>NZ_JALKAA010000019.1 GCF_024171605.1 Pontibacter sp. HSC-36F09 | reverse complement strand
AAATCCTGACTAACGTTTATTTCTCAAGCCGTTGCGAAGCCCACATCTTCGGGTCTAAGGTCTAATTTAGCGATGTTTTTGCGAATCCTTTGCACCAGCTTGAGCTTTCTTTTCTCATCGAGGAACAGGTACTGAGTGGGCGGGTTGTAGGGCACGCGGTAGGTGAGCATGTGCCAGATGATGACGGCCAGCTTGCGGGCCGTGGCGCTCACTGCCGCCTGCCTCCCCTTTCTGAAGGCCACTCTTTTGAAGAAGTCCGACAGGTGCGTCTCGCGCAGGTTGCCGATGACATTGGCCGCGTTCCGCAGGGCGATCTTCAAGCGATTGCTGCCCTTGGGAGTATGGGAGCTGAGTACCCTGCCACCGCTCACCTTCGTGTTGGGGCAGAGCTTGAGCCAGTTGGTGAACTGCTTGGCCGTGGGAAACTTTCTGATCCCCTCGGCGCCCACCTCGCTCATGAGCGCCATCACGGTCGCATGGCTCACCCCCTCTATTCGGAGCAGGTCCACCCCACCGTAGTACTGGTAGGCCAGCTGGTTAAGGTCCATCTGCTGGGGCGCGTTCTTGTTCACGCGCTTGTAGGGCTTGGGCTCCGCCCTCAGCTCCCGCCTCTGTTCATCCGCTCCTATCTGCTCTCGGAGCAGCTGCTCAATGGCCGCGTCGCAGGCGACTATTTTCTGCTGCAGGGTTTTGTACATATCCAACTCCTGGGACAGAGCGAAGAGCAGGTCCCGGCGGCCGTTGCCGTGCAAAGCCTGGGCAATCTCCTCTTTTGACTTGCGGCAGTTGCCGTGGCGGAAGCAGGCCAGCCGCTCGGGATCCGTCTCCCCCTGGCAAACGGCCTCGATGATGGTCATGCCCGTCTGCCCCGTCACATCCCGCACCACCACGTCGAGCCGCAGGTTCAGCAGCCGCAGGTACTTGTGCATCTTTTGGGTCGTGATGGCGGCCGTCTCCAGCAGCGAGGAGCGGTGGCGGCAATAGGTGCGCAGCTCCTCAGTGGCCTGGTCAGGCAGAAAGCTACCCGAGAGCAGCCCTAGTGAGTGCAGGCGCTGAATCCACTGGCAGTCCTGCACGTCGGTTTTGCGCCCCTTGATGTTCTTGGTGAACTTGCCATTGCAGAGCAATACCTCCAGGCCTGCCTGCTGCAGGGCCGTGAACAGGTTCTGCCAGTAAGTACCGGTACTCTCCATGGCCACGGTGGTGATGTGGCAGGAAAGGAGCCACCGGGTAAGCTCCCGCAGGTCCGATTCATAAACACCGAACTCCCGCACCTGGTCCGCTCCCTGGCCAACGGCCACAAAGTGGGAGCGGCTGCCCACGTCGATGCCGGCGGCGCGGGGGTTGACAATCTCCATGGGCGTGCTTCTCTTTTTCATAGCGGTAAGGAATGAAGTGAAAGGAAAACGATCCCAGGGGAATGTACTCTAGGTCTTGAAAGTATCCTGATCGGGGTCTCCCCAGGGAGCCACCACTGAAATCACCTCAAAGCCCTCCTGCAGTAGAAGGGCTCTCTACATTCCAACCAGAATGCACCACGAGCTTTAAAGCGTCAATTAGAAACCGGTCTTGCAAGGGATACAAGATAGATACGCAGCAACGTTAGCGGGAGTAATCAATAGTTAATATAGGGGGAAT
>NZ_JALKAA010000018.1 GCF_024171605.1 Pontibacter sp. HSC-36F09 | reverse complement strand
GCACTAAACCTTCGGTAGCTGGTTTTAAAAAGCAGCGGATAAGCGTTACCTTTTGATTCAAACTTATTCCTTACATAAAGATGAAAAAAAAGAGCCTACCCTTATCCAGACTGCCTGTACTAATGTAGCGGGATTCAGCGAGCTTTACGAGAAGTTTTCCAAAAAAATCACCGTCGCCGGCCGCGGCCAGAGCACCCTCAAAAACTACGCCCGCCACCTGGCCAAAGTAGCCCTGCACTTTAACTGCCTGCCCACCGAGCTGGACTCGGATCAGATCAACGACTACCTCTACCTGGTAAAGCGGGAGCACAACACCCCCTCCGACGCTTACTTCAAGTTCACCGTCTACTCCCTGCGCTACGTCTTCCGCATGGAGGGGCTAAAGGACAAGCGCATCGAGCTGCCCGCCCTCAGGGGCAACAGGAAGCTCCCCGTCGTCTTGAGCAAGCCCGAAGTCAAAAAGCTGCTGGCCGCCCCCCTGCTGCTCAAGCACCGCGTGCTGCTGGCCACCCTCTACGGCTGCGGCCTGCGCAATTTCGAGCTGTGCAACCTCCGTCTTTCAGACCTGGACTTTGACCGCCGGATGCTGCACGTGCGCCGGGGCAAGGGAGGCAAGGACCGCTACGTGCCCCTGAGCCAGCACCTGATCCGCGGGCTTGAAAAGTATATCCAGTCTGAGTGCCCGCAGACCTGGCTCTTCAACGGACAGGTGCAGGAAAACCAGCAGGGGCTCCGCGACAGGCGCTACACCACCACCGGCGTGCAGTGGGTGGTGCGCTCGGCCCGCCAGACGGCCGGCCTGGCAAAGCAGGTCACGCCCCACACCCTGCGCCATACCTTCGCCACCCACCTGCTCGAGGACGGCCTGGACATCGTCTCCATCAAGGACCTGCTGGGCCACGCCTGCATCGACACCACCATGGTCTACCTGCACGTGGCCCAGTCGGGAAGGAAAAAGCCCTTCTCCCCGCTGGACACCCTCTACTGCTAGTGCGGGCCAAGCACGAGGTGGCAGACGTCTTGCGTCTGCACTGGCCCCAGGTGGAGCAGCATGCCGGCATCAATTCCTGGCAGCTGCGCACGCTGGCGGCCATCATGCGCTGCCGCACCCGGGCCATGGGCGGCCATGTGGACGCCTGCTCGGACTGCGGCCAGGTGCGCGTCAGCTACAACTCCTGCCGCAACCGCCACTGCCCCAAGTGCCAGGGCCGCAGGCGCGAGCAGTGGATCCAGGCCCGCCAGGCAGAGCTGCTGCCCGTGCCCTACTTCCATGTAGTCTTCACCCTGCCCGATACCCTGAACCAGCTGGCCCTCCATCAGCCCAAGGCCGTCTACGACACCCTCTTCGAGGCCGCCTGGGCAACGCTGCTTACCTTCGCCTCTGACACAAAGCACCTGGGGGCAAAGCCGGGCATGGTGGCCGTGCTCCACACCTGGGGCCAGACGCTGTCGCTGCACCCCCACCTGCACTGCATCGTGCCCGGCGGCGGGCTCAGTGAGCGCGGCAGGTGGAAAGGGGCCCGCGGCAAGGGCCGCTACCTCTTCCCGGTCAAGGCCATGAGCCTGGTCTACAGGGCTAAGTACGTGCATATACTCAGGGAAAAATTGCCCCAGGTGGATAAGCAGCTGCTAAAGGCGCTGTTCGGCAAACAGTGGGTGGTGTATGCCAAGCGCCCCTTCTCGGGGCCTGAGCACGTGGTCGAGTACCTGGGCCGCTACACCCATAAGATAGCGATCTCTAACCATCGGATACAGGAGGTGGACGAGCAGTCGGTGAGCTTCTCTTATAAGGATTACCGGCAGGGGGCCAAAAGGCTGGAGATGAAGCTCGGGGGCATGGAGTTCATCCGCCGCCTGGCCCTGCACATTCTGCCCAAGGGCTTTGTCAGGATACGCCACTACGGCATACTCAGCGGCACTGCCAAGGGGGCGGCCATTCCGGTGATACGGGAGCAATTGCCCGGGGAGAAACGGCGGAAAGTGGAAGGGCGGCAGCTCCAGGAGTACAACCCGCTCGAGTGTCCCTGCTGCAAAAAGGAGACGATGCTCACCCTGCAGGTGCTCTCCAAGCGAGGGCCGCCACAGGGACTGAGGACGCAGCGTCACTACCGGGAGTTCGAGTAAGAACATAAAAAAAGCCACCCAAGAAGGTGGCCTGGCGCAGCTATGCCCTTACCAGAGCAAATACCCTGAAAAGAGCGGCAATCCTCTCCCGGAAACAGCAGAAAGTATCGTTCAATACCCTTCCAGGCTCACCTCCGTTGGGCCAGCCCGCTACCAGATAGCACCAAGAAGTAGTTCAGGGGCCAGCCTCTTCCGACTTAAAACCCATAACGGGTCGCACGGTTAGTGCAACCACGGCTTCATTGTCGGCACTCCGTACCCAACGAAGCCTTAGTTGT
>NZ_JALKAA010000017.1 GCF_024171605.1 Pontibacter sp. HSC-36F09 | reverse complement strand
AACAACTAAGGCTTCGTTGGGTACGGAGTGCCGACAATGAAGCCGTGGTTGCACTAACCGTGCGACGCGTTATGGGTTTTAAGTCGGAAGAGGCCTGCCCCTGAGCTACTTGCCCCAGGCTATCTGGTAGCTGGCTGGCCCAACGGATGCGGGCCTGGAGGGATAACATACAGTGTTTCTGCTGTTTTCCGGGAGAGTATCTTTACTCTTTTCAAGGCATTTTCTGCCAGATGGGCATAGCTTCGCCAGGCCACCTTCTCGGGTGGTTTTTTTCATCTCCTTACTCGAACTCCCGGTACCTGCGCTGCGTCCTCAGCCCCTGTGGCGGTCCTCGTTTGGCCAGCACCTGGAGGGTGAGCATCGTCTCCTTTTTGCAGCAGGGGCACACGAGCGGGTTGTACTCCTCGAGCTGGCGGACCGGCTGCTTTTGCCTCCTGTTCTCGGGCAATTGCTGGCGGATCACCGGAATGGCCGCCCCCTTGCTAGTGCCGCTGAGTATGCCGTAGTGGCGTATCCTGACAAAGCCCCGTGGCAGGATGTGCAGGGCGAAGCGTCGGATGAACTCCATGCCCCCGAGCTTCATCTCCAACTTTTTGGCCCCCTGCCGGTAGTCCCTGTAGGAGAAGCCCACCGACTGCTCGCCCACCTCCTTTATCCGGTGGTTGGAGATGGCGATCTTGTGGGTGTAGCGGCCCAGGTACTCGACCACGTGCTCAGGCCCCGAGAAGGGGCGCTTGGCATACACCACCCACCGTTTCTGGAACAGCGCCCTGATCAACCCCTTGTCCACCTCGGGCAATTTTTCCCTCAGCAGCTGCACGTACTTGGCACGGAAAACCAGGCTCATGGCCTTCACCGGGAAGAGGTACTTTCCCTTACCGCGGGCTCCTTTCCACCTGCCGTTTTCACTGAGCCCGCCACCGGGCACGATGCAGTGCAGGTGGGGGTGCAAGGACAGCGTCTGTCCCCAGGTGTGGAGCACGGCCACCATGCCCGGCCTTGCCCCCAGGTGCTTTTTGTCAGAGGCGAAGGCAAGCAGCGTCTGCCAGGCGGCCTCAAAGAGGGTGTCGTAGACGAGCCTGGGCTGATGGAGGGCCAGCTGGTTGAGCGTGTCGGGCAGGGTGAAGACTACATGGAAGTAGGGCACGGGCAGCAGCTCTGCCTGGCGGGCCTGGATCCACTGCTCGCGCCTGCGGCCCTGGCACTTGGGGCAGTGGCGGTTGCGGCAGGAGTTGTAGCTGACGCGCACCTGGCCGCAGTCCGAGCAGGCGTCCACATGGCCGCCCATGGCCCGGGTGCGGCAGCGCATGATGGCCGCCAGCGTGCGCAGCTGCCAGGAATTGATGCCGGCATGCTGCTCCACCTGGGGCCAGTGCAGACGCAAGACGTCTGCCACCTCGTGCTTGGCCCGCACTAGCAGTAGAGGGTGTCCAGCGGGGAGAAGGGCTTTTTCCTTCCCGACTGGGCCACGTGCAGGTAGACCATGGTGGTGTCGATGCAGGCGTGGCCCAGCAGGTCCTTGATGGAGACGATGTCCAGGCCGTCCTCGAGCAGGTGGGTGGCGAAGGTATGGCGCAGGGTGTGGGGCGTGACCTGCTTTGCGAGGCCGGCCGCCCGGCGGGCCGAGCGCACCACCCACTGCACGCCAGCCGTGTTGTAGCGCCTGTCCAGTAGCCCCTGCTCACTGTCCTGCACCTGGCCGTTGAAGAGCCAGGTCTGCGGGCACTCGGCCTGTATGTAGGCCTCCAGGCCGCGGATCAGGTGGCCGCTCAGGGGCACGTAGCGGTCCTTGCCCCCTTTTCCCTGGCGCACGTGCAGCATCCTGCGGTCGAAGTCCAGGTCGGAGAGCTTGAGGTTGCAGGCCTCGCTGCAGCGCAGCCCGCAGCCGTAGAGGGTGGCCAGAAGCACGCGGTGCTTGAGCAGCTTGGGAGCACGGAGCAGCCTTCTGACCTCGGGCTTGCTGAGCACCACAGGCAGCTTGCCCTCGCGCCTGAGGGCGGGCAGCTCGATGCGCTTGTCCTTAAGGCCCTCCATGCGGAAGACGTAGCGCAGGGAGTAGACGGTGAACTTGAAGTAGGAGTTGGAGGGGGTGTTGTGCTGCTCTTTGACCAGGTAGAGGTAATCGTTGAGCTGATCGGGGTCCAGCTCAGTGGGCAGGCAGTTAAAGTGCAGGGCCACCTTGGCCAGGTGGTGGCTGTAGTTTTTGAGGGTGCTCTGGCCGCGGCCGGCGACGGTGATTTTTTTTCGGAACTTCTCGTAAAGCTCGCGGAATCCCGCTACATTAGTACAGGCAGTCTGGATAAGGGTAGGCTCTTTTTTTTCATCTTATGTAAGAGTTAAGTGTGAATCAGAAGGTAACGCTTATCCGCTGCTTTTTAAAAACCCTCTACCGAAGGTTTAGTGCAACC
>NZ_JALKAA010000016.1 GCF_024171605.1 Pontibacter sp. HSC-36F09 | reverse complement strand
TTTTTCATCTTTATGTAAGGAATAAGTTTGAATCAAAAGGTAACGCTTATCCGCTGCTTTTTAAAACCAGCTACCGAAGGTTTAGTGCAACCCTGTATATACTTCATGCGTCGGCTAAAGCCTCGCAAGTCGTCTATACTAACACGTTACAACATATTGAAAACATGAATTTCGAATACATAAAAAAGTTTGTGGACATTTCAATTCAGAACATGACAAGTCCTGAATTTGACTCCTTCTATGTTAGCAAATCAGAGATTGTTGACAATTTATTGGTGGATGAATCCAGACCTGAAAAGGGGGATATGATTCCGTGGCAACCATCTGATAGTTTGATAAAAGACTCAGAAATTGAGGCTTTGGAATCTGAAATCAAACACCCATTGCCAATCTCTTTCAAACAATACCTTAAGTATAAGAACTTCTATGAACTTGCTCCAATAAGTAATGTGTGGATGTTTACTCCACTTGTACCTAAGGAATGGAAAAGAGTAATGCTAAAAAATGTGTTTAATGGTTGGCCAAAAGATTACCTCTATAACAAAGGCATGATACCCTTTGCGAACTACTCTGACTGGGGAATGCTGTGTTTTGATACAAATACTAAAGATAAGAATGGTGAGTATCAAATTATTAGATGGGACCACGAGAATGAAGAAGAATATGAAGTGTTTGCTAACAACTTTGCCGACTTAATGAAAGCCATAGTTCAAAACTATGAAGAAGGCATCAGAAACGGTGAAGTTGTATTTTACTAAACAACAGGTTGTAACCCGGCACAGGCTTCATATTCGACTGTGCCTCATTCGCAGCCTGTACAAGCCGAAATCTATGAGTAAAACAAGGGTTTTGCTCTAAATATTCTTCAATTTCAGTTCATACGGAGTTCCCCGTTTGACCACCGCTACGATCTGGTGCAGCAGCTTGTTTCGAACTGCGTTGATAACGCTCATCTTGCTCTTGCCTTCCCCGACCTTGCGCTCAAAGTAGAGCCTGAACTCCTCGTTGAAGCGGACGCTGTTGATGGCGGCCATGTGGAGGATGTGCTTGAGCTCCTTGTTGGCAAACTTGGAGACGCCCGTCCTTCCCATCACGCTCGTGCCGCTGCGGTATTCAAACGGGGCCACCCCGCAGTAGCAGGCCAGCTTCCTGGCGTCGTCCATTTTGGTGAAGCCTTGCGTGTAGACCAGCAGCGAGATGGCCAGTACCTTTCCCACGCCCTTGATGCCCGTGAGCAGGTCGTATTTCCGCTTCAGCTCACCGTCTTTGGCGATGAACTCCTGCATCTTCTCCTCCACCTGCTCCATGCTTTTCTCCAGCCCTCTGATGGCCTTCTTGTTGACCTGCTCGAGCGTCTTGCCAGAGACAGGATCTACGGCCAGCAGTTCCTTGATGGTGACTTTGATCGACTGCAGTGCCTTGAGCAGCCTGCCCCTGTTGGCCTGCAGATCTTTTAAGCGCTCCAGCGTCACACCCGACAGGTTCACGCATTTGGCCTCGCGCTGGTGCAGGAGGGCGTAGCGGGCGATGCGCTGGGCGTCCACCTTGTCGTCCTTACCGCGCACCATGCCGATGCTTCTTTTGATCTGAAGGGCACTCTCCATCCATACCTGCACATCTCTTGCCAGCAGGTAATGCACCACCTGCCGGGTGTAGAGGCCCGTGTGCTCCAGGCAGCAGAGCGTCTCCGGGCCCGCCTCGCAGCCGTGCTGCTTGAGCCAGGCCTTCATGCGGCGGAAGCCCGAGGGGTTGTTATTGAGCTTGTGGCAGAGCTGCTGATTGTCGCTGACTCTGATCAGACACACGTCCAGGCTGTCTTTGGACACATCGATGCCCAGAATAAAGGCCGGGGCTTGCAGATTGATAGGCTTTTCCATATCTTTTGTTTAGGTTATGCAAGCTGCGGATCGAAACCTTTATAATGAGCCCAAAGCGTCCCGAAAATCTATATGACCCCTGCCTGCGGGTTTGTAAAAAAAGCAGCCAGTCTGAATCGGCTGTTAGGACCAGTTTCGCCTTGTTAGCGGGTAGTTCACTGGCTGCCTTAAGGTATAAAAGGCAATACTTCTATACCTGGAAAAAGGGTGCTGGGTGTATGGGAAATATTATATCGGGCTAAGCTAAAGGTTAGCACTTATTTGTAATTTATGAAACTGACAAATTTCGAGTTAGAGGATACAGTTACACTTCGTTATGCAGGGAAGTACGTGGACCTTCATAATGATTATGACTTCTGTGGGTTTAAGTATTCAGTATCCTCTCAAGTACTCGAAATGCAATGGCATAAATTTGCTGATGAAGAATCCATCCCAAATAATGTAGAGAAAATAAAGTTATACTTTAGTGGGGTAAACTTCCTGAAGGTACAAGAAAGGGATAGAGAAATGCCTGTTAGCGAGGACAAATGCATTGATGTAATTGGGTTTCTACCTCAAGAAATGCGGGAGGATATGGAAAGTTTTGGTGTGAAGCCAGACTATGATAATGATGATATGATTATCATTTTTCGAGGTGGTCAGACCGTCAAAATAAATGCTGAAGAGGTTAAGCTGGTAATTGAATAAAACATATGCTAACCACACCTTTACTGTAGCTACGCCACAGCAAAGCCAAGTCCGTTGGCATGCATTCCCCCTATATTAACTATTGATTACTCCCGCTAACGTTGCTGCGTATCTATCTTGTATCCCTTGCAAGACCGGTTTCTAATTGACGCTTTAAA
>NZ_JALKAA010000015.1 GCF_024171605.1 Pontibacter sp. HSC-36F09 | reverse complement strand
GCTAACACAGCCCGCAGGAAAAAGGAAAAAAAGTTTTGCAGAGTGCTTGAAGATGTAAAAGTTCTTCTTACCTTTGCAACCCGCTCTGAAACGAAGGGTTTTAAAAGCAAAAACAGCACGAATACTTGAAGGTTAAACGAACCGGAAAAGAGAAAAAAAAGATTGAGTGTTTTGCTTGCGGATTGGAAAAGTATTTCCGACCTTTGCACACCGAAAAACAACAAGTGGTTGTCACGGTAAAAGCAAACCACCCGCCTTCTGAAAGAGGGGGCGCTAGCGGAAGAGGAAGTCTTCCGGAAAGTTCTTTGAGAGATTGTTGAGACAGAAAAAAGAATAGTAAGATAGGTACATCCGCGCGGGCAGGTCTTCGGACCTCCACCGCGTCAATTCGAGTGATTCACATCACAGAGTAGTAAGGAAAAGGCCACGGGTCGAACAGACACATTTGCCTTCGGGCATGAAAAGTAACACTACAATGGAGAGTTTGATCCTGGCTCAGGATGAACGCTAGCGGCAGGCCTAATACATGCAAGTCGAACGGACCTTGATCTTTCGGGATCTTGGTTAGTGGCGCACGGGTGCGTAACGCGTATGCAACCTACCTTCCACTGGGGGATAGCCCACCGAAAGGTGGATTAATACCGCATAAGACCACACTCCGGCATCGGAGAGTGCTCAAAGCTGAGGCGGTGGAAGATGGGCATGCGTGCCATTAGCTAGTTGGCGGGGTAAAGGCCCACCAAGGCGACGATGGCTAGGGGTTCTGAGAGGATGGTCCCCCACACTGGTACTGAGACACGGACCAGACTCCTACGGGAGGCAGCAGTAGGGAATATTGGGCAATGGCCGAGAGGCTGACCCAGCCATGCCGCGTGCAGGAAGAAGGCCTTCTGGGTTGTAAACTGCTTTTATCGGGGAAGAAAACGCTCCTGCGGGAGTAACTGACGGTACCCGATGAATAAGCACCGGCTAACTCCGTGCCAGCAGCCGCGGTAATACGGAGGGTGCAAGCGTTGTCCGGATTTATTGGGTTTAAAGGGTGCGTAGGCGGCCCGTTAAGTCAGCGGTGAAATCCCAGGGCTCAACCCTGGAACTGCCGTTGATACTGGCGGGCTTGAGTTCGGTCGAGGCGGGCGGAACTGGTGGTGTAGCGGTGAAATGCATAGATACCACCAAGAACCCCGATTGCGAAGGCAGCTCGCTGGGCCGAAACTGACGCTGAGGCACGAAAGCGTGGGGAGCGAACAGGATTAGATACCCTGGTAGTCCACGCCGTAAACGATGATTACTCGATGTTTGCGATACACGGCAAGCGTCCAAGCGAAAGCGTTAAGTAATCCACCTGGGGAGTACGCCCGCAAGGGTGAAACTCAAAGGAATTGACGGGGGCCCGCACAAGCGGTGGAGCATGTGGTTTAATTCGATGATACGCGAGGAACCTTACCTAGGCTAGAATGCGCGTGACCGCCCCAGAGATGGGGCTTCCCTTCGGGGCACAAAGCAAGGTGCTGCATGGCTGTCGTCAGCTCGTGCCGTGAGGTGTTGGGTTAAGTCCCGCAACGAGCGCAACCCCTACCTTTAGTTGCCAGCATGTTATGATGGGGACTCTAAAGGGACTGCCTCCGCAAGGAGTGAGGAAGGCGGGGACGACGTCAAGTCATCATGGCCCTTACGCCTAGGGCTACACACGTGCTACAATGGCCGGTACAGAGGGTCGCCACCTGGCAACAGGGAGCCAATCTCAAAAAGCCGGTCTCAGTTCGGATCGGAGTCTGCAACTCGACTCCGTGAAGCCGGAATCGCTAGTAATCGCGCATCAGCAACGGCGCGGTGAATACGTTCCCGGGCCTTGTACACACCGCCCGTCAAGCCATGGAAGTCAGGGAGACCTGAAGCCGGTGACCATCAAAGGAGCCGTCTAGGGTAAAACTGGTAACTGGGGCTAAGTCGTAACAAGGTAGCCGTACCGGAAGGTGCGGCTGGATCACCTCCTTTCTAGGGTCGGCCCGTCGGCCTTTTCCCCAAGCAGACGCATCTGGTGGACGTCCTGCGCGGATCCGTGCTTATCGCCTTTTCTTTTACGCTGTCTCAGCATTCCTTCTCAAAACTTACCAATACTGAAAGCAAGGTGCGGCATCAACGGCGTTCCCAAGTGCTCACAGGCCACGGGGGCTTGTAGCTCAGGTGGTTAGAGCGCTACACTGATAATGTAGAGGTCCGTGGTTCGAGTCCACGCAGGCCCACCACTTATACCTTCGGGGGTGACCCTGAAAAGAAGGGGGATTAGCTCAGCTGGCTAGAGCGCCTGCTTTGCACGCAGGAGGTCAACGGTTCGACTCCGTTATTCTCCACCAACGCTTACAACAACACCACAGTAGGAACGACAGGTTCTTACTGCTAACTTAAAGGAATACGTTCAGAACGCTTCAGCCAGCAATGGCCTGGGCAGTGCTAAACGCTTCGCTTTAGGAGAAGTTCTTTGACATGATGGGAGAGAGAAAAACAAAGACATTATAAGGTAAGACTGCCTGGAAGTAATTCTAGTGCAGCCCAAGAAGCGGGCCGGCGGTCGCAAGACCACCGGCGAGAACGCAGAGAAGGGCGCATGGGGGATGCCTAGGCTCTCAGAGGCGAAGAAGGACGCGACAAGCTGCGAAAAGCTGCGGGGATGGGCACATACCAGTTGATCCGCAGGTATCCGAATGGGGCAACCCACTTGGTTGAAGACCAAGTATCCGAAAGGAGGCGAACCCGGGGAACTGAAACATCTAAGTACCCGGAGGAAGAGAAAATAACAATGATTCCGCAAGTAGTGGCGAGCGAACGCGGAAGAGCCCAAACCACTCCTGTTACGGCAGGGGTGGGGTTGTAGGACCACGTGGTGGGACCAAAAATTGAAGCGCAAGTGCCTGGGAAGGCACGCCGGAGAAGGTGAGAGCCCTGTGCGCGTAAGCTTTTTGGCCCTAGTGGTATCCTGAGTAGGGCGGGACCGGAGAAATCCCGCCTGAATCCAGCGGCACCATCCGCTAAGGCTAAATACTCCTGAGAGACCGATAGTGAACCAGTACCGTGAGGGAAAGGTGAAAAGTACCCTGAATAAGGGGGTGAAATAGATCCTGAAACCATGCGCCTACAAGCGGTCGGAGCCCATTCGTTGGGTGACGGCGTGCCTTTTGCATAATGAGCCTACGAGTTACTCCTCTCTGGCAAGGTTAAGTCTTTTAAGGGACGGAGCCGCAGCGAAAGCGAGTCTGAACAGGGCGCACAGTCAGAGGGGGTAGACGCGAAACTTTGTGATCTACCCATGGGCAGGATGAAGTTTGGGTAAAACCAAATGGAGGTCCGAACCAGTTTCCGTTGAAAAGGATTTGGATGACCTGTGGGTAGGGGTGAAAGGCCAATCAAACTGAGAAATAGCTCGTACTCCCCGAAATGCCTTTAGGGGCAGCGTCGTGGTGGAGTCATGTGGAGGTAGAGCTACCGATAGGACTAGGGGGAGTCAAATCCTACCGAATCCTGACGAACTCCGAATGCCACTTGATATACACGGCAGTGAGGCGCAGGGTGCTAAGGTCCTGCGCCGAGAGGGAAAGAACCCAGACCGCCAGCTAAGGTCCCAAAGTCCACGCTAAGTTGAACAAAGGGGGTCCAGTTGCTCAGACAGCCAGGAGGTTGGCTTGGAAGCAGCCATTCCTTTAAAGAGTGCGTAACAGCTCACTGGTCGAGCGACAGGGCATCGATAATAATCGGGCATCAAGCATGGCACCGAAGCTGCGGATTGTAATTTATTACACTGGTAGGGGAGCATTCCAAGGGCGGAGAAGGCGTCCCGGCAAGGGGCGTTGGAGCGCTTGGAAAAGCAAATGTAGGCATAAGTAACGATAATGCGGGCGAGAAACCCGCACACCGAAAGACCCAGGTTTCCTGATCAACGCTAATCGGATCAGGGTTAGTCGGGACCTAAGGCCGAGGCGAAAGCGCAGGTCGATGGACAACTGGTTAATATTCCAGTACCGGCTATGCATAGCGATGCGGTGACGGAGAAGTGAAAGGACCGCGCACTGACGGAATAGTGCGTTGAAGGCCGTAGGTAGTGGCCCGGTAGTGAAGTACGCCGGGCTAGCTGAAAGCTGATAGTACCCCAAGGCCTCGGCCGCGGGGATAGCGTCCCTAAGCAGGCTCCCTAGAAAACCCGCTAAGCGTTTAAATGCATGGCAGCCCGTACCGCAAACCGACACAGGTGGTCGAGGAGAGAATCCTAAGGTGCTCGAGTGAATCACGGCCAAGGAACTCGGCAAAATGGCCCTGTAACTTCGGGAGAAGGGGCGCTTCCTTGCAGCAATGCAAGAAGCCGCAGTGAAAAGGCCCAGGCGACTGTTTAACAAAAACACATGGCTTTGCTAAATCGAGAGATGACGTATAAGGCCTGACACCTGCCCGGTGCCGGAAGGTTAAGAGGGGGGGTTAGCCGCAAGGCGAAGCTCTGAATCGAAGCCCCGGTAAACGGCGGCCGTAACTATAACGGTCCTAAGGTAGCGAAATTCCTTGTCGGGTAAGTTCCGACCTGCACGAATGGTGTAACGATCTGGGCGCTGTCTCAGCCGTGAGCTCGGTGAAATTGTAGTCTCGGTGAAGATGCCGAGTACCCGCAACGGGACGGAAAGACCCCATGAACCTTTACTATAGCTTAGCATTGACGCTGGGTAACTCATGTGTAGGATAGGCCGGAGAATGCGAAGCGGCGTCGCCAGGCGTCGCGGATTCTTCCTTGAAATACGGCCCTTGAGTTGCCTGGCGCCTAACTCGTCACAGACGAGGACCGTGCTTGGTGGGTAGTTTGACTGGGGTGGTCGCCTCCAAAATAATAACGGAGGCTTTCAAAGGTTCCCTCAGTACGCTTGGTAACCGTACGCAGAGCGCAATAGCAGAAGGGGGCTTGACTGTGAGGCCTACAAGCCGAGCAGGGCCGAAAGGCGGATATAGTGATCCGGTGGTTCCGCATGGAAGGGCCATCGCTCAAAGGATAAAAGGTACTCTGGGGATAACAGGCTGATCTCCCCCAAGAGCTCATATCGACGGGGAGGTTTGGCACCTCGATGTCGGCTCGTCACGTCCTGGGGCTGGAGAAGGTCCCAAGGGTTCGGCTGTTCGCCGATTAAAGTGGCACGCGAGCTGGGTTCAGAACGTCGTGAGACAGTTCGGTCCCTATCTGTTGTGGGCGTCGGAGATTTGAGGGGTTCTGTCCTTAGTACGAGAGGACCGGGATGGACGAGCCTCTGGTGGACCTGTTGTGGCGCCAGCCGCAGCGCAGGGTAGCTACGCTCGGACGGGATAAGCGCTGAAAGCATCTAAGTGCGAAACCCGCCCCAAGATGAGATCTCCCTTAAGGGCCGTCAGAGACGATGACGTTGATAGGTGGCAGGTGTAAAGGCAGAAATGTCAAAGCCGAGCCATACTAATTGCCCGAGCGCGTTCTCAACGTGCATAGCACATCCGGCCAACGCCGGCCCGCCCCTTGGCCCTATAAGGCTTGCGTCTTTTTCTCTCCCAACTAGTCAAAACACGAACTTTTACATAGCCATCACGCCCGCATAGAAACCGGGTAAAGACAATGGCGGCTATGGCGCCGGTGAGCACCTCTTCCCATCCCGAACAGAGAAGTTAAGCCCGGCTGCGCCGATGGTACTGGGGTCACACCCGGGAGAGTAGGTGGCCGCCAACCCCAAC
>NZ_JALKAA010000014.1 GCF_024171605.1 Pontibacter sp. HSC-36F09 | reverse complement strand
GGCCTCTTCCGACTTAAAACCCATAACGCGTCGCACGGTTAGTGCAACCACGGCTTCATTGTCGGCACTCCGTACCCAACGAAGCCTTAGTTGTTGAACATAACAGTAGCAGTAGTAATATTATTTGTTTATTCATGTGACAGCTTATTTGCTTAAAATATTAAAGATCATGGCTTAACTTTAAGATGCCCTAGGTATTTTAAATCTTTTGCCGGCTAACGTATTTCTTTGGATATCTTCATTTTAACCTCTTCATAAGAAAATTTTACAGCTATTACTTTTTCTCCGTTTTTATTGATAGCTCCCCATTTCTTCCCCTTCATAACCATGGCAAAACCATTTTCAAAAGGCTCACATAAATCATATTCCAAGGGAATAACAACATCCCCGTTCATGTTAATGAAACCGAACTTACCACCTTCCCTCACTTTGGAAAGACCATCCAGAAATCGACCAATCACCCTATATTTAAACTCCGTCAGTTGTTCCCCTCTGGAGTTATACAAAGCTTGGGTCTCGTGCTTGTTTTTACTTAGGACGATCAAGGCGTCATTTAACCATTCAAGGTAGTCATACTCACAAGGAATGACCTCTTTGCCAGTTGAATCACGCAGCCCATACTTTGACCAGGTAATCCGAGTCGTATAGACACCTGATTCTTCGGTTACACTATCCGTCTCCGTGACTACTATGTAAAATCCGTTTTGTGGTCTTATGTGTTTGTAAATAGGTTCGATTATGACCTGATTGCTGGTATTGATTACCCCTAGGTAATGCTCCCCCACATACGCCGCTTTGTAGCCGAATAGGAAGTTCCTGTTATCGATGTGTCTGATGTGATGATACCTAAAAGGAATTACAATTTTGTTCTCCCGATTTATAACGCCAACACCACTGTCTCTTACAGTTACCGCATGCTCTCCTTTAAACCTATAGGCATACTGATACTGTGGTTCTATTACCACTTGTTTATTTTCATCCATGTACCCCCAAAAGCCGTTTTGATTAAATGGAACTAGCTCTTGTGCAAATAAGCATGGGGTATAAAGGGGTATGAATAATAATAAAATATATTTTTTGATCTTCATGCTTTAGCCAAACTGTTCGCTTTTGGGTATTTTTTCTTTTTCTATAAGCTCTAACCTATCCATAAAATCAGACTTTTAGTTCTTTAGGCTTCTGCATATTCCAATAAAGTTACCCAATCCAATCAGTAAAATTAATCCTACTGCTACCACAGCTAAATCTTCATTTGAATTGCTGATAAGAAAATTGGCTAGCATTCCAAAACTTACTAAAGTGAAGCCAATTACAAATTCATCCAGGGCGTACTGCCTGAAGTTCGGCGCTCATCTCAATTGACGGAATATTAGTATCATATCCACTCCGAAATATCGCGTTTGATTTGTTCCCGGTAAGTGCTGCCAATCAAAATTTCCTCGTCCAGTTCTGTCTCAATCATATTACCATTTATGGCTTTGATGGCAGACTTGCGCACAATGAAAGAACGGCTTACCCGCAGAAATTGCGCGGCAGGCAGCTTCTCCTCTATCTTGGCCATCGTCATGTGCGTCAGTATTTTCTGGTTGGGCAGGTATAGCTGAATATAGTCCTTCATGCCTTTCACCAGAATGAGTTCGTCCGTATTAATCTGTACAAGCTTTTTATCCTGCCTTACCCAAAAGCTATGATGTTTGGTACCGCTTTTAGAGATCACCTTTTCAGCTGGATCGTTGACAGCACGCTGCATCTGCACCAGTTCGTCAACTTTGTGCACCGCTTTCAGGAACCGCTCAAATGAAATCGGTTTGAGTAGGTAATCGGCTACAGCCAATTCGAATCCATCCAAGGCATAGTCGGGGTAGGCGGTGGTCAGGATAACCTGCAGTTGGTGTGCCTGTGTCAGTTTCAGCATTTCCAGACCCGTCATTTCGGGCATGTTGATGTCCAGAAATATCAGGTCAGGCTGCTTGTCGCGAATGGTGACCAGCGCTTCGATGGCATTGTCGCAAACGGTGGCCAGTTGTAAGAAAGGCACCCGCGCCACATACTTGGCAATGATTTCCTGGGCGATGGGCTCGTCGTCAATAATAACGCAGCGTAGCGGCTTAGTCATGGGTATGGAGCGTTAAGCTGACTTTAAAGGAATCAGCTGTTTCAGAAATATTGAGCTGGTACTTTTCGGGATAAAGCAGTGCGAGGCGACGTTTCGTGTTCTCTATTCCTATACCTGCGACGCTGCTCTTTTCACTCTTTTTGGGAGGCGTGCTGTTCTCCACTTCAAACAAAATGGTCTCATTCTCCTGCTTTAAACTGATGTGTACCCACGCTTTGCCAATAGTGGCGTTGACGCCGTGCTTAAAGGCATTTTCGACAAAACTAATCAGCAACAGCGGCACGATGGGAGTTTCGTTATTTTGGATATGCTCAAAATTATAGCTGATAGAAACACGGGTGTTGTGGTGACGTATCTGCTCCAGGTTAATGTAGTCTGCCAGAAATGCCACTTCCCGCCCGATAGGTATACGCTTGCCACTGCTCTCGTAGAGCGAAAAGCGCAGCAAGTCCGACAGCTTGAGCACCACCTGCCCTGCCCGCTCGTTCTCCATCACCATCCCGTAAATGTTGTTCAGGGTGTTGAAAAGAAAGTGCGGGTGAATCTGCGCCCGCAGGAAGTTCAGCTCCATTTCAGTTTTCTCTTTTTGCAGCATTGCGTTTCGTTTGTTGGCTTCGTAGTTTCTTTTGAAGTAGTAATAGGCGGCGGCGATTACGTTGGGCAGCAAGACGAGCGACAAGACCCAAATAAGATTCATGTAGGAAAATATGTCTGCTATAGACCTTAGCGTATTTGCCACAGCGAATTGCTCAAGCCGCCCAGTGTCAGGAAAAAGATTTACCAAGGGGTCTAGTGGCAATTTAATGACCAAAACACTAGCTACATAAGCGGTAAGTAATACTAGCGAAAATGCGATCCATCTTCCAGAACTGATAAGAGAGGCGCCAAATTTTACCACTGCCAAGTGATTTGCATATACTAATAAAACCATTAACACAGTATAAACTAAGGTTGGCAAGGCAATAAAGTTTGTGCCAAATATAAATGCATTCCCATTAAGGCAAATCAAAAAAATCAAGCCCCAGGCTAAAATGTCAAGTGCCTTACTTTTAAGAGAAACCATCTGAACCAAATTCCCAGCCACTGCAGTCATATAAATCTAAGAGAAGCGTATACCTGCAACCACAATAAGCCGCAGGTATAGGTATAAGAAAAGCTAATATAGCGAAAATGGCTTAATTGGCTCTATTGACCACATCCTCGTTCCCCAGCTTTTTGGAGGCTGCTGACTTCACGGTTTGCTTGCCGAATCTGTATACCACCCCCAGCTGCACCCGCCTGGCATCATCATAGCTCACGCTTCGTGTCTGAATGTTGGAGCTGTTCACCACACCACCGCTCACGCTGCCCCTAAACACATCGAGCACCGCCAAGGTATACTGCAGCTGCTTGTTGAGCAAGTTTCCTTTCAGCGCTATGCGGGTATAGTGGTTGCCCACCAATTCAGCCAAACCATAGTTAAACGGCCCCGTGTAGTTGAAACCTGTTTCCAGCTTCAGATCGTGCGGCAGCGAGAAGCTGTTTTGCCAGCCCAGGGTATGGTAAAAGCTGCCAGGTATAGCCAGGTCGCCAAAATCTTTCTGCTGCATGACAGAGGTCATCAATGCGCCCATACCAAACACGCTGCCCGACCACCAGTTGGTCAGCTGGTAGCTGTAGTTAATATTGCCCCCGACGGATGTCATGTCGAAATTCCGGTTTTTCCAGTAAGCCACCCCGTCCTGGTTGATGGGCAGGTTCAGGAACACGTTCTGCTCCTGCCTGTACTCGAGCTCCACATACAGGTTGTTTTTGTAAATGCCGTTTACAGAGAAAGTATGCGTGTACTGTGGCAGTAATTCGGGGTTGCCTTCTTCTATGGTAAAATCGTCGAGATAAACCCTGTAAGGGGTGAGCACGCTAAAACCTGGGCGCTGCACCGTTTTGCGATAATTCAGCGTCATCACCAAATCATCTGTCATAGGGCGGCTTAACATTAGCGTTGGGAAAAAGTCGGTAAAGGTGCGATTGACTGGCTTGTGCTCGTTCACTTTATCTTCTACCTGCATGGTGGCGTGCTCTGCCCGCATACCTGCCCGCAGGGTGGTTTTGCCCAGCTGCTTGTCCAGGGTGGTATAGCCTGCCAAAATATTCTCCGTAAACACGTTCTCGAAACTAAAAGCCTCGTCTCGGATAAAGCGCCCATCCTGCAAATAGTCCTGCGTCGGTTGCGTGCGGTTGCCTGACAGGGTCATCTTAGCCCCAGCAGTCACATTCCAGCTGTTCCGAAATGGAAGCTCCCAGTCCATCTGCCCGACCATGATGTTGGCCCTGCTCTGGTTATCGTTTCTTACCCTTCTCAAAGACCCTAACAGACTGCCATCAGGCCCATACATGTTTTGCGAAAGCATCTCGTTCGTGGTGTTGCCCTGAATCGGGGTATAGGTGAAGATAAGGTCCAGCGACTTGCCCAGACTGTCGAGCTTGCCCGTGTAGTAAAGGCTGTAGGTCTGTACATGCCTGGTGGAATATTCCCGGCCGTCTGCCACTAAGGTAGAGTCTGTTATGCCGTTGAGCTGCTTTGCAAAGTCGATTCGCTTGCTAAGCGAGGTGTTATCGTCCACTCTTGTTTGCACGTAGTTAGTTTGTATACCGAGTGCGTGCTTATCAGACAGCTTATACTCATACATGCCCCTTACCGAAGGGATGGTGTTGCTGTACCTAAATAAGCCATACTCACGCAGCACAGGGCCGCTGCCATTGAGGGGCACCCTGTAGCCATTGTGTTCGGAGTGGGTCAGCGATCTGTTGTAGTTCAGGTTGAGATTGCTCACCCACTTTTGCTGGCGGTAGGTGAGCGAGGTGCCTACCAGCCCCCTACTCCTGATACCCTGCGACACGGTGCTTCTGGCAGAACCTGTTATACCTAGGGTGCGGGCTTTTTTGGTGGTAATGCTGATCACGGTGCTGATGTTGGCAGGATAGCGGGAAGACGGATTTGTGATAAAGTCAATCTTCTCTATTTCATCGCCCGTCATGGTCGTCATAATGGATTGCAGCGTGGCGCCGGGCATCTGCACCTTGTCCAACAGAATCAGGATACCGCCTTTCCCGTTCACCGACACGCTCTCGCCCTGCACCTGCACAAATGGCATGGACCTGAAAATATCCAGCAAGTTATCAGTTTGAAAGGTGCTGGCCTCCACGTTCAAGGTATAGCGGTCGGGGCTGCGCTCCACCACCTGCCGCTGCGTCTGTATCAACACTTCGCCTAGTTGGTTGTCGTTCCGATGCAGTCGCAAAATGCCAATATCTTGTGTTGGTTGCTCCGTCCGAACATGAACAGGTATGGAATAAGCCGGCTGAAAACCTACAAACCTCACTGCTACCATATATTGGCCAAACGGCAGGTTTTCAAACTCAAACCGACCCTGTTCATCGGTGACTTTACCTTTTACCAAGCTGCTGTCTGTTGCTGCCAAAAGTGTTACGGTAGCAAAGGGTGCTGCATTCGATGTATCATCATTCACTGTGCCGCTCACCTTGCCCTGCGCTAATACAGGTATAGCCGACACTAGCGACAGGCAGATGCAGGTGAGTATAAAAATCAAAAGTTTGGGAGAAAAGGTCTGTTCCATGAGCTATTGTTTTATTCACAGACCAAGTAACTATCCTCCCACATATTCACCGATTTTATTCGACGAAAACGGCTGGGGCTTCGACGTTGTATAGGCTTTTACTTAACCAGATGTTTCTTTTCATAGCAGCTGCAAAATAGGCCATTATGATCAAAGTAGGCCAGTTGGTTTGCAAAATGGCCTTGCATACGAATGTCCTGCTTTGATATTCAAGGCTGAAACTTGGTGGAATCCCAGGCCAAAAGTTCGCTGCCGTTCATTATAAAGTGTCTCGATGCTTACAGTGGCATGTAAGACCATGTCATAGTAGGCTGTAGCTTAAGAAGTAAGTTGGCGTTAGTTTTATGTTTTGGGACCTGTTCGCTCTAAAACCACATCACTTCCAGGGTACGGCCGCACTCGCCCTCCGGGCAGCGAGAGGAGCGGATGCGGTAGCCGTAGAACCAGCAGCTTCAACAGGATAGCGGAATGGTAGGCCGGGCGCCCGTTCTCGGCAAAGTCGGTGCGGAAGCCAAGCTGCTCCAAAGGAAGCGAATTGACAAAGGCGTCGATAAGGCGGACCTCGTTGCCCAGGGAGATCAGCTCCTCCAGGCTGGCCCCGCCACCGGCAACCTCGCCGCGGCTGCAGCCGTTTTTGAATTTCATAGCGCAAGTGGATAAGTCTATTATCACTTAGCCGCTTAGCATGATAAAAGTTGTAGGAAGAAAGATGTTATTAGACAGTCTGACGGGCTGGTGTATGCGATGCCCGCAGCCTTAGCGAGGGGTAAGTATGCGCATTGTTGGCATACTTTTTTCTTTAACAGTTGCAGACGTTAATATACTTCCTTTACATCAATTTCTCCTCTGCTTATAAGCCATTGCCCTGCTTTCCTGAGAAGCAGTTCATCTTCATGAACTAACCCAGGGTTGGAACGGCTTAGAACCTTATAACCAACAGGCACGTGTGCCTCGACTGTCCAAGAGGAACCATCTACTTGTAAAGCCCACCGATAGGGTTCTATAGCCCAGAAGTTCCCTCTTGTAAGGATCTTCTTAAACTCTTCAAACTGTTTTAGGGGGATTACCTTATCTGATTTCTCAAGTGCTCCAGTCTGCTTGTCAATTCTTGTTGTGTGAAGGATCGCCTGTTTGTCCTGCTTGTACAACTCAAAAACATAATCATCATGGAAAGCTCTGCTCCAGACAAACCGATAGGTTTCTTTGCCTGTGTAGAAGTTGTTAAGTACGGGGCTGTTTGCTTTCAGCAAGATTTCTGATAGGGAGTTGACTGTAGAAGAGTCCACCTTCAGTTCATGATAAAACCCCACCTTTTCGGCTGAAATCTTACTTAAATCTTTAGCAGTGTCATATGGGGCTTCGGCAATAATGCGCCCATAGGGGCTAAAGCCCCTGAAATCGTCATAGTTGAAGTAATTCACTGGCTTGAGAGGTATTCCCTGCTCGTTTAATAAACCCTGCTGATTTTTATACTTAGAGCCCAGATACAAGTTGTTATCAGTAGGATGCACTACTTGACGTTCAGGCAGTTGAGCAACTGACGAGCAACCAAAAGAAGCCAAAAGCAAAACAGCTACGTACATTGATGTTTTCATAGTTCTAATTTGTAAGAAGCTTATAAATCAAATCCTGACTAACGTTTATTTCTCAAGCCGTTGCGAAGCCCACATCTTCGGGTCTAAGGTCTAATTTAGCGATGTTTTTGCGAATCCTTTGCAC
>NZ_JALKAA010000013.1 GCF_024171605.1 Pontibacter sp. HSC-36F09 | reverse complement strand
CAGCCTCTTCCGACTTAAAACCCATAACGGGTCGCACGGTTAGTGCAACCACGGCTTCATTGTCGGCACTCCGTACCCAACGAAGCCTTAGTTGTTGGTGGAAGTAATTCTATTCTCTTTGCAGTTTCTTTTCTTTGTTGTATTGTTCTAAACTTTCTTCTAGTTCTTTTGTTGGCTCGAAGAAAATATTGATTTGGTCTTTAGACAATTCGTATTCTGGTACGAACAATGCTGTCACTTTATAGCTTTCTGTTTCCCAACTTGTAAATCGATGCTCTGTCTCAGAATCCTTTTTACTTTCAAGAGGTTGTCCGTATTCAGTACTTAGTTTCCTGACAACTTTCTCATAGTCCCTTATAGTCACCTTCTTGTTTTGCTCATAACCGACACCTTCTCCGAAAAAGATTCTTAGCTGGTCAAGTCGGTCTGTGAAGAAGATTGGCTCAATAATCCCCTCCAAGCCAATATCACCAAACTTGATTTTTAAAATTTTCTTATCAAGTTCATAAGGTTCTTTGATTACTAATTTTTGAAGAATGTCCTTTTCTATGAGTGCTTTGGCAGTTTTAACGTAATCATAGTTTCGCATTCCCAATCTGAAATCGAGAAAGCACTTTTCTTGCATATCCAGCTTGTTACAGCCAACCAGAGTGATACAAAAAGCAATGAAAATGTAAATGAGCTTTTTCAATTAATTCTTATTACCCCTAACCGTGCTCGTGCTATAATGTGGGTGAGGCATAGTTGAAGCCTAAATTATGCACCTTGTTGGGTTGTTGGGCTATCGTTATTCTATTTTAATCTTCTGTAGTTTCCTGCTTACCTTCTTATCGCTTAGTACCACTACAATTATTCCAGTCCACCTTCTGTTGATATATAATTCTTCTGGCTGTTCATCAAGTACAGCTATTTCTTTGACTGTTTCTTCAGTTAAAAGATGAAACAGCTGCTCACGTGAACTGTCGCTTAACTTGTCTGTTACTGCTATTCCATCTATGACTAAAATTGGAACAGCAAAATTTATTTCACTTAAATCATCTCTTGCAGGTTGTGGCAAAAAGAACCTTTTTTTAACCATTGAAAGCTGCTCGACTTTGCCACGCGATTTCAAGGCTGTTAACCATTCCTTATTTTCTTCTTCTGGCATCTTCAATGATGTAGCCTGCCCAAATAGGGAAGCTATGGTGAAGCAAAAGAGAAAGGTTAGTATAATATGTTTCATTGATTAAAAATGCTGCCCAACGGGCCGTAGCTAAAAACCGCTTTAGTGTTTTTTAGCTATTGTTGGTAGCTGTACTTTTATTCCACAAGTGCTGTTTGCCTTCCAAATACCTTTATTCCTGTAACCTCAAAATTACTCCACCTATCCCATAACCTTTCAGAAACCAATGGCCCGCCAAGTCGTGTATTTATAAATTCTGAATTGACAAACTCCTTCTTTATACCTACATGTTCTGTGGTTAGGATAGGATTTAAGTCTAATGCCTTCCTAAACTCTTCATAATTGTTTATTTTCTGATATCTCTTGCCTGAAATTTCAGACCCAAAATAAAAGATGCTTTTTTCAAAATTGATTGCTTCATAGCCTAAATATGAGGTTTGAAGCATGTAAAAGTTATCATGAACTTGATTGCCATTGTAATCGTAGAGTTTCGTTGTATAAAATCTACAATTAGGAATATTTAGTCCTTCAAGTAATCCCTTAGCTTTAGAACTTAAAATGAACTGGAACTCTCTTAATGAAGGAGAATAGCTTATGATGTCAGTGATTTTGGCTTTCTTTAATAATTTAACATATTCAAAATCTAAGTCCGCTGGTTCAATTTGGTTCTTGTCAAAATCGTATTTAATAGTAAATTCACTTAAAAGGTTTTTGAAGCCTTCAGGATTAGAAAATAAGTCTGGAATTATTTCACATTGATAAATTCCATTTTTTACACCGATACCCTTAGGGTCACTCTGAGTCATTAATCTTAAGTACTGCATTTTAAATTGTATTGCTACCAACTACTGTATAAACGACACTATGACGTTTATCTGCCTTATATGCGAAGGTGGTTTTTGTCTGGTTCACTCACTTCTTCCGGTGTGCGGCTTCGCCTGATAGGTTCCATAGCGCTCTACTAATATAGTGCTTTTACAGTAACTCTACAACATACTCGCTCTTTTCCCAGCGGGAGGCTGGTTGCAGAGTCAAAGTTTATGTAAACCAAGCGATTAAGGTGATTTGTTAGATTCTTTTCCTGAGTGGATTTACCAAGTTTTCGCGCCAGGAAATACCCTAGATAATGCTCAGCCAATGTAGGAAAAATCTATAAGCGTTTATAAACGCAACTACACGTTTCAAAAAACGGATGTGTCAATTATCAGAGTTGGGTTTAGCGGGTTTTTAACTGATAGGTTGCACCTTAAAGAAATACTATACCTACCGCACTATTCTCAAATTCCGGCCTCGCCTGAGCAAGGTATAAAATTGTTCGCGATGCTTCCGGAAGGTGTAGGTGGCAAGGTAGGCAGCGGCAGAGCCGAGTAGCATGGAGCCGAGCACGTCGCTGGGGTAGTGCACGCCCAGGGCCAGTCTGGAGTAGGCCACAAGAAAGGCCCAGGTCAGCAGGAGGCCGCGCAGGGCTGGGTTGCGGAACATCAGTACAAGCACAACGGCCGCCGTGAAAGCAAAAGCCGTGTGGCCTGAAGGAAAGGAGGGACTGCTGGCTTCTGCAATCTGCTCAATCGTGTCGTGGGTCACAAATGGGCGGGGACGATCGATGGTGTACTTCAGTAAGCCAATAAACAGAATATTCAACCCCATGGCAAATACATACTGATAGGCCTTTAGCTTAAGCGAAACCATCCGCCCGAAGTGCCCCGCCAGGTATAGGCAAAGCGGTACTAAGGCACCAAGTCCGTAGGCGGTAATTGTCAGGGTGAGCAGCACAAAATCCAAGTCTGTTGCCCGGTTGCCATTCAGCAGTTGCAACATGGCCAGGTCCAGGTTTGCGAAAGTTTCGAAGAGGGTAGTAGTAAGTATGAGCAGAAGCGACACTTGCTGAAGCGGAAACATGGGTAAGTCTTAATTTTTTAATTGCAGCTTCCTATACGTGGTTTTCTCAATTCTATTGCCCGAAATGCAGCAAGGTGGCAGATTTAATTTGGAGCGGATGCAACTGTGCCGCGAAATGATTGTCTTTAGCTTATCCCCACAAATATAAAGGCGGAAGATTAAAATCATCATTCGATAGGCTATGAAAAAAAGTGTACTTTTTTTGATGGGATTGCTATGCCTTTTCCTGTCCGTTTCAAGTGCTGCATGGGCGCAGGAAGCTGGTAAAATATCGGGCACACTTTCTGACTCGCTAACAGGAAAGCCTATTGAGTATGCAACAGTCGCCCTGCTCCAGTCCGGCAATACGCAGGCACTGCAGAGCGCACTCACCGATGCCAATGGCCGCTTTTCTTTTGAAGGTATAGCACCTGGCAATTACCAGCTGGCCATCAGCTTCCTGGGTTATCAGAAAAAGTTTATTAGTCGGGTGGCAGTCAACGCGGCAAAACCAGAGACGGCGGTCGGGAATATCAGGCTGGTGCCCAGCACAACCCAGCTGAAGGAAGTAACGGTGGAGGCGCTCCGTCCCACCATCACCCAGGAAGCAGACCGCATGGTGGTGAGCATAGAAGGAACGGCACTGGCGGCAGGACGGACGGCTTATGATGTGCTGGCCACCTTGCCGGGCGTATTCATAGACCAGGAAGGCAACATACAGCTGAATGGCAGGGCAGGGGTAACCATTATGCTGGACGGAAAACTGACCTACCTCTCCGCCCGCGACCTGCGTTCGCTCCTCGAAGGTATGTCAGCCGAGAACATCCGCAATATCGAGATTATTTCCAACCCTTCGTCCAAGTACGATGCCGAAGGCTCTTCTGGCATCCTGAACATCAACCTGAAAAAGAACACGCTGCAAGGTATAAACGGAAGTGCTTATGCAGGTGCCAACTACAATGGCAAGCAGTACGGCTTCTCTACCGGGGGCAACATCAACCACAGAACCGGACCCTGGAACTCTTTCCTAAACCTGGATATGGCACGCCGAGTAGGCGGTCGCGATGCCACCTTTAACAGGGTTTTCCAGGGAGACGAAAGCACGACTCATTTCGACCAAGTAGCTACCGGCAATTATGAAGTGCAGGGACCTCCTGCCGTTCGGGTGGGTACGGATTACAGCTTCGACGACCGCCACAGCGTAGGCGTAATGGGCTACTTCAACACCAACAAACTGCACGCCGACTTCCTGACCGAAACCTATATCGGAAATGCCCCTAACCAGCCGACGCAATTTATTGATGCAGATAACTTTAACCAAAACCGCTTCACCAACTTCACTACCAACCTGCACTACATGGGCAAGTACGACACTATCGGCACGACGCTTACCGCCGACCTGGATTTTGTGAAGATCAAAAACAGAGGCGACGCCAACTTTTTCAATTACTTTTATGACCTGGAAACCGGATTGCCGCCAACGCAGGACTTCCTGTATACCAACACGCCCAACGAGTTTGATATTTTTGCGGCCAAAGTAGATTTTACTCGTCCGCTCGCCAACGGCCGGAAGCTGGAATTAGGAGCAAAGGCCAGCCGGGTAGTTTCTGACAATGACTCCCGCTTTTACTTTAACAACAGCGAAAAACTGCAACTGGATGAACGACGCACGAACCACTTTGTGTATGATGAGAACATCTATGCGGGCTACCTTAACCTGAACTCCAAACTGGGTGAGCAACTGAGCGTGCAGGCCGGTTTGCGGGCAGAATATACCACCTCGCGGGGAGAGTCGATTACAACCAGGGATGTGAACGATCGTGATTATCTCAATCTATTTCCCAGCCTGTTTGTGCAGCAGGAAGTGAGCGATAACTACCAGATCAACTACAACTACAGCCGGCGCATCCAGCGTCCGAACTACGGTCAACTCAACCCCTTCTTTGCCTATCGCGATCCCTATACCTACTGGCAGGGAAATCCGGATCTGCGTCCACAGTACACCCACGCCATGGGCATCACGCAGGTGTTTAAAAAGACTTATAACCTGGTGCTCAACTACCAGCTCAACCGCGATGTGATCGCCGAGTTGCCAGAGATTATACCTGAGACGTCGACTACAATCTACTATGTCGGCAACGTGCCCAAATCCCGCAACCTGAGCCTGATCGCCATTGTGCCGTTTACGATCATGAAAAACTGGGAGAGCAGCAACACCATGCTCCTTTCTTACAATGAGTTTTCAGCCGTGGTGAACAAGCAGCAGATGATCAACGACCAGGTGTTTTACATGCTGCAGACGAACCACACCATTATGCTGCCCAAGAAGATAAAGATGGAAGTGAACGGGGTATACCAGGGCCCGGCAGCCTATGCCCTCTATGTGGTGGACCCGCGCTGGTGGGTGAACGTGGGAGTGAAGAAAAGCTTTCTGGATGAAACACTGGAGCTGAGCGTCAACGCAAACGACATTTTCAAAACCCAGGACCTGATCATCAGTGCCCTTGTGGGCGAAGGCAACGTCAGCGACTGGAACCAGTATTTCAGGCAGCGCAACGTTGGGTTTACGCTACGCTATAAGTTCAGCAAAGGAGAGAAGCCGGAAGAGCGCAAACGCAGCACTTTGGAAGAACTGATTCGCACGGGCAACTAAAAAAGCACATCGGCAGGCCGATGCAGGTCATATTTCATATCTTCTTACGCATGGCTTCCGTAGAGAAGAAAGCAAAATAAACCACTTGAAAAACATGAAAACCAATACATCAAAACCCTCGAATCCTTTGAATTACCTGATGGAAAATCCGGGTGAGATCATGAACGTTGTGAAAAATCCAGGCAAGTTCGGACTGGATACCTACAACGGCCTGGATACTAAACAAAAGCAGTATGTGCTCTTTGCCGTGGGCGCCGGCCTGATCGGGTATGGTATATACCTGGGTATGAATAAAAAGTAAATGTCTGAACATTAACCTTGTAAGTTGACTTGCGTATACCTTGGTATAGACATTATGTTATCGTTCAGACAGGTGTAAACCTGAAATAAAGCTTGTAGAAGCTTTTTGGAAGAATTGCTTCCATGTTTGACGGAACATGAAAAGGAAAGACCTGCCTTAAGCGATGCTTGAAGCAGGTCTTTCTGTTTTATACCGGATGAGCGGCCGGCTATTTCTTCTTTTTGCCCAGGCCTTTTCGGGACTGGCGAAGTTTATGCTGCTCTTCTTTCAAAACCTTGAACTCCTCGTTTGAGATCGTAACTGTATACTCTACCGACGATAGCACATGCTCCTGCTCAAATTCGTCGTATACCAGCAGCACCGACAAAAACCGGTTCTCGTTGAGCACATATTCCCCGTCTTCCTTGTCATACACATCGAAATCATACTCGCCTTCCTGCAGATGCTTCTCCGGTTTGCGGGCCAACTGATCTCCCGTGATCACGAGCGGTTTTTCCAATTCGACCTCCAAGTTGAAAGGCTGAAAATACTTGCCATCCTTTTTGTAGGTCACATATTCGATCTTGTCCACCTCAATGGCTATACCTGCATTGCGGTCGTCGCGCTTGTTTTTAATGTTGAGAATGTTGCCAGTCAGTTTCATGCTGCAAAATTAAGGTTATAATTGAAACAAGCCCTAACTTTACCTATCCATAAAACATTGGCCCACCCCACAGGTATAGGAAGTCAGATTGCTATACCTGCCGGACGGGCAGAATTGACCTTTTTCCATGTCCACTGCCGATACAAACGATTTTTTTATAGAACAGCGTAGCAGCGCCGAGATCAAATCTGAACTGCTGAACGAATTTTTTAAGGCCTGGTGCAGTGCCCAGCTGCAGGGTCAGCGCTATAAGTCTAACCCGGTGCTGGCCTTTATCGACCTGTACGCCGGTGATGGGAAGACTGAGGACGGCAAGCCTGCCACACCGGTCCGGGTGCTCAACAGCATTTTCGGGGCAACAGACAAGTATAACCTCAACAAAGTAGTGCGTACTTTTTTCAATGATGAGAAAAAGACCGTCACCGCCAAACTAAAAGAGAACCTGCAGCAGCTGCCTTACTACCAGGACCTTCAGCACAAGCCAGTGCTATTGCACGAAGAAGCAAGCCTGGCAACGCTCGCCAAGCTCCTCGGCAACGATGTGCCTACTTTGCTATACCTGGACCCCTTTGGCTACGAGTTTTCGCAGCAATTGCTCTTGCAGTCGGTGCGCCGCTGGGGACTCGATCTGTTCATGCTCTTCACACCGGCCAAACTTCGGGCTGTTGTGCAGGGCGCTACAGATGATAGCATTATGGCCGATGTGTTTGGCAAGGAGCGTCTGCAGAAGATCCGCGAATTCTGTGACCGCTACCAGGATGCCGGTCAGCGCGAAGACTTTATGGTAGATCAGTTCGAGGACGTTTTCCGGGAGAAGGATTACAAGACGTTCCGCTTCAAGATCAGTCTGCCCAAGAAGAACCAGACCAGTCACTACCTGTTTTTTGTGTCGAAGAACGATGCGCCTTACATGAAAATGAAAGAGCTCATGCTCATGTACAGCGACTACCAGGAAGACGGGGTGCCGCTTTTCGGAGCCAATATCAAGCATCAGCTGTCGTTATTTCAGGAGCAGTACCGTTACTCAATTAAAAACCTGATTACCGATCTGGCAGGCAAGCGTGCCTATTACCACAACCTCCCAATCGACAGCATTTACCGGCATCATAATATCGGCACGAATTATATCAGGGGAAATTACAAAGAAGCATTGGAGGCGCTCAAAGCGGAGGGAGTTGTAGAGGCGATCAATCCGGTGTCACGGCAGCCGATGCGGAAGGTTACGTTTACTTCGATTATTGGGTATAAGTAAGAGGGGAGGTTTTTGGCCTGGCCGGCGGGGCTGTGTTTCTTGGCGCGAGCGTCCACGTTCGTGTCTACTATGGTGGGGCCTCCGGCCCAGGTATAGGTATAACAACTGCCTCTGTTGCATAGCGTGCCTTGGCCAGGCGGGCTGCTGTTTCGTCTGTGCGGCGGGCACTCACTTTTGTCTTGACACAAAAAGTAAGCAAAAAAGTCAAGACGATTTTGAATCGAGGGCCCCTACCCCCACTCGCTGACCGCTCAAACAAAAAATTGTCAAAAGTGCACCTGGCTAAAGTGATTTGCTTCGTAGCTCAAGGGTCAAGGATGTCTTCGATGCGTGTCAAGGGTGCGGGTGAAATATACAATCTCCATTTGCCACACCGCTTATACCTTCTGAATAGCGGCAACAGATTCCCCTTCTTGGACAAGGAGGGGCAGGGGTGGTTCGACACGGTATTGCAAAACGTGAACTGAACGACGAAGCTATACCTATAAACTGGCAATGGACGGAAGTCCCCCTTCGAAGGGGGCAGGGGGATGTTAATCGTGCATGGGAATCCTGAAAATCTTAAAATCCTGTAAATACTTGGTGTAGGGGCCCTATGTACTGATTCAGACAAAAAAGGCACAATGATGACAATCTAGCACGACTCCTAGCTTTATTTTAAAAGGTATGAATGGGTACTCTAAACCCATCTTATAACTTAAAACAAAAATTTACACCAAACTAAACTCAAATGCAAAACCCAAAACTCTTCATGCTCATGCTAGGTTGCCGGCCAGCTGGTCGCAACACGGAGCAGCACGACATGTTCTTTGCCATAGGCGAAAAAGTAAGCGACCTGGTGCCGGCGATCAAAGCTTTCTGGCCGGAAGCAAAGGGCAATATCCATGTGGATGCCTGGCGTGAAGTGACGCAGGTGAACGGTTTCCAGATCAAAGTAGTGTCGAAAGAGGAAGCTGCTGCGCCCTCAACTGCTGACAAGCTCTTTTTCCTGAACCTGGGCGGGTATAAACAAGGGGAGTTCGATGAATTCCACTACAAGATGCTGGCTGTGGCGAAAGACCAGGCTGGTGCTGTGCAACAGGCTAAGCAAACAGCCTTCTACAAGCACACGGGTTTTAAAGGCGCCACGTCACACATCGACGATAAATTTGGTGTGGATGTAGACGAGGTTTTTGAAGTAAAAGACATCCTGACGGCGGAAGACAAAGAGCATTACAAACTCGTTATCACGCCAGGTATAGCCGGTCCGGAAGACGAGATGCATCTGGGGTATTTTCAGCTGCATAAGTTATAGGTATAACAAAAACAGAATGTTACAATTTATTAGCTATCCTATGATAGGCTAATTTAGTTGCTTTCTAAGCAAATAATAAAAAGGTCCCAGCCTAAACATTTAGACCGGGACCTTTTTATTTATTAGTTACTATTTAAAGTGTTTTCATCAATTTAAATACTTTTTTAACACTAGGTCCTTCCACTTTCAGGAAATAAACTCCTGGTTCCTTCATTTTCTCAGAGAAGTCGAAGTCTACATGATTTGACGCAGCTTCCTTCGTCAATGTACCAGAGTAAAGCCTCTCTCCAATAGAATTCACTAAGCTGTACTGCAGTTGTTCATGATTCTCAGTGAACACCTTTAATTTAACACGACCATCACTAGATGGATTCGGATAAACGTATGCTGCTCGAACTGCTTCAGGTGATCTCTGCTCCTGTAATGAACTGTTAGCCAATGCTACGCTCACATTGTTGACCACGGTGAAGGTGATGGTGAGCGGCGTTCCGGCCGTTCCGGTACCGTTGCTTCCCGAGTACGGGGTGGCCCTGAGGGTGT
>NZ_JALKAA010000012.1 GCF_024171605.1 Pontibacter sp. HSC-36F09 | reverse complement strand
CAGCCTCTTCCGACTTAAAACCCATAACGGGTCGCACGGTTAGTGCAACCACGGCTTCATTGTCGGCACTCCGTACCCAACGAAGCCTTAGTTGTATGCGTCAGGTGTTGTACGCAGAAGCCGCCAAAGAGATAGCATAAGGGCTATATACTAGGGAGAGGCCTGTAGCTTTTTGCGGGCCCTGAGGTAGCCCATCACCTCCACAATGCTGATTCCCAGCAGCACCCACATGGCGCCCAGCAGAAAGCCCGCCAGTACATCCGAGAGAAAGTGCACCCCCAGGTATATTCGGCTGAAACCTATCAGTAAAATCAATGCTCCGGCTCCGGCCAGCACGACGATGCGCGAGCGTCTCCGGTACAGGTGGCGGTATCCGAAATAGGCCAGTATCCCCCAAAGCGCCATGCTGGTAGTGGCGTGTCCGCTCGGGAAAGAAAAATTATGCTCCGGGTAGAAAGCCACTTCAGTGGGCCGGTCACGGCTGATAAACTTCTTGCCATACTGCACCGAAAGTCCCGTACCTGCCATGGTCAGCCAAAAAGCCAGCACCGCTGTATAGCGCCGGTTGTATAAAAATACGATAGAGGCCAGACCACCAACGGCAAACACGGCCTCCCGGGTACCCAGTTGGGTGAGGGCATAGAAGGTCTGGCTCAGCCACTCGCTGCGCATGCTATAGAGGAAGCTAGTAAACGTTCTGTCGACATGCACCACCCCCTCTGATTCGATAACATCTTCGGCAAGCTCGGAGAGCAGCGCAGCATTGACTCCTATGACCATCACCAGAATAGTGAGGGGCAACCCAACAAAAGTAGTGGTATCGAAACGCCGCAGCAGGAAACCGGAGAGCCCCGGAAACCGCCGGTAAAAGCGCTGCACGAGTGGCTGCTTTGCCAGCCAGCTGCGAATCGAGAGGAAGAGGTATGTCAGAAAATGGCGCATAAAGTAAAAATCCAATTTTTATACGCAATCTTCTCAATTTGATAGATGCGCACGAGCCTTTACCCGAAAAAAATATCCGTTCACATGGCAAAATGTTTTATTAACAACTTATTAGCCCTATATAAAGTACATATTGAACATGAGAGGGTTTGAAAACATATACGACAAACTCCTGCTCGGTGTAGGGGTCGTATTGCTGGTGTTGCTGTGGGTACAGTTTCCGGCTATGCCCGAGATGAGTGCGGAAGATAATATACGCTACACCTCGGACGAAGCCAGGACGGTTATGAACTCAAAAGCCCGGTTTCTGAAGCCCTCTACTGCACTTTCTCCCCGCGAAGTCATCAAGATACAGCTCCATGCCCTTCAACGAAACGACATGACGGATAGCGGTATCATCACGGTTTTCAATTTCTCATCGCCAACCAGCCGGGTAAGTCTGGGGCCACTCAACCACTTCCGGATGATGGTGCGTGACCCAGCCTACAGCCCCATGCTCAACTTCGTTTCATACAAAACCGGGAAGATGGTGATAACAGACAACACGGCCTACCAGCTCGTGGTCATCAAGGGGGCGAGTGGGGAGCAAGTGCCCTATTTATTCATACTGGCCAAGCAGCGAAAGGGCATGTACAAAGGTTGCTGGATGACAGTGGGTGTTGCCCGCCAGGATGTAAACAGCCAATCCAGCCTGATCTAAAGGCTATACCTCTATCCCTATACCTTCCTTACAAAGGCAACTCCATTTTGATGTCGGCTCGTTCGTAAATGCTCGGCGGCATCGGCACTTCCACAAAGCCCAGTCGACGATACAGGTTCAGGGCCGTGTCGAGCCTGCGGTTGGACACCAGGTATATCATGCGGGCACCGACTTCCCGGGCTTTCCGGATGGCTGCCTCGCCTAAGAGCTTTCCGATCTTCAGGCCCTGCGCTTTAGGGGTCACCGCCATCTTGGCCAGCTCATACACGCCGTTGCCATCATTAATCAATGCACAGGTACCTACGATCTCGCCCTGGTAGCTGGCCATCAGAATATGCCCGCCCTTGTCGATGATGTAGCTTTGCGGATTGCCCAGCGATTTATGGTCAGCCTCTTCCATCACAAAAAAGCGCGTGATCCACTCCTCGTTGAGAGCCCGGAAATCGCCGGCATGCTGCGGTTCAAAGTCAAGTATCTGGACGGTCGCCTCGGTAGTAGCCAATTGCATAAAGTATTCTGATTTAATGCAAAGGTACACCTATACCTGCCTTATTGTCAAATGGGCGTTCATAAAAGCACTTCACCACATTGGCACCTCCTTAGTTCTCACCACGCAGCAATTGCCCGCGCAACTCGCCGTTCGGGTAAGTGGTGCTATGTATGTTCAGGTACCACTTGCCATCGATTAACTGCTCTTCTTCGTTTTGGGTTAACGCCCGCGTCGTGCCTGTCACTGAACCGGTATAGCTCGTGGGGTGGTTTTCGATCGGTATCACGACAGGAGCACTCTCGGTGGCCAGAGCCGGACCATGGAAGTGTATGCCTACTGTGTTGTCAGCTGCGTTGCCGAGTGTCCAGCTAAAGTTATACGTCAATATCCGAGTACTCCGGTCGTAGGTCGCGGTGAGTGATCCCGATCCACTTGTGGTAACGGCTGGCACCTCGTTGTCACCGGACAGCTCCACATTTGTGAAGGCAACCTCACTTTCGAGTAAGTCGTCCTCATTATCGTCGTCGCAGGCGTAGGCAAAACCGCTCAGCAATACCAAAAAATAAACCACTGCCCTCCTGACACTTATATCCTCACGTTTCATAAGCCAACATTTTAAATTATTATAAATCAATCTCTTATAATGTTTTACTTGTCTGACAGTCAATGGTTAAGCCTTAGGTATAATTTGGCGCTTCACCCCGACTCTTTCTATCCTTTCGCAGCTAAGTCAGGTATAAGATGATCGATCAAACGCTACTGTTTTCATGCCTGATACCATTCCGCTCTGGTTGCCGATAAGCTATACCTTGTTTCTGCTGGTATTGGTGCAGGTATACTGGAAACACTATGGACCGGGCAATTTCCTGTGGTTTTCAGATGTGGCGCTGTTCTCGGTTGGCATTGTGCTTTGGACGGAGAATCACCTTTTGCTGAGCATGATGGCGGTGGGCGTGTTGGGGCTGGAGCTTGTCTGGAACGTAGACTACTTCGGGCGGCTGCTCACTGGCAGGGAGCTGTTGGGGCTGAGCAATTACATGTTTCATCCGGATAAGAGCCTGTTTCTGCGGGGGCTGTCGCTGTTCCACGTCTTTCTGCCGGCCATCGTAATCTGGCTGTTGATAGAATGGGGTTACGATACCCGCGCCATCTGGTACCAAACGGCACTGGCCTGGGTCGTGCTGCCGCTCAGCTATTTCCTCACCGACCCTAGAGAGAACGTGAACTGGGTATTCGGCTTTGGCAGCGAACCGCAGCAGGCTATACCTAAAGGACTGTACTTTGCACTGGCTATGTTGTTTTTCCCGATCTGTATCTACCTGCCTTCGCATTTTGCGCTGCAGTGGTTGTTTAACTGAGTGGCAGGACTTTCCTCTAAAAACAGGGGGGAGCTAATTCAACTGAAGAAAAGGAGATGTGCACGATTGTCATCCCCTTGTCTCCTTCTGAGGAGGGATTTTTAGGCGTTACCATCTCTCAGGTATAGCTTCGTGGTTTCTGCAGTTTGGGTTGCTACTGATTTAACCCACCCCTGCCCCTCCCGAGAGGGGATTTTCTGTCCCTGTTTAATTGTCAGGTATAGGTGTGTAGCTACAGCAGTTCATTTGCAATACCGGGTCCAACCACCCCTGCCCCTCCTTATCCTTTAAGAGGCCCCTACCCCCAGGCGGGGAGCCTGTGACTACTACTAGCCTCGAAGCACATGACCACTGGCTGGTATAGCAAGACTAACTTGCCCCCGAAGCTATGGAATAAATCACTTTAGCCTGGTGCACAAAATGATTACCCACTGTTTGAGCGGTCAGCGAGTTTGGGGAATCTTGATTTTTTTGCCTACTTTTTTTATCAAGAAAAAAAGTAGGTGCCCGCCGCACAGGCGAAGCTATAAAACAATATAGGTTAAGGTATAGATAGGCTGAAGCTACGCCAATAGGTATAGTTATACCGCGAGCTATACCTATACCTGAGCCAGAGGCCCCACTATAGTAGACACGAGCGTAGATGCTCGCACCATTAGCTTCGCTATACCTCCAGTATGAATAGCAGGGCAACTACTGGAGCAGGCATAAAAAGAGCGGGCTAAGCCCGCTCTTTTCTCTCACCTTAAACAAAACAATTAAATACTTTGCGTCGCATTCGCATCCGGCACCTTCACTTTCTCAGATGTCTTCAACCCGGATACCACCTCGATGTTAATGCCATCCGACAAACCGGTTTTCACTTCGCGCTTCTCAAATACCTGCGGAGCGGTTTCCACTTCTACAAACGACTTGTCTTTCTCGAACTTGAGCAAACTCTCTTTCACCGCCATTACTTTCTCGCGTTTGTCGAGCACGATGTCGGCGTTGGCGCTATACCCTGCCCGGATGAAGTCCTTCTCGTCGAGCAGTACCTTGGCGCGGATCGGGAATTTGATGGAACCCTCTTCCAGCACGCCTTTCGGGGCGATGTACTCGAGTTTGGCATTGAACACGCGGCCTTCGATGGCACCAATGGTCAGCAACAGGTCCATGTTCTCCTTCAGCTTGCCCACCTCCGACTCGTCGATCTTGCCCTCAAAAATCAGGCTGCGCATGTCGGCCACGGTGGCGATAGAGGTGCCTTCGTTGAAGTTGTTGCGCTCGATGATAGAGGTACCCACTTTCACCGGTACGTCCAGTAGCATGCCGTCGATGGTGGAGTACACCAGGTTCGAAGCCTGTCCGCTGCGCTTCGAGGCGCCTTCGCGCACCAACTGTAGGTTACTCTCCGCCGATTGCAACGCTTCGCGCTTCAGGTCGTGGTCTGCCTTATACCTTCTGAATTCCTGCTCGGCGATCACTTTCTGGTCGTAGAGTTGCTGATAGCGGGCCAGTTCGCGCTTGGCTTCGTCGAAATTGATGCGGGCGGTTTCCAGCGTGTTCTGGGCATTGTTCACGTTCACGATGTTGGGCACGATCTTGATCTTGGCCAGCAGCTGCCCCTGCTTCACAATCTGCCCGGCCTCCACGTAGAGTTCCTCCACAATGCCCGACACCTGCGACTTCACCTCCACCTCTTTGCGGGGCACGATAGAGCCCGTGGCCACCGTTTTTTTAACGATGTCTGTCTCAAAGGGCTCTTCTGTTTTATACACGATCGGATCGGTGTTGGCCTTGTTGTAGAAGTAGCGGCCCAGCCAAACAGACAAGGCCAGCATAACGATCACGAACAGTCCGATAAAAACCTTTTTCATAGTAGTTGTTCAATTATAATCTTGTTGATTCGACGTTCCTATTACTCCTCCTGCAGGGCGACTACCGGATTCACGCGGGCGGCCTTGGTGGCAGGTATAAGCCCGGCCAAGGCACCGGCCACTACCAGTAGCACCGTTGCGGTGACGGCTACGGCCGGGTTCACCTCGGGCGGCCCGAAAAAGCCTGCCTGCACGTTGTTGTCTACCATAAAGCCTTCAACGGCCGCGATAAGCCCGGTGCCGGCCAGCAAACCGATGTAGCCCGCAAAGCCCGTAATCACGATGGATTCCTGTATGATCAGGCTCACGATGGACAGGGGCGTAGCGCCGAGGGCCTTGCGTATACCGATCTCCTTGGTCCGCTCCTTCACCACGATCAGCATGATGTTGCCCACCCCGATGATACCGGCCACGATGGTCCCGATGCTCACCAGCCAACTAAAACCCGCTATACCTGCGAAGAGCCCCTGCACATCCTGAAACTCTTTTTCCACGTTCGCTGATCCGAAAGCTTTCAGATCTGTCGGGGCCACTTTGTGCCGCTTCATTAACAGGGCTTTCACTTTCTCCTCCACCACCGCAGCAGGTATACCTGACTTTGGCGTCATGGCAAAGAAATTCACCTGATTGGGCTGGTTGAAAGCCTGCTGCAAGGTGGTGTTCGGTATGTAAATGGTCTGGGCGTCCTGCACCACGTCTTCGTCCTTGCCAAGCGGCTTAAATGTGCCCACCACCTGAAAGTAAATGCCTTTGATGCTGATGTACTTGCCGATCGGGTCTACCCCTTCTGCAAATAGCAACTCCAAAGTCCGCGGCCCTACCACGGCTACTTTGCGGCGCTCCACTATATCTTTCTGGTTGATAAAGCGGCCACTCACCACATTGGTTGGCTTCACCTGCAGCACTTCCGGTGTTTCGCCATTCACGGTAAAAGCCGAGCTTTTGGTACCGTATACCACCGAGAAGCTGCCTTGTAGTTGGTTACTCGGCGCGATCACCCCCACCTCCGGCACAAAGGCACGGATGGCGTCTATGTCGTCGTTGGTCATTTGGATAAAACGCCCCGCCTTCAGCCCCATGTAGGGCACACTAGTGCGCTGCGTCCACACAAACACGGCATTCTTAGCCACATTGAATTCAGAGGTTATCCCTTTCTCCAGCCCTTTACCAGCGCCCAGCAACAACACCAACATAAAAATGCCCCAGAACACCCCAAAAGCCGTCAGCGCCGTACGCAGCTTGTGCTTCTTTACGGTGTTATAAATCTCGGTCCATTTATCAATGTCGATCATGCTTTAGTTTTGATGGAGTGATGGAGTGGTTGAGTGAGTTAGTGAGGTTTTTAGTTTTTGAATGAGTGAATGAGTGGTTGAGTGAATGTTTATTTCTTTTTGATTGAATTATTAAGCCTGTAGTGAGTATCCGTTTGGTTGATTTTCAGTTTAATGTTTTAGGTTGTTGGGTTAATGATTGGGTCGTGGCTATAAGTAATTATCGTGCTCACAATTCATCTAAAATGAAAGACCATTCGATTCAGTAGTTTTATCTTCAATTAACTACTTGTTAAATCAAAAATAAAAATCGCTCAAACACTAACTCGCAAATTCCCTCACTCAATTACTCATTCAAAAATCAACTTGCCCTCAGCGCCTCTATTGGTTTAATCCTTGCGGCTTTCAATGCTGGCATCAAGCCGGCCAGGGCGCCGGAAATCACCAGGATCAAAGTGGCGGCCAGCGCCACACCGGGGTCCACTTCGGGACTAGCGAAGAAAGGCGCCTCCGCCCCCGACGATTCCATCAGATACTCCAGACCTGCGAGCACACCGGTTCCTGCCAGTAAGCCCAGGTAGCCCGAAAAGGCCGTGATCACCACTGATTCCTGCAGGATCAGGCTGACGATGGAGAAGGGCGTTGCACCTAAGGCTTTGCGCACGCCTATCTCGCGGGTGCGCTCCTTCACGATGATCAGCATGATGTTGCTCACGCCCACGATGCCGGCAATCAGGGTGCCTATACCTACTATCCACACAAATATCTTGATGCCGTTGAATAGACCCATCACTTTCAAAAATTCTGCCTCTGTGTTTTCTACCCCGATGGCCATTTTGTCTTCGCTGGAGAACTTATGCCGCTCGGCCAGCAAATTGCGGAGTCGGCCCTCCATGTCTTTGGCACTCACACCGGGTTCGGCCACCAATGCCATCATCTGCACCTGGTTGGGCTGGTTAAAGGCGGCCTGCAGGGTCGAGAAGGGGATGTAAGCCCGCTCTTCGCGACGACTGCTGTTATTGCCGCGCATCTTAAAAGTGCCCACTACTTTAAAGTGTATCCCTTTGATGTTGACGTACTCGCCCACCGGATCGGCTTCCCCGAACAGCACCTTGCTTGCCTGTTCACCCAGCACTACTACTTTACGTTTCTCGCGCTCGTCGTACTCATTGAGCAGGCGTCCACGGAAAGGAATCTCCCCGTTCAGTTTCAGGAAATCAGGCTCGGCACCAAACACCTGGAAAGAACCGTTCTGCGTTTTGTAGTTAATGGTATACTCGCCCATTACCCGGTTGCGCGGTGCCAGTAGCTGCACATTCTGCACGTCGCGGTTAACAGATACCAGATCCTCGTTCGTAAACTTTATCTCGCGACCCGGCGACATGCCCTGGTGGGCCAGCGCCGTCTTGCCGGTCCATACATAGATGCTGTTCTTGGCTCCGGCACCAAAACGGTTGTATACCCCATTCTCCAGCCCTTTGCCGGCGCCCAGCAACAAAACCAGCATAAAGATGCCCCAGAACACGCCAAAGGCGGTCAGGAACGTACGCAGCTTGTTCTTCTGCATCGTCCCGAGTATCTCCTGCCATTTGTCGAGGTCGAACATGATTTGGATTGCTGGTTGTTAATTGTTGTGCGTATACCTTAGCTTTTCGCTGCTACCGCCTCTGCTGCCAGTACGGCCTCTTCGGCGTGTTGGTCGCTGTTCACGATCAGACCGTCCTTGAGCCGGATGACACGGTGGGTCTGGGCAGCAATGTCGTTCTCGTGCGTCACGATCACCACGGTCATCCCCTTGCTGTTCACATCCTTGAAAATGTCCATTACGTCGTAGGAAGTCTGCGTGTCGAGGGCGCCGGTCGGTTCGTCGGCCAGGATGAGTTTGGGTTGCGAGATAAGCGCTCTGGCGATGGCTACCCGCTGTTTCTGACCACCTGACATTTCGTTGGGGGAGTGCTCTGCCCAGTCTTTCAGGCCCACCCTATCGAGGTACTCCAGTGCGAGTTTGTTGCGCTGCTTGCGTCCCACGTTCTGGTAGTAGAGCGGCAGGGCCACGTTCTCCATCGCGTTTTTGAAAGAGAGTAGGTTGAAGGACTGGAACACAAAGCCCAGAAACTTATTGCGGTAATAAGCCGCCTTTGCAGCCGACAGGTTTCGAATGGGTGTGCCTGCCAGGGTATAGCTGCCGCTGTCGTAGTCGTCGAGGATGCCGAGGATGTTGAGCAGTGTAGATTTTCCGGAGCCGGAGGAGCCCATGATGGACACCAGTTCACCCTCCTCTATGTGCATATCGATGCCTTTGAGCACATGCAGTTTGTTATGCCCTACCGCGTAGTATTTGTGTATATTTTCCAGCTGTATCATAGGCGGCAGTCCAAAATGATGGCAAATAAATTACTGGTATTTGCTTTACAAAGTGCTCTATATAGGGCTAAGTTTCCCAAATACTATACCTACAGGAGATTTGTACCGACTGACAGGTATAGTTTGTCTATCAGTCGGTTATCATCCTCCCGAAACAATTTTAGCTCAAAAGCTCTTATTTAAGTTAAAACGAAACACAATACCTCACTATTTTGCTTGGTACATGATAAAGATGAAATACGGAGGGGATAGGTTGCCTGCGCTGGAAAATAATTTACTTGCTATACCTCACCTGCGTAGAAAAGCTATGCGATATTCGGACCTGCCCCAGCCTATCCTCTTTCATCCTTTGAAGCATCACTTAGGGTATATCCGGCAGTTCATTTAAAAGAATGTAGAGGCAGAGGATTCTTTTCTGAGGGCACAGCTCAAGACAATAGGCAGCTCGCAACTCGACCTATACTTGGGTGAGTTATTCGCCCGACAGATTGCTGATGAAACCATCCTATACCTGCAAAAGCATAACATCCTTACCCCAGAAGCTTACCGGCTATACCTATCAGATAAGGAGTCAAACTATGGGTTAATCACATTGTCTGACGGGAGCAAGTGGGTGCTGCGTTGGGGCGTAGTCGAAGGAAGGCACGTGCATCTTCACCCGGCCAGGTATAGCCAGTATACGATCAGGGTGAAGGCAAACACCCTCAAAACAGCTGTGGCAGTGCAAATAGCGATTCGAAGGTATGAACAACCACTGAGTTTGGCGCTGGTTAACCAGGTGCGTACCCAGTGGCTTGGGCTGGCTCCTATACCTGCTTATTTGCCTGATGGAGGCTTAGGGAATTTACTAAAGCTGTTGCAGAACTAAACGCTTCTACTCTCTATTCCCTGCCTTGGACATTTTCGATCAATTCCATGAAGTTATCTTTGAAGGTTTCGCCAACAGGTATAACAGCCTCCCCTATAAAGATGCGGCTCCGCTCAATAGAGTCGATTTTGTCGAGTGAAACGATGTAGGACTTGTGTACCCGCACAAACTGCTGCGCAGGCAACTGTTCCTGCATTTTTTTAATGTTACGGAGCGACAGGATGCGCTCTGTGCGGGTGTAGATAGACACGTAATTCTGCAGCCCCTCCACATACAGAATATCATCCAGCCTTATTTTCACGATCTTATATTCCGTCTTTACGAAAATGAAATCTCTGATACTCTTCTCTGTGACTCTTTCCTGTGGATGCAGTGCAGGTATAGCAACGACAGATGGGAGACTTGAGTCCAGCTGTTGTCGCGCTTTCTGCGCGGCTTTGTAAAACCTATCGAAAGCAATAGGTTTGAGCAGATAATCCACCACATTGTGTTCATAGCCCTCCAGCGCATACTCGGTATAGGCGGTCGTCAGGATGACGCGGCACCTGTCGCCAATGATTTTCATGACCTGTATACCTGTCAGCTCGGGCATTTGAATGTCCAGGAAGATCAGGTCTATCTGCTCCCGCTCTACCAGCTTTAATGCCTCCAATGCGCTGGTGGTGCTGGCTACACATTCCAGAAAGTCGATCTTTTGGATATAATCCGTCAGGATGTCCAGGGCAAGGGGCTTATCGTCTACTACAAGGCAGCGTATTTTCTTCATTTGGTTGTTCATTTCAGGCTTAATAGGCTCCGGCAGGTATAGCTTTAGGCTCTTTAGGTTTAGTTGGCTTCATGGCTTCTAATTGCAGTGTCAGTTCCACTTCAAAGGTATGCGGCTCGTCTGTAATTTCCAGGGTATGGCAGTGCGGGTATAGCAGCTCGAGCCGACGAAGCACATTCACCAGCCCTATACCTCCTGTTTTATCTTTCTGATCCCTGTTCTTCCGGTTCAGCACCCTAAATAATAAAGTATCTCCTTTCACAGCCAGATTGATGTATATCGGATGGTTTGGGTCATCACATATGCCGTGTTTAAAGGCATTCTCCACAAAGGCGATCAGCACCAGCGGCGATATCAGCTTCTGGTCTGTAGCACCCTCTTTCTCAAATTCAATAAATGCGTGGCCCTTCAAACCGATGCGCTGCAAGTCTATCACATCCTCCAGGTATTCCACTTCCTTAGAGAGCAGCACCTTGTCTTCTTCACTTTCGCGGAGCATGTAGCGCAGCAGGGCCGATAGTTTGAGCAGCGCCTCCGGGGCCAGATCAGATTTCTGGTAAGTGAGCGAGTAGATGTCGTTGATGGTGTTGAAAAGGAAATGCGGGTTGATCTGCGATTTCAGAAATGCCAGCTCGGTTGCCATTTTGGCCTTCTCCAGCTCCTTTTTCTCTTCCTGTGTTTTAAAGTAATCCACTACGTAGCCATAGGCTATACCTAGCAGAATATACATCAGGCTACCCCGTAACACACTCTGAAAGATCCAGACCATGGTGATCTCCCTGCCATACGTTGCCCAGTTAAAGTACTTAAGCAAGACGAGTTCCAGCAAGTAGTGCACCGGAGTGAAGGCTACCAGCAGTGCCAGCACACTCAGTGCATAAATCCCATACCTGCCTTTGCCAAAAAAACGAGGCACCAGCACCAGGGCGTTGGCGTAAAACAGTGCCGCCGTCAGCAGGGTGCGCACAAAGTCGACGGCCGTGGTTTTGTAGAGCGACGACAGGGTATACTGAGCGTCATAAAAGTAGTAGTACTGGAAGCCGTAGATCGTGTCTTTGAAGAAATCAAAAAACCAGAACAGGCAGTGAAACAGGATGATCTTCTTCTTATTCATCCCTAAAAATAAATGAATTGATCAGAACATAACGCGTAAAATACAGCAACCGCCAAATTTCCTTTACCAACTGTTATACCTGGCGCACGAAGCAGTTCATGTAGCCGAAAACAGGTTCGTCAATTGAAATGGCCGGTTGCTGTATTACTGTCGTTGCCTTCGTTTGGGAGCTATTATGTTTGCATCAGTTAAACGAAACAAACACACTGATCTAAAGCATAACACTAGCCTTATGAAAAAGCCGTTCATCCTCCTTCTTGTTTTCCTTGCTTCAGCACAACTTTCCTTTGCACAGGCTCTGCCCGATTCCATCCAGACCTATGTGGTGCAGACGCTGGATATCATGAAGCAGAATTCCCTGAAAAAGCACACGACAGACTGGGAAAAGCTTTATGCCAAAACACTGGAAGACGCGAAAACCGCTACGACAATAAGAGCCACCTACCCGGTTATCCAAAAAGCGCTGAAGCGGTTGGGTGACGGACACAGTGGTTTGTATGGAGCCGAGGTGATAGAAATACTTTCGAAGTACAGCTATGAGGAGGCGACCTCTCAGAAACTACCCATGCCTTCCGGGCGCATGGTGGAGGGGAAATATGCCATGATCACTATTCCGGGATTCGCCGCCTTCCTGAATGAAGAGCAACTTGCTTTCACCGATTCTCTGCAAAGCATCATTAAAGCCCTGGATGCTCTGAAGCCTAAAGGCTGGATCATAGACCTGCGCAACAACCAAGGCGGTAACTTTGAGCCAACCATGGCAGGCTTACTCCCGATTTTAGGTAATGGCAATTGGATAGGCTATACTGATTCTGACGGCAAGCCGAGTTACGAGACGTATAAGAACGGCACCATCACAGGCCTGACAGACAGCCTGGAGCACACCATCGCAAAGCCTTATACAGTAAAGAAGCGTAACCTGCCCGTTGCGGTGCTGGTAAGCAAAGCCACCAGCAGTTCAGGAGAGTTCACAGCTATTTCTTTTGTCGGCAGAAAAAACACCAAACTGATCGGCACTAATACCCTGGGCCTTACCACCAGCAACCAGCCCTTTATTTTGTCTGACGGTGCCTGGCTAAACCTGACCACCACTAAAGCCACTGACAGGAACGGCAAGGTATACGGCAGAAGTGTTGCCCCTGACATAGCACTCCCCCTCACCGACGACGAAGACAGCAACAATACCCTATACCTGGAGACAGCAATCAAATTCCTCAAGAACCCGAAGAAGTAATCAGTTAGTTGGCAGTTCGGCTAAAGACCATCCGGTTATTGACTTTTGTATACTTAAAGTCCTCATCGCCTCTAAACATGGCTCTTTGCAGGTTCATGTTGTTGGCTACTTTGGTGTACTTGAAGTTGGCCAGGCCTCTGAAGTCTGCCGCCTTGAAGTCAGCGTCTCCACTGAACTTGGCGTATTTGAAGTTAGCCTCTCTTTTGAAAGAAGCATTCCCGAAACTTGTCGCCTCAGGGAATGCCACATACTTGAAGTTGGCCTCTTCATCAAATTTCGTATTACTGTAATCGGCTGATTTCGAAAACTTACTATACTTGAAGTTTGCCTCGTGCCGGAAATTGCTGCCTGCAAACGATACATCGTCATTGAACTTCGAGTACTTGAAAGCGCTGTATCCTTCGAACACACAGTTCTCGAAGCGGACTGCTTTGTCAAAATTGGTGTTATACACTTCGTTTTTCCTGTTAAGAATCTTTATGTCCTCGTTATCCGGATTGTAGTAAGCCAGCACATCATCTTTGAAGGTGCAGTTCACAAAAGTCAGGGGTACTTTTACGGTGCTGATATACTCATTCGTACTATTCTTATTGTCAGCCTTTTTCTCGAGGAGCATGTTGTCCAGACGCGTCAAGTCCAGCACTCCCACGATCACAGCATCTTTATAAGTCACAGCTTCGCCACGGTTTATCTTAGTGATGATTTCTGAGGCATTTACTTGTGTTTGCGCCCAGGTAAGGAAGGGCACAGCCAACAGCATTAGGAATAGCAATGATTTTTTCATGGTTTTAAGGTATAAGTTTTGGATGGAATATCAGCTTATACCTTCTAGATGAAGCAAGTACGCGTAAGGTTGCCTGGCTATGTTTTTATTCTTCCAGGAACTGCACAATAGTGCGGACTACGATCCAATAGATAAGGAAGGCTAAAATGAAAACGGGGCCGAACAGCATGCCCTTTTCCAACAGGCCGGAACTGATGATCTGGCAGGTATAACTCGCGACCAAAAATGGCAGCAGGATACCGAGCCCTATCATGATTTTCAATGCTTTGTCGAAAGATGGTTGCGGCTCGTTCATAGCTATCTAGGCTTAGAGTTTCATGTTTTAATACAACGTAAAACCTCACAATAGGTTTATCATCGCTATATAGTTATAAAACAAAACAGCACCACTCTTTTCGAGTAATGCTGTTCATGCTTCAATATATAATTCTTAATTAGATATGCAGAGCGCGATTTTCCGTTGCGGCCAGGCAAGCCTCTTTGATGGCTTCCGTATACGTTGGGTGCGCATGGCTCATACGGGAAATGTCCTCTGCCGAAGCACGGAATTCCATCGCCACTACTGCCTCCGCAATCAGGTCAGCAATACGCGGACCGATCATGTGCATACCCAGTATCTCGTCAGTCTCCTTGTCAGCCAGCACCTTCACAAAACCGTCTGTGTCCATCGACGCTTTGGCTCGACCAGAGGCTTTGAACGGGAACGAACCGGTTTTGTACGCACGGCCCTGCTCTTTCAGCTGCTCTTCGGTATAGCCTACGCCCGCCACTTCCGGCCAGGTATACACCACACCTGGGATCAGGTTGTAGTTGATGTGCGGCTTTTGGCCCACGATGGTCTCTGCCACGAACACGCCTTCTTCTTCAGCTTTGTGGGCCAGCATCGCGCCACGCACCACATCACCGATCGCGTAGATGCCCGGCACGTTGGTTTCTAGATGATCATTTACGGCAATCATACCGCGTTCACCCATCTGCACACCGGCATTCTCCAGACCCAGTCCTTCGGTATAAGGCTTGCGTCCCACTGACACCAGCACATAGTCGCCATCAAACGTAACTACTTCACCTTTCGGATTCTCGGCCGTCACGGTTACCGTTTCACCTTCGTTGGTGGCGCCGGTTACTTTGTGGTTGAAGAAGAACTCGAAGCCCAGTGTTTTCTTCAACACACGCTGCAGTTCTTTGCCCAACGCACGGTCCATGGTCGGGATAATCGAGTCCATGTACTCCACCACCTGTACTTTGGTACCCAGGCGAGCATACACAGAACCCAGCTCCAGACCAATCACGCCGCCACCAATCACGATCATTTTCTTCGGCACCTCTTTCAATTCCAAAGCTTCCGTAGAGGTGATGATGCGCTTCTTGTCGATTGGCAGGAATGGCAGCGAAGTAGGCTTAGAGCCCGTTGCGATGATGGTTTTGTCTGTCTCGATCTGCTGCTCCTGACCGTCTATACCTGCTATTTTGATGGTGTTCTTGTTCACGAATGAACCCAGACCATAGTAGGTGTCGATCTTGTTTTTCTTCATCAGGAAGGCGATGCCGTCGTTATTCGACTTCACCACGCCCGCTTTACGGTTGATCATCTGCTCGATGTTCACCTGCAGGTCATTCAGCTCAATGCCGTGCTCCTTAAAGGTATGCGCCGCATTGTGGTAATGCTCCGATGAATCAAGCAGTGCTTTGGAAGGTATACAGCCCACGTTCAGGCAGGTACCACCCAGTACGTTATACTTTTCTATAATAGCGGTTTTCAGGCCCAGCTGCGCGCAGCGTATCGCTGCCACATACCCGCCAGGACCAGAACCGATTACGGTAACATCGTATTTCATCTGTTTATATTTTAGGGAGAGGTATACCTCTCGTTTCGTTTTGATTTCCTTGCTAATGATAAACCTGCCCTTGCCAAGAGGGGAATTTTACCTCCCCTAACCCCTCCTAAAAACAGGAGGGGAACACTCTTGCATGATTGTCCCCCTTTGAAGGGGGCAGGGGGATGACAACCGTTCCAAATTCCTCTCCTTAGAGGGACAGGGGTGGGTATACGTTCTGTCAGAGCCCAATAAAAAGGAGGAGCAAACTTTAACGCTTACCCCTCCTTCCTTATCTCAATAATTTATACGCCAAGAAGCAATCTCATCGGATCTTCCAACAGTTCTTTAACTCGAACCAGGAAGCTAACCGACTCACGGCCGTCGATGATGCGGTGATCGTAAGAGAGCGCCAGGTACATCATCGGGCGGATCTCCACTTGTCCATCCACGGCTACCGGGCGCTGCACGATGTTGTGCATACCCAGAATGGCTGACTGCGGCGCGTTGATGATCGGTGTAGACATCATGGAACCGAACACACCACCGTTGGTGATGGTGAAGGTACCGCCTGTCATCTCCTCAATTGAAAGTTTCCCGTCGCGTGCTTTCTTAGCCAGACGAATTACTTCTTTCTCGATGCCATCCAGTGTCAGACTTTCCGCGTTGCGGATAACAGGCACTACCAGACCTTTTGGTGAAGAAACAGCGATAGACACATCCACAAAATCATTGAAGATCATATCGTTGCCATCGATCTGTGCATTCACAGCTGGCCACTCCTGCAGGGCTACGGTACAAGCCTTCGTGAAGAAAGACATGAAACCAAGACCTACCTCGTGCTTCTCCTTGAACTTGTCTTTATACTTGGCACGGATGTCCATGATCGGCTTCATGTCCACCTCGTTGAAGGTCGTCAGCATAGCCGTTTCGTTCTTCACCTGCACCAGACGACGGGCAACTGTTTTGCGCAGCGAGCTCATTTTCTCACGGCGCTGGTTGCGATCACCTGACGCAGCTGGTGCGGCGGCAGTCTCCTGCTTGGCAGCCGGAGCAGCTGCAGGCTGTGCAGCAGGTCTTGACTGAGCACCCATCGCATCTTCTTTCGTAATGCGACCGTCGCGGCCTGTACCTTGCACATCAGCTGGGTTGATGCCTTTCTCAGAAAGAATCTTACCGGCAGCCGGTGATGGTGTGCCGGAAGCATACGTCTGGGCACCAGATGGAGCAGCAGCGGCTGGCTGTGATGCCTGTTGTGCAGCTGGAGCGCTTGGCTGAGCGGCTGGTTTCGCAGTGCTTGCACCTGCACCCTGTACAATACGGCAAAGCAATCCACCGATCTCTACTGTGTCACCTTGCTGGGCTACGATTTGCAGTGTACCCGCAGCCTCGGCTGGCAATTCAAAAGTCGCCTTATCTGATTCCAATTCGGCAATTACCTCGTCCATTTCTACATGGTCGCCGTCGTTCTTCAACCAGCTGGCAATCGTTACTTCTGTAATAGACTCGCCTACTGTTGGCACGCGCATTTCTTTGGTTTCACCAGCACCCTGTGCAGCGGCCGGAGCGGACTCTTGTGCAGACGGAGCTGCGGCAGTTGCAGTTGGTGCTGCAGTTTCCTGTTTAGCGGCTGGGGCAGCAGGAGCGCCACCGGATTCGCCATTTTGCTCGATGCGGCATATGGTGGCACCAATTTCAATGGTATCACCTTCCTGCGCAACGATGCGTAAAATGCCTGCGGCTTCTGCTGGCAGTTCGAATGTGGCTTTGTCAGATTCAAGCTCCGCAATCACCTCATCCATCTCCACCCGGTCGCCGTCTTTCTTTAGCCACTGGGCTATGGTCACCTCAGTGATGGACTCACCTACGGTAGGCACTTTAACTTCTAAGCTCATATTTTCTATCAATTATGAATTACAGTTTTGAATTACGAGAGACTAATGATTAATGACGAATGAATAATGATTAATGGGAAATGACAAATGCATAATTTCTATTCACTCATCAAACTTCATTCATCATTATTACCTACTCATTATTCATTCGTCATTACTAATTATATCGCGAATGCTCTTTCAATCAGCTCCGCTTGCTCCTTGCCGTGAATTTTATTATACCCTGTTGCAGGAGAAGCACTTGGCTTACGGGCTACCAGGTCTTCCACGCCATTGCGCATCACACGCAGCACATACATCCAGCCACCCATGTTTTCCGGTTCTTCCTGCACCCAGTATACCTTAGCGCCCTTATACTTGCTCAGTTCAGCCTCCAACTGCACTTTCGGGAACGGTGCTAGCTGCTCCATACGGATAATAGCCACATCCTTGCGCTTGTTCTTCTGCTGCTCTTCCAGCAGGTCGAAGTATACCTTACCAGTACACAAGAGTACTTTCTTAACTGACTTGGCCGATGCGTAGCCATCACCGATTACCTCTCTGAAGCCTCCCTTTGTGAATTCCTCTATAGGGGATACCACACTCGGGTGACGCAGCAATGATTTCGGAGCCATGTTGATGGCCGGCTTGCGGAATGGCAATGCGAGCTGACGACGCAGGAAGTGGAAGAAGTTGGCTGGTGTTGTGATGTTGGTCACAAACATGTTGTACTCAGCAGCTAGCTGCAGGAAACGCTCAGGACGGGCATTGGAGTGCTCCGGCCCCTGGCCTTCATAACCGTGCGGCAACAGCATCACCACCCCGTTCATACGCTGCCACTTAGACTCCGTAGCGGCCACAAACTGATCGATCATCACCTGCGCACCGTTGGCGAAGTCACCAAACTGCGCTTCCCAGATAACGAGTGCGCTCGGGTTGGCCATCGCGTAGCCAAACTCAAAGCCCAGCACGCCATACTCTGACAGCAGGGAGTTGTAGATTTCCAATTGGCGCTGCTCGTCCTGTATATAATTCAGGCTGTTATAAGGAGCACTTGTGTTAGCGTCGCGGAGCACGGCATGGCGGTGCGAGAATGTACCGCGTTGCACATCCTGTCCGCTCAGGCGCACAATCTTACCTTCTGCCAGCAAAGAGCCGTAAGCCAGCAACTCGGCAGCCGCCCAGTTCAGCTGGCGGGTCTCGAAGAACATCTCGTTGCGCTCTTTTAGCAACTTCTCGATTTGTTTGAGTGGCTTGAAGCCCTGTGGCACCGTCGACAGCGCTTTGCCCACACGTTCCACCACTTCAGGAGCTATACCTGTTTCAGGCGACTGATTAAAGTCTTCCGGATTGGAGCGGCGCAGTGTTTGCCATTCCTTTTCCATCTGCTGGTAATTGTAAGGAAGGGGCTTTTGCTTCACCATATCCAGGCGGTCCTGCAGCATCTGACGGAACTCCTTGTCCATCGACTGCGCAAGTTCCGCATTGATATCGCCACGGGCGATCAGGTTCTTGTTATATACTTCACGTGGGTTCGGGTGCTTCGAAATCAGGTTGTACAGATGTGGCTGCGTGAATTTCGGTTCGTCTGCCTCGTTATGGCCATGACGGCGGTAGCACACCATGTCGATGAAGATGTCGTTGCCGAACTTCTGACGGTACTCGGTGGCCAGACGCACGGCAAATACCACTGCTTCCGGATCGTCGCCATTTACGTGCAGTACTGGCGCGTCGATAATTTTCGCCACATCCGTGCAGTAAATAGAAGAGCGGGCGTCTTCGAAGTCAGTCGTAAAGCCTACCTGGTTGTTGATTACAAAGTGAATGGTACCGCCTGTCTGGTAGCCTTTCAGCTTCGCCATTTGCGTTACCTCGTACACTATACCTTGTCCGGCCAATGCGGCGTCGCCATGGATCAGGATAGGCACGATCTGCTTCGGATCGCGCTCGTACATGCAATCAATCTTGGCACGCACGAAACCTTCCACTACAGGGTTCACCGCTTCCAGATGCGATGGGTTTGGTGCCAGTTTCAGATTAACCGTGTTGCCTGATGTAGGGGTCACCACCTCCGAAGAGAAGCCCATGTGATACTTCACGTCACCATCGCCCATGGTCAGGTCTGGTGTAGCAGTGCCTTCAAACTCCGAGAAAATCTGCTCGTAAGTCTTGCCCATGATGTTGGCCAGCACGTTCAGGCGACCACGGTGCGCCATACCTATCACCACTTCTTTGGCGCCCAGATCAGAGGCCTTGTCGATGATGGCATCCAGAGCAGGTATAGTCGTTTCGCCACCTTCCAGTGAGAAGCGCTTCTGGCCCAAGAATTTTGTGTGCAGGAAGTTCTCGAATACAACCGCCTCATTCAGTTTAGAAAGAATGCGCTTTTTGTATTCTATACCTGGGTTGAAGGCCGGGAATTCCTTCTCTATTTTGTTCTGCAACCACTGGAGCACCTCCGGGTTGCGGATGTACATGTACTCGAAGCCAATCGGACCTTCGTAAATTTGCTGCACCGTCGCTACAATGTCGCGCAGCTTAGCAGGTCCGATACCGATCACTTCACCTACCTGGAACACAGTGTCCAGGTCAGCTTCTGACAGACCGAAGTCTTTCAGGTCCAGCAGGGCTTTGCGGTCTTTGCGCTCGCGCACCGGGTTGGTTTTGGAACGCAGGTGGCCGCGAGTGCGGTAGGCATATATAAAGTTGCGAACAGCTACTTCTTTATCTGATAAGCCGGCTGAAGTGCCTTTAGCCGGGGCGGCTGCTGGGGCACCATCCACCTCATGACCGTTTTCGTTATAGGCTGTCGAGAAATCAAAGCCTTCGAAGAATTTGCGCCATCCAAAGTCAACTGACTCCGGATCCTGTTGATAAGCTTTGTACAGCTCATCAATGTAGGCTCCGTGCGCATTTGCGATATAGGTATATTTATCCATAACTAATGTTTACGGCTGTGTGTAAAGGCAAAGTTAGGAGTATTTATAACAAATCAAACTTTATGCATTCGCATAAGCAAATGTGGTTGTAAATCAGCACAATGCTATCAAATATATTATTTATATATAGGGCTGGATCATAGAAAGTACATTCCCGTAATAGCCTGATTTTTTTACCTAGTATCCTGCTTTCACGCCATAAAATTGAATCCTGCCACTATTCTGCACTTTCATAAGCCACTATTTGTTCGAATGAAGAACATACCCCTGCGGAATTGACCGTCAGAAAGAAAGTCAAAAAATATAAAGCGAATCCTGCACCACTCACAGCACGTGAGAAGGTAAGCAGGTATATGCGCGGCAACAAAAGCCGTGACACGAAGCCCGAACTCTTGCTCAGACGCGCACTCTGGCATAACGGCCTTCGCGGCTACAGAATACACTGGCACAAGGCACCGGGCAAACCCGACATTTGTTTTCCTGGCCGACGACTGGCTATTTTCGTGCACGGCTGCTTCTGGCATCGCTGCCCTTATTGCCAACCGGCATTTCCCAAATCAAACCTACGATTCTGGGAGGAAAAGTTTACCAATAACCAGTTGCGCGACGAACGCTACAAAACGCTATACCGGGAAGCTGGCTGGCAACGGGTCGTTATATGGGAGTGCCAGCTGTACCTAAACCCTGCCTCCTGCCTCGATCTTATCAAAACGCTGCACCGGGGTGTTCCTGCCAGTTGGGAAATAGCCGCCTGATCGAAATCCAGACGGGCGTAACTATCGGTGTGAATAAAAGTATTATCTTCAGTACCTTAACATACCCATTTAACCCTATGAAAAAAGATATGATCGGTCTGGCTGTGCTCAGTCTGCTGGCTTTTGGCTGTAACGAAAACGCCAGGGAGGTAGCGGACAGCGACAACGACCGCACCGCAGTTGCCAGCGACACGACTGGCCTGCTTCCCGCTCAACAGACTATTAACGCCAATGACTTGCTGCAGCACATTAAGGTGCTTGCTTCGGATGAGTTCGAAGGCCGTAGCCCCGGTACTGCCGGCGAGGACTCTACCGTGAACTACCTGACCCGCGAGTTTAAGGAGTTGGGCCTACAGCCTGGCAACCCAAATGGCACTTTCGTGCAGAAGGTCCCCATGTTTGGCTTTACGGCACAGCCTCAGGCAAACTTTACGGCAGGTGGCAAAACCGTCAACCTTTCTTTTCCGGATGATTACGTAGCGGTGTCGCGCCGCTATGTGCAGGATGTGAACGTCAACAATTCGGATCTGGTATTTGTGGGTTATGGCATCGTAGCACCCGAGTATGGTTGGGACGATTACAAAGGAGTGGATGTAAAAGGCAAGACGATCGTAATGCTCATCAACGATCCGCCTATACCTAGCCCGAACAACCCGGAGCAGCTGGACAGCACCATGTTTGGCGGAAAAGCCATGACCTACTATGGTCGCTGGACCTACAAATATGAGATAGCTGCCGAGAAGGGCGCCGCCGCTGCCATCATCATCCACGAAACCGGTCCGGCAGGCTATCCTTACGAAGTGATATCAGGAAGCTGGAGCCGCGAAAACTTCGATATCAGCAACCCGGGCAAAAACATGGACCGCCTCGCGGTAGAGTCTTGGATAACGGAAGACAAGGCCCGCGAATTGTTTACGGCCTCTGGCAATAACTTTGGAAAGCTGAAGAGCGCTGCTGCTCAAAAAGGCTTTAAGCCTGTGCCACTGAATGCGAAGGCTAACTTCAAGATCAAAAATCAGTTGCGCGAAGTAGAGTCGCAGAACGTGATTGCCAAACTGGAGGGATCCGACCCGGAGTTGAAAAACGAGTATGTGGTATACACAGCGCACTGGGACCATCTGGGCAAAGATGAGAAGCTGCAGGGCGACCAGATCTACAACGGCGCCATGGACAATGCCAGCGGTACGGCTGGCCTCATTGAACTGGCGAAAGCCTTTACTCAACTACCCGAGAAGCCGAAGCGCTCTATTCTGTTTCTGGCCGTAACCGCTGAGGAGAAGGGGTTGCTGGGGTCCAAGTACTATGCCTCTAACCCGCTATACCCGCTCACCAAAACCCTGGCGAATATTAACATGGATGTTCTCAACCCTTACCATCCGACTGAAGATGTGATCGTGATTGGGTATGGAAACTCTGATCTGGAGGATATACTGGCAGAAGAAGCACGCACGCAAAACCGCCGGATCGTTCCGGAGGCATCTCCTGAGAAGGGCTCTTTCTATCGCTCCGACCACTTTGAGTTTGCCAAGCAAGGTGTGCCTGCTCTATATGCCAAGTCAGGTATAGTGGCCCGTGACCAGGCCGCCGATTTCATTACCAAAAAGCAGGACCAGTACACAGCCGAACATTACCACAAAGTAAGCGATCAGGTATATGACGACTGGAACCTGGATGGTGCGGTAGAAGACCTGCAACTCTATTTCCGGGTGGGTTACCGTGTGGCAAACGGCACTGCTTACCCGGCATGGCGTGAAAAGTCTGAATTCAGGGCCAAACGAGAGAAGTCGCTATCTGAAGTTCAGTAATTACCCCGGCAATTTAAAATGGAGCCTTTCTGGAATAGCAGGAAGGCTCCATTTTTATTGTCTATTGGTAATGTTACCGGCAGAGCTGAACCTTACTGGAGTCTTTCAAATAAATAAAGTTATATTTCATACCTTACTCCCTATAATAGCATCAAGGCTATACCTGTTTATGCAAATGCTTTCACTATCATAAATACCTGTTTAGCAACTAAATACAAGTCATTCACAGGGATTATTGTTAAAAAATTTAATCCTAAGGGTTACCTTTCCGTATAAACCGAATAAATAAGTACAATTTACTTGTTTAACAAAAATTGAAAATCATGAAAAAGACAATAAAATTTGCATTCGCTGCATTCGCTTTTTTTGCTTTCACAGCTTGTGGTACCGATAACAACACAGCCACTGAAACTGACCAAATCGATGAAGTAGAAACTTCTGATATTGATGTGGATGCAGACATGGACATGGATACTGACACTACTACCGTTATGGATTCTACCATAAATGATGGTGTGGCAGACGAAATCCCGGAAGAAAAACCTATTCAGTAATATACATACTTACCCTTTTCAAAAAGCCCCCTTTCAGTTCGCTGAAAGGGGGCTTTTGTATGGGTGTGCTACGAAAGAAAAATAGTATACGAGGCGTGGATATGGCTTAATACTTGTTTAAATTTAGCCAATGGAAAAATTATCTTTAGAAGAAGACGGCGTGGCAATTGTGCTCGTGGCATCTGATGCAGATTTGCGTCAGGCCGTGCAGCAATTGGAGCAATGCGATGAACTTGCCCTTGACCTTGAGTTTGATCAGAACCGCTATACCTATGGCTTTAACCTCTGCCTGATCCAGATTGCTGATGGCAGAGGAAAGTGCTTTATCATAGACCCTTTTTATATTGATGATCTGAAGCCTTTTTTCCTGTTGATGGAGAACCCGGCAATTACAAAGATCATCCACCACTCTAATAACGATATTCTGTTGCTCGATAAAATGGGGTGCTCCATAAAAGGTATAGTTGACACAGATGTGGCTGCTAAGATCCTTAACTATGAGCGCTCTTCACTGGCAACTGTCCTCAAAGAGGAATTTGGAAAAGAGATCGATAAATCACAGCAATCCAGTAACTGGAACAAGCGACCACTTACAGAAGATCAGCTCCGCTATGCAGCCATCGACGTGATATACCTGCACAAGGTAAAGTCTAGGCTACTTCAGGAAATAGAAAAGGTTGGTCGTATGCATTGGCTCGAGGAAGAAGACTATCTGTTAGAGCAGATCAAGTATACTGAGTCAGAAAATCCGCACCTCAGACTGAAGCATTCATACCGCCTCAACTATTACCAACAGTATCTTCTCAAATGGCTCTATACCTTCAGGGAGAACCTGGCCCAACAATTTAACAAACCAGCCCATTTTGTAATTCCGAATGAAGCCTTGGTAGAGTTGGCCAATAATCCGAACACGGATATCCACGAATGGTTGAACCATACAAGGGGGGTACACGGCAATCTCAAAAAGCCCAAAAACGAGCGGATGCTGGAGGATGCTTTACAAGAGGCTAAAGAAGCAGCCAAAGCCAACCATATCAGCCACGATTACCCAGAGCATCGCTTCCAGCGGCCGTTGCGCACTCCTGAGACCGAGCGACGCAAGGAGTTGCTGACAGCGGTGCAGCAGGAAATCATGGCAAGGTATGGAGAGTACGCCTCAAAACTGATCATTAACCAAAGTCTGATCATGGATTATAGCCAAAACGGTAAACTGCGTTGCACTAAGAAGTATGGCAGCGACATTGTATTGGAAGTGGCAAAGGACCTAGGTATAAATATACATGTTTCAACTGCTCCCCAGCAGACAGGTGAATAAATAAGTTTGTCTTTAAGAAAACAGCATGGAAAAAGTAAGGATTGAACACGACTTTTTGGGAGAAAAAGAAATCCCCAATGAAGTTTACTATGGAATTCAGACATTACGCGCACTAGAAAACTTTCATATTACAGGTATACCGATTTCGAAAGAGCCTCTTTTCATAAAGGCTTTTGCTTATGTGAAAAAAGCAGCTGCACTTGCCAACCACCAGAGCGGCATTTTGAGCAAAGAAGTGACAGATGCTATCGTTTATGCGAGTGATAAACTGATAGCAGGAGAGTATCTCGATCAATTTGTGACAGATATGATTCAAGGAGGTGCAGGTACTTCTGTGAACATGAACGTCAATGAAGTGATTGCCAATGTTGGGCTGGAGTATATGGGTCATCCAAAAGGCATGTATAATTTCCTTCATCCGAACAACCATGTAAATTGCTCACAATCGACAAATGATGCTTATCCAACGGCATTCAGGCTGGCTCTCTATTGGAAAATCCAGGCATTTATCGAAAGTCTGGAGGCCTTGCAACAGTCATTTGGTCGCAAAGCAGAGGAGTTTAAAGAAGTACTGAAGATGGGCCGTACGCAACTGCAAGATGCAGTACCTATGACACTAGGGGCAGAGTTTCATGGTTACGCCACTACTGTACGAGAGGACATCCAGCGTTTACATGAAGTGAAAATGCTGATCTGTGAGATCAACATGGGAGCAACAGCTATTGGCACCTCTATTAACGCACCACAAGGCTACCCACAACTGGTTACAAACATTCTACGAGATATAGCAGGGGTACCAGTTGTACTGGCCGAAGATCTGATCGAGGCAACCTGCGACACAGGAGCGTATGTGCAGGTATCGGGTGTGATGAAGCGCTGCGCGGTAAAGGTATCAAAGATATGCAATGATCTACGCTTGCTGTCTTCAGGACCACGTGCCGGCTTGAACGAAATCAACCTGCCACCCATGCAGCCAGGCTCATCTATTATGCCTGGAAAGGTAAACCCTGTTATACCTGAGGTAGTAAATCAAACGGCTTACTACGTCATTGGAGCTGACATGACAGTTACGATGGCTGCGGAGGCCGGTCAGTTACAACTCAACGTAATGGAACCTGTTATAGCTTACAGCTTATTCAATTCATTGACTTTCCTGGAGAATGCATGCTATACCTTACAGCGCAAGTGCATTGACGGTATCACAGCGAATGTAGAGATCTGCCGTAATATGGTGATGAACAGCATTGGCATTGTCACTTCACTAAATCCGATTATAGGATACGAGCAATCTGCTTCAATTGCCAAAGAGGCGTTGAAAACAGGGAAGTCAATTCATGAGATTACAGTACTCGAACGTAAGCTGATCACACAAGCCAAATGGGATGAGATTTTCTCAATGGAAAACCTGATACACCCTAAGTTCATCAATTTATAAAAGTAGACAACCATATAAAAAGGGGCTGCAGGTTTTACCTACAGCCCCTTTTTATGTGCTTGAATTTTGTTGTATGGGATAATTGTGAAAGCTAGCCCTATCTAGAGTAAGGAAGATAAACTGTCCTCTTGCTTCAATCTATGTAGATGACCTGCCAGCGCAGCCCTTCCGACGGGCTTTTCGCCTTCGTACTGCTTCAGACAATGCATCCTTCACCGTCCAGCGCCACGGCGGGGTCTTCCTTCCGCTCCCACCCCTGCGGGGTAGCTACGTGGTTGACTTTGCCGGCCTGCTGCTTTCGTTGCTGCGCCCTTGCGCATGCCTACAAGCTTCTTATAAACGGCGACAGCCCCTGTCTCTTGTGCAGAGGCAGGGGCTGTCTATAGTTGGGGTTGGCGGCCACCTACTCTCCCGGGTGTGACCCCAGTACCATCGGCGCAGCCGGGCTTAACTTCTCTGTTCGGGATGGGAAGAGGTGCT
>NZ_JALKAA010000011.1 GCF_024171605.1 Pontibacter sp. HSC-36F09 | reverse complement strand
TGGTACTGGGGTCACACCCGGGAGAGTAGGTGGCCGCCAACCCCAACAACAGACAGCCCCTGCCTCTGCAAAGAGGCAGGGGCTGTCGCCGTTTAAAAGAAGCCACAGCCCGAGGGGACAAGCCGCTCCTCTACTTACCGTCGTAATAAGAGCATTGGCGTATAGTAATGTTCAACCTTTGCGTTGTATATTACAGACTTCCTCGCTAACTTGTTGACATGGCTTTTCTTTATCCTGCTTTTTTATGGGCGCTTGCTGCCATATCGATTCCGATCGTATTACACCTCATACAATTACGTCGGGCAAAGCGTATAGAATTCAGTAACGTTAAATTTATACAGGTTTCCAAAGACCTTACCGCAAGTCAGCGCAATCTAAAGGAGTTACTTATTCTTGCCTCCCGTATCCTGTTCATTACTTTTCTGGTCCTGGCATTCGCGCAACCCTTTCTGCCTGCTTCTGAAACGGTTCGCCCCGTAGATTCTTCTCAGGTAACGATTGAGCTTGACAACTCCTTGAGTATGCAAAACCTGCACGCTGATGAAGACCTAACTTTGTTAACTGTAGCAGCTGATCAGGCAAAGCGTGTCTTGGATATTTTTCCTTCTACAACTTCTATCAGTGTCAATACAAATTCAAATTATAACAAAGCTGCTACTATCGGTACTGCCGACGCTGCAAATACGCTAGACCAGTTATCATATTCTACTAGGCCTTTTGTAAGCCATCAGGTGATGAATGCTAATCAAGCTGCTGCGGAGCATGTGTTCCTGTTCACCGATTTTCAGAAATCATACTTTGAGCCTTCTTTACTTAGTAAAGTTGACAGTAACCGTATCTACCACCTGGTGCCTTTAAAAGCGGTCGGTACTTCTAATGTTTTTGTTGACTCTGTATACCTGGCCGATGAGTTCGTTCGTCCCGATACGGAAGGTACTTTATATGTAAGGTTATACAATGCAGGAGATAAAGCTATACCTGGTTGCCCGGTAAAGCTGGTAATCGACAACGTGCAAATCGCAGCTTTAAGCATTGACCTGCCGGCAAAGCAGGTTACTGAAACAGCAGTCAACTTTACAATCAGAGGAGAGGGCAGTAAACAGGCCTGGGTTGAAGTAGAGGACTATCCAGTTGAATTTGATAACTTATACTATTTTGTGCTACAACCGTCCAGCCGCCTTTCTATAACAGAGATCAGCGAAAATGAGGCAGGTCCTTTACAGCGCCTATACCGTAACGAGCCCTTGTTCCAGACACTGCGTTTCTCACCAAATAACATTGACTACGCACGCTTGAATAGTTCAGATATTATTATTATGCAAGGTATAGAGGAGGTTCCGGCAGCGCTTGTTTCCACTCTTGATACCTATGTGAAGTCTGGGGGAACGCTTGCCATAATCCCACCACTGACAGAGCGTAGTGCCTCCTATGCTGCTTTGATGCAGTCGCTCGCTATACCTGCCAGTTTGAATTCCGGCAGCAGTACGAAGACTTCGCTGGCCGTTCCGGCCCGTGATAATCTTTTCTTCAAAACTATCTTTGCGGATTACGATCCCAAAATGCAGATGCCAGCTTCTGTCAGGAAGCTGGTGTGGTCTCGCTCCTCCGAGGACATCCTAAAATACAGAGGCGGTGCTCCATACCTGTCGCGTTTTGATAGAGGCCAGGGAAAGGTATACCTTATGGCTGCTCCCTTACAGCCTGGTCAGAACGAACTGGTTAATCATGCGCTCTTTGTACCGGTTATGTACCGGTTGGCTATTAGTAGCTATAAACAGGAGCAGCAGATTGCCTATCGTTTGCAGAACATGGCGATTACGATACCTGTCCAACAGCAGGCCGGCGGTGAGAATATTTATAAGCTGGTAAAAGACAGCACCGTTTTTATACCTGTGCAACAGATCAGGGGAGGGCGCCTCGTGTTTAACGTGCCGCCAGACCTGGAAGAGGCCGGGTTTTACCAATTACAGCTTCAGGGAAAGACGGTGGGTAGCTTTGCCTTTAATTTTGATAAGCAGGAATCTTTGTTGGAGCAATATAGTCCGGCAGAGTTAAGAAGCTTCCTGCCCAAAGACCAGCAGTATGTGCACGTTTATGACTACAGCGATACCTTTACGTTAAAAGACGAGTTCGAAAAAAGATTTTTTGGCGTCACCCTTTGGAAATATTGCCTAATATTGTGTCTGATTTTCTTGATGGCAGAAATAGCTCTAATCAGATTCCTCTAACATGAAACTTCTTCTCAAAGCAGTCCGCATTTACGATCCTTCATCAGTTTTTCATCTTCAGCGCCAGAACATACTTATCGAGAATGGTACCATCACCTCAGTCGGGGGCAACGATCAGCACGCTGACCAGACCATCGAGATGGAAGGACTTTGCGTGTCGCCGGGTTGGGTTGATCTGTATGCGCAGGTAGGGGAGCCGGGACTGGAGCACAAAGAGGATATAGAATCTTTGGCGGAGGCTGCTGCGGCAGGTGGTTTCACAGATGTGCTGTGCATGCCCAATGTGCAGCCTATTGTACAAACCAAAGGCGCTATTAATTTTATCAAAGCCAAGTCTGCCAACCTGCCCGTTAATCTGTTGCCGGCTGGTGCCGTTACGGTCGATACGCAGGGGAAGGAACTGACTGAGATGATCGACCTGCAGCGTGCCGGTGCCGTAGCGTTTAGTGATGGTGCCAAACCGGTGCAGGGAGCTGAAGTGATCGTAAAAGCATTGCAATACCTGCAGCCTTTCGATGGCGTTCTGATGAACCGTCCGGAGCATGCCCGCCTGACAGAGTATGGGCAGATGCACGAGGGGATTGTGAGCACCCAACTCGGCATGAAAGGTATACCTGCTCTGGCGGAAGAAGTCATGGTGACACGCGACCTGCAATTGCTCGAGTATACAGGTGGGCGACTGCACTTCTCGCTTATTTCTACGGCAGCTGCTGTGGAAGCCATACGTGCCGCCAAAGCCAAAGGCCTGCAGGTAACCTGCGACGTGGCTAGTTACCAGGTCGCTTATACCGACCATACCCTGGTGGCATTCGACACAAATTATAAAGTATCTCCCCCCTTCAGAAGCGAGGCCGACAAAGAGGCTATTTTGCAGGGACTGGCCGACGGTACTATTGATGCTATTGTATCCGGGCACCAACCGCAGGACACTGAAAGCAAAAAGCTGGAATTTGATCTGGCTGAGTTCGGCATTATCAACCTCGAAACAGCTTTTGCTGTGGCGAATACCACGATGCGCGATAAGCTGCCGCTTGAGCAATTACTTGATAAGCTGACCACCACTCCCCGTCAGATCCTGCGCATGCCTGCCTGTGGCATAGTGGAGGGAGTGCCGGCTTGCCTGACACTTTTCCAGCCGGACTTAAAATGGACCCCGACGCCTGAAGGCACCCGATCTAAATCGAAGAACTCTCCCTTCCTGGGGCGCGAGTTGACAGGGAAAGTAATCGGCCTTGTAAACAAAGGGCAAGTAGTACTTAATCATTCTTTTTAATATATTTATAGCTATATTTCAGTTAGCTGCCTGGCTGACTCGAATAAGCGAATAACAAATGCTGAATCAAACGATTGCGAGAGTGGGGGTACGCTATGGCGTGCTGTGCGGATTGGCTTCTTTTGTCATCATACTCGTTTTATACCTGATGGGGTATAACGCACTGGGAGATGCAGGGCGCTGGAGTTACCTGCCTTTGCCTGTTTTTATCTTTATGGGGCTGCGCTATTTCAAGCGCTTTCATGATGCTGAAGTTGGTTTCTGGAAAGGGGTGCGCGTGAGCCTGTCGGTTACCTTTTACACCGCCATGAGCGCTGCCATGCTGCTATACCTGATGCTATACCTGGTAGGGCCCGAGATCATACAACAACACGTAGTTGAATTGAGAGCGCTGCTCGACCAGAGCCGGGAGGCGCAGATTAAACTGATAGGCGAGGCAAACTACGAGCAAGCTTACAAGGAGCTGGACAATTTGTCGCCCAGTATGCTGGCCACACACGATTTTTTGAGCAGGATGTTTGTAGGGACGATGTTTTCAGTGGTAGCAGCTGTATTTTTCAGAAAGTAATTCATCCTCACATAAACTCTAAATCCTAAATACTTATGACTGACACATCTTCTCAACTTGAATCCAAGCCATCCATTTATGCTGTTGCCATCAAGTATGGTTTGCTGACAGGCTTACTGTACGTGATATTTGCCACGATCAGCTACCTGACAGAAAACTACGGCAATTTCTTTGTTGCACTTCTCGTTTCGGTTGTGATCTCCGTAATAGGTATCGTTTTAGCCTTAAAAGAGTTCAGAAAACAGAATGACGGTTTAATGTCCTACGGACAGGGCCTGGGACTTGGAATTATGGTATCCATCATTGCAGGTATCATTTCTGGCCTGTTCAGTATGCTCTATATTCAATTCATAGACCCAGGTATGCCTGAGAAACTTGTGGATGCAACCATGGAACAGATGGCTGCATTTGGTGTAGATGATGACATGCTCGATAGTCAGAGAGAGGAGATTATGGCATCTTTCACCCCTATAAAGCAGTTGACCAGCGCTATAACCAACGCGTTTTTCTCTGGCCTCATCCTATCGCTCATAATTGCCGCCGTGATGAAGCACAAGCGTCCGGAGTTTGAATAACAAGCATGCAATACCCTTATGATATATCAGTGGTGGTTCCTCTTCTAAATGAAGAGGAATCGCTGCCTGAACTGGTCCGCTGGATCAAGCGTGTGATGCACGCACACAGTTTTACTTACGAGATCATCCTGGTGGACGACGGTAGTACGGACCGCTCCTGGGATGTGATCACAGAGTTGAGTGCCGAAGACAATACCGTTAAAGGCATCAGCTTTAACCGCAATTACGGCAAATCGGCCGCTTTAAACGAGGGTTTCAAACGCTGCGCCGGCGAGGTGGTCATCACCATGGACGCCGACCTGCAGGATAGCCCGGAAGAAATCCCTGCCCTCTATGACATGATCAAGCACCAGCGCTTTGATCTGGTGTCAGGCTGGAAGCAGAAACGATTTGACCCGATCAGCAAAACCATTCCGACCAAACTATTCAATGCGGCTACCCGCGGCCTGTCCGGTATTCAACTCCATGACTTCAACTGCGGACTCAAAGCTTACCGTCAGTTGCTCGTCAAGAGCATTGAGGTACACGGTGAGATGCACCGCTACATACCTGTTATAGCCAAGTGGCATGGTTTCACGCGCATCGGCGAAAAAGTGGTACAGCACCAGGAGCGCAAGTACGGTACTACCAAATTCGGACTCGAGCGATTTGTCTACGGCTTCCTCGACCTGCTGTCTATTACCTTTGTGAGCCGCTTCAAAAAGCGCCCCATGCACTTTTTCGGTACGTTTGGCACGCTTTCCTTCGTGGTTGGTCTGGGCATTACGATCTGGCTGATCATTCAGAAAGTATTTTCGCTATACCCGGAAGGCCGCTTGCGCGATGTGGTAGACCAGCCCTTGTTCTATTTGTCGCTGGTAGCGGTTATTCTGGGCGTTCAGCTTTTCCTGGCAGGTTTCCTAGCCGAGATGATGTCCATGACATCCAGTAGAAAGAATGAATACCTGATCCGCGACCGGGCGGGTCTGATCAAAAAATAATGGCAGGGAGGCGTGTCGTGATCGTGGGACCTGCGCACCCTTTGCGGGGTGGCGGTATGTCGACATTCAACGAGCGCCTGGCCGTGGCCTTTCAGGAGGCTGGCGATGAAGTAGAGATCGTTTCCTTTAGCCTGCAGTATCCTTCCTTTCTGTTCCCTGGCAAAAGTCAGTTTACCAACGAGCCTGCCCCCGAAGGCATCACCATTAAGTCGCTGATCAACTCCGTCAACCCGATCAGTTGGGTACGCACCGGCAATTACATCAGGCGCCAAAAACCTGATCTGGTTATTTTCCGGTTTTGGCTACCCTTTATGGGACCTGCCCTGGGCACCATTGCCCGCCAGATTAGGCGCAACAGGTATAGCCGGATTCTGGCTATTACCGACAACGTGGTGCCACATGAGAAGCGGCCGGGCGATGTCCCTTTCACGAAGTATTTTCTTAGCGCCTGTCACGGGTTCCTGACCATGTCGCGGGCTGTGCAGCAGGATCTGCAACGATTCGAGCCGAACAAACCCAACGTATACCTGCCGCATCCGCTCTACGATAATTTCGGGCCTGCCGAGAGCAAAGCCGAAGCCTGTGCTGCCTTGCGATTAGATCCAAACGATAAGTACCTGTTGTTTTTTGGCTTCATCCGGGCTTACAAAGGGCTCGACCTGCTGCTGGAGGCAATGGCTATACCTGCGCTAGAGGCTATACCTAATCTGAAGCTGCTGATCGCGGGAGAGTTTTATGAGGAGGCAAGGCCATACCTCGACCTGATCGAAAAATACGGGCTGCAGGACCGGCTGGTGCTCCGGACGGATTTTATACCCAATGCCGAGGTCCGGCATTATTTCTGCGCAGCCGACCTGGTAGTGCAACCCTACAAGCATGCCACCCAAAGCGGCGTAACACAGGTCGCCTACCACTTTGACAAGCCAATGGTGGTGACCAATGTGGGCGGTCTGTCGGAACTGGTGCCGCACGGGGGAGTAGGGTATGTGGTGGAGCCAAACCCGGAAGCGATAGCCACCGCCATACTTGATTTCTATAACTCGGCTAAGGCGGCTGTGTTCGCGCAGAACATCTCAAGGTATAAAGAACGCTTCAGTTGGAGCCGGTTTGTGGAGTCGGTATACGAGCTCGCGGATAAGATATAACGGCAGCGTTTTCGTTACCTCACTTGCTGCAATAGGTTCAGAAGATTGAAAATATATCGCCCATCCAGGAAGATCGAATATGTACAAATATGTTGATTGTCTGCTCCCGAGCGAGTGAATCCACGCCTAGTAAAAAACACGATACCACAAGTCTTTCTAATAGACAGGACATCAGGATTAGTTTGTAGAAGTTGCCACCGATGTTTACCTGCTAATAAAAAGCATAATCCAGATAAAGCTTAAGTTATATTTTAAGAAAAAGGGATGTGATGTTTTTTGGAAAAATTTGCAGACACATTTGTCATAACATCAAACATACGTTATATTTAATGTCCGTATTCGCTGTGAAGCTAACCAATCATTATGCGTAAAAGCCCTATTTATCTAACGCTTGTTCTTATATTTAACTTACTGCCCTTTACAATTTTTGCACAGACTGACACTAGTTTTGTAAGCCATGCTGTTACGGATGCGCTGAAGCAGTACCGTAAGGCAGTAGGGGTGCACGCACATTTGTACAATGGGCCAGAGTATTATGTGCCTGTTAAGTCCTACGTGAAAGGGCATCAGTTTTATCAGGATAAAATCTACCAGAACGGCACCGTTAAATATGACGGCGCCTGGTTTAAAGACGTGCCGATGCTGTATGATCTGATGCAGGACGAGCTCGTGATCGTGAATCATGGCAGCGGACAACCACAGCGACTGGTAAAAAGTAGGGTAGACGCCTTCCAATTGTATGGGCATACCTTCATCAGGTTGCAGGCAGACAGCACGACCGGAATTTCGATTCAACCTGGTTTTTATGACCTGCTTTACAGCGGCGAGGTGCAGGTGCTGATGAAGCGAGAAAAGACACTCTTTGAGCGGGCGAGCACCGAAGGTATGGAGGGAGAGTATCGGGATGCCAGTAAATTCTACCTGGTAAAAGATGGCATATACCACCCCGTTAGCAACAAGCGCTCCGTGATGCGGGTGCTGCAGGACCAGAAAAAGCCCCTGAATAAATTTGCCAGCGCTAATAAACTCCGCTTCCGGAAAGAGCGTGAAAACGCGATCGTAAAAACCGCCCGGCACTATGACTCGCTCCAACAGTAAAGCGAGATTCTTCCGATCTATTTAAAAATCTGTTCAAGTTCTCTTCCCTTCTTATGACCCAACTTTACAGAGTGTTTTTGCTGGTATTGCTGTGCTGTAATACTGCGGCTATACCTGTGCATGCCCAACAACGGCAGGAGGCTCCGCTCATCAGCGGTTCCTTCCGCAACATAAGCTTCCAGGAGTTCGTGCAGCGCCTGGAGCCCCGGCTGCCTTACAAGTTCTACTTTGAGCAGGCCGTAGCCGACAGCATTAGGGTGGATGTGGAGGTGGAAGGAGAGCCACTAAACCTAGTGCTTGCCCAAATCCTGAAAGACACCGAGTATAAATTTGCCATCACAGAGCAGCGCCAGGTTTTCATCACGCGGCAAAACCCGATCATGACCAGCCTGCCTTCCAATTTCTTCAAGGATGAGGAAGAGGCCAGGCGAAACAGCCAGTTAGCCACGCCTGCCTATCTGCCTCAGCAGCAGGATAAAAAGAAGCGAATCCAATCCGAGATCAAGCTGTACGAGATAGGAACACAGAATGGAAGCAAGACAGGGAGAGCGAACCTGGCAGGAACCTTGCGCGACGCCAACACGGGAGAGCCAATCATCGGAGCCCACATTTATATCGAATCTCCTTCCATCGGCACTGCTTCAGACCAGTACGGCTACTATTCCCTGTCGCTCCCGGTTGGCCGGCATGAACTGAACATCCGGGCAGTTGGGCTTAAAAACACGAAGCGTCAGGTGATACTGCACAGCGACGGCAAACTAGACATTGAAGTAGAAGAAGACATCCGCACTTTGAAAGAGGTGTTGGTGGAGGCTGAAAAAGACCGCAACGTTACGGGTCTGCAGATGGGCATGGAGCGATTGGATATCCGGACCATCAAGCAGGTGCCGACAGCCTTTGGTGAAACAGACATCCTGCGCGTGGTGCTGACCTTGCCTGGAGTAAAATCAGTGGGGGAGGGAAGTACCGGTATGAACGTGCGCGGTGGCTCTACTGACCAGAACCTGATACTTCTCAACGATGCCACGATTTACAACCCCGCACACTTGTTTGGTTTCTTCTCTGCTTTCAACCCGGATGTGATCAAATCGGTGGAACTGTACAAGAGTGCTGTGCCTGCCCGATACGGTGGTCGCCTTTCGTCGGTGTTGGAGGTGAGCTCAAGAGAAGGCAATAAGAAGAAGTTCAGCGGAGCGGGTGGCATCGGCCTGCTGACCAGCCGCCTGACGCTGGAAGGGCCAATTGTCAAAGACAAGACCTCGATTCTGGTTGGAGGGCGCTCTACGTATTCTGACTGGCTGCTCAAGAAAATTCCGAACAAGTCTTTCAGCAATAGTGAGGCCTCTTTCTATGACATTAACACGCATATCAGTCACGAAATCAACGAGAAGAATAGTGTATACCTGACCGGCTACCTGAGCAAAGACCGTTTCAAACTGGCTTCCGACACCCTGTATCGCTTCCAGAACCAAAATGCCAGCCTCAAGTGGAAGCACAACTTTCATAACAAACTCTACAGCGTCGTGACAGGTACTTACAGCCATTATGGGTACGACATTTCGAACGAGGAGAATGCTGCGAACGCCGCGGCAATGGACTTCGGGATCAGCCAGACAGGTATGCAGGTAGACTTCAACTACTTCCCTGACTCAAAGCATACCCTGGATTTTGGTGCGAGCGCCATCCGCTATGAGGTGAACCCGGGAAGTCTGGTGCCAAACCATGCTGAGTCACTGATCAGGCCTGATAAGCTGCAGCAGGAGAAAGCCGTTGAGAGTGCCTTGTACGTGTCTGACCGCTATGATATCAGCCAGAAATTATCTGTTTCGGCTGGTCTGCGCTACTCTTTCTTCACGGCTCTCGGCAAACGGGATGTGCTGCAGTATGCGCCAGGTTTACCCATGTCCCTAAATACAATCGTTGACACGGTTTCTTATAGCAGCGGCAAATCCATCGCGACCTACCACGGACCTGAGTTCAGGCTCTCGGCCCGCTACGTGGTTTCAGATAACTCATCTGTGAAAGTGAGTTACAACCGACTGCGCCAGTACGTGCACATGCTTTCCAATACGGCTACCATGGCGCCCACCGATACCTGGAAGCTAAGCGATAGCAACATCAAACCGCAGGTCGGTGACCAGGTCGCCATCGGCTACTACCGAAACCTGCGCGCCAACACCATCGAGTTTTCGGCGGAAGCTTACTACAAATGGATGCAGGACTTCCTGGACTACCGAAGCGGCGCCAACATCATCATGAACCACCACATTGAAACGGATGTGGCTAATGCAGACGGCAAGGCTTACGGCGTAGAGCTGATGCTCAAAAAAGCATCAGGCAAACTCAACGGCTGGATAAGCTATACTTATTCCCGTACCATGGTACGCCTCAACGATCCAACAGTATCAGAAGTAATCAACAGAGGGGAGTGGTATGCCAGCAATTACGACAAGCCGCACGACCTGACTATGATCAGCAACTACCGCTTCAGTCAGCGTTTCAGCACTTCACTTAACTTTACTTACAGCACCGGTCGGCCTATTACACTGCCACTGGCCAAGTACTACGATGGTGGCTCGCACCGCATCCTGTACTCTGACCGTAACGAGTACCGCATTCCGGACTACTACCGTGTTGACCTGGCCCTGAACATAGAGGGCAATCATAAGATCGCGAAGCTGGCGCACAGTTCCTGGACCGTGGCCGTGTACAACCTGACAGGGCGCAAGAACCCTTATTCGGTTTATTTCAAATCTCAGGGAGGGCAGATAAAAGGGTACAAAATGTCCATTTTCGGGAACCCGATTCCTACCATCACTTATAATTTTAAGTTTTAATTGCCATGAAGATCCGGAACTGGAAAAACCCAATAGTCTGGCTTGTAATGCTCATAGTGAGCGGTTGCGTCGACCCTTACTTCCCTGAGGTAAAAGAGTCGGCCAGTAGTTTTCTGGTAGTGAATGGCTTCCTGAATGCCAACGGTCCCACCACCATACAGCTGCTCCGCTCCCAAAGCCTCAACGATATGGGAGCACCTCCCGCTGAAGAAAATGCCACCGTTATAGTAGAGTCAGAGAATGGCGAGCGTTATGGCCTTCACGAAACCGGATATGGCACCTATGTGCACCCTAACTTGCAAATGAGCACTGATTCGAAATACAGGTTGTACATCCGCACCAGATCCGGCAGCGAATACGCGTCTGACTATGTAGAAGTGAAAACAAGCCCTGCCATCGAAAGCGTGAATTGGAAAGCAGATGGTGAGGAAGTGAAAATCTATGTTAACTCACAGGATCCGAATAACAACACGCATTATTATAAATGGGATTTTGAGGAGACCTGGCAGTTTAGGACCGCTTTTTATTCTGTTTTTATATATGAAAATGGGCAGGTACGGCAACGTGAGCCACATGATAGTCCCATTTATGTTTGCTGGAAATCAGATAATTCTACCCGGGTTGAGATAGGGTCATCCGTGAAGTTGAGTGAGGACAGAATCAGCAATTACAGGTTACTCTCTATACCTTACAATTCAGAGAAAGTGAGTATGAAGTACAGCATACTTGTAAAGCAATATGCGCTGACCCGCGAGGCGTTCGAGTACCTGGAAATGCTTAAAAAGAATACTGAAAACATCGGCACTCTTTTCGATCCCCTCCCTTCTCAGCTGAATAGTAACATACATAGTCTGTCCAATCCTGAAGAAACAGTGATTGGGTATATGACGGCTACAACTATAGAAACGAAAAGGATATTTGTTGACAGCCGTGATCTTCCGCGCGATTGGCGCCTCTATTATCCAACCTGTGAAATTGATACCGTTATGATGGGAATGGTGCAGGAGCGGTTTGAAGGAGGTTCTCTGGTACCCGTCGACGCTATATATGGCATGTCGCCGGACCCAATCGGCTATACCGCTGCTGCACGCCCCTGTGTGGACTGCACACTGCAGGGCACGAATGTTAAACCAGCCTATTGGGAATAGATGCTATACCTGAAAAGAACACCTGAAGCGATGAACAACTTTCAAGATAACCAACCTCAGTCTGGCAGAAAAAGGTATGCACTGCGCACCTTGCTTTGCCTGGTGCTAGGTATAGCAGGTATAGGAACGGTAAATGCTCAGTCGGATCAGCAGCACGCGGCCATTAGCAGCCTGCAGCAACACCGGAAGACTTCGCTGAAGGAGAAGTTATACCTGCACATCGACAGACCTGTGTATGCCTGTGGGGATGAGATGTGGTTTAAGGTATACAGTGTGGATGGCAGCCTGCATCGCCCGCTTGATATGAGCAAGGTGACGTATGTGGAGCTGCTGGATGCGGACCAGAAACCTGCCCTGCAAGCCAAGGTGGCCATGAAGGACGGAACAGGGAGCGGTTCCTTTCAACTCCCGACCACGCTCCAGACGGGCAACTATACCGTGCGGGCCTACACCAGTTGGATGAAAAACTTCGATCCGGCGTTTTACTTCCAGCAGCAGGTAACGATCATCAATACCTTCGAGCAACTGCCAAAGCAGGAGGCTGCCAAGGCTAAAGGCTATACCTTGCAGTTCTTCCCGGAAGGCGGAAATCTATTGGCAGGTATAGCGGGTAATGTTGCGTTCAAGATATCAGATAGTCAAAATGGCAAAGGAGCTGCACTGGCAGGCCAGGTGCTTGACCAGGATGGCAACAAGGTAGCCGACTTTACACCCCACAAGTTTGGGATGGGCCGCTTTGCCTTTACGCCACAGCAGGGGAAGCGCTATACCGCAAAACTACAGTTGCCTGACGGAAGTACATTAGAACAGACCTTACCGCAGGTACAAGAACGTGGCTATACCTTGCAACTGGCAGACAGCATAGACCAGTACCTGCATATTACGGTGCGATCGGTAGGCAAGCCGGATGAGCAGGTATACCTGTTGGGACATACCCGTCAGCAGGTGGTCAGCTCGGAAAGAGCCCTGCTGCAAAACGGGAAATACGTGTTCAGAGTAAGTAAAGCGGACCTGGCGGGCGGCATTACGCACTTTACTGTGTTCAACACAGCTGGTCAGCCCGTAAGTGAGCGCCTCTATTTCAGACGCCCGACAAACGAACTGGCCCTGCAGGTAGCAGCGCCACAGCAGCAGTACAACTTGCGCGACAAGGTAAGCTTGGAACTACAGTCAGCCTCGCGTACGCGGGCTAATCTCTCAATGGCCGTGTATAAACTGGACTCGCTGCAACTCCACCCACAAGGGCATATTGCCAGCTACATCTGGCTTGAATCCGACTTAAAAGGTACGATAGAAAACCCTGCTTATTACTTTTCTGATACAGGCAGAGCAGATCACCAGGCCATGGATAACCTGATGCTGACCCAAGGCTGGAGTCGTTTTAAGTGGGAGGATATGCTGGAGAAGGAGGTGTCAAAGCATGCTTATCTGCCCGAAAACCACGGCCATCTGCTTTTCGGCAAAGTCACGCACAAGCGTTCGGGGCAGCCAGCTCCGGGTATTATGACGTACCTGGCATCACCGGGCCACCCCATCCGGTTTTACAACGCCCAGAGCGATGCCGATGGCAAACTGCTGTTTGAACTGAAGGACTTTTATGGCAACAAGGACCTCGTGCTGCAGTCTGACTTTTCTAAAGACAGCACTTTCCACTTTGAGCTGCTTAGCCCTTTTTCATCACACTATACCTCTAATCCACTGGCACACCTGCAACTCACGGAATCAAGAGCAGGCGATATCGCAGCGCGTCACCTGCAGGTACAGGTAGAGCATGCTTATTATGGGGGTTACCGCAACAGTTACCACACACCAGGTATAGACAGTTCGGCCTTTTACGGACAGCCGTCGGAGCGCTATCTGCTCGATGACTACAAGCGCTTTAAAGTGATGGAAGAAGTGATGCGGGAGTATGTGCAGGGCGTGCAGGTTCGATTGCGGGGTCGCAGCTTTTACTTCATGGTCATGAACCGTCCGTATAAATCTATCTTCCGCGAAAACCCGATGGTGCTGCTGGATGGCGTGCCCGTGTTCAATATCGACAAGATTATGGCATTTGACCCGCTCAAGGTCAGGCAACTGGATGTAATTACCAGTCGTTTCTTTCACGGACCACTGGCCTACCAAGGTCTGGTGAGCTACCACACTTACAACGGCGATCTGGGAGGCTTTGCGCTGGATGCGCGCGCGTTGATGCAGGCTTATGAAGGACTTCAGCAGAAGCGCGAGTTCTACGCCCCAGCTTACGACACCCCGGAACAAAAGAGTAGCCGCCTGGCAGATTTCAGAAACCTGTTGCACTGGGCTCCGGAGATCAAGCTCGAGCCTGGAAAAGAAGAGCAGGTGAGCTTCTATACCTCCGATCAGCCGGGCACCTACCTGGTAGTCGTTCAGGGCTTAACAGCCTCAGGAGAGACGGGCTATCAGCTGTTGCAGATTAAGGTGAGCGGGCCGGTCGCGCAAAAACAGTAAGCAATCAACCTAGGTATAAAAAAGCCCCTGCTGGAATCATCCGGCAGGGGCTTTCTTTCTATAGAGTTGCTATACCTTACAGCATTTGCACGCCTGTGTAGGTATAGGGGCTTATCTTTTTCAGTTCGGCCTTGATGGCATCGCTCACCTGCAGGGTGTCGATGAAGCTGGAGATCGTCTGTTCGGTGATCTTCTCGTTTTTGCGGGTCAGGTCCTTTAGGGCTTCATATGGCTGCGGGTATCCTTCGCGACGCAACACAGTCTGTATACCTTCCGCCACAACAGCCCAGTTCTCTTCCAGGTGGTGGCGCAGGGCCGCCTCGTTCAGTTCCAGTTTGCCAATACCGCGTTCCAGCGATTTCAGGGCAATCACCACATGCGCCAGTGGCACACCAATGTTGCGCAGCACAGTAGAGTCGGTGAGGTCGCGCTGCAGACGGGAAATAGGCAGCTTGGCTGAGAGGTGCTCCAGCACGGCGTTAGCTATACCTAAATTGCCTTCAGCATTCTCGAAGTCGATCGGGTTTACTTTATGTGGCATGGCCGAAGAGCCGACTTCGCCCGCTTTGATCTTCTGCTTGAAATAGCCCATCGACACGTACTGCCAAACGTCACGCGAAAAGTCGATCAGGATGGTATTGAGGCGCTTGATGCCGTCAAAATAGGCGGCCAGGTTGTCGTAGTGCTCAATCTGGGTGGTGTACTGGCTGCGACGTAGGCCCAGCACTTCCTGCACAAAGCGGTTACCAAACTCCGGCCAGTTCACATCCGGGTAAGCCACATAGTGGGCATTGAAGTTGCCGGTCGCGCCGCCAAACTTGGCCGAAAAGGGAACCTGGCGTACCTGGTCCATTTGTGCTTCAAGGCGCTCTGCAAACACCATGATCTCTTTGCCCAATCGGGTAGGAGAGGCAGGCTGTCCGTGGGTATGGGCCAGCATCGGGATGTCTTTCCAGGATTGCGCCAACTCTACCAGTGTCTGGTGCAACTGCTGGTACAAGGGCATCAGCACACGCTCATCGGCTTCGCGCAAAGAAAGCGGTATAGCCGTGTTGTTCACATCCTGGGAGGTCAGGCCAAAGTGGATGAACTCTTTGTACTGGCCTAGTTCAAGCGCATCAAACTTCTCTTTGATAAAATATTCTACTGCCTTCACATCATGGTTCGTGGTCTTTTCCGTTTCCTTGATGCGCAGGGCGTCCGTCTCTGAAAACTGCTCATAAATCGCCCGCAGCTCCTGAAACTGGTAGGGAGGCACACCTGCCAGCTGCGGCAGTGGTAATTCGCACAGGGCAATGAAATACTCCACCTCTACCAACACACGGTAGCGGATCAGACCGAATTCAGAAAAATAGGTAGCTAACTCAGTCGTGTTGCGGCGGTAGCGGCCATCCACCGGAGAAATGGCCGTAAGTGATGTCAGGTTCATGCAAAGAGAATTTATCGTTGGTCAAAGATAAGCTTAAAGCCATCGTGAGCCAAATGAGCCACTAGCTATTTAGCAACTAATCAATTCTGAATAGAAGGTAAAAGACGTAACTGGCCTCAAAAAGAACGGAAGTACTGCCAGTGCTGTTAATTTTATGTAAAGTGTTGCAAATGAAATGATTGGTCTTATTCTTGCAGGAGGCTGTGCTTTGAAATGATTATCTGTACATCCAAATCTGGCTGCGGTCGTATGCGGTTTAGATAACACAAACCATACGCTGTTACGTATGCGTGATGAAGTGCTATATAATATGGGCACTATATATTTATTCTTAATCTAATTAGCGTAATTCGCATCCTGATATTTTGAACCAGCGATTGAAAAAAAGAATACTAATAGGGGTCGGCAGCGTGCTGGGCCTTTTCCTGATCCTTCTTATTTCCCTGTTTGTATTTAGAAGTAGCCTGCTAAGCTATACCTTAGATCGTGTAGTGGAGAAAGTGGAGGGCCGCTACCCGGTTGATTTAAACATTGGGAATGCCGCATTTAATGGCCTCACCTCGGTGGTGCTGAGCGATATAACACTGACACCTCACGGACAGCCACAGCTGTTTAAAACAGACAGCGTGCATGCTTCGGTTGGTTTTCGCTCGCTTTTTAAAGGGCGTATCGTGCTGCGTGAGCTCGATGTAGCCAACGGCTACCTGACTGCCATCAAGGACGGAGACCGCAACAACTTTTCGTTTCTGTTCAAAAAAGACAGCACGCAGCCTGCCGACAGATCTGCAAAAGGTGATCGAAACTACGGAGAGCTGCTCAACCGCGTGCTCGAGACGGCTTTCGATAATGTACCTGATCAGGTGGATTTTAGCAACCTGAACATTTCCTATACCTCCCCTAATCGTGTGATCGACATCAAGATGCCTTTCCTGATGATCAAGGACGGGAATATAGAATCAGAGGTAGCCATCCGCACAGATTCACTTACCAACAACATGTTTGTGAAGGGAACCATCGACCCGCGCGGCTATAAGATCAAGGCAAGCTTTTTTGCCTCCGATACCTTGGGTATCAGGCTGCCTTACATTCAGGAAAAGTTCAGTGGCACGGTGGCCTTCGATACCTTGCATCTGGGCATGAAGGAGAAACGCTATCGTCAGGACAGGCTGACCGTGAAAGGCAGCGCGATGGTGAATAACATGACGGTGAACCACGAAAAACTGGCTGACGAGCCAATCTTCCTGCGCGAAGGTGCCGTTGACTATGTGGTTTCGCTGGGGCAGAACCTGTTTGTGGTGGACAGTCTGACGGAGGTGCGCGTAAACAAGGCACGCGCCAACGTGTACGCTTCTTACAACAACGCCGACGCCAAGATCATCGACCTGAAAGTGCGGACAGAGGAGCTCCCGGCAAATGATTTCTTTGGATCACTGCCCAGAGGCCTTTTCGAAACGCTGGACGGTATACAGGCCGAAGGAAAGCTGCAGTATAAAATGAAATTCCATGTGAACCTCGATAGTGTGGAGCGCGTGGTATTTGACTCTGACCTGGATGCCTCGAAAGACTTTAAGGTTGTGAAATGGGGACAGGCAAATTTAGATAAGCTGAAAGGGCCGTTCATGCATACGATGTACGAATACGGCAAGCCCATCCGGACTTTTATGGTAGGGCCAGCTAACCCATTTTACGCGCCACTCAATCAGATTTCGCCCTACCTACGCAATGCCGTGCTCACAGCCGAAGATGCCGGTTTCTACAGTCACAAGGGCTTCCACGAAGAAGCATTCCGGCAGGCCATTGCCACCAACATCAAGAACCGCGATTTCGTGCGCGGTGGCAGTACCATCTCGATGCAGTTGGTCAAGAACGTATTCCTGACGCGCAAGAAAACCGTGTCGCGCAAGGTGGAGGAGGCCATCATAGTGTGGCTGATCGAGAACCAGAGGATCGTGTCGAAAAACCGGATGTTTGAGATATATCTCAACATCATAGAGTGGGGACCGGACGTGTATGGCGCAAAAGATGCCTCCCGGTTTTATTTTGGCAAGCAGCCTTCTGAGCTCAACCTGGCAGAATCCATCTTCCTGACCAGTATTATACCTAGTCCGAAGCGCTACCGCTCTTCTTTTGACAGTTACGGTAACCTCCGCAGCTGGAAGTCAGGCTACTATCGTCTGATCGGGGGTATTATGGCACGGCGAGGACTTATCTCGCAGGCCGATTACGAAAACCTGCAACCGAACGTGCGTCTGTACGGCCGTGCCCGCGACCTGATCGTGACGGCGCCGGATGCCGAGTATGAAGACACCACTGAGTTTGAACTTGAAACCATTGATATGCTGGGCTTTTAAGTCTGGGCTATACCTGAAACAACGGCCGGCGCTTGTAATTGCGCCGGCCGTTGTTTTGTTTTGAGCCTGGCTATACCTGTCCCTCTCCATCAACTAAGCATAACATACCTGTGAACGCATCCCAGACACCGCTTCCTGACGATCACAACCGCCAAGTGAACAAGCCTCGCTTTGGGGTGCGTAGTGTGCAGGAACTGCTTGTTCGTGCCGGGTTCGACTGGTTCCTACTGGCGCTGATCGGGATGATTGTGCTGGCCTGGCTTTGGCCGGAAGGCGGCATAGACCGGGTGCCAGTCTCCCTGAGTGATGTGGCAGGTATAGGGGTTTCGCTCATCTTCTTCTTTTACGGGCTGCGCCTGAGTCCTGAAAAGCTTCGGGCTGGCTTGGGCAGTTGGCGACTCCACCTGGTGGTGCAGGCTTCTACCTTTCTGCTTTTTCCGCTGCTCATCATGCCCCTGCGCGGCTTTTTTGAAGGCACTCCATATGAACTGCTCTGGCTCGGGACTTTCTACCTGGCTGCTTTGCCTTCCACGGTGTCTTCGTCAGTGGTAATGGTGTCGATTGCAGGGGGCAATGTTCCGGCGGCTATTTTCAATGCCAGTATTTCGAGTCTGGTAGGTGTGTTTGTTACGCCACTTTGGATGGGGCTATACCTGACGGCTGACTCCGGCGACTTCGACATGGGGCAGGTGATGGGCAAGCTGGTGTTGCAGGTGCTGTTGCCGGTTACGCTGGGCATTGTGCTGCACCGCTACTGGGGAGCTTTTGCGGAACGTAACCGCAAGCAGCTGCGCTTATCCGATCAAATCATCATCCTGCTCATCGTCTATACCTCTTTCTGCGAATCTTTCGCCCGCAACATGTTCAGTGGGTATAGTATCGGAAACCTGCTATTGCTCGGCCTGGCCATGATCGGCTTGTTCTGTTTAATGTACGGCATCGTGCACATCATCAGCCGCCTGATGGGTTTCAGTCCGACTGATCGTATCACGGCCATTTTCTGCGGCTCCAAAAAATCGCTGGTGCATGGCACGGTCATGGCCAAAGTGCTTTTTCCCGATGCCAACATGATAGGCATTATGCTCCTGCCGATCATGATCTATCACGCCCTGCAACTCCTGGCCTCCAGCGTGATTGCGCAATCCATTGCCCGCAGGGCTGGCTTGTCGGTGAAAGGCGAGTGAAAACATAAAAAGGGCTGCCCCATACGGACAGCCCTTTCTGTTACTTTGGCTAAATAGTTGAGGGTTGTTGCTATGCAACCTGCGTGACAGGCTTTTCCTTTCTGTTTTCCTCTTCTTTCAGTAATTTCTTATCTAGAATGAACGGTCCGAATGGCAGGAGCGATGCGACAACTGCAGCAGCTACTTTCTTGATAGACCAATTATGCGTCAGCGTCACTTCCAGTACCGACATCATATACAGCACAAACAGTACACCGTGTGCCCAGCCTGTATACTTCACCACCTCCGGTATACCTGCCATATACTTGATGGGCATCGCAATGCCTAGCAGGAGCAGGTAAGATATACCTTCGTAAATACCGATGGTGCGAAGTCTTGAAATAGGGGTTCTCATATGGTAATGCTTTTGTTCTGCTGCAATTTAGCACTTAACAGCCAAGTAACCCTAATCGTGCCATTGGAAAGCAAATAATTACGACAGACAGCAGGTATAGCTGCCAGGGGAAAAGCAAACAGGCTGCCTTTGGGGCAGCCTGTTACAATGATAAATATTACTATTTTAGACTACACTGCAGGATCGAAATAAGCACCCTCTGTATAGGCTACTACAAGTCCGTCAGCTGTTTTAGCTGACCAGTCACCAGTGACCTCACCAGCACCTTTGATTTCCTGTTCAAAAGTTACATAGTAGGTCTTTGTGCCTTTTTCCAGAGAAGCCTCATCCCAAGTTATAATATAGTTATCGTTGCTGGTATGCTTTCTAACATTACCGTTTTCGCTTACACTTACATTAGATACTTTTGCAGTCAGGCCGCCTTGGATGTGTACATTTGAATAAGCCTCACAGGTAGTTAGTGTGAACGCAACTTTTAATCTGTACATATTGCTACCAATGTGTTCTTTCTCAACAACAGCAGCTGTCATACCTTGAACACAGTCTGCTGTAAAAGTTACAGAGCCGTACTCGAAAGTGTTGCTGAAACCGTTATTTCCATTTGCAATGTAGTGAGCTCTGAATTCAAATGTTCCAACTACATTAGAGGTAAATTCGTGAGTATAGACACCTCCATCTGTTACTGGATATTCATTTATCTTGGTCCAGATAGTTTTGCCATCAGCATCAACACCTGTAGCCTGGTCAAGATGCAATTTTCCATCCTTGGGTGCATTGGTTCCAAAACTGATGGTGATTGTCACAGCATTGCCAATCATTTGTGTCGTAGGTGAGAAGCTTAAATTGATGTCTGCCTCTACTTTTGGAGTATTGTTTCCATTTGTAGCACCAACTTCTTTCTTCGCCGCATCAATTGCCGATGCATTCAGACCTACCTCGTCTAGGTCTTTGTTACAGCTTGTGAAAGATCCGGCTAACAGGAGTAGCGCTGTGGTGAAAATGTACAGTTTCTTCATTCTGATTTTTATAAAGGGTGAGTATTAGTGTATCGATATATATTAATCTTTGTGCTTTAACTTATGTTATTGTAAAATTGTTTCATTAAAGTTTATTATTCAAATATAATTATAAAAATATTTTAAGATAAATATCATATAGTTATAGTTTTAAGAATGAAAATAGGATCGGAAATGCTAGTGCGTTTTGCAGTTAAAGGCCCTGAAAATTGATCCGTTTAATGGTGTACGAATTGTTGCACAATAGTAATTGTACAAAAAACGGCCTGGCAGTTCTTAGATAAGAAGCTGCCAGGCCGTTTTTAACTCTCAAGAAATCAGACTACGAACTCAGACCGTAGTTGTAGAGGTGGGTGCGGGCGTATTGCGAACGCACTTCCTGGAAAATAGTCTTCACAAAGGCCTGGTCTATACCTGCGCTGCTGGCCTGGTGCAGGAGGTTTTCCAATACCAAGTCCCAGCGCACCGGGCCCGGCGTCTCAGCACTCTTTTCAACCGGCTTGCTGTGGTCGCCAAGCTGTGCTGTGACTTTGGTGCGGCGCGATAACAAGGTCAACAACTCGTCGTCAAGGTGCTCTATTTCCTTACGCAGCTTCTCCAATTGCGCGTTTTGTTTCATCTTCTCGCCTGGTACCTGCTGCCGTTTCAGAGCCTGCAAAAGCATGTGCAATTCCTGCGGCATGATCTGCTGCTGGGCATCGCTCAAAGCGGCGGCCGGGTTGTGGTGCGATTCTACCATAAGGCCATCATACCCCAAGTCGAGGGCGCGCTGGCTTACTGGGCGCAATAAGCTACGCCGACCCGCTATGTGGCTGGCATCGCAGTACATGGCCAGTTCGGGCACCTGCTGGCGTAGCTCCAGGGCATGCTCCCACTTCGGGTGGTTGCGGTAAGGGGCGCTGTCCAGGGTAGAGAAGCCGCGGTGCATAGCGCCGAGATCCGTGATGCCGCTGTTGTGCAAACGTTCCAGGGCTCCCAGCCACAGCGCCAGATCAGGGTTAACCGGGTTCTTCACCAGTACAGCCACCTGCACACCTTTTAGGGCATCGGCTATTTCCTGCACCAGAAAAGGGTTCACCGTAGTATGAGCACCAATCAGCAGAATGTCTACACCCTGTTGCAGGGCTTGCTCGGTTTGCGTGGCATTGGCTACTTCGCAGGCAGTGCGCAGCCCGGTTTCCTGTTTCACAGTGCGCAACCACTCTAGTCCGATCGTGCCCACTCCCTGGAAACTGCCCGGGCGGGTGCGTGGCTTCCAGATGCCCGCTCTGAACACCGATACGCCTTTTACCTTTTTCAGGCCAAGGGCGGTTTGCAACATTTGCTCTTCACTCTCAGCGCTGCACGGACCTGCGATGACCATTGGGCGCTTGCTGCTTACCAATTGGCTCTGCTGTCCTGCTAATTTCTTGCTGCTGTGTGCTGCTGTACTCATGGGTATTTATGATTTAGAATATGCCTTAAAACAAAAAAGCCCCGCTTGTGGCGGGGCTCCTGTGGTACCTGTGTATGTTGATGTTTTACCTAACGCACAAAGTTCTACCAGGGAGCCCCGTCGGAGGCACCAGCTTAGAATTTGTAAAAATATAGGCGTTAGCAAAAATCATTTCTTCTCAATTATTCTGCAATTGAAAGCATTTAAACTTACAAAAGCAAATATGTGGCACTAATTTTAGTTAAAAAAATTAAGAACCCGGATTAAGAAACGTCTGCATTAGGCGGCTGTGGAAGCTCATTGTCCTTTTTCGGAAAGAGGAGTGAGGCCACAATGGACACCGTCAGAATACCGGCTACTACTAATAAGGCAAGGCGCATATCCATATGGTAAATGTCGCTTAGTAGTAGCTTTGCCCCGATAAAGACAAGGATCAGCGACAGTCCGTAGTGCAGGTAATGGAACAGCTGCATGATACCAGCCAGCGCAAAGTAAAGCGCGCGCAGACCAAGTAAGGCGAATACGTTAGAGGTATAGACGATGAACGGATCTTTCGAAATAGCCAGAATAGCAGGTATAGAATCAGCTGCAAATACTACGTCCGTACTCTCTACCATGATCAGCACTAAAAAGAGCGGCGTTGCGTGGAGTTTTCCATCTATTCGGGTGAAGAACTTGCCGCCCACAGCTGTCTTCGTAAAACGCAGTTTCTGGCTTGCCCACACAATTAAAGGATTTTGCTCCGGGTGAAGCTCATCATCCTGCTTGGTAAAGGCCATCTTCGCACCTGTGTAGATCAGGAAAGCACCAAGTATGTAGATGATGAAGTGAAATTTGGCAATGAGGGCCACACCAACCAGAATAAAGATACCACGCAGCACCAAAGCGCCGATGATACCCCAAAACAAAATTTTGTGCTGGTACTGTTGTGGTACTTTAAAGAAGCTGAAAATCAGAATGAAGACAAAGAGGTTATCCACGCTCAGCGACTTCTCGATCAGGTAGGCTGTCAGGAACTCCATTGCGGGGCCGGAACCCATCCAGTAGTAAATGCCCACATTGAAGAGAAGGGAAAGGGCGATCCAGAAAGCGCTCCAAAGCAGTGCCTCTTTTATCTTTACCACATGCTCTTTGCGATGGAACACAAACAAGTCTAGTCCCAGCAACAGCAGGATAAACGCGTTGAATATGACCCAGAAATATATATCGTCCATAGGTTGAGTGTTGAGCATGTCAGCCTACAAACATATATAGGCTCTGCTATACTTAATATGCAAAGTTAATTGATTTTGATTTAGCGCGGCATTGTCGGGCGCAAGATTATGTTCGGAGAAATGAGTAGTAGCTAAGGTATAGCCAGTAGCTAATAACGGTCAAAATGGCGGAAAAAGCTGTTCACCTTCATCCGGATCACGCCCAGCACCGCTTCCTTGAATATACCTTTCGACATCTTGGACTGCCCTTTGGTGCGGTCAGTGAAAATGATCGGCACCTCTTTTATCTTGAAGCCATACTTAAAAGTGAGGAACTTCATCTCGATCTGAAACGCGTATCCCACGAATCGAATTTTGTTGAGTTGGATGGTTTCGAGCACTTTGCGGCGGTAACAAACAAAACCAGCGGTGGTGTCGGCAATGGGCATGCCAGTGATGAGGCGCACGTATAGACTGGCGAACCAGGACATCAGCACCCGGCTCATAGGCCAGTTTACCACATTTACGCCCTGCACATAGCGGCTGCCAATGGACATGTCAAACCCATCTTCAGAACAGGCCTGGTACAGGCGCACCAGATCATCGGGGTTGTGAGAAAAGTCGGCGTCCATCTCAAAGATGTATTCGTAACCCTGACGCAGCGCATACTTGAAACCGTGAATGTAAGCAGTGCCCAGACCCAGTTTGCCAGTGCGTGACTCCAGGTGCAGGCGCTCTGTAAACTCCTGCTGCAAACTGCGTACGATGTCGGCGGTGCCATCCGGTGAGCTGTCGTCCACGATCAGGAGATCAAAGGGGTGGGGGAGTGACATCACCTTCCTGATAATAGCCTCAATGTTTTCCTTTTCGTTGTAGGTCGGTACGATCACCAGCGAGTCATTCATACCGCAAATATAGCTATTCGGCTATTGAGCGGGAAGAGGGACGCGTATTAATTTTGGTGGCGATGGCCTTAGCTTCGCTCACGCAGTCTGGTACCGAAACGCCGGCATACCAGTTTGCTGATATAAACAGACCGTCCTGCTCCAGCACTTCTGCCATGTGGTGGGCATCCTCAATATACAGATCGAACTGCGGAAGCGCATGCGGCCACAGATGCAGGTGCTGGTACACAGGGGCCAATGCCTTGATCTGATAGGTTTCCCGGAGCTCCTGGTGCACTTGCTCAAGCAGGGTGCGCTCGTCGAGTTGGGTATGCTCGGCAAATCGTGTGCCGCCAACATAGGAGGTAATCAGAACCTCGTGCGGTCGGCAGCGGTTCTCAAACAGGGAACTCGTCCAGATAGAGCCCGAAGTGAAAGACTGCTCCTCCCAGGGGTGCAGCGCTCCGAAACCTTGCAGCGGGTGCTCCACTTCAGCGCGATTGTATACCGTGTGCACGACGGCCATGGGCGGGTAGTTGATGTTCTGCAGCGCCGCCGACATGCCTGGGTAGGTAAACTCGATCAGTTCGGCAGCCTGATGGGCAGGCAAAGCGAGTACTAGGATGTCATACTCCTCGTTGTCGTGGTCGCCGTTGGCGGCGCAGCTGATAATGTATTTACCCTTAATACGCGTAATGAACTCTACTTTGTGGTCCAAGTGCAGCGAAATCAGCTTATCGGCAATGGCCTGTGGCAGCGTGGACATGCCTTTTCGGAAAGAGAAGGCGCGCTGAAACACACCCCGTTTCTTTTTCTGCACCATGCCTTCCAGCACCGATCCATATTCTGTTTCAAGCGCTTTGAGCTCCGGGTGCGCCTTGTTGACCAGCAGCTGTCTCGGGTCGCCTCCGTAGAGGCCACTGATCAAAGGAGCTGCCAGGTAGTCCATTTGCTTAACGCCGAAGCGACGCTCAAAAAAATCAGAAACGGTTTCGTTTTCTACTTCAGCGGGCGGTTGCTTTCTCTCCTGCAGGATCCTGAACTTGTCTTCTTTCGAGAAAAGGTCGTTGGCCAGAAAGGACTTAGGGCAGGATGGCACCGGGTGCAGCCTGCCTTCGTGCAGCACATACCTTTTGTTATTGCGTGGCGTCACTGGCTGTAGTTCGGTCTCCAGTTTTAGTTCTGTGACGAGTTGCAGGAGCTCCTCATTCATTTGCAGGGTGTTCGGGCCCAGCTCGAAGGTATAGCCATTTTTGTGCAATGTGCGCATGTTGCCGCCTACCTCGCTGCCGGCCTCAAACAGATCGTATGCTACGCCCTGCCGTTGCAGGTAATAGGCCAAAGACAGACCCGAAATTCCCGCTCCAATTATCGCTACTCTCATTATTTCTTGCCTGTAAGCTCTAGTTATCTGTGCCTTAGTGGAGCAATATTGCTGCCAAGGCATGCATATCCAACGTAATAATTCTAATTTTAGCGCCTGAACCTATAGATGAACGATGCAGCGAAAGTGCGTATTCCTGGACCGTGACGGTGTGCTCAACCGCGAACGAGGAGACTATACCTATACCTTGGAAGATTTTGAAGTGCTGCCGGGCGTGCCGGAGGCTTTGGCGCTTTTGAAGCAAAACGGCTATTTGCTGATTGTGGTTACAAACCAGGGCGGTATAGCCAAAGGTCTGTATACCAGGGCCGACGTGATGGCCTGCCACCAAAAGCTGCAGGAAAGTTGCGGCCATTTGATTGATGCGATCTATTATGCCCCGTCACATCCCCAATACTCCGAGTCGCTCTCCCGCAAACCCGACAGCCTGATGCTCGAGCGGTCCATGGCCAGGTATAACATTGATACCTCTCAAAGCTGGATGGTTGGCGATTCCCACCGCGACCTGGAAGCCGCTGAGAAAGTAGGTGTACGCTCAATAATCGTAGGCGATAAGTACGCCCCTAGCAGCTATACCTGGCAAGTGCTGGATTTACGGGAAGCGGCACAACTTATTTTGCGAGAAGAGGCGAAGTGAGATTCTGGATTATATAATTTCTTATATTTAACATAAGTGGAGTTACGTTTAGCCGACAGACGTTTGTCGGGAAAGCGTATGTTTCCGCTTTTGAGTTAGTTGTGGCAAATTTAGATAATGAACGAAAAGAAAATTGACATCATTGATTATATAGTAGCTTTAGTATATGTTGGAGTCGGTGGATTCATATGGCTCGCTTATAAATACTCTTTCTTGCCACAAGACCAGATTAATGGAATAATGGCAATAACCTTTATTGGACCCATTTCCTTGTTCTTAATGTACTACAAGCGGTTTCGGATAATGTCTGTAACATTGTTATGGTTATGTATTGGAATCCTTCAGTTAATTTCTGTTTATCAACTTAAAGATAACCCAGATTTCAAAGCAGTGAACGGAACCTATGCTGACAATTACTTGAATTTGCTCTTAATGGTAGTATTAATCACCCTATTTAGAATTATAAGCTTGGTTACAACTAGACAAGAATTTGTGGTTGCAGCTTGGTTCTCTCCAAAAGACAACAGGAAATTAAATGTACTTGATTACATACTTTCGTTTATTGGTTTTTTGACACTAACAATCGGAGTAACTTTAAAATAAAAACTAGCCACAACAACTAAGGCTTCGTTGGGTACGGAGTGCCGACAATGAAGCCGTGGTTGCACTAACCGTGCGACCCGTTATGGGTTTTAAGTCGGAAGAGGC
>NZ_JALKAA010000010.1 GCF_024171605.1 Pontibacter sp. HSC-36F09 | reverse complement strand
GCAAGGTATAGCCGCAAGGTATAGCCGCAAGGTATAGCCGCAAGGTATAGCCGCAAGGTATAGCCGCAAGGTATAGCCGCAAGGTATAGCCGCAAAAAAGGAGCGCCTGACGGCGCTCCTTTTTATTTTATATGGATGACTCTTTGGCTTAGAGCTTACCGCAGGATATAAACCTTGCCATAACCATTCACGAAGCCCTTATCTCCTTTCTTCCAGATGTGCTTCATCTCCTCAGTATCTTTCGGCATCACCACACGGTACAGGTACACGCCATTGGCTAGCTTGTCGCCATACATGTCAGTGCCGTCCCAGGCATACTCCGTTTTGTTGTTACCAATACGGATCGGCCCGATTTCCTCCCGCAAGATCTCCTTCACAATTTTACCTGTTACGGTCATAATCTGAATTTTAAAATCATTTGGAATTACACCGCCGGTTAGGGTAAAAATAAACTGTGTCTTGGTAGAGAATGGGTTCGGATACGGGTAGAAGTTTGTGATTTTTGACTCGTTGTCTACCATGAAGTTAATTTCGTAGGCAGAAAGCCCAGAGGCTTTACCAGTTGCATCATTTCCTCGGACAACCAGTTTGTACCTGCCATTTTCTAACCGCTTAGGTTTATACTCAAAACGAAAATCATTCTTTTCATCTGCAGGGAAAACCTGAACTTCACCCGGATTGTTACCTATTGTGACGTCCTTTTGGTTGTTCATTTCATCAACAAGCGTCACATGCATCGCATCAGCATTCTCCAGGTATACATGCTTGTTTTCATCCTTCATGGTAATACTGATAAGCGGACTAGGTGCCACCAGTTCTCCGTCCATAATATGCACCCCGTCGAAAGCCACATCCATAATAGGATGTAGTTTCGATTTTACGGCAAAGTTCACTTCGTAAATGTTATTCTGGTACTGTTGCTCCGGCTGCAGCTGTGGGTTCACGTACAACGACAACTTGTAACTACCATCCAAGTCAAGCGTGGGTATAGCATGGTTGAACGTAGCTGTCTTATTGCCCTGCAGGGCTTCAATTTTGAACCGCGACACTCGTGGTTCTATACCTTCTCCAGTCAGGGTTACTTCCACCGTAATTGAGTCCCGGAAAGCATACGGCGTCACATTCTGAAACGCCATCGGCATCTCAATCCGACCCCTACTCGCTTGCTGTGTTATTATTTCATCATTAACTTCTACCAAGTCCGGCCTTATCACCCCTTCCGGTGCCGCCTGGTAATAAACCATCCACTGTTTTAGTTGTGGTGCCGTTCGGTCTTCCGTATCAGATAACTCAGCTTGCAGTTGCAAATGCGGGTATTTTATGGCATCTACCTGACTTAAGTTAAAAGTTTTAGTCGTTATTGCATCATTTAACAACTCGCGATTGCCATCTGCTCCAATACCAAACAACTTCAGCTTGTAGCTGTCGTTACCCGCTTTATAGCGTTCAATATTATAATGCAAGCTGCTCCAAGTTAGTGCAGGCCCAATGATACTGGAGGTAATAGAGCCTTGAGTATTATACGAACTTACTTGATGGATCAATTTAATATCTTGTTCTAGAGGATTAGGTGAGCCCGCTGTTAATTCTTGCGCACTTCCTATTGCCCCCCCCTGCTGTCCTATCATAGCAAAAGGGTACCCTGTCTTTATTTCGTTAATTAATTTAGATCCTAATTTATTAAATGCAGCCTTTAATTCAGGAGAGAACTCTCCAAATGGCACCTTGTTTACACTCATCGCTATTACATGATAGTCTTCAGGTATAGTCTCTAAGAATCGTTGGACTGTTGTTCGCGCTGATACATTATTCAGATTACCAAATTGGTAAAGCCCCCCCATAAATCTACAAGGTGTAAATCCTGGTACAGACACTACTTCTAAGGTCGTATTATTAATAACCAGAAAATACATAAGTGGAGCATCTGATGACATAAATCCACCACACGCATTATCTACCCGTGTAACGCTGTTAATAAATATTCCATAGTCTGGTGTCTTAAACCTTTTACCGCCCCCTACGGTTCTAATTTCTATATTGCTGAGTAAAGGTGTAAAGTTCCAGCCTGCCGCATTGCTAATTGATGTTTTATCAAATTCAGATTTAGCAAATTGTCCTGGATGGCTTTGTGACCAACCACCTGTACTGGCATCGATATATCTAAAAGAACTTTCTACCCAAATAGTATCTTCTTCCTTTGCAAAACTATCAAATCTTGCCCTCCAGTAGAACACGGTGCTATCAACAAGTTGTGTTGGGAGTATTACTTCCCAAGCTGGTAACACACCAGCTTGGGCTTGGAAACTTTGCTTGAGCGAAGATGAGAAAGTATCTGTAGTATCGAGTTCAAAGTAAACACCTTTGGGTTCAGCACGTAATTGAGTAGACTGTACCATCAGATTTACTGATTTTTCAGTTACAATTGCAAATTCGATAGGAGACAGGACGGATAAACCTGAACTTGGAAGGAAGTGCTGAACTTCCAGAATATTGTTATTTTCATTTAGCTCATCAACCCCATTCTCATAATCTAAGTATACTTCAAACCTATTCATACCTGCGGCAGAAATATCGACATTTGGAATATGAAGCATTAATTGCTCTTTATAATGTACAGGCTTCACTTTATTTGTTACTGTAGCCAATTCAGAACCATTTGGTAGTATACGTTTAATGCCTATCTGTACAGAGTCAGTAATAGCCTTGCCTAAGTTCATCGCATTTATTGCAATGGTAAAGCCACTTGACACTGCTATAGCAATATCACCACGAGCGTCTTTTATTGAAACCTGATTGTTTTCAAACGTATAATCAGGTTTACCAGGTGAATACATTCTGACTGCTGGATCTCCCTGCAACACCATTTGGGTCATCGTAGCAATATTAACATCATTAGTACTAACCTGCGCATTTCTGATAGTTTCCTTGTGGATATCACCAATTGTACTACCATAAAATTCATCATCATTGAAAGCAACTTCATAGAATTTGTCTGAAAATGAATTTAATGGTGTATCACCTCCTATAAATGATTGTGCCATAAAGGCAATGGCTCCACGGTCTGGAGTAACCAGCCAGTCTTCACCAAAAGAGTTTTTATTATGAAAGTAGGCATCACCACTATAGCACCCATTCATCAAAATCACCGGATATTTACCCTTGTTCCTGTAACCATTTACGTTAGTGGATACAAGACCAATCTCAAGATCTGTGACTACAGGAGAGCTATGACCAAAAAAAGTCAATAATGAAAGCCCTGCATTAACCTCGGAGGAAACATTAAGAAAATTACCTGGCTGGAAGTTAACGAAATATGAATTGACATTTGCCCCAAGGTGTATTCCTTCAGCTTTCCTTTTATACTCATTCAAAAAGCCTCTGTACCTATCGGCTTGATCTGGCCCCGCATGCCCTCCTCCTAAATGGAAAATATTTTTACGCCATTCTAACCCATCTGGTAGACTTTCATGCTCTTTTACCTTATTCAAATAAGCTATTATATTTTCAGGGGTTGTGGCGGGTAATCGACCTGTCGGTATTCGTGGCTCAAAGCGATTATTCCTAAAGTCAAAAGAGAAAAAAACATCTGAAGCGGGTACCATACCTGTTGGTACCAAATCCATTTCATGTACTTTAGGGTGTCTCGCATTGACATGATAAAAGCTATACCTATTATGAGCACCTGTCCAGTGACTATCCCTTAAGGACCTGTAATCAGGATCAGCATACTTCATACCCTTACCTATTAGAAATAGTTGTTTAGGGCGCGCAGAAGTAAGCATATAAAGCATAAACTTTCGTATAGCATTGGAAGAAAATTCTCCATAATGAAATTGGTCTACTACCTGATCCATTTGCACAAGAAGCGTATCGTATCCACCGCCCGGCGCTGAGGCTCTGTAAGCTGCATACTCAAGTGGAGCTGGTTTTTGGATACCAGCAACAGTTTTCATTAAGCGTTTATTTGTAATCATAATATAGTTATGATCATTTGGGGTAATCTGCCTAAAGCGGATGGAAGCAGTTTTACTGGCTGGCTTAAACGTACTACTTGTATTTGCTACTAGTACTTTATGAGATGATCCAGGACCAGTCTGTATCACAAACCCCTTTCTGTTACCACTCAGAGCACCTTCAATACGCTTTGGATTATAAGGGTCTGTAACGTCGTATGCAATGGAATTGGCTGTGGTATTTTCTATTTCATAATATGGATTTACTGCACGAGTTGAATCTGTATTAAACAGCAATGTATTACCTAATAAAGTCACTCGATGAGGGTACGTAATACGCATGTTCGACACACTGACATTGCTACCTTGAACAGCATTCGGGATGATTTGTATCGTTACCTTACCATTGGTTGAAATATCCGAAAACTCAATTTGCCCTTGCACATGCTGAAAATCATATGCTCTAAACATAAAAGACGTTATTTGTCTCGCTATTCCTGAAGCAGGTTCTACATTAATAATACCTGTCTGAGTAGTAGCGTTGGGACCAATAAGGTTTAGCTCAATCCTCGGTTTAGGACCAGTATTTACAACATTTGTTACAGCAGTGAAATCATAGCTTTTCTTTTCAGCACTAGATGTAGAAGTAAATCCTTCACCAGCATCCATCCAGGAGTGTTGAGCTTTTACATCATTCCTATTTACCGAACTATTATAGGTCATACCACTATAATAGAGATCCACAAAAATCTGCGTCACCTTCCTTAGTACATACAGCTCCGGTGTCTTCCCCGCCGGCGAAGGATTCACCTGCTGCATCCGCTTACCCCCAGCAGGATTTACCGTCAAAAAGTAAGCAGCTGTATCAGTATAGAGGCTATACAACTGATGCGGCTGATGCGCCGGATTCTTATACAAGTCCTGGTCCAACCTACCATCGTTTCGCTCACCATAGAACTCAATAAAGTCTTCTCTTTCCAATCTGCCATCAGTTTCGCCAGCTACGTGGATGGCGACTTCTTTGCCTCTTCTGAAAAGCTGGAAATGTTGCGGATTGGTGCCGGCCAGCCCAAGGCTGTCCAGGAAGCCGTAGCTGAGGCGGTGGAGGCCGGTGTTAACTACTTTGAGTTTGTAGTAGGTTTTGTTGTAGTCAATCCACTCGTTGCCGTAGGGCGTGGGCGACTGGGCTTGGGCAGTTGCCTGCAGACCTAATGTCAGCACGCTAACGAGTAAAAACTGTTGGAAGATTCTGTTTATTTTCATCGGCTGAAAAAACTTGAAACCGTATGTCTTTAATTGAAAGAATAACCTAGCGAAATGATAATGGAATAAAGACCCGCAGCATTGGCCGTATTACCATCGCTGCCATTGATGCGTGACATCGCTAAATCGATGTTCAATCCATTGTTCTGGAAGCCTACCCCAAAGTTGGGCTGCACTTTAGAAGACATGCCCCCGTCAAAATTCCGGAACTGCTGGTAGTTATTCAGGCCGCCGCGTACAAACACGGTCTGGGCATAGGCTAGCTCCATCCCCACATGTGGGTCCACGGAGGCAAAGTCGGATTTGAGGAGCACATTGCGTCGGCCGTCGAAAGTAAAATCAACATCAGTAGCCAGTATACCTGTGATCTTGTCAGAGAAAGTGAAGTTCTTGGCGGATCCGAGCACCAGACGAGGAAGCGTGAGTTCGGCTGTACTTTCGGGCAGGTCGTTGCCGGTTTGCTGATAGGTTGCCTCCAGTGCTTCTACGTTGTGGGTCCACGCGGTGAAGGTGGTTGTTACGTCTTTGGCCATCACGCCAAACTGCCAGGTACCGTGACGCAACTGGGCACCTGCATCAAAACCAAAACCCCAGGCATTGGCAAACTCGCCTACGTTGCGGTAGATAATCTTGGCATTCACACCCAGTGTTAGGCCTTCAATCAAATTGCTCTTGCGGGCATAGGAAAGTAGCACAGCATAATCGGCTACAGAGAAGAAACGGATGCTGTCGTACTGAATGTAGCCATACTCGTTCTGCAGACGGCGGGTGTCCACAATATCATCGACGCCGAGGCGGATCACCGAAACGGCCAGCGCGCTACTGGAGTCTATAGGCATGGCAAAGCTTCCGAAGTCGTTTTTGGCTATACCTGCGAATAGCTCGGAGTGCATCAGGGAGATGTTATACCTGTTTGGGAGCTGCACAAGACCGGCCGGGTTCCAGAAGCCAGCCGTGGCATCGTCTGCAAAAGCGACCTGCACATTGCCCATACCTAGCGCCCTGGCTCCTACGCCAATGTTCAAAAACTCGTTGCTGTACTTCGGCGTGGACACCTGCGCACACACGGCCCCACCCACAAAACACAACACGACAATAAATACAGAAAGGGTAAATCTGTTCATAGGCACAGGTATACTGTCACTTCAGTGGTCTTAAAAAGAATTTATTCGCTCAGCTGTAAAAAAAAAAATTTACCGCTCCTCAGGTATGTCAATTTGACTCCTAACACTTCAGAAACTGAATTAGTTGACTTTATGCGACATTTTTTCGCATCCAAAAATAATCATTTTTATCCACAATTAGCTGCCACTTAAACCCTTTAGAAAAAGTTTCGTAATTATTTTTACACAGTACCTTGCGTTACATAGTACCTTTTAATATCTTTGCTTCAACATTAAACGGAATCATCATGAAAGTAGAAAACACACAAGTGCAGATGAGGAAGGGAATTCTGGAATTCTGCATCCTGGAGATTATCGCTCGTGGTGAGGTATATGCGTCCGATATGTTGGAGGAGCTGACAGCTGCCAAGATGATAGTAGTGGAGGGAACCCTTTATCCTCTCCTTACTCGCCTCAAGAATGCGGGGCTTCTCGACTACAGTTGGGTCGAATCTACCTCAGGGCCTCCCCGCAAGTACTACACACTGACCGAGACCGGTCGCACATTTCTGGAACAACTCCGGGATACATGGGGCGAACTGGTAGCTTCCACCGAATTCATCATGCAAAACAAGAAAGCGCAGCAATCATGAAAAAGAACATAAATATCAACCTGCAAGGCATCATCTTTCACATCGAGGAGGATGGGTATGAGCAACTGAGCCGCTATCTTTCTTCTATCCGCAACTACTTTTCGAGCTACGAAGGCCACGAGGAGATTGTCGCTGATATCGAAGCACGTATCGCGGAGATCTTTTCAACGCGCCTTTCTCCGGGCAAACAGGTGATCACGCTAGAAGACGTGCAGTCCCTGGTTGCTCAAATGGGTGAGGTGACCGACTTTGAAATACTGGAGCCGATGGAAGAGGAGATGTCGCACGCCAGAAAAGCCTATAGCGCCGGTGCTCCTGAGCCCGAGTTTGCCGAGGCCGGAGGTGCCGCCGCAGCCGCTACAGCATTCAGACCCAGACGCCTGTACCGCGATGTGAGCCGCAAAGTAGTGAGTGGTGTAGCAGCGGGTATAGCCAACTACCTGAACGCAGACCCGGTGTGGATCCGCTTGATCTTTGTGTTCCTGGTAATAGGCACCCCGATTACTAAGGGTATCTCAGGTTCTTTCGGTCTGATTCTCTACATCATTCTCTGGATTGCGCTGCCGGTGAACTACTCACTGCCTGAAATCACGGTGAAAAAGCTCTTCCGCGACCCCGATGACAAAAAACTGGCGGGTGTGGCAAGCGGCATCGCCAAGTATTTCGGTGTGGATGTGGCCGTTATCCGCATCCTGTTCCTGGCCCTGATCTTCGCGGGCGGCTTTGGTATACTGGCCTACATCATCCTCTGGGTAGCGGTCCCGGAGGCGGCCAGCCTAACAGAGCGTATGCAAATGCAGGGGAACCCCGTTACGCTGGCCAGTATTGAGCACACGCTCAAGGAAAACCTGAACATAAAAGACCAGAACGGTGAAGAAAGTACGGCCGCCAAAGTATTATTGCTGCCATTTCGCATCATCTCGCAGGTGATTAACTGGCTCAGTCGTGGCCTGGGACCTATACTTGGTGTCCTGATTACGCTGGTAAGAATAGCTGCAGGTATAACTCTGCTGGTTATTTCACTTGGCCTGACTGTAGCGCTTTTCACTTCGCTGTTTGTGACGCTAGGTATAGTAGATGGTGATTCAGCGTTCATGATGGGTGATTTTCCGGCCTCCGTGCTTTTGGAGGGCTTTCCCCGGCTCGGACTGGTGGCTGGTTTTTTTGTAGGACTTATACCTATTCTGTTCCTGATTCTACTGGCCATCGGTCTTTTGGCGAAACGCTTCTTTATGCGTCCATTGGTAGGCTGGTCATTGTTCGGTATCTGGCTGATCAGCTTGTTCACCATGATAGCCTTTATCGCGGCGCACGCCGAAAACTTCCGTCGCTCGGGTGAAGTGGTAACCACGCAGTCTTTCCCGGTGGGTCCATACCCTACCATCACGCTGGATGGGTATAACACGAATTCGTCTTATGAAAACCGCATCTACTTTGATGTGCAGGGCCATACTGGCTCTAACCTGGAAGTGCAGCAACGCCTGCAGGCCAAAGGAAAAACTGAAGCCGAAGCACAGCAAAACGCCCGCATGGTGACTTACCGCGTGGTGCAGACCGACTCTACGATCCGTTTTGATGACAGCTTTGAGTTTGCCTCCGGAGCAGCCTACCGTAGCCAGCGTATGGACGTAACCTTGCTGATACCGCAGGACAAACAACTGCGCCTGACCAACAACTTCCTACGCATGGTGCCAAGCAGCGCTTTCGAGGAAGAGTACAGCCGTGAGAAAACCCTGCGTAATCTCTGGCAGGTAAAAGGCAACTTGTTGAGCTGCATCACCTGCGCCACCGATACACTCGATGTTGCCGACAGCGATTTCACTTACAATGCCGCTGCCACGATGGGCGCAGGCGGAAGCGTGCTGATGAACGAAGCGGAGTACAGCTCGAACAAGCAGACCTACGACTTTAGCGACTTCGATGCCATTACGGTAAATGGTGCCTACCACGTGCAGATTACGCAAGGCAGTAACTACAGCGTAACAGCCAGCGGTGACGCCGACGACCTGAAAAAGCTCGAAGTTAGAAAAGACGGTAGCGAACTAGTAGTGGAGCATGAGGACCGCACCATCAAGCTTTTTGAAAAACAGAAGCTAGTACTGATTCAGATCACTGTGCCTGAGCTACGCAGCCTCGACCTGAACGGTGCCATCAAGGCGGATATCGGGCATATCAAGGCATCTAACCTGAGCCTCGGCTTGACAGGTGCTACGCAGGCATTCGTGGATGTAAATGTGGGCCGTTTGAAAGCTGATATCGCGGGAGCCTCTAAAAGCACGTTTTCAGGCCGCGCCGATAATGTGGATATGGATATTGCAGGCGCCAGCAAGTTGGACGCTACCAGACTGGTTGCTAATACTGTGGAGATAGAAGCTGTTGGTGCATGTAATGCCGATGTGCATGCCACCAATACGCTGCGAGCCGACGCTGCAGGTGCCAGCAAAGTGCGCTACAAAGGCAATCCTAGCAATGTAGTAACTGATGTATCAGGCGCCAGCAAAGTATCACGCCTGTAGTAAATTTACAAAAAAGGGATAAGCTGTCTGGCTTATCCCTTTTTTATACCTGCCATACACCTGTTGGGCGCAAGCTTTATTAAATGTTTCCTGATAAATCTAAACCATAAAAATGAGAAAATACACTCTCATAGTCCTGACGACTCTGCTAATCGGCTTACTCGGCTGTTCAGAAATGACCGGAGAATTCAACTATATGGATCGTCTAAAAAAATCTATCTCAGCAAAATATGAGACCGACGAAGTAGAAATAAACATCAAAAACAATAATGAACTTACTGTATCGCTTATTGACCCAAAATTTCATGATTTCTCTCCAGCAAAAAAAGAGCAGATTGCCCGAGAAATTGGAAAGCTAGCACAAGAACTTCGAGAGGATAAGGAATCAATAAAATCTGGTGTGGTGAATTTCCGGGATGAAGAAAATTATGGTATAGCTAAAACCAGCAGCACGGTGAGTTTCCAGATGTACGAATAGATCATCCTATCCCATCATTAATTAAAAACAGTACTTGATTTGGTCTCTATTCGAAATCCTAAGCTTGCTTCGCAGACCATCCTGCGGACAAGTAAGCTTACCAGCCCGCACTGTTTCCATACCTGCCACTTAGTACAAGATAAGACTTTATACCCTGTTGCAGGTGCTATACCTGAATGATTTGTTTGCTTAGCTGTTTGGTGAGTTTACCTGGCGAAGTCCCAGTTCTCCCCCCTTCTTGAGGAGGAAAGCAAAGGCTTCGCCAAACTCGTTTTTGACTGTTCCCTCCAGTATTGCCTCTGTCAGGGCTTCCTTCAACTCCCCTACCGTTTTGGACGGTTTCAGGTCGAAAGTCTCCATGATAATCTCACCCGTGATCACGGGCTGGAAATTGCGCAGTTTGTCGCTCTCCTCCACTTCCACCAGTCGCTTCTCCACTTTATCAAAGTTCTGCAGATAACGCTTCACCTTGCTGTCGTTTTTGGAAGTGATGTCGGCGCGGCACAGTTTCATCAGTGCCTCAATGTCGTCGCCAGCCTCAAACAGGAGTCTGCGTATGGCCGAGTCCGTCACGGTGTCTTTTACCAGCGCGATGGGGCGTAGGTGCAGGCGAACCAGCTTCTGCACGAATTTCATGTGCTCATTTAGCGGCAGTTTCAGGTCTTTGAACAGCTTGGGCACCATGCGGGCGCCGCGCTCCTCGTGGCCATGAAAGGTCCAGCCCACTTTTTCGTGGTAGCGCTTGGTGTCGGGTTTGGCAATGTCGTGCAAAATGGCCGACCACCGTAGCCACAGGTCATCCGACACCTCGGCCACATTATCGAGCACCTGCAAGGTATGGTAGAAGTTGTCTTTGTGCGAGTTGCCTTTTACGGTATCCACTCCCTGCAATTCTGCCATTTTTGGGAAGATCAGCTGCAAAAGACCGGAGGCAAAAAGCAATTTGAAACCATAGGAAGGCTTCGGCGAGAGAACGATCTTGTTCAGCTCGTCCGTAATACGTTCCTGCGACACGATCCTGATGCGGTCTTTGTTATCGATGATGGCATCGAAGGTTTCAGGGGCAATGTCGAAGCTGAGCTGGGAGGCAAAACGGATGGCACGCATCATGCGCAGCGGGTCGTCGGAGAAGGTGATGCCCGGCTCCAGCGGCGTACGGATGATTTTGCGCTTCATGTCCTTCAGCCCATCAAAGCGATCAATCAGCTGACCGTAGGTGCTCTCGTTTAGGCTTATACCTAGGGCGTTTATGGTAAAGTCGCGACGCTTCAAGTCATCTTCTAACGTCCCGGTTTCTACCTCCGGCTTGCGGGAGTGCTCTACATAAGACTCTTTTCGGGCGCCTACAAATTCCACCTCCCACTCGCCGGAGCGCAGCATGGCCGTCCCAAAATTCTTGAAGACCGACACCTTCGGCTTGTGCGGCAGCTTATGCGACACGCGCTCGGCTAGCGCAATGCCATTGCCTACACATACTACGTCAATATCTTTAGAGGGCCTTTTGAGGACCAGATCACGTACAAAGCCCCCAATCACGTAAGCGTCAACACCTGTTTCCGCAGCGGCAGCGGCCACGGTATCAAATATGGGGTGCTCTGGTAATTTTATTGTATCCATTCAGAAAAATCAAAACCTCGGGCATTACAGAACCGCAAGCCCGAGGCGCAAAAATAATGAGATAAATTCAGAGCGCGGGCAAATTTTCTTTGACGTCGCTAAAACAGGTATAGCCTTTGTCCCGGCACCAGCTATACCTGCCCTACTCCCGAATAACCGTCTGTTTACCGTTTTTATCAATCTTGATGATACGTGAGGGACGTGTTTCCACGTCTTCGTCTTGCCGCCATTGCACGATGTAATCAACTCGCTCCTTGATCGTGTCAGAGATTTCGGAGAAAGCCTTCGGAGCAACTTCACCGCTCACATTGGCCGAGGTAGACACCAGCGGGCGACCGATCTGCTGCATCAGCCGATGGCAAAACTCGTCTTTTGTGATGCGCATGCCGATGCTGCCGTCCTCGGCAATCAATTCCTGGGGCAGGTTCTGTGCACCAGACAGCACAAAGGTGGTCGGCCGCTTTTGTGACTCGACCAGTTTTTCTAAGTCCTCCGGCTCATCGCGCACGTAGCGGCGCAGCATTTCCACGTCGCTCACCAGCACGATCATCGATTTGGACTCCTCCCGCTCCTTTATCCTAAATATCTTTTTAACGGCTGTGGCATTCTCAGCATCACAACCGATTCCCCATACCGTGTCGGTCGGGTATAAAATGACGTTGCCAACCAGCAACTCATCTTCTGCTGCCTGTATCGCTTTCAGTAAGTGATTCATAGTTTTAATGGTTAAATTGTTTTATTGTTAAATGGTTGTTCCTCTAAGAATTTACACTCAAATAGAAATTATAGCTGAGCTCAACAATTTAACAATGCAGCCATTCAACCATTTACTTAATCTCCTGCGTCAGTTCTATCAGCACACCATTGGCGCTTTTGGGGTGCACAAAGCAAACCAACTTATTGTCGGCTCCTTTTTTGGGCGTTTCGTTCAGTAGCGTAAAGCCTTCGCCTCTCAGTCTCTCCATTTCAGCAAGTATATCTTCCACTTCAAAGGCGATGTGGTGTATACCTTCACCGCGCTTTTCGATGAACTTACTGATGGCGCTGTCGGGCGTTGTACCCTCCAAAAGCTCTATTTTAGTGCCGCCCACCTTAAAGAAAGAGGTGTTTACCGCCTCTGACTCCACAAACTCTGTATTATAGGGCTCTACGCCCAGCAGTTTAAAATACAGGGCATTTGCCTCGCTAAAATTTTTAACTGCTATACCTATATGTTCTACGTTTACCATTTTCAATTTGTAATTAGTCTAAGTAAGCTTTTTTTGTTAATTTTGCAGGGATTCAAAACTAATAATTTCTTACAACTGTTAATCAGACAGGATTAAAAGAGATAAAAAAATAGTGATATGCTAACATTCCCGATATACTTGGACAACAACGCCACTACACCGCTTGACCCGCGCGTGCTGGAGGCCATGATGCCGTACTTCACTGGCAAGTTTGGCAATGCCGCTTCCCGTAACCACGCATTTGGCTGGCATGCCGAAGAGGCTGTTGACTATGCCCGTGAGCAAATCGCCTCACTTATCAACTGTTCACCTAAAGAAATCATCTTCACTTCGGGCGCTACCGAGTCTGACAACCTCGCCATCAAAGGTGTGTTTGAGATGTACGCTTCGAAGGGTAACCACATCATCACGACTACTACCGAACACAAAGCGGTACTGGATACCTGCAAGCACATCGAAAAAATCGGTGGTAAGGTTACATACCTGCCTGTAAACGCTGAGGGTCTGATTGACCTGCAGCAACTGGAAGAAGCCATTACAGACAAGACCATCCTGATCTCGATCATGTATGGCAACAACGAAGTGGGTGTAATTCAGCCAATTCGTGAGATCTCTAGAATCGCTAAGAAGCGCGGTGTACTGTTCTTCACAGACGCCACGCAGGCAGTAGGCAAAATTCCGGTGGACGTTGAAGCTGACGGCATCGACCTGATGGCTTTCTCTGGCCACAAAATGTATGGTCCGAAAGGCGTTGGCGCCCTGTACGTACGTCGCAAAAACCCACGTGTGAAGGTAACTGCCCAGATGGACGGTGGCGGACACGAACGCGGTATGCGCTCAGGTACGCTGAACGTGCCAGGTATAGTTGGTCTGGGTAAGGCTTGCGAGATTGCCCAGCAGGATATGGAGAAAGACACAGCCCGTCTTTCAGCTATGCGTGACAGACTTGAGAAAGAGCTTCTGACAATTGAGGAATCCTATGTAAACGGTTCGCGCGAGCACCGTCTGCCGCACGTAACCAACATTTCCTTCAAGTATGTTGAGGGCGAAGGTTTGATGATGGGTGTGAAAGATATCGCTGTTTCTTCGGGTTCTGCCTGTACCTCAGCATCTTTAGAACCTTCTTACGTGTTAAAAGCGTTAGGACTAAGTGATGACCTTGCACACTCTTCGCTGCGTTTCGGTTTGAGCCGCTTTACAACAGAAGAAGAAATTGATTTCGCCATCAACCACGTGAAAGAGGCTGTTGCCAAACTGCGTGAGATGTCGCCACTTTGGGAGATGTTCAAAGAAGGTATCGACCTGAACTCCATTGAGTGGGCGGAACATTAAGATTTTAATTAATAATGTATAGAGTAATGAATAATTACTCGGTATATATTAGTCATTCATCATTATTAACTAGTAATTAAATACAGCTATGGCTTATTCAGATAAAGTAATCGATCATTATAACAACCCACGCAACGTTGGCACGCTTGACAAAGCAAAGAACAACGTGGGTACTGGCCTGGTAGGTGCGCCTGAGTGCGGTGACGTGATGCGTCTCCAGATTGAAGTAGACGAAAACCAGATCATCACTGACGCGAAGTTCAAAACGTTCGGTTGTGGTTCTGCCATCGCTTCTTCGTCTCTGGCTACCGAGTGGCTGAAAGGCAAGTCTGTGGACGAGGCCCTTTCCATCGACAACATGGACATCGTGGAAGAACTGGCATTGCCTCCGGTGAAAATTCACTGCTCTGTGCTGGCTGAAGATGCAATTAAATCTGCCATCAACGACTACAGAGTAAAGAACGGCCTTCCAGCTTTGGAAATGCCGAAGTCTCACCACTAAGACCCGGACTCACGCATGGAGTCAACGACAGAGGTGCATGTAGAAAGTGCACGCATTCAAAAGCAGATTGAGAACCACTTAGGCTTAAGCGGTGACAGTCTGCTTTTCGAATTCCGACCGATGAATAACAAAGTGCGTCTGGACCTGATTACGGTAAACCCGCGCCACCTGCAATCCTTTCTGTTCCATACAGAAATAGGGTACGACAGAGTGGATGCGCTCCGTAAGATGTGGGACTACGTGCAGAGTTATAAAGCAAAAGAGAGTCCGTATACCGTGCAGTGGATGGCCCATGGAGATAAAGAGTTGAATACGTCTTACTTCCGGGCCCGTAATATGTACGAGGCACTCGACAAATTATACTTTGGCCGCGACATGAACACGATTACTGTTTTCAGTGTGGTGCTGAATCCGGTATCTTAAAGAAAGAAATGTTATGATAACAGTATCAGATAAAGCAAAAGAGAAAGTATTGAGGCTGAAGCAGGATGCTCAGCTCGACGATACGTTTCGCCTGCGCGCATCTGTAGCCGGAGGTGGTTGTTCCGGTCTCTCCTACAACCTCGACTTCGACGACGAAGTAAAGCCGATGGACCAGGAGTTTGAGGACAAAGGCATTAAGGTAGTGGTAGACATGAAGAGCTTCCTATACCTGGCGGGCACCGAACTTGACTTTTCGGACGGCCTGAACGGCAAGGGCTTTTACTTCAACAACCCGAACGCTTCCCGTACCTGCGGTTGCGGCGACAGCTTCTCCGTTTAACAAAAACAGCAGCTTATACAGAGCAGAAGGGCCAGCTATTTCTAGCTGGCCCTTCTGCTTTTTTACCTGTGGCAGGTATAGCTAACTTCAGGTATAGCTATCTTTTCAGAAATCGTAATGCCTGCTTCTCCCCCGCTTCATTCAAAAGTACCAAAGTATAGTTCCCATGCCCCAGGCGGCTGACATCCAGTGAGTGAGTATAACCTTTGAGGCTTTGCCTGAGTACTATACGACCCATCTTGTCATATACTGCTGCATCGTAAGTTAAATGTGCAAGTGGTAATTCTACTTTGAGTTCCTGCTGCACAATAGTTGGATATACCGTGGCTGCTTTGGCTTGTTGGTTGGAAACTGCGACAATCTGGTAATAGGTAAATGAAAGATCTTCATCCACTTGTTTCAGGCGGTAATAGGAAGTGCCTACTAATGGTTCGCGGTCGTGAAAGGTATAGTTTGTAGTTAAGCTCGTCGTGCCTTTCGCATTTACAATGCCAAGAGTTGTGAAGACTTTGGCATCAGCACTCCGCTCTATTTCGAAATGCTTGCTGTTCTGTTCAGAAGCCGTTGTCCAGTTCAACTCAACAGCTTTGCCGGTTGTGCGAACAATAAATTTGGTAAGCTCAACAGGTAGTGGGACATAATCAGGTTCAAAATTCCAGGTAACCTTCACGTCGTCAATAGCCAGTCCATGGTCTTGTTCTAACTCATCCGGGTCATACCAACGCAGCATAACATAGTATCCATCAGGTATAGCTTCAGGCAAGATATAGGAGAATTCTTTCCGGTGTTGAGGCAAGTTGCCATCATAATGACCTGCTAAAATTTTACTAACAGGGCTGTTGAATTGAAGGGATGGGACTATGATCCAGCCTTTCGCTTTAAGGCTAACTTCTAAGTTAAAAGAAGTAGGGTATTCGGCAACGGCATAAGTAAAAAGTAGTCGCTGTACATCTGTTTTTTCGCTCCCGCAGCGCCATTGCTCTGCTGCATAGGAAAGGTCCAACTCAGATATGGTTTTCCCAGAAGTATTGCGAAGCAGCAGGTTGTACGTCATCTCCCCTGATTTTGAAGCTGTCAAAGCACCAATCGCTCTATCAGTAGAACCATTATTGCCATAACTGTATAAATCACCTTTGTTGGAAGAACCACTATTAGCTACAATTATGTCATTCTGAATCGAACGGTTTACACTCCATCCATCTGGCAAGAAAGCTGTAGTACCCCATTTGTATTCGCCCGCGATAACAGGCAACGTATTAAAGTCCTGGGTATACATAGTAATAAACCTACCCATCTCTACTGCCTGCCCTTGAGCAGGTATGGCAAAACCTGCTGTGATCCACAGCACTCCCATTACCGCAGACTTTGCGGCTCGGGCAATAATTGTTTTCATGTAATGGCTAAAAGTATAGTTGTAAATCCCTATAGTAAAACTCCTCTATAAATAAATTTAAACTCTAACTTTCTGGCACTCACATAAGTTCAAAAAAATTAATTTTTACTATTCGCTATTTTTTCTGTTTAAACACCGAATTATTACTTTTATCTGACCATCACAAACGATGATATTTTACACCGGAATGGATAAACTTTATGACAAGTTACCCTGATCTGAATGAGGAGGTAAATGTAGTATGGGAATTTTGAGGTTTGTACCAATAGCAGGCTAAATCTGAGCTACATACCAGAGTTACACTTCTTTTGATACAATCTCATTAAGGTTCGCTGTTTTGAAATGCTGGTATACCTTTAGCACAATGGCAAGCGCTACGGCAGCTTCGGCAGCAGCGACCAGGACAACAAAAAGTGAGAATAACTGGCCCTGCAGCAGTTGGGGATCGTGACGGCTGAAGGCAACCAGGTTAAGATTTGCTGCATTGAAGATCAACTCTATACCCATCAGCACCACCACCGCATGTCGCTTGGTAATGACAGCCAGGACGCCAATCGTAAACAAGACAGCGCTTAGCAACAGAATATGTTCTAATGGAATCTGAGTTAACATTATACCTTCTGTTTTTCAGTGGCGATGTAAGCGGCTCCCATAAGCGCAATAAGCAACAACAGAGAGGCTATTTCGAAAGGCAGCACAAAGTCGGTCATCAGTTTTATACCGATAAGCTGCACGGTACTCTTTTGTCCAGCCAATACACTGGTATCAGCCTGATGAATCCATGGAAGCGAACTGAAACCTGCCTGCCAGATGGTGTAACTTAACCCGATCAATGTGAGCATAGAGATCGTAACGCCCCATCCTACATTCGTATTTTCTGACATTACTGACTTATCGTGTACCCGGCTGCTGAGCATGATGCCAAAAAGAATCAGCACGAGCACACCGCCTACGTATACCATCAGCTGCGTAACGGCTACAAAATCAGCGAAAAGCAGCACATAGATGGCGGCGATGCTCAGCAAAGTGAGCAGCAACGAAAAACCGGCGTATAGCAGGTTCCGCGTTAGCACCATGTAGGCTCCCGAAACTATAGCTACCGCTGCGAAAATGTAGAATAACATCTATATCTGTGATCAGTAATCAGTTAACAGTAATCTTTCAATTAGCCCTGTTGCTTCCTCGCTGCCAATGCAGCTGCCTTGGCTGCGGCCATTTCTTCCTGTTGCTTGGCCAATAGCTGCTTTTTCTCTTCTGCCTTCTCCGGTGTGAGATCCGTAAAGTGGTAGATCATATTTTTGATGTCCACTTCAGCGAAATCATACACAGGAGTCATGGTCAGGCAATCGGTTGGGCAGACGGTGGTGCAGAGACCACAGTAGCAACACTTAGCCATATCAATATCAAAAACAGGTGCGTAGAGGCGTTTTTTGGTGCCGTCAGACGTCATCCCGATTTCCTCTGTTGCCTTCACTGATTCAATAGTGATACAGTTTACAGGACAGATCTTGGCGCAAAGGTCGCATACAATGCAATCGTCGATTTCGTTGTGCAGCCGGTAGCGGCCGTTTTCCGGAACAGGTATAGCCTCGTAGGGATAGGTAAGTGTAACCAGTCCCTCGGGCTGATTGAAGTAATTATCGTCCATGACCGGCACAGGCGCACGCCGCTTGTCTGCATTCCGGAAATGCCGCCAGGTCAGTTGCAAGCCGCTCAGCAGCGACTTCACCACCTCCCAGAAACCGGTTTTACGTGTAACAGACGATCTTTCCATATTTTAGATATACGGGCTGAAGTTGAAACCAACCTCTACCCTTTCCAAGCAGTAACGGAAGTTACCCAATACTTTAAACTACTAAACTCTCTAATTTATAAACTTACACCATCAGCAATCGCCAGATGCCAGCCAGCAGCACTATACCTAGCGCCACGGGTGTGAGCACTTTCCAGCACAGATGCATGAGCTGGTCTACACGCAAGCGCGGATAGGTCCAACGGATTTGCAACTGCAGGAAAAGCAGCACAAAGGTTTTGCTGAGCAGCCAGAAGCCACCCCACAGTATACCTGACAATTCCCCTACCGTACCTGTTGTCCAGTTGGCAAACTTCAGCGCGGTCAGGTTTGGCAAAGGCGTGTTCCAACTCCCCAGAAAGAGAATGACTGCCACCAGACTTACCAGCACCATCATACTATACTCTGCCAGAAACAGCACGGCAAACCGGAAACCTGAGTACTCCACGTGAAAACCCGCCACCAATTCAGATTCTGCTTCTGGTATATCAAACGGCGCACGGTTGCTCTCGGCCAGCGATGCGATGAAATAGATCACAAATGCTACCAGTAAAATTGGAGCCCTGAAAATGTTCCAGGTCGTGATGCCACCAATATTAGTAGTGTTTATACCTAATGCTTCGATGCCAAAGAGCCAGTTCGTTTCAAACTCAAGTCCGGGGAAACGGTTGAGCAGTATACCTTGCTGGTAGCTGATTTCCTGAAAATCAAGTGACTGGCAGATCATCACAACAGAAAGAATAGCCAATCCGGCTGGTATTTCATACGACACAATCTGAGCCACGGAGCGCATGGCACCCAGCATGGCGTACTTGTTATTGGAGCCCCAACCGGCCATAAGCAAGCCCACCACGTCAAGCGAGATGATAGCAAGCAGGTAAAAAACTCCAATGCCTATACCTGCAGGGATAAGATCCGGGGTGAAAGGTATAACGGCGAAACCTGCAAAAACGGCCGCGAATATCAGGATCGGAGCCAGCTTAAACAGTTTCTGATCGGCTGCTGCGGGTACAATATCCTCTTTCTGTAGCAGCTTCAGCACATCCAATACTGACTGCAACGAACCAAACGGGCCGGCCTCGGTTGGACCCATGCGGTCCTGCATAAAAGCAGCCACCTTGCGCTCTGCGTACGCCAACACAATGACGATACCCAGCAGTAGCATAAGTGTCAGCAGAAAGGCGAGCATAAGCAGTCAGGGTTTAGGAACGCGCAAAGGTAGTTTTTAATGTGCTAATGTGCCAAGCACGCCACTCAGTTAAATGCCATTAGCAGCTGTCAGGATTATCGGCTCTCCGTCTGTGATCAGGATCGTGTGCTCGTGTTGTGCTACGTAAGCACCCGAATCAGCCAATAGTGTCCAACCGTCGCCTTTCTCGTGCACATAGCTTCCTTTGGTCGAGATAAAGGTTTCTACAGCCACCACGGTGTTTTTCCGGAACCTGCGTGTCTCGTACTTGTCATAGAAGCAGGCAATTTCGTGCGGCTCTTCGTGCAGACTGCGCCCTACGCCATGACCAACCAGGTTTTTGATCACTTTGAAGCCATTTTTCTTTGCTTCTGTCTCTATGATACGGCCTATCTCAGCTATCTTTTTGCCACCTTTTATTTCCTTTAGTGCCTTGCGCAGGGCCGTTAAAGATGTGTCCACTAATTTGCCCAAGTCGTTGATGTCTTCTCCCAGGATAAAAGAACCGCCGTTGTCAGCATAATAGCCATCAAGCTCAGCAGACACATCAATGTTCACCAGGTCGCCATCTTTGAGCACTGTTTTATCGGACGGGATACCATGTGCCGCTTCATTATTAATGCTGATGCAGGTATAGCCGGGAAAATCATAGGTGACTTTCGGTGCCGACTGCGCCTTATAGGACTGCAATATCTGATAGCCGAAGTCGTCCAGTTCCTTTGTGGTCATACCGGGTTTGGCATGCTCGCGCATTTGCTTCAGGGTAAAGGCCACAGCTTCACTCACCTTTTTTATACCTTCCAGATCCTCTTCTGAGTCTATTGACATCGCTATACCTCTCTTACTTTAAATAAATATTACCCCTCCACCAGGTGCGGCACAAACTGTGACAAGTTGGTGATGATGCCTTTCTCACGTCGGAAACCGATGGCAGCCCCTTCACCTGACCAGAACACGCCGGCCTGGTACTGGTAGCCGTTGCTGTCTTCGGGCAGTTCGCACCAGCGCTGGTATACCTGCTGCTGCTGGTCATACTCGCCGCGCACTTTCGTTACCCGACCACGGTCTACTACTTCCACGCTCTGTCCTTCACGACCGAAATACGGCTTTTTGATGTACTTACCCGTCAGCGGCTCGATGTCTGCCTCCAACAAAAGCGGGTGGTACGGGAAAGCCTTCCAAAGCCAGGCCAGCATGCCCTTGCTCTGAAACATCAAGGTATAGGCGGGGTTGGCAATCGCGATGGTGCGGGAGCGGGCAAGCAATGTGAGGGTCTTCAGGAGTTCGGGCTCTTCCCAGGCAATTTGCTCCCAAGGCAGGAGTTTGAACAGAAACGGGAATTGCCGCCACTGCCCCTGCTCTACCTGCGCCCATACACCTTTTTCTTCTCCTTCCGCCGTAAACGTTACATCCTCTATCGGGCACAAATGCGCCTCGAAACCGGCTTCGTTCGCGGCTTGCGTTAAAACGGAACAGTTAGCTTCGTCTTCAGCACTGGCCCCAAGGTAGGTCACCAGCAAAGCCGGTGCTAAGTCTTGGTTGCGCTCGCGCCATACCCTGAGCTGCTCTACCAAAGCTTCGTATAAACCGGAGTATTGCAATGCGTCATTTTTACCGGCAGCAGCCAAACTAGCCCACTGCACCACGGCCGTTTCAGGTATCGAAGTGGCAGTGTCGGCATTGAACTCCAGCATTTTGGGACCATCCGGCGTTATGGCCAGGTCGAAGCGTCCGTATAGATGCACCTGGCGGTCATCGCTCCAGGACAGGCGCACCAGTTGCCAAAGGTTTTCAGGTATACCCAGCACCTTCAGGAAAGCGTCCGGCAGGTCTTTCGGAATCGCCTGCTCCATCATCGTATAGAGTGAGCTGGCTGCATCGAGCAGTTCTTCGGCCTCGTCCTCTGTGATCACAACCGCTTCGCCGGGCACGTAATTGGCGCAGCCGTCCTCCACACACCACTCCCAGCCCAGTCCGCGCACGGCCTTGTCCACATCACCCTTATGGGCTTTTATTTGTATGCTCGTCTTCGAATTTTCTGACATGAAATGCTTTGATCTAATAGATTGAAACACAAAAGAAGGTATCAGCACAAGCAAAGCGGCTCATACTGATACCTCCAGAGTAAGGGACAGCCATGATGTAGAAAGCTATACCTGTATGAGGCTATACCTCTTAGAGAAGTCTTTGCTGGCTTTGGTCGGTTTAAGCTCCCGCTCCGCTGCTGCGTCCACGGAAGTAGCCGCTTTGGCCTGTGCGCGGCGCTGTAGACTGCTGACGGTACGTCTGCACGTTCTGACGCCAGGCAGCGGTCTTGTTCATCACGCCGGGGTTGGCATAGTAGGCAGGCCTCGGTGACATCATACGACCGGCCATATAGCCCATTGCGCTCCACCACAACACGTTGCCCATTCCAAAGCCACTCCCTTGGTTGAGCTGCTGCTGGTTGTTGGCCAAGTCTTTCATCTGATTTTCGAGCGCTAAGCCCTGCAGCGTGTCCACACGACCGTCGTTGTACTTCAGGATAGCCATGCTGTGGCCGGGCGCCGTGGTGCGCTCGTCAGTGATCTTCCACTGGTCCGGTGCTTCTTCAGTCAACTCTGTCACAACCCCATCCGGCGCCGGAACTTCTGTTGCTGCGCTTCTTTCATCAGTTTGCTGCGTGTTAGAATCGCAGCTGGTTAATCCCATGGTAGCAGCAGCCGCCACAATAAAAGCGTTGCGCTTAAAATCCCCAATGGTCAAATATCGCTTTTTCATAAGTCTTTTTCGGTTGCAGTTTAAAGGTACGCTTTTTTTACGGGAATTTTGGAAGGATGGGGTTTAGGTTTAATGGTTGAATTGTTGGGTGCCATGATTCTCCCCTACCACTCCTGAGAGAAGGGCCGGTTGATTCTAGGGATTCTCCCCTTGAGGGGAGCGCAGAGGGGTGTTTACAATTGAGAGGGCTTACATTTTGGCAAATTACTGGCATTTAATCCCAGAGTAAACACCCCTATAATCCCCTCAAGGGGATACTTTTGGAGAATGAAACGGCCCTACTCCCGAGAGGAGGATCTTCCTGCAAGATTCGGTCAGGTATAGCAGTGTATGATCCTGAAAGGTATACTTGGTACATGATTGGGTTATGTATACCGGTGCGTAATTGCCGTTGCACGATTCGGACAGGTCGCGACCTATCCCTACAAATTATTATATTTTCTACAAGACTCTTCGGGATTGCTAAATCCCGAAGCAAACTGTGGGGATTTCCTAATCCCCGTATCCCAGGCTCGTTTACAGGTATACGGGTTTATATTGGCAGGAATAAGGGGACAAGGATGTCCCCGGAAGAAATACTTCCGGACATGGATGTCCGGAAGAGCCGTTGTTATGCCATTGTACAGAAACATCGGAACAGTAAAACGTCACTACATGTCAACTTCTTAACTTTTAAACACCTAAACTCCCCTACTCCCACAGCGGGTAATGCTCCAGGTGCACTTTTCGCTTAAAGAAGATGCGGGTGCTTTCTTCGAACGAGCGGGTGAAATCTGAAACATAGAAAGCATGATCGCCGAGCAACTCTGTCGATACCAGCTCATTGGCTTCCAGGAACCTGCGAACGTGTTTTGCCACAATCTGGCTGGCATCGAGCACATCCACTTTGCCTTGATAATAACTCTGGATCTGTTTTTTGATAAGCGGATAATGAGTGCAACCTAAAATAAGCGCCTCTATACCTTGCAGTTCCGGCGCCGACAGGTAAGCGTGAATCACACTCTCCGAGATAGAATCATTGAAAAAGCCTTCTTCGATCATGGCGGCGAGCAGTGGTGTGGCATGCGATTTCAGCGTAATGTCCAGATCCAGCCCGTCAATTTTTTTGAGGTATACATTCGAGTTGACGGTTTGCTTCGTGCCGATGAGCCCGATCGTTTTGCCCGCGTAGGTCTTTCCAATGTGCTCTACCAAAGGGTCTATCACATTGAGCACGCGCGCTTTGCTGCCCACATACTCCTTCACCAGTTCGTAAGCGGCCGCAGAAGCCGAGTTACAGGCAATCAAAATCACTTTGCAGTGCTGCCGGAGCAGCAAATCACAAATCTTGACGGCATAGGCCTGGATCGCGGCAGTTGACTTATCGCCGTAAGGCAGGTGCGCCGTGTCGCCAAAGTATACCAGTTTCTCCTGCGGCAGCTCGGCCACAATCGCCTGCGCCACCGTCAGTCCGCCAATGCCACTGTCAAAAACCCCAATCGGGGATGCATTTTTTCTATCTCCCATACGGTGCTAATTTATGCTAAAACCGGCAAAGTAAGTTGTTCACCCTCGTTTTAAGATCGTTCACTCATTATGTATTTTCTATTGAATTTTTCAGACTTATACTTGAGTTAAGAATCGAGCTGAAGACTCAAAAAAAAGTTAAATATTATTTTTACAATATATTTTGTAATTAAAATTAAACTCATTATATTTAACTACTTTACTGAAAGGGAGTTGCTATTTATTTCTGTAGTAGCTAAACACGACGCCACGGTGGCTTTATCAACAAAGCGGATAAAGCAGATTATCCACCTTTTAGCCTAACCCTTATGCCAACAGCTATAACTGACTCTGCATTCATCATGTCTTCCGCTTCACCTGTGGTGAAACGCGCTCCCCTGTATGGTAGTTTTATGAGTCGCTTTGTGGCGTTCCTCATCGATACGACCATACTGGTGTTCTGGTATTCGATCATAATTTATTCTATGGCCGAGTATTCGCTGCAATTTAATACGTGGAAGCAGGTGGTTTTTGACGGGGGCGTCAGCTTACTGGAGTTCGAGGTAGTCCTGCAGTTGTTCTTTTACAGCCTCTACTTCCCTGTGCTGCACTGGCTCTACTATACCTTGCTGGAGGCGTCTCCAAAGCAGGCAACGATCGGCAAGTATACCTTAGGGCTCAAAGTGACTGACTTGCGTGGCAAGCGCATTACGCTTCTGCAGGCGAATGTGCGCTATTTTTCCCGCATCCTTTCAGCACTACCCCTGTTGCTGGGCTTTGTGCTCATTCAGTTCCAGCGCCGCAGGCAGGCACTGCACGATTATGTGGCCCGTACCTTGGTGATGACAGATCAGTAAATTGAACTATTTCTCTACTATATATCAAACACTGCTTTTACTGAAACGTATATTATACCTTGTAAAACAATAAGAAAGGAGGTAATAATGCGTTTTATCCCAACCCGTTTTCACGGAATATTGGACTATTTATACGGTATCCTGCTTATTGCATCGCCCAGGCTGTTTGACTTTGCCGCCGGTGGTGCCGAGACCTGGGTGCCCGTTATCATCGGTGCGATTGTACTTCTACAAACGATCTTCACAGATTTTGAAATGGGACTAGTGAGAAAGATCCCGATGCAGTCCCACCTGATGATGGACTTTGGTATAGGTGTCATCTTAGCCCTATCGCCCTGGCTGTTCGGATTCGCTGACCGGGTATATGAACTGCACCTGATTTTCGGTGTGTTCTCGATGCTGGCTTCGTTGACAACGCATCGTACGCCAAGCAGAGCGTACAAGACTCATGTAGCGCACGAAGATCCTTTAAAATAAGCCACATTAACCATGTGTAAACCAACAGGCTGACTATACCAGGTCAGCCTGTTTTATTTTGCCTGCTGCATAGCGCAGAAATGCCTAAATTTGCCTTATGAATTACCTATCCGCAGATAATATATCGAAAAGCTTTGGCGAACGCTGGCTTTTCAAAAACCTGAACTTTGGCATCAGCCAGGGGCAGCGAGTAGCGCTTGTGGGCGTGAACGGCTCTGGCAAAACCACCCTGCTGAACGTGCTGGCAGGCAAACTGCCCCCCGACGAAGGAAGCGTGAGCGTGCGCAAAGAAGTCACAATCGGCTTTTTGGGCCAGAACCCGGAGTTCGACGAAGAGCTAACTGTACAGCAGACCATTTTTGGCGGACAGGGCGAAGTGCTCGATACCATACGCGACTACGAGGTGGCCATCTCCCACCCGGATACCAGCGCCGAAGTGATGCAGCATCTGATGGAGCGCATGGACGAACTACAGGCCTGGGATTTCGAGATCAAAGTGAAGCAGATCCTCTCCAAACTAGGTATACACGACCTGGAGAAGCAAATCAAGCATCTTTCAGGCGGGCAGCGCAAGCGTGTGGCTATGGCTCGTGTGCTGATCGAAGAGCCCAGCATGCTGATTCTCGACGAGCCTACCAACCACCTGGACCTGGACACTATTGAGTGGCTTGAGGGCCTGCTCTCTACCCAAAACACCACCCTGCTGATGGTGACGCACGACCGTTACTTCCTCGACAAAGTGGCCAACGAAATCGCTGAGCTCGACAACGGCGAACTCTATACCTACAAAGGCAACTACAGTTATTTTGTGGAGAAAAAAGCCTCCCGCGAGGAAATGGCCGCAGCCGAAACCGAGAAGGCGCGTAACCTGATGCGCAAAGAGCTCGATTGGATCCGTCGGCAGCCTAAGGCCCGTGGCACCAAAGCCAAGTATAGAGTAGATGCCTTTGAGGAACTGAAAGAAAAAGCAGCCAAGAAAACGGCAGGTCCGCAACTCGAACTTTCTGTAAAAACCACGCGTCAGGGCGGCAAAATCATCGAAGTAGACCATATCTCTAAGTCTTTTGGCAACAAGAAGATCGTAGACGATTTCTCCTATGTGTTCAAGAAGAAAGACCGCATTGGTGTCGTAGGCCCAAACGGTGCCGGCAAGTCTACATTCCTGAACATGCTCACGGGCAAATTGCAACCTGACAGCGGTACTATTGACGCCGGCCAGACTACCGTATTTGGTTACTATACCCAGGACGAGCTGACTTTCAAGGAAGACCAGCGTGTGATCGATATCGTGAAGGAAATTGCTGAAGTGGTGGAGATGGCCAATGGTGAAGTGATCACGGCGAGTCAGTTTTTGCAGCACTTCCAGTTTCCGCCGGCACAGCAGTATACCTTTGTCAGCAAACTGAGCGGTGGCGAAAAGCGTCGTCTGCAGTTGCTGCGCGTGCTGATCAAGAACCCTAACTTCCTGATTCTCGATGAGCCTACCAACGACCTCGACATCATCACACTCAACATTCTGGAGGACTTCCTGCTCAACTTCGGCGGCTGTCTGCTGATGGTGTCGCACGACCGCTACTTCATGGACCGATTAGTAGAGCACCTGTTTGTGTTCGAGGGCGAAGGCAAGATCCGTAACTTCCCGGGCAACTACACCGATTACCGCGAATGGCTGAAAGAGCAGGAAAAGGTGGTGCAGGAAACAAAACCAACGGTTCCCGTTATTGAACAGAAACAGGAAAAACCGGAAGGCAAGCGCAAACCGACTTACCAGGAGAAAAAGGAATTTGAAGACCTCGAAAAAGAAATGCCTCGGCTGGAGTCCCGCAGAACAGAACTGATAGAGACCATGAACGCTGGCACCACCACCGACCACGAACAGCTGAACGCCTGGGCCAAAGAACTGGAACAGCTGAACGAGCAACTGGAGGAAAAAGAAATGCGCTGGCTCGAACTGTCTGAAATCATGTAAATCGCACCATTGCTATACCTTAAAATCGCCGGAGCAGCCTGTCTGTTTCGGCGATTTCATTTCAGACCCCTCACGGTTACGTACGCTTTCTGGTTGCGCTCCCCCACCTTCACGATTTCCCGCTCGAACTTGCGCGGGTGGTTGATGATCTCGTAAAAACTATCCAGGTAACTGAGCGATTGCCGCAAACCTGACTTGCTCAAAGGCTCACACTGCCTGTATACCGCGTAAATCGGGGTGCGGTAGGAATTAAAGGTATTGACCATTTCCCGATGCATGTTCTCCGGAAATTCGTAGGCCCGGTACAGGCGCTGCTTTGTTGACTTTATACCCAGCTCAGGTGGCGGCGAAGCATAAGGGGCGCCTACTATACCTGCGTAGTCGAAGTCGAAAGGCACGGGAATGGGTGCGGAAAGGGAGTCAGGTGCCAGTAGCTCGATGTTGTGGCGGTAGGGCACTGACCAGTCGGTGTTGCCGATCATGTACTGAAAGAGCGCCAGCCGGGCCATGCCTTTCTGCTCCATGTGGGCCATCCCGATGATCCTCTTACCAGGTATAAGCTTCAGGCGAGTACGTTTGGCCATCGCCTTATCATCTTCTATCAGAAAAGCATAGCGCACTTCCTCTTTCCGTCGTCCGGTACTGTCCTGGTAGGTCACCTGGCACAAGCGCACCCGAAAACTCTCCTCAGCCAGAATGTTGTATACCTTGTAGACGAGGTACTCCTTGATCACATAATCGTCGTCGATGCAGTGCGTCACCAGTTTTAGCTTGTTCTGCCCTTCGAAGACAGAACCTTTTGGCATTTGCTTGCGGATCAGGTTGAGCATGAGCGGGGGAAAACGGCAGACGCTGGCATCCCGGCGGCGATTACCCCGCACCATCACCTTAAGCGGCATATTGACTGTAGCACCTGTACTGTCGGCGTACGAGAGTGTGGCTGTGTGATACTTTCTTTCCTCGCCACGGTCTTTCAGCAGCTTCTGGTAGTTGACCACGAGCTTAAACTTGAGCAGCGAATCCTCCGAAAAAATGTCTTTTGGTTTCGCCGCTTGTTCGTGTTGCTGATCTGCTATACCCGGATTTTTGGTTGAGTATACTTGTGCCATACCCTGCAACGGCAGACACAGCACGACAGCCCACACCAGCAGGTATAGCTTATACCTAAACTCTTCAAAATTTCGGGAAGCTGCCATTGGACAAGAGAATAAAGGATGCAGCCCGTAGCGACATAAATCAGATAAAAGCTATACCTTGAAATTGCAATTCAGGTATAGGCATCAAGGAACAGGCACGTTGGCCAATGGCAGTTTGCGCAAACTGCGACGCGTAAACAGTTCTTTCATGACCGCACCCTCTGATTGTGGAAAAGCTATACCCAGCATCGGGGCCACCGTTGCCGAAATATCCACCAGCGTATACTTGGTCTCCACAAATCCGCCCTTCCGGAAGTCAGGCCCAAGCGCCAGTAAGTAAATGCACCGGCAGCCCTCACAATCATCACCGTGGTCAACGAAACCGCCATCCACCGTATCCAGATGACGGCCGTGGTCTGTGGTAATGAGCAGGGTCGTTTTTTTGCGGTAATGTTTGTCTTTTTGCAGAAAGTCCCACAGTTGCTTCGCATAGCGGTCGCCGCGGGAAATACCGCGTAGGTAGTGCTCCCAGTTACCGGCATGGGCATAGCCATCGGGCTCCATAAAGTTGATCAGCATCAGATTGGGCTGATTGGTTTTTAGTACTTTCAACACCTCAATTAAAGTCAGGGAGTCTGCCCGGTAGCCACTGCCTGGTCCGCTGACGCCACAGTTGAGCGAGGGCAACGCCTGGTTGTGCCAGTCGGGGTTCAGGGTGTTGCCCAAAATATCCAGCTTGTCTTTGCTCGACACGATCCAGGCGGCAGTGGCGGGTTTGCCCGTCTGCTTGAGCCATACCTGGAACAGGGAGGGATTAGCGGGAAGTTCGGCGCCGTAGTTATCGATGGGCTGGTTTATACCTGTCGTGATGGCGGTATGGCCGGAGTTGGTGTAAGTGTATCCTTCGTTACGGAAGTTATTGCAAAAGGTACCCTGCGGTACCAACTTTTGCGACATGTTCGGTATAAGGCCCGGCACAGCCCCCCAGGTCTCAGAATAGCGCACCCCGTCGATCACCAGAATGATCACATTCTCAGAGCGCAGCCCACCGGCCCCTCCCCCCGCGCCGGATGCGGCACAGGAACTGAGCAGCGCCGTACCAGACAAGATCAGCATCATCTGCTGCCAACCTGCCTGCCATCGCTTCAAAAATGCCGGGAGTGCGTCCATACCTAACACAAATAAAAGAATATAAAATCCTATACCTAGGTATACGCATCCCGCAAAAGTTCAGGTAAGCCACCGAGACGATCTCAAAAATTCAATAAACCCGGCAGAATTATTTGCGTTTACGCTCAAGAATACTCTAATTGCAACCATCAAAAGACAAATGCATACACCAGCAGCCATAGCGACCCTCCAATTGCCTTTGCCACTCGGCACTGTGCTGCTGCATGCTGTTTCCGCTGATTGCTATCGTGCCGCCTATTATTGCTACGGTTATTATTACCGCTGCTCTACTGCGCTCTCTCAGGCAATCAGGCGACTCACAAACCGCACTTAAACAGGAAAAAAGCCAACCGGCATACCTGAACTGATAAAACTGAAGCAGAGCGAAAGCTCTGCTTTTTTCATTTATACCTATTCCAAAATTTAAAATCAAACCATATGACAGCCATGAACCTGACACAGAACTACAGCAGCTACACCTCCGAGAACCACCAGGTATGGGCCATCCTCTACGACCGCCAGTTGCGCAACCTTCCCGGCAAGGCTATACCTGAGTTTATGGAGGGGCTTGATAAAGTCGGTTTCAGCCGCGACCGTATACCTGACTTCAACGATATCAATCAAAAACTCAAGCCACTGACCGGGTTTGAAGTGGTGGCAGCACCCGGCATTGTCGACGATGCCCTGTTCTTTCAGCTGATCGCCAGCAAGCGCTTTCCGGCCACGGTTTGGGTGCGCCGCATGGACCAGCTCGACTACCTTGAGGAGCCCGATATGTTCCATGACGTATTTGGCCACGTACCGTTGCTCACCATTCCGGTGTACTGCGAGTTTTTGGCCAAACTTTCCGAGCTAGCCCTCACTCACCTCGACCGTCCAGATATCATTGACCGCCTCACGCGCATCTACTGGTATACCATTGAGTTCGGCTTGTACCGTAAGCCGGGCCAGAAGGCACAAATCTACGGGGCCGGCATCCTTTCGTCTGTAGGCGAGAGTAACCTGTCTGTATCGGATGAAAGCGTGAAGCTTGATTTTGATGTGAACCACATTCTGGACACGGCTTATATAAAAGAGACTTTCCAGAGCCAGTACTTCTGCATCCACAGCTTTGAGCAATTGCTCGAGAGTCTGCCAGCAGTTGAGGTAGCACTTCAGAGGCTGCGCACCCAGGATGCCTTGGTCTCCACAACTTAGCTTTAAATGTAAGCCCCGCCTGCGGCAGGTATAATTTACCTACCGCAGGCGGGGCTTGCTTGGCTATACCTAGCGGCTAATGCGTAAGCTCGTGGCTGATCATGAAGCCCAGTTTGCGTGGCTTAGACAGCTGGGAGTTTTCGAGTTTCTGCTTATAGGTGATGCGCTCAATATCCGACACATCCTGACCCATCAGGTCGTTGTTCACAGCCGCGACCATAGCGCTCTCCACGATCAGGCGCAGCTTGTCGTCGCTGATCACGTTGCGGGCAATGCGGTCCGAAGGTAAATCCATCTGCTTCACCCCTTCTATCACAAAGTGGTTTTCGATGTTGATCAGCATGCGGCCCACCAGATAACCCGGGTCGTCGAGGCGGTTATACTTAATAGTATCGGCCATGAAGTTGTAAGCCATGATGTGCCCGAAGAAGCGACGGCGGAAGTCTTCGTCCACATAATCGTTGCGCATGATCTCGTAATCGTCCGGGAAGGTGATAATGTTGGAGTGCATCACAAACACAAGCAGGTCGCCAGAGAATTTGATCTGAAACTCCAGATCGCTGATGGCCTTGTACTCGATCACCACGTCGGCATTGTGCGTCGTGATCCGGTTGGTGAGCTCGTCCACAATTTCCTGCGAGAGCTCTTTCATGCGGGTAAAGGTTTGGTACGTATTGCGGTAAATTGCCTGCTTTGTGGCAGATTTTTGCTGCAGTCCTTGTATTATATCGTCGAGTCTATCTTTCATACTTGCTTTTTCTCGGGTGCTGTGTTTTTTACTCAAATCCTTTAGAAATAGTTATTCTGCTCAATTTTTGGCCTGCTAAACAAGTACAAGCTAGTAGTTTGGTTGCTGATGTATAAGTGCCCGTCTCAATGCCCATGCTTTTCCAGCATCCCCATCACTTGGTCCTGGTGCTGCGCGAAGGCTGGTGGAGGCGTTACAGTTTCAGCTGTCGTCCCTTCCATCACAAAGGCTACCTGCCTGATACCGCTCGGGCCATTGGGTTGGGTAAGTAGCATCCGCCTGGCCTGTAGCTGCTCAAATACTTCGGGCACGCTGTTGACGGCGCCAGCCGGCACATGCAGCCTGTGCAGCTCTCCCAGCAATCCATCGCGCTCATGCTGACTGATCAGCTGCTTTAGTTGCTGGTTTACCGCGCTCCGGTTCCGCACTCTTGCACCATTGGTAGCAAAATCGGGGTTATCGGCCAAGGCAGCATCTCCCAATACCTGGCACAGGCGCCTGAACTGCCGGTCGTCGCCTATGGCGAGCACCAAATGCAGACCGTCTCTGCAGGTATACACGCTTCCGTAAGGCACAATGTTGGGATGCTCCGATCCCATGCGCTGCGGACTGTGCCCCGCCACCAGGTAATTCGTTCCCTGATTGGCCAGTGCCGATACGGCCGCATCAAATAGCGAAACTTGCACATAGCAGCCCTTGCCGGTACGCTCCCGCTGCAACAGTGCTGTCAGGATGCCTTCCTTGAGCTGGTGTGCTGCCAGGATATCCATCAATGCCACGGGCAATTTGGTGGGAGGTCCGTCTGGTGATCCGTTCATGTACATAAAGCCACTCTCTGCCTGGATCACGGCATCGTAGCCAGCCCGCTGGTCTTCCAGCCCGTAACCGGTGATATGCCCGTAAATCAGATTGGGATTCAGTTGGGCCAGGGTATGGTAGTCTACCAGCAGTTTCTCCGCGTCTCCGGGCTTATAGCTGGCAATGACCACATCAGCTTTGGCAGCCAGTTTGTGCACGGCCTCCAGCGCCTGTGGCTGGGTGATATCGAGCCCAATGGAAAGCTTTCCCCAGTTCGCCGCTGAGAAGTAAGCCGACGCGTCTTGACCTCCCTGCTCCCCTGCCAGTTTCCAGGTACGCGTTACATCGCCGCCGGTTCCCGCGTTCTCCAGTTTAACCACGGTAGCGCCCAGTTCCGCAAAAAACTGTCCCACACTCGGCCCCGCCAGCACACTGGCCAGTTCGAGTACCAGCAAATCTTTAAACACAGGTTCTGCCATCTTCATCAGGTATAGGTATAGGTATAGAGCATAATTACCTCAAGCTGCCGCTCTATAAACAAAGCTATCAAAAAGGGCATAAAAAAAGCAGCCCTTCCGAGGAAGAGCTGCCTGTATATTTTTGCTATTTTTTTTTAATTAGGTTCCGATCAGGAGGTGTGCTATATCAAAATAAAGATAGCGTTGATGATGTTTACACCCAGTAGAAGATAGAAGTTCGGAGATTCTTGTATAGCTTTTTTCATTTTAATTTTAAATAAATCTTTCTTTTATATGTTTTAAGATGATTGATTATATCACTTTGAGCTTGTTTACGCCTCACTTAATCAAATGTTTCGGCATTAATATAAAAAAATCTATGTAAATAAAATTAAATATTATTTAAGTACTATAATGTAAAAAAGTATTCTTGATTTTTACTCAGATTTAAAGCATTCTATCTATATAGTGATTTTCTAATTCTTTGAACTTTTTGAATGCCGTGTCAACTTTTTAAGCATATCGTTATATTCTCTACTGATTGACGATGCAATATTAATATAATTTTCAATATAAATAACATCAACTTTTAAATTTTTCTTAAATAAGGTATAATAATCGTATCTTTACCCCTATAAATGCGGTTTAAAGGCCGCTAGGCCATAAAAATAATTTTAAGGAGATAACTTTGGATTTTCGTTCATTCAACCTTCACGAAGACGTGATCACCGGAATTGAGTCGATGGGCTACAATACCCCGACCCCGGTACAGCAGCAGGCCATCCCGCTAATATTGGAGCAGAAGGATATTATTGCCTGCGCCCAGACAGGTACTGGCAAGACAGCCGCCTACCTGCTGCCACTGATCGATCGTATTTCGCACGCCAACTACGATTTCACCAGCACCCTGATCCTGGTTCCTACACGCGAACTGGCAAAGCAGATAGATGAACAAGTGGAAGGCCTGGGCTATTTCGCCCCGGTAAGTTCTATCGCCATCTACGGCGGCAGCAAAGGCGATGAGTGGGAGCAGCAGAAGCGCGCCCTCACTGGTGGTGCTGATATCATCATCGCCACGCCGGGTCGTCTGATGTCACACATGGCACTAGGCTATGTAAGACTGGACCAACTGAAGTACCTGGTGCTCGACGAGGCAGACAAGATGCTGGACATGGGCTTTATGGATGATATCCTGAAGATCGTGCGTGCCTTGCCTGCCGAGCGCCAGACGCTCCTTTTCTCAGCTACCATGCCGAAGAAAATACGCGACTTGTCACAGCAGATCCTGCAACAGCCCTCCGAGATCAACCTGGCTATTTCCAAGCCAGCCGAAGGCATTGACCAGCGCCTGTACCTGACCTACGACAATCAGAAACTTCCTTTGCTGGAGCACCTGATCCGGGAACTGGAAGTGTCGAACATGATCATCTTCACGTCCCGCAAGTCGAACGTGAACCAGATCGTGCGCTCCCTGCAAAAGATGGGCTTCCCGGCAGAAGGTATAAGCTCGGACCTGACACAGGATGAACGCGAGAAGGCGTTGCAAGGCTTCAAAAACAAAAAATACAAGATTCTGGTGGCGACCGATATCCTCTCCAGAGGTATAGATATCGACAGTCTGAGCCATGTACTGAACTTCGACATGCCGCAGGATGCCGAGGACTACGTGCACCGTGTGGGCCGTACGGCCCGTGCCGCCTCTACAGGTATGGCCATTACGTTTGTGAACGAGAACGACATGTACCGGGTGCGCAAGGTAGAGCAACTCATCGAGCGCGACCTGCCGAAACTGCCACTTCCAGAAGGTTTCGGCGCAGCGCCGGTTTTCGATCCGACACGCCGCGATTTTGGCCGCGGAGGCAAAGGCGGCGGAAGACCAGCTGGTGGCAGACAGGGTGGCGGCCAGCGTTCGGGCGCAGGCGGTGGCGGAGATCGCAACCGACGCAGAGGACCAAAGCCGGAAGGTACAGCGCCGAGACCTGACGGAAATAGCCGACCAATAAAAGCAGCCAACCCGCAGCCAAGAGCAGAACTGAGCGCTCCTACAGCAGATGGACAGGAAGGCTGCCAGAAACCAAACCGCAACAAGAGTCGCAACCGGAATCGCAATCGCAACAAACCGGGCAACGCAAACCCGCAGAACAGCAACCCACCGGTTCCGCAAGACAATAACTAAACAGAAAGGGCCACTCCTACCGGGGTGGCCCTTTCTGTTTAATGTGCAGTTCCGTCAGCAGCATCACTTATTTTCATCTATAGAAAACGGGCTTTTGTATAATATTCACAGATTAATATATATTATTCAATACCTTTCTTATCGTTACCATTAAGCTCCACGGCAACTGTTTTCAGTTCAGGTTGAAGCGAAGTGTTGAGGCAAGCTGGAACAACCTAATGGTAGTGATCGTGTCATCTAATCAATTTTACTCTATAATGAAACAAACTTTACTGCTGGCGCTGCTCTGGTGCCTGACATGCACAGCTTTTGCCCAAACTCCATTACCAACGGGCACCATCAAAGGTATAGTAGCCGATTCGGCGACACAGGCTAAACTGGACTATGTGACAGTGGTGATGCAGGAAGCGGGAAAAAACCAGGCCGTCAAGAGTACTTTCACGAAAGACAACGGCAGGTTTGAGCTGGCAGGCCTGGAGCTGAAGCAGTACCAGCTGGTGCTCTCTTATGTAGGCTATAAAACCAAAGTGCTACCACTCCCGGCCTTTACCGGCACCACCATCGATCTGGGCAAACTGTCGCTCGTGTCATCGGCCAGGCAACTAAAGGAAGTGCAGATCGTGACAGAAAAACTGCTAGTGGAGCAGGACATCGACAAAATTACCTACAATGTGGATGCTGACCCCGAAAGCCAGACGATGACGGCGCTGGACATGTTGCGCAAGGTGCCGCTGCTGAGTCTGGACGCGGAAGACAACATCAAGCTGAACGGCAACAGCAACTACCGCGTGCTTGTCAACGGCAAAACCTCCTCGCTCTTTGTGCGCAGCCCAAAAGACGTGTTCAGAAGCATGCCGGCCACCACTATCAAAAGCATTGAAGTGATCACCAACCCGCCGTCGAAGTACGAGGCTGAGGGTGTGGGCGGCATTATCAACATCATCACGCATAAGAAGAACATCGGTGGGTATAACGGCTCAGTGAATGTGCAGGCTTCTACCCCCAAAGGAACGAACGTTGGCGGCTACCTAACGGTTAAAGCTGGCAAGGCAGGCTTTTCCGGCTACTTTGGAACAGGCACCTATAACAGTCCCGCCAATAGCAACAACTTGTACAGAGAAGACAAGATACGCCAAACTGTACTGGAGCAGATGGGTGAAAGCCGAAATGATAACACTTACCAGTATGCCAGTGGTGAGTTCAGCTATGAAATGGACACGCTCAACCTATTCACGGCTAACTTTGGCATGAACCTGAACACAGGCAATAGCCTCCTGACGCAGCGTGTCGAGCTGTTCGATGCCACCGGAGCGCTGTCGCAGGCTTATACCCGTCTCAACAATGGCGATTTCAGATGGAAGGGCAGCGACTTCGGGGCAGACTACCAGCGTACGTTCAAGAAAAGCAAAGACCAGTTGTTCACGCTTTCGTACCGTTTAAGCAACAGTGGCAACGGCAGCGGCTCTGATTTCATCCTGGACCCGGTGCTCAACTTCAACGGTCAGATAAGCCAGACGGATAACGACGGCAGCTCTGTGGAACACACCATGCAGGCCGACTACGTGCAGCCGATCAAAAAGCACACGCTTGAACTGGGCGTGAAAACGATCTTCCGACTCAACAGCAGCGACTACTTTTACAGCAACCGCGACCCGGAGACGGGCACCTTTGTAATCGACCCGAACCTGAGCAATAACTTTGAATACCGTCAGGACATCTATGCGGCTTATACCTCGCTGAGCCTCAAAAAAGGCGACTGGGGTTTGAAAACCGGTGCCCGTCTGGAAGAGACCAAGCTGGACGCCAACTTCAAGTCATCCGGCACGGTGGCCACCCCGGACTATTTCAACCTGATCCCGAACATCACCCTGTCGCGCAAGTTCAAGGGAACGAGCACCATGCGCTTGTCCTATACCCAGCGCATCGAGCGACCGAGCCTCTACTACCTGAACCCGTACGTAAACCAGATCGACCCCCTCAACATCAGCTTCGGTAACCCGAAACTGGACCCGGCCACGAACAATGTGTTTAACCTAGCCTATAACACCTTCGTGAAAGGGACGTCCATTAACGCGAGTATCTTCCACAACTTCACCAACAACTCCATCCAGAGCTACACCACGCTCGGCTCTGATACGGTGGCCCGCACGACGTATGGCAACATCGGCCGCAACCAGACATACGGTTTCTCTTTGAGCGGCAACACCACCCTGTTTAAAAAGCTGAGCATCAACCTGAACTCCACTACCAACTATGTAAAGCTGAGCAGCGTGATCGGCGGCTTGCCTCAGAACAACGAGGGCTTCACCTACAATGTGTTTGGCTACTCGAGCTACCGCTTCGACAAGGGCTGGCGTGCCAGCGGTAACATTGGCTACTCCTCTTCGCGCATCCTGCTGCAGGGCCGCTCGGCCGGGTATGTATGGAACAGTATTTCGGTGAACAAGCAGTTCCTGAAAGACAACAAGGCGACAATCAGCTTCTCGGTGAACAGCCCGTTCCAGAAAAACCGCCGTTCCCTGAATGAGATCAACGACCCGCGCTTCACCCAGAACCAGGAGAATATATTCTTAATGCGCCGCTACAGTCTGGGCTTCAACTACCGTTTCGGCAAGCTGAAGGGCGACATTGCCCGCAAGAAACGCGGCATCAAAAACGATGATGTGAAAGGTGCTGAGCAACAAGGCGGAAGCGGTGCAAACTAAGATTTTGTTAGGTGAGACCAGGAGCCACACTATGAGGTGGCTCCTGGTCTCACCTAGGCAACCATTTCCAGCCATGCCTGTGCTTTTGCACGTTTAAATACTCTGTACATAAAACGAATGCCTCCATGCGCATCCTCTACATTTTCCCCCATCCAGACGACGAGTCGTTCGGTCCGGCCCCTGTCATGTGGCAGCAGTTGGAGCAAGGGCACCAGGTATACCTGCTTACTCTCACCAAGGGTGGTGCTACCAAGGTGCGGCACGAGCTAGGCCTGAGTGTAGAGGTAATGGGCGAGGTCAGGTATAAGGAGATGCTGGCGGTAGAACAAGTACTGGGGCTTACGGGTATGACGGTGCTCGACCTGCCCGACGGTCAACTGGCTGAGCTGGACCCGCGCGATATTGAAAAGGTGGTGGAGACACACATCCGTCAGATTGAACCGCAGCTGATCGTGTCGTACCCGGTGCATGGGGTGAGCGGATTTCATGACCACCTGGTGATGCACGCCGTGGTCAAGCGGGTATACCTGGAGCTGAAAGAAAGTGGCGTTGATTACCTGAAGCGGCTCGCTTTCCTGACGCTTCCCAACAAAACAGAACAACCGTTGCAGTCCGGTAAATTTCTGATGAAGCACAGCGACCCCGCTCTGATCGACTGTGAGGTAAAACTCCGGCCCGAGGATGTGGAGATCATGAAAAAGGCGCTGAGCTGCTATGACACCTACCAAGATGTGATCAAACAGGCGAATGTGGTGGAGTCGATCGGCGACACCGTTTACTTTGAAATTTACCAGGAAGAGCACAAGCCGCCGCTGGCTAACCTGACGGAAGGGCTTTAAATTCACTCAAATTTGCTATTTTAGCGGATCCCTATACCTGATAGCTTAATTATGAAGGCATTACTCCTGATTGATATACAAAACGATTTCCTTCCCGGCGGTGCGCTGGGTGTGCCAGAAGGCGATCAGATCATCCCGATTGTAAACCAGATCCAAGACCATTTTGACTTAATCGTGGCGACACAGGACTGGCATCCGACCGATCACAAAAGCTTTGCCTCCAACCACGAAGGCAAAAACCCATTTGAGACAACCGAGTTACTGGGGTTGCCACAAGTGCTATGGCCCGACCACTGCCTGCAAGGTACGACTGGCGCCGACCTAGCCTCTGCCCTCGAAGTAAATAAAATAGAAGCTATTTTCCGGAAAGGCACCAATCCTGAAATTGACAGCTACAGTGGCTTTTATGACAACGGTCGCCTGAAGTCCACCGGGCTGGCTGACTACCTGCGTGGAAAAGGCGTAACGCAGTTATACCTGGCCGGGCTGGCCGCTGACTACTGCGTGTATTACTCTGCCAAAGATGCTTTGGACGAGGGCTTTGAAACCTTCGTGCTGGAAGACGCCGTTCGCGCCATCAGCTCGGAAGGCTACGAGGCAGCCCGAAAGGACATACTGGAAAAAGGCGGCAGGCGCATACAGAGCAGCGAATTACTGGCCAGCTGATCCATCTATTTACATTTCAAGCTATACCTATCGCTTATTACTTGTTTGGGAGCGAGCAGGTATACCTGTTTAAATGGAATTGCCAAAATTGTCAACCATCCTCCAGCAGCCGCGGGGACTCTTCATTCAATTTTTGTCATCCTGTAAGGATCTTGGTCGCAAATAGTGTAGGCTTAGGTAGGGGCCCTCTATTTCAACCAAGTTTATTAACAGAATGACAGTAAGATTTAAGCCTGCTTACTCGGGATGAAACGAGCTAAATGGTAACTAATTATCCTTCTGATATAGTCATAAACCAGCAAGAGCCGCTAAAAAAGCGGCTCTTGCTGGTTTATGACTATATCTGTGCTATCCTTTAATAGGAACTCGCCTCGTTCAGCTTTTTAATGGCGGCCTGATCCAGTCTAAGTCCGGCTGCTTTCACCAAATCCTCCAGTTGCCCAAGTTTAGTAGCGCTGGCAATCGGTGCTGTTATACTGGGGCGTGCCATTAGCCAGGCAAGCGAAACGCTGGCTGGCGTAGTACTGTACTGCTCGGCCACTTCATCCAGCGCCTGCAGAATGTGAAAGCCACGTTCATTGAGGTAGTTTTTCACCCCATGACCTCGCGGGCTTTGCCCCAGATCCGCCTCAGAACGATACTTGCCTGTCAGGAAACCGCTGGCTAACGCGTAATAGTTGATCACACCCAGACCATATCGGGTACAGATTGGCTCTATCTCTTTTTCGTAGACTTCGCGATCGTAGAGGTTGTATTCCGGCTGAAAGCTCTCGTAACGTGGCAGGTTGTTCTGCTCACTTGCCTTCAGCGCCTGCTCCAACCGCTCGCCGCTGAAGTTGGACGCGCCGATCGCACGCACTTTTCCCTCCTCTATCAGTTTGGAGTAAGCCTCCAGGGTCTCTTCAATGGGTGTTTCCGGATCGTCGTAATGCGACTGGTACAGGTCAATATAATCGGTCTGGAGTCGTTTAAGGGAAGCCTCCACTTGTTGCCGGATGTAGTCTTTGCCCAGGCCGCCCTTCCCTTCCAACTTGGCCCCGACTTTAGTGGCAATGATGATCTGCTCCCTGCCTCCGCGCTGCTTCAGCCAGTTTCCGATGATGGTTTCAGACTCTCCGCCCTTATTGCCTGGCACCCAGGAAGAGTACGAGTTAGCTGTATCGATGCAGTTAAATCCGGCCTCCACAAAGGCATCCAGCAGTTGGAAAGAGGTTTGCTCGTCGGCCGTCCAGCCAAACACATTTCCACCAAAAACCAGGGGCGCAATTTCAAGACCAGAATTACCAAGCTTGCGTTTTTCCATGTAATCAAGATTAAAAAGGTAAATACCTCTTTACGGAAGCAGTGCGCACAGGGTATGGCAGGTATAGCCGCCAAGGCATTTTGCTACAACACTTGTCCTAAGCCGAAGAGCAGCACAAAGAGCATCGTGGTGATGGCCATTTGCTTCAGGTATGGGTCGAGCTCGGCAGATGTCTGTTTGCGCCATACATTCACACCATTCGAGATCAGCAGCGGAAGGGCCAGCACAAACAGGAACTGCCAGGCGCTGTAGAAGTGGAACAGCACATAGGCAAAGGCACTTGCCACACCGCCTATCAGCAGGAAGATGTGGTAGATACGGGCACGTTTCGGGCCCAACCGCACAGGTATAGAGCGTTTGCCGGCCAGCACATCGGAGTTAATGTCGCGAATATTGTTGACATTGAGCACCGCCATCGAGAAGAAGCCGCAAACCATAGCCGGAAAAATGACCAGCGGTTCCAGCTCCCGCGCCTGCAGGAAGAAGGTACCTAGCACGCCCACCAGCCCAAAGAAAATGAACACAAACACGTCACCCAGCCCGGCATAACCATAGGGCTTGGAACCGGCGGTATAGTTGATGGCGGCCCAGATGGAGGCCAGACCCAATCCCAGGAAAATTAGAAACAGGTAGATCCCCTCGGTGCCGAATGCCACCCACAACAACAGCAAACCCGTCACCAGCGACAGCAGGCTGAACACGGCCATGCCTTTCTTCATGTGCTCGGCCTTGATATGGCCCGCCTGCACCGCCCGCTTCGGCCCTTCCCGGTGTACACTATCAGCCCCATGTATAGAGTCGCCGTAGTCGTTGGCCAGGTTGGAGAGGATCTGCAGGAAAAGGGTAGTGAGCACGCAAAGGCCTACCACCGCGGCATCGAAGGTTCCGTAGGCAGCGGCCATGAAGCCGCCCATACCGATACAGGAAAAAGCCAGCGGCAGGGTGCGCGGCCTAAAAGCGGAAATCCAGGCCTTTACCAGACCTGGATTCTGCGGAATGTGTTGTGTAGTATTCAAGGTATATGCTATAAAAGCAGGTATAGTCCACAGGCTATACCTGTCATATTACTTTTGGATTGCCGCCAGGATCTCCTCTCCCATCGGCTTCACTTTCGACGGGTAAAAGGCCACTACCTTGCCGTTCTCATCAATTAGGTATTTGCTGAAGTTCCAGCCCGGCTCCTCGTGGTTCGGGCTATTTTTTTTCAGCCACTGGTAGAGCGGGTGCTGGTCGTCGCCTTTCACTGAGATCTTCTCCATCATCTGGAAGGTTACGCCGTAGTTTTTCTGACAGAACTCCGCGATCTGCTCTTTCGAACCAGGCTCCTGTCCTCCAAAATTATTTGCCGGGAAGCCCAGGATCACCACCTGTTCACCATGCGTCTCGTGCAGCTTCTGCAGGTCGGCATACTGTGGGGTATAGCCACACTCCGAAGCGGTGTTCACTACCAGCACTTTCTTGCATTTGAATTTCGAGAAGTCAATCTCCTTCCCTTCCAGGCTTTCTATTTTGAAAGTGTAGAAGCTGTTGGCCTGTGCCGTCTGGTTGGTTTCTGTTGCCATATCTTTTTCCTGGTTTGTGTTGGATGATCCGCCTGTGCAGGCTGTCGATACACCTAATACAAGGCCTACTGTCAAAAGTTGTGCGATGCGCTTCATTTTAGTTTTGCTTAAGGTATAGATTCTGGCTATTAACCTGTGTTTATTGGTTTTGTTTTTAAACAATTATGAAATCGGGCTAGAGAAAAAGTCCCCCTTCGAAGGGGGCTGGGGGATGACCTACTTCTGCAGGTCCTCTATGTAAGCATCAATCACTCTTTGGACATTAGGTAAATCTTTCATCACCTCTTCATCATGAAAGCGAAGGACAGAGTAACCTAGTTCAATTAATACCTTATCCCGCTCTTCATCCTCTTTCGCTTTAAAGTTATGCGAATAGCCGTCAACTTCAATAACCAGATTTAGTTCTTTGCACATAAAGTCGGCAATATACTGCCCGACTGGTCTCTGCCGTAAGAAAGTGTAGCCTGTTTTGCCTTTGCTTAACACCTCACACCACAACCTTACCTCTGCTTTTGTTGAATCCTTACGGAGAGCTTTGGCAAGTGGTTTAAGTTGTTGGTTGTAGTGACTGTTATGCGGCATGGTACAAAATTTTATCGATGCACGATTGTCATCCCCCTGCCCCCTTCAAAGGGGGACTTTCCTAAATACGTGCTTCAGTGATGATTCGCGCATATTGAGTGTCTCCTCTGAAAGAGTAGCAGGAGATGACCACTACATGTGCCATACCTTTATTAACTATACCTCTACCTTACATCCGCTCCGGCACTTCAATCCCCAGCAGGCTCATGCTTTCGCGCACGAAGCGGGCTACCATGGCTGAGAGGGCGATACGGAAGTTGCGGGCTTGCTCGTCAGTTTCGTTGAAGATCGAAATCTCTTGGTAGAAACGGTTGTAAGCTTTGGCCAGTTCGTAGGCATAGTTCGCGATCACGGACGGCGCATACAGCTTACCTGCCTCCTGCACCACTTCCGGATAACCTACCAGTAGCGTGATCACTTCCTGTTCTGCTTCGTGCAGGTTTTTGAAGTCGCCAAACGAGGCGGCATCAACGGCGAGGCCCATCTCACCTGCTTTGCGCAGGATGGCCGAGATACGGGCGTGCGTGTACTGCACAAACGGACCGGTGTTGCCACGGAAGTCAATCGACTCCTGCGGATTGAAAAGCATGCGCTTCTTCGGGTCCACTTTGAGCAGGAAGTATTTCAGGGCTCCCATCGCCAAGGTATGATAAAGTTTAGCCGCTTCTTCCGGTGTAAAACCTTCTATCTTGCCCAGCTCCTCGGTCTGCTGACGGGCGGTGTCGATCATCTCCTGCACCAGTTCGTCGGCATCCACAACGGTACCTTCTCTTGATTTCATTTTGCCCGATGGCAGATCCACCATGCCGTAAGACAGGTGATAGATTCCTTCTGCGTATGGTTTGCCCAGTTTCTTGAGCACCGCCTTCAGCACCTGGAAGTGGTAGTTCTGCTCATCCGCCACCACGTAGATGGACTGGTCGTATGGGAAGTCATTGTGCTTCAACTCAGCTGTACCCATGTCCTGGGTGATGTAAACGGAGGTACCGTCTGAGCGGAGCAGCAGCTTCTCATCCAGCCCTTCATCAGTCAGATCAACCCATACCGAGCCGTCCGGTTTCTTGAAGAAAACGCCTTTCTGCAGACCTTCCTCTACACGCTCTTTCCCCAAGGTATAGGTCTCAGATTCGTAATAGAACTTATCGAAATCAACACCGATGTTGCGGTAGGTAGCGTCGAAGCCTTCGTATACCCAGCTGTTCATGGTCTTCCAAAGCGATACCACTTCGTCATCGCCTTGCTCCCACTTTTGCAGCATGGTTTGGGCTTCTAGTATCAAAGGGGCTTTTTTCTTGGCTTCCTCTTTGTCCATACCCTGCGCCACCAGTTCGTCAATCTGCTCTTTGTAGGCCTTGTCAAACAGCACATAGTACTTGCCAGCTAGATGGTCGCCTTTGATACCGCTGCTTTGCGGTGTCTCGCCATTGCCAAACATTTGGTACGCCAGCATCGATTTGCAGATGTGGATACCGCGGTCATTCACCAGGTTGGCCTTCATCACGTGGTGACCGTTGGCCTTCATGATCTCGGACACCGAGTAACCCAAAAAGTTATTGCGCAGGTGGCCCAGGTGCAACGGCTTGTTCGTGTTGGGCGAAGAGTATTCCACCATCACTTTTTTGCCGGAGTCCGATGCCTGGCCGTGGCTCGGGTTGGTCATCAGGTCGCGGAACAGGAGCACCCATACCTGCTCTTCAATCTCGAGGTTCAGGAAGCCTTTTACCACGTTGTAGTTCTTCACCTCTTCTGCATGTTCTTTCAGGTAGGCACCAAGTGCCTCCCCGATCTGCTCCGGGCCTTTGCCGGCCTGTTTGGTGTATGGGAAAGTCACGAAGGTGAAACTGCCGGCAAACTCCTTGCGGGTAGGCTGCAGACTGATGGTAGAAGCGTCAACGGTAAGGCCGAACAAAGCTTCCAATGCTTGGCTGATGCGCTGGCTGATGGCGTTTTGAAGTTGCATTAAGTAGATTAATGTATAGCTGTTTTATTAAATTCCCGGTGTAAAATGGCGTCGGTGGCGGTCTCCAGTATATCGAAGGCGTTCTCGGCCATAGTGTTTTCGGTGTCGAGTGTCGGATTTATCTCGGTCATCTCGTAGCACACAATGCGCGGGTCCTGCAGCAGGTGGTAGTTGAGCCGCTGTGCTTCTTCCACTGTCAGGCCTACTTCGACTGGCGTACCCGTTCCTTTCGAAAACTTCGAGTCAAGGCTGTCCACGTCAAATGACACATAGATGATGTCGCAGTCGCGCAGTCGATCCAGCGCTTCGGCGGCCACTTGCTCCGGCCCTTTCTGGGCAAACTCGGCATAGGTAAAATTCTTGATGCCGTACTTTTCGATCAGAAAATCCTCAGGCTCCTCCGTGTCGCGCACCACAATGTAGACCAGGTGCTCCGGCTTGAGTTTCGGGCCGTCGAAGCCCAGTTTCTTAAGCGAATTCCAGAAAAAAATCGTTTCCTGCTCGGGGTCGTTTATCTGGCGCTCTAGGTTGTCGATGTTCAGGGCCATGGCTAACGGCATGCCGTGCACGTTGCCCGAAGGCGAGGTATAGGGCGAGTGGATGTCGGCGTGTGCGTCTATCCAAATCACACCCAGGGTCTTGTCGGGGTAGGCGGCTTTTATACCTGCTATGGTGCCGTGCGCATTGGAGTGGTCACCGGAAAGCACCAGGGGGAACATGTCCAGCTCCAGCGTTTGCACGACGGCACTGGCAATGTTTTTCTGGACAGCCAGGATGCTGTCGATACGGTGCGCATTCGGAAAGAGGTCTTTCTCGAACAGGGTATAGTTGAGGTCAGGCACACTGATAGAGTTGAAGCGCTTGAAATAATCGCAGCCCTTGTCCAAACAGGCTACCCGTAGTGCGTCTATCCCCATGTTGGCTCCGCGCGTGCCTGCGCCAAGTTCTGAGCGTACTTCTATCAGTTTAATCTTTTTCATAGGCAAATTGGTGGTCTAAAGTTATTCAGCCTGGTCTCCTCAGCATTTTCTTCTCCCTGGCTGCCGTCTCTCTACTACTCCTGAATCAAGTTCGGGTATCTTTAGTTTTGAAAGAATATTTCACAGTCAAAAGAGGACGCCCTTACCGCTACCTGGCATTCTGTCAAAAAATTTGTCTAAGATAAAGGGCTCCACCCCCCGGAGGTTAAGCGCCTAATTCTCGTTACAAGGATCATTTCAGGATGGCGAAGAAAGCAGGATAAAACGGACCTGCCCATGCCGCGGCGAGCAAAGCATATATGCACACGCACCGCTCTTCTACTCCATTTATTTTCGCGCTTTAATGAGCGTGATAGGAATAAATAACTGAACGATTCTTATAATTTAAACAAAGTTTTTGCAAAGATGGTAAATAACGAACAATATTGCATGTTTTCTTAAGCCCACAAGCACCAGAATGGATAAATACACCGACCTGATTCACCAGACTTTTGACTTTCCTACAGACGAGTTTACCGTGGAGAACAATGAATTGTTTTTCAATGGCATCCCGCTGATGGACCTGATCAAACAGTATGGCACTCCATTAAAACTAACATACCTGCCCAAGATTAGTTCGCAGATACAGAAGGCGAAACGTCTGTTCAACGACGGTATTCAGAAGCTCGACTACAAGGGTACTTATACCTACTGCTACTGCACCAAGGCCTCGCACTTCTCTTTTGTAATGGAGGAGGCGCTTAAAAACGACATCCACATCGAAACCTCTTCTGGTTACGATATGCAGATCGTGAAGGCACTTTACAAAAAGGGCAAAATCGATAAGAACACGTACATCATCTGCAACGGCTTTAAACGCCAGCGCTACCGCGAGTGGATCACGGAGTTCATCAACGATGGCTTTGTGAACTGCATGCCGATACTCGACCACATCGGCGAGATTGACTATTACAAGGAGCACGTAAAAGTGAAGACCAAGGTAGGTATGCGTCTCGCCTCTGACGAAGAGCCGAAATTTCAGTTCTATACCTCGCGCCTGGGTGTGCGCTACAACGACGTGATCGACCTGTATGAGCAGCAGATTAAACCAGACGACCGCTTCGAGCTCAAAATGCTGCATTACTTCATCAGTACAGGTATAAAGGACACTTCTTACTACTGGTCGGAGTTGAGCCGCTTTGTGCACAAGTACTGTGAGCTCAAGAAGGTATGCCCGGAGCTTGACACCATCGACATCGGCGGTGGCTTCCCGATCAAAACCTCCATTCAGGCGGATTACAACTACCAATACATGACTGAGGAGATCCTGCGCACCATCAAGCGCATCTGTCAGGAGGAGGGTGTACCGGAGCCAAACATTTTCACGGAGTTCGGCATCTTTACGGTAGGCGAAAGCGCGGCCAACATTTACTCTATTCTGGATGAGAAACTCCAGAACGACAAGGAACTATGGTACATGATCGATGGTTCGTTTATCACAAACCTGCCGGACGCCTGGGCATTGAACCAGCGCTGGCCGCTTCTGGCGATCAACCATTGGGACAAGGAGTACCGCAAAATACAGCTGGGCGGCATGACATGCGACAGCCAGGATTACTATAACTCAGAGATGCACTCGTTCCAGGTGTTCCTGCCGAAAGTACCGAAGGATAATAAGCCGCTGTATATTGGCTTCTTCCATACGGGTGCCTACCAGGAGCAGCTGAGTGGGTACGGCGGCATTAAGCACTGCCTGATCCCTTCACCGCAGCACATTCTGGTGGATCGACAGGAAGACGGTACGCTCAAAAGCTGGCAATTTGCCCCGGAACAGACTTATGAGTCGATGCTGAACATATTGGGATACGAAATTTAAGGCTGCGGTCGTTAAATTTGCGTATACTGTTTTGCATTTATAGTAAAAATTGTATTTTTGGTTTACCATCGTTTATTTAAATATTTTACCATGAAGAAATTAGCAGCATTCGGCGCATTCATCCTGGCACTGGGTATGACTTCCTGCAAGACATACTGCCCAGCCTACAACTTTGCCAGCGTTGAGGTGTCCGAGCAGAACGCCCCGGCAACTGACCTTGTGCAGGAAACTGAAGTGATCAAAGGCTAATCCGCGCGATTACCTCTGGATATAAAAAAACCGGCTTGAAGGCCGGTTTTTTTGTTTTATACCAGCTTTAACAAGTGGGTATCTGCTACGATAGATGCCAACCTGCGGCGGTATAGGATTGATTCAAGTTGGAAATACTCATTCTTGCTGGTGAAGCGTCAGATTATCGACCTTTAGCTCATACAACAGCAACTCTTCCGGATCATTAGGTAATTGCACCTGTTTGCTATACCTGAGGCCGAGTTTCTCCAGCAGCTTTTGTGATGCCACGTTGTCTTTTGATGTGATTGCCTTCATCTGAGAAATACCGAACTCCTCTATACCGGCCCGCTTTACCTCCAGGGCAGCCTCAAGCGCATACCCCTGCTTCTCGTGCTGGGGCATAAACGCAAAGCCAATGTCAATCCCATCGAGCCCTTCGCGGTCATAGAGGCCGCAAACACCTAGTTTTTCCCGATCTGATTTTCGGATAACGGTATAATTTGCATATCCTAGCCGCTCCAACTGTGCAGTCACTCTGTTTCGAATGTAGGTGGCCGCCTCCTCTACAGACCGCACGTTCCGGTCCCCTATATACCTGATCCAGGACGGGCTGTTGAGCAGCTCATACATAAAAGCCGCATCCTCTTCCGAAGTAGGTATCAGCAGCAGGCGCTCGGTTTCAAATGATTTGTAGTGCGTCATGTTGGCTTTTGAATATAGCACGCGCCTGTTCACAAGCCGAAAGTACCAAAGCCAACCTTCTGTAAAAGCGATGACTGAAAGCTGTAGGGCGACTGCTTTGTTCTGTTGTTAGATGCTGGCGTTTATTTTTTCGAACACTTGTCCTTGTCCTTTATTGCTACCACCGGTATATACCTCACATATAAGAAGACTATCTGTGGCAAAGGCTGCGTAAATTTCTTTCTTGATATTATTCTTATAATTTGTCAATATGCACTTTACATGTTTGTCGTCCGAATCAAACTTGTAAGTGCCTATCCATTTTTCATTTTCTAGATTTTCTTTCCATTCTATAAGCCCCGCACGAGTAATTTCTATATCATTGGTTAAAGTCACCTGTCCAGCATCTGTAAAAGTTAATATTTGTCGATATATGATCCCGAAGATAGATCCAGCATTATGGATATCTGTCAATGCCATTCTACCGGACCTAAATTTCATCCCACTTATTTGTCTCAATTTCATCTATTTCAGGTTCACACCTAACATGCTCGTGCAAGAGGCGTGCAAGGCCGTCTGCCGTAGCATGACTTATGCACCTTGTAGCACTAAACCTTCGGTAGCTGGTTTTAAAAAGCAGCGGATAAGCGTTACCTTTTGATTCAAACTTATTCCTTACATAAAGATGAAAAAAAAGAGC
>NZ_JALKAA010000009.1 GCF_024171605.1 Pontibacter sp. HSC-36F09 | reverse complement strand
AGCCTCTTCCGACTTAAAACCCATAACGGGTCGCACGGTTAGTGCAACCACGGCTTCATTGTCGGCACTCCGTACCCAACGAAGCCTTAGTTGTTATACCTTGTTGTTTTGTCTATGGCACCACATCATATACAGTTGTGCTGTTGTTCTGAAAGATTTCTGCCTGAATCTTTCTTCCTAATGCTACCACCTCTTCAAGGGTCGAATTAGATTCAATTCTGATTACTGGTGCTGGTGTCAAGGATGGATAGTGTGGTTGATTGCCATACGTCGTTATCACACTTTCCAATTCATTCATTTGGGCGAATTCTTTTAGTTTATCAATGAATGGTGTTTGCTCTTCAACCATTGACTCAAACTCGATGTTGAACTTTCCCTTTTCATAAACGAAATAGATGCAGTCAATTCCATTGGAAGTTATGCCAATGAAATCAAATTCTGTTTGCCCATTTTTTAGCTTTGTTAATGTAGTTGTCAGTTCATCTATTTTTATTCTGTCTGCCATTTGGATGGTTTGTTCATTGTTTGTCTGGACTGCCGACATAGTGTCCGAATTCCCACAGCTTACCAATAAGGCTATTCCTAACAGTCGGAGAGTGGAGTTAATTATTTTCATTTATGACTTCAATGTGGTATAACGTGCTCGTGCAGCCGATGGGTGAGGCGTAGCCAAGCATATAGGCTGCACCTTGTTAGCGGTTTGTGCTTTTTATTCTTCACTTTGCAAATAGCCCATGTAACCATCTACAGCATCCTGAATCAGTTCTGGCACTTCTTCATATTCGTAATTCGGACATTTTTCAGGGTGTTGTTTTATCTCTTCCCACATCTCTTTGACTTTAAGCAAATCTTCTTCTGAAAATTCAAACACCTGCTCAGATAGAATTGCATAAGCACTGATTTTTGCTTCGTAGCTTTCATAAAAGAGAATCTTAAAAATCTCTTTCAGTTTCTGACTACAGTCTAAATCTTCCAATGCGAAAACCAAAGTCCCATTGTAGTTATGGTTTTCCTTCTTGAATATAGCATCCAACAATGGCTCAACCGCTTTATTGTCTTTTATGTCTTTTAAGCCTAGAGCTGCACAATTCCTTAGTATTGGGTCTTTCGAGTTAAGAAGTTGTATTAGAAATGTGAGTACTTCATCTCCACCAATTTCTCCGAGTCGATAGGCAGCATCTCTCGCCTTTTCCCAATCCTGAGAAAGAATTTCCTGTTTTAATTGGTCGAGTTCTTCTTGCTGTGTCAATTTTTCAATCTATGGTTGGAATTACCGCTAACGGACTTGTGCAGCCGATGGGCGAGGCAACGCCGAGCATAAAGGCTGAACTTGGTTGGCAAAGGTTGTTCTTTAGGTGTCCAAAGAAATGCTGTCCCACTCATACTCATTGTAGCAAGTATATTCAAGTGCCTCTCTTCTTTCCATTATTATATCTAAATCGACTTTATCAGATTCTTTACCCGTCAAATCATTGTTTCTTGCAAACCAATGTGCACGATAAAATTTATCTAACATTTCAAAAATCTCTAAGCGGCTTCTTAGCTTGAATTTTTTAATAAATGATTCTGCTGGTTCATTTTTTTCAATTTTCGGTGTCATTGATGCAAGAGAATCTTCAACACCTGTATTGAAAGTCAATTTATTATGAAGCCCACCTATCCAAGCAAATGTCCAAATAGCTTCCACATACCAATAAATATCTATTTGGTCCTGCTCGGGCAAATCCTGATAATCTGATTGAAGATACTTCATCTCACCACTCGTCAAAAAGTCTGAGAGTTCATTGTCTTCAATCCATTTTTTGATGATTCGGTTAGGAGCTTCAAGATGAAGTTGAAAAATAGCTAATTGAACCATCATTCTCTTAGCTATTTGTTCAGGGTCTCTAAAGTTTGGAGTATCCAGATATGGAAGATGTTCAATCACGTCGATTCCATTCGAACGAAGGAACTTTGTATTCTTTAGTTTGACGTCTTCTGGTTTTATTTTCTGATTGAACCACATTTGTTTTCAATTATGTACAACTACTGTGTAAACGTCATAGTGACGTTTATCTGCCATATAAGCGAAAGTGATTTTGCCTGAAACAGCTGACTTTTTTGAGCTTTCATGTAGTATATCCACTTCTCTGCATATGGTTAAGCTAATATAGTTTATTCTTAGAGATTATCTAGCGGGCTTATAATTTTATCCAGGGCGTAGCTGGTTACGTGCGTATAAATCTCGGTCGTTTTGCTGCTCCTGTGCCCGAGCAGGGTCTGGATATACCTCAGGTCGGTTCCCTGCTCCAGCAAATGCGTGGCAAAAGAGTGCCTGAGCGTATGCGGGGTGGCCTTGGTCCGCACGCCGGCCTTCTCCTTGGCAGCCCGAAACACGTTGCGCAGGCTCTCCAGCGTGTACTGCCCGCCATGCTGGCCCTCAAAAAGCCATACCTTGGTACGGTAGGCCTTATAGTAGGCCCTGAGACTCTCGAGCAGCTTCTGTGAGAGCACAGTGGTGAACAACTCTCTCAGGTATAGCCAAACAAAAAGCCCCACCTGAATGACCAGATAGGGCTTTCTAATTTATAAATGCTTGAGCTTAATTCACTACTTCAGCAGCTTCTTTTTCTTTCTTTTTGGCTGCTTTTTTAGCGGCTTTCTCAGCTTTGCGCTGCTCTTTCTTTGAAAGCTGCACAGCTTCAGCAGGTGCTTCCGTTTTGCGACGGGCATCTACCTGGGGCAAACCGGATGTGTTGTCGTTAACAAGCGTCATCTCTTTCACCAGGTGGCCGGCTCCGGCAAATTTATCTACAATAAACAGCATGTAGCGCACATCCACCGAAATGTTACGTACCTGGTCAGGATTGTAAGTCAGGTCACTCATAGTGCCTTCCCAGTTGCGGTCGAAGTTTGTACCGATCAGCTGACCATTGGCATTGATTATCGGTGAGCCGGAGTTACCACCAGTGGTATGGTTCGAAGCAATGAAACAAACAGGCAGCTGACCATTCACACCGTAAGGGCCATAATCTTTCTTGTCATACAGCTCCTTTAGTCGGGCAGGTATAGCATAGTCTTCAGCAACCCCAGAGGCAGCTTTCTCCATCACACCTTCCAGCGTGGTGTAGTGTATGTATTTTACCCCGTCAACCGGCTGGTAAGGCTCCACTTTGCCGTAAGCCACACGCAGGGTAGAGTTTGCATCCGGATAGAACTTGCGGTCCTGCTGCATTGCACGCAAGCCTGCTACGTAGGTTCTATACAACAGGCTCAGGTTGTCGTTTACCTTGGTGTAAGTAGGCAGCACGTTGGTGCGGTAATAGTCGTTGATGCTGCTGGCCAGCTGGAATCCTGGGTCATTTTTGAATGGGTTGGCTTTGCCCGCTCTGATGTCGGCAATTGCTTTGCGTACACCCGCTTCGTAAGTGAAGAGTGATTTGCTGTATACCTCATTGGCATATTTGCTGAAATCGCCCTTGTATTTCTGACGCACCATCGCGAAAGCGGCAGGTTGTAGTTTCTGGTCCATGTTTTCATAATACATGCTCAGCAGGGCGGCAAACACCTTTTTGTCGGTAGGGGCGTTGTAGTTTTTGAAATAACCTGCCACGCCTTTCTCCAGACGGTCCAGCTGCGCATTAATTTCCTGCTGAGGAGCCTTTGCTTCGATCAGTTCGTTCAGCTTAATAAAGTCGTTGGCGTAACGTACGAGCTCCACACCCCAGGCGGCTTCCATAATGTAGTCGCGGGCAATCGTAATACCTTCAAGTTGCTTGTAGTTTTTTTCAAACTCAGCGATCAGGTTGCCATACGTCTGCTTGCGGCTGGCGTCAGCGTTTGCCCATGCGGTGAACTGCTTTTCGAGCTCCTGCTTACGTTCTATGGTATTGGCTTTGCGCAAACCACGGCTTTCACCGATCCACTTTTTCCAGGCATTGGCTACACTGGCATGCTTAGCGGCGTATTGAATACGCACGGCATCAGATGCTTTCATGTCCTCGTCGAGCACAGCTAGTTTCGTGTCACGGATCTTGATCTTGTGCGGATTGGAAGTTTCGTAGATCTCCTCAATGGCATGCGAGGTCAGGTACTCGTTCGTACGGCCCGGGAAACCGAACACCATCGTGAAGTCATTCTCCTGCACACCGCTCAGCGAGATAGGCAGGTGGTGCTTGGGCTTGTAAGGCTTGTTGTTCGGAGAGTATTCTGCCGGATTGTTGTTTTCATCTGCATAGATGCGGAACATGGCAAAGTCACCGGTATGGCGCGGCCACATCCAGTTGTCGGTGTCGCCACCAAACTTACCGATCGACGATGGGGGAGCACCTACCAGACGGATGTCACGGAAAGTTTCGGTCACATACATGTAGTATTCGTTGCCATAGAAGAACGGACGGATTACGGCATCGTAGTGCGTGCCGGCAATCGCCTGCTGGCGCACCTTTGCGATGTTTGCCTGCACTATTTTCTCGCGTTCAGCCTCTGTTACGTTAGCCGGTATACCTGCCAGAATCTGCTGCGTCACGTCATCCATGCGCACGATAAAAGTAGCAAACAGACCTGGATTCGGAAGCTCCTGCTCGCGGTTCATAGCCCAGAAGCCTTCGGTCAGGTAGTCTTTCTCAACGGAACTGTGGTTCTGAATCTGGCCATAGCCGCAATGGTGGTTAGTCAGCAGAAGTCCCTCAGAAGAGATCATCTCACCAGTACAGAAACCACCAAACGACACGATAGCGTCTTTGAGGCTCGACTGGTTGATGCTGTAAATGTCTTCGGCTGAGAGCTTCATGCCCTTCTTCTGCATTTCTGCTTCGTTGAGCTGCTTGAGGAGCATAGGCAGCCACATACCTTCATCAGGCTTGGCCGTGCTTATACCCAGGCTCAGACAGGCTGCCGCAAAAAATGCTATAATGCGCTTACTGATCATGGTTTTTATAAGAGTTGGTTTTAAGCTCCCAAGATACGCAAGAATTATGAGTTTGGGAGGTGAGGAGTTTAGGAGTTTGAGAGTTGAAACAACTATGTCATTTCGAATGCAATGTGAAATCAGAAGTACGGCTATTCATTATTCAGATTTCTCACTGCGTTCGAAATGACAAGTAAAATTGGTATCTCAATCCCGACCATGGTACCTCTAAAGGGTCCCCATCGTCGGCTCAAAGTTTTTGTTGCTTTCCCAGGTATTAAAATTGGTGATCTCTTTCTGAAAAGATTCAATGAACCAGGCCATCAGGCTGATGTCGTCGAGGAAGCCGATGACAGGTATAAAGTCGGGAATTACGTCAAGGGGAGTGACCAGGTATAGCAGTACCGCCACACCGGCTAGCAGCGACTTGTTCGAAACCTCACGATACGAGCCATTGATGTAAGCTTTCACCAAGCGAATGAATGTCTGCATCACTTCCTTCACTTGCGCAAAGCCGCTCTTGTCACTCTCCACATCCACCAGTTTGCCATAAGCCGTGGTCAGCAGCATGCCCAGTTTCACCGGTTTGGACACCAGCACCCCGGCTTTGCCCAGTAAACCCTTGAAAATAGATTGCTGCGATAGTTTTAGTCCTTTATTGATAAGATCCTGAATCATATTTTTGTCTTTAGTTTGGCCCTTATACGGCATCATGCTGCTAAATGGTATAAACAGGGGCAATGTATAAAAAGAGACTATGATCAGGAGAAAAATATTCTTGCCTACTTGTTTGTCTATCTTGTTTTTTCTCCTTTAAATTGGTGTACTTTTAGCATTAAATTATCCCATACACTTACAGGCATGTTGTATCCTTTATGAAAGCGTTCCTCATCATGCTGGTGTCGTTGCTGGTAGCTTCGGCCGCAGTTTTTTTCGGTTCCTTTCTGCTCCCTGACTCCTACGAGGTCAGACGCTCCATTTTGATCAACGCCAAGCCTGAACAGGTTTTTACATACCTGAACAACCCCACCAAATGGGAAGAGTGGAACGCCTGGAATAAAGACTACGACCCGACTATGATTCGTCTTTACGGCGGTCCTATCACCGGCAAAGGAGCTCACCAGGAATGGATCGGTGACCGGGTAGGGACGGTAAAAGTACACTTTACGGAGAGCACGCCGCCTAGTGAACTTTACTATAAACAGCTAACCAAAGGAGAGGACTTTGAGACCATCGGTATCTTCAGCCTCGAGCCTCAGGAAGATGGAACACGCCTGGAGTGGCTCCAGAAATCACGGGTAGCAGACGACCTGTATAACAAGTACAAAGGATTCTTCCAGAAGCTCAAAGCGGAAGCAGAAACCGAACAAAGCCTGCTTACGCTCAAAACGCTGTTAGACCCAGCCGCCAAAGAAGATAGTAAAGCACAGATAGCAAACAGAAAAGGCCGCAACTAGGTATAGCAGCGGCCTTTTGCCTTTCGAATAGGTATAGCTAGAGCAGATCGTTTGCCAAGTTCGCCAACTCCGAGCGTTCACCCTTCAGGAGTGTAATGTGTGCGTAGAGCGGGTGGTTGCGGGCCCGGTCAATCAGGTAGGAGAGGCCATTACTCTGAGAATCCAGATAAGGCGTATCGATCTGGTAGATATCTCCTGTAAACACAATCTTGGTATTTTCTCCGGCCCGCGAGATAATGGTCTTGACCTCATGTGGCGTCAGGTTTTGCGCTTCGTCCACAATAAAGTAAATGTTGGAAAGGCTGCGTCCCCGGATGTACGCCAGCGGCGTAATCACCAGCTTCTCCAGCTCCACCAATTCTTTTAATTTTTGGTACTCCTTGCTGCTCTCGGCATACTGGTTCTGAATGTACTTCAGGTTATCCCAAAGCGGCTCCATATAAGGGTTGAGTTTCGATTTGATGTCGCCGGGCAGGTAGCCGATGTCTTTGTTGCTGAGCGGCACGATAGGCCGCGCCAGGTAGATCTGCTTGTAGTCGCGGCGCTGCTCCAGGGCACTGGCCAGGGCCAGCAGGGTCTTGCCCGTACCGGCCACACCCTGTATACTTACCAGTTTAATACGCGAATTTAACAAGGCATGCATGGCGAATGTCTGCTCAGCATTGCGTGGCTTCACACCGTATGCCGTCTGCTTGTCCACTCGCTCAAACTGGTCCTCAGCCGGATTATAATAGGAGAGGATAGAGTTCTTAAAACTCTTGAGTACATAAAAGTGATTGTCGGGTGGTGTTTCCTTGATCACCTTGCCGCTTTCAGAACTGCCATTTTCATAGAGGTCGTTTATCACGCCCGGGTCAATTTCCTCGAGGGTATCGCTACCGGTATACAAACCCGCCACATCCTGTATCTTGCCGGTTTCATAATCTTCTGAAATCAGGTTGAGAGCACGGGCTTTGAGGCGCAGGTTGATGTCTTTGGTCACCAGCACGACTTTGCTTTTCGGAAAATCCTGCTGCATCTGCAGTGCCGAGTTCAGGATGTGGTGGTCGTTCTTATCCCCGAAAATTTTGGTTGCATCCAGCTTGGAACTGCCGCTCAACATCACCTTAAACTTGCCTTTGGTCTTGCCATTGAGCGGAATCCACTCCTGCAGCATGTGTTCTGAGGAAAGCTTATCGATGAAGCGAATGAACTCACGGGCTTCAAAGTTCTTGATATCGTTGCCTTTCTTGAAGTTGTCGAGTTCCTCCAGCACCGTGATCGGGATAGCCACGTCATGCTCCTGGAAATTCCGCACCGCGCTGTGGTCGTAAAGAATGACCGAGGTGTCGAGCACAAAGATCTTCTTGCCTTTGGAGTCGGGTGATTTAACGTTTACCGGATCTTTTACCTTTTCGGCTGTAGGGGTTATTTTTTCAGATTTGTCCTGGATTGTCTTCGTCTGTTTGGGCATAAGGGAAGGGCTAAAGTGGTAGACATACCCTTTTTACGCAAATACATAGTGCTTAGTCTATCTATAAAAGAAGTGATTTCCTGATACGTACAGTCCCTGTTACCAGTCATGATTTTTTCTGTTTTTTAGTCTTCTGATTCATAACTCTTTACAAATAAAACATGTATAACTAATCAATTAGTTATAAGTAAAAAATATTCTATCTTTGTTTAAGAATTAAGTACAAGTTCTGAATTTCTTTTCGCGGTCTTAATAATCGGATTGAGCAAATGAAAACCAAATCTACCTTCTTTTTGCTGCTGCTTCTTGCTCTACCAATAGCCCTGCAGGCACAGCCGAAGCCTAAAAACGGCATCTGGCCCTTCAAGATCAATCGCTTCGACAAAGAAGGGCGCCATCACGGTCGCTGGAAGCTATACCTGTCAGGCAACACCACACTGCTGCGCAATGGCAGGTTCAAGCACGGGCAGGAGCGGGGCAAGTGGCGCTATTACTACCCCGATGGCAGTATCCGGAAAATCGAGTACCACAAACCAAACTCCAATGAGTTCCTGATCAGGCTATTCCACGACAATGGCGAACTGGAGAAGCAAGGTATGGCCAGAACAGTTGAGACTGAGCTCGTAATCCACTACTACTGGTTCGGCACCTGGCAGGTATACAACCGCGCCGGCCAACTAACCCATACAGAGTATTATGAAAAGGGGAACGAAATCAAGCTGGAGTTGAGCAGGAAATGATGGGAGAAGGATGCTGTCTGAATCAGGATTTGCAGGATTTGAGGATTAACAAGATTATCGTGCACGATAGAAGTAGAATTGCCTCCAATACCCCGAAACAGGAGGGGGATTTTCTGCTACTACTATTCTTTAGGTATAAACGTTGTAGCTTCGGTCTTGTGTCCTCGATTTTCATCCCCCTGCCCCCTTCAAAGGGGGAATTTTCCGCCGCTGCCGATTTATTAGTATAAGTACTGTTGTTGCTGTCACAGACCATTGGCAGGTATAGCAAGACTAACTTGCCCCTTAAGCTATGTAACAGATGCATTAGCCCGGTGCACTATTGACGATTTTGTGTTTGAGCGGTCAGCGAGTTTAAAAGCGTCTTGATTTTTTTGCTTACTTTTTTCATCAAGGAAAAAAGTGAGTGCCCGCCGCACAGGCGAAGCTACAAAGCAATACAAGTTGCTATACCTTATAAGCCTACGATACTCTGCAAAAATCTATACCTGGGCCCGAGGCCCTACTATAGTAATCACGAGCGAGGACGCTCGCGCCATATTATATGACTAACTCAAGGTATAATACTCCTCCTTCTCCTTATCATGCAGACGCACATACCCATGGATAACTAACTTTACCAGCATCCTATAAGCCCTTCTTTCAGAAAGATTCGCAATCTTCATATACTGTCGCAGTGTGACGCGCCGGTTCAATGCGAGGTAATCGAGCACGGCGCGTTCATGGCGGTCGAGGGGGATGCGCTCGAAGGTGGGGGCTTCCGTCTGCAAAGACTTCTCTACCATCTTGCTGGTCTGCACGCTCGTGTCCTTCACCCGAACATAACCCCGCCAGTCGTCCTCTTTCACTTTCGCAAAGTGCGGCTTGGTGGTGCTTTCGGGGACAGATACTTTCAGGATGGTATAGCCGTCCAGTTCCACCTCTTCATAGTGGAGCGCCAGGGGAGGATTGCAGTAAAAGTTGGCGGCCAGCTCCAGGGTGTGCTTCTCTTCCTCCGGATCTATTCCCACCACTTTCCCGTTGTCCTTCACCCCGATCAGGATGGTGCCGCCCTGCGTGTTGGCAAAGGAAACCATAGTGCGGGCTATTTTGTCGGGCTGCGTGACGCGTTGCTTAAAATCTACCCGTTCGTTTTCGCCCTGCCAGATCAGGCGCTGTAAATCGTCCATAGTCAGAGGGGTTCAGGTATACAGGCTATACCTGGTTATAAAGTAACAATCGCTGACAGCCGGTTTTGTTTTGTAAGTTCGACGAAACACTGTGCCAGCGGGCATAAAAAAAGCGAGCCTGTCGGGGCTCGCTCTGTTTATACGCAATATGTATTAGAATGGCAGATCGTTGTCTGCATCGCTGCTGTAGAAAGAAGGAGCCGCTGATTCCTGCGCGGGAGCACCAGCAGGAGCGCCAAAACCACCTGAAGCGGCAGCACCCTCAACGCGCCATGCCTGTAGGTTGGTGAAATACATGGTCTGGCCATTCTTCGTGAAAGGCTTACCTGTCAGGTTAAACGTCACTTTCACCTCGTCACCCGGCTTGTAGTTGTCGATCAGGTTGCACTTGTCTTGCGTCAGTTGGAACTTGCAGTACTGCGTGAACGAACCGTCCGGGATCTCCAGCACAAACTCACGCTTTCTGAATTTTTCACTTACCTGCTGCTCCTCAAACACTTCGTACAGCTTTCCTTGAATATCAAACGACATAAAATAAACTTTATAATGAATAGATTGATCTAAGGACAAATATACAAAATCTTTGGTTTCGGCGGGACGGAAAAATAGTAGCTTTTTTAATTTTATGGCATAAAAGCAGCCCGATAAAACAGGCAGGGCCCTATAGGCGTAGGAGCCTACTATAACGCACCTATTACTTATGCAGAACATAGCCATTGCCATACACGGAGGAGCCGGTACCATCACACCCGCATCCATGACGCCCGAATTAGAAGAAGCTTATAAGCAGGCACTCTTGCACGCCCTTGAGCAGGGGTACCAGGTGCTCGAAAAAGGGGGCTCAGCTCTGGATGCCGTGGAAATTGCCGTCGTGCTACTCGAAGATTCCCCTTTATTTAATGCCGGACGTGGCTCGGTGTTCACGAAAGAAGGCAAGCATGAAATGGACGCGGCCATCATGTGTGGCAAAACAATGGAAGCTGGCGCAGTGGCAGGCGTACGAAGCATACGCAACCCGGTGCGCCTTACCCGTGCTATTATGGAACACTCTGACCATGTGTTTCTGAGTGGGTATGGGGCTGAGGAGTTCGCCCGCAAGTACAAAATCGATTTTGCTCCTGAAGAATATTTTTATGATAAGCACCGCTACCAGCAATGGCGCGAGGTGAGGGATACAGACCTCTTTATACTCGATCACAGCAAGGAACGGAAATTCGGCACAGTGGGCGCCGTCGCCCGCGATGCAAATGGCGACCTGGCAGCGGCAACCTCCACAGGCGGCATGACTAACAAGAACTACAACCGCATCGGCGACAGTCCTTTAATTGGCTCGGGCACTTATGCTAACAATAAAACCTGTGCCATCTCCTGTACCGGGCATGGGGAGTTCTTTATCCGGGCAGTGGTAGCCTATGATATATCGTGCCTGATCGAATACAAAGGCTATACCTTGCAGGAGGCCTGCGACGAAGTGGTCATGGACAAACTCGTAAAATTTGGAGGAGAGGGCGGCCTGATCGCTGTTGATAGCAAAGGAAATCTGGCCCTGCCTTTTAATTCCGAGGGAATGTACCGGGCTCACCGCAGCGGCGGCCAGAAGGGCAGGGTATCGATCTATAAAGACTAGCTGCGCGACTCTGAGGCGAGTTCGTTTTTCTCCACGTCGGCCATGTCCTTGTAAAAAGACCGTGAATTGATGTTGAACACATTTCCCTTGGCCAGCACATGCATCATCATGCCGGCAATGGCTACAGGGCGACCGGGTTCAATGTTGTTGATATTCGTGTAACTCACACTATGCCCGTCCACGATCACCACCAGGTTAGAGCCAATAGTTTCGATCATGTGTCCGTCCGTGATCAGCACACCGGTATCTTCGCCCAGACCGATACCGACGGTTTTAGGGTGCGTCGCCACAGCTTCCATCAGCCGACCGAAACGACCCCTGATCACAAAGTGGGAGTCGATGATCACGCCGCTGATCAGGCCGAATCCCTGTCCCATCTTGACAGAACCCTTCAGCAATGATTCCGTGGAGCTGCCGCTCTTGATCATGATCTCTGACATGGCCATGGCCCCTGCGCTTGTTCCGGCCACTACAAAATCCTCGTGCCAGTACCTGTCCCGCACGATTTGCAGAAACTCAGTATCACCAAAAATGCGGGTCAGCCGGGACTGGTCGCCTCCGCTGAACATCACCCCATCGGCTTTGCGGATGCGCTCCAGGTACTCTGGTTTCAAGGCATCTTCCTCTTCCCGGATATGCATCATGTTCGCGTTCTCACAGCCTAAAATACCGAAAGCACTTTCATACCGCTCTCCCACTTCTTCTGGTATGAGCGAGGCTGTCGTAACTACCTCTATGGCAGGCTTGGAGGAAGGGATCTCACTTAGAAAGCGCTTGAGTATACCCAATTCAAAAAAATCGAGGTAATATTTTTTTTTGTGTTTTGGGTTCGGGTATGAGCCTTTGTCTTCATTTCCGCCAATGGCTATGAGCTTTCCTTTTGGTCTATCCACGGGTGCTTCTTTTATATGCTAATTGTATGCTTACACTAAAGGTATGATGTTTTACGCTGGCATCACCCTCCCTAAGATTACCTGTATTTTCAAAAATCGTTACGGGAAGGGTGCCTTTATTACGTTTTCAGGCCAGATTAATTTGTTTGTATGAATTGCACTCTCCTGAACAAAGACAGTCAAAACAACATAAGCATCATAAAAATCATATATTTTACTTAACTGTGATCTTACTATATATATTTTATCTAATTAAATTTATATTTTTAAACCTCCACCATATCCTCCCGTATAGTAATCTCACAAGCTTAGGCTTATTTTTTTTACGACGCTAAACCTTTCCAAGCTATGAAACTAAACAACCTGAATGACTTATTCGTCCACGAACTAAAGGATATCTACAACGCTGAAAAGCAGATTACGAAGGCACTTCCAAAAATGATGAAGGAGGCTTCCTCCACTCAGTTGAAAAAGGCTTTTGAGATGCACCTCAGCGAAACAGAGACACAAATAGAGCGGCTTGAGCAAGTCTTCGATTTACTGGGTATGAAGGCCTCCGGAGAAAAGTGCAAAGCGATGGAAGGCATCATCAAGGAAGCGCAGGACATGATGTCAGAAAACGCGGACTCTGATGTGATGGATGCCGCTCTGATCGCTTCGGCCCAACGCGTTGAGCACTACGAAATTGCCGGTTATGGCACTCTTTGCACCTACGCCAAGCAGCTAGGCCACAAAGAGATACTGAAGCTGTTGCTTATGACGCTGGAAGAAGAGAAGGCCACTGACCTGAAATTAACCGATCTGGCTGAAAGCAAGATCAACGTAAAAGCTGAACACAAAGGAGCAAAGTAAGCTCTAAACGATATACCGAAAAAAATCTGTCCTTTCCCCATGCTAACCAAGCTGGCCAGAAGGAGACAGATTTTTTTGTTTATACCTGTTCTCATCAAAAAAGCCCCGCATTGCTGCAGTGCTTTTTTTCTTGGGTGGCTATACCTATTTGAGCATGGTATCCAGTGTGTTGGTGGACACGGCATGGTAGTTAGGCTTCGCTCGGCTGTAGATCTCCCGGGCTTTTTTCTTACCTTCCGGAGTTGCAGCAAGTGCTTTATAGATTGGCACCAGGAATTTACGGCGTCCCACATTGGTCAGGAAGTTGTCGAGCGCCTGGTCCGCGGCCGTGTAGTTGTTGCGGATGGTATGGATGAACCAGGCGGCCAGTACCTCGGAGTTGCCCGAGTTGGTGAAGCCAAAGGCCTTGTCCAGGTCCGCCATCTGCTGCTGGCTCATCTGCTCAGGCAGCATGCGGATGAAGTGCAGCCATTCGTGGCTCGACCAGTCTTTGGTCTGCAGCTGGCTGGCTGGTTTGCCGCTCTGCCAGGCCTTGAATGATTCCTCCACTTGTGCGAATCGTTTGGAGGTTGGCTTCACATGGTCTTCCGGAAGGCCTGGCGTATACACCCAGCCTTCAATGTTGATTTGCTCCGCTACTTTCGCATCGCCCTGTATCAGCTCTTTGCGCAAGAAATCCAGGAAAAGGTCGGTGTTCGTACTCTGGAAAGCGAATGTTTGGAAGTACTTGTTCAGGAACTGGTCGAAGCGCTCACGGCCCACAACACGCTCCATGTTCTGTAAGAAGAAGTTGCCTTTCTCATAGGCGATGTCCGTCAGACCCTCGTCCGGATCGCGGCCTTCCAGGTCCAGCTTAAGGCGGGTGTCATCACTGTTCGGACCCAGTTCTTCCAAAGTGTTCTGCAGATCCTGGTAGCCTAGCACGTTCAGCATGTCGGCATAGTCTTTTCCGTAGATCTCTTCCATGATGCGGCGCTCGAAGTAAACCGTGAAGCCTTCGTTCAACCAGAAATCATCCCAGGTGCCGTTGGTCACCAGGTTGCCGCTCCAGCTGTGCGCCAGCTCGTGCGCGATCAGGCTGGTGAGCGAGCGGTCTTTGGCCAGCACGGTTGGCGTCACGAAGGTCAGGCGCGGGTTTTCCATACCTCCGAAAGGGAAGGAAGGAGGGAGCACGAGCAAGTCGTAGCGGTCCCAGCGATACTTGCCGTACAGTTTTTCAGCGGCCACCAACATCTTGTCCATCTCGGCAAACTCGTACACAGCAGCATCAATCGTGGCCGGCTCGGCATATATACCTGTCTGCTGCCCGATCGGCTTGAACACCATATCACCCACAGAGAGGGCCATCAGGTAAGAAGGTATAGCCTGGCGCATTTCGAAGGTATAGCCGCCCGTATTGTTCTTCTGCTGCGGGTTTTCAGCGCTCATCACGGCCATCAACTCTTTTGGCACTTGCACTTTGGCGCTGTAAGTGATGCGTATACCTGGGCTATCCTGAATCGGAATCCAGGTGCGGGCCAGGATCGCCTGCGACTGCGTGAACAGGAAGGGGTGCTTCTTACCGGCCGTCTGCTGCGGATTGAGCCACTGCAGCGCATCCGCGTTGGCGGTAGTACGGTACTGGATGGTCACGTAATCCGTTTCAGGCTGTATCGCAATAATCAGCGGCCGACCCAGAAATTCTTTTTCATCGCCGAGTTTAAACGTGGTAGGGGTCTGCTCTTTGCCCAAGTATACCTGCTCAATCTCAAGGCCGCGTGTATCGAAAATAATTTCGTTGCCTTTCGCCACGTTCTCGATCTGGTAAGAGGCTTTGCCAGAGATCACCTTTTCATCAAAGTTCACGGCAATGTCCAGATCCAGGTGGCGGGCCACGGCCTCGGCAGGCCTGGCGAAGCTGTGTACGTCGGCAGGTGCCTGTGCCATGCCTAGCTGTTCTGCTGTCATAGTTTCATCGTTAGTAGTGGTTTGGGTAGAGCAGGCGCCTAACTGCAGACTACCGGCCAAACCCAGTCCGAGTAAAAATTTACGGTATGGAGTCATTGTATACTTTGGTTATGGGGTGGTAAGATACATTTTTTGCCATGAACTGTAAAGTACCGTCGTCTAAATGCATCGGCACGCGCATGGGGTGCGTACTATGTTACAGAGGTATTTGTATTAGTTACAGGTGCAAAGCCACTCCAGTTCAAGTTTCGTACCAATGCAGCAGGTATGCTTTACTGTCATATATAGAACATTTTGTACCTGTTTAAAGTAAACAAAGCAAAATCGAAGTGAAAAGGCACCAAAGCAGAGAAATAGCACAATTTTAAGCGCATATTTATTATTCGCGTCTAACCCGCCTCTCGCCTAAGCCATTAAACCAACAACCATGAACCCTTTCATCCTACAGAAATTTAAACCAATCGGCCTGGTCGTCCTTTGCCTGTTCACCCTGGCCTCCTGCAATAAAAGCGGCGACAAAAAAGAAGAAGGCGGCGTAAAAGAAATGCTCGGCCTCAACACCGTGGCCGCCACCGAAACAGACAGCCTCTACATCAAAGACTACATTGGGCAGCACAAGCAATTTAAAGAACACGAGGACCTGATCTACCAGTTTTATGGTGACCGCGAATATCGTCTGGGCTGGTTCAAGGGCTCTGACCTGGTGCCCGAATCAGAGAAACTGCTGACTACCCTCAACAATGCAGCACAGGAAGGCCTGGACCCCAAGGAGTATAAAGTAGTTGCCATCGACGAGATGATCAGCCAGTACAACGAGTTGGGTCGTAAGGACTCCACCAGGTTGGCACTGCAGCAGCAGATCGACATAGCCCTGACCGCTACTTACTTTAATTATGCCTCTGACTTTTACAAAGGCCGCATCGACCCACGCAATGTGAAACAGGTTCAATGGGGCGTGCGCAATAACAAAATAAAACTGCACAAAGCGTTGCAAACCATTTTGAAGGAGCGAGAAAGCACTTACCCGTACTACGAGTTTGAAGCACTGCACAAAGGCTATACCGACCTGCGTGATGCCCTGCAAAAGTACCGCGAACTGGAAGAAAAAGGAGGCTGGGCCAAGGTAGAGCTGGGTAACAAAAAGATGCTGACAAAAGGGGATACCGCCGCTGCCGTTGTATCGCTTCGCCAACGCCTTAACCCAGGAACACAGATCAACGCCAACGACCCTGCCATGCGCAAGTATGACGACAAACTGGAGGCGCAGGTAAAAGCATTCCAGGAACTGCACGGCATTGTGCCTGATGGCAAAGTGGGTGGCAACACGCTGCGCACAATGAATGTGCCCGTAGAGGATCGTATTCAGCAAATTATGATGAACATGGAACGCTGGCGCTGGATTCCCAAGCGTCTGGTACCAAAGAGCTTGGACCAAAAGTATATCTGGGTGAACATACCTGAGTACAAGCTCTATGTCTACGAAGACCCGAATAACAGCCCCGAAGCAGAGCGCGCTTACAAAAAGACCATGGAGATGAACGTGATCGTGGGCAAAACCATGCACTCGACTCCAATCTTCAGCGACAGAATGGAATATGTGGTGCTGGCCCCTTACTGGAATGTGCCCAACAGCATTGTGGAAAAAGAGATTGCGCCAGGTATACTGCGCGAACCCGGCTACCTGGACAGGCAGAACATGGAAGTGGTAACCAAGGAGCGTGAGCCGAAGCAGATTGATCCGTCTTCCATCGATTGGTCATCTGTCACTGAAAAGAATTTTCCCTATATGGTACGCCAACGTCCGGGCCCTAAAAACTCGCTCGGCACCATGAAGTTCCTGTTTCCGAACGAGCACGCCGTATACCTGCACGACACGCCATCGGGCGCCTTATTCAGCCAGACCCAGCGCGGTTTCAGCCATGGCTGCGTCAGACTGGAACGGCCCATGGACTTAGCTCAATATGTGTTGAAAGACATGCCTGAGTGGAACGAAAGCCGCATACACGAGACCATCAATGGAGGCGAAGAGGAGTGGATCACCTTACCGAAAAAAATTCAGGTATACCTGGTATACTTCACCAGTTGGGTAGATGAAGATGGAAACGTACACTTTAGGGATGATATATACGGCCACGACAAGCGGCTGGAGCAGGAGCTTTTCAGCTAATCAGAAGCTGCAAGCATCGACTCTTAACATATGACCCATGAGACAGTTAGGAATAACAAGCCTGCTTTTCGGACTCTTGCTACTTGCCTCTTGTGGCGGGGAGCAGAGGCCGGTTGACAAGCCGGAGACTATAACAGAAAAAGCCCTGACACTACAGACAGGGGAGCAGGATACCACGCTGCAGGAGATAGCAGAAATAGATATTCGGGCCACCGGGGGCGAGGCACTCGAAAGCATGACCTTTGACCAGGATACCATTGAGGTGAAGGCCGGTACGCTCGTAAAACTGACTTTCACAAACGAAGGAAAGGATCCTAAGATGATCTATAACATCGTATTTACGAAAGAAGGCTACTCGGCGCAGGTCGCTCAAAATGGCAGCAAGGCCGGTGCATCTGGCAATTACCTGCCCGACAGCTCACTGCTTTTGGCAGCATCGCCGCTCGCATTGCCCGGCCAGATGGTAAAGATGGAGTTTGCAGTACCTGACACATCCGGAGTATTTGAGTATGTGAACACCTACCCAAGCGAAACACCGTTGATGAAAGGAAAGCTGATTATCAAGGAGTAACCACCCTGATTCGGATGTCTTATAGGAAAGCCCCTGCATATGTGCAGGGGCTTTCTTTTTGATTTTTAAATACTTACCAGGTATAACTCGAGAACGAATTGCAAAAAAAACATGTTAGAAGGCTGACGATATTAGCGGGATTGCATACTTTTGCAATATCCTGATAGCTTATGAAATTCACCAACCCTGACTGTCTGAACTGTTCGAGCCGAGCGAGCTCCCTGCTGAGCTGCTGCAGAGCATCTGAGTTGTCGCACCTTTCTGAAACGAAGTCGTGTTTCGCTTATAAGAAAGGGCAACTGATCTTTCATGAGGGAGGCAAGCCGTCAGGACTTTACTGCATCAACACCGGCAAAATCAAAATCGCCAAACTCGGCAGCGATGGCAAAGAACAGATCGTGCGCCTGGCCAAACCGGGCGACCTGATCGGATACCGTGCCCTGATGGCTGACTCAAATTATTCTGCCTCGGCAGTTGCTCTCGAAGATGCCGTGATCTGCTTTATACCTCGTTCGCAGTTCCTAGAGCTGATCAGTCAGAATGTGGAATTTGCCGGCGGCCTGATGAAACTGATCTCTAATGCCTTGGGTGAGGCGGAAGAACGCATGGTGCAGATGGCTTACAAGCCGGTGCGCGAGCGGTTGGCAGAGGCCTTGCTGTTGCTTCAGAAAACTTACCAGGAGCGCGGAGAAGGCGATCAGTTCACCATTTCCATTTCCCGCGAAGACCTGGCATCCATTGTCGGTACCGCCAAAGAAACTACCATCCGACTTCTTTCTGAGTTCAAAGAAGAAGGGCTCATCACTGCCAAAGGCAGTTCTATTACCATTCTGGACCACGAAAAACTGTACAAAATCAGCCACATGTACGACTAGGCAGTTTGCTGCAAGGTATAAGGTATAGACAATAAAAAACGGCAGCCGTAGAACGCCTGCCGTTATTGTAGCTCAGTCTCTCCTCTAAGCTAAAATCACCTTATACTATAGACTAAACTTTAATCACAAAACATTATCTTGAAAGGCTTTCAACATTCCTGCGCCAGCCTTTTATTGTCATTCTTGATGTTACAAAGGTCGGGCATCCGGCCAGGCTATGCACTGAGGTATATCAGTTCAGAAAGTGACATACATCATCTTTTAGGCTTTACGATCCAATTACCTTTGTCACAGACATTAATAAAGGATAATTGTGATGGAAGCCGCACTCCAAACCAATATTCAGAACTGCTACCACTGCGGGGATTCCTGTGGTGACGAGCCCATTGTAGCGCACGAAAAAGCTTTCTGCTGCGATGGGTGTAAAGCCGTTTATGAACTTCTCGAAGAAAACAACCTCTGCACTTACTATAACCTGGAAGAAAGCCCGGGCCTGACCGGCAAAAAACCTGTTTCAGAAGCTCGCTTTGCGTATCTGGACGATCCAGGTGTGGAGGCCCAGCTGATCAACTTCCGCAGCGATAAAATCTGCAAACTGACGTTTTACATACCTCAGATGCACTGCAGCTCCTGTATCTGGCTGCTGGAGAACCTGTTTAAGCTGAACCCAGGTATAGCCGAAACAACAGTGAACTTCATGCGCAAGGAGGTGGCCCTTACATACCTTCACGAAAAGACCTCTTTGCGTGAAGTAGTAGAGCTGCTGACCCGCATCGGGTACGAGCCTGCCATCACACTCGCTGACACCGACGGCAAGAAAACCACCAAGAGAAGCCGCGCCCTTATCTATAAACTAGGTATAGCTGGTTTCGCGTTCGGTAACGTGATGCTACTAGCCTTCCCTGATTACCTGGACTTTACTAAGGGCCTGCAAAATAACTTCGGCTCCTTCTTCGGGTACCTGAGCATCATCCTGTCTATACCTGTGTTCTTCTACAGCGCCCGTGGTTTCTTTACGTCGGCGTGGGAAGGCATCAGGCAGCGCATGGTCAACATCGACCTGCCTATCTCCACCGGTCTGCTGGCGCTCTTCTTTGTATCCCTGTTTGATATCCTTACCGGTCGCGGTCCAGGCTACCTTGATTCGTTCACGGGTCTGGTATTCTTTATGCTGATCGGTAAATACTTTCAGCAACGCACCTACGACACCCTCGCATTTGACCGGGACTATACCTCTTATTTCCCGGTATCGATTACGGTGCTGAAAGAAGACGGGGAAGAATCCTCTACAGCTGTACGAAACCTTCAGGTAGGAGACCGTATCCGGATTAGAAACCAGGAACTTATACCTGCCGATGCCATCCTGCTGCACGGACGCGCCATGATCGACTACAGCTTTGTGTCTGGTGAGTCGGAGCCGGTAGAAAAAGTGGTAGGCGAGGTGATCTATGCCGGTGGGCGCCAGGTAGGTGAAAGCATCGAGCTGGAGGTCGTAAAAGAGGTGTCGCAAGGCTACCTGACACAACTGTGGAACGACACTGTATTCTCCAAAAACGAAGCACAGTACCTCCATACCTACTCCAACATTGCGGGCAAATACTTTATCATTGTGACCCTGCTGGTGGCAGCCGGAGCGCTCATTTACTGGGTGCCGCGCGACATGGACATCGCCATGAAGGCCTTTACATCTGTGCTGATCATTGCCTGCCCTTGTGCCTTGTCGCTGGCCACGCCTTTTGTGCATGGCCATACCATGCGTGTGTTCGGACGAAACAAATTCTACCTCAAAAACACTGGCGTTGTAGAAAGGCTGGCCAAAATCGACACCGTGGTGTTTGACAAAACCGGCACACTGACAGAACCAAGCGAAGCTGAGGTAACATACACAGGTAAAGCCCTTTCTCAAGATCAATCACAAGCTATACTTTCAGTACTACGTCACTCGACGCACCCGCTCAGCCAGCGCATCAGCGAGGCCATGAAGGGAAGCACAGCTACGGTTACAGGCTTTCAGGAATATACTGGCAAAGGACTGGTAGGCGAAGTAAATGGTATGCTGGTGCGCGTAGGTTCTGCCGCATACCTAGGCGTACCTGCCGATAAGCAAAACGACACGCTCAAAACAACTGTTTATGTGTCTATAGACGGCGTGTTGCTGGGTTACTATACCTTCTTTAATGTGTACCGCGACGGCCTTAACAAAGTGCTAGGGGATCTGAAAGACAAGAAAATCGCGGTACTCTCGGGCGACAACGACCACGAGGCGGCAAGGCTGCGTGAATTGCTTGGGAACGAAGCCGAACTAAACTTCAACCAGTCGCCTGTTCAGAAACTGGAGTACATTCAGAAATTGAAAGAGCAGGGCCAACACCAGGTACTAATGGTGGGAGATGGCCTGAACGATGCCGGCGCACTGAAGCAGAGTGATGCAGGTATAGCCCTGAGCAACAGCGTCACCAACTTCTCACCGTCCTGCGACGCTATTCTGGATGCAGAGTCATTCGATAAACTGAGCACTTTCTTGAACTTCTCTAAAAAGACCATGTCGCTGATCCTGCTGACTTTCGCAGTGTCGCTGGTTTACAACGTGGTGGGCCTCACCATGGCTGTGATGGGGCTGTTCACACCTATTGTTTCAGCTATTCTGATGCCGATCAGTACGCTTAGCGTGATGACTTTTGCAACGCTCTCTGTCAGGTATGCTGCTAAGAAAGCGGGACTTTAATAATTGAGTGAGTTAATGGTTGAGCGAATGAGTGAATAATATTCTCATGTATAAACAGTCACTCAATCACTCATTCACACATTCGCTAATTCACTCACTCAATCACCAACACTCTAAAACCAAAAAACGCCATGTATATCATTTTCATTCTCATATCCATCAGTGTGCTAGTAGCAGCTGCTTTTCTGGCCGCTTTCCTGTGGGCCGTGCGCTCCGGTCAGTACGACGATGACTATACGCCAGCCGTTCGCATGCTTTTCGAGAACGAGGTGGGCGGCGCACCTAAAAACGACAAAATAGCCCAGAAACAGCAGTAAGTCGCTCTGATTACTGATGACAATCACCTGGAAGAGTGACATTAGTCATCTTTTCGGAGAGGCTGATTTATCAATTTTGCACATGATTAACAAGCAAACAAACAGTAATTCACAACACACCTTAACCAATGGAGGACACCGCACATGTCAACTAATGTAGGAACCGTCTTAGAGCCGAACCCGAAGCGGGTAGGCGAGGACACCGGGGGTTCAGAATCCTTCTTCTACGACAACAAGATCGTTCGCGACTTTGGTATTGCTACCGTGTTTTGGGGCGTAGCCGGTATGATTATCGGTACCCTGATCGCGTTCCAGCTTGCCAACCCCGATGTGAACATGGGTAACCAATACACAACTTTCGGCCGTATCAGGCCACTGCACACCAATGCGGTCATTTTTGCCTTCGTGGGTAATGCCATCTTTATGGGTGTGTACTACTCATTGCAGCGCCTCTGTAAGTCGCGCATGTACAGCGATGTACTAAGTAGACTGAATTTCTGGGGCTGGCAGCTGATTATTGTCGCCGCTGTTATCACGCTTCCGCTGGGCATGACAACCTCAAAAGAGTATGCCGAGCTGGAGTGGCCGATCGATATTGCTATTACATTAATATGGGTGGTATTCGGCTGGAACATGTTCGGTACCCTTGCCAAACGTCGCGAAAAGCACATGTACGTAGCCATCTGGTTTTACATTGCCACTTTTCTGACTGTAGCGGTACTGCACATTGTTAACTCTTACGAACTGCCAGTTACCATGTGGAAAAGCTACTCTGGCTACGCCGGGGTGCAGGATGCGCTGGTGCAGTGGTGGTATGGCCACAACGCGGTTGCGTTCTTCCTGACAACACCGTTCCTGGGCCTGATGTACTACTTCCTGCCAAAGGCTGCGAACCGTCCGTTATATTCATACCGACTTTCTATCATCCACTTCTGGTCGCTGATCTTCATCTACATCTGGGCTGGTCCTCACCACTTGCTCTATACCTCATTGCCTGACTGGGCACAGTCACTGGGTGTTGTATTCTCCATCATGCTGCTCGCTCCAAGCTGGGGTGGTATGATCAACGGTCTGCTAACATTACGTGGTGCCTGGGACAAGGTGCGTGAAGAGCCGGTATTGAAGTTCATGGTAGTAGCGATCACCGCTTACGGTATGGCTACTTTCGAAGGACCGATGCTGTCGCTGAAGAACGTAAATGCCATTGCCCACTTTACTGACTGGATCGTAGCACACGTGCACGTAGGTGCCCTGGGCTGGAACGGCTTCCTGACATTCGCGATGCTGTACTGGTTGTTCCCACGCCTGTACAAAACAAAACTACACTCTAAGAAGCTTGCCAACGCGCACTTCTGGCTGGGCACACTCGGTATCCTGTTCTACGCTATACCTATGTACTGGGCTGGTTTCACCCAGGGTCTGATGTGGAAACAGTTCACTCCGGAAGGCACTTTGCAGTACTCTAACTTCCTGGAGACTGTTCTTCAGATCGTTCCGATGTACTACCTGCGTGGTGTAGGCGGATTGCTATACCTGAGCGGCGTATTCCTGATGATCTATAACCTGTACAAGACAGCGAAGTCTGGTGCTTTGGAGGCAAACGAGGCTGCAGTAGCTCCTCCTATTGTGAAAGAAGTGAGCCACAACGCTGGTCACTGGCACAGCTGGATCGAAAAACGTCCGATGCAAATGGCGATATGGGCAACTATAGCCATCCTGATCGGCGGTCTGGTAGAGTTTATACCTGCCTTCGTGATCAAGTCCAACGTACCGACCATTGCCAGCGTGAAGCCTTATACCTCACTGGAATTACAGGGGCGTGACCTCTACATCAAAGAAGGTTGTGTGAACTGCCATACACAAATGGTTCGTCCGTTCAGATCGGAAACTGAACGCTACGGTGAGTACTCTAAAGCAGGTGAATTCGTGTATGATCACAACTTCCTGTGGGGCTCCAAGCGTACCGGTCCGGATCTTCATAGGGTCGGCGGTAAGTATCCGCACAGCTGGCACTACCACCACATGCTCGACCCAACTTCCATGTCGCCAGGCTCTATTATGCCGGCTTACCCATGGCTGTTTGAGCAGGATGTGGACCTGACCACAACACAGAAGAAACTTGAAGTGCTGAAGCAACTGGGCGTGCCTTACGAGGACGAGTACATTGCCAACGCGAACGAGGAACTGATGAAGCAGGCCCGCGAGATTAGCGCCGACTTGGCTAAAGAAGGTCTGGAAGTGCGTCCTGAAACCGAAATTGTGGCCGTGATCGCCTACCTGCAGCGTCTGGGTACCGACATTAAGGTGAAAGCTGAAGAAGTAGAAGAATAGTAAACCTGACATAAGGCTCTATGGCAAAGGACAGAAGAGCAACTCGGAAGTCCTTTGTCACAAAGTCTGACGTCGAAAAAGCCTAAGACAATGTACAAGAACGTGTTACAAGCCATAGAAGGCATTGAAATATACCCGCTCATTTCATTTACTATCTTCTTTTTGTTCTTCCTGGGGCTGCTGATCTATGTAGCCTTGATGGACAAGAAGTATGTGAGCAACATGAGTAGCTTCGCCTGCTCAGATGATGATCAAGACGAAACAATAGGAGGGAACAGACAATGAAATCTCCCATGCTAAAACTGAAACAACTGGCCCTGGCGGCCGGCTTTGTTCTGATGACGGGCGCCCCGGCGTTTGCGCAGGACGCGGTGCAGGGCAAGACTATCTTTGATGGAAACTGCGCCGTCTGCCATAGCATAGATGCTGACGTGGTAGGACCAGCCCTGAAAGATGTGCATGAGCGCCGTGGCGATGAATGGCTGCATAAGTTCATCAAAAACTCGCAGGAACTCGTTCAGTCAGGTGATGCGGATGCCGTAGCTGTGTTCGAGAAGTTCAACAAAATGCCGATGCCGGCTTTTGAGGGATCCCTCTCAGACGACGACATCAACCATGTGGTAGCCTACATAAAAGAAGCCAGTGCCGCAGCACCTGCCGTAGCAGAAGAACCAGTAGCCACGAGCACGGCTGAAGCGGCTGCACCGGCTGCAGTGCAGGATGTTGCTTTCATGGACCTGCCACCAATCGTACACTTTATCTACGGTCTGGTTGGTCTGATCATCCTGCTGATTGTTATCGTGCTGATTATGCTCTTCCGAGTGATCGTTCCGATGATGGGCGATTCACTAAAGGATGAAGAATTCCATTCTACTTTCTCAGGTCGTGTATACGCGCTAATGAGTGGTGATGCCTCTGTTATGACGGGTAAGGCAAAAGATGAGATTCACTCTACCCACGATTTCGACGGTATACAAGAGTACGACAACGACCTGCCGCCTTGGTGGAAGTATATGTTCTACGCATCCATTTTGTTTGCTGTGGGTTATATGCTACACTACCACGTGTTCCGCACCGGTGCGCTGCAGCTAGAGGAGTATGAAACTGAAATGGCCCAAGCAGCTCTTATTGCCGCCCAGAACGTGGAAGACCCGAATGCAGTGACTGATTACGAAGTGCTGACAGATGCCGCTGCACTGGAGTCAGGCAAGGCACTCTACATACAGAACTGCGCCGCCTGCCACGGCCAGGCCGGTGAAGGTACCGTTGGTCCTAACCTGACAGACGAATACTGGCTGCACGGCGGTGATGTGAACGATATTTTCAAAACCGTGAAATTTGGTGTGCCAAGCAAAGGTATGGTGCCTTGGCAAGGCAAACTGACCAAAGATCAGATGCTGGAAGTGAGTAGCTACATCCTGTCATTGCAAGGCAGCAACCCGCCTAATGGCAAAGAGGCACAAGGCGAGAAAGAATAAACTTTAACCCTCCCTATATGAGAGGCAGGCATTCGAAAGAATGTCTGCCTTTTGTGTTTTAAGGTATTACTGATGACAATCACCTGGAAGAATGACATTGGTCATCTTTTTACAGTCCGCAAATAAGGAATTTTGTATCAGCAAAGAGCAGCACAAAGCAGTTTCTGGCTACCAATTTTATCTTTAGAGGCAGGATTAATATCCGCACAAATTAAACTGCCATGGCAATTAAATCACACACCGCTCCGGACGAATTCCGCGATCACATCTCGACTATTGACGAGCATGGAAAAAGGGTATGGGTATACCCTAAAAAACCAAAAGGCAAACTCTACGACTACAGGAAATGGGTGAGCTATGGCTTGCTGACACTGCTGTTTATAGGGCCTTTCATCAAAATCAATGGGCTGCCGCTGCTGATGCTCAACATCGTGGAGCGCAAGTTTGTTATCTTCGGCATCCTCTTCTGGCCTCAGGACTTCTTTATTCTGGTACTGGCTTTCCTGGCAATGGTGGTCTTCATCATCCTGTTTACCGTGATATACGGCAGGCTATTTTGTGGCTGGGTTTGTCCGCAGACTATCTTCCTTGAAATGGTTTTCCGTCGCATCGAGTACCTGATTGAGGGTGATTATACCAAGCAACGGGCACTGAACAAAATGCCCTGGAACACAGAAAAGATCCTGAAGAAGAGCTCCAAGACAGCCATTTTCCTGTTGATCTCTTTTCTGATCTCCAACTTGTTCTTGGCCTATATAATAGGTATAGATGAACTGAAGAAAATAATTGCAGAAGGCCCTATCAACCATATGGCCGGCTTTGGCTCTCTGGTGGCTTTCACAGGCGTATTCTACTGGGTATTTGCTTACTTCCGTGAGCAGGTATGTACGATCGTTTGCCCTTATGGCCGTCTGCAAGGGGTGATGCTCGACAAGAAAAGTCTGACAGTAGCTTATGACTATGGTCGTGGGGAGCCGCGTGGTAAGCTGCGCAAGGGGCAGGAGCGTACCGATGGTGACTGCATCGACTGTCATCAGTGCGTGCAGGTTTGCCCGACAGGTATAGACATCCGCAACGGCGCGCAGCAACTGGAATGTATCAACTGCACAGCCTGTATCGATGCCTGCAACGACATCATGCGCATGATCGACAAGCCGGAAGGCCTGATTCGCTACGATTCCGAAGAAGCCATTGCAGAGGGTCGTCAGTGGAAGCTTTTCACGCCACGTGTTATGGGTTACAGTGCCGTGCTGATGCTCCTTTTGGTTGCCCTCACAACGCTGCTATTAACAAGAGACGATGCCCAGGCCACCATACTGCGCACACCAGGACAGCTCTATCAGAAAACTGAGCAGGGCACAGTGAAGAACCTCTACAACATTTCGGTGATCAACAAGACCAACACCGATATGCCGCTAACCCTGAAACTGCACAATACAGATGGAACAATCCAGATGGTGGGCAGCGAGCTGGTACTACCGGCGCAGGGCAAGGCAGATGGGGTGTTCTTCGCAGAGATACCGCAAAATCAGTTAACAGGTATGAACGCCGAAATAGAGATCGGAGTGTACCACGATGATGAACTCATCACGACACAGGACACAAAGTTTCTGGCCCCTGCCAAGTAAAGACAGCTTATATTAGAAGCAACCAATCAAGCACATTCATCATGAAAACTGATAAAAATAAAAAATTTACCTTCTGGCCTTATGCCATCCTCATTGGGCTGGCCTCCTTCATGGCCTACATCATCTATTTTGTGGTACAGGCCATGAACCAGGATGTAGACCTCGTGAGTAAAGACTATTACGCCCAGGAGATCGCCTACCAGGATCAGATCGACCGGGTGCGCCGCACACAGGCCCTGGGCGATGTGATGCTGCAATACAACGAAGAAGCAGGCAATATCCTGCTGCAGGTACCGGCTACTTATCAGGATAAAAACCTGAGCGGCACGATCACCCTGTTCCGACCATCGGACGATAAACTGGACAAGCAGTTGCCTTTACAACTTGGCCGGGACAAGAGCCAGCTTATTGACGTGGGGGACCTGGAAAAAGGTCTCTGGAAAGTTCGTGTGAACTTCAGCGATGGGGCAGAGGCATATTATTCAGAGAAAACAGTTCAAATAAAATAAGGCCATGATCTGGGCAGGATTCTTATTTGGCTTATTAGGCAGTTTCCATTGTGTCGGGATGTGCGGCCCTATAGCAATGGCGCTACCATTTGTCGGGAGTACCGGCTGGCGTTACTACGTCGGCCGGCTCCTGTACAATGGTGGTCGCATCGTTACCTACGCATCGTTGGGCGCAATCGCAGGCGCCTTTGGCCAGTCACTTGAAATGGCGGGTCTGCAACAAACCGTTTCCATTGTATCTGGTGTGCTGATCCTTTTATTGCTGGTTTTGCCGGCAGCTTTTAAAGGTAAGGCTTCCAACATGCTGGGAACCGACAAAGTAATGGGTTGGGTACGCAAAAAACTGGGCTATTACTTTCAGAAAAACTCCATGGGTTCACTTTTCATGGTAGGCATGCTCAACGGTCTGCTTCCCTGCGGATTCGTTTACATTGCGCTGGCCGGCGCCATCAGTGCGCCAGGTATAGGCGGTGCCATGCTGTACATGGCGCTCTTCGGGCTGGGTACTTTCCCGCTTATGTATATTGTCTCGCTTTCGGGCAAGCTCATCAGCCTAAAGGTGCGGGGCATGTTTAACCGGGCTGTGCCTTATGTGGGCATGGCACTGGCAGTGTTGTTCATTATGCGCGGACTTGGCCTGGGTATACCTTACCTGAGCCCCAAAGTAGTACATACGGCACAGCATACAACCGAAATGAGCTGCTGCTCGAAGCCGGAATAAACCAAAAGGCAATACTGTTAAAAGTCACTTTTTCAGGTGATGCAGCTCACTGCAGCCTGACCAGTATACCTATACCTTTACGATACTAACCATGACTACTATGACAACGCCATCGCAGATTAAACGCATCCTGGTTCCGCTCGATCTGAATGAAACGGGTGAGGACCTGCTGTACTATGCCGGGCAGCTGGCCCAGGCGCTGGGTGCGGAGCTATACCTGTTCCATGCCTGCAAAACGGCCGACCTGACTTTTACACAGCAAAGTAGCTGCATTCAGAAGCTTCGCTCTTTTGCTGAACGTGTTTTTAGCCGCGAATATAAGGCCGCTCAGGTAGCCGCGCCTTTCGATTGTGTAGTACGCCCGGGTCAGATTCATGATAGCATCCAGAGTGTGGTGCAGGATTATCAGATCGACTTGGTGTTAATGGATGCTGGTGCACGCGCCAACACAGGCCTAACGGGTGAAGCAGCAGAGCTGGCCGCAGTCATCATGGGCCTCGTTTCTTGCCCGGTGATGGTGCTACCAGCCAATGTCAGGTATAGAAAACTAAAAAACCTGGTATTTGCAACTGACTTCACAGATCAGGACCAACGGGTACTTTTCCAGATAGCGGATCTGGCGCATCAGCTGAAAACTAAGTTAACGCTCGTGCAGGTATACAGTGAAGAGAAACGATCTGAATTGTGTGCTTACAAAGCGGCTATGCTGGAACTTGAAAAGCAGTTGAAAGGACGGAAAGTAGCCTTCAGATTGCTGGAAGAAGAAGATATGCTGGAGGGAATCAGTGAGTTTTCGGAAGAAGCTTCGGCAGATCTGCTGATACTGGCCACGCAGGACAACTACCTGCTGGAGCGCCTCTTCAGCACCAACTACATGAAAACTATGGCCTTCCACACACGCATACCGCTGTTGACTTACAGGCAGATCAAGAAAAAGCCATGCTCCGGCTGTTGTGCAAACTGCAAAAGCAAACAGGCGCAGGTGCAACTGCAGGTTACCATCCAATAATTTACTTTCAGGTATGGCAGTAAGGGATTTTATAAACAGAGGCATGATCGAGGGAGAGGCGGAGAGCCTGGAGCCTGGGCAATGCATTTTCAGACAAGGGGAGGAAGTTGCATATTTATACCTGGTTACGCAGGGTAGCGTAGCCGTTTCGCATAACACGACAGGTATAGACGAGCAGATAGTTGCCCCTCCCGACTTCCTGCTAGGAATCACCGACCTGCTGCATGATACCTACAGTTTCACGGCCTTTACGCTGGAACCAACACAATTGATCAAAATAAAGAAGGAAGCAGTACGAAAAGCACTTCATGAGACGCCGGTGCTGCGGCTATACCTGCTCAAAATGATGAGTTGGGAAGCAAGCCTCACTAAGATGGCATTCGAATAGTTCAACCAATTTATGATCAGGAGCCGGTAGCCCATAGCTGCCGGCTTTTTGTTTTTACAACCTATACCTGAAGCTGCCAGTAAACAGAAGCAGTTTGATCACGCCCCTATTTTATGAAGAGAATTATAAGCCGGCTGAAGCTTGTTATTCAGTTCGTCTATACCAGCATTGGCTTTTACCCCACATTAATTTCTCTACTCTTTTTCGGTATTGCGGTTTTAATGATCTATTTCGAGACCAGGGGCATCAGTAAAGCACTCGAAGACGAACTCCCTTTTTTCATCATCAGTCATGGCGAAACCGCCAACATGATCCTGAGCTCGATTGCCACAGGGGTGTTCTCGCTGATCGTTTTCAGTTTTACGATGGTAATGTTGGTGCTCAACCAGGCCAGCGCCAACTTCTCGCCCCGGGTTATTCCGGGTCTCATAACATCTAAGTCAAACCAGAAAGTGCTGGGCTTATTCCTGGGAACCTTGATCTATACCTTGGTGGTGATGGTGAATGTGCGCTCTGAACACTATGACACCGACCTGCCGGGGCTGGCTGTGTTCATGGCGATGTGCTTCACGATCCTTTGCCTGGCCTTTTTTGTTTATTTTATTCATTCCATTTCAACTGCAATCCAAATTGGCAGCATGCTCGAGGGTATCTATAAACTGACACTGAACAAGCTGCACAAAGAACTGGAACAGGACGAAGGGAAAGAGCTACCGGCCATTTTTGAAATCGGCAACTGGCAACTACTCGACAGCAGCAGAAGCGGTTACCTGCAAAAAGTAAACAAAAACGCTGTCGTCGAACTTTGCAGGGAGCATGATGTGGTGCTGGAGTTCTTGCAGCCACTCGGCTATTTCGTGATCAAAGGCCTGCCATTTGCCAAGGTGGCCGGGCAATTAAAAGATAAGGAGGCTTTTTGCGATGAGCTTAACACCCAGGTGAGCTATTATCAGGAAGAAATGGCGGAGATAAATTACCTCTATGGCTTTAAGCAAATCACCGAAAGCGCGGTGAAGGCGCTTAGTCCCAGCATTAACGACCCCGGCACCGCCATAAAAGCAATAGACTATCTGACTGATCTTTTGATTGTCCGGATGCGGCTCACCGACGAGAAAATATTTCATGACAAGGAAAATGTGCTGCGTCTGCGTCTGGACGAAGTTAGCTTTACGGAACTGCTCAGCCTGTGTTTGGGGCCAATCAGGGTATACGGCAGGGAGGATCCTGTTATTTTGCTGCGCCTGTTAAACCTGCTCAAAAACCTATGCCTGGCAGCAAAGTCACATCCCAAAAGATTGCAGTCGATAACTTCGGAGGCACTCTTAATTATAGCTGATGCAGATGATACCGTGCAGAATGTGGGAGACCGGGAGAAGATAAACCACATGATAGATACTCTGAACAAGAGCATCTTGCTGCCCCGATCACTGCCGAAGCTCAGCTTATAATTGGGGACTTAAGCTGGAAAAAGTTATTTTTACAGGAATTGCTAATTCCTGTTTATGATTTTTGATTCGATTAAGAGGGTTCTGGGCAGTGTGTTCAATATCATCCATGAAACCGATGAGCCAGGCACGATACGCGAAATCTACGATAAGATTCCGGTGCGTGGCAACAACACCTGGATGCTGATCTGCTCTGCCATGTTGGCCTCAATCGGTCTGGATACAGGCTCAGGAGCCGTCATTATCGGAGCCATGCTTATTTCGCCACTCATGTCACCTATTCTGGGACTAGGGTTGGCGGTGGGTATCAACGACCGTGAAATGTTGTGGGCATCCGTCAAAAACCTGTCTATCGCAGCAGCAGCTGGCCTGATTGTGAGTACGTTTTACTTCATGATCACACCGCTCGGTGAGCCTACAAATGAACTGTTGGCCCGTACCAAACCAACCTTGCTCGACGTGATGGTGGCTTTCTTTGGAGGTGTGGCAGGTATCGTCTCTATCTCGAGGTCCGATAAATCGAACGCTATACCTGGTGTGGCCATCGCCACCGCGCTGATGCCGCCGCTGTGCACGGCGGGCTACGGGCTCGCACTGGGGCGTTTTGATTTCTTTTTCGGTGGCTTCTACCTCTTCTTTATCAACGCCGTCTTTATAAGTCTGGCAACTTTCCTGATCGTAAAGTACCTGAAGTTTGACACCAAGCATTACGTTGACAAAGCCACAGAGCGGCGTGTGGCGCGTATCATGGCGGTCGTGCTATTCATCGTGGTATCACCGAGCGCCTATTTCCTCTACAACATTTACCAGAGCGTACAGACCAAAAAGAAAATCGAGAACCTGATTGTGCGCGATTTCGCTAATCGAAATAATGAGATCATAAAATGGGAAGTGACGGATACCGATTCGCTCAGCACAATCAAGATCTACAGCGTCGGAAATCCTGTGAATGACAGCCTCATTGCGCACTACAACACACTCCTAATCAACAATTCACTTCCCAAACACCAGGTTAAGCTGGTGCAGCTCGACGTGTCAGCCGAGGATGTGCGCCGCATGGCTTCTGATCTTACCAATAACCTGACCCAGGATTTTCTGAGAACGATCGAGATTCAGAAGCTGCAAAGCCAACGTGCCGACAGTTTGATGCGACTTGCCAATTCCTACACGCCCGTCAGCGCCAGCCGTGAACTCAAGCTGATTTTCCCTGAAATAGAGAAGGTGGAAGTAGGAGAGATCGTATCGGTTGCTGAAAATAAAGTGAAGCTAGATACAGTGATGTTAGTTATGATTGGGTGGAAAAAGCCTCAGGCTGCCAATCCCACGAAAAGTAACAGTGCCGTATTTGTAGACCCGGCTAAGGTAAAAGAGTATGAGCAGCGTATACGGCAGTATATGGCCAGCCGGTTCCGCCGCGATTCGGTAAGAGTTTCATCTTCTTTATAAAGGACAGTATGGCAAGTCAGGATGGTGACCGTTTGAAGCGAAAACTACACAGCATCATATTTGAAGCTGAAACGCCGGCCGGACAAGCTTTTGACATTTCACTGCTTATTCTGATCTTGGCGAGCGTGATTGTCGTATCGCTGGAAAGCGTTGTTTCTTTGAGAAGGGACTACCTGCACTTATTTCAGGCACTTGAATGGTCATTTACCATTCTTTTTACAATAGAGTATTTTCTTCGAATCTACAGTTCGCAAAGGCCTTTTAAATATATCTTCTCCTTTTTCGGGATCATCGACTTTTTGGCCATCATACCAACTTACATGAGTTTATTTGTTATTGGATCGCAATACCTGCTGGTGATCAGGGTGTTCCGATTGCTACGGGTTGCCCGTATTTTCAGGCTGACCAACTTTGTCAACGAGGGGCAGGTGCTCACAAAAGCCCTTCGCGCCAGTTTAACGAAGATCTCGGTTTTTCTGGGCGTGGTATTGATGATGGTGGTCGTGATGGGAGCATTGATGTATGTGGTGGAGGGGCGTGCCAGTGGCTTCACGAGTATACCGATGAGCATTTACTGGGCCATCGTTACACTTACGACTGTGGGTTTTGGCGACATTACACCTGCTACTCCCTTGGGGCAGTTACTGGCCAGTTGCCTGATGATCATGGGTTATGGCATTATTGCGGTGCCCACCGGCATCGTATCAGTGGAGCTGTCAAGGGCTGACAAGCTGGATGCGACGTCACGTGTCTGCCCGAATTGCCACAAGGAAGGGCACAGTTCCGACGCCAAATACTGCGATAACTGCGGCTATCCGCTGAGAGAAAAAGCATCGTGACAGTTTGGAGTGTGGCAATCAGTCGACGATAATCCGGGGTATGTTCATCGGGAGTCTCGTCAGCAGTTCGTAGTTGAGTTGCGTGCTGAGTTCGGAGAAAGAGGCAACCGTAATATGTTCGTTTCCCTGCTTGCCAAGCAGCACTACTTCGTCCTGAAGCGCTACATCCGGTATACCTGTCACGTCTACCATCAGCACATTCATGTTCACGATGCCCACAACCGGTGCCCGGTGCGATCTGACCAGCACCTGGCCCTGGTTACTCAGGCTACGACTATAGCCCCAGGCATAGCCTACAGGTATAGCGGCGATCAGCATTTCACTGCTGGCCTGAAAGCTTTTGCCATACCCTATAAACTCACCTGCCGGTACAAGCTTCAGGCTCATCACGCGGCTCTTCCAATTTATAACCCGCTTCAACGGATCAATTCGATCGGTACTAACGCCCATATAACGCTGGTAGATCTCAGGACTCGGCCAGAAACCATACTGCATGATGCCCACACGCACCATATCCAGGTGTGTTTCAGGATATGCCATAACGGCGGCTGAACAGGCCGTGTGCAGCGTTCTGAACTTAAGTCCTTTTTGCTGCAGCGAGCGCACGGCCAGGCGGTATCGGTCTAACTGGCCAGCTACACGATCATGGTTCTCGTTGCTCTCGGCACCTGCAAAGTGTGTGGAGACACCCATCACTTCAAAAGCATCGGATTGCTTCAAAATCAGATCGGCAGCGTATTCTACTTCGTTTGCTTCTAATCCGATACGGTTCATACCTGTTTCCAGGTCAAGATGGATCCGGGCAGGTTTCTGTAAAGATCGGGCAGCCTTTGCTGCTTGTTCCAATCGGTCGATTGAAAAAACATAGAACTCAATATTGTTGGCTATGGCCCAGATCAGCTCCTCGTCGTCAATGTAGCCCATGATCAGGATGGTAGCCTTGTGTGGCAGGACCTGGTGCAGACGATAGGCTTCGTCAGCGCTGAAGACAGAGAAATGGTCAACCCCGCAGGTATAGGCCAACTGTCCGAATTCCTCTATACCGTGCCCATAAGCGTTCCCTTTTACCACCGAAGAAAAACGGGTGCCCGATTTGAGTTGCGCTTTAATAAACCGGATGTTATGTGCTAAAGCAGAACGGCTTATTTCTATAGAGGAGCTGTAAAACATGAAAGTGTTAGGGATTTAGAATGGATTCCGCGATGCGGTAAAACAAAGCGGCGCCCACAGGTATAAGCTCGTCAGGAAAGTCGTAGTCCGCATGATGCAACTGCGGCCGGTCCGGTCCGGACCCTAATCCAAAATAGGCACCGTTATACCTGTGCGTGAAATGTCCAAAATCCTCGGACCATCGTACGGGCTTAGCCGCCCGAATCACATCCATACCCAAATCCTGGGCAGCTTGCTCTACAAATGCCGTTGCTTCAGCGCTATTCCTGGTGGCTGGGAATTCTTCTACCCATTCAAAATCGTACTTTAAGTCGTACTTGTGCGCAACTAACTTAACCGCCTCTATGGCAAGTGATTTTAGTTTATTCAGATCATCCTGCTCAAATGCACGCAGCGTAGCCATAACCGTCGCAAAACCCGGATTGGTGCCAAAAGCGACATCGCCAAGACGAGCATGTACAACATTGAGCAGGGTCAGATCCTGAAAGTGGTGCTGATCGCGCACCAATGCGTTAAAAGCCTGTATCAACTCACTCATACCTTCTCCTGGGTTCAGACCATTCTCAGGCTCCGCAGCATGTGACTCTTTTCCATGTAGCTGAACTTTGAGTCCCACCGACGCAGCCGCAAATGCGTCAGAACGCACAAGCACTTGCCCCATTGGTAAAGGTGGTAAATTGTGAAGCGCAAATACATAATCCGGTGCTATTTTCTGGAAGGCTGGTGTCTGGAGTACTGCCCAGGCGCCAGCGCCGTTTTCCTCTGCCGGTTGATACAGTAATACTACCTGGCCTTGCGTCAAGGGTTGCTGGTGCAATATGCTGGCCAGCCCGACTAACGTGGCCATGTGTCCGTCGTGCCCGCACTTGTGGCTGACACCTTTCTGAATGGAGGTATAGGCAAACTCGTTTTGCTCCAGTATCGGGAGCGCGTCAAGCTCTGCGCGGAACAGCACAGTAGGTCCAGCCTTTGGCTCTTTTCCTTGGAAGATGGCCGCGAAGCCGGTACCGCCAAGCTCTTTCACTATTTCATCAGGCTGATAACGCTGCAAAAAGCTTTGAAGGGTTTGGCTTGTTTCGTTTTCCAACCCGGAAAGTTCGGGATTCTGGTGCAGATGGTGACGCAACGCGACGATCTCTTCCAGATCAGGTATAGAAACGGGAAGGGTAGGGGATATAGGTAGCATAGGCAAAGCTGTTTGTAAGGCTTACGATTGTTTGACCCATAAATTTACAAAAAAGCCTGCCCCGCAACATTATCTTGTCAGCAGGACAGGCTGTATTCTTATACAGACGTCTATTTACGAAGTGATTTCAGCACATATCTCATCTACTACCTGCAGCAGCACTTGCCCTAGCTTACTGACGCCAACACGTACTTCATTCAGGTTGGTCTCCTGTCTGGCGTTCAACTCTACAAAGCGCACCACTTCTTTTATAGACTCTATCTTCATGGTGTCGATGGTGGACTTTACCTTGTGCGCCATGGCACTGACCATTTTCCAGTCTCCCAGCTCCATGGCCTTCTGCATTTCTCGCACAGTAACAGGTATGGTATCAGCAAACAGCTGGCGGGCACGGTTCATAAAGGCCTCATTGTTGTGCGACATTTTCTGAATGATTTCCATGCTATAAAGCGGTGCAGCCGCTAATTTCTGTTCCTGCGCCTGGTGTGCTGAAGTCCTGTCCTTTTCCTCGCCACTGTTTTGCTTCTTAGGCACCAGGCTGGAGATTTTTGTATACAGTACTTCGGCTTCAAAAGGCTTCGAGAGATAAGCATTCATACCTGCACTCAGGTATTTTTCGGCATCACCTTTCAGTGCATTCGCGGTCAGAGCAATGATCGGAATAGCAGCCTTTTGCGGGTCGCTCATGGCCCTTATCTGCATCGTCGCATCAATTCCACTCAATTCCGGCATCTGGATGTCCATCAAGACGATATCATAGTCGGACAGCTTCACCATCTCGACAGCCTCCAGGCCGTTGTAGGCAACGTCCAGTTGGAAACCCCATTCCTCCATGATCGCCTGCGCCAGGAAGACGTTTACTTCGTTGTCCTCTGCCAGCAACACCTTCACGGCACCCAGACTGGTAAAGTCAACAACAACGGCTTCACTTTCAGGCAAATGCACGTCCTCGCTTTTCGGATATGTGATCATAAAGCGAAAAATACTTCCTCCCTCCGGATTGTCTTCCACCCAGATATCGCCTCCCTGGCGCTCTACCAGGTTTTTGCAGATACTGAGTCCAAGCCCGGTGCCACCGTATTTGCGCGTAATACTGGAGTAAGCCTGCGTGAAGCCTTCGAAAATCAGATCCTTTTTATCCCCAGGCACACCTATACCTGTATCGATTACCGAAATCTCAATGGTAAGCGTAGTAGGTGTTTCTTCCAGTGTTCTGCCGTTCAGGACAACGCTTCCTTCTTCTGTAAACTTGAGGGCATTGTTTAACAGGTTCAACAAAATCTGGTTCAGGCGGTATGGATCTCCCTGCAACAGGGTGTGTGGTAGGTCCAGCTCACCAAGTTGAAAGGCAATCTCTTTCTCTTCGGCCTTGTACTTCAATGTCTGATAAGCAGCCTGCACCGTTTCTTCTATTCTGAATGGTATGGATTCGAGTTCCAGCTTGCCGGCTTCTATCTTGGCCACGTCCAAAATATCGTTGATGACTACCAGCAGGTTGTCGGCCGACTGGTTGATGATCTTGAGATAATTGAGTTGCGTTTCATCCAGCTGGGTTTTGTGCAGCAGACCACTCATGCCCAGTATACCGTTGAGCGGTGTCCTGATCTCGTGGCTCATGTTGGCCAGGAAGTTCTCCTTCACACGGGCTGATTCTTCTGCTGCCTCTTTCGCATTTTTAAGTTCTCGCTCGGTCTGTATACGGTCAGTCACATCCTGCGCAAAACCGATTACATACGGCTCCTGTCCATCCTCACTTACCTTATAGTTCTGGTAGCTGAGGAAGCGTTCTTCTTTGTCTTTGCGCAACACGCTCAGTACGCCTTTTACCACCGTTTGGCTCTCAAACTGCTTCAGGTAATCCGGGAAATTCTGGCGGTGCAGCAGCGGGAAGAACTGCTTCAGGGATTTGCCCACAATCTCCTCTTCTTTATAGCCCAGCATTTCGACCAGGTATGGGTTGACGGAAAGGATAACGCCCTCCGAATCGTGCGTACACATGTAGGCCTGGCTGTACTTGATCAGGTCACGGTATTTTTTTTCACTCTTCCTGAGTGCTTCATCAGCCAAGCGACGCTCGCTGATATCACGAGAAGAAGACTGAAACTTGATCACGTTGCCGGCACTGTCCATAATGGGCTTAATGCTGGTTTCCACCCAGATATAATAGCCATTACGGTGCCTTTGACGGTGCTGAACTGTAATGTTGCTTCGCTGCTTCAGGGAAACCTGATCGCTCATGCTCTGTACCTTCAGGACATCATCCGGGTGTATAAAATCAGAGGCAAAAAAGCCGATCAGCTCCTCAGGCTTGTAGCCAAACATTTCTTCAACGGCATTCGACACATAGGTATAATGGCCCTCCTCATCATACAGGCACACCAAATCGCGTGAGTTTTCTGACAGCAGCCTGTGTAGTTCCTCGCTTTCCTCCAGTCTTTTATTGGCGTTGTATTGCTCTGTTACATTGGCGGAAATACCAAGCACGTGTACTTCCCCGTCTTTCGTGACGAGTGGCTTTTTAATGGTGTTGAACCATTCCACACGACCATCTGGCAAGGTAAATTTTTCCTGAACGCGTAACTCCTGACCTGTCTGAATGACTAACTGATCGTTATGGTTGAAATGGTCGAGCTCCTGCTCGACCCCATGCAGATCGCGGTTGTTCTGCTCAATCACATTGTCAGGTGTAAGTCCGAACAGGGCAGCGAATTCCTGGTTAGCAAGTTTGAAGTTGCCTTCTCCGTCCTTCACATATATGAGCGAAGGGCTCGTGTTGAGCACCAGTCTGATAAAGTCATTCTTCTCTTTAACCTCAAGCGCAGCCATACGCTCTTCCGTCACATCCCGCACAATGGTAAGCACCTGTTCGCTATTGTACTTTACAATACGCCCTTCGTAGTAGCGCTCGTCTAACTCATAATCAATCGACTGCATTTCCCCGGTTGCCAGCACATCCTGTATGAGGTCAAATGCTTTCTGGCTTAGTGGGGCTGGGAGTAGGTCGAAGAGTGTTTTGCCAATTACCTCAGGGGATTGTATCACTTCGTACTGCAAGTGCTCGTTGTGCATCTCCAGGTACACACCGTGCTTGTCAATGATGAACATTTGATCAGGTATGGCATCCAGAATAGCCCGTATTTTGGCTTCTCTGTCACTGATCTCCTGTTGTGCGTGATGCAGGTCGGTAATATTGAGTCCGTGCCCGATCACAAGTCTCACTTCGCCCTGCTCGTCCAGCACCGGGTTCAGCTTGCGGATATGGTAACTGGCATTGCCCTGTCTATCCACGAGCTTTTCTTCAAACGATACCTGGCGGCGCTCCTCTAGGGCCTTCGTCAAATATTTACCACGGTTTTCGATGCGGTGCAGCGGCACATTGCGGTAGGCGCAATACTCCTCATTCGTTTTGTTAATGATCCATTCCTGCAGGTGGGGATCTGATACGGCTGCCGGGTTAACGAAAATATAGCGAAGCTTGCTGTCGTAAACGGCTACGTCGGAGGGAAGATTATTCAGGATGGCCTCGTAAAACCCTTTCTGCTCGGCAAGTTCCTGGTTCTTCTGGCGTAACCTGGTTACGTCTTCAGCAGAACCGATGATCTGACTTACCCGGCCATCGGCATTGCGTTTATAGACGGCCTCTCTGCAAAAAAGGATTCTGCTGGAACCATCGCTGGCACGTACACTGTACGTAATCTTGCGTACCTCACCATCCCGGGCACTTAACATGCCGGAAGAGTGCTGCAGCAGGATGGGCTTGTCTGCATCATGCACGACAGACATAAAAAAGTGCCCATCCATCGCATCCAGTTCCCCCTGCGAATATCCCAGAATTGTTTTAATGCAGTTGTTAAGGTAGATGCTTTTGTTTTGATCCAGATCGTAAATGTAGACGATGCTCGGCACCATGTGCATGACGTTCTGTACCAGCTCTGCTGTGGTATCAGACGGATTTGTACGGAGTAGCTGTAGCTCGCTGGCAAGTGTTTCGGCCTTTTGTTCAGCCTCTTGGCGTGCTTTTCTTTCTTTTTCGAGCTCCTGTTGCAGCAGCTGCAGCTCGTATGAAGTTTCCATCATGCAATCAATAAAACCCGAGTAAAAGAGAAGCGGATTTCCTTGCAAATTATCTCTTTTCAGTGAGGTAACAATCGAATCAGGTAGATAATTTTATGCGAAATCGAATATTTTATTTCACACATGGATAAATATCTTAATCGGCACACACTACAGAACTAAACTTATCTGGTTTAAACGCTGCTTTGCAAATGGTACTTTTCAATAGCTGACACCTTATGTTATAGTGTGGTAAAACCCATTGTAGGACTAGCTTAAAATCGCTCTAAAATTTAATTTAGTGTAAAACCCCGGCGGCACTACTGTGACAAAGAAAACACTGTACATATCACTAGAATTCCGGGAAGTTGAATTGGAAAGCGACTTGAAGAAAAAAAACTGTGCAGGCAAGCCAACAAAATAAGTCGGTTCCTGTTGCCAACCGTAGATATTAGAACGCCCCCTTAACTACTGAAGCTAGCCCATTTCCAATGGATGCAAATAAAGAACTAGAATTGTTTCAGTTCGAAAAACTTACCCAGACGCTCTTTCTCAATCATCCGGATGCCATCTTTCTACTGGATCTGGAGGGGAATTTTATGATGGTAAACGAAGAAGTGTGCCGCATAACCGGGTATGATCGGGAAACGCTGATTGGCCAGAGTTTTGAGTCACTCATCGAGGAAAGCATCAAAGATTTTACAAGGAAGCGCTTTCTGGAATCTACGCGGGATATACCACAGCGCTACGAAACCACCATTGTCACCAAAAGCGGAGCCAGGCACCTGGATGTCACCAATTTCCCACTCAAAAACGAAAGCCGCATTATTGCAGTTTTCGGTATCGCCAAAGACATCACCGACAAGAAACAGAAAGAGGCTGAACTTGAGCAATACACAGCGCTATTGAAGGTACACAACGACGAGCTGGAAATATTCCGTAAGATACTGGCCCATGATATGCGGAAGCCCGTTGCCAACGCCCTCGGTTTTGCAAGGCTCCTGCAGTGCAAGCTCTCAGAAAGCAAAGAAAACGAAGTGAAGCGCTACTTACTGCATACCGTAGAGTCTGTGGATGTGATGCTGCGCGATCTAAATGAGTTAATCGCCTTGCAGTCAACAGGTAAGGAAAGCAAGGAAGAAATTGACGTTAACAAAACATTAAAGCGATTGGTCAACTTCTTTCAGGAAGAGATCAGGCAGACGGGTGCGGTTCTGGAGATCGACATTGCTGAAAATACCCAAATCCAAACCATTAAGGCTTATTTCAACAGCATTCTCCGCAACCTGATCTCCAATGCGCTGAAGTACCACAGCCCGAACCGAAAACCAATCATCAGGTTATCCGCTTCCGTGCAGGATGAGTTCATCACCATTCAGGTAGCGGATAACGGCATAGGTATGGACTTGGTCAAGATTGGTCCGGAAATGTTTCAGATGCACCGGCGTTTTGCTCCTAAGGTGGCGGAGGGAAACGGGCTCGGTTTGTACATCGTGAACCAGCAAGTCAGGTTGATGGGAGGTCAGATCAAAGTTGAAAGTGAAGTCGATAAAGGCTCCACGTTTACGATCATATTACCCACGAATTAAACCAGTAGCTATACCTGAAGCGCACACGGAAAATAAGGATTTACAGGGCAAGGCTATACCTTACTTCACTGTGAGTTCGTGGCTCTGGATCATGCGGTAGATTGTGGATTTGCCGATGTCAAGTTTATCAGCTACCAACAGCACATTGTAATCATACCTGTCCAGGAAGCGCTGAATGATGGCAGTCGTATATTCCTTTAGACTGCGCTCCTCGGCCAGAAAGTCCTTTTCAGTGTGACTGGCGGAAAAATTAATATCCTGTTCCTGTATCGCATCCTCATCCGCCAGCACGACGGCCAGTTCTGCCAGCGCCTTCAGTTCGCGCACGTTACCCGGAAAAGTATAAGAGAGGAGCTTCTGCTGTGCCGCCGGTGATAAATATTTTCGCCCGAGGCCATTCTCTTTGGCAAAGGCATCAATAAAAAACTTGGCCAGCACCAGTATGTCACTGCCTCTTTCTCGCAAGGGCGGCAACTGAATAGGCAAGCCCAACAAGCGGTAATACAAGTCTTCTCTGAACCGGCCTTTTTTTACTTCTTCAGCCAGGTTTTTGTGCGTGGCCACGATGATGCGTACATCTACCGGCACGACAGCGTTTCCGCCTACCCGTGTAATTTCCTTTTCCTGGAGCACGCGCAATAATTTGGACTGCAGACTAATGTCCAGTTCACCGATCTCGTCCAGAAAAATGGTACCCTTGTTTGCTTCTTCAAACTTGCCCAGGCGGCGTGAGACGGCTCCGGTAAAGGCGCCCTTTTCATGCCCGAACAATTCGCTCTCAATCAGTTCACGAGGTATAGCCGCCACGTTTACCGCCACATAGGGGGCCTTTTTGCGGGTGCTGTTGTAATGGATCGCTTTAGCCACAAGTTCCTTGCCTGTACCTGTCTCGCCATGAATGGAAACGGTGATGTTGGTTTTCGTGGCTTTGTCCATCAGGTTAAACACCTTTTTGATGGCATCGCTGTTGCCGATGATCACTTTGCCAAAGTCGTACTTCTGCCCGATCTCCTCCTTGAGGTGGTCGATCTCTTCACGCAACGACACATTCTCCCGTATCTTGTTGATCGTGTTCCAGAGCCGCTCCGGGGTGTCTTCGTCCTTTACGATGTAATCATAGGCACCCAGCTTAAGCAGATCCACAGCGGTAGCCACGTCCTCCTGGCCTGAAATCACTACGACCTGCACATCCGGGTTGAGTTCTTTAATGCGTTTGAGTACCTCAGAGCCGTTTTTGTCTGGCAGCGAATAGTCTAGCGTCACCACATTGGGGCGCAGGTGCATGTTGGCAAGGCAATCGTTGGCTGAATGAAACTTACGGATTTCGTAGTCCGGATTCAGAGAAAGGTGGTATTCGAGCAGTTCGCTATACCAGACGTCATCATCCAGTATAAATATTTTAAAAGAACCGTTTGTCATCAGGCGTCGTGTGGTTGCAAAGTTCGGGTCAAATATAACTGAAAAGTTATATCCTGATAACAGTTTCCGGCCCAATTTTGGTTTAACAGCAGGGCTTTATTAACATTTCAAAATAATGTTATAGTCCGCCACGGTTCAGTACTTTACCCTCAGTAAAAATACGTGTTAGCTCTCCTTTCCTGCTTTAATTCAAAACCAGGAAAGGAGGGTCGAAATCGTTGCTAAGGGAATTCGTTTCAAAAACGCATCCGGTAGGGTAGGCACTCCACCATTATATGCCCTCTACAGGTATAGCGACTAGCTCATTAGGCACTATCGTGAAGCTGTCAGCACTCATAATCACAGGTACAGACCGTACACGGGAAGTGATCAGCGCGCCTATACCTTCGCGCTAATCACCTCACACTTGGCGCGTACAAACATGAAAACACCGTAGCAAATGAGGCCTAAAGCCAGTATCCCGAGCAGGTAGGAGCCATAAGAAGCCTCCTCCAGGAATTGGAAGGCCTCAGAACTACTGCCAGCCTCACGGGAGTTCGAAGTCATTGCGGCACGCAGGAGCAGATAGCCGATGATCAGCCAGACCACGCCACGGGCAATGTAACCTACCATTCCGGCCCGCACAAGCGAGGTTCTGAGTTCCGGCTTCAGCTGTTGCGACTGAACTTTGTTCATGTACTTACCGGAGTAGGCGCGGTAAAACTGATAAATTCCCATGATCATAGTGCCAACCGCCACTGCGCCAAGCAACCACTGCCCAAAAGGCTGGGACAACAACTCACGCGCCAGTGTCTGACGCGAGTCTGAGCCATTGCCTCCGCCGCCATTGCCTAAAAGTAGCTGCGCGGCTGTAAATGCAAGCACGCCGTAAACAGCACCGCTAAATGCGTAGCCAATGCGCTTTCCTATACCTTTCGCATCAGTTCCTTTCTCCTCAGTATCGCGGAAAGCCTGTATAAAACGCCACAAGGTATAGCACAGCATACCTGCCGTCACGATGCCTAATAGCACTTTGCCATAAGGCTGCTCCAGTATGAACTGGAAAACACCGGTCTTGCCGGCCTCTTCTGTGCTCTGACCGCCCAGTTCGAAGGCCGCCATAAAGGCGAGCGCCCCAACCAGGCAATACACGACTCCTTTAGCGATCAGACCAACGCGGGCGAAGCGCACGACCCATTCAGGACGGGGTGTAGGTATACGGGAAGGTGAAATAGATATGTCCATATAGTGAGTATTTAACCTTCCCATTCACGAAAACCCGCAGCTAAAGTTTAGTATCGTGGTTATAAGTTTTTGAACCGCTTATATGCTTCTTCCTCCAGTCGGGCCCGGTGGTCTGGGTGCGCAATCTCGATCAAGGCCTTGGCACGTTGCCTCAGGTTTTTCCCGTACAGGTAGGCCACTCCGTATTCCGTCACCACATAATGCACGTGGGCGCGCGTTGTCACCACGCCTGCACCCTGGTTGATGTAGGGCGTGATCCTGGAAATGCCTTTGTTGGTCACGGAAGGCAGTGCAATGATCGGCTTCCCGCCGTCGGAGAGGGCCGCGCCCCGGATAAAGTCCATCTGGCCGCCTATACCTGAAAACTGGTACGTACCGATGGAGTCGGATACTACCTGGCCTGTCAGGTCAATCTCGATGGCGCTGTTAATGGCGGTCACTTTCGGGTTGGAGCGGATGACGGTCACATCATTCACATAGTCAGAGCTGAGCATCGTGATCAGCGGATTATCGTCCACAAAATCATAAAGCTCCCGGTTGCCCACGATAAAGCCCGTCGCTATACGACCCCGGTGCCTTTTCTTGAACTCATTTGTGACGATCCCTTGCTCTATCAGTGGCAGTACCCCATTTGAGAACATTTCGGTATGGATGCCGAGTCCTTTGTGGTTGGTCAGGCTCCGGAGAGTCGCGTCAGGTATAGCGCCTATACCCATTTGCAGGGTAGCACCGTCTTCAACCATTTCGGCAATGTAGCGGCCAATAGTCTCCTCAGTTTGAGTGATGCGCGGGCCGTAGTCCACTTCCGGAAGCGGTTCGTTCACCTCCACCAGCGCATCAAAGCGACGGATATTGATCAGGGCATCGCCGTGGGTACGGGGCATCTGGGGGTTTACCTGTGCAATGACGTGTTTCGCACTGATAACGGCTTGGCGGGCAATGTCTACAGACACTCCCAGTGAGCAGAAACCGTGGCGGTCGGGTGGCGAAACATGCACAATGGCCACATCGAGCGGCATGATGCCGGAGCGAAACAAATTCGGGATTTCGCTCAGGAAAATGGGCACATAGTCGCCGCGGCCACTGTTAACAGCCTCCCGCACGTTAGCCGACACAAAAAGGGAGTTGATATAAAAAGCGTCGCTGCAGCGTTCCTCAGCGCAGGGCATGTCGCCAAATGTGGAGATACTCACCAGCTCCACATTACGAAGTTCGTCAGCGCGCTCGGCCAGTTTATGCAGCAGGTACTGTGGCGTGGCGGCACTGCCATGCACAAACACACGATCTCCGGATTTGATAGCAGAAAGGGCTTCTTCGGCTGAGGTGTACTTCAATTGGGCTTGATTCATGGTTTCTTGGTTTTTGAGTGTAAGCTTTGGGCGTATCGCTTAACTTACGGCTTGTCATACACTCGGTTTGAAATGCCTCCGAAATCGGGGCAGACTATTTATTTATTCGCAAAAGAATATATAAATTTGACAGCAAGCGATGATATTTGTCACCCTTAAAAATAAGCACGCGTAAGGAGGGGAAGAAAGAAGCCCCATACCACCGTCGACCACACACCAACAACACCTATGAAAAGCTTTAAAAATCAACTATTTTCAGCGCTATACCTCTTTCTGTGCGCGATTTTCCTCAGCTCATGTGTAGCCACTTCAGGCATCGACCACACCAATACGATCAGTTCATCGGAAGGCGTACTGGCTAAAAAAACCACGTATGCCTGGTATAAGCCTACGCCAGCCGCGCAGCCTGCCTACGGTCCGGACTTTGATGCCGACCTGCACAAGCACCTGCTGAAAGCAGTAGAAGAAGAAATGCAACGCAAAGGCTACACCAAAACCACTGTAAACCCGGATATGCTGGTGGCCTACGATGTAAGCGTTTCGGTGCCGGACGCCATGGACAAGCCAGAGCTATATGGTCCCGGCTTCGGGTATAGCTACGCCTATATGAGTGGCTACCGGTATACTTATGGCAACGCAGAGCTGCCCGGTTACCGCGCTGTAGACCTTTTCAAGCAAGGAACGCTGATTTTAGACGTGATCGACCCGAAAACGAAACAGCTGCTCTGGCGTGGCTGGACCGAAGGAGCGATCAAGGACTTCGGCGCAGGCTATGGCGCTGTGAAAAGCCAGATACAGCGGATTGTGAACCGGATGCCGACTGCTACACAACCTTAATAAGAAGCCCCCGCCTGAATAGAGGGGGCTTTTTTTATACTTAATCAGACCTGACAAGATTATTGAAGCGCATCACGTCGGCGGGTTTACCTACCACATAGACCACATCGCCCCGCTTCAATTTTGTCTGCGCATTGATCTCCAGTAATGTTGCGCCCTCACGCTTTATAGCTACCACAGTTATACCAAAGCGATTGCGCACATCCAGTTCTATCAGCGATTTACCTACCAGCGTGTCATCTTTTGTAAAGATTCGCAAGGAAGCTACCTCAATATCAGGCAGTTCTGCCGAAATATTGCCGCCCTTGGTTTTGCTGCCCGTCATGCTGCGGAGCATCTCATAGTTGTCAGCCCGGATACTGAAAGTGAAATTATCGATCTCATCGCGGGGCATCAGGTATTTAGAAAGCACCCGAGTGAAAATCTCTATCGAAGTCTCAAACTCCTCAGGTATAACCTCATCCGCTCCCAATCGGTAACTCTCTTCCATTTCCTTCACAAAGCGGGTCCTGACGATAATGTGTACTTTATCGCTAACCTCACTGATGCTGGAGATGATACGATTGGTCGCCTCCTGGTCTGAAATGGCGATGACCACCACCCGTGCCTTGTGTACGTTTACATGTGCCAAAATAACACCGTGCACTGCGTCCCCGAAGATGATGTTTTCTCCCCGCGCCCGTTCCTCTCGTACAGTTACAGCATTAAGCTCCACGATCACATAAGGTATGCTGGCATGACGTGCCGCTTTGGCTACATTGCGCCCATTGATGCCATAACCCACGATTATGATATGGTCTTCCAGACGATGCATGTCGTCTATGGACTCAAAGTTGACAGGGGCATTCGGTATATGGTTTTTGCCGGTCATCCAAAGAGCGCTCAGTTTATTGGCAATGGTATGGAAAGAACCGATCACAAAAGGTGTGATCGCGATGGTCAGCAATGAAACAGAGAGAAAGAACTGATACACCTCCAGCGAAAGCAGACCATTTTTTATACCTGTTTTGGAAAGAATGAAAGCGAACTCACCTACCTGAAAAAGGGAAAGGCCAACCAGTATGGACGTTCGTAACGGGTATTGCAAAATCCGGGCAGCCATAGCCGCGATCACTCCCTTCAGGATAAAGGTGCAGACAGTCAACAACAGGATCAGCGGCAGGTGCTGCAGCATGAAGCCAAAGTCAAGCAGCATCCCGACCGAAACGAAAAAGAAGCTGGTGAAGATCTCACGAAATGGAAGGATGTTACTGGTAGCCTGGTAGCTGTAATGTGATTCTGAGATAATTAATCCGGCCAGAAATGCACCCAGCGCCAAAGATAGGCCAAGGCTCTGCGTCAGCCAGGCCACCGCAAAACAGATAACCACAATACTGAGAATGAAGAGCTCTCTGCTTTTCGTCCTGGCGACTACAAACAGGAGCTTAGGCACCAGATAGCGGGCACTGATTAATACAAAGACAATGACAAAGGCGCCTTTCAGCACCATAAGCAGCAGTTCGACCACGATGTTCTCAGACCCGCCCGCCATGAGCGGTACCACCAGCATCATGGGTACTACCACAATATCCTGAAAGATCAGAATACCGAGCGCTATCTTTCCGTGCGGGCTGCTGATCTCCCCATTGTCCTGCAACAGTTTAAGCACTATGGCGGTACTGCTGAGCGAAATCAGGAAACCGACAAAGAAACCTTCGGCTGCTGAGAAGTTGAACATCATCAGGACAAGGCCGACCAGCAATATCGTAACCAGCACCTGGGTAGCGCCACCCAACAATACAGTTCGCTTTATCAGGGCCAGATTGCGCAGCGAAAACTCTATTCCGATGATAAACAGGAGCAGTATTACACCAATTTCGGCCAGTATCTCGATGTCGTGTACGTCTTTGACCAGGCTCAAGCCATAGGGCCCGGCGATTACACCAGTTATCAGGAAGCCCAGGATGGTAGGTAGCCTGAAACGCTGAAAGAGCAAAATCACAACTACGGCCAATCCCAGGATGATCACGACATCAGACAGGAAAGGAACTTCCATTCGATTTTATATCCTAAAGGTTTTTGTTATTCGAGTTTGAGCACTCCTAAGTTGAATTTTGGTGAAATATAATGAAGATTTAAGAGGTATAGCATAACAGAAAAAAAGGGTAGGGGCATTTAATAAATGTTTTCATAAAACAGGCATCAGGTTTTTTGCCGGATAATTTTTGCGCTATATTTAAGGTTCACAACCATACCTTCAATTTACAATCCCTTATGAAACAGTACCTGGACCTGATGCAGCACATCCTTGACAAAGGGGTGAAAAAAGAAGACCGTACCGGCACCGGTACCCTGAGCGTATTCGGTTACCAGATGCGTTTCGATCTTTCAGAAGGCTTTCCGCTGGTGACGACCAAAAAAGTGCACCTGAAATCTATCATCCACGAATTGCTGTGGTTTTTGAAAGGAGACACCAATATCGCCTACCTCAAGGAGAATGGCGTGACGATCTGGGATGAGTGGGCAGATGAAAACGGTAACTTAGGTCCGGTATACGGTTCGCAGTGGCGCAGCTGGCCTACGCCCGATGGTCGTTATATCGACCAGATCACCCAAGTGGTGAATCAGTTGAAGAATAACCCTGATTCCCGCCGTATTATTGTGAGTGCCTGGAACGTGGCCGAAATCGAAAACATGAAGCTGCCGCCTTGCCATGCCTTCTACCAGTTTTATGTAGCCGAGGGCAAACTGAGCTGCCAGCTATACCAGCGCTCTGCCGATGTATTTCTGGGCGTGCCCTTCAATATTGCCTCGTATGCCTTGCTGGTACTTATGATTGCGCAGGTGACCGGTCTGGAACCGGGAGAGTTTATCTGGACTGGAGGCGATACGCACCTATACCTGAATCACCTGGAGCAGGCACAGCTGCAGCTGACACGTGAGCCGCACACATTACCTACCATGCGTGTGAACCCCGACGTGAAGAATATCTTCGACTTTACATTCGATGATTTTAAACTTGAGAATTACGTTTCGCACCCAGGTATCAAGGCGCCTGTTGCTGTATAAACGCTTAAGGTATAAATCTATAAACTAAAATGCCCGAAGCTAAACTTCGGGCATTTTTCGTTAGGGATTGGTAGACCAGATGCCGGCCTCTTTGATGAACACACGGCGGTTTAGTTTAAGCTGCGCCACAATCAACTCGGCAAAATCCTCTGGCTGCATCACACGCTCCGGGTTGCCATCAGTCAGCTTTAGGTCAATGGCCATGTCAGTGGCCACGGTGCTCGGCGTCAGCGTGCTCACGCGGATGTTATGCTTGCGCACTTCCTGCATCAGCGACTCCGACAAGCCAATAAGCGCAAACTTGGATGCACTATAAGCACTGGTAACCGCAGCGCCTCTTTGTCCGGCAGTGGAGGAGATGTTGATGATATCACCTGTCTGACGCTCGATCATCTCCGGCAGCACGGCACGGGTGACGTAGTACGCGCCCATCAGATTAACCCGGATGATGTTTTCCCACTCAGTCGGCTCCAGCTCCAGAAACTTGCCAAACTTACCTATACCTGCGTTATTGATCAGGATATCAATCGGGCCAAGTTCGGCGCCAATCTTCTTCACCGCTTCGTTTACTGAATTTATATCGGTCACATCGGCTGGCGCAACCGCCGCTTTTACCCCATGCGCTTTCAGCTCATTGGCGACCTCTTCTAACTGTGACTTGGTGCGTGCCAGCAAGCCTACGTTTACGCCTTCTTTTGCCAAAGCGATCGCAATGGCCTTGCCTATACCTTTACCAGCGCCCGTGATCAGGGCACTTTTTCCTTTTAATGATTCCATGTTGTCAGCAAATATTGTTTGTAGCTACAAATATACAACAGAAACGTATGAAAGTTTAACGCAATCAGAAAAGGGGACACCTGGGGAATGACTCAATGGAAAGCAACCACGCGCTTTTCCTTGCTGCTCTGCATGGCCAGTTCGATGATGCGGATGGTATTTCGGGCCTGTTCTGGTTTCACCTCCAGTTCCGCTATACCTAAGATGGTATCCCGCACATTTTCATAAAAGCCGCGGTAATCACCCGCTTCACTCTGGATCTTGCCTACGACCCTTTGTCCATACACTTCTGTATCTAGTCTGCCCCAGATCTCTTCCTGCTCCATGCCCCAGTCTGGTTCCTTAGGAGAGCGGCCTGCTTTCAGAGCAGCTTCCTGCACATCTAGTCCGTATTTCACAAAAGACCCTTTGTCGCCGGAGAGGATGAAGCGAGGCCCGGGCTGCTTCACCAGCATACCTGCTTTCAGAATCGCTTTCAGGCCACTGGCATAGTAGAGCGTCAGGTCAAAGCTATCGGTTATTTTCCCGCCACTCCGTTGCGTCCGCAAATCGGCGTATACCTCGTGCGGGGGCCCGAAAAGCACGAGTGCCTGGTCGATGAGGTGCGCGCCCAAATCATAGAGAATGCCCGAACCAAGCAGTTCTTCCTCTTTCCAGGTCTCCGCAGCAGGTATAGGCCTGAACCGATCGAAATGGGCCTCATACTCCACCAAACGCCCCAGCATTAGGTTCTCAAGAAGCTTCTTCACCGTTCTGAAATCACTATCCCAGCGGCGGTTTTGGTAGACGGTCAGCAGCTTTCGCTCTGCACGGGCTAATTCTATGAGCTCAGTGGCCTCTTTTGACGTTACTGTAAAAGGCTTCTCGACAACCACATGCTTGCCGGCTTGCAAGGCAGCTTTTGCCAGTTCGAAATGAGTAGCGTTGGTCGTGGCAACTATCACCAAGTCAATCTCAGGGTCTTGCAAGACGGTCGATGTATCTCCAACAACGGTTGTATCAGGGTATAGCTTTTTTGCCAGGGCAATGCTTTCGGGTCGGTTTGCTTTTATTTTGCTGAGCTTCAAGCCGCCGACGGCTGATACAATGGGTGCATGAAAGACCCGTCCGGCCATTCCGAAGCCCAGAAGGGCTGTGTTTATTGGTTTATTCGTCATCACAGAGTCTTTTTTCTTGATTTTATTATCACTGCTTTCACATGCCTAAGATAAAATTCTATTTGTTGTATAATTATATGTAATCTACTATGTTTAGTCTTTATTTCTATTAACCGAGCCTGCAACTTGAAACAAATTTTACCCTATCAAACTAAGTTCTTTAGGTATAGCTGTGTCTCTTTTGGCTTATTTATTATAAGCTTCTCTTCTGGCTTCGGTCAAAGTCACCCATTTGCCGACTCTACCAGGTTGGCCGCCGATACTATACAGTCCAAATACAAAACCTACCAATTAAGCACATCCGAATTTAATAAGGGACTTGTCACCTCTGTGGAACAGGCTATCAACGGCAGGTTTGCGGGTTTACGGGTAGTGCCCGTCGGTGGTGCGCCAGGTACAGGAGCGGAGATGGTGTTGCGGTCGGGTACTTCCTTATTTGGAAACAACAGTCCGCTGGTGGTTATTGATGGCGTCTTGCTCGATGCTTTCAGTCATTCGTTACACACAAGTAACCTGAGTTGGTTGAATGCTGATGATATTGCCTCGGTTTCATTACTGAAAGATGCTTCTGCAACTGCCCTTTATGGGGGTGCTGCCGCGAACGGCGTGCTGCTCATCACGACGAAGTCAGGGAAAGTAGGAGACAAAATTCGGCTGCAATACAATGCTACAGGTGCGGTGTCTAACCTTCGTAAAAAAGCTGATATCTTTTCTGCAGAGGAATTCAGAAACCTGATTCGCGAGCGATATCCGGACCAGCAGCATCTCCTGGGCACCTATAGCACGGACTGGCAGGATGAAATATACCGAACGGGATTCGGATTGACCAACAATCTAAGTCTTAGCGGCGCGATGGGGCCAGTACCTTACCGTGTGTCTGTTGGACAGCTGATGCAAAACGGAATCCTGGAAACTTCCGGGTATAAGCGCAACACGCTGGCCGTCAACCTTCAGCCCAGTCTGTTTCAGAAACACTTGACTTTCAATCTGTCCATGCATAACACCCGCCAGGAATTGCAGCTGGCAGATGAGCGGGCCATACCTGCCGCCATGGCTTTTGACCCTACGCAGCCTGTGCATTCTGATAACAAATTTGGAGGCTATTTTGCTCACACTAGGCCGGATGGCTCGTTGCTGAGTAGCCAGATCAACCCGGTGAGTCTGCTGGAGCAAAAGGAGAATCAAGAGAACATAAGAACTCTCTCCGGCCAGGCACATGTGCAATACAAGCTTCACTTTCTGCCTGCCCTGACAGCTAACTACAGGTATGCTTACTTCAAATCCGAGGGGGATTACAGAAGTAATATATCCTCTGACATGGCTTCCCGCCAGTATAGTCCGATTAATTTTATCACACATGACCTAGAATCAAAGATCGTGCATTCAGAGGCATTCTTTGCGCTGGATCAGGCTATACCTGGCTTAAACAGCAAGCTGGACCTGATTGCAGGTGCTATGAAAACAAAACGGGAAACCGGGTCAGAATCTTCAGAAAATGATAGAGACGACTTACTGTACACAAGAGGTAGAGGATACTGGTCTACGCACGAAATCCTGAGCTACTATGGCAGCCTTGGCTATACCTTGCTCGACCGCTATACCTTAAAAGGCTCTTTCAGAAACCTGTCTGATTTGACCAATGAGGGGTATGCGTTCAGACAACAGTCCTTCGCAGTAGGTATAGGCTGGGACCTCAGGAGAGAAGCATTTCTGACTAACGCGGAATTGATATCTCATCTGAAAATCAGGGCTGATGTGGGCAGTTTCAGCAGGCTGGATGAACCCAATAGGTATAGGACAGTGGTATGGGCGCCTGTTCAAGGCAACCCATTTGACTATGTCTTTATAGGTTCTCTAGCCCATGTTGATGCAGAGAAAACATTAGAAAAGAGTTTAGGAATTGAGTTCGGACTAATGCAGAACAGATTTACTGGAAGCTTGGGTTACTTTCAAAATAAGTCAAGCGACCTGCTTATACGTTACAGGTATGGAAGTAATTCAGTGGGATATGCGAGTGTGGGAAGCCTAAGTGTGTCCGGATTAGAAACGGCATTGAACTATACTTTTATTCAGCAAGAGAGCGCATATTTAAGGTTGGGAATGCATGCCACAGTTGTCAAAAACCGGTTAACCAGTCTAGGAGAATTGCAGGTCTATACTTTCTCGGAAAATGATTATGGCCTTAGATTAGCCGTTGGAGAACCTGCACAGGTATTCAATCTTTTAAATCAGTTGTATGATAAAAACGGAAAGCCCATTCAAGGAGGGTATGAAAAAAACGAACATGGCTATTTCGAAAGAAAGCCGATGGGATCGACGCAGCCTAACACGTATTTTGGCCTTACTTCCAGTGGCAGTTACAGAAAGTGGGAAATGTCTTTTCTCTTGCGGGGTGCTGCAGGGCAGGATGTATTCAATCAAGCGGACGCTCAGCGCAGCTGGCTGAATGCCAAAAATGAAGATTGGTACATTTCCAACGCGAATCGCAGTTACCTTGAAACTGGTTTTATAAGCTCACATCTGGAGTCGAGCCACTTCCTGGAGAGCGCCTCCTTTCTCCGCCTGGAGTATCTGCAACTGGGTTATAACGTTGGGAAACTGTTAGGCAGTAAAATCGAGATGCGGGTTAATGCCACGGCACAAAATGCCTTTGTGCTGACTCGGTATAGCGGGCAAGATCCGGAAGTCGCCAACGGCATCGACAGAGGCCAGTATCCGCAACCCCGCACATTCTCTTTGGGATTAAATCTGAGCATTTGACAGGTATAGAAGCGGCTGCCTTTAAACCATGCCAGCCATTGCTATACCTGCAACCCGCATTTTATGTTCTGTAGCCAGTTGCTTTCAGTCGCTAAGGCAGTTTGTTCCATTTGGATTATATTCCTTATACCTGTCACATTCGAAGCAAACACACAATCAGCTTGAGCCAACTCTGCTGGTTTAGCTAGAATCTGCTGCACGGCTATACTTTGTTGTTCACACCAGCGCAGGATATTTCTCCGCAAAATACCGTTCACACACCCTGTATCCAGCGGAGGGGTCATCAGCACTTCATCCCTTATCCAGAAGATATTAGAAGAAATCAGTTCTGCTACATTACCTTCCGGATCTAATAAAAGCATGTCATCAAAACTGCTGGTTTGCTTTTCTATACCTGCCAGCACATAAAGCGGCGCTTGAGGTCCTTTAAAATGGGAGAGGGGAGAAAAAACGGTATTCACTGACTTGCAGATACCGATCCGTATACCTGCATCAGGTATAGGCTGTGCAACCTGGGCCGTCGCCAGCCACTCCACTTCATTTGATTGTGGGGAGTAAAGACCGCCACCAGTTCGCCATACCTTTAATTTGATGCGGCCATACTTCAAGGCTTTACGCTGTTTGGCCAACTGCAACAGGTTATCTTTCAACTCACCATCCCAAAAGCTGTCAGGTATAGCTAAGCTCAAAGCGTCAGAAGCTTCCCGCATACGCGCCTGATGGTCGCGCCAATAACATAACTTGCCACCTACCACCATCATTGTATCAAAAAACCCATCATTGTACTGAAAAGCACGGTTTGTAACAGAGAGCTTCAGGTCTTGCAATGGTAGAAAGGCGTTGTTGTAGAGAAGCAAGATTTCTTTAGTTAAGAGTTCAAAGTTAAAAATTATATGCTGATTTCACGAAGAGAATAAAAAGCCTTAATGTATAATATACACTTAAAATGAGGAATTCGAGCTCACACTTTTTGGCAAACCAACAGTTTAATCTACTTCAATCTATCGAATCAGGGCAAATCGCTTCCCCGGCATGGCTTTCACCATTCCTTTAAACTCAAGCGATAACAGCACGGAGGCCAATTGAGTAACCGGTACCTGCGACTTCCATCCCAAGTTGTCCATCTGCTCTTCACCGGACTGTATCAGCACCTGCAGTACCTGCATTTCTTCGGGTGTAAAGTCCGCCGGATCAAGCGCAGGTATAGATTTCGCCCGTTTTGCTGCCAGGTTGTCTTCCACATCCCAGTTTAGTAGTTCTATCAGGTCTTGGGTGGAGGTCAGCACGGCAGCTTTGTGCGATTTTATAAGCCAGTTCGTGCCTTCCGACATAGGCGAGTTGATATTTCCAGGCACAGCCATTACTTCTTTATCATAGCTGTGGGCGATATCGGCGGTGATCAAAGTGCCACTTTTAAAAGCTGCCTCTACCACAATCGTGCAGTCGGACATACCTGCTATAATGCGGTTGCGTGCTGGAAAACGTGGAGCGTCAGGTTTGGTGCCAAAGGTGTTCTCGGTAATCACACCACCTTGCTCGAGCATCTTCTCCGCATACTTCTTATGTACCCCGGGATAAATAGTGTCAGGACCAGAAGCCATTACGCCAATAGTAGGCAAGCCCGCTTGCAAAGCGGCCCGGTGTGAGGCAATGTCAATGCCGTATGCCAGCCCGCTGATAATCATCACATTATAGGGCTTCAACTCTTCTACTATCCGCTCGGTTATACCTTGACCATAACTTGTTGGTTTACGCGTACCTACAATGCTGATGATGCGGCGATGGTTTAAGTCAGTATTGCCCCTGAAATAGAGGAGAGGCGGAGCATCCGGAAGTTGCTTGAGTCGGTTGGGGTATTTAGGTGAGGTATAGAAAAGGAGCTCCACATTTTTTTCTGAAGCTTTCTTTAGCACATCCTCTGCTTCCAACAAAGCATGACGGCCGTTGTCACGAATACTTTTGGCAGCCTTTTCACCTATACCCGGCACTTTCATCAGTTTGGCAACAGGCGCATCAAAGACGGCTTTGGCGGAGCCGCAATAACTCACCAGCACCTTAGTCAGCTGGTCGCCGATGGAGGGCAAAAACGAAAGGGCAACTTCAAATTGTGCTTCGTGTGACATGCACCAAAGTACGAAGGCTTAGCTTTTTGTGTTCAGCTGCTCTTTTATACCTACCAGGAAAGAGCGCACCTTCTCCAGCGAGTTGATGATTTCGATCTTGTCCTTGGTTTGCACCGATTTGTTCTTGAGTACTTCCTTGGCGCCCTGAATCGTAAAGCCGCGCTCTTTCACCAGATGATAAACCGAGCGTAGTTCTTCAATGTCTTTGGCGGTATACTGGCGGTTGCCTTTCTTGTTTTTCTTCGGCTTGAGTTGGTCAAACTCGGTCTCCCAGAAGCGGATAAGCGAAGGGGCAACGTCAAAAATGGCAGCTACTTCCCCGATGGTGTAGTACTGCTTTTCGATTTCTTTCTCTTTATAAGGCATAGTGTCGGTTTCAAGGTATAGGGTCACAGCACAAGTTTTCGGGTATAGCACGCACAATTACAGCTAAAATTGCTACTTTTGCCCTATTGCAGGCCCACGTAAGCATTGCCCGAAAGGGTTGTTTCTATAAGGCAAAAATTCTATATTTTTTGTTATTAAACAACAAGTATAGCAGATTGTATCTAAAGGCTTAATAATCATAGATGAACTCAGCTGAGATTAGACAAAAGTTTCTTGACTTCTTCGCGCAGCGACAGCACCAGATCGTGCCGTCAGCACCTCTTGTGGTAAAAGATGACCCCACCCTGATGTTTATCAACTCAGGTATGGCGCCCTTCAAGGATTACTTCCTGGGCAATAAACCAGCCCCGTCCAAGCGCATTGCCGACACCCAGAAGTGTCTGCGCGTATCGGGCAAGCATAACGACCTGGAGGAAGTTGGTTACGACACCTACCACCACACCATGTTCGAGATGCTGGGCAACTGGTCATTCGGCGATTACTTCAAGAAAGAAGCCCTGGCCTGGTCATGGGAGCTTTTGACGGAGGTATACCAACTTCCGAAAGACAGGCTATACGTGTCGGTTTTTCAGGGAGATAACTCTGAAAACCTGCCGATGGACCAGGAAGCGTTTGATATCTGGAAGTCTATGATTGCGGAAGACCGCATTCTGATGGGCAACAAGAAGGACAACTTCTGGGAAATGGGCGATACCGGTCCCTGCGGTCCGTGCTCGGAGATACACGTGGACTTGCGTACCGACGAAGAGCGTGCGCAGGTAGACGGCAAGACGCTCGTGAATGCCGACCACCCACAAGTAGTGGAGATCTGGAACAATGTATTCATGGAGTTCAACCGCCTGGCCGATGGCTCGCTGGTGAAACTGCCTGCGCAGCACGTGGATACAGGTATGGGCTTCGAGCGTTTGTGCATGGCCATCCAGGGCAAGCGCTCCAACTACGACACTGATGTATTCCAGCCGCTCATCCAGTTCATCGCTAAAGAAGCCGGTGTAATTTATGGTGAGAACGAGCAGGTAGACATTGCCATCCGCGTGATGGCCGACCACATTCGTGCTATTGCCTTTGCAATTTCGGACGGACAGCTGCCGTCTAACAACAAGGCAGGTTACGTGATTCGCCGTATTCTGCGCCGTGCCGTTAGGTATAGCTTCACTTTCCTTGACTTCAAAAAACCATTCCTGTACAAACTGGCTGCCGTGCTGGCCGACCAGATGGAAACTATTTTCCCTGAACTGAAAGCACAGCTAAGCTTCGTGCAACGCGTGATTGAGGAAGAGGAAAATGCTTTCCTGCGTACACTGGAGAACGGCCTGAAGCGCCTTGACGCACTGGAAGGCAGATTCAAAGAGAACAACAATACCATCGACGGCAAAACTGCCTTCGAACTATATGATACCTTCGGTTTCCCGCTGGACCTGACCGCCCTGATTGCCCGTGAAAAAGGCCTGAAGGTGGACGAGGCTGGTTTCGGTATAGAAATGGAGCAACAGAAAAACCGCTCCCGCAACGCTTCGGCACAGGAGCAAAGCGACTGGCTGATTATTCAGCCGGATGTAGAAACCGAGTTTTTGGGTTACGAGCACGACGTGGCAGATTCACATATTGTGCGTTACCGTCAGGTAAAAACCAAGAATAAGAGCGAGTACCACCTGGTGCTGGACCGCACCCCGTTCTATGCTGAAAGTGGTGGACAGGTAGGCGATACCGGCTATCTGATTTCAGCGACCGAACAAATCGAGGTGCTGGACACCAAGAAAGAAAACGACCTGATTCTGCACATCACGGCAAAGTTGCCGCAAAATATTGAGGCTACTTTCAGAAGTGAAGTGGACTTTGAGCGCCGCAACCTGATACGTAAGAACCACTCTGCTACGCACTTATTGCACGCCGCTTTACGTAAAGTTTTAGGTGAGCACGTACAACAGAAAGGCTCTTTAGTGAACGAGAAAGTACTGCGTTTCGACTTCTCGCACTTCGCTAAAGTAACCGACGAGCAGCTGCGCGAGGTAGAGACTATTGTCAACCAGCGTGTGCGCCAGGCTATACTTTTAGAAGAGCAGCGCAATGTGCCGATTGCCCAAGCCAAGGAAATGGGTGCGATGGCGCTCTTTGGTGAGAAATACGGCGAGTTTGTGCGTGTGATTGCCTTCGACCGCGACCACTCGGTTGAGCTTTGCGGCGGTACGCACGTGCACAACACCGGCGAAATCGGCTACTTCAAGATTCTGTCAGAAAGCTCCGTAGCCGCAGGTGTGCGTCGTATAGAAGCCACTACGGCAGCATCGGCTGAAGAACATATGCAGCAGCAACTGAACGAACTGAATGCGGTTCGCGAAGTACTGGGTACGCATAGCAATATTTCAGGTGCCGTACAGAAGCTGCAGGAAGACAACAAAGCCCTGCAAAAGCAACTCGAGCAATTTGAGCTGAAGCAACTCACCACGCTCAAAGAAAGTCTTGTACAGAAAGCGCAGTCAATCGACGGCGTAAACTTCGTAGCTGAAAAGGTAGATGTAAGCACAGCTGATTACCTCAAGAAACTGGCTTTTGATATGCGTCAGGCAGTTGACAATCTGGTACTGGTGCTGGCCGCTGAGATTGACGGCAAACCACAGATTGCGGTGATGCTTTCAGACAATTTGGTTTCGGACCGAAAGCTAAACGCCAGCCAAATGGTGCGCGAGCTCGCCAAAGAAATCAAAGGTGGCGGTGGCGGACAACCGTTCTATGCAACAGCGGGTGGTAAAGACACTTCTGGATTACAAGCTGTACCAGCCAAGGCGGAAGAATTGGTTAAGAGTTTGATAGCATAAGTCGGTCAAGTGTGGAAGCTCCTTATTTATACAAAGCGAAGAAGCTATACAAAGTAATCTGGTATTCCTTAGGTGCATCTATTCTTGTGTCTATTGCTTTAAGGGTCCTGGATCTCCAAGGGTATTACCTAACTGACTTATTAGTGGGGTTACCCACTTTGATGGCCTTTGCCATTTCACCATTGGGGCTGGTTTATATTTTAAAGAGTTACCTGAAAAAGGAGAGATATAAGAAACAGAAACTTTTATACCTGTTCGGTATGATATTCTTTAACCTTATAGTCGTGGCCATGGTTTTCGTTATCATTTCAGACATAAGTAAAATTTTCGCCTAATTTTAGCGGAAGGGAATCATCATATTCATCAGAAATAAGTGTTCTTGCTATAAGAATCATGGATAAAGCAATAAGAGACAAATACCAGGCGATTATCGGTCTAGAGGTTCACGCCCAGCTGCTGACAGAGAGCAAGGCCTACTCGTCTGACTCAACCGAATATGGCGTACTGCCAAACACAAACCTGAGCGTGATTACACTGGGTCATCCAGGTACGCTGCCACGCATTAATAAGTCTGTGGTAGAAATGGCTGTGAAAATGGGGTTGGCAACGAACTGCGACATCAGACGCTACAACATTTACGCCCGCAAAAACTATTTCTACCCGGATCTTCCGAAAGGCTACCAGATCACGCAGGACAAGACGCCTATCTGTACGGCTGGCTATCTGGACGTAAAAGATGCTGAAGGAAATGACAAACGCATCGGCATTACGCGGATTCACATGGAAGAGGATGCTGGTAAATCTATGCACTTGGCCGGCGAAACCGAAACGCTGATCGACCTAAACCGTGCCGGCGTACCGTTGATTGAGATCGTGTCGGAACCGGATATCCGTGATTCAGAAGAAGCTTATAACTACCTGACGGAGATTCGCCGATTGGTGCGCTACCTAGAGATTTGCGACGGCAACATGGAAGAAGGTTCGCTGCGTTGCGACGCCAACATATCGGTGATGTTGAAAGATTCACCACTTTGGGGGACCAAGGTAGAGGTGAAAAACATGAACTCATTCCGCAATGTGCAGCGTGCCATCGAGCATGAAATCGAGCGCCAGATCATGGTGATCGAGAACGGCGGCACGATTGATTCTGAAACCCGTAACTTCGATGCGAACACCGGCACGACCACGGCCATGCGTTCAAAAGAAACACTGAACGACTACCGCTATTTTCCGGAGCCGGACCTACCAGCTTTGGTGATCGAGCAGGAGTGGCTGGAGCGCATCAAAGCCACCATGCCAAGTCTGCCGCAGGAACTGTACAAGCGCTTCACAGAAGAGTTTGGCTTGTCTGAATATGACTCAGGTGTTTTGACAGACGCGAAAGAAATAGCGTTGTATTACGAAGAACTTTGCAAGCACACTCAAAACTACAAGGGGGCAGCCAACTGGGTAACTGGTCCGGTGAAGTCCTACCTGAACGAGCTACAGCTGCACATTAAGGACTTCCCACTGCAGCCGCATGCCATCGCGGAGATCATCACGCTGGTGGACGAGAACAAGGTGAGCCACTCGGTAGCTGCCAAAAAGATTTTCCCTTATATGCTGGAGAATCCAGGTATACCTGCACACCAGGTGGCCGAAGAGCAGAATCTGTTACAGGATTCGGACTCTGAGTCATTGAAAGCGATCGTGGCTGAAGTATTGGCTGCCAATCCGCAGAAAGTGGAGGAGTATAAGGCAGGCAAACAATCACTGATTGGTATGTTCATGGGTGAGATCATGAAGAAAACCAAAGGTAAAGCCGATCCGAAAGTGGCAAACAAATTGCTGCAAGAAGGACTTAATGCTTAACAATATTGGACAAAGGAGGTTTTGACAAAGGAAGCTTGTTCTTATTGCTTCTTCCAAAGTTGTCAAAACTCAAGGTCTTCTGCTCTTGATACGAGAGCCTGCATGATGATATTTTCCTTTGTCAAATAGTCTTTTGTCAAACAGTCAACAAAGAATAAATATGAACCTTAGAAACTATGTCGTACTGGCTTCGACGGCTGCATTGATGGCCAGCTGTCAGGGCAACAAAACAGCAACCAACGGCAGCGCCTATTCCATAGAAGGTAAATTGCAAAATGCCACGCCAGGTCAGATTTTTTTGTTTGAACTGGGAGAGCAGCAATTCATTGCGCGCGACACTGCTGATATTAGTCAGGATGGCACGTTTACTTTTCAGGGCGAGGTGACGGAACCCACACTGTACCGCCTTGGCCTTGACCAGCAAAACGCAATGATGATGGTGCTGGAGAATAAGGCAATCAAGGTAGAGGCTGATGCACGCGACCTGAACAATACCGCCAAATTCGAAAACTCAGATGATTCGGAGCTCTTCCAACAGCTGAACAAGATGGTGAATGAAAACCGTCAGAAGGAAATGGCCCTGAGCGAACAGTTTAACCGTGCCATGTCGGAAGGTAAAACGGAGGAAGCCGAAGGGTATCGACAGCAGTATCTGAATTTGCAAAAAGAGGTTAAGAAATTCATTGCCAGTCACCCTAACTCCATTGTATCCGCTTTTGGTACACTGAGCCTGGTAAACCCACAGCTGGATTTTGCTTTTGCCGATAGCATGCTTACGCTTTATACCCAGCACCTACCGGAGTCGAAGTATACGAAAACATTGACGGAGCGACTAGGATCCTTGCGCACGACGGCCATTGGCTCTGCTGCGCCGGACTTTAAGCTCCCGACACCAGAAGGCGGAGAAATTGCCTTGTCTTCACTCAGAGGTAAATATGTACTGATCGACTTCTGGGCTAGCTGGTGCGCACCATGCCGCAAAGAGAATCCGAACGTGGTAAAAATGTACAACAAGTATAAAGACAAAGGTTTCGAGATTTTTGGAGTATCGCTGGACCAGTCACGTGAAAAATGGCTGAAGGCGATCGCAGATGACAAATTAACCTGGCCGCAGGTTTCTGACCTGAAAGGATGGGAAAGTTCTGCGGCTCAACTTTACCAGGTAGATGCCATCCCACAGACCATCCTGCTTGATAAAGAAGGAAACATTATCGCCAAAGGTTTAAGAGGAGAAGAACTGGAAGCTAAAATTGCTTCGCTCGTTCAATAAGGTATAGCTATACCTCTAAAACGAGAAAAGCCCTTCCGTGTAGGAGGGGCTTTTCTCGTTTATAAGCATTATTTTTTAAACACGCGTTGCAGCGCTCCCCAAAGCAATTTTTTCTGCTCTTGATCACCATCGAGCACGGCTAAGGATTGCGAAAACACTACAGGTACACTGCCAACCTGCACCGGATTGTAGAGTGTGAATTTATCGTGTGGCAGCTCAGTATCCAGGCGGCTGGCAAAGCTGAGGATATAATTGGTTTGAAGTGCATCACAAAGTGCCTCAAACCTGGTCGTGGCACCGGATACGTTATTTACAAAAGCGACATCTGCAGGTCCAAAACCAATTGCAGCCAGAATCTTGATCAGGAAATCGGACTGCGGCAAAGCTTTAAATGCTGGCTCAGGCAACGTGACCAAAACGACTAGCCCCTTACGGTTTTCACCGATCACCTCAATAGACTTCGGCTGTTGCGTCTTTTCAACTTTTGGTATTTTAGGTATAGCTGCAGCAGGAACTGAGGGAACTGAGGCTGTAGTTGTCTGACTGTTAGACTCGGCTGGTTGTTCGGAACTTGCTGAGACGGAATAATCTGCTGCGCTCCCTGCTTCAGGCGCTACAGCAGACACATCGCGCCCAGCTACTTGATCTTCTGCAATCAGGTATAGCGTTTCCGGCATAAAATGTCGGAGAAACTCGCTGTTTAGTTGCTCTGGCGTGAGTGCGGTCATTTTTATAGGTATAAATTAATCCTGATCTTCCTTCAGATCGAAAATGGAGCGCAATTCGTTTGCTTCACTCGGCTTCATACGGCCAGCCAGCACCAGGCGTAGCTGGCGACGACGCAGTGCACCTTCATAAAGCTTGATTTCTTCTTCTGTTTCAGGTATAGCCTCTGGCACATCGATTGCTTTGCCAGACTGATCAACTGCCACAAAAGTAAAGAATGCCTGATTTGACATCACTTTTCTTCCGGAAGGTATGTCCTCGGCATACACCACGATGTGCACCTCCATGGAAGAAGAGAAAGCGCGGGTTACTTTGGCTTCGAGGGTGATTACGTTGCCCAGTTTTATACTCTCAGCAAATGACACGTTGTCCACCGAAGCCGTTACCACAATACGGTTGGAATGGCGCTGAGCAGCGATGGCCGACACGATGTCCATCCAATGCATCATTTTGCCACCCATCAGATTATTCAGGGTGTTGGTATCGTTAGGCAACACCAGCTCAGTCATGATCACGTAGGATTCGCTTACTTTTTTCTGTTTACGCATGTCTCTTCTATAAATTCTGCCGCAAAGATAGGTGACGGAGGGCCAAACAAAAAGCCGGGTATAAATTAAGAGAGTTTTACATTATCTTAAAATGAAGGCTTGTCCCAGCCGGATTTACCGAGCAATGGCACGAATTTGAAATCAGTGAAAGCCTCCTGTGAAAATTCACTTTCGCTGGTACGGGTAATGCGCAGCATTTTCTGGCTCGACTCGCCTCCGACAGGAATGACCAGAATGCCGCCAATGTTCAGCTGACTGACCAGTGTTTTCGGTATACCTGGCGCACCTGCCGTCACAATGATCTTATCGTAAGGAGCATGAGCTGGCAGTCCTTGAGAACCATCGCCATGGAAGGTATGCGGGAATAAACCATACGTTTTGAAAAACTTCACCGCTTTATCATAGAGGGGCTTGTTGTACTCGATGGTGTATACCTTGGGCGTGATCTGCAGCAGCACACAGCATTGGTAACCGGAACCGGTTCCGATCTCGAGCACTTTGTCGGTTGGCTGCAGCCTTAAAAGCTCCGTCTGAAAGGCCACGGTATAAGGTTGCGAGATGGTCTGGCCCTCGCCAATTGGGAAGGCTTTATCCTGGTAGGCTTGCTCGAGGAACGCTTTCTCAAAGAAAAAATGCCGTGGTACAGTTTCAATTGCCGCTAACACCCGTTCATCGCGTATACCTTTGTCTCTCAACTGTTTTACCAAGGCGCGGCGCATGCCTTTGTGCTTGTACAAATCTGTCTGCATTTCCCTCTGAGTCTTTTAAAATTTAAAAAACAAGCAAGCTGAACAGTTTCAGGTATAGGAATTATGCTATACCTTGTTTGCAATCAGCCTGAAGCTCGTGTATTGCGAAAATAAGCATACCTGCCCACAGTTACCTAACCCGATCGCAATTTAATCTTGCCAGCGCACGGTTTTGCAGGGTATGACCGTGCATTTGAGTGAAAACATGGTTAATTTTGAGTTCAGATAACAACCTAGAAAACCATGTTCACAGGTATAATAGAAGGCATGGGCCAGGTACAGGCCATTCAGGAAGAAGGTACCAACAAGCATTTCACGCTGTCGTCTCCCTTTACGCACGAGTTGCAGATAGACCAGAGTGTGGCCCACAACGGCATTTGCCTGACGGTCGTGAATATTTCAGAGACTGACTATACGGTAACGGCCATCAACGAAACGTTGCAAAAAACTAACCTGAACAGCCTGAAAGTGGGTGACAAAGTGAACCTGGAGCGTTGCATGAGTGCCAACGGCCGCTTCGACGGACACATCGTACAGGGCCACGTGGACCAGGTGGCAGTTTGTGAGTCCGTGGAAGACCAGAATGGCAGCTGGGTTTTTACGTTTCGCTACGACCCGACATTGGGCAATGTGACTGTGGAGAAGGGTTCTGTTACGGTGAACGGCATCAGTCTGACGGTAGTCAATTCGCAGGAGGACCATTTTTCTGTGGCGATCATCCCTTATACATACGAACATACCAATCTGCACCAGGTAAAGCCGGGCTCCACCGTTAATTTGGAGTTCGATATTATCGGGAAGTATGTGGCGAGGTTGCTGGGGAAAGCTTAAACCTTACTCCACCACAATCTGATGATACGTTACCCCGTAGCCACCCCACACGCCCAGTCCACCATTAATATTTGACCGCGTGGTATTAGGAGAGCCGATGGGGCTGCCATTGTTGTTTCGCTCGTTCTCCAGAGTATACCAGAAGCGGTAATGTTCAATATCAATCGCTGCCCAGCGCACCACAATCGTGTCGCCTTTGCCGAAGTAGCTGAAAGTGTCGAGGTCCACATCTTGACCACGTGGCTCGCCACGGTCTAGTGGGAAACTCAGACTCTGTACGCCGTTTATCAGCTCGTCATTAAAAACAGAAGCGAAATGGCCCGGGTAGAAAGGCTCGCTGTTGCGCTTTGTAAAGTAACGAATGTTGTTTCCGAGTGAGTCGGGATCCTGGTAGCGGTAAAACAACGTGAACAAGCTGTCCTGACTCGGGTCGGGATGGGGTTGCAGAAAAAGCTCCTGCAGCGGGTTCAGGTTGGGGATGGTAGTAGAAGCAGTCAGTACCCGCCCTTCATGACTAATCCGCAACTGGTAGCTTTTGCCTACTTCACCCAGCAACTCCTCCGAGGTATAGACATAGAAAATAAAATTGCTGTTGGCAGTCAGCTGCTCTTCAGGTATAGCAAACTGCTCCGAAACCACGCGCCGCAGCTCAGGCCAGAAGGCAGCGGCTGGCACTTCTTTTAAGGTATAGCTTTTCCCGCCACTCAACACCACCACCTGCGCACCGTGCACGAAACTGTCTTGGATATCGGCAGGAGAGAAGCCCGCAAAAACCGGCCTGCTGCGCGTGAGTACCACCACCGGGGGCGTCCCCTGTTCAATATGTCCCTCCACCACCAATTGCTCCTGCCCGGCAGGTATGTCAATGGTCAGGTTCTCTTCGCAAGCGGTGAGAAAAGTAAGGAACAGCAAAAGCAGAGTATATCTTAATCGCATCGTTTTACCATTTAAAATTCCAGGTGACGGATGGCAACGGGAAAGGGATCAGCGACACCTTTTTGGCCTGCACTTTTGTATCAGTGCCGTAAGGCGCTCCTTCGCTGTCGATGTAGTATAGAAACGGATTGCGGCGGCCATACACGTTATAGATCGCAAACGTCCAGCTCGACTGCAGCCTGCGCTGCGCTTTCCCCTCCAATGTGGCCGATAAATCCAGTCGGTGAAAGGGCTCCATCCGGAAGCTGTTGCGGTCGCCGTACTGGTAATTGACCGTGCCTTCAATCAGGTAGCGACGCTCGGGCATAGTGGTCGCCTGTCCGGTTCCGTAGACGAAGCTGCCGCCAAAGGTCCAGCGCGGATTATAGGTATAGGTGGCTACCAGCGACACATCGTGCCGGCGGTCGAAGCGGGCGGGGAAGGTACGGCCTTGGTTGATGTCGGGGAATGTGCGGTCGGTACGCGACAAGGTATAGCCGATCCAACCCTGGAGGTCGCCATAATTCTTGCGCAGGAAAAACTCAGCCCCATAGGACTCGCCGCTGCCCCGCACAAATTCATACTCCAGATCGCGATTGCTCGGACCGGCTACAAAACCTTCGCGGTACTCGAGCTGGTTTTCCATACTCTTATAATAAAGCTCCACAGAACCTTCGTACATGTTCTGGCTGAAGCTCTGAAAATACCCGACAGCATATTGGGTCGCCTGTTGCGGCTCCACAATGGCTGAGCTTGGCACCCACACATCCAGCGGCAAAGTGGTATATGCATTGGAAACCAAATGCAGGTACTGCGCCGAGCGGGTATAGCTGGCTTTTATGGAAGAGTTTGCACTCAAGGTATAGCGTGCCGATACCCGCGGCTCCAGTGCATGAAAAACCTTCACCCGTTCTCCATCGCCATATGCTACTGAATCGACGGTCCGTTGATTCTGGTCGAATTCATAAAAAGTAAAAGGCCCCATCTGCGCAAAATAACTGCCGCGTATACCCAGGCTCAGCAAAAGACGGTCCGTCACGTTCCAGTCATCAGAAAGGTAGATCGCTGCCTGATGGGCAGTTTTTGAGAGTATCTGATCCGTAGTGAAGACATCACCCTCCGCGGTTTCGGCGCTGCCCGTGCGGGGGCGCAGGGTATGGTGCGTGTACTGTAGCCCATATTCCAAATGATGCTGCGCTGATGGAGTGTAGACAAAATCTGCCTTGGCGGTATAATCCCTGATTCCGGTTTCCACTGAAGTGGTAATGTCGCCGAAATCCCAGGTGAAATCAAAAGCGTAATTGCTCAGTATACCTGAAACATCCACGGAGTGCCTGTCCGAAAACTGGTGATTCCAGCGAGCCGTGGCTGAGGCATTCCCCCACTGGAAGTCAGCCTCAAAGCGTCCCGAAGATAAGGTAAGGGTACCCACATCCTTGCCATAGTAACCGCTCAGGTATAGCTTATCTTTGGGCGACAAGGTATAGGAGACTTTCCCATTGAAATCATAGAAGTAATAAGGCACACCGCCTTGTTCGGTGTGCCGCAGAAAAGGGCCGAAAAGAACATCCACATAGGTCCGGCGGGCCGAGAAGATTAAGGCAGCTTTGTCTTTTACAAGCGGCCCCTGCACCGTCAGGCGGGAGGCGATCAGTCCGATGCCGCCTTCAGCCTGCAGACTGTCCGCGCTGCCTTCGCGTAGTTCCACATCCAAAACTGACGAGAGGCGTCCGCCATACCTGGCCGGCATGTTGCCTTTGATCATCGTGGCATTGCTAATGGCGTCGCTGTTGAAGACCGAGAAGAAATTGAGCAGGTGTCCCGGATTATAAACCACCGCCTGATCGAGCAGAATCAGGTTCTGATCGGACCCTCCGCCGCGTACATAAAAGCCCGTATTGCCTTCCCCACCAGATTGAATTCCCGGCATCAGCTGTACCGTTTTCATGATGTCCGTCTCGCCAAACAGCACCGGCAGCGTCTTCACCGACTGCATCGGAATATCAATTTCGCCCATCGTGGCGGTTTGGGTAATGGGTTTGATTCGTGTGCCGATGATTTCCACCTCCCGCGTGCTGTAGGAGGCCGGGGTTAACTTAAGGTCGAGCGTCTCGTTTCGGAAAAGTTGTAGCGGTGTTTCCTGGTTTTCGTAACCGATGTAGCGGATAACCAGGGTATAGCTTCCGGCCGGCGCACGCAGGCTATACCTGCCGTCGGGCTCCGAGACGGTGCCGATAGAGGGGCGTTCTTTCAAACTGATCGAAGCACCTGCCAGCGGTTCTGCTGTGTTTACGTCTAACACTTGGCCGCGCAGTACAAAGCTGTCCTGTGCCCAGGCGGGTAGCAAAGGCAGGAGTAATAGCGGCAGAATCAGGTATAAGAAGCGTCGTAGTTGCAAGTCCGGAAATCAGCTGTTCTAACAATACGACAGAAACAGCGGATTATGCCAAAGGTTTATGCTGAAAGCGGGTATATTTTCGCAACCACAACCGGTTGCCCACCACAGCCAGCATCGCCGTACCAGTACCGACCAAAGCGCCCCCAATAATATCACCAGGATAATGTACGCCCAGGTAAATACGACTATAAGACACAAGCACCGCCCAGATCACCAGCACAATCTTGAAAATCAGGTAACGGTCGGAGAGGATCAGGTTAAAGAAGACGGCCAGCGCAAAACCCGTGGAGGCGTGGGAGGAAAGGAATCCGAATTTACCACCGCAGCCCTGCACCAGGTTCACCATCGCTGAAAGCTCCGGATCGTGGCAAGGACGCAGACGGGCAAAATACGGCTTAAAGATGCCAGAAGCCACATAATCAGCCAATCCTATACCTGCCACGGCCATCAGCAGCATCGGGATGCTCTGCATTTTATAGCGCCAGATGATATAGCCGATCAGCATTAGGTAAAAAGGAATCCAGAAATACTTATTGGAAACCGTGACCATGACGGTGTCCCAGAACGGACTCTGCTGTTCGTTCAGGTATAGGAACAGTTCCTGGTCCAGCTTCTCCAGTTGATCGAGCATGTGAGCGCTACGCTTAATTAAAAATTAGAAATTCTAAATTAGAAATAATGGTTAGAGATCTGCCTTTCATTTATCAGAAAATAACCATGATCTAACATTTCCTGCAATGCAGCACTAAACTATATTTATCCAGTCAATTTCCTTCTTGAGGTAACCCAACGTTCTCTCTTCTGGACCACCCGCTTCCGGTTTGTGGTTGTATACCCAGGAGGCATGCAGTGGCAGACTCATCAAAATCGACTCGATTCGTCCGTTTGTAGCCAGTCCGAACTTGGTGCCGCGATCGTACACGAGGTTGAACTCCACGTAACGTCCACGGCGGATCAGTTGCCACTGTTTTTCGCGCTCCCCAAAAGGCAAATGGCGGTTTTCGTTGATGATCTTGGTATAGAAAGGCGCAAAAGCATAAGCTACATCACGCACAAAGGCAAATCGTTCTTGCATGCTGATCTCGTCCGTGGCCATCAGTCGGTCAAAGAAGATGCCGCCCACACCGCGTGTTTCCTGGCGATGTTCATTATAGAAATAGTCATCCGCCCACTTCTTGAACTCCGGATAATAGGAGGGATGGTGCTTGTCGCATACGGCTTTCATGGCCTCGTGGAACTCCCGCGCCTGTTTCAAATCAACATAAATAGGTGTCAGGTCGATGCCGCCGCCGAACCAGGCCGTACCGTCGCCTGCCTCAAAGTAGCGTACGTTCATGTGTGTGATCGGCACCATCGGGCTGTGCGGGTGCATCACCACCGAAACACCCGTGGCAAAAAACTTCGGGTCAGGCATCTGCAGCATTTTCAGGAATTGGGGAGAAAGCTCGCCCTGAACGGCAGAGAAGTTGACGCCGCCTTTTTCTAGCACGTTTCCATTCTCAATGATGCGGGAAATGCCGCCACCGCCCTGCCCATGCTGCCACTCGTCTTTCTGGAAAGTAGCACCGGCATCGCAGTTTTCAAGGTCGCGCACCAGATCCAGCTGGAACTGGCGCATAAAAGCTTCAACTTCTTCTCTGAACATTTTATAGATGTTAGTTGTAAGACAATAGTCATCAAATTTTGGACGACAGCTATACCTGAAAACCAGCGTAAAGCACTACATACCCAAAATCCGAACACAAAATTACCAAAATAACGCCGCTCTACCGAACATTCGTAAGGATTTCAGAAAAAGGGCTTTTTTGCTTAACTTCGGGCATAAACTAAGCGCAACCTATGTCAAAAGAACTGATGGAGGCTTTTAAGATTGACACTGCTATCCTTAAAAGGGCCTACCGCCTGATGATAACTGCCAAAACCATGGCAGACACCTACGAAGAAAATAAAACGATTTGCAGCAAGTATGTGCACAGCACATCGCGTGGACACGAAGCCATCCAACTGGCCACTGCCTTTCAGCTGAAGCCCTACGACTACGCTGCGCTTTACTACCGCGACGACTCCATGCTGCTAGGTATAGGCATGCAGCCGTACGAACTGATGCTGCAGCTGATGGCCAAGGCAGACGATCCGTTCTCAGGTGGCCGTACCTACTACGGACACCCGTCACTGCGTCGCGAAGGTTTCCCGACTATTCCGCACCAAAGTTCTGCGACCGGCATGCAGGCTATACCTGCTACAGGTATGGCACATGCTATATCTTATTTCGAATCGCAGGGCCTGGCCAATGGCGAGGAAAAGCCTGTTGTGCTTTGCTCACTCGGCGACGGTTCTGTAACCGAAGGCGAAGTAGCCGAGGCTTTCCAGATGGCGGTTCTCAAGAATCTGCCCATCGTATACCTGGTGCAGGACAACGACTGGGGTATTTCGGCCACCGGCAAGGAAATGCGCGCTATGGACGCCTACGAATATGCGGCTGGCTTTAAGGGGATGGAACGCCTGCGCGTGAACGGCTCTGATTTTACCGAGTCTTACGAGGGTATGCGGGTAGCTTTTGAGTATGTGCGGGAGGTACGCAAACCGATCCTGGTGCATGCCAGAGTACCTTTGCTGGGCCACCATACCTCCGGTGTGCGCCGTGAGTGGTACCGCGGAGACAACCTGCAGGAGCACAGCGTGAATGACCCGATTCCGAAACTGCGTCAGGCGCTTCTAGAGTCTGATGTGACAACAGAAGAAATACAATGGCTGGAACAGGAGGCTCAGAAAACAGTAGCAGCCGACTACCAGCGTGCTTTGGATGCTCCTGTACCTGATCCCGTTACATTCGACCAACACGAGTTTGCCCCGACACCCGTAACTGAGGAAAAAGGCGAGCGTAGCCCATCCGGTGCAGAAAAAACTATCATGGTGGATGCCGCCCTGCATGCTGTAGACGATATCTTGCGCACCTATCCGGAGGCACTATTTTATGGTCAGGACGTAGGAGGGGAACTAGGGGGTGTATTCCGTGAAGCTGCTTTGCTGGCCAAAAAATATGGTGACAACCGCGTCTTCAACACCCCGATCCAGGAGGCTTACATTGTCGGCTCTACAGCAGGTATGTCCGCTGTAGGAGCAAAGGCGATTGTAGAAATCCAGTTTGCCGACTATATCTGGCCGGGTATGAACCAGTTGGTGGAAGAACTTTCAAAAAGCTGCTACTTATCGATGGGCAAGTTTCCGGTGCAATCGCTGATCCGCGTGCCGATTGGGGCCTATGGTGGTGGCGGTCCATACCACTCAGGCAGCATCGAATCTACTTTGCTGACCATACGCGGCATTAAAGTAGTATACCCAAGCAATGCTGCTGATATGAAGGGTCTGATGAAGGCTGCTTTCCTGGACCCAAACCCGGTGATCATGCTCGAGCACAAAGGCCTGTACTGGTCGAAAGTAGCTGGCACAGAAGACGCCAAAACCGTAGAACCGGATGAGGACTACATCCTGCCACTTGGAAAAGCCAATGTAGTGCAGCATGCAAGCGATGAGGAAATGAGTATGGGTAACTCCATGACCGTAATTACCTACGGCATGGGCGTGTACTGGGCCAAAACAGCATCGAAGCAATTTAAAGGCAGTGTAGAGATCCTGGATCTGCGTACCCTTAACCCATTAGATTTCGAAGCGGTCGTAGCATCGGTTCGCCGCCATAGCAAAGCCCTGGTGCTGACCGAGGAGCCACTGATGAATTCATTTGCAGAGTCACTGGCCGGTCGTATTTCGAAAGAGTGTTTCCAGCAACTGGATGCGCCAGTCTATACCTTGGGTGCCGCCAACCTGCCGGCTATACCTTTGAATGTTGAACTCGAGAAAATGATGCTGCCGAACCCCGATAAAGTGGCAGCTGCTATAGAAGAGTTGCTGAATTACTAATCTTAGGTATAGGATAATTGAAAAGCCCCGCCAGAACATGGTGGGGCTTTTTTGTGCATCAGGAATTAGAAAGGATAACCAATGCCGATGTTGAGATTTGTCCGTCGCTCAACAGGGTCCGTTTGACGGAAAAAGTCCGAGAAGCGGAAATCGCGGATCACGAATTTGTTGCCATTTACATCCCCAGCCGGATCGTATACCTGTGTAGCAAAGTCAAATCGCAAAATCACGACTGAGAAGTTGAGACGCAGACCAAAGCCGGTACCAACTGCCAGTTCTTTGTAGAAGCGGTTGAACTTAAAATTGGAGCCAGGCCGGTTATCAGGTTTAAGCATCCACACGTTGCCGGCATCCACAAACAGTGCCCCGTTCAGGAAGCCGACCATATTAAAGCGGTACTCGGCGCTGGCTTCCAGTAGTACCTCTCCCGGTTGCTCTGGCACTACTGTCTTTTCTTCTACATCAGAGCGAAGTGTAGCGTAGGAACCTGGTCCCAAACGACGGGCTGTCCAGGCGCGAACGCTCGAAGCGCCACCGGCAAAGAAATACTTATCATAAGGCAGAGCGGATGAACCAAAGAGCGGAGCACCCACCCCCGCATTGACTCTGTAAACGAAATAGCGCTGCCCGCCCAAAGGGATGTAACGGCGATAGTCCGGGTTGATCCTGGCGTATTGAAATTGGCGCAAATTGCCCGTCTCAGGCATAATACCGAGCTTAGAAGTAAGTCCACCCACCTCGGTCAGCACGCGCATGTACCGTGCATTGCGGGACTGTATGAAATCGTTGGTGTTGTAGATGAGGCTAAAGCTGACAAATGAAATAAAACCACTCCTGAAACTTTCGCTGAAAGACCGGATACTTGGGTTCTGTAAGAAGGTACTGTCAAAATCAGGGTTGATTCGGCCCACCTGAATAACGTTCACATTGACAGGAGAAAATATATATTGCACCGTCGGTGTCAGCAATGGACGAGGGTACTTGAACCAGATGTAGTCAAGTGAGGCTTCGTAAATGGAACGGGAGAATTCGGAACGATTTACATTGGTGTAACCAGTATAAATCCTTGTTCTGGGATTATAGTCCTCCAAAATGTTCCTGCCGCCAAAAGGCAGCACAAAGGTTGGGAAAGTGAGAGCTGCATCACCGCCAAACTCCCGGATCATGACTGTCTCATTGGGATCCGAAATATTTATCTGCCCTTCCAAGCCACCACGTATTCCAAAATCCAGGTTCTCTGCACCGCCAAAAACATTGCGCACCTTTAACCTGACACTTGAAAAAGGGCCGGGGCGTCGCTCTGTAAAGTTCATGCCCAGTTCGGTCGTTTCCTGAAACTTTTTCGAAGGAACGGCATTGATGAAGGCATTGAGCTGATTGCCGGCCAGTGAATCCGTCAGGTCCGTGATTTTGCTGTAGCTGACGTTGTTGAACTGAAACACGTCTATTTCGGAGAGGCGCCTTTGCGTAAGTGAAGTCCTGAACTGGCTGTAGCGCTGGCCAGGGTAAATGGATACCTTTTTGTCCAGTATGTGGGGAGAAAATTTCTGGTCATAGGCCAGGTATTGCACATTGCTATACTCCAGCGTGTCTCGTACCAGGCCAAAGCGGTCTGCGTCTGTTTTAAAGTATACATTCCGGAGGGTATAGGCCTTATGAGCCTCCTGATCTTCAGGGTTCTGGATAATGGTGTTTACCCTGACCGTATTACCCCCAAAGCTGGTGTCCACGTCGAACTCGATATAAGCGCGGACAAAGTCAAAATACCCGTTGTGGCGAACCATCTCATATAAGCGGTCACGCTCGTCACTGATCAGCTGCTCGTCGTACACGTCGCCGACTTTCAGCAAAGACCGGTCTTCATACCGCTTCACAACCTGCAACAGGGAATCGTCTGGAATGGTATAGCTGAACTCACTATAGCGGTAGGGTTCGTTTTCTTCAATGTTGAGCGTGATGTATACCTTCTTGCCCTTGTCCTGCTTCTCATAGCTTAGCTCGTGGTTAAAGAAGCCTTTGGTGTTCATGTAGATCTCCACCTGGTCCATGGTGCGCTCCATCAGCAGGGAGTCATAAATGGCGGGCGGCTCGCCGATCTGCATCAGCAAGTTGCCCTCTTCCTTACGATCACGCTGTCGGGCAATGCGGCGGTCAAACCGATCTTGTATGCGACGGGATTTAGTGGAGTCGCCGGCTTCGGCTATTTTGCTAGCTCGCTTCGTCCGTAGTTCCTCAATCCGCTCGTCAATGCGCGAAGGACTGTAAAACTTTTTCCCGAAATTATAAATGGCCAGATAAGGGGTAGAGCCAAGGAAAGTGCGGTTTGGCTGCTGCTGGTAAACCGCCTCAATATCAGTCTGGCTCACATGGTTGATCCCTTTGGGCTCTATACCTAGCAGGAGTTGCTCGTTCTCGCCCAGATTTTTGGTGGGCACACAGGCAGCTAAACTAATAATTGTAATTACCAGCCCGAATATGTAACATCGTGTTCTCAAACGATTCTCTGCTCTATGTTGTCGAAAGCAATTGTAAAGTATGTTAATGCCCTGCAAGTAAAAAAATACCGCAACCAACACCAAGCCTTTGTGGTGGAGGGAGCCAAAAGTGTACTCGAGCTGCTACACTCAGACTTTGAGCTGCAGCACCTGTTCATAACCGAAGAATTCCTGCAGGAGCATGGCAACAGACTAAGCAAAGGTACACCATACGAACTTGTTACGGAACAGGATTTGACAAAGGCAGGTACTTTTTCAAGTAATAATGCAGGATTGGCCGTAGCCCACATGCGGCAGCTTCCCAATTTAGCGTTCAAATCCGGCAATTTTACAATAGCGCTGGACGATATACGCGATCCGGGCAACCTGGGCACCATCATCCGCATCGCGGACTGGTATGGTATCCAGAACATCATATGCTCCGAGACTTGTGCTGATTTTTATAATCCCAAAACCATTTCAGCCACCATGGGATCGTTTACCCGGGTCAAAGCCTATTATCTCAATCTGGGGGAATGGTTGCGCGAACTTCCGGTGGGCATTCCTATATACGGAGCATCGCTGGAGGGCGAGAACCTGCACCAGATGCAGTTGCAACCCAACGGCGTTGTGGTGATGGGAAATGAAGCCAATGGCATACGCCCGGAAGTCGCCAGTGAAGTGAACCACCTCATAAAGATCCCGGCTTTCGGCAAGGCAGAGTCGCTGAATGTAGCCACGGCCACCGCCATCATCATCGATAATTTTATGCGTCATACAGGCATTTAAAACAGAAAATCCTCCTAATGGAGGCTTTTCTGCAAACAATATACTCACCTAATTTACAGCTTATTAATTGAGCAGCCTTAAACCAAAGCTGATCACATTGGCATCCGGTCCACGATTGTCTTTGAACAGGTCATTCATGTTGTATTTCACGAACAGGTCCAGGTTTCCGTAGCCTACCACACCGGTCAGGCCATACTGGAAGTCGCTCAGGTTATAGCTACTGCGTATCTTTTCCTTCTGTGTCTTGCCGCCGTCTTCAAACTTGAACTTAGAGTGGGCACCCAGGCGGTAGCCTGCAAACGGTCCAACCCCAATCTTAAATCCTTCCTTACCATTCTGACGCTTGAACTTCAGCATCGGCATCAGCGGTACGTTTACAGACGAATGCGTTAGTTTAGACTTGTCGTAGTCGATCTCCATTTCGCGTCTGAAGTAAGTCACGTCGTTCACATCCTCTTCGATTACGAAGTTGCGGTCGAACATGTAGTTGTTGAATGCGAACTCCAGACCGGACATCAGGTAAAACGGGCTCTTGCGACCACCAATCTGAGAGTTCAAGTGCCAGTTAAGGCTCACATAGCGGGATCCAAGCGGTTTCAGGTCAGGAACCTGCTGATTGTCCGTATTCAGAAAAGTGTTCAAGCCCAGGTCCAGGTCAAAATTATAACGGGTGGCTTTGTACTTTTTCTCTTCATTGTGGGTGCGGATGCTGTCACGTTCGGCCCGGTTCGGCACGTTCACGTCGACTTTGGTGTTGCCGTCATTTTCTTCTATCTCTACATCTATCTTGATGTTCTTGTTGATGCGGATCTCGTGCTTTTCTTTCGTCACCTTGCCATTCTGATCCGTTTCCTGCACGGTAATGGTTACTGTTTCAGGGTTCTTGTCATCCTTGCCAAACACCACCGTCGTTTCCTGTGACTTCAGTTCCTTATTGGCGCCGTCCATGCGGTCCACCTGGTCTACATATTTGTTCAGCACACGCATCAAAGAGTCCAAGCTGTAGTTTTCGAACGCTTTGAGTTGCTCCATGTTCTGCAGGTATAGCACCATTTTTGCGCCATTGGCCATTTTCACAACGATCGTGTCCTGCTGGCCGAGTCGCTCGCCTATGGTTTGACCGCCTTTGGCAAACGCACCGGTGGCTGCAGCCATGATGATGGCTGTTACGAGAAGTAGTATCTTTTTCATGGTTTTAAAAGATTAGAGTTGAATGACTTTTGATATTTTCTGTTTTCCTATTTGCGTTTCCAGTGCAATTCTGTCGGCGTTGATGCCGAGCTCCGACAGCTCCACCCGTTCCCCGTTCGAGAGGTTACGTACCTGTCTAAAGATATTTTTGGCCAGTTTCTGCTTCTTTTCAAAGCCGCTTAGCTCTTCATCAGTTTCCACCTCCTGCACCGCAACAGCACGCTTTATTATAATTTCAACGGGTTGCGCGTTCATGTCTACCGTGTTAGCAGCTAAAACAACCGGGGTGATTTCTCCTGTGTTATCGAAGTTTGCTCGCTCAAGTGTTTCAGGTATAGCGGGCTTCTCAACCTGCGCTGCCAACTGTTGAGCAAACGCCGTATTGTTTGTACTGTTTTTCGGGATTGTCTTTCTCACATCCGCCTTTGGTTCTGCTTTCGCGATCACTTGCTTCGTAACCGTTTCTGCTGGCTGGTTTGCCTGGGCAGTGGTTCTGGTCGGTGTTACAGGCTCAACCAATACTTCATCTGATGAAGAGGTAGTGGCCGGCTCCTCAGTTACATGTGCTAGGTGCTCAGTGGTCCTGGCAGGTTCATTGATAATGAGGGGCTGCTCAGGTTTCAGACCGTTCACATCGGCCAGGCTGTCTCTGTCAACTGGTACGGTGCCGTTCTGCACATTGTAGAACACGATGCCCACAAAGAGCAGCAGTGTAATGGCGGCCGCGATAGAGTAGGAGAGCCACATAAACCCGCGCGGTTTTGCTTCGCCTTTGCCAGCGGCAGGCATCTCGGTTTCTATCCGGTCTTGCAGTCTGTTCCAAAGGTCGGCAGGGGGCGTGGGCGACGTGTGGCCCAAACGATCCTTGAATAGTTTGTCTATATCTTCTGGTTTCATGATTGAACCTCCTTATTATTAGCTTGCGACTGCCTCCTGGCCGGTTAGTCTTCGTTGCAGCATAGCGCGTGCTTTGCTCAGTTGCGATTTCGAAGTGCCTTCCGTGATGTTCAGCATGTCGGCTATTTCTTTGTGAGAATATCCCTCAATTGCATACAGGTTAAAAACTGCCCTGTAGCCGGCAGGTAAAGTGCGCAACAACTCCAGCAATTCGCTTTCCGCCAGATCTTGGTCGGCTCCCATGCCGCCCGCCACTTGTACGTGGTCGTCTTCTATCGACAGGTATAGCGACTCTTTTTTTCTCAAAAATCCCAGCGCTTCATTCACCATGATGCGTCTTACCCAGCCTTCGAAGCTACCTTTGCCCTCAAACTTATCTATATTCTGGTATACCTTCATAAATCCGTTCAGCAAAGCATCTTCCGCGTCCATTTGGTTTTTGAGGTAACGCAGGCACACACCGTACATCGGCGAGGCAATGCGCTCGTAAAGGCATTTCTGCGCTTTACTTTCGGCCTTTTGGCAACCTGCTATTAACTCCTGTTCCGTCACGCTGGGTAAAATTTTATCAAATAATGTCGCTTGTCTGGCCTTTTTCTGAGCTATATTGCTACTCTTTACCTCTTAGATGTGGATACTCGCCCGGAGGTTGCCTAAGCAAAAATAAATTTCTCATATTTTTTTTGAATAGCGCTACCGTTGGCTATAAAATACTGGCTGTCAGCTAAAATCTCAAAAAAGAAAGGTTGCTCTTGACCCAAACGTCATATAGACAATTGAGCAAGAACAGCCTCTAACAGTTTTGTTTAAGGAATGGAATCAGTTAACTACAAGTTTATATCAAGGAATATAACTTGTATATCCTATACGCATGCAAAATCCTTAGTAGGCTTTGTCATTATCTCTAAAGCCTTGCCAGATTGTAAGGAAAATGATTTTCAAATCAAGAAGAATTGACCAATGTTCCAAGTACCACAAATCAGCTTTTACACGATTTAGCATGGATACATTTTCTTTGGTTTCACCTCTATAGCCATTTACCTGAGCCCAACCGGTTATACCAGGAGTAAGGAAGTGCCTGACCATATAATTGTTGATAACCCTTGAATAATCTTGGGTATGTTTGAGCATATGTGGGCGAGGGCCTACGACAGACATATCACCCATTAAAACATTAATAAACTGGGGCAACTCATCAATACTAGTCTTTCGAATAAACTTCCCTACTCGGGTAACTCTGCGATCTCCTCTGCAAGCTTGCACACTATCGCAACCAGTATTTATTTTCATACTTCTAAACTTAAGACAGTAAAAGGGTTTATTCTGCTTTCCTGAGCGTAGCTGTTTAAAGAAAACAGGCCCCTCAGAATCAAGTTTGATAATTAGAGCCATAAGTGGAATAAGCCAACTTAGTAAAAACACGATAATAAGTAATGAAAAAGAAATATCAAAGGCTCTCTTAATTATCTCATTTGCTTTATTTTCCAGTGGCTCCGGCCTCGGTTTGAGTACGGGCACAAAGCCAAACATTTCTATCAGGAAGTTATGATGGATGGTACCTTTGATATCAGGCACCACTCTGAAGCGTACCATGTTCTCATCCGCCTCCTGCATCAACGTTTCGACCCGCTCGCTTTCACTGTAGGGTAGAGCACAGAACACCTCACCTATTTTGTTTGAGCTGGCAAATCTAATGCTATCCTGCACCTGACCTAGATAGTTTATATAAGGAGGAACCTTCGAACGGTCATCATCAAACATTCCGGCTATGTGATAGTCAAGTTGAAGATTGGAGACAATGTTGTTGAAGAGGTTGATTCCTGCGGAACCAGCTCCTATGATGGCGATACTATTTGAACCCAACCATGACATCCTTCTGTACTTCCTGAGGAGTAGGAAGGAAAACCTCCAGCTAAGAATAAGAATTGGAGACAGCGCGAAATAATAGATGAAAGGAGTAGGTGGAATGTAAAGGTATGGAAGAATCAGCTTCATCAAAATGGCTATGAATATAAATAAGCACAAGGCACCTATGTTTGCAGCCATGATAGGAACTGCTTCACGTTCCAGGATGCGTCCATAGACATTCAATACATGGGAGCAATAAAACCAACAGAAGTTCAAGAGTAAAATAGTGAGCCTATAGTCATATACATCTCCCCAGACTAAATCATAGTCTGCCATTATGAATGAAAGGTATAGCGTGCCATTCAAAAGGGTATAGTCAATGATGACGTTTATCCACTTGAATATTGTAGAATACTTATGCTCCATGGTGCTGGCAATTTTAGCACTTAATGATAGGACCGTTGCAAAATTATGTTTTACAGGGTGTAAGAATAGTAGTGATGAGCAGCAGAGGTAAGTTGTTTAACTCTCGAATATAATGGTATACTACAATAAATAATTTAATGATTTTAATATTTAATTTTATTTAGCGAAGGTATAAGTTATCTGGGTAAATCATTATTATTCGAATACAAGTAAATATCCCTTAAATTATAATTTAATAATTATAATTCAGATAAACTTATTTGTTACATATCTTATTTGGCTAACTTGTTATTTTTATAAATAAATTAAAGAAGCTGTTTAAACTAAAAAGGCAGCTAAGATGATTAATTTCAAGATATCTTAATACGGTTATTGCAGTATTTGTTCTTAAAGAGATGTTTTGCCCCGTAAGAATGATGCAGAAATAAGAAGTATGACTGGCATGGGAGAAACCAACAGGGTGTCCATTCTGAAAGCTACGATACGAAGAGGTTCAACCTGTAACATCTGAGCGACAGTATATAAAATCGTAATGAGGCATAGGAGGGAACCATATAGGATAACGGCTAGCTTGGTTATGACGCGGTTAGTGCTGTAAATGTGGATTATGAAGAGGCAAATTCCGCAGTACAAAAGTCGATATGCGAAATTGACAATCCTTAAGCTGTGTATGCTTAAGTTACTATGGGTGCCATCATTTGCCAGAGAGCACACAATCAGTTTATCGAGATTGATTGCCAAGCTATCTTTTAAAGAAGTCTCCAAAAGGCCAACTACGACTATAGAAATCGCTAATAAAGTGAGCAAGCCGTATTTAATTAGATCAAACTGGCTGTACCTCTTGCTTCTTTGTAGCTGCATGGTCTTTCAATCCTGAATATCTTTTCACCCATATCATCCATAAAGCGAATATAGCAGCGTATACCAAAACTGTAAAGGTATATTTATGATTGAAGTTGAGGCTTTGGTGGAAATGATGCGCATTAAGCGCCAAGGCAGACACGCGTAGTAAGTTTATCAAGTATATAGCAGCAATACCAGCCGGTATAAAGACGAGCTTCTTTAAAAATGGTCCAGGAAAGGCTAAAACGAATCCTGCGAAGAGGGCCATCAGCACCATACCATTGCAAGCATGATATACGAAGACGGTGTCTTTGCCATCAATCTGTACCATGATTCCTGTAGCTACAGCGTTATAACCTGCTAGATTCAGGAGGTGAACGGTAGAGTTAACAACTTTCAGTGTCAGCAATTCGTCTAGGTGGCTCAGCCAAAAATCATATAGAAGGAACCACCCAAGGCAGAGGCTCAGGGAGTAAAGTAGAAATCGTGATACTTTGCCATACTTTCTCATAGGCAATATCAACTAAAGTCGTGAATATAGAGCCAACAGCTAATCAAGCATCTGGGGAGTTTCTTCTCCTAGTACTCCGATGGTCGTTCAACTTTTTAAGACCATAAGCGGCACCAGCTGCAAGCAAGGCGCCTATTCCACCGTCAATAGGTACACCTGTAGCGCCTCTGTTTCGACCTGGTGCATCCCCACTACGGCCTGGCCTATCATTGCTACTACCTTGGGCCGTTACATCAAAAGTAGTTGTGAATAGAAAAATCAAAAGTGTGAGTACAGAAAATGTCAATAATTTAAACATGTCGATTTACTTTAATGGTAATAGAATCAGTTAATAGCTTCAAATTCAGGTATATCACCCAGTAGAATTTTGCCAGTATTAATCATTCGAATGAAGTACTTTTAAATCTAATAGTAGCAAGTTAATGTTGTAGTGTTCAAATTAATATTCTACGATAAATTTAGATTATAGATATTGATTATTTAAAAGCATATTGATTATATCTAAAACTTAGTGCATTCTTAATGTTTGTTTTTTATTAACTAATAATAAATTGACTTATACCCGCAAAACATATACGCTTAACTATTTTATAGCCTATTTATTTGACTATATTTATTTTTATTTGGATATATCCGTATACGAAAGTGAAGCCTATCTCGTGAGCTTTTGACAGAAGCTATGATATCAACTAATATAGACCATCTACCTTCTTCCAGTACTTTGGGAATTCAGCTGCCCGTGGCTGTCCATGTTCCTTGGCGTATCTGGGGAATATGGTGGCTAGTGTTGGTTTTAGTGTTCACTGTATTCTTTGCATCAATAGATTTTGCTCCAATCTTATTTCAGGATGAGGTAATGAATGTTGACCTTGGAAGGACTATTCTGAATGCTGACACCGACTGGTCAATTGCTTGGATGGCAAACGAAAATAGACCAGTGTTTCTGTTGTCTTATGTAGGACCTGTCTTACAAGAATTTGCCTATCTATCTATAGGAGAGGTTGGGCCTAGAGTTTCTGGATTAGTAGGAGCTTTTGTAGCTGCGACAGCGATTGTCGGCTGGCTTTTAGCAAGAGGTTTATCGTATAAAGTGTCCTTCATATTGGGTATAGTTTTTCTTTTAGATCCACTATTCGTCCAGGCTTACACGACTGCTCGTGTTGACGGTTGGACAATGGCATTGTGTATATCAAGTTGCTGGATACTCAGAACCAATGCTCTTGGATTCCAGCATGAAGGTTACAATCGTTTATTTGTGGTAATCTCTGGTGCACTAACAGCACTTGCTTTCTTTGTATGGCCTTCTGCTGTTTTCCTCTTTCCTCTCATCTTGCTTGAGTTGTTTTATAGGGCAAACAGATTGGCAGGAGAAGGTTGGAACTTGAAACTTTGGCCCTTTTTATATTTCGGAATTGGTGGGTTCATAATGGGGGGAATTATGATTATACCAATTGCACTTCAGGTAATTGAGATGTTTGAAAGTATAGTAAAAGCATTGATAATTAACGTGCAGCCTGGAAACGAAATAAGAACCTCATATCTAGATGAAAAGCTTGCAACCTCTCTAGAGTTGTTACGTGTTCTAAAATTCACCCCGGTTTTATTTTTGACTGCAATTTTTGGGGCATTTCAGTATAGGCAAATAGGATTAGGTATTGCGTGTTTAACTGCAACTGCTTTGCTTATAAGTACAGTCGTTTACATAAGCAGAGTTCAATACCTGCTGCCATATTTCATTTTAGCCGCTTCTGTAGTTTATCAACTGAAAGAACATCCAAAGACAAAGCCTAGAGCAAGATTTCCAAAGATGGCGGTGGCGGTACTTACGCTACTAGTTGCCTGGCCAGTGGCATTCTCCTTTTTTTCCCGTACCATGGTAGCACTTGGGGAGCGGGGGGAGCGCGATAGTACCTTGATGCACAAAGCTGCTATATCTATGATTGGTACTGGGGAGCATACTGTAGCCTTATTTTCATCATTTGAATTCTATTATGCCGGTCGCTCAATTGGATAGAAAATGTATGCACCTTATAACTCTGCTTTTGAAACTCTTTCAATAGAAAAAATACGGAAAGTATTGCCACTTGTAAACTACGCTATTATACCAGTTCAGCAACTGACTGAAAAGCATAAACAACAAATTCAGGAATATGATATGATTGATTGTGGGACCTACTATGTCTATGAAAATCCGATAGTCAAAGTTTATGGCATAGATTACAGCAATACAACCATTTTAGATAGAGTACAAAATGTGTACAGAATTTACCGACAGCCATATGGGCCTTACAAATTATTTAGTAAGAGGTGTTCAGTAACTATTCATGCTCATAATATTAAGTAATGGCAATTTAATTATATGCAAGAAAAGCTAACATACAATCATACGCTGAGCAGTCTTTTGACAATACGGTCATCAGTCGGCACATCTACTAAGTGGGTATGGTGGTTGTGGTGTACAGCTTTAGTTGTTGCTTTCTTCATTCAGCTTTTAACTTTAGATGTTTTACCTCATTTACAACAGGATGAGGCTCAGATTACAGATTATGGCAGGTTAGCTTTGGACCCTCACAGTGATTGGTCTGTTACCTGGAGAGTGGCAGAAGATAAGCCTCTTCTACTGTGGTCCTACATAGGTCCTTTGATTGCAGAAGTAAGTTTTCAACTAGGTGGCCCGTCTGGGCTAGGGCCAAGAATCGCTTCACTATTGGGAGGTTCGATAGCGGCGACCATGGCTTTGGGGTGGTTATTAGCTAGACGTGTACCAGTATATGCAGCTTTTGGATTAAGTCTAGCATTTTTACTAGACCCCCTATTCGTTCTTTCTCAGCGAATGGCAAGGATAGACAGCTGGGTCATAGCGCTTTGCCTAGCAGCTTGCTGGATACTCCATTCGGCCAGCAAAAGGGGAAGCGAATCTATTCCAAAAAGGAGTATAATGGTTGCTGGGGCACTGGCAGCATCGGCAGCACTTGTCTGGCCTTCTGCGATTTTTCTTTATCCCCTTGTTGTTCTAGAGTTAGTTGTTTTATCGATTTCAAAAGAAAAAGGTAATCACAAATGGAAGACCACCGCCTTATTAGGCCTATATTTTTTCTCTGGAGGTTTGACTGCCGTGGTTCTGCTGCTGCTACCTGTTTGGGAGAGTCTTGTCATGCTTTATAATGACATGGCAACGATGGTAACACAGAATATAGATGCATCGAGGTCATTTCAAAGCAGGCTCCTGGGATTATTCAATTACCAACTATGGATTAAAATGTTAAAAGCACTTGTAAAAACATTTAGTCCACTTTTTCCAATATTGGCGTTAGCAGGACTTATTTTTTATCGCCATAAAGGGCTCTTATTAGCAAGTGTCATAACCATAGCAATGATTTTTGCCACTTTGGTATATGAATTCAGAGTTCTGTATCTGTTACCATATTTCTTAGCATTAGGCAGCGGCATATTTTTGAGAGCTGCTGAGAATCCTACTAACATGTCTCTACAAAAGATATGCGCCGTTACATTAATAATTCTGATGACTTGGTCAGTTGGTACATCTCTTTTTCTTAGAACAGGGCTGGGGTTGGAAGGAAAAGAAGCTAGGAGCAGAAGCAGGATACAACATATAGCAGCCTCCTCAATAGGTGCAGGTAATTACAAAGTACTTCTAGGGTTTACCTACGAATTTTACTTCGCCGGTCGGGCACTAGGCTGGAAGGTATATACGCCATACATACAATACGCTTATGATGCCGAGGGTAATTGGATAAGGGAAAAGGATTATCAACCCAACGATAAATTCCTAATACTCCTTTCTGATATGGATTTCGCTGTTTTCGCTCAGGGAGCAATCACCCATGAGCTCAAAGAACAACTGACAGCCTCAGGGTTGCATTATAGTAGTACTCTGGAGACAGGGGACGGGAATACAGGTGAGGTAGTACCAGAGCTTCAGAGCAGGAACAAGAGTGTTTTACTCTGGTTTCTGCAAGGCAAAGAAAGCTATGGTCCTTATGTATTGTACTCACGTGCTAAAAACATAAACAACAGTAAGCTTTCGGTTGCATCAGAATAATTACAAGTTCTATTAATCGGTGTGCCCAAATGGAATTATATATGTGCAAACAATGGGTCGATTTTTTTTACTACTCTAACAGCAAAGCTATGGTAAATGTAGGCATCATCGGTTATGGGTACTGGGGACCTAACCTGGTAAGGAACTTTTTCGCTGCGGCGGATTGCTGCGTGAAAGCTGTGGCGGATGGTCGCTCTGAACGGTTGCAGCAACTGGGGAAAGTATTTCCTACTATAAAGGGCGTGCAAGACGCAGAAGACATAATCTACGACCCTGACATTGACGCTGTGATTATCGCTACCCCGGTATCCACGCACTTTACCTTGGCCAGAAAGGCGCTGGCAGAAGGAAAGCATGTACTGATAGAAAAGCCTATGACGTCTTCCACTGAAGAAGCTGAACTGCTGATAAACCTGGCAAAGCAAAAAGGCGTGCTGCTCATGGTTGACCACACTTTTTTATATACAGGTGCGGTTGAGAAAATGAAGTACCTCGTCGATAATAAAGAGCTGGGAAATATCAAATACTTGGATTCTACCAGAATCAACCTTGGTCTTTTCCAGTCAGACATCAATGTGCTGTGGGACCTTGCACCTCACGACATTTCTATTCTGAACTACATTGTAAGGGAGCGCCCCTATAGTGTGAATGCTACTGGAATCACGCATACCAATAATAATATCGAGAATATTGCCTACCTCACTGTCAATTATGCATCAGGCTTTATAGCTCACTTTAACTGTTCCTGGACAAGTCCGGTGAAGGTAAGAATGATGTTGATTGGTGGTGATCAGAAAATGATTTTGTATAACGATTTGGAGCCAACAGAAAAGGTAAAGATATACGACACAGGGTATAGTTACTTAAATGATGAAGAAAAGAATAAGGTACGGATTGATTACCGAACTGGTGATATACATGTTCCCAAACTTGCAACAACTGAAGCGCTTCTAGGTATGGCGAATGATTTTATTTCCTCAATACAGGAAAAAAAGGAGCCGAAGTCTTCCTGCCAACTTGGGTTAGATGTTGTCCGGATACTGGAGGCATCAAGTGAGTCTATTAAACATAACGGACGCGAGGTAATTCTAGAGTCATCGACTTCACCAGTTACACATACTATTCAAGAAGTTCTAATCTAAACGCACATGGATACTGTTACAATCAATAATGACAAACAGAGCCTGCAGAATGTGAGGCTCGGTAAGGATGTGAAAATCTATAACTTCGTAAATGCCTATGGGTGTAGTATAGGTGATGGTACCAAAGTTGGGACATTTGTAGAGATCCAGAAAGGAGCTACAATAGGCAAAAACTGCAAAATTTCCAGCCATACCTTTATCTGTGAAGGTGTTCATATTGCTGACGATGTTTTCATTGGGCACAACGTCACGTTCATAAATGATAAATATCCTCAGGCTACCAATGACGATGGCTCTCTCCAGACAGAAGATGATTGGCACTGCATCGAGACCAATGTAGAAGAGGGGGCATCTATTGGCTCAAGCGTCACCATTCTTTGCGGAGTAAGAATTGGTAAAAAAGCCATTGTTGGTGCAGGCTCGATTGTTACCCGGGATGTACCCAACAATGCTGTGGTAGCTGGTAATCCTGCCAGGTTGATGAAATATGCAAATCAAATCCTTGTTTAGTATGGATACCTTAGCCATCCAGCAAAAAATATCATGCCTTGACCTGAAAGGTCAGCATCAGCAAATAAAGCAGGAAGTATTCGAAGCTTTTGAGAGGGTGTATGAAAATACCGCCTTTTCAGGAGGTCCCTTTGTGGAAGAGTTCGAGAAAGATTTTTCTACGTTCTGCCAGACCAAATATGCGGTAGGGGTAAACAATGGTACATCAGCCTTGCATCTGGCAATGCTCGCTTTAGGTATTGGGGCTGGTGATGAGGTAATCGTTCCGGCCAACACCTTTATTGCAACTGCATGGGGCGTTTCCTACACAGGAGCTATACCTGTTTTTGTTGACTGCACTCCCGATACCTGGCAGATAGATGCAGCTAAGATAGAAGACAAGGTAACTTCACGCACAAAAGCCGTTGTAGGTGTACACCTGTATGGCCAGCCTTTTAATATCGAGACGTTGCAGGCAATATGCAAGAAATATGGCTTATATCTTCTGGAAGATGGCGCACAGGCCCAAGGAGCACGATACAAAGGCACTCCTGTAGGAGGCTTCGGCGAAATGGCCTGTTTTAGCTTTTACCCAGGTAAAAACCTCGGTGCATGTGGTGAAGCCGGAGGTATAACTACAAACAATGAAAAATATTACTCGCACCTGCATAGCCTGAGAAACCACGGCTCAACTGTTCGTTATTTTCATGATGAAGTAGGATATAATATGCGGATGGGAGGGTTGGAAGGAGCTTCTCTTTCTGTGAAGCTAAAGTATTTGCCAGAATGGAATGAGCGGAGAAGACACATCGCAAAGCGTTACCAAGACGAAATTGATAATATTTATATTCAAATGCAGACTCAACCTGATTGGGCTGAGTCAGTGTACCACCTTTTTGTGATAACTACTGAGCACAGAAATGATCTTATCAGCTACCTAAATGAGAACAATATTTTCCCTGGTCTTCACTACCCGGTGCCGTGTCACCTTCAGAAAGCTTACGAGCATCTAGGTTATAGCGAAGGTGATTGTCCGTATGCGGAATACTTGGCAACCCACTGTCTGTCATTACCCATGTATGCTGAACTGACGGATGTGGAAGTGAGTCATGTAATTGGAGTCCTAAATGCTTATAAAAATGCCTAGGAAAAAGCTCGTCATATTTCCTTTTAACGGCAATGGAACAGAGGCATTGGACTGTATCAATTTTGATGAGTTTGAGTTCATCGGTTTTGTGGATGATGATGCTCACAAAGAGTCAAAGCAATATGATATTTACAACCGAGAAATCCTGCATCAGTACAGGGAGCTTCATGTACTTGCTGTGCCTGGCAGTCCTATTTCATTTCGGCAGCGAAAGGAAATAATCAGCTCACTAGGTATAGAAAGGAGCAGGTATATTAATGCTATTCACCCACGAGCCTGTATCGGGCGGAATGTTCACGTTGGGTCAAACTGCCTGATTATGGCAGGCGTGGTGATTACCAGCAATGCTCAAATCAGGGACCATGTGTGCATTCTTCCTAACACAGTCATACATCACGATGTAGTGGTGGAGGAGTATACGCTCATAGGAAGTAATGTAGTAGTGGCGGGTGGGACTAACATAGGGAAAAGCTGCTACATCGGTAGCGGAACCAACATCATCAACGGCATAAGTATAGGTGATGAATCACTGGTAGGCTTAGGTAGCAATGTATTAAAAGGTGTAGGGAGCGGAGCGAAAATGGCAGGCAACCCTGCCAGAGACTTGAACGCCCACACAAAAATTGAGATGCTGTAAAATTCCATAACATGGCTAAGGTATCCGTAATTATTCCGGTTTTCAACGAAGCAGAAAACATCGACCACCTAGTATTTGAGTTGAACTCGTATTTTCAGCAGGTGACGAAATATGATACCGAAATAATCTTCGTAAACGATGGTTCTTCAGACGAAACCATGGAAAAACTGAAGAGCGCACCTCACCTTTCCTATACCTATAAGATAATCAGCTTTTCCAGAAACTTCGGCTCGCATGCCGCCCTAAGAGCAGGTATAAACAGAGCGAACGGGGATTACATCACGTTTATGTATGCTGACCTGCAGGATCCACTCTCGCTAGTAAGTCAACTGTATGATGAGATGGAAAGCAAAGGTGTTGATATTACCTGGGCATTCAGGAATTCCACCGCAGTAGCCAGAGCAGAACAGTTATTCTCGTCCGCCTATGCCACACTGATGCGAAGATATGCTGTTCCTAACTTCCCAAAAAAGGGTTTTGATGTTGTCATGTTCAGCAGGAAGGTGAAAGGTTGCCTGGATAATAACGTAGAGAATAATTCCTCCATCTTCATTCAGATTTTGAGCCTAGGTTTCAAGCAGACAGGTATAACCTACGACAAAAGAGCCCGGCTGCTGGGAAAGTCCAAGTGGACTATATCCAAAAAGATAAAGCTGCTGATTGATTCATTTGTTGCATTCTCATTCGCCCCCATCCGGTTAGTTTCATTCATAGGAATAGTTTTTTTTCTGTTAGGGATTTTTTGGTCTGGGTACATCATTTTCAGGAAAATCATGTTTGACGATTTGGCAAGTGGTTGGCCTGCGCTGTTGTCTATCCTGATGGTGGGTTTTGGGATTACTAATATCTCTTTAGGAATCATCGCAGAGTATCTGTGGCGTACGCTGGATGCCAGCAGGAAAAGACCAGTGTTTGTGATAGACGAGATTGTGGAGGAAGTGATGGAGGCTTCCTCAGAAACAAGGGTGCTTTTAAACATCAAGTAAATGACCAGAACGATACTTTACATCCTGCTCTATGCCGCCTTCAATGTATCGGGCGCCGCATTGATAAAATGGCAGTTGAAGGGAAAAAGCCTTGAGACTCTGAATGAGTGGCTGAAACTAGTTTTGAACCTGCCTTTCATCGCAGCTTTCCTATTGATTATCTTTTCTGCTCTTGCTTTCTTCAAAGCCTTATCAACTAACAGCTTTTCCTTGATTATACCCATTGCAACGGGTGTAAACTTCATTTTAACAATCGGAGTAGGATATTACTTGTTTCAGGACAGGCTGTCTACGCTCTCCTTCATTGGTTTTATATTCATCATCAGTGGCATTCTTATCCTTAGTCTAAACAATCAAGCCCATGCATAACAAGATTCAAGACAGTGTCATCCTTATAACCGGAGGAGCCGGTTTCATAGGTTCTTACGTAGTGGAAGAACTACTAAGAAGCAATCCAGCGAAAATTATCATTCTGGATAACCTGATACGAGGGAGCTTTGACAATATGGGTTCTTTCATAGAAAACCCAGTCGTTGAGTTTGTTAAAGGGGACATTAGAGACACGGCGCTATTGGAGAAATGCATCGCAAGTGCGGATTATGTCTTTCACATGGCCGCTTTACGCATCAATGCCTGTGCTGCTAACCCCAGGGAGGGCTTTGACGTGATGCTGAAATCGACATTTGAGCTAGCAGAACTGTGCGTAAAGCATAAGGTGAAGAAGGTGATTTATAGTTCCAGCGCCTCAGTATATGGATTGGCCCAGCACTTCCCTACTCCCGAGACAGATAATCCATATGATAACCAGACCTTCTATGGCGGCGCAAAGCAGTGGGGTGAGCAACTGTTCAGAAGCTATAGATTCATGCATGGACTAGATTATGTAGCGCTCCGCTACTTCAATGTGTATGGTGCACGAATGGATACCGATGGCAAATACACAGAAGTGATGATTCGTTGGCTGGACTGCATCCGTGACGGCAATGCACCACTCATTTACGGAGACGGCAGTACCACCATGGACTTTGTGTATGTTAGGGATGTGGCAAAAGCAAATGTCGCCGCCTTATGCTCTGTTGTGACAGACGAGGTCTTCAACGTTGGCAATTGTGAAGAAACCAGCCTGAAGCAATTATTGGAGGTAATACTGAAAGTAAACAACTCGTCACTCATACCTGAGTTCAGAGAGGAGAATACTGTGAATCCTGTCAGTCGGCGGTTAGCAGACAATAGCAAAGCAAAAAGATTGCTGGACTTTCAACCAACTGTAAGTTTAGAGGAAGGATTGATAGAACTGAGCCAGTGGTATTCTGAAAAGAAAAAAACAACAGCATTAAGCCTATGATACCTATTGCAAAACCCTTTATTACAGAGGAGGAAGCCCAAGCCGCTTACGACACTATCCTGACTGGATGGATAACCCAAGGTCCAAGAGTACAGGAATTTGAAGAAAAATTCGCCGCCTATACCGGGGCGAAGTATGCAGTGGCAGTGTCAAACTGTACCACAGCGCTGCACCTATCTATGATTGTGTCAGGTATAGGGCCAGGTGATGAGGTAATCTGCCCATCCATGAGCTACATTGCCACTGCTAACTCAATAAAATATGTTGGGGCTACTCCTGTCTTTGCCGAAGTGCAACCAGATACGTACAACCTTGACCCTGTTGACGTGGGGAAAAGGATAACAAAAAGAACCAAGGCTATTCTGCTGGTACACCAGATAGGTATGCCAGCCGATATCGATGCTTTTCAGGAACTCTGCAATAGGCATAGTCTGAAATTGATAGAGGATGCTGCCTGTGCTGCCGGTTCTGCCTACAAAGGCAAAAAAGTTGGGTCACACTCAGAACTGGTATGCTTTTCATTTCACCCACGGAAAGTGATTTCGACAGGGGATGGAGGGATGATTACGACCAACAGACAGGATTACTATGAAAGGCTGAAGCTTTTGCGGCAGCACGGCATGTCTGTGAATGATAGGGTGCGCCATGAGTCTGATAGGGTTATTTTCGAGGACCACGTAGAAATTGGTTACAACTATCGCATGACAGACATACAGGCAGCAGTGGGTATCAAACAACTGGAAAAACTGGATTGGATTGTGGAGGAGCGTAGGAAAATTGCGGCAGCTTATAACCAAGCTTTCAAAGGTATAGCCTCCATTCGGTTGCCCGAAGAGAAGGAGGGGTACTTCAGTAATTTCCAATCCTACAGCATCTACCTGAAACACACTGCTCCAGTAGACAGGAACACGTTGATGCAGCACCTGCTGGATAAAGGCATAGCCACCAGAAGAGGCATTATGAACACACACCGGGAGACCGCCTATAAAAACTACATGCCAGGAGTTTCTCTTCCAGTGTCTGAAGATTTGCAGGAAAACTCAATCATGCTACCACTGTATGTGCCTATGAAGGCAGAGGACATAGAGTATGTCATTGATTGCTTCACACATGAAATACTTGCAGTAGCTGATACGGATAAAGCTCTGGTATGATTTAGTAGACTAAGATTTCCTGTTCGATAGGAACGGTGGCTAGATGAACTTATGAATCAGCCACAGATAAGAAAATCGGCTTAATCATAACATAGGATGTATGGGTAAGGGAGCGAGTTTAAAATAACATATAATTGAAATATATAAAGTTTTAATTGGCCTGTGAGAGTTGCGGTATAACCTCTTATGAGACGGCTAAATCCAATTTTACAGAATATTTTATGGAATAATTGCAAATATATGTGGTTATAATTTTATTATTGGCGTATACCTTATAGTGACTGCTAATCTACAATATATGATTACCAAAGCCCTTATTATATGTTGTTTGCTGTTTCTGATTTCCTGCTCTCCAAGGAACCTCACCTATCTGAGTGATTTGAAGGAACAGGAGACAAAAGAGGAGCCGATTCTGAATGATGTGGATCCCAGGATTCAGCCAAATGACATTCTGGATATTACCATCACCAGCCTTAGCGCTGAGTCTAATGTCATGTTCAACAGCGGCATAATTCAGGTTGGGGGGGCAGGAAACAGTTCGGGTGCATCGGCAAAGCCAGTGGGCTACCAGGTCGATAGAAATGGCTATGTGCTAATCCCGGTGTTAGGAAAAGTGCATCTGGGAGGTCTTACAAAAGAGGAGGCCAAGGAGCACCTGACATCGGTTTTGGGCAAGTACGCCAGAGACCCGATTGTGGATATGAGGTATATGAATTTCAAGATAACCGTCATCGGCGAGGTGAACAATCCCTCCACCTTCACGGTGCCCCATGAGCGGATAAACGTGTTGGAGGCGTTGGGCCTTGCGGGGGATTTGACACCCTACGGCAAGCGGGAAAATGTCCTGATAGTGCGGGAGCAGGATGGGAAACGCATCACGTCCAGAATCGACTTGAACAGTAAGGATGTGCTGAACTCTCCTTACTTCTACTTACAGCAGAACGATGTCATCTATGTAGAGCCGGATAGGGTGAAGGCCGTTCAGGTAAGCCCAGGACGTTCCAATTTACAATTCGGTATTTCTGTAGGGCTGGCATTATTGTCTGTCGTCACCATACTGGTATCACAGGTTTTTTAGGAGTAGTCAAAAATGAAAGATAGAGAGCTGTTTCCACTCAAGTCAGAGCAACCACAGGCCAAAGACATCAAAGAGATGATTGGCCAGTACCTCAAGTACTGGTATCTCTTCCTGATTGGTGGTGCGCTGGGCTTTGCAGGAGCTTATCTGTACTGTCTTTACTACACCACCCCGCAGTATAGCATCAGTAGTACCATCCTGCTGAAAGGAGACAGTGAAGCTGATGCAGGGGCCTTAGGGGATTTGAGCGTAGGTAAAACTTCCAAGAACATTAACAACGAAATAGAAGTGCTCTACTCTCTAAGCCTGATGGAGCGGGTTGTCAGAGAGCTGGACCTGTCTACGAGTTACCTGGTAGAGGGACGCGTGAAGAGCGAGGAGGTATATGGGAAGGATGTGCCCATCAAAGTTTTGGTAAGCCAGTATGACTCAAGCGCTTTTGGGAAGTCCGTAATCATCCATCTGAAGTCAGACAACACCTATGTGCTGGAAGAGGATTCTGGTAAGGTAGCCACTCACAAATTCGGACAGCAAGTCAACAGGCCTTATGGGGCTTTCACGGTTGTAGCTGCGCGCGGCGTCTTAGCAAGCGAGATACCAGCCGGCAAAAAAATACAAGTAGTCTTCCAGGACCTGAAACGGGTGGCGCAGCATTATAACCAAAGCATCTCCATTCTACCACAGCGTGACGATGCCAGTGTTTTGAGAATAAGCCTAGTCGATCCCGTGCCTGAGAAGGGAATACACATCATCAACAAATTGGTGGAGGTGTATAATAAGGAAGCGATAGAGGATAAAAATCTGCAGGCATCCAGTACCATTGATTTTTTGGATGAGCGCTTAAAGTATATTACGACGGAGCTCTCTGACGTGGAGAAGGATGTGGAGAGGTATAAGCGCGAAAACGAACTCACGGATGTCAGCACGCAGGCTTCGCAGTATCTGGAGCAGGCGAGCGGGTATAACAGCAAATTGTCAGACTGGGCCATTCAGATTGAGATTTTAGAGTCAATAGAAGAGTACTTAGGAAGCGATAATAACCAGTACAAGATGGTGCCGAGTACGTTGTCCATCCAGGATCCTACGCTTGCGGGTTTGATTTCAAAATTCAATGAACTACAACTAGAGCGGGAGCGGCTTCTACGCAATGCTTTCCCCAACAACCCTTTGGTGCATAACATCAATGAACAACTGAAGGACCTGCGTACCAACATTATCGAAAACCTGAGAAACATCAAGAAGGGACTCATCATCACGAGCAATAACCTGAGGGCAAGCTCGGGGCAGTATAAATCCAAAATAAGCAAGGTGCCGTCTATGGAGAGGGAGCTGCTGGAAATAAACCGGGAGCAGGCTATCAAGCAAAACCTGTATCTATACCTCCTGCAGAAGCGTGAAGAGTCTGCTTTATCGCTGGCAGCCAGCATCTCCAACTCCAGGATTATCGACCCGGCCATCGCGACAGATTATCCGATAAGTCCTAACAAACGAAATATATTTTTGATGTCCATCTTGCTCGGCTTGGCTGTGCCGTTTGCAGGCGTGTTTGTGTATGGGTTGTTTAATACCAAAGTGCAGACCCAAAAAGAAGTGGAGCACCTGACAAGTGTGCCCATACTAGGGGAGTTGATGCACAATACTTCAAGTGAAACACTTGTTGTAACGGTTGGCAACCGTTCTCCTATCGTTGAGACATTTCGGCTTATCCGGGCGAAGCTGAATTTTGCTGCCATTGATAAGGAGAACAGGGTCATGCTGGTTACCTCGTGTATGAGTGGCGAGGGAAAGACGTTCTTCACTATCAACCTGGGGGCTACCCTGGCTCTGACAGGTAAAAAGGTGGTGTTGCTTGAGCTGGACCTGCGTAACCCGAAGCTGTTCAAGAACATAGGAATGGAATCCTCTTTTGGTATTTCTGATTACCTGGTATCGGCCAGCATCCTAATTGATGATATTGTAATGCCTGTGGAGAATACCGAGGGGCTGTTTGTTGTGAGTGCAGGCACGATTCCACCTAATCCTGCAGAATTGATGATGTCTGTGAAACTGGCGCAGTTCATTGACAACCTGAAAGCTAGCTTTGATTACATCATCATAGATACTGCCCCTGTGGGACAAGTGGCAGACGCGTTCTGCCTGGGCCCCCTCATTGATTCCACCATTTTCATTATCCGGTATAACTACACCCATAAGGAGCAACTGGCAATACTTGAGAACATCTACAGAAACAAAGAGCTGAGCAGTCCTATGGTTGTTCTGAACGACGCTAAGAAGGGAAGCGGAAGCAGGTATGGCTATGGTTTTTACAAAAGTAAGGATATGAAGAAAAAGAATTTTTGGAAAGTAAAAAGCATATAGAATATCCTATTTAAGCCAGCTTTAGAAATCTCCTCAAAACACTGAAATGACAGTTAAACAAGATTCATATAAACGAATCATAAAAGCTACCTCCATATTCGGAGGGGTACAAGTATTTAATATCCTCATCTCAATCATGCGAACGAAATTCATTGCAGTACTACTTGGACCAGCAGGGATGGGAATAGCGGGATTGCTAGTCTCAACGACAGCATTGATAGGAAGCATGACTAATTTTGGATTGGCAACAAGTGCGGTGAGAAGTGTCTCAGTCGCAGCTGGAGATGATGAGAAAATAGGAGTGACTGTCTCCGTATTGCGACGCCTGGTCTGGCTGTCGGGGATTTTGGGCACACTGGTTACCCTGTCCTTGTCCTCTTTCTTGAGTGAGCTGACCTTTGGCTCCAAAGATTACACAGTTGCCTTTATGGCGATCTCTGTCACGTTACTCCTAGCACAACTGAGTGCTGGTCAGATGGTGATTTTACAAGGCATGCGAAAGCTAAAGCTCCTGGCTAAGGCGGATATCGCAGGAATGGTTTTAGGTTTATTTACTTCAATTCCAATCTATTATTTCTTAGGTATCAAGGGGATTGTTCCAGCCATTCTAGTAAGCTCTTTGATAGCACTTGCCTGCTCTTGGTATTTTTCTTCTAAAATACATATCCCCAAAATTGCTATAAGCAGCTTAGTGCTAAAAACAGAAGGGCTCCCGATGTTAAAAATGGGCTTTATGTTAAGCCTCAGCGGGTTAATCACCGTTGCTGCTTCCTATATCTTGAAAATATTTATTGGCCGGACCGGTGGAGTGGAGCAAGTAGGCTTTTACAGCGCAGGATTTGCCATGATTAATACCTATGTGGGAATGATTTTTACGGCTATGATGACCGATTATTATCCCCGTTTAGCTGAGGTTTCCATGGATAATATTGCTACTAAGAATGCCATCAACGAACAGGCGGAAATAGCTATACTTATCATCGCCCCGATTCTGATAGGGTTCATTGCATTTGTAGATTGGGCGATTATTCTTCTCTACACTGATGCGTTTCTTGTTATAAACGGAATGCTGCACTGGGCGACTTTGGGGATGTTGTTAAAAACAGGCAGTTGGGCGGTTGGTTTCATATTTTTAGCGAAAGGAGCTACGGGTATTTTTTTTTGGAGTGAACTGGTAGCAAATATTTATATGGTGATGTTAAGCGTTTTAGGGTATTATCTATTCGGCCTCAATGGCCTGGGTATGGCATTTTTGGCGGGATATCTCTTGCTCTTTTTCCAAAACCTTCTAGTGGCAAACTTTAAGTATCAATTCAAATTCTACAATGCTTTCTACAAGATTTTTTTCTCTCAATTCATACTGATTATACTTTGTTTCATTTCGATAAAAATCGTTGTAACGCCCTTGTCGTTCTTCATAGGTATGGCCATTCTGGTATTGTCTCTTCTCATTTCCTATAGAGAGTTAAATGCAAGGTTAGATTTGAAGCAGGAACTGTTGAAAATAATCAAGAAAAGAACATCCTGATTTTAGTAATGTCCTTTATTTTGTCATGATAGTGAGTTCTATAGTCGTTAATCAATTTAAATCATCACATATAAAACCAAGTAATCACATCCAAGAATCATAAGCATTTTAGTCAACAATAGGCTTTATCATTCAAAAAAAGAGGGTTTGTCTTATGGTGCTGCTAAAGAAAAGGAGTCAGGGCGCCAATAATCAAGAAATGAAAAGTAAATGGAGCAGTTGAACAAGAAACCTAAACTAATATTCTTTCAGTGGAATCATAGCGCTGCACCTCTCTTTATACAGTTGCATATGCAACTTCATGTAAAATGTTTGGCTGAATTCTTTGATTTGATTATCATCAACGAGGATTGTGATTATCTGCAAGTCTGTGAAACCCATAAACCCGATTTGGCTCTTTTCGAGGGTGGTTACAGGACTTCTTTATCCAAAAAGCTTACGATTAAAAATACAAGCAGTCATCCAGACATACCAAAACTGGGGTTGCATAATGGGGATCCTTGGTGTGATTGTCGTGCTGGATTTATCTCGGATATGGACCACTGGGGTATAGAAACGTTTTTTTCGATAAGCACGACGACTGCAGAACACACCCCTGAAATTGCTGATTATTTATTTGTTTGGCCAAATTTTATAGACAGCGATATCTACCATGACTACAAGCAAGCAAAGATAATACCGGTTCTATTTAATGGATCTATGAGTCCATTGTATCCTTGGCGTCAGAAAATACACAAGCTGATTTCCAAGCAATATCCTGCATTAACGTTTCCCCATCTAGGTTATGAGAGCCGTTCTTCGATGATGATACACGGGGAAATGTACGCGCGCACAATAAACGCTTCTTGGTTTGTCCCGGCTTGTGGAGCCATTGCTAAAGAAATCGTTCGCAAACATTTTGAGATTCCCGGTTCCAAATCCTGTTTGATTACAGAAAGGAGTCCCTCTCTTGAAGCAGCTGGTTTTATTGACATGCAGAACTGCGTATTCGCTGATGAAACCAATGTGTTAGATAAGCTGGATTACTTATTCAAAAATACACGAACGCTTGAGGCGATAATCAATGAAGGGTATAGGCTTGTTCATTCGCGTCATACCCTTAAACAGAGGAATCAAATATTCCAATGGTATTGCCTATATAAAAACCTTGGTATTAACCAGAAAATAATTCAGGTCAACCCCTTCGAGCCACTACGAATTGTAGAAAGAGAATCCGGACTTACTAGCAACCACATTTTAGGTAACGGATTACACTTAGAGTACTTGCGTAAGGGAGATGAAAAACTAAAAAGAGGTCGCTACGATGAAGCAGAGGCTTTCTACTTAAAGAGCTTAAGCTACGTATCGTATATGAGTGAGCCGAAGCTTAGACTAGGTATCTGTAGTTTGTACAAAGGTAAAACGGCCGAAGCGGAATATTGGATTATTGGACCCAACCTGAATAATCTCAGCAATTATAAGCCCTCCGACCCTGATCCAATTGAGTGGGCTTACCTGATTATCAGTTTACTCTGCAAAGGAAAGTTAGGCCAGGCTGCTTTACGCGCTGATCAATTTCCGACGCTTAACCACACTGAGTTGGTACGTACCCGCTGGGCAGTAGGCCTTTTGCACAACAAGGCGAATCTCATATCCTGCCCTAGCCACCCTGAGTCAAAGGAACGTTATACTATACACCAACTTCCCCCTTTAAGCTTCAATGATTGGGTTTTGAACTTATGTAAAATGCTCAGGGCTTGTCAGCAGATTAGGTATGCCGATGAGTTGAGTAGCCATGTTGCTACCACCGATGAGGCCATGAGCAAAAGACCCTATACTATAGTAGGAGCTGTAGATTCGTTACATAAATCTCTAATTAGTCTTCGTATTAAATGGCTTGCTGGGCTATCCTATACTTTTAGAGCGTTGCACATTCCGAATCATCACTCCGCTTTGCCACCTGCTTTAGAAATAGATTATTTCATACGGTTAATGAAGTGGGCAAAATTAGGCCAATTAAAGAAAATATACATCAGCCTAATCAGAAAGTATAAGTATTATTCGATGCCTTCGGAGGAGGAATTCCACCTGAGAGTTCAAGAGTTAGTACAGAATGTAAAAATACACTCCATCCTAAGGATAGGGGCATCAACTCGGAGTACCGGTGAAAGAGCCATTCTCACTAGCATAAATGAGGACCAGGCAAATTCATCAGTTTTTGATATCAAAATAGGTAGGAATAGCTACACAGAACGTGGTTCTATATCCGATAAGGAGTGTGCAATCAAATACGTTAACTTGATATGTACCAAGTCTGACCCCTCTTTATCGCAGATAACGGCTTGCGTCAAGCATATTAAGGAAAACCATGGGATAAAGAGATTTGATATGGTGTTGCTTGACGAGATTAGCCAAACTATTTGTGAGCAGATTACTGGGCTAGTAGAACCAGAGTTTATAATTCTGGTAGGTGCAAACTTCACTACTTTCAAGCTGAGGCATGCGTTGGTTGAGAATTCCAACTATATAGTCATGGATGAGAATCCTGCGGCCTCCACCCTCTATGTGATTCTTAAAAAGGATGACAACAAATCATTTGATGAGGACTATCGAATAGCGAAGCACAAGGCTACTTGCAGCACTGATTTGAGTATAAACACTCCACTGCTGAAAAGTTCCTAATTGAGTCAAGAATGTCACCGAGTGTATCCAATAGCCACTATTGAATGGACTAGGATGGGGTGTTTGGTCAGAGCGGAGTAATACTGTGAACATGAAATAAGATGCGGTTAATGCCCTTAAATTTTTTATGACCGGTCAATCAAATAGCGGAATCAAGTTGTCTGTTGCGTTAGTAACCCGCAATAGAGCGGCAAGCTTGGCAAGAACTCTGGAGAGCCTGGACAAACAGAAGCCGAAGCCTTATGAGGTCGTCATCTCAGACGACTCTGATATTGACTCAGTGATTGCCTTAAATTCTGCATTAGCTCAAAAATATTCTTATAAGTATGTCAGAGGACCTGGGAAAGGGTTATACGCCAATAGGAATTTCGTGGCAACGCAATGTGTTGGTACTCATATTAGGACAATGGATGATGACCATGAGTTTCCTGAAAACCATATCACCGATTGTACGATAGCCATTAATAAAGAGCCAGAAACTATATGGACTATCGGGGAATTTTACCCTTCTGATAAAATCAAGGCTTTACCGGCTCCCATTGCCGGTCAACTTCATCCTAGAGGGTACTCCTATTCCCCGAAAGAAATGAAAGACTATTATGGGATTTCATGTGGAGCTACCATTTACCCAAGATCGGTCGTTGATAGGAAGATCCTGAATTTCGAAATGTACAAATTTGGTATTCTATACCTGGAGTATGGAGTTAGGTTATTTAAAAAAGGATATACTATTAAACCTCTAGATAGCACGTTTATTATCCATCATTATGATGAAAACAACAGATCAGTAAATTCAAGCGATATCACAAATAGTGCACAAGTCTTTTCAATGCTCATGCTCTCCTTTTACCACATGAAAAATTTCAAAAATATTTTTTTTACCTCCGCTGAGATTGGAAAGAATTTAGTACTTAAAAGGTATCCCTTAAAAGTCGTCAAGGATGCTTTGACACACTATCGGAATGCGACTAGAAATTAATGTTGCGTCGCTGAAGTTGTTGACTTATGACTATACGGCGTGGTGTGATATTTATAGTCCTGATTAGTAGGAAGATTAATCTGTTACAGTGGTTGAATTAGATAGAAATAGCGAGAAAATTGCTGTTGTTTTCCTTACAGGCTCATTGCAGCCAAGATGCGATGGAGTAGGGGATTATACTCGTCTCCTCGCATCTGAGTTGATACGTCTGGGACACAAAGCAACTATTATTTCGCTTCGCGATACCTTCATCGATGAGGAGCAAGTATGCAAACAACACGAAGGGGAGGTAGAGATTGCCGTGCTTCGGTTGGCATCCAAGACTAAATTCAAGGATCGGATGGAACGAGCCAGGGGCTGGATAGAAGAGTTTAACCCTGATTTCACAAGTTTTCAGTTCGTGCCTTTTGCTTATGACCCGAAGGGTTTGCCATTTGAGCTTTGCTCTCGTTTATCGTTTATCTGTAAAGGCAAACTGCATATCATGTTTCATGAGCTATGGGTCGGAATGAATGAGGGAGCGCCAATAAAATACCAACTATGGGGATTACTGCAAAAGCTATTGATACAACTTCTGATTTCTAACTTGAAGCCACAGGTTATTCATACGCACACACAGGCCTATCAGGTCTTATTAAACAAACTGGGTTACAAGGCGCAGTTTTTGCCTTTGTTTTCGAATATCCTCTTGGTTAAGCCTGAGGCGGTAAAAATTGCTAAAGGTGGGTACCTACATGAGCTGTCATTCATATTGTTTGGCGCCATCCACCCGAAAGCACCGGTTGAAGAGTTTGCGAATGAAGTGCGCGAGTATGCCACTGCAAGTGGATTGAAAGTAAGGCTTATCATAGCAGGCCGATGCGGTGCGGAACAACAGAATTGGGAAAGAGTATTCGGTTCGGTTGGGGCAGTAGTGGATACTATGGGGGAGCAGCCTCCTGAGGCTATCTCAAAGTTGATGTCGGAAGCATCAGCAGGTATAGCGACCACACCACTGGCACTCGCTGATAAAAGCGGTTCGATCATGGCGATGAAAGTACACGGCTTACCAATAATCTGTGTCTCCGCTCCATGGAAACCGAAAGGTATTGGCACTTTGAAACCTCCAAGCGGGGTGACAGAATATAGGAAGGGGAACTTGACCGAGTGTTTATCTGCCCAGGCAAGTCAATCTGATGCAGCTGGCCATAAAGTAGTTGCACATCAGTTCTTAAGTGCTATTCAAGGTAATGTTTAAGATGACATGTATAGTACGATGGCAAGCTTAGTTTTTCTTTGGTCTAACCGAATGAGCTTTCCTATAATGTCCAGCGGATTCTTTAGGTCATGGGGTAGGCGCCTGCTCTCCCTCCCCGAACTTGTGCTCCAGAATAGGAGGTGTTCGAAGCTCGTAGAGCTTGGGGCAAGCATAATCTCATTAAGGTCTCCAGATTTATCAGAGTAGAAGAATAAATGAAGTAAAGCAATATGAAAGTGCTCTTATATTCACATTTTTTTTATCCCTCTATTGGAGGCCTCGAGAATGTGTCACTGACACTTGCTCAGCTACTCGTTTCGAGTCATGTAAACTGTAAAGTAGTTACCACAACAGCTGCGGACGGGCCTGACAATCTTGGAGTTGAAATAATAAGGAACCCCGGGGAGAAGCATCAGATAAGATTAGTTAGATGGGCTGACATTATACTTTTCAATGGAGCTAGCTTGGCCTTACAACCATGGATATTGCTCTTTAAGAAGCCTTTCATTTGGGTACATACAGGATACCAGGTGTCATGTATTGATGGGTGTGGCTGGGTAGATGGGGAACGAGCTCCTTTGACACCTGCTTCCTCGGTAGTTTACCATGTGAGAAAAAACGGTTGGAAGGCAGGGGGCGTAGGAGGATTCAAGTTACTGTTAAAAAGGATTTTTGCTAAATATTTAGTTTCTAGGAATGTAGCTATCACTAAGTGGATGTATAATGCACAGCCATTGCCTCGGCAGGTACATATCTACAACCCTTTTCCTCTAAATAGCTTTTTGGGTTTAAAGGACACTACTATAGTGTATGATTTTATTTATGTGGGCAGGCTTGTCAGCGAAAAAGGGGTAGCCAGTCTGATACTGGCTTTTTCAAGAGTCTTAAAAGATGTAAACCGCCCCACAAGCCTGTTGATAATAGGAGATGGGAACTGGAGAGCTAAAATGGAGGCATATGCTGGAGAACTCCAAGTTACGCAGCACGTGACATTTGTAGGAAGGAAAGCAGGGAGTGAGCTGGTGCATTATGTTTCCAAAGGCAGAATAGCCATTGTACCTTCTGAGTGGTATGAGCCCATGGGCGGCGTAGCTCTTGAGTTGATGGCTGCGGGCAGAAACCTGATTGTATCTGAGTTAGGGGGATTGAAAGAGTGTGTGGGGGATGCAGGACTAACTTTCCCAAACGGAGATGCTGAGGCACTAGCAAAGTGCATGCTTATCCTATTGACAGATGCTTCAGCCCGAAACAGGCAGTTGAGATTAGGGAGGGATAGGGTCAAGGAGTTTCTGCCTTCTATTTTCGTAGCGCAGTACATAGACCTGCTGCAAAAGGTGATAGCTGAGAAGGCAAGCAAAACAGAGGTAGCACAAGTTTAACCTAAATGGAGGCCATACTTCGGCAAAATCAAATAACACGCTGGGAGGTTTAAGCTCCTCACAGCAAGAACACACTCTAAAAATCAAAAGAAGGTATGGCGTTAATCTTTTCACATCCAACCGGCAATGCCAATGTTCGGGCTGTCGCCTCAGGATTGCTGAAGGAGAGGATGCTGCATGAATTCTATACTTCTATTGCGACTTTTCCCGGTGATTTGATAGATCAGCTGAGCTCGGTTAAGCCCTTCAGTGAAATCAGGCGCCGCAGGTTTGATCAAGATTTGAAGCCATACACCCGCACGGCACCCTGGAGGGAGCTGGGAAGGCTAGCTGCAACCAGAAGTGGACTCTATAGACTTATCGCGCATGAAAAAGGTCCATTTTGTATAGATGCAGTTTACTCCTCTCTGGATAAAGCAGTTGCAGGTAGATTGAGGAAGACCAATGGACAAGGGGTTAAAGCTATCTATGCCTACGAGGATGGGGCAGAGTTTTCATTCATGGAGGCAAAAAAGCACCCTATAAAGTGCTTTTATGATTTACCCACTGGTTACTGGCGCGCTGCAAAAAGACTATTGGAAGCTGAGAGAGAGCTTCGGCCGGAATGGGCTTCCACAATGACAGGCTTTAGTGACTCGCTGAAAAAGCTCGACCGGAAAGACAATGAACTCCGATTAGCAAACTGCATTTTTGTTGCGAGTAATTTTGTGGCAGAAACCCTTAAGGAATATCCTGGCCAATTAGCTCCGATAGAAGTGATACCATACGGTTTTCCTTCCGTTGCTGAAAATAGAACTTATCGTAGGTTTTCGGGCAAACAGCCTCTTAAAGTGTTGTTTGTGGGAAAGTTAACCCAGCAAAAAGGGGTAGCGGTTCTCTTTGATGCAGCCGAAAAACTCAGAAAGTTCATCCAATTAACAGTAGTCGGTCATAAGGCTGTTGACAATTGTCCGGCATTGGATGCTGCTTTATCAAAGCATACCTGGATTCCATCACTGCCACATCATCGGATTCTGGAACTTATGCGGGAGCATGATTTGCTTATATTCCCCTCTCTTTTTGATGGGTTCGGATTGGTCATCACAGAGGCTATGTCCCAAGGCACCCCGGTGATAACGACGCATCGCACAGCTGGACCCGATTTGATTGAACATGGGAAAAATGGCTGGTTGGTGCAGGCTGGTTCTACAGATGCCCTTATACAGGCGATGGTAGGTTGCATAGAGCGTCCTGATTCCATTGCTGAGGTTGGTTACCAAGCTATGGAAACAGCCATAAAAAGGCCTTGGGTCATGTATCAGATTGACTTGGCAGCAGCAATCAGAAGACAGTTGCTTGTGTGAAACTAATCTTTAGAAATTTCTTCCATTAAGAAATGAATCCAGTAGCAAGCCATTTAGAAAGATTAAGACCCGGAGCCGCATCAAACCAAATAGAGTTTGATGGGTGCAACAGAGCTGTTTCTGCCAAACAGCTAAAGGTACTCAAACATGGAATTTGGGCCTACTTCCTGCTATTGATGTTTGAAGGAGCATTAAGGAAATGGCTTTTGCCAGAGTTGTCCACCCCCTTACTGATTATCCGTGACCCATTAGCGCTTTGGCTGGTGCTGACTGCTTGGCACAGAGGCCTGCTACCCTCCAATGTATATCTGAGCAGCATAGTAGTTATTGGCATTATTGGGTTTTACACGGCAGGTTTCTTTGGACACGGGAACATCTTTGTGGCGCTATTCGGAGCCAGAATTTACCTCATCCACATACCATTGATTTTCGTAATCGGGCGCCTTTTTGATAAAGATGATGTAGAAAGGTTGGGAGTGGCAGTACTTTACTTGACTATTCCCATGTCAGTGCTGATAGCACTTCAGTTCTACAGCCCTCAGTCAGCCTGGGTTAATCTTGGAGTCGGTGGTGATGCAGGGGGAGCCGGCTTTGGAGGAGCAATGGGTTACTTTAGGCCACCCGCCACATTCTCTTTTACAAATGGCACGTCCTTATATTTTAGTTTTGCGGCCTGCTTTATCTTCTATTTCTGGATTAACCCCAATAACGTGTCCCGCTTGCTGCTCATAGGTGCCACAGCAGCTTTGCTCGTGTCAATCCCTTTGTCCATCAGCCGGGGCTTGATGTTCCAGGTCGCAGCTACGCTCTTCTTCACTCTAATTGCTATTTCAAAAAAATCAGAGCACCTGTTGCGAATGGTTATGGCTTGTGTTGTAGGGGCCTTTGCTGTGGTGTTATTGTCGAATTTAAGCTTTTTCAATACAGCAACGGAAGCCTTTACAGCCAGGTATGTCGATGCAAATAAAATGGAAGGCGGATTAGAAGGCGTTTTAATTGATCGTTTTTTAGGAGGTATGATAAGTGCCTTAACCACTTCCTCAGAGTTGCCTTTCTGGGGTTATGGAATGGGTATGGGAACCAATGTGGGCAGTATGTTACTGACAGGGAAAACAGAATTTTTGATTGCGGAAGGAGAATGGGGAAGAATCATTGGGGAGCAGGGGCCATTGCTAGGAATTGCAGTGATACTGCTAAGATTAGCATTGATTCTTAAAATTGGTTTAGCCTGTTATGAGAAGTTGAACGAGGGCAACCTCTTACCTTGGCTACTGTTGAGCTTTGGCTTATTTAATATCATGCAGGGCCAGTGGGCCCAGCCTACATCATTGGGTTTTAGTGTCATGGTTGGTGGTCTTATGATAGCATCAATGAGAAAAGGATAGAGAATATGAAATTACGCTAACTATATACTCTTTATGAACATAGCTTTCTGTATTAACCGCTTGGGACTAGTAGGACTTGGTGCAACATTATCTTCGCTAATCAGAAATTGCTCTAATAAGGACGGGTTACGGATATGGTTCCTTTGTGCTAATATGAGTTCTCGTGACAAAAATCAGATTACAAAGCTCCTGAGAACTAAAAAGTTCTGTGGGACATATAACTATATAGATTTCAATCCGGAGCAGCATTTTGGTGTATTTGCGTCACTTCACGGTGACTGGACTACTTACGGTCGCTTACTGCTTGCTGATTTGATTGATGTAGAACAAGTGCTTTACCTTGATTCAGACCTTCTTATAGAGACAGATGTTTGCGAGCTTCAAAATTTCGAGTTCGATGGACATATATTAGCAGCAGTAGGTGGGGGTAAATTCGAATATACCCTAGGAAATAAATTTTATCTGGGAAAAGCAGGTATGAGTCCTGAGACAGAATATTTTAACGCAGGAGTATTACTTTTGAACTTGAAGTTATGGAAACTTAAGCAAGTTAAAAATGAATGCTTTGCTCTTGCGAAGCAATATCAGGGGGAGCTCCCTTCTCATGACCAATCTCTTCTGAATATAGTGTGCGCTGGAAAGTTTGCGAAGCTGCCTACCTCCTTCAACTGCCAATGGGAGGCAACACAGCCTAAACCACAGGTAGCTGATAAGATGATTTTGCATTTCATTGGCTCACCAAAGCCATGGGACCCTTTGGGTTTTATGCTACACAGGGGCTATAATGTATGGTATCAATATTATGACAGTGCATGGGCGTCATATTTTGGCCAACTTACACTTGCAGAACTCAACCGAGTGTGGCATATCCGGCGTTCTTACATCCGTTGTATACTGAACCGGTTAAGAGCTAAAAAGGCTGCATGAAGCATGCTAAATATTTAAGATATTCTATTTCATTCTTTGTTGGAGGCTGACTTACTAATCTTAGTATATGCACATCATATTTTTCTCACATCCCTCTTTCCTAGGTTCTCAAAGTATGCCTCGCTTTGTCCAGATGTTGGCTGTGGGAATGGAACAGCGTGGGCATGACATAGAGGTTTGGTCTCCAAAGCCACTGTTATATCGCTTGCCTATGTCAACTAGATTTCGAAAATGGCTTGGGTATATAGACCAGTATGTAGTTTTTCCTCTTTTAGTTCGTATTCGCCTTTCCAGATGCTCCCCTGAAACATTGTTCGTATTCACAGACCATGCATTAGGGCCTTGGGTTCCTTTGGTTTCGAACCGATTCCACGTAATTCATTGCCACGATTTCCTTGCTCAATTATCAGCAATTGGTGAAATAGCGGATAATCCTACTAGCTGGACAGGTCGTTACTACCAAGCGTATATCCGACGCGGCTACTCCACTGGGAAAAACTTTATTTCTGTTTCTAATAAAACTCGTGATGAATTACACAAATTACATCGAAAACGCCCGGCAATATCCGAGGTAGTTTATAATGGGTTGAATCGGTTTTTCACCTCGAGTGCCCAAACAGAGTCTCGAACTAAGCTAGCTGAAGTAGCTGGAATAGATTTGTCCCGCGGTTATATCCTTCATATTGGAGGTAATGAATGGTATAAGAATCGATTAGGTGTTATTGAAATATATACTGCTTGGCGGCGACAGAACAACCAGAGATTGATGCCACTGTTAATGGTCGGCCATAACCCATCCTCTATTTTGCTTGAGACACATTCAAAATCACCCTACAAAGGGGATATACATTGGATTAGTGATTTAGGAGATGATATAGTTTGTTCAGCTTATTCTGGAGCAGATGTCCTCCTGTTTCCATCTTTAGCTGAAGGTTTTGGTTGGCCTATTGCTGAAGCTATGGCTTGTGGTTGTCCTGTAATCACTACAGGTGAGGCTCCCATGACTGAGGTAGCGGGTGAAGCAGGGTTTTACATTCCGCGCCGTCCTTACAATAGCCAGACCATTGATAACTGGGCTTCAGAGGCCGCTGAAGTAGTGGAGAACGTTCTGACTCTTACGCCTTCAGAACGTAGTAACGTTATTGAACTAGGTTTTGAGAATGTAAGAAGATTCGATACTAAGCTTGCGCTAAACCATATTGAGAAGATTTACTATCATGTTCTAAATATACAAATATGCTCAGACCCTAATACTGCGCAAAATGCTTAAATAACTCCTAATCATTTGTTAAAGAACTCGTAATAGTACACTATTTACAAACATTTAAATATTTTCAACATTTAAATTAATTCATAGTATAATAATAGGGTATAAATTGGCTTTTTTTTTACTAAGAGATAGTCAATATCTTAGTTATACGGACTCGCTTCACATTATAAAGGTTATGGTAAATTATAAGCATAATACACAATGTGCAGGTATAGAAGAATGGTCAGAAAGCTTGGGCCAACAGATGATTTTTGTATCTAGTATTCTTGTATATATATATTTATCAAGATGCTAAAAGTTACTCTATTCAGGATTCATAATATACAATTTGAATCCTAGAGATAATTCTAATGCTAATATGCACTTGAATTTAATAACCTATAGCGACAAACTATTGATTTGATTATCAACGTCCTCTTAACGCTTCGAACGTTCTTGTCATTAACTGCGCATGAAAATACTCCACGTAATAGCAAGTATGAATCCAGTTCAGGGTGGTCCCTGTCAGGGTGTAAGGAATTATATACCTGAGCTACAAAAACATGGAGTATATAATGAAGTAGTATGCTTGGACAAGCCGCAAGATTTTTTTTTAAAAAGCGATGGTTTCAAAATTCAAGCACTCGGGCCTGGTAAGAGTCCCTGGTGCTACAGTGCTAAATTATTACCATGGCTTTTAAACAACCTAACTCGTTTTGATTCAGTTATTGTGCATGGCTTGTGGCTTTATCATGGATATGCGGTTAAGAAGGCTGTGGAGATGTTGAAGAGACGTCATAAGGCCGAAGGATTTCCATGTGAATTGCCTAAAGTATTTGTTATGCCTCATGGCATGTTGGACCCTTACTTTCAATTAGCGAAAGAAAGAAAATTAAAAGCAATTCGGAATTGGTTCTATTGGAAGTTAATTGAACGCAGAATCATAAATGAAGCTAATGGGGCCCTATTTACCTGTGAGGCCGAACTACTGCTAGCCCGTAAACCTTTTCGCCCATACAAGCCCCAACAAGAATCATGTATTGGATTTGGTATTGCAGAGCCGCCTGAGTTCAACCATAAGATGTATGGTGCTTTTCACCAAAAGTGTCCTCAGGTGGTCGGTAATACATATATCCTCTTCCTAAGCCGGATACATGAGAAAAAGGGAGTGGATATGCTGCTTAGGGCTTATGAACGTGTGCTGGAAGCTCGATCTAGTCTGATGCAGGTGGAAAGTCACGATGGAGAAAGTTCCGGCGATTGCCTCGATAATTCATGCTTCCCGAAGCTGGTTATTGCAGGTCCGGGCTTGGAAACACCATATGGTCAGCACATTCAAAGAATGGTTTCTCAGTCTCCGAAGCTACGGCAGTCAGTTTTTTTTCCGGGTATGTTAACCGGAGATGCAAAATGGGGTGCATTCTATGGCTGCGAAGCATTTGTACTGCCTAGTCACCAGGAAAATTTTGGGATTGCAATAGTAGAAGCACTTGCTTGTAGTAAACCAGTGTTGATTTCTAACCAAGTGAATATCTGGCGTGAGATAAAGGCTTCTGGCGGGGGTATGGTGGCTGAGGACACAATGGCACAGACACAGCAAATTCTGGAAAAGTGGGACTCTCTTTCATTTTCTGAAAAAGCAGAAGTTGGCTTAAGGGCTAGGAGGGCTTATGAAGAACATTTTGCAGTAGAACCCGCAGCTATAAAGCTCTTGTGTGCTGTGAGATAATCAGCTATTAAGGCGTAATGTTATCGATTTATTTTTTGACTAGTAGCTCATGCATAATCAGGATACTTTGACAGGCGCTTCGTTTTCTTTAAAAAATAGGTTCGTAAGAGTATTATGGAGTATAGTTGTGATACTCTTCTTTAAGTTCTCTCCCAAACCCTTTCACGCGTGGAGAGCTTTCCTGTTACGACTGTTTGGTGCTAAAGTAGGAAGTGGTGTGCATGTATATCCCAGAGTCAAAATCTGGGCACCCTGGAATCTTGAACTTGCGGATGAGTGCGGTATCGGGAGTGGGGCTAATCTCTATTCTATGGGCAAAATTACTATAGGGCGTCGGGCTGTTATCTCACAAGGCGCACATCTGGTTACCGGTACCCATGACTATACAAAAGCAGGTTTCCCTCTAATTACAATGCCAATTCATGTAGGAAATCATGCTTGGATAGCAGCAGAAGCATTTATTCATCCTGGTATTACTATTGGTGAAGGGTGCGTTGTAGCAGCTCGCTCTGTAGTTACCAAAAACATGCCTCCTTGGATGGTATGTGGCGGGCATCCATGCACAACTATCAAAGAAAGAGTCCTAGAGGGTAGGTTAGAAAGCATAGTAATTGGGACATAATTTAATAAATATGATTTCAATAGTTGTTCTTACAAAGAACGAGGAGCTCGATTTACCTCAATGCCTATCTTCCTTGACCTGGTGCGATGACGTGCACGTGCTGGATTCAGGAAGTACTGATAGAACGTTAGAAATAGCGCAAGAATTTGGTGCGAATACCAGCTTTCATACTTTTGATAGCTTTGGGAAGCAAAGGAATTATGCCTTAGATTGTTTAGACCTTCGCTATGAGTGGGTATTGTTTTTAGATGCTGATGAGGTCGTGACAGAAGGCTTTAGAAGAGCTGTACTCAATGCTGTAGAAAACGCTACCCCTGATGTGGCTGGATTTTACTGTTGTTGGAAAATGATGCTTGAAAATAGGTGGCTTAAGCATTGTGACAATTTCCCAAAATGGCAATTCAGATTATTACGTAGGCACAAGGCAAGGTTTATAGATTTTGGTCACGGGCAAAAAGAAGGAGAAGTTGACGGACGTATAGAATACATCAAAGAACCTTATCTGCATTATAGCTTCTCTAAAGGCTGGTATCAATGGGTTGAAAGGCACAACTATTACTCAAATCAAGAAGCCATTGCGCGCCTTCATTCACCTCCACCCTTAGGCAACATCTTCTCCAGGCATGCTAGTGTTCGTAACCCCGCTCTAAAGTCCTATCTTAGCAGGGTTCCAGGTTGGCCTATATTGCGCTTTATACAGGCCTATGTTTTAAGCTTTGGATTTATAGAAGGTATCCCAGGCTTAATATACTGTATCAATATGAGCTATCATGAATTTTTAATTCAAATCAAGATGAGAGAATTAAAAAAAAGCGGGAACATAGTAGCAAAGGATTTAGTGCATCCCAATGTGTAAAATATTTCAGTTTAAAGTGAGTTGAATTTGTTGAATACTGCTATGATAGCTGCTTGATTCATTAACATTTCCTAATAAGTGTTCCGTAAGGCATTTGCCAATCAATCTAAATCTCTACTGCATTAAAGAAAACCATATACGATAAATGACTTTTTTTATAAATATTTAAACTTTAATACGATAGGGTTTAATTTTATTCCGTAATAATATTATTGTGGAATAGCTTATGAAAAAATCTATTTTATTGATTGGTTACAATTATTCTCCTGAGCCTACAGGTATAGGAAGATACAGTGGAGAGCAAATTCAGTGGCTGGCACAAAATGGCTATAACTGTACTGTGCTTGCGTCGTATCCATATTATCCATACTGGAAAGTACAGGAGCCTTATAGTAAGAATAGTTTTTGGTACAAAAAGGAGGTTGAATGCTTTGCCTCAGGTGGTAAGATAACTGTTCACAGGTGTCCAATGTTTATTCCTCAGAAGCCCTCCGGTGCCACCAGAATACTTCTCGATTTTACCTTTTTTGTTTCAGCACTTCTTAGGCTGTTACTTCTATTGCCCGAAAAGAGGTTTGATTTTGTTATTACAATCTTGCCTTCTGTTAGCCTTGGTCTGCTTGGTATAATCTACAAGAAAATAAGAGGGGCAAAGCTTATCTGTCATGTACATGACCTGCAAATAGAAGCTGCCAGGGACTTAAAGATGATAAAATACGAGAAGGTAATCCAGGCGCTTTTTAAACTGGAAAAATACATTTTCGATGAGTGCGATACAATCACCTGTGTAGGAGAAGGTATGGCTAATAAAGTCAAAATAAAAGCTGCCAAAGATGTATGCCTATTTTTTAATACGACGGATTTGAATGAGTATTATCCATTAACAAATAGGGAACAGTTGAAAAAGCTGTATGGCTATCAAGCTACTGATAAAATCATACTTTACTCAGGTGCTATCGGAGAAAAGCAAGGTATAGAAGCAATTTTATATGCTGCTGAGGCAAATGCAGGAAACAAAGATTTAAAATTTGTTATATGTGGTTCTGGACCTTACAAGGAAAGACTACAAGATATAGCAGATGAAATGAACCTACAAAATCTTGACTTTTTGCCCTTACAGCCCTTAGACAAACTTAATCAGTTTCTAAATATGGCTGATATCCATTTAATTATTCAAAAAGCTAATGCGGGTGATCTGGTAATGCCTTCCAAGCTAAATACAGTACTTGCTATAGGTGGCCTTGCTGTGGTAACAGCTAATAAAGGTTCAGGTATGCACACACTTATTGAAAGGCACAATATGGGCGTATTGGTAGAGGCTGAAAATCAGCAGGCTTTGAATGAAGGTATACAGAGAGCTATAGCTGAAGACGCATCTGAGTTTGCCAGCAATGCAAGACATTATGCTGAAATGCACCTTTCCATAGATAAAATAATGCACAATTTTGAAGAGTCTTGTTTGGCTTTCAAGTATGCTAAGCAGCATGCCATGAGTCAGTCATTAGCCAATTAATCAAACCATAATATCGAATTTCTGTCTCTTAAAGAATGGGTTAAATATTAATTACATATATGATAAAGCAATAGTGTATTTAATTGTTTAAAAATGGAAAAAGCAGATAAAATCTATGTAGCTGGGCATAAAGGTATGGTTGGTTCGGCTATAGTAAGAAAGTTACGACAGGACGGATACAACAATATTGTACTCAAAACTTCTCAAGAGCTTGATTTGAGAAACCAGCAGATGGTGAACAATTTCTTTGAGTCTGAAAGGCCTGATTATGTTTTTTTGGCCGCAGCGAAAGTGGGAGGGATAATAGCAAATAGCACGTTCCGGGCTGAGTTTATTTATGATAACCTGATGATTCAAAACAATGTCATTCATGCTTCCTACCTATACAATGTTAAAAAGTTAATGGTTCTAGGATCTTCCTGTATATACCCTAAGCACTGCCCACAGCCAATGAAAGAGGAATATCTCTTAACAGGAAGTATAGAGCCTACAAATGAACCTTATGCTATTGCAAAAATTGCCGGTATTAAGCTTTGCGATTTTTATAGGGAACAGTACGGTTGCAATTTCATATCTGTTATGCCTACTAATATCTATGGTCCGAATGATAATTATGATTTACTAAATTCTCACGTGCTGCCTGCATTGATGAGAAAGTTTATAACGGCAAACATCAGAGGCGAACGCTCTGTGATGATATGGGGAAGCGGTACACCTAAGCGAGAGTTTCTACATGCCGATGACTTAGCTGATGCTCTTTTATACCTGATGAAAACTTATAATGAAGCAGGTGTCATCAACATAGGTGTTGGCGAAGACATTAGTATTTTGGAATTGGCAAAATTAGTGCAGCAAGTTGTCGGATATGATGGAGAAATATTAACAGACCCTAGTAAACCAGATGGTACGCCTCGTAAGCTAATGGATGTATCCAAGCTCTCGTCTCTGGGCTGGAAAGCTAAAATATCATTAAAAGACGGCATTCGCAATGCTTATGATGAGGTAAAAGACAGGCATTGGGTATCATAAGCCCTGATAATTTGTTGCCGCGCTTGCAAAGTAACTATATCACAATCTAACTTCAGGTACATGTACTATGTGATAGCCTCCCTGTTACTTATCTCTGTTAGTTTTCCAGGTGTTCTCAAAGGATGTGATATAGTCGACAATAAAAACCAAGCCTTTGTAAACCAGCTACCTAATTCTCTCTCAGATGCCACACCTGATTTGGAGGAAGATCGAAAGGTTAGGTTTGGTTTAAAGCTAGGAGCAGGGGTGTCCAATATGAACTTCAATAAGAGTTTTCCCAAACCTACACTTCACGTAGATGCAACACGAGGCGTAGGAGGTGTGGTTGGATTACTTATAGAAGTTCCCGTTTATCAAAAGTTTTTCCTTCAACAGGAGTATCTATACACTCACCTGACTGGTAAAGCAAAGGGAGAAGGGCTCACATACATCCTTGGCTATCTCTCTCTACCCGTAATCATAAAGTATAGAGCAACTCCGAGGCTTTCAGTCGGTATGGGAGGTCAGTTTGATTTACTTTTATACGCAAAGGAGCGCTATGAAAGTACCTCTACAAACATAATTCATGAAACTGAAGAGAGAAATATTGGAATTGCTGTAGGCATGGATTACAGATTAACCGACAGGGTAAGTCTTGATGCCAGATTCATGCATGGCATCAATCATATCGGTATGACACAGAAGAAAACAAATCAAGAGTTTAAGCTGGAGTTATTTCAATTTTCTGTTGTTTTAAAGCCATTCAAATAAAATGACAAATCCAATTGACATCAACAGTTGATTTCGGCATAAATCTCTCCAAATCAGGTCTAAGACCTTTCTTAAGCCTCAAGTATTGATTACATAACATTTTAAACACTCTTCTTACGGTGATTGATGTTGAGATTTAATTAATAAGTTAGACAATACAATTAAAATACCGATAACCACTGTATATCTAATTTCTAACCTATCGCTTACCTTCTGATTGTCACCGTTCACCTGTTAATTTCAAACCTTAACTAAGAAGTTAAAATATAAATTACACAATTTATATTTGTGTCTATCTAATAATAAATATTCACCGTAAAGATATTTATTGATTTTGTTATATAAATTAATATAATCTAAATATTTTATATTGATTTACTACCACTCTTCAAATTGCAAATGAATAGCATTAAGGATTATATCTGTTTGCTATCCCAATAATGCAAATAAATAGTATTTTCTAATTTTCCACAGATAACTAAATGGGGACAAGCAAATCAATTCCCGTCTATAGTTATGTTGAATTTAACTTTTCATACGCAGCCTTAGGTTTCATAAACTGCTTTGAAGCCTTGCTATATTAAAACAGTCTACTTATGAACATGATATTTACAACTACCGCTTTCAAGAAGCATCTCCTATTACTCCTGATTGTTTTCTGTTCCATATATGTTGCCTCTGCTCAACTGAACGATAACAACTCTGGTTCAGCATCGTCTCTGGAGCAAATCTCAGAAATCAAGCTATTTAAATCAGCCTTTCTAAAGAGTGCAGATAAAATAGGGAGTGGGACGGTAATGGCGTCCCATTCTTCTTCAGAAAAAAATTTTCCAGGTTCAGTAAGAGCTAGCGTAGCTTTAGGAAATGACTTATCAATGCTTGAGAGTTCTACTTCCTTAGCTTCTGTTGCCGGCAGCGGTGAGTCCATACTTTTAATTAGTTCTGCTTCCAACAAATTTAGCCATTATACTTCCGAGATATTGACAGCGGAGGGACTAAACGGGTTCAGTAGTGCTGATATAACTGCTGTCAATGCAGCTATGTTGAGCACCTACGATGTAGTAATAGTAGGCAACATACCACTTTCTGATTCACAGGTAACTATGCTTATTGACTGGACAAGTGCAGGCGGGGTGTTGATAGCACTCAGACCTGATGCCAGGTTAGCCCCAATGATGGGTTTGCAACCAGCAGGCGGAACACTCGCTAACAAATACTTACTGGTGCATACATCCACCGGTCCAGGTAAAGGTATAGTCAACCAGACGATACAGTATCAGGGAGCGGCAGATTTGTATCAGATAAACGGGGCCACTAAAATAGCTACTTTATATTCTAACGCTACCACAGCGACAACTTATCCCGCAGTTACAATGCATAAAGTTGGTGACCAGGGTGGTACAGCTGTTGCCTTTACATACGATTTAGCAAAATCAGTCATTTATACGCGGCAGGGTAACCCAGAATGGGCAGGTCAAAAGAGAGATGGCCAAGCCGGACCTATTCGTTCCGACGACCAGTTTTATCCTGACTGGATTGACTTGAGTAAAGTTGCTATTCCGCAGGCTGATGAGCAACAACGTCTGCTAGCCAATATTATCACACTGAACTCCCGCAAACCTATACCTCGCTTTTGGTACTTACCAAGGGGACTCAAGGCCGCGGTTGTCATGACAGGGGATGACCACGGTAACGGTGGTACAAAGGCACGTTTCAATCAGTACCTTCAACTCAGTACTGATAATAGTGCGGAGGCTGTAGCGGACTGGCGCGCAATCCGTGGCACATCCTACATTTACCCTAACACGCCTTTAACTGACGCAGAGGCGAGAGCGTTTGAGCAACAGGGGTTTGAGATTGCGCTACACCTTACGACTAATTGTGAGAACTTTACCCCAACCTCTTTAGAGCGGGACTTAGCAAATCAACTTGCTGAATTCAAAGCACACTATCCTAGCGTGGCAGCACCCTCTACAAACCGAACGCATTGTATTGCTTGGAGTGACTGGCACACGCAGCCTAAATTAGAGGCGCCTAAAGGTATAAGACTGGATGCTAACTACTATTACTGGCCAAGCCCTTGGGTGCAGGATAGACCCGGTATGTTCACGGGCTCCGGTATACCAATGCGTTTCGCTGATTTGGATGGAGGGCTTATTGATGTATACCAACTCACGACTCAGATGACGGATGAGTCTGACCAAAGCTTCCCTTTCACTATGGACCAGCTGCTGAACAAGGCTTTAGGTTCGGAAGGGTATTACGGTGTGTTCTGCGCAAATATGCACACAGACGCAAGCAGGTCAGACGGGTCAGATGCAATCATTGCATCAGCAAAATCGCGGAACGTACCTGTAATTTCTTCCAAGCAGTTATTAGCTTGGCTAGACGGTCGCAACGAGTCTTCCTTTAGCTCCATGACTTGGAATGGTGGGGAACTAAATTTCTCGGTGAATGTAGCCAGTGGTGCAAGAAGCTTGCAGGGAATGTTACCAATGACAGATGCAACTGGCCGTCTGATAAGCTTAACTGTAAATGGAGCAAACAAGCCATTTAGAGTTGAAATTATCAAAGGCATAGAGTACGCTTTCTTTGAAAGCACAACAGGCAATTATGTTGCTGTTTATGACATTGATGCACTTCCGAATCAAGCACCGGTAGTGAATATCACCTCACCGAAAGCTACAGACAGTTTCACAGCTCCTGCCTCCATTACCATCACAGCCAATGCTTTGGATTCTGATGGAACGGTGAGCCTGGTAGAATTCTTTCAGGGACAAAACAAAATAGGGGAAGACAGTAACGGCAGCGATGGCTGGAGTTTTGCCTGGAATGATGTAGAATCAGGCGATTATGAAATTACGACGAAAGCCACAGATAATCTGGGAGGGACTACGGTCTCCGGAACGGTAACTGTGAAGGTGGAAGCTGTTTGCCCCTGCACAGTGTTCAAACCTTCTGCTGCCCCAACGGGAGCATTAGCAAACGATAACCAAGCATTGCAGCTAGGCATGAAGTTCCGCGCCTCCGTGGACGGCTTCGTGACGGGAGTGCGCTTCTACAAGCAGGGCGGCAACACAGGCACCCACACCGGGCAGCTCTACAGCGCCACCGGCTCCTTGCTGGCCTCGGTGGTGTTCAGCAACGAGACCGCCTCGGGCTGGCAGGAGGCATCCTTCGCCTCTCCGGTGTTCGTCACGGCCGGTACTACCTACGTTATATCTTATCACACTAATTCTGGCTATTATTCAGCAACAGATAATTACTTTACCCAAGCTGTTGTGAATGGCCCTCTTACTGCTTTACAAAATGGAGCTGTAGGATCCAATGGGGTTTATAGCTATACCAGCGTACCTGCGTTTCCAACTAGCAGCTATCAGGCTAGTAATTATTGGGTAGACGCTGTCTTCAACACAGCAGCGACTCCGGGTAATCAAGCGCCCAGGGTCAGCCTTACATCCCCTGAAGACGAGGCTACATTTGTAGGACCAACTACAGTAAACCTTACAGCTGTTGCCTCAGATCCGGACGGTAATATTGTGAAGGTGGAGTTCTACAGTGGTGCAGCCAAACTAGGGGAGGACACAGATGATAGCAACGGATGGAGCTACAGTTGGGAGAATGTACTGGCTGGGGCATATACCTTAACGGCCAAGGCCATAGATAACAGTGGTGCTACCACTACTTCCGCTGTCGTGAACATCACGGTCTCCGGGCCTGTTAACACTGCTCCGACAGTGGCAATCAGTTCCCCTACAGACAACGCATCCTTCACGGTGCCTGCCTCTGTCATCATCACAGCCTCTGCCTCTGATTCCGATGGCAGCGTAGCAAAGGTGGAGTTCTTCCAGGGAGAGACGAAACTAGGAGAGGACACCGACGGCAGCGACGGCTGGAGCCTGGTCTGGAATGAGGTAACGGCAGGGGCCTATACCCTGACGGCCAAAGCTACAGACGATGCTGGGGGCACTGCTATATCCGAAATAGTCAATGTTCGTGTTACAGCAGCATGTCCTTGCTCGGTGTTTCAGACAAGCGATGTTCCAGGTAATAATTTATATGACGATGGTCAGGGGCTTCAGATGGGCATGAAGTTCCGCGCCTCCGTGGACGGCTTCGTGACGGGCGTGCGCTTCTACAAGCAGGGCGGCAACACAGGGACCCACACCGGGCAGCTCTACAGCGCCACCGGCTCCTTGCTGGCCTCGGTGGTGTTCAGCAACGAGACCGCCTCGGGCTGGCAGGAGGCATCCTTCGCCTCTCCGGTGTCCGTCACGGCCGGTACTACCTACGTTATATCTTACCATAGCAGCGAAGGAAAGTATTCCGCCACAAATCAGTTTTTCAATCTGGCCATAAATAGAAGTCCTCTCACTGCTCTGGCAAATGGTGAGGATGGCCCTAATGGATTATACCTTTACTCAGGCTCGCCGACGTTCCCTACAGAAAACAACAGCCAGTCAGCAAACTATTGGGTTGATGTGGTATTCCATGATGTGCCGCCTTTGGGTAACAAACCGCCAGTTGTATCCATATCCACTCCAGAGGACAACGCCATCTTCACGGCGCCTGCCTCTGTCATCATCACAGCCTCTGCCTCTGATTCCGATGGCAACGTAGCCAAAGTAGAGATTTTCCAGGGGGAGACGAAGATAGGAGAAGACAATGACGGCAGCGATGGCTGGAGCCTGGCCTGGAATGAGATAACGGCAGGGGCCTATACCCTGACGGCCAAAGCTACGGACAATGCCGGTGCCATAGCTGTATCCTCAGGTATAAACATTACAGTGAATGATCCGGTGAACCAATTGCCGGTGGTGGCAATAACATCTCCAGAAGAGGGAGCAGCATTTGTGGCCCCGGCCTCTGTCACCATCACAGCCTCTGCCTCCGACGCAGACGGAACGGTCTCTAAAGTAGAGTTCTACAATGGCGAAGTAAAATTAGGTGAGGTAACGGAGAGCCCATATTCCTACACATGGAATAATGTAGGTGTTGGAACGTATCAACTTAAGGCAGTAGCCACTGATAATTCTGGCGCTTCAGCAATTTCCTCAACAGTTAGTGTAAATGTCTCTGAGCCTGCCAACCAATTGCCTGTAGTCGCAAACGCAATAGCAGACCAAAGTGCCGCAGTTGGTACTGCATTCAGCTTTACGTTTGGATCAGATGTATTCTCAGACCCGGATGGCGACCCATTAACTTATACAGCTGGTCTGTCAGGAGGGGAACCGCTTCCTGCCTGGCTGACATTTGACGGAGCTACGCGTACCTTCAGTGGCACACCTCTCAGTGATACCCAGGCTTCTATCAACCTTGAAGTCTCGGCGCATGATGGAAGAGGGGGTATGGTCAGTGATGTCTTTGTACTGACAATCAACCTTCCGGAAAACCAGCTGCCTATAATATCGATAACAAGTCCTGAAGCGGGAGAGGCCTTCACTGCACCCGCCTCAGTTAAAATAGTTGCTTCGGCTACAGACCACGATGGCACAGTAGCCAAGGTAGAGTTCTACAATGGGGAGATTAAATTAGGGGAGAAGTCAGCGAGCCCCTATGAGTTCACCTGGACGAATGTGCCTGCAGCGTCATACCAGATAACCACCGTAGTTACTGACGATAGAGGTGCTGCAGTGACCTCTTCTGCCGTAAATATCACGGTGACTGAGACGGTCAACACTGCACCTACAGTTACGATAAGTTCCCCAGCTGATAACACCACCTTCACGGCGCCGGCCTCTATTGCAATCAGTGCAACTGCAGCTGACGCAGACGGTACAATAGCTCGTGTGGAGTTTCTTAATGGAGAAACGAAAATTGGAGAAGCACTGACTAGTCCATATACCTTTACCTGGGAAAATGTGGCGGAGAATTCTTACCAACTCAGAGCTAGAGCAATTGATGATAAAGGTTTAGTTACTACTTCAGAGCCCGTTAATATCACTGTTTCCGCACCCGTCAACCAGTTGCCAGTGGTGAGACTGACTGCACCTGCGAATAACGCTTCCTATACGGCTCCGGCTACAATTGCTATCGCCGCTACGGCTACCGATTCTGATGGCACTATCTCCAAAGTAGAATTCTACAGTGGTGAGGATAAGTTAGGAGAGGCATTGGCTAGTCCGTATTCCTTTACTTGGAGTGGAGTGGCCATTGGTACCTATCAAATCACTGCCGTGGCTACTGACAATGCTGGCGCGGTTGTTATTTCATCTCCTGTGTCAGTTGTGGTAAATCCGCCTGCTAACATGGTGCCAGTAGTAGGAATAATTTCTCCAAAAAATGGTGCTGTCTTCACCTCCTCATCAGATATTCCCATTACTGCTGAAGCATCTGACACAGACGGAACAGTAGCGAAAGTGGAGTTCTACCAAGGTGAAGTCTCTCTAGGAGAAGACAATGATGGCAGCGATGGCTGGAGCTTGGTTTGGAGAGGTGCGACGACGGGAGACTATACCCTGACGGCCAAAGCTACGGACAATGCCGGTGCCATAGCTGTATCCTCAGGTATAAACATTACAGTGAATGATCCGGTGAACCAATTGCCGGTGGTGGCAATAACATCTCCAGAAGAGGGAGCAGCATTTGTGGCCCCGGCCTCTGTCGCCATTACAGCTTCTGCCTCCGACACAGACGGAACGGTCTCCAAAGTAGAGTTCTACAACGGAGAGGTTAAGTTGGGAGAAGACTTGGACAGTCCGTACGAGTTTAGTTGGAACGGTATATCAGTGGGAACATACTCTTTGACTGCTAGAGCAATTGACGATAAAGGAGCTAGCACAGTTTCAGGCGCAGTTCAGGTAACAGTTACTGCACCATTGAACAATCCACCTGTGATTGCAAATGCAATACCTGATCAAAGCGCAATAGTTGGAACAGCATTTAACTTTACTATTGCCTTAAACACCTTCTCAGATCCGGATGGAGATCCCCTCTCTTATACAGCAAATCTGTCAAATGGAGGCATGTTGCCTTCCTGGTTGAGCTTCAATAGAGGAACCCGCACATTTAGTGGTACTCCTCCTGTAAGTGCCCTAGCATTGTATTCAGTAAAGGTATCTGCGGCAGATGGAAAAGGTGGGGAAATAAGTGACATCTTTGATCTGAGTATAAATCAACCGCCAGTCGGTAGCCAACAAGTGATTAGCTTTACGTTGGTGAACGCCAACAACGAGCGGGACGTGCTGACGATTGAGGACGGGGCGGTGATTAGCCTGGCATCGCTGCCGAGCAGCAAGGTCAACATCCGGGCCAACACCTCACCGGGCACGGTGGGCAGCGTGCGGCTAGAGTTGAGCGGCACCCAGAGCAGGACCTACACCGACAACAAAGTGCCCTACGCCCTGTTCGGCGACAATGGTAACGGCAACTACTACTACGGCAACTGG
>NZ_JALKAA010000008.1 GCF_024171605.1 Pontibacter sp. HSC-36F09 | reverse complement strand
TTTTTTTTCATCTTATGTAAGAGTTAAGTGTGAATCAGAAGGTAACGCTTATCCGCTGCTTTTTAAAAACCCTCTACCGAAGGTTTAGTGCAACCTACAATCATGACCTATCGCACCCTTTCAAAGTCAGGCTTCCTGGCTTTGTTCCTATACCTGTTACTGACGGCGACTACTGCGCGCGCCTATGGCGTGCTCACGCACCAGGCCATTATCGATGCCGCCTGGAAGGACTCTATGGAGCCGCTGCTGCGCAAGCGTTTTCCCAAGGCTACGGACGAGGACATGCAAAAGGCTCATGCACATGCCTATGGCGGTTCCATTGTGCAGGACATGGGCTACTTTCCGTTTGGCAACACCTTCTTCACCGACCTGACGCATTATGTGCGCAGCGGGGATTTTGTAGAAAACCTCATCGAATCCTCTACCACGATAGAGGAATACGGCTTTGCGCTTGGCGCCCTGTCGCATTACAATGCCGATATACACGGGCACCCGCTTGGCACCAACAAGGCGGTGGCGTTGGTATACCCGAAGGTTGGAGCGGAGTATGGAAAAGAAGTGACCTACGCACAGGATGCCGCATCGCATATTAAAACAGAATTCGGATTTGATGTGCTGCAGGTGGCGCGAGGCAATTACGCTCCCGAGGAATACCATGCTTTTATCGGGTTCAAGGTGTCGAAAGAGTTGCTGGAGCGTGCCTTTCTGGAGACGTACGGGCTTGAGCTGAACGATGTGTTCATGAACGTGCCACTGGCAATCGGGACTTACCGCTATACCATCCGCAGCTTTTTGCCTGACCTGACCAAAGCCGCCTGGCAGGCAAAAAAAGGCGACATACAGGAGGCAAACCCAGGTATAACCCGCCGTAAGTTTCACTACCACATGAAGCGCGCTGAGTTCAACCAGACCTGGGGCACAGACTATGACAGACCCAACATATTCGCCCGCTTCGCCGCCTGGATCATTAAGGTGCTTCCTAAATTAGGGCCGTTCCAGACGCTTGCCTTTAAGCCGCCGACCCCTGAGGCCGAAAAACTATTCTATCACAGCTTTAACACCACCGTCGAAAATTACGCAAAACTCCTAAAGCAGCTCCGGCAACAGGACCAGCTAAAGTTGGCCAATAGGCAGCTCGACACAGGAGAGCCCACAAAACCCGGCGACTACAAACTTACCGATGAAACGTATGCTGAGCTGCTGCACAAACTTGCCAAATCTGATTTCAAGTACGCAAGCCCGGCACTGCGGCTGGATATCCTGCAATTCTATCAACCCCGTGTAGCGCTGCAGGGTGTGGAGGAGGAAGACCGTCCCGAATTGAAAGAAGACTTGAAAAAACTGCAGGCCTATCAGCTGTAGAAGAAGGTCAAGCATTTAAGCCCACAGGTACAGGTATAGTCAGGTATGACACATATAAGCACACGGATGTTGCTGTGAGAGATTACTAACCTGCTGACGCGCATATGATTATAGCGGGTCGAACTTGTGCGCACGGGGGAATATGAGGAGCGACTGAAACCCTAAGCCTTAAAACCCGATACATATAAGTCTGACACCCTGCATAAAAGACCAATTGTGGACGCATGATAGGGTGTGCATGTGTTTAATTAAAACAAACATAACTATGGAAAACAAAACGAATAAGAATTCGCAATCGAATCAGAATCCATCAGCTCAGAGCAGCTCACAATCAAATACATCCAATATGGGCTCTAGCCAGTCTTCTTCAGCTTCAGGCTATAACAGCGGAAGCCAGTCATCTTCCAGAAATGCATCCGGAAGCAGCCAGCAGTCTTCTGCTTCAGGCAAGTCGAACTGGATGGACACGTTCAAGAAAGAGAACCTGAACAACCTGACAGGTAAGTTGCAGGAGCTTGGCAACAGCACCATGAACAAAGTGAATGGTCTGAGCACTACCCAAAAGGTAGTAGGTGGTTCCCTGCTGGCGCTGGGCGCAGGCTGGGTAGCCATGAACTCGATGAACAAAAACAAATCAACCTACATGGGCTCCAAAAAAGCGAGCTCGCAGGACAAGCTGAACAGAAACCTGAATAAGAACCTGGGTAGCAACAGATAGTTGCCCCAACGATAAAGCTACATGGCAAAAAGCCGGGTGATCAACCCGGCTTTTTGTTTCGTGAGGCTATAGCAGACAAATAAATTCCGCGTATAGCAACACAACCGATCTCAATAACTCTATGAAGAAGCGAATACTATGGAAATAAGCAAAGCACTGGTAAGCGGACTGGCAGGGGCCGTCGCTTTAACGATCACACACGAAACGCTGCGCAGACTTGTGCCTGAGGCACCACGGATGGATGTGCTGGGGATGCGGGCTATCTCAAAAATTATGAAGAAGGCGGGTGCACAGCCTCCTGCCGACGATACCCTGCGTACCTGGGCCATGGTGGGCGATGTGGTTTCAAACTCACTTTACTACAGTCTGGCCGGAGCCGGCAAAGATACCTGGCTGCGCGGCAGTCTGCTGGGAGCCGGGGCAGGGGCAGGCGCTGTGTTGTTGCCCGGTCCGATGGGCCTGGGCACTGACCCAAGCAACCGTACTAACAGTACCCGCGCTATGACAGTCGGGCTATACCTGCTGGGTGGCCTGGTAGCCGCTGCTGTAGGTAGCGCTCTGGCCTGCGACGATAAAGACTGCTGACATTCGAAGTAAGTAATTAGACGGTGCTCTGTATGTGCGATCGGTCTACTGCGGTAGATTGGCGCAGATGCAGAGCACTTCTTTTTGTGGGGTAACGAGTTGGTAATCAGGTTGGGTATACTCTTTCATGTATATGACCTGCAGTTCTTCTATGGGGTTTTGGGGATGCGCCTCGTTCCAGCGGCGCACCAGGTAGTTGCAGTAGTAGGGCCTCAGGAAAGCATAGTTCACAAACAGGTAGTTCTCGGAGTACTTCCGCCAGCGGTCATTCTTAAACATGCTCATGACGGAGGCGGGCTTGGCGTAATCTGCTTCCTTTCCCTCCCGGTTCAGGTCAATCAGTTGGCCGTTGGCTGCATGGCCTTCCAACACATACCAACCATCATCCTTAAAAACGGCCGGGGCAAACATACCCCAGCGCTGGTCTACGCGTAGCAGGTTGCCAAACCAGGCGGTGGAGTTCGTCATGGCGGGCACCCGCGTAGTCGCCCCTGCCAGGTTCCACCAGATGCAGTAGATCAGTACAAAAGTCACAAATCCCTCCCGGCCGTAATGCAGCTGATTCTTAGAAAGCAATGACTTCTGCATGCTGATCTCGAACCGCAGTTGCGCCGGACTTTTGAAGCCTTTGAAGATGCGCTGGAACTGTCCTGAAAAAGGCCTTCTAAAGGATGTGAAGAACTTTCGCTCTGCCCAGTTCATGGCCTGTGGCGGGAGCAAACCGGAGATGGAGGCAATGTTGATGAGGTAAAACAAGCCGACAAACAGGGTCAGGCTGATGCTGATGTGGAACACAAACAGCACGCCTATGACAACGAGCCGCCATACATGATTGTAGAATGGGATCAGTAACAGAAAAGGAAGCAGCAGCTCGGTATACCAGGCGCTAAGCGTGAGAAATTTCAGCAGCTCCGGGTAAGGATATATTAGCTTGCCAACAGGCATCAGGATCTGGTCGAGGCTGAGCGCGTAGTACAGTGCGGTGCCTTCTGTGTGCCACTCCGGTGAGTTTTTGAGCAGAGCCGTGCAGAAATACACCAGGAAGATCTGCATGATGTAAGCCACTGTAGCCGCGCTGAAATAGGTCGTCTGCTGCAGCGGAGGAGCTTCAGATTTGGTGGCATCGTAGCTGTAGAATTTGCCCCACGGCAGAAACATTCCCCAGAAGAGCAGCATGCGGAGCAGATCGTCGCCACCCTGTGCGATAAACGTGTTCCGGTTTTGCAGCGAGACGAGCAGTACCCAACTGATGATGGTGGCCGTACGGGTTTTATAGCCCAGCAGCAGGCATACTGCAAATATGGCCGCTACCAGAAAGAGCAAGGCCTGTACCTGCCAGAGTCCGCTCAAGGTATGGAAGGAAAAATGGTAGGGGTTCCAGCCAAACTGGTGCAGGACGTGCAACGGCAACACACCCATATTGGAATAGTGCGCCTCCAGATCGGTTGCCCGTATGGCCAGGTCCGTCAGGATGATGCCGGCTACCCAGATCCGCATGATGGCCAGTGCACGAAGGTCAACTGTAAAAACCTTGCGGAGGTATCCTTGCAGTTGATTCATGATGCTTCAGGTATAAGGTTGAATAAAACAAAAAGGCAAGCACCTCCCGGTCTTTGCCTTTTTGCTTATGTGATCAGAAGTAGAACGCCTGCTATCTTGGAGCTGTACCCATTGTGGTAGTTCCGGTAGTAGAGCCTGTCGTACCGCCGGTAGTAGTTGTGCCTGTTGTTGTACCAGTTGTAGTACCGGTTGTAGTACCAGTCGTTGTGCCCGTAGTAGTACCGGTTGTAGTTCCAGTCGTGGTTCCTGTTGTTGTACCCGTTGTCGTACCGGTAGTTGTTCCTGTGGTCGTACCAGTAGTTGTTCCGGTAGTCGTACCAGTGGTAGTACCTGTCGTCGTGCCTGTGGTAGTACCGGTGGTTGTGCCTGTAGTGGAACCGGTGGTTGTGCCAGTGGTTGTGCCAGTAGTTGTAGTACCGGTGGTTGTGCCCATATCGGTATCTGTTGCATCAGTACCAGTGGTAGTGGTGTCTGCACAACCGGTCATTGCCACAGTTGCCGCTACAAATGATAGCGCGAGCATGTTTACAAATGTCTTTTTCATAGTTCTTGTTGTTTGTAATACTGTAAAATTAGATTTCAGTATCCTGTTTACGGAACTAGTGCTATTTAGATAGCTTTTTTTGTGGAAATAGACCGGATAAGACCTGTTTTGGTACCAGATGCAGGTTTTCCAGAACAGTTATGCAGGTATAGATGAAAAGGAGAAGATGTGATTTTATCCAAGTTGCTGGCTGCCAGTCTGTTGGTGGAGGTACTCTTTTCTGGCGCCTTCCAGTTCCTTTATCAACTCCTGGCGTTGGAGCTTCAGGCTTTCCTCCACTGGACTGTTACTCAGAAAAAGACGAAGCAGCAACCAGCGCTCCCGCACACGCATTAAGGTGTTCCAGTAGCGCAGCGCGAAAAAGCCTGACAGGGGCAGGCTGATCAGGTATAGCAGCAGGTATAGAGTGCTGGGCCAGAAGTGCCACAAGATGCCCGCCTGCACCGCATAAAGTATCGGAAATGAAAAAATGCCCACCGACAGCATGATCGGTGCCCGGAACTCCTGCTCCTCGGTAAGCGCATTGGCTACCTTGGAAGGTATAATATAGGCCAGGTAATTGTTGATAAGCCCGTACAGGTATAGCGGCATGGTGAGGGTCAGCAACAGGGTGCGGGCGAGTGTCTGACGAAGCAGCACGTTGTTTTCCTCCACGGTGGGGAGGCGCTGCAGGTCCAGTTCCTGAAGCTGCCGGGTGTACGAGCGCAATTTCTCCCGAAACTGCTCAACCCGCGTCGGCTGCGTTTCCAGAAAATGTGCCAGCCCTTTTATAATAGCTCTTGTCAACAGAAAGTCGCGCACGTGACGAGGCGCTTCTATGGGCGTTTGGGTTGCCAGTTTTTCTTTGTACACCTGTTCTATCTGTCGCACAAGCGTGTCCTCGTCGTCGGTGGGTGTTACCACGATCAGCTTCTCAAGTTGCTGCCGGATGCGGTCTGTCAGCTCGTTAACGGTGCCCTTATCATCCTGCTGGTACTGCGCCAGGTAAGGGCCGACGGCAATGGGTTTTCCCACGTTCACAAACACATCACTCCGGAAACGGGTAGGGTCGGAGTAGTTGAGGCCCACCGGGAGTATCTGCAGGTCAGCCACCTCAGGCAATTGCGCCACAGCGCTCAGCGCCATCCGGGCAGTACCTGTCTTAAGTTTGCGCAGGCGCCTTTCATTAAAGCTAGTGCCTTCCGGAAATATAAGGAGCGTTTTGCTCGCCTTCAAGGCTTGGTAGCTGGCCTTGAAGGCGGCTTCGTTATCCACCGGCTGGCCCGGCCTGTCCTGGCTGCGGTGAATCGGAATCAGGTTCATGCGGTAGAGGAGCCAGTTATGCAGCGGCGAACTGAATACGGTGCTCTTCGCGATGAAGTATACCTGTTGGGACAGCAGCGAGGCGATCACGATCGGGTCCATGAATGTGTTGGGGTGGTTGGCCACGACCAGCAGCGGACCACGTGCCGGCATCAAATGTCGGTTGCGCACCACGAACCTCCGGAAGAACACCCACAGGCCTGTACGTAAGATCAGCTTTAAAACAAGGTATAGCATGCGCGCTATTCAGGTATGTGCAGAAGCCCCCCACAGGAGTATAGGCCTGCGTTTAGCCTGACAATATAAGTAATATCTTTCAGAGGCGGAGGATGGAGAAATCAGAAGAAAAAGGCCTGCCACCAGGTATGGCTACCTGTTATGAACGTTGGAGAAAAAGCCGGGAACCGCTGCCTATTCCTCAGAAGTGAGCCAGTCGTAAGCGGAGGTGAGGTCGTCAAACTCCCGGGTTTCGAAGGGGAGCGGGGAGGCGTTTTTGACAAACACCTGCTGGAGCTGTCGGTGGGCAGCAGGATCGAAGGGGTTGAGGGAGGCGGAGCGCCTGAGGGGGAGTTGGCTGAAAGCCTGAGCATACACGTCACGGGTCCAGGCCAGGTCTTCGGGGTCAAGGGGGGTGAGCAGGCGGCTGTCCGTAATGGCGTAAGGCGCTCCCAATTCACGAGCAAGCCTAATCAGTTTGATGAGTGCCTGCCTGTACTGCAAGCTACTGCATTTGCCATACCATTGACTCAGTAGTACATGGCTGGCTACATGATACTCTAAGAGCAGATAATCTGTCTGGAAGTAAACCATAATATATGGCGTTAAACCGGTGAATCCCAGCCTAATAATAATGAATTATTATAGTCAAGTCAACCTTTCCCAGAATAAAAAGTCCTTATCGCAATATCGTAATAATTCTATATTGTGCTGCTAGTTTCGTGATTTTGCAGCCATTTTTTGTAAAATAAGCCTGTTTAGACTTTCGAGTCTGCCAAACGGGCTGCACTAGTACACAAAAGCTGCAGATAGTAGCACAAGGTGCCGTTATCTGCAGCTTTTGCGATCAAAAAAAAATTATTTCGTCCTTAAGTTATTAGCGTTGCTGCCGTCCAGTTTGCGGGTGTCTTCCTCGTTTTTAGCTGCGACATTGCCTCCTTCTTCTGTGCCTTCCGGCTCCGAGTCTAAAATGTCGTGCTCTTCTTTTTTGACGCCCTCCAGCGGCTCGGGATTTTCGTCGGGCAGACGCTCGCTTTCATCGGAGTTGGTAATGATATCGTCTTCGCGTGGTGTTTCCATGGTTATCTTATTTAGGTTATACCATATGTACGTAGAGCGGGCGCAAGGTTTTTATGCAGGCTGTATTAGAGCAAGCTGTTCCTGCGATTCACTTTAAATCATTAGAGGAACAAGCTATTATGGGAGCGACAGGTATACAGTTCAGGTATAGGCCAGAAAAACCAGGTTGCCTACTAAGAGTCTCAACTTTAAGGCGATGTAAATAAGCAAGATCAGCAAATATAAATCTCATTGGTGTAAAAAATAATTTGCTTAATGTAAAATCTGTTTTACTTTTAGTAAACAGATTCGTACATATAATCAAAAAGCCCATGAAAGAAGTAATGCCCCCGATAAAGTTGCTGCCATACAGGTATAAGCGGTATGGCCTTTGGGTACTCATTACAGGTATACCTATCGTGACACTTTTGACCTTCGCCTTGATCAGTTTAGGACTTATACCAAGAAACGATGCTTTTTTTGATGAATGGTCTAAGCCGATCATCTACTACCCCATCATTATCGGATTGGCGCTACTCAATTTCTCAAAAGAGAAAGAAGAAGACGAAATGGTGCAGCACGTGCGTTACCAATCGTTTATGACCGGCGTATTGTACCTGATTGTCGGGTTACTGATGCTGCCTCTGTTCACTAACATAGTCAGGCTACTGGAGGGAAGAGCCATTGGTATGCCCGATGTAGGTGGTATGCTCGGCGCTCTGGCGCTGCTGCTCTTCTATACTTATATTTATTTAAGGATCAGACTTCACCATATCCGGAAAGCGCTCGAGGCCGATGAGGAATAATATTAAAGTAGAGCGGGCCAAAAAAGACATGACCCAAGAGCAACTGGCCGAAGCCCTGGGCGTGAGCCGCCAGACGATCAACGCCATCGAGAAAAATAAATACCTGCCCTCCACGCTGCTAGCCCTTAAAATGTCGGATTTGTTTGGTATCACGGTAAACGAGTTATTCATACTGGAAGAGGGCGATTGAGCCCTCCGGCTGACTCATCTTTCTAAATAATGCAAAAGCACTATGTGAAAATAATGGTCAGGGTACACATTTTCTGTTTGTGAGCCCCAACATTTTGCGGTAACTTTGGGCAATTTATACCTACCCATACAAATGCCTAAAGACACCAGTATTAAATCCGTTCTGATTATTGGTTCTGGCCCCATCGTTATCGGCCAGGCCTGCGAGTTTGACTATTCCGGTTCGCAAGCGGCACGCTCCCTTCGTGAAGAAGGTATCGAAGTGACGCTCATCAATTCAAACCCCGCCACTATCATGACCGATAGTGTAACAGCGGATAATGTGTACCTCAAGCCACTTGAGAAGAAGTACATCATTGAGATTCTGGAGAAGCATAAGATCGACGCCGTGCTGCCAACCATGGGCGGACAAACAGCCCTGAACCTGGCCATCGAGTGCGATAAGGCCGGTATCTGGCAAAAATATGGCGTTCGCATCATCGGGGTGGACATCAAAGCCATCGAGACCACCGAAGACCGCGAGCAGTTCCGTTTAAAGATGCTCGAGCTCGGGGTAAATGTTTGCAAGGGAGAAACAGCTACCTCGTTCCTGGAAGGAAAAGAGATAGCGCAGGAAATCGGTTTCCCACTCGTTATTCGCCCTTCGTTTACCCTTGGAGGTACGGGGGGCGGTTTTGTTAATACCCCTGAGGAATTCGACGCAGCCCTGACACGCGGCCTGCACGCTTCACCTACGCACGAAGTGCTGGTGGAGCAAAGCATCATGGGCTGGAAAGAGTACGAGCTCGAGTTGCTGCGCGATAACATCGGCAACGTCATCATCATCTGTTCTATCGAGAACTTCGACCCGATGGGCGTACACACCGGCGACTCCATTACAGTCGCTCCAGCCATGACCCTTCCGGACACCATTTACCAGCAAATGCGCGACCTGGCCATCAAAATGATGAATGGCATCGGACAGTTTGCAGGTGGCTGTAACGTGCAGTTCTCGGTGAACCCGGAAGACGATACCATCATCGCCATTGAGATCAACCCACGCGTTTCCCGCTCTTCGGCCCTGGCCTCTAAAGCCACCGGTTACCCAATCGCTAAGATTGCCGCCAAGCTTGCCATCGGTTACAACTTGGACGAGCTGAAGAACGCCATCACCAAAACCACTTCAGCTTATTTCGAGCCAGCGCTGGACTACGTGATCGTGAAGATACCGCGTTGGAACTTCGATAAATTTAAAGGCGCTAACCGTACACTGGGTCTGCAGATGAAGTCTGTGGGCGAGGTAATGGGCATCGGCCGTACCTTCCAGGAGGCGCTGCAGAAAGCCTGCCAGAGCCTCGAGATCAAGCGTAACGGCCTGGGTGCCGACGGCAAGGAAATGACGGACTACAACGAGTTGGTCTACAACCTGAAGAACCCAAGCTGGAATCGACTTTTCTGCATCAAAGATGCCATGCGTATCGGAATACCTACCAGCACCATCCAGAACCTGACCAAGATCGACCCGTGGTTCTTATCGCAGATCGAGGAAATCGACATGTTGGAGAAGGAGATGGAGAAATATACCTTAGCAACCCTGCCAGGCGAGCTGCTGCGTGAAGCGAAAGTGAAAGGTTACGCTGACCGCCAGATCGCGCACATTCTGCGCTGCCTTGAGAGCGAGGTGCATGCCGTGCGTATGGAGCTGGGTATACAGCGTGTTTACAAAATGGTGGATACCTGCGCCGCCGAGTTCGAAGCCAAGACGCCATACTTCTACAGTACCTTCGACGGTGAGAACGAAAGCGTAGTGAGCGACAAGAAGAAGATCGTGGTGCTGGGCTCCGGTCCGAACCGCATCGGCCAAGGTATAGAGTTCGACTATAGCTGCGTGCACGGCGTGCTGGCGGCGAAGGAGTGCGGCTACGAAACCATCATGATCAACTGTAACCCGGAAACGGTTTCGACAGACTTCGACATTGCTGACAAGCTATACTTCGAGCCTGTATTCTGGGAACACATCTACGACATTATTCTGCACGAAAAGCCGGAAGGCGTAATCGTACAGCTGGGCGGACAAACAGCTCTGAAACTGGCTGAGAAACTGGACCGCTACGGCATTAAGGTAATTGGTACGAGCTACAAAGCCCTGGATTTGGCTGAAGACCGTGGTTCGTTCTCTTCAATGCTGCGCGACCTTGGTATACCATACCCTCCGTTCGGCGTGATCGAGACAGCTGAAGAGGCGCTGGAGCAGTGCAAAACGTTGAAATTCCCACTGCTGGTGCGCCCAAGCTACGTACTCGGTGGCCAGAGCATGAAGATCGTGATCAACGAGAAAGAGCTCGAAGCCCACGTGATCGACCTGCTGAAAGACCATCCGGGCAACCAGGTGCTGCTCGATCACTTCCTCGACCATGCCATTGAGGCAGAGGCCGACGCGATAAGCGACGGCGAGGACGTGCACATCTGCGGTATCATGGAGCACATCGAGCCGGCCGGCATCCACTCCGGTGACTCTTACGCCGTGCTGCCTCCGTTCGACCTGAGCGAAAACGTGATCAGAAAGATCGAAGACTATACCAAGCGCATCGCTTTGGCACTGGACACGGTGGGTATCATCAACATTCAGTTTGCCGTGAAAAATGAAGAGGTATACGTGATAGAGGCCAACCCACGCGCTTCACGCACAATCCCTTTCATCGCAAAGGCCTACCGCGAACCGTACATCAACTATGCGACCAAGATCATGCTGGGCGAGAAGAAGGTGAAAGACTTCAACTTCAATCCGCACAAAGAAGGTTACGCTATTAAAGTGCCTGTATTCTCTCACAGCAAGTTCCCGGAAGTGAACAAGGAGCTCGGCCCTGAAATGAAGTCCACAGGTGAGGCGATCTACTTTATCGACAACCTGCAGGATGACTACTTTGTGAAGGTATACTCCGAGCGGAATCTATACCTGAGCGTGTAGTGAGCCGTAATGAAATATGCAAAAGCCCTCTTCTGAAAAGGAGAGGGCTTTTTGTTTTTAGTGGTATAGTAAAAGTGTGTTTTCGACTACCTCTGGCTAACGCAGCGGCTTTTGTAGGTATAGCGAACCGAGTTGCTCTGTAGCTTGCCCTGGCCGGGCGGGCCCTACTTTTTGTCTTGACACAAATCGAGGGCCCCTTCCCCCAAAGTAGGCAAAAAAGTCAAGACGCTCCCAACTCGCTGACCGCTCAAACAGTGTATTGTCATTTTGTGCACCGGGCTAATGCTGTCTTTTTCATAGCTTAAGGGGCAAGTTAGTCTTGCTATACCTGCCAGTGGCGTGTGCTACAACGCTTATACCTACAAATTAGCAGTAGCAGAAGTCCCCCTTTGAAGGGGGCAGGGGGATGTCAATTTTGCACGAAAATCCTGATTCAGGCAATTTAAAGGCGACCACAATCCTCCCTGTAACTCACATCCCGAAACCATTCCCGACGAAGGAAGAATATTTCCACCCATATTCCCATTTTCAAGCCGATTTCAAAATCCTTACCTTTGCATAAGCCCCGCCGAAATGACAGGAAAAACTTTTTGGCAGGGGAATTGTATCTGAACAGGTACTGTTTTTGTTAACAACTAGCTGGCCATATGCTGGCTATACCTTAACCGACTATCATGATCAAATTCATATTCGTTACCTTACTCGTTATCTTTTTTATCCGAATGATGGCCCCATTCCTTTTTCGCTGGCTGCTGGCCTTCTTTGTTAAGAAGAGTCTGCGCAACGGCACTTTCTTCTATTCTAACATGAACCAGCCACGTCCTGAACCGCAAACAAATGGCAATAGCCGGCGACAGGGCGATGTCAAGATCGACTATGTGCCGGAGCAACCTGACCGTAAGGATTTCAATGGCGGCCAGTACGTCGATTATGAAGAAATAAAATAAAAAGCCTATCTTTCAGCTCTATTCAAAGAGCATATTTAAATTTCGTATTTGCAAGCGAAAAATGGTCAGAGCGGGTTCTGACGCAATGATTTTAGAGTTGCATAGCAGCGCTATGCGACGAAAAAAGCATAAAGTCAGGTTCAATTATGAGCAGTTTGCAGTGCAAAGGATGAATTTTAAACATGCTCTAAGGTTTCCTGAAAGATATGACAGCTTCTATTGACTTTAAGCGCGATGTGCTTCCGCACCTCATCGCGATCCTGATTTTCCTTGTTCTTACCACCGTATACTTCGCTCCTGTCCTGTTTGAGGACAAGGCGATGGCGCAGCATGACATCCTGCAGTTTAAGGGCGGCGCCAAAGAGATACAAGACTACCGCGAGGCCACCGGCGAAGAAACCCTCTGGACCAACTCCATGTTCAGCGGCATGCCTTCGTACCTGATCAACACCCGCTATTCCGGCGACCTATCGGGCTACATCCATAGCATTCTGACCTTCAATATGCCGGCTATGGCAGGCAATATCTTCATTACGCTGCTCTGCGCCTACATTTTGCTGGTCACGTTGCGGCTCAATACCTGGGTATCCATTATCGGTGCTATTGCCATTGCCTTTACGTCCTACAACTTCATCATTCTGGAGGCGGGCCACAATACAAAGTCGCTCACCATTGCCTATATTCCACTCGTGCTGGCTGGTATGTTCTATGCTCTCCGGCGAAATGTGTGGATAGGGGCGGCTATTTTCGCGCTGGCCCTCACGCTCAACCTGCACTTCAACCACCTCCAAATGACCTATTACATGCTCCTGATGGTGCTGGTATGGATGGTGGTGGAGCTGATCTATGCCATAAAAGAAGGTAGAATTGCTGACCTGATCAAGCGTGGACTGGTGCTAGGTATAGCGGCTGTGTTGGCTGTGGGCGTTAACTTCGGCAGACTCTATACCGTGGCTGAATATAGCCAGCACAGTATACGCGGCAAGTCTGAGTTGAGCGTGGCCAACAGTGGCGATAAAACCTCCAGCGGACTCGACCGGGACTATGCCTTTAGCTGGAGCTATGGCGTAGGCGAAACCATTACGTTGCTTATACCTGATTTTTATGGTGGAAGCAGCAGCAACACCCGCCTTGACAAGGACTCGCAAAGTTACGAGGCTTTACTCGGCCTCGGTATGCCACCGATGCAGGCAGAGCAGGCGCTCGAGCAGGGCTTGCCGACTTACTGGGGACCGCAGCCCATGACGAGTGGTCCGGTATACGTAGGGGCGATCATCGTCTTCCTTTTCGTGCTGGGCCTTTTTATCGTCCATAAACCTACCCGTATCTGGTTGCTGGTCGCTACTATCCTGTCGATTGTGCTCGCCTGGGGCAAGAATTTTGAGGCATTCAACTACTTCATGTTCGACTACTTCCCGGGCTACAACAAGTTCAGGGCGGTTTCTTCGGCACTAATTATTGCGCAGATCACGATGCCACTGTTAGGTATACTGGCGCTTTACAAAGTCATCCGTGATCGTCATCAGATCAAAGACCTGGACAAAAAACTGATGATCTCAGCAGGTATAACCGCCGGTGTCTGCCTGCTGGTATGGCTGTTTGCCGGCTCAGCCAGCTTCGTGGGTGCTGTAGATGCGCAGCTGCAGCAGTCTTACTTCCCGCTCGACGCCATACGTGCCGACCGCGAAAGCATGATGCGTTCCGATGCTCTACGTGCATTCGTCTTTATCGTCCTAGCCTTCGGACTGCTATACCTGTATCTGAAAAACAAACTGTCGGCCACTATGGCGATGGCAGGTATAGGTTTGCTGATACTCGTGGATTTGTGGAGCGTGAACAAGCGATACCTCAATGACGGTGATTTTGAAAAGCGTGTGGTGGAGAACTACTTCCAGCCAACGAAAGCCGACCAAATGATTCTGCAGGATAAAGACCCGCACTACCGCGTGCTATACCTGCCAAATCCGTTTAACGATGCCCGTACCTCTTACTTCCATAAATCGGTAGGTGGTTACCATGGTGCCAAGTTGCGCCGCTACCAGGATGTAATTGACCGCCACATCGCCCAAAATAACCTGGAAGTGCTGCGAATGCTCAATACCCGCTATGTGATTACGGGTGATCAACAGCAGCCGGTGCAGCGCGTGCCGGGCGCCTTGGGCAATGCCTGGTTTGTGAGCGAGGTGAAAACGGTGAACAATCCGGATGAAGAGATCGAAGCTTTGAACGGGCTGGATGCCAGCACGACGGCTGTGGTGGACGCGTCGAAGTTCAAGACATCAGCCACCAGCTACAACGCGGAAGGGTCCACGATCGGGCTGACCGAATACCAGCCAAATGCCCTCACCTATGCGGTGAATGCATCGCAAAACGGTCTGGCCGTATTCTCGGAGGTATACTACGCAGATGGCTGGCAAGCCTACCTGGACGGGCAACCGGTGGACCACATTCGGGTGAACTACATCCTGCGAGCCATGGAAGTGCCGGCCGGAAAACACACCATTCAGTTTAAGTTTGAGCCAAAATCCTATGCGATTGGCAATACCGTATCCTTGATCTCTTCCATCTTGCTTTTATTGGTGATCGGAGGGGCTATTTTTTACAGTTTGCGCCGCAAGCCTGAAGAAGTAGAAAAAGAAGTGATCGTATAAATTAAGGCCCCGTTTTTGTAGATCGGGGCCTTTGTTTTAAGCCACATGGAAGCACCACTGCACCAACTGCACAGTCCGCTTTGGGAGGAGCAAGGTATAGCGCTTTGGGTAAAGCGGGAGGATCTGTTGCACCCCACCATTTCGGGCAATAAGTGGCGAAAACTCAAATACAACCTACAGGAGGCAAAGCGGCTGCAACACGACACGCTGCTGACCTTTGGCGGGGCCTACTCCAACCACATCGCGGCCGTAGCAGCGGCTGGGCAGGAGTTCGGTTTCAAGACCATCGGCATCATCCGGGGAGAGGAGCACCTGCCGCTCAACCCCACACTCACGTTTGCCACTTCGGCAGGTATGGAACTGCACTACATTTCCCGCGAGGCTTACCGGCAGAAAGCTGACCTCGTATACCTGGCGCAACTGGCAGAGCAGTTTGGCAATCCTTACATCATACCGGAAGGCGGCACCAATGCTCTGGCCGTGAAAGGCTGCACTGAAATTGTGTCAGACATCGCTATTGATTTCGACTACATCTGCTGTGCCAGTGGCACAGGTGGTACGATAGCCGGTATCATCGCCGGACTTAGAGGCGAAAGGCAGGTGTTAGGCTTTCCGGCTTTGAAGGGTGGAGAATTCCTGAAGGAGGAGATCGATCAGTTGATCGACAGGTATAACGGGCAGCACTACGACAACTGGCAACTGATCACTGATTATCATTTCGGCGGCTATGCCAAAGTAAAACCAGAATTGCTGGACTTTATGCGCAGCTTTCAGCAGGAGCACCAGCTGCCGCTAGAGCCTGTTTATACAGGTAAAATGTTCTTTGGCTTAATTGATCTGATCCGGAAAGGTTACTTCCCGAAAGGCAGTCGCATTGTGGCGGTGCATACCGGCGGATTGCAGGGTAATGCCGGTTTTCAGGAAAGGCTGGGTATAGCCCTGTAGCTGATTTGAACTTTAGCACCATAATTGCTGTGTAGACCGTAGTTATCACAACTGACAAAAAGCTGCTCATGCCCCTCATCCGATCCTTGTTCCGTCTGCTGCCCTTCATCCTGCTGCTCGTAGTGGGTTGGTACGTCTGGCGACAAGTGAAAGACACCTTTGGTCCCGACGAGAAACAACCCGAAATCATCGTCAACCACAACACCATCCTGACCACTGTGGAAGAGCTCGGGAAGATGGAGCTGGTGCGCTATAATTTCAAAGATGTGGTGGAGTACGAGAAAAACGTCTCGCGCTGGGTACCCAATTCGAAGGTGGTGCTGATCGTGACGGGAGAGGCCGTGGGCTGCATTGATTTTACGAAACTGACCGAACATGACATCCGCTTCCAAGGCGATTCGCTGGTGCAGATCAGTTTACCGGAACCCGAACTTTGCTATTACAAGATAGATCATAGCAAGTCCAAAGTTTTTTCAAAAGAGAACACCTATTTCCAGGATGCCGATCTGGTGCAGGAAAGCTACCGTTATGCCGAGTCCAACGTGAAGGAAGCGGCCATTAACTCCGGCATCCTGCGCCAGACGCAGGTAAATGCGGAGAAAGTACTGAAGCCAATTTTAGAGGAAATAACCGGCCGTAAAGTCGTGCTGGTTCCGCAGCGGGGTATTCAGAACCCGGAAATGCCTAGGAAGCGTTAATTACAACCGAATCGCTTTTTTGATGGTCACTAGTCAGCCATAAGCAATGCTGTCGCTCCACTTGTATGGGAGCGTAGCGTACCAATGCTGTTTAGTTTAAGGGCTTGCTACCGGCCCGAAAGGCTTATTTTCTGCTTTCTCCCTATCAAAAGATACAGTATGGCTCCTAAAACGGGCAGAAAAACGATTACTAAAACCCAGATCAGCTTATTGATGCTGTTTTCAAATTCGCTTGTAAGCAGATCGACCAAGGCCTATAGCCACAGAATGGCAGGAATACCCAGGAAAAATAAGATGAGCATTAATTCTGCTCCTCCTAGTCCACCGATAAATAACAGGCTGTTTAGCATCATGTTAAGTTAGTTTTTGTGTTGATACTTCTCTATACAGGTTCTAATGTAACACAAGCCTCCATCGTATACCTGTGAGGGTAAGCTATTGAAACAGGTTATTACAGTCTACTAATATAGAAATACCTTATTATATTCTGATAATCAGAAAAGTATTCATTCCAGCTTCTTTAGCGCATCCTGCACCAAATCGCTTTCATAGCCTTTACTCACCAGGTAATAAGTCAACTTTTGGCGGCGGGCGAAGGGATTCTTTTCTTTTTCAGTGGCATTTTTCTTCTCGAGGAGCTGCTGCAGATTCTGCTCATACACATCGTAGTCAATTTCCTTTAAACCCTGCTTGATGCAGTAGTCTGAGATGCCTTTAGCTTTAAGGCCTTGTGTGATCTTGCGGCGTCCCCATTTCTTGAGACCGTACTTGCCCCGCACATAGGACTGTGCGTAGCGCTCCTCATCCAGCATCTTCTCCTGTCCGAGGCGCACTATGATCTCTTCTACATCGTCAGGTTCCAGGCCATAGGTATACAGCTTGGTGCGCACTTCCTGTTGCGTGCGCTCCTGGTAGGCACAGTAGGCCGCTGCCTTGATCAGGGCCTCTTTCGGGGTATAGGTTTTCTGTTTTTTCTGTCGTTCCAAATCGTTCGTTTTGCTCCTGTTTAAAACAAGTATGAGCGTGCAAGAGTTGCGGCATTTTCAATTAAAAACAAGTTAACAAACTAACAATTAAACACACAACTAATCTGAATTCCCCGCACCTTTGTGGCTTCTAAAATTAACTCGGGTATGTTCTCAAAAGGAGTCAGGTTTATGCTGCTGTCCACGTTGTTTTTCTCGCTCATGAACGTGTGCGTGAAGCTGGTGCCGCATATACCTGCCATGGAAATAATATTATTCCGGTCAGCGGTGTCGATAGTGATTAGCTATTTTGCGCTGAATCGCCAGAAAGTGAGCGTGTGGGGTAATAACCGGGGGCTGTTGATCATGCGCGGCCTGACAGGTTCTAGCGCGCTCGTACTTTTCTTTAACACCCTGCAGAACCTTCCGCTGGCCACGGCCGCCACCATACAGTACCTCTCCCCGATCTTCACGACGATCCTGGGTGTTTTTATTGTAAAAGAGAAGGTCAAGCCCTGGCAGTGGGTCTTCTTTGCTATTTCTTTTGGGGGGATCATTGTCATCGAGGGGCTCGACGCTACGGCCGACTCGCTTTACGTTTGGATGGGGGTGGCGAGCGCCCTTTTCTCAGGACTGGCTTACAGCTCCATCCGCCGGCTCAACACCCGGGAGCATCCGCTTGTGATCGTGTTTTACTTTCCGCTGGTAGCCCTGCCTATTGCAGGAGTATACTCCCTGTTTCATTGGGTGCAGCCCGAGGGCTGGGACTGGGGCATTCTGCTGCTGGTGGGCATCCTCACGCAGTTGGGGCAGTACTACATGACCATGTCGTACCAGGCCGAAGAAATCTCCAAAGTGGCCAACCTGAACTACATCGGTATTATCTACGCCCTTTCGCTGGGCTTTGTCTTGTTTGACGAGCATTTCCAACTGGCCACTTACGTAGGGATGGCGCTGGTGCTGGTGGGTGTCATATTGAACGTGCGCTATAAAAACAGATTGTCGAAACGTGAGATCGAGGTCCTCGAAACCAAGCTGCCCAAGGTATAGCACAAAGGTCCTCCACGCTTAAATTCCAAAAAAGCTAAACACGATGGGCGGGTTTTGTCGTTAGTTCTTAAATTGTGAAACCCAACATTCAAAATAAGAGCCTGTTGCACATGCGCCCTACTTTGCTACTTTTCCTGCTATACCTGTTACCGGCCATCACCATGGCGGGTACCCTGCGCGGGCGCATCACCGACGAAAACAACCAGGGCCTACCTTTCGCCAGCATCTACATCAAAGAAACCGCCAGCGGCACTGCCTCCAACGATCAGGGCAACTACCAACTGCAACTCCCGGCCGGCACCTATACCCTGGAGTTTAAGTACGTCGGGTATAGAGCCCGCATTGAGACCGTAACGATCGGCGAGGGCGCGCAGGAACTGAACGTGCAGCTACTGCCCGAGGTGCTCAACCTGAAAGAAGTGGTGGTGAAGGCGGCCGACGAAGACCCGGCTTACGGCATCATGCGCAACGCCATCCGGCTGCGCAAGTACCACCGCGACGAAGTGAATGCCTGGAGCGCCCGGGTATACATGAAAGGCGTGGCCCGAATGGACAAAGTGCCGGGTAAAGTGCTGGGGGTGCGGGTGGTGGATGTGGACACAGGCATCGTATACCTGTCGGAGTCGGTGTCGGAGCTGCATTTCAAAAAGCCGAACAAAGTAAACGAGCGCGTCATCTCTTCCAAAGTGAGTGGCAAGAAGCAGGGCTTTAGCTTCAACCAGGCTTCCGAGATGAACATCAGCTTTTATGATAATCTGCTGAAGGTGGAGGGGCTGAGCGAGCGTGGTTTTGTGTCACCGCTGGCTAACAATGCGCTGTTCTTTTACCGGTTCGAGTACCAGGGCACTTTCGAGGAAAACGGGCGCACCATCAACAAGATCAAAGTCATTCCAAGGCGCAAAAACGATCCGGTGTTTCAGGGCAACATCTACATCGTGGACGGCTCCTGGCGCATTCACAGCACGGACCTGACCCTCACCAAAAACGCAGGTATAGATTTCGTTGATTTCATCCGGGTGCGGCAGGTATACGCTCCCGTACAGGAAGAGGTATGGATGCCGGTGTCGCAGCGCTTTACGTTCGAGGCTTCGGGACTTGGCTTTAAGGGAGGAGGCTATGCCACAGGCGTGTACTCCAGGTATAAGGTGCAGCCCGCCTACAGCCGTCCGCCGTCGGTAGTGGAGCCAGAGCCGGAGGTGGTGGAAGATGCTATGGCGGTGGAAGTAAAACCCGCCAGACGGCAGCGGGCACGGGTGATCGAACCCGTCATCGCAACACCCGAAGAACAACCCGCTATACATGATGAAAAACTCTTCAGCCGCGAGGTGCTGGTTGTGGAGAAAGAAGCCAATACCCGCGACTCTGCTTATTGGGCTGAGATCCGGCCTGTGCCCCTCACCGAGGAAGAGCAAGTCGATTATCAGCGCAAGGACAGCCTGGAGGTCATCCGGGAGTCCAGGGTATACAAAGACTCGGTGGACCGCATCCGGAACAAACCTACTTTTGGCAGTTTTTTTACGCGCGGCTATACCTACAACAACACCTACGAACGCCGCTTTTTCCGGATCGACCCGCTGTTGAGCCTGACGGGTGGGCCGAGTGTGCTGCAATTCAATACCGTAGAGGGCACCGTGCTGAACGTGGGCATGGAGTACCGGCAGAATTTTGAGGACCGCCGCTATTACGAGTTAGAACCAACCATCCGCTACGGATTTGCTAATGAGAAGCTCAATGCCAAACTGCGCCTAAGTTATACCTATAATCCTATCAAACGGAGTTCGGTTTCGGTAGAGGGTGGCCGCTTCGTGGACCAAATCAACTCCACTAACCCGATCTCGCCCTTTGCCAACACGGTCTATACCTTGCTGATGGAGCGCAACTACCTCAAACTCTACCAGCGCGACTATGGCCGTGTGACTTACCGTTCGGAAATTCTGAATGGTGTCACGATCCTGACTTCGCTGGATTACAGCCACCGCATGCCGCTGGAAAATTCCACTGACTATACCTTACGGGAAAGCAGCAGCGGCAACTTCACCTCCAATGTACCCGAGAATGCCGAACTGGCCGATGCCTCTTTCGATCCGCATCAAGCCCTGACGGCAGCCTTTACCGTCGCGTTCCGGCCGGGTATGAACTACATCTCCCGGCCCGATCGCAAGATCAACATCGGTTCGCGCTGGCCTACTTTTTCGCTGGGTTATCGGGGAGGTATAAAAGCGCTGGGCGGCGATGTGAGGTATACCACTTTAGCGTTGCGCATTTCAGATGACTTCAGCCTAGGCCTGCTGGGCAGCAGTGAGTACAGCGTTACGGGTGGCTCTTTTTGGGGCAAGGAGAACATGCAACTGATGGACTACAGGCATTTCAACGGCAATCGTACCATTTTCGCGGGTGTGTATACCGGCTTCCAGTTGCTTGACTACTACAGGTATAGCACCAGTAACCGCTACCTGGAGGGGCACTACGAGCACCACTTCAATGGCTTCCTGTTCAACAAGATCCCGCTCTTCCGCAAACTCAAATGGCAGGAGGTAGTGAGCCTGCATTACCTCAATACACGCGAATTAGAAAATTACCTGGAACTGGGCCTGGGGATAGAGCACATCTTCAAAGTACTGCGCGTCGATTTCTTCACGTCGTTTCAGAAGCGGCAAAAGGTGCACACCGGGCTGCGGTTCGGGTTTGGATTTTAAGCCAAGCACTTGGTGAAAGCTGTTTTATAACCAAATCCACAGGTTGGCCGTTAAAAAAGCACAGTTCATAACCATTTAAAAACGACTATGAAGAAGTTAAAAGATATATTCATAACAGGATTGGCGCTGGCCCTGGTAGCTGTATTGGGCACCAGCTGCGGCGAACGACCGCAGTCCGACCCGGTAGATGACACCAGTACTGCCGAAGCCATCACGAACAAAAGCGAGTCCACACAAAACCTGACCAAGCCACGCCCTGCCCCCATCGGCGACACCGCTGAAACAGGCGAGCAAGCCGACCGCTTTGGCAACCTGCCTTCCAACGTAGATACTGTTGCCCGCCAGCGGGTAGAATTGGAAAAGCAGCAACAAAAGAACCCCAATCAGCAGCCCTAACTTCGCAACCTGACTGCAGATAAAAGAAGGCAAGTACAGAAGAGGCCATACCTGAAAACGATCGGGTATGGCCTCTTTGCTTTTGTCGGGTATAGGTTACTTCACCACAGCCGTAGTACCGACTGGTGGAATCACCAGGCCGGCGCCCGTTTTCTTTCGGCCTTTCAGGTTGATGTTGTAGATGATCACCGAGATAAAGATGAGCACATAAGCCGCTACTTTTACTGCCGTGGTCTCTTCGTTGAAGTACACGAACGCCACCACAAAATTGAGGATCGGGTTGATGTACATCAGGATGCCGATGGTGCCGGACGTGAGTTCTTTGAGGGCATAAAGGTTCAGAAACAGCGGCAGCACCGTGAACAAAGCGCTCAGTATACCTGTCATCAAAAAGAAGTGCCCGTCCAGCGCCACATCGGAGCTGCCTTTGAACTGCTCGTAAAACGGCGCAATGAACACAAAAGAGAGTAAAAGCTGCAGCGTGAGCAGCACGATCTTGTCGTATACCTTGAGGATGCGCTGCGTGATCAGGTAAAAGGCATAGCTCAACGCGATAAGCAGACTAAACAGCAGACTTGTCAGTTCGCCCGTCCCGATCAGCACGCAGCTCAGCGCACTCAGGCCGATGGCGAGCCACTGGTTTGGGCGCAACACTTCTTTGAGCAAGGCAAAGCCCAGCACCGCCGTCAGGATCGGGCAAAGAAGGTACGAGAACGAGCCCGTCTGGATGTTGATGTGGTTGATCACGTAAATGAACGTGAGCCAGTTGATGGTGAGCAGCGAGCCGCCCAGAAAAGTAAAGAGAAGGAACCTGCGCGCCTCACGCGGCTTGGAGGCTTTTACCTGCGCAAGCGTCTGCAGGAGGTATTTGCGCCGGAAAAGCACCGTGATCAGCACCAGAAACAGCATAGACAAGGTCACCCGAAAGAACAGGATCTGTCCGCTCGGGTAGTCGGCCAGGGCCTTGAGCGGGAAAGGGATAAAGCCCCAGATGACAAAGGCTGCTATACCTGCCGCGTAATATGGTTTGGTGTTCGTTGTTTCCATTTCAATATAAAAGAGCGCAAATGTATCGTTTTGATTTTGAAAAAGCCGCTATATAGTTTCCGATATCCGTGTTTTGACATCAGTTGCCGACCGGTTTAATTATTTGCAGCTCATCCCAACCCTTCGTCTGAAACCTTATCTTTGAGCTTTAAATTAAATTGTATGCTCAGCTTTCACCAGCTTCAAGCCATTACAGGAGGTGCCGTGTTGCAACAGCTGCAGGAAAGCCCCGTGGTGCACCTGCTCACCGACAGCCGCAAACTTTCGCAGTCGGCGGGCACGCTGTTTTTTGCCATCAGGGGTCGCCACAACGACGGGCACGTATACCTGGAGCAACTTTACAGGCTGGGCGTGCGGCAGTTTGTGGTGGAGGAAGCAGCAGGTATGGAGCAGCTATACCCCGAGGCGAATATTTTGCAGGTAAAGAGCAGTCTGGAGGCTTTGCAGGCAGTAGCGGCCTGGCACCGGACGCAGTTCCGTATACCTGTGCTGGGCATTACGGGCAGCAACGGCAAGACCATTGTGAAGGAGTGGCTGGCGCAACTGTTGAGTCCGGAAGAGTTGGTGGTGAAGAGCCCGCGCAGTTACAATTCCCAGATCGGGGTGCCGCTCTCAGTCTGGCAGATGGATGCCAACCATACCTTTGGCTTGTTCGAGGCAGGTATATCGCAACCCGGCGAGATGCAGAAACTGCAGCAAATCATACAGCCTACACTCGGGCTTTTCACTAACATCGGCAGCGCCCACGACGAAGGCTTTACAAGTCGACGGCAGAAGGTGGCGGAGAAAATGCAGCTATTCAGTGAAGTGGAGCTGCTTTTCTATTGTCTGGATCACGAGTTGGTACACGAAGCGGTGCAGGCGAGCGGTATACCTGCATTTACTTGGTCGCGCCAGCAACAGGCGGATGTTGAAATCCATAATAGTACCGTCTCTGGCCATAAAACCATCGTGCGCTATACCTTCCGGGGCGAGCAGCACAGCCTGGCTATACCTTTCACAGATGAGGCTTCCGTAGAAAATACCCTGCACTGCCTGGCAGTGCTGCTGCAACGTGGCACTGACCTCACGGCTATACAAGACCGTATGGACCGGCTGCAACCCGTGGCCATGCGCCTCGAAATGAAAGAAGCCATCAATGGCTGCTACCTCATCGACGACACCTACAACAACGACCTCGCCGGTCTTTCCATCGCCCTCGACCTGCTGGCCAGTCAGCCGAAGCGGGGGAGGCGAACGCTTATACTTTCCGATTTGCTGGAGTCCGGTATGCCCGAGGGGAAACTTTACAGCGAAGTGGCTGCCCTCACCAAAGCCCGCCAGGTGGAGCGCCTGATCGGGATCGGGCCAATCATAAAGGCGCATGGTGCTAAGTTCGGCGGCGACATGAGCTTCTATACCAGTACTGCCGAATTCCTGCAGCAGTTCAGTTCGGAGCAGTTCCGCAATGAGCTGGTGCTGGTGAAGGGCGCGCGCGTGTTCGGTTTTGAGAAGATCGTGCAGGCTTTTCAGCAGAAGGTGCATGGCACGGTGCTGGAAGTGAACCTGGATGCGCTGGTGCACAACCTCAACTACTACCGCTCCAAACTGGCATCGGGCACCAAACTGATGGTGATGGTGAAAGCCTTTGCCTACGGAAGCGGCAGCTTTGAAGTGGCCAACCTCCTGCAGTTTCATCGGATAGATTATTTAGCGGTAGCTTATGTAGACGAAGGTGTGAGTCTGCGCGAGCAAGGCATCACGCTGCCGATCATGGTCATGAATCCGTCGCCGGACAGCCTGGCCAAACTGCACCAGTACAGCTTAGAGCCTGAGATATATTCCCTAGAGTTACTCCGCGATTTTCTGGAAACTGCACAGCCTGGTATCGGCTACAAAATTCACCTGAAACTCGACACCGGCATGCACCGCCTTGGCTTTACAGGAGATGATTTTGACGAACTTTTCTCCTTGCTGGAGCAGCATCCACAGGTGCGGGTGGTGAGCACGTTCAGTCACCTGGCGGGGGCCGACGAAGCCCTGCACGACGATTTTTCGCACAGGCAACTGCAAAACTTCACTGCTTTGGCAGCTGCAGTGGAAGAACATCTCGGCTATACCTTGCTCAAGCATATTCTCAATTCAGCGGGCATCGTGCGCTTCCCGGAGCACCAGCTGGACATGGTGCGCTTAGGTATAGGCTTGTACGGTGTGGAGTCCACGGGCTCGGAGCAGGAGTCGCTGCAACCGGTTAGTACGCTCAAAACCACCATCTCGCAGCTTAAGCACATCCGGCAGGGCGAAACCGTGGGCTACAGCCGCAAAGGTATAGCCGACACCGACAAGACCATCGCCACCATTGCCATCGGTTACGCCGATGGCTACGACCGGCGCTTCAGCAACGGCACCGGACATGTGCTCGTCAACGGCCAGCGCGCGCCGATCATCGGCAACGTATGCATGGACATGTGCATGGTCGACGTAACCGGTATACCTGCCAAAGTAGGCGACGAAGTGACAGTGTTCGGGCCGCAACTCACACTTGTTGAACTAGCGCAACGCATCGGCACCATCCCTTACGAATTGCTCACCAACGTCAGCTCCCGCGTCAAGCGCATCTTCTTCTCGGAGTAACTTTACTGATTTGAGGGTTTGTAGATTCGGAAATTTGAAAATGAATGTGCCGATGACGAGTTCAGGATTTGAAACTATCAAAATTTTAAAGGAACAATTGATTTGCGATCTGAGTGTGGGCTTCCGGTGCAGTAGCTTCCTGGTGCAGGGTTCGTAGCGAAACCGCAAAGTCAGGTATAGAAAGGCCGTTACTTGCAGGTATAGTGTAGGCGCTGTAGTACAGGTATAGCTACTCCGGCCAGTACCAGTGATAACCGAACGCAAGGTTTTTTACCAACAACACCTTAGCCCGTCATTAAATCCCCATATCTCCACATCTCTAAATTTTAAAATCCCCAAATCCTCACATCTTCAAATCATAAGTCCTATTCTTTTGCAATACCGGGGAACAGCTTGTATCTTGCAGTTGTTTATAAACAGTCTAAATAAAAGAAGAGAAATCGTGCGTAACAGGATACAGAAATCACAGGACCAGAAGAGTGTGCGCGATCTGAAGATCGGGGAGAGTGGAGAGATTTCTAGCCTAAACGACCCGGAAATGGCACTTAAGCTACTCGAGATGGGCTGTATACCTGGTGCCGAAGTGAAGCTGAACAGCAAAGCCCCCTTCGGAGACCCTGTTACCATTATCGTGAACGACTATACGCTCTCACTCCGTTTAGACGAAGCTGAAACCATTCTGCTGAAGTAGATTTATTACCACATGGCTGTTACTATAGAGGCGGAAGCGCCAGAAGCCAAAAAAGTACCTGTCCACCAGCCGGTGGCCAGAATAGCTTTGATTGGCAACCCAAACTCGGGTAAAACATCACTTTTCAACCAACTCACAGGCCTTAACCAGAAGGTGGGTAACTTCCCGGGCGTTACCGTCGACAAAAAGACCGGCATCAGTCATCTGACACCGCAGCTTAAAGCCCAAATCATCGACCTGCCCGGCAGCTATAGTTTATACCCGAAGTCGCTCGACGAGCGTGTGATCATCGACCTGCTCTACGATCCGGTATTAAAAAATCGCCCTGACTTGGTCATCGTAACCGCCGACGCTTCCAATCTGAAGCGCAACTTATTGCTGTTCACGCAATTGGCTGACCTTCGTATACCTGCTGTGCTGGCCCTCAACATGATGGACGTGGCAGAGACCGAAGGCGTGAAGATCGATGTCGAAGCGTTGCAGCGCGACCTCGGTGTGCCGGTTATACCCATGAATGCCCGCAAAGGCATAGGTATAGCGGCGCTCAAAATCCTGGTGTCGCAGCAACTGTCAGCCACTGAGGTGGCTTTCTTTGAGGTACCGGCCAACCTACGGCCAATGGTAGACCAGATAAAAGAGCGCTTCAGTCTGAACAACGATTACCTGGCCCTGCACTACGCCCACCAGTACAAGCACCTGCGCTTTTTATCAGAAGAAGACAAGGTATGGGTGGCGCAGCTACTGGAAGCACAGGGCTTCAAGTCTACCACTGAGCAGGCCAACGAGACCATTGCCCGCTATGTGCGCATCAACGAGGTGCTGCTCGATGCGGTGCGGGTAGAAAAGGCCAAAGAAGAAGAGAAGTTCAGCAACAAACTCGATCAGATCCTGACACACCGGGTGTACGGGTACCTGATCTTCATGGGACTGCTGTTTCTGGTGTTTCAGGCGGTGTTTGCCTGGGCCAGCTACCCCATGGACCTGATCGACGAAGGTATAGCGGCGCTGAACAGCCTGATTCAGGCGAACTTTAACGGCCCGCTTATCAACCTGCTGACCGAAGGCGTGATTGCCGGCTTGGGAGGTGTACTGATCTTTATACCACAGATCGCCATACTCTTTGCTTTTATCGCCATTCTGGAAGAAACGGGCTACATGGCCCGCGTCACTTTCATGATGGATAAGATCATGCGCAAATTCGGTCTGAACGGCAAAAGCGTGGTGCCGCTTATTTCAGGTGTTGCCTGCGCGGTGCCGGCTGTGATGTCGGCGCGCACGATCGAGAACTGGAAAGACCGCATGATCACCATCTTCGTGACGCCGCTCATGAGCTGCTCGGCCCGCATACCGGTGTATACTGTGCTGATTGCCCTGGTGGTGCCGGAGGTATACTACTTAGGCTTCATGAATCTGCAGGGAATTGTGCTGATGGGGCTATACCTGCTGGGCTTCCTGTCGGCCATCTTATCGGCGCTGCTGCTCAAAGTGTTGCTGAAGGCCCGTGAGCGCAGCTACTTCATCATGGAGTTTCCGGTATACCGCATGCCGCGCTGGAAAAATGTGGGCCTCACTATTTTCGAGAAGTCCAGAACCTTCGTGCTGGAGGCAGGTAAGATCATCGTGGCGGTTTCCATCATCCTGTGGGTGCTGGCCTCCTACGGTCCCGGCGATAGCTTTGAGCGTGCCGAGGAGCGCGCCGTAGCCGAAGCCGAAGTAAAAGGCCTCGGCGAAGAGCAAACAAATAACCTGATCTCCTCTTACCAACTGGAGTCGAGCTATGCTGGAAAGTTCGGTCATGCCATCGAGCCGGCCATCCGTCCATTAGGCTACGACTGGAAGATAGGTATAGCCCTGCTGACCTCCTTTGCTGCCCGCGAGGTGTTTGTCGGCACCATCTCGACGATCTACAGTATAGGCGAAGAAGAGAACGTGACGACGATAAAAGACAAGCTGATGTCAGAGAAAGACGCCGATGGCAATCCGTTCTTCACGCCGGCCAGAGCCTTCTCGCTGCTGATCTTCTACGCCTTCGCTATGCAGTGCATCAGTACGCTGGCCATTGTGCGCCGCGAAACGAAGAGCTGGATGTGGCCGCTGGCGCAGCTGGTCTACATGACGGGACTGGCGTACGTGTCCGCTTTTGCCGTTTTCCAACTGATGAGCTAAGCCAAGACTTAAAGATAACCGGAAAGCCCGCTGCCGAAAGGAGCGGGCTTTTTGTTTTTATGTCTGAAGCAGCGCTCTTATTCACTTCGCCTGGTTGTTTGGGGAGTATCGCATCAGATACTGCTATTTTGGTAGAGAATGAGCAAACTTCAGAAAATCATAAAAGGAAGTTAGTTACACTTGGTTTTGTATTATTTGACTTTTAATATTTGCTTTGTGACTAAAAATATTAGAATTAAATTAAAATTGTCATAACAAATATTCTGCACGATAGGTATAACATATGGCGCAGGAATAAATGCAGTGACCGAATGTGGTGGGTTCCTGGCAAGCTATGTTGAAAGGGTCTGATTAGCTGCAATCATTAAAATATCTCCACTTTACGGATGCCACTCTGGCACCGGTATATTACGCCTACAACTGAACGGCTGCCTAGCGGCACCGGGAACCAACATCTACCTTCTTCTGAACAGACGCTATCCTGGCGCTGGATAATTGGCTATAATTCTATAAGCCAGCCATACTCTGATTTTTACTAAATCCAGAAAGCGATGAAAAAACTTCTAGCAATAAGCTTCTTACTGATCTTTGCATTGCAGCTACAGGTGCTGGCCCAGGGAAGGGTCATTACCGGCAATGTAACGGACGCTTCCACAAATCAGCCTTTACCAGGGGTAGCAGTACTGGTGAAGGGAACAACCGTTGGTACCGCCACAGGTGCCGATGGAAACTACTCTATAACGGTCCCAGACGGCGGCACTACCTTAGAATTCCGGTTTATCGGTTATCGTACTACTGAGCGTCCCATTGGAGACGCTACTTCTATTAATGTAGCACTCCCTCTGGCCGCAGAACAACTGGGCGAGGTAGTGGTAACAGCTTTGGGTATCGAACGAAACAAGAATGAGCTGGCTTATTCTGCCCAGCAGGTGAGTGGTGAACAGATAACACGTACAAGACCTGCCGACTTTGTGAACTCCCTCTCAGGTAAAGTGGCCGGTCTTGATATTCGTTCCAACAATACTATGGGTGGCTCTACTAACGTGATTATTCGCGGTAACAAATCCATTACTGGCAATAACCAGGCACTGTTCGTTATTGACGGTGTACCGGTAAGTAATGCCAATACCAATACCGCTGACCAGCAGTCTGGCAGGACGGGTACTGACTTTGGTAACGCTGCTGCAGACTTGAACCCTGATAACATTGAGTCTGTGAACGTACTGAAGGGGGCAGCAGCAACAGCGCTGTATGGTTCGCGCGCGGCCAACGGCGTTATCATGATCACGACCAAAAAAGGCGCAAAAAATAGCCTGAATATTACAGTTAACAGTGGTGTTACCTGGAGCACAATGGACAGGAGCACTTATGTTGACTACCAGAAAGAGTATGGGGCGGGCTACTTCCAGGGGTTCCGTACATCATCTGACTTAGGCAGTGGGGTTGCGCCGGTAGTTCGTTTTCAGGATGATGCTTCTTATGGTCCAAGATTCGATCCGAACCTACAGGTATACCAATGGGACGCTATTGATCCGCTTCACCCGAACTTTGGACAGACAAGGCCTTGGTTAGCTGCTGAAAACGACCCCCGTGATTTTTATGAGACCGGTGTTAACTCTAACCAGAGTATCATGATCAGTGGCGGCGGCGATAAGACTACCTTCAATGTAGGTTATACCCGAAACGATATAAAAGGAAACCTGCCCAATGCAACGCTCGATAAAGACCTGTTTAACTTTACGGGTTCTTTTGAGGCAACTGAAAAGATATCGGTTAGTGCTTCTGCCAATTACTCGCGCACAGTGGGTGTAGGTAGGTATGGCACAGGCTACCAGGGCCGTAACCCTAACCAGCAGTTCAGGCAATGGTGGCAGACCAACGTAGATATTGAAGAGCAGGAGGAGGCTTATTTCAGAAACCGCCAGAACATTACCTGGAACTGGAATGCGGCAAACACAGGTCCTATCTACTCTGATAACCCCTACTGGACCAGATTCGAGAACTACTCTAACGACGCCAGAGACAACTTCTATGGTTATGTAACTGCTACCTACAAGTTTACAGACTGGTTAAACTTAATGGGCAGAGTCACTTATAACACAACCACAGATATGCAGGAAGAGCGTGTAGCCGTAGGAAGTGCCGATGTGAGTGAGTTTGAGCGATATGACAGGGAATTCAATGAAACCAACTATGACCTCTTCTTAAACTTCAACAGAGATCTTACAGAAGATATTAGCCTGAATGGTTTAATTGGAACCAACCTGCGCAGAAACCGGCTCAGAGATATTAGAGCGACTACCAACGGTGGTCTTGTCGTGCCAAGGTTATACACGCTGTCAAACTCAGTAAACCCCATCACGGCGCCTATTGAAAACTTTGAGCGTATAGGTGTTGACGGCATTTTTGCGAATGCAAACATTGGCTTCAGAGAAACCTACTTCCTCGAGCTTTCTGCCCGTCGGGATAAATCCACAACATTGCCAGAAGGAGACAACTCCTACTTCTATCCTTCTATAGCTGGAAACGTGGTATTCTCCAACCTCCTCCAGCTACCATTTCTGTCAGGGGGTAAGCTTCGGGTAAACTATGCTGAGGTAGGCAACAGTGCTCCGGCATTCAGTATATTCGATGTGTACACACAGCCAACAGGATTAGGCTCCATTCCTCTCTTCTCGATTCCGAATACCAAAAACAATGAGGACCTGAAGCCTGAGAGAACCAAAAGCTTTGAGGCTGGTATTGAGGCAGACTTCTTCAATAGCCTGTTTGGATTTGACTTCACCTACTATCGTTCCAGCACAGTAGATCAAATCATCAACGTGTCTACTACTGGCGCCACAGGCTACACAGCACAGTGGGTGAATGCCGGTGAGGTGGAAAACAAAGGATTTGAGGTGGCTGCTTTTGCAACGCCAGTTCAGACAGGTGATTTCTCATGGAACATCAACATCAACTTCGCCCGAAACCGAAGTGAGGTCAAGAGCCTGTACCAGGATGTTCAGAACATACCGCTGGCCACTTTCCAGGGCGGTGTGTCACTTAACGCTGCCGTTGGGCAACCATTTGGTGTGATCAGAGGCACTGACTTTGTCTACACAAATGGGCAAAAGACCGTGAACTCCGATGGCTACTACATAAACTCTGGCAACGCGTCTGACATTATCGGTGATCCGAACCCGGACTGGACCGGTGGGGTTAACAACACGCTGACCTTTAAAGGTGTGTCGCTCGGCTTCCTGGTAGATGTGCGCCATGGCGGTGATATATTCTCGCTCGACCAGTGGTATGGCGAGGCAACGGGCCTGTATCCGAATTCTGCCGGGTTGAACGACAAGGGAAATCCTTCTCGTCTTCCGGTAGCTGAAGGCGGTGGTGTACTGCTGCCCGGCGTGAAAGAGGACGGAACCCCGAACGACGTCTATGCAGAGAATACGGACGGTAATGGAGCGACTCCCTTTGGATATGCTGCCGGTGGTATAGAGGCCCCGAGGGCCATGTACGTGTTCGACGGCAGCTTCGTGAAGCTGAGAGAAGTTGCCCTTTCCTATGCCCTGCCACAGACCTTAATGGAAAACCTTGGCTTTATCAAAGGGGTCGATATACAATTGATTGGCCGAAATCTGTGGATTATCCACAAGAACATGGATTACTCCGATCCGGAAGAAGGCTTGAGTTCGGGCAACGCATCCAGAGGGTATCAGTCTGGCGCATACCCTGCCTTCAGAAACTACGGATTTAACGTCAGATTTAATTTCTAAACTAACGAGAGATGAAAAAATTAATCATATGCTTATTCTCGCTGGTGTTTATGGCAGCGTGCGTAGACGACCTGGATGAATATAATATTGACACGAAGCGGGCAACCGATGTCCCGCCCGCCACGCTGTTCACCAATGCTCTGTTGGGCCTGACGGATGTGTTGACCACGCCGAACGTGAACACAAACAACATCAGGTTGTATGTGCAGCACTGGGCTACAACGCAATATGTAGAGGAGCCCAGGTACAACATGACTGGCCGCTTGATTCCTCAAAACTTTTGGAATGCGCTATACCGGGACGTGCTGGCCGACTTGAAAGAAGCCAAAAGGCTATTAAATGCCAATGAGACGATTGATCCGGTACTTAAAAACAACCAGCTGGCTCAGATTGAGATCATGGAGGTATACGCTTGGTCTATTCTGGTGACCACTTTTGGTGATATACCTTACACAGAGGCGCTTGATCCGACCAATACGCAGCCGGTATACGACGACGACCAGGCGATTTACAACGATATCCTGGAGCGCCTTGATATGGCACTTGGTCTAATCAACATTGAAGAATCTGGGTTTGAAGAAGGGGATGTGCTTTACAATGGGGACATGACGCAGTGGGTGAAGTTCGGTAATTCTCTGAAGCTGCGGTTAGCCATGGTGATAGCCGATGTTGACCCCGCCAAAGCCGGAACGCTTGTAGCAGAAGCTGCGCCCAATGTGTTCACAAGCAATGCAGACAATGCCTTATTCCCCTACACGGCTGCAACTCCGAACAACAACCCGATTTCTGATAACGTGACAGGTCCGCTTTCAGCAAGAGAAGACTTTATAGCAGCCAGTACATTGGTTGATGTGATGAATTCGCTGAATGACCCCAGGAGACCGCAGTACTTTACAGATGTTAATGGACAATTTATTGGTGGCAGAGTTGGCTTTGCGAACAATTATGAAGAAAACTCTACCGTAAGTGAGAAAGTAGCGGCCCTTGATTTTCCGGGTGTACTGCTGGATTATGCCGAGGTAGAGTTTCTGTTGGCTGAAGCTGTAGAAAGGGGATTTATTGCCGGGTCTGCCGCCGAACATTACAATGCAGCTATCAGGGCATCCATTCTGTACTGGGGAGGAACAGAAGCCGAGGCAACTGCTTATCTGGCCCAACCTGGAGTTAACTACGCCACAGCGCCTGGTGACTGGAAGCAGAAGATAGGTAAACAGGCATGGATTGCTTTCTTTAACCGCGGTTATGAGGCTTGGTTGACCTGGAGAAGATTGGATGCACCAACCCTGACACCGCCGGTAGAAGGATTGATCGTGCCAACCAGATTGATCTACCCTGTCAATGAGCAGACGCTGAACCCGAACAACCGCGAAGCAGCGGCATCGGCCATAGGAGGAGACGAAAGCTCTACCAAGCTGTTCTGGGATGTGAATTGATTGACGAAAGCATGACTGATTAATATAGTAGTAGTTTACCTATTGAAAAATGCCCCCGGGTTCGGGGGCATTTTTCTTTTACTACCAGATAAGTCTCAAATCATGAGCTGTTGAATTGTAATTAAATACCCGGGAGCCTTAAAGTGAAAGCTAGCTGCGATCCATAGACAGCCCTGTTTTATTGCCTGCCAACTAAAAAACCGAGAAATAGATCAGTTTCATCAAGTTGCTATACCTGACACTAAGGGAGACTAAAATCTTGATTTTGTTCACGTTATGTTTTAAAAATTTAACTTTTTTGTTATCGTATTGAATAAATTTATCCTTTCCTATACAAGTCCGTATAAGGAGGAGTTTTTATTGCTTTGCTCGGATTCTGCTTACATTAACTACCTATGAGTCGCTGTGAAAATTCTTAAGATTTGCTTTTGAGGTCAAAAAACGCATTAAATATTTGTGAAAACCGAAAACATTCTTTAAAATTGAGCATCTCTCACCTTAAACAATTTAAAACAATGAAAAGACCTCTACTATTCTCAGAGTTATCTTTGCCCCATTGCCGCTTACCCATTTCAGCAAAGCTAGCGGCCTCCTAAGTATTTATCGATTTACATAGCCTGATTTTAAGGCTATCTGACTGTAGTTTGCAGGCTTAGACTGTCTGTCCTAACTACAGCTATATCCTTATTTTGATAAATAATTTGATATAATTTAATTTTCTCGGTATCTGATACAAGTTTTGTTGAAGATAATTATCTGTTTAGGGTCGTGCTTCTGTCCCGTGAATATGTTGGTTCCGGCAATTTAGATAAGTAAGCACATAAACCTGTATCAGAAGCTTTTGTCGGCATTATTGTAAAGTATTCAATCTCGGAAGTGAAGGGAAGCATAGATGAAGGAGGTGATTAACAAATAAAGCGAGCATTAGCTCAGTATTTAACTTAAAACAAACAAACTGACGCTGCTATCCAGCGAAGTGATAAAATAACACCTTAACTATTTTGATTTAATTCTTACCTAAACAAACAGCGCAATGAAAAAAATTCTAATGCTATGCCTGCTGCTTGTGTCGGCCTTTATTCATGAGGCCATGGCTCAAGTCAGGGCGATCACCGGTACGGTGACAGACGCTACTACCAATCAGCCGCTGCCAGGGGTTACAGTCCTGGTGAAAGGCACATCAGTGGGTACTGCCTCAGGGGCGGACGGTACCTTTACTGTGAATGTGCCGGAAGGCAGCAACACCCTTGTATTTCGCTTCATCGGCTATCAGACAGTTGAACGGCCAATCGGAAACCAATCGACCATAAACGTGTCTATGGGAACCGATACCCGCCAGTTGGGTGAGGTTGTGGTGACCGCTCTCGGTATCGAGCGTAACAGAAACGAGCTGGCCTATTCAGCTCAGGAAGTTAGCGGAGACCAGATCACCCGTGCCAGAAATGAAAACGTAGTAAACTCCCTCTCAGGTAAAGTGGCTGGTCTGGACATCAGAACCAACAACACTATGGGTGGCTCTACTAACGTGATCATTCGTGGTTATTCTTCCCTTACAGGTAACAACCAAGCGCTTTTCGTTATTGACGGTGTGCCGGTAAGTAATGCCAACAACAACGGTTCTAGCCAGGCTACTGGTGGTGGCGGTGCTGACTTTGGTAACGCTGCAGCCGACTTGAACCCTGATAACATTGAGTCTGTGAACGTGCTGAAAGGTGCAGCCGCAACAGCACTCTACGGTTCGCGTGCAGCCAATGGCGTGATCATGATCACGACCAAAAAAGGTGCTAAAAATAGCCTTAACATAGCTGTGAACAGCGGTGTTACCTGGAGCAACATCGATAAGAGCACTTATGTTAAATACCAGAAAGAGTATGGTGGTGGTTACTTCCAGGGCTTCCGTGCTCCTAAAGATTTAGGCAGCGGTGTAGCACCGGTGGTAAGATACCAGGATGACGCTTCGTACGGTCCTAGATTCGATCCGAACCTGCAGGTTTACCAGTGGGATGCAATCGATCCGCTTCATCCAAACTTTGGCAAAACAAGACCTTGGGTAGCTGCTGCAAACGATCCTACTGCTTTCTATGAAACAGGCCTTAACTCTAACCAGAGCGTGGTACTGAGTGGTGGTAGCGACAAGACAACCTTCAACCTTGGTTACACCCGTAACGATATCAAAGGTAACTTGCCAAACTCCACAATAGACAAAGACATGTTTAACTTCAATGCTTCTTACGAGGCTACTGAAAGACTGACAGTGTCTGCTTCAGGTAACTACACGCGTACAGTAGGTATGGGTAGATATGGTACTGGTTATAGCGGTACTAACCCTAACCAGCAGTTCCGCCAGTGGTGGCAAACCAACGTGGATCTGAAAGAGCAGAAAGACGCTTACTTCAGAAACCGCCAGAACATTACCTGGAACTGGAACAGCTCTAACACAGGTCCTATTTACTCTGACAACCCATACTGGACGCAGTACGAAAACTACGCGAATGACAGCAGAGATAACATCTACGGTTATGCAACTGTTAATTACAAAATCACTGATTGGATGAGCGCCATGGGTAGAGCCGCTTTCAACACTACCAGTGACATGCAGGAAGAGCGCGATGCAGTTGGTAGTGCTGGCCTGAGTAGCTACTCCAGGTATAACAGAGACTTCAACGAGACGAACTTCGACTTCATGTTGAACTTCAACAAAGATATCTCTGAAGAGTTGAGCTTTACAGGTTTGTTAGGTACTAACCTTCGCAGAGACCGTGCTGAATCTATCTTTACAGCAACAAACGGTGGTCTGGTTGTTCCGAAGCTGTACTCTATCTCCAACTCAGCAAGCCCGGTAAATCCTCCGTCTGAAACTTACTGGCGCAGAGGTGTAGACGGTATTTTCGCCAACGTAAACTTTGGCTTTAGAGACACCTACTACATGGAGCTTTCTGCTCGTCAGGATAGGTCTACTACACTTCCAAAAGGCGATAACGCTTACTTCTACCCAGCTGCTGGTGTGAACGTAATATTCTCTAACCTTATGGAAACATCGTGGTTATCACATGGTAAGGCGAGAATTAACTACGCAGAAGTAGGTAACGACGCTCCTCCGTTGAGTATCTATGATGTGTATTTTAAGCCAACCGGTTTTGGCTCAACTCCGATCTTCTCGCTTCCAAGCACGAAGAACAACCCTAACCTGAAGCCAGAAAGAAAGAAGAGTATGGAAGCAGGTATAGAAGCTGAGTTCTTCAACAACCTGTTCGGATTCGACTTCACTGTGTACAAGGAAAACCAGATTGACCAGATCATGCCTGTTAGTCAGACTGCTGCGTCAGGTTATACAAACCGTTACGTTAACGCTGGTGAAGTAGAAAACAAAGGTTTTGAGATTGCTGCTTTTGTAACGCCAGTTCAGACAGGTGACCTTACCTGGACCATGAACTTCAACTTCGCTCGCAACAGAAACAAAGTTATCAGCCTGTACGAAGATGTGGAGAACCTGACACTTGCTTCTTTCCAGGGTGGTGTTTCTCTGAACGCTGCCATTGGCCAGCCTTACGGTGTAATTCGTGGTAACGACTTCGTTTACACGAATGGTCAGAAAACAGTTGGAGAGAACGGATACTACCTGTTGTCAGAAAGATCTGACCTTATCATTGGTAATCCAAACCCAGACTGGACTGGCGGTTTCAACAACACCTTAACGTACAAAGGTGTGTCATTGGGCTTCCTGATCGATGTTCGCAAGGGTGGAGATGTATTCTCTCTTGACCAGTGGTATGGCGAAGCAACCGGTTTGTATGCCCACACTGCTGGCTTGAACGATAAGGGTAATCCTACTCGTGACCCAGCTGCAGAAGGTGGTGGTGTAAAGCTGCCAGGTGTTAAGGAAGATGGTACTCCAAACGACATCTATGCTGAGAACCAAGATGGTGACGGTATGACTCCTTACGGTTACGCAGCTGATAACTACAATGGTGCTCCGCGCGCCATGTATGTGTTCGATGGTAGCTTCGTGAAGCTGAGAGAAGTTGCTCTTTCTTATGCTTTGCCTGAGTCAGTTATTGGGAACCTGGGCTTCGTAAAAGGCGTTGATCTGCAGTTGATCGGTCGTAACCTGTGGATCATCCACAAGAACATGGAGTACTCTGACCCTGAAGAAGGTCTGAGCTCAGGTAACGCTGGTAGAGGATATCAGTCTGGTGCTTACCCAGCTGTTAGAACTTATGGCTTCAACGTTAAATTAAATTTCTAAAATATCAGAAAATGAAGAAACTTATCATATGCTTATTCTCGCTGGTGTTTATGGCATCATGCGTAGATGATCTGGAAGAGTATAATGTCGACCAGAAACAAGCGACAGTAGTTCCGGCGGTTACCCTGTTCACGGGTGCAACCAAAAACTTAGCAGATGTGCTGACAACACCAAACGTTAACACAAACAACTATCGTTTTTATGTGCAGCACTGGACATCCACGCAGTACCTGGATGAGCCACGCTATAACATGACATCACGTTTGATTCCACAGAACATGTGGACAACCCTGTACCGTGATGTGCTGAACGATTTTGTTGAAGCAAAAAGAATCGTTACCGAAGATGCGACGCTTGCTGAAGGCGTTAAGAAAAACCAGTTGGCTCAGATCGAGATCATGGAAGTATATACCTGGTCTGTACTGGTAAACACGTTTGGTGATATTCCCTACTCTGAGGCGCTCAATTCTCAGAATGCACTGCCTGTATACGACGATGCACAGACTGTTTACGCGGACATTCTAACTCGTCTTGAAACAGCAGTAGCACAGCTTGATCCTAATACAACTGGATTTGCTGGAAGCGGTGACATTCTTTACGGTGGCAACATGGCTAATTGGCTTAAGTTTGGTAACTCTCTTAAACTGAAGCTAGGTATGGTAGTAGCTGATGTTGACAATGCAAGAGCAAAAGCCTTAGCAGAATCAGCAGTAGCAGGTGGCGTAATATCAAGCAATGCTGAGAATGCAGCATTCGGATACCTGTCTGCACCACCGAACAACAACCCGATCTCTTCTAACGTGAAAGGTCCACTTTCAACTCGTGAAGACTACGTTGCTGCCAACACACTGGTTGACGCTATGAACCAGCGTAATGACCCAAGGAGAGAGTTCTATTTCTCACAGGTTGATGGAGCGTATGCAGGTGGTAAGTATGGCTTCCCTAACACCTTTACTAGTTTCTCGACTGTTAGTCCGAAGATTGCTGACCCTACGTTCGAAGCACTGTTGCTTGATTACGCTGAGGTAGAATTCCTTCTTGCCGAAGCCGTAGAAAGAGGTTACAATGTAGGTGGCACTGCTATGGAGCACTACAACAATGCTGTTACAGCTTCCATCACCTATTGGGGTGGTACAGCAGCTCAGGCTACAGCATACCTGTTACAGCCAAGCGTAAACTATCTGACTGCTCCTGGCGACTGGAGACAGAAGATTGGTACACAGGAGTGGATCGCACTTTATAACCGTGGATACGACGCATGGATAACCTGGAGAAGATTAGATGCTCCAACGCTTCTTCCTCCAGTAGAAGGCCTGACCGTACCTACAAGATTGATCTACCCAGTTAACGAGCAAACGCTCAACCCGGCAAACAATGCCGCTGCTGCGTCAGCAATTGGCGGTGATGCGAGCTCAACTAAGCTATTCTGGGATATTAGATAGTAATAAAATAGTAATTGAATTTTAAGAAAACTAGGTAGTAGTCTTCTTCATTGGCAAAGGTCTCCGGAATCCGGAGACCTTTTCTTTTTGTAGGAATTTATAGCAAAGGCAGTGTCAGGTTGATTTATTGAAAAGCTTTTAGCGCTAGTAGTAATTGAATGTCCAAACTTTGTATATTTAAAAAAGTATTTAAACAATATTTCGCTCCATATGCCCCGGAAATCAGTCGCAATTACCCTCTTACTGATGGTCTTCACATTAAACGTATGGGCTCAAGCTGTAAATCCAAGGCAATACAAACTATCAGGTACAGTGAAGGGAATCTGGGGAGAAAGACTGGAAGGCGCTTTTTTAGTAGTTTCACCAGGAGGTAAAGGCGTATTCACTGATAAGCAGGGACGCTTTTCCTTACTATTAGAGAAGGGTAACTACGAAATTGCCTGTCAATACATAGGTATGGCGCCCTTCCGGGAGTCAGTTACCATAGCCGCTGATAAAGAGGTTGAGTTTACGCTCACACTGGCCAACTTCAAATTAAAAGAGGTTGAGATCACCAGCAGACCTGTTACAGATGTGAATAACACACACATGGGTAGCTCGTTCATCGATCAGAAGATGCTCACACGCATGCCAAAGCTATTAGGAGAGGCTGATGTGCTGCGTAGTGTTTCAGCATTGCCTGGAGTAGTAAATGCGGGCGAAGGAACATCGGGCTTTTTTGTACGGGGTGGCAGTGCCGACCAGAACCTTGTGCTGATGGATGACGCCCCGCTATTCAACGCCAACCATTTGTTCGGCTTCTACTCTGTCTACAATCCGGATATCCTTAAAAGCTATGAACTGCATCGCAGCGGTATATCTGCCAGGTATGGAGGCAGAATTTCTTCTATTCTGGATGTAAGCCTGCGGGATGGGAATGAGGAGAGAATGAAGTATGAGATCGGCGTGTCTCCTATCTCGGGCAAATTCAGTATGGACGGGCCTCTGTCTGACAAGCTAACGTTTCTGGTTGCTGTTAGAGGGGCGTTCCCGGGCTACATCATGAAGCTTTTTCCCAACAAGAATATAAAAAACAGCTCCGGTCATTTCTATGATGGTAACCTGAAATTTAAGTATAAGCTGAACGCAAAGAACACCGTCAGTTTCTCTGGTTACCATAGTGCGGATGGCTTCAAATTCCCGAACGATACGACTTACCAGTGGAAAAACACGCTGGGAACGCTCAAGTGGAGTCATCTTTTCAACAACAACTTTACAGGTATAGCTACTGTAGTTAAGAGCAACTATGTAAATAAGGTCGAAGGTATAGCAGTCGGGGAGGAATTTGCCCTTAACTCAGGTATAGACCTGACACAGCTGAAGCTGGATTTTGGATACTTCGGTCTTGCTAAACATCAGCTTGACTTTGGTGCTGACGCATCTGTATACGCCATTGACCCAGGAGAATTAGTGCCATATGGCAGTTCTAGCCTTAACCCGCGCCAATTAGAAAGCGATAAAGGATATGAAACATCCGTCTACCTGAATGATGAAATGACGCTTACCGACAGGCTGTCGATGTCAGTGGGACTGCGTTTCTCTCAGTTTGCTAAAATAGGCCCATCAGATACTTACGTGTATGCAGAAGGCCAACCTAAGAATGATGTGAATATTGTCGATACGCTGTCCTATGGTACAGGAAAGGTGGTGCAAACCTACTATGGGCTTGAGCCACGGGCATCCTTCAAATATTCTCTAACGGACAATACTTCTTTTAAAGCAGGCTATAGCAGAACCAGGCAGTACATTCAGCTTATTTCAAACACGGCTGCCATCACCCCGGTGGATGTCTGGAAACTATCCAACAAACACATAGAGCCTCAGGTGGCAGATCAGGTGTCTTTGGGATACTTCTACTCGGATCCGGAGAGTTGGTATGACTTCAGCTGGGAAGTATATTATAAAAAGCTCTATAACCAGATCGATTACAAAGACGGGGCAACGCTCCTGCTCAACCCCACACTCGAATCGGATTTACTGTTCGGAGATGGGGAGGCCTACGGCTCTGAATGGATGCTGAAAAAGAACCAAGGACGACTTACTGGGTGGGTCAGCCTGACGTACTCAAGGTCTTTTAGAACGATAGCCGGCAAAACCGAAGCAGAAACCATCAATGATGGGAAAGCTTATCCGTCTAATTATGACAAACCGATCAACCTGAACATATTTGCCGATTATCATCTTTGGCCCAAATGGAAAGTGACGGCCAACTTTACTTATACCACCGGCAGACCCGTTACTGTAGCAGATTCCTGGTATTGGTACCAGGGGCAGATCTTTGCCAATTATTCCGGCCGAAATCAGGAGCGAATGCCCGACTATCACCGCCTGGATGTGTCCTTGAATCGGGAAATAATCAAAAGGGGCAAGGCGGAGTACAGTGGTAGCTTCTCCATTTATAATCTGTATGGCAGAAAGAATGCCTACTCTATGCTCTACCAGCACCACTATGGAGAAGCACCGGGGGCGTATAAACTAGCTGTGATCGGGGCTCCTATACCTTCAATTAATTTTAATGTTAAATTCTAATGCGTATGCTACGAAGGTTGCTGCCATTTTTTCTCCTGCTAATTTTCACCAGTTGTATCGACCCAGTGGATACGGACCTGAGCACCCAAAGAAAGCACCTAGTAGTAGAAGGGTACTTTACAAATGAGGCCAGTTTGAACTTTGTGCGGCTAAGTTATTCTCAGCCACATTCCTCCCCCTACAATGAGTTTGAAGAAAAGGCGATTGTAACTGTTACAAGTAATGAAGGAGAGTGGTACCAGTTCTTTTATGATAAGGCAGGGTATTATTATCCTTCCACTTTTGGCAAGGCAACGGGAGTCCCAGGACGTACTTATACGCTCAACGTCACGGTAGGCGACCAACTCTACCAATCGGAGTCGGTTGTTATGAGAGAGCCAATCGCGATCGATTCTGTTCAATTTGAAGTTGCTGAGCAGACATTTGCCTTTCCGGGAGAACGCGAACAGCAATTACTTCCGGGCTATAATGTACTTGTCGATTACGAGGATCCGGCAGAAGAGAAGACTTTTTTGCGATGGTCTTTCGCTACCCAGTACGAGGTCAGAACACAGCCCCAGGATTACATTCATCCGTTCACCGGGCTTCCCGCTCCAAAAGAATGTTGTACGCAATGCTTTCTGGAAGAAAACCTTGAACAACTCAAAGTGATAGATGACCGCTTGACCAATGGAAAGAAGGTACTTCGTCAGAATGTGCTCTTCATGCCTTTTGAAAAATATTTGGGCGTGAAGAACAAACTGACGCTATACCAGCATTCGATCAGCGAGGATGCCTACAATTTCTTTCGTATCCTGGAGCAGCAAAAGCTCGCCACAGGTACTGTTTTTGATCCGCCACCGGCTGAAGTAAAAGGGAACATCACCAGCGTAAACAATGAAAATGAGCAGGTGATCGGCTTTTTTGATGTATCCGGAGTAAGCATCAGGCAGGTAACCATTTTGCGCAATGATATTGACTATCCTTTCGCCCCGTTCCGCTACCCCGACGATTGTGAGGTAATGAAGGGCGCAACCAGGGTTATACCTGAAGGTTGGTAGATGTTAGTGTGGAACTTCAGGTATAGCTTAAAAGCTGGTATTGCTGAAATGTGCTTTAAGGCCAATTACTTGTAGATCAGAAATACCGCTGGTTGCTTGTGAATATCCGGCAGCTTGCCTTTCCATTCGGCAATCGTTTTGGTCTGGATGAACTCGTGCTCTGGCGAGGTGATGTTGGCCGCAATGCAGAGACGGGTGCCTCCGCTGAGCGTCTGCAGCAGGTCTTCGAGCAGTTTGTTGTTGCGGTAGGGCGTCTCCATGAAAATCTGGGTCTGGTCCCGCTGTAGCATCTCCTTTTCCAGGTTTCGCAGTGCCTGCAGTCGTGGCCCTTTCTCGATGGGCAGATAACCGTGGAAGGCAAAGCGCTGTCCGTTGAAGCCACTGGCCATCAGGCTGAGCAGAATAGCTGACGGACCGGCAAAAGGCACTACCCGTATACCTTTCTGATGCGCATACCTGGCCACCTCAGCCCCGGGGTCGGCTATACCTGGGCAACCTGCTTCCGAAATAATACCAGCGTCTATACCTTGCTCCAGCAGTGGCTTTAGAGAGGCTTGCACCTGAGCGGGCGTGGCATCCTTGTCTACCTGCACAAAATTGAGTTGCTCGATCACCAGTTCCGGGCAGATGCTTTTAACAAAGCGGCGGGCGGTGCGCAGGTTCTCCACAATGAAATACCTTAGGCGACTAACCGTGTCCTTTACTTGTGGCGAAATCACCTGGTCGGCTGTGTCGTCAGCCAGTATCGTCGGAATCAGGTATAGCGTGCCGGTTTTTTTCATGAGGCTTTTAGTTGTGGAATTGCTGATGGTTGGAATGTTGCAGAGTTATACCTGTTGTGGTGGCTATACCTTAAGCATAAGCCGCAGTTTGTAGCCACGGCTTATACACTTGTGGTTATTCCGGAAGAGTGATTCCCATGTTAGCCCGAGTTTACACAACCAGGAACACGCTGGAAAGACATATTCCATCCTGAAAATCTTTTTTACAATCCTAAGAATCCTGATCCGGACTTAGTTAGTATCCAGGAACCTCGTAACCAGATCGTATACCTGGTCCGGTGCCTCGGCATGTACCCAATGGCCGGCCTCAGGTATAGTTTCGACTTCTACCAGTGTAAACAAATGCTCAATAGTGCCATACACATCCTCTGGCATAATATACCTGGACCTGCCGCCTTTGATGAAGAGCGTGTTTTTCTTGAAAGGTATATCGGAAGTGATAGGAGCGGCTATCTTATCGTAGTTTTTCTCAATCGCATCGAGGTTCATGCGCCAGCCGAAGGTGTTGTCTTCTTTGCGATACAGGTTTTTCATCAGGAAGAGTCTCACGTCCTCCTGCGAGATCGTATTGGCCAGTTGTTTATCCACCTCGCTGCGGCTGGTTACGCTGCTTATGTCCACCGACTGCAGGGCATCGATGATCTCGTCGTGATGCGGAGGGTAAGCTTTCGGAGCAATATCTACCACAATCAGTTTGGTGAGGCGGGTCGGGTATTTCAATGCATAGTTCATTGCTACTTTTCCGCCCATAGAATGCCCCATGATAGCCGGCGTCGGTATTTGCAGCTCGTCCACGAGGCGCAGCACATCTTCGGCCATTGCATCGTAGTCGTGCTGTTCGCTGTGCGGGGAGCGGCCGTGGTTGCGGAGGTCTACCAAGAACACATTGTAGTGCTCCGACAGTCGCTTGGCCAGGGTTGCCCAGTTATCCAATGTGCCGAACAGCCCGTGCAAGATCAGCAGCGGCTGCCCGTGGCCCATTTCCTTGTAGTGTAGTTTCATGTTTTTCAGAGATCAGGGATCAATTATCAGTTATCAATGTAGGCTTACGGAAGCAAGATGCAAACGGTCGCTATACCACCTGGATCAGCCTCTCTTCGCTTCCGCGCTCTCTCAGCACACCTAGCGGCTGGAGTTGCAGACCGTACTTTTCAAACAGCTGTAGCACTTCTTCGCGACCAATCGGGTCTACGGCTACCAACAGGCCGCCACTTGTTTGCGGGTCGCAGAGCAGGTGTTTCTTGTCTGGAGTGAGTTCAGCTATTTTGTGACCGTAGCTGTCAAAGTTGCGGTGGGTGCCGCCAGGTATAGCTTTTTGCGCTAAGTAATCTAAAGCCTCAGGTATAACCGGCACTCTGTCGAAGTGTATTTCTGCCGTTAAGTTGCTGCCTTCGCACATCTCGGAGAGGTGACCCAGCAAACCAAAGCCCGTCACGTCGGTCATGGCTTTTACTTGTGACAACTGCCCCAAGTCTGCACCGATTTTGTTCAGCTGCATCATCTGCTGTGGCGCCAGGTGAGCATGTTCCGGTTTTAGGATGGCTTTCTTCTGAGCGGTGGTCAGAATGCCTACACCCAGCGGTTTGGTCAGGTATAGCTCGCAGCCGGCGGTGGCGGTATCGTTTCGTTTCAGGTTCGGGATGTCGAGCATACCGCTTACGGCCAGTCCAAAGATCGGCTCCGGACTGTCGATGCTGTGGCCGCCTGCCAACGGTATACCTGCTTCGTGGCAGATGCTGCGGCTACCTTCGATCACGCGCTTGGCAACTTCTGGCGCCAGTTTATCAATAGGCCATCCCAGCACGGCAATAGCCATGGTAGGCGTGCCGCCCATGGCATACACATCCGAAATGGCGTTGGCGGAAGCGATGCGGCCGAAGTCATAGGCATCATCCACGATCGGCATGAAGAAGTCGGTGGTGCTGATGACGGCGCGGCCATTGCCAATGTCGTACACGGCGGCATCGTCGCGGGAACTGTTGCCCACCAGCAGCTTGTCGTTTTCGGGGTAGTGGATGTCGGTGTGCAGGATCGTATCGAGCACTTTGGGGGAAATCTTGCAGCCGCAGCCAGCGCCGTGGCTGTACTGGGTGAGTTTTATGTCTTGTGTGTTGATTTCTTCCATGGTAAATGGTTGTATATGCTAGGTATAAGCTATGCTAGTTATATCTGTGATGGACTTGTGTGTATAAATTATACCTTTAAGTTATTATCAACGGCTGCGTGTTACTTGTAAGGCTTTTGCGGAAGCATGTGATATATGCTTGCTTAACGGTCTGTGCTTTTAGTAGACTTGTATCGTTTTTCAATTTCTTCTATTGCAAGTTTAGCCGACAACTTAACATCTCTTTTTCTGCTTCTTAGATGGTTCTTAATGTATGGTATAGCTTTGGGTGTACCAACTTTATTAAGAGTTGCATTGGCATAAGTCAAATCATTTGGGTCAGTTGAGTTATTAAGAACTTCAACTAAGGCATTCTCTACCTCTTCATCTGAAGATTCTTTCAAAGCGGAAATAGCACTATGCCTAATTAACCATTTCTCACTTTTCATTGCATTGAGAATAGGTTGCAAGTCCATGCCATTTGGCTTCTTCAAATACGCAATTATATCAAGCAGCGCAGAGACTACATATTTATCTGTTTCCTTCTCTACTTGCTGTATCAGAAACTTAACTGCTACTATATTTCCTGTATTTTTTGCTATGTGACCTAATAGGAAATAGGCTCTGTCTTTTTTCTTCTTATTCTTTTCCTTCTCAATAAATTCCATTAATTGAGGAATGTAACTTTCATTATCCTGTTTTTCAGCTTCTCTGAATGCTTTCCAAGAGATTGTTTTACTACTGTCATACACAGCTTCCATATTGTTTTGGCCACTGTCATTGCCCATTCTTTCAATTAAATTGAGTAGATATTCTTCCATTATTTATTCTCTTGTATACCTGCTTACTAGTTTATGTAAGCTCTGTCGCCTGATTTATATTACAAGTTCTCATACAGGGAACGCTTTCTTCATCAAAGAGACTGGCTTTACCTTAAATCAGCTTTTGCTGTTTTGCGAATTCAATCAGGCGCTGGGCGTTTTCTTCCGGGTTCAAAGTTTCCAGAGGCAGGCGCAGCACACTTTGCTTTTTAGCCAGTTCGTAGGTATAAGCTTTGTCATAATAGGTCAGGGCAATGTCAACCATCTTCTCCATGTCGCCAGCTGAGATGGCTTCAATCGCTTCTTTGGTAGCCAATCCGCCTAGTCGTTTCTTTATTCTTAGAATGGCAGATTCGAGCACAACCCGATCGGTGCAGCAATATTCCTCAGCGAGCTTCTGTATACGCAGCGACTTCGGAACATCGAGCACAATGGTCGGGGATACCTGCATACGATTGTAGAGAGGCTTGGGCAACTGTACCTTTCCGATGCCGATACTTTCGTCTTCCAGCCAAAGCGGTTTTTGATCATCCAGTTCGAGCATAGCCATACCTAGCAGGTTCTCGAAGTGCTCGGTGCTGGGTTGCGGTTCCATGCCGATGCCCCCGAAAGAAGAGCCTTTGTGACTTGCCAGCCCTTCGAGGTCAATGACTTGTTGACTGTGCTGCTGCAGGTATGGGAGCAGGTCGGTTTTGCCACTTCCGGTATTGCCACTGATAATGAGCAGCGGGCGCTCACGCTCAAACTGCTCGTGCATATACTGCCGGTAAGCTTTGTAGCCGCCCTGTAGCAGGTATACCTGAAATCCGGCAAAGTCGAGGAGCCAGGCCATGGCGCTGCTGCGCATACCGCCGCGCCAGCAATGCACCAGTACCTCTTTGGTCGGAGCCAGCTTCTCCGCCTCCCGCACAAACCCTGACATTTTAGGGCCAAACAGGTCGAGCCCGATCAGCACAGCCGGGTCGTGCCCCTGTTGTTTGTAAGCGGCACCCACCGTAGCCCGCTCCTCATCCGAAAAAATAGGGAAGCTTAAGGCCTGCGGTATACGGCCAATCGCATACTCTTTGGGTGCGCGGGCATCCAGCACTGGCAATTGCTTCGCTTTTGCCAAAAACTCTTGTATAGTGATGGTTTTGGCCACTTTATTTAAGTTGACGCAGGTATAGCTGGATCGTATTTTCCAGCCCAAGGTATAGCGCATCGCAGATCAGCGCATGCCCGATGCTCACTTCCAGCAAGCCGGGCAGCGTGTCTTTTAAGTACTTCAGGTTGTCGATATCGAGATCGTGGCCAGCGTTGAGCCCGATGCCAAACTCCTGTGCTTTTTGCGCCGCCACCAGGTATGAGCGTATCGCTTCTTCAGGGTTGGTTGGGTAGCCTTTGGCATAGGCTTCGGTGTAGAGTTCAACCCGGTCTGTTCCAACAAAAGAAGCTCCTTCGATCATCCGCACATCCGGGTCCACAAAAATAGAGGTGCGTATACCTAGTTCCTTCAGCTCGCCGATCACGTCCGTCAGAAAATCTTTGTGCTGCAACGTGTCCCAGCCGGCGTTGGAGGTGATGGCGTCGGGCGCATCAGGCACTAGCGTGGCCTGAGCTGGTCGCACTTCTTTTACTAGTTTCAGAAAATCGGGCGTCGGATTGCCTTCAATGTTAAACTCGGTAGTCACGACTTCTTTCAGGTCATACACGTCGCGGTAGCGGATGTGGCGCTCGTCGGGGCGCGGGTGCACTGTTATACCTTCAGCGCCGAACCGCTCGCAATCCTTGGCGGCCTGTACTACATTGGGTCTGTCGCCGCCGCGGGCGTTCCGCAGTGTGGCTATTTTGTTTATATTTACACTGAGTTTGGTCATGGTATGTCTGTTGTAGCCCGTAGGCTGGTGATACGTATGCATACGGAAAGACTAAATTAGTGGAAATTTGATTAAGATGATAACCTATGGCCCCGGCTGTAGTAGTGTATAAAGTAGAGGCAGGGAGTTCATCACTTGCCTTAAATAACCAATCAACCATAAAACTATGAGTTTAAAACAACGCATTGAAGCCGATATCAAGCAGGCAATGTTAGCCAAGGACAGATCCCGTCTGCAAGCGCTACGCAGCATAAAATCGCTCATACTGCTGGCCGAAACCGAAAAAGGCGGCACCGATGGGATCAGCGAGGATACGGAGTTAAAACTGCTCACCAAAGCCGCCAAGCAGCGCCGTGAGTCGGCTGAGATTTATGCCAAACAGCAGCGCGCTGACCTGGAGCAGGTAGAATTGGCGGAACTGGCCGTGATAGAAGAGTACCTGCCCGGGCAGCTCGATGAGGGTGATTTGCGCGTTCGTCTGCTGGAAATTATTCAGCGTGTGGGCGCAAGCGGTCCTTCAGACCTGGGCAAGGTGATGGGTGTCGCTTCCCGCGAACTGGCCGGACAGGCCGACGGACGTGCTATTTCCAAAGCCGTAGGGGACCTTCTGAACAATACAGATTTTTAAGATCAGGATTTTTGCTGCCCGCATACTAGCGTGCGTGTTGCAATTACACTATATTTGAAGGCAGGAGCGACAGGTGTTCGCTTCTGCCTTTAATGTTTTTATCCTGTGAGTACCTTCGATATTTTCCTGGCCATACCTATTCTGTTCGGCGCCTTTATGGGTTTCCGCAAAGGTCTTCTGCTCGAACTTATTTCGCTGTTTGCGCTTGTACTGGGCATTTTGCTTGGCCTCAAACTGCTTGATTCCGGTCTGCCCATCATGAAAGAGTACATTGGCGATGCCGGTGGTCTGCTGCCTTTTGTCACCTTTTTGGTCATTTTCGTGGCGATCATTTTAGGAGTAAGAGTGCTGGGCATCCTGCTCAAAAAAGTGATCGATTTCACCCCGTTTGGTATGTTTGACAATATTCTGGGCGCCCTGCTGGGAGCCTTGAAATGGACCGTGGCCCTGAGTCTGCTGCTCTACGTATCAGAAATGGCAGGTATAGCCATCACACCCGAGACAGCGTCAAGCTCTATCGTATACCCGTTCGTCGTAAAAACAACACCCTATGCGCTCAGCGTGATGAGTTATGTACTACCGTTTGTGAAGTCGCTGCTGCTTTCGCTCAAGGAGCATTTTTAGGCATGATATGGAGGGATTTCGCCTTGATTTTTTAGAATAGAATTTGAGCTGACATCTTTCCGGGCAGTAATTTTAATCAGGCAGGTATAGCGCTATACCTGTACAGCTTAAGTAAAAGCTATACCTATACCTTACTCCATACCTTGGTCAGAACTTGCCTCTGGCTTGCAAGTTTGCGCAGCAGAACTTTGCGGTACTGTAATTTCAAATCAAAAGATCTACTGCACTACAAATGAACTGCGAACAGAAGTTGATGCTTTAATTCAGCTCTACCTCTTCAAATTTCCACATTACCTGTACCATGCTGCTCCTGCTCGACAACTTCGACTCCTTTACCTACAACCTGGTGGACTATTTTGGCCAGTTGGGGGTGGAGGTGCACGTGTTGCGCAACGATGTGAAGCTGGAAGAAATCATGGCGCTGCCCATTGAAGGAATTGTCTTGTCGCCCGGGCCGGGAGAGCCGCAGCGGGCAGGGGTCATGATGGACGTGATCCGGCACTACCACGATAAAGTGCCCATGCTGGGTATCTGCCTGGGGCATCAGGCGCTGGGCGAGTTTTTCGGTGCGCAGCTCGACAAAGGTATAAAACCAATGCACGGCAAAATCTCCGAGATTATTTGTGAGGATGATCCGCTTTTTTCCGGACTGCCCTCCAAAATGCCCGTCGTACGCTACCATTCGCTGGTTTTGAAAAAGTGGCCTGACAACATTGTGCCCCTTGCGTATACTGCCGAGGGAGAGCTCATGGCCTTCAGGCACAGTACACTGCCGCTGCATGCACTGCAGTTTCATCCGGAGGCCGCCCTCACGACTTATGGGCTCGACATGCTGCGAAACTGGCTTGATTTTGTTAATATTGCAGGTCGGTAAAAGCCGGATTTCTACATCACATTACTTTTAGGATTAACAGAAATGAATCTACAGGTCAAACACGAGGGCGAATTTCAGTACATAGACGAAGGCGAAGGAGATGTATTGCTGCTGCTGCACGGCTTGTTCGGAGCCCTGAGCAACTGGAACGGCGTAGTAGACTATTTCTCTAAGAGTTACCGTGTGGTTATTCCGCTCATGCCTATCTATGAAATGGCCCTTCACAAAGCAGGAGTGCCGGGGCTTGTTTCTTTTATCGAAGATTTTGTTAGATTTAAGAACCTGAGCAACCTGACGCTCCTCGGCAACTCACTGGGCGGGCATGTGGCGCTGGTCTATACCTTAAAGAACCCGGCCAAAGTAAACCGCCTCGTGCTCACAGGTAGCTCCGGCCTGTTCGAGGACTCTATGGGCGGCTCGTTTCCGAAGCGTGGCAACTACGAGTATGTGAAAGAGCGCGTGGGTTATACCTTCTACAGTCCCGAAACGGCCACGAAAGAGCTTGTAGACGAGGTGTTCGACATTACTAACAGCAATGCCAAGTGTCTGCGCATTATTGCCATTGCCAAGTCGGCGCAGCGGCACAACCTGGGTAAGGATCTGGAGAACATTAAGGTGCCCACCCTGTTAATATGGGGACTGAACGACACAATCACGCCGCCGCTGGTAGCGCACGAGTTCAACCGACTGATTCAGAATTCCGAACTTTATTTCATAGACAAGTGCGGGCACGCGCCAATGATGGAACATCCGGAGAGATTTAACAGTATCTTAGATAAATTTTTGGCCAAAACAGAAGTAAGGGAAAAAGCCACATGATAGCAGAAGAACTCATCAACCAAATGATACCGCCGCTCAAGCTTTACGACACCGTGGAGAAGGCTTTGCGATGGATGGATGAGTTCCGCGTAAACGAGTTGCCCGTGTCCCGCAACCGCAAGTACATGGGCCTTGCCACCGAAGTTAACCTGATCGAGCTGCCAGACCGTGGGCAGACGCTGGAGCAGGTCAAGCTGGAGTACCAGGATGTGTTTGTGATGCACCACCAGCATTTTTATGATGTGATGGAGGCCGCCATCAAGAACAAGATACAGGTGGTGCCCGTGCTCGACGAAGAGCAGGACTACATGGGCATCATCACCATCAACGATACGCTGGCCGCCTTTGGCCAAATGTCGGCGCTGCAGGGCCAGGGCAGTATACTAGTGCTTACCATGCCGGAGCGCGATTACTCCCTGGGGCAGATCAGCCGCCTGATAGAGGAGGAGAATACCAAAATCCTGAGCGCTTATGTATCGCCTGACGAAGTAGACCCCTATAATATCAAGCTCACCCTTAAACTTAACACGTCCGATCTTACCCGCATCATTGCTACGCTGGAGCGATTCGAATACCGGGTGACGGCGCAGTTCCAGGACGGATCCAAATACGACGTGGGCCGTGACCGTTTGGACATGCTTTTCAAATACCTGGACATATAGCCCTGTCCGTGATCCTGCGCGCTTTCCTGCTGCTATGCTTTAGTTTGCTTTGCCATACCCTGGTGGCGCAGCCCTGCCATACCGAATCTGTTATAATCGACAGCATTAATTTTGAGGGCAACGAGGTCAGCAAAAGTCGTATGCTCCTCTTTGAGCTCAACATAGCTTCCGGCGACACCCTGCTGACTGCTGAGTTAGAGGAAAAACTGGAGGGAAACAGAAGAAGGCTCTTTAACCTGCGTCTTTTTCATGAGGTGGGCTATACCTATACCTGTCGCGAAGGGCTGGTAACTGTGACCTATACCATGCAGGAGCGCTGGTACCTATACCCTATACCTATCTTAGACATAGCCGATCGCAACTTCAACGCCTGGCTCGAACGCCGCGACTGGAGCCGTGTCGATTATGGCATTAACCTAATCAGACGTAATTTCAGAGGACGCAATGAAGAAGTGCGCATCAGGCTGCAACAGGGCTTTAACAAACGGCTGGAGTTCACCTGCCGTGTACCTTATATAAGTCGTACCCACAAGTTGGGGGTGGATTTCGGAATAGCGGACTACCGCAGCCAGGCCATCGACTACCGCACGCTGAATAACCGGCAGCGGTTTTTTGTGCAGGAGAGTGGCGTACCCATTCAGCGCACGCTGCTCACGACCGGTCTTACGCACCGGCAGAGCGTGCAGCGACAAGAGGGCCTGCGACTAACTTATGTGCAGGAACAAGTGGCTGATACGGTCCTGGTGTTAAATCCAGAATATTACAGTGAGGATAAACAGGACAGACAGTACCTGCGACTAGAGGTATATAAAGTGGTAAACCTGCGCAATTCCTTTGTATACCCGCTCACAGGTAGTTACTTTGAAGCGATCGCCGCGCAGACCTTTTTTATGAATGGAAACGGGACGCCCATCACTACCCTTCGCGCGAAGTATGTAAATTATCAACACTTATCGGGCAAATATTATTATTTTGTAGGTGGCGAAGCACAGGCCCGGCTCTCGAAGCGTTATGCCTATGCTGACAACGTGGCGCTGGGCTTTCGTTCACTGGTGCGGGGCTATGAGTTGCAGGTAGTGGGTGGTCAGCACTTCGGATTGTTTAAGCAGGGGCTTACCCGGGAGCTCTTTAAACATGAGGGCGTGCACCTGAAATTTATTAAAAGTCCCAAGTTCAACAAAGTGCCGCTCGCGCTCTATGCCAACGTGTTCACAGATGCGGGCTATGTTGTGGATGAGGTGTTTGAGAAAGACAACCCGCTGGCCAACCGGTTACTGGCAGGGGTGGGGGCAGGACTGCATCTGGTCACGTTTTATGACTTTGTGTTCCGGGCCGAATATACCATCAACCGGGAGAAAATGGGCGGCTTTTACCTAAGCGGTCGCTTTCCTTTTTAATTAAAAGAAGATTTATGAAGATAGCTATACTTGGAAAACCCTTCGACGAAGAATACGGACCTTTTATCCAGAATCTGTTCGACGAACTTCAGCGCCGGAATACAGAGTTGATGGTAGTGGAGCACTTCAGCCTTTTTCTGCAGAACCGCATTAAACTGCCGGAGGGCATCTCAACCTTTAACCGTGGCGACAGTCTGTCGGGAGTTGACTTTGTGCTGAGTTTGGGTGGGGATGGCACGTTGCTGGATACGGTTACCTATGTCGGGGCGCTTCAGATTCCGATACTGGGCATCAACACAGGGCGGCTTGGCTTTCTGGCCACCATCGCGCACGACAGTATCAACCTGGCGCTGGATGCTCTTTTCAAAGGCCACTATACCTTCGATGACCGGGCGCTGATTCGCGTGGACTCTGATCTGGAGATATTTGATGGGATCAACTTTGGGTTAAATGAGTTCAGTTTGCTCAAGGGCGATTCATCATCCATGATAGCCGTGCATGCGTATATAGACGGAGAATATCTGAACACATACTGGGCCGACGGATTGGTGGTGGCCACTCCAACCGGATCGACGGGCTATTCGCTCAGTTGTGGCGGTCCGCTGGTGCTGCCACAGACCAACAATTTCGTTATTTCACCCGTATGCCCTCACAACCTGAACGTAAGGCCCATGATTGTGTCAGATAAAACCGTGATCTCGTTTGAGGTGGAAGGGCGCAGCAGTACATACCTTGCCTCCCTCGATTCGAGATCCGTACCGGTAGACATGTCAGTTCAGATAGCCGTGCGGCGGGAGAACTTCGTAGCACGACTCGTTAAGCTGCATCATGTAAATTTCCTGACCACGCTAAGGGGCAAGTTAAACTGGGGTCTTGATAAAAGGACAAATATTTTTAGGTAAATTATATTCGATATTTGATATACATATTTTTATACCAGAAAATTATTTCTATTTTTGTCACGAAGGTTTAATTTGGATGAATTGTAAGCCTGCGGAAATACGCTTAAAAGAAATTGGTTCGCTATGAAGAAATTTACTACGCTGTTTTTATTACTTACTGTTGTGCTAACTACTGTAGCCATAGAGGCTGAAGCACAGCGCTTTACGAAGCGAAAGCAGTACGCCACGGTGGGTATCCAGCTGGGGGCTTCTAACTACTTCGGCGATCTGGTGCCTCAGCCTAACTTTACGAGTATGCGCGTAAAGTCCACGCGTCCGAGCATAGGCATCAATTACACCAAGCGCCACTTCCCGCGTATTTCCTCGCGCGTGTCTTTCAACTGGAACCGTATCGCGGGTGATGACGCCCTGGCCGCGGGTCCTGATGAAGGGGAGAACCTAGGCCGTTACAGACGTAACCTGTCTTTCCGCAACGACATCAAAGAACTGAGCGCTGTCGCCATCATAGACCTTTTCGAAAACCGTCACTACTACCGTCGTCGTCCTGACTTCGTGCCTTATGGTTTTGTTGGAGTGGCAGTATTGCACCACAACCCGAAAGCGTACTACGAAAACGGCTCGCACCCAGGCCTTTCGCCTGACAAGGATATTCCTTCTGGCTGGTATGCGTTGCAGCCGCTCGGCACAGAGGGTCAGTTCGTGGATCATCCAGGCACTGTTAGCGATCCTTACAGCCGCGTGCAGATTGCCATTCCGTTTGGCCTAGGCGTAAGATACAAGCTGGACCGTAACTGGGACTTTAGCTTCGAGGTAGGTTGGAGAGCCACTTTCACAGACTACCTGGATGACGTAAGTACAGCCCACGTAGACAAAGATGTTCTACTTAGCGATGGTAACCGCGTGGATAACCGCAATGCCTCTGTTATTTTCTCTGACAGAAGCGCCGAATCAGGGTTCACAAACGACCTGATCACGGAGCCAAACGGCTTCAGCCGCCTGCGCCCTTATGGTACAAGCAACAACCGTACGCGTGGCAACAGCTCTGATAACGACTGGTATATCCAAACCAGCCTAGGTGTTAACTATATCCTGAACCCACGTATAAGAAGACCTAAATTCAGATAATATAACGGAGTATAGTGCGTTGTTCTCCTAAACTCCGAAATAAGTTTACATGACTTTGAATACATTCAGACAGACGCTCCTTATTTGTGTACTACTGCAAATTGGGAGCGTCTTTTTATGCCATACTGCGAAGGCACAGCTGCAGCAGATTAAGCCTGTGACTACCAGCGAGATAGGCGCTGGCATAGGTGGGTTAAATTACGTTGGTGAGATTTCACCCAATTATCGTTTCCTGAATAATCAGCCTGCCATGACGATCTTCTATCGTCATAACATATCAGCTCCCATCACGCTCAAGGCCGCCTTCATGGGCAGCCATCGCATTTTTGACGACAAAGCATTTAAGGACGAGTCACAGAATCTGCCGCATCATGATTGGCGCGACACGGAGCTGAAGCTGAGTATGCTGGAATTTTCGTTAGGTATAGAATACAACTTTCTCGATTACTACGAAGATATTCGACAGCCACACCGTGTATCGCCTTATTTTTTTATTGGAGCGGCACTACTCAATTTTAATCACCAGCTTACCCGACAAGGTGATGTGATGGAGCCATTCGACAACAAATTCACCGTTTCAATTCCTTTTGGGGTAGGAGTGAAGTATGCATTGAGTAAGCACTGGAACCTGGGTCTGGAGTTTGGTCCCCGCTTCATGTTCACTGATAACCTGGACTACCTTCAGGAGAGCGGGTCCGGACCGCTGGCTACCGACCTGGGAGCAGGCAACTCCAAGTCATATGCCAATCCATTCGATAAAGATATGTACTTCTACAACGGTATAAGCCTCTCTTATACCTTCTACCGACTCAATTGCCCGCCTGTTTACAAGCGCAAAGCCGGAATACTAGATTAACCCGCTAAAATTTCATTAAATTATCTTGCTTTTTGTAACTTGCAAGGAAATTGTGGTTTGATGAATTTTAGGGAACAAGTAGATTTAGACAATTTGCCAAGACACATTGCCGTTATCATGGACGGAAATGGGCGTTGGGCAAAGAAACGGGGCGGCCTGCGAATTTTTGGTCATCAGAGTGCTATCACAGCTGTTCGCGAAACAGTGGAGGCCGCGGCAGAGATGGGCGTCGAATACCTTACCCTATACGCCTTCTCAACCGAAAACTGGTCAAGACCGGCAACAGAAGTTTCCGCACTGATGCAACTGCTGGTATCCACGATTAGGAAAGAGACTGAGACGCTGAACAAGAATAATATCCGCCTGCAAACGATCGGGAATACAGAAAGCCTGCCGAAAGCATGCCAGAAAGAATTGTTTGAGGCGATGGAGATAACAAAGGGTAACACCCGCATGACGCTGGTACTGGCTCTTAGCTATAGCGGCCGCTGGGATATTGCGCAAGCCATGCAACGTATTGCTGTTGAAGTGGGTCATGGTACTATAGCGGCAGCTGATATAAGTGAGGCCACTATCGCGCAGCACCTTTCTACAGCAGGTATACCGGATCCCGAACTGCTGATTCGTACGAGCGGAGAGCAGCGTATCAGCAATTTCCTGCTTTGGCAGCTGGCTTACACTGAACTATACATTACGGAGCTACTCTGGCCTGACTTCCGCAAAGAGCACCTCTACGAAGCCATATGTGCCTTCCAGAGAAGAGAACGCCGCTTTGGCAAGACAAGTGAACAACTAACAAAGTGAACATATTAATGACAAGATGCATCTGGGTGCTTGTGTTGCTGCTAATGACAGGCACAGCTTCTGCCCAAGTTCTGAATAATCAAACACAGAGCAAGCCCGTAGACTACGCCCAGCCTCAACAATACCGCATCGGCGGGATTGAGTTTACAGGTATAAAATTTCTTGACCCCGCTTCTCTTATGGCCGTTTCGGGTCTGAAAGTGGGTGATGAGATCACCGTGCCGGGCGAGGACATCAGTCGCGCCATTCAAAAACTGTGGGACCAAGGTATACTCGGGGACGTGGATGTGTACGTAACTCGTATCGAGGGTAACCAGATATTCCTGAACTTCGACTTGAAAGAGCGTCCGCGTCTGTCCCGCTTCGAGTTCACTGGTATAAATAAGTCGCAGCAGGATGCACTTCGCGAAAAGATTAACCTGATCAGAGGAAAGGTGGTAACAGATGCCGTGCTGAATCAGACGCGCGCAGCCATTCGCAAATACTTCGCTGAGAAAAGCTACCTCAATGCAAAGATCAACATCGTGCAGCGCCCAGACTCACTGCTTCCAAACAGTGTGGTGCTAAACATTGACATTGACAGAGGCGACAAAGTAAAAATAGCCGAGATCAACTTTGAAGGCAATGAAGCCTTTGCGGACAAAAAACTGCGTCGCCAGCTCAAAAAGACAAAAGAGAAGCGCCTCCACAAAATATTTACCTCTTCAAAATTCCAACGCTCCGAATACGAGAACGATAAGCAACTATTGCTCGACTTTTACAATTCAGAAGGCTACCGGGATGCGATCATTGTGTCTGACAGTGTGTATAACGTGAGTCCAGACCGTTTAGGGATTCGTATCGTGATGGATGAAGGCGACCGATACTATTACCGCAACATTACCTGGAATGGCAACTACCTGTACGACGATGACTATCTGACGCGTGTTCTGGGCATTAATAAAGGCGATATTTACAACAAGCAGGAGCTGGACAAGCGCCTGAACTATAACCCGACAGGTATAGACGTGTCGGCTCTTTATCAGAATGACGGCTACCTGTTCTTTAACATCGACCCGGTAGAAGTAACGGTAGAGGGAGACTCGATAGATATCGAGATGCGTGTATCGGAAGGTCCGCAGGCGACGATCAGCAAGGTGACTGTGACAGGCAACACTAAAACGAGTGACCATGTGGTGCTCCGCGAGATCCGTACCTTGCCTGGCCAAAAGTACAGCCGCGACGACCTGATTCGCTCCCGAAATGAATTAGCGAACTTAGGATACTTTGACCCGGAAACCATTGGGTTGAACCCAATGCCAAATCCGGAAGAAGGAACTGTGGACATCAACTATACCGTATCAGAGCGACCGAATGACCAGATCAGCCTTTCAGGAGGTTGGGGTGGCCCGATTGGAGCGGTAGGTACAGTAGGCCTTACGCTGAACAACTTCTCAACCCGCAAGTTGCTGAAGTTATCGGAGTGGAGACCACTGCCTAGCGGCGATGGACAGCGCCTTTCACTTAACGTGCAGGCAAACGGACGCTACTACCAGTCTTACTCCTTCTCATTCACTGAGCCGTGGCTAGGCGGTCGTAAGCGTAACTCACTTACGGCGAGTGTGTTCAAGACCGTCCGTCGTGACCCGAGAGCCGATGTGGACAGCCGACTGAATGTAGACGGAGCAGCCTTGAGTTTGGGCCGTACCCTAAACTGGCCAGACAACTTTTTCCAGCTGAGTCACTCCCTGAGCTACAACCGCTATACCTTGAAGAACTTCAACCTGTTCGGTGGAGGATTCAACAATGGTGTTTCGAACAGTATATCATTGAACAACACACTGGCGCGTGTAAGTATTGACAACCCAACTTTCCCAAGAAGAGGTTCGAATATCTCACTTAGTGTGAACCTGACGCCGCCATACTCGCTGTTCTCGGAGCAGCGCAACAACTACGAGTATGTAGAATTCAACAAATGGATGTTCGATGCGTCGTTCTTCATGAACTTGGCAGGGAATTTGGTATTGAATACACGAGCCCACTTTGGCTTCCTCAATAACTACAATTCAAAGACAAGCATTGGTCCTTTTGAGCGTTTTAGACTAGGAGGTAACGGTTTGGGCGGTGCTAATATCTTTGTAGGAACCGACTACATTGGTCTGCGTGGCTACGATGAGGAGTCTGTGATCAACAACCCGGATCAGGATCTTATTAATACAGGTGGCATTGCTTATAACAAGTTTGTATTGGAGGCAAGACAGTTGATCTCCCCTAACCCGGGTGCTACAATCTACGGTCTGGCATTTCTGGAGGCAGGTAACAGCTTCGGTACTTATGACCGATACGATCCGTTTAAACTGTACCGCTCAGGTGGTGTGGGTGTGCGTATCTTCATGGCGGCCTTCGGTTTGCTTGGTTTCGACTACGGTTGGAGATTCGACGATGTGCCTGGACGTCCGGAAATGAAGCGTGGCCAATTCCACTTCATGATCGGGCAGCAGATACGATAAGGAATTAGTATGAAAAAGTTTTTGTTCATCTTTTTAGCCGGATTTTTCCTGACGACTGTTTCACAGGCGCAGAAGTTTGGCTATATTGATTCTAACTTTATCCTGAGCAAGATGCCGGCATACGCCAAAGCACAGGTAGAGCTGGACAAGCAAAGTGCGGCCTGGCAGAAGGAGATAGAGGGGATGCACCAGGCGGTGGACAAGATGAAGGAAGACTACAAGGCCGAAGAAGTCCTCCTGACGGAAGAGATGAAGAAGAAGCGACTGGCCGAAATTACCCGCAAGGAGAACGAAGTGCGGGAATACCAGCGCAAAGTCTTCGGTTTTGAGGGGATGATGTTCAAACGTCGCCAGGATCTTATCAGGCCAATTCAGGACGAGGTGTTTACGGCAGTAGAGAAAGTTGCCAAGGCAAAAGGACTGCAAACGGTATTTGATAAGTCAGGAGACCTCATCATGATCTATACCAACCCGGTCCACGATTACACAGAGTATGTGCTGGAAGAGTTGGGCCTTGCTACCGATAAACAAAATGTGCCTGGCAAACAACCGAAGGATGCGTTAGTGGATGATCCGGATAGCCTGCCTGAAACAGGTATACAAAACGAAGAGAACCAGACGCAGCAGGACAAGAAAAAAACGCCTCCAACAAAGAAGAAGTCAAACAACTAAACAACAAGAATAACAAATTAACCATCCAATCATGAACAAAATCAAATTTTTAGTAGTAGCGTTTTTCTTTATCAGCTTTGCCTCTTTTGCACAGACGAACGAGCAGGCGACTAAGATAGGATATGCTAACGTAGAAGAGATTCTGAGCAAGATGCCAGAAAGAGCCTCCATGCAGAAAGAATTGGAAGTATATGGTCAGAAGCTGCAGGAGCAGTTTGCATCAAAAGAAACAGAGTACAACACGAAGCTGCAGGCTTACCAGAAGGGCGCTTCCACCATGGACAAAGTGGTACGCGAAGACAAAGAGCGTGAATTAATGAACCTCGAGCAGGCTATCCAGAAGTTCCAGTACGATGCTCAGATGTCTATCCGTGAAAAAGAGCAGTCATTGATTCAGCCAGTGCTTGTAAAGATCGAGAACGCCATTAAAGATGTAGCGAAAGAGAACGGTTACCTTTATATCCTGAGTGAGCAGGCTATTCTGGAAGGTCCTGAAAACGGCAGCATCAATAACCTGGTGTACAAGAAACTGGGTGTAGACCCTAGCAAGCAGCCAGCAGCAGCACAGCAGGCGCAGCCTCAGCAGCAGCAACCAGCCGCTGCCAAGCCAGCAACTACTACCCCAGCCAAGAAGAAGAAAAAGTAATTTACACTCCTTCGTGAGTTCAGGAAAGCCGATGTTCTATACCTCGGCTTTCTTTTTGTTTATACCTAAATCCAGTACCGTGATTGACTTTGAAGAAGAAGAGCAGGACAGTATAGAAGATTCGGACGAACTATACGAGCACCACCGCATTGTAGTGGACAAGGGGCAGGCGCTGCTCCGAATCGATAAGTTCCTGATGGATCGGTTGCCCAACGTGACCCGCAACAAGTTGCAGGGCGCCATACGCTCCGAATCAGTGCAGGTGAACCAAAAACCGGTAAAGGTAAGCTATAGGGTAAAGCCCCTTGATGTAATCACCATCACGCTGGCAACTCCCCCACGCGATACCGAAATCATTCCGGAAGATATACCGATCAACATCCTGTATGAAGATGATGAGTTGCTGATCGTTAACAAAGAGCCAGGTATGGTGGTGCACCCAGGGTTTAATAACTGGTCAGGAACGCTGGTAAATGCACTTACTTATCACTTGCAGCAACTCCCAACCACCCGCAATGGGGAGGGACGTCCCGGCCTTGTGCACCGCATTGATAAAGATACCTCTGGTTTGCTGGTAATAGCGAAGACGGAGTATAGCATGGCTTTTCTGGCAAAGCAATTTTTCAAACACACGATCGAGCGAACTTATTACGCCTTGGTATGGGGCGTGCCGAAACAGGATGCAGGCACAATTGTAGGCCATGTGGGGCGTAGTGCAAAAGACAGGAGAGTGATGACCGTATACCCTGACGGAACGTTTGGAAAGCATGCCGTTACCCATTACAAAGTGCTACAGAGATTTAAGTATGTCTCGCTGGTGCAGTGTAATCTGGAGACCGGAAGAACACACCAGATCAGAGCACATATGAAGTACCTGGGGCATCCGCTCTTCTCGGATGCAACCTACGGAGGAGACAAGATACTACAAGGGATGCCAACAGGCTCTTATAAAACATTCGTAGAGAATGCCTTTAAATTGATGCCGCGTCAGGCGCTGCATGCTAAATCTCTCGGCTTCGTTCACCCGACTACAAAAGAGTTTATTCAGTTCAACTCTGAACTGCCTCAGGACTTCCAGGCGGTATTAGAAAAGTGGTCGCTTTACGAAAATCAGTAAGGTATACTACGTATAATCTGAGGTATATAAACAAAAAGCCCGCTCCTGATGGAGCGGGCTTTTCTATGATCAAACGATCTAATTAATATTAGCGCTTCTTTTTAGGAGCATTCGTCTTGTTGATCTCAGCCAAGGCAGTTTCTGCCTGTGTGTTGGTTGGGTCTAACGTTTTCACATCTGTCCAGTACTTGATAGCGTTGTCACGCTCGCCTTTCAAGTAGTAATAGTAGCCCAGATAAGTATTAGCCTCGATCAGCTCTTTTTTATACTTCTCAGTCTCACCGTTGGTCAATTTGATAAACTCTTCGTAGTGAGGCTTAGCCAAACCTTTTTCTGTTTCAGGGTCCAGGTTGGCCTGCGCACGGGCTCTCCACAGGTGTGCGTAAGCATAGGTAGGGTTGGCATCCGTGATCTTCTTATAAGTCTCATCAGCCTTCTCAAACTGCTCCGCCATCATGTAGGCATTACCTAAGTGGAAGTAGTCCGTATTGGAAGCACCAAGCTTCTCCTGCTTTCTGTTGTAAACCTCTACCGCTTTGTCAAACTGCTTTTCACGGGCGTACATGTTCGCCAAGTCATAATAAAGCTCTGGTTTAGTTGGCTCCAGCGCAATCGCTTTTTCCAGGTTCTCAACAGCTTTTGCAGGCTGGTTGTTTCTTGCCAAGATTCTGCCATAATACTCATAGTCGCTTGCAATCAGGCTGTTCTGGTCTACCTTGCTCAGGTAATTCTCCATCGCCTTAAGAGCTTCTTCAGGCTTGCCAAGCTCCAGGTATGAGTAGGCTAACAGACGGTTCATCGTCTTGTTTTCAGGGTCAGACTTTAGAACTTCCTGTACTTCGCGCAGTGTTCCTTCATAGTCCTTTGTCAGGAACAGGAAAGAAGCATACTTGGCACGTGTCGCAGGGGTGTTCTCTGACATGTCTACAAATTTCTTGAACGTAGAAAGTGCCAGGTCATATTGGCCCGCAAAGTAATAAAGTTCGCCCAGGTCGCTGTAAGCAGGTGCAAAATTCGGATCTAGCTCGATCGCTTTCTTGTAAGCTTCTTCTGCTTCGTTGTAGTTACGTGAGCTGGTATAAAGCTGGCCTCTTTTTAGGTGAGCCTTTGGCGATTTGTCGTTAATGCGGATAGCGTTGTCGTAGCTAGTCATAGCTTGACCACCGTTACCCAATTTCAAGTAAGCATCACCCATCAGCAGGTAAGCCTCAGCATTGTTCTTATCACGCTCTACAGCCTGCTTCAGGTATTCGATTGCCTTATTGTAATCCTGCTCTGTCGCTTCTGGAGCTGTCAGGTAGGCCTCTCCAATGCTTGCCAGTACGAAGGCGTCCTTCTTACCACGCTTCATCGCATCGGCGAAGTGCTTTTCAGCGCCTGCACGATTTCCCTTAGCCATCTCTACCTTACCCAGTCCTACCATGTTGATGGCAGATTTTGAGTTCTTCGCCAGACCCTGGTTGAAGTAGTAAGCGGCTGAGTCCGGATTTTCAGAACGCAGGTATACATCACCCAGTCCAAAATAAGCGTTATCAGCATTTTTGTTGTTCAACTGAGATTTATAAATAGACTTAGCCTCCTGATAGCGCCCCAATTCTGCCGCTCTGCGGCCCTGATCGCCAGACTGCGCGAATACCGCTGCTGTAGGGAACATGGCAGCTACCAGTAAAGCATATTTCCAGTTATTTGTCATTGTTAGTTTAATTTAGGTTGTGTTATTATTGTTTGTTTTAATCTTTAATCTTGTCTGAATTTACTCGGCCTGTTGTTAAAACCTACTATACGGACAGGCATAGTGGCAGGCACCAGCCCAGACTTCAATATGATACGTTGCCCACGGTCACTTGCCACGTATGCTGCAAAACCTGTGCCAAGACCTGCACGGCCCTCAGTACTAATGATATACCAGAATCTTCTGAGTGGGTAATCGCCTTGTGCGATGTACGCCTGATACGGCTGAAAGTAGCTGTCTGTTGTTATTGGATTCTCTTCCGTGCTGATACCCACCACTTTTATTTGTTTCAGGAAATTAACCGAGGTCGTGTCATCTCGATCGCTTACCCAGTTGACTCCGATTACACCTATCGCGTTCTCATTTTTGGCTACATAATCTATAAGGGCCGGGTGGGAGTTGCTAGCGGTGGCTATTGGAGGCAACGGCTTGCCGGCTATCAGCGTGTCGCGCATATACCTGGCCGTGCTGGAGTTATTGTTGTCAAACACCAAGGCAATATCCCGTAAGCCGCTCTCAGGGTTTAGTTGCTTCCAGTTGGTTATCTTTCCTGAAAAGATGTCGCGCAGTTGGTTCATGGTCAGGAGCGTGTCCTGATTTTTGTTGTTCACAATTAATGCAACGGCATCAATGGCGATTCTGGTATACCTGGGCGTAATCTTTCTCTGGTCAAAGACTGTTTTTTCCTGGTCTGTCAGCTGGCGGGACACAATCGCAATGCGGGTGCTGTCATCGAGCAGGTCTTTGAACACCTGGCCTTCTGCCTTGTACTCTGCATTTATTTTAGCGTACCTATAGATGCCCTCAAAGGTGTGTACCTGGCTTTCTATAATAGGTTGCAGTGTTTCATCTACCCGAATGCCGATTGTACCTGTTGTAGAGGTGTCGCGTTCTGTCTTTGGGTCGCTGTTGCAGGCTGCCAGTGCAAACACTGCGAGCCCCAGGAACACCTTGGCTGCTTTAATCATCTTGTCTGTCTCTCCTTGATTTGGAATTAACCTGGTATGCTCTGATAAATCTTATGAGGCCATAGAGGATGAGTATCCCACCAAAAATTGTTCGTGCCTGATCTGACATATTCAGGTTGTACTTCTCCGTATCCATTAGGAGCAAAAACACCCCAGCCGCTACGTAAATCAATGTCATCAGCATGCCGAAATAGCGTGCGAATTTATTGAATGCAGTAACGGACGTTCTCTCGTCTCCTCTCCGTGGTCGTAGCATGTTCAGGTTTGCCTATATATGTAGGCCTAAATTTAAGGTTTATACTTTAAAAATTAAAGCAGAAGCCATGCTATGTGTAGTTTAGCTTCTGCTTTATACTTTATATCGTTACTTATCGTTGCAAGTTAAATCGTATTGGTAAGGTATAGCGGACCGCAACTGGTTTCCCGTTTTGTTTGCCCGGCGTCCAGTCAGGTAAACTTTGAATAACGCGCAGTGCTTCTTCATCTGTTCCGTAGCCAAGCCCTTTCAGTACGGTTGCATCGGTCACCTTACCATTCCTGTTTACCACAAAACTCACAATAACCATTCCCTCTATCTGCTCTGTGATAGCCTGTCTAGGATAGCGTATTTTTTTGCTGATGTGGCGCATCAAGGCAGCTTCTCCTCCCTCAAATGATGGCATTTCTTCTGCAAAATCGACAATGTTATTGTTTTCATTGTTCCCTGTGCCGGTGGTGCCATTGCTACCCTCGCCCTCCAGATCTGTTAGATTCAGATTGCTCAGCAATTCTCCGTCTATATTCTGTGTCCCGATGATAGCGCCTGTCATTTCCTCCTCAGTAGGAGGAGCCTCGTCTGGTCCGGGATGGGTGTCAGGCACTACTATGGTCGTAATATTTTTCACCGTTTTGATCTGTTCTTGGGTAACAGGTATAGCTGCCTGTTGCTTCGGTTCAGGATCGGATTCAGGCGGTGGTGGCAGTATCCATTCCTCGATCACTACGCGGCCATCGTCCTTTGCAGGTGTTTCTATAGTCGCAATACTTTTTTCCTGCACAGGCATTAATAATGGCCAGCCTAGCCCTACTGCGAACAAGCTTGTTGCAATTAGTGCCCCTGCCATCATGTGCTTGCTATAGTCTTTCCTTAGTTCATAAGCTCCGTAGGACTTGTTTCGGGCGGCAAAAACTACATTGTTGAAGGTCATGTCGAATAAATAGCTCTCTTTCATGGCGCATAGATTTTAGAAGTGAGGCAGTTTTACCTGCATTTTCTTATTGGATGCACCACGTGCTCTTATTCCACAAGCACATTTAATATTTTTAATATACGACCATTCGTATGGAGACTCTCATTGCCTCCGCCAAGGTATAGCATACTGCTACAGGTATAGCTGTTTGCAATAGGTATACCTGTAGCAGTAGGTATAAATAAAAAAGGCCCTCGCGTGAGGGCCTTTTTTATTGGTATAGAATAAGATTTACTTGATAGCAAATCGTACTGGCAAGGTATAGCGAACAGGTACTGATCTACCGTTCTGCTTCCCTGGAGACCACTTCGGCATTGTTTTCACAACACGTACAGCTTCTTCGTCAGTACCAGAGCCAAGGCTCTTCACAACCTCAATTTCTGAGATCTCGCCTGTGCGGCTTACTACGAACGAAAGTACTACCAGGCCTTCTACTCCGGCACGCTGGGCAGCTGCTGGGTAGCGGATGTTCTTGCCCAAATACTTCATCATTTCGCCTTCACCACCTGGGAATTCAGGCATCTGCTCAACGTAAGTATATGGCTTTTCTTCTACTACTTCTGCAACTACGTCGCTTGTACCGTCGATGTCACCCAGATCGAGTGGAGCACCTTTAACACCTTCAACCGTTTTGGTTCCGATGTCTACGTCCTCCAATTCTGTTTGATCCGGCACTTTCTCTTCTTCCTGTACCTCGTTGTCACGCTTCACTACCGGAGGCGTGAACTTCACCTGCGCACGTACTGGTGGCGGCGGTGGTGGAAGGTCTGGTGGCGGCGGTGGCGGCGGTGGCGGTGTTGCTTCATCCAGTGGTGGTGGCGGAGCCAGGTCTACTTCTGTTACAATACGATCTACCACTTGTGCTTCTTCCGAGTCACCCTTGATCATTTTTGAAATCAAAGGGATACTAAGGAAAAGGAAGAACAATGCAATTGCTACAGTTGCGGCAATTGTGATATGCTTATTGTAAATTTTGCGAAGTAGGTAGGCACCGTATGCTCTGTTTCGTCCTTCAAAGACGATGTCATCGAGCGATGCATTTTCTAACTTACTTACTTCCATATCTTAATTCCCAATTTGTTCTTGTACCAATTTCTTGTCTGATTCGGCTATCTCTACCATCGCAAACCTCTTGGTGTCCGTTATTTTCAACTCGTCCAAGATATCTACCACGTTCTTATAGCGAGAACTTTCCATTGGCTTTACCATCACTGTCATCATATCGTTCGATTTTACTTTAGATGATAACAGTACCTGGCGGATACCATTTGAGGCGTAGCTCGATTCCACAATCTCCGGATTGTCCTCTGCCAAACCAAAGTAGTAGTATAGATCGTCGTCAGGGCCAAGTATAATCGTCATGGCATTACTGGCTTTCAATGCTATCTGCTCCTCCGGGTTGTCAACCTTCTTCGGCATGTTGATTTCCATCGTCTGCGGCTTATTGAAGGTTGTGGTAAGCATGAAGAACGTAATCAGAAGGGCGGCAAGGTCTACCAGCGGTGTCATGTCAATTTTGGTCGACTGGCGTTTGGCGCGCTTTTTCCCGCCTTTGCCGCCAGAGTCGGCCTTTTGTTGCATTTCTGCCATTATCTTATCTCCTTTCTAATTATTAGTTCGTAGGCTTCATCTCCATGTCCGTAATGAGGTTGAACCTGTCTACTTTCTTCTCCTGTAGAATGTCCATTACTCTCTTCACTGTCGGGTAGCTTACGTCCTGGTCACCTTTGATGGCAATTACCACCTTAGGGTTAGTGAGACGTGTCTGCAATACCCAGTCGCCAAGCTCATTACGTGCCGAATCAACCGGAATCCCCGGCTGGTTTACTTCCTTACGATCGTTTGACTCCATTGCCAGGTAACCTTTCAGTTGGTTAATTGGCACGCCGAAGTTGCTTAGAAGAGAAAATGTTTTTCGCTCCTCTTCGGTAAAACCAATATTGTAGTTCTTAGCAATTCTGTCAAGCAATGCTTCCTTTGTCTGCTGCCCGTCTACCCCAAAGAATACCCGATCATTTTTATCAACCGTAATGGTGATTACGTTAGTGTCCGGGATCTTGATTTCTGAAGCAGATGAAGGAGTGTCTACTATAACAGCCTCATCTGGACGGGCTGTTGCAGTCAACATAAAGAAAGTAACCAGCAAGAAGAATAAGTCCACCATTGGCGTCATGTCCAACGAGGGGGCCGTTCTTTTTACTTTTACTTTAGGCATCTTATCTGGTTAAATACGGTTAAACTTAACTTATACAGTATGTGGTCTTGCAGCTGGTGTTTCGTGCTGAGACGTGAAAGTAGACACCATGCTGAAGCCTGCCTCGTCGATGCCATAAGTAAGCTCGTCGATTTTGCTTGTAAAGTAGTTATAAGCGATGATCGCGATGGTAGAACCAGTAATACCAAGGGCTGTGTTGATAAGGGCCTCAGAGATACCGTTTGCAAGCGCTACTGAGTCAGGAGCACCTGAAGTCGCAAGAGCCGAGAAGGCCTTGATCATACCAAGTACCGTACCGATCAAACCAACCAGTGTAGAGATAGAAGCGATAGTAGAGATAACTACCAGGTTTTTCTCCAGCATTGGAAGCTCCAGTGAAGTAGACTCTTCGATTTCTTTCTGGATAGCAGCTACTTTCTCTGCTTTAAGCAGTTCCGGCTCGTTCTGCATTTCCTTATACTTCATCAAGCCAGATTTCACTACGTTAGCAACAGATCCTTTCTGAACGTCGCAGGCAGCGATAGCGCCATTGATGTCGTTTTGCTTCAATTTAGCAGAGATCGTGCGCACGAATTGAGCAACGCCTCCTTTACCTTTTGCTTTGCTGATTGTCAGAGCACGCTCAATAGCGAAAATGAATACCAACAGGTTAAGGGCAAGCAAAATCGGTACTACCCAACCACCTTTGTAAACAATACCAAGATAGTTACCTGGAAGTGGGTGGTTCTCGTTGCTTCCGCCTTCAAAGTTGGCAGGATTGCCAAAAACGAACATATAGATAAGCACAGAGGCTATCAATGCCAACGGAATAACAATGCTCGCAAATACGCCGCCAATTGGGCTCGGCTTTTTTTCTACATTAGCATCTTTGCTCACTACTGCAGTCTTTTTTTCCATTTTGTTTAAAAGTTTAAAGTTTAGCTGTTTGTGTTGTAATTAAAAATGATTGTGTAATATGAAAATGTAATTGTTTCGGATTTAGTTCTTCTTTGGTTTTGCAATTTCTGCTTTTTCCGCAATTTTCAAACGATATAGCGCTTTTAATTTTGAAAAATCTCACCGAAATACCCTAAAGTCAGCCCAAATTAAATTTCCCATTGCCTCTTCTAATGGCAAATATTGCGGGTTTACAAATATATTTTATTTTAAATTCTTATCCAAAGTTTAAACTTTGGATATCTCATCAACTCTTATTTAGCCCTTTCATATACTCTGCTGGTCAGATACTTGTGTCTTCCATTCCATTTCTTTCCGGCGATTCAAACATCGGTGAACTCCTGCTGTAATGCTGTATGAATGCAGACAGTGTAGAGCTTCCTGTAATAGTAATAAATCAGACCGGAGAATGTTATGATAAGAAGAAAGTGCTCAAACTAACAGATGACAAAAAAATAAAACCCTAATAAGTTTGTTTGAAATCGGGCTTGGGAACGGATTGAATCATAAATATAAAGCATGTTTGCTAAATATGTATGCATGCCTATCTGTTTTTTGCCTGATTCCAGTAAATATCCATTTCTTTTAAGGACAAGTCCTGTAGTCGTTTGCCGTCTTTAGATGCTTCTTCCTCCATATACTGAAACCGATCTATAAATTTCAGATTGGTTTTCTCAAGTGCTTCTTCTGGGTTTATGTCAATAAAGCGGGCGAAATTTATGAGCGAAAAAAGCAGATCCCCAAATTCGCCGGTAGCTTTCTGATGGTCAATCGACTGGATATCCACTGTGTTGAATTCAGACTCAAACTCGTTCAGCTCCTCCTGCACCTTCTTCCATACCTCAGACTTATCATCCCAATCAAAGCCTGCACCCCGGGCTTTTTCCTGTATCCGCATGGCTTTCACCAAAGCCGGGAGTGAGGTTGGTACGCCGCCAAGCACAGACTTGTTGCCTTCTTTTAGTTTCAGACGCTCCCAATTCTGCTTTACCTCCTCCTCGGTGTTGGCGGTGACATCCCCATAAATATGCGGATGCCTGAAAATGAGCTTCTCGCAGAGTGAATTGAGAACATCGGCTATATCAAAAGTCTTTTGCTCGGAAGCGATCTTGGCATAGAACACCATGTGCAGCATGATGTCGCCAATTTCTTTCTTAATCTCCTGCATATCCTCTCGGATAATGGCGTCGGATAATTCATAGGTTTCTTCAATGGTCAGATGGCGCAAGCTCTCAATAGTCTGCTTTCTGTCCCAGGGGCACTTCTCGCGTAGCTCATCCATCACGTCCAGCAAACGGTCAAAGGCCTGTAGTTGGCGTCCGCGCGGACTGTCTTCAAATTTTTGCGTCTTATTCATAAACACAAAGATAATAAAATCATCTGGGGCGATGTTGTACTGCAAAACGGAGCAGTACAACATCGCATGGATGCTTTTTAAATATTAGATGCACCGGGCAGCTAAATTCCATAAACTGCTAAACCTTAATTCTAATTTATTACTTTTGCAGCTGAAAAAAATATTCTCGCAGTGGCTTTAATAAAATCAATTTCAGGAATCAGAGGTACGATAGGAGGAAAGGCAGGTGAAGCACTTACTCCTGTGGATGTGGTAAAATTTGCCGCCGCTTACGGTACCTGGGTATTGCAGACTACTGGCAACAATACCATTATAGTAGGACGCGACGCACGCCTGTCGGGTGACATGGTGAACAAGCTGGTTTGCGCCACCTTGCAGGGGCTAGGTATAAACGTGGTCGATCTGGGGCTGTCTACTACGCCTACAGTAGAAATGGCAGTGCCTGACTACAAAGCTGGTGGCGGCATCATTCTGACAGCAAGTCACAACCCCAAGCAATGGAACGCGCTCAAATTACTTAACCAGAAAGGCGAGTTTATTTCCGATGTCGAAGGGAAACTGGTGCTGGAGTTGGCTGACAAGGAAGCGTTTGAGTTTGCTCAGGTGAACGACCTGGGCAGTTACCAACGTGACGATGAAGCGCTGCAAAAGCACATTGATACAATTCTGGCATTGCCGCTGGTCGATGTAAACGCCATCAAAGAAAAAGACTTCAGCGTAGCCATCGACTGCGTCAACTCTTCCGGAGGTATAGCTATACCTATGCTGCTCGAAGCGCTGGGAGTACATAAAGTTGAAAAGCTGTTTTGCGAGCCGGACGGTAATTTCCCGCACAACCCGGAGCCGCTGCCTGAGAACCTGCGTGAGATTGCGCGCGTGATCGAGAAAGGTAAGTTCGACTTAGGTATAGTAGTAGACCCGGATGTGGATAGACTGGCCCTGGTCAATGAAGACGGTAGCATGTTCGGCGAGGAGTATACCCTGGTAGCTGTGGCCGATTACGTACTGAAGAATCAGGTAGGTAATACTGTCTCTAACCTTTCTTCTACCAGAGCGCTGCGCGATGTGACAGAAAAGGCTGGTGGTAATTATTATGCTGCCGCTGTAGGCGAAGTGAATGTGGTGAACATGATGAAGGCTGAAAATGCGATCATCGGTGGAGAAGGTAATGGCGGCATTATTTATCCAGAGTTGCACTATGGTCGCGATGCCCTGGTAGGTATAGCTTTGTTCCTGACACACCTGGCCAAGTCAGGTATGAGCATGACGCGCCTGCGTGCCAGCTACCCGAATTACCATATCTCTAAAAATAAGATCGAGCTGACGCCTGATGTAGACGTGGACGATGTGCTGCAGCAAATGCAGGAGCGCTACGCCAAGCAACCTATCAATACAATTGACGGCGTGAAAATCGAGTTTGACAAAGAGTGGGTGCACCTGCGCAAATCCAATACAGAGCCGATCATCCGCATCTATGCCGAGTCGGAGAGCAATGCCACTGCCGAGCATCTGGCCAACAAAATTATTGCTGACATCAAAGAGATTATCTCTGCCAAAGCATAATGTGTTGTTGCTGTAGCATATTTAAAACTTAGCAATCGAAGGTTGCGCCAAAGGGGAAACCATGTTTTTTCTCCATCGGCGCAACTTTTTTTTATACTTTAGTAGTTCGTTTAAGAGAATCCAATACAAAATATCATGCGTGTTTATTTAGATAATGCAGCTACCACTCCTCTTGACAAAGAGGTTTTTGATGCCATGGCCCCTTTTATGCTGGAGCATTTCGGCAATCCTTCTTCCATCCATTCACATGGGCGCGAGGTGAGGTCTGCCATCGAAAAAGCTCGTCGCACGGTAGCTACGCTGCTAAATACGTCGCCTGCTGAGGTGTTTTTTACCTCCGGTGGCACCGAGGCTGATAATTCTGCTATTGTCTGTACCTGCCGTTCGCTAGGTATAAAGCACGCCATCACGACCAAACTGGAGCACCACGCCGTGCTGCACACCATGGAGATGCTGGAAAAGCAGGGTGATGTGCAACTGAGTTACCTGCGCCACGACGAACGCGGCAACCTGGATCTGGAGCATCTGGAGGAGCTGCTGGCAAACCAGCCGCGCACGATCGTCTCGATCATGCATGCTAATAATGAGATCGGAACACTCAACGATATTGAGAAGATCGGAGAGATCTGCAGAAAGTATGATGCGATTTTCCATTCTGACACGGTGCAGACCATGGGGCATTACAAACACGATGTACAGCAGATTGGCGCTAATTTCCTGGTAGGTTCGGCGCACAAATTCCATGGTCCGAAGGGTGTTGGCTTCCTGTACTGCGATGCAGAGACCAAGATCCAGCCCCTGATTCAGGGTGGTTCGCAGGAGCGCAACATGCGTGGCGGCACTGAGAACGTGTATGGTATTATTGGTCTGGCCAAAGCGCTGGAGATTGCTTACCGCGACATGGCCGAGCACCAGAAGCATATGCAAAGCCTGAAGGACCGCATGATCTACAAACTGCGCGAGCAGATGGAGGACGTGAGCTTCAACGGTATGTCGGAGTTTGGTGATAAGAGCCTTTACACAGTGCTTAACGTGAGCCTGCCGGCCTCTGACATTAACGAAATGCTGTTGTTCAGCCTGGATATTGCCAAAATTTCGGCTTCGGGCGGAAGTGCCTGCAGCAGCGGTGCTAATGCCGGTTCGCATGTGCTTCGCGCACTGGGCGTAGACCCGCTTCGAGGTTCTGTTCGCTTCTCTTTCAGCAAGTATAACACCGAGGCTGAGATCGATTACGTGGCCGAGACAGTTGCAAAAATGTATAAAAAAGAACTGGCCTAGGTATAGGCGCGCTTTGTCAAAATTATAAAAAGGCTTCAGCAGGAATGTTGGAGCCTTTCTTAATCAATCAAAAACCGAAACAGAATAAATTTAATCAATGAGAAGTATAGGCGTTTTTTGTGGAGCCAATACAGGTATGAACCCAGTGTATAGTGAAGCCTCGGCACAGTTAGGTGAGTTGATGGCGGCACAAGGTATAAAGCTGGTGTACGGTGGCGGCAATGTGGGTTTGATGGGTGTGATCGCGGATGCCGTGCTGGCTGGTGGAGGTACAGGTATAGGCGTAATTCCGCAGAGCCTGGTAGACAGGGAAGTAGCGCATAGAGGTTTGCAGGAACTGATTGTCGTGGAGACCATGCACGAGCGGAAAGCCATTATGGCGGCTCGTTCCGATGCTTTCATTGCCATGCCCGGCGGCTTTGGTACCTTCGACGAAATTTGCGAGATCATCACCTGGAATCAGTTGGGGATCATCAAAAAGCCTGTAGCCTTTTATAACATTAACGGTTACTGGGACAAGTTCTTCGAGATGATCGACCATACGGTTAGCGAGGGCTTCGTGAAGCTTGATCATCGTGAAAACCTGATTGTGGAAAGTGACCCGGAAGTGCTGCTTCAGAAAATCAGAGAGTATTCAGATACCACTTCCGATTACTGGGTCGATTTTAAGAGGATCTGATTGTTGATTGCTAATTTCTGCCTGTTGTTGTTAATTGTTGAGCAGTTGCGATTTAAAGGTTAAGCCTGCTTGTAGGTATAGATCGTGGCAAAGTTCGTTAAGTAGTTGCAGTTCGGAAAGTATCTAATTCCAGCCCTACGGCTCTTTCGGGTCTGCAATCCGTAGGTATACCTGCGGCAATTACCAGCGGAGCAGCCCCTGAACTTGACGACTTGGATTCGCGACCTCTTCGAGTTGCACGCAGGTATAGCAAAGTAAGAAGCGCGGCTAAAGTTAGGATAACCTCCGCTGGGCTGAGATATTTATAAACCAGAAGCGCCGCTGTAAATCTTACAGCGGCGCTTCTGGTTTATACCTGTGAAGTCATTTTCAAATCTTCACATCTCCAAATTTTCAAATCGCTCTAATTCTCCAGCACCATGTTTTTCAGGGCTTCTACCCAGGTGTCGCTGGAATTCAGGCTCTCGACAAGCACCCATTTCTCACCACCGGCGTGCTCAAACATCTCCTTGAACTCTTCACCCACCTCAATAGTGGTCTCCAGGCAGTCAGCCACGAAAGCAGGACTGAAGGCAAGCACTTTTTTGATGCCTTTGGCTGGCATGGTCTTTAGTATCTCGTCGGTGTAGGGTTGCAACCAAGGGTCGCTCAGCAGCCTGGATTGGAAAGCGATGGTATACTGGTCCTCGCGCAGACCAAGTGCTGCAGCCAGCAAACGGGAGGTCTCAAAGCAGGAAGCACGGTAACAGTAGCGGTTGCGCTTGTTGTAGCTGTTGCAGCATGAGCCCAGCTTGCAATAGCCGTGGTCACTGCCCTTGAGCACCTGCCGCTCCGGCACCCCGTGATAGCTGAATACCACATGGTCGTAGTCGTCCTCGGCCATGTACTTTTTGCCCAGCTCCGCAAAGGCGTTGATGAAGCCCGGGTCGTCGCAGTAGGTCGAGATGAAGTTGATGCTCGGGATAATCCACCATTCCCTGACGATCTCCATGATCTTATCCTGCACCGAACCGGTTGATGCAGAGGCGTACTGTGGGAACAGGGGCACCACAATGATGCGGGAGACACTCTTATCCTGAAGCTCTTCCAGTGCGCTCTTGATGCTTGGGCTCTGGTAACGCATACCAAAAGCCACGTGGTAGTCATCACCCAGGGCAGCCTGCAGTTTGACCTGCAGGTCGCGGCCGTGGTACATGAGGGGCGAGCCGCGTTCGGTCCAGAGCTGCTTGTATACCTTGGCGGACTTAGGTGCCCGGAACGGCGCGATAATGCCGTTAACGAGCGCATAGCGGCCTACAGGGTTAATATCGATCACGCGGCGGTCCAGCAGGAACTCGCGCAGGTATTTTCTTACGTCAGGAGTATTGGGCGTATCCGGTGTGCCCAGGTTTACCAGCAAAACCCCAATCTTGCCTGTTTTTTTCTTGCTCATCTATAACAAATAGTGCTGTTGCTTTACAAAGATACGAAGTATAACGAGTTAGTTATGATCGATAGTTTCTATGCCCTGATAGAGGGTGGCAGGGTATAAAGCTAAAGGGGGCTGAAATGTTTGAAAGTAGGCGCCAAGACCTCGCGGTGGCTTTAGACCCGCGAGCGTCTAACAGATCAGCCGTGGCCAAACAGGTATAGGTAGTAGCCTGACCAAATCTCGCACGAACAACAATTAACCATCAACAATTTAACAATTCACCAAATCGCTCAATCACATATTAAACTGAAATCCACACATTTTCACCGTGTTTCGTAAAAAAAGGAGTAATTTTGCATCCTTAAATTTTAGTGTATGTCCGAAAGTCCGCACAAAGCCGGTTTTGTGAGTATAGTGGGGAAGCCCAATGTAGGTAAATCCACGCTTATGAACGCCCTGGTGGGGGAGAAGCTGTCTATTATCACATCCAAAGCTCAGACCACCCGTCATCGCATCATGGGTATCCTGAACGGTGATGATTTCCAGATCGTGTACTCTGACACGCCTGGCATCATCAAGCCACAGTATGCGTTGCACGAGTCGATGATGAGCTTTGTGCGCACCTCGCTGGAGGATGCAGACATCATCCTGTTTGTGACGGACATTTATGAAAAGCACGATGAGGACGATGTGATCAAACGCCTGCAGCACGCCAATGTGCCGATCCTGCTGCTCATCAACAAAATTGACCAGGCCACCGAGGAGGAAGTGAACGAGAAGGTAGCCTACTGGCAGGAGAAGATGAACCCGACCGAGATCCATCCGATTTCGGCTTTGCATAATTTCGGAGTAGAGCAATTGTTCGCCCGATTGATGGCTTTGTTGCCAGAGCACCCGGCTTTTTATCCGAAAGATGAACTGACTGACAAGCCTGAGCGTTTCTTTGTGTCTGAGATCATCCGCGAGAAGATTTTACTCAACTACAAAAAGGAAATTCCCTATAGCTGCGAAGTGGTGGTAGAGGAGTTTAAGGAAGAAGAGGACATCATCCGTATCCGTGCCGAGATTAGCGTGGAGCGCAAGAGCCAGAAGGGCATTGTGATCGGCCACAAAGGCGAGGCACTGAAAAAAGTGGGCACACAGGCCCGCGTGGATATGGAGCAGTTTTTCCAGAAAAAGATATTTCTTGATTTATACGTGCGCGTGAACGAGAACTGGCGAACCGACCAGAAGCTGCTACGCCGATTCGGCTACAGCGAGTAGCGCACTATTAAAGCTTCGGGGCAAGGTGCTCCGGGGGCACTTTAACTATTTTATTTTATTTCGATGTCAACCAACATCATTGCAATCGTAGGCCGCCCGAACGTGGGCAAGTCTACACTTTTTAACCGCCTTGTAGGGCGCCGCCAGGCCATTATGGACAACGAGAGCGGCGTGACCCGCGACCGCAGCTACGGCCACGGCGACTGGATTGGCAAGTACTTCACCGTGATCGACACAGGTGGCTATGTGCACGGTTCAGACGATATTTTTGAAGGAGAAATCAACAAACAGGTAGAGCTGGCTATTAAAGAAGCCGATGTGATCCTGTTCATGGTAGACGTAGAGGCAGGCGTAACCAGCCTGGACGAAGAATTTGCCAACGTACTGCGCCGCACCGACAAGCCCATCTATGTAGTGGCTAACAAAGCCGACACGAATGCCCGTGCCCACCAGATGGGGGAGTTTTATGCTTTGGGCCTAGGTATAGACGTATTCCCGGTATCGTCGCAAAGTGGCTCCGGCACCGGCGACCTGCTGGACGAGGTGGTGAAGCACTTCAAAACTGATGGTACAGAAGATCCGGATGCAGGTATACCCAGACTTGCCGTGCTAGGCCGCCCGAACGTAGGCAAGTCCTCATTTGTAAACATGCTGCTGGGCGTGGAGCGTAACATCGTAACCGATATTGCTGGTACCACCCGCGACGCGATCGACTCCCGCTACAACGCCTTTGGCAAAGAGTTTATCATTGTCGACACGGCTGGTCTGCGCCGCAAAAGCAAAGTGAGCGAGGACATTGAATTCTACTCGGTGATGCGCTCGGTGCGTGCCCTGGAAGATGCCGATGTGTGTATTGTGATGCTGGACGCCACCAGAGGTATAGAGTCGCAGGACGTGAACATTATCTCGCTGGCTGAGAAAAACCGCAAAGGCATCGTGATACTGGTGAACAAGTGGGACATGGTGGAGAAGGATACGCACACCACCAAGGAGTTCGAAGAGAAGATACTCGAAGCGATTGCCCCGATTAAGTATGTGCCGATCATTTTCACATCGGTAGTTACCAAGCAGCGTGTGCACAAAGCTGTTGGGACGGCGATGGAGGTATACGAGCAGAAAACCCGTAAAATCTCTACTTCAAAGCTGAACGATAAGATCCTGCCGGATATTGAGCGCTACCCGCCACCATCCGTGAAAGGCAAGTTCATCAAGATAAAGTACGTGACGCAACTGCCGACGCACAACCCGACGTTTGCGTTTTTCTGCAACCTGCCGCAGTATGTAAAGGAGCCGTATACGCGCTATCTGGAAAACAGTATCCGGAAGCATTTTGGCTTTGAAGGAGTGCCGATCAAAGTGTTGTTTAAGAAAAAATAAAAGCTTCTGTATCAATATATTCAGATATAGAGTTATATTTGAAGCTTCATCCTTAACCAATCACAAAACATTATGAAAAAAGTATTCGGTTTACTATTCGTTGCAGGTCTTTTCACATTTGCTTCATGCAACAACGCAGAAGAAACTGCAACTGAAGTTGAAACTACTGAAACTGTAGAGACAGTTGAAGTTGAGACTGAAGTAGAGGCAGACACTACTGCTACTATCGAGGAAGACACAACTGCTGTTCAGTAGTCACAAGTACCAGTACTACCGGCCGCAAGGCCCGGCGAAAGAAAAAAGCACTCCCTGGAGTGCTTTTTTTATATATATACCTCAACTAATATGTACAGGCTGCGTATTGGCATTCAAGCTTCGGTGCAGGGTGGTGCCCGTTGCGATAACCAACCATTTTCCACCATCACATTAAACTTATAAACATGAAAAAGTCAATTTACCTTTTCCTCGCCGCTGGTCTTTTTACATTCACATTCGCATCTTGCGACTCTGCAACTGATGAGAGAGCTGACCAGGTAGAAGACGCTGCTGAAGAGCAAGCGGATCAGATTGAAGAAGCTGGTGAGCAAGAAGCTGATCGTATTGAAGACGGCGACACGGCTGTAGTTCAGTAGTCTCACGTTACGTATACACAGCAAAAGAGCGGGCTCACGACGAGTCCGCTCTTTTGTTTTTACTTGGTTTAAACCGATTACGGGCCCAGCCGCTTTTGAATCATGCTGTTTACCAGCGCAAAGAGCCGTTTTGGAGTATAGGTACGCCAATGCAACTCATCCAGTGTGCCACCCGTGTTGACGTAGGAGTCAATGTTGTAGCTGCGCATCTCGCTGAGCACAAAATCCCGGAAACTAATGGCCGCGATCCAGCCTTCCTCCACATCCTCAAACCACTCTTCGTAGTAGTCGTCCTCCGAACCGTGGAAGTTGAACACATTCTCGCCGATCAGGATAAAGTGCTTGATGCCTTCCTGCACCAGCGGATCAATGATGTTGCGTTTGAGCTTCATGATGTCGTTGTGGAGCGCATCGTTCCACTCCCCTATAAACTCGATCACGGCAAAGCCCAGGTCGTAGTCGGCATACAGGATTTTCAGAAATAGCGTTTCAGAGTCGATGTCGTCCCACTGGGGGTGTATGTAGTAACCATAGATGGTATGAGTGTACTGCAGCAGGCTGTTCTCGGCGCCATATAGCGGAGAGCGTGGGTCCTCGGCAGCTGAGTATAGCTCCAGCCAGTTATAAAAGGGTTCAATGTCGTGCATAAGTCAATCTATTCTGCGCCTGTGTCAGAGGCTGGCATTTGTCAGTCTACTTAAAGATTATGGACAAAGTTGGCTATATTTAAGGAAGAAATCTCCTGATTAAGTCAACTCCTATGTGCTGATGCAGGTATAAGCGGGTACAAAATAGCCACTGTATATGCTAAGGCTTTCCTGAGTACGTTATAACATGGCACGTTCCAACTGAAAACACCACCCATCTTCTATGCAGTTCACATTCAGACCCAAATTTTTTAAGCCTGCGGGTGCTATACTCTTCCTGCTGGCCATGCTATGCTTTAGTGCCCAGGCAATGGCCAAGGCAGATTATACCAAAGACTACCACCCCCACATCAACAAAGCCGAACGGTTGGTGATGGCGAATGACTACGCAGGTGCGCTGCAGGTATACCAGCAGGCTTTTGCGGCCGTGCCACATGGTTTTGCCCGCGACTACTACAATGCGGCCGTATGCGCCGGGCTCACTGGGCACGCAAAACAAGGTATAAATTATCTGGAGAAGTTGGTAGAAAAAGGGGTGTCGCTGGAATACCTGGAGCAGCAGGAGCCGCTTGATACCCTGAGAGCTCACAAAGGCTGGAAGAAGTTTGTCAAGAAGTACCCGAAGCGCCGCAAAGCCTTCCGGGAGAACACGAACATCGACCTGCGTGCTGACCTGGACGAACTCTGGGCACGGGATCAGTTCTTCCGCCAGGCGAAAGGAGGCCTGCGCGTTCATGCTGATACGATCCGGAAAATAGAGGCTGACAACGTGAAAAGACTGCTGGCCTGGGTCAGCAAGCACGGCTATCCGGGAGAGGATCTGATTGGATTGCCCGACACGCTGGAGGTGTTGCCCCGCTTCAGCATTGTGATTCAAAGGCAGACTACTGCCCGAAACGGATTTGATTTCAAGACGGTGCTCACCCAGGCAGTGCAGGAGGGCAAGCTCGACCCGCATGCAGCTGCCTACCTGATGGACCAGCAGCAGGGCAAGAACCTATACCGGTCCAAAGTGCTGGCACGCGTCATTTGTAATAAACCGGAAGACTGCAAAGATGATAAGGAGTTTGGCGATTTGTCGAGCCGCTACCTGGTGCAGCGTATGAGTGAGGAGGAAGAGGCAAAGGCAAACGAACTGCGGCAGGAACTTGGTCTGGAACCTGTAGCCGCGTACCGCGAGAAGATGCGGTACGCTATAAAAGACGATCGCTTTAAGCTGGGCTATGACTGGGCGGTGATCAATTATAAAGTGCCGAGCAAAGAAGCAGCGAAAGTACTGGTAGAGAGTATGGCCATATTGGATTAGCTATTTCCAGACGTATACCAAAACAGATCGGCCTGCCGCGTTTTCTTATTCTGGCAGGCCGATCTGTTTTTTAGGTATAGGCTTTATGAAATAGCATTGCCATTGCGGTAGGCCTCGATGGCGGCTCGTACGCTGCCGTACTTCTTGAGCAGAGCAGCAGCCTCTGGTTTTGCCAGCTGCAATTCATCCATCAGCATGCGTGTGCCACGTTCTACCAGCTTCGTGTTGGATAGCTGCATGTCTACCATCTTGTTCCCTCTCACGTGGCCAAGCTGAATCATGGTAGCTGTGGTGAGCATGTTGAGCACGAGTTTCTGGGCAGTGCCGGCTTTCATTCGGGTGCTGCCGGTCACAAATTCCGGGCCGGTAATCACTTCTACAGGAAAGTCGGCAACGGCAGCCACGGGGCTGTTGGCATTGCATACAATGCAACCGGTGGCTATACCTGCACGACGGCAAGCTTCCAGGCCACCCACCACATAAGGTGTTGTGCCCGATGCGGCTATACCTACCACCATGTCTTTGTCCGTGATGGTATGCTCCTGCAGGTCTTTCCATGCTTGTTTTGTGTCATCCTCTGCAAACTCCACCGCCTTCCGGATAGCGCCATCGCCACCTGCAATTATGCCAATGACCATGCCATGCGGCACACCGTATGTGGGAGGGCATTCTGATGCGTCCAGAATGCCGAGTCGTCCGCTGGTGCCTGCCCCAATGTAAAAGAGCCTACCGCCCTCGCGGAGACGTTCTACAGTGGTGTTCACCAGGGTTTCAATCTGCGGAATTACCCGCTCAACGGCTATAGGCACACTTTTGTCTTCCTGGTTGATGCAGGTGAGCAGCTCGTGCACGGGCATTTGCTCTAATTTATTGTAAAGTGAGTCAGATTCGGTAGTAGACACTGTGGTGGTAAGTCAAATTTGATTTCAGAAAATAAGTATACGTGCCCTTAGGCATTCTGCATTTTGAGCAGCTCCTGGTGGTATTTGATCAGGCCTTCGCTTGGGCTGGAGATGATGACCCCAATGTGGCAGCCATACTTCTTCGCCACCAGCTTAAGCGTGTCTGCGAAATGAAACGCGATGGAGCCCACAAAGTTTACCGGCAGTTCGCCGAAGCCCTCGTACTTGCTCACGTGGCGCTCGAAGAACTCCTCGAAGTTCTCGTAAATCATTTCCTTGATCACTGGGTTCTTCCGCTTCTCGTGCATGAACTTGGCAAAAGTCGCCAGGTACTGGCTGGGTATGTCAGAGCCGTACACCGCATCCAGAATACCGTTCTTGGTGAGGTTATACCTGTTTGTTAGTGAAGTCGCCAGTTCTTCAGGAAGCTCGCGGTACATGTAGGCTTTGATCAGCAGCTTGCCCAGGTAGGCGCCACTTCCTTCGTCCCCCATCAGGAAACCCAGCGAAGTCACGTTGTCGATGATGTTCTTGCCATCGTAGAGGCAGGAGTTGGAGCCTGTGCCCAGGATACAGGCTATACCTGGCTTGTGACCGCACAGCGCGCGCGCAGCTGCCAGCAGGTCGTGGTCCACGTAGTTAGGTATACCTGGAAAAGCACGGCTCAGGGCATCTTCCACACGTTTGTTGCGTTCAGGGGAGCTGCAGCCGGTGCCATAGTAGTAAATGGCGCTGATGTTTCTCTCTTTTAGCTGAGGCAGCAGCTCAGCCTCAAAAATGGTGTAGATCTTGTCAGTATCCAGGTACTGGGGGCTAATGCCAGTGGTGGTTACCTGTTCGTACTCGTTGTCGACATCAATGGTGCGCCAGTCTGTTTTGGTAGCACCGCTGTCAGCTATCAGAATCATAGTATTGGTAAATTATAGTTGATCAGAAGTCTGCCCGCTATGCTAGCAAACTCCCTCTGCTTTATTTTCGGTATACTGAGTTTTTGACTAGTCCGATCACCTCAAATTTGTCAAACACATATTCGGTATGCGGGGCGTCCTTTAGTTCCTCGGTCAGATCCTGTCCGGCCCAGTGTTCGTAATGGTTGCCGCTCCGCCAGAGCCTCGATTTTTTTACGTCGTAGATCAGCCCCTTGTAGGCTACCCACACATCGTCACGGTCCTGGCCATTGCGCAGGGCGAGCTGTTGCAGGGTATATTCCGGGAGATTTTCTTCCATTAAATGGCAGGCTCTACGGAGCCCGGTTTGCAAATATAATAATCCTGCCCTAGTGATTGGGGCAAACGGAGCAGAATCAGGTTTGTTTCTTTGTTCGGCCCCCTGAGTTTTAGCCAATACGGGCCTGTGTCAGTATCCAGCGGTTGGGTACTTCGCCTTTGATGGCCTGCAGATAGTCTTCGTAACTGCAGGATACAATGCGTGGGCTCTTCTCGCTTGAAAGAGGCTCCACCTCCATCCACCACTTTTCACTCACTTTGCTTTTAAAGAAGGTCATGCGGTCGGGAGTGTCGTTGAAGGCCACAGCATATTTGGTAAACTTGCTGGAGCTGAACTCTGTTTCGTGCTTGCGGTGGTAGAATCCCTCGATGAAGTACCAGACCATGGTAGCAATCGTCATGGCCGTAAGCTCTTGTCCATCCTGTTCCGGCTCATATTCATAGATTCCCAGCGATGTCATCTGGTCACTCAGGCCCGCATACCAGCACAGCTGGCAGGCCTCCTCGCCGGTGAGCCCAAACGGATTGGCCGGGGTATAGCCCGGCGCATCCTGATGGCGGATAGCGGAGATATCAAAGGTGAGCAGGTCGGCCTGGCGCACAACGGGCTCCATTTCCTGCAGGCTGCGGTGCACCTCGCCCACACGGTAAGCCTCAAAGTGAAGCTTCTCAAAGGTAGCCATCACCTCCGGGTCCACCAGGTACGACTGGTAGCCAATCTGCCCCAGGCTGAAGAGGTAGTTGGGTTCGTGCATCAGAATCTGGTGCAGCTGCTTTTTGTTGGTGGGCACATCATTGTCTTCGCTCATGTCCACGCTGCTATCCACAGTCACCATGTTCACGGCGCGATCCAGGTGCTCGTAGCCCATGTACTGCCCATACTCCAGATCATGCGAACCACCAATGATGACAGGTATGGTGTTGTGCGAAATAAGAATTTCCACAATCTCTTTCAGGCGCAAATAAGTGTCATCGAGCGTTATACCTGAGCGCAGGTTGCCTAAGTCTACTATGTTGCAGCGGCCGGTTCCTTTATGCAGGCTGTAGAGTTTTTTACGCACGGCACGGGCCGGAAACACCTCCGATTCTGTCTCTTCTCCCCGTCCGCGGGTCTCATTCACACCGATCAGGGCAATATCGGCGGAGCGCCAATCCGGGAACTTGCCTGTGAAGCGGCCAATGTAGGCACCGAGCGTGCGCGGCTTGTCAAGCAGCGCAAAGACGTCCTCATTCAGAGGCTCGAAGAAAATAGAAAGATTCATACAACAGTATCAGGAAGGTCAAATATAGCAAAAATGCAGCTTTTGCGAGCGCCTTTTAGCTAAGTATAACTTTTTAGTGTAAAAAGTGCTATCAATATAAGGATTGACAAATATTTGTGCAGGCAGGTATAGAAATTTCAGAAAAAAATAGTTAAAATGCACTAAAGAACGCAGGCATGGCCGATGTTGTGCCATTAAGCATACTGCCCTACATAAGACTGACACTAACCTAAGCAATCACCATGAATGTAACCCGCGCCCTGGATCTGCTGCCTTTTCAGTTGCAAAATCTGCCTCAGCCCGACTGTCTTGCCACAAAAGTTAACGGACAATGGATTAAATACAGCACGCAGGACGTGCAGGACATGGCCAACAAGGTGAGTCTTGGTCTGCTGAAGCTAGGTATAGGCAAAGGCGATAAAGTAGCCATCATTTCCCTGAACCGCCCGGAATGGGTGTTCGCTGACTTCGGCATCCAGCAGATAGGCGCTATCAGCGTGCCGATGTACCCGACCATTACTGTAGAAGATTACCGCTACATCTTCAACGATGCGGAGGTGAAGGCGGTGTTTGTTTCTGACGCTGAACTCTATAACAAAGTGGTGGCCGCGACCGAGGGGATGAAGAGCATCAAAGAAATCTATACCTTCGACGAGATACACGGCGCCAGGCACTGGAAAGAAGTGGTGAAAATGGCTGAAGGAGAGGATGTGGCGAAACTTGAACCGATGAAAGCGGCTGTTTCGCCTGACGATGTCCTGACCATTATCTATACCTCTGGAACAACCGGAAACCCGAAAGGGGTGATGCTGACCAATAACAACATTATCAGCAACGTAACGGGCACACTACCTTATGTGCCGGTTAACCAGCACCATCGCGCGCTGAGCTTCCTGCCGCTTTGCCATATTTTCGAGCGCATGCTCCTTTATTTATACATGCGCATCGGGGTGTCCATCTACTATGCCGAGAGCATCGAGAAAGTGGCCGACAACCTGAAAGAAGTGCAGCCGCATGTGTTCACCACCGTGCCGCGTCTGCTTGAGAAGGTATATGACAAGATCGTGGCCAAAGGTATGGAGCTGACCGGCGTAAAGCGCAAGCTGTTCTTCTGGGCGCTCGAACTCGGTCTGGAGTACGATACCCGCGAAGACAAAGGTTGGTGGTACAACAAACAGCTCGAACTGGCCAATAAGTTGATCTTCAGTAAGTGGCGTGAGGCGCTGGGCGGCAACATTATTGCGATCGTTTCGGGTGGCGCTGCGCTGCAGCCACGTCTGGCGCGCGTGTTCTGGTCGGCCAACATCCGCGTGATGGAAGGCTATGGATTAACAGAAACCTCTCCCGTAATCGCTGTGAACCGTTTTGAGCCGGAAAATAATGCGATTGGCACCGTTGGCCTGCCGATTGACGGTGTGGAAGTGAAAATTGCAGAGGACGGCGAGATCCTCACCCGCGGACCGCACGTAATGAAAGGCTATTACAAAAAGCCAGACCTGACGGCTGAAGTGATCGATGCTGAAGGCTGGTTCCATACCGGTGACATTGGGGAACTGGTAGACGGCAAGTATATAAAGATCACGGACCGCAAGAAAGAAATGTTCAAGACGTCGGGTGGCAAGTATGTGGCACCGCAACCAATCGAGAACAAGCTGAAGGAGTCAGTGGTGATTGAGCAGGCCATGGTGGTAGGTGCCGGACAAAAGTACGCCGCCGCGCTCATCGTGCCTTCGTTCCTGGGCCTGCAGGACTGGTGCGCTCACAAAGGTATACCGTATACCTCTGATGCCGATATGATAAAGAAACCAGAGATTCTGGAAAAGTATAAGCGTGAGATAGAGAAGACGAACGAAGGCCTGGCGCAGTACGAGACCATTAAGAAGTTCACGCTCGTACCGAATATGTGGACCGTAGAAAGCGGCGAGCTGACACCAACCCTGAAAGTGAAGCGCAAGAACATTACGGCCAACTACCAGAAAGAAATCGACAGCATGTATTAATCGATTCCAAAATAAACGGTAGACCGTCTGAATAACAAAAAACCCTTTCCCGACCGGAAAGGGTTTTTTGTTTGTAACCATTCTCCGGATTATACATAAACTAGAGCAAAAGGTACTATAGCACGTAATCCGCTTTCGTGAGCGAAAGCGGATGGGGAATTAATATTTTTCCTAAAATAGTATGCTTGCATAACATTATTTTATATATTTGGTATAAACACTATAATGCATGAAGCCTGAAGAGACCGTAGATTATAATGTAAAGGTATGTTGGCATGCTATCTCACGTATGTATAATACAGAGGCTGCCAAAAACGATATTACCACTTCCATAGGATTCGTATTACTCAACATCAACCAGGAGACAGGAACTCCCGCCACTAAAATAGCCCCTTTGCTTGGGCTGGAGGCGCGTAGCCTGACCCGCATCCTGAAAAGCATGGAGGAGAAAGGCCTTATCTATAAAGTGTCGGACGACAAGGACAAGCGGCTGGTGCGGATTTTTCTGACAGAGAAAGGGCTCGAGAAGAAGGAGGTGTCGCGCCGTACGGTGCTGCATTTTAACCACAAAGTGCAGGGGGCTATACCGCAGGAAGAACTGAATACTTTTTTCCGGGTGTCTGAGCGCATCATCAGCATGATCGAAAATAAAGAGATTTTCTAACCATAGTAGACCATCAAGCTTTTTCTATGAAAAGAATTATTAAGAAAGTAGCCGTGCTGGGTTCCGGCGTAATGGGCTCCCGCATTGCCTGCCACTTTGCCAACATTGGCGTGCAGGTGTTGCTGCTCGACATCGTGCCGCGCGAGCTGACTCCCGACGAAGAGAAAAAAGGGCTCAGGCTGGAAAGCAAGCACGTCCGCAACCGCATTGTGAACACTGCGCTGCAAGCCGCCATCAACTCTAACCCATCGCCCCTCTACCGCAAGTCCGACGCCCGCCTTATCCAGACGGGCAACTTTGAGGACAACATGAAGGAGATCGCCACTGCCGACTGGACTATTGAGGTAGTGGTGGAGAACCTGAAGATCAAGAAAACGGTGTTTGACCAGGTGGAGCAACATCGCAAGCCAGGCACCCTGATCACCTCCAACACATCAGGTATACCGATCCATATGATGCTGGAAGGTCGTTCCGATGACTTCAGAAAGCACTTCTGCGGTACGCACTTCTTCAACCCGCCGCGCTACCTTAAACTCTTAGAAATTATACCTACGCCGGAAACCGACCAAAGTGTGGTTGACTTCCTGATGCACTACGGCGACCTATACCTGGGTAAGACCACGGTACTGGCTAAAGACACGCCGGCTTTCATTGCAAACCGGGTAGGTATATACGCCATCATGCAAGGCCTGCAGGTGATGAACAAGCTCGGCCTGAACGTGGACGAAGTAGACCGTATCTCCGGCCCGATTATCGGTCGTCCGAAATCTGCTACTTTCCGCACGCTGGATGTGGTAGGTCTGGACACTTTAGCAAACGTAGCCAACGGCTTGTACCAAACTGGCGAGCAGGACGAATCGCGTGAGTTGTTTAAGCTGCCGGATTACCTGCAGAAGATGGTAGAAAACAAGTGGCTGGGCGACAAGACCGGGCAGGGTTTCTACAAAAAGACAAAAGACGCCAAAGGCAAGACTGAAATTCTGACGCTCGACCTGAACACAATGGAGTACGGGCCGAAGCAGCGTGCAAAATTCCAGAGCCTCGAAGTGCTTAAGCCTATCGAAGACCTGAAGAAGCGGGTAAAAGCCTTCTCCAAGCAAAGCGATAAGGCTGCGCAATTCCTCAACGAGTCTCTCTTTGGGCTGTTCCAGTATGTGAGCAACCGTATACCTGAAATTTCTGACGAGCTATACCGTATCGATGACGCTATGCGTGCCGGCTTTGGTTGGGAACTGGGTCCGTTCGAGTACTGGGATGTAATCGGTGCCCGCGAAGGGGTGCAGCGCATGATTGAGGCTGGTTACCAGCCAGCGGCCTGGGTAGAGGAGATGCTCAATAACGGTAAAGAGTCTTTCTACATCGTGGAGAACGGCAACCGCCGCTACTACGACATCCAGAGCAAAGAATACAAAGCTATACCTGGTGCCGAGAACTTCATCATTCTCGACAACCTGCGCAGCAACAACGTGGTGTGGAAAAACACAGGAGCAAGCTTGATTGACCTCGGTGATGGTATCCTGAACGTGGAATTTCATACCAAAATGAACACCATCGGTGGCGATGTGATCATGGCGCTGAACAAAGGTATAGAGCTTGCCGAGAAGGATTTCCGTGGCATGGTAGTAAGTAACCAGGGTGCCAATTTCTCTGCCGGTGCCAACGTGGGGCTTATCTACATGTATGCGCTGGATCAGGATTATGATGAACTGAACATGATCATCCGCCAGTTCCAGAACACGATGATGCGCATGCGCTACTCGGCTATACCTGTAGTAGGCGCGCCGCACGGCCTTACGCTGGGTGGTGGTTGCGAACTCAACCTGCATTGCGATCACGTGCAGGCTGCGGCTGAGACTTACATGGGTCTGGTGGAGTTTGGCGTAGGCCTTATACCTGGCGGTGGCGGTACCAAAGAAATGACGCTCCGCGCAGCAGAGATGTACGAAGACGGCGACATCGAGTACAACACGCTCAAAAATATCTACCTGAACATAGGTATGGCCAAGGTGTCAACTTCAGCGAAAGAGGCCTTTGATCTGGGCTTTATGCGACAAGGCGATGCCATTACCCTCAACAGCAACCGACTGATAGCAGACGCAAAGGCGCAGGCCATTCGCCTGGCCGAGGCAGGATATACGCAGCCGGCTAAAAAGACCAACATCAAGGTACAGGGTAAAGGCGCTTTAGGTATGTTCCTTACGGGAGCTAACGCCATGGTGAGCGGCCGCTACATTTCGGAGCACGACCAGAAAATATCGCACAAACTGGCCTACGTGATGTGCGGCGGCGACCTGTCAGCCCCGACTGAAGTGAGCGAGCAATACCTGCTGGATCTGGAGCGCGAAGCCTTCCTGTCACTGACCGGCGAGCGCAAAACACTCGAGCGCATCCAGAGCATTCTGACTACAGGCAAGCCGCTGAGAAATTAATGTGGTTTTAGGCAGCATTCGCTGTTTGTTCTTTGTCATTCTGAAAGAAACTTGGTTAAAGGGAGGTTAAGCCCTAGCTATGAAAAGCCATAATTACTTTGTCTACATCACGACCAATCCAAGCAAAACGGTGCTTTATGTGGGTGTGACGAATGACTTGGTGTATCGGATTGAACAGCATAAGGAAAACAGGGGCAAGCCTGAAACTTTTGCAGGTCGCTACTTCTGTTACAAGCTTCTCTACTATGAACGCTATACCTACGTGCAGCATGCAATAGAAAGAGAAAAGGAGTTGAAAAGCTGGAATCGCGAGAAGAAAATGGAGCTTATTAAAAGTGAGAATCCATACCTGCGATTTCTAATAGCAGATCCTTGAATAACAGTCTTATACCCTAACTACCAAGATCCTTACAGGATGACAAAATAAAAATGAATCATAGCTGATAGTATAAACTATAAAGAGCATCAAAATGAACAACGCATATATCGTAGCCGGATTTCGTAGCGCAGTAGGCAAAGCCGGGCGCGGCGGCTTCCGGTTCACCAGACCCGATGACCTGGCCGCTGACGTTATCAAACATCTTTTGGCCTCAGTGCCTGCCCTTGACCCGGAGCGCGTAGATGACCTCATTGTGGGTAACGCCGTGCCGGAAGCGGAGCAAGGCCTGCAGATCGGCCGTATGGTGTCATTGCTGGCGCTACCGATGTCTGTATCCGGTATGACTGTGAACCGCTACTGCGGATCGGGTGTGGAAACCATTGCCATTGCCAGCAACCGCATCGCGGCAGGTATGGCCGACTGCATTATTGCAGGCGGTACCGAGTCGATGTCGATGGTGCCGACGGCGGGTTGGAAGACCGTGCCGAACTACAATATCGCCAAGCACAACCCGGAATGGTACCTGAGCATGGGCCTGACAGCGGAGGCAGTGGCCGCCGACTACAGTGTTTCACGTGAAGACCAGGACGAATTTGCCTTCAATTCACACCAGAAAGCAATAAACGCCATCAAAAACGGCTACTTCAAAGACCAGATCGTGCCGATCACAGTAGAGGAAACTTACGTGGACGAGAACGGCAAGAAGAAGACCCGGTCTTATATAGTCGATACGGATGAAGGCCCTCGCGCTGATACGTCTATGGAGGCGCTGGCGCGTCTGAGGCCAGTGTTTGCAGCTGGTGGTTCGGTAACGGCCGGCAACTCGTCTCAGACCTCTGACGGCGCTGCCTTTGTAGTCGTGATGAGCGAGCGTATGGTGAAGGAGCTTAACCTGGAGCCAATTGCACGCCTGGTAAGCTACGGCACTGGCGGTGTGGATCCACGCATTATGGGTATGGGCCCGATCGCCGCCGTTCCGAAAGCCCTGAAAATGGCTGGCATGACCCTCAACGATATCGACCTGATCGAGATGAATGAGGCTTTTGCGGCTCAGTCCATCGCCGTAATGCGTCACCTGGAGTTCGATCCAGCCAAACTGAACATCAACGGTGGAGCTATTGCCCTTGGTCACCCGCTAGGTTGCTCTGGTGCTAAGCTGAGCGTGCAGCTCTTCAGTGACCTGCGCCGCACAGGTGGCAAGCACGGCATCGTGACGGCATGCGTTGGCGGCGGTCAGGGTGTTGCCGGCATCTATGAATTACTCAAATAAAAAATCTGTACCTAAAACACTAATCATAATCTGCCATGGAAAATGTAACAGATAACAAGAAGGCCACTGTTCGCGGTGGTGAATTTTTGATCAAAGAAACGAATCCGCAGGACGTGTTTATACCTGCTGAGTTCAGCGAGGAGCAGCGCATGATGGCGCAGACCTGCCTGGACTTTGTGCGCGAAGAAGTGAACCCGCTGCTCGAGCGCCTCGACAACCACGAAGAAGGTCTGATGGAAGGCCTGATGAAAAAGGCTGGAGAGCTTGGACTGTTTGCTGTATCCATGCCGGAGCAATACGGTGGTCTGAACATGGACTTTAACACTTCGCTGCTGGTAACAGAATCAGTAGGAGGTGGACACTCTTTCCCGGTGGCTTTTGCGGCACACACAGGTATAGGTATGCTGCCGATCCTGTACTTTGGTACAGATGAGCAGAAAGCGAATTATCTGCCGAAATTGACTTCCGGCGAATGGGCGGCAGCTTACTGCCTCACTGAGCCAGGTTCTGGTTCTGATGCCCTGGCAGCCAAAACCAAAGCCGTATTGAACGAAGCCGGTACGCATTATATCCTGAACGGTCAGAAAATGTGGATCACAAACGCTGGCTTCGCCGATGTGTTCATTGTGTTCGCGCAGGTAGACGGCGACAAGTTCACAGGCTTCATTGTAGAGAAAAACTACCCGGGACTGAGCCTTGGCAACGAGGAGCACAAGATGGGTATCAAAGGTTCTTCTACGCGTCAGGTGTTCCTGTCGGACTGCGAAGTGCCGAAAGAGAACGTATTGGGCGAGATCGGCAAAGGTCACCTGATTGCCTTCAACATCCTGAACATTGGTCGTATCAAGCTTTGCGCTGCTACCTTGGGTGCCGCTAAAAAAGTGGCAGACCTGTCGGTAAAGTATGCCAACGAGCGCCAGCAGTTCAAACTGCCAATCTCGAAATTTGGTGCTATACGCTACAAACTGGCAGAGCAGGCTATCCGCATCTATGCTGTGGAGTCGGCCTTGTACCGATGCGGTATGGACATCTATCGCAAAGAGCAGGAGTTGTTGGCTGCCGGCAAAGGCGAGAACGAAGCCATGCTGGGCGCAGCCCGCGAATTTGCCGTGGAGTGTGCCATCCTGAAAGTGGAAGGTTCTGAAGTACTGGACTACGTGGTGGACGAAGGCGTGCAGATCTACGGTGGCTACGGCTTTTCGGCCGACTACCCAATGGACCGTGCCTACCGCGATTCACGCATCAACCGCATCTTTGAGGGCACCAACGAGATCAACCGCATGCTCACCGTAGACATGATCCTGAAAAAGGCTATGAACGGCGAGTTAGATTTGATGGGACCTGCGCAAAATGTGCAAAATGAACTGATGGCTATACCTGATTTCGGTGAGGAAGAAGAAGGTCTGTTTGCTGCAGAGCACAAAGCGATCCGTAACCTGAAGAAAGCGATTCTGATGGTAGCAGGTACAGCGGTGCAGAAGTACATGAACTCGCTGGCCAAGGAGCAGGAGATTTTGATGAACATTGCCGACATGGCTATCAAGACTTATGTGGCGGAGTCAACGCTGCTGCGCGTGGAGAAACTGGTAGGTATGAAAGGTGAGGATGCCGTGGCCAATCAGATCGACATTGTGCGCGTAACTGTGAACGATGCCGTGGATACTGCCTTCCTGGCCGGTAAAGACGCTATTGCCTCTATGGTGGAGGGCGACGAGCAGCGCCTGTTGTTCATGGGCCTGAAGCGCTTCACCAAGAAAGACCTCTACAACACCAAAGAAGCCCGCCGCCGCATTGCAGCTTCTATGATAGAGGCAAACGAATTTGTGTATTAGATTCTGACAAATCTATAGTTTAAGAAAGGCTGTCTCCGTAGGGGGCAGCCTTTTTGTTTAATTGGGTTACCTTCTGGTGACTTAATGATTAATCGTGCGTAAACATACCCGAATACCGAAGCATAAATATAATCAGAGCATATGGGGGTAGCATGCCTTATTCCATGTTATAACGAGCAGGACCGCATTGCGGCAGTATTAGATGTGGTGACCAATGTAAATGGCATACAGCAGGTAATTTGTGTGGATGACGGATCATCTGACAACACGGCTACCATGGTAAGCCAGCAATGGCCAAGTGTACAGGTCATACGCCTCAGCCAGAACCGGGGAAAGGCCGCTGCCATACAGTATGGACTCCAGTTTGTGCAGCACGAGCAGGTGCTCCTGATGGACGCCGATCTGCAGGAGTTAGATGGGACCGAACTTGAAAAGGCCATCTATGCCTTTCAAAATACTACAAAAGTCGATATGCTCATCCTGCGCCGTATCCGGTCGCCCTGGTTTGTGCGCTGGTATCGCAGCGATATATTGCTGTCAGGCGAGCGGCTCCTGCGGCGGAGTGATCTGGAGGAGGTGCTGGCCCAACCCGTGGCACGTTACCAACTTGAGGTCGCCATTAACCGCTATATGATCAAGCGACGCAAACGGGTGCGCTGGATTCCCTGGTCAGCCATGAATACCTACAAAGTAGACAAGCTTGGAGTGCTGGAGGGTTCCCGGAGGGAGTTTAAGATGTATGTTGAGATCGTGGACTATGTGGGTTTTGTGCACATGCTGGTGCAGCTGAGCTCTTTCACCCGGAAGCTCAAAAAGCAAAAAAGCACGACCAAAGAGTGGTCGCGCTTCCTGTCAGGTATAAGAGTGTCTTGATTACTTGATCTGCAAACGGCGTAACTGCAGGCTATTCGCTTTTTTGGATGGCCGCACCACCGTTACCAGATCTCGCTCTGAAAGCCAGGCCGTGAAATCCTTTACATAGGCGATGTTCTTGTCATTTGCCACATTCAGACCGGCTGCTTTTGGCGCTTCCGCTTTGCCAGTGTTGGTGTCGATGCGGCGCAGGTATAGGTCATACTTGCCGTCCAGTTCTTCCAGGGTGAGCAGGTTCAGTGTGTTGCCCGTCAGGTGATAGCGGTACGATATACCTGTAAAAGCTTCGTCAGCCGGGGCTTTCTGGTTTTTCATCAGCACAGAGCTCCAGGCTGTGCCCATAAATTGGTCGTAGGCAAAAAGGTGGACCTCTTTGGCATAGTAAGGGGAATTCTCGCCGCCCTCCATGTATTTCTTCTCGGCCAGCACAATCAGTTTTTCTTCCGGTGTCAGGATCAGGTCGGTCAGGTAAATATCTTCCAGGCGACTGGCTTTTGGTCCACTGCTCTTGTCCAGCTTGTTTACACTGGCCAAGTATTCTGGCGTAAACCGGAACTCCTCCGCAAACACCATGTCGTCGTTTTCAAAATCAAATTTTACGGCTTTCAGGCTGTAATACTCGCCTGTTTTCTCATCGGCTGTGAGCACCACGCCATACATATTTCCGTTGGGTTGCAAGGCATACTTACTGTCCATGATGTAGACCTTCTTGCCGTCGAACATGCCACCTACCAGCACCGACATACCTTTGGCAACCGGCGACTTGAGAGTATACTGTCGCACGGTCAGTCGCTCCATATTTTCAGAGATCAGGCTGATGAATTGATCGCCGGCATCGTTTACGGTCACCTCGGCCGACACAATGCCGCGCAGGTCGCTCAGGTTGTACTTGGTGTCTTTCAATTTCTGAAGTTTGCCGTCGTACAGGCTACCGCTTATACCCTGCACCACCTGGTTTCCCGTCACAATAAAGCGATAAGCGAGGAGCTTGGTGCCATCCGGCGACAGGGCTATACCTGCTTTGCGGGCATCAGCGGGGGCTTCGAGCAAGAGCACCGGTTTGTCTTTCTGGCCGTTGCGCAGGTCTATTCGATGCGCATAAAGCACCTGGTTTCCCTTTTCATCATGACGGTGCGTGACCACCAATGCCGCCTCCTCGTTTTTGGCAAAAGCCTCCAGTGTTTCTTCGGCAGCAAGTGGTATAGCCGTTGACCAGGCCTTTTTGAGTGTGGCGCTGTAGCGCTCTATGGCATACTCGCCCGGTTTGTTTCGGCTGAGGATCACGAAACCGTCAGTTCCCAGCGGCAGCGTCTTGCTGGGAATGCTCTGGTTATACTGGTCTTCGTTGTTGTCAGGGAGATAGGTGAAAGGTATAGCAGCTTTCTTGCCCTGAGCAGCGGCTGTTGTGGCAGACAATAAGGCCATCAGCAATAGAAGCGGCAAAAAATGAAGTGTTTTCAAGGTATAAGTTTTAGAAATTTCAGTGAGCAAAATGTTCTGCGTCAGGTATAGACGGGTCGAATATAGGATAAAATTGTTTCTCGTGGAACCAGCACAAACAAAACCTTTAACGCAAATTAGCTAAAAACAGGTATAGCCTGCCTTAACGCTGAAGTTCACTTTCCAATACAGACACTGGTTGTTTCTTCTCGTCAATGGCGACAAATGTAAAACTGCCGTGGATGGCCTTTAGCCGCACGTCAGAGTACATCTCTTCAATGTAGATTTCCACTTCCACCTTCAGGCTGGTGTTGCCTACGCGCTTTACCTGCCCGATCAGTTCGATAATGGTGCCCGCAGGTATAGGCTGGGTAAAATCTATTCTGTCTGACGAAACAGTGACCACTCGTTTGCGGCAAAAGCGGGTAGCGGTGATAAAAGCCACTTCATCCATCAGTTGCATGGCTGTGCCGCCAAACAGGGTGTCGTAGTGGTTGGTAGTGTTCGGAAAAACGGCCTTGAATATGCGAGTCTCCGATTGGGCAATGCGTTCTTGTAAATTCATAAAAGTATAATTTTAAAGATAAGGTATACGTATGCACTGCTGACCGCTGCAAGGATTGTAGCCCGGAAAGAAGGTATAGATAAGATGATGCAAGTATCCAGCATAGTCGTGTGGCTTTGCATGCTGGCGCTGTAGAATGGCGGAAAGGAAAGGCTACGACTCTTTTAAGCCAGGATGGCTTTAGGAGTCGCGTAATTTCTCAGACCACAGGCTTTAGGCGCGAAAGCATGCGTAAAGTTATTTGGGGCAAGTCTCCTGGCTTATAACCTGGCTGCCATCCTTCTCATCCTCTTCCGGACAATGGATAATTTGAGGCAGCCAATTGGGTGTTATTTACAGTTGCGCGTCAGCCCGTGATTTTCACACGGTTCCTTTTTAAACCTCAGCTATACCTGGCCGAGGTGCCTCCAAACGTTGTAAAGATAGAAATTTTTAACTGATACGGCTCCAGTTAACCGTATTTACGCTCAGCGATTTGATGTGCCGCACGATATTCTGGTTTTGTGGCTGCTCCAGCTGAGGGTCCTCGTTGAGCACACGTTGCGCGGCGGCACGCGCCTCCTGCAGAATAGGTGCATCCTTGGCCAGGTCGGCAATGAGCAGGTCGAGCACACCGCTTTGCTGCGTGCCCATCAGGTCGCCCGGTCCGCGCAATTTAAGGTCAATGTCGGCAATCTCGAAGCCATTGTTGGTGCGCACCATCGTCTCCAGTCGTGTCTTGCTGTCTTTGCTCAGCTTATACCCGGTCATCAGGATACAATAGCTCTGCTCAGCGCCACGGCCCACACGGCCGCGCAACTGGTGCAGCTGCGACAGACCGAAGCGCTCCGCACTCTCGATGATCATCACCGAAGCATTTGGCACATTCACGCCCACCTCAATCACGGTAGTCGCCACCATGATCTGCGTCTCGTTCTTGACGAAGCGCTGCATCTCATAGTCTTTGTCCTGTGCTTTCAGTTTGCCGTGCACCATGCTCACCTGGTACTCCGGGAAAGCTCTGCGTATACTTTCGTAGCCATCGGTCAGGTCCTTGTAGTCCATGCCTTCCGACTCTTCGATGAGCGGGTACACGATGTATACCTGACGGCCCAGCTTGATCTGGTCGCGCACAAACTGGAAAACCTTCAGGCGGTGCGAGTCGAAGCGGTGCACCGTCACAATCTCTTTACGGCCAGCCGGCATCTCGTCGATCACCGACACATCCAGGTCGCCGTAGAGCGTCATGGCCAAAGTACGGGGTATAGGGGTGGCCGTCATCACGAGCACATGCGGAATGATGCGCGGGTTCTTGCGCCACAGCTTGGACCGCTGTTCTACCCCGAAGCGGTGCTGTTCGTCCACAATGCAAAGCCCCAGGTTCTGGAACTGCACCACATCCTCCAGCAGCGCATGCGTGCCCACAATCATTTTCATCTCGCCGGAGCGCAGCTGTTCGTGCAGTACTTTGCGGTCTTTGGTCTTGCTAGAGCCTGTAAGTTTGCCAATGTTTATACCTAGCCGGTCAGCAAAAGCCTTGAGGCCGGTGTAATGTTGGTCCGCCAGAATTTCGGTAGGTGCCATCAGCACCGACTGCGCTCCGTTGTCAGCCGCAATCAGCATGGTGATGAAAGCCACAATCGTTTTGCCCGAGCCTACATCGCCCTGCAGCAGGCGGTTCATCTGCTTGCCAGCCGTCAGGTCCTTATGGATTTCTTTGATAACCCGCTTTTGCGCATTGGTCAGGTCGAAGGTCATGTGGTTTTTGTAAAACTCCGTGACGGTCGGCACTTGCCTGAACACCTGACCCGCCAGATCGGCGCGGCGCACCGTTTTCTGGCGCAGCAGGCGCAGCTGTATGTAAAAGAATTCTTCGAACTTCAGGCGAAACTTGGCGGCGTTATACTTTTCGACCGACTGCGGGAAGTGAATGTTGATAAGCGCATCCCGCTTGTTCATCAGACGGTAATGGTCGATCAGCTCAGGCGAAAGCGTTTCGTGTATGTTGGGTGCTGCGACCTTCAGTAGTACTTCCATCATGCGGGCAATCACTTTGCTCTCTACCCGGAAGGCTTTCAGTTTTTCAGTGGTATGGTATACCGGTTGCAAAAAAGAGGCTGTCTGTTTCTCCTCGCCCAGCTCCTCTAGTTCCGGGTGGGCCATGTTCCACTTGCCATTGAAGGATGTAGGCTTGCCGAATACGATGTAGTCGGTGTGGTTTTTCAGTGTCTTCTGCATCCACTTCACCCCCTTAAACCAGACCAGCTCCATCTCGTTGCCGTCTTCGTCTACCAAAGTAGCGGCAAGGCGTTGCTTCCGGCCTTCGCCCAGCACTTCTTTGCCCCGCACACGCCCGCGCACCTGCACATAAGGCATACTTTCGTCCAGTTCGGCTACTTTGTAGAACTGGGTTCGATCGAGGTACCGGAAGGGGTAGTGCTGGATGAGATCGCCGTAGGTATAGATATTGAGCTCCTTTTGCATCAGCTCAGCCCGCTGCGGTCCCACGCCTTTCAGAAATTCGATCTTGGTATGGAAGAAGTTGTTCAAGGGTGTACGCACAGGTTAGGTAAATAAGGTATAGCAGGTATACCTGACAAAAATAAGCAAAAGCCCCGACAGGTGTAAGTGCTGGCGGGGCTTTCTGGTCTGCATTTGCTGTCCTATATATGAAAACGACAACTCGGGTATATATGGTTACACAAGATGCCGGCCTGTTGCTGCATTTCGGACTATAATGAATAAAAAGGGCGCTAAAAAGGATAGCAAAATGTAAATCCAGTTTAAAACTCTTGCCGACTTTTTGTTGGCCCAAGGCTTATCTTTATAGTAGTTATATACCTTTATCGGCTTGTTATCTTTTATGTAGAGAAAGTAACCTAAAATAAGATTAATCGCAAATGCCCATTTCGAACCAGATTCGGGAATACCTATATTGTTCGCATATGGGTCTTGGATTGTGCGTATAGCCATAAAAAGGAAAAGCTCCTGAGCAGCCAGTACAATTATCAAGATTGGAACTGCACCATACTGAGGGTTTACTTTGGCGTCCTGATAGTAGTTGGAGGCCAAGTAAAAGGGCAGATGAAAATAACTTAAAATCATGAAGTAATGAAAAGAGCGTAGGCCGTCTGCCTGTTTTAAGCGGATAGAGTTACTTCCTATCCTTAAACTCCAGCGTATTCAGCATATGCACAATATCCTTCTTTACATACTCAATCACAGGAGCCAGTGAGTCGTTCTGAGTAGCGGTTCTGAAATAGAGCGCTCCCCGGAAGAAGTGCGTGGTCGTATCGGTCACATAGAATTGAAACTGGCTAGGGATTTCACCTTCCAGTTCAAATACCGAAGCAATATCTCCCTGCGGTGTCCGAACCTCTGTTTCTTCAATTGAATAAGCCTTTATCTGGTGTTTGCCAGTTAGTTTGCGGGCGTCTTCGATCAGGTTGTTCAGCATCTTCGGATCGTTGTTGATGGCCTTATAGGTCAACTGCACGTTGGCTCCCAAGCCTGGATAAATGATGTTGATCCAATGTGGCTGCGCGATCATCGAAGAATCCGGCCGGATCTTGGCATGCTTAGAGTACTCGAAGGTATAGGGATGCTCGTCCTGCAACTGCTGGTAAGCGGCGGCGGGCAGGTCGATGCGGTTGTATCCTTTTGGCTTAGGGGTATACTCGGCGTTACAGCTAGCTACGGCCAGGGCTATACCTGCCCACAGGACCATTTGCAGTTTAGCCGACTTTATGATAGTGCTCTTTTTTGCTTGCGACATTAATCTTAACTCGTTTTACACGCTTATTGTCCGCCGACTCCACCGTAAAGTAGTAGCGGCCGTACGACACTTCTTCGCCCACAAAAGGGATGCGACCAAAGAGTGCCAGCATCAGGCCCGCCACCGTTTCGTGCTCGCTTTTCACCTCGTTAAAGGCATCAAACGGAACCTCTGTGATCTTACAAAAGTCGTGCAGCGATGTTTTACCGTCAAATATAAAGGTATTTTCGTCGAGTTGTGAGTAAATGATCTCGTCCCCATCGTCAAACTCATCGTTGATCTCGCCCACAATTTCCTCGATCACATCTTCCATGGTCAGCAGACCTGCCGTCGTGCCGTATTCGTTCACCACAATAGCCATGTGCACGTGCTTCTCCCGGAAGTCCTGCAGCAGATTGGAAATGTGTTTGGTCTCCGGAACGTAAAAAGGTGCTCTGATCAGGTTCTGCCATTTAAAGTCGGCTCCTTTGTCGAGGTGCGGCAGCAGGTCCTTTACATATAGGATGCCGTCGATGCTGTCAGTGTTCTCGGTATAGACCGGTACACGCGAATAACCCCACTGGACGATCTGTGGAAGAAGCTCCGGCAACGTGGCGCTCTGCGGGAACGCTACAATATCCAGACGCGGACGCATGATCTGCTTGACCGTGATCGAGCCGAAGTTGACGATGCCCCGAAGGATCTTCCGCTCTTCCGGCGAGGTTTCTTCATTCGACAAGGCCACATCCAGGCTATGATGCAGTTCCTCGAGCGTATTGCTGTAAGACCGCACTCGGTAGCGTCTGTCAATATAGGAACTGATACGGGTTAGCATCCAGGCTAATGGCTTCAGGGCAGGGGCCAAGGCAGAAAGGACAGGGGTCATACGCTGCGCAATGGCAGGTCCGTGCCTGCGGGCATATACCTTAGGCAGCACTTCGCCAAAAAACACGATCAGGAAAGTAACGACCAGTACACTCAGAAGCAGCGTGAAGGTTGTTAAAGAAGCAGAACCGGATACCTGCCACGCAATATAGGCGCAGAGGGTAATGATGCTGACATTGATCGCATTGTTGATGATCAGAAGGGAGGCCAAAAGTTGGCGCGGGGCCTGAAGCAGGTGATGCACCAGTTGGAGCTTTTTGTCTTTGCTCGTTCTGGCTTTTTCGATCTCCTGGGGGGTGAGCGAGAAAAAAGCTGCCTCCGCCCCCGAAGTGAGGGCAGAGAGCAGCAATAAGATAAAGCAGGCCGAGATGGCTGCGATATATTCAATTCTAAGTAAAGCCGTTGCGCTTTGTAAAAGTTGCAGTAAGCTATAACTTAGGGGGTCTCCGGAATCTAAACTGTCCAAAATCAGAAAGTTAGGTTAAACATGGGTTAGAACGGCAGGTCGTCTGGCTCGTCGTTCTGGAAGGCAGAAGCATTGCCTTTGCCTGATGCGGCGGCAGTACCCTGACCTGATGAGGATTGCCCCCCAGACTGCGAAGAGACACCGCCCTGGAAGCTTCCTGAGCCACCATTGCCGCCTTCACGCGCGCTAAGCATCGTCATGTTGTCGGCTACGATCTCAGTGCTGTAACGCTGCACACCTTCTTTGTCCTGATAGCTGTTCGTGCGGATCTTGCCCTCAATGAAGACAGACTGCCCTTTGCGCAGGTACTTTTCGGCCACTTCAGCCAGACCACGCCAAAGCACGATGTTGTGCCACTCGGTGCGCTCCTGCTTTTCGCCGTTTTTGTCTTTGAATGTTTCGGAAGTAGCGATCGGGAAACGCGCTACAGCTACGCCGCCTTCGAGGTGGCGAACTTCCGGGTCCTTACCAAGGTTTCCGATAAGGATGACTTTGTTTACACTTGCCATGTCTTTTTTTGTTTAATATTAAATTGATTTGGGCTACTCCGACAACCTAGCCGGAGGCAATTATGGCTACTGAAACTCTAGAATGCATTTGCAAACAGAAAAGTTTCAGTTTATAAATTTAGTAAAATCTTCTCATCTTTCAAATAGCTGTCGATAAGAATTGGCTTCGGTAATGCTTCTATTTTTTCAGATGAATAAGTTGCCAGCCTCGCCTCCTGCAAAACCTCTTCACTTAAACGAAAATCGAGCTGAATCAGATAAAAACGGGCCGTAATTTTCTGATGGCTAAGCACATGCCTGTATTCTTTGCGTGGCGGCGAAAGATGCGATTCCTGCACAGCTATACCTGCGTCGTTCAGTTCCCGCAGCAGTTTGGCGGTGTCAAGTACCTTGGAGTCGCTCTCGTGCAGGTAAAAATCATACAGCCCTTCCCAGATATCACCGCTCAGGCGCTTACGCATATAATATTCTCCTTTGTGCGCAAATACCATGTAGTGAAAGAATCGCGGCCGGGCAGCTTTTGCCTTCGATTTTACCGGCAGCTCCTGCACCAACCCATGGTTAAAAGCAAAGCAGGATTGCTGCAGCGGGCAGAACAGGCAGTCAGGCATCACGGGTGTGCACTGGATAGCACCGAATTCCATAATGGCCTGGTTAAACGTGTCAGACGCTTCAGCAGGTATAAGTTCCTCGGCCAACCGCTGAAACACCTTGCGCGAGGCGGGAACCGCAATGTCATCTGACAGGCCGAACACCCGGGCCAGTACTCTGAACACATTGCCATCCAGCACCGCGACCTGCTCTCTGAATGCAAAAGAGGCGATGGCAGCAGCGGTGTAGCTTCCAACCCCGCGCAGTTTCAGCAGCTCCTCATATTTATCCGGGAACACGCCGCCATACTCCTGCACGATCTGCTGGGCTGTGTGATGCATGTTACGAGCCCTGGAGTAATAGCCGAGCCCCTGCCAGAGGCGCAGCACTTCATCCTGGGGGGCGGCAGCCAGGTGCTGCACGGTAGGGTAAGCTTCAGCAAAGCGCTGGAAATAGGGCAACCCTTGGGCCACACGCGTCTGCTGTAGTATCACTTCGGATAGCCATATCAGGTATGGATCGGTAGTGTCGCGCCAGGGCAGGGCTCTTTTATGACGCTGGTACCAGTCAATAATTGTCTGGGCAAACAAAGGGGTCGGCTTATTTTCCATAACTGACTTAGGTGGGTTGATGTAGGAGATGGAAACATACAAAGGTAAAGCTTTGTTCTGGAAAGGAGTTGCGGTGAATTTGTAAGATAATGGTATCTGCCTAAAATATAAGCACATAGCCCGCGTTAGGGTGTTGGCAAGCTGGCACGGGTATTGTAGCAGTGTGACCGGCGAAAAGGGGCTGAGGCCGATCGGTTTAAGCAGGGCACAATCTGTAATAATTTAATGCTAAAGCTTTTACTTGTCGAAAAGTAGGTATACCTTTGTGCCCCGAAAAATGGAGAACGACAGCGCTGTGGTTCCTCCTGAAAAATAGAAAGTTAACTTATTTCTAATTTATAAAAATCTAAGAAAGTGACTAAAGCAGAAGTAATATCAGAAATTGCTGATAAAACAGGGATTGATAAGGCTGATGTGCAATCTACCATCGAAGCGTTTTTCAAAGTAGTGAAAGACTCAATGGCTGACGGCAACAACATCTACGTGAGAGGTTTTGGAAGCTTTGTAAACAAGAAGCGCGCAAAGAAAGTGGCTCGTAACATTTCGAAGAACACTTCCATCATTATTGATGAGCACTTTATTCCAAGCTTCAAGCCATCCAAGACCTTTATTGCTAAGATTAAGAACAGCAAAAAGATCAAAGAACTGGCTCATTCTTAATTCTTTCGTATATTTGCCGGTTGCTTAAAGTTTATCATTTAAAATACAGTCACTTAAAGAAAACAGAAACTCATGTCACGCGCTCAAATACTGATACTAGTTGCAGCTATCGCATTGGCCGCGGCTATGTTTTTTCTTCCTAAGGTGGTTGTAACAAAGGATGATAGCACAGTGGCTGCTGAACAAACCTCTGCTTTGCCTGAAGGTCACTCTGAAGACGATGGCCATGACCATGGTGCTACACCAGCCGCTGCGGCTGACGGAGTACACTCAATGGCGACGCCAGAGCAACTGATGGAACTCGCCACCGTGCGTGCCCGCTACAACAAAGCAACTGATACTAAGGCGCGTGGCCTATTGGCCGGCGAACTGGCAGCAGCATATGCCTCAGCAAGTAAGTTTGACAGTGCAGGTTACTACTACGAGTTAGCTGCTGATGCCCGTCCGGGTGAGAAGAGCTATCGCAAAGCCGGTGACCAGTACTTCGAAGCCTTCACGTATGCAGCAACACAGCAGCGCGCCAGCGAAATGGGCGGCAAGGCTCGTAAAATGTACGAGCAGGTGCTCAAGAACAATCCTTCGGACCTGGATGCGAAAACGAACGTAGCCATGACTTACATCGCCAGCGAAAACCCTATGCAGGGTATAACGCTGCTGCGTGAAGTGATTTCGACAGACCCGAAAAACCAGAAGGCGCTGTTCAACCTGGGCATCCTGTCAGTACAGTCCGGACAGTGGGATAAAGCCGCTGAGCGTTTCCAGGAACTGGTAACAGTTAATCCTGAGCACGTAGAAGGCACTTTCTACCTGGCTGTGTCACTGGCTGAAACCGGTAAGAAAGAAGAAGCAATTAGAACTTTCAACAAGGTGAAGACCATGAGCAGCGACCCTGCCCTGACAGCCTCTGTTGACGAGTATCTCGCAAAAATGTAATAAAAGAACTAACCACTTAATAAAAATTTCAAGACTATGCCTTGCGGAAAGAAAAGAAAAAGACATAAGATTGCTACTCACAAGAGAAAGAAGCGTCTAAGAAAAAACAGACATAAGAAGAAGTAATTTCTTCTGCGTTTATTGAGGCCCACATTGCTTCTGCAATTGTGGGCTTTGGTCTATACATCCAACTAATCTTTGAGAGAAATTGAGTAACGAGCTTATAATCAATTCTACTCAGGATGGAGAGCGCATCGCCCTTTTACAGGACAAGAGACTTGTAGAGTTTCACCACGAAAAGAAGGATACAAACTACATTGTAGGCGACATCTTTCTAGGAACTGTAAAAAAGGTAATGCCAGGCCTAAACGCCGCTTTTATTGACATTGGCTACCACAAGGATGCATTTTTGCATTACCATGATCTGGGAGCCAATGTTAAAACGCTGAACAAGTATGTGAAGGCGGCACAGACACAGAAGAACGCTTCTGCAAAGCTTAACCAGACTAAATTCGAGCCAGAAATTGACAAGCTCGGCAAGATCGCTGATGTTCTGAAAAAGGGACAGCAACTCTTGGTGCAGATTGTCAAAGAGCCGATTTCCACCAAAGGACCGCGTCTATCTTGCGAGCTCTCGCTCGCCGGTCGATACCTGGTGCTCGTGCCGTTTTCCAACACGGTAAGCGTATCCAAGAAGATCGTTAGCAAAGAAGAACGCACGCGGCTCAAGCGCCTGATCACTTCGATCAAGCCTGAGAACTTTGGTGTGATCATCCGGACAGTGGCAGAGGGCCGTGAGGTGGCAGAACTCGACAGAGACCTGCGCAACATGGTGGAAAGCTGGGAAGAAGGCTTTAAATCGCTGAAGATAGCCAAACCCAATGACAAGATCATTGGTGAACTGGGTCGTTCTTCGTCCATTCTGAGAGACTTAATGAACGAAAGCTTTGACAACATAGTAGTGGACGACGAGTCACTCTATGACGAGATCAAAGCATACATCGGTAGCATTGCGCCAGACAAAGTAAAAATTCTGAAGCACTATACCGGTAAGACAAAAACCTTCGAACACTTTAACATCGAGCGGCAACTAAAGGCTGCTTTCGGGAAAACAGTGACTATACCAGGCGGCGGATACCTGGTAATAGAGCACACCGAGGCCCTGCACGTAGTCGATGTAAACAGTGGGAACAAATCTAATACCGAAACCGATCAGGAGGCTACCGCGCTGAACGTGAACATGATGGCTGCCAAAGAAGTGGCCCGTCAGCTGCGACTCCGGGATATAGGTGGTATCATTGTAATTGACTTCATCGATATGAAGTCTCCGGAAAACCGCCAGAAAGTATACGAGGTAGTGAAAGAGGAACTGAAGCGGGACCGCTCCAAGTCGACAGTTCTGCCTATCTCGAAGTTCGGCCTGATGCAGATCACGCGTCAGCGTGTAAGGCCAGAGCAGAATATCGTGACCGGTGAGGTATGCCCCACTTGCAACGGCACCGGCAAAATAACTGCCAGCATTCTGATTACGGATGAAATTGACGTGGCGGTAGATGACCTGCTTACGCGACATAATCACAGAAGTCTGACATTGTATGTACACCCTTTCCTGTATGCCTATTATACATCGGGTGTCATCTCCAAGCAGATGAAGTGGTTCTTCCACTACTTCAAGTGGGTGAAATTTGTAAAAGACACTTCGCTCGGGATTACTGACTTTAAGGTAATGGACGACAAAGGCGAAGAAATAGAGCTGCGCACCGCCCTGACGGAGGTGAACGGGGTGCAGGATCAAGAAAATTTTAATCAGATTTAAAGGCAACAAAAAAGCCGCTCTGTCTAGTCAGAGCGGCTTTTTTGCTTTAGGCCTGATACTATACCTATACCTTAGAATTTGATACCCACATCAATAGACACACCGTTGTTTTTAAGCGCGATATTCTTGTCGCCCAGGCGGTCACTGTAGAAATTATCGATGTTGCTCAAGCCGCGCAGGTAAGTGACTCCACCAAACAGCTTAGTGCTTTGCCCAAGCTGCATTTCGGCACCCGTACCCAGTATGGCGCTGGTCTCAAAAACATTGAAACGCTTTGCCGTCTTTTCGCCATTGATCACTTTCTGATTGTTCACCTGCCCTGATACCTTCGTGCCCAGCGATCCGCCTACTTGGAAATATAGCACTACATCAGGAGCTACTTCGTTGGTGAAAAGCTTTAACGTCACCGGGATTTCCAGATACTGCACCGTCAGGTCGTCTTCTGCCTGAATAGTCGTTGGCGTGCCATCGGGGCTTTCTGACGTAAAGTTGTACTTAATTTTAGAGCCCTTGCTGCGGTACATTAGTCCAGAGCTGAAAGCATAGTTGTTGGAGAAAAAATAATCGCCAATTACGCCTACACCTACACGCAATGTATTGCTGCTTTTTTCGAAGCCATGTCTGTCTTCAGCTATAAAACGTGTGCCGGCAATAGTAGGGGAGAACTGGATGCCGATTTCCATTTGGGCCATGGCAGTGGATGAGAAGCCCAAAAAGAGCAGCAGGAATGCTAGTTTTTTGAATTGCATGTTAATTTGTCGCGTTTATTTCTTCTAATACGGGATAACCCTCTATTTTTGTATTAAATATTCGGCAATGTATCACAGATTATTATTACTAGCAACCATCCTATTGCTTTTTAGCTGCAAGAAGAAGACCGGCTGCGACATACCTGAAGAAATAGAACGCATACCGGTAAAGGTAGAGATAGAGCGATTCGAGAAGCCTTTTTTTGCGGCGGACTCCAGGCAGGATATCGCCTCTCTTCTGGAAAGCAACCCTGTTTTTACGGAGCGGTTCCTGCAGCGGAAGAATTACCCTTCTGACTCAGCCATCGTCAATGTGCTTTATAACCTGGCTTCGAACCCTGAGCTTCAAAAGCTGGCCCAGGAGGCGGACACTACCTTCGGTGACATGGCTACTGAAAAGCAACAGCTGGAAACCGCTTTCAAGCATATCAAATATTACTATCCTGAGTTCAAGGAGCCGCAAGTGAAAACTTTTGTGTCCGGTCTGAACCAGGACCTGCTGGTGTCGGACAGCTTGCTGGTGTTTGGCATAGACTTCTTTATCGGCGAAAATGCCAGTTACCGCCCGGATACCTACGACTATATTTTGAAGCGATACGAACGCGCGAACATGGTGCCAGCTGCTATGCTGCTGCTGTCTAACCGATACAACAAAACGAACTTCCTGGAGCGTAGTCTGCTTGCCGAGATGGTGAATACGGGCAAGGCCTACTATTTTGTGAAATCTATTATGCCTTGCGCGCCAGACTCCACTATCATTGGGTATAGCGGTCAGCAACTGGCCGACGTGCGTCATAACGAAGGCCGTATCTGGGCACACTTTATTGAGCAAAAACTGCTTTATGAGAAGAGCCCGTTCGTAGTGAACAAGTATATTGGCGAACGCCCTAATACGCCCGAGATCGATGCCACATCTCCTGGCCGCCTCGGCACCTGGGTAGGCTGGCAAATCGTGCGCAAGTATATGGAGCGTAACCCAAAAGTAACGCTGCAGGAACTAATGGCTGACGAAGATCACCAGAAAATATTCAACGAATCCAAATACAAGCCTGAGAAGCGGTAGTACCATACTTCGCCTCTATACCTGCGCGCATGCACATAGCTATTTTCAACCAGCACCATCACAACCCGGACTGCCCTTCAACTTGCCGGCATTATACCTTTCTGGAGTATCTTGCCAAGCGGCATAAGGTGAGCCTGATCTCGAGTAGCGCCTGGAAGCAGCTTCGCATTACGGACAGGTATAAGTGGGTGCCGGAGGGAGTAGATCTATATGAGCAGGAGGTGCCTTATAGTAACAAGATGGGCGTGCGCAGACGATTGGTTTCTTACGGCGGCTTTGCTGCCTACAGTCTTGCCAAAGGCCTTTCTATACCTAAGCCTGATGTGGTTTGGGGCGTGTCTACACCGCTCACAACGCCATGGATGGCGGCCCGTGTCGCGAAGATGCGTGGTATTCCGTGGGTATTTGAGGTACAGGACCTGTGGCCCAGCTTCCCCATTGAGATGGGTGCGGTAAAGCGGGAGTGGCTGAAGCGCCGCCTGTTCAGATTGGAGAAAAGTCTTTATCAGAGTGCCAACCACATCATCACGCTTTCCCCGGACATGGAAGACTACGTAGTCAGCCAAGGTATAGCGCGCGACAAGGTGACCACTATTCTGAATGGCACTGACCTCGAAATGGCTGATGCCGTGACTCCTGAGAAGGTAGCAGCACTGCGCAGGCGATACCTATTACAAAACAAGCAAGTGGTGCTCTATGCCGGTACCTTTGGCCGGGCCAACGATATCCCTACCATCATGCAGGCAGCTGAGGCGATGGCCGATCAGCAGGACATTGTGTTCGTGCTGGCAGGCGGAGGTTTTTATGATGACGAACTCCGGAGGCTATCGCTACGACTTTCTAACCTGGTGCTGCTTCCCCCACAGCCACGGCCCGATGTGTTCACACTGTTCAAGCTGGCAGACCTGTCGCTTATTACTTTCAACGATCTACCTGTGCTGGCCTCTAATTCGCCGGCCAAGCTTTACGATAGCCTGGCATGCGGCGTGCCCGTGCTGGTAACGAATCCTGGTTGGACGAAAACATTTGTGGAGCAGCACAACTGCGGTTGGTATTGCCCGGCAGGTCAGCCACATCAACTGGCCCAGAAAATAAGAGAAATCCTATCGGACGATGAGAAGCGACGGCTGGCCGGACAAAACGGACACGCCATCGCTCGACAACTATTCGACCGCCAGCAACTTGCCGCTCAGGTAGAGCAAATCCTGTTGCAGGTAGCAGGCAAGGTATAGGATCTAGTCCTTGATGCTCTCCGACAAGTGTTTGAAGTCTTCTTTTAATTGTGGGGCATTTGCGGCCAGCGTCCAGCAGATTACTTTATAGAAGTGTGTTTTCGTCTCTACAGCTGTGATCAGCATAAAGAAGTCGCCATCTTCATCCGTCCACTTCAATTCATTCTGTGCAATTTTGTTTCCATTTGATTCGAAGGCCTTTGTCTTGCTCAGCTTGCGTCTCTTCTCCTCCTTCTTGTAGTCAGCGGTAAAGCTGTCCAGAAAATCTGTCGCATTCTCAAACATCATCCCCTTGGTCTCCAGCTCATCTTTAGAGTCCTCTATCACGATGGCGTAAGCGTCTTTGTTTTTGTTGAAGTACTGCAGACTAGCCACATCATTCAGCTCGTAGGTTTTCACCATGTAACTTGGTATTTCCATGGAATAGGAATGTCCGCCTTTACGCTCAGTGAACTGCGTCTGGGCTTGTACTGCCGAAAAGCTAACAAAGAGCAGTAGGAAGGATACAAATAGTTTGATGGATGTAGAAGTTTGCATAAGCTTAAAGGGTATAGTGATTAATAGTTAAATATATCGATATGAATTTATTTCAGTGCCATTATTTTCAGATCCCGAAAGGTATAGTGACGGCTCAGGTATAGCATGCTTTCAAATTGCCCCCTGCTCTGTTTTGACTCATGCTCTTGCAAAACAGTTGCTTACGAAGCTGTGCAAGTTGCGATTGAGTTTTTGGCACAGCCTTTGTTTAGGCAGGTATAGCAGAGCACATGTGCAAATTTGAACTTTGCTACTAATCGAACCAACCAGAAATTTAAAAGAGAAAGAAACATGAAGAAGATAATAGCAGCCCTTTCGCTCGGAATGTTAGTTGCTGGCAGCAGCGCTTACGCCCAGACCACAACTAAGCCACAAGACCAAAAGCCGCGCAGCGAAATGCGTGGAGCCATGAAAGACAGAGCCCAAAAAAGCCCTGAGGAAATGGCTCAGATGAAAACCGATATGATGGCGCAGAAGCTGGAATTGAGTGCATCGCAGAAAAACCAACTCCAGAAACTGAATATGCGGCATGCGCAGGAGATGAAAGCCATGCAAGAGAGTCACAAAGCGACTACGGAAAAAACGCCTGAGCAGCGAGCACAGATGCAGGAAGCCAGAAAAGTAAGTCACGAAAAGTGGCAGGCCGAGCTTAAGAGCATCTTGTCAGCAGAGCAGTATGCCAAGTACGAAACCGATCGCGCGGAAATGAAGCAGAAGCGTGCTGATGGTAAGAGAGGCCACAAGTCAGGCGAGCACAAAAAAAGAGGTGAGTACAAGAAGCAACAGCAGGGAATGTAATCCCTGATAAGATTCCCATAGTGAAAGCGGGGGCAGACCATTTAGTGTCTGCCCCCGCTTTTTTTATCAGGCTATACCTCCTACTTTGTTCTCAGGGTCGTCGGGTATATTGGGGTAGTACTTCTGAAAAAAAGCACAGAAATGCGTGAGCGGGCATTCCTCACATTTCGGCCGTCGCGCCAGGCAGATGTAGCGGCCATGCAATATGAGCCAATGATGCGCCTTGGCGATCAGCTCCTGCGGGAGGTTGGCCACCAACTCTTTTTCAACTTCCAGCGGGGTTTTAGCTGTTTTCGAAACCAGGCCCAGTCGCTTGCTCACCCGAAACACATGCGTGTCCACAGCCATAGCCGGTTGGTTCCAGATCACTGACACGATCACGTTGGCCGTCTTGCGACCCACACCCGGCAGCTTCACCAGTTCTTCGACCGTGCTAGGTACCTCCGCGTTAAACTGCTCCACGAGCATTCTTCCCAAACCCGCCAGGTGCTTGGCCTTATTGTTAGGGTAGGAAATGCTTCTAATAATTGGAAAGATATCTTCCGGAGTGGCCGCAGCCAGATGCTCTGGCGTCGGGAATGCTTCGAACAGGGCAGGCGTTACCATGTTCACGCGTTTATCGGTACACTGGGCGCTGAGCACCACAGCCAGTATCAGTTCATAGGGATTGGTATAGGCCAGCTCGGTTTCCGGATCCGGGAAGTTCTGGGTAAAGTGCTCGATCAGCAGCTTGTAGCGTTCTCGTTTGCGCATAAAAAAAGTTTGCAGTCGGTTAAGACTGCAAACTTAAGCTTTTTGAGTAATTTAAAATGTTGTCGATAGACTGCTTGCTAGGGCTTTTGGCCGCGCCGCTTAACAGTCGCTGGATGAGCATGAGCTCGGAGCAGCTCTCGGCTAACTCGTTGTCGTGCATCAGTGCTGTTTCCAGTTGCTCGCGGGCAGGGTCTGCCAACTCATCGTATACGTACTGGATCAGCTCATTCTGAGTAGAGGTTTTTATCATAAGCAATGGTGCTGTTTAGCATCTTTTTTCTTAGGTTGATCAATGCGTAGCGCATACGACCTAAAGCTGTGTTGATGCTCACACCGGTTGCTTCTGCTATCTCCTGGAAGCTCATGTCAGCGTAATGGCGCATCATGAGTACTTCCCGCTGTGCTTGTGGCAGCGTTTGGATCAGCTCGCGTAGTCGGGCATGGGTGTCCTCCTTTATTTGCTGCGACTCAGCGGAGTCCTCTGCAAAAGACAAGGCATTGAACACATTGCTACCGTCCTCCAGCGTGATCATCGGGCTTCTTTTCTCTTTACGGAAAAAGTCGATTGCCAGGTTATGGGCAATGCGGCATATCCATGAAGAGAACTTGCCTTCCTCGTTATACCTGCCGCCTTTCATGGTGTGGATTGCCTTAATAAAAGCATCCTGCATGAGGTCCTCAGCGGTATACGTGTCCTTAACAATCAGTAAGATCGTAGTGAATACTTTGTTCTTGTGTCTGTTTACTAGCTGTTCAAACGCATTTTCGTTACCTGCGATGTAGAGCGAGACTAAAGCAGAGTCGCTCAGCTGGGTAGTTGTATTCATCGTAAAGCTACATTAGTTTAACGTAGAGCTTTATACCATATTGTTGCGTTAAGCTGTTAGAACAAATATTTTTTTGAAATGGAAATCAAATATAGAGAATGCATTTTGACTGCGCAAACATAGCCGGGTGTCCTTAGCAAAAAATATTAAAGGTGCTATATGCCAGTAAAGAATTATCGTTCCCTAATATACGGCAAGATAATGTAAACGTATATGCTTTTAGTTAAATTTATTTTTCAACATATAGTATTTACGTATATGGTGCTGACAGGGAGGAGATTAGTACTGATCAGGGAGACGAATAAGGTATAGGGCAAAGCAAAACGGCAGTCGCCCCAAGGATGTAACCCGGGACGACTGCCGCTCTCTTGTGCTAATAAGCTGCTTTAGATGGTTGTCTCTTTGCCGATAATGCCCAGGAGACCTAATTTCATCTGAAACACCTGCGCAATGCTGGTTGCCTTCTGCTTCAATTCCTTTGTTTTATCGCCTTCAAACAGCTCGTCTGCAGTTTCACTAAACAGCATCACCCAGCGGGAAAAATGCTGCCTGTCTATGGGCAGGCGCATGTGTTTGGGGAAAGGCTGCCCTTTGTAGGCCATGGTGCCAAACAGAACTGAACTCCAGAAGTTGTACATGATGGGAAGGTGGTGCTCCCAGTCCACATTCGCAAAGCCATTGAAAATAGGCCCCAACAGGTCGTCCTCGTTTACTTTGGCGTAAAACGAGTCAACCAGCAGTTTTATATCTTGTTCGTCTTTAATATCTTCCTTCATTTGCTGCAAATTGAAACCTCATAGGTTTACAAAATTATCAGCACTGAGGCACGGGAAAAATGACATTGGTCATTATGGGCATATAAAGGGCATAAAAAATCCTTCGTAAGAACTGATCGTCTGTACGAAGGATAAGGTTATTACTACAAATGCTGACTACTCGCGGTTGTATCGCTTCAAACGGTTCAGGATGAGGAGGAGACGGCGGTTTATCTCTCGCTCTTCCACAGGCTTGCACTGTGCGGTGATGTCAGCAGGGCATTTCAGTTTTTCCTCTACAGCTTTGAGGTGCTCCAGATAGCACTCGATGGTAGTGCACGAGATATTCTGGTACTGTAGGCCTTCCCCGTCAGCTACTTTGCTATTGAGGTTGATAGCCTTTGCGATTTCAGTGTTGATCAGTTGTGTCACGTCAGAGCTTGAAGTGATTTCCTGCTGGTACACCTTCCTCTCGATGTTTTCCAATAATTTGCGGATGTCCAGTTGTTCCATGATGTTGATATTTTTAAATATTAATAATCAATAAAGTCGGCAGTTCCTCTGCTCAGGATACGGTCCTGAGTTGGCTGCGTTAACCCATAAAAGGATTGTTAATAAAAGAATAATATGGCGCTGTATGCACCAGAAGCATGCATCAGCACAGGTTGGTGGTGCCTGACACACAGAAGTCGGCTGCTAAATGAGGGGGTGGCCGCTCCTTAAAAAATTATACTTCTATACCGGAGGGAGTGTTACAGTTTAAGTCATATAATTCCAAATAATTTTATACAACATAGGTATACAGCCCTTTACGATTTATCCGGTGACCTGATAATGCGGCTTTATGAGTGGATTTAAGCTGGAGGGTTGCCTTCTAAGAGTTGGCTTGGAGATGCCGGCCGACAACGCCGTCACCGTCTGTCGCACAACAGAAAACAGCGGTTTTATTCGGGCAGGCATTCTGCAGGTATGCACACTATGGCGTAGCTTTGTGGTTATGAAAACGTATTTGTGGAGGAGAAAGGAAAATGGGCGCTAAATCAACCCGCAGGCACGATCCCTATGCCGTGCTTCGGCTGCCGGAGTTCAGGCATTACATATCGGCGCGGCTGTGCATCACGCTTGCCATGCAGATCCAGGCCGTTATTGTCGGTTGGCAAATCTATGCCATTACTGATGATGTCTTCTCTCTGGGCCTGATCGGGCTGGCGGAGGCTATACCTTCCATTTTTGTGTCGCTGTACGCTGGCTACGTGGCCGATACGGTGCCCCGCAAGAAAATCATCGTGACGGTGGTGGCGGTGCTGCTTCTTTGCTCGCTGGCGCTGCTGTACTTTACCCTGGATGCGAGTCATGTGTTGCCGCTGTATGGTGTGCTGCCGATTTATGTCGTCATCTTTGTCAGCGGCATCGCTCGTGGTTTCATGGGGCCGGCCGTGTTCTCGTTTATGCCCCAATTGGTGTCCGACAAGCAGCTCTACGCCAATGCCATCACCTGGAGCAGTACCACCTGGCAGGCTGCCTCGCTGGTAGGACCCGCCCTGGGTGGACTGGTGTACGGTTTCTACGGCATCACAGCGGCCTATACCCTGGATGCTGTGCTTGTCTTGCTGGCACTCACCTCTTTCGCGCTGATCGGCGGGAAGGCGCTCCCGGAAAATGTCAATCCGCAGAACATGATGGAGAGTCTGCGCTCAGGTATACGCTTCGTGTTCGGCAACCAAGTCATCCTGAACGCCATCTCCCTGGATATGTTCGCGGTGCTGTTTGGAGGAGCAGTGGCGCTGCTGCCTGTTTTCGCCTCGGACATATTGCTGGTTGGTCCACAGGGGCTCGGTTTTCTGCGGGCGGCACCTGCCGTCGGCTCGGTAGCGATGGCCGTCTGGATGGCCTATTACCCTATTACCATCAAAGCCGGAAAAATCATGCTCTGGTGCGTGGCAGGCTTCGGGGTGAGCCTGATCTTTTTTGGGTTATCTACTAGTTTCTGGCTCTCGCTGGTATTGCTGGTGCTGAGCGGTGCCTTCGACAGCATCAGTGTCATCATCCGCTCCACGCTGCTTCATACCCTTACACCGGAGTATATGAAGGGGCGCGTCTCTTCGGTGAATAGTATCTTTATCGGTTCGTCCAACGAGATAGGGGCCTTCCGGGCAGGAGCAATGGCTAAGGTCATGGGCGCGGTGCCCTCTGTGGTGCTAGGCGGCGCGATCACCCTGTTGGTGGTAGGTATAACGGCCCTGAAGGCAGATAAACTGCGCAAGCTGGACCTGACGCCGGAGATGGAGGTTGTCTAAAAAAGGCAGTCCCACGCCCCGACAGGCAGTCCCATGCCCCGACAGGCGGGGCATGGGACTGCTGATGTGGTAGGGTGGTGGTGCTACTTGGCAGCGGCCTCTTTCTTCTCGGCGGCTTTTCTTTTGGTAGCCTGTCTTGGGCGGCTGTTGCCGTAAGTGCCTTTCACGATTTTGCCTTTCTTCGATTTTTTATCTCCTTTTCCCATGTTGTGTTAGTTTATTGGTTGTAGATCGTAACCCATACATACGGAAGCAGGGGGCTGCAGTTTAATCATTTGGCAAAGTTTAGGAACAGGCGGGTTCTATAACCGCCGCCAGTAAAGCACAGGCAGAAACCAAGACAGGCCTATACCTTTAAATAGTAATAGAAAGCTAAACCTTTTTATACCTGTAGCTGTTTCAAAAGGATGCTGTGTTGCATACTGTGGCCAAAAGCCAGGTATAGCGCCAAGGGGTAAAAAGCCTTCAGAATGCGACCGGGTATTTGTATCTTTACATCGTAAAAAATCAGTTCGTCATGCGTGGGCTTTATCTAGCCTACGCTATACTTTATGGCAAACACATCCGAAAATAACCTCGAAACACTCGATCCGCGCCAGCACATTATCATCAAAGGCGCCCGCGTGCACAATCTCAAAAATCTCAGTGTGGCCTTGCCGCGCAACAAATTCATTGTGGTCACCGGCCTTTCCGGCTCCGGTAAATCATCTCTGGCTTTCGATACGCTGTATGCCGAAGGGCAACGCATGTATGTGGAAAGCCTGAGCTCGTATGCGCGTCAGTTTCTGGGGCGTATGGATAAGCCTGACGTCGATTATATCAAAGGCATCAGTCCGGCCATTGCCATCGAGCAGAAGGTGAGCATCAAGAACAACCGTTCTACTGTGGGTACCAGCACCGAAATTTACGACTACCTGAAGCTGCTCTACGCCCGCATCGGCAAAACTTATTCACCTGTTTCGGGTGAGGTAGTGAAAAAAGACAGCGTGGCCGATGTGGTGGACTTTATCTTCTCGCTGGAGGATGAAGCCCGTGTGATGATTCTGGCGCCGCTGCAACTGCACAAAGAGCGCACACTTGCCAAAGAACTGGACCTGCTGCTTCAAAAAGGCTATTCACGTATTTACGCCGACGGACAGGTATACTTTATCGAAGAGCTTCTGGAAGAGAAAAAGCCGAAGCTGGGCAAGCAGGTATACATTCTCGTGGATCGCGCCGTGATTTACAAATCAGACGAAGACCTGCAGTTCAGGATTGCGGACTCCGTGCAAACCGCCTTTTTTGAAGGTAACGGGGAGTGTCGTGTGAAGTATGGCGACGGCGAAGAGCGTGTGTTCTCGGATCGCTTTGAGCTCGACGGCATGGTGTTCGAAGAGCCTTCTGTCAATTTCTTCAGCTTCAACAATCCTTATGGTGCTTGCCAGACCTGCGAGGGTTTTGGCAGTGTGCTAGGTATAGACCCCGACCTGGTTATACCTGACAAAAGCCTGACGGTATACGAAGGTGCCGTTGCGCCCTGGCGATCTGAAAAGATGAACGAATGGCTGCAGCCGCTCGTGAAGAACGGTATACGATTCGACTTCCCGATCCATCGCCCTTACAGTGAGCTTTCCGAAAAAGAGCAGGAGCTGCTGTGGACCGGCAACAAATACTTCGAAGGACTCAACGACTTTTTTAAGCACCTGCAAGCACAGACGCACAAAATACAGTACCGCGTGATGCTGTCGCGCTACCGTGGCCGCACCACCTGCCCCGACTGCAAAGGCTCTCGCTTGCGCAAAGACGCCAGTTATGTGAAGATCAATGACAAGAGCATCACCGATCTGGTGTTGATGCCGATCACACAATCGCTGGCATTTTTTGAGAACATGCAACTGACCGAGCATGAGCGTAACGTAGCCGAACGACTGGTAACGGAAGTTACTAACCGCCTCGGCTATCTGGTGCGGGTGGGCTTGGGCTATCTCACGCTCAACCGACTTTCCAATACATTATCCGGTGGTGAAAGTCAGCGTATCAACCTGGCGACTTCGCTGGGAAGTGCCCTGGTAGGCTCCATGTATATTCTCGATGAACCAAGTATAGGTCTGCATCCTAAAGACTCTGAACAACTGATCGGTGTGTTGCGCTCTTTGCAAAAAATGGGCAACACCGTGATTGTGGTGGAACACGAAGAAGAAATGATGCGTGCCGCTGATCAACTGATCGATATTGGTCCGGAGGCCGGCTCGGGTGGCGGCAACCTGATGTTCCAGGGGACGCTGGACGAGATGACCCGCACTGCCGATACCTATACCGCCAAATACCTGAGCGGTGAGATGGAGGTGTCGGTGCCGGCGCAGCGCCGTAAATGGCGCAATGCCATCGAAATACAGGGCGCCCGTGAGAATAACCTCAAAAACCTGAGCGTGAAAGTGCCCTTGGGCGTGATGACTGTGGTGACAGGCGTGAGTGGTTCTGGCAAGTCTACCCTGATCAAGAAAATACTGGCTCCGGCCATGATGAAACTGCACGGCAACACGGCTGAGTCTACCGGTAAATTCGATAAACTGGCCGGTGACTACAACAAGATCCGGCACGTAGAGTTCGTGGACCAGAACCCGATCGGAAAGTCGTCGCGCTCCAACCCGGTGACCTACGTGAAGGCTTACGATGCGATCCGTTCCCTATACGCTGATCAGCCGCTGGCTAAGTCGCGTGGTTTCAAGCCGTCGCATTTCTCGTTCAATATCGAGGGTGGTCGTTGCGAAGTATGCCAGGGCGAAGGCCAGGTGAAGATCGAGATGCAGTTTATGGCGGACATCTACCTGACCTGCGAGAGCTGCAACGGCCAACGCTTTAAGCAGGACGTGCTCGATGTCAGGTATAAAGAGAAAAGCATTTCGGAAGTGCTGGACATGACCATTGCCGACAGCATCGATTTCTTTGCCGATCAGTCAAAGATCGTAGAGAAACTGAGGCCGTTGAACGACGTGGGACTGGGCTACATTAGGTTGGGGCAGTCGAGCAACACTTTGTCGGGTGGTGAGGCGCAGCGCGTGAAACTGGCTTCGTTCCTGACCAAAGGCGTGCAGGCGCATCAGGAGGATATCCTGTTTATCTTCGATGAGCCAAGCACCGGTCTGCACTTCCACGACATCAACAAACTGCTGCAGTCCATCAATGCGCTGATCGAGAACGGCAACACGGTCGTTATCATCGAGCACAACATGGACATCATCAAGTCCGCCGACTGGATCATCGATCTGGGGCCGGAAGGAGGCACCAATGGCGGGCACCTGCTCTTTGAAGGCACGCCGGAGGAAATGGCGAAACTGAAGGATAACCATACGGCCAGGTTCCTGAAGGAAAGGTTGTAACGTAAGGTATAAAAGCCGCCTCAATTGAATTTGCGGCGGCTTTTGTTTTAAGGTATAGCAAGGCAGGTATACTATATTTTGTTAACTTGCCGTATAGGTGAAAATCAAAAAAATCAATAGCTACTATAAAACATGAGAAAACGAATTGTTGCCGGTAACTGGAAAATGAACAAGACTTACGAGGAGGCGCTTTCGCTGGTCTCGGAAATCGATAACATGGTGAAGGACGAAGTGAACGGCGATGTGACCGTGATTGTGGCGCCGCCTTTCCCGTTCCTGCAGGGCGTGGGCAAACTAACCCAAGGCAACGACCTGATGCACCTGGCTGCGCAAAACGTGAGTGAGCACGAAAGTGGTGCTTTTACCGGTGAAGTGTCGGCTGGTATGCTAAAGTCGGTGGGAGTGCAGTACGTGATCATTGGCCACAGTGAGCGCCGCATGTACCACCACGAAGATGCCCAGACACTTTACAAGAAATTGAAAGCAGCCATTGCGCAAGGTATAACGCCGATCTTCTGCTGCGGCGAGCCATTGGACGAGCGCGACGCAGACCGCCACTTCGACTACGTGGGCAAGCAACTGCACGACAGTCTTTCTTATTTGAGCAACGAAGAGTTTGATAAGGTGGTGGTAGCTTACGAGCCGATCTGGGCTATTGGTACAGGTCGTACGGCCAGCAGCCAGCAGGCCCAGGAAATGCACGCTTACATCCGCGAGCAGCTTTCACGCATGTTTGACGCCGAGGCGGCTTTCAATTGCTCAATCCTGTACGGAGGCAGCTGTAACCCGGGCAACGCGAAGGAATTGTTCTCTCAGCCAGACGTTGATGGTGGCCTGATCGGAGGGGCTTCGCTTAAATCACGCGACTTTACCGACATTATCAAATCGTTCTGAGAATCAGGTAACACAGGAAAAAGGCTGCTAACTAAAAAAGTTGGCAGCCTTTTTTCTTGTAGATATAGTTATATTTGGCTAAATTATCTGCTATGATTTTGATAATATCCTTTTGGTTAACGCTGCTTCCATACCTGGCGGCGGCGCAGCCAGCAGCCCCCTCGCCCGTCACGGTAGCCAGCAATGACATTTGCCGCATCTATGGTTCGGTATACCTGGAGCGCGACCCCAGGTATAAGAACACCGCTGCCTATACGGTATACCTGGGCGATGAAGAAGCCTTTGCCTCCATGGTGGTATACCGCGAGAGTAATAAACTTTTTGCCGATGGCACGGCCATCTGGCACATCACCAACAAGAAAGCCTTTGCCGACCACGTGCTCTACGTGACCGATAACCGGAATTTTGCTGATTTTACTGTACACTTTACCAACGTGCGCTCCTACGCGGCGTGCCGTCCTTAACCAACACACATGGATTTTATAGAAGTTGCCCTGAAAGTAAGCCCCGATTTTGCCGACATCTTCACTGCCGAAATGGGCGAGTTGGGTTTTGATGCCTTTGAGGACACAGCCGAGGGTTTTAACGCTTACATCGACGAAGACAAGTTCGACCAGCGCGAACTCACTAACATGATCGCCCGCTACGCCGGGTATACCACCGTGGAATATCAGGTACAGAAGATTGAGCGGCAGAACTGGAACGAAGAGTGGGAGCGCAATTTCGAGCCGCTCTTCATCGGCGGGCAGGTATCTGTGCGGGCCTCGTTCCACGAGAAACCAGCTGAGGCAAAGTATGACATCGTGATCAACCCGAAAATGTCCTTCGGCACGGGCCACCATGAAACCACCACGCTCATGATCGAAAACCAGCTGACACTCGACCACCAGGGCAAGCGCGTTCTGGACATGGGCTGCGGCACAGGTATACTAGCTATTATGGCCGGAGAATTGGGCGCTGCTGAGATCGTAGCCGTAGAAATAGAAGACTGGACGGTAGAAAATGCCCGCGAGAATGCGCAGGAAAACGGCTATGCAGGTATAGACGTGCGACTAGGCGGTGCCGAGACAATTGAAGGAGACCAGCCTTACGACATTATCCTGGCCAACATTAACCGCAACGTGCTGCTCGACGACATGCCGGCCTATGTGGCGGTGCTAAAGCCAGCAGGCACCTTGTTGCTAAGCGGCTTTTATACTGAAGACTTGCCGGCGCTGCTGGAGCGGGCTACTGAACTGGGACTGACCTACGTGTCGCACCGCACCAAGAACAACTGGGTGTCTGCTATTTTTAAGAACAAGTAATTGATTATCCTTCCGACCTATGAAATATAAACTTCTACCCTTTTTATTTTTCCTGGCTGTATTCGCAGCACAAGCCCAGACTAAGCTAGCAACTGACCCGGCGCAGTATATCACCGATGCCAAAGCTATGCTGGTGACTGGCAAAGCCAAAAATGCCGAAGCACTGGGAGCTGCCCTGGAGAGCGTGTGGGGCAACCAGCGACTATCCGATAAGCAGAAACAGCAGGTGATCGACATTTCGCAATTGATGTACCGCAAGAAGCTGCGCGTCAATCCGCATTACGAGAACTTCTACGAGATGCTGGTGGGCGCCGTGAACCATCAGAACATGCGTGGTGCTCAGATCGACAACATGCTGGAGGTGGTGGCCAAGGCTGTGCAGCAGGATGAGGGTGCAGCCCTCGATCGTTTCTTTAAGACCAGCAGCAGTTACCTGACCACAGGTATACTGTACCAGAACAAGCAGTATGCCCTGCGCACCACAGGGGGCGCCGTGAGCTTTGCCTATGAAGGCAAGGCGGCCCCGAAAGACAAAGAAAAGTCGGAGGAGGTAAGCGACTGGGAAAGTTTCTCCTGGGACGATGAGGTAGCAGGCGAAAGCAAAGAGGCTACTGCTGATGATTGGGGAGATGCCTGGGACACGCCTAAGCCTGCGGCAAAAAAAGTAGACCCAAAAGTAGCTGAGAAGAAGCGCCGCGACGACTTCAAGAAGATGTTTATACCTGCTCAGCCGAAGGTGAGCGGCCCGGTGCTGAAGCTGGAGAATGTCAACCTGAGTTTCGCCACCATACACGATTCCACTGCCATCATGAAAACGAGCGGGCACCTAATGCTGGCGACCAATCTGTTCGTCGGGGAGGGCGGCTCCTTTTCATGGACAGCTGATGGCAAGCCGGTCTCAGCCGATTTCAAGGCCTTCAATTTTGATATTACGGCAGCCGCCTTCAAAGTACCTGTAGCCACCATCACCTACAATGCTGTGCTCGACGCCCCAATTGAGGGTATTTTTGAGTTCAGAAGCACCAAAGCCGGCACGAACGGAGAGAAATCCTATCCGCGTTTTGCCTCCTACACCAACGATGCAAAAGTAAAAAGCCTGGGCAAAGATATAGTCTATTCCGGTGGTTTTACGCTGGCCGGCAACCTGATCGGTAGTAAGCCACTCGACGGCAGTATTTCTGCGCTGGCAGTATTGGAAGACGGAAAGAAGAAGTTCCGGTCTATGGCACACAACTACAACCTGAACGACTCCATTATTTTTGCCAACAGGGCATACGTTGCTATCTACCAAAACCAGCGCCGGGACTCGCTTACGCATCCGGCCATGCAATTGCGCTACTCCAAGCCAACCCGCGAACTGGTCCTGACCCGTGATAAAGGTATGTATAGCAAGTCTCCTTTCTACGACAGCTACCACAAGTTCGAGATCACAGCTGAGCGTGTTGCCTGGAACCTGGGTACACCGCACGTCAATTTCTCGATCCTGAATACCAAAACCCTTATACCGGTGCAACTGGAATCGGCGCAGTATTTCTCTAACATGCGTTTTCAGCAGTTGGTCGGTGTAGCTAGTTTCCACCCGCTGCAGGTGCTGGTGTCGTATGCCGCCAAAGCCAAAACCAACGATTTCTACGCATTCGATGTGGCCAAGGCATCGAAACTGAACGAGAAAGCGGTGCGGGAAGCGGCCATTAGCCTGGCCCGCGAAGGGTACCTGACCTACGACGGACAGACTAACTTTATCTCCCTGAAGCCGAAAGCCTGGCACTATGTAGGCTCGGCACAGAATCTAAGCGACTACGACCACCTAGTGATCAAATCGGTGGTGCCGTCTGGCCGTAACGCTACCCTCAACCTGAACAGCAACCGCCTGACGGTGCGTGGTGTGGAGAAAATGGCCTTCAACAACGACTCTTCTACCGTTTACGTCGTGCCTGACAGCAGCATTGTGCACCTGCTCGACAACCGCAACATGGAGTTCGGTGGCAGGCTGTACGCAGGCCGTCTGAACTTCAGAGGCTCTCAGTTCAAGTTCGATTATAATGAGTTCATGATCGATATGCAGAAACTGGACACCGTGGCTTTTGTGACAAAGAAACGCCATGCGGTAGGCAAAAAGAAAGAACTGGAACAGGTGATGACCAGCCGGTCGGGCAAAATGTCCGGTAAGCTCTACATCAACAAGCCAAACAACAAGTCGGGTCGCAAGCACTACCCGGAGTATCCGAAATTTGACTCGCCGATGGGTGGGCAGGTGGCCTTTGCCAGGCCGGACGTACTGGCAGGTGCCTACGACAGCACCGTTTACTTCGACATCCCATCCTACAAACTCGATAGTTTGAGCAAAGGCAAAAGCATGCTCGGCTTCAATGGTACCTTCTATTCCGGCGATATTTTTCCACCGATCAAGACTAAGCTGACCATGATGCCGGACGAAACGCTTGGCTTCTACTACCAGCCTGGCCCGAAAGGACTGCCGGCATTCGGTGGCAAAGGTATAGCCTATGATACCATTATGATGACCTCGGCAGGTATACAGAGCCGGGGCAAACTCAAGTACCTGACCTCTACCTTAGAGGCGCCGGAGTATACCTACTACCTCGACAAAGTGGTGACCCAAAAAGGAGCCAGCGCGAAAGTGGAAGCAGGAGGCGGCGAGGCCAGCTTCCCGATGGCCAGCCTGGGGCACTATGAAATGATCTGGGTGCCGAAGCAGGACACCATGTACCTGATGGCCGCTGCCGAGGACCCAATGAAGATCTACAAAGAAGAATTCAAGTTTACGGGTACAGCCAAGTTGTCGCCGGGGGGACTGTATGGCGATGGCGAACTGGATAACGCCGATGCCAACATCGTTTCACAGAAGCTTTCGTTCAAAGGGCGCAACCTGTCGGGCAACAATGCACAGATGATCGTGAAATCGGATGTGGAAGGTAAGCCAGCCATGAAAGCGACGGATATGGCCATTAGCTACGACCTGGACAAGCGCTTTGTCAAGTTTGGCAGTGAGCAGAAAGGTATAGCGAGTATCGAGTTCCCGAAGGCGCAGTACAAAACATCTATGAGCCGCGCCACCTGGGATATGAAGCAGCAAAAGGTAAGTCTGGCAGCCGATGACGCAAGCGGTAAAAACTACTTCTACTCGCAGCACCCGGAGCAGGAAGGCCTGTACTTTAGCGCCGCCACCGGTGAGTATGATCTCAAAGTAAACTCTATTCTGGCAGGCGGCGTGCCCTACATACCTGTAGGTGATGTGCACATTATACCTGACAGCGGAAAAGTAGCTGTGGCGGCAGGTGCAACCATTACTACCCTGCGCAATGCACGCGTTCTGGCTGACTCCCTGCAGCAGTTCCATAAACTGTATTCAGGCAATATCAACGTGCTATCGCGCAATGCCTTCAGTGGTACGGCCATACATGATTATCAGAATGCTGCTTCTGATTCGTTTAAGTTGCAGTTTGCCGACTTCCTGTACAAGCAGCACGAACTGAAGAAGAAATCAAGCATCAACACAACCTATGCACAGTCGCTGGTGCGCGAAACGGATAATTTCTACATCTTCCCGCATATTCGCTACAGAGGAAACGTGACAATGTACTCCTACCGCCCACACATGGATTTTGATGGCGACCTGAAGCTGAACTTCACCGGAAACGAAGAAGACTCGGACTGGTTCCCGTTCAAGCGTGACTCCCTGAACCCGGACAACGTGCGCATCCCGATCATGAAGCAGAAGGCTCCGGACGGAAATCAGCTGTACACAGGTCTGCACCTGTCACGTGGAACATTTAAACCCTACAACACCTTCGTTTCGAAGAAGCAGTACGAGGACGACCTGGACATTTTTACCGTGAGCGGCGACCTGTCTTACGACAAGGAGAAAAGCGAATTTAAGATTACGGATGCAGCCCGTTCAGCTGCCGGATCTTACGAAGGCAGCGAGTTGCGTTACAACGAAGGCTCCAAAACGGTAACTTTTGAAGGCAAGCTGAACCTGGTGAATTCCCTGAAGGATTTTGGAATAGAGTCGGCCGGAACAGGTATAGCCAAAACCGACAGCGGCTATTATGCCATCGATGCGCTCATGGCTTTTGACATGAACATGCATACTTCGGTTATCACGGCACTTGGCAAAAAACTGAACGAGACGGCTATACGCGGAGGCGGCGACCAGGGTGGTGACGAGGCGATGCTTTACAAACTGGGCAACATCATCGGCAACCGCGACGCGCAACGTTACCAGGGCGGTGCGATCGCTTTACCAAAACTCTCAAACAAGTTGGTGCGCAGCATGGTGTTCGACAACGTAGATTTGCGTTGGTCCAACAAAACCAATGCCTGGTACAGCGTGGGCAAGCTTGGCTTGTCCAACGTGATGAAGGAAGAGATCAACGCGAACATGGACGGCTTTATGGAGATCAAGCAGGACCTGAACGGCGAACCGGTCGTGAACCTGTACCTGCAGGCAGATCCTTATACCTGGGTGTTCCTGAGCTACCTGGAAAACGGCCTCGTGGTTGTATCCTCTGACGCTGACCTGAACAAAACCATCCGCTCCAAGGCCAGTGGCGGTCGCTCCCGTAAGTACGGTATGTACATGGGTGAAGGCATCGATAAGAACCGCTTTGTGGACCAGTTCAAGCACGACTACCTGAACGGTAAAGATCCTTTTAAAATGGCAACCCAGGCACCAATAGCAGAGCAGGGGGGCTTTAATATGGCTGAAGACGAAGTAGAGGACACAAAGAAGAAAAAGAAGAAGAAAAAAGGAAATGCTGAAGAGGAGGAAGGTTGGCAATAACCGATACCCGCATTACGGCCGTATAGGGAAAGATATCCACCGTTTGGATATTAAAATAACTAGTCCCTATATTTGGGTTCTTTTCAAAATAAAAACACACGGGCAAACCGCACTTAATTCTGTTAAGTGTGGTTAATGCAAACAGAAACCTGGCACACGCGTCATGAACATACTTTTAATTGCCGCTTTATTTATAGTAGCATACTTAATTGGATCTATATCTACCGCCGTTTGGATCGGCAAGGCTTACTACGGGATTGACATACGCCAGCACGGCAGTGGTAACTCCGGCGCAACCAATACATTTCGGGTGCTGGGCAAAAAGCCGGGCACCATCGTGATGCTGATCGACATCTTCAAAGGCTGGGTAGCCACTTCGCTGGCAGCCTTACTGGTGATCTTCAACGCCGTGCCCGCCGATGATTTGATGTTCTATCAGTTGGCCATGGGCGCATTGGCAGTGGTAGGCCATATTTTTCCGGTATACGAGCGCTTTAAGGGCGGAAAAGGAGTGGCAACGCTGCTGGGTATGATGTTGGCCATACACCTGGAAGTAGCCCTGATGTGCATGGTCATTTTTGTGATCGTGCTCTTTACTTCTAAGTATGTGTCGCTGGGCTCTATGATTGCGGCACTTGCCTTTCCCATACTCCTGTTGCTGCCGCGTTTCCATCCGGATAACCCGATCCTGATCATCTTTGGATTTGTGGTGTTCGCCGTGGTGGTATTAACGCACCGTAAGAACATCAACCGCCTGATAAATGGCGAGGAGAGCAAAGCCAACATCAAGCTCGGACTCCGAAAATAAGTATAGCCACCCATAGGTATAAGCATTCTAATAGCCACTCTTTCCGAAGGGTGGCTTTTTTTGTACCTTTAGCGCAGGACATTTATCTAGACTATGAATCAATATATCGCTGACAACAAAGACCGATTTATAAACGAACTGCTCGACATGCTGCGCATACCTTCTGTAAGCGCCGACCCAAAGTTTAAGCAGGACGTACTGCGCACAGCTGACTTCGTAGCCCAAAAGCTGCGCGAAGCCGGCGCCGATAACGTGGAGCTATGCGAAACTGCCGGCTACCCGATTGTGTATGGCGAGAAAGTGGTGGACCCAAGCCTGCCTACGGTGCTGGTGTACGGCCACTACGATGTGCAGCCTGCCGATCCTTATGAACTGTGGACATCGCCTCCTTTTGAGCCAGTAATTAAAGACGGTAAGATCTACGCCCGTGGCGCCTGCGACGACAAAGGCCAGATGTACATGCACGTAAAAGCCTTTGAAGTCATGATGCAGAACAACGCATTAACTTGTAATGTGAAGTTCATGATAGAAGGCGAGGAGGAAGTGGGATCTGCCAACCTGGCTACTTTCGTTAAAAATAACAAGGAGAAATTAACTGCCGATGTGATCCTGATCTCGGACACAGGTATGCTGGGCAACGATACGCCTTCGATTACGACCGGTTTGCGCGGTATGAGTTATGTGGAGGTAGAAGTAACCGGACCGAACCGTGACCTGCACTCCGGCCTGTACGGCGGCGCTGTGGCAAACCCGATCAACATCCTGTGCCAGATGATCGCTTCGATGCACGACGAGAACAACCACATCACCATACCTGGTTTCTACGACAATGTGCAGGAACTAAGCCAGGAGGAACGCGCCGAGATGGCCCGCGCCCCATTCAGTCTGGACAAGTATAAGCAGGCGCTCGACCTATCGGATGTGCATGGCGAGGAAGGCTACGTGACTATGGAGCGTAACTCCATACGCCCGACGCTGGATGTGAACGGCATCTGGGGTGGCTATACCGGGGAAGGCGCCAAGACAGTTATACCTTCCCAGGCGTTTGCCAAAATATCGATGCGCCTTGTGCCGAACCAGACTTCTGAGGAGATCACAGAGAAATTCAAGAAGCACTTTGAAAGCATTGCGCCGAAGAGCGTGAAGGTGCTGGTGAAGCCACACCACGGCGGTGAGCCGGTGGTAACGCCTACAGATTCGATCGCTTATCAGGCGGCTGCCAAAGCTTACGAAGAAACCTTCGGGGTGAAGCCGGTGCCGGTGCGCAGCGGTGGTTCTATTCCAATCGTGGCGATGTTCAAGTCAGAGCTCGGACTGGATTCTGTATTGATGGGCTTTGGTCTGGATACGGATGCGATCCACTCCCCTAACGAGCATTTTGGTGTGTTCAATTTCATGAAAGGTATAGAGACGATCCCGCAGTTCTATAAGCACTACGCAGAGATGAGCAAGTAAACTCCTTCTCTAAAACAACACAGCCCCGTTACTGATCCAAGTAGCGGGGCTGTACTGTTTTTAAGGTATACGAGTGCGCTTTTACCAGTTGCCAGGCTTACTTGCAGGCATCAGAAAGCCGATAGAAAGTTGCCAGACAAGGTTACGCTGGGTCAGGTCCTGTTTCGGAAATGGGCGGAGGCTGCCTGTGTGGCGCACATTCAGAAAGAAACCGCTTTCGAGCATCAAGCCACCACCCAAAGCATAACCGGCATCAAAGCTGTTAAAATCATCCCGGCTGAAATCTTGGCGACCCAGAACGAGTGGAGGATCCAGGGTAGGATCAGTGCTCACCATATTAACCTTGTTGCCGACATTGATCAGGTAACCCATGTAAGGACCAGCCTCTACGAACAGAGCAGCTTTCTGCAGTTTGACCATAAGGGGGAGTTCGATGTAATCGAGGCGCAGGTCGCCGGTGAGGGCGGTTTCGGAGGGAGTGTTTAAGGTATAGTTGTCATAGGTAAAGCCCTTGCGGCTGTAGTGGAGCTCGGGCTGCACCGAAAGGCGGGAAGCAAACTCATAGTCAAAAACGAAGGCACCATGTATACCTGCCAGGTGGTTGATCTGGTCGGAAGGAGCATCTGAGCCGGCTGCTCTGGAGAAGCCACCACCAGCTTTTACGCCGTAGCGGTAATACTGGGCTTCTGCTGCAAACGAGATGACCAGCAGCAGTCCTATCAGGAGTATGGTCTTTGTCATAGTTGCGGGTTTAGTAACGTGGTTAGGGTCTTGCCTTGCTTCTTTGTACTCCTGACGGCGGCATTTAGTTAAGTATAGGAGCAGGTATAGCCGGACACAAAAAAGCCGCCGGATGCTGTGCACCCGGCGGCTTCTCTAGTTAAGAAATTAATTAGCGGCCCGTTGGCAGTGCCAAGCCTACCGTCACCATGAAGGTAGAATGGCGGGCGTTGGTCAGGTCTCCGTCGAAATTCAAGTCTTCTTTCACGAAGTCGCTGAAGGCACCATTGTAACGCACTCCGAAACTGATGGCATTGTTAGCAGAAGTGAAACCGATCCCGGCTGCATAACCCACTTCAAATTCTTTCAGGCCATCCTTGCTGTTCTCATCGCGGGAGGTGTTCTGTAACTGGCCGTTCAGGTAAGACTTTGTCTCATTGTTTACGCTCACGAGGTAAGACGCTTGCGGGCCTGCTTCAAAATACAAAGGCCCTGCCTTAATTCTGGCAAGCACCGGCAGGTCGATGTAGTTGTAATTCACCTTACCCTCTCTTCTCCAGTTCTGGCCCAGTAGCGTAAACTCAGAATCCTCGTTCTTAAAACCCTTCACAGAGTAAAGCAACTCCGGCTGTATAGAGAAGAAATTGTCGACGATGCCGAAGTTAGCCATGACACCGGCATGGAATCCAACTTTATTTTCGAAACGGTCTTCATCACGCAGGTCGCCGGACAGGTTAGAAATATTCGCACCGCCTCTTACACCGAAGCTTGCGTTTTGCGCCTGAGCACTAAATGCAGTAGCTACTGCAAACACGAATATAAATACTAGCTTTTTCATAATTGGGTATTGGTTGTTTTGGTATTACCTGTGCAATATACGTGCAGAACTATATTTTTATTGAGTATATAAGGCGGGTATATTTATCAACAAGGGGTCATCTGGTTGACTATCAAGTGAATAATTTTTATCGAATTGGATCATATTTGCGGCTTTTCTGTGTGCGAACTCATCCGGGCTCTCATTCAGTGAAGTTGCAGCATACGTAACTTTACTATACCTACTCAAAACTTAGTTGCGGATACTTAGTGAGCGGTGCCGATGCGGTAGTTGGGAAAAGGCACAACAGGTATAGCAGAGGGATCAAGAAAAAGCCCCGGCGTAAACCGGGGCTTCAGTATCATAGTTTTATTTTGTACTAATGGAGGCGCTTATCTGCTGCCGAACAAATAGCCCAGCGTCAGCATGAATACGTCATTACGATAGTTACCTATGTTTGTGTTGTCATAAAGCTTAGAAATGTCGCCGTTATAACGAACACCAACGCTTAGCCCAAGCGGAGTAGCCTGCAGGCCAACACCAGCTGCGTATCCAAGGCTGGTACGCTTGTAGTCGTCCAAATCATCGGTGATGGTTGTATTATTCACATCCACTTCGCCGCCTATTCTAAACGATACCTGAGGTCCTGCTTCAAAGTACAGTGGTCCCGCATTTACGCGGCCCAATACAGGTACATCCAGGTAGTTGATTTTCCACTTCACATCATCGGCACTTGTCTCGGCACCCTTCATGGAGTAAAGCAATTCGGGTTGAACAGAGAAAAAGTTATCAGTTGATATTGGGAAGTTGGCCGTCAGACCAGCATGCCCGCCCCAGATACGATCGAGATTGTCGGCATCTGAGCCGCCAAAGCCAGCATAGTTCACACCAGCCCTGATACCCAATCGTGGTCCCTGTGCGTGTGCGGCAACCACTGTTGTCATGGCTAATACAAGCATTAAAATTCTCTTCTTCATAGTAGTAAATGGTTAATTGGATTAAGTGTATAACCGTCAGGATAAGTCTTCTTCACTTCAGGCTCCTGACGCCCCATAATACGCAGTCCCCCAAGAAAAGTCTAAAAAAGATTAATCTTTCGCTTGAAAGGTAGTGCAATCACAGGGGCAGATTAAAACGGTATTAAAAAGAAAAGTTCAACACCATTTTATGGTATTGAACTTTATAATTACTTAATATATAAGTTTTTGTATCTTTTGTGGCTTAGCCTGCCCAGCCGTCTCTATCCAGGCTGCGGTACTGAATAGCTTCTGCTAAATGTTCAATTTTGATTTCGCCGCTACCGGCTAGGTCAGCAATGGTGCGGCTTACTTTCAGGATGCGATCGTAGGCACGGGCCGAGAGTCCAAGACGCTCCATGGCAGTCTTCAGCAAAGTGCGCCCGGCATCTGAGATCTGACAGAGTTCCTTCACCATTTGCGAGGGCATCATGGCGTTGGAGTGGATGTCCTCGAATTCGTTGAAACGTTCCCGCTGTAACTCACGCGCCCGCACCACACGTTCGCGTATGGTCTCACTGTCTTCTGACTTACGGGTAGCTGTCATTTCATCAAATGTAACAGGTGTTACTTCTACGTGCAGGTCGATGCGGTCGAGGAGGGGGCCGCTTACTTTGTTGAGGTAGCGCTGCACCAGGCCGGGTGCGCATACACACTCTTTATCAGGGTGGTTATAAAATCCACAGGGGCACGGGTTCATACTCGCTATAAGCATAAAGTTTGCCGGGAAATCCAGGGTGGTTTTTGCTCTCGAAATGGTCACGCGGCGTTCTTCGAGTGGCTGACGCATTACCTCCAGTGCAGTGCGCTTAAATTCCGGGAGTTCGTCCAAAAATAGCACGCCATTGTGGGCCAGCGATATTTCGCCGGGCTGTGGTATACCGCCACCGCCCACCAGCGCCACATCCGAGATGGTATGGTGCGGCGACCTGTATGGCCGCGTAGCAAGCAGCGACGAAACCTCGCCCAGTTTGCCAGCCACCGAATGTATTTTGGTTGTTTCCAGGGCTTCGTGCATCGAAAGCGGAGGGAGTATAGATGGCAGTCGTTTGGCCAGCATGGTTTTACCCGCGCCCGGAGGTCCGATCATGATCACATTATGGCCACCGGCTGCAGCAATCTCCAAAGCCCGCTTGATATTCTCCTGCCCCTGCACATCCGAGAAGTCGGCAGCATACTGGTTGGCCGTGTTCTGAAACACATCACGGGTGTCTATTTTTACAGGTTGAATGTCAAGCTCACCGTTCAGGAAGTCGATCGCTTCCTTGATATTCTCCACCCCGATCACGTCCAGGTTATTCACGATAGCCGCTTCTCGGGCATTGCTGGCGGGCAGTATGATACCTCTGAATCCTTCCTTGCGGGCCTGAATGGCAATAGGAAGCACCCCTTTAATCGGACGAAGCGAGCCATCAAGTGAAAGCTCCCCCATGATCATGTATTGCGAAAGCTTATCAGCAGCCATTTGTCCGCCGGCAGCCAGCATACCCATCGCAATGGTGAGGTCGTAAGCAGCGCCTTCTTTGCGGATGTCGGCAGGGGCCATGTTGATGATGGTTTTCTGGCGCTTGAGCTTGTAGCCATACTGCGCCAGTGCTGATTCTATACGCTGCTCGCCTTCTTTAATGGCGTTGTCGGGCAAGCCCACCAGAAAGTACTTCGCGCCGGCGCTCACACTCACTTCCACGGTCACGGTATAGGCGTTCACGCCCTGCACGGCGCTGCCAAACGTTTTGATAAGCATAGGGGTTAGATGTTGATCTATAAATGCAATTTTTGATAAGTTAGATTCGCAACATAGCTTGCCGGTAATTGATTCCGGAGAGTGGTAGTAAATGTAGGGAAAAGAAATTTATTGAGATTGTATGGGGTAGTATTGCTATAGAGTTGTTGGTATAGCGGCGACTGTGCGATAGGTATAGGGTATAGCGCTAGTTTAGTGTCAGCGTAACTAGTGGTAATGCATGATGACCGGTTTGTAATTAGTGTAGCTGCGGCTTGTTGCAGGTATAGCAACTTGTTTGTTCTATAGCTTTGCCTGTGCGGCGGGCACTCACTTTTTTCCTTGATGAAAAAGTAAGCAAAAAAAACAAGACGCTCCAAACTCGCTGACCGCTCAAACAGTGGAGCGCCAAAAAGTGCACTTGGCTAATGCTTTCTGTTTCATCGCTTCTGGGGCAAGTTAGTCTTGCTATACCTGTCAGGGGCTCATGATAGGAATTTAAATTACAGTGCTTATAACTTTGAATTCTGTAGTGGTAGACTCCTTCCCCTGTTTTTAGGGGAAGGTTGGGATGGGGTAAAGGGGGTAGGGGAGGATACAATCAGTTATCTTGATATAAGAAAGGCCCTATGAAGCTATACCTAGGAGATGGCTTTAACTGAAAACTCCCCCTTCGAAGGGGGCAGGGGGATGTTAATCGTGCACACGAAGCCGTAGTTACAATTCCTATACCTTAGAACTGGCAGCGACAGCAAAACTCCTTTCCTGTTTTGGGGGTAGAGGCCTTTTACAAAAGGAGGGGCTAGGGGAGGTTATTCCCCTCTCGAGAAGGGTGGGAGTATCTAAGTGTTCCGGCTACAAAGCTATACCTGCGTAGCAAACACTAAACGCTCACCAGCCTGAATGGCGCTACGGGTTGTGGTGCCCCTCCGCGGCTGCCATTTCTCGCCAGCAAATTATACCTATACCTTATACCTTACCCACAAATTCGCTTCTCGATCAGCAGAATCAGGATATGGATGACTTTGATGTGGATTTCCTGAACGCGGTCAGCGTAGCCGTGGTGTGGAACGCGCACTTCCACGTCGCAGAAGGCAGCCAGTTTGCCGCCGTCTTTGCCGGTGAGGCCTACTACGGTCATGCCTTTGGCTTTGGCGGCTGCGGCTGCTTTGAGCACGTTAGCGGAGTTACCGCTGGTGCTGATCGCCAACAACACGTCGCCTTTATTACCCAGTGCTTCGATGTAGCGGGAAAATACATGATCGTAGCCGTAGTCGTTGCCCACGCAGCTCATGTGGCTCACGTCAGAGATAGAGATGGCAGGTATAGCCTGGCGGTTTTCGCGGTAACGACCTGTCAGTTCCTCGGCAAAGTGCATGGCATCGCACATGGAGCCACCGTTGCCGCACGACAATATTTTGCCACCAGCTGCTATGGCATCTGCCATGGCATTCGCTGCCTTTTCGATGGAAGCAATATTGTTAGGGTCAGCTATAAAATTGTTGAGCGTCTGTTGCGCTTCCTGCAGCTCCTTGATTACGGTTTGGGTCATGTATAATATTAGTTGCTCGCCACAGCCATCTCCATACGAAGAGATTCTTTGTAGCTGTTGCTTCTGTATTCCTGTTTGCGCTCATACAGATCGGCCTTCAGCTCGTTAATTTTTACCTGAGCCATGTGCCTGTCGTATTTGAGCGACGTAATGTAAAGTTTTCCGATCAGTAGTTTGATCAGCATCAGCCCGGCGCCTACTGCCCCGAGCGTTTTGTAGAGGGTGAGCGCCTGCTCTTCAGTCGCGATCTCGAAGATGGTTTTATAGTCCAGCAGGTTTGTTAGCAAAAGTGCTATAAACAGGGCGTAGCAAAAAACGACAACATCCGAGAGAGTCTTAAGTTCTTTCATGCTTTCAGGTTGGATTTTGGTGCAAAAATGTATCGGGCTAAAATATAAAAAAATGTGAATATACCGAAATGTTGAGTCCAAAATTTAATTTAAAGCAAGAGTAAGTAACACTTAAGCGCCAAATGCTATTATGACACCAGTTGCATTTGTGTAAGTTTCGCGTACAATCCACCGTGCTGAAGCAGTTCTTCGTGCGTGCCGCGCTCCACGATGCTGCCCTGTTGTAATACTACAATCTCGTCGGCATACTGTATGGTGCTCAGCCTGTGCGCAATCACAACAGACGTTCTGTTCTTCATCAAATTGGTCAACGCTTCCTGCACCAGTTTCTCCGATTCGGTATCCAGAGCTGAGGTCGCTTCGTCCAGAATCAGGATGGGCGGGTTTTGCAGAATGGCTCTGGCAATGCTCAGGCGCTGGCGCTGTCCACCCGACAAGCGACTGCCCCGGTCACCGATCAGGGTCTGGTAGCCTTCCGGCGCCTTCACGATAAACTCGTGCGCGTTGGCAATTTTGGCTGCTGCGATCACTTCTTCCTCGGTCGCGTCGGTTTTGTTGAAAGCGATGTTGTTGAAGATCGTGTCGTTGAAAAGGATCGACTCCTGTGTTACGACGCCTATTTTATCGCGCACCGACTCCGTGGTATAGTCCCGTATGTCGTGCCCATCGATCAGGATGCTACCTGCCGTTGGGTCGTAGAAGCGCGGGATCAGGTCGGCCAGCGTGGACTTGCCACCGCCCGATGGTCCTACCAGAGCCACCGTTTTCCCTTTCTGGATGCGGAGGTTGATGTCCTGCAGCACCGTGTGGTCGCCGTAGCCAAAGCGCACATCCCGGAACTCAATTTCGTGGCGGAACTCCGGCAATACTTTCGCATTCGGTTTGTCAATTACCTGCGGCTTGGTGTCGATCACTTTCAGAATACGGTCGCCGGACACCAGTCCGCGCTGTATGTTGCTGAAAGCCGCCGACATAGCCTTGGCTGGCACGAGCACCTGCGAGAAGAGCACAATGTAAGTGATAAATTCCTCGGCTTTCAGTTCGGACTGTTGGGTAAGCACTAAATTACCGCCAAACCAAAGCAGGCCAGCCACCACTGTTACTCCCATAAATTCCGAGAAAGGAGAGGCCAGATCGCGCTTGTTGGCAATGGAGCGCTGTAGGTGGGCGTAGCGGTCATTCTGTTGGTTGAACTTGTCCAGGATGTAGGGCTCCGCATTAAAGGCCTTGATCACCCGGATGCCGCTCAGCGTCTCGTCGATGATCGTCAGGATAAAGCTCAATGACTCCTGGCCTTGCTGCGCGGCCCGCTTCAGGCGCTTGGCTATACCTGCAATGAGGATGCCTGAGAGCGGAAGCAGAATCAGGGTGAAAAGCGTGAGCTTAACCGACATGGTAAACAGCACTACAAAGAAGGCGATGATGGAGATAGGCTCACGGATAACGACGGTCATCGTGTTGACCACAGAGTTTTCCACTTCCTGAATATCTACCGTCATGCGGGTCATCAGGTCACCTTTGCGTTCGTTGCTGAAATAACCCAGGTGCAGCTGCGTCACACGCTCGTAGGTAGCATGGCGGATTTTTTTAACGACATGTGCCCGTAGCGCTCCTACTACTCTCAATGCCAGATATTTGAAGAGGTTCGAAAGGAAAACGGAGCACACAATGATGATACACACGAACAGCAAAGCGCCCTGCCTGCCTTTTTCCAGTATCACCTGCCCGAAATGGTAGTTGAAGAAATCCTTGAAATACTCAAGCGAGAGGCTGAATTCGGGCTTGGTGGTCACCATAGCGGCGGCATCGTCTGCGCCTACTGTTCCGAAAAGCACGCTGAGCAGCGGAATGAGGAGCGTAAAGTTGAGCAGGCCGAAAATAATGCCCAGCACGGTATAAATAGTATAAAGCGGTACAAAGCGGCTATAGGGCTTTGCAAACTGCAGTATCCGGAGATAAGTCTTCATGTTGTGTAGGCCGTCCTTACCTCTTGTAGGTATAGGCGGCGGTTCCGTTTGCTTCCCATAATGCAGGGATAGCTTGGCGGAAGTTTTTAAGTATTAGTGAATTACAATATTTCTGACCACGCCATACCTGCCGTACACGCAGCCGCTGCAAAGATAACTAAAATGGAACAGGTATGTATAGCAGGCTTTAAAACGAAAGCGGGAAGCCTTGTTATGAAAGGCTTCCCGCTTTTTTCAGTGACAGACTAACTATTCTACTTCCATGGGTATAACTCGATTGCCGCCGGCTACTTCATGCCTGTACTGCCTGTACTCCGAGATCAGATAAAAAGAAAGTACGTGAAGTGCCAGGCCACATAACACTCCCAACAATGGTAAAAAGCTTCGCTTATGCTTATACAGAATCATCCTCAGGAGTACCACAAACAAATGTATCAGGACGCAAACAGAAACGAAAAATATCGCCAGAATATCTCCGCCCGACACATTCCAGGACATTAGGATAATAACCCAGAAATAGAGCATACTAATACCTAGGTGGACAAGCGCGGTCCGTTTCATATAGATGATCTTTTAAAACTCATGCAGTCGCTGGGCGATGTTCCAGCGCAGTGCCACGGAAGTAAACACAGTATTTTTGCTCAGTGTGCTCGCCTCAGCTTCGGTGCGGCGGATGATCCCTTTTAGGTCCACGAACAGGTTGTGCTTGAACTGGTAGGTGGCCGTCAGGTCGAGATGCAGTTGGTTGGTGCGTATACCTTGTGCGATTTCGTGACCATAGTTGAATGGTCTTAAGTTATAATCCAGGTTCACGTTGTTGCCCCAGTTAATGGTGTCGCCTTCTGCTGAAATTTCATCCTGACCGAAACGGGTGGCAATGGCTTTGCCCACCAGGTGCAGGCGTGGTAGCGGCTGGTAGCGTGCTATACCTACAAACTCGTACAGGTTGGCACCCATCGGGTGGGCCAGTGGCTGGCGGTTGTGTTGGTAGTTGGAGCTGCCGTCACGGTGCTGGTAGGTATAGGGACGGATGATGTTTACCTCGCCCTGCAGGTCTAAGTTAGAAAGACCAAAGGCATCGATATACTTGGCACCAATTTGACCGGCCTGCTTGTTAGCCCACCAGCCTTCGCCCGATTTTACCTCGTTCAGCACAAACTCGTCGAGCACCAGCTGACCGTAAAGCTGCGCTGTGTTGAAGAGGTTCCAGCGGAAGTCTAATCCTAGCATGGCGTTGTCTTCACTGCCCAGATTGTGCTCCACGCTGCGGTAAAAAATGATCGGGTTGAGGTACTGCAACTCGAACTTTCCTTTCTCGCGCCCGAAAATCACCTGCTCAAACAAACCCACATTCAGGTTGTCAGTGATGTTTACACCCAGGCGGTGCAGGGCCATGTACTTTTTAGGCAGAATTCTGTCGCCGCCGCTACGCCGGCGGTAGTCAGCCGTCAGCTCCTGAAACAGGTTCATATAGTGCAGTTTCCAGACGCGGGTGTTCAGCTTGAGGAAGAAAGCCGGCGGGGCGTAGTCGGAGTAAACGAGTGAGCGGTAGCCGTCGCCGATAAAGTGGCGGTCGTGGCCCAGCTGTATCTCCACGTGCTTCGAGAGCGAGTAGTTCATGTAGCCGCGTGCCGTCAGAAAATCATAGCCATCGCCTTTAAAATCTTTCCAAAGCCCTTCGTGCGGCACCACGCCATCGCGCTCGATGCGGTCCACCACATAATCGGCAAACTTCGCCTGGTTCTCCCCGATGAAGGTATAGAAGCCGAATCGATCGTCGATGCTGCCTTCTAGCTGTATACCTCGTGTATTGACGTAGCGCATGCCGTCGCTTTGGTCATCGTGGCCTAGCTCCAGGTGCAGCACCGGGTTCACACGCAGAGTAAAATCTTCGGACTCATAATGATACAAGTCGGTCTTGTTGCGGTAAAAGGTGTTGAAGATCGGGCGCTCGCTGCTATTGTCGTTGGCCTGCGTAGTGTAGTTCCAGTTATCGTTGAGCAGGTACTGGATGTTGAACATGTCGGCGTTGGAGCGTGGCTCGCCTGTGGCAGCTTCGGCCAAAGCAGCTACGTCGCGGCGACCGATCGGGCGCACATTAGTATGCATCTCCGGCACTTTTGTTCCCAGTTTAATCTGGTAGCGGTCTATCAGGTGGTAGGTGTCGCGGTCGTAAGGCACGTACACGTCCTGCGCCTGCACGGCAGGTATAGCCAGCAGACCAAATGCCATAGCGGCAAGTATATTTCTCATAGGAAGAAAGTTCTAATCAGGGGAAAGCGATTTGTAAGGTACTTATTTAGAAGTTACAATATTAACAAAAACACATGAAATTGCATGATGCCGACCGACGAAAGCAGGTATAGCTCAGCCTTATACAGGTATAGCACTTGACCGGTTTAACGTTTTTGATCCTCAGAGATTGCCACACGACCGAAAGACTGTATCTTTAGCCTATCAAATCAGCCATAGCCATGCAAAACGATAACCTGCATATCCTCACCGCAACCCCATCGCTTGCCAACCATTTTGTAGCCGAACTGCGCGACGTGTCGGTGCAGCATGACAGCCTGCGTTTCCGCCGCAACCTGGAGCGACTGGGCGAGCTGCTGGCCTACGAAATTTCCAAAACGCTGCCTTACGAAACCCGCAACATCGTGACACCACTGTCGACTACCCAGACACAATTGCTGACGGCACAACCAGTGCTGGCTACTATCTTAAGGGCCGGATTGCCGCTCTACAACGGTATGCTCAACTATTTTGATAAAGCCTACAGTACGTTTGTGGGAGCCTACCGGGTGGAGGAGCAGAACACGGAACTGCAGATCAACATGGAATATCTGGCCTCGACCGACCTGCACGACAAAATTCTGATCCTGGCGGACCCGATGCTGGCTACTGGTCGCTCGCTTGTCAAGTCTTACAAAGGGATGCTGCGCCACGGCAAACCGGTGCAGGTTCATTTTGCCGCTGCCATTGCCTCGCCGGAAGGTATAGCGTATGTGCAGCAGGAAGTGCCGGAAGCACACATCTGGCTTGGGGCTATGGACGAAAGCCTGAATGAGAATTTCTACATCGTGCCCGGTCTCGGCGATGCCGGCGACCTGGCTTTCGGTCCGAAGGTATAGCCATACCTGCCAATTATGATCAGGCTTTATACCCCAGCTGACCAGGAGGCGCTGCTACAGATTCTGCGGCTCAACACGCCAACCTACTTTGCACCCGACGAAGAAGCCGACTTTATACTATACCTGCAGGAGCGCCGCGAAGATTACTTTGTGGTAGAGCGGGAGGGGCAGGTAGTCGGTGCGGGCGGTATTAATTATTTCGATGGCTATACCTGGGCCAGGCTGTCCTGGGATCTGGTTCATCCTGCGTTTCAGGGCAAAGGTATAGGCCGGGAGTTGGCCTTGTTTCGTATTTCTAAGCTGAAGGAAAAGCCCGGTATGCAATGGCTGCAGGTACGGACGAGTCAGTTTGTATATCCGTTCTACCAAAAGCTGAGCTTTGAGCTGGAGAAAATAGAAAAGGATTTCTGGGCGCAAGGCATCGACCTGTATCAGATGAAGATGAAATTAAACGCTTAGAACCATCGTTCATAACATGCTGGATACGCATCAGTCAGGTAAAAACAACCAGAGCACATCCCTTTTAAAGCAGTAGAGTGGTAGCGGAACTTCTCAAATACGCGTCAGTATACCTGGTCAGCATGGTGAAATTCATAGGCGGGCCCCTAACGGGTATGTCGCTGGGGCTATCCTATTTAGAAACGGTGTCTCTGACGATCGCCGGCATGATGACGAGCGTATTTGTGTTTTCCGTTATAGGGCGCGCTGCCTCCCGGTGGTACTCAGCATACCGGCGTAAGGCCAAAAAGCCCGTATTTGGTACCAAGACGCGCTTCATTATCCGAATTTGGCATAATTTCGGGATACTGGGCGTTGCCTTCTTCACACCGCTTTTTCTGACACCGATAGCTGGTACCATGATAGCCGCTGTGTTTGGCGTGCCCCGCCGTCAAATCCTGATATACATGCTCTGCAGTGGTATCGTGTGGGGTTTCATCCTGACCTTCCTCGTTTACCGCTTCCGGGAAGTAGCGCTGCTATACCTGTAAACAAAAACACCCCGCCATATCGGACAGGGTGCTCTCACTTATTTTTTCTTCTTTTTTGTCTTTTGCCAGAATGAGGCTCTCGGGTCGCGTTTGCTCTCTGGTCGCTTCTTAGGTATAGCTTTCTTTTCGTGGAAGGCACCTTTGAAGTCCGGGTTCTCGCTGCGCTTCTGGTGGTCGATGTCGCGGGCAATGGCCTGCTGCTCCTCGAAAGTGATGTCGTGAATTTTTACTTCCGCTGGCATCGGCTCCTCCGGTATCTGCATCCTGATCAGCTTCTCAATCTTACGGATGTGGTACATCTCGGCTGGGTTCGCAAAAGTAATGGCTGCTCCCACATTCTCGGCACGACCCGTACGACCAATACGGTGCACATAATCCTCGTACACAAACGGCACATCGAAATTGATCACATGACTCACCATGGTCACATCTATACCTCTGGAGGCGACGTCCGTGGCAACCAGAAAGCGAACTTCACCGCCTTTAAAAGCTTCCATGGAGTTGATGCGGGTATTCTGTCCTTTGTTACCGTGAATGGCACGTACTTCGCCGTACTCGCGACGCTCCAGAAATTTGGCCACGTTCTCAGCGTTTTTCTTGCTTCGGGTAAAGATGATCACGCGGTTGAATGTTTCCTTGTCGCGAATAATATGCTCGAGCATCGCGATCTTGGTGCGCAGGTTCGGCACCTGGTACAGCACCTGACTCACCGTCTCTACCGGCGTAGCCTGCGGCGTGACCTCAATGCGGGTGGGGAACTCCAGAAACTCCTCCGATAATTCTACCACCTTGGGGTGCATGGTGGCCGAGAAGAGCAGGTTCTGGCGCTTGCGTGGCAACACTTCCAGCAGCTGACGGATCTGCGGCATAAAACCCATGTCCATCATCTTGTCGGCCTCATCCAGCACCAGCGTCTTCACTTCTTTTAATATAAGGTCGCCTTTCAGGTATAGCTCCATCAGGCGTTTGGGTGTGGCTACCAGTATATCGATGCCTTTGCTGAGGATCTCGATCTGTGTTTTGGGTCCTAGTCCGCCGTAGATAACAGTATGACGCAGGTCGGTATACTTCGCCAGCAAGGTAATGTGCTCCTCGATCTGCATGGCCAGTTCGCGGGTGGGAGCCAGGATGATGGCGCGCGGGTTGGTGCCCTGGGCATACTTCACTTTCATGAGGATTGGCAGCAGAAAGGCCGCTGTTTTACCCGTGCCAGTCTGGGCGATGCCCATCACATCGTGCCCGCCCATGATCACAGGTATAGCTTTGAGCTGGATAGGTGTCGGCTTCTCGTAACCGGCCTCCTCAATGGCGTTGAGCAGCTGTCGGTTCAGCTTAAAATCCTCGAACGTGCTTATTTCTTTCTCCGCTTCTTCAGCCATGTTTGTGGTACTTGTGTTTGGTGTTAATATGCAAAGGTACGGGAAATTTGCGGGAGCGGGATAAAGGTATGCTGACAAGCGGGCGATTATACGTATATTGTATTAAAATATGCTTTGATGATGGAAAAGGTCGTTAGGAAAGTAGGATTAAAGGAGCAGCAGTCAGATTACGCTTATTGGCTGACTAAAACGCCGGAAGAGAGATTAGCGGCAATTGAAATCCTACGTAATCAATATATACGTTTTACTATAAAAGATGCTGAGCCAAGACTTCAGAGAGTTTGTAGAGTTGTTAAACAAGCATGAAATACATTATTAGGTTATGAATTAATGAAAGGTCGAGAGAAAGAACTTTATTCAAAGCAGTATCCCGAAGTTAAAAAATGGCTCAATCAGTGTATAATATGCCAAACAATAGGGTACAAGCCAAATCTTCCAGCTAAAATTCAACCTGGGTTCCTGGCAGAGAATATTCGGGAACTATATCAACCTTTAGAAATAAATGAACTTAGTATTTGTGTGGCGTGTGCCAAGCATCTATATGTTTAAAAGTTCTTCAGACCATACCTATACCTGTAGCTAAGCAGAACTTATATAGCTTATTGCTAACCTCGGTTTGCAACCATCCCGGTACAATCCGGGTCTTTCAGGTATAGAACTTTATTTTACCCCAATGTTTCTCATGAGCAAAAGTGTGTTTCTCTCAGGTATAGCCCTTGTGGCGGTGAGTTTGTTTTCAGGTTGTAAAAAAGAGCTGGCAGATAACTCGCCTAACACCCGTCCGCTAACGGCACAGGAAGAAAAGACAGTGGCGAGCTCCAACGATTTTGCTTTCCGGGCTTTTGCGCAATTGAGTGAGGCAGAAGGGCCGGAGAACGTTTTCATCTCTCCATTGAGCATCAGCATGTCGCTGGGAATGGCCTACAACGGGGCTGATGGCGAAACCAAAGAAGCCATGCGCAAAGCACTGGGCTTTACACTGCCAACCGACGAAGAGATCAACAAATCTTTCAGGGACCTCGACGCCTTGCTGAAAGGTATAGACAAGCAGGTGGTATTCACTTCTGCCAACTCCATGTGGCACAGCAACGAGTATAAATTGCAGGCACCTTTCATCAAAACAAATCAAACCTACTACGACGCGACGGTACAAGGGCTCGATTTTTCCTCTCCGGCCGCCAAAGACCAGATGAACAACTGGGTGAAGAGCAAAACCAACGGCAAAATTGAAACGATCGTGGACGATGTGCGGCGCGAGCATATCCTGTTCCTGATTAACGCCATTTACTTTAAAGGCACCTGGACCTTTCCTTTCGATAAAAAGCTGACCCAACCGGGCCCTTTCCAACTGGAGAACGGCAGTACTATTACGCATGACTTTATGGCGATGAAAGACGGCAAGTACCTGCACTACCAGGATGACCGCCTGCAACTGATCGACCTGCCCTACGGCAACCGGCAATACAGTATGACGATTCTGGTGCCCGGCCGTGACCGCACGGTGCAGGATGTGGTGCAGGAACTCGATGCGGCCCGACTGGCAACTTTATTGGCAGATGCGAAAGAAACGACTTACGAGCTCTACATGCCCAAGTTCAAACTAGAGTACAGCAAAGAGTTGAAAGACATGCTGAGCCAGCTAGGTATGGGCGTTGCTTTTAATGGTGGAGCCAACTTTAGCCGGATGGTAGAAGGCGGTGCTAACCTGGCGATCTCCGAAGTAAAGCACAAGACTTTTGTAGAAGTGAACGAAGAAGGTACGGAAGCAGCAGCGGCCACCTCCACCGGTATAATGCTCACCTCATTGCCGCCCTCTGTGCGCATCGACCGGCCTTTCGTTTTCATGATCCGGGAAAAATCCTCGGGTGCCATTCTCTTCATCGGCAAACTGATGCAGCCCGAATAGCGGCAGTTATAGCTTTTCATTTAAGGTATAGCAATCAAGGCCTTTTTGTGCAGGAATCTACGCTAATGTGTGTTAACTTTGTTGAGCACATACCTTAGCAGCATGAAATCTATCCTGATAAAGAACGCACAGCTTGTAAACGAAGGAAGCACTACCACCGCCGATGTGCTGGTGAAAGAAGGACGTATCGCCCAAATCGGGCAAGGTATAGCCACCGAAGCTGACCAGACCATCGACGCTACCGACCTATACCTGTTGCCCGGTGCTATCGACGACCAGGTACACTTCCGCGAGCCGGGACTTACGCGCAAAGCCAGCATCGAGACTGAAGCAAGAGCGGCTGTGGCAGGCGGCACGACTTCGTTTATGGAGATGCCCAACACGGTCCCCAATACCGTAACGCAGGAGCTGCTGGAGGATAAGTATAAGATCGCGGCCGAAACCTCGCTGGCGAACTACTCCTTCTACATGGGCGCCACCAACGACAACCTCGCCGAGGTGCTGCTCACCAACCCTAACACCGTTTGCGGCATCAAGATCTTCATGGGTTCTTCCACGGGGAACATGCTCGTGGATAACGAAGAAACGCTGGAGCAGATTTTTGCTAAGGCCAGGCTGCCGATTGCCGTGCACTGCGAGGATGAGCAAACCATCCGCGACAACATGGCAATCTATGAAGAGAAGTACGGAGAAGATATACCTATCAAGTGCCACCCGGAGATCCGCAACGAGACGGCCTGTTTCAAGTCTTCCTTTCTGGCGGTGAAGCTGGCCGAGAAGCACAACACCCGCCTGCACATTCTGCACATTTCCACGGAAGAAGAACTGAAGCTTTTCCGCAATGATATTCCGCTCGAGCAGAAGCGTATCACCGCCGAGGTATGCGTGCACCACCTCTGGTTCGACAAAGAAGACTACGATACATACGGCACCCTGATCAAATGTAACCCGGCTGTAAAGGAGCATCGGCACAAAAAAGGCCTGCTGCAAGGTTTACTTGAAGATAAACTCGACGTAATTGCCACCGACCACGCCCCGCATACCTGGGAAGAGAAGCAGGGCAAGTACAAGCAGGCGCCAAGCGGTGTGCCGCTGGTGCAGCACTCGGTGCAGATGATGCTCGAGTTCGTGAAGCAGGGCAAACTGACGATAGAGAAAGTGGTGGAGAAAATGGCACATGCGCCGGCCATCCTTTTCAACGTGCGCGAGCGCGGCTACATACGCGAAGGCTACTGGGCTGACCTCGTGCTGGTGGATCTGAATAAGCCTTATACCGTTACCAAAGAGAACACTTACTACAAGTGCAACTGGTCGCCTTTCGAGGGCCATACCTTCAACAGCACGATTACCCATACCTTCGTTTCCGGCCACCTCGCTTTTGCCAATGGCGCCTTTGACGAAAGCAAAAAAGGCGAGCGACTGTTGTTTGACCGCTAAGGTATAGCCATGGAATTAGAGCGATTCAAAGAACTGCATACCCGCTTTTTCGGAAAAGAACTGCCTGAGGAAGTGTTGCAATCGGAGGAGTATGAGGCTTACGAAGCGGCCATTCACGAAAATGAAGCGTGCTACAACTGGGCGATTGTCGAAAAGCTGAGAAGTAAAGGCTTCGACTCCCAGAACTACTGCTGCCTGATGATGGCCGACAAGGTATACGAAAGCCTGGATTCGGAAGGGGATATCAAGTATGATGATCCGGAGGTAATCATCAACAAATGGGATGAAGGTTTTTATGGTATACCTGTTCACAATGGAAGCGCCACCATGGTAGTGATCAATTACTGCCCCTGGTGCGGTACGAAATTGAGTAAATAAGGACCTGAAACTTTAAACTGTCATCCCGACGATGGGAGAGATCTGAATCTATACCTGTTAAGTTATCAGATTTCTCCCTGGGGGTCGAAATGACAGGAATTGTTACTGTTGCTGATTAATGCCTTTATAGCGAGTTGATTACCTTTTAGGGTTATGAAGGATTACAAAGTTTTTAGAAAAAATGCCTTCTGCGTATTGTAAATAAGAAAACGAGACGTATATTTGCATTCTCAAACGAGACACGGTGGTTGTAGCTCAGTTGGTTAGAGCACCAGATTGTGATTCTGGGGGTCGTGGGTTCGAGACCCATCTTCCACCCCAAGCCCTTGAAGCAAACCTTCAGGGGCTTTTTTTATTTATTTTAATGATTAAATTGCTGTATGGTTAGCTTGATGGTGTCAATTATCAACTGAAACCATTCACTCATTCAAAAATCACTCATTCAAAAATCAGCAATATGAGCTTAGTAGTAGTAGGTTCGATGGCGTTTGACGCGCTGGAAACTCCTTTCGGAAAAACAGACAAGATCGTGGGCGGTGCTGCCACTTATATTTCACTGTCGGCTTCTTATTTTGTGAAGCCCGTGAATGTGGTATCGGTAGTAGGTGGAGATTTTGATCAGGACCACATCAGCCTGATGCACCAGCGCAACATCAGCACCGAAGGCGTGCAGGTAAAGGAGAACGAGAGGTCTTTCTTCTGGTCTGGCCGCTACTTCAACGACATGAACAGCCGCGAAACGCTCGTAACTGAACTAAACGTGCTGGGTGATTTCGATCCGATTATACCTGAGAGCTACCAGAACTGCGAGTACCTAATGCTGGGCAACCTGGCGCCACAGGTACAGCGCACGGTACTGGAGCGCCTCACCAACCGTCCGAAGCTGATCGTGATGGACACCATGAACTTCTGGATGGACAATGCCATGGAAGAGCTTCAGAAAACTATCGGTATGGTAGACGTGCTGTCGATCAACGACGAAGAAGCGCGCCAGCTGAGCGGCGAGTATTCTTTGGTAAAAGCTGCCCGCAAAATCATGGCGATGGGACCGAAATTCCTGATCATCAAAAAAGGAGAACACGGCGCCCTGTTGTTCCACGAAGAAAAAGTATTCTTTGCGCCAGCCCTGCCGCTCGAGGAAGTGTTCGACCCAACCGGCGCCGGCGACACGTTTGCAGGTGGTTTCATCGGCTACATTGCCGCCACAGGCGACATCAGTTTCGAGAATATGAAGCGTGCGATCATCCACGGTTCAGCCATGGCATCGTTCTGCGTAGAAAAATTTGGCACTGAAAGACTGAAGAAATTAGATCAGCAGGAAATCGACAGCCGCGTGCAGCAGTTTGTGAACCTGGTGGCTTTTGACACAGTATTGTCTTAAGTATAAGGGTTTTATATATTCCAAAAAAGGGAGGCGAAAGCTTCCCTTTTTTGTTTTATGGAAGGTATAACCAGTGACCTGATTTGCACTAAATTGTAACAAAGTACAGGTATAACAGGTAAGACTTAAGTATAGATTACCTTAAAACTGACGAAAATGAGCTTGAAAAACGAAAATAAAAAAACACTGGACGAGCTGAAGAAGAATAACCCTGAAGGTAAAGATCCGAACAAGCCAATGGGTAATATTGATTCTCAGCCGAACCAGAATGCGTTGAACGCAGACGATACCAAAGTGCAAAACTCAAACCGAAACCTGGCAAAAGGCGGTAACAACACGCCTTACGACAAGAAATAGCCATACGGTAATTCAATCTAACCTGGCGAAAGGTAGCGAAAGCACCCCTTACTATTAGTGAGTGCGTCAGGAATGCAAAATAAGACTATGAAATAATGAGAGGAAGGCCCAAGGGCTTTCCTTTTTTTATGTCCTTTTGCGGCAGGTATAGCAACAGACTCGTTTTTGCTGTTTATTTTTAGCTTCTTTCAGCAGAAGGTTTTTATGCAGCAACACGACATTTGTATACTCGGCGCCGGGCCGGGCGGTGCCTCGGCAGCTTTGCACCTGGCCAACAAGGGCATCTCTTGTGTGCTGCTTGATAAGGCCGTTTTTCCCAGAGACAAGGTATGCGGCGATGCCCTGAGCGGCAAAGTAGTCAACGAACTGAAACGCATTTCTCCGGATTTGCCCGCCTTGTTAAGTCAGCAGGAAGAGCAGTTGCCATCTTGGGGAATTCATTTCATCTCGCCGGCCGGTCACAAACTCAGCGTCCCTTTCAAGCCTGATTACAAAGCTGCAGAAGACGTTCCTTCCGGCTACATCTCCAAACGGATTGACTTCGACAACTTCCTGATCGAGCAGGTGAAGAAGCGGCCCGAGATCACTTTACTGGAAGGTATAGACATTTCGAAAGTGGAGAGGAACGAGCAGGGGTTCTCACTGACCGACAAAAGCGGCGAACACCAGTTTAGCACCTGCCTTCTGATTGCGGCCAATGGGGCACATTCTGCCTTTGCACGGCACGAGGCAGGTATAAAGCAGGAACCTGAGCACTACTGCGCCGGCCTCAGGGCGTACTACAAAAATGTGGCGGGCCTTGATAAAGATAATTTTATTGAACTGCACTTTCTCAAAGATTTTCTGCCGGGTTATTTCTGGATCTTTCCACTACCGGGCGGTTATGCCAACGTGGGTGTAGGGATGCTGAGCGAGACGGTGAGCCAAAAAAAGATCAACCTGAAGAAGGAAATGCTCCGCATCATCGAGACGCACCCAGAATTCAAACAGCGCTTTGCAGCAGCAGAACTGATGAGTGACATCAAAGGGTATGGCCTGCCGCTGGGCTCCAAAAAACGCGTGATCTCCGGCGACAACTACATGCTGGTGGGTGACGCCGCCTCCTTGATCGACCCTTTTACAGGAGAAGGAATCAGCAATGCCATGATCAGCGGTCGCTGGGCCGCTACGCAGGCCGAGCTGTGCCTGCAACAGCAGAACTTCTCCGCCGGCTTCATGCAAGGCTACGACAAAGCTGTGTACAACCGACTCTGGAAAGAACTCAAGCTTAGCCGCCGAATGCAGCAGTTGCTGGACTACCCATGGCTATTTAACCAAGTAGCGAGCAAAGCATCAAAAAATCAAGCCCTCGCCGAAACGATCTCCTGTATGTTCACCGACCTCGATCTGCGCGAGCGACTCAAGCAGCCGTCATTCTATCTCAAACTGCTATTCAACTAAAACTCCTGCTTCAGCCACAGCCTGAAGTTTTGCTTCTCGGTATCCGTCGCTTCCTTTCTTTTGGTAATGCTATACCTGGTGTAGTAGGTATGCTGGCTTGGCTCCAGCCTGACCTGACGCAGTTGCTTGTTTCTGAATAGCGCCAGTGCTATACCTTGTGTGAGATCTGTGTCCGCTAATAAAGCTTGCAGGTTCTGTTCAATCTTTCGCCCATTCACTGCCATCAACTCGTCGTCTATACTTAATACAGCACTGGCAGGCGAGTCAGGAGCGATAGCGGTTACTTTAGTCGCTTGCGCATCAGCGACTACCTTAAATCCGAAGAGCCTCTCATAAAGCAGAGCATTTTCATCTGCTTGCAGGGTACAACCCACATAAGCAAGCGCCTCATCCAAAGCATTTTCGATCGGAGCAGTACCGTTGATATACCTGTCAAAATAACCCTCAAACTCAACGCCGCCGACACGGAGCACCAATTGCTTGTAATCATCTTCGGTATACCCAATGCCGCGCTTCCCAAAATCTTCCCAAAGGTGTCGCATCACCGTATCCAGGCTTTCCTGATTGCTGGTAACACGGCGCAGTTGCAGGTCGAGTAGTAGGGCAGTCAGGGCTCCTTTAATGTAAATAGACACTTTGCGATCAGGTATACCGGTTTTGTAGCCATCGAGCCAGAGGTCGAACGACGAGTCGGCGACAGACATGTGGTAGCGGCTGTGGTCTGCAAAGTAGCGTTGCAACGTTGTGTTGAGCTCGTCAAAATACTGCGACGCCGTGAACACACCCGAGCGGGCCAGCATGTAGTCGCCGTAGTAAGTCGTTATACCTTCCGCCACATAGCCTGTCCGGAAATAATTCTCACCAGTAAAATCGTAGGGCAAAATTTCCTTTGGGCGTATCTGCTTGACGTTCCACGTGTGGAAAAGCTCATGCGAGCTCACACCCAGAAACTCCTTATACAGAGCGGGTGTCATCAGCAATTCGCCCGGACCAAGTGTGATGACAGTGGAGTTGACGTGCTCTACCCCATGATAAAAGCGATAGGGGAGAATCTCGTTCAGGTAATGGTAGTCCTGCACCGGAAAGTCGCCAAACACCTCCAGCTGCTCCTTTGTGAAAGCTTCAAAGTCTTTTTTGATCCGCTCCCAATCCGGCCGGCAATCGCCCTGCAGCCATATGTGGAAAGGTATACCAGCTACGGTATAAGTCTCTTTTTTGAGTGAGGCGCTGGCAATCAAAGGGGAGTCTACCAACAGATCATAGTTATCAGCCAGCAAGGTATGGTGTTCAATTTCAGGCAGTCCGCAGGCGATCTGCCAGTTGTCAGGTATAGCGAGCTGCAGTTGCTGCGGTTCGTGCGTGCGGTCCTCCACCGCCATCAGGCAGTTGATGCCGTTCAGGTATAGATGTTCTTCATCCAGCCAGGAGCCGCCGCCATCCATCTGCCGGGCATAAAAGCTGTAGCGAACCTCGATATTTTCCGCGTCACCAGTCTCTACGATCCAACGGTCTTTGGTTACCTTGCGAACAGGTATAGCCGCCCCGTTGGCGCTAGCCGTAACACCGCGTAGCTTCTGGGCAAAATGCTGCAATTCGTAGCGGCCCGGTCGCCAGGCAGGCAGTTGCAGGTATAGCTCCTGTTGTCTGTTGTCAGGTATAGTGATGGTGATATCCAGGAAGTGCGTCAGCGGATTGGCGTAGGAGAGGTGGTGTCGGATCATAGTTGCGGGAAGGTATAGCGTTTGGTGTAAAATTAAGATAATCTGCGTTTAACCCAGGTATAGAGCCCTCAGATAAGGCCCAACTCAAGGTATAGCTACGCGTTAGAAGTAGTATAAAGGGGTGTGCAGCCGATTTTTTCTGTATTTTTTGAAATAATATGAGAAGTAGGATTGCTATTTTAGAAAAGCTTCCCTAATTTTGCAGGCCATAATAAAACCATTGGCATCCGATGAAAAGAACATTCCAGCCTTCGCAGAGAAAAAGAAGAAATAAGCACGGTTTCAGATCAAGAATGGAAACCGCTAACGGAAGAAGAGTATTAGCTAGCAGAAGAGCTAAAGGCAGAAAGAGACTTTCTGTTTCTGACGAAAGAAGACACAAAGCTTAGTAATCTGGTTGTGCTTTGCTCAGCCCGGAGCCGTCACGCGTATGGATCCAGCTAACAACAAGCCAGCAGAGCAACCGATTTCTTATACATATTCGAAAGAAGAACGCTTGTGCAGTAAGCGACTCATCTCGCTGCTGTTTAGCAAGGGTTCTTCTTTTAATTTGTATCCGCTCAGGTTTGTATACCACACACCTGAAGCTCCTCTTTCCGAAGGAACGCAGTTGGTTATTTCCGTTTCGAAGCGCAACTTTAAGCGTGCCGTCGACCGGAACCGCCTGAAGCGCCAGATACGTGAGGCTTACCGCCTTAACAAGCACTTTCTTACCCAACATCAGGGGCAGGCACCCAGCCTCCTTGCCATTATTTACATCGGCAAGGAAAAAAAATCCTTTGATACAATCCAAAAAAAACTAATTTCCGGTTTGGAACGTTGTTTGACTAGATAGTCTTACCCCGCCCCTAAACCTGAAATTCTATGTACAAGAAGTTACTAGCTGGCATCCTCGCCGGCAGCTTAGCGCTGACCCTCTTCTCTTTTAAGTCAGAGTCGGAGCGCTATTTCGAAATAGCTAAAAACCTCGATGTTTTTGCCACGCTTTTCAAAGAAGTAAACACCTATTATGTAGACGAAGTGCCGCCCTCCAAACTAGTGCGCACAGGTATAGACGCGATGCTCAAGTCGCTCGACCCGTATACCAACTACATTCCCGAAGACGATATTGAAGATTTCCGCACCATGACCACCGGTCAGTATGGCGGTATAGGCGCACTCATTGGCAGCCGCGATAATAAGATTGTGGTACAAATGCCCTATGAAAACTCCCCGGCCCATAAGGCGGGTTTGGTAATAGGCGATGAGATCGTGAAAATAGATGGCGTAAATGTTTCCAGTAAGACTACTTCCGAGGTGAGCAAGTTGCTGAAAGGGCAGGCTAACTCTATCGTAAAACTTGAAGTGCGCAGCTACGGACAAAACAAATCACGAACAGTAGAACTCACCCGCGCTAATATTATGGTCGACAACGTGCCTTACTATGGCATGATCGATAACGAAATCGGTTACTTCCAACTGTCAGGCTTTACAGTGGATGCTTCTAAAGAAGTGAGAACTGCTGTTCAGAAGTTGAAAGAGCAGGGGGCTAAGAAGATTATTTTCGATTTGCGCGACAATCCGGGTGGTTTGCTGCACGAAGCTGTGAACATCTCCAACCTGTTTGTTGACAAGGGCAGTGACATTGTAAGTACCAAGGGCAAAGTAAAGGAGTGGAACAAAACCTACAAAGCGCTGGATGAACCACTGGACAAGGAGGTTCCGATGGTGATCTTGACCAGTTCGCGCAGTGCCTCGGCCTCTGAAATTGTGGCCGGTGTGATGCAGGACTATGACAGAGCGGTACTAGTAGGGGAACGTACTTTCGGCAAAGGCCTGGTACAGGCAACACGTCCGCTTTCCTATAACTCACAATTGAAAGTAACAACTGCTAAATATTATATCCCGAGCGGCCGTAGCATACAGGCCATTGATTACCAGCATCGCAACGAGGACGGCAGCGCCGGCAAAATTCCGGATTCGTTAAAGGTGGCCCACAAAACTGCCGGAGGCCGCATCGTGTATGACGGCGGTGGCGTTAGCCCGGATGTGGAAGTTACCCGAAAGGATTATTCTGAAATTGCCAGGACAATCGCAGTTAAAGGATACTTCTTTGAGTACGCCAATAAGTACAGAGCAGAGAACCCGACTATACCTTCAGCCAAGCAGTTTAAGCTGACCGATGCCGACTACCAGAAGTTCATCACGTTCCTGGATAACAAAGATGTGAACTACACCACTAAAGTAGAGCGCGAACTGGAACAACTGACTGAGCAGGCAAAGGATGGAAAGCACTTGGATGACATTAAACTGGAGCTGGATGCTATTAAGAAAAAGGTATCGCATAACAAGTCGAATGACCTGACGCGCTTCCGTGCCGAGATTCAGGAAATGCTCGAGGCGGAAATTGCTTCTCGCTACTATTTGCAGAAAGGCTACATCGAGTCTTCTTTCGATGACGATCCGGATATTCTGATGGCCAAGCGAGTGCTCAGCAATCAACAGGAATATGCATCATACCTGAAAGTGAAGTAAGCAAACAAGGTATAAGCAAAAGGGTGGTGCCGGTCCGGTGTCACCCTTTTTTGTTTCTTGGTCTTTCGGCCGTACTTTTGTCATATCATTTATTATAAGTATAAAGTATGCCACTACTGCTAGCGCTCGAAACCTCGTCTAACGTATGCTCTGTTGCCTTATATAAAGGAGCGGACTTATTGGGCGCATCCGAGCTGCAGATCGAAAAGTCTCATTCATCCCACATCACAGTCATGATCTCACAATTGGTCGAGAACTGTGGCTATAACTTGCATGACCTGAGTGCTGTGGCTGTTTCGGGAGGGCCCGGTTCCTATACGGGTTTGCGGATCGGGAGCTCTACCGCCAAAGGCCTTTGTTATTCGCTCGATATTCCGTTGCTGGAAGTGTCTACTTTATATGGATTGGCGAAGCAAGCAATAGATGGTGTGCCCAATGCGCAGGACTACCTGTTCTGCCCCATGATGGATGCCCGCCGTATGGAAGTCTATACCTGTCTGCTCAATTCCAGGTTGGAAGAGCAAATGCCTGTCACGCCAATAGTGTTAGATGAGCAAAGCTTTCAGGAACAATTAGCCCAACAACCGATCATTTTCTTCGGCAATGGTGCCTTTAAGTTCAAAAAGTTACAGGAAGGAAGTGTGAATGCGTTGTTTATAGATAGTATACAACCATCCGCAAAACCGATCGGGCAGTTGGCGCTGGTGAAGTACGAACAGCAGGCTTTTGAAGATGTGGCCTATTATGAACCCTTCTACCTGAAGGATGTTTATATAACAAGTCCGAGTAAGAACACGATTAAATAAGCTATAACAATGTCAGATATAATAAACAAAGTAGCGCAAAGCGCACTCGTGACGCTAAACCTGGAAGAGTTGCTTCATCCGGGAGAGCGCGTAGTATATGATATAAAAGACAATCTGTTCCAGGGCCTGATTCTGCGCGAGAAGGATTTCCGGGCTTTTGTGAAAGAACACGACTGGTCGGCTTATGCCGGGAAAAATGTCGCCATCATTTGTTCTGTTGATGCCATCGTGCCGACCTGGGCTTATATGCTACTGGCTACAAAGCTGCAGGCGCACGCTAACTATTATGTGTTCGGCGATCTGGAAGCATTGGAACAAGCGCTGATGCAGGAAGCGATTGCCAAAATAGATCCGGAAGAATATCGGGATGGTAAAGTTGTGATCAAAGGATGCGGCAGTATACCTGTTCCTACTTATGCTTATGTAGAGATCATGCGAAAACTATCACCAGTAGTGAGTAGCCTGATGTACGGCGAGCCATGCAGCACAGTGCCTTTATATAAAAGGCCAAAATCAGCATAAACGCGAAACAGAAGTATTTAGAACATAAGCCCTTTCTAAAAGAGAGGGCTTTTTCTTTTGTAGAAGAGAGGCAGACATAAGAGTGAGGCTATACCTGGTATAAGGAAGAAAAATAAAAAATGAAAAAAATAATTAATGAGGAAACTATTAGAGGGGGAAACGCTGTTACTATCTAGCGCACGGGAAACTGAGGTGCACAGCATAGGGGAATCCCACAGATTGTAAAAGCAATCTCCTTATGCTGAAACTGACCAAACAACCTATACTTTGGAGCAATTAAAAGCTCTGAAAGCAAACAAGCTCTTAGCAATGGAGGTTTAAATAGCCTGTATTGCTAAGAAGCGACAAAACCCGAAAGTTTTTTCAAAATGATTCCCGGTGCTTTTCAGTGAGTTAGGGGGAACTGCCCCGGGACGCCAGCTGAATTTAACACCGGGTGCTTGCGGATTCGGAAATTTTGTGGACCTTTGCACTCCCAACCCGGTCAAACGGGGCGGGGAAACGGAAGTAAAACGGA
>NZ_JALKAA010000007.1 GCF_024171605.1 Pontibacter sp. HSC-36F09 | reverse complement strand
GTCACACGAAAAGGCAATTGCGCCGGCCATTACCGGCAGCATTAGGTTACGAAATCTCAATTTCATCTTGTTTGGCTAAAGTTGAAAATTTAATTAATTGATATTGTACTTTTACTGCTATTTAATTTCGCCTATAAAACACTAGCAGTCAGCATTTTCGGCATATTTAACAAAATTTTAAAAGCGGTAATAATCAGTTACCGAAACTTAAAAGTCTAATCATACACAAATTAGTTTTAAAGATTCACATCCTTTTTGGCTGATCTTTTAACGAAAACACTCCTCCTTAATTTTGAATATTTTCGTTAATAGCGAATGGCAAATGTAAACGACTTAATTCCAGAAATGAAAACCCTGTTTCTCAAATAGCTCTATTTATCATTATATTTCATATTTAAAATGACTTAAATACAATAAAATGTGTAACTATTTAGTATTCAATATATGATATTGCTTCTTTAGCTTTGTTTTAATTTATAATTTTTCAATTATAAAATTTTCTACATAGATCAATATCGGCTTATATCGATAACTAAATCAATGAATTGAATAAGATATGGCTAGCGGATTTTTGAGGTAGTTGATTGGAAAAAATGAATCTATGATTTTGATACAAATCATATCTAATTTCATAACACTAGATGAATTAGGACAAAACGAACATAAATTCCATTTTAGTATAAGGGCCTTTTAGAATTTAAATATAAATACTAAAATCACTCCTCCTGATCTTGGAAGCTGCACATGGGAATTAATTGAATTAAAAAGATTAGAAATTTTGCAATGGCAGACGTATATCAGTGACAAAACAAGACGAAGTCAACCAAAACAAGTAGTTCACATGCTGTGATTTGTTATATCTGACCAGAACATTTTAGGCAATTAGGAGTAATAATAGTTATATTATTATAAAATTTTGAAATATGCCTATAGCTACCAGAGTATGGGAATGGGAAATAAGTAGCAAGACAAGCGTTTGGAATCATAGCCTGCAGGAGCTTTGGTCTTATCGCCACCTGCTTGTAGGTTTAGTTAGGCGGAACTTTATATTAAACTACCAGCAGACTGTACTAGGGCCTATCTGGATCTTATTTCAGCCCATACTTACATTGATCACCTTTGTGGTGGTCTTTCATAAGATCGCAGATATCTCCACTGGTGCTTTACCTCCTGTACTATTTTATGCTTCTGGCATTGTGCTTTGGAATTTCCTTAGTGACAGCTTCATCGGTACAGCTAGTACGTTCAAGGAAAATGTTCAGGTTTTTAGCAAAGTATATTTCCCTCGTATCATTATGCCTATATCAGTCATAGGCACCCAACTGCTGCGCTTTGGCATGCAATTTTTTATGTTGTTGGCTATTATTATATATTATAGTATTACTACCGATTTACAGCTACAAACGGGTCTCTGGTTTTTGGCTTTCCCTATGGCTATTCTGCTTACTGCCGCCATCAGTCTAGGTATGGGATTATTATTCTCCATCCTAACAGCCAAGTACCGCGACATGTCGAACCTGGTGACGCTCGGTACCCGACTACTTATGTTCGTAACGCCAGTTATCTACCCACTATCTGCTGTGCCAGAGAACACACGCTGGGTCGTGGAGTTGAACCCAATCACTCCAGTATTTGAACTGTTTCGACTGTCTATTCTAGGTGAAGGCACCATCACTGTAGTTCATTTCTTTTATAGTCTGGGCTTTATAGTAGTGCTCCTCACGGGATCCATGTTGCTGTTCAATAAGCAGGGTGATAAATTAATTGATGTTGTCTAAAGCCTCGCCACATGTCTGAGACCATCATAGAGATAGAGAACCTGTATAAGATGTATCGCCTTGGCGTGATCGGCACCGGCTCGTTCAAACAGGACCTGCAGCGCTGGTGGACCGCCAACGTTCTCAGAAAAGAAGATCCTTTTTTCCAGATCACCCAAGGGAATAAACAAGACACCTCACCTGAAACGATCGTGGCATTGCAGAACATCAACCTGAAGGTAAAGCATGGCGAAACCATTGGTATTATTGGCAAAAACGGATCTGGAAAGTCTACCCTGCTCAAGATTATCTCCCGCATTGTGCGCCCAACCCATGGCACGGTAAGAGGCAAGGGCAAGATCAGCAGTCTGCTGGAAGTGGGCACAGGATTCCACCAAGAGCTAACAGGCAGAGAGAACATCTACATCAGTGGGTATATACTAGGTATGAGCAAGCATGATATCCAGCGAAAATTTGATGAGATCATCGCTTTTTCGGGGGTAGAGCAATTCATTGACACACCTGTCAAGCGTTATTCCTCAGGTATGTATGTGCGGCTGGCCTTTGCTGTAGCAGCCCATCTAGAGCCAGATATTCTGATAGTGGATGAAGTGCTGGCCGTAGGAGATGCTGATTTTCAGAAAAAATGCCTGGGCAAAATGCGGGAAGTATCACAGGCAGAAAGCAGAACCATACTTTTTGTGAGTCATAGCATGCAGGCCATCAAAAACCTGTGTGACAAAGCAGTTTGGTTACACCAAGGCCAAATGCAGGCATTCGGTCCTTCGGCCGCCATAGTAAACAAGTACCTGACCAGCACCCAGGACGCCCACCTCCTGCAGGTATGGCATACACAGGATGAAGCCCCCGGAAATGACCTTGTGCGTATTCGGTCTGTAGAGCTCGAGCCACAGCTTGCATCTCCGGATGCTCCACTTGATATTCGTACACCACTTACAGTCAGGGTTCAATTCTGGAATATGCAAGAGGAAACTGTCCTGAATATTGGTCTCCACCTGTTCACAGCCAGCGGCGAATGTGTTTTTGACCTCCCCTCCCCTGCTGTTACCTGCGCCAAAGGCCTTGTTGAGGGAGAGTGCACGATACCTGGCAATTTTCTCAATGACGGCTCCTATTACGTTTCTATCATCATCGTGCGCGATACCTCTATTTCGCTTTACTACCACGAAGAGTGCCTCAGGTTTGAGCTGGAGGATTACCGTGAAAATATTCAGTGGTATGGCAAGTGGTGGGGCGCCGTGCGCCCTCAGTTTCCTATCCAACTGAAGCAGGCAATGCTCTCGATTCCGCAGGACAGCATTTAAATTATACCCTATGCGCCACCATTTACCCCATCAGATCAGCCACATCTACCTGCACAAAGGATTGTCAGTCCCTTCTCTGACTACCCATAACCAAGGCAATTACCTTGTTTTTTGGTGGCATGATAAGGCTTTGGGACATGTTTTTATAACTCCGCAGCTATACTTAACAGAGACAAGCTACCACGACAGATTGATTGAGACGATTTCGCCTGCCATAGCATATTATGAGCATCAAGGTAAGATGTCTCCAGTTGCCTGGAAAGAGTGGATTTCTCAAAAGGATTTTCACGCTTTGGAAATTTGGCTGAACAACCTGTTTCCTCCGGTTTCACAGGATGCTATACCTGACAGGGTGCCAATTGCAGCTGTTATTTGCACTCGTGACAGGCCCGCTCAACTGCAGAACTGTCTGCGCATGCTTTTGAGCCTGTCCTGTCACCCGCAAGAGATCATTGTAGTTGACAATGCGCCCTCAAATAATGCCTCATCTGAGGTTGTAAAGCAGTTCGGGGGAGTATCTTATATAAAGGAGCCGCGTCCTGGGCTTGATATCGCCAGAAACACGGGCGCAAGAGAAGCTCAAGCTCCGGTCGTCGCCTACATAGACGATGATGTTACAGTCCATCCCTTGTGGGCATACCAGGTATGGAAAACCTTTCAGGATTCAGGTATAGCAGCTATGACAGGCTTGGTAATCGCAACTGAATTAAAAACCGAAGCTCAGTTTATATTTGAAAAGCACTGGAGTTTTAACCGGGGCTACACAGACATCTACTATACGCCCGATTTTATTCAGCATACACTATCGCAGGGTCCGCCGGTCTGGGTTATCGGGGCCGGGGCAAGCATGGCTTTCCGAAAGGCAATATTTGAGCAAGTAGGGTATTTTGATGAGCTTCTGGATGTAGGGGCTGCCGGCTGTAGTGGCGACTCTGAAATGTGGTATAGGATTCTGATAAGAGGCTATACTATACATTATAACCCGAGGGCTGTCGCTTTTCATAAGCACCGTAGGGAGATCGAGGGTCTGAAAAAACAGATTTTCTACTACATGCGGGGGCATGCCGCCGCCGCCATGATTCAGCAACGGCAACATAAGGCTGGCTATATGAGGCACCTGTTCTGGCGATTGCCCAAGCAGTATGCAAAACTCTTAAAATCAGGATTCCCCAACTATCGCTATCGTCACAAAACATTGTTTGTAGAGATACTCGGTGTTTTGTCAGGACTGAATTATTATTTCAAGAACAGGCAGCATTCCAGGCAGAAGGTATGAGCAAGGCAGGTTCTCAGCTAAACCCTTTGGTGTCCGTTGTAATTCCGTGTTACAACCAGGGACACTTTTTGGCCGGTGCAATCAAGAGTGCGCTCACCCAAGACTATCCTGCTGTAGAGGTAGTGGTGGTGAACGACGGATCTACTGACTACACGAGGGAGATAGCAGGCACCTTTCGTGCTGTCAAATATGTATACCAGCCTAACCAAGGGCTGTCTTCAGCTCGTAACACGGGTATAAAAAGTGCTTCCGGTGACTACCTGCTTTTTCTGGATGCAGACGACTGGCTCCTGCCGGGCGCCATAACGACCAATTTGTCGTACCTGCTCCGGAATAAGCAGCTTGCCTTTGTGTCAGGAGCCCACCATAAAGTGTACGTGGAGGAAGGCTTGGTGAAAGAGGAGACATTAGAGGTCAGAACAGACCATTACTTACACTTACTCCAGGGTAATTATATTGGCATGATCTCGACCGTACTCTTCCGTAAATGGGTATTTTCGGAATTTCAGTATGATACCATGCTGCGGAACTGCGAAGACTATGATCTATACCTGAAGATAACCAGAAAATACCCTGTATTCCATCACCAGAACAAGATAGCGGCCTATCGCATTCACACCGCAAATATGTCAAACAACATTCCGGCTATGCTGGGCGGCGTACTGGGAGTATTAGATCGTCAGAAAAAAGAACTGAGGTCTGAAAATGAGCAGAAGGCTTACCTACGGGGACAGGAAGTATGGCGAAACTACTACTGCTCAGAATTATGGAAAAGCGTCCGTCAAACCAAGGGCGATGTTTCCGCAGAAAACCTTCAGCTCCTAAAGCTGCACAGACGTCCTCTCTATTATAAATACATCCTTAAAAGAAATACGGCCATGTTCAGAGCTCAAGTTAAAAAATACGCGCCTGCCTTCACACTCAGAATGCTGCACAATATGGGGCTGTACAACAACCATGTTCCTGCTCCGGGAGCAGTGGCATTGGGAGACTTTGACAGAATCATACCTTTTAGCAAAGAATTTGGCTATGATCGTGGAGGTCCCGTAGACCGTCATTATATCGAGAGTTTCCTTCGCAGCGAATCGCTGCATATAAAAGGCAGTGTGCTGGAGATAGGCGACAATGCCTATACCTTGCAGTTTGGAGGAAAGCAGGTCACCAAAAGCGATATACTGCACGTGGACTCTACCAACAAAGCCGCGACCTATATTGGCGACATAAGCGATGCTCCACACATACCTGACAGTATGTTTGACTGCATCATCCTCACCCAGACCCTGCATCTGATATACGACTTTAAAGCCGCACTCCGAACCTGCCACCGGATCCTGAAGTCGGGGGGCGTCTTGCTTTTGACCGTACCGGGTATCACCCCGATCGACCATGGCGAATGGAAGAATACCTGGTACTGGGCTTTTACAGACAAAGCGATGCGCAAAGTCATGGACGAAACATTCCCGGAGAGCCAGGTCACAGTTGGCACTTTTGGCAATGTACTGACGGCCTCTGCTTTTCTGTATGGCATGGGCCAGCAGGAGGTTCCGCCGTCCAAGCTTAACTTTCATGATCCGCATTACCAGGTGATTGTGACAGTAAAAGCCCAAAAGTTGTAGCGCCTATGATTCGTCACTTAATAAATAGTTACCTAGAGCCAAAAGCGCTTGTGCTGATGTACCACCGTATAGCAGCACCGGGAAAGGATATCTGGAACCTCGCTGTCAGCCCCCAAAATTTTGAGGAACAACTACAGGTATTAAGTCAGACAGGTGAGGTCGTACCCCTGCATGAGCTTGCGGCCAGGGCAAAAGAAAAAAGACGCCGGAAACGCTTGATCGCATTATCATTTGACGACGGTTACATCGACAACTATGAAACGGCGAAGCCACTACTAGAGAAACACCGGTTGCCGGCTACCTTCTTTGTGACCTCCTGCAACTTGGGAACAGAGCGGGAGTTTTGGTGGGATGAACTGGAAAACCTTATACTTTACTCAGCTCATCTGCCTGCTACATTTGCCATGGAAGTAAAGGGAGTGCTAATAAAAACAGACCTGGGTCACGAAGCTGAAATGTCGGAAAGCCTCCAGCACCACCACATGCACTGGAAGGCATCCCATACCTCACCTACCACCCGGCGCAGCGAACTGTTTCTGGCATTGTGGGCGGCAATGCGGGTGCTTCCAGACAGCGAAATCGAGGAACTGCTGCAACAGGTCCGTGACTGGACAAAATCAGAAGTAGCACACCGGCCTACCTACAAAAGTATGTCTACAGGCCAGCTTGCCGAACTAGCAAAGCAAGAGCTCTTTGACATAGGGGGGCATACCAAGACGCATCCTGCTTTGGGGCATCATAGCTTCGACTTTCAGAAAGATGAAATGGCAGCTAACAGAGATCTACTTCAGGAACTGACCGGCTATCGCATTTCATTAATGGCTTACCCCTATGGGCATTACAATGCGGCTACCTTACAGGCGGCGGAAGCGGCTTCTTTTGATGCTGCATTTACCACAGAAGGCAGAACGATCAACAGGCAAACGCACCAGCACCGCATAGGCCGATTCCAGGTGAGCAATATGACAGGAACGGAATTTACAAAAACGCTCCTGGAATGGGCATTAACTTAATACAGCTATGCATACAAGCCCTACTCCTCTTGTCTCAGTAATCACAGCTTTCCTCAATGAAGAGAAGTTCTTAGGCGAGGCCATCGATAGTGTCCTGCAGCAGGATTACATGTATTGGGAACTGATACTTGTAGATGACGGCTCAACTGATCAAAGTACCGCTATGGCACAGGTGTATGCAGCACTCTACCCCGGCAAGGTTTTCTATCACGAGCATCCGGGGCATATTAACAGAGGCCTGAGTGCAAGCCGCAACACAGGTATAGAACATGCACGAGGTGAGCTGATCGCTTTCCTGGATGCCGATGATGTCTGGCTTCCCCAAAAACTGTCACGACAAGTTGCCTTATTTCGAAAAGAAAAAGGAATAGCCATGGTGGCAGAGGCTTCCTTCTATTGGTATAGCTGGGAGAACTCATATCAGCAAGACATTCCTACTCCTGTTGGCGCACCCCAGGACAGGGCTTACGCACCGGGGGAACTCACCTCATACCTGTACCCACTTCACACAGGCGCTGCACCATGTCCCTCAGGCCTTATGCTGACTAAAGAAGCCATTGTCTGGGCCAGAGGTTTTGAAGAATCGTTCACGAAGGAGTTTCAGTTATATGAAGACCAGGCTTTCCTTCATAAGATATATCTGCAGGAGAAAGTATACATCTCGTCCGATTGCCAGAATAAATACCGGCAGCGCACCGGCTCTATTGTACAGAAAGTAAAATCTGATGGTCATTACCACAAGGTCCGCCGCTATTTCCTGGAGTGGCTGGAAGACTATCTGCAGGAGTCGCAACAAGAAGAGAGCGCGACATCACACCTGCTAAAGAGAGCGCTTATACCTTACCGTTATCCCCGTCTATATTTTACAACGGTCACGTTTCCTTTGAAAGTGAAAGTTGCCATCAAGAAAAGTTTAAAATCGCTTGTCCGATGATGGTGCCAAAGCTAACGGTCCTAATGCCGGTATACAATGCAGGGAAGTTTCTGGCAGAAGCTATCGACAGTATACTTGGGCAAACATTCGAGGAATTTGAGTTCATCATCATCGACGATGGCTCAACCGATAACAGTGTGGCCATTATACATTCCTATGATGATTCCCGCATCAGGCTATACCTGAACGAAGTGAATATGGGCATCTCCGCTACCCTGAACAAAGGTATAGGCCTGGCCAGAACCAGCCTTATAGCTAGAATGGACGCTGATGACAACAGTTACCCGAACAGGCTACAGGTGCAGTATACCTTCATGTTGGACAATCCGGATTGCGCCCTTGTTTCATCCATGGTCAAGGTGGTGGGAGAAGACGGACGCTTTATCAGGCAGGATAAGATGAGGAGTGAGCACATTTACTACAACCTAACTTTCATTTGCTGGCTTTACCACCCCACAGTCATGTACCGTAAAGAAGCCGTGCAGGAAGTAGGGCTATATGCTGCTGATTACTCTGAAGACTTTGAGCTCTTTTGGCAACTCACCCGTAAGTACAGATTCTACAACCTGCCCGAAGTATTGCTAGACTATAGGGTAACTGACCAGAGCCTACATCAGGTACTAAAGAAGGAAGAATATGAATCGGCGCAGCAGCAGCAGGTACTGCGCAATCTACGCTATTTTGCAGGCAGCTATTATACAATCCCTAGCAGTTTTATTCAGTGCTACAGGCATAACTTCGAGCCACTCATCGCAGAGCAGAATCTGGGTCTATGGATAAGCTGCATAAGGGAGCTAGACTATATAACACAGTGTATTTTAAAGAAATACAATCCTAATCTGGAGGCAGAAAGCGTAAAACTGGCTGCCAGGTATAAGCGGGAGTTCATCATCAAGGCTCTGGCCCAACACCTTTCCCTCCATAGTCAGGTATGGTTTCGAATAAGAGTAGAGCCGATAATCAGCCTTGCAGGTAGCATCAAATCATTACTCAAAAGCAAACTCAGGTGTATAACCGTTTTAAGGTTCGGTAAAAGCCAAACGGCTAGACAGCTAAAATAATTACATTTCATCTTATTAAATTTAATTATACATCGTATTACTATTAAATAAATAAAGACTACTTATATTAATTTGACTGTTCTATTTAATGCTTAGCATACCTTCTTCTCCTCCCAAAATCGCACCACTTCAAGGTATATTCCACAGACCTACCTGGTCAGTGATGATACCGGTATATAACTGTGCTATCTACCTGGAGGACACTTTAAATAGCGTACTGGCACATGGTATACCTGAAGTGGAAATGCAGATTGAGGTAGTAGATGATGCCAGCACTGACGCAGATATTGAAAAGCTGGTCGCTGAGGTTGGTCAGGGACGTATCCGATATTTCAGACAAATACAGAATGTCGGGAGTCTCCGGAACTTTGAAACCTGCATCAACCGCTCAAAAGGAAAGCTTGTACATCTATTGCATGGGGATGATAAGGTCAGACCAGGCTACTATTCCAGAATAGAACAGCTCTTTGAGCGATTCCCTTCAGCAGGTGCTGCCTTTAGCGGCTATTGCAGTATTAACGAACGTAGTCAGGTCGTGTCGCAAAAGAATGCTGAAATGAAACAGGATGGCCTATTGTCAAACTGGCTGGCGAGGATCGGGGAAAAACAGTTGATTCAGTATGCTGCCATGACAGTGCGCAGAGAAGTGTACGAGCAGCTAGGGGCTTTTTATGGCGTAAACTACGGAGAGGATTGGGAGATGTGGGTACGGATAGCACGTCATTACCCGACGGCCTATACGCCGCTTACACTGGCGGAACACAGGCAGCACACTGCTTCTATCACCAATAGTAAGTTTTTGAAAGGGGAGCACTTGGAGGACCTTTACAAGGCCATGTTACTCATTCAAAACCACTTACCAGAACATCAGAAGGATTCCATACTCCGAAATTCAAAAAAACACTACGCTACTTATGCACTTAATATAGCAGCTCGGCTGTGGCACAGCCTGCACAACAAGCAATTGGTTGAGTCGCACATCAAGAACGCACTGCGGTTTCACACCAGCCCCCTTATTTACCTGATGGCAGTGAAACTTTACTTTACATTAAAACTCAGCAGGATATGAGGTTAGGTATTTCGATTGTGATTTGCACTTACAATGGGGCGAAGCTTATCCCCGAAACGATCCGCCACATTGCCATCCAGCACATCAGCCTCAGTCTGAACTGGGAGGTACTAGTAGTTGACAATGCCTCTACTGACAACACCTCCGAAGTAGTACTTGAGGAATGGGAGAAACAGGGTCAGCCGACCCGATTACACCTGTTCCATCAGCCAAGGCAGGGCCTAACCTATGCACGCGAACTTGCTCTTACCCATTCAAACTATGATTTTGTCTTATTCTGTGACGATGATAACTGGTTGAGCCCTGGTTACATAAGTAGGGCATTCTATCTTATGACGTCACACCCGGAAATAGGGGTGCTGGGAGGAAACGGAGAGCTTGTATTTGAGTCTCCTCCACCCCAATGGGCGATCGGCCATGGTTTTTTCGCAAATGGCCCCCAAGCAAAAACATCAGGACCGGTGAACAGACAGTTTGTGTATGGTGCAGGTTGTGTAATACGAAAATCAGCCTATGATATGCTCTTGAAAGCAGGATTTAAGCCACTGCTTACTGATCGGATGGCTGGCAAACTAACGGCAGGCGGTGACTACGAAATTTGTTATGCCATCGCTATGGCAGGATATACCATCTGGTACGAAGACGAACTTAAGTTTAAACATTTCATGCCTGCGGCGCGCCTAGAATGGGACTATTTTATTCGATTCATTTCGGAAGGGGCCAAGTGCTTTGAGGTGATTATGCCCTATCGCATTCATGTAAATATGGGAGTCCGTAGCGGACTCGCTTTTCGGGTAATGTGTATGCGTATAGTAGTGTCTTATCTCATCAAGTCCCTTCCGCTTCTAGCGGCTGAGGTATTTCTGCCAGCTAATTCAGAGGCGGCGAAGCTCAATGCCATCAAATTAGTTTCACTCAGAACTAAGCTCTCCAGTTTCAAAAATTATAAATATATGAAACTCAACTTTAACAGAATTCAAAAATTCTATGGGGAATCCTTCCAAAAAGAAGAGCGAGAGCAGCATTCTAATATACTGTCCGATATGCAAACTATTATTTAACTGCATAGCTAACGCATGCATTTACACACAGAGTTTATATATGGTTATCTAAGAATATCCTATATCATAAATTTAATAGCCTCTTAGTACAACTTATTATCATAATTAGCATATACATAGTATTGGTATACTTCTGCTCAGCACATAGGCCCACACGGCACTGAACTGAATATTTTGAGACTTGGCATGACAGCTGCATATTTTAAAGGCAACTGAGTGTAAATATAATCTTGCGTGGTAGGATAAGTCTGTTTAAACTACTTATCCTCTTTTGGTTGTGGCCTTATCAGGGATTCTATGAATAAATTTATTACTGCGTTATTTATATATACATCCTTCTTTTCTATAGCATTGTCTGCGCAGGAAATGCAAGGTTTGCGTTCAGTTGATCGACTGGCCAAGCTTGCTATAACCAAAAACACAGGTGAGAAACCCCAGTCTAAATTATGGACCTATGCCTGCACGCAATGGGCTGTACTGCCCGACACCAGTGGCACCCATTTATGGCGACTCGATAATGACAGTTGGACCCGCGTAATGACTCTTTCATCGAGCACAGTGACTAAAGCAGATTGCAAGGTGGAAGATGCGATAGTACATGTACTGCTGTTTGAAGAGGTAACCCCACTCACCAACATAGTCTCAGAAGCGGAGGACTCAACCAAATCTTTAAACAATAAAGCTTTTCTAGTATCGATAGAGTATGTAGAGTCGCAAAATACCTATAAACGCTGGTCCAAAAGACCCACAACGGTTGATATTAAACTTGACAATGGAGTAGAGACTGCAACTATCGACATTGATAACAAAGGTAGAATGTGGCTGGCCTCTGATGCTGTAAAAAAAATAAACGTGCGTTGGAGCGATGCTCCTTATACCACCTGGAGTTCCCCTATTACCCTCGCTTCAGGGGTGAAAAATGATGATATAGCAGGAGTCGTTTCCTTGCCCGGGAAAGTGGGTGTTTTCTGGTCAAATCAAAACACTAAAAGATTTGGGTTTAGAACACATCAGGATGGTGCTTCTCCTACCGAATGGTCTGCAGATGAATTACCTGTCTCCCGTTCAGCGCTCGATGTCGGCAAGGGTATGGCCGATGACCATATCAACTTTGCAGTGGCAAGCGATGGCACTTTATACTGTGCTGTCAAAACGAGCTACAATATGCCTGGCTACCCTACTATTGCTCTGCTGGTTCGGCGCCCTTCCGGAAAGTGGGATAACTTGCATAGTATCTCAGAGTTTGGAACACGTCCGGTTGCACTTCTTGATGAAACACTAAACAGGCTCATGGTTATTTTCTCTTCAGTCGAGGATGGAGGAGATGTTCTATATAGATCTACTTCGCTTGATAATATAAACTTCGGACCCACAACGACACTGATGGGCGGAAAATTTGATAATGTTACCAGTAGTAAAACCCCTTTCAAGTCAGAGGTTGCGATTTTAGCATCCAACAAAACTCATGCACACGGGGTACTTATAAGTAATGGTACACCATCCTTAGTCAAATGTCCAGATCCCGAGTCATCCTTCAGGTCCTTTGTTGTATACCCTAATCCCTTCATCGTTAAAACCACTATCTATTTCACGCTACAAGAGGAAGACGAGTATGAACTCCTTCTTTTTGATAGCAAGGGTGCTCGTATTGCTAGGCTTAGCCAAGGAAGAGCACTTGCCGGTGAACTCAACACCGTTGACTTAAAAGACGTAGCCCGTGGTCTTTACATGGTTAGGTTACAGACCAGCAAATCTGTAAGAGCCCTGAAAGTAATTCAGGAAAGGTAAATAGCCTACCGCTCTTTTACTACTGTTCTAAAACACTATCCTAAGTGTTTTCTGTAGAAAGCTGCACTCAACTCAGTACATATACTCAAAAATGAGTTTTACCGACTAAAAACCACTCCTCAAACACAACTTTATTTCCATTTAGTCATAAATATAAACGCCTGTTTAACTAATATTATATTTATTAATAGTTAGTTTATATTTTTATCTCAGTAGTTACTCAGGCTTTTTACCCCTCCAAAATACATGTTCTATTATATTATCCTATGAAAATGAATATTAAATTTACCTTTATTGTATTTCTTACAGCTTTCCTAAGCTTTCAGACTACTGCTCAAAATTCAACAGGTTTCAGCTCGATTCAAAACCTCAAGCCTGAGTCTACCACAGCTAGTACGGGTGAAAAGCCTCAATCTAAGCCATGGAAACACAACGGAAAATGGTGGGCAGTATTTCCTAATTCCAGCGGCACATATTTATGGCGACTCGACGGTACAAGTTGGACTAATATACTCAGGCTTACAACACGCACTAGTTCCAAGGCAGACTGTAAGGTAGCAGGAGATGTAACTCATATCTTACTGTATCAGGGAGCTTCTTCACAAATGGCTTCTGTAGAGTATGATTACACGCAGGAAACCTATAAGCTTTGGTCTAAAAGAACTTCCACCGTTGGCCTTACAATGGATCAGGGTGTTGAAACTGCTACAATTGATATAGACGGAACAGGCAGAATGTGGCTGGCATCTGCAGGAGTCAGTAACATTAATGTGCGATGGAGCGATGCACCATACAACAACTGGAGTGCACCTATCACAATTGCCACAGGTGTGGACGACGATGACATATGCGCTGTAATCGCCATGCCCGGTAAAATTGGAGTGCTATGGTCAAATCAGAATACAAACAGATTCGGGTTTAAAATGCATCAGGATGGGGCCGCGCCTGGTAGTTGGTTTGATGATGAAGTACCAGCTTCGCAATCAGCTCAGAATGTGGGGAATGGGATGGCAGATGACCACTTGAATATTGCCATAGCCAGTGATGGCACCCTGTACTGTGCTGTGAAGACTGAGTATGGCACCAGAGGATACCCTGAAATAGCGCTGCTTGTGCGTCGACCAAATGGTTCATGGGATAATTTATATGGCGTTGCTGAGAGAGGTACACGCCCTATCGTGATCCTGAATGAGTCGATCGGCAAAGTGAAGGTGATTTATACTTCTTCTAATAGTGGTGGGAACATCCTATACAAGGAATCACCCACTTCTAGTATCAATTTCAGTACCGAGATGACACTAATGAGTGGCATTTATAATGACGCTACCAGCAGTAAAGCCAATTACACATCGGATGTCGTAGTGATGGCGACTAGCAGTTCTAGTGTAGTTGGCGTTCTGGCAAGCGATCAGATTACAACTACAGTACCGACTGCCCCTGTACTAGCTTCACCGGCCAATAATGCATCTAACCAAAGTATTCCTGTAGTAATAAGCTGGGAAGTTTCGCAAGAAGCTAACTCTTATCAGGCGCAAGTCTCTACTACTTCCAATTTTTCAAGCACGATCTATAATCAGTCGAACATTCAGGGCACTTCAGCTTCGATCAGCAGTCTGAGTAACAGCACTACTTATTACTGGAAAGTCCGGGCTTCGAATGCTTCCGGAACAAGTGACTGGTCGACAGTCTGGAGTTTCAACACAGCTGAGACTCCCTCCACGCAGTATGCTTTAGCGGTGAGCACGGTGGGCGGCGGCGCAGTCACCAAGAGCCCGGAGCAGAGCGCCTACGCGGCCAGCACCCAGGTGACGCTGACGGCCACCCCGCAACAGGGCTTCGCCTTCGCCGGCTGGAGCGGGGACGCGGCGGGCACGCAAAACCCGCTTACCCTGACCATGGACCGCGCAAGGGCCGTGACGGCCACCTTCACGGCTATCTCAAGCCAACAGCAGGTAAGTAATTTCACGTTGGTGAACGCCAACAACGAGCGGGACGTGCTGACGATTGAGGACGGGGCGGTGATCAGCCTGGCCTCGCTGCCGAGCAGCAAGGTCAACATCCGGGCCAACACCTCACCGGGCACGGTGGGCAGCGTCAGGCTCGAGCTCTCGGGCACCCAGAGCAGGACCTACACCGACAACAAAGTGCCCTACGCCCTGTTCGGCGACAATGGTAACGGCAACTACTACTACGGCAACTGGAACCCGCCGGCCACCGGCACCTATACCCTCCGGGCCACCCCCTACACGGGCGCCAACGGCACTGGCACCGCCGGCACGCCGATGACCATCACCTTCACCGTGGTCGACAGCCAGGCACCGGGCACGCAGTACGCCCTGTCGGTGAGCACGGTGGGCGGCGGCGCAGTCGTCAAGAGCCCGGACCAGAGCGCCTACGCGGCCGGCACCCAGGTGACGCTGACGGCCACCCCGCAACAGGGCTTCGCCTTCGCCGGCTGGAGCGGGGACGCGGCGGGCACGCAAAACCCGCTTACCCTGACCATGGACCGCGCAAGGGCCGTGACGGCCACCTTCACGGCTATCTCAAGCCAACAGCAGGTAAGTAATTTCACGTTGGTGAACGCCAACAACGAGCGGGACGTGCTGACGATTGAGGACGGGGCGGTGATCAGCCTGGCCTCGCTGCCGAGCAGCAAGGTCAACATCCGGGCCAACACCTCACCGGGCACGGTGGGCAGCGTCAGGCTCGAGCTCTCGGGCACCCAGAGCAGGACCTACACCGACAACAAAGTGCCCTACGCCCTGTTCGGCGACAATGGTAACGGCAACTACTACTACGGCAACTGGAACCCGCCGGCCACCGGCACCTATACCCTCCGGGCCACCCCCTACACGGGCGCCAACGGCACTGGCACCGCCGGCACGCCATTGACAATAACATTTCAAATTGTAGCTTCAAGCTTTGCAGGAAGTTCTTCGCTCAACTTAGAGATGGCCGAATTTCGGACTGACGTTTTCAGGGTATATCCAAACCCATTCACTCAGAAAGCAATGCTTAACTTCACACTCCAAGAAGGAGGAGATTATTCCATCGCTTTATTTGACGTCAAAGGCATGCTGTTAGGCAACTTACAAGAAGGAAGCACTGTTGCAGGTGAATTAAACAGGCTTGAAATAGATGGCACTCCTCTTCCTAAAGGGCTGTATTTTATAAAATTGCAAAGTAACAGCACTACAAAAACACTAAAGCTTATACTGGACAGGTAATTATTGTAAACACATAAAGCGGGAGGGCAGCTATACAACTGCCCTCTCGCTTTTATTATAGAGATCTGTAATAGATAACTCATATTTGTTTTCTATCGCTTTTGAATTGATTTCGTTTGTTTACATTATCATCTCTCATTCATTCTACCACCTAATCCCCTCATTCCCGTATTACCCCATGTGAATACATTGGGTTCTATGAGCATACCGGAAACAAACGGCATTTTTGCAACGCATTACTTACTGAAAGAACAACTAAGTTCGGGGAGAGTTGAAGAGGTCTGGAAGGCAGAAGACTGGACGGCAGAAGGGGCTCCGGTAACGCTGCAGCTGTATGCACCTCATATTCGACTTGATCACCATAGCCTGGAACTGCTGCAACGGGAACAAGAAGAGCGGGCTTTATTACAACACCCCCATCTGCTTATACCTTCTCATTTCGGCGTACACCAAGGTATTCCTTTTGATATCGCACCGCTGCAGACACAGCATACCTTGTCGCAGGTTGCACCGCTACCAGAGAGGGAAATTACCCGACTGATTTCCCAGGTGGGCAGTGCTCTGGAATACCTGCACACCAGACAGCCCCCTTTGCCTCACCGACAGATCAACCCGTCCAATATTATACTAGATGCTCAGGGAAATTACCTTTTGGCTGTACCGGCCTTTAGCAGCCAGTTGCGCACCCTCCTGCATCGAGCTACCGGTACGCCGCTGGCCCAGAGCACTGACTATGCCGCACCGGAACTATTTGGGTCCCACCCGAAGCACTCAGCTGGGAGTGATATATTTGCACTTGGCGTGAGCCTGTACGAGTTGTGCACCGGCGAAACGCCTTGGCTGGGAAACGGTGGTTTGAGCCTAAGCCAGGGGGCAGAGATTCCCATTGTTCCTGATCCATATTCCCGTATACTAAGCAACCTGGTGCGTGCCTGCCTGCATCCCGACCCTGAGAAAAGACCCTCGGCACAGATGCTCGTTGAAGAGGCCAACTATTATCTGGAATACGGCAAATGGAAATCTTACGGCACTTTTGGAAATGTGACGGCAGAGTCGATCGTATACAAAAGAAGGACCTGGCTATGGCCTACCATTCTTTTCCTGCTGCTAATAGTTGCGCTGGGCGCCGCGTATTATTTTTTAGTATGGAATAAACCCAGTAAGAAACTGGCTGCAGATACCGATGTAAGCACCAATCTACCAGTTATACCCGCCATTCCTGATTCGACTGTAGCTGATAGTACACCAGTAGTAACCGACAACACAACGGAAGCGGTGAAACCGGACACGCCAACCAAAAAGCAGCCCAGCCAGCCGCCAAAAACTAATCCGGCTCAGGCTGGTACGCCGAAAGCACAAGTTTCTCCGGCTACCAAACAACCCGCTTCGTCACGCCCAGTACGGCCCGCCTACCCTCAGCCAACTAGTCTGGAGGGTTACCTGAACGGCTTGCTTAACCAGGAAATACCGCTGGAGGTACGTGACCGATGGCGAACTTCCATCAAAAAATACTTCTCTCCGGATGCCATCATTTATGCCCGCATGCACGACGCTCCATTGGGAAGCTTTGGTGTCAGTGAGTTTATTGACATTCTCTTAAGCACAGAAGAGGGCAATAGTATTGTCATTGACAAGATCATCTACGACCCAGAGGAAAAGGGCGCAATAGATGAGATCAACGTGAGTATTATCGCTGTTCAATAATTTAATGTTTTAATAATCCACAGTTTTTGGCTTTTTAAAGATAATTTTCAATATTTAAAAAGCAATATATTCTGTGCCTTATGTTTGGAACTCTCCTCAACCTGCAATGGATGCAGGCCCGCCGGTCGCCGGCTTATGAAAAAAGCCTGGTAGTGAAGTTTATACTCGGGTTCTTCATCATCTATTTTGCGCTCATCTTTATTGGGCTCGGCTTTTTTAGCGATAAAATACTTGCCGAGGTTTACCCGGACCAAGATCCTGTTGCCTCTTTTAACAGCTTCCTGCTCTTTTATTTTTTAATTGACCTCGTTTCGCGCTTTATGCTGCAAGACTTACCGGTGCTGGCCATTCAGCCTTTCCTGCACCTACCTGTAAAGCGGAACAAGCTTGTGCACTTCGTGCTGCTGCGCTCTATACCCAGCGTGTTTAATCTGCTCTTGCTGCTGGTATTTGTGCCATTCATGCTGCGTGCGGTGGTGCCAGCTCACGGCGTAGGTATAGCGCTGGTCTGGCTGGCCTCCCTCCTGCTGCTCACGTTCATCAACAATTTCATTCTGATCTATTTTAAACGGCAGCTAACCTCCAACCCGAAAATAACGCTACTGCTTGCACTGGTAGTCGGTGGCCTCATGCTGCTCGACTACCTACAGGTGCTCTCACTGCGTCAGGTTTCCATGGTGGCATTTGGTGCCTTACTGCAGCAACCATGGCTCATTATCCTGCCTTTGCTAGGACTGGTGGGGGTATACCTGCTTAACTACCGGTTTCTGATGCAGCACCTTTATCCGGAGGAGATCTACGTCAAGAGAGTCACCACGGTAGAAGGGAACGACATGGCTTTTCTGAACAAATTTGGGGATACCGGAAAGCTGATCGCCCTGGAATTGAAGCTGATCTGGCGCCACAAACGACCGAAGTCCATGGTAATGATATCGGCCTTCCTTCTATTTTACGGTCTTATTTTCTATACTAACAAGGTATATCTGGAAGGCTGGGGCATGCTCATCTTTGTAGGTATTTTCGTGACGGGCGCCCCGATGTTCAACTACGGCCAGTTTGTGCCGGCCTGGCAAAGCGCCCATTACGACGCCCTGCTCACCAGACCAATTTCGACTTACCAATATGTGAAAGCAAAATACCTCATGTTTGTGCCTTCTATCCTGCTGGTGACCGTTCTCACACTCCCTTATGCATTGTTCGGTACGAAAGTACTCCTCATCAACCTGGCCAGCTGCGTGTTTAACATCGGCGTGAACTCGATTGTCGTGCTATACTTTGCGGCGCTAAACAAAGAGCGGCTCGACCTGAGCAATGGTTCCGCCTTTAACTGGCAAGGCGTAGGAGCCTCTAAGTTTGTGATGATGCTGCCTATGGTGCTGGGACCGGTTGCTATCTTCCTGCCTTTCTCTTTTATGGACATACCGCAGTGGGGCATTTTCGCTCTTGCCTTTACTGGTGCGTTGGGAATCGTTTTCCATCGCCAGCTGCTTCGCATGATGGCCAAACGATTCGAAGAAAGAAAGTATACCCTGGCTGCCGGTTACAGACAGCACTAATCAACCCGACTACCTGAAGACGAAAAGCTCAGCTATACCTGAAAAGAAATGAATATGATGATTGAAGTAAAAGATCTTGTAAAAGCATACAGCGACACCACAGTCGTGAACATACAGGCGCTACACGTGGCGCCCGGCGAGACCATTGGTTTAGTGGGAAACAACGGGGCAGGCAAAACCACCCTGTTCCGGATGCTGCTGGACCTGGTGCGCCCTACGGACGGAGTCGTGACCTCGAAGGGTATACCAGTGGCACACACCGATGCCTGGAAATACTATACCGGCTCTCACCTCGACGAGGGCTTCCTGATAGACTACCTGACGCCGGAAGAGTACTTTAAGTTTATCGGCGACCTGCATGGCCTGTCCAATGGCGACATACAGGAGCGTCTGCAGCCCTTTGTCGATTTTTTTAACGGCGAGATTCTACAGCAGCGCAAGTACATCCGCGACTTTTCGAAGGGAAATCAGAAAAAGGTAGGTATAGCTGCTGCCGCACTTTCCCACCCCGAGCTCCTGATACTGGACGAGCCCTTTGCCAACCTAGACCCTAGCTCCCAGATCAGGCTCAAAAACCTGCTGCGCAGCCTGCATGAGCGCCACGGCATGACCATGCTTATCTCCAGTCACGACCTCAACCACGTCACCGAGGTATGCGAGCGCATTGTTATTCTGGAGAAAGGCCAGATCGTGCAGGATATGCAAACGACCGTAGACACACTGCAGGCATTAGAGGCCTATTTCACAGTATAGCTATACCCCATCACCTCAGGTATAAAAGCCACCAGTTTAGTTTCTGGTGGCTTTTACTTTTTAACACAAGCTGCTCCGGCCACTTATCGACCTAATAGAAAACTTTACGTTTAAGCTTACAGTAGTATAACGCAGTTAAGTTTTAGTTTAACTAACCAGGTATACCTAAGCGATCCTCTTCCATGAAAGCATACCTTATCCTTCTTTTTCTCTACCTGAGCCTATACCCTGCGCTGGCACAGCAGCCTGTTAACTCCCGCGATCGGGTGGTGGTGTTTCGCGCTGTGAACCTCATCCCGATGGACAAAGAACAGGTGATCGAGAACCAGACGGTTGTCGTGAAAGACGGCAAGATAACGGCCATCGGCAACAACGGGAAAGTTAAGTACAGCAAGAATGCGCTGATTGTGGATGGCAAAGGGAAATACCTGATGCCCGGTCTGGCCGAAATGCACGCGCACGTCCCTCCTGTCGATGACCTGGAACCGATGAAAGAAGTGCTGCAGTTGTTCACGCTCCACGGTATCACCACAATCCGGGGTATGCTGGGGCACCCGCGCCACCTGGAGCTGCGGAGCAAATTGCAATCAGGTGAGTTGGTTGGTCCCCGTTTCTATACCTCCGGCCCATCGTTAAACGGCAACAGCGTTAAAACCCCAGAGGCAGGTGCCGAGATGGTCAGGCAGCAAAAGCAGGCGGGCTACGAATTCCTGAAACTGCACCCGGGACTCACTACTGAAACCTTTGCCGCCATCGCCAGCACGGCCAACCAAGAGAAAATGCCCTTTGCCGGCCACGTATCTTACGAGGTTGGCGTCTGGCGCGCCATTGAGGCGGGCTACGCGTCCATCGACCACATGGACGGTTTCATCGAAAGTCTGGTGCCGGGACTGGAGGCTATACCTGAGCAGGAGGCCGGACTCTTTGCCATGTACATTGCAGACCAGGCAGACACCACCCGTATACCTAAGCTGATGACCGCTTTGCGCGAAAAGAACATCTGGGTAGTGCCCACGCAGGCACTCGCCGAGCGCTGGATGTCGCCGGCTGAGTCACCTGAAACCTTAGGCAGCAAACCCGAAATGCGGTACATGAGTCCCAAAACGGTACAGAACTGGATTGCCGCCAAGCAAAAACTGATGGCCGATCCGCGCTATGACGCCGAGGCCATGAGCAGGTATGTGGACCTCCGCCGGAAGCTGATCAAAGCCTGCCAAGACAACGGGGTGGGACTGTTACTTGGCTGCGACGCCCCGCAGGTATTCAACGTGCCCGGCGTCTCCACACATCAGGAACTCGCATACCTGGTCACAGCAGGTCTGAGCCCGTACGAGGCCCTCCGTACAGGAACTGTCAATGTGGGCAAATACTTCAAACGTGATGATATGGGCGTGTTGAAAGTGGGGGCCGCGGCAGATATGTTGCTGCTCAATGGCAATCCGCTCAACGATATCTCCCAAACACAGCGTATAGCAGGTATAGTGATCGGCCATACCTATCTGCCAGAAGCCTACATCAAACTGGAGCTGAAGAAACTGGAGAAAGCAAAATAAACGAAGGCTTTATAACCAAATACCACCTGACCTGTTAGAAATCCGATACTTTGAAAAAACCTAATCACATTAACCGTAAACCTATGAAATTGAAATCCATACTGATGCTGGCAGGCCTGTTGCTGATGCTGTCAGCGCAAGCCCAGCAAACAAAGGGCACCGACCTAATTGAGACTAAAAAAGGACCACTAACGATACAGCCCGTGCTGCATGGTACGCTGGCTCTCACTTGGGACGGGAAAACGATTTACGTTGATCCGTACGGCGGTGCGGAAGTATTTAAAGGTATAGCCGCACCCGACCTGATTCTGATCACCGACATTCACCCAGACCACCTCGATCTGAAAACGCTGCAGGCGATCAACACGGATAAAGCAACCTTTGTAGTGCCGCAGGCTGTAGCCGATAAGCTGCCCGAAAACTTCAAAAAGCGAGTGGTGGTGCTCGGCAACAATGACCATACCGAGCAAATGGGTATTTCCATTGCGGTACTGCCCATGTACAATCTTCCCGAAACCGAAGACTCCCGCCACCCCAAAGGACGAGGCAACGGCTATGTGCTGGAATTTGCTGACAAAACCGTATACCTGTCAGGCGACACAGAAGACATTCCGGAGATGCGTGCTCTGCGCAACATCGATGTGGCCTTCGTTTGTATGAACCTACCTTATACCATGGACATCGACCAGGCTGCTTCGGCGGTGCTCGAGTTTAAGCCAGCCATCGTATACCCATATCACTACCGGGGTCAGGACGGACTGAGCGATGTGGAAGCCTTTAAGCGAAAGGTAAATGAGGGAGATAAAAAGATAGACGTACGCCTGCGCAACTGGTACCCGGAAACCGACAAAAAGTAACACCCCACATGCACGACTTTCGGCTGTACATAGAATACACTGCCCGTGCCATCGAAGCAATTGGAGTCCTGATCATAGCGATCGGGGCTGCCATTGCGCTTTTCCGCTTTATTTTTCCGCTCCGCCACAATTCCCACCGCTCGTACATTGTGTTGCGCCACGAACTCGGCAAAGCAATTCTGCTGGGACTGGAAATACTCGTTGCCGCCGACATCATTGCCACTGTGGTCACAGAGCCATCCCTGGAACGTGTGCTCACACTTGGCCTGGTCGTGCTGATTCGTACCTTCCTGAGCCTGTCGCTACAGGTAGAACTCGAAGGGCGTTTCCCCTGGCAACCCAGAAAGCCTGAAGCCGAACAACCGCGTTAGCATTCTAACTGATAAAACCGTATATAACTATACACACCGCATCATGGTCCGCACCATGCCATACCTGCTGCTATACCTGTCTCGGATTTCTCATTGCTGTGCATGCGCACAAAGCTCCTTTCTACTAAACAAACAATCGTACTGATAGCAGGGCTCTTATTGGTGCTGTACCTGGTATTTCAACATTTTACAAGCTACAACCGGCTGCGCGGGCATTATACCATTGGCGTGATTCTCAACACGATCGAACTTACGCCGGGCGATACGGATGTCGTGAAACTCATCATTAGCAAAAAGCTGGAGCAGATAAACCGGCAGGGCGGTGTGCAGGGGCGCGAACTGCGGGTAAAATACCTGGATGATAAGGGCAGCTCTAAAACGGCCCGCCAGGTAGTTCGCGAAACCATGCACGACAAACACCTCATCGGCTATGTGGGTTGCTGGAGTTCCACCCGTTCCAAAGCTATCTCGGAGCTAATTGGGCCGGCGCGTATTCCTTTCGTTGGCGGTTTTGCCCTTACTCCACTTTTCAGCTAGTACCCCACAATGTATACAGCGGAACGAAGTATTGTAGACCTGGCTACTGTGTTTGGGGAACTGCTTGCAGACTACGATCGCCCGGCATTTGTTGGCAAAGCAGCAGATTTATACTCGATCGCGATTTTCGGTAAAATGCAGGAAGTAGTGAGCCTGAACCCGAATAAGGCGCTTGTGCATGAGCAGTGGTTTGCGGGAGACCACCGCTATACCGCTGCCGACATCGACTAGCTTAGCCAGATACTCCGCTCCGGTGCCGCTGATTTTCTGGTGCTCTCTTTCGAAAGCGGGATTACCTCATATCTTGTCCAGGAACTCCGGAAGAATGGCCTCACCATGCCCATCTATACAGCTTTGGGCGACCTGGGTTTTGTGGCTTCCCAAACCAATGGGCAGCAGGCAGGCGAGTTATACGACCTCAACGTGGTAGTTATACCGGGTACCTTAAACCTGCGGCTGCAGGAACAGATTCCGACTTTTCAAAAAGAGATCAGGTATGGGCAGACTCTGGAATTGCAACTCAGTTTTGGAGCCCGCCTTGCTGACAGCATCGGCATACTGGTGGAGGCTGCCCGATCTTCAACCGCGGCTGACAGTGCCGATATACCTATCAGAGAGCGCATAAACCAGGGAATGCAGCAGTATATGGGAGGTGGGCGCATCTACAGAGGCTGGTTCGATGACTGGTACTTCACGCCTGAAAGAGCCATTGCCGGAGATGTGCTGCTCGCCTGGAAACCACCTTATGCGTCGCAGCATATTCTGGCGCCAAGGCAGTATATGTCCCTGGACGATACTCTGCGCACCATACCTGTCCTCTATACCCACATGGACCTGGTACAGATCAACCGGATAAGCGATATTGAGGGGAGCTTCTACGCTTCTTTTTACCTGGAGGTGACCTCAGCAGCACGTTTTTCGGTTGACCAGCTGGACTTCACAAATGCTGCCCGCAGTGAAACAAGCCACGACTACCTCCTAGATATTAACCTGGTGCGTCAGCGTAATGTACCCGGCGATATGGATTTGTATTACTACCTGTACAAAATATCCGGCAAGTTTATTTTTGAACCTGACCTGCGCAAATACCCGTTTGACAGACAACGTTTTTCTATTTCGTTTCAGCCGGCCATCGCTCTGAAGCCTTTTCTGGTGCAGCCCTCCCACCCCGCCTCCCGCGACACAACATTTGAGGTGAAAGGCTGAAATTACAATGCCCATTATGTAGGATTCGATCATGACATTATCAGTTCTGTCAACACCTTTGAGCTATCACGCCACACCATCCCTTTTTATAAATTCAACTATACCTATGTGCTCTCCAGGGCGCGCATCGATTTCTTTCTGAAGGTCTTCACCCCACTGCTCGTCATCCTGATCATCACTTATTTTTCTGTGTTTATACCCCTGCTCCGCTTCGAAACACTGGAGGCAATACAGGTTACGTCGCTGCTCGCTTCCATTGCGCTGTACTTCTCAGCCTACAAGCCGGAAATGGAGTTCGCCACTATTTCAGACAAAATCTTTATTTTCACTTATGTCATGATCACCTCCCTGATCGGCACTTCTATTTTGCGGTTTGTCAAGCGCAAGAAGCATAACACTGAAAGCCGCCTGGCAAGCATTTACCAGCATTTTATCTTCCCGATTATCGTGCTGGCCTTTACGCTGGCAGTGGTGTGGTAGTCTCTTTATCAGACTATTACATCTAACACTCAGAACTTTAACAGAATTATGCGTGTTAACCCTGCATGAAAAGCCAGCACACGTGCACGACCGACCGTGCAACTGGTCCGAGCTTTTTGAGAGCGTTTTGGCAATAAAAGATAAACTTTTGAAGTTAGTGTAAAAAGGTTTTTGGATTTACAGCATAAAATCAGCCATTCGACTTTCTTAAAAAAATATTATTTTTATATTTACCGCAATTCAACTTTTACCATTATTCCAAAAAACATGAAAGCATTCTTTCTTTCCTTATTGATTGTGCTGACCACAGCAGCACCAGCAGTGCAGGCACAGGGAACGGCTAAAAATGAGAACAAGTCTGCCACTCCTTTGACCGGGCAGTTTAACGATCTCAAAAGCAAGTCCAACTCCTACATGGAAGGCAGCAGAGAGTATAAAGTGGTGAATGTCGCCTTACTTAACTCATTCTGGCAAAGTGTGCAGGCCACGATCAAAGATGTGGAGCAAAAGCAAGTGAAGGAGCTGAACGCAACCCGTCAGGATCTGGAGACAGCGCAGGCCCGAATTACCGAGCAGGAAAAAGAAATTGAAGCCCTGAAGCTTGACAACGCTCAAAAAGAAGCTGCCGTGCAGCAGAGTGAAGATGCAGTGAACAACCTGCATGTGCTGGGCATTCCGATTCACAAGCAAATTTATGTGATCATCAATACGGCCATTATTGCCCTGCTCCTTATTGCGCTGGGCATAGTGTACACCCAGTTCAAGAGCAGCAAGAAGGTGACTGACCAGAAGAAGAAAGAGTTTGACAATATCGATCGCGAGTTCGCCGAGTTTAAGAAGAATGCCCGTGAGCGCGAGATCAAGATCAAGCGTGAGCTACAAACAGAGATGAACCTGGTGGCGGAACTGACCGATCAGGTTACCGCCCTGCAAAAGAAAGCACACGTATAAGCAAATTCTCAAAACCACCAATATGCAGAACAGGCTGCCCTAACCATGGGGCGGCCTGTTTTTTTATGGCCATAGGTGATCGTATAACTTCTTGCTGCGCTTCTTATTTCTATCCCTGCCATACATGTAGTACACAAAGTAACCCACGCCATAAAGGATAAGCACGCATGCGATAATAATGACTTCCATGCCCTTTATACGAAACGCTGCAGGAAGCTGGCTATCTGTTTGTAGTACCAAAGTAGATATCACCGCTATCCTCTTCTACGGCAATAGCAGGGTTTACAAATTGGTACTGTACAAATATGTACTTCTATAGCTTATACCGATTGCCGGCTAACCCACGTAGCTGCCAAAATTTATCGGATCTAGGATAAACCTTGCAGTTAGCTGCATATTTTGTGGTCCAAAACCTCCCATTTCTGCAGACTCTACGTATATAAGACAAATTTTTTTTTATATACTTCAATAGTCCGCTATAGCTAACCAGACGCTCGCTTATGCTTGGTGACATTCCACCACATTTTAACAACAGCAGGCATACGTCTTGGTTTGCTATACCTTACAGTGCAAGGTAAGCAAGCTGCGTATGCTCTTAAGCTACCCAAGAGACTGAATACCTGATTGTCAATGCGCTTTAAATAAATTCTATGATTCACTAAATGAGATCATTATGAAGAACACCTTTACATTCATTTTATTCATGCTATTTGTGCTTGGCACCTCAGGTGCCTGGGCACAGCAGCGGCAGGTTAGCGGACGGGTAACCGCCTCTGACACAGGACAGGGCCTGCCCGGGGTCAGCGTGACCATAAAAGGCACCACTACCGGTACACCAACCGACGCTGAGGGCAACTACCAGCTACAGGTACCCGACAACAATGCTATCCTGGTTTTTCGCTTTCTGGGCTACCAGACAAGAGAAGTGCCGGTGGGCAGTCAGGCTACTGTTAATGTGACACTGAATCTCGATGCGCAGGAGCTTGGCGAGGTGATGGTAACGGCGCTGGGTATCACCCGCGAGAAAAAGGCGCTGGGGTATGCCGCACAGTCGGTACAGGCGGAGGAACTGACGCAGCACCGCCAGCCCAACGTGCTCAATGCTATGCAGGGCAAGGTGGCCGGTGCTACCATTTCCAGTACGGGTGGTGCACCAGGTCAGGGTACCAGCATCCAGATCAGGGGCATCAACTCCATTGACCCTACTCGCAACAACCAGCCGCTCTTCGTCATTGACGGCGTACTGATGGACAACTCCACCTCCACCTTCGGGGCGGGCGCGGAACTCCGGGGCATGAGCAACCGCCTGGCAGATATCAACCCGGACGATATCGCGAGCATTAACGTGCTGAAGGGCGGCGCGGCCACAGCGCTCTACGGACTCCGAGGTGCAAACGGGGTGGTGGTCATCACCACGAAAAGAGGCGAGGCTGGTGCCTTGCGTGTGAGTTTGACTAGCACGGCTGGTATAGAGGAAGTGAACAAATTTCCAAAGACACAGGAAACCTATACCCAGGGCTATACCGGTGTATACGACCCCACCAGCTTTTGGCCATCATGGGGACCCACAGTGGAAGAGGCACGGAAACTCGACCCGACACACCCCGAAAAACTCTACAAACACTTTGAGGATGCTTATGAGATGGGCCACCAGTTCCGGAACTCACTGTCTTTCTCAGGTGGCAACGAGACCATCACCTACCTCTCTTCCCTCTCCCACCTGAAACATGAGGGCGTGCTGCCTTTCACGGATTTCGAAAACTTCTCTGCCCGTCTGAACACCGATGTAAAGCTGAGCGACAAAGTACGGACAGGCGCCAACTTCAACTTCTCTAAATCAGGAGGTATGCGTTACAACGCTGACCGATTCAATGAGATGCTCAGCTACTGGTCGCCACGCTGGGACGTGGAGGATTACAAAAAGCCGGATGGCACCATGCAGAGTTACGGCAACGATAACGCCATTTATGCAGCCGCCACCAACAAGATGGAAGACGACGTGAACCGTTTTATCGGCAGTGTGCACTTGGGCTATACCCCTCTCAAATGGCTGGACCTGAGCTACCGTATCGGGTTGGACAGCTATACCGACGACCGGACCCGCACCGCACCAGGGGAACGCGGCTTTGCCGATGAACGGGTGCTGGAAGACAACGGGCTGGGCTTCGTATATGAGTATACCACCAAATTCCGCTCCATCAACTCCAACTTCATCGCCACCGCGACAACTGGCTTTGGAGAGAACTTCAATGCAACGTTCCGCCTGGGCCACGAGCTCTACGATGAACAGGTGAGAAGCTTTGGGGTGGAGGGCGATGAGCTGACCGTGTTCGACTTTTTTGACCTGCGGAACGCACGGGCACTCACACCAAGAGATGACCAGTCGGGGTATAGACTGATGGGTGTTTTCGGGGAGGCGTCCATCGATTACCGCGACTTCCTTTTCCTGACGCTGACAGGACGAAACGATATCACCTCAACGCTAAGCAAGTCTAACAATTCCTTCTTCTATCCGTCTGCCAGTTTGAGCTACGTGTTCTCGGAGCATTTTGAATTGCCGGCCTTCATCAACCAAAGCAAGCTGCGCCTATCCTACGCCCAGATTGGCAAGGATGCGCCCCGCTACTCTACTTCATCCGGTTTCTCCCCTTACCTGGGGTTCCCTACGGGCTTCACCGGCTATACACGTAGCGAGCTGCTTGGTAATCCAAATCTTAAACCCGAATTCACGAACACCTTTGAGGCAGGCCTGGAAATGGCGTTTCTGGACAACCGACTGGGCTTCGACTTCACCTACTACTACTCGCTGAGCAAAGACCAGATCCTGCCGATTAATGTGGCAGCCTCTACGGGCTTCGTGCGGGCCGCCGTGAACTCGGGGAAAATGCGCAATAAAGGTATAGAGATCGTATTGAATGCGACCCCTGTCAGGTCAAATGACTTCAGCTGGGATACCAAGGTGATTTTCTCAGCCAACCGCAACAAAATCCTGAGCATACGCGAAGGGCTGGAGGAGATTCCTTACGCCTCCCAGTTTGGTTACCTGAGCTCTACCGTCTCCATGAAGCTGATACCTGGGCAACCTTACGGAAACATTTACGGTTCCAGCTGGCAGCGCTACTACGGCCCCGGAGAAGAGGAAGATCCGCTGTTTATTGACGAAGACAGGCCTTTGCTGATTGGCCCGGATGGCTTTCCGGTACGTGCGCCGCTCTCCAAGCAGAAAATTGTGGGCAACTCACAGCCAGACTGGATCGGAGGCTTCACCAACACCTTCACTTACAAAGGTCTGAGTCTGACAGCATTGCTGGATGCCCGCGTGGGCCACGAGAAATACAACCAGATGGGCAACTTCTTCTCCGCCTTCGGCATTGCCGACTATACAGAGAACCGCAACGAGACCAAGGTATTTGAAGGTGTGCTGGCTGACGGTACCCCAAACACCAAGCAAGTATGGCTGGGCCAGGGCGTGGGTCCGGATGGAGTCAACTACGGAGATGGTTTCTACCGCCGCTTCCACCGGGGCGTATCAGAGGAGTTTGTGGAGGATGCCACGTGGGTGCGCCTGCGCTCGCTGACACTCAGTTACGCCCTGCCTGGCCAGTGGTTTGAGGATATCTTCATTCGCAATGCCTCCGTCTCCTTGACTGGCAACAACCTGTGGCTGTCCACTGACTATTCAGGATTTGACCCGGAAAACAGCTCCAACCCGAGCGGCAGCAACGTAGACGGGTTCGCTGGTTTTACTTACCCGGCCGTGAGAAGCTACCTGTTCACCCTGAACCTTGGGTTCTAAAAAGAGAGAAACATTATGAAAAAGATAGTTAGATACGCACTCGCCTTTACAATGCTAGGGGCTGCGATGGGTTTACAAAGCTGTGAAGACTACTTTGATCTGAATGATAACCCGAACCTGGTTCCTGTTGCGCCACTCAGTGCGCTGCTCTCCACTACTACCCACAAGACCGGCCTGAACAGCCAGCGGGTAGCCGCTACCACCTCTTTCTTTGTGCAGTATGTGGCCAGCCCCACGGCCGGCAGTGGCACCGACACCTACCAGGTAACAGATTATACCGGCACCTGGGATGCGCTATACCTGGCTATGGCCGACATCTACGACATGAGGCAGAAAGGTATAGAGGAAGGCGCCTCGGACTATGTGGGCGTGGCCAACATCCTGATGTCCTATCACCTGAGCCTGGTGACAGACCTCTGGGGCGATGCGCCGTATTCAGAGGGCTTCGTCAACAGCACCCTGACCCCTGGTTTTGATACAGAGGAAGAGCTGAATGCCGAGGAATTGCGCCTGCTTGACGAAGGTATAGCCGAACTCCAGAAAACCGATTCTAAGGTAGTGCTCGACGATGCCAACGACCTGATCCATGGCGGCGACAAGGATGCGTGGATCAAGACAGCGTACGCCTTAAAAGCCAGATTACTCAACAAAGTGAGCAAGCAACCATCCTATGACCCCGCTGCTGTGCTGAGCGCAGTAGAGAACTCATACAAGTCCAATGCCGACGATGCCGAGATGGCCGTGTTCGCGCTCCGGAATCCCTGGGCTGAAGTAGCGCGAAGCAATGCCTCCCTTATATTGGGTGGCTGGCTTTCGGAGCAGCTGGTAAACCACCTCAATGGTACCACCTATGGCGTAGTGGACCCCCGCATATCCCGTATCACGGACCCAACGGTGACTGGTACTTACGTAGGCACTCCGAACGGCGTAGGCAACGTGGGCCCGGCCAACAACACGGTGAAGGACGAGGTATACATCTCGCGCAACTCCCCTTTAACTGGCGAAGCGTCTCCACTTACCATTGTCTCCTATGCCGAGATGAAGTTCGTTGAAGCGGAAGCGGCTTTCCGTGCAGGTGATAGGCAGCGCGCCTATAACGCTTATCTGGAAGGTATACGCGCCAACATGGACAAGCTTGAAGTACCGGTGGCAGAGCGGGAAGCTTACCTGAGCAACCCCGTGGTAGGTGTGGGAGCCGCCAACCTGACCCTCGACCTGATTTTCAAGGAGAAGTATGTGGTGACGTACCTCAACCCGGAAGCCTGGAACGATGCCAGACGCTACGATTACCAATATGCCAGCTTCACGCTGCCTGCCAATGCGGCGCTGCCTACTTACATCCGCAGACTGGCATATCCGCAGGGTGAGACCAGCAAGAACCCAAATACCCCGGATTCACCTGTCTTGTCAGAGCCACTGTGGTGGGACCAGTAGAGTTAGTGAATTTAGGAGTTTGAGGGTTTAGTAGTAAATCGGACTTTCTGACTTTAATAGTAAAAAAAGCAGCAGCTGACCGGGGTGGATCGGCTGCTGTTTTTTTATGTTTGTCAACAAGCAATCCATGAATGACTATGATATGCAGGAATAAAATGAAGCATGTTTGCCGATAGTATGATTTTAGTAGCCACTTATAATGCTATGGAATAACAAATACATAGATAATTTCTATATTTAGTAGCTATATCACTCACTTGATAGGTATAGCAGTAACATACCTTACACTTTTATACCTGACTTATGAGCAAATACGGTCTGCATGGAAAACTAGAAGCGACAGCCGGTAATGGCGCACAACTTGCCCGGATTCTCCTGGAAGCTTCTAAGCTGGTTTCAACAGCAAAAGGGTGTCGGCTATACCTGGTAAGCCAGGAAAGCACCGGATCTGATGCCGTATGGGTAACCGAGGTTTGGGACAGCAAAGAAGACCACGACAACTCCCTTCAGGTGCCCGGTGCGAAAGAGCTCATCGCACAAGCCATGCCCCTGCTGGCTGGCAGACCCGAGAAAGGCCAGGAACTGGAAGTGTTGGGTGGAGCGGGGTTGGTATAAATTGTTCGCCTATATGGCGGATATACGACATAGTGATGTTTACACAGTAGTTATGTGGTATTTTGAATAATAGAAATGAATAAGATTAAAGTGGTTGTTGATAAATATTTCGCCTTCATGCAGGAAATCGGAGGCCTCTTCGCACCAGAGAAAGAAGTGCCTCAGGTAATGCTTGACGCAGAAAAAATGGGTGAGTTTGAGGATTCTGTATACTGGAAGCCAATCAATTCAACGGTTACGGATAAAGAAATCAAAGAACTTGAGGACTACTTTGGACATAAACTTCCCTCAACTTACAAAATGTTTCTCCAACACCGACATTTCCTTGAACTTCAATTAGGGGAATATGGAGTATCATTCTTTCCTAATATCCCAGAAAAATTAGTTAGCAATACAAAGGAAGAAATAGAAGAATACTACTGGAACCTGGTAGAGAGAAATTACCTGCCTTTTGCCCGTTTATCTGATTACGGAGTTGTAGCATTTAATGCAAACAAAGGATCTGCGGAAAACGACTATCCGATTGTTACCCTTACTCATGAGGATGAGTTTGAAGAAACAGAAGAATATGCAACCAATTTTGAGGATATGTTCAAAGAGTTTGACTCACACCTAAAAGATTGGACAGAAACGCATAAAACCCAAGAAAAATCACCACATAACAAGGTATAAAAAACATGCCACGACCGATGGCTTGCACGTATTTTATACTAGTCGTTATATTCAATTGGCAAATAATGAATGAATTGGAATCAATCTGGGAAAAGCCTCTCTACTTGCCTTATATTCAACCACCATTGACAGCTGAGTTACTTGAAGATGCAGAGAAGAAAATCGGGTACAAACTGCCAAATGAATATATCGAACTGTTAAAAACACAAAATGGCGGTTATATTAGAAAAACGCTACCAGGGTTTGAACATACTCTCATTTATGGTATCGGACCACATTATCCTTCCTTGACCGATGTCGATTGGTCTGAATATAATGACTGGGTAAGTTTCAAATTAGACGGACTTGTTCCATTTGATGACGACGGGCATTTGTTTATGTGCCTTGATTACAGACAAGACAGGTTAAATCCGCAAATTGCTTTGATTGCGCCAGATAGTGAGATTCAATCCATAGTAGCAGATTCCTTCGCTGAATATTTGTCTAAGTTAGTTGTTAAAACTGATGGAGAGTTTGTGATAGAAACCAATGAATCAATTGAGAAAGTTGCTAAAGATATAGAGCAAAGTTTAGGTGTCGAATTTGAAGCCCCTAACTCTTACGAACAAGGCTACCCGATATATCGAAGTAATATAAATGGACAATGGATGTGGCTCAGTCCAAACTTAGTACCTAAAGGATTTGTGAGAAGAGATGATGATAGGTATAATGAACTGAAACAACTGGCAAATGGTGAAGCTACAAGGTTTCCTGAAGTTGCAAAAAGTAGTTTATTGATTAGCTTTTCAAATGAAGAAACTGAAAAAAGGGCTTTAGCTAAACTAAGAGAAAGTTCTATAGCCATAAGACCTTTGAGTGAGTTTGTCTGAAATATAAAAGAACATATATGCTTCAGCTCCGCCTCGCACACCTTATCAGGCAAACCCGTTGCAAGTACGACAAGGTATAAACTACCTACCATCCACATTCGACAGGAGAATCCCACAGACTATCCCTCTGTATTTTTATTAATAGAGCAGGCTTTCCGTGATTTGAAAATGAGCGATCATAAGGAGCAGTTTCTGGCGGAACGCCTTCGCAAATCAAATTCTTTTATACCTAAGCTTTCGCTGGTGGCGGTGAAGGGAGTGAAAGTAGTTGGCCACATCTTGCTGACTAAGCTTGAAATCAAAAACAAACAACAGCTGTTTGAGTCACTCTCGTTGGCGCCAGTGGCGGTACTGCCTGCCTACCAGCACCAAGGTATAGGTGCCATGCTGATTGAACAGGCGCACAAAGTCGCCAAAAGCTTAGGCTATACCTCATTTATTTTGGTAGGCCACGAAAACTACTATCCCCGTTTCGGCTACAAACGAGCATCCACTTTCGGAATAACCTTTCCTTTCGAGGTTCCTGATGCAAACGCTATGGCTGTGGAACTTGTCGAAAATGGTCTGGCAGGTATAAGCGGAGAAGTAAAATACCCAAAAGAGTTCTTTTAAAACACCTACACCAGATATTTGTTAAAGCATTGCTGCTCAGCAGCAAGAAACCGATCACCAATCCATTGTTGCGAGATTTGCCATGGCACTTGCAACCTATGTTACAAAAATTGAATCTTCCAGATAACAGCTATGCCTAAACAGGGATCAACTAGCTAAAACCATCAGGAGATTCACACAATGCCAGAAAACAAACTGACCCGACTGCTTATCACTTTTATCTTGCTGCTCACAACCAGCATCACCTTTGGACAAGGCTTTCAGATAAGCGGTACCGTTCAGAGCGCAGCACAGCAGGAGGCTATACCTTACGTCAACATCGGCGTCAAAAAGAAGAACATAGGGACGGCAACCAGGCCGGACGGCAGCTTTAAAATCAACCTGAAAGAAGAAAACCGGCAGGACACGCTTACTTTCTCAGCCATTGGGTACAACGAGCTTTCGCTGCCAGTTTCTTCTATCCTCTCCGACCACAGCACCCACTTCGAGCTCACCGAAAAAACCACCGCATTGCGCGAAGTTGTCATCAGCAGCAAAGCGTCTAAGATCAAAAAAATCGGCACCACTTCTCGCAATCCATTTCTTTATGGTTCTGCTGAAACTGTTCACTCAGAGGACATCTCGGAACTGGGCAAGTTTATCAACCTCAACAACAAAACTTCCGAAATTCTGTCTGCCACGGTATACCTGCGCAGCATCAAACTCGATTCCGCTACCTTCCGCATTAATCTGTATAAGAACACAGCAGGTATGCCGGGTGAGCGATTGGTCGAGAAGAGCATCATCAGGCGGCTGCCGCTTACGCAGGGCTGGGTCACGGTTCCGCTTGAGCAGTATGGCCTGGTGGTAGACGAGGATTTCTTTTTAGGTATAGAGTACCTGCCCGATTACAGCAAGCACGAGAAATACATTTTCACTTACGGCGCTGCGCTCGGTGGCAGCTTCTACTCCCGAAAAGCCAGCCTGGGCGACTGGGAAAAAGGTGTAGGTGGCCGGTTGGCGGCTTATGTCACGGTGAGGCAATAACGGTTCCGGCTATACCTGCGCACTATGAAAAGAAACCTGGTTCTCTCCGTTGCTACTTTTCTGTTGTTACTCCTGGTTAGCACAGCAACGCTGGGACAGCACAGTCGGCCTATAGCTAAACAGGTGATTCAGTTCTCAGGTATGGTGTATGCAAGCGATAGCGTCACGGCTCTGGAAGGCGTGGCCGTGTATGTGCCGGGCACCACAAGAGGGACATATACACGCAAAAGCGGTTATTTTTCGATGCCGGTTGTGGCAGGCGATACGGTGGTATTCGGGGCCCTCGGTTACGAGAAGCTATACCTGGCTATACCTGCGGAGACTAGCGAAAACCAGCTGACGCTAAAAATTGTGCTCGAAAGAAAAGAGAATAAGTTGCCCACAGTAGATGTGATGCCTTGGGCAACGGAATATGATCTGAGACAAGCCGTTCTTCGCACCAGACTCCCTGAAGACCCTAAAGATCAACTCCCCGTTATACCTCCGCCCTTCGTTTACAAATCGATTACGGAAATGCCCGCCATGAATGCGGACGCCAACTTTCGATATGGTCAGAAAATACAGCAAGATCAGCGGGAAGCGCGGTTTAAAGTGCCCGACATTCTGAAGGTTTTCTCAATCCCGATCAAGTATTATTAAGCCTTGTCAGGTATAACCCCAATACCCTCAATTTAAGGAAAGCTGATTTGGACACCTTTGTCCGGATCTTATAGAGGGCACTACCCCCATCTGCTGTGGGCATCCAAGTCCGCGTTTACCAGCATACGGGGATGTGGACATCCCCAACAGTTAGCTTCGGGACATAGATGTCCCAAAGAGCAATTACTTTTATTGACGGCATTTCAGGTATAGCCTAGGCTTCCTGCTTATCCAGGTTGAAGAGCGCGCTCAGACCTTCGAGCAGCGCCTCAGACTCACCACGCTGGCAGGCAGCCTTCAGCTCCAGGGCTGGTAGTTTCACGATCTTGTTGAGGATGTTTTTGGTGATGGCCTCCACGAGTTCTTTCTGCTCATCGCCCAGCTTTTTGGTATAGCGGGCCAGCTCCTGCTGACGGATTTCCTCCAGGCGACTCTTGAACTGCTGCAGGGCCGGCGACATCGCCATCTCGCGGGTCCATGCGTTGAATTCAACCATGGCTTCCGCAATGATTTCCTTCACCTGAGGTATAGCGGCCATACGCATGGTCAGCGCCTCCGTGGCACGGTTACGAATATTGTCTACGTTGTATACCTTGGCGTTTGGCAAGGCTTCAATGGCAGCATCGATGCTGCGCGGCATGGAAAGGTCCACAAAAAACTGTGGTGCATTTTCACCTAACTGTGCTACATCAGCCTGTCCGATAAAGAAGCAGTCGCCTGGCACAGACGAGATCACCACATCTGCATTCGCCATTTCTTCCCAAACGTTCTCCCAGTAAATAGCACGCGCATTGGTTTTCTGCGCCAGTTCAAGCGCCTTATGATGCGTGCGGTTGGCGATGGTCACGTTGCTGATCTTCGACTTGCCGAAGTTGTCGCACACGTTGGCACCGATCTCCCCTACCCCGATCATCAATACACGCGGATCAACCATACCTCTGGTCAGTTCCTCTACCAACTCCACCGTGGCATACGATACCGAAGCAGCACCGTCAAAAAAGGCGGTCTGGTTAAATACCTGCTTGTTGGTATAGAAAATGGTATGCATCAGCCTGTGCAGAAAAGGACCGGCCATATCGGCATCGGCTGCCCACTGGTAGGCTTTTTTCACCTGATTCAGTATCTGCATATCGCCCACCACCTGCGACTCCAGTCCGAGCGACACATAAAATAAGTGCTGCACTGCCTGCTGGTGATCGGTGATGTGCTGGAAATAAGTTGAAATTTCTTTTGTTGCGATAAAGCCCTTCTCAATCGCAATCAGTTTGATGATTTCGCGGGAAAGGTCCTGTGCAGCGGCGTAGTATACCTCTGTACGGTTACAGGTAGAAAGCACCATCACATCCTGCGCACTGGTAAACTCGCGTATCTTATCGAGCAGATTACGACAGCCGATCTCGTTCAGCGATACGGCTTCACGAATGGCGATAGGTGCTTGCTTGTAAGATAATGTAAGGGCTTTAAACTGGTTTTGCATGTCTTTCTCTCAGATACAATGCAAATTTCTTAAAACCTGGGTTCGGAAAGTATGACTTTCGTCACTTTCAGGCAGAAGAAATGTCAATGTTTCCACTAATTCCGCATCCGCTCCAGTTTCTGCGCATTCAGAATCGTGATCTTGCTGCCGCGGGTGTCGATCAGGTGCTCGTCTTTAAAATCAGCCAGGGTGCGGATAACCGTCTCTTTGGAGGCTCCCACAATACTGGCCAGATCCTCGCGCGTGATCGATACTTCTGACTTGTAGTTCGGGTCCTCCTTGTACTGCCTTTCCACGAACAGCAACGCTTCCGCTACACGCTTGCGCACCGAGTTGTAGGCCAGTTTCAGCAGGCGCTCTTCCCGGTCGGCCAGGTTATCGGACAGGATCTTGATGAACTTGCCTGCTACGTCGCGGTTCTGGTAGAGCAAGGTATAGAAGTCCTCGCGCGGAATGATGTATACCTCGGAGTCCTCCAGCGCCATCGCCGACTCGCGGTAGGCCTTCTCTTCCAGCAAATCGAGGTAGCCGATAAAATCACCGTCTTTGTAGAGGCAGGTGATGTACTCACGGCCTTCTTCGTTCGATTTGTAGGTCTTGATCTTGCCCTTATTCAGGAAATACAAGTTGCTAGGATAATTGCCTTCCGAGAACAAATGCTGTTTTTTGCGGAACACCGTCACACGACGGTTTTCGGAGATCAGTTTGTTGAGCTCCTCATACCCTTTTGCCTCCTGTATAAAGTTGTCGAGGCCCTGCACGTTGCGCTGAAACTCAGCCTTCATGATCTCATTTTTCTTCAGGCGCATCTCCACCACATCCAGCAACTCCACATCATCGAAGGGCTTTGTCAGGTAATCGTCTGCGCCCAGGTTCATGCCTTTGCGGAAGTCTTCTTTTTCTGATTTGGCAGTCAGAAATACGAAGGGAATACTCGCCGTTTCGGGGTATTTGCTGAGCATGTGCAGCACGCCGTAGCCATCGAGCTGGGGCATCATGATATCGCAGATGATCAGGTCCGGGTGTTCTTTTTTAGCCAGGTCAACGCCCAGTCTGCCGTTAGGTGCCTCAATTACCTGGTAGTTGGCCAGTGACAGGATCTCAGCTGTGTTCTCCCGTATCTCCTGATTATCTTCAATCAGTAATATCTTTTTCATATCTGTGCGGTATATGGCAAAGTGATGGTGAAGGTGGTGCCGTGGCCCAGTTGGCTTTCATAGCACAACTCGCCACCCATTATTTCTACATATTTTTTAACGATGTTCAGCCCCAGACCCGTTCCCTGTATGTTGGTAACGTTCTGCGCTCTGAAGAAAGGCGTAAACAAGTGCGTTTTGTCTTCGTCAGGTATACCGATCCCCTCGTCCCGCACTTCCAGCATCACGACATCCCTTAGTATAGAGGTCGTAAACCAGATCGTACTATCCTCTCCTGAGTATTTGCTGCCATTGGAGAGCAGGTTGATCATGACGTTGCGCATGAGCTGCTTGTCCAGGTATACCGTCTGCTGCGTGCCTTCGTGCCGGTAGTCAATGCGCTGCCCCTCTTTCAGGAAGCCCTGCATTTCGTCGACCACTTCTGCCGAGAAACCCTGCAGATCAAAGGTACTTGGTACGTTGTTGATCTTCCCCTCCTCCATCCTGCTGATCGAGAGGAAGTCGTTCAGGATATTGGTCAGGTTATGCACCGCCGATTTGATCCGGCCCACGTGTTTCAGGCGCTTTTCATCGTCTTCGGCAGTTTTATACTTGGTGATAAGCGATGCTGAGGAAAGAACCGTGCTGAGCGGCGTGCGAAACTCATGCGAGGCAATGGTCACGAAGCGCGACTTGAGTTCGTGCAGTTCCTTCTCCTTCTGCAGTGCCTTGTATATTTCAGTCTGCGCCTTTTTTAGCGTCCGGTTTGCCTTCTCCAGGTTTTGTATTGCTGCTGCCAGTTCCTGTGTACGCTCCTCAACACGCTGCTCCAGTTCGGTGTTCAGCTTCTGAATTTCGGTCAGGCTCTTGGCGTGTTCAATGCTATACCTGATCGAGCGCTCCAGATCGTAAGGATTGAAAGTACCCTTCACCAGGTAATCCTGCGCTCCGACCCGCATAGCTTTCTCGTCGGTTTCGCGGTCGCTCTGGCCTGTCAGCAGAATAAACGGTGCTGCTATACCTTCGTTTACCGCCTGCTCAATCAATTCCAGCCCATCATGCGCCCCCAGCCTGAAATCGACCAGGTATACATGATGCCTCTGCTCCCTGATAATGTCAATTGCTTTGCTAAAGGAAGGCGCCCACTCGAGCACATAGTTGCGCCCGGGTATATCGTCCATAATATCCCGCGCAATGATGAAATCATCCTCATCATCATCCACCAGCAAAACACGTATTCTGTCAAGCATATATTGAGTTTGGGAGTTTGGGGTTTTGTCGCGGGTGCAGAGTATTGAGTTAAGAACTTAATTATCCAGAATTCTCCCGTTGGTCGAAATGACAAAATAGGTATAACTCAGCACTCAAACCTACGGTTTGGGCAGTTCTACAATTTCAAACCAGTACTTGCTCAGGGTGCGCATCACGTCAACGAGCGAGCTGAAAGTGACCGGCTTGGTGATGAAAGAGCTCACGCCCAGATCGTAGGTGCGCAGAATGTCCTCTTCGGCCTTGGAGGTCGTGAGTACCACCACGGGCAGCACGCGCAGGTGTTCGTCGGCTTTTATTTCCTTCAGCGCCTCGCGACCGTCTTTTTTCGGCATGTTCAGATCGAGCAGAATAAGGCCGGGTGTCTGGTATTTCTCCTTATCGGTGAACCGGCCGCGGTTGTGCAGGTAGTCCATCAGCTCTTCGCCGTTTTCTACAAACTGTATCGCATTGCTCAGTCGGTTTTCGTCCAGCGCTTCTTTTATGAGCATGCGGTCTTCGGCGTCGTCGTCGGCTATCAGTATCACAATAGATCTGTTTGATTTCATAGATAATTATTCCTGCAGGTGAGTTTTTGCTAAAGTAACAATAAAATGCGTACCCTCCCCCGGTTTACTTCTGGCTGTAATATCGCCTCCATGTCGGATCGCGATTTTACGGCAAATGGCCAGCCCTATACCGGAGCCTTCGTACTTCTGCCCTTCCAGTCGCTGGAAGATGTTGAAGATCCGGTCCAGGTACTTCTCCTCGAAGCCGATCCCGTTGTCTTCCACATGCAGTTCCACCAGCTCGTCGCCCGGGGTGGAGGTCATGTGGGCTTTCAGCTGTACTTCTTTGGCGTATACCCTTACCACAGGGGCAATATCGTCTCTGCGGAACTTGATGGCATTGCTGATCAGGTTCTGCAACAACTGGCGCAACTGAGTAGGCTCCGCCTGTATGACAGGTAGTTCCCCCACCTCCACTTTGGCATGGGCGTTTTCGATGGCAATTTCCAGGTCCGATATCACGTCGCGTACAATCTGGTTCAGGTCTGTATCTACGAACGGCTTGGATTTGGCAGTAACTCTGGAAAAGGTGAGCAGGTCGTTGATCAGGTTCTGCATCCGAACGGCCGCGTTGAGCATGCGGTCCACATAGTCCTTGCCCTGCTCGCTCAGGTTCTCGTACTCTTTTAGCTTGAGGCGGTCGCCGAAGGCCTGGATCTTGCGCAGGGGCTCCTGCAGGTCGTGCGATGACACGTAGGCAAAATCCTGCAGCTCGCGGTTGCTTCTTTCTAGTTCGGCGGCATAGCGGCGCAGGCGCTCTTCGGTTATTTTCTGGCGGGTAATGTCGTGTATGAATCCGGTGTATACCTTGCGGTCGGCCAGCTTCACTTCGCTGATGCTCAGGAATAGCGGGAAAATGGTACCGTCTTTTTTGAGGCCAGTTACCTCGCGACCTATACCGATGATGCGCTTCTCGCCGGTCTCGTGGTAGTGGTGCATGTAGTTATCATGCAGGCTCTTATCAGGCTCTGGCATGAGCATGTTAATCTTCCGGCCAATCACCTCTGATTCGCCATAACCGAACAGCTTACAGGCGGAGGGATTGATCATCTCGATGACACCGCGCATGTCGATGGTGATGATACCATCCACAGCGGTCTGGATGATGGAGTTGATCCGGCTTTCGCTTTCGCGCAGCGCGACCTCCGTTTTTTTGAGATCAGTGATGTCGTGGATGATGCCCGTAAAGATCTGCTTGTCGTGCAGGTTCACCTCGCTGATGCTGAGCAGGAACGGAAATACGGTGCCGTTTTTCTTTTTGCCCAGCACTTCGCGACCCTTGCCGATGATCTGCCCTACCCCCGTGCGGTGGTAGTTGTCGAGGTACTTATCGTGCAGGCTATGGTCGGGCTCCGGCATGAGCATGCTCACGTTATTACCGATAATCTCCTCCGGCTGATAGCCAAAAATATGCGCCGCTGCCGGGTTAACAGTTTCTACAATGCCTCTGCGGTCGATGGTGATGATGCCATCGATCGCCGTTTCGATGATGGCTTTCAGTCGAGACGCATTGTCTAAAAGCTGATTAGATGAATTTTCGTACTCTTCCAAGTGTGTTTATTTTCCTAAATATAAGCAGTACGACCCTATTCTCAAAAAAGAGCACGTATACCTGTTTCAGGAATATCCACTAAAACCTTGTTATCCTGGCTACTTCGCTTGTCAGGAAGTGTTTCCGTAATAAAATGTCCTCCAATACTTTCTCGCCTGGCCAGGGCGGCTTTGGTTATGAGTTCGGCAACAGTAAGCAGATTTTGCAGTTCTTGAACTTCCTGCTGTATACCTGTCAGGTCGGCTATACCTTTCACCTTCCGCTGCAAGGATTCGATCTGAGCCTGGCAGTGCAACAGCCCTTTTACGGAGCGTACAATACCGGCCTGCTCCCAGAGCAGTTTCTGCAGTTCTGCCCGTTTACGCGTTAGCTCTGCCTGCATACCTAGCCACATCGTACCTACACTGTCTATACCTGAGTCCAGGTCAGGCATGGCCTCCAGCTGGTCAGAAGTTGAACGCGCGATTTGATCTGCCGCACGCTGGGCAAATACCACTCCTTCCAGCAGCGAGTTACTGGCCAACCGGTTTGCACCATGCACGCCCGTGCAAGCCACTTCTCCTATCGCATAAAGCCGCTCAATGGACGTCAGCCCACTCAGATTTGTTTTCACGCCACCGCACTGGTAATGCGCCGCCGAAACAATAGGTATAAGCTCCTTCTCGATATCAATGCCAATAGTGGTACACTTATGATAAATAGAAGGAAAGTTTTCGCGAACCTTGCCGGCAGGTAAATGGCGCACATCCAGGTATAGGCAGGGACTTTGGTGGCGCTGCATTTCGGTGAGTACGGCGCGGGCAACAATGTCGCGGGGGGCCAAAGAACCCAGCGGATGATACAGGTGCATGAAGCGGCTGCCGTCCGGCAAAACCAGCTCCGCTCCCGCTCCCCGCAGCGCCTCGCTGATCAGGAAAACTTCGCCGTTGGGTTGATATAAAGCAGTCGGGTGAAACTGGAAGAACTCCATGTGCTGGATATCGGCTCCCGCACGGGCAGCCATGGCCAGTCCGTCGCCGGTGGCTATACCTGGGTTGGTGGTATATTGGTATACCTGACCGGAGCCGCCAGTGGCCAGCACCACCGCTTGTGCAGGTATAGACCGCACCTCCTGTGTGTGCAGATCCAGCACCTGTACGCCATAGCAAAACGTACCTGTACTGCTGGTATCGGTGAGTAGTTCTATACCCATCTGATGTTCCTGCACGAAGATGTTGGGGTGACGCCGCACCGCTTTTCCCAGCGCTTGCTGCACGCTGCGGCCCGTATGGTCTTTTACATGCACAACGCGGTGATGGCTGTGGCCACCTTCCAGCCCAAGGGCCATATCGCCTGATGCTGCCTTGTCGAAACCTACGGCTATACCTTGCAGCCAGCGGATAGCAGCCGGCGCCTCTTGCACCATGTAACGCACAGCTACCTCGTCACAGAGTCCGGCACCGGCCTCCAGTGTATCATGCACGTGCTGCTCGAAAGAGTCGGTTGGATCAAGGACGGCGGCTATACCTCCCTGCGCGTAGGCAGTGTTGGTTTCGGAGAAGTTAGCTTTGCAGAGCACCAGCACGCGGCCATGGGCAGCGGCCTGCAAGGCAAACGTAAGCCCTGCAATGCCACTGCCTAACACCACGAAATCAAAATCCGGCGCCTTCATTTTCAATTAGGTAAATTTCAACATGCGCTCGATAGGCAGCAAAGCCCGCTGGCGAATGTCCAGGTCTAAATCCACGGTATACATGCGCTCCTCCTCGGTGCCGATGGCCCGCAAGGCCTGCAGCGTACGTTGTATCGTGATCTGTTTCATGTGCGGACACTTGATGCAAGGCACGATGAATTCCTTCTCCGGATACATACCACGCAAAGTCGCACCCAGGTCGCACTCCGAACCCAGTATGAACTGCCGTGACTTGCTTTCACCCACAAAACGAAGAATGTCAGAGGTGCTGCCTACTACTCCACCGGCACCGGTCAGGGCATCGGCTACGGTATCGTCCGGCACTTCCCAGTGCACGAGTACCTGCGCCTCGGGGTACATCAGTTTGAGCCCGTTGATACGCTGCGGCGTGAACTGCTCGTGCACCTCGCACTTGCCTTCCCACAGAATCAGTTCCTTGCCTGTCTCAGCTTTGATGCGGGTCTGCAGGTTGCGGCCCATGAACAGGTCTGGCAGGAAAATCAGGCGGTCGGAGTCAAAAGAACGGGCAATGTCCATAGCGTTGCGGGAGGTGCAGCAGATGTCGGCTTCGGCTTTGGTTTCGGCGTAGGTGTTGATGTAGGCCACCACCGGCACACCCGGGTACTGCGCTTTGAGTTTGCGCACATCGGCACCTGTTATACTTTCGGCCAGGGAACAGCCTGCCTCAAAACTTGGCAACAAAACCTGCTTGGCCGGGTTCAGTATCTTGGCGGTTTCAGCCATGAACTTCACACCACAGAAAATGATATTGTCGGCCTCCACGCTCTTGGCGGCAACACTTAGCCCGAGCGAGTCGCCCACAAAGTCGGCTATACCTCCGTCGTTGTGGTGCACCTGCAACTCAGGCGACATGTAGAAGTGCGACAAGATCACCGCGTTCTTCTCGCGCTTCAGTTCTCTGATCTCCTCTACCACCTCCTGCAGGGCGGTAATCTCTTCGGTTTGGGCAAAAGGGTGCATGGCTCTGAATTTTTCAGAGAAGGCACCCTGTGTCAGGGTCGCTGTCATTGTATGTTTCAGGGTTGTTTAAGCGATGCCGCGGGCTTGGCCGTTCAGCACTTCTTCGGGTTGGTTTTTAATGAAATATTTGCCGGTTTTCACATCGTCCACCAAGCTCTGTATCGTTTTCTCGCGGAACACCTGCAACAGGTGGTTGCGGTATACCTTGATTTCATCGTGCAGGGGACAAGGGTGTGTGTCGGAGCACTGTTTCATGCCCATGCCACATTTTCTAAAGGCTTCGAGTCCGTCTATAATGTTTATGACTTCCAATAAACTTATTTCGCTGGCGGGCCGGTGCAGAAAGAAACCGCCATGCGGGCCTTTGATGGAGGCGATGACGCCTTTGCGCACCATGTCTTGCAGGATCTTGCCTATAAAATGGGTGGGCAGTTCCAGTTCGTTGGCTATCTCTTTTATGCCCACGCGCTTGCCTTCTTCATCAGCCATCGCAATGTATACGATGGATCGCAGGGCATATTCTGTTGTTTTCGAAAGCATAACCTTATATTAAAACGGAACGCAAATCTATCAGGTATTTCCTAATTGTCGCATGCCTTCCTCACTTATCATATCCGGCGTCCACGGCGGAAGCCATACCAGTTCTACTTCAATATCCAGGTTCGGGAAGCGCTTGTCCAGCATTTGCCTGGCCGCTGTCGTGATGGTACCACTCATGGGGCAGCCCGGCGTAGTGAGCGTCAATTCTACATGCAGCTTCTCCTCCTCTTCCTTCAGGGTCACTTTGTATACCAGCCCCAGGTCGACAATGTTTATGCCGATCTCCGGGTCGATGATATACTTGAGCGCTTCATACGCTTCGTTGACGAGCTCCTGTTCCTGCGTTTTCATATCCAAATGGTTTTAAATCTTTCACCTTGTGCAGCAGCACTTTAAACACGTTGCCGGCATACAGCACCGCCGCAATACTCAGGACCACTGCCCCCACCAAAATAACAGTTTGCTCGGCCAACAACACGCCAGCCAGTAATCCCACCAGCCCGACAATGTAGGCGATATTTTGCCAGCGCAGCAATGTTACGCTATACATGTCCTTCGGCATAGGTGTTTTGAAACGGCCCACATAATCTTCGTAACTGTGCATCCAGACGATGAAGGGAAGCGTTTTAAATGTCTGCCCCAATATCAGCGCCGACACGAAGCCGAAGAAGATGGAAAGTCCATACACCAGGTATAGCGCCGACAGCAGGCGTTGCGGCAGTCCGAATTGCAACGTCACTACAAATACGAGCACGATGGGCAGGATCAGCAGCGTCAGGGCCACAAATGTCTGTTTCATACCTAAGTCCAGGTCGGGCCGTTTGCCGAGGCATTTGGCCAGGTACAGGAAGTAAAGGAAGCAGGCTATACCTGCTACAACCATAAGCGCATAGAGTGCATAGAAACCGGTGTGCAGAAACAGATGGTCTGCCGCAAAAAGCACGAGTCCACCGTTGATCAGGTAATAACTCCAGTTCAGACTACGGGTATCTTCGGGGTGCGCCAGCAGGAACATCGGGATCAGTTTGGAGCCTACGCCTACGATCAGGAGCAGGAACCAGCCCGCCATACCTATGTGCGCGTGCAGTTGCAGATAATGCACATGGTCCTGTGGCAGAAAAGGATATTGAAAGTTGAAAACCATCAGCACGCCTACCAGCCCAGTCGCCACGAGCCAGACCACGGAGGTTACCATAAAGTCGGCCTCTATCCCCCATTTTTTCACTTGTCGGGCAGTTTGCACTACGTTATAAGCAAAGAGTAAAAAGGATATAAAGAGCAAACAGGCCGCTATATGCATAGTGGTGCCTACCCAGAAATTCCAGAAGGAAATGGTGAGCAGTATCGTACCAGTCGATAGCAAGGCAAAGGCCCAGGATCCTAGCTTCTCACTGTAAAGCCGCACATCCAGCACCACCGGCAGCAGCTGATAAACGGAGCCGAAGATGATCATGGTCGCCCAACCCAGCGCCGCTACGTGTGTGAGGGTGAGTAGTTTAGGGTGGAAATAATGCCCGCCAAAGGCATCGGTTGAGAAGACCAGCAGCAGGCACAGCACCACAAAAGACACCGCCGCGAAGGCATAGTGCGGCAGCACAAGCCATTTGGAGGGTGAATTAGATACAGTTGCAGCGCTCATGCGTATGGTTGTTGAATTGTTGGTTTTTAGCTCTGACTAGTTTCACTTCTTTCATTGTCATCTCGAATGCAATGAGAGATCTGAAAACATTAATTACTGTTCACAATATCCAAATTTCTCCCGGTGATCGAAATGACAAAAATCACTTAAATTGACAGCATTGGTGCAGAATGGTGGCTACCTGTATATCAACAAATATACCTCATTCGGCCCAACTTCTTTGATGCTCACCTTAAATCCCCGCTCTGTCAATTGTGGCAGCAGGAACTGTGGAACTTTACGGTGATGCACATACAGCGCCTCGTCCTTCGGCAGCGTTTCCAGTGCACCAAGTATAGATACCATCGGTTGTGGCATTTCCATCTGGCGCACGTCTATTTGCTGCAGCTTGCCGCTATACCTGGCCAACAGTTCATCGAAGTTTTCCTCGATACCAGTTGAATTTACTTTTACCTCTTCCCCAGCGCTTTGTTTCTTAAAGTATGTCTTCACCAGGTTGGGCCCCAACGTTTCGGTATAGTACTCGAAGCCTTTGGGGCGGATGATAGCGATCAGCGGAATAGGCTCGAAGGTGTTGACTATGCAAAGCACCTGTTCGGGACTAAGCTTGTTCACCGCATCCATGATCTGCAGAAAAGGATCGTCTCCTTTGGCGATGGTGTCGCGCACATCCAGCACAACGGTGTCCTCCTGCTTTAGATTCGCCATAAAGTCGGGTCTTTCCAAAACATCGTTTTCCATAGGTATAGCCCTTTTGCTGTGGGTTGGTTTTGAAGCGACGCTGAAGCCCAGCGGTTCAAGTTTTTCATAGAAATCCTCCACCCGGCACTTGCCAATGCGGGCAGCATCGGCGATGGTCACACGCGAAGCCAGCACCTTGCGCAGCACGGGGTTCCGCAGCTTTTCAAAGTGCTTGTTGATCGATACGATGGCCTCTATCGCTGCAGGGTTCTCCCGCAGTATAGTTGAGATTCGGGTGGTGGCAGACAGTTCCATCGTTAAGCGGCCTTTGCTTTTTTCTCCCAGAAAGCGGGCTCGAACTCATCTACCGGTTCTTTTAGGTCATGCTCCAGCAGCCGGCCGATGTCAGCCAGTTCCTCTGGGTCGGCCACCGTCTGCAGGTATGGGAACAGCTCGCGTTCTTCCCAGCGGATGTGGTCTGTCAGGTCTTGCTGCAAGGTGGCTATCAGGGAGGTATTCAGGTTCTTTTGCTCATTGATCAGGCCGATGATGGCTTCGATCAGCTGGTGCTCTTCATGTATTCTGATAAAATTCACATCATCTTTGGGCAAAAGTCTTTTCACGATCACTTCCTCCTCCTGGCAGTGTGCTTTCAGAATGTTTTTCCAGAAATAATCGGTGTACTGGCGCATCAGCTCAAAAGAAGTGCCGTTGGCCATACCTTGCTTCAGTTTCCAGCAGAACAGCAGTCCGAAGTGGTGTTCGCGGGAGAGCGGCACCAGGCTTTTGTCTCGTTTCAGTGGTTTGGTTGCAGTTGTCATAGTTGTGGTGTTTTACCTCCCCCAACCCCCTCCTAAATCAGGAGGGGGAGTTGAGAAGGTTGGTTTGTTTCTGTCCCTTTGCTCTCGTCCCCAAAAGCATTCGGAACGAAGGCGTTATTTGAGCTCCCTCCCCTGTTTTTAAGAGAGGGCCGTGGGGTTACTTCAGCACTTCTTTCTCCAGCTCCAGCGCTTTCGGGAACAGCACGTTGTTCTCGAGGTGGATGTGGCGGTGCAGGTCGTTCTCGAATTCTTCTAGTTTCGAGAACATTACTCTATACGTGGCGCAGGCGTCGGCTGGCAAAGTGAAGTCATCTGTCAACTTGCGGATAGCCTCCATTTCGCCACCGGCTGACTCGTGCTCCATCTCCATCATGTTGATTGGGTTCTGGATGCTGCCGAAGGCCGGACGGTCCATCTTCACGCCATTTTTCTTAGCCTCTTCCATCTGCTTGATGAACGGGAACAGCACGCGCTCCTCTTTCGGCATGTGAGATTCCAGCTCGTTAGCTACGTTCACAAAGTGCTTGGCTACTTCGATCACTTCGGGGTGACGGGTACCGTGTACACGGGCTACTTTGGTAGTATATTCGTACAGCGCAGGTATAGCCTCGCGCACATAGCTATGGTGCATGTTTACGATGTAGTCGCCCAAGAAGCCCAGGTCCCATTTGTCGTATTCGTTTCCGCGTGAGGTCTCAGCAGTTTTCTCTGGCATAGCGTTGAGTTCGTACTCCAGTTGCTCCTGGCTGATACCTTTTTCTTCGCAAGCCTGCTTCAATGATTTTTTACCGTTGCAACAGAAGTCGATGCCATACTTCTTGAACACTTGTGCCTTGCGGTAGTCTTTGGCTACGAGTTCACCTACTGTCTCTCCTTCTTCAGGAGTCAGTTTCGAGATTTTCACTTCCCATATTTCCGGTCCCTGCAACAGGTATTCCCACTTAAAGATATTACCGCGCTCACCCAGCAACTGGTAGTACAGTGGCTTCGGGTCGTGGTCGTTGTGAATCACAAAAGCTTCGCCGCCATTCAATTTGTCAAACCACTGGAAAATGGTCGGGTGCTTCATGCGTGGTTCCAGTACAGTTACGTCTAATTTGTCTATGGTTTCCATGGTGTTTTTTTGTTGAATTGTTCTGTTATAAATGATTGCCGATGTAAAGGTATACACAGGCAGAACAAAATAAAAGATAAAAAGGTCTTTTTTTCTTAAATATTTTTCTGATATATTTATCAAACCATTTACAGCAGCTTCTGGCGAAAGTTAAGCAACTGAGAATCATACCTTTAACCCAACAACTATTTTATGAAAAAAGAGCACGCAAAAAGCGATGGCCTACCGGTCCATCGCTTTTTTACTCGGCAGGGTGAGAGCCCCTATACCTTGTATGACTATGAAAAAAGGTCCTCTACTATCCGCGACCCTTCCGGCGGCATCGTGGCTGAGATAAAAGACGTGGAGGTGCCCGCGAACTGGTCGCAAATTGCAACTGATATACTTGCCCAGAAGTACCTGCGCAAAGCGGGTGTTCCGCAGCCAGATGGCAGCACGGGAGCAGAAAAATCGGTGAAGCAGGTGGTGCATCGTCTGGCCGACTGCTGGAGAAGCTGGGGCGAAGGGAATGGCTACTTTAAGACCAAGGAAGACGCGCAGGCTTTTTACGACGAACTAGTGTACATGCTCCTCGGACAGTATGCCGCGCCTAACTCACCGCAGTGGTTCAATACGGGCCTCCACTCCTCTTATAAATTAACCGGTAAAGCACAGGGACATTATTATGTAGACCCCAAAACCGGGAAGCTGAAAGAATCGACTTCGGCCTACGAACGTCCGCAGCCGCATGCCTGTTTTATACTGGCGGTGGAAGATGACCTGGTGAACAAAGGCGGTATCATGGACCTGTGGGTGCAGGAAGCGCGCATCTTTAAGTATGGTTCTGGCGTGGGCACCAATTTCTCCAGCATCCGGGGCAAAGACGAAGCGCTTGGCGGCGGTGGCAGCTCTTCTGGCCTGATGTCCTTCCTGAAAATTGGCGACCGTGCGGCAGGAGCGATTAAGTCGGGTGGTACGACGAGAAGGGCGGCCAAAATGGTGTGCCTCGACCTCGATCATCCCGAGATTGTGGAATTCACTAACTGGAAAAAAGCAGAAGAGAAAAAAGTGGCGGCCCTGATTGCGGCGGGTTACCCTTCGGACTACAACGGGGAAGCCTACCACACCGTGTCGGGCCAGAACTCGAACAACTCGGTGCGTGTACCGAACTCCTTCTTTAAGGCCTTACAAAACGACGAACCGTGGCACCTGCATGCCCGCTCTACGGGTAAGGTGATGCAATCTATACCTGCCAGCGAGTTGTGGGACCAGATAGCCGACGCGGCCTGGTCCTGCGCCGACCCGGGACTGCAGTTCGACACGACTATTAACGAATGGCATACCTGTCCCGATGAAGGACCTATCCGCGCCTCGAATCCCTGCTCGGAATACATGTTCCTCGACAACACAGCCTGCAACCTCGCCTCGCTCAACCTGATTCGCTTTTTTGATGCTTCCACGCAGACATTCGATGTGGCCGCTTACCGCCACGCCTGCCGCCTCTGGACGATGGTGCTGGAAATTTCGGTGCTGATGGCCCAGTTCCCCTCCGAAGAAGTGGCGCAACGCTCCTACGATTACCGTACCATCGGGCTCGGCTATGCCAACCTCGGCGCTTTGCTGATGGTGCAGGGACTGGCTTACGACAGCGACGAAGCCCGCACCGTAGCCGCCGCGCTGACCGCAATTATGACGGGTACCTCCTATGCGACTTCTGCCGAGATGGCCGCTGAACTGGGGGCTTTTCCGAAGTATAAGCCTAACGCAGATGCCATGCTGCGCGTCATCCGCAACCATCGTGCGGCTGCGCACAACCAGCCTGAAGCCTACGAAGGTTTGGCTATACCTGCGCAGCCGCTCGACCCTGCCCTTTGCCCCGACTACCTGCACCAAGCCGCCTGCGCTGCGTGGGACGAAGCCTTGGAACTGGGCCAGAAACACGGCTACCGCAACGCGCAAGCCACGGTTATCGCCCCGACGGGCACTATCGGTTTGCTGATGGACTGCGACACGACGGGCGTAGAGCCGGACTTTGCGCTGGTGAAGTATAAGAAGCTGGCCGGTGGCGGTTATTTCAAGATCATCAACCAGTCTATACCTGCCGCGCTGCGCAAACTGGGCTATACCGAAGCCGAAATGCAGGCCATCGTGAACTACGCCAAAGGCCACGCCACGTTCAAGGGCGCTCCTCACATCAACGAGACGTCACTAGCTGCTGCCGGCTTCACGCCAGAGGAAATCCAGCAGCTGGAAGCGGGCCTGTTGACAGCCTATGATGTGGCCTCGCTGTTCAGTGTGTACAATCTGGGAGAAGCTTGTCTGCAGCGGCTTGGTTTTGTGCCCGAACTCTACAACCTGCCTGACTTCAACCTGTTGCGCGCGCTGGGCTATACCTACCAACAGATAGAAGAAGCCAGTGACTATATCTGCGGCACCATGACTACTGAAGGCGCCCCATACCTGCGCGAAGAACACTACCCGGTGTTTGACTGCGCCAACCGCTGCGGGCACAAGGGCAAGCGTTTCATCAAGCCCGAAGGACACATCCAGATGATGGCCGCCGTGCAGCCGTTCATTTCCGGGGCTATCTCCAAGACCATCAACCTGCCCAACGAAACCACCCGCGAAGAAGTGGCCCGTTGCTACCACCTGTCCTGGGAACTGGGCCTGAAAGCTTGTTCGATTTACCGTGACGGCAGCAAGCTTTCGCAACCGCTCTCGTCGAGTAGCCAAAAAGCTGAAACCGACAAAGCACCAGACACGGAATTACCGCAGACCGACAACAGCATTAGTGCCGAACAAGTGTTGCAGGCGGCCAAAGCCATTCTAGAAGACGCCGCCAACGAGCCGTTCCGCAAGCAACTCGCCCACATGGTGGAGCGCCGCAAGCTGCCGGACAAGCGCACCGGTTTCACCCAGAAAGCCAAGATTGACGGCCATACCGTGTACATCCGCACGGGCGAGTATCCGAACGGTGAGCTCGGCGAAGTGTTCATCGACATGTACAAGGAAGGCGCTTCGTTCCGCTCCATCCTCAATTGTTTCGCTATTGCGGTGTCGCTGGGGCTGCAGTATGGTGTGCCGCTGGAAGAGTTCGTGAACCGCTTCACCTTCACCCGCTTCGAGCCGGCGGGCCGCGTGGAGCATCCCAACATCAAGTCCGCCACCTCGGTCTTCGACTACCTCTTCCGTCTCCTCGGCTACGAGTACCTGAAGCGCGAAGACCTCGTGCATGTGCCGAGTGAGAAGAACTTGGAACCGGCCACGCCAGTCGCCCCGGCTATACCTGCCGTTGCCACGCCAGCGGCCCAGCCCGAGCCGGCCACCGATGTGAAAACCAATGGCTATACTCTGGTGACCCAAAGCCGCACCGTGCTGATGGAGCAGACTCAGCAAGTGCTGGCCAGCATGATGGGCGACGCCCCCATCTGCAACGTCTGCGGCCACATCACCATCCGCTCCGGCACCTGCTACAAATGCCTAAACTGTGGGAATAGTTTGGGGTGTAGTTAAGGGAGTTTAGTGGAAATGAAACAGGAGCGTCTGGGTATAGGCGCTCCTGTTTTTTTTTGTTTAGGGTAGTTATCTGGGCCATTATATAAAAAGAGCTATATTAGTTTCTTTGAATGCCACTAGTAGGTCTTAGTAAGATTGAAAAATCACTAATCTTTACAAACGTACCTTTCCATATATGAGGTATAAACGCCCTAGAGACTTTTACACAGTAGTTGGTGATAATATAAATAAAGAGCAAACTAAGCAATAATGAAACAAGAAGAAAACTCGTTATATGAAGATTTTGAAAATTTAGTAAGTAAAATATTAAAGAGAAATAAGTTTAAAGTAGAAGAACCGGCTAATAGTCAATTTGACTTTTTGTCAACATTTGAAAATGAAATCTTTTATATTGAGGCTAAACTCTACCATTCTAAATTCCCAAGAATTGATTTATTGCGTACTGCATGTTACAAATTATCTTCCTTTAAAGACAGAGATAATATTAGGCTAGTATTGATAGTATCCAGTCTAATTACTCCAAGCCTTAAACAGGAGTTGTATAGTGAAACGGGTGTGACAGTATGGGATATAAAGGAATTATTCGCCTTGTCAATTGACTTTGCTGAACTATTCTATGATCTACAAAATATTGTTTCTAGAGCCTGGAGAGCACCCTTAGATGATATTACAATTGTTGATAATAATTTCAAAGAAACAATCATCTTTAATGCTATATTCTCCGAAACAGCAATAAAAGCTCAACAGCGTCCTTCTAAAGGAAAACAATTATGCAAAGAGCTAAATGAAATAAAACCTGGAAAGACCGAAGCTTCCAAATATGAAAACAAATGCATAGAAATACTTAAATATCTTTTTGATAAGAAAACTGATTTAACTCTTTGGGAAAAGCAGCTTACCACAGATGATGGGCTGAATAGATATGATTTACTGTGTAGAATTATTTCCTTTCAAAACAATTTTTGGGCTGAACTTTCAAATGATTTTCATGCAAGGTATATAGTTTTTGAATTTAAAAATTATACAGACAAAATTAAACAAGGGCAAATTCTAACAACGGAAAAGTATCTTTATTTAACTGCTCTGCGGTCTATAAGCTTTATAATTGCTAGAAACGGAGCAGATGAGAATGCAATAAAAACCGCCAAAGGATCATTGAAAGAAGCTGGCAAACTTATAGTAATATTAGATAATAAGGATATTTGTGAAATGCTTGATATTAGAGATAGTGGAGATGAACCAACAAAATTTTTGAGAAGAAAGATAGACGATATGCTTGTAACACTTAATAGATAATATACTTCCACCAATAACAGCTAAAAAGCATTTAACTGCTTTTTAGCTCAACCATTGACTGCAACTTAAAAAAAACTAAATGAAAGAAGTTAAGGGTATAGGATTTGACTTTCCAAGTGAAGATGATGATTTCATCCGTTTAGATAGTTTTTCATCTCTCGCTGACACTGATATTGCGGTATTTTCACCGGACTTATCAACGACTAAATACTCTACCTATGATAGTGGAAATAGTTTTTGGGGCAGTGGAGAATATGAAGGTAAAAAGCTTTACAATAAGGAGTCTTCTGCGTTAATCAAAGAACATTCAAAACATTGGCAGAAGGAATTGTTGCATTTTATTGAGACAGGCAGGACACTTTTTATTACTCTACCCCCCAAGCATGATTTCTATATTTATACAGGCAAAAAAGACATAAGTGGAACAGGTAGAAATCAAAAAACAACACACCACGTCTCACCTTTTTCAAATTACGATTTTTTGCCATTTAGCTTTATGGAATATCATTCTGCTACAGGCAAAAATGTAATACCTAAGTCAGATTTAGTTAACGACCTATTCAAACATTTTAAAGATTTATTTAGCTATGAAGTATACCTGAAGTCACCTAAGGATTTAAAAGGCATTTTTACAACTAAAAATGGAGATAGGATTCTAGGGGCTTCGCTTAAAATAAAAGATGGGCATGTTGTTTTTCTACCATACTTTGATTTCAAAGACAGTAAATTCACGAAGTATGAAGAAGAAACAGAAGAAGAATATTGGGCTGATGAAGCAATTAGGCTTGGTAAGATTTTAACAAATTCATTGGTTTCAATTGATAAATCGATTAAGAGTGAGAAACCAAAAACCCCAAAACCTGAATGGATTGGCTTAGAAGAATATGCTCTTGAGAATGCTAACGAAACAAAAAAGTACATAAAAAAAATTGAGAGAGAAATTGAGAAGAAAAACAATGACCTTATAGAATTGAATAAAGTACTTGAAGAACAAGAGAGTCTAAAAGGTTTGCTTTATGAAACAGGTAAACCACTTGAATTAGCAGTTTTAAAAGGATTAAGGATATTAGGCTATATCGCTGAAAATTACGATGATGGAGAATTAGAATTAGACCAAATTATTCTATCACCAGACGGGTATAGATATATAGGAGAGTGTGAAGGAAAGGATAATAAGGATATTGATGTTTCAAAATTCAGACAGCTTTTGGATGGGTTGAATGCAGACTTTGAAAAGGAAGATGTTATTGAAAAGGCTTTTGGATTATTATTTGGTAATCCTCAACGGCTTATTTCTCCTAAAGAAAGGACTTTGGACTTTACAATCAAATGCAAATCAGGGGCTAAAAGAGAAAAAATTGGCCTAATTAGGACGAGTGACTTATATGGTGTCTGTAAAATTGTTCTCGAGAAGAACGACCTAGAATTCGCAAAAAAATGTAGAGATGCAATTCATAATCAATTGGGAGAGGTAATTGTATTTCCAACATATGAATAGAAAACTAATAGCTATCAGCCATTTGCCAAAAGTAGCAATAAGGAATGAAATTCATTAAAAAAGTGGGTGGCTTTCTTTAAGAGACATTCCACGCAACAAATTTATATCTCAATCCTAAAATCCTGTAAATCCTGATTTAGACAATCTCCCCACCCCACTCACCTTTAACCCCAGCTGCCCCAGAAAAAACAACCCCAACCCCACTGGCATAGGCACACTCGCCCAGAACATCAGCCAGTTGAAACTCGGCAAAGCCGACAGCCCGAGCCAGAGCAGAGTGCCTTGCCCGAACAGCATCAATTCCGTGGCGAAGAAGCCGGTCAGAAAAAGCGTCAGCCCGATACCGCTATACCTGCCGAGCCGGTAGAGGCCTTGCTGCAACAGGAAAGCCAACACAAATAGCGACACAAAACCGAGTAGCGACAGGTGCAGATAGCCGATGATGAAGTAACGGAGTTTATAAGCCAGATCGGCCATATACGGAAAGGCAGAAGCAGTTTGCAAAGCCAGTTTCAGCACGAAAAATACCAGCGCCATTCCTACCAAAATACGTACCCAGGGTATGAGCAAAAGCACTGCTTCCGCCCATACCCACCGCACCACTTTTATCAGGTATAGCAAACCCGCCAGTTGCATCGCCACCGACAAATACCCGATGGCGTATACCCAGTCCGCCGGTTTGGTCCACAGCACCGAGAGCGCATAGGCTGGCAGACAAGATAAAGCGAGTAACCAGAAGGCCCGCATGGCCCAGCCTCGGTTGAAGTATACCTGGTGGTGCTCCAGAAACCAGAACAGAAGCCCGAGCACCGCAAAAGTAAACCAGCCGTTGTACTGGAAATGCAGGTAGAAATAGATGGCTGAGTAGTAGAGTTCACCGCCAATGGTGCCCTTCGCCATAATTGGCCCCATGGCCCAAGGACCGATAGATGATACCACCATAAACAACAAAGCCGCCCCGATGTACTTCAGGGAAGTGGCGTGTGTGCGGGTGTCGATGTTAAGTTGCACATGCTTCCAGTAGCTGCGGGCAAACCAGTAGCTGAGCAAAATGTGCATCGTCGAGAAAATGATGGAAAACAGCGCATAGCCCTGCACCGGAAAGGTAAACAGCATGCCCAGCACCGATACCTGCGTCAGGAAAAACTGCCGTCGGAATGACTTACGCGCAGCAGAGGTAGCCACCGGAAAAATGTAAAGCAAGGCAGCAAAAAAAGCGCAGTAAAGCCAGCCCAACAACGCTACATGCGAGTGCGCATGCAGGAAATATTTAAAATTGACGCCGTCCACAGGCGACACCATCAGCCAGCGCAAAAAAAGCCCCAGCACTGCCACCAACGCAAAATACCCCAGCGCGATGCGTGCCCGCACCAGGGTATCCTGTCCTGTTCGTGGTAACTGCTGTGGCTTTTGACTGACTCCGGTCATCGTTTACTCAAAGTACTGATTGTATTCCTGTAGTCGCGCACTTACACGCGCAAAGGCCGCTTCAGACTCGTGCTCATCTTTTTCAGCAAGCATATTTACATCCTCCACCAATGGCATCAGGTATACGTGCAGCATGTCGTGGGAAGGGCCTTTCATGCGGCAGTCTTTAAAGAGCTCCTGCATTTCCGCTTTCATTGAAGTACCCAGATCGTTGTAAGCTGCTGCAGAATTGTTCTCGGCCTGCAGGTTAAACTCCTGCACCATACCCTGCAACTGGGCCATGTGGCGATTGGTTGGCTCGTCGGCTTTCCAGCGTTCGGTGCCGTTCAGGGCCAGGACCTGCTCTTCGTGCATCACTTCAGCATGTTCTGTTTCCAGGTCACGCTCAGTGCCGCACATGGAGGTTAAACTGGCCAGGAAAATCGCAATGATAACTAGTTTCATTTGAAGTTTTTTTAAAGGTTATTGGAAAGGATTTTAGATATAGCACATCATCCCAACTTCTCACTAAATCAACTTATCTGCTCAAAGGTATCGAAACCTGTTTATCTGGACAGGACTTCCTGCCCTTCACCTGTCACAGGTATAGCCTGCTGCACCAGCCTGAGCAAATCCTGCTGTAGCGACTGACTGCGGTCTTTGGCGTAAAGAGTGTGTACCAAGGTGTGTATCTCCTCTTTCGTAGCGGCTTGATTTATCTCCCGAAACTGCAGCACCTGCTCAAGTATCGCCAGCGGTCGCGGTCCCCAGGTAAAGATGCGCTCGTTCGTTTCAGCGTTCAGGCAGATCAGCTTAGGTATAGCGCGGCTGCCGTTGGTGAGGCAGGTGTCCATCCAGGCCGGGTTTTCGTCTCGCAGGATAATGGTCAGTTCGATAGTAGGAACCGCCTCGGCGATAGCGGCCAATGCTGGCAGCTGTTGCGCTCCATCCCCGCACCACGACTCCACCAGTACCACCCAATGCCACTCCGAGCGCGGTTGTTGCAGAGCCGCCAACAATTCAGGATCCATTTTGAATTGCTTTTCCACACGCTTCATGCGCTGTTGGTTGAGTTTGGTGAAGGCGATGCGCTCTTCGGTCTGTTCCGGGCCTGTCGTCTGGTTTTCGGCCACAAGGGTATCCACCAGTTTTTTGAAGCTTTGATAGGTCAGCGGGTTGATTAGTTCTGGAGTAAGTATATCAGGGGTGTTCATATGACGAGTAGTTTAATTTTACTGCAAGTCTAGCCAAACCTACCACACTATAAAATGACTTAAGTCACTCACATACAATATTTAACAAACCTTAATTCAATTGTAAAAACAAATACACATAAAATGATCTATGTCATTATTTAGACTAACTATCCTCATTTCCGGGGTGTAGGAACAGGGCTAACTTGTGCCTTCATCCAAGCTCGTATCTACCTGCCATGCTGCATCGGTTATTTGGTGGCCCAATGCCCAGTTGACATTTAATATAGTCGCGGATATTGCCCTAATGACTATGCCCCAACTCCAAACCCTGCTGACCTAATAAACTGCTATACCTGAATTAGAAACACTTTCATCCAAAGAACAGCCACATACATGAGTACGACAACCATACAACCGACCAGCACTTTCGACCCGAACGACCTGAAGATCGCTTTCAGCAACAAAACGGACAAGGAGCTTAAACTCGCCCACTTCCTGTTTAAGATGATGGGCAAACCCACTTTGGTAAAGCTGGGCGGCCTGGCCTCGGTCTGGGCACTTAAGCTGGGGCTTCCGATCAAGGGCCTCGTGAAAGGTACCATTTACAGCCACTTCTGCGGGGGCGAAACAGCACAGGAGGCCCAACGCGCCATCCGCCGCATGGCCAACGCAAGGGTTCACACCGTGCTCGACTACGCCGCCGAAGCCAAAGAAGACGAAGCCGGATTTGACCACGTGCTCGACGAGATCATGCGCAACATCCGGCTGGCAAAAGTGACAGGGGAAATTCCCTACATCAGCGTGAAGCTGACAGGTTTAGGCTCCCGCGATATTTTCCAGAAACTGCAGGAAGGCGCACCACTGACTACAGAAGAACAGGCCGCTTACCAGCGTACCGAAAACAGGCTGAACCTGATCTGCAAGACTGCTTACGAAACCAACATAACGGTATACCTCGACGCGGAAGAAAGCTGGCTGCAGCAACCCATGGATGAGCTGGCCGAAAAGATGATGCTGCGCTACAACGAGCGTCGCGCCGTGGTGTTCAATACGCTGCAAATGTACCGCACCGACCGCATCGCCTACCTAACCGATTTGCTCAAAAGAAGCGAAGGGTATGATGTGATTCTGGGTATAAAAATCGTGCGCGGAGCTTACATCGAAAAAGAGCAGGAACGGGCCGCCGAGCATGGTTATCCAAGTCCGGTCTTCCATATCAAAGCCGACACCGACCGCAGTTTTGACGGAGCCATTGACATTTGCCTGCACAACCTGCACCGCGTCGAGCTCTGCGCTGCTACCCACAACGAGGCCAGCACCCGCTACCTCGTCAACCAGATCAACCGCCAGGGTATAGCCGATCACCAGAAGCGCATACACTTCTCGCAACTCTACGGTATGAGCGACAACCTGACCTACAATCTGGCAAGTGCCGGCTTCAACGTCTCCAAATACCTGCCTTACGGCGACGTAGCCACTACCCTGCCTTACATGATCAGGAGAGCGGAGGAAAACACCTCTATTGCCGGGCAAATGGGTAGGGAATTGAGCTTGCTGGAAGCAGAAATGAAGCGGCGGGGGTTGTAACCTTCTCTGAGTCAAATGACAGAAAGGATATAAAGTAAAAAAATCAAACTGATACAGAATTTTCATTCATGATCAAAAACACACCGCACACCTTCCACATCCCGGTAATGGGCCTGGCCTTCTCCATCGACTCGCCTATGAAAGTGGCGCAGTACGGTATCTCATCGGTTGTCTCACTCAGCGACGATACCCTGATCGAGCAGATGCGTGAATACTACAGTCAGGTATACCAGGAGCCCTTCACGCCAATCACGCAAAAGGAAGAAGACTACCGTGCCCGTCGCATAACGGCTTACCTGAACCTGGCCGACCGCATTGTGAAACTCCAGGTAGAGGCTTTGAAACAAGAGCCCTTTGATGCGGAGTCGCGCCTGACCAAGTATTTTTTGTTGCTTCCTGACCCTGCACCACTGAAGGCGATGTACAGAAAAATGCTGCAGACCAGTAATCCGGAGCTGAAGAAAATCATGCAGGATGAGTTGCGCCAGGCCGTGGTGCCCGGAAGCATTGATGTGAACATCATGACCAAGCTCGACAAAACCAATTACGACAAAGACGGCAACCCCCTGCCAACTGAGTACTCCGACGCGCTGGCCGCGCTACGTGGTTTTGCCAAAAGCACGGTGCACGCTTCGGTAATTTTTTCGGCAGGTATGAACATGCGCCTATACAGTTACCTGGAACAGTTCCCGTGCTTCTTCCCGGACAAAAACGGCTACCTGCAAAAACAAGTGGTGATTAAAGTGAGCGACTACCGCTCGGCATTTGTGCAGGGCAAGATACTGGCCAAAAAAGGCATCTGGGTATCGGAGTTCCGCATTGAGTCTGGTCTGAACTGCGGTGGTCACGCATTCGCTACGGACGGTTATTTGCTCGGCCCGATCCTGGAAGAGTTCAAGCAAAACCGGCAGGCGATGCAGGACGAGCTCTATACCTTGTTCAGCAACAGCCTCGCGACCAAAGGCTACGCTATACCTGAAACTGCGCCTACCATGCACATCACCGTACAGGGCGGCATCGGCACATCAGATGAGCACAACTTTTTGTTGGAGCACTACGACATGGACGCCGCCGGATGGGGCACGCCGTTCCTGCTTGTACCCGAAGCCACGACCGTTGACGCCGAAACCATGGAGAAGCTTGCCCGAGCGAAAAAAGAAGACCTATACCTGAGTCCGATCTCGCCGCTTGGTGTACCGTTCAATTCGCTGCGTGGCACCAGTTCCGAAGCGCTGACGCTGGCCCGCATCGAGCGTGGCAAACCGGGCAGCCCTTGCGAAAAAAAGCACCTGGTATCCAACACCGAGTTCACCAAAGAACCTATCTGCACCGCCTCCCGCAAATACCAGCGCAACAAACTGGTGGAGCTGCAGGGATTGGGACTAACGGAAACGGAATACAAAGCAAGAGAAGCTAAAGTGCTCGAGAAGGAGTGCCTCTGCGAAGGATTGGCCAACACGGCACTGGTGAAGTTAGGTATAGCCCGCAAAGCTGTTGCGTCTCGCCCTGTCGCCATTTGCCCGGGACCAAACCTGGCTTACTTTTCCAACATCTTTAAACTGCAGGAAATGGTCGACCATATCTACGGTCGCGTGAACGTGCTGAACAACACCTATCGTCCGCATGTGTTCATCAACGAGCTGAACATGTACGTACAATATTGGAAGAACAAGAAGGCCGAACTACAGGAAACCATGACCGATAAGCAGGAAAAATACCTGCAGATTTTCTGGCAAAACCTGCAACAAGGTATAGCTTATTACAAGGAACTGGTGCCGACACTTTTCAAGGACCAACTCGATAAGCGCGTGCTGATGCTGGATGAATTATTGGAGGCAGAAGACCAACTGCAATTGGCGAATCAGAAGATCTAACAGCATATGAGTAGAATACGATTAACCCGCCTGTTTTCATTTGAAGCCGCGCACGCCCTCCAGAACTACAAGGGTGGCTGCCGCAACATTCACGGGCATTCTTACAGGCTGGAAGTAACCATCATTGGCACTCCCATCATGAGCGAGACGCATCCGAATGACGGTATGGTGATGGATTTCAAGGATCTCAAGAAGATCGTACAGGAAACCCTCATCGACCCGATCGACCATGCCTTGCTGCTCCGTCAGGACGCGCCGCTGGAATTGGTAGAGGCACTGCGACACCTGGAGCACAAACTGGTGCTCACGCCGTTTCAGCCGACCTGCGAGAACATGCTGATCGATTTCAAACAGCGGCTCAGGCACTTGCTGCCGGATTACGTGGAGTTGCATAGCCTCAAGCTTTGGGAAACGGAGAAGTCCTTTGCGGAGTGGTATGCCTCGGATAACGCGTAGCTAAGAATCCTTACTTTAAAAACCACCCTGTTCGCTTGGCTAAGGTCATGAACGGGGTGGTTTTTTTGTGTCTCCTCATCATGTTGTAGCTGGTTGTCAGCACTATACTTTGAAACGAAGCCGCTTTAAACTCGTTTTAGAGAGTTCAAACCAATACGTACGACTATGAAAAAGACACTTATAATTTTTGTTGGTATTTTCTTCTTCTCCTGCAGTTCTGACAATACCACACGTGACACCGCCGATGACGCCAATACACGCGACGCCGAAACAATAGATGAAAGCGTAGAAATCGGAGCTGGTGAAGAGGTAAGCCCACAACTTGACATGCAGGACGACACAGCAGCTTTCGAAGTAGACACTGTGTCGAATACAACCGATACAACTCGACGATAACATCACACCCAAAAAAATCCCCGCCTTTCGCAAGACGGGGATTTTTTTTGGGTGTATAGCAGATGATTAGCTTTTCTACCGGACCTAAAGATCCCTCCTAATAAAGGCCCTTCTGGAGAGCAGCAGTGGCACCATTACCCAAAGCACGAGCACCAGAAAGGCGATGCCCACGCCCCAGGCGCTGCCAAAGATGCTCTTGTACAACGCGCCCGTGTAGCCCATCATAGCCGAGACGTCCAGGTTGAGCAGCACCATCACCCGGCCCAGATCCACCGGGTTGAGGGCCGTCAGCGCCAGGGTGGCGTACTCAAGCGGGTAGTCGCCAAAGGAGTAAAGGATGAAGAGCACGATGCCGTCGTAGATCAGGGCAAAGTAGAACCAGAGCATAAGCGCAATGCCTATACCTTTGGCTTTATCCCTGGTAATGACCGAGGCCAGAAAAGCCAGGGCCACGAAGATGAAGGTGATGAAGAGGCCCGTGAGCACAAGGTAGAGGCCAGTGGCCCCGGGCGCGAACAAGAGCACCGGTATACCGACCCCGATCAAAAAAGCGGCAGACAGGGAAAGGGACACGCCCAGGTACTCGCTCAGAAAGATCTTGCTGCGGCGGATGGGCTGGGAGACCAAAAGCTCCATGAACTCGTAGGAGTTGTAGAAGTGGGTGGTGGCGAAGACGATGCTGATCAGTGGCACAGTCAGCAGCACCAGGTTCAGCAAGCTTAGCAAACCTTTGTCGGGGCTGCCGCCCAGGTTGAAGAGGCCGATGGAGAGCAACAGCAGGAACAAGGTATAAGCGACAACGATCTTGCTGCGCAAAATGTCATACAATACGTACTTGATGATCTTGTTCATGGCTTATATCACCCTCCCTTCGTTCATGATTTTAGCGACCGCACGGCTCAGGCGTGTTTCCTGCGTTTGTGCTTTCAGGTCAGAAATAGTTTCATAGAACATCACATTGCCGTCTACCAGGCAGAGTATCTCGTCGGCCACTTCCTCAATCTCGCTCATCACATGCGAGGTGATGAGCACCAGCTTTCCTTTCTTTTTCTCTTTCAGGATTTTACCTTTCAGGATCTCGGCCGAGATCGGGTCGAGGCCGGCAGTTGGTTCGTCCAGAATCAGGATCTGCGGGTCGAAGAGGAAGGCCAGCGCGGCGCTTACTTTCTGCTTCGTGCCGCCCGACAGGGAGCCCATTCTTTTGTCATACATATTTTGGAGGCCATAGAGGCCAATCAGTTCTTCGTCGATCACGGCGGCCTTTTTACGGATGTCGCGCACCATCTCGATCACCTGCCGGATCTTCATGTTCTCCGGGTACTTGCCGATCTGGGGCATGTACCCGATCTGGCTGCGGTAGAGGTGTTTTTTGAGCACGCTCTCCCCGTTAATTTTAATATCGCCACTGTCGGGCAGCACCATGCCCAGGATGCACTTGCTCATGGTGGTTTTGCCTGCGCCATTCGGGCCTATAATCGATATAACTTTACCTTCTTCGAGCTTAACGCTCACGCCACGGAGCACTTGCAGTTTGCCGTAGGACTTGTACAAATTCTCTATTGTTATCATGATCTATCTTCTTCATTAAGGGCTTTTCGTCCACCAGGGTCTGGGGGATGATACTTGGCATTACTTTTTCCATGTTGTCCAGCAGGTCTACCATAAAGCTGCGCATGAACATAATGGAAGGCGGCACCTGCTCCACCAGCATGGAGTATAGGCTCACCGGCCGGTAGGGCACATCGCCTATGCCGTCTTTATCCAGGTCGTATCCCGTGTATTTGTCCCAGTAGTTATGCTCAAAGTAGTTGTGCTGTGCATTCCCGTTGGTGCTGATGTCAAAAGAATTACCAGTGAAGTTGTTCAACCGGAAAGTATCGTCTATACACGTGGTCATCAATTTGATAGCCCAGCCGTTACGCTCGAAAACATTGTTTTTGAAATCCAGGCGGCTGGAGCTTTCCATGTGTATACCGGTGGTGTTGCGCCGGAAAATGTTGTTGTGAATAAAGCTGTTGTTTATTTCTTTCAGGAGTAGTCCGTAGGAGGCGGCGCCCCAGTTGTCCTCAAAGGTGTTATACTCCATATGGACGTTGGTGGTATACATCACGGCCACACCGGCCCCGTTTTTCTGGAAGGTGTTATGAGTGTACACGTTGTTATCTGAAAACATAAAGTGCAGACCATAGCGCATGTTCTGGTGACTGATGTTACGTACTACCTTGCTGTTCTTCACTGTCTCGAGGTAGATGCCGTCCCGGTGGCCCTGCACATCATTCCCGATGATCTGCACGTCGTCGGTGTAGTACAGGTGGATGGCATTGCCGAGCGAGGATTCCGTCCTGCCCAGGTTCTCCCCTTTTATCACGTTGTCTTTGATGACGATGCTGTCTGCGTACTGCAGGTATATCCCGAAGTAGGTCTTCAGGATAGTATTGTTCAGTATCTGGATGTTGTTCTGCTGCTTGACCCGGATAGCCGCATCATCGCGGGTATAGCTGGTGGCCACGTTTTGCAGCGTGAAGCCCTGAATGGTGACGTTGTCAGAAGCCACCGTAATGATCTGGCCGCTGTTATTGCCGTCTATTACCGGGTTGTTTTGCCCGATCAGACGGATGGGTTGGGTGATCGTTATACCTGACTCTTTGTACGTGCCTCCGTCCACAAGCACCACATCGCCAGCTTTGGCTTTGCTGACGGCCTCTTTCACCGAACGATACTCGCAGGTAGTGCACACCTTTAAGGTGCCGCCGACAGCCTGCAGGCTCGTCAGCAGCAGCACAAAGGCGCATGCTGTCCAGATTATAATATGTTTACTCGGGTTTCTCATTATTCCTCACGGCTTGTTTAACCTCCTCCCAGTTCAGCAGGCGGCCTCCATACTCCTGTTGCATCTTGTTGGCCGTCGCCTCGTCCGCCACAGCGGACAGGAACATGCCCATGGGGCTTGGCAACTCTGCGCTTTGCAGGAAATGCGCCTTGTCCACCTCAATCAGGGTATTCGGGTTAGCAAAGTCTGTTACCAGCAGATAAGCCGCTTTGTCGCTTATCTCAGCCTGTTCCAGGGTATAGGACGCCAGGCACTCGGCCGCGTCGAAGTAAAGAGCCTTTCCTTTGTCGTTCACCAGTTCAGCGCCATACCGGTTATCCGACACTGTCATCTGGCAATGGGTGCAATTGGCCTCACCATAGGGCACAGGTTTTGGCTCCACTGAGCAGCCCGCCGTTCCAAAAAGTAGGAGTAGGAGGCTCAGTGTGTAAAGGGTGGGTTTGTGTAACATGTCGAAGATTTTCGGGTTAAGTAGAATTGATTTTACGCTTGCTTAATAGGTATACGAGTCCGCCTATGACGATAGCCAGGAAGATGCCTATGCTACCCCAGGCGGGCAGCGAGAGCGCATTGAAATTGAGTAGTGCTTTATGGCCCAGCAAGGGCGGAATGTACGTCATGCCTGGTACTTTGATCGGAGCAGTGGGATCGAGGTTGGTTCCGAATTTGTACAACCACCAGTAGAAGTCGGCAATACCGGCAGCGCCTGCTATAGCCAACAGGATAACCCAGTACAGCACCAAATTCCTCCTGCCAAGCAGCCCCACGATCACACCCGTCACCATAAAGAAAATGACAATATAGGGCATATACTTGAGCTCGGCAAAAGATTCGGGGTGAATTGCCTCCATCCCGATGTAGTGATTCAGGATATTGAAATTCTGCAGTACGTGGTCCGAGCTGCCGCCCAGCTTGTCTATCCAGATGTGCAACTCTAACCCTTCGGGATATTGCGGCGCCTCCAGGTATATCTTCCACATCGGGAGGAGAAACAGTGTACCAAGTGACAAAGCTGCCACGACCATCAGTATTCTCAGGTATATGCGCATCTTTTTCCGTTTAGTTTAGGGTATAAAAAGACAGCGAAGCCTGGATTTAACAAACTCCGCTGTCCTTCACAATCAGCTAATCTTATTTAATATTTGCACTTGCCTGGGCCGGCGGTACCGGTCGCTTCTCGCCAGTCGAGAACTTGATAGCAGGGTTAGATCCTCTTGGCGACACCCGCACGTAGCCCTGCATCTCCTGGTGGAGGGCAGAACAGAAGTCCGTACAGTAGAAAGGATATATGCCTGGCTGTTTAGGCACCCAACGTAGCGACTGTGTGGCGCCCGGCATGATCAACGTCTCGGAGTTGTTGGCGCCCATCACGGCGAAGCCATGCGGCACGTCCCAGTCCTGCTCCAGGTTGGTCACGTGGAAGAGTACAGTGTCACCCACCTGCACACCTTCAATGTTGTCTGGGGTAAAGTGGCTTCGGATGGAAGTCATGTTAATTTTCACCGTCTTGCCGTTGCGCGTCACACTCACGTCAGACTCTTTTTTCACGGCATCCGGGTGGGTATTCTCACCGAGCTTGAAGAACTTGACGCTGTTCGGCGCCACTTTATCTGCTTCGATCGCCTGCGCGTAATGCGGTTCTGCCAGGGTCGGGAAGTCGAGGAGCAGCCTCATTTTATCACCGCTGATGTCGATCAGTTGGGCAGCATGCACCAGTTCTGGCCCGGTCGGCAGGTAGCGGTCTTTGGTGATCTTGTTCATCACCACCAGATATTTGCCGTTTGGCTCCTTAGTATCTCCACCCGGAATCATCAAGTGGCCCGGCGAATAGTAAACCGGTATTCTGTCCAATACCTTCAGGTCTTTCACATTCCACTTCACCACTTCCGACGACACGAACATGGTAGAGTAGCCATTGCCTTTGTTGTCGAACTCGGTGTGCAATGGTCCCAGACCCGGCTCTTTTACTTCGCCATACAATACAGACTCGTACTTGAATACCGGAATACCATTTACCTCGCCGTCAAAATCCTTGTTCTCGATGGCCTTCTGCATTTTAGAGAAAGAGAACACTGGCAAGGACGAAGCCAGCTTGCCATTCACTACCATGTACTCCCCAGTTGGGTCCACGTCAATGCCGTGCGGCGACTTAGGCGCCGGTATCAGATACATCATGCCCGGGCATTCTTCCGGCAGCAGGTACCGAACCTTTTTTATAACATTGGATTTAGCCTGGTGCGAACCATGGTCCATCGTGTTATGGTAATAGTTGGCTGGCATTTCATGCGCCTTGCCCTCTGCGGCATACTTGGCAGCCAGTTTCCAGTTGATGGCGGCCAGGTAGTCGCGGTCGTTCTGCGAGGCGCCGAGCTCTTTCAAAGTGCGGGCCCGCTCTGTGTTGTAAGTCGTAAAGAACACCCAGTCTTCGGAAGGTCCTTTACCACCGTTTGCCAGGTCATAGTCAAAACCGGGCACCAGCACCTGGAAGTCCAGCTCCATGTGGCCATCCTCTTCATTTGTTTTGATGAAAGAGATAGAGCCCCTAAACTTGTCTTCATACTCCTCCAGGCTTGCATCTCCCATGCCACCTTTTTCCAGATCCAGGGGAACTGAGAAGCGGGTACCTGCCAGAATGTATTCGTTATTGTTGGTTGGGTATGGCGAGCAGTGGTTACCGGCAGAGTTCGGGATCTCCATGATCTCTACGGTCTCAAAAGTAGTCAGATCCACTTTTGCCACACGCGGTGTGTTGTTGCCATTCACATACAGGAACTTGCCATCCGCCGTACCATCAGTGCGCGACAGTTTCGGGTGGTGCAGGTCATCCCAGGGCACGAAACCGTGAGAGGTCATCAGCATTGGTTTGGTTTCCTCGTTATAGCCGTAGCCGTTTTCAGCGAATTGCGAGAAAACAGGGATCACTTTGAGCAGTCTGCCGGAAGGGAGGCCATATACCGATACCTGCCCGTTGAAACCTCCAGAAAGGAAAGAGTAGTATTCATCATGCTGTCCAGGTGGAACATAAACTGCAGCCGAGGCCTCAGAGTCCACTACATCTGATTTCTGACCTCCTTCCCCTCCTCCACATCCCTGCAGTACCGCACCCGCCATCAGCGTAAACAAGACGCCGATCCTGGGTGCTATCTTTTTTAAATTGCGGTTAAGTACTTTCATGTTCTTTAGGGTTTAATTATTTTCCTTGTGCCTGGAGGTCATTTTGTCTTAAGAACTCCAGTATAGCGCGTGCGTCCGTCTCGTTAATGTTCTGGTTGGTCATTTGCGTCAGGTGCTCAGCCAATAGTTTCTTGGCGGTAGGGTCTTTCTTGGTCATTTCCTCCGGATTGATCACCATGTTCATGATCCATTCCGGCTTGCGCTTTTCTGTTACCCCCAACAAGCCCGGGCCGACAATTTTCTGGTCGGTTAGCTGGTGGCAGGCAGAACATTTCCCTTCAAAAATTGTCTTACCCTCAGCAGCCAGGGCATCATCAATGTTCTCACTTACTTCTATAGAAGAAACTGGTCCTATACCTTTGCCATCATCCTCTACAGGGGCCTGCTCCTGCTGGTGTGCCAGCCCGGTTTGCTCCTGAGACTCAGTTGCATTTTTTTCATTATCACCTGATGAACAACTAAAAAGCAAAGAGCCACAAAAAAGGGCCACAACGCCATACCTGATAGATCCGGGCAATTGATCTCGAAGTAATTTCTTTAGGGAAGAAGACTGATTTGTCATAGTTTTGATGGTTTAGTTGGATTTCTGTTAAGCATTACTGCGAATGTGTACGCACTATAGTGTTTACGGTTTATTTTGGGGGTGTTTCCCATGCCCTTGCCGCACTTTTCAGAACTCGATTTTTTAATACTTTTTCCTGACACCCGAGGCAAAAATTCTAAAATAGAAGAACTCCCTAACCAGACTTGAAAAAGCCTTTGGCTAAAACGCAAAAGAGCGCAGGCCTTTCGACCTGCACTCTTTAACACACAAACACTTTCAATTTTTATGATGTAGCAAAGGGGGTTTTTCCCATGCTACAAATCCCTTCTGGTAAAGGCCCTTCTGGAGAGCAGCAGTGGCACCATTACCCAAAGCACGAGCACCAGGAAGGCGATGCCCACGCCCCAGCCGCTGCCGAAAATGCTCTTGTACAACGCGCCCGTGTAGCCCATCATGGCCGAGACGTCCAGGTTGAGCAGCACCATCACCCTGCCCAGGTCCACCGGATTCAGGGCCGTCAGCGCCAGGGTGGCGTACTCGAGTGGGTAGTCTCCAAAAGAATAGAGGATGAAGAGCACAATGCCGTCGTAGATCAGGGCGAAGTAGAACCAGAGCATCAGGGCTATACCTATACCTTTGGCTTTGTCGCGCGTGATGACCGAGGCCAGGAAGGCCATGGCCACGAAGATGAAGGTGATGAACACGCCCGTCAACACGAGGTATAGGCCCGTAGCGCCCGGCGCGAACAGCACTACTGGTATACCTATACCTATCAGGATCGCGGCTGACAAGGACAAGGTTACGCCCAGGAACTCACTCATAAAGATCTTGCTGCGTTTTATCGGCTGCGACACGAGCAGTTCCATGAACTCGTAGGAGTTGTAGAAGTGGGTGGTGGCAAAGACGATGCTGATCAGCGGTACGGTCAGAAGCACCAGGTTGAGCAGACTCAGCAGACCCTTTTCCGGACTACTGCCCAAGTTGAAAAGGCCAATGGAAAGCAACAGCAGGAACAAGGTATAGGCCACTACGATCTTGTTCCGGATAATGTCATACAGTACGTACTTGATGATCTTGTTCATGGTCTAGTCCTCCTCATTCATAATTTTAGCAATGGCACGGCTCAGGCGCTCCTCGTTGGTGTTCTGCTTGATACCGGAGATCGTGTCGTGGAATTTCACGGCGCCGTCCATCAGGCACATCACCTCGTCGGCCACTTCCTCTACTTCGCTCATGATGTGCGAGGTGATCAGGATGAGCTTGCCCTTTTTCTTCTCTTTCAGGATCTTACACTTGAGTATTTCCGCCGAGATCGGGTCGAGGCCGGCGGTCGGCTCATCGAGAATAAGCACCTGCGGGTCGAAGAGGAAGGCCAGTGCCGCACTCACTTTCTGCTTCGTGCCGCCCGACAGGGAGCCCATTCTTTTGTCATATATATTTTGGAGGCCATAGAGGCCAATCAGTTCTTCGTCAATCACGGTGGCGTCTTTGCGGATGTCGCGCACCATCTCGATCACCTGCCGGATCTTCATGTTCTCCGGGTACTTTCCGATCTGTGGCATGTAGCCGATCTGGCTGCGGTAGGCGTGATGTTTTAGCACGCTCTCCCCGTTGAATTTAATGTCGCCGCTGTCGGGCAGCACCATGCCCAGGATGCACTTGCTCATGGTGGTTTTGCCCGCGCCATTCGGGCCAATAATCGATACTACACGGCCGCCGTCAAAGTTCACGCTCAGGTTATCGAGCACCTTCAGCTTACCGTAGGTTTTGGACAAGTTTTCTATCGCTATCATGATCTATTTTCTTCATTTGAGGTCGGTCATCGACCAGTGTCTCAGGTATAAAACTCGGCAGCACCCGTTCGATACTATCCATCAGGTCAACCATAAAACTGCGCATAAACATCACCGAAGGCGGTACCCGCTCTACCAGCATAGAGTACAAACTCACCGGCCGGTAGGGCACATCCCCTGTTTTGTCTTTGTCAAGGTCGTAGCCACTGTATTTGTCCCAGTAGTTGTCCTCGAACAGGTTCATGGTGGGGCTGCCGTTGGTGCTCACATCAAAGGAGTTGCCGGTAAAGTTGTTGAGCCGGAAGGTATCCTGAATGCAGCTCGACAGCAGGCGTATGGCCCAACCGTTGCGCTCAAAATCGTTGCTGTTGATGTCGAGCCGGCTGGAACTTTCCATATAAATGCCGGTGGTGTTTCTGCGGAATGTGTTGTTTAGGATAACACTTTGCGAGATATCCTTCAGCAGCAGTCCGTAGGCGGCTGCGCCCCAATTATCTTCAAAGGTGTTGTGCTCCATCCGGATATTACGGGTATACATCACTGCCACACCGGCTCCGTTTTTCCGGAAAATATTTTGAGTATACACGTTGCCATCCGAGAACATAAAGTGCAGGCCATAGCGGTTGTTGCGCTCGCTGATGTTTTCGTGCACCTGGCTGTTTGTGACGTACTCAAAATAGATGCCGTCGCGGTGACCCTCTACCCTGTTGTTACTAATCTCGGCACCGTCGGTGCGCCACACGTGTATGGCATTGCCCAGCGATGATTCTATCTTTCCGGTGTTCTCCCCTTTTACCACATTGCCTTTTACCACGCTGTTGTCGGCGTTTTGCAGGTATATGCCAAAGTAAGTGTTGAGCACCGTGTTGTTCAGTATCTGGATGTTTTGGCGGTCTGCCACCCGGATGGCAGCGTCGTCGCGCATGTAGCTCACGGCCACGTTTTGCACTGTAAAGCCTTCCAGTTTTACGTTGGAAGATTTGATGGTAATGATCTGGCCGCTGTTCTGGCCATCGATTACGGGGTTGTTGCGCCCGATCAGACTGATGGGCTGGGTGATTTCTATACCTGACTCCTTGTACACGCCTCCATCCACAAGCACAATGTCGCCGGCTTTCGCCTGGCGCACGGCTTCTTTCACGGAGTGGTACTCGCAGGTGGTGCATACCTTTAGTGTGTCGCCGAAAGCAGCAGGGCTTCCCAGCAGGCACACCAAAGCATATGCGGTGCAAACTATTAGATATTTACTCAGGTTTTTCATTGTTCTTAACGGCTGTCATGGCCTGTTCCCAGTTCAGCAGGCGACCGCCTACTTGCTGTTGCATTTTGGTAGCTGTGGCTTCATCTGCCACGGCCGTCAGGTACATGCCCATCGGGCTTGGGAGCTCTTTGCTCTGTATAAAACTGGCACTACGGGCGACCATCAGTTCACCGGGTTTAGTGAAATCTGTTACCAGCACGTAGGCCGCTTTTACTGCCTGATCCGGGTTCTGGTCCAGGTATAGGGCCAGACACTCGGCTGAGTCGAAGTAAAACGGTTTGCCTTTGTCATTGATCATCTCAGCGCCATACCTGTTGTCTGACACCGTCATCTGGCAGTGGGCGCAATTCACCTCGCCGTAGGCTATGGGTTGTGGCTTTACCTGGCATCCTGCCAGCAGGACCACAAACAACAGCACCAGGCAACTCATGTATAGGCTAAGAGATTTCATGCCATCACTTTTTTTGCACTTTTCACTTGCACCGTGCTGCGGCTGAAGAAGTATACCAGACCTCCCAGCAATATTGCCAGCCCTATACCTAAGCTACCCCATGCAGGCAGCGACAGAGCGTCGAAGTTGAGCAGCGTTTTGCTTCCGAGAAGCGGCGGCACGTATGTCATACCCGGTACCTTGATCGGGGCAGTCGGGTCGAGGTTGGTGCCGAATTTATTGAGCCACAAGTAGAAGTCGGCTATACCTACGGCACCGCTTATCATCAGCAGCACAACCCAGGAAAGCACCAGTTTTCTTTTGCCCAGCAGGGCTACCAGTATACCTGTCACCATAAAGAAGATGACGATATAAGGCATAATTTTGAGTTCGGCGAACGAGTCGGCGTGGATTGGCTCCATACCAATGTAGTGGTTTAGAATATTGAAGTTCTGGAGAGCTCCGTCCGTATCACCTGAAATTTTGTTTACCCAGATGTGCATCTCCAGTCCCTCGGGATACTGGGGAGCCAGCAGGTAGATCTTCCACATCGGAAAGAGAAATAATAAACCGAGAGACAGCGAGGCTATCATCATCAGCACTTTGAGGTAAGCTTTCATCCTTGTTTATTTTAAGGTGAAAATTAAAAATTAAGCGGAGGTTGCTTTGGGCAACCTCCGCTTTTGTATTGCCCGGCTTATACCTTTAGGTTAAGCGGCAGGCTTCTTTTTGCCTGTTGAGAAGGAAATCGGTACAGGAGAGCCTTTAGGAGATACTCTGATGTAGCCTTGCATTTCCTGATGGAGTGCAGAACAGAAGTCGGTGCAGTAGAATGGGAACACACCGGCTTTCTTCGGTACCCAGCGCAGCGTTTGCGTAGCGCCCGGCATGATCAGTGTTTCGGCTGTGTTGGCGCCCATCACCGCGAATCCGTGCGGTACGTCCCAGTCCTGCTCGAGGTTGGTCACGTGGAAGAGTACGGTGTCGCCTACCTGCACACCTTCGATGTTGTCCGGGGTCATGTGGCTACGGATGGCCGTCATTTTCACTCTCACTACGTTGCCTTCGCGGGTCACGCTGGCATCAGCCTCTTTCTTCACCGCATGTGGGTGCTTGTTCTTGGCCAGGTCGTAGAATTTCACACTGTTAGGTGCTACTTTCTCAGCTTTGATGGCCTGTGCGTAGTGCGGTTCAGCTACGGTCGGGAAGTCAAGGAGCATGCGCATTTTCTCGCCGCTGATATCGATCAACTGAGCAGAGTGCGACAGTTCAGGACCAGTTGGCAGGTAGCGGTCTTTGGTGATCTTGTTCATTGCTACCAGGTATTTGCCATCCGGTGTGTGCGTATCACCACCAGGGATCATCAAGTGACCAACTGAGTAGTAAACCGGCATTCTGTCTACTACAGTGAAGTCGCTCAGTTTCCATTTCACTACTTCAGAAGACACGAACATAGAGGTATAGGCGTTGCCTTTTCCGTCAAACTCGGTGTGCAATGGTCCAAGACCTGGCTCCGGCACTTCTGCTTTCAGCACAGACTCGTATTTGAACACTGGGATACCGTTGATCTCACCGTCAAAAGCCTTGTCTTCAATCGCCTTCTGCATTTTAGAGAAAGAGAATACAGGTATAGTCGCAGCCAGTTTACCGCTCACTACCATGTGCTCGCCGCTTGGGTCCACGTCGATGCCGTGTGGTGACTTAGGCGCAGGGATCAGGTACATCATGCCCGGGCAATCTTCCGGAAGCAGGTAGCGCACTGTCTTCTTGATAGTAGACTTGGCGATGTGTGTATCCTTGTCCATTTTGTTGTGGTAGTAGTAGGCTGGCATTTCCTTCGCTTTGCCTTCTGCGGCATACTTGGCAGCCAGTTTCCAGTTCACAGCAGCCAGGTAGTCGCGGTCGTTCTGCGATGCACCAAGCTCCTTCAATGAACCTGCACGTTCTGTGTTATAAGTGGTGAAGAACACCCAGTCAGAAGACGGGCCTTTGCCACCGTTTGCCAGGTCGTAGTCGAAGCCTGGTACAAGGATCTGGAAGTCGAGCTCCATGTCGCCTTTCTCCTGGTCAACTTTGATGAAGGAGATAGAGCCGCGGAACTTGTCCTTGTACTCGTCCATGCTCACGTCAGCTGTACCGCCTTTCATGTCGAGTGGCACAGAGAAGCGTGTACCTGCAATCACGTACTCGTTGTTGTCAGTTGGGTATGGCGAGCAGTGGTTACCGGCAGAGTTCGGAATCTCCATGATCTCTACAGTCTCGAAAGTAGACAGGTCGACACGTGCCACACGTGGTGTGTTGTTACCGTTTGCAAACAACCAGCGACCGTCTGTCATACCGTTGGTGCGTGACAGTTTCGGGTGGTGCAGGTCGTCCCAAGGCACGAAACCGTGTGAAGTGTTGAGCATGGCTTTCGACTCTTCGTTGTAGCCGTAGCCGTTCTCACCGTGCTGCGTGAACACCGGGATGATCTTCAGCAGACGGCCGGAAGGAAGTCCGTACACAGACATCTGTCCGTTGAAACCGCCAGACAGGAAAGAGTAGTACTCGTCATGCTTGCCCGGTGCTACATACACTGCCTGCGCAGCGTCTGAGGCAACACCTGCAGCCGTGGCACTACCTTCGCCAGGTCCGCTGCTGCAACCCTGCAGTACCGCACCGCCGGCCAGTGCCAGCGTAAAGGCCGCAGCAGGAGCCGCTTTTTTGATGGTGGTGAATAATGATTTCATCGTGGTTATGGTTTTTGCTGTTTTTTTTGATTAAGAATTTGTGTCGTTCTGACGCAGGAATTCAAGCAAAGCTCTGGCATCTGTCTCGTTAATGTTCTGGTTGGTCATTTGCGTTAAGTGCTCAGCCAGCAGTTTTTTAGCAGCAGGGTCCTTCTTGGTCATCTCCTCCGGGTTGATGATCATGTTCATGATCCACTCCGGCTTGCGCTTTTCTGTTACGCCCAGCAAGCCAGGACCTACAATTTTCTGGTCAGACAACTGGTGGCAGGCAGAGCACTTGCCTTCGAAAATAGATTTACCCTCAGCAGCCAAAGCCTGGTCTATGTCTGCTCCTACTTCAACTGATGTGATGGGGCCTATACCTTTTCCGTCATCTTCCACTGGGGCTGCGGGTGCCTGATGTGCCAGACCTGATTCCGGTGTTGTTTCGGTGGTGGCGGTGTTGTCAGATGAGCAGCTGTAGAATACCAGAGCAGCAAGGAAAAGTAAAGCAGCGGATTTGATCGATTTCATGATTGTTGTTTTTTGTTTTTTGGGTTTCATGGTTTTTACTGTTTTGCACTGTGAGGATCAGATCCTGTTTTGATGTTTTTTTAGGCGCTGAACTCCTCTTTACTGGGTACTATTTGGCTTTCATTTACAATACAAAGGTATTATCAGCGTGTTTTTTATTAAAAGACCTTTATCTCTTTTAATAGTGACCTTCGTCATCTTTTTCGCTTCTGTATATAAAAAATACACGTGCAGCTTTGAATTCTTTTAACACTGATACTCAAGTTGGTTAAGATCTGGAGGGAAGCGGAGAAACGGTCAGCAGAAAAGCTGCCTCTTCCAGGGCCTCGACGCTGTGTCGCACATGCGCCTGAAGAGTTAGCATTTGCCCTTTTGCCAGCTCTACCGACTGCTCTTCTGTGATGAATCTGATCCGGCCTTCAACCACCTGCACACTGATGGGTCCCGGTGCCTGGTGCGGTTTTATTTCAGAGCCCGCCTGCATCACGTTCAACACGATGCGCAATGTTTCGGACTTAAAGATCGTCCTGGACCCCCGCCCGATTTTCTGCCAGTTCTCCTCCCCCTTCAGCTCGTGCGCCAGGGTTGTAAGATCTGTGGTGAGTAAAATTTTGTCTTTCCCACTGTCCTGAGGGCTGCCGGATTGCTGTGACTTGTCAGTTTCATTCATATCTCAATGTATATATAAAATACTATATATAGAAATAAACTCGCTCTAGGTATAGGGACTTAACATAGCCGTAACACTTGTACAAAGGTATTACTGAGCTGCAAAACAATAGAAGACCTTAGTCTCTTTTATTAGTGACCTATGTCATTTTTCTCCTTATAACCCTGTATGACCTTTGCAGCAGTTCGAAAACAAAAGAATTGAGAATGCCATGAAACGGCTTGCTATAATAATGAGTGTGCTGGTGCAGCCGCTGAGCAGGCAGGACATGGTGGGGTATAAACCTGATGGAGCCTACATCGCTGGAGAGCTATCAAAAAATGCGACTATGGAAGTCCCAGTCCTTGAATTTTAATTTTAACTCTACATAAACCACTCAAATTTTTACCCTTTATGAAATACAGAAACCTATGGCTGGGGTTCATTGCCGTAATAGTCGGCTCCTTCGCCGTTCTAGGATACTACGGTATCGAGATTTACAGAGAGGCTCCACCTATACCTGTTAAGGTGGTCACCACTTCCGGGAAAATCCTGTTTACAGGAGATGATATTAAAGACGGGCAGAATGTCTGGCAGTCGACGGGCGGGCAACAATTAGGATCAATCTGGGGACACGGCGCCTACATTGCACCTGACTGGAGTGCCGACTGGCTGCACAAGGAGGCCATGTACTTCCTGGATTACTGGGCTCAGCAGGAAAAAGGCGGGCTGTATGACGAGCTGGACGAAGAAACAAAAGCCATGCTCGAAGCCCGTCTGCAGAAGCACATCCGCGCCAACACGTACGACCCCGAGACAGGTATACTGACCGTGACGGACCTGCGTGCCGAGGCGATTGCAGAAGTGGGCAAGCATTACACCGGCCTGTTCATGAACGATCCGGCGCTGGCCAAGCGCCGCGACGCCTATGCCATGAAGGATAACACCGTGGAAGACCCGGTGCGTATGGAGAAGCTCAACACGTTCTTCTTCTGGACTTCATGGGCCTGCGTAACGGAGCGTCCGGGCAAAAAGATCACCTATACCAACAACTGGCCTGCCGAGAAACTGGTGGCCAACGAGCCCAGCTCCGACCTCATCATCTGGACCGGTTTCTCGGTTATCATCCTGATTGCGGGGGTGGGGATGCTGGCTTACTACTATGCTTCTAACCGCGAAGAGGAGATCGACCACTCCAAACTGCCGAAGCAGGATCCCCTGTTGGGCTTGACGGCCACGCCTTCCATGAAAGCGACGCTGAAATACTTCTGGATCGTAACTGCTTTGATTCTGGTGCAGGTGACGCTCGGTGTTGTCTCGGCGCACTATGGTGTCGAAGGCCAAGCGCTCTATGGCTTCCCGCTGGCGGAGTACCTCCCCTACTCCATCACCCGTACCTGGCACGTGCAGCTGGCCATCTTCTGGATCGCTACTTCCTGGCTGGCTACTGGTCTGTACATCGCTCCTGCCGTGTCGGGTCACGAACCTAAATTCCAGAAGCTGGGTGTTAATTTCCTGTTCGTTTGCCTGCTCATCATTGTGGCTGGTTCGCTGGCTGGTCAGTGGTATGGCATCATGCAGAAACTGGGCTATGCTGAGAACTTCTGGTTCGGTCACCAAGGCTATGAATATGTGGACCTGGGCCGCTTCTGGCAGATCTTCCTGCTGGTGGGCTTGTTCCTGTGGTTGGGCCTGATGGTACGTGCCATTCTGCCTGCCTTCCGTAACGATGTAGAGGGACGCCACCTGCTGGGTATGTTCCTGATCTCATCTGCTGCCATTGCCATCTTCTACGCCTCTGGCCTGATGTGGGGGCAGCATACCAATCTGGCTATTGCCGAGTACTGGCGCTGGTGGGTGGTGCACCTGTGGGTAGAAGGTTTCTTCGAAGTGTTCGCCACCGTAGTGATCGCCTTCCTGTTCGTGCGCATGGGCTTGCTTGATACCAAAATGGCAACGTCTACGGTGCTATTCTCCACCATTATCTTCCTGTTCGGCGGTATCATCGGTACGTTCCACCACTTGTACTTCAGCGGCACGCCTACTGCAGTAATGGCCTTGGGTGCGACCTTTAGTGCACTCGAAGTGGTGCCACTGGTACTCATCGGTTTCGAGGCTTACCACAACCTGCAAATCAGCAAGCTCACGCTCTGGATCAAAGCCTACAAATGGCCGATCTACTCTTTCGTGGCGGTGGCTTTCTGGAACCTGATAGGCGCCGGTGTGTTCGGTTTCGTTATTAACCCGCCAATTGCGCTCTACTATATGCAAGGGCTGAACACGACTCCGGTTCACGCCCACACCGCGCTGTTCGGGGTATACGGTATGCTGGGCATTGGCCTGATGCTGTTCGTGCTCAAAGGACTTTCGAAACGACGTCGCTGGAAAGACGGGGTGATCAGCTTTGCTTTCTGGTCTATCAACATCGGCCTTGCCCTGATGGTGCTGATAAGTGTGCTGCCAATCGGTCTGATGCAGACCTGGGCGAGTGTGGAGCACGGCCTGTGGTATGCCCGCTCTATGGAGTTCATGCAAACCGACACGATGAACGTCCTGCGCTGGCTGCGTGTGATCGGTGACACGATTTTTGCGGGTGGTGTGCTGGCTTTGGCCTGGTTCATCATCGGCCTGAAAACCGGCTGGTCTCTGGAAGAAGACGAGGATGTGACACCGCTGATTGAAAAGGAAACTCCGGCGAAACAAGCTCGATCTTAAACTACATTCCGCTATACCTGAAGGTAGCGTTCCGAGCATCTCATATTATACCTAAACCCTTACCCTGCAAGCCCTTCTGCCTTTGGTGGAAGGGCTTGTTTTTTGTCACCTATACCTGTGGCTTCGAATAAAACAGGGCAATTAGTGCAGGAATAGCCTATACCGTAGGTCGCGTTTGTGCGTAAGGTATAGGCAGGTTTAGTTAAAGAGTAGTGACACAAAATGGCCCTGAGGGTTTCATCAATCCTGAGGTAAGCGGCAGGTGATTTTCCAATCCTCGTATACCTGTTAAAGGCGCACGTGTGACTGAAGACCCGACAGTTGGCTACCGGATTGATAAATCCGACTGAGCAGAAGAGGCCTTGTCCCTACCCTCACTTTCGTCCCCGCACGTGGAGGAGGTGTCGTAGTTCAATCATTCAATTAAATACCATGGGCATCAAGAAAATAGTCGATAAAGTAAAAGAAGAAGTAAAGGTCCTGAAGGGAGAGGAATCGAAGGACAAGCAGTACCGGAACGAACAGGATTACCCGGATGTAGCCAGTGCGCGGGCAGCTTTTGAAGAGTCGAAGAGAAAGCTGTTCAACGTAAATTTGTGGTCAAAGCTGGAAGGCATCAATTCTACCTTCGAGCTGTACGATGACAGAGGGCGGAAAACGATGGCGGATACACCGCAGATCGGGTACTTCGTGAAGATCACGCTACCTGCCTCCAATGTAGAGAACTGGGTGAATGTTTCCAGTATCCGTCAGGAGGACAACCTGGCGGAGTTCGCGGTGCATCCCAGCGAAAAGCCCAATCCGCCGGCTGAGGAGGAGGCAGTTACCAAGCACTTTTTCACCAAAGAAGCCAGCAGTACGTTTCGGGTGGAGCTGCAGGGCACAAGACTGATTGCCTCCGAAATTGGCAGGAATGAATACATCAACAACCAGGGCGAGGAATCCGGTGCACGCTCCGTGCTGAACACCCTGATCGCGGAAGGCGGTTGGGCCGGATTTCAGGGGCTGCAGTGGGACAAATTAACCAGTTACCTGGCGCATCAGAAAGGAGCGAAAGCCGGATAAGAACCGTATACCTTCTTTGAAACAGCAAATCCTGCGGTATGAAAATCCTGAGCCTGCTGCTCTTCCTGTCTTTGCTGACAACGCTGACCTTATACCTGCGGTGGGCAGAGCGAAGGAAATCACGCAAAAAATAGTTCTCAGCGCCTAACCTATACCTGAGCAAGAGGTATAGGTTAGGCGCTATACCTACATTTCTCTTATATTTGGTGAGTAAACCAAACTAATCTGAATGAAACGCTTTCTCTTTCTAGCCCTTTCCTGTGGTCTTTTGCTGCAAGGGAGTGCCTCCGCCCAGAAGCTGGCGCTTGACAAACCGGTTGAAAAATCGCTTAAAAAAGTAAAGCCAAACGATATTAAAGCCCACATCCAATACCTGGCTGATGATCGTCTGCTGGGTCGCAAGCCCGGCACCGAAGGCTACCAGATGGCGGTGGACTATGTGGTGGAGCATTACCAAAAAGCAGGTATAGAACCCGGCGGCGAGAATGGCACCTATTTGCAACTCGTACGCCTGCGCCAGTCATTTCCGGGCAAAGAGGCCAGCATGAGCCTAGCCGACTCGATGGGCTCAGAAATACAATTGACCTACAACAAGGACTTCTCGGTATACCCACATGCTGAAGAGCCTAAGGTGAGCATAGAAGCTCCGCTGGTATTCGCCGGCTACGGCATCAGCGCGCCTGACCTGGGCTACGACGACTATGCAGGTATAGATGTGAACGGCAAGATCGTGGTGGTGATGCGTGGTGCGCCTGCCAGCTTTCCTTCTACCGTTTCGGCCTACAGCCGCGACATGATGACGGTACTGAAGATCGCTGCCGAAAAAGGTGCCGTAGGCGTAATTGTGGCTACAGATAACCCGAAGGCGGGCGTTGCCAACCTGGCGCGCGGTACGTATAGCGTCATGGATCCGAACGGAAAAGTAGCTGTGTCGCGTAACTATGTGTCTGACAAGATCGGCGTTTTGGCCAACATCAACGCCGCTACTTTTGAACAGCTTCTGAAAGGAACAGGTATAGAAATGGCCAAACTCGGCGAGCAACTGAAGCAAGGCAAGCCTGCTTCTACCCCACTCAACCATACCCTGCGCGCTAGCTATACCTCCAACTACAACGACTTTGAAAGCCACAACGTGATCGGCAAAATAACCGGGTCTGACCCACAGTTGAAAGACGAATATGTGGTACACAGCGCCCACCTCGACCACGTAGGTATAGGCCGCCCCGTAAACGGTGACTCCATCTACAACGGTGCGCACGACAACGCCTCGGGTGTGGCCAGTGTGCTCGAGATCGGAAAGATCTACTCCAGACTGAAAGAAAAACCGAAGCGTTCCGTGCTGCTCGTGATGGTAACTGCCGAGGAAATGGGCCTGCTGGGCTCCGCCTACTTCGCCCGCTACCCAACAGTTCCGGTAGAGCAGATCGTAGCTAACATCAACACCGATATGCCGACCATCATCGCGCCTCTTTTGTCGGTGGTGGGACTGGGCGCGAACCACTCGACGCTGGAAAATGAAGTGGCCAATGCCGCGCGACATCTGGGTATGACGGTGGAGGAAGACCCGGAGCCGGAGCAAATGCGCTTTATCCGAAGCGACCAGTACAGCTTTGTGATGCAGGGTATACCTGCCTTGCACATCAAGTATGGCAACAAAACTAAAGACGGACTGAACAACCTCAACAAGCAGGTGGAGCAGTGGCGCAAGGTGCACTACCACCTGCCACAGGACGAAGTCACCAGCACCTTCGATTTTGATGCCGGCAAAAAGTATGTACAGCTCAATTTCCTGATCAGCTACCAGGTAGCGAATACAACTGAGCGGCCAAGCTGGAAGCAAGGCGATTTCTTCGGAAGCCGCTTCGGCAGACAAGCCAACTAAACAAGGCCATACCTAAACAAGAAGCGCTGTTCCTGTGAAGGGACAGCGCTTCTTGTTTGTGCTTTTGTTATAATTTCCTTTGTCAGGAAAATCATTCGCATTAATACATCTGCTCGTAGTACTGGTGCGCCATGCGGTCTGAGTCAAAGAAAGGCATTACATCGCGCATGCTCTGCTTCACGACATTCATCCACTTACCCCGGTCGTTGTAGTACGTCGGAATCACCTCATTCTCCAGTATGCGCATCAGGTTCTTGTGGTCAATCTCATCCTGCATCGAATCAGCCAAACTGGTATCTACTACCGGCAGCACAAAGCTGTTTTCACCGTGTCGGGCAAACTCCGGCAACCACCCATCCAACACCGAAAGGTTTACGGCCCCGTTCATGGCGGCTGTCATGCCACTGGTTCCTGAGGCTTCGCGCGGACGGCGCGGTGTGTTCAGCCAAATGTCAGCCCCCTGCTTCAGTTTACGGGACAAGCCAATCTCATATCCAGTCAGCACAGCGAAGTTTTTTTGTTGGTAAGAGAGGTTGACCAGGCTGTTGAACACACTCACAGCGCCCTCGTCGAATGGGTAAGGTTTACCGGCCCAGATCACTTGAACAGGCTGTGACTTATTTGAAATCATCTCAAAAAACCGCTCGATGTCGTGCACCAGCAAGTCAGCCCGCTTGTAGGCGGCAAAGCGACGGGCCCATACCACCGTGAGCACATCCTTCCGGAAAAGTTTGCCGGTCTGGTCAGCCACAATTTCGAACAAGTCCTGTTTCATGTCCGCCTTTCGTTGCACCAGGGCCTGGGTATCGTCGCGCTCCAGCGCCTGCCTCATGGTGTTGTCCATCCAGAAACGGGCGTTCTGTGCATTGGTGATAGCCTTGATCTCGCACACATTTTCATTCTCGTACCACATGTCGCGCGCCACCTGGCCATGCAGTTGCGATACGCCATTGGCAATTCTGGCAATCCGTAAGGCAGCCAGGGTATAGTCAAAGAAATTGCCGTGCATCCCTGTCATGCGGCGTGCCTCTTCCAGTGAGGTGTTGTTGAAGAAAGACATTTTGTTGAGCAGGTGAATATCGTGCACTTCGTTTCCGGCTTTCTCGGGAGTGTGGGTCGTAAACACGATGCGTTTTCGCATATCGTCTGCGTTCCTGAATTTCTCGTTCAGGTAAAAAGCCAGCGGCAGGGCATGCCCCTCATTCATGTGGTAGATGTCAGCACCACCCAGTTCCTCTACTACTTTTGCACCGGCTATACCCAGCACAATGCTCTGTGCAATACGGGTCGAGGGTTCCCTGTCATAGAGATGAAAGGTGATGGTACGTGCCAGGTGATCGTTCTCGGGGATGTTGGTGGTCAGAAAATACATGGGCACTGTGCCAAATACTTCGGGGCGCAGCACCAGGGCTTTCACTTTTACGGGGTGGCCGTTCACGTTCACCGTCACCATAATGCCGGAGTCTTCCAGGTAGGCATAGTACTTTTTCTGAAACTGAACCCGCATGGTCTGGTCGTCGTTGCGGGTCTGGTCGTAGTAGCCGTATTTCCAGAGTATACCAATGCCGATCATGTTCTGGCGCAGGTCGTGCGCACTGCGCATGTGCGAACCAGCCAGGAAACCCAACCCCCCGGAATAGGTCTTAAGTGCCTGGTGAATGCCGAACTCCATGCTGAAGTAGGCCACGCGCTTCTGATACTTCTCGTTGATCTCGTAAGGATGATACCACTTGTTGTATACTGTCATAATTAAATGCTACTTGTTTATTTTTCTACAAAGATTTGCTGTGGCACTTGCCCCTGGCTCTGCTATGTACTAAAATGAAAGCAGCGAACAGCATAATACATCAAAATTTGAAAATATTACCTATTCTACTGCTTGTATGCCGTTTTCGAGCGATTGCCGCTGTGATGCAGCATCATCAAAAGAGTCGCAACCGACCTTATGCCCGAAAAAGCTTAAGTACAATATACTTATAACACAGCCAAAGTGATACAGTTTATTTCTCAGGAGCAAAATCTACCCCACAAAAAAGGCCCTCCCAATCAGGAGAGCCTTTTTTGTGGCTGCGTTATACATGTTTATTTTGCCAACATCATTTTCTTAAGCCACGCTGTTCAATATTCCGGGCAGATGAGTTCCGTTATATAGCTGACAGTGAAAATTCTTTGGTAAACTTTACTCATCTCCGTTTATTCGAACAACATGCCCATCTTTCCCATCTGGTAATCGCGCATGGCCTGCATCACTTCGGTTTGGGTGTTCATCACAAAAGGCCCGTGCATAGCCAGTGGCTCGTCCAGCGGTTCTCCGGAAAGCAATAACAGACGCGTGTCTTGGCGGGCAGTTATGGTGCAGGTTTCGCCATCTCGGTTCAGGAGCGCCAGGTGCAGGCCTTCAATCAGGCCAAAGCCTTCCAGTGTTACCTGACCATCCAGCAGGTATAGCATGGCGTTGTGATAGGCAGGTATAGGTATAGAGCAACGCCCACCGGACTGTAAGGTAAGACGCAGCACCATCACAGGGCTCGGCGTTTTGACGGGTCCTCTTGTGCCGCTGTATTCTCCTGCCACCACTGCAATCTGTACGCGCCCTTCGTCTTCAGAGATCGTAGGGGTATCTTCGGATTGCAGGGCGAAATAAGCAGGCTGCTCCATCTTAAGCATGCCCGGGGTATTCACCCACAGCTGCACGATCTCCTGCACTCCCCCCTGCTCCTGCATTTCACGCGGAGGGCGTTCGCTGTGCATAATACCCCGTCCGGCATTCATCCACTGCGTGCCACCGGCCCACACCACACTGTCGTTGCCACGCGAGTCGCGGTGGTGCACGCCTCCCTGGTACACAAACGTGACTGGCGAAAAACCACGGTGTGGATGCGGATCTACCCCAAGCTTATAGGGATAATCCGACTGTTGGATGGTGGTGGTAAGATGGTGCAACAGCAGAAAAGGATCGTACTGCTCTACCTGACGGGTGGGCAGTGGCTGTCGCAGCGGCAGGTCGCCCATGTCTGTTTCTTCAGCGAAAAGTAGTCGTGCGACGGTTCGATTCTGTTGCATAGCGCTCTGGGGCAATATTTTCATTTCAAAATACGAAGATACCAAAGCCAGGGGACTTTGCCATACCCAGAAGTTAGCTGCGAAACGCCACGCCTTCCGACAAAAGCGCCAGGATAAGAAGTGCTTAGGCTACATCAGAAATTTTTTCAATCTCAGGAAATCAGCCTGCGCTGCAGGGCGTATTTGATAAGCGCCGCCGTATTACGGGCTTTGGTTTTGTCGAGCAGGTTTTGCCGGTGGGTTTCGACAGTACGTTTGCTTGTAAACAACTTATCGGCAATCTCGGCATTAGTAAAGCCCTCTCCGATCAGGGAAAGAACCTCCAGTTCACGCTTAGAGAGCTCGCGGTGTTCCTCCTCATTTCCGTTTGATGCGGGCCGCTCGATTGGCAGCTGCTTTATTTTACGAAGCAGTTCCAGCGTCACTTCCGGACTGATGTAGCGGCAACCCTGCGCAATGAGTTGAAGGGCACAGTGCAATTCGTCTTTACCCGCATTTTTCAGAATGTAGCCTGAAGCACCGAGCTCCATCATCTGGTTCACGTATTTTTCGTGGCTTAGCATCGAGAGCACCACCACTTTCAGATCTGGGTACCGGTCAAAGATTTGGGTTGCCGTATCAAAACCGTCCATTCCTGGCATACTGAGGTCCATCAGCACAATATCAGCTTCTACTTCAGGCAACAGATCGAGCAATTCGCTACCACTGGCAGCTTCACCAACCACACGCACTGCACCATGGTCTTTCAACAGTGCTTTCAAGCCATCGCGTACTATTTTGTGGTCATCCGTGATTATAAGGTTTATCATTTTTCAAGTTTGAATCAAAGGTCACAAGTAACCTCTTCGTCCAGCAGTTTTATGGTCAAGAAAAGTAGAAAAAGCCGGGCATGCTATGAAGAAGATCGAATAGAAGGCAGCCGGCCTAAAGGTTATTCAACCAGACTACCCTTTTGCCAACAATTTTCATCATAAATAACTGAATGTACAATTGCGCCTGCCCTACATGACACTTAAAACAGATGCAATAGCAAAAATTCAGTATTTACTACGGAATCGTATACGTATTTACTACGATTATAATCGGAATTAAACATCAAGTGGTCACAGACTGGTAAGAATAGCATTGAAAGGAAGATTTTTCTTATACCTTTGAAAGCATGCTCACCTGAAGCGAGACAGCCTGAGTTGCATTTTTGCGTATGAAAGGCAATAACACAAACTGATCGCTTCATAGAGCGGATATGAACGGCCCAAAAAGCCGGCGATTGATCAAGAGAAGAAAACAACGATAGATGAAAACTTTTAGCGTGACGACAGATACGATTGGCAAAGGGGCATTGCTTCGATTCAAGGGAGAGCTTGACGCCAGTTCGTCTGTATACGCCGACAATGCATTGGAAGAGGCAATTGCTGCCTCGTCGGGCTTTGTGCTGATCGAATGCAGTGAGCTGACTTATATTTCTTCGGCCGGACTTGGTGTGCTGCTGGCTGCCTTTCAGGCCTGCAACTTAAAGGAGATGGATCTGGTGATGGTGAACATGCCGCCTAAAATCCGGAACGTATTTGAGATCCTGGGCCTCGACCGCCTGATCAAGTCGGCAGAAACTGTAGAAGACGCCAGGCAAATGATTGCCAAATAAAAAAGGGACCGCTGCAAGCGATCCCTTTTTTATTTTTTATTTGAAGAGTGTTATCTATCCCAGTCACTGCCGTAGCTTTGTTCAGGCTGGCCCCGGCGCAGCTGCTCCCTGCGGGAATAATCATAGTCAGAGCTACTGTAGCCACCTGTGCTACCCATGGAGCTGCTACTGTCCTGTGTTCCCGACCCCGAGCTGCCGCCCACGTTGCGCTGCGAGCCACTGCCCGCTCTGTAGCCTGCGGTGCCAGTGTCGCCGTAAGGTCCACCGCTCCAGGGTCCTGCCCCGCTTCCGAAATAGCCGCCTCCCATAGAGCCCGAGCCGCCACTTCCGTAGTCGGAACCACGTGGAAAGCCCATAGAGCTTCTGCCGTAGCCTGCTGATGAATCCCCGTAGCCAGACGAGCTGCCGTAGCCGCGCTGTGTGCTGCCATAGTCTGCCTGCCCCGAAGCACCATACTCACCCCCGCTGGAGCCAGCTCCGTAAGGGGAACCGCTTCGTCCATAACCGCTCCCCTGCGAGGATGCAAAACCATAGTCCTGTGACTGCCCGCGCTGCTGCGAAGAGCTTCCGTAATCAGACATACGGCCACTGTAACCGCTGCTGGCCCAGCCCTGTCCGGATCGGGAAGTATCCCCATAATTGCTGCCTTCAGAACGCTGCGGACTATACCTGCCCAGCTGGGATTGCCCATAACCCCTGTCCTGCTCATGGCTTCCGGAATCCCGCAAACCGTAAGCAGAAGAGCGGTAGCCTCCGCGATCACTTTCTCCTGAGTAAGGGTAATGTGCACTGCGGCTGTGACTCTGGTCGTCATCATCGCGCCTTATACGCTCCCAGGCACTGCTGATTTTATCGCCTACCCGGTCAAAAAAACCCTGGTTCTCCTGGTGAGACGGGTAACCTTCCCCACCATAGTCATCCTGATAATCTCTTGCCATAGCGTTGTATTAAATAGTATTATATGATTTATTAAATATTGATTTATACAAAACATGCACTTATTAAACGATCCAAGGAGGCAGGGGTTTTTAAATTGGCAGGCTTAGGTTAGGCGTTTTACTAAAAGGCGTACAAATACGGAAGGCGAGCCTGTACTAACCACCTTTTATTTTGGCGAACTACTCATTCCTGACTGAACTACTCATTTTAAAGTATATCAGGCTCTATTTGCTGCATTAACGTTCTCCCAATCGCTGCCTTATCCGTACAAATCTTAAGCATAGCCCTAGCGGCCTGCGACCTGTTTTTTACAGGCTCTAACCTGAAGCTTGAAAGCAATGAAAATACTTGAAATGAGGATCATGCGTGGACCAAACTACTGGTCCATCAAGCATCCTAAAATTATTGTCCTGAAGCTTGACCTGGAAAGCCTGCAGGATATTCTCACCAATGAAGTACCTCAATTCCCGGAGCGGCTGGAAAAGCTTTTCCCGGGTATGTATGAGCATCGCTCTACCAAAGGAACACCCGGTGGCTTTTTCAAGCTCGTGCGCGAAGGCACTACATTTAGCAAGGTGGTGCAGCACATCGCACTCGAGCTACAGACGCTGGCCGGCATGGACAGTGGTTACGGAAGGCGCTATGCCGGTCCCGCACCCGGCGTGGACTATGTGCTTTTTTCCTATCAGCAGGAACGTGCCGGTGAGTATGCGGCCCATGCCGCAGTGCGCATTGCCGAACTGATGGCCAAGGGCAAAAAGCCCAGTATCCTGCAGGACATCGTTAAACTGCACCAGATCAGAGAAGACGAGTACTTTGGTCCGACCACAGAGGCGATTGTGTCTGAAGCCGTGAGCAGAGGTATACCGTATATCAACAACCATCGCAGCGGGCTTATCCAGTTGGGGTACGGCGTCCACCAAAAACACATACAGGCGGCCATGACTTCCCGAACCTCCTTTTTTGCGGTAGAGAACGCCGGCAACAAAAACGCTACCAAGCTGATACTGGAGGAGGCAGGTATACCAGTGCCGCACGGCAGCATTGTGATCGACGCCGATGAAATGGAGACCGCAATAGATGAACTGGGTTACCCGGTGGTCATAAAACCGCTGGACGGAAACCAGGGAAAGGGCGCTACCATCAACATCCATACCTGGAAAGAAGCTATGCGTGCCCTGATTGAGGCACAGCGTTACTCCAAAAAAGTGATGGTGGAGCAGTTCATCACCGGCGACGATTACCGCCTGCTGGTCATCAATGGCAAATTCACTGCTGCCGCCAGACGCACGCCCGCTATGGTTACCGGCGACGGCATCTCGACCATACAGCAGCTGGTGAAGGAAGTGAACAAGGACCCCAGAAGAGGTATAGGACATGAAAAGGCGCTCACGCACATCAAAGTCGACAAGCATACCCGCAATCTGATCAAGGACAAAGGACTGACGCTGCAATCGGTGTTGCCAGCCGGCGAAGTGTTATACCTGAAAAGCACGGCTAACCTGAGCACCGGTGGTACGGCCACTGACGTGACAGATATTGTACACCCTTACAATGTGCTCATGGCAGAGCGCATCGCCGGCATCATCGGACTCGACGTGTGCGGCATAGATGTGATGACGACCGACATCGCCATTCCGCTGCCCGAGACAAGAGGTTCTGTAATCGAGGTGAATGCCGCTCCCGGCCTGCGCATGCACATCTCCCCGACCGAAGGTTTGCCCCGCAACGTGGCCGAGCCGATCATCAACATGCTTTTCCCGCACGGCAGCCCAACCCGTATACCTATTGTGGCTATTACGGGTACCAACGGTAAAACCACCACCACCCGCCTGGTAGCGCATATGCTCAAGTTCAAAGGCTTCCAGGTTGGGTATACTACTACCGACGGCATCTACATACAGGATAAAAAGATCATCAAAGGCGACACCACCGGATCTTACAGCAGCGAGTTTGTGCTCAAGGACCCAACTGTGAACTATGCTGTGCTGGAGTGTGCCCGGGGCGGCATGCTGCGTTCAGGCCTGGCCTTCCGGCAGTGTGACATCGGTATCGTCACTAACGTGTCGGCAGACCACCTGGGTCTGGGGGACATCAATACGGTAGAGGAAATGGCCGAGGTGAAGGCGGTGATCCCGCGCACAGTGTGCCAGAATGGCTATGCCGTGCTCAATGCGGACGATGACCTGGTGTTTGAAATGGCGACCGGACTTTCCTGTAAGGTGGCCTTCTTCAGTCTGGATGAAAATAATCCACGCATTCTGCAGCACATTAGCAAAGGCGGACTGGCCGCTGTGCTCGAAAACGGGTATATTTCCATCTTCAAGAACACTTATAAGATACGGGTAGACCGCGTTGCCGACATCCCGCTGACCTTTGGGGGCCGGGCCCGCTTTAACATCCAGAACGTGCTGGCAGCTGCGCTGACCGGGTATATCAACCACTTCGAGATAGCCGAGCTCAAAACAGCCCTGCGCACGTTTATACCTTCCGCGGAGACCACGCCAGGCCGCATGAACCTCTTCCAGCTGCCCCGTTACGAAGTGCTCATCGACTATGCCCACAACATTGCGAGCATGGAGGCCATCGCTGACTTTATCGACAATGTGCACGCTTCCTACAAGATTGGCATCATAGCGGGTGTGGGAGATCGTCTGGAAGAGGACACCATCGAGATCGGACGGATTGCAGCCGAAACCTTCGATGAGATCATCATCCGGCAGGACAAGGACCTGCGCGGTAGAACCGGAGATGAGATCAACGGCTTGCTCAAGCAGGGCATCATGTCGGTGAAGCCTGATATGAAACTGACGGAGATTAACCAGGAAAGCCGTGCCCTGGCCCATGCCATGGAATATGCCCCGGAGGGCTCCTTCATCGCCCTGTTCTCGGAAGACATTCCGGATTCTGTAAAAATGGTGGAGAGTTTCCGCATCATTCAGCACCGGCATATTTCCTCGCTCGAGCAGGATTCATTCTAAATCAGTTTCTCCCCTTCAGCGGCTGCCTCTAGAACCAGATGGCAGCCGCTGAAGCATTGTAGTACGAACAAATAAAACCAGAAAAGAGCGCCTCACATTACCAGAGATCCAATTAAAAAGAACAACTATGAAAAAATTTGCGATTGCAATTCATGGCGGGGCGGAGACAGTGAAGCCCAGCGAGCTTGACAAGGAAAAGGAAGAAGCATACAGAGAAGGTTTGGCAGACGCTCTGAAAGAAGGGTACAACGTGCTGGAAAAAGGCGGCAGCGCCTTGGATGCTGTGGAAGCGGCAGTCAACAGCATGGAGCAGAACCCGGTGTTCAATGCCGCACGGGGCGCAAGCCTGACACAACGGGGAGAGACGGAGTTTGACGCCGCTATTATGGACGGCAATACCCTTCGGGTCGGGGCTGTGGGCGGTGTGCGCTATGTGCAGCACCCGATCAGTCTGGCGAAGGTGATTCTTCAGAAATGCAAGCACTGCCTATTGGTAGGTACCGGCGCCGAGGAATTTGCCCTCGCCAACAACCTGCCACTCAAAGGGCCGGAGTACTTCGTGACGCCTGAGAAAAGAGAGGCCTGGCTTGACAAGCAGCAAGAAAAGGCCGAGAAGAAAAGAATGCCCGGCTCCATGTCTGATACAGTAGGCGCTGTTGCTCTGGACATCAACGGCAACCTGGCAGCCGCTACTTCCACTGGTGGCCTGACTGACCAGATGAAAGGCCGCGTCGGGGATACACCGATCATCGGAGGGGGTACCTTCGCCAACAACGAAGTATGCGCCGTAAGCTGCACCGGCGAGGGCGAAGCGATCATGCGCGGTGTGCTCGCGCACGAGGTATATGCCATGATGAAGTATGCCGGCAACTCGTTGCAGTCGGCTACCGACAAAGCCATCGAGTTGCATGCCGATAAGTTGGAGGGTGACCGCGGAATTCTGGCGATGGATAGTACCGGTAAAGCAGCCTTTGGGTTCAACACCGGCTTTATGAAGCGAGGTTACTGGGCCGCTGATGAAGAGCCCTTTGTGGCCTTGTGGGAGTCTGAAAAACTCAGGAAGCCTGTTAAGCTAAAGGAGATGGAAAAATAGTCTGGAACGACGGGCTATACCTGCATGGCATTAGCTGTATACCTGGGATATGGCCAATGCTTTTTAGTTTCGGGATAGGTATAGCTGATTCGGTTAGGTTCAGCTGCTTTAAGTAGGTATAAAATAATTCAGGTATAACCGATTCTCGCAGGTATAGCTGAATCGGATTTATCAATCCGAATCGTAATTGAGGGCCCCTACCCCCAACTGTTGCGTGTCTCCAGACCCGCGCATAGAGTTAATAAAATTACGCTCTTCCGGACATCTATGTCCGGAAGCATTTTTGCCGGGGACATCCTTGCCCCTGTATACCTGCACACAGAGAACAGGCAACGGGCTCTTTTGGATTTATCTATCCGAAAGCAAACGGCAGGGGATTTCCTATTCCCCGTATACCTGCAAACCTTAACCTACATACGGGGATGTGTACATCCCCAACAGAAAACTTCGGGACATAGATGTCCCGAAGAGCATAAAGAGCTGCAGGCTCGTATTAGCAGTTCGCTTTCTCAAACCTGAAAGCTCTTTCCTAAGTTTAGGCTAATTCCATACTCTCTTTAAATTCTTCAAATTTATTTATCCTCATGTCTTGACTTTACGTAAACCTGTATTAACTTTGAAACTCAAAGTACTTTAAAATGAACCAGCAGCAAGACCAGTTAGAAGCCCTGCACGAGATCCGCAACATTATGGATCGATCTTCCCGCTTTATCTCCCTAAGTGGTTTGTCGGGCGTATTTGCAGGTTTGTCGGCACTGGTGGGAGCGGCCGTGGTGAAATGGTACTTCAGTCAGCACAACATCAATTATTACGATGATCTGGCCAGTAATTTCAGTCGTGAAAACGTTCTTTTTATGCTGGTGGTAGCGGTTGGGGTATTAGCACTGGCTTTTAGCACCGCCACCTACTTTACGGCGCGCAATGCCCGCAAGAAGAACCAGCGCACCTGGGATAACCAATCGAAGCGTCTGCTCCTGAACCTGGCTATACCTTTGGCTGCTGGTGGTGTGTTCTGTGGCGTCCTGCTTTACCATGGCATCTTATACCTGGTAGCACCGGCCATGCTGGTTTTTTATGGTTTGGCACTACTCAATGGCAGCAAGTATACCTTAGGCGATATCCGTTATCTGGGCATCATTGAAATTATTCTTGGCCTGGTAGCCAGTGTGTTTGTCAGCTATGGATTGATGCTCTGGACCGTGGGTTTTGGTATGTTGCACATAGTGTATGGCGCGCTGGTGTACTTTAAATACGAACGCTAGCAGACCGGTGAAAGAGTATCTGGAAAATATAAACAAAGCCTTCGAAAGCAAGGCACGGCTGGGCATTATGTCGGTGCTGCTGGTGGACGACAGGGTGGACTTCAATACCCTGAAAGAAACCCTGCAACTGACCGATGGCAACCTGGCCAGTCACCTGCGGGCGCTGGAGGAAGCCAAGTACCTGCAAGTAGAAAAACAGTTTGTTGGCCGTAAACCCAACACCACTTATCAGGCCACGGATGCCGGTCGGGAAGCTTTTAAAAGCCACCTGGATGCCTTGGAGCAACTGATTTTGAATAACAGACAGAGCGATTAATTTTTTTTGTCTCTTCACTTTGAACCTCAAAGTACTTTATTAACAAATAAAACACTTACTAACTATAACACAGCAATAACATGGTACAGCAAAACGAATATCAAAACCAACCTGTGCAGCCTGCCGCGGCTGGCAGACGCGCCCTGACAGGCGCCGCCTTCGGATTAGCCCTGATCGCACTCTTTCTGGCGGGTGTGCAGCATCCTGATCCGGCCTGGGGCAAGCTGTGGATGCTGAGACCACTCCTCATCGTGCCGATGGCCGGTGCACTCGGCGGCTTTATTAACTGCATGCTCCTCCATTATCACCGCAGTCTTGGCCTACACAAGGGCATCGCGGTGGTGCTAAGTGCGCTGATTTATGTGGTAGGTCTTTGGCTTGGCTCTGTGCTGGGTTTGGCCGGCACGCTGTGGCACTAGGCCATTTCACTGCATTTATTCCGATAAAAAACATTACAAGTATAGACCCATGAAAGAGCAAATACTATCGCATCTTGACAATCCCGGGCAGTTGGAGAAGCTGTACCGGTCCAACAAGGCAGGCTTCAAACAGGAGTTCAGCGGCATTTACCCGCAGGTACATGACACTGCGCTGGCTGACTTCTGGCACGAACGACTGAACTACGAAGCGGAGGATGTTTTCTGGCGCTTCAACCGGGAATTTTTGTTTGTGGTGATCGCTGCGCTGGTGGCAGGTATACTCGTTAAGTTGCCCGCCATTTTCCCGATCAGCGAGGACTTTTACTACCCGCGCAACCTCAGCTTTTTTGTGCTGCCGCCCCTGATGGCCTACTTCGCCTGGCGAAACAACCTGCCGGCAAACAGAATCGCTTTTATCGCCGGCATCACAGCAGTCTGCCTGGTTTACATCAACCTACTACCTGATAACCAGAGCGACACCCTGGTGCTGGCCTGCATTCATTTGCCCCTTTTGCTATGGGTGCTGCTGGGGGTATCATATACCGGCAACGAACTTCACCTGGCCGACAAGCGCCTTAGCTACCTGCGCTTCAACGGCGACCTAGCTGTGATGTCGGCGCTGCTGGTGATAGCCGGAGGCATGATGACAGGTATAACGATTGGCTTATTCGCGCTGATCGGGCTTCGGATCGAGGAGTTTTACTTTGAATACATTGTGGCCTTTGGTTTGCCGGCAGTTCCCATCGTCGCAGCCTACTTGACTCAGAACAACCCGCAACTGGTGAACAAGGTGTCGCCGGTTATTGCCAAAATCTTCAGTCCGCTGGTGCTGGTGATGCTGATCATCTACCTGGGGGCCATCATTTACTCGGGCAAGGACCCCTACAACGACCGCGAATTCCTGCTGCTGTTTAACGTACTCCTGATCGGGGTGATGGCGCTGATTTTCTTCTCGGTGGCTGAGAGCTCTAACAAGTCGGGAAATGCTTCGGGTGTGTGGGTTTTGCTCATGCTCTCAGTGATCACAGTGGTCGTGAATGGCATTGCACTGTCGGCTATTTCGTTCCGCATTTCGGAGTGGGGTATCACGCCAAACAGAGTGGCTGTGATGGGCGGCAATGTGCTCATGCTGGTACACCTACTCATCGTGACGGTGATGCTCTTCAAAGCGGCTAACCGAAAGGCTGCCATCACAGAAGTGGGGCGTTCCATTGTGCTCTACATTCCGGTCTACTTCGTCTGGACCGTTGTGGTCGTATTCCTCTTTCCCCTGATTTTCGGGTTCGAATAATAAGTAGTAAAATCTCTCTTCATCATAAAACTAAAAACACATCATGGAAAAAACATTGCAAATCGGGAGTGTGGTCAGCTGGCTGTTTGGCTTCCTCTTTCTGGCGATCGGGTTCATCAATACTTTCTGGGGCAACGACGCCGGCTATGGCCTGTTCGTTATCCTGCTGTCGTTCGCTTTCTTCCCTCCCATGACCGCTATTCTGCGGGAGGCAACAGGCTTCTCTATTCCATGGGCAGCTAAAGTCATCCTGGGAATCTTTATCATCTGGTCGGCACTGGGTGTGGCTGAATTGTTTGATAAGATCGACCTGATGCTGATGGACTTTTAACATTTCAAAATTCAGAAAAACAAAGTATTTTCATCATAAACAAAACAGATATGGTAACGCAAAACAAAAGACTTTTCGGCATAGTGCTCACAGTAGTTGGCCTGCTGCTTATCCCCCTCATCGCCATGCAGTTCACAAACGAGGTAGACTGGGACCTGCTTGACTTTGTAGTCATGGGTATATTGCTGCTCGGCACGGGACTTATGGCGGAACTGGTGATTCGGAAAGTCAAAAACACTGAATCCCGGCTCGTCATCATTGGCATCATTCTGCTGGTCTTATTCCTTATCTGGGCAGAGCTGGCTGTCGGTATTTTCGGAACCCCGTTTGCAGGTAGTTAAACAGTCGCATCATGAAAACTCATACCTTAACTTTTCCCCTACTCGGCTGGTTTTTCGGCCTGGTAGTCGCAGCCGTTGGTGTCCTGAACCTGGTGCTGGTACACCCTGTTCCCGGGCTCGTATACCTGTTCCTTTCGCTTGTCTATCTCCCTCCGACGAATGACTACCTCAAGCGGCATCTGAACTTCTCTATACCTGTGGTGGTTAAAATTATGCTGGCCATCGTCTTGTTTATGTTCACACTAGGCGTGAGCGACCTCGGTGATATGCTGGATAAAGCGCTTATGTAATAACATCTGGCGTATTAGAAATGGGGCGGTTTATGGCAGATGCTGTGAGCCGCCCCATTTTATAACAGAAATTGCTATGGATGCTTGACACATGGCCGTATCTTTACGGTAGAAAATTGATTGATCAAAAGACAATTTTAAATGGACAGAATAACAACCGATATATGCATTGTGGGCGCAGGACCTGTGGGACTGTTCGCAGTGTTTGAGGCAGGCCTACTGAAAATGCGCTGCCACGTAATAGATGCCCTGCCGGTGGTAGGTGGCCAGTTGGCCGAGATCTACCCTAAAAAACCAATCTATGATATACCTGGCTTCCCGTCGATACTGGCCGGTGAGCTGGTTGACAACCTGATGAAACAGATTGAGCCTTTCCACCCTACCTTCACGTTGGGAGAGCGCGTGGAGGAATTAGACAAGCAGGAAGACGGCTCATTCATTGTGCGCACTTCCGAGGGCACCGAGATTGCCTGCAAAGTAGTGGCGATTGCCGGCGGACTGGGTTCATTTGAGCCCCGCAAACCAGCCATCGATAGCCTTGAAAGCTTTGAAGGCAAAGGCGTGACGTACATGGTGCGCGACCCAGAGCTATTCCGCAGCAAGAAAGTGGTGCTAGCCGGCGGCGGCGACTCTGCCCTGGACTGGGCCATCTACCTGGCTGGTGTGGCTGAAGAGCTTACACTCGTACACCGTGGCTCTACCTTCAGGGGAGCGCCGGAATCGGCTGAGAAAGTGCTGACCCTGGCTGAGGAAGGACAAATTAAATTGCTGCTGAAATCGAACGTGACGCAAGTGCAGGGTAATGGCAAACTGGACGGTGTAACTGTGCTCATCGATAACCAGACCGAGTATCAGATCGAGACCGACTACTTCATTCCGCTTTTCGGACTGGTGCCAAAACTGGGGCCGCTCGAGAACTGGGGACTGGACCTGGAAAAGGGCGCCATTGTGGTAAACACCGTAGACTACTCTACCAATATACCGGGCGTATACGCCATCGGCGACATCAACACCTATCCGGGCAAACTCAAGCTGATCTTGTGCGGTTTTCACGAGTCGGCATTGATGGCGCAGAGTGCTTACAACATCATTTACCCGGATAAGAAGTTTGTGCTAAAGTATACCACTGTAAACGGCATACAGGAGCTAAGCTAATGGAGGATCTGATCAACATTCACGTAGAGTTGCCGGACGGCAGCCGCGTGACGCTGGAAGCTCCGACGGACATGGGACTTTCGGTGATGGAAGTGATGAAGGCCAACGAACTGAACGTGCCTGCCATTTGCGGCGGTATGGCCATCTGCGCTACCTGCCACGTGGAAGTGCTCAAAAGCGGCGAACTGCCTGAGCCCGGCGATGACGAGGCTTATATGCTTGAAACGCTGCCCCACGCCACGGCAACCAGCCGCCTCTCCTGCCAGCTGCGCGTCAACCCAGAACTCGATGGCCTGGTAGTGCGCCTGATGCCGGAAGCCTAACTGCTATACCTTAAGCGCTATACCTTATACCTGAAAAACCGGAAAGCCATACCTGTAAAGGGTATGGCTTTTTGTTTGGCTATACCTTAGCACTTGCATTTACGAAGCCGCCGCATAAGCTACTGCCCTACAAACGGGCATCAAACACTCAAAGCAGAAGTATTGCCACAGCGCAGTGCTGATATTGAAAAGGACTCAAACAGCAAGTAAAAACCGTTACAGGGGTTGGGGACGGAATCTATGATAGTACCTCATTGACACCAGCCGATGTAAGTAAAGCAAAGGAGGTTGCCCAGAAGACGATAATTTCGTCATACCTTTCCGAGACAGGTTACTTGCTTAACCCGATAAGCCGATCAAATAATGGTGGTAATAGCGCCTCTGATACTCGCCTTCAAGGAAAAAGTTTGCAATAGAATTGCACTCTCCCCTGGGCTAAATTTGTGACATCAATTTAAAAGGAAATAGTATGGGACACGACCACGGACATAGCCATTCGCATAGCGCCAATAAAAAGACCTTAACCATTAGCCTGGTCATTATCTCGGCTTATATGGTAATAGAGGTTATTGGCGGATTGCTTACCAACAGCCTTGCTCTGTTAGCAGATGCCGGACATATGCTAAGTGATGCGGCATCATTGTTCATCGCGCTGATGGCTTTTAAATTCAGTAGCAGGGTAGCTGACTATAGCAAAACCTATGGTTATAAACGCTTCGAAATCTTAGCTGCCGTTATTAACGGAGCGACACTGATACTGATTTCAGGGTATATCATTTATGAAGCCATCGAAAGGTTTCAAAACCCAACGGAAATTGCGTCGGGTGGTATGCTCATCATTGCGTTCATAGGCTTGATGGTAAATGCGCTTGTCGCCTGGATTATGATGCGCGGCAGCGATGTGAAAGACAATCTGAATATGCGGGGAGCTTACCTGCACGTCATCAGTGATATGCTTGGGTCGGTTGGTGCCATCGTAGCAGCTCTGCTCATTATGTTTTTTGGTTGGGCATGGGCAGACCCTTTGGCTAGTGTCATTGTTTCCTTATTGGTATTGCGAAGTGGTTATCTGGTTACCAAATCCTCAGTTCATATACTAATGGAGGGCACTCCGGAAAATGTTGAGATCGAAAAAGTAACAGAAAAAATCCTGAATACTGAAGGCATCAACGGCATTCACGACCTGCATATCTGGACGATCACAAGCGGACTGAATGCACTAACCTGCCACGCTATTGTAGATGAAAAAATGACTATTGGAGAAAGTGAAACGATGCTTCGGAAAATAGAGCACGATCTGGAGCATTTAAATATTCAGCATGTGACGATACAATTGGAAACAGCTGATCATCTGCACGATAATTCAGTATTATGCGTTGCTAAAGCAGAGCCAGCCGCACACCACCACCATCACTAAGAAACTCGAATGCAAAAGGACACCGAAGTTAAGCTGACCGAAAAAAACACCAGGCCAACAAGTATGCGCATTTTGGTCTACGATTTTCTTGCTGCTCAGAGGGCAGCCTTATCGTTATCGGAAATTGAGGAACAGCTTCATTATGCAGACAGAATTACAATTTACAGGACATTAAAAACTTTTGAAGAAAAGGGCATCATACACAGTATTCAGGAAAACGCGACCACAAAGTATAAACTGTGTAGTGATGAATGTGATGAACATACCCATAAAGACTGGCATCTGCATTTCTACTGCAAAATATGCAAGAAGACCACCTGCAAGGAGAATATTGTAGTGCAGGAGAACATCAAAGGTGATTTCAGAATTGACGAGGTCCGGCTGTTTGCAAAAGGCATATGTGAAGACTGCCTTGATGAAACTTTGTAATCGTATTGCGGATCGACAACCCTCAACTTAGCAACATTAGAGAGACACCCTTTTAGTTCGAATTTAAAGAAAATGCTATGTCAGAATTCTGGGAGTCAAGCTTTAGGGACAAAAACACGATGTGGGGATTTGAGCCTGCGGATGCTGCCCTCGCAACCCTGAAATTATTTAAAGAACATCATCTTGAAAAAATCTTGATACCAGGCTTTGGCTATGGCAGAAATGCAAAGCCCTTCATCGATGCCGGATTCAAGGTAACCGGAATTGATATCTCAAAAACTGCCATCCACCTGGCCCGCAAGCATTACGGAAGTAACATAACTATACATCATGGACCTGTCAGCGCTATGCCGTTCGACCAGGAATTATATGATGGAATTTTCTGCTACGCCCTCATTCACCTGCTAGATGAAGAGGAGCGGATCAAACTGATTGACGATTGCTACAAACAACTAAGGCCAGATGGCTATATGGTTTTTGTGGCAGTTTCAAAAAATGATGCAATGTATGGGAGTGGAAAAGAAGTAAGTAAAAACAGATTTGAGAACAGGCATGGCGTACGGTTATTCTTCTATGATTCAAATGCTGTTGAAAAAGAATTTGGCAGGTATGGATTAATAGAATCGAAGGAGATCGATGAACCAGTCGAAAATATGGGAAACAGACCTTCTCTAAAATTCTGGCAAATAATATGTCAGAAATAAAAATGCCTCCGGCTAACATGCTACAGGAGGCATAGTTCAGCAGACACCTTGCCCTACACCGTTAAACAGGAAAAATCCGCTCTTTTGCCTGTTTCTGGAATTGTTCCGGCGTTTGTCCGGTCATTTTTTTGAAGAACCTGCTGAAATACGACCTGTCTTCAAAACCAAGGCTGTAGCCAATTTCCTGTATATTCTTTGCGCTGGCGACAAGCTGCTGCCTGGCCTCCACTACCAGGCGCTCCTGCAACAACTGCGTGATTGTTTTTCCGGTCTTCTGCTTCAGGATTTGGTTCAGACGTTTGGGTGTGATGTTCAGTTTATCGGCATAGAACGCCACCGCTTTCTCTTCCCTGAAGTGGTGCTCCAGCAGCAGCAGGAAATGGTATACCCGTTTCTCATTAAGCCCCTGTCTGGTTAAGGTCTGCGCTTTATACTGCATTAGCTTCAATAAAAATGCCTTCAGCAGCGCTTTAAGCACCAGAAAATTCTCCTGCTGCTGCTCATACTCATCTTTAATGATCCATAGAATGCTCTCCAACGTAACGGCCATGTCCTCTTCCAGCAAGATGGTGGAGAAGCTACCCGCGCCTTTCCCAAGAAAAAGCCTGATCACATCCAGCGAAAATTCTTTTACCTCATAGTCCAGCACCGATTTATGAAAGGCGATCAGCGTTCCTTTTTTGCCGGATTTTCTGGGGCGTGGGGAGCGGTTAGCCGGAATCAGGTATAGCCAGTCTCCTTTCACGCGGGGGGTACCCTCTTGTATAAAATGGATAGGCTCCTCATCCTTCAGCCAGGCAATTTCAAAGTAATCTTCCCGGAAAGGGCTTTCAAAATATACCTGTAAGGGTGCTTCAAGCGGGCTAATCAGAAACAGGTCTTTGTCCGGATTCATAGGCTATCTGATAATAAGCAAAGTTTTAGTGTGAGAGCGTAATCCATTAGCTCAACCTCTCGGTTGCGCTCCAATATTATACCTTAATACCCCTGAGCAATTTCCCTTTTGTCCTACCTTATGGGAAGTCTGTACTACCCCCTGCGCCTGATATTGTTGTAAATTTGTAACAGATGCAGAGACAGTGGCATGCCGCACTTAAATATATTCAAACACATTTAAAGATATAAAATTATGAGCACAACAGTATTAGAACCAATTATAGAAAACGGTAAATCCGAAAAGAAATTTTATAAATTCCCACAACTCAAAGGCAAAGAGCTACCACGCAATAACTTTATCGGTGGGCAATTTGTCCCACCAGTGAAAGGAGAATATTTCGATAACATTTCACCCATCAACGGGAAAGTTTTTGTGCAGGCAGCCCGTTCTTCCCAGGAAGACGTGGAGTTGGCACTAGATGCGGCACACAAGGCATTTCCTGTTTGGAGCAAAACTTCTGCAAAAGACCGCAGTAACGTCTTACTAAAAGTTGCGCAGAAAATTGAAGACAACCTGGAGTACCTGGCTACTGTCGATACCATCGACAACGGTAAACCGATCCGGGAAACACGTGCAGCAGACCTTCCGCTGGTAGTGGACCACTTCCGCTACTTTGCCGGTGTGATCCGTTCTGAAGAAGGTGGTATTTCTGAGCACGACGAAAACACAGTGAGTATTGTATTACACGAACCGATCGGGGTGGTTGGTCAGATTATTCCGTGGAACTTCCCGCTGCTGATGGCCGCTTGGAAAATTGCCCCTGCCTTGGCTGCCGGTAACACAATTGTCCTGAAACCGGCGGAGCAGACCCCAACGAGTATTCTAGCCTTGGTGGAGTTGCTCACTGACGTACTACCAGCCGGCGTGCTGAACGTAGTAAACGGTTTTGGAGCAGAAGTTGGTAAAGCGCTGGGTACTTCCCCAAGGATCAGCAAGCTTGCGTTTACCGGCTCCACCGCGACAGGTAAACTGATCATGCAGTACGCTTCCGAAAACATCATTCCTTCTACAATGGAACTGGGCGGTAAATCACCGAACATCTTCTTCCCGTCCGTGATGGATGCCGACGACGAGTTCTTTGACAAAGCCCTGGAAGGAGCCGCGTTCTTTGCCCTGAACCAAGGTGAGATTTGTTCTGCGCCAACCCGAATTCTGGTGCACGAGAGTATAGCCGACGCCTTTACAGCCCGCGTAATTGAACGTGTGAAAGCTATTAAACCCGGTAACCCGCTGGACGGTGACACCATGATCGGTGCGCAGGCATCTAAGCCGCAGTACGAAAAGATTCTGAACTATATCAAGATTGGCAAAGAAGAAGGAGCCGAAATACTGGTAGGTGGTGAAGTGCAGAAACTGGATGGTGAATTGGCCGATGGGTACTATATCCAGCCTACTATCCTGAAGGGCCACAACAAAATGCGTGTGTTCCAGGAAGAAATCTTTGGTCCGGTAGTGTCGCTTACCACGTTTAAGACGACCGAAGAAGCCATTGAGCTCGCCAACGATACCATTTACGGACTGGGTGCCGGCGTCTGGACCCGTGATGCGCATGAAATGTACCAGGTGCCGAGAGCCATACAGGCCGGCCGTGTCTGGGTGAACCAGTACCATACATACCCGGCGCACGCTCCGTTTGGTGGCTACAAGCAGTCGGGTTACGGTAGAGAAAACCATAAGATGATGTTGGATCATTATCGCCAGACAAAGAACATGCTGATATCTTATGATAAGAAGAAGCAAGGTTTCTTTTAAGCTAAAGTTTGTCATTATCCTGAAATCACCTGGGGCTTCCTCAGGTGATTTTTTTTGATAGTTTAACAGATTGAAATATGGAAAAGATACTAGCAACAGATAAAGCAAAAGAAGTGATCAGCCAACTGAAAGAACGCTACGGCGAGCTGATGTTTTACATGAGTGGCGGTTGCTGCGAAGGCTCGCAGCCCATGTGCTACGAGAAAGGAGAATTTAAAACGGGCACCCGCGACGTGCTTATTGGTGAGGTGGAGGGCTCTGAATTCTATCTATCGGAAGAGCAGCACAACTACTACGAGTACTCCCAACTGCTGTTAGATGCGGCACCCGGTATGGGCGGCGGCTTCTCGCTGGAAACTGTGCTGGGTATGGCGTTTAGTATAACAACGCACGCGCTCATCTCAAATGAGGAGGCTGGTGTAGTATAGTCCGCCCTATAGGCTATACACTTTAAAATAGCTCTCGGGTAGGTTTTGAGAAGTAGGAACTCCAGGACAGCATACCTTAAAAGAGCCTGTAGGTGAAAAGCTTACGGGCTCTTTTTGCTTTACGCTCAACAAGGAAATAGCATCTTATGAGGCTGGCAGCAGCAGGGGAATTGACAACCTGATATGAAACGGCGAAAGTCAAGTAGTAATATTACATGTATGATTAAGTTTAAAGCTGCTAACAAGAAACCTGTACAATCTATACCTTATACTTGCCTTGGAAACATTGTGACCTTAGCAAGAATAAGGTCTAGACTAGCTGAGGCTGCGCGCAATTGTATACTTTTGCATGAAGTCCCACGTCTATACACATGACTAAACCGCGCCTTGCCCTGCTCATCGGCATTATCTGTATCTCCATTTTCCCGGTGTTGGTAAAGCTAAACTTCACACCGGGCTTGATATCGGCCTTCTACCGGATGGCCATTGCGGCCGCGCTACTGCTGCCCTTCGTGCTGCTGACCGGGCGCCTCCACATACCGCCTACTCCGATCCTGTTGCTGGCCGTACTGTCGGGTATCTTTTTCGCATCGGATGTGGCCGTCTGGAACATTGCTATCCAGCAGTCCACAGCAACACAGGCCTCTCTGCTCACCAACCTGGCCCCGGTGTGGGTGGGTGTGGGCTCATACCTGTTTCTGGAGAATAAGCCGGCGCGTAACTTCTGGATCGGGACAGTAATTGCCCTGCTGGGTATGGTGCTGCTGGTGGGTCATGAGTTTTTCCTGGAGCTGCGCTTCGACCTGGCCTTTATGTTCGGTGTGCTGTCAGGCATTTTCTACGCCGTGTATATCCTGCTGAGCAAACATGTGCTGGAACGCATGTCGGTCCTTTCCTTTATGACGATCAACCTGCTCTCTTCCTCTATCTTTCTGGGTATAGTGTCCTACCTACTGAACGAACCTTTCAGCGGCTTTTCGGAGATGGGCTGGCTGGTGCTGTTGGTGCAGGGTATCTTGTGCCAACTGGTGGCCTGGCTGCTTCTTAGCTATGCTACGCAGCACATGCGCGCCACCCGCGTATCCCTGAGCCTGCTTAGTCAGGCACTGCTGGCCTCGTTTCTGGCCTGGTTGTTCCTGGACGAGCAAATTACGCTGCGGATGGTAGCCGGTGGCCTGATCCTTTTGTCCGGCATCGGGGTCACGTTTTATGCCGGCGACATCTCACTGCGTAGAATCCTTGGCCGGTACAGACAGGTATAGGCTTCTGTTTCTGCAGGTATGCATCTAATCAAAAAAACGTTACATCAATTTATACTATGAAGAAATACCTTATTCTCGCCTCCATTTTTGCTCTGACCCTGAGCGGATGCAACACAGCCAAAAACGCTGACCAAACTGCCGATAGCAGCGCTACCCCTACTACAGGTATGGAGCAGCACGATCAAACCATTACCGAAAAACGCTGGAAACTGGTAGAGTTGGAGGGCCAACCCGTTACCATGTCCGAAGAGCAGCAAACCGAAGCACATTTTGTGCTCCATACGGAGGGCAACAAGCTAACCGGAAACGGGGGATGTAATGTCTTTAACGGTACCTATTCCCTCTCCGAAGGCAACCGGATCCAATTTTCCAGGATAGCAACGACTAGAATGTACTGCGCGGGTGTGGAGAAGGAAGGGGAATTCCTGAAGGTGTTTGAGTTGGCCGATAACTATACCCTGCACGGCGACACGCTGATGCTGAACGTGGGCCGTCGGGCGCCACTTGCTAGGTTCCATGCGGTATACCTGCGCTAATGCCCTTGTTATACCTTGCTTCTCAAGCATGTAAAAATTTGCTATCTTTTTAAAACTAAAAGATCATACCCTCTATGCACCCCATCCTTCGTAACATCCTGGCTGTTGTGGCAGGCATCGTAGTCGGCAGCGTTGTTAACATGGCCCTGATATCGGTCAGTGGAACCGTTATTCCGCCGCCAAACGGAGCTGATGTGACTACTACAGAGGGCCTGCAGGCGACCATGCATCTGTTTGATCCGAAGCACTACCTGTTTCCCTTTCTTGCACACGCACTAGGTACGCTGACCGGTGCTTTTCTGGCCGCCACAATCGCAGCTACGCATAAGTTTAAGTTTGCCATGTCCGTCGGTGTCTTTTTCCTGGCCGGAGGTATAGCCAGTGTGTTCATGCTCCCCTCCCCTGTCTGGTTCACGGCACTGGACCTGACGGTCGCCTATCTACCGATGGCTTATATAGCATACCTGCTCTCACAGCGGTTAATTTTAGCCCGAGCCTAAGAAGGTGAAAGAATCTGCCGCCGCTATACCTGGCCGGAGCTTTAGAAATTTCGTAAGTTGCACCTATGAATCACAGATCACCGGAGATCCGGACCGTAAACGTTATCCGTTACATCACGCCTTTACGCGAAGGAGGGTCCCTACCCGCCATTGTGGAGGCCGATGACGAGTTTCTGTACGTCCTGAAGTTTAGGGGCGCGGGCCAGGGCATCAAAGTCCTGATTGCCGAACTGATTGTGGGGGAAATTGCCCGGGCACTGGGCTTCCAGATTCCCGAGATCGTGTTCATGCACCTTGACGAAGCTTTTGGTCGCACTGAACCAGACGAGGAGATACAGGACCTGCTCCGCGCCAGCGAAGGCCTCAACCTAGGCTCGCACTACCTGCAGGGCGCCATCACCTTCGACCCTGTCGTGACGACCATCGATACCGACCTGGCTTCCCGCTTCGTGTGGCTCGATGCCCTGGTAACCAACGTGGACCGCACCGCCCGGAACACCAACATGCTCATGTGGAAGAAGGAGCTCTGGCTGATCGACCATGGCGCTTCCCTCTTTTTCCACCACTCCTGGGACAATTGGGAAGAGCAGGCCAATCGCCCGTTTGCCATGATCAAGGACCACGTGCTCCTGCCGCAGGCCAGCGAGTTGGAGGCAGCTGACAAGGCCGGTCGCGAAACACTGACGACCGCCCGCATACAGGAGATCCTAGCGCTTATACCGGACGAGTGGCTGACCGGTGTAGAGTCGCCGTTTGATACAGCTGAGGAACACCGCCAGGCCTATGCCCGCTTCTTCGAGATCAGATTAGCCCAATCAGACATATTTGTGAAAGCCGCCCAAGATGCAAGAAAGACACTTATTTGAGTACGCCGTGATTCGGGTGGTGCCGCGGGTGGAGCGGGAGGAGTTTCTGAATGTGGGCGTCATCCTGCTCTGCAATTCCCGTGGCTTTTTGCAGATCCGCTATACCTTAAACGAGGCGCGCCTGCGGGCCGTGTTCGGTGAACTGGATATGGAGGAGCTACGAGCCCGCCTGCAGGCTTTCGAGAAAGTGTGCGCCGGCCGACGCGAAGGCGGGCCGATTGGTCAGCTGGGTACGGCCTCCCGTTTCCGCTGGCTCACGGCCAACCGCAGCACCATCGTGCAGACTTCTGCTGTGCACCCCGGCCTTTGCCTCGACCCTGTTGAGACGCTGGATAAACTGCACCGCGATCTGGTGTTATAGACACTTTGGCTGCAACTCAACTTGCTCCGCTTTTTGTTATATTCGCACAGACCAGACGGCACCTTATGAACATCTCCCGCATCATCACCATCGTCCTGACCATCGGCGCTATCGTGTTTGTGGTCCTGATTCTCTCGGATCCTTACTTTTTTGCGAGTACCAAAAAGATGCGAAAAAATGCGGAGTCGAAGCTGGAGGAAGGCATCATGGGTAACCCAAACGCGTTCAAGGAAGCCAGCTATTTCTTCAATTCCTTGATCGACCAGGGCCACGGCGACCGCCAGACCTACGACCTGCTCTACTGGAGCTACCGCTACGACAAGAATTTTGCCCAGGCCGAGGAAACCCTGGGCGAAGCGTTGGAGGTATACCCAGATGATCTTGGCTTTTTATACCACCGCGCCGAAATGCGCCTGGAGTTAGGCAGGTATGAAGAGGCGCTGGAAGATTACAATGCGATTATACCTGCAGCCAAAAGTGAAAGCTTCTATTACGACGCGCTTTATGGTCGTGGCGCCGCCAGGTATAAGCTAGGCCAGGAAAAAGAAGCGGAAGCAGACAGGGTAAAAGCGCAGGCGTTGACGCAGGATACCCTGCAGACGTATACCGTATATTTTAAGGAGTAGAAACCTTATTCCAGTTGGCCCTAGTGTTTGCTTGTTGATGTTAAGAGCCCCCGCTTCCCGGCCCAAAGTCAGAGCAGGATAAGCACCAGTTCTCCGACGGCATCGAGCAGGTATACGTTCCGGATCACATCATTCAGACTGTAGTACACATCAATAAACCCAAGCCCGGCGGCACCGCCTATACCTAGCCATTTGATCTCAGGTGTTACCCGTCTTTTTATACCTGCCGCCAACAGTAACAGCCCGATCACCGTAATCAGCACCCCGACCGTGCGTACCAGCCACAAGTCATCCTTCGGGCCGGTCACCCAAATAAAACTGGGCATGTGCACAAGCGGCCATATACCGGTAATCGCCCAGTACGCGCCCTGTATTTTTGATATAAGTGAAAGCCTGTTCAAGCACTTAGAATCATTTACTGCTTAAATATGTAACTGGTGGTAGGTGGGCAAGGTATAGGTTTCGCCTGCCGCCAGCAGGTGCACTTTCATATCCCGTACCGAAAAGGGTTCACCTGTTTTGATATCGTAGATGTTGGTTTCCGTAATACCCAGGCCATCCACGATCGTTACCAGACCGGAGCCGAGTACTTTTATCTCAGAGCCTTTGGTTACGCAGATGGCCGTGTCCTCTTCCAGCCCGATGCCGATACAACCCGGGTTGGTGGCGATGCATTGCGACACCCTAATGATGCGACCGCGCTGTATAAAGTGTGTGTCGATGGCCACGTTTTTGAGAAACTCCAGTCCGGTGGTGATGCGCACATCGCCTTTGATATAGCCACCCTGCGTTTCGCCTTCGTAGATCATGGGTGTGGACATGGCGGCAGCTCCTGCGCTGGTGCCGGCTATGATAAAGTCATCGTCGTAGGTATAGCGCTCCTTTATGAGTTGCAACACCGGCGACCCGCCCAGTATGGCCGTGAGCCGCAGCTGATCGCCACCCGTGAACATGATGCCAGCCGCGCGCTCCACCATCTCCAGAAATTCAGGCCTGCACGCATCCATGCGATTGCGGATATCCAGTACTTCTACATGTTTCACTCCCAACTTATGAAACTCTTTGATATAATCCTGTGAGATTTCATCAGGTTCGGTTGAGGCTGTTGGCACTACAGCCACCATCGGCTCATTGCCTTTGAGGGTGTCGACAAAGTATTTCATGATCTCCTCACTTTCGAAGTCTGCATTTTTACTCTGTTCTTCTGACAGCTCCTTGTTTCCTTTGTCCTCACGGCCTCCTATGGCCAGTAAGCATCCTTTGGGTATTGGGGCTTCCTTGTGCTGCTTGTGTCGTTCAGATACTCTTTTCTTCGCCATTATTTTGCTCCTTTCTTATAGCTTTTACTCATCAAGGTCTTTTGTAACTCACTACACGTGCCACCAGCGTATCGGCGCTGGCCGGGTCCTCCTTAAAATTCACCCAACCTTCCCGCTTCGAATCCTTCGGGGAAAAGGCGATGCTCAACTCTGCACTTTCTACTTCTTCTCCTCCGCTTTCGGTTGTGAGCTCCACCTGCACTTCCTCTGCGGTTTCACCTCCCCTGTTATGCACTACCACCCGGTAGCGGTGAGGCGCGTTGGCCGAAGGATCGTGATAATACTCTAAGGTCAGGTCAGGCGAAGACGGCTCGTGGGTATAGGTCATATAGCTCAGGTATGCCAGTATAGTCAGCACCAGCACCAGGCTAACGCCAAACACCGTCCACTCCAGTCCATTTTTATCATCGTCATCTCCAGCCCTGTCTACCTTTTGCTTCTTGTCAATAGCTTCTTTTTCTTTCATTCTTTTGGTTACTTAATAAGCAAACGTCCTGCTGAGGCGCCTAAACTGGACAGTACGCCCAGCACGATGCATTGGGCAAAGGCTGTCTCAAAGCTAACCCCCTGGAAGCGTCCGAAAAACCAAAGCAGAAATGCTGAGGCCGCCACTGCTGTCAGGTAACTCAGACAGGTGTCCATGGTAATCGCAAAGGCCAGATTTCCCTGCTGGTGTTCCCCAGTACCTTTGAAATCGCTGAAATAAACCACCACCATACTCATGGCGAGTGAGAGCACGGCCATCAATAAAATGTGCACCGGCCTTGCCCCGGTTGCCAGCACTAGGACTTCCTCGGTGGGGGCCACATTACCGCCCACTACGATGCTGCCGCAAAGCGCCAGCACCACCAGGCTGACCTTGCTTCGAAGCCCGGTGCGCCAGCCCGCTTCCTTTGCTTCTACGTGCACTTCATCCTCTTCTTCCGGCTCATCTTCCGTGCCACCGAGCTGCGCCGTTCCAATCGATACGCCGATGGAAACGGCCATGGCCTCGACAATGATCTTTCCCATGATCTCATCAATCGACATCTCCCCTAACTGAATGCGGTTGAGCACAAACAGCACCCCGAAGGCCAGCACGATGCCCAGCCCCATCTCCTCCACCGAGTCGATGAAGACGCTGCGCCACGAAACTCCCGGTCGCATACCTGCATAACGGTTATACCCCAGCAATAGCAGGTAGGTAACCAGCACCATGATCAGTAACTGACCAGGCGAGGCTGTAAAACCCGCCCACCATACCTCCATGGTATAGAGCAAAGGAAAGCTAAACAGCAGCCCTCCCGCTATACCCCGGGCATACTCCTGCAGCGATTTCCGGACGGGTCTTGTATTCTTCTTATCTGCCATACCTGCTACCGGACGTTAACGGGGTAAGCGAAAGGCCAGACCCGTCGTGATAAAATGCTGCGGCGCTACCTTGTTCAGCCGCCTTCCTGCCGCCACATCAAACTGCAGATTGGGCAGCAGCAGGTAAAGTATCCCCGCATCGGCCAGGTGCTCTGCCGGCTCGCCTTTGCCCTTGCTCCCAAAGACCTCCAGGTATAGCGACACCTTATCGACAAACTGCCGGGTGATGTTGGCACCGTAGGATGACTCTGGGTTGCCATCGGTCCAACCATAGCCCAGGTTATAAGTCAGGTCCGTTGTTTCGGTGAGTGCGTTGCTAAAGCCCAGATTGAACTGAGGCTCTACGTTATCTGGTTCGAAAACCTCACTGGCCAGAGGCAACGCCAGCATGGCGCTTATCGCGGCCTCCGGGCGCCAGCCGCTTTCTTCCCAAAGCCGTACCCTGGTTCCGACACTCAACGGTCCCCACCCCTTGACATGGCGCCTTGTCCCGTTCTCGATGACAGAGTCTTTGACGGCACCCTGCAGGCGCAGCTCAACACCTTCTAATAGGCCGATGCGCAGCAGCGCTGTGGGGTAAGCATAGGTCCTGATTTTAGAGGTAAGCTTCTGATAGTTATAACCTGCCTCCAACTGTACATACCCACGTGAGACCACGCTGGGCCCCTGCGAATTGTCAGGCCTGTCAGCGTTTAGCTCCTCCCGTTCCTCCTGCGCCTGCGCCGGTAATATAGGTATGCAGAACACAAAGCTCAGCAGTACCAGCATGAGCATTTTCGTTGATTTCATTGCCTTGTGCACCTCGGTGCGTTTGTTGCGCTTTATACGCTAAAGGATGCTGCAGGTAGGCTATACAAGGCACAAATACCGCTTTGCACGGAGTGAGGCCGTATATTACCGCAAAGCATGAACAAAGGCCGAAAGTTTATAGAATTCCTACGATCTGTCAGGTCGACACATTACAGCAGCTGATGGCCAGCCGGATGATAAGTTGAAATTGAAGAGGGATGATAAGAAGGAAAAAAAGGGAGCCGGCTCCAACCGCCTGCATTAAAAATAACAGATACCGGCTCCCCCTAAACATGCACAAACCGCTAAACGCACCCCAGATAGCGGCAAGCGCACGATCATCTTAAAAACAGCGCTCGTTTAGGCAGGGTACTCGCCAGGAGTCAGCCGCATGGTCTAACCAACCTAAAACCAAGAGGCCCCACTGCCTTATCCGTGTTTTGATTTCTTATACGATAATGATTTGGGGAGGTCACCTTAAAAGTTACTAATTAGTTGTTTTACAGGCATTTTCAGTATTCTCTGCCTGTCCCCTACGTGTTTTTACGCAACCGATAAGAAGCCCCGCAGCAACGGTATCCGGTTATTAGCCCTTCTTTACATTAAAATATTCTAATATTCCTATGCTGGCACATTAATTGCGCTTCATGTGTCCTAACCTTAAAAAACAAACATGAAGAAAATCTTTACAACTGCCATGCTGGCATTACTGGGTGCCGGGGCTTATGCTCAAACGATTCCCCAAACAACACAAGGATCCATCGTTGTATCAGGATCGGTAAGCTTGAGTAATGAAACCTCCGAAAATACGAGCTATGAACCTGCAAGTAAAAACACCTACCGCTCCATCAATCTGTATCCCTCGGTAGGTTACTTTATTCAGGATGGTCTCGAAATAGGTACAGGTATAGGTTTGAGGCATCAGACCAGTATAAATAAAACAGACGAACTTAAAACTACAAGCAGAACGAAAACGATCAGCCTCAGCCCCTACGTCCGGAAGTATATACCGCTTTTTGAGCAGCTTCATCTGCATGGCACAGCCTACGCATCTTTCGGGATTGGCAACACTACCGCCAAAAATAACCAGGGCTCATCATCGGAGGTTGTGAGCACCCATCAAAGTGTAGGTATAGGTGCTTACCCCGGGCTCACTTATTTTGCCACGCCACGGCTAGGGTTCACGGCTACATTTGGCTCGCTCTCTTTTGAAAACAGCAGGGAAAAGGCGGAAGAAGCGCAGTCCTCCGACTGGAGCAGAAAAAGCAACTATTTCAGGGCCGATTTTTCTCCAAACAGCATCAGCCTGGGTTTAAGTTATTTCATTTCACGCTAACCCGACGATGATGAAAAAACTGACTTTATTAGCCATTGTGGGTTTGCTGGCATTCAGCGCACAGGCGCAAACCACAAAAGGCACGCTGGTGCTGACGGGAAAACTGGGCTACACGCAGGCGAAATCAAAACACGACAGGGAAAAAAACAACCCAATCTCTGAGTATGAACTGTCTGATTACACGATAGCCTCGTCTATAGGATTTCTGATCAAAGACAACCTGGAAATTGGGGTGACAGCGCACAGGTATAAGTTACATCAGGAGGATGCAAACTATTTCGAAAATCTCAAAAGTACCTGGGAACGAAGGGAAAACAACAAAGGTGTGAGCGTGTATGCCAGGCAATACAAGTACCTGACAGAGAAACTGGCCCTGCACGGCACCCTTTCGGCAGGAATCAGCAATCAGATCACTTCTTATGTAAGTAGTATGGATGGACAATATCCATACACAAATAGAGATGAGCATGATGACATGTTGTTTAAGGGCTCCCTTTCACCGGGTATTACGTTTTTTGCCTCCAAAAAGCTAGGGATTCAGGCGGGACTGGGCGCGCTCACTTTCAGCCACTCTGTTACGGACTCTTTTGGAGAATACACGCGTTATAATGGCTCTCCAAGTGAGCTGCAACGCAGGGAATATACCGTGAAAAGGAATGTGCTGCGGTTTGACTTCTCGAGTATGCACCTGAATTTCGGGCTCTCCTATTTTATAGGTCAGTAAGATCGTTTATACCTGTAAATAAACAGCGGCCTCACCCTTTCCAGGGTGAGGCCGCTGTGTTATACCTATACCTGTAGTTTATACCTTACCAGCCACTCGCCAGCACGTCGGCAATGTGCATAGTTTTGATCGGCTTCTTGTTTTTCTGAATGTAGCCGTTGAGGTGCATCAGGCAACTGCTGTCGGTCGAGATGATATAATCGGCGCCGGTAGCCAGCGCATTTTCCACTTTCTGCTCGGCCATCGCCACTGAAATGGCCTCGAACTTCACGGCGAAGGTGCCGCCAAAGCCGCAGCAGGTTTCCGTGTCTTCCATCTCGATTATTTCCAGCCCGTGCACGCCTTGCAGCAGCGCACGCGGCCCTTCCTTGATGTGGCATTCGCGCAGGGCGCTGCAGGAGTCGTGGTAGGTGGCCTTGCCATCGAGGCGGGCGCCGGGCACCTGCGATACTTTGAGCACATCGGTTAGAAACTCCGTCAGCTCGAACACCTTTTTCTGCATGGCGCGGTACTTCACCAGTTTGGATGACTTCACAAAGATGTCCTGGTAGGCGTTGCGCACCATCCCGACGCAACTTGCCGAGGGCGCCACAATGTAATGCGACGTTTCATTCGAAAAATCATCGAGAAACTTATTGGCTACTTCGCGGGCCTCGTCAAAAAAACCGGCATTGAAAGCAGGCTGTCCGCAGCAGGTCTGGTTGGGGTTGTAGTTTACCTCACAGCCAAGTCCCTCAAGTACTTTTACCATGCTCATACCTGTCTCGGGATGCAGCTGATCCACAAAGCAGGGAATGAAAATATCTACAATTGTTCTTCTTGCCATAATCAGGAGAAAACAGAGCCTGAAGCTGCCAGCGCAGCAGCAAAAGCCTCTTTGTCGAGCTTCAAATTTAAGGCATTATTTTCGAAGTAGCTGACCAAATTTTCTGTTGCCATGTTGCCCACCAGTTCATCTTTGGCCATCGGGCAGCCGCCATACCCGCGCATGGCCCCGTCAAACCGGCGGCAGCCCGCTCCGTAAGCAGCCTCCACTTTCTCGTGCCAGCTGGTTGGTGTGGTGTGCAGGTGCGCTCCAAATTCGATATGCGGGAAAGCAGGCACCAGTTCGCTGAACAGGTAGGTGATATTCTCCGGATTAGAAACGCCAATGGTATCCGAGAGGGAAATGATCTTCACACCCAGCTTATCCAGTTCTTCTACAAAACGAATGACAGTAGCCGCATCCCAGGGGTCGCCGTACGGATTGCCAAAGCCCATGGAAATATAGGTGACGAGCGTTTTATCCTGGCGCTGGCAAATATCCTGAATCTGAGCCAGTTGGGTCATAGCCTCGGCGATGCTCTTGTTGGTGTTGCGCTGCTGAAACGTCTCTGACACCGAGAGCGGAAAGCCCAGGTAATCGATCGCTTTGTGTGTTGCCGCCTCCTCAGCGCCCCGCACATTGGCAATGATAGCCAGTAGTTTAGAACGGGTGCTGCTCAGGTCCAGGCCGGCCAGCACGTCGGTGGTATCGGCCAGTTGCGGGATGGCTTTGGGTGATACAAAGCTGCCAAAATCGATCGTGTCGAAGCCCACCTGTAGCAGCTTGTTGATGTAGTCAATTTTGGTTTGCGTAGGTATAAAATCATGCAGGCCCTGCATGGCATCGCGGGGGCACTCAATTATTTTGATGGGATCGTCTGTCATAGAAAAGCGAGTTTGGTCGTTTTGCCAAAGATACAAAGAAGCATAGGTCAGAGTAGGGAAATTCCACGAGAATTTATACCTGATACAGCCAGCACGGTTGATGGTATAACACCTATGCAGCCACCCGAAACGCAGCCAGGTATAGCATGGTTTCGTTTACGCACTGTGCACGCATCTTACTGAAGGTAAGGGTATAAAAATTTTTGTATATGATCTTATTCTCCTATATTATGCTTGCGAAATGCACCAAATGTCTAAAATAAAGCATGACCCACATCAGGAAAAGTACAGTCCTCATTACTGGAGGAGCTTCGGGCATCGGCAAACTGATGGGCAGCAAATGCCTGCAGCGCGGTGCCAGCCGTGTACTGGTGTGGGACATTAACCCTGCTGGCTTGCAACAGACTTATCAGGAGTTCAGTGAAGCTGGTTACGAAGTGCATACCTGGCAGGTGAACATAGGCGATACAGCACAGGTACAGCAGGCGGCACATGATGTACAAAGCCGCTTCGGCGCACCGGAAATCCTGATCAATAATGCCGGAATTGTGGTAGGCAAACCTTTTGTGGAGCACAGCATGGCCGAGATTGAGCAGACGCTGCAGGTCAATGTGCTGGGCGCCATGCTGGTGACCCGGGCCTTTTTGCCAGCCATGGTCAAACGTGGATCCGGCCATATCGTGAACATTGCCTCGGCTGCGAGTCTGCTTCCCAATCCGAGGATGAGTGTGTATGCGGGGAGCAAATGGGCAGTGCTCGGCTGGTCTGAAAGTCTGCGATTGGAACTGGAACAAACCGGACCCAACCTGAAAGTAACCACCGTCATGCCCAGCTACATCGACACAGGTATGTTCGCGGGCGTAAGAGCGCCGCTGCTCACCCCGATCCTGCAGCCCGACGCGATCACAGAAGCCATTTTGAATGCTATAGAGCACAACAAGATCCTGCTTCGCAAACCTTTTATCGTGAATTTACTCCCCTTGCTTCGTGGCATTTTACCCACCCGTGTCTTCGATACGGTGGCGGGCCGCTGGTTTGGGGTCTATACCTCTATGAATGACTTTACCGGCCAACCGGCTGCCGATCCAAAACCGGCTTACGCAACCAAACCCTAACCTTTCACCCGCTATGAATTCAACAAACACCTTTGTAACCAAGGTCATCCCCGCCAGGGAAGCAGACCCACAGGCCGTGCTGGACCTGCTGCAGCAGCAACGCGCCTTTTTTGCCGGAGGCCATACCTTAGATGTCAGCTTTCGGAAAGAGCAACTCCAACGATTACTGGAGGCTGTGCGCAGTCACGAGCAGGAGCTCATTGATGCCATGTACACCGACTTCCGGAAACCGGCTTTTGAAACGTTTACCACCGAGATAGGCTTCGTTGAAAAAGAGCTGCAATTGGTGCTTAAAAATATCGTGCGCTGGGCCAGACCAAAGGCCGTCAGCGAGACGCTCCTTAACTTCCCGGCCCGCAGCTACATTTACTCGCAGCCTTATGGGGTGGCCCTCATCATCGGTCCATGGAACTACCCGCTGCAACTGGTGCTCAACCCCTTGATTGGTGCCTTGGCGGCTGGCAACTGTGCCATCATCAAACCATCCGAGCTCACGCCTGCCACCTCAGCAGTTATTGCCCGCCTGATCGCCAAAACTTTTGATCCCCGATTAGTTGCCGTGGTGGAAGGTGGTGTGTCCACGACGCAGCACCTGTTGGCGCAGCGTTTTAACTACATCTTTTTTACGGGTAGCACCCAGGTGGGCCGCGTCGTGATGAAGGCTGCCGCTGAACACCTTACCCCTGTGACGCTAGAGTTGGGCGGCAAAAGTCCTGTGATCGTGGCTGAAGATGCTGACCTGGGATTGGCAGCACGACGTATTGCCTGGGGAAAGTTCATGAACGCCGGCCAAACCTGCGTGGCCCCTGATTACCTGCTTGTGCAGGAGCAGGTAAAGGACGAATTGATCGAACGACTGCGCATTGCCATTCAGGAGTTTTATGGCGACTCCCCCCGGCACAGCCCGGACTTCGCACGCATCATCAACGATCGGCACTATCAGCGACTGAACAGCTACCTGCAGGACGGCGTGGTGCGGATTGGTGGGCAGCACGATGCAGAGAGCCGCTTCATCGCCCCAACTGTGCTGGACCAGGTGGACTGGCAACACCCGGTTATGCAGGACGAAATTTTCGGACCTATTCTGCCTGTGCTCACCTATACCCACCTGGATGATGCCATCCGGCAGGTGAATGCCAGGGAGAAGCCCCTTGCCCTTTACTTTTTCTCATCTGACAAATGGGAACAACAGCAAGTACTGGAGCAGGTGCACTTTGGAGGCGGCTGCATTAATGATACCATCTCGCACCTCATAAACCCCAAATTGCCTTTTGGCGGTGTAGGCGAAAGCGGCGTGGGCAGCTACCACGGGCGGGCCAGCTTTGAGCTGTTCTCTAACCAGAAAAGTGTTGTGCACCGCGGCACCTGGCTTGACCTTCCGCTGCGCTACCCGCCTTATGGCAATCGCTTGGCATTAATCAAAAAGGTGTTTAAATGGCTATAAGCCCAAGTATAGGTACAGGTATACCTCGTGTAACTAGGTAGCCGTGCCATAGCGCTTCACGTATGAAAATATATGTGGCAATTGCCGTATAGGAGTTGTACACCCTTACATACCTGATACACTATGGAAAACCTGATAGAATACCTGAATGAATCACTCGTCCCGCTGGAGGAAAAAGTAAAAGAGTACCTGCACGTGGAGCGTGACATCCGGCTGCTGGAAGTGGAACTGCTGTCGCTGCAAAGCATGCGGCCCGACTTTGACCCGGAGCAGACGATGGAACAGCATCTGACGAATAAGCAACCGCAGAACTCGCTGAATGATAAAGAGCAGAAGCTGAAAGATCTGCTCACGAAGTACAAGGCCCTGCAGCAAGAGGTGATCGGCATGCTGCCTGAGCAGGATAAGTTTGTGGAACTGAATCTGGGCTATGGGCCGAGTATGGTGGGCTATTTTACGGTGGATCCTGAGACCCGCACACCGCTCGAGGAGCCGGTGCTACGCGTGGTGCACTAATTTCAGTATCTTTGACGCCTTAATCTTTGACGTCGCCGGATTAGAATAGTCCCGGACGAACCAAAACCGTAACCACCTACATGGGTTTACTTTTCTTTTACCTTTTCATATCGATTATTTTATCTTTTCTGTGCTCTTTGCTTGAGGCGGCTCTGCTGAGCATCACGCCATCGCATGTGGGCATCACCAAACAGAAAAATCCGGCGCTCGGCAAGCACCTGCAGGAGTTCAAAGAAAACATAGACCGGCCACTGGCTGCCATCCTCACCCTCAACACGTTCGCGCATACCATCGGCGCGGCCGGGGTAGGGGCGCAGGCGCAGGTCTTGTGGGGAGACAAGTACCTTTCGCTGGTTTCTGCTGTGGTCACCATTATCATCCTCATATTTTCTGAGATCATCCCTAAAACACTTGGTGTCAACTATTGGAGGCAGCTGACTCCTTTTGCAGTAAGAACGCTGCGCATCATGATCTACTCACCTTTGTATCCGCTTATCATGCTGTCGCAGTTCATTACCAGGCGCCTGAAGCGTGACAAGAACAAGAGTGTGCTGAGCCGCGCCGACTTTTCTGCCATGGCGGAAATAGGTATAAAAGAAGGCATTTTTAAGCGTGGCGAGTCCCAGATCCTGCGTAATATTTTGCGCTTTAACCAGGTGCTGGTGCGCCATGTGATGACACCGAGAACTGTTGTGTACGGTGCGCAGGAAGACATGCTGATCGTTGATTTTTTCAAGCAGGCGAAAACCCTACGTTTCTCCCGAATACCGGTTTACCAAAGCAGTCTCGACGATGCGGATGGCTATGTGCTAAAGGACGAAGTGCTCTCCAAACTGATCGACAACCAGGGCCACCTGCCCCTGAAAAGCATTAAGCGCAGCATAGAAGTAGTGACCGAGTACATGCCTATACCTGAGCTGTTCAGCCGACTGATCAAAGAGCAAAACCACATTGCGCTGGTCGTGGATGAGTACGGCGGCACGGCCGGCATCGTGACCATGGAGGACATCATCGAGACGTTGCTGGGTATGGAAATCATGGACGAGATGGACAACGTGGAAGACATGCAGAAATGGGCCCGTGAGAACTGGGCGAAACGCGCCAAAGGCATTGGGTTCAAGCAGGAGTAAAAGGTCATCTTATACCTTCCAGATCCTACAAAAAGAGAACTCCCCGCTGTCTGATCGATGGCGGGGAGTTCTCTTTTTATGGGGTCGGTCAGTGATTAATGAAACTGCTCTTCTTCGGTAGAACCCACCAGCGCGGCAGTGGAAGCGGTGCCTGAGGTGACGGTATTCTGAATAGCATCGAAGTAGGCGGTGCCGACAAAAGACTGGTGCTTCACGGCTCTGAAGCCTTCTTTCACCAGACCAAACTCCCGCTCCTGCAGCTCAGAATAACCTGCCATACCACGTGCTTTATAAGCCTTCGCCAGTTCAAACATGCTGGTATTTAGTGCATGGAAGCCGGCCAGGGTGATGAACTGGAATTTGTAGCCCATCTGCGCTAACTCTTCCCGAAACGTCTCCATTTCTTCCACACTTAATTTGGCCGCCCAGTTAAAGGACGGAGAGCAGTTGTAAGCCAGCAGCTTGCCCGGGAATTCCGCATGGATGGCTTCTGCAAACCTGCGGGCCTGCTCCAGGTCGGGTGTAGAGGTTTCCATCCAGATCAGGTCGGCATAAGGGGCGTAGGCCAGGCCACGGGCTATACCTTGCTCGATGCCGCAATTCACGCGGTAAAAGCCCTCACTGGTGCGCTCGCCAGGTATAATAAATTCATGGTCGCGTGGATCGATATCGCTGGTGATCAGGTTGGCGGCGTCGGCATCGGTGCGGGCAACCAGCAGCGTTGGTACGCCCATCACATCGGCCGCGAGTCGAGCAGCCGCCAGTTTGTTGATGGCCTCCTGTGTGGGTACCAGCACCTTGCCGCCCAGGTGGCCGCACTTCTTGGCGCTTGACAGCTGGTCCTCAAAATGCACCCCGGCGGCCCCGGCTTCTATCATCATCTTCATCAGTTCAAAAGCATTCAGGTTACCACCGAAACCAGCCTCCGCATCAGCCACAATCGGCACCAACCAGTCGATTTCTCCCTCCCCTGTCACACTCTGGATCTGGTCGGCGCGTAGCAACGCGTTGTTAATCTTCTTGATCACCTTCGGTACGCTGTCGGCTGGGTATAGGCTCTGGTCGGGGTACATTTGTCCGGCGAGGTTGGCGTCGGCAGCCACCTGCCAGCCGCTCAGGTAAATGGCATTGAGACCGGCCTGCACTTCCTGCACCGCCTGGTTGCCTGTCATCGCGCCCAGTCCGGCCACATAGTCTTCCGTGTGCAGCTTATACCACAGTTTCTCTGCTCCATTGCGGGCCAGTGTATACTCAATTTTAACCGAGCCCTGCAGTTTCACAACTTCGTCGGCGGTATACGGTCTTTTTATACCTGCCCAACGTGGGTTCACTAGCCAGTCTTGCTGGATTGCCTGAATTCTTTCGGTCTTTGACATATATATGAGTTTAGAAGTTTGAGAAGTAAGAGCTTGAGAGATAAATGGGTGAAGGAGTTAAATGAGTTTGGGAGATGAGGAGTATCAGGTTCTGAGTTGAGTACTTTTAGTTTAAGATGGAAAGCGATTCAGTTGCTATTGATTATCTACCACCTAGATTTTACAAATCCTAAACGCCTCAATTCCCAAACTTCAATCAATGTATTTATAGGCCGGCAGCGTCAGGAAATCGACGAAGCAAGTGGAGAGCACGAGCTCGGAGAAGAGTTGGGAGGCGCGTTCGAAGTGGCAGTTTTTGAACATGGCCAGGCCGACTTCCTCTTTGATATTCTCGGTCTCTTCCTTGATCAATTGTAGCACACGTGCTTCGGTGATGGGCTCACCTTCGGCAGTGCGGGTGTCTTGGTGGTGCAGCCACTGCCATACCTGCGCCCGTGAGATCTCGGCGGTGGCGGCGTCTTCCATCAGGTTATGGATAGCCGCCGCGCCGGTTCCGCAGAGCCAGTTGCCGATGTACAGGATGCCGACGTTGATGTTGAGTCGCAGCCCTGCTTCTGTGATTTTGCCTTCGATTATCTCGAAGTTGAGCAGATCTTCAGCTTTTACCTTCACGGCTTCGCGCAGCACTTCCTTCTGGTGCGGTTTATCTCCGAGTACTTTGTCAAATGCCTCCCTAGCCACGGGGATCAGGTCCGGATGGGCGACCCAGGTGCCGTCAAAGCCATTTTTGGCCTCAAAATCCTTGTCAGCTTTCACTTTCTCAAAGGCCGTTTTATTCACAGCCGGATCGTGGCGATTTGGAATAAAGGCTGCCATACCACCCATGGCATGCGCGCCGCGCTTGTGGCAGGTCTGCACGAGCAGATCGGTATACGCTTTCATAAAAGGCACCTGCATGGTGATGGCCGTGCGATCCGGGAAAATGACATCCGGTTGGTTGCGGAATTTCTTGATAGCGCTGAAGATGTAGTCCCAACGGCCGGCATTCAGGCCGACAATGTGTTCGCGCAGTTCGTACAGGATCTCGTCCATCTCGAAAGCCGCCAGAATGGTTTCGATCAGTACCGTCGCTTTGATCGTGCCGACAGGTATAGCCAGTGCCTCCTGCGCGGCCACAAACACCTCGTTCCATAAGCGGGCTTCCAGATGACTTTCCAGTTTAGGTAAGTAGAAGTAAGGTCCTGTGCCCCGAGCGATCAGCTCTTTGGCATTGTGGAAGAAGAAGAGTCCGAAGTCAAATAAGGCGGCAGAGATCGGCTTGCCGCCGATCACCAGGTGCTTTTCAGTCAGGTGCCAGCCGCGTGGACGCACTTTCAGCAAAGCCACTGTATCTTTCAACTGGTATACCTTACCATTCTGATAGGTAATGGTGCGGCGCACAGCATCATAGAGGTTGAGCTGTCCCTCCACCACATTTTCCCAAGTAGGAGAGTTCGCATCCTCAAAGTCAGCCATGAACACATCAGCCCCGGAGTTAAGTGCATTGATCACCATTTTGCGATCCACAGGACCTGTGACCTCCACACGGCGCATCTGCAGATCGGCAGGTATAGCACCCACTTTCCAGTCCCCTTCCCGAACCGCTTTGGTCTCATCCAGAAAACCGGGGCGCTCGCCTGCATCGATGCGCTGCTGCCGCTCTGCTCTGGCTTTCAAAAGCTCCTTTCTTCTGCTTTCGAAACGCTCATGCAGCATTTCCAGAAATTCGAGTGCTTCAGGTGTCAATACCTGCTCTATACCTTTCACAGGTAATCCTTTTAATTGGGCTGTGCTTTCTACTAACATAGCTATAAACTTGAGGTGATGGATTATAAATTTATCATCTATACGCGAACATCTTAATTTTGGCGAATTTTCGCTAATAATTTTATTTACGTTTTTAGGAAATAATCGCAAAAGCTCGTTTATTAGCATAAAGACCAAGAAAAATATTTTAAATGAGGCTACAGGAAGATGTTATCCGGCTTATACTCGGACTGAAAATCAAACAGTTAAGATCAGAAAAGAACATCTCGCTGACTGACCTCGCCACGAGCACAGGTATATCGGTGTCGTACCTCAATGAAATAGAAAAAGGGAAAAAGCACCCGAAACCGAGCAAGATCGCCGTGATTGCTGATGAATTGGGCGTAACGTACGATTACCTGGTGTCGCTGCAACTGAGCAAGCGTCTGCAACCAGTGGGGGAACTGCTCCAATCGAACATTCTGTCGGAACTGCCGCTGGAGCATTTCGGGCTCGACATCAGCCGCCTGCTGGACCTTTTCGCGACGGCGCCGGCCAAGCTGAGCGCCTTTGTGAACACCCTGCTGGAAATCTCGCGTGCCTTTGACCTGCGGGTAGAGCAGTTCTATTTCTCCGCCCTCCGCTCTTACCAGGAGTTGCACGACAATTACTTCGAGGACTTGGAACTGGAGGTGGAACACTTTATGGAGGCGCACGGCATCATCCCGGACTCCACCCCTACTTTTTTGCAGTTGGCAGGTATACTGGAAAACTCATTTAACATAAAAATAGCAACAGATACTTTTGGTCAGTACGCTGAGCTGGCCCCGCTTCGTTCGATACACATACCTGGTGCGGCCCCTGTGTTGTTGCTCAACCCGAACCTGACAGAGCAGCAGCGCGCTTTTGCGGTAGCCCGCGAGCTTGGCTTTGAGGTGCTGCAGTTGAAACCGCGCCCTCACACCTCTACCTGGGTAAAAGTGGGCTCGTTTGAAGAGGTGCTTAACAATTTCAAGGCCTCTTACTTTGCGGGAGCCCTGCTGCTCAACCGCGACCGCCTGGTGCAGGACATGCAAACGTTTTTTGCGCAGCCTACCTGGCAGCCAAACTTATTACTGCAGCTCATGGAAAACTACAGCACTTCACCGGAGACGCTGCTGCACCGGCTCACCTCTCTCCTGCCGCGCTTTTTCAGCATCAAGCAGCTGTTCTTTCTGCGTTTTCACCACGATGTGGCCTCAGACCATTATTCACTGACCAAAGAGCTGCACCTATCGGGACTGCACAACCCGCACGCTTCTTTCCTGAACGAGCACTACTGCCGTCGCTGGATCTCACTCACGCTTTTCGAGGAAATGGACAGACAAAAACGGACGGGTCAGCTTGAGCGGCCGCTGGTAGGTATACAGCGCTCCTCCTATATCAACACCACCAACGAGTACCTGGTGCTCGCCCTGGCCCAGCCAACCGAAAGCCTGACAGGCACGATCAGCATTGGCCTGCTGCTCAACGAGAACCTCCGCCGCAAAGTCCGCTTCCTCGACGACCCGGCCATTGTGCACCGTTACGTAAACGAAACCTGTGAGCGCTGTCCCGCCCTGGACTGCCTCGAGCGCGCCGCGCCGCCTGTGATATTAGAGAAGCAGCTGTGGCAGGAGAAGGTGATGCAGACGTTGGATGGGTTGAAGGGGTAAGATGGGATTTTCCAAATCAGGATTTTCGGGATTAAAGGATTGACAGGATTTTAGTGCACGATTGTCATCCCCTGCCCCCTTCGAAGGGGGACTTTTACCCCATCCCAGCCTTCCCCTAAAAACAGGGGAAGGAGCGGTGCACGATTAACCCACCCCTAGCCCCTCCCGAGAAGGGAATCTCCGTCATTGCCATTTTATAGGTATAATTTTTACAGCAAAGTCCCCTATCAGGTATAGCAAGAGTAACTTGACCCTTCAGCTATGAAACAGATCACCTCAGCCAGGTGCATCAAACGACACTCCACTGTTTGAGCGTTCAGCGAGTTTGGAGGGTCTTGATTTTTTTGCTTACTTTTTTCATCAAGGAAAAAAGTAAGGCCCGCCCGGCCAGGGCAAGCTATAGAACAATACAGTTTGCTATACCTGCATAAGCAAGCTATACCTATACCTGGGCCAGAGGCCCCACTATACTAGTCACGAGCGAGGACGCGCGCGCCATTACTACTATACTGCAACAAACCTTTATCCAGCCCGAACAGAAACCATTTAAAGGAAAATCCGATATCGCTCTAACCAGATTTCACCCAAAAACCCTATCTTCGGGATTAGATTCCTCACCCAGCCCATGGCCCAGTTTAATTTTAGCCAGACTACCGTTACACAGGAGTTTCATGCTCCGCTTTCGCTCTTCGAACTGCACCAGCAGATCAGGGAGGAGCTGGAGATGGCATTTCCGGATAGTTACTGGGTGGTGGCTGAGATATCGCAGGTAACGCCGGACCGGCGCAAAGGGCACTGCTACCTCAACCTGGTTGACAAAGGCGATAACCCTCGCGGAGCCATTCAGGCGCAGGCACGTGCTACGATCTGGAGCAGCCGCTTTCAGATGCTGGGGCGCTATTTTGAAGAGAAAACCGGGCAGCCTCTCAAAGCCGGACTCAAGATCCTTTTTCAAGCGCAGGTGCGGTTCCACGAACTCTATGGCCTGAGCCTCGATATTGTCAACATCGACGCCAACTATACGATCGGCGACCTCGCCCGGCAGCGACAGGAAACCCTGAAGCGACTGGAGGCGGAGGGACTACTCACAGCCAACAAGGAGCTGGAAATGCCCCTTGTGCCGCAGCGACTGGCTATTGTATCGTCGGCAACGGCGGCGGGCTACCAGGATTTTATACACCAACTCGAAAACAACAGCTACGGCTATACCTTCGACACGCGGCTTTTCCCGGCTACCGTGCAGGGCAACGAGGCACCAAACTCCATTGTTAAAGCCATGGACCTGATTGCCAGGTATAGCCACTTATTCGACGCCATCGTGATTATTCGTGGGGGTGGGTCGCAGACGGATTTGGGCTGCTTCGACGATTACAGAGTGGCGGCAGCCATCGGCAACGCTTCCCTGCCCGTAATAACAGGTATAGGCCACGAACGCGACGAAAGCATCTCCGACCTGGTGGCGCATACCCGCCAGAAAACACCTACGGCCGTGGCTAATTACCTGCTGGAAAAGGCGCTTGCTTTCGAAACGGAGGTAGAGGGGCTCTTCGACAGTATTTACATGTTCGCCAGCCAGCAGCTTCGCCTCACGGCCGACAAACTGGAGCGGCAGAGCCTGAAAATAGCCAATCTGACCAACAGCTTGCTGCAGGAGAACCGGGAGCAGCTGGAGCATTTTTCCAAAAGCCTGCTACTCAAACCAAAGAGTTTCCTCGAGAACCAGAAACACCAGTTGCTGAACTCGGAGAGGTTGCTGCAGGCCAACACCAAAGACCTGCTGCACCTGCGCGGCAAGGAACTAAGCGAGCTGACGGTTTGTGTGGAAGGTATAGGCCAGCGCTGGCTTCACATGAAGGAGCAGGACCTGAACAAACTCGTGCACTGCATCGAAACGGAGGCCAAGGACAAGCACAAGCGGAGTCAGCTTAGCTTTGTAAAATGCAGCGACCGCCTGCAGTACAGTGCCCAGAAAAAATTAAGCTCCGACAGCCACAGGCTCGACATGCTCGAAATGCGTATTCAGGCAAACGACCCGGAGAAGCTTTTACTCCGCGGTTATACCTTAACATTGATCAACGGCAAGATCATCAAGCACATGGGGCAGGTAAAAGAGGGAGATGTGATCGAAACGCGCCTGCAAGATGGCAGAGTGCACAGTTTAGTTGTAACTACAGATAAAGATGAATAACAAAGACATAAATAAAATGACTTACCGCGAGGCCACTCAGGAACTTGAGGAAATCCTGCGGGCCATCGAAAGCGACTCCGTGGATGTGGACGAACTCACCCAAAAAGTGCAGCGCTCTTCTCTGCTGATCAAATTCTGCAAAGACAAACTGCGCCATGCCGAGAACGCCATCAACCAGGTATTCAACGAGGAGAATTGCGAAGAGCCGGCAGCTAAGACTGAGAAAGGCAGTGGCGCGAATGGCACCTTGTTTCAGTAGGTATAGCTGAACTCCTCATGAAAAAGTTTGCCCTCATCCTGATCGTGTTACTGATCGGTTTGATCATTTATAACCTGACTAACATTGATTTCACCGGTTCGCTGACTTCTGTGCCGAATCAACAGGTATATATGCGGTTGGTAGCCAATGTGTTGGTGCTTCTATCGCTGGTATACAGTTACCGTAGGTATAGCAAAAGAACGGAAGATAGGCGCTAAGCGCAGCAGGCACCGCCTAAACGAAAAGCCCCGCACTGTCATATAGCAGCCGGGGCTTTTTCTGTTTCACTAAAACCAATCTACAACAATTCTTTCGGAAGCTTTTTCTGTTTAAGCCCCACCAGCCTTGAGAGCAGTTTCCGGGCTTCCTCACAGCTATCCAGGTGGTATTTGGCCACGGAGTGCGAGTTACCGATCTTCACGGTATAGGCCTCACGCGGCATTGCCTTGAAAATGTCCTCGTCGCCCCAGTCGTCGCCAACGGCCAGTACAAAGTCGTGCGGGTACATATTGAGCCAATAACCGGTTGCTTTGCCCTTGCTCACCTCCTGCGCCTTGATCTCCACTGCCATCTGCCCATCGAGCACCTGCAGGTTGCTGTTGGTGGCCAGGAAATTGAGGTGGCTCACGAGCTCACGGGCACGCAGCTCACCCAAACCGGTTTCCACCCGACGGTAATGCCATACTAGGGAGTACTCTTTCTCCTCAATAAATGAGCCCGGCGTGCGGTCTACGTACAGGTCCAGGATCAGGCGTATATCGCTCTTCCAGTCGTCGATCAGGCTAGTCATAGTCTGCCAGCCGGTGCCGCGCTGCTTTATCCAGACACCGTGCTCAGCGATCAGGTCGATGTTCAGGTGGCCCAGCCAGCGCTGCATGTTGTCTTTCTCGCGGCTACTGATCACCACTACCCGGTTTTTAGGATTGCTGTTCAGCTTTTGCAAAAGCTCCAGCAGGTCCTCGTCAGGAGCAGCCATTAGCGGACGGTTGTGGTAGTCAACCAGGGCTCCGTCATATTCCAGAAAGAACAAGCGGGAACTAGCCTCTGCGTATGAGTTGCTGAGTTCCTGGTAAGTAGCTTCGTCGAGGTATGTGGTAGCCATGGACAGCTGTTTGATCTTCACATAAGAGAGACGGTCCATGAACATGCTCACCCAATGGTGGATGTTATACCTGCGCAGCGATTCCTGCATGTGCTGCATGTGCTGCTTCTGAATGTCTTCCGGCATGGTGAGGGCCGTGTGCAGCGTCTCTACCATCTGATTAATGTCATTCGGATTGATCAACAGCGCTTCCGAAAGCTCTTTGGAAGCGCCCGCCATTTCGCTCAGGATCAGCACGCCGGTCTGGTCGAGCTTGCTGGCCACGTACTCTTTGCAGACCAGGTTCATGCCATCGCGCATAGGCGTTACCAGCGCCACATCGGCCATGCGGTAGAAGGCAGACAGCGTTTCGAGCGGATACGAGCGGTAGAAATACTGGATCGGGTTCCAGTTCATGTGGCTGTACTTGCCATTAATGCGGCCCACCAGTTCATCCACCGCCTCTTTCAGTTCCTTGTATTTCTCCACCGCGTCACGCGAGGGCACCACCAGCATTACCAGGGTCACCTTTTCATGAAACTCCGGGTAGCGCTCCAGAAAAAGCTCAAAGGCCTGCAAGCGTTGCGGTATACCTTTGGAGTAATCCAGTCGGTCAATGGAGAGCACTATCTTTTTGGAGTGCAGGTTGTTGCGGTACATCTTCTCCCGCTTCATTACTTCCTCACTAGCAGCCGTCTGCTCGTATTTGTCATAATCGATCCCCATCGGGAAAGAGTCGACGAGCAACGAGCGGTTGCCGGTATTGATCCAGCCATGCGTGCTGCCGTGGCCCACGAGGCGGTTGACCGAGCTGAGGAAGTGGCGCATGTCGTCGTAGGTATGGAAACCGATCAGGTCAGAACCCAGCATACCTTCAAGCAGCTCCTTGCGCCAGGGCAAGAGACGGAACACTTCGTAAGAAGGAAATGGGATGTGTTGAAAAAAGCCGATGGTACTCTCCGGCAGCTTTTCGCGCAGCATGGAGGGTAGTAGCAGCAACTGGTAATCGTGCACCCAGATCGTATCGTCGGGTTCCGCTACTTTCATCAACTCGTCGCAGTACTTCTGATTTACCTCTACATACGTATCCCAGAGCTGGTGCTCATAAATAGCGTACTGACTGAAATAGTGGAAAGTAGGCCATAGCGTTTCGTTGCTGAAGCCCTCGTAAAACTCTTTTATTTCTTTCTCCGATAAAAAGACCGGATGCATGTTCTGTCCGTTCAGGTTGTCGGTGATCTGTTGTTGCTGCGACTCATCTTCGACCACCATGCCCGGCCAGCCAACCCACAGGTTGTTCTTCTTTTTGTAGATAGAGCCTAATCCCGTCGCGAGGCCTCCCTCACTTGGTTTAAAATCAAGCCGGCCCTCATGTTCCTGTAGTTTTACAGGGAGCCGGTTTGATACAATAATCAATTTCGCCATGCGATTACACCTTATGTCTGGCATCTGCAGCAGCCGACCCAGGGTGTGAGCCAGCTGCATTCAGGGTCCGGATTTTGAAAAATATGCTTCGTCAAATTAATTATGACACAAGCAGTCTTTATAGCATACGGAGAAAATTGAGCGCACGTTTTGGCTATATAGTAAAATTAATATGAAATAAATTCTCTCCCTGATACTGAAGTATTTACTTCACCGCAAAGCTTTCTTCAGCTCATGGGGCATACCTGGAGTTATGTTACCATATTCGCGAAATACTTAGTATCTTTATTTGTGAGCCTCGCCCGGAAACTTTGCATGAAGCCCGGGCCACGGCAGATTAGAAAACTATTTCTGGTCGTTGTCAGTAACAGCTTACACATTAGCCAAAGAACAAAGCACCCCATGGATTACTTTAAAGGAATTGACCCTGAAATCGTCAACTGGGTCATTATACCTGCCCTTATATTTTTTGCCCGCATTATGGATGTGACGCTGGGCACCCTTCGCATCGTCTTCATCTCGAAAGGTGACAAAACCATTGCTCCGCTGCTTGGTTTTGTGGAAGTACTGATCTGGCTCGTGGCCATTACGCAGGTGATGCAGAACCTCAACAACGTCGCCTCCTACTTTGCCTGGGCGGCCGGTTTTGCCGCAGGCAACTTTCTGGGCCTTCGCATCGAACAGATGCTGGCGCTGGGCCAGGTGGTAGTCCGGGTCATTACCGTCGATTCGGGCGATGAACTCATCAGTCGCCTCACCAACAGGGGTTACCGCCTCACCGCCCTGGACGCCAAAGGCTCGCGCGGCAAAGTCAATCTGCTATTCATGATTGTGAAGCGCAAGAAAATGACAGAAGTCATCGACATCATCCGCGACTACAACCCCAACGCATTCTACTCCATCGAAGACGTACGCTCGGTTGCCGACACAGACCTTCCCAGTGAGGAGGGCGAACGCAAGCGTAGTTTCACCAAGTTTCTGCCGCTTCGGAAGGGGAAGTGATAGGTGGGGGAGTCAGGGTTTTCACGTACGGTTGACATCCCCCTACCCCTTCAAAGGGGAACTTTGGCCACCACCATTTTATAGGTATAAATTTCGTAGTTACAGCAATTCCTTTTGCTATACCGGGTCCAACCACCCCTACCCCTCCTTGTCCAAGGAGGGGAGTCAGCAGCTGCCAGTTCATAGGTATAAGCGTTGTAGCTCAGACCACTGACACGTATCGAAAGACTAACTTGCCCCTTAAGCTATGGAAAAAACGGCTGTGCCCGGTGCACTAGATGATTACCCACTGTTCGAGCGTTCAGCGAGTTTGGGGAATCTTGACTTTTTTGCCTACTTTTTGTGTCAAGACAAAAAGTAGGGCCCGCCCGGCCAGGGCAAGCTATAAAACAGATTAGCTTAAGTTATAGCTAGACTGAAGCTACGCTAGGTATAGGTATACCTGGGCACGGAGCCCCACTATAGCAGTAACGAGCGAACAAGCTCCCATCCTACCAGCCATACCTACCTGAGCAAAAAAAGAGCGCCTATGCAGACCTGAACAGACGTTCCCTTGTCAAGGGTAATTACCCTATGAAATTATTTTACTTAACCCTGCTGTGGCTGGTACTTAAAATACACCACCGCCATAGGCGGCAACTTCAGGGTAATGGAGTAGTCATGCCCGTGGAAGGAATCAGGTATAGCCTGCAGCGTACCGTGGTTGTGGAAGTTACTGCCACCAAAAAGGTTGTCATCACTATTGAACACTTCTACCCAGTTACCACCAGTCGGCACGCCCAGGCGGTAATTATCGTGCACGCCCGGGGTGAAATTGCAGACTACCAGCAACTGCTCTTCCGGCCGCTCCCCTTTGCGCAGGAAACTGATCACGCTGTTGTGAGCATCGTTATAGTCGATCCACTCGAAGCCTGCCGGATCAAACGCTTTGCCGTAGAGGGCCGGTTCCTGCTGGTAGGTATGGTTGAGTGCGCGTATGAGGGCTTGTATACCTGCATGGTTACCATATTGCAGCAAGTGCCAGTCCAGGCTGCTGTCGTGGTTCCACTCCTTGCTTTGTGCCAGTTCGGCGCCCATAAAGAGGAGCTTGGCACCTGGGTGCGCGTACATATAGGTATAGAGCGCCCGCAGGTTGGCAAAAGCCTGCCACTCGTCACCCGGCATTTTGCGGATCAGGGAGCCCTTGCCGTGCACTACTTCATCGTGCGAGAGTGGCAGCATGAAGCGCTCGCTGAACGCGTAGATGATGCTGAACGTGATGTCGCCCTGGTGGTGTCTGCGGTAGATTGGATCTTTGGAAAAGTAGGTGAGCGTATCGTGCATCCACCCCATCATCCACTTCATGTCGAAGCCCAGACCACCATCTGAAACTTTGCCAGTCACCTGCGGCCAGGCCGTAGACTCTTCTGCAATCGTGAGCGTTTCGGGGAACTGTGTGTGTACGGCCTCGTTGAAATCCTTCAGGAAAGAAATCGCCTCCAGGTTCTCCCGCCCGCCAAACTCGTTGGGAATCCACTCGCCCTGCTTGCGGCTGTAGTCCAGGTATAGCATCGAGGCGACAGCGTCTACGCGCAAGCCATCCACATGGTACTTATCGAGCCAGAACAAGGCGTTGCTGATCAGGAAAGAGCGCACCTCGTTGCGACCGTAGTTGAAGATGTAGCTGTTCCAGTCCGGGTGGTAGCCTTTGCGCGGATCGGCGTGTTCGAACAGGTGCGTGCCGTCGAAATAGGCCAGCCCGTGCTCGTCGGACGGGAAGTGCGAGGGTACCCAGTCCATGATCACGCCGATGCCTTCGCGGTGCAGTGCATCAATCAGGCACATCAGGTCTTCCGGCGAGCCATAGAGACTCGCGGCTGCAAAATAACCGGTGATCTGGTAACCCCAGGAACCGCTGAAAGGATGGAACATCACCGGCATGAACTCCACGTGCGTAAAGCCCAAATCCTTGACATAGGCAGGCAATTCCTCGGCTAGTTCGCGGTAGGTCAGCGGACGGTTGTTGTCTTCGGGCTTGCGTCGCCAAGAGCCCACATGCAGTTCGTAAACCGAGTAAGGCTGTGGCTGCCCGTGGCGCGACTTGCGTTTTGCCAGCCAATCCTCGTCCTGCCAGGTATGGTGCAGCTCGTGCACGACCGAGGCGGTTTGCGGCGGTTTCTCGCGGCGCAAGGCAAAGGGATCGCTTTTCTCGACATGGTACATGTGGTAGCGCGACCGGATGTGGTACTTATACAGCATGCCTGCCTGCACATCCGGTATAAATCCCTCCCATATACCTGAACCATCGGCCCGTACCTGCAACTGGTGGCTTTCGCGGTTCCAGGAGTTGAAGTCGCCCATCACGGATACCTGCTCGGCATTCGGGGCCCACACGGCAAAGTAGGCGCCTTTCATACCCTGTCGTTCCATCAGGTGTGAACCCAGCTTTTCGTACAGGTTGAAGTGGCGGCCTTCGCGGAACAGGTATACATCGAACTCGGACAGCCGGCTGATGTCGTAGTAGACCGGTCCGGTTTGCTCCTGACGTGGCTGCTCCACCACCGGAGCAGGCGTGGTCGACAGACCGACCTCCTGTGCCTCCTGCTGCAGCGTTGCGGACTTGGCCGATCTGCCTCTCTTCGGTTTCGTTTCACCTGCCACGGCAGTCGGCTCAGCTGATGTGGCCTGGGCTGCACGCCCCCGCTTTGGCTTCACCGTCATTTCCTCGGCTGCACTTTCCGTTGCGGAGCTGTCCGTTTTGCGTGGCCTGCCCCTTTTGGTCTGCGCCGCAGCAAGACCAGACTGCACCTCCACAGTCGCTATACCTTCGGCCTTCTTGCTTTGCTTTCTGCCCCCGGCCTTGTTCGGCCCCATACTTTCGTTCAAAGCTGGACCGGTACCGGTTTCCATACCTGTCAGCGGGTTCTGTTGTGTGTTTTCCTCTTCCTTCTTCTTAGCCATTCTGATATTTCCTCATGATGTACTTGATGCCCCTGATCGGGATGAGCACCCAATCCGGACGGTTATTCAGTTCATAGCCCAGCTCGTAGATCGCCTTCTCCAACAGGTAGGTCTCCATCAGCACCTGTATGTCTTCTTCGTTTGCCGGCACCACGCCCGAGCCCTTGGCTATACCCAGGTAGGTATGCATAAAGAACCCGCTGGCGTAGTGGTACCATTGCTCGGCCCATTGCTCCAGGTAGTCGCCGTCTTCTTTGCGGAAACTGTCCTGCTGGAACAGCGCATTGTAGGCAGCGTAGTGGAACGAGCGGATCATGCCGGCCACGTCGCGTAGCGGGGAGCGTTTGAGTCGGCGCTCGCTGAACGAGCGGGCCGGCTCCCCTTCGAAGTCGATGATGATGAAGTCGCGACCCGTGAACAGCACCTGCCCCAGGTGGTAGTCGCCGTGGGTCCGGATCTTCATCGTGTCGATCTTGCGACGGAAGATCATCTTGAGACGCTCCAGCACTTGCTGACGCATCTGCAGCACCTCCTCCGCTTCCGCTCGCACGCTATCCGGCAGGTTGGGCAGGTGCTTGCGCAGGCTGTCAAAATTGCTGCGCACCAGCGAGGTGAGCGACGAGTAGAGCGAACGCTGATAATGGAGCGAGAATTCTTCCGGTGCAAAGTCCTTGGATTCTACCATATCGGCCAGGGCCAGGTGCATTTCGGCGGTGCGTTGCCCCAACAGTTCGATGCGCTCTACCGAAGCGCCTCCGAGTTGCAACTGCATGTGCTCCGGCGCGTCGGCAAACGGTACAGGCCGCGCCAGTGTGCCCGTTGTGTCAGACAATGGTTCGTGGTCTTTATGGGTTTGCAGTCGCTCAAAAAAGCGCTTGAGCGAATCCTCCATGTATACCCAGGCATCGCCCTGGTTCGGCACGAGCTCCTGCAGCATCACGAGCACCATCGGCGGCTTGCCTTCCTCCTCGTGCTCTACCGAGCCCAGGAACATCGGCACATGCGGGAATTCCTTGTCCGTCAGGGCCTGCACGATCTCCACATCCGGGTTCAGGGTACGGTCGAGCTTCCGGTATACCTTCAGGAAGAATTGGTTGTCGTACAGGACGGAGGTATTGCTCTGCTCCGCTCCCAGTATTTTAGAAGTGAGCGGCTGCCCTATCTCTTTTATTTTATTGGCAATGCTGCGGCTTCCGGTACCCACCAGTTCAGCGCCATCCACTCTGATGCTTTTGCGTTTGGCCATCAGGTTGAGCAGCATCTGGCGGTAATCCTCAGAGTAAACCGCGTCGTACAGGATGCCTTCTTTCCCATCCATGGTCACGCGGCCAATCACGCTGTTGGGTTGCGTGGCAATCAGTTCCTCCTCCTGTTCGCCGCTGGCAAAGGCAATTGGCAACTGGTACAGCTCAGACAGCCCTTCGTTGTAGCTCACCTCAATAAACAGCAGCGAAGCGGCAAAGCGCCCGGCCACCATCGGCATGTTGTTTACCACCTGCATGCGCTGTATGGTGCGGGCCTTGCCCCCGAACCAACGACGGTTCATGATGTAAGGCGGCAGCACCTTACTTTCGAGTGTTTTGAGCGCACGGGAAGGTATAGACTGACTGAGCGGCGGCAGTTGCATGGCTGGCTTCTTCATGTCGAGTCCCTCGCGGCCGCTCACTTCCTGCGGCTGCAGTTCGAACCAGTAGTAGCCGTGTGCGCCCATCGTCAGCACATAACTGTCCTCTTTTATCTGTGGGAATTTGTTCTTGCTGAACACCTCCACCGGCACGTAGCCCCTAAACTCCGGCAAGTCCAGCTCCACCGCCTCCGGGAAGCGTGACAGGTTGGCGATCACGAGTATGTTTTCATCCTGGTAAGAGCGCACAAAGGCCAGCACTTTGGCGTTAGCCGGGTTCAGGAAACGGATTTCGCCGCGACCGAAGGCCTTGTAGCGCTTGCGCATGTTGATAACGCGTCGCATCCACCAGAGCAGCGAGTTGGCGTTGTGCTGCTGCGTATCCACGTTCACCGACTCATACTTGTACTCCGGGTCGATGATCACAGGTAGGTATAGCTTCTGTGGATTGGCCGTCGAGAAGCCCGCGTTCCGGTTGTCGTTCCACTGCATGGGGGTGCGCACGCCGTCGCGGTCACCGAGGTAGTAGTTGTCGCCCATCCCGATTTCGTCGCCATAGTAAACCACCGGCGTGCCACGCATCGAGAACAGGAGCACGTTCATCAGTTCTATCTTCGCGCGGTCATTGCCCAAGAGCGGGGCCAGGCGGTGGCGTATACCCAGGTTGATTTTCGCCAGCGGGTCGCGCGTATACACTTTGTACATGTAGTCGCGTTCCTCGTCGGTCACCATCTCGAGCGTGAGTTCGTCGTGGTTGCGCAGGAACATGGCCCATTGGCAGGTTTCAGGTATAGCAGGCGTCTGGTCAAAAATATCGATGATCGGGTAGCGGTCCTCCATTTTCACGGACATGAACAGGCGTGGCATGATCGGGAAGTGGTAGTTCATGTGGCACTCGTCGCCATCGCCGAAGTACGAAGCCGAATCCTCGGGCCACATGTTCGCCTCCGCCAGTAGCAGTTTCCCGGTATACTTGCTGTCCACATGCGCGCGCAGCTTTTTGAGGAAGGCGTGGGTTTCGGGCAGGTTCTCGCAGTTGGTACCGTCGCGCTCAAACAGGTAGGGCACGGCGTCCAGACGGAAGCCGTCCACGCCCATGTCGAACCAATAGTCGAGCATCTTAAACACCTCCTGCTGCACGTCCGGGTTGTCGAAGTTCAGGTCGGGCTGGTGGTGGAAGAAGCGGTGCCAGTAGTACTGCCCGGCCACAGGGTCCCAGGTCCAGTTGCTTGGTTCGTAGTCGGTGAAAATGATGCGCACATCTTTGTACTGCTTCGGATCGTCGGTCCAGACGTAGTAGTTACGGTATTTGGAGCCTTTCTTGGCGCGGCGTGCCCGCTGAAACCACGGATGCTGGTCGGAGCTGTGGTTGATAACGAGCTCTGTGATGACCTTCAGCCCACGGCGGTGCGCCTCTTTCACAAACAGCTTGAAATCCTGCATGTTGCCATAGCTCGGATTGATGCTGTAGTAGTCAGCGATGTCGTAGCCATCGTCTTTGAGTGGCGATGGGTAGAAAGGCAAGAGCCAGATCGCGGTCACGCCCAGTTCTTCCAGGTAATCGAGCTTCTGCATCAAGCCTTTGAAATCGCCGATGCCGTCGCCGTTGCCATCCATAAAGGCTTTGATGTGCAACTCGTAAATGATGGCGTCTTTGTACCAGTGAATGTTGTCGTCGAGAAGGGTGTTGTCCTCTGCCATATAGTTTTTTCTGTTTTATTCGTGTTTGCCGTGGTCATCGGGTAGCCAGTTGTCGTCCAGACTGTCGTGGCCCATGCCAGGGGTTGCGGTTTCGATACGGAACACATGCACCGGCATTTCGTGTGGCCGAAGCTCCACGTAATTCCACTCGCTGTTCCAGGTATACTTGTGTTCGGTCATCAGGTCGTGTACCATGTACTGCTGGGTGCTGTCCATGTTCAGGGCGTGCAGCGGCACCTGCACCCAACCGGCTTGTGTGTTGTGCGGGTCCAGGTTCACCACCATCAGCATCTTGTTTCGTCGTTCGCTGTCCCACTTGGCATAGCATAGCAGCTGCGGATTGTCGGTATCGCCAAAGGCGATGTTCCAGGTGGTTTGCAGCGCCGGGTTCACCTGGCGTATCTTGTTTATCTTCGTGATCACCTCCCGGATCTTGGTCAGGCGGCCCCAGTCCCAGTGCATCACTTCATACTTCTCTGAATCCCAGTATTCTTCCTTGCCCTGCACCGGTGTGTTGATACCAAACTCGTACACAGGCCCATACATACCATAGTTGGACGAAAGCGTCGCCGCCATCACCACGCGGGTAATGTGCGCCGGTTCGCCGCCAGACTGCAGTTCGTGCGGCAGAATATCGGGTGTGTTTGGCCAGAAGTTAGGTCTGTAGAAGTCGCGCATCTCGGTCTGGGTGAGTTCGCGCATGTACTCTTTGATCTCAGCGGCCGAGTTGCGCCATGTGAAATAGGTATAGGACTGCGTGAAGCCGATCTTGCCAAGCCGTTCCATCACACGCGGACGGGTAAAGGCCTCTGCCAGGAAGATCACCTGCGGATATTGTTGACGCACTTCCCTGATCATCCATTCCCAAAAGGCGAAAGGCTTGGTATGCGGGTTATCGACCCGGAAGATGTAAACGCCCTGCTCGATCCAGTGTATGACGATGCTCTTGAGTTCGCGCCACAGATTCTGCCAGTCTTCTGTTTCGAAGTTGACAGGCAGCACATCCTGGTATTTCTTGGGTGGGTTCTCGGCATACTGCACCGTGCCGTCGGGCCGCCATTTAAACCACTGTGGGTGCTCCTTTACGTACGGATGGTCCGGTGAACACTGAATAGCAAAGTCCAGCGCTACCTCAATACCGTGTTCGCGGGCAGTCTGCACAAAATGGCGGAATTCGTCGAGGCTGCCCAGCTCCGGCAGAATGGATTTGTGTCCGCCGCTTTCAGCGCCAATGGCCCAGGGAGAACCCGGTTCACCGGGCTGAGAAGTCACAGAATTATTCTTGCCTTTCCGGAAAGCAAAACCAATCGGGTGAATAGGCGGCAGGTAGATCGTATCGAAGCCCATTTCGGCGATGCGAGGCAGCAGTCGCTCGCAATCCTGAAAGGTTCCATGGCGGCCTGCTTCCTGTGCGGCTGAGCGTGGGAAGAATTCGTACCAAGTACTGAAAAGCGCTTTTTGGCGCTCCACTTCTACGGTTAGAATTTTATGGTATGTTGTCACGTTCTGGCGGTCGCAGCAGGCGTGCATCAGGTCCGATACGTCTTCGCTAGTGGCCAGCGCTACAGCGTCGGCAACGGAACCGGGTCTGTTCAGTTGCTCGGCCCACTTGCGTAGTCGCTTCTGCTGGCCGGGCTTGGCGGAAGCAGCAGACTCTTCGAGCAGCTGTGCACCTATCTGCAACTCTACGGTGATATCCTGATTGGCTTCAAACTTCTTTTTGAGTCCTTTTTGCCAGGTATAGAAATGATCGATCCAGCCCTGCAGGGTGTATTCAAAGGTGCCCATGCTGTCGGGCGTAAAGATCACTTGCCAGTGGTCGTTGCCCAGAAACCGCATGGGCACTTCGCTCCACTTCTTCTTTTTGGAATGACGGTATAGCAGCACGGCTTTTACTTCATCATGGCCATCACCAAACACATCTGCCGTCACTTCGACTTCCTCTCCCACAACGCGTTTGATTGGATACTGCCCACAGTTTACCTGCGGCTTCACGTTCTCGATGACAACCCTTTTGGTTCCTTCCAGTGCTTCCATGTATGCTTTTTTTCCTGATTTTGATAAAGAATAGCTAATAGGTACTGCATGCGCGCGCAATAGGTTTCGGGGCAAAATAGGATGCTATACCTATACCCTATGTTAAGCCGGTTACGGGAGCACTTTGGAATCGTGAAAAATTCTATCGGCCAAAAAAGAACAACCTAATACCGTATATGCCAGTTAGAAATCAGGCGTAATAGGATACTTTATGAGCATAACAAGAGAAATTGGAGCACACTACAGCCATGAAAAAGGAACACTATTCACGGTGTGGGCGCCGGCGGCGGCACAGGTGGATGTGGTGCTAAAAGATAACGATAAGATCATACCGCTGCAGCGCGAAGCCTTCGGTTATTGGACCGGATTGAGCGAAGAGACAGGTCCCGGTGCGCGCTATACCTTCCAGCTCGACGAAGACATGGAACGTCCCGATCCCGCCTCACAGTTCCAGCCCGATGGAGTGCACGAACCTTCCGCCGTGGTCGACCACACTGCTTTTAAGTGGACTGACAAAAACTGGAAACCGTTGCCGCTGGAGCAGTACATCGTTTACGAGCTACACGTGGGCACTTTCTCTGAAGAAGGCACCTTCGAGGGCATCATCGACAAACTGCCTGAACTGGTCGACTTAGGTATAACGGCCATCGAACTGATGCCTGTGGCGCAATTTCCGGGCAGCCGTAACTGGGGCTATGACGGCGTATACCCTTCGGCGGTGCAAAATTCCTATGGCGGTCCAGATGAACTGAAAAAACTGGTGAACGCCTGCCATGCCACAGGTATAGCCGTGGTGCTGGACGTAGTATACAACCACCTGGGTCCGGAAGGCAATTACCTCAACGACTTCGGTCCTTACTTCACCAACAAGTACAATACGCCTTGGGGCAAGGCGCTCAACTTCGATGATGCCCATAGTGACCATGTGCGCAACTTTTTCATCCAGAACGCCCTGCTGTGGCTGCGTGATTTTCACATTGACGCCCTGCGCCTCGATGCCGTGCACGCCATCCTCGACACAGGTGCCAAGCACTTTCTGCAGGAACTGCAGGAGCACGTAGAGCACCTGGAGCAGCAGTTGGGTCGCCCTTTCATCCTGATTGCGGAAAGTGACCTGAACGATGTGCGGGTTATCAATCCGATGGAAAAAGGCGGTTACGGACTGGCGGCGCAATGGAGCGACGATTTTCACCATGCCGTGCACGCGCTGCTCACCGGCGAAGACTCCGGTTATTACAGCGACTTTGGAAAGCTGGAGCAACTGCAGAAAGCGCTGCAGCACGGCTTTGTGTACGATGGCCTCTACTCCGAGCACCGCAAACGCACCTTCGGCAGCGATGCCACCGCAAACCCCGCCCGTCAGTTTGTGGTCTGCTCCCAAAACCATGACCAGGTGGGCAACCGCATGCTCGGCGAGAGACTGACCAAACTCGTATCCGCTGACATGCTCAAAGTGGCGGCAGGCCTGGTGCTGCTCTCCCCTTTCACGCCCATGTTGTTTATGGGCGAAGAATATGGCGAGGAAAATCCGTTCCTATACTTTGTGAGCCACTCCGACAAAGACCTGGTAGAGGCCATTCGCAACGGCCGCAAAGAGGAATTTTCAGCGTTTGCCTGGCAGGGTGAAGCACCGGACCCGCAATCAGAGGACACCTTCAACCAATCGAAACTGCAGCGTTCGCACGAGCACAGCGAAAAGCACCGCCAGCTACGCGACTTCTATAAAGCGCTTATCCGGCTGCGAAAGTTCGCCCCTGCCCTGACAAGACCTGACAAGACCCGCCTTCATGTTGCAAGTGACAGCCATACCCAAATCCTGCACCAGATCCACTCCGGCGAGAGTCCGTATCTTTATGTGTTATTTAACATAAGTAGCCAACCTAAAAAAACCAAGGTAGTCAAAGAGGTGGGGGCTTCATGGAAGCTGGTGCTGGCCTCTAACGATAGCAGGTATGGTGGGACAGGTATAGCGCTGCCGCAGGAGTTGAGCGCAGGTCAGGAAATAGAACTGCCGACCGCTTCCGTTACCGTATACCAAAACAACATCATTTTATAAAGAGACTCAGCTACCTTCAGGTATAGGCCGGGCCTAAACAGCCCTCTGACGGCGAAAAGCCAGGCTGCTATACCTGAACGTCCTTTGTCTTTTGTCAAAATCTCCTTTGTCTTATAACGTATGAACAAGTACATCTGCATACACGGTCACTTTTACCAGCCTCCCCGCGAAAACCCCTGGCTCAACGAAGTAGAGCTGCAGGAGTCGTCGCAACCTTACCACGATTGGAACGAGCGCATCACGGCCGAATGCTACGCCCGCAATTCCGCCTCCCGCATCCAGAACGGCAAGGGGCAGATCGTGGACATTATGAACAACTATGCCCGCATGAGCTTCAACTTCGGTCCGACCTTGCTGGAGTGGATGGAGAAAAAGGCGCCTGACATTTACCAGTCCATACTTGATGCCGACAAAGAGAGCCAGAATCGCTTTTCAGGGCACGGAGCCGCGCTGGCGCAGGTATACAACCACATGATCATGCCGCTGGCTAACGAGCGCGACCAGCATACGCAAGTGATCTGGGGTATTTATGATTTCCGGAAGCGATTCGGTCGCGACCCGGAAGGGATGTGGCTGGGAGAGACGGCTGCCAACACTACTACACTGGAAGTACTAGCCGAACATGGCATTAAATTCACCATACTATCGCCTTACCAGGCAAAACACTACCGCAAGATAGACGAGAAAGAATGGCACGATGCGTCAGGCGCCAGGATAGATCCGCGCCGGCCTTACCGCTGTACACTGCCTTCGGGCCGCACCATCGCGCTTTTCTTTTATGATGCGCCCGTGTCGCAGGCCATTGCCTTTGAGGGTTTGCTGGAGAGCGGCGAGAAATTCGCCTATCGCCTCACCACCACCTTTGATGAGCAAAGCAAAGACCCGCAACTAATGCACATCGCCACCGACGGCGAAACTTACGGCCACCACCACCGCTTCGGCGAGATGGCCCTCTCCTACGCCCTGCACCACATTGAGCAGGAGCAGCTGGCCAAGATCACGATTTACGGGGAATACCTGGAGCTATACCCGCCCAAGTATGAAGCGGAGATCATCGAAAACACCTCCTGGAGCTGCATGCACGGTGTGGAGCGCTGGCGCAGCGACTGCGGTTGCCATACTGGTGGCCATGATGACTGGAACCAGGCCTGGCGTGCTCCGGTGCGGGAGGCCTTTGACTGGGTGCGTGACCAGTTGGAGCCGCTCTACGAGCAGGAAATGCGCAAGCTGGGCGCCGATCCCTGGCAGACGCGCAACAACTACATTCAGGTGATCATGAACCGGGATGAAAAAAAAGTACGCGAATTCATTGACACCCACACCGACCGCGACCTGAGCAAAGGCGAGCAGATCAAGTTCCTGAAACTGCTCGAAATGCAGTACCACGCCATGCTCATGTACACCAGTTGCGGCTGGTTTTTTGACGAAGTGACCGGTATCGAAACCATGCAGGACATCCTGTATGCAACCCGTGCCCTGCAGCTGGCCAAAGACCTGAGCGGCGAGGATTTCGAAGCTCCTTTTGTGGAGTTTCTGAAGCAGGCCAAGAGCAATAACAAAGAGTATGGTGACGCCTCCAAAGCTTACTATAAAATCGTGCAGCCAACCCAGCTGGACCTGATACGGGTGGGGGCACACTATGCCGTGTCGTCGCTCTTCACCGACTCGCCGGACGAGTTGCCGCTCTATAGCTACAAAGCGACGTCGGAATATTACGAGATGCAGGAAGCGGGTCGTCAGCGACTGGCTATCGGCAAGGCTTTTATCCGCTCGACCATCACCTGGGAAGAAGTGGACGTGTCCTTTGGCGTACTGCACATTGGCGACCACCAGCTGTTCGGGGGCGTGCGCAAATACGTGAGCCCCGAGGCCTTTGCCACGCTGCACCATGAGCTCAGCACCGCTTTTGAAAAAGGCAACATCACGGAGGTGATCATGCTCCTGGACAAACACTTTGAATCGCACAACTACTCGTTCTGGCACCTGTTCCGTGACGACCAGAAGAGGATCCTGGACCAGGTACTTGAGCAAACCATGCGGGCGCTGGAGCACGATTTCCAGCAGGTATACGACAACAACTATCCGCTCATGGCTGCCATCAAAAATGTGGACATGAAGCTGCCGCGCCCGCTGCAGATCACGGTGGAATACATCGTAACAGGTCGATTGCTCGAAGCCCTGAAGGCCGAACAGGTGGAGGTGGACACGGTGCTCAAACTGCTGAAAGAGGTGGAGCGCATGGGCGTGAAACTGGGTGAAGATGCCGTGAATTATGCGGCTACCGTCCATGTGGAAAAAGCCATGCACTACCTGGAGGAACATCCCGAGGATACGGCGCGCATGCTATACCTGACGGAGCTGCTCACTGTGCTGAACGGTTCCAGGCTGCAGCCGGAGTACTGGCAGTCGCAGAACATCGCTTTCAGAATGCGGCAGAGCACCTATGTAGCGAATCTCAAAAAACAGGATGAAAAAGATGAAAAGGCGGCAAACTGGTGCAGGCAGTTCAAAGAACTGTACGAGAGCCTCAACCTGAAAATATGATCTTGTTTTGACAAAGTACAATGGACCAAATGAATTTGAATCAGTGACTGACACCGTGCCTATACCTGTGAGCGCAATGATGCCGGATGTCACTCAGACAAACGCTGCTTATAAAAGCTAAAACGAAAACAACATGGTATACATACCTTCTTCCACTTACAGAGTGCAGCTCTCACCACAGTTCACGCTGCGGGATCTGAAAAACATTCTCCCCTACCTGCGGGATCTGGGCATCAGCACGATCTACGCAGCGCCCTTTTTCACGGCCCGACCCGGCAGTGAGCACGGCTACGACGTTACCGATCCGCATCAGATCAACCCGGAGGTAGGCACCATGGAAGAATTGCAGGAAATAGCCGAAGAACTGAAGGCGCAAGGAATGGGCTGGCTGCAGGATATTGTGCCGAACCACATGGCATTCCACCCGAACAATGCCTGGCTGATGGATGTGCTCGAGAAAGGCCAGAAGTCCCGCTACTATACCTTCTTCGACGTCAACTTCAGCCACCCGGATTTTGAGGGTCAGTTGATGGTACCTTTTTTGGGAGGACCTTTAGAGGAGGTCGTAAAAGCGGAGCAGCTCAAGGTGACATTCGACGAACACGGCTTCCGGCTCAACTACTTCGACAACATATATCCGATCAGCATCGACAGCTATACCTTTCTGCTGGCGCGCGTCGCGGAAAAACTGAGCTCTGATGATGGCAAAACCCAACTGGCGGAACAGGTACAAAAGCTGGAGCAACTGATGGCGCATGATAAACTGGAGCCAAATGACTGGAAGCAGACGAAAGAGGCACTCTACCAAACTGCGCAGCGGCAGCCGGATATAAAGCAAGGTTTAGCCACCGTGCTGCAAGGCATAAACGAGGATGAGTCAATCCTTCAGAAATTGCTGGGGCAACAGTATTACATTCTGAGCCACTGGCAGGAAACGGAAAAAAAGATCAACTACCGCCGCTTCTTCACGGTCAACGACCTGATCTGCACTGCCATGGAGCGGGAGGAGGTGTTTACCCATTACCATCAGTTCATCAAGGAGCTCTGCATGCGCCAACTGGTGCAAGGGCTGCGGGTGGACCACGTCGACGGCCTTTTCGACCCGGACAAGTACCTGACGCAGCTTCGCGAACTGGCGGGCGAACAGGTATACCTGGTGGTGGAGAAAATCCTGGAGGGCGAGGAAAACATGCCCGACTACTGGCCGATACAAGGCAACAGCGGCTATGATTTTCTGGCCTGGGTGAGCAACCTCTATACCGATGCCGAAGGCGAACGCAAACTCACACAGGTATACCGCCGACTCGTGCCCGGGGCTCCGCTCGACTACGAAGGACTGGTGTATGAGAAGAAGTTGTTGATACTGGAGAACTACATGCAGGGCGAGCTACAAAGCCTGCTGCGACTACTGCGCAATTGTGAGTTGCTACCGGCTTCGTCAGTAAACGAGAACTGGCACCATGCCCTGGCCACGCTGCTGGCTTCTTTCCCGGTATACCGCATTTACGGTCATACCTTTCCGCTAATGCCAGAAGCCATGGAGGTGGTGGATAAAGCTTTTGCCATTGCGTATGAAAAAGCCCCCAACCTAAAGGCCGAGCTGGAGCATTTGCGCACCTTGTTTGAGTCCGGTAATTTGGATAGTGAAGAGCAGAAGCGCAACAAGCTCTACTTTGTAATGCGCAGTCAGCAATTTACCGGGCCGCTAGCCGCCAAGGGTGTGGAAGATACTACCTTCTACAACTACAACCGCCTGCTGGCACTCAACGAGGTGGGCAACAGCCCGGACGTGTTCAACCTCGACCGCCGCGACTTCCACGAGCGTATGCAATACCGCATGCACATCTATCCGCATTCCATCAACGCCACAGCCACGCACGACACCAAACGCGGCGAAGGCTCCCGCATGCGTCTGCAGGTGCTGAGCGAGTTGCCGGAGGAGTGGGAGGAAAACGCCAAGGCCTGGATACAACTGGCACAGCGACACAGCAAGGCAGATGGCCCGACAGCAAATGACCTCTATTTTATCCTGCAAACGCTGCTGGGCGTTATGCCAATCGACGGACAGGTGGATGACACACTGGTGGAGCGGGTGCAGGAATACCTGGTGAAAGCGTTCCGGGAGGCTAAAGTCAACACCAACTGGTCGGAGCCAAATGAGGGCTATGAAGCAGCAACGAAAGACTTGGTGAAGAAACTGCTGCAGGAGGACAAGGAATTCATGGCCTCATTTCTCCCCTTCTTCCGGAAGACGGCGCACTTCGGCTGGATTTACTCGCTCTGCCAGACGCTCCTCAAAACTACCTGCCCGGGCGTGCCCGATGTGTACCAGGGCTGCGAATTCTGGGACTTCAGCCTGGTCGACCCCGACAACCGCCGCCCCGTGGATTACGAATTGCGGCAACAGTTTTTGCAGGAGATAAGGGAAAGCAAGCAACCTGAAGAGCTGCTGCAGCAAGTGCTGTTATCCCCGACCGATGCTCGTGTCAAGCTATACCTGTTGCACCAGGTGCTTCACCTGCGCAAGGCCCAAAAAGAGCTATTCGACAGAGGTGTCTATATTCCGCTGCAGTTGAAAGGCAAGCACAGCAAACAGGCCATGGCCTTTGCCCGTCGCCACGAAGAAAACTGGTGCCTTGTCGTGGTGCCGCGCTTGCTCACAACCATCATCTCCGAAAATGAACTGCCGCTGGGCGAGCAGGTATGGGGCGACACATCGATAGAGCTTCCCGCCGAAGCCCCGCAGGAATGGCAGCTGTTGTTTGGCGGTCAGCACATACAGGCGAAGCGCGCTATACCTTTGGCTGAAATATTCAAGTCTTTCCCGGTTGCACTCTTAACATCCACGAAACTATGATCATACCTAAACGCAGTAGCGGCATTCTGCTCCACATCACCTCTCTCCCATCTGCCTACGGCATCGGCGATCTGGGCTCGGAAGCCTACAAGTTTGCCGACCTGTTGGCCGAGGCGGGACAGCGCTACTGGCAGATCCTGCCCCTCAACCCAACCGAAATCGGCTCAGGAAACTCGCCCTACAGCAGTCACTCTGCCTTTGCTGGCAATCCGCTACTCATCAGTCCTGAAAGACTTGTAGAAGACGGGTTGCTTGATAAAAAAGACCTGCGGGCAGGCGGCGGTTTCGACAAGGCCAAGGTAGACTACCCAAGGGTGGCCGACTACAAAGTAAAGCTTCTTCGGCAGGCCTATGACAACTACAAAGACGGTAAGGCAACCAAGCTGCAGGGTGAGTTCATTCGTTTTCAGGAAGCACATAAATCGTGGTTGACGGATTTCACTCATTTTGTGGCTTTCAAACAGTATTATGACCGGAAACCCTGGACCGAATGGCCTGAAAAAGTAAAGACAAGGCAAACGCACGCCATGGATGCGCTGACAGCCGAGTTAGCTGGCGAAATAGAACAGGAGGCTTTTTTGCAGTTCCTCTTTTATCGACAGTGGGAAGCCCTTAAAGCCTACTGCACCTCCAAAGAGGTCACCTTCATCGGCGATATGCCATTTTATGTAAGCCACGACAGTGCTGATGTGTGGTCACACCCGCATCTCTTCAAACTGGACAGAGCCAGTATGCCGACAGCTGTATCGGGTGTGCCGCCCGATTACTTCAGCGAAACAGGCCAACTGTGGGGTACGCCGGTGTTTGAATGGAAGGAGTTGGAGAAACAGGATTTTGACTGGTGGCTGCAACGCATTGCCCATAACCTGGAGCTGTTCGGTTTACTTCGGCTCGACCATTTCAGAGCGTTTTCGGCCTATTGGGAAGTGCCGGCCGGTGAGGCAACCGCTATCAACGGCAAGTGGGTGAAGACACCCGGAACCGAGTTGCTTGCGGCTGTCAAAAAGAAATTTCCGGCCATGCCCATCATTGCTGAAGATTTAGGAGAGATCGACCAACCGGTGCGCGACCTGATGGCAGCTTTTGATCTGCCAGGTATGCGTGTGCTGCTTTTTGCCTTCGGCGAAGACCTGCCGCACAGTTTGTATGCGCCCCATCACCACGTGCAGAACGCCATTGTGTACACGGGCACCCACGACAACAGCACCGTGCGGGCCTGGTATGAGCACGACGCCAGCCGCGACGACAAGAAACGCCTGAGCGACTACAGCGCTCAGCGCCTGTCAAAGGAAAACGTGAGCGACGTGATGGCCAGACTGGCTTATATGTCGGTGGCGCAACTGGTGGTGTTGCCGATACAGGATGTGCTGGGCCTAGGCAAGGAAGCGATCATGAACAAACCCTCCACCGCCAACGGCAACTGGCAATGGCGCCTGCAGCCGAGCCAGTTTACTAAGACGGTGGCACACAGGTTGAAGCAGGAAGTGGAATTGTATGGAAGGTAGGTGAATATTCATTTTCCTATGTATATTGTTAGCGCAATATTGCGGGTACTAACCTATACACTGAAGATGAACAAGAAACTTACCCTTAGCTTCGTATTTCTATTGATATGTGCCACGCCCTTACTGGCGCAGATAGGCGATGCAACCGAAGTAACGCAAACAACCGTCATCGAAAAAGGTGTCGGGTTAGGTTCGGTGATTGCCGTGGTGGCTTCCTGGTCACGCAACCAGTCCATCCTCTGGGCCATACTGCACGGGATCTTCAGCTGGTTCTATGTGATCTACTTTGCCATCACCAGAAGCTCAAGGGATCGATAAAAAAGAAACTCAACAGGTATCGGACACCTGTTGAGTTTCTTTTTTTATTCCTGCAAAAATCTTATATTGATTCAAATTCAGGTATAGCCTGGAAAATTCTCTCACCTAAATCTACAGCGTTATGCCATTAGCTTCCACAGCATTACCACTGGGCACTGTAGCACCCAACTTCGCCCTGCTCGACACGGTTTCCGATAAGATCGTATCGCTGCAAGATGTCGCATCAAACAGAGCCACTGTAATCATGTTCCTCTGCAACCACTGTCCCTATGTGCAGCACATCCTAAGCGAACTTGTGCAGGTGGCCAATGAGTATCAGCAGAAAGGAGTGCGGTTTGTAGGTATCAGTGCAAATGATGCTACCAGTTCCCCACAGGACGGGCCGCAGCAGATGCGTGAGCTGGCTAGGGAGAAAAACTTTCCGTTTCCATACCTGTACGACCAGACCCAGCAGGTAGCCCGCACGTACCAGGCCGTTTGTACACCCGAGTTCTATGTGTTTGACAGGAACATGCGCCTGGCCTACCATGGAAAGTTTGATGATGCGCAGCCTAAAAGCAACGTGCCTGTAACAGGACACGGCCTGCGACAGGCACTGGATGCCCTGCTGGCCGGTCAGGCGGTAGTCGCTGACCAGAAGCCAGGTATAGGCTGTGGCATTAAATGGAAAACTCCGCAGGAGGCAGTTGATTAGGCTGCGTGCTGGCCATGTAGCCCGCCACGGCGTTGGCATTGTCCAGGTAATGGGACGTATACTGCTCGTCTCCTGAGTGGATGTAGAGGGCAGTTTTTCCTGTAATGGCATCAATGATGCTCTCGTGCTCGCCAAGAGGTACCGCCGGACAACCCAGACTACGGCCCAGTCTGCCGTATTTATTCATGAAATCCTCAGTGGCGTACTCGGCTCCGTGCATCACCACGGCACGCTCGCGGGCATTGGTATTGTAACCTTCGTCCAGGCCGTCGAGCCTTAGCGACTTGCCATGCTTGCCGTGGTAGATGTTATCCGTCACATAAAAGCCTACACTGCTCATAAACGACTTGTGCTCGTTGGAGAATTCCTGCGCCCTTACCTCCCCGGAGTTGCGGCCATGCGCTACGTAGGTATTATGCAACACCTCCCGGCTATTGAGGTCGAGTACCCAGAGTCTTTTCTCGTTAGATGGTTTCGTGAAATCTACCACAGTCAGGATGCCTTTGTCGGACAGACGCCCTTCGTTGTACATGCCGTAGTACCCCATCAACGCGTTGTTGAACGCATCATAGCTTAGACCCGCAGCGCTCAGGTTCATCTGGGTATACAGGTCGAAGGAAACCTGCTCAAAGCGGATGACGGAAAGCGCGGTCACGTTCGCTTTTACTTTGTCTACAGAAACGTATTTACCGGCTCCTATCGAAGCCGACGGCGATAGTATAAGCGGGGCAAAGAGAGGCAACAAGCGTTTGCCCATTTTCCTGCTGCGTTTGCGCCACCGTTCTTTGATGCTTTTCTTTCTGACGTTCGTTCTCACAATCCGATCTCATTGGTATATCTGTTTTCTACGTACCTGCTCATGCACAGTTCAGAATTGCTCCAAAGGTCCAACATTGCTCCCAAATCATTCTATATCAAGCAAAAGGAATCAATACGGGTATCATATTTGTATTGAAAGGGACACATCTCAGTAATCCGGAAACGATAACAAACATGAACAGAAAGCCAACAAGCTATTCTCCTTACCTATACCTTATCTTGATCACCCTCTTCCTCTCCAGTTGCGGAAGCCGCGAAACGCTGCGTGGCGTATTTAAAAACCAGACACCCTTCGAGGCCTATGTCTCCTCCCTGAAAACCGCCAAGCTTGACCAAACCGCTGTGGGGCAGGACTGGCTGGCAGCAGGCGAGGCGGCGCTGCAAACGCCTACAACGGTTACACTGCCATTCAAGGAAACCGGCTACTTTCCGGCTGATGAGCCACGCGCATTGGGCTACAAAGTAGAAGCCAGGCGTGGCGAAAAACTGGTGGTGAGCCTGGAGATGAAAGCCCGCCAAACCATGCAGGTGTTCATGGATTTGTTTGAGGCTAGCACTGCCCCTTTCACTATCCCGAAACGAGTCGCCTCTGCCGATACAGCCGCCACCACACTGACCTATGTGGTAGACGAAGACATGGCCCACTTGCTACGGATTCAACCAGAGCTGCTGCGGGGTGGCACGTATACCATTACGATTCAGGCACAACCTACGCTGGCTTTTCCTATACCTGGCAAATCGAGCCGTCACATTGCCAGCATCTGGGGTGACCCGCGTGACGCAGGCGCCCGCAGCCACGAAGGCATCGATATCTTTGCTCCGCGTGGTACACCTGTTGTCGCCTCCGCAAATGGTTTGGTGTCTCGGGTTGACGAGACGCCCCGCGGTGGAAAGGTCATCTGGCTTTCGGACAGGGATCGCGGGCAGAACCTGTACTATGCGCACCTCGACCAACAGTTGGTTTCAGCCGGACAGCGCGTTACCGCAGGCGATACCTTGGGGCTCGTTGGCAATACCGGCAATGCACGGGGAACCGGACCGCATCTGCACTTTGGGATATACCGTTACGGCCATGGCGCTACCAATCCCTACCCGTACGTGCATCAATCCGGAGCACCTATACCTGCCGTAAAAGTGGATGCCGCTCTCATTGGCAACTGGGTGAGGGTAGCATCTAAAATGGCCAATGTCCGGACGCAGCCTTCGGCCAAAGCCTCTCTCTATACCTCCCTCCCCAAAAACACGCCGTTGCAGGTGACGGGCGCTGCCAATAACTGGTACCGCGTCCGCCTGCCCGACCAGTCCGAAGCGTACATAATCAGTTCACTTGTGGAAGGTATAGCCAAGCCGATTGCCTTAAAAAAACTAAAACAGGAGCATCCGTTGCTGGATGCTGCGCACCCGGAAGCCGGGCAAATGGACAGTCTGCCAGCGGGAGTCGCTATACCTGTGGTAGCCATTAACGGGCAGTTTGAGCTGGTGCGACAGCCGGATGGCAGACTCGGATGGCTGCAGTCTGCTGAGTAAAATTGTTTGCCGACCATCTTATTTTAGTGGTTCGGAGAATTTCTGCGTACAGCATTTATACCTATATTTGGCTTAAGAAAGCATGTTTTACGCTCTAAAACAGATCATATTTGAAGTTAGCTGCTATTGATATCGGTTCGAATGCTGTGAGATGCCAGATCTCCAGCGTTCTGAATCAGAATGGAAACGTTATTTTTAAACGAATAGAATACATCCGCTACGCCATCCGATTTGGCGAGGATGTTTTTAGCAACGGCTATATCAGCGAGTACAAAATTCAGAAATTCATTAAGCTCCTTCACGCTTTTCAACTGCTGCTCGACGTGCACGACGTGGACCATTACATGGTTTGCGCCACTTCGGCCATGCGTACCTCCGAGAATGCCCCCGAAATTTTGGACCGCGTGCACCAGGCGATCGGCATGAACATCCAGGTGATCGACGGGGAAGCAGAGGCTGACCTGATCAACAAAGTCATCGTGAACTTCCTGGACGAGCGCAATTACCTGCACATCGACGTCGGTGGCGGCAGCACGGAGTTTAACATTTATGTGAACCGGGAAAAGATGGCTTCCCATTCTTTTGAGCAGGGTTCTATCCGCCACATGCACGGGGTAGAGTCGCACGAACTTTGGAACACCATGCGCACCTGGATCGAAGAGAATGCCAGGAAACACCACCTTACCCGCGCTATCGGCACCGGCGGTAACATAAACAAGATTTTCGATATGTCAGGCAAGGCGGTAGGCAAACCCATTTTCCGCAAGCAGATCGAAGAGATCACCCAAGGTATAGCGGCCATGACCATGGAGCAACGCATCACGGAGCTCCTCCTCAACCCCGACCGCGCTGACGTCATCCTCCCCGCCGCCGAGATCTACCTGTCCGCCATGAAGTGGGCGAAACTGGAGAGTATGCTTGTGCCTGCCGTCGGTCTCAAAGACGGAATGATTCATGCCTTGTATGAGCAGCATCATCAGGAGCGGTTTGTTATAAGTCAGATTAGTCGGTAGTTGGTTTTTTGTTTTGCCAGCGTTGCTGAAATGAAGGTATAGCTTGTGCTCATTAATAGCGCGAGCTTTTGCTCGTGTCTGCTATTGGTGGGGCCTCCAGTCCAGGTATAGGTATAGCACATTTTGCGATGTAGCTAATGTCTCCTGCAGGTATAGCAACTATACTGTTTTATAGCTTGCCCTGGCCGGGCGGGCCTCACTTTTTTCCTTGATGAAAAAAGTAAGCAAAAAAATCAAGACGCTCCAAACTCGCTGAACGCTCGAACAGTGGAGCGCCGAAAAGTGCACCTGGGAAAGCTAATTGTTTCATAGCTAGCGTGCAAGTTAGTGTTGCTATACCTGTCAACGGTGCGTGAGAGTATTTGCAAAAGCCACAGCGCTTATACCTATGAATTGGCAGCAACAGACTCCCCTCCTTAGACAAGGAGGGGTAGGGGTGGTTGGACCCGGTACTGCAAAAAACTGCTGAAACTACGAAGCTATACCTTAGAAACATCAGCTACCCAAATTCCCCTCTCGGGGGGGCAAGTATAATCATGAACGAAAATCCTGTCAATCCTCTAATCCTGCAAATCCTGATTCAGACAAAAAAAGCCCCTCCTGTTTTGAGGAAGGGCTTTTGGAAAGGTCTTTCATAAGTAAGTTACACCAACTCTACTTCCTGCGCAGTATCTTCAAAAACCTTCTTGTAAAACAGCTTGTGCACGTCAATTATCTCTTCGTTGGTGGCTGGCTTTTTGCGGGAGTAGGTGCCGTCCTCGCGCATGATGTATGAGTTCTGGTTGTCGAGCAGGTTGTAGTACAGGATGTTGATCGCCTCTTTCTTCAGCTCTTCATTCACGATCAGGAAAAGTGCTTCGACGCGGCGGTCAAAGCTACGTACCATAATGTCGGCGCTGCCACCGTATACCTTCGAGTCTCCGTTGTTGTGGAAGTAAAAGATGCGGCTGTGCTCCAGATACTCCCCTACAATCGACTTCACCGAAATATTCTCACTCAGGTCTTCACGCCCTGGCCGCAGACAGCAGATGCCGCGCACGATCAATTTGATCGGGACACCGGCCTTGGAGGCTTTGTAAAACTCATCGATCACCTCCTTGTCTTCCAGCGAGTTAATCTTGATCACGATGCCGCTTTTTAAACCTTTTTTTGCATTGCGGGCTTCATTGCGTATCAGCTCAATCAGTTGCGAGCGCATCGCTTTGGGAGAAGTAAGCAAGTACTTATATTCGTTCGGTCTGGAGTGCCCGGTGATGACATTAAAGAACTCTGACACGTCGTGCGCATACACATCGTTGGTAGTCAGCAGGCTGATGTCAGTGTAAAGGCGGGCCGTCTGCTCGTTGTAGTTGCCGCTGCCGATGTGCACGTAGCGCGTTACCTTCTCCCCTTCCTTCCGGATGATCATAAGCATTTTGGTGTGCGTCTTGTACTTGCTGATGCCGTAGATCACAAAGCAGCCTGCTTTTTCCAGACGCTCGCCTTCCCGCAGGTTTTTCTCTTCGTCAAAACGTGCCTTCACCTCGAACAGCACCGACACGTGCTTGCCATTTTCGGCCGCTTTCAGGAGAGCAGCCGTTACCCGCGACTGATCGGCCAGCCGGTAAATCGTCTGCTTTATACCTAGTACATAAGGGTCTTCGGCGGCACGCTCCAGCAACTGCACCACAGGGTCCATGTTATTGTAAGGGTGATGCAACAGTACGTCATGCGCTTTCAGGTACTCAAACATATCCACCGACTCGGCGGGTAGGCTGAGCGGAATAACCGGAGCGGGTTGCTTGAATCCTTTGTCCTTGAACTGCCGGTGGTTGATGATCTGCCACAGGCCGCGCAAATCAATCATGGTTGTGATCGTGAAGACATTGGCATTGTCGATGACCCAGCGCTCCTTCAGCACCTTCATCATAAACTGAGACGGGTTGCGCTCGATCTCCAGCCGCACCACGCGGCCCTTCTTTCGGGTTTTTAGTTTCGATTTGATCTCCTGCACAAAATCCGCTTCAATGTCGTCCGACTCCTCCAGCGTAAAATCCCCGTTGCGGGTAATGCGGAATAGGTTCGCCGATACGATGTCAACGTTGCGGAACAGCTTTTTGATCTTCCAGCGGATGATTTCCTCGATTGGTACGAAAACGATCTTGTCCTTGCGGTTAATCTCGTAGAAACGGGCCAGGTTTTGCGGAATCTGCACAAACGTAACGCGGTCCTGCGCCTTCTGCTCCTCCGTGGTTCGGGTAACCACACCAAAAGTCAGCAACTGGTTCATGAGCAGCGGAAAACCATGGTAGTTATCAAATACCATAGGCGTGAGCAGCGGGTAGATCGTATTTTTGAAGTAGCTGTCTACCTTCTTTTGCTCAATTTCGGTCAAGTCGCCTACTTTCAGTATGTCAAAGCCATTCTTCTCAAACAGTTCAGCCAGCTCATTATTGAATGTGAGGTACTGGTCGTTGACGAAGCGGTGGGCGTAGTCGAGCAGTTTTTTGCGGAAAGGCATTTCGCGCAGGCCGGAATAGTCCAGTCGCTCTTTGCCGTAGTCGATGTAGTTGTACAAGCTGCCCACCCGAATCATAAAAAATTCATCGAGGTTGGAAGCCGTGATGGCCATGAACTTGAGCCGGTCAAAAATACTGCGGCTGGTGTCGCGGGCCTGGTCGAGCACACGGTAGTTGAAGCGCAGCCAGCTGAGGTCGCGGCTAATGTATTTACTTCGTTTAATCTGGTCAGAAACCTTATTGATCAGCATGTTTTCGGATGTTAGGGAAGCCTCGTGTGTACCCGGAGAACAAAGGTTTCCGGACAGACGCAGGTATACGGGCATTGCAAAAAGAACGCCCGAGTGCTAATATAAATTTTGTAAGTGAATTTGTCATGCCTTTTGCCGAAACCTTGCACAAATGTTTTTCAAAAGCATCTTCCGACACCAAAAACACCCGGCTATACCTTGGTCGCTACCAAAACACCAAGCCCATTTTACCTGTACCTTCCGTACAAAGACATTAACTTTACGTCGCTAAACTGGGCTCAACTATGCCCTGTAACCTGCCACTTTACCTGAAAGGCAACCGTCAGTAGGTATAGCGTATTGGGTGCCGGCAAATCCAGACACGACGAGCCCGGGAGCAGACTGCTATTGCCAGGTATAACAAACGCCTACGTGATCTAGCCCATTGGTCGCATTAGAGCGCTTTGGCTGGTGCCGCCGACTGAATCGCTGACTATACCTTACGGAAATACTTGCAGGACGAAGAAGACGGGCGTAATTTTCAGTGCGTTGCTTTGCTGGTGGGGCACGAGTTGCCAATCGGCGTATCCGGTTTAATCGGCAGCTATGTGTATACGTATACTCCCCAACAAAACATGTGACCCGATATACGAGCGTTGGGGCCTGGAATACCATACTTACAGAGGTTAGCTCTATGGCATCAACCTGAGCTCATTTCCATGGATCGGATTTCCTGAACGCCCGCGACGGGCTTAAATTCAAAAAAGATGAAGCACTTTGCATTCGTAATTTTCCTTTTGTTCTGCACCTCTTGTGCAGGTATAGCGCAACCTTCCCAGTCTGACCGATTGCTTACAAAACCGAGTGCCTACAGCATGGAAGAGACGCTGGACAAGCTTCAAACGGCCATACAAGGAATGGGCATCAACCTGATCGCAGAAGTAGACCACGCCAAAGCCGCTGCCGACAAGGGCCTGGAACTCCGGCCAACGCATGTGCTTATCTTTGGCAATCCGTTGGTAGGTACCAACCTCATGCAAGCCGACCAACGCAGCGGCTTGGACCTGCCTTTGCGCCTGCTGGTTTGGGAAGACGAAAATGGCCAGGTATACCTGAGTTACCGACACCCCAACGAACTGAAACAGGATTTTAAGTTAAGGGAGCAGCAGGCCGTGCTCGATAAAATGGGGATGGTGTTTGAGAAGCTGAGTGAGGTCGTAAAGGAGTAATGCATTCCCTCTGAGTTTGTTCTAATTGATAATAGAATATATTGTCTTTCAGGTTTGTAAAGCGCATACCTTGTCACCTAAAATTTACCCTTCCTCACATATTGTAAGTACCTACAATTTCAATTATTATTGCGGCTTGAGGTCTCCTAATGGCTCTTATCACAAGCGATGCTTAAACGTAGTGCACTCTCGTTCCTCCTTGGGTTTCTACTCCTCTTTGCCATATACCATTTCCCGGAGTTTTTCTCTTCCTTTTGGATAATGGCTGTATTCAAAATCGGGTTTTTAGTGGCTGCTTTTTTCTTGGCGAAATCCCAGGGATGGCCGGGACTCGGGGGCTATGGCTTGGGGCTGAAATCTAAGTGGCTACATCAACTGGCAGCGGGGCTATTACTGGGTCTGATAGTATTTGTGCTGTCATTCTATACCTCAATTTTCCTTGGGTATGAAAGTATAGTTTCCAACACCTCCATCGCAGCTTTTGCCGGACAAGTGCCTATGCTCCTGCTCATGACCGCGATTCCTTCTATCGCGGAAGATATTTTAACGCGAGGCTACCTTTACGCCCATCTGGAGAAGTACATGAAGCCGGCTTACTGGGTGCTGCTTTCCGCTTTGGTGTACGTGCTTAATCACATCTGGCGGTTAGGTGATGGCGCGGCAGTCCTCTCCTATCTTACGTTACTAGGTCTGGTATTGGCCTATGCGGTCATCATCACCAAATCGCTCTGGCTTGCCTTCGGCATCCACTGGGGTGCTAATATCGCCTACGAATCAACCAGAACCTTATTTACCACTACATCGACTTCGGGTGATGCCAGCACCTGGATACTGGCGGGCTGCTGGGGGTTCCTGTTCTTGCTGTTGGTCTTATGGCAGTCCTACAGCAAGACTCGTGAAGTCAGGTATAGTCCTGGTGTCTGATATTTTGATAGCGGATATTGGGGCATTAAAACAGCAGCGGCTGCCTACGGAAGAAGGCAGCCGCTGCTGTATAAGCATGTCGAACGGATTGGTGCAGCAGAAGCCTGCAGCGTAGCAAAGGTTAAGGCTGCACTGGGTTGCACTAAACCTTCGGTAGAGGGTTTTTAAAAAGCAGCGGATAAGCGTTACCTTCTGATTCACACTTAACTCTTACATAAGATGAAAAAAAA
>NZ_JALKAA010000006.1 GCF_024171605.1 Pontibacter sp. HSC-36F09 | reverse complement strand
TGCTCGAGAGCTGGGAGAGCACGATGGAGGCGCCGTCCGTGAGCTGGAAGAAGTCCTGCTCGGTGTGGGCGCTCACCAACGTGAAACTGGACACCTGCGGACCGCTGCCGGTAGCCGTGAAGGTGGCCGTCACCACTTTGCTGCGGTCCATGGTCACTGAGAGTGGGTTTGCAGAGCCCGAGGCGTCCCCGCTCCAGCCTGCGAACTGGAAGCCGGCTTGCGGCGTGGCCGTCAAGGTCACAGTGCTGCCGGCCGCGTAGGAGTCCTGGTCCGGGCTCTTGGCAACCGTGCCGCCGCCCATCGTGCTCACCGATAGGGCGTACTGCGTGCCTGGGCTCACATTGTTGACCACGGTGAAGGTGATGGTGAGCGGCGTTCCGGCCGTTCCGGTACCGTTGCTTCCCGAGTACGGGGTGGCCCTGAGGGTGTAGGTTCCCGTCGCCGGCGGGTTCCAGTTGCCGTAGTAGTAGTTGCCGCGGCCGTCGTCTCCGAACAGTGCGTAGGGGGCGGCGTTGTCGGTGTAGGTCCTGAACTGGGTGCCGGTGAGCTCTATCTTGACGCTGCCCACCTGCGAGGGCGAGGTGTTGGCGCGGATGTTGAGCTTGGTGCTCGAGAGCTGGGAGAGCACGATGGAGGCGCCGTCCGTGAGCTGGAAGAAGTCCTGCTCGGTGTGGGCGCTCACCAACGTGAAACTGGACACCAGTGGGCCGGTTGGCAGGGCCTCAATGGTGGCTGAAACAGTCTTATCCTGGTCCATGGTTACTGTCGTATTGGGCTCGGTGCCTGTAGCAGCTCCGCCCCAACTCACAAAACGGAAGCCGTCGGCTGGCGTGGCTGTGAGTGTCACCACGGTACCTGCTACGTAGGTGGCCGCAGCGGGCTGGGCAGTAATAGAGCCGTTAGCAGGCTGCGTGATAGTCAGAGCGTACATGGTCGGCGGGATGAGCTCAAACGTAGCCGAGACTTGCTTGTCTGCATCCATCGTCACGGTCTCAGTAAGCACATTGCCAGACGCATCGCCCGTCCACCCCGTAAAGCGGTAACCACTAGCTGGGGTTGCTGTCAACGTTACCACCGTGCCGGCTTCATAAGAAGGGGCGCTTGGATCAGCGCTGATAGTGCCGTTTTCAGGCTGGTTCAGCGTAAGGGCATACATGGTTGGCGGTATGACTTCGAACGTAGCTGAGACAGCTTTGTCAGCATCCATAGTTATACTCACAGTGAGCTCACTGCCAGAAGCGTCTCCAGTCCAGCCCACGAACTGGTAGCCGTCGGCTGGTGTAGCTGTGAGTGTGACCACTGAACCTGCCACATAGGTGGCCGCAGACGGCTCAGCTGCGATAGAACCGTTTTGAGGTTGGGTTATGGTTAAAGCATACATAGTCGGCGGGATAGCCTCAAAGATGGCCGATACCGTTTTGTTGCCGTCCATAGTCAGCTCGAGCGGGCTGTCACTACCCGAGGCATCACCGCTCCAACCAGTGAATCGGAAGCCATCGGCTGGTGTGGCTGTGAGAGTGACCACGGTGCCGGCCACGTACGTATCAGCCTCTGGATCAACCACGATAGAACCATTTTCAGGATCATTGAGTGTCAACGTGTACGTGGTCGGCGGGATGAGCTCAAACGTAGCCGAAACGTTCTTGTCAGCGTCCATAACTAGCTGCAGCGGGTTTACGATACCGGACGCAGCTCCCATCCAGCCAGTAAACTGGTAGCCAGCGGCTGGGATAGCAGTTAGCGTCACCACAGTGCCATCATTGTACTTGCCATCCTGGTCTGCAGTCGGATTAATGCCGATAGTGCCATTGCTCGGTTCTGAGATTGTTAGCGTATAGGTCGGAATTGGTTCAAATGTAGCCGAAACCGCTTTGTCGCCGTCCATAGTAAGCTCAACCGGGTTTTCTGAACCAGAGGTATCACCGCTCCAGCCGGCAAACTGGAAGCTTGCTGCTGGCGTGGCCGTGAGCGTCACTACTGTGCCGGCCTCGTAAGTGGCTGCGGATGGCTCAGCGGCAATGGAACCGTTTTCAGGCTGCGTGATGGTCAGGGCGTACATGGTCACAGGCGGAGTCGTTACTGTAACAGTAAAGGACTCTTCATCAGCAAGCGGAACATTACCGCTGATACCGCTATCCTGTAATTTTATTTTAACAGTATAAGTACCGGGAGTTGTTGGCGTCCAGGCAAATACACCTGTTATAGCACTTGTGTTTGCGCCTGTAATATTCTGATTCCCAGTCCAGTCTCCTGCAATTTTAGTAATTGCAGGTACATCATCTGAAGGATAATCTTCTTGTACAGTGACTGGAGTTACTTCTACTGAAAAGGCTCTGGTCTGATGAGGCGAAGTAAACATATCAGAGCTACTGTTTACATCAGAGCCGGATAATTGGAATGTCAGCAGCTTACCGGCTTCTACTGATTTAGCTGTAATCGGATTCAAATTAGGAGCAGCATTCACATATAGATAAAATGTAGGAGAAGCCAGGCCTCGCGAACCATCGTTGGCCAAAGCGTATACAGCCGCTCTACCTACCTGATTCGCAGCTGGAGTCCAGGAGAAGAGTCCGGTTTGCGGGTTTGCACTTGGGGGGGTGTTCGTGATGGTGGCCCCAGCAGGATATACACCATTGGTGCCGCTTAGACTAAGGGTTATCGTCGGTGTACCAGGCACGTCAGGATCTGTGGCTGATACCGGGAATTCTATCTTTTGACCCACAATGCCATACGTGTGGGTGGGAATTGGCGAATACACAGGCGCACTATTTACTTCATTCACTGTAATTGTAAATGTTTTAGTGTCCGAATCCTGGTCGTCCGAAACAGTGGCTTCAATTGTGAAAATACCTGGACCCTGTTCTTCAGACGGTCGCCAGGTGAGTGCTCTTGTGGTTGTGTTGAACGCAGCACCTGTAGGCAATCCATCTTCAAATTCACCACCATCAACAGCATGTCTGAAACTATACGCGATAGCATCCCCATTAGCATCACTTGCCGTAAGGATGGTAGAAGGAAGGTTGGCTAACTCATTTACAGTTCTATTTGTTATCGGATTGAGAACAGGAGGGCAGTTTTCTGTAGGCGCTGATACAGTAACTTCGTCTGTATACGTGCACGAGCCGCCAGTTACAGTTAGCACATAGGTTCCGGGGAAGGACACAACAGGGTTTTTTACCGTTGAAGTATATCCATTTGGACCCGCCCAGCGCCAGGTAACGTTGTTCTGAAAGTTAGGGTTACCGATGGTGACACTTGGCGAAGCACAGGATAATTGCACGTCCGGACCTGCCTCGGCATACGGCATTGTGATCGTTCTAAATCCATTTCTAGTGGTGCCATTTTCCATTTTCACGTTTGCTGATAATGAAAATCCGCCACCAACTGTGCCCGGCACTATCTGTATAGAAGTCATAACCGGGCCCCGAATAATTTTAATTGGCTGATTAGCTGAGTTGATCGAGTCTTTACCACCCACTATATAGGCATCTGTATTTGTGGAGCTTATTATCCAGGTATAACTGGCCGCCCCGGATTGTATAGGAATCGAGTAAGTGATGGGTTCAGTACCCAAACAGAGTGGAGATGTACCTGAGATGGAAATTGTCTGGGCAAAACTAGTGAAAGGGTGTAATAATATACCAACTAACAGAAACAGGAAAATTGGGATTAAACGAATTTGTTTTGCTTTTCGAAGTTGTAAAGTGTTCGACCGCAGTAATAGATTCCCTTGCCGGGGCTTATCATAGTAAGCCCTGTTATGCCGGTTTTGAGTAGTAAGGTTGTCATTCATAATTGTTAATTTTGTGGAGGTGAAAAAATAATACAATTGATTGTCTAAGCTGATTTTGAAACAAATGGCTAATGATTAGTTGAGGAAATGAGTGTTTAAATAGGATTTAAATAATTAGTTGTTAAACTATTTTAATTAATGAGTACGAATGCATTATAATTCTATCAATAAAAATTTTAACTTATTTACTTATGAATAGTGAATAGAGCTAATATGAGGGTGAAAGGCATAAAATAGGAGGTAAGCAAAATGTTGTGACTTTGTTAATGTGTATTTAAAAAGGGATAATTATGATTGGTATTTTTATAAATTTTAGGAATGAACTTCTGATGTTCTTTTGCTATACCTCTAAAATATTATAGTCAGTATAAAAGCCAATGTGGAATTACTATATGCGCAAATAGCGAGAGATATGTAAACATGCTCCAGTTTGCTGCGTTATGAGGGGGAGTGTATTAACCTAAATAATATAGCTATGAACAGAAACAACGCGTATAACGATCGCCCCCGCAAGAACCATTACGCCGACTTCGATGAACACGGCAACGCCCGAACCGGTAACACCAACAGTTTATCGCGCTTCAACCCCGAAAGCAGCCAGCGCAGGAGTGATCGTGACCGCTACGAAAACCATGACGAGCGCGGCAGGATGTCTCACGGAACACGCGCTTATGGCGACTTTAGTGGCGGCACACGTTACGGCGAAGGGGGCAGCACCTTTGGAGGTGGCTCTGCCTACGGACCGTCGAATTATGGGATATCAGGTCGTGAAAGACCAAGCCACATGGGCGGCGACCGCAACTACTACGACCACAACGAGCACAGCCGTCAGAATTATGGCCATTCCGGAGGCTATAACTATAGTGGCCGCATGAACGATGAATCGGGTAGAGGGTATCGTGGCACGGGAAACATAGACAGCAATCAGTCAAGGTCCGGCTACCGGAACGAGGACAGAGGCGACAGAGGCTACAACCACAGCTTCGACGAGTTCCGCGACACAGGCTACGGCTCTACCAGGTATAACAAGCGCGACGAAGATCGTGAGCGCAGCGCCTACAACAACTGGGGCCAAAACCAGCAGCGCCGGTCCGAGGACGAGCGTCGCTACGACGAGCGCAACAGATACCGCGATAACCAGGACTGATAGAAATAGGATTTAATAATGTGAACGGCCGCTTATTCGCAGGAATAAGTGGCCGTTTTGTTTTTAGGTTTGGGGATAACCGGCAGAAATGCGTAATTTTTGCTTATGAAAACCCGCATCACCTCATTTACCTTCCTTATTGCCTGTCTACTGACGCTACAGCCTACCTGGGCGCAGTCAGTTGCGTCGAAACTCACCACCGCTTTCCAGAAATTCGAAGCTGATTCGCAGCTGCAGAACGGCATTGCCTCGCTTTATGTGGTGGACGCCAAGACAGGGCAGGTCGTGTACGACCGCAACAGCAAAATCGGGCTGGCGCCGGCCTCTACCATGAAGCTCATCACCAGCATCAGCGCTTACGAACTGCTTGGGAAAGACTTCCGCTACGAAACGAAATTTGCCATTCGTAAAAATGGCAAGCAAACGTCGCTCCTCATTATACCGAGCGGTGACCCTACGTTGGGGAGCTGGCGCTGGCCTGTAACAAAAGAGGACGTTGTGCTGAAAGATATCGTGCGTGCGATGCAGCGTGCAGGTATAAAAACGGTTAGCGAAGTGATAGTGAGTAACGAAGGCTGGAACGAAGAGACCGTGCCTGACGGCTGGATGTGGCAGGACATAGCCAACTACTACGGAGCAGGTGCAGCCAAGCTCAACTGGCGCGAAAATCAATACGATGTCATCCTTAAGTCGGGTAAGCAGATCGGCGAGCCCGTTTCGATCGTGAAAACGGTGCCGAATCTCAATGGCTATGGCTTACGCTCCGAACTGACTTCCGCCGCTGCGGGTACTGGCGATAATGCCTACATTTACTTCCCGGTAGGCAATTCTACTGCCGCCATCCGGGGTACTATACCTGTCAACGAAAACAGCTTTAAGATATCAGGCGCGCTCCCATCCGGCGCCAATCAGTTTGTGAGCATGCTGGCCGATACGCTCCGTACACTCGGTATCAGCATGCCGCAGCAGGCCGTTTTACAGCACGAGGGTATACCGCAGCAAGGCTATACCTTCTTCCATACCGTTACATCCCCACCATTGGACAGCATTGTGTACTGGTTCAACCGCAAGAGCATTAACCTGTATGGCGAAGCCCTGGCCAAAACAATTGCATTTAGCGATGGCAGCAGCGATACACGACAAGGCCTGAACAAAATCCGGCAGCACTGGAAAGATAAAGGTATAGCCGAATCTGAACTGGCGATGGTAGACGGCTCCGGTCTGTCTCCGCTCAACCGCGTAACGACCCATGCCCAGGTACAAATGCTGCTGCATGCCCGTCAGCAGAACTGGTATCCGGGTTTCCACGCCTCACTGCCCACATTCAACAGCATGAAGATGAAGAGTGGCACGATTCGCGGCGCAAAAGGCTTTACCGGTTACCATAAAGCTAAAGACGGACGGGAGTACCTTTTCTCTTTCGTGGTGAACAACTACATTGGCTCTGCCTCATCGCTCGTGAAAAAGATGTATGTGGTGCTGGATGAGCTGAAGTAAGGTATAGCCACCCTCAACAGGTATAAAACAAAAGCCCCGGCAATTGCCGGGGCTTTATTCATTTAAGGCGCAGGTATAGCCTTAGTTATTTCTTTCCTTATTTTTCATATCCGGGTCTGTAATCGTGCTCGGGTTCGGCTGGTTGTTGCGGAACTCTTTGTCGGTGCCGTCAGCGCCACGGGTGGTTGTGGTGAGGTTAGCATTAGAGCCCTGCGGACTGTTTTGTTCCCTCGGGTTATCCTTGCCGTGCTTGGCGCCACCGCTGCTTCCCTCACGACTTGGTTTGTTCTCGCCGCGGGTATTGTCAGCGCCACCGGCTACCGGGCCGGTTTGTTTGCCTTTGCCCAGGCCGCTTACGCCTTCGCCTTTTCTTGAATTCGGATCTTCGGAGATATTTCTATTGTTGTCGCTCATGGTTTGTTTTCTTTAGGTAGAACATAAATAACCGACCCCGGAAATGCTCCAGGGTTAGTTCGTTGTACGGACTTGGGTCAATTTTGGGTTAACAAACGGCCCAAGGACCCCATTTCTCTATCTCATGATCAATCAGGATCGGCTTTGGATAAATTCAGGGAACCATATAGCATAAATCTATATAACACAGGAGGTTCGGATAAGATTGGGTGAGCCAAACTTTCTTGCAAAATGTGAGTTTAAGTAGAAGCAAACCGGAAACTAAGCTTCCGGTCAGGCAATACAATCTGTTATGAAAACGCGCCCCTTCGTTAAGATATTTCTGCTGGTAATTGGACTGCTGTTCACCCTGGTGCTGGCTGCCCAGTTCCTGCTGGCCCCGCTCTACCAGGACAAGCTACCGGTCTTCATCAGAACGGCGCTGACGAAAGATCCCAACCTGGTGCTGGCGCCTTTTCAGTCGGATATTTCCAACTGGAAAAATTTCCCCTACCTGACCCTGACGCTCGACAACATCTCGCTAAAAGATACCAGCAGTGCGCAGCCTGTGGAGGTGCTGGCTGTCGAACATATGGAAGTACTGGTGCCAGTGCTGCAGTGGCCCTTTGGACGGTTCCGCATCAGTAAGCTATACCTCGATGGCCTCACGTTTCATCAGCAGGTAGACTCCACCGGACACAAGCGCAGCCTCAGCTTTGGCAAGGCAGAAAAGCAGGACGACGATTCAGGTGATTTCGAATTGAACATCCCGCAGGTCAGGATCCGAAATGCCCTGTTTTTGAGCGAAAACCAGTACAAGGAGAGCGCCTTCTCCTTGCAGCTACTAGATTCTGATCTGGCAGCCGATCTTCGCGATAACATCCTCAAAATAAATGGCAAACTGAAAGGTAAGATTAACTACATCAGCAGCCGCGACCTGCGCCTTTTCGAGGACAGAAACTTTACAGCCGATGCACACTATACCTACGATCTGAACAAAAAGCTGGGAACAATTGAGGACAGCAAAGCCATCCTGAACAAGAACGAGGTACTGATCTCGGGTACGCACCGGAAGTCGGCTAACGAGCCGGGCTCAGAGCTGGACCTGCACTTTAAAGGAGAGCAGCCCTTTTTCTTTCTGCTCAACCAGATGAATTCTGTCAAGTCTATACCTTTACTCCGGCAGGTGGAGAGCGAGGGCCGCGTGAAGCTGCACTACCACATTGCCGGCCACTCCGGACCCACGAAGCGCCCCAGAAACAAACTGCACTTTGCCTTGCAGGATGGGAAACTGCACTGGCCCACCAGCCGCATCACACTGTCGCATATCCAGATTTCCGGTCAGTTGGACAACGGGCCAAAGCATTCACCGGAGACAAGTTCGTTCACGCTGCATCGGGTAGCGGTCCGCACCGGCCAGGACAGCCTGCAGCTCAAAGCGAAGATTACAAACTTTACCAAACCTTTTGTGGATGCGCGTCTCAGCGGGAGCTATACCCTGGATAGCCTGGCTGAACTGATGCCTCCGGATTACCTTTCCCTGCCACGCGGTACGCTGGCCGGCGACGTCACCATCAAGGGAAATCTGCATGCCACCGAGGATCGCCAGCGGCAGGATGACCTGCAGTGGCAGGGGGCTATCCGTCTGCAGGAGGTTGGCTTTCAGCCGGCAAAGCTCACCGTACCCTTCACCAACCTGAACGGAGAGGCAAAACTGGCAGGCAACGAACTGCGCCTGCAGGGTATGGGAGGCAAAATAGGCGGAAAGTCTTTTACGGTTGATGGATCAGTACGCGATGTGGTGAATTACCTGCTAGGCCAGCAAAAAACCGTGACTGTAAGAGGTGCCGTCAACCTCAGGCAGCTAAACACGGCCTGGCTAAAGCTGAAACCTGACACTAAAGCCGGTGGAAAGCCAGCGGCCCCGACAAGTTCAGCCGTCGCAACCACTACGATCATACCCGACTTTTTACGGCTAAACATGCGGCTGGCGTGTCAGCAGCTCAACCTGCAGGCAGCGTCTGTTCAAAACATGCAGGCCAGGCTGAGCAGTGACGGCAAGCGCCTCACACTCTCCGATATCGGACTGACCTCTCAGGGCATCACGGTGACCGGGAACGTAGCAGCGCCGAACGACAACCGGAAACTTCGTGATGCCAGCATACAACTGGCCGCGCAGATGGACACCCTCGACCTGACTAGTCTGCAACAGGTGAACGCGATTGCCGGCTCAGCGGGCAACGGCAAAAAAAGTGCATCGACTGATAAAACCGAAGGGATGACTTTCCTGATACCGCTTCAGAAGGTGCACCTATCCCTGCGCGTGAAGCATATTGATCTGCCCGGGGAAGAAGACCTGCAGCACCTCTCTGTGCGCCTGGATAAAAACAAGAGCCATGTTACAATGCAGGAGATGCGCTTTAAGACAAGCAAAGGCGGAGCGGCCACTGCAAACGGCGGCTTCTACCTGATTAGTTCAAAACTAACCCGGCCATACCTGGATGTGCACCTGCAATATGATTTTCTGGACCTGCAGGCGTTTATGCAGAATTTCGCGGCGCTGAAAACACTGCTGCCCGAAGACCAGCCCCAGGAATTGCCTGCGAAGAAAGAGGAGCCGGAAAAGGGCATGAGTACTAAACTGCGGGAGAAGGTGTATGATCTGGGACTTTATGTAGAAGCACAGGAATTGAAGTATGAGTACCTGACGGGAAGCAATCTGGAGATAAGAGCCCGCATGAACCGGGAGCAGGCGCAACTCGACAAGCTATACCTGCAAGCCTTCGGTGGCAAAATATTTTCGCACGGAATGATGTACCTGAACGAGCCCTCTGACACCATCCCTGTTCGGCTGAAGGCACAAGTGCAGGACGTCGATCTGGAGCAGTTGTTTGCAGTGGCCGAGCAGATGGAGCTCGATATGCTGGGAAGCCAGAATATAAAAGGCAAAGCCGACTGTAACCTGACTGTGTTTACCAAGCTGGATGGGACTTTTGCACCGAGCTTCGACCGTACGGTAGCCTATAGCCGGGCCTCTTTCCGGGGCATGGAGTTGATCGATATCAAGCCCATACAGGAAGCGCTGGGCTTCATGCGGAAAGAGCGGACCGAGCACCTGTTTTTCGAGGATGTGGAGGCTGATTTTGTGCTTTACAGAAATAAGTTTGTCGCGCCTGGTTTCAGTATGAACAACAACCTGTCGTCCTTTGACCTCAGGGGTTCCTACACCATGCGTGGTGATGCGAGCCTGAGCGTGGACATCAACGTTTTCAATATTCTTTTCGGGAACAACCAGCGCCGTATCGAGCAGATACAGGAAGATTCGCTGTCGCTGAAGAACAGCCCGAGCAAGCAGCACCTGCTGCTGGTGCGCGACCAGGATAAATACAAGGTGAAGCTCAGCAACCGGAAGGAGAGAGAGGACATCGCCCTGGTGCTCCAAAACGAGTTTCTGAGTGTTCTGGAGCAATACCAGATCGACACGGCCTTTTCCGAAATCAAGTAGCCTTTTAGCTCAAATTCAATTACTGTCTGAAAGTGGTAGTACGTACTGGACTGTTGCCTTAGATTAATTCAACATAATAATCCGAAAATCGTTATTTCCGTATGTAAGTGCTTGTATCATAGCCTGCTATAACCAAGCAGGTATAAAGCTCAAAACTATGGAAAGATTTCTGGGGCCCTACAGCCCGCAACTCTACGCCATCCTGCGCATAGTGGCCGGATTGATGTTTGCCATGCACGGCACGCAAAAGCTATTTGGTTGGCCCGGCGACGGCAACACCGTGGAAATAGCTTCGCTGATGGGGCTGGCCGGTATCATAGAACTGGTTGCCGGACTCATGATCGCGTTTGGCTTCCTGACCGGATGGGCGGCCTTTATTGCCAGTGGTGAGATGGCAGTGGCTTTCTTCATGGCCCACGCGCCCCAGGGCTGGAACCCGCTGCTCAATAAAGGGGAGACGGCTTTGCTCTACTGCTTTCTGTTTCTGTACATGGCCGCCCACGGCTCCGGCATTTGGAGCATCGACGCCGCGATGGGCAGAGGTGTAAGGCGGGAAGGGAGCAAGCGGACCAGCTATACCTGACAGGTAAGGGTTTCGCGCCACAGCAGGTATAGCCGGGCTATTTCTTGTCCTTGTTGAGGATCAATACTTCCCGGACGATCTCCTGTGCCTGATTCTCATCCATATCTAGGGCAGAGTACAGGTATTGTATCAGTTCCTCCTCTTTTTCGGTCACCACGCTGTCTGACAGCACCAGTTGGATGGTATGGGCAAAGAGCGCGGGACGGTTCTCCGCTGAGATCAAGTCCACCGAGTTGTCGATCAATATTTTGCTGCCCAGCTGCACGTGCGCATAAAAGACACTCCGGCTGTAGGCCATGATGTCGTGCCCTTCAAAAAGCGGCAGGTCAGCCAGGGTTTGCGCCATTTCGTCCAGTTCTTCGTCGGCCACATCGTCGTCTACGGCCACGCAGGCGTGCATTATGGCAATCCAGGCTTCCTGTTCGTTTTGTGGGGTGTAGGTATAGGAGTCAGGTATGTTTGTCCGACCGGTTGTGTTAAAAACGCCTTCCATGTTTTCTTCTTTTTTCGTGTTTTAATTTTTATTGCCACAGTGCCTTTTTTAGGTGTAGCACCATGCATGATCAGGTATAAGTTCAGGGCGCTGCAGGTGACAGCTTGCTGAGCACTTTTGCCAGTTTGCGCCGGAAAGCCGGGTTCTCGTTCATGCCGTTATGGCCCTGGCCTTTGAGCAATATGACCTGGTCCGACGGTTTTAAATGTGCCTTCAGCTTTTCGGAGGAGCCCGGATAAATGATCTCGTCCAGCTCACCATGAAAAATAGCGATGGGCGATTTGGTTTGCGCCACAAAGGTATACGTCTCGAATTTGTAACGAAGCAGAAAACCCGGCACCAAAGGATACAGGCTTTGCATTAAATCGCTGAGACTATAATAAGGCGCCTGCAGCAGCAGTAAAGTGGGTGTATGCAGAGAAGATAGCCGCGCTGCTGCAGCCGTTCCGATGGAGTAGCCGGCGACAATGATCTGCTGGCCGCTATACCTGCCCGCCACTTCCAGAAAGGCTGCCTCAGCATCGTCGTAAAACTGGCGCTCGCTGCTTATCTTGCCCTGGCTTTTGCCATAGCCGCGGTAGTCGAGCACAAACACATCATAGCCCAGGGCGGTATAGGCCTGGTGCACCCAACCCCAGTTGGCCACTGAACCCGCGTTGCCGTGCAGGTAAAACACCAGCCCTTTTGACGCTTCTGCCTTGAAAAGCAGGCCATGCAGCAGTACACCGTCCGGCGCAGGTATACGTATTTCTTCTGCTTCCCGGTCGAAACGGAAGGTGTAGTCTGCCGGAAGTTTCTCCGGAAAGAAAATCAGCTTCTCCTGCTGAAATGAAAGTAAGCCCATCACCACAAGGTATACGATACAAATTAAAACCGATGCTCCGATCACCCTTTTCACCAAGGTATACGCTAGGTTAGCTGTTCTTCCTTTTTCGCGGCCTCCAGCTTTTTAGCGCCCAGCTTGAAGCGAATCTCCTTCTCGATAGAGATAATTGTAAACACAACAACTCCCGCCCCAAATATGCGCAGCAGCTGCATGACCTCCAGCGGACTGGTGCCAAAAAGCATATTCATGAACGGCGTGTAGATGAAGAGCGCCTGCGCCAGGAACATGACGCCAATGCCGTAGTACACCCACCTGTTTGAAAACCAGCCAACCTGGCCAATCGGCCTCACCAGCGAGCGGCAGTTGAGTAGGTAAAAGGATTCCACTACCACAAACACCGTTGTGACTACGGTCTGGGCTTCCACGAGCGTTGCACCCTGGCCCAGCTCGTACTGAAACAGGCCGTAGGCGGCTGCAAGCATTAAAAAGCCTACCAGCAACGTCCGCTTGATAAGCATGGAGGTGAGCAGTGGTTGGTTAGACGCACGTGGTGGACGGTCCATGATGCCGGGCTCTTTGGGCTCGAAAACCAGCGTGAGTCCCAACAACACCGACGTGGTCATGTTGATCCAAAGGAACTGCACGGGCTGCATGGGGAGCCGAGAATTGAGCGCAATGGCCAGCAGTACCACCAACGCCTCACCTAAATTGGTAGGAAGCGTCCAGACAATGAACTTCGTCAGGTTGTCGAACACGCCACGCCCTTCTTCCACGGCGCCTTCTATGGACGAAAAGTTATCATCGGTGAGCACCATGTCCGAGGCATCTTTGGCCACGTCGGTTCCGGTAATACCCATGGCGATGCCGATATTGGCCTGCTTCAGGGCCGGGCCGTCGTTCACACCGTCGCCCGTCATGGCCACCACATTGCCACATGACTGCAGGGCTTTGACCAATCGCAGTTTTTGTTCTGGCGCTACACGGGCAAATACAGCTGTCTTCTCTACGATGTCGGGCAGTTCCTGGTCACCGATTTGCTGCAGCTGCTTGCCTGTCACAGCTACCAGCTTCCCGTTGTCCTGTCGTCCTTTCAAGCCAATATGGCTGGCAATGGCAGCGGCTGTCACGGCATGGTCGCCCGTAATCATTTTCACGTCTATGCCTGCGCGCTGGCACAGGGCCACGGCCTCCATGGCCTCTTCGCGGGGCGGGTCGATCATGCCCTGCAGTCCCAGGAATATGAGGTCGGAGCTGGTGTGTTTGTGGTCGATCTGCGTATGGCCTTCGGTCGCCTCCAGCATGGCGAAAGCCAGTACGCGCAGCCCCTCGCCGGCCATTTGCTCTACTTGCTTATCGATCTGTTCCTTGTCGAGTTCGCCCGGTTCGCCGTCTGGCAGCAGGGCTTTGCTACTGCGCTCCAGCACGGCTTCTACAGACCCTTTAAGGTAAATAACGGGTCTGTCGCCGCCGTGCAGTGTGGCCATGTATTGGTATTCTGACTCAAATGGTATGGTGTCCTGGCGGGGCTGCTGCTCCTCCAACGTTCGCCTCTCAAGTCCGGCTTTTCGGGCGGCCACTTCCAGCGCCCCTTCGGTGGGGTCGCCTTCTATCAGCCACTGCCCGTCTTTCTCTTTCAGGGTGCTGTCATTGCAGAGCAAACCGGCTTTCAGGCACAGCTCCAGGGCTTTGTTGTGGCTCAGGTCTGCCAGTCTTTCCTCTTGCTGGATTTCACCTTCCGGTCGGTAACCTAGGCCGGTAGCAGTATACTTTTCGGTTCCGGCTACGATCTGCTGCACAGTCATCTGGTTTTCGGTGAGCGTGCCGGTTTTATCGGAGCATATTACGTTGGTGCTGCCCAGGGTTTCCACGGCCACCAACTTGCGGATGATGGCGCGGCGTTTGGCCATTTTAGAAACCCCGAGCGCCAGCATGATGGTAACAGCCACGGGCAAACCCTCCGGTATAGCGCCTACTGCCAGAGCTACCGCCAGCATAAAGGTTTCGGACACGTCCGCTCCCCTCAGGTACTCTACCAGGAAAAGCACGACGCACAGCGCCAGGATGACCTTAAGGAGCAGGTTGCTGAATTCCTTTATTTTGATGGTGAGTGGTGTGTCCAGGTTCTGCGCGCCAGAGATGGATTCCTGTATTTTGCCCACCTCGGTCTTGTCGCCGGTGGCCACCACGAGGCCGGTGGCCTGCCCGTAGGTCACCGCCGTGGAGGCGAATCCCATTGAAAAGCGGTCGCCCAGTACATCGTCTGCGGACACAGGCTCTGCATGCTTTTCCACCGCCACCGACTCCCCGGTCAGCGCCGATTCGTCCACCTTCAGGTCGCGGGCCTGCACCAGCCGCAAATCGGCCGGAAACTTGTCGCCGGACTGCAGCAGCACAATGTCGCCGGGCACCAGTTCCGAAGCATCGATTTGCTGTTTACTGCCCCCGCGCAGCACAGTAGCTTTCGCAGACATGCTTTTGGACAGGGCGTCGATGGCGGCCAAGGCCTTTGATTCCTGTATGTAGCCGATGATGGAGTTGATCAGAACAACCCCGAAAATAACGCTCGAATCGATGTACTCGCCCAGCAGCAACGTGACAACGGTGGCGGCCAGCAGGATGTAGATGAGCGGCTGGTGAAACTGCAGCAGAAACAGCACCAGGGCACTCTGCTTTTTCTGCTGCGTCATGATGTTGCGTCCGTACGTTTCCCGGCGCTTTCGTGCTTCTTCGTCTGCAAGCCCCTTTTTCTGGTCAACCTGAAGCAACTCAAGTGCCTCCTGCGCGTCCAGGCTGTGCCAATCCTGGGGTAAAGTTGTTCTTTGTGGACTTCTTTTCTCCGTTACACGCATATTTACTTGACGTCTATACCTGCGCGGCAGCGAAATGCCCGCCCGGACCCTTATAACTCCAATACAAGGTGAGTATCTGAATTATGGAAGCAGGTGGTATTCAGTAAGTAGTACGAGCGTTTACTGTGACAGGTAGGCCCCATCGGCAGCGTAATAGGCCCCCGATACGAAAGAAGCCTTGTCGGAACTGAGCCAAATCACCAGCTCTGCTATTTCTTCCGGGGCTCCCAGGCGTCCTATTGGGTGCTTGGATGTCAGGAACTGCAGCGTTTCCTCGCCCATGCCGGATAGCAAAGGGGTTTTGATAAAGGCCGGACCGACAGCGTTGATGCGTATACCTTTGGAAGCGTACTCAAGGCCTCCATTTTTAGTCAGGCCCACCACACCGTGCTTTGCCGCTACATAAGCAGCTGAGTTGGCAAAGCCCACCTGTCCGAGGATGGAGGAATTATTGACAATGGCACCGCCGCCTTGCTGCAGCATCTGCCGTATCTGGAAATGCATGCAGTAGAACACACTGTTGAGGTTAATACTGATGACTTTATTCCAACCCTCGATGCTCATGTCGCCGATCATATTGGATTCACCGCCTATACCTGCGTTGTTGAAGGCAACATCCAGCCGACCGAATTTTTGGACAGCCTGCTGCACCATGCGCTCGCAGTCCTCTGGCTTCGAGACATCGGCCGATACAAAAATAGCTTGGCTGCCCAGTTGCTCAATTTCCTGCACGACCTGCATGCCTGACTCCTCATGGATGTCGGACACCACTACCTTAGCTCCTTCGCGGGCGTAGAGCAAAGCAGCTGATTTGCCAATGCCAGAGGAGCCACCGGTTACCAGCGCCACTTTTCCATCAAACAGTTTGGCTTGATTAGATTTCATTTCGTTCATAATCTTATTGGTTTGAGGTTAGAAGTTCGTTATCGGACAAATTTCGTAATACCGTGAGGCCCTTTCTATGACACTTGTCATTTCTAAGTGAAACATATATCAGTTATCAAATAATATACTTTATAGCTTACGCATCATCATGCAATCGTGTACTGAATGTAGTACATTTGAAGCACAGCACCCTTCCGGCCCTGCTCACAGCAGGTATAGCTGATCTTCAAAAGATCGGACAGGTATAAGGCGATTGAAAGTGCTGCTGCATAGTGTCTTTTACGTTTGAGGGATCATGTCAATAAAACACTATTTACAACTGCTTTTGCTGCTGGTCTTTTTCACTTCCTGTGGAGAGAGCCAGGAAACAACACAGCCAACTGTGGAGGATATCTCGGAAGCCGTTTACGCTTCCGGCCTCGTGAAAAGTCGCAACCAATACCAGGTATACCCGGTTGTGAGCGGCATCATCGAGGAAATACTGGTGACGGAGGGAGACACCGTGCGAAAGGGCGAAACACTCGTCCGCATCAGCAACGAGGCCGCCCAACTGAACACAGAGAATGCCCGACTGGCTGCGGAATACGCCCGTGTCGGTGCCAATGCCGAAAAGCTGACCGAGCTGCGGGAGTCCATCGACCTGGCCCGAAGCCGCATGCGCAACGACTCGCTGCTGCTGGCGCGGCAACGCAACCTCTGGGCCAGCCAGATTGGTACCCGGGTGGAGTTGGAGCAGCGCGAATTAGCCTACAAAAATTCCCGGACGGCCTACCGTTCCGCCCGCCTGCGCTACAACGACCTCAAAAAACAGCTGGATTTTGCCGCCCGTCAGTCGCAGAAGAACCTGCAGATCAGCGAGACCCTGCGCGACGACTATACTGTGAAGAGCGAAACCAACGGCAAGGTATACAGTGTGCTCCGCGAGAAAGGCGAGCTGGTGAGTCCGCAGGTGCCGATTGCGGTGCTGGGCGATGCCGATGAATTCATCCTGGAGCTGCAGGTGGACGAATACGATATAGCGCGTGTGAAACCAGGCCAGCAAGTGCTGCTCAACCTCGACAGTTACAGAGGGCAGGTATTTGAAGGGCGCATCACCAAGATCAACCCGGCCATGAACGAGCGCACCCGCTCTTTTACCGTGGAAGCTGCTTTTGTAACCAAACCCGACGCGCTATACCCTAACCTGACCACCGAGGCCAACATCATCATTCAGGCCAAAAAGAATGCCCTAACCATACCCCGCGAATACCTGGTGGAGGGTGCCTATGTGCTGAATGAGAACGGCGAGCGCGTGCCTGTGAAATCCGGGCTGAAAGACTACCAGAAAGTGGAGATCGTGGAGGGACTTTCGAAAGAGGATGTGATCGTGAAGCCTTAGCGATGAATTTTAAACTGATATATAGCATCGCGAAATCCATGCTGCTGGCCCGCTGGCGGCAGACACTAGTGGCCGCCGTTGGGGTAACCTTCAGTATCGCCATGTTCATCACGCTGCTCGGTTTTATGAACGGCCTTAACGACCTGCTTGATGGCCTCATCCTGAACCGCACGCCGCATGTACGGCTTTATAACGAGATCAAGCCCAGCGAAGACCAGCCGGTGAATGTGGCCGGGCAGTACAAGGACTCCTACAACTTTATCAGTTCCGTGAAAGCCGGCATCTCCCGGCAGGAGATTTACAACAGCGGCCCCATTCTGCAGACCGTGAAAGCCGATGAGCGGGTGCTGGGTGCCACCCCCAAACTCCTTGCGCAGGTCTTTTACAACGAGGGCACAATCGAGATTACCGGTGTGATCAATGGCATCGATGTGGAGGAGGAGAGCCGCCTGTTTAACTTCCAGGATTACGTGACTGCCGGCAATCCCATCGATGCCAAAAACGTGGCCAACAGCATCATCCTGGGCAAGGGGCTGGCCGATATACTGGTGGCCGACATAGGCGATGTGGTGCAGGTAACGACGGCCCAGGGCGAGCGTTTTTCGCTGAAAGTGGTAGGGTATTTCCAGTCAGGTATACAAGAGATCGACAAGGTGCAGAGCTATGCTTCCATTGCCACCACCCAGAAGCTGCTCGGCAAGCCGGCCAATTACATGACCGACATCCAGGTGAAGCTCCATGACCTGGAGCAGGCTCCGGCCGTCGCCAGGGAGTATGCGCAGCTTTTCAATGTCGATGCCGAAGACATACAGACGGCCAACGCCCAGTTCGAGACGGGCAGCAGCGTACGTTCGCTCATCTCCTACGCCGTGGGCATCACGCTGCTGATCGTGGCGGGTTTCGGTATTTTCAACATTCTCAACATGATGATCTACGAGAAGATGGACTCCATCGCCATCCTCAAGGCCACCGGCTTTTCGGGCCGGGATGTGAACCTGGTGTTTCTGCTGATCGCGATGAGCATCGGCTTTTTCGGGGGTGTGGTAGGACTCGTGTTTGGTTTCCTATTCTCGGTCGTCATTGACAACATCCCCTTCGTGACGGCAGCACTGCCTACCATCACGACTTATCCGGTTAACTACGATGTGGTGTACTACGTGATCGGCGGGATTTTCTCACTGATCACGACGTACTTTGCCGGTTTCTTCCCGGCTCGCAAGGCCAGCCGGGTGGACCCGGTTGAGATCATCAGGGGCAAATAGGTATAGGATGAAAGGCAGCCAGGAAAAGATGCAGGAAGTTATACTCGAAGCGAGGAACATCAACAAGGAGTTCCATGATCCCGTTACGGTGCAGGTGCTCCGCGATATCACGTTCACCGTGAATAAAGGGGAGTTCGTGTCGGTGATCGGCAAGTCGGGTTGCGGCAAGTCCACGCTGCTCTACATCCTCTCCACCATGGACACCGACTATACCGGCGAGCTCTACATTGATAAGGAGCTCATGTCTGGCCGGCCGGATCCGGAACTGGCCCGCATCCGAAACGAGAAGATCGGCTTTGTGTTCCAGTTTCATTACCTGCTCAACGAGTTCACGGTGTTGCGCAACGTGATGCTGCCCGGCCTGAAGTTGGGTAGGTTTAGCGAACAGGAAATAGAGCACCGCGCCATGGAGCGGCTTAAAATGCTGGGCATAGACCACCTGGCCATGCAGTCGGCTTACCGTGTTTCGGGCGGGGAGAAGCAGCGGGTCGCCATTGCCCGCGCCCTCATCAACGACCCGCACATCATCATGGGTGACGAGCCCACCGGCAACCTCGACAAGCGCAACAGCGACATTGTGTTCAATATCTTCAAAGAGCTTACCGAGGAGCACAACCAAACGCTGCTCATCGTTACTCACGACACAGAATTCGCCGAAAACAGTCACCGCATCATCGAAATGGAGGACGGGCGGATTATACGATTCTGATAAAGCCAATCATAGCCATCACCTACTTGTGAATTTCTGCCTGATTATGCGGAAATTCGCCTGTGCCTATATTACCTAAACTTTATATGTTTCGTATGAAGAACCTATGGTTCTTTTGACTTTTTGTCATATCAAATTTAATTAATTTATGAATAAAGTATTAAGTCAACTCTTTAGGGTTGCCAGTAAAAAGAAAAGAACCATCATCGGCCTCATGTCAGGCACTTCGCTTGACGGCCTTGACATTGCCCTCTGTGAATTTGAGGGGCAGGGTACCCAAACCTGCATGAATCTCAGGGAATTTGCGACTATGCCCTATGATGAAACTTTCAAAAAGGAAGTGAAAGCTATTTTCTCAAAACGGGAAGTTGATCTGGAGCGTGTCTGCCTGCTCAATGCCTACATCGGACGCTTCCATGCAGAACTCATCAACAAAAGCTTGAAGGAGTGGGGGGTGGATTCTTCTGAAGTTGACGTGATTGCCAGCCACGGTCAAACCATTTATCATGCCCCGGCGTCACTGCATGGTGTAGCAGGTATGCCGGATGCGACGCTGCAGATTGGTGACGGCGACCATATCGCTATGGGTACAGGTGTCATCACCCTGAGTGATTTCCGGCAGAAGCACGTAGCTGCAGGCGGAGAGGGCGCCCCACTGGCCGTGTACGGTGACTACCTGCTATTCTCGAAGCAGGATCAGAACCGGATCATGCTCAACATCGGCGGTATCGCCAACTTTACCTTTCTGCCCGGCGACCTGGACACCAGCCGTATCTTCTCGACCGATGTAGGGCCTGGCAATACGTTGATGGATGCCTATGTGCAGCAGCAGTTTCCTGGTACCTATTATGATGCCGATGCTGCCATCGCCAGGAGAGGTACCTACAACCAGGCACTGGTGGCCTCCTTACTGTATCATCCTTTCTTTGAGCAGGACTTTCCCAAAACAACTGGCCCGGAGCTGTTCAACCTCTTATACCTGGCGGAAGCACAGCGCAGATCCGACACAGAGCACCTATCCCCGGAAGACGTCATGGCGAGCCTGAACCGGTTTTCAGCTGTTGCCATCTGCGGGGCCCTGACCCGCTCGCTTGGAGATGCTGATTTTAAAATTTTCCTGAGTGGAGGCGGTATGCACAATCCGCTTCTCATACAAAATATTGAAGCGCTTTTACCTGGCGCTACGGTGCGGAACACGGCCGAGCTCGGGGTGTCGCCGGATGCAAAAGAGGCGGTGTTGTTTGCCACCCTGGCCAATGAATGCCTGGTGGGCGAGCCCATCCATTTCGGTCCTGGCAAGCGTCGCGTGCCCTCTGTGCTGATGGGGAAAATCAGCTTGCCTGAGTAATTTCTGAACACTTATTCACCACATTATAAACTGTACAAAAAAGAGGCACTATGAGAAAAAATTACCTGATTGGGAGGGCCTCCGGAAAGGCTATCCTGCTGTGTTTCCTCCTGTTGGCGGCTGCCTGTCAGCTAGCCGTTGCGCAAGGAGCACGCTACGCCATTACGGGCACCGTCACAGATGCCCGCACCAAGTCCCCGCTGCCCGGTGTGGTGGTAAAGTTCCAGAACCACAACATCGCCACGGCCACTGATGCGAGCGGAGTTTACAATCTGTCGGCCGCCCTGCCTCCGGGCACTTACCAACTCACGTTCTCGTTCATAGGCTTTAAACCGCAGACCCGCCCTGTTACTCTCGGTGACCAGCAGACCGTGCAGGTGGATGCGCAGATTCAGGAGGATATTGTGGGTCTGGATGAAGTGGTGGTAACGGGTACCTCGGTGGCAACCAGCAAGAAAGAGTTGGGCAATGCCATTTCCACCGTCTCTGCAGATGCACTCGAGAACAGTGTAGCTACGTCCATAGACCAGGCCCTGTCCGGCAAGGTAGCCGGCGCCCAGATCAGCCAGAACTCGGGCAACCCAGCCGGTGGTATCAGCGTGCGCCTACGAGGCACCAGCACAGTTGTTGGATCGGGCGACCCGCTTTACATTGTGGATGGGGTAATCATCAACAACAGTTCACCTGAACTGATCGACCTGGGAGGCTATGCGCAGAACCGACTGGTGGATATTAACCCCAATGACATTGAACGCATCGAGATCATCAAAGGGGCCGCTGCGGCTGCTATCTACGGGTCACGGGCCAGCAATGGGGTAGTGCAGATCTTCACGAAACGCGGGGTCGAAGGTGCTCCTAAAATCTCGGTCTCCACGCAGTTCCGGGTAAACGAAGTACGCAAGACGCTGGATTATAACCAGTACCCTTTCCGCTTTGTGAACAATCTCGCCTCAGACCTTACGCAGGAGCCCGTCACCAGGTATGACTATCAGGACAAAATCTTCAGGACTGCCTATGGTACCGAAAACAATGTGTCGGTTTCGGGTGGCAGCGCGAATACGCAATACTACATGAGCGGAAACTTCCTGAGCAACCAGGGCATCATCGACAATACGAATTTTAAGCGGGGAGGCGCCCGTCTGCGTTTAGACCAGACGATAAATAACTGGGTATCGGTTTCATTGGGAGCCAACTATGTGCTCAGCACCAGCGAGGAAATTCCGAACGGCGGTCTGCTCGAAGCATACGGTGCCCTTACCGGCTTTATCTTCAGCAATAACTTCATCAACCCTGAACCGGTGAACGGGGTATACCCCTCTACGGCCCCAACAGCTATTCTTCGTCGTACCAATCCGCTCGAGGCCATCAACCGCTTTGATTTCGGGCAGCGCACCAACCGTTTCATCGGCGATTTTCAGCTAAACCTCACACCAATCAATGGCCTGAATGTGAGCTACGTGCTGGGCTTTGATAATTCGACTCAGATCGCAACGGGCTATATACCTGCAGGCAATACCACACCTTCTTACGAGTCGGGCTATTCCCGCAGGGGAGACATTACAGCTTACCTGCTCAACAACGACCTCAATGCCTCTTACCGCACTTTCCTGACCGACTGGCTGGAGTCCACCACAGGTATAGGCGGGACGGTGCAGACAGAGCAATACTACTCGACAGGTATAAATGGCACACAATTAGGGCCGATTGCCGTCATCAGTACGGGTGGAGCCTCTATTATGCCCAACGATAACCGACGGGAACTTAACATCATGGGCTTTTTTGCCCAGCAGACATTCGGTATCGGCGAAAGGCTGTTTCTAACGGGTGCCGGTCGCTATGACGTGTCTTCCGTGTTTGGAGCAGACAACAGGTGGCAGTTTTACCCGAAAGTGAGCGGCAGTTACCTGGTTTCCAACGAGAGCTTCTGGCAGGGACTTAGCGATATCATCCCTATTTTCAAACTGCGGGCTTCCTATGGGCAGGCGGGCAACCTGACTGCGATCGGAGCTTATGACCGCTATACCAATTACAACCCTGTTTCACTTCCGGGCCTTCCAGGCGTTATTCCATCTACCTTATTGGGTAACTCGGGCATTAAGCCGGAACGCCAGGTAGAAACAGAGTTCGGTGCCGACATGAGTTTCCTGGGCGGCAGGCTGGGTCTGGAGTTTTCTGTTTACAAGAAAGATGTGGAAGACCTGCTGTTGTTCATCGGTCTGACGCCTTCTTCGGGTTTCCTGAACCAGTACGCCAACATCGGCACCATGACCAACAAAGGCTTTGAGCTGATGATCACAGGCGCGCCTGTGCAGACAGAGCGAGTGCGCTGGACTTCTACGCTGATTTATTCCCGCAACAAAAACGAAGTAAACAACATACCAGGTGGCGTGCTGCCATTCCCGGGAGGTTTCGGCCAGGTAGCTGCCGTGGATGGGTACCCGCTAGGTGCCTTCTACGCTACCTATTTTGCCCGGAACCCCGACGGCTCGCTGCTGCTGAACCCTGCCGGACTGCCACAGCCTGAGCGGGCGGGCCGCAACCCCGAAAACGGGCAGCCGATGGGTGCCACCGTGCCCAAGGTGATCGGCGATCCTAACCCTGACTGGACGGGCTCTTGGACAAACGATATTTCGGTAGGCGAACGCCTGTCGTTCCGTACCCAGTTTGATGCGGTTTATGGATTCGATGTATTCAACTTCACCCGCCGCGTGGGCGAGCGTGATCTGTATGGCGGATTGGCCGGTTACGAGCCGGAGCTACGAGGGGAAGTGCCGAAAGGAACCTCCACTGCACTGTTTGGCATATTCGAGAATTACATTGAAGACGGCTCTTTCATCAAGTTAAGAGAAGTGTCGGTGGCTTATGATTTTAAGCCGGCCTTTTTGGGAGGTAACAGCATGCGCCTCAGCCTGGCCGGGCGTAACTTGTTCTCGATTGACGACTATAGCGGCTACGACCCGGAAGTGAATGCGGCTGGACAGACCAACGCCGTGCGAGGCTTTGACTTTGTGGAGGTTCCGATCCCGAGAACCTATGCGCTGGGCCTCAACTTTACCTTCTAATGCTTCCTTAACCTTATGAAAAACATCATGAAAAATATAGCTTCTTACTTAAAAGTGAGTTTCCTTTCGGGCTGTCTGCTGCTGACGAGTGGTTGCGAACTGGATATACCCAACCCTAACGCAGCCAGTGACGTCGAGGTACTGAACTCACGCGAGGGCATCATAGCCCTGAGTGTCGGGTTGCGTCAGTTTTACTCTACCTCGGGCCTGGAGGCGGCACTCTTATACGCAGGTGTGACGGGTCGCGAGATGAAAGGGGTAGCTACCTTTACCAACGTGCTTGAACTGGAGGCCGGTGGAACTGCCCTGCCCACCTTCAACGGCAACATCCTTGGATATTGGTCCCGCATGCAGCGCACCATGCTGATGAGTGAGCAGATTCTGGAGAACGCTCCCAATGTACCGACCCTGACGGGCGGAACGCTGAGCGGGGTGATGGCGCACGCCCACCTGTTCAATGCCATGGCGCTCGGCAACCTGTACATCGCATTTGAACAGGCAAACACAGAGACCAGCCGGACCGACAAAGTAACTTTCAGGCCCAGAGCAGAGGTGCTGGCAGCTGCCATCGCCCACCTGAACGCAGGGATCGCCCTGATCGAGGCCACGCCCCCCTCACCGGAGTTCACGGCACAGGTAGCAGGCCCGGCCTTCGACCTGCTCAACACGCTGTACGCTTACAACGCCCGCTATAACTTATATGCCGGAAATTATGAAGCGGCTATCGCTAACGCAGATAAGGTGGATCTGAGCAAGCGCTCCGAGTTCGTGTACAGCACGCTGAGCCCGAACCCGATCTATAACACCGTTTTTATCCTGGCTTATTACAGACCACGCGATAAATTCGGCTTGCCTGATGCCCTCTTTGAAGAGGGAGATGGCCGATACAGCTTTTACATGACAGACCCGAGCGCTGATGTGTTAGGAGACCGGGTAAAGACACTGGCCGGTTTTTTTAACACGCAGACGACCAGCATACCGGCATACCTGCCAGACGAGATGAAGCTGATTAAAGCCGAAGCGCTATTGCGGAGCAATGGTTCTTTGGAAGAGGCCCTGGCACTGATCAACCAGGTGCGTACTCAGACTACCGGCGATCTTTTTGGTGTGAACGCCGGCTTGCCTGCCTACAGCGGTCCAATGACAAGGGAGGCTTTGCTGCTGGAGGTATATAAGCAGCGGTCTGCAGAGCTATATCTGAGCGGACAGAAGTGGGAGGACAGCCGCCGCTTCAACCGTCCGGGCCCACCGGAGAACTTGGAAGAGCGTAACCGCAATTTCTACCCGTATCCAGATCAGGAGCGTCGCACCAACCCAAATACACCAAACGATCCTGCTATCTAAGGTCGTTGCGCTATACCTGTTTCTGAAATAGCAAAAACCTCTGCCACTGCAGCATAGATGCTGGAAGTCGGCAGAGGTTTTTTTATGACCTTGTTATGTTCAGACTGTTGGATTAGACTGCAGGATCAGCTCTTCTTCAATCGCAGGGCTTAGCACCAGCACCAGGTGCTCGGCAAAAGCGGCATTTTCGAGTTGCCGGTCACTCATCAGCGCGATCAGCCCGACCGGCTCGCCTTCCTCTGTCAGGAAAATGCTGCCCAGGTAGCTTTCAATGTTCAACTCCTGCAGCTCAAAGTCGCGGGGGAAGTGGCGCTGTACGTTGTCGGGGTAATAGCAGAACCGCTGTGTGAGAACAGCATCGCAGGGACTGTATTGCAGGGGGTAGGAGATATTCGGCAGGACCTCGCCGTTTTTCAGAAACACTTTCGTAAGGACATCTTTGCCATCTTCGCTCAGACTGCCGATCAGTACATACTGTACCTGCGCGTGGGCCGCGATGAATACAGCCGCCCGTTTTAGGAAGGACTCGTCACGTGGCTGCGAGATAAGCGAAATGGCAGACTCCAGTATATGGTGCTCATCCTCCCGAAGCGTATAATTTCTATGATGCACGAATCTGTAATCCATCGCACAATGTAAAAATATGATAATCTACAAATCTAAACATTTTAATAATACGAAATCAAAAAGCTAAATGGCAATTTGTGAAGTGCTTAAGTTTCAGTGTGAAAAAAAAACAGATTCTTAAGATTTGTTTTTTCCAATTTGTATCAATGTGTTTAGCGGCTGCCAGATTTGCACTTCTGCTGGTTTGTCCGCTCCTCAGTATTTATACTGTAAAAGCTGAGGCCGTTTAAAAGCCTCAACATTAAGGTTCTTTTCTTGGTCTTAGCGCTTCTTTTACCAATCAGACAGAAGCCCGGCCAAACTTATAAATCAGCATGGGCTGCAAGTATTATACAGTTGCAACTTTGGTTTATACACCAGATAACGCTCTTAAAAAAGGCGCTGTTTTGCTTTCTCTGGATTTGGCGATCTGTTCCGGTGGGCCTGCCGCTACGACCTGTCCGCCGTCCTCTCCTGCACCCGGACCAATATCGATCACCCAGTCGCTGGCCGCTACCACGCGCATGTCGTGCTCTACCACGATAACCGTATTGCCGGCATCCACCAACAGGTGCAGTTGGGTCATAAGTCTGTCGATGTCAGCGGGATGAAGACCAGTGGTGGGCTCGTCCAAGATGTAAAGGGTATTGCCGCGTTGAGACCGCTGCAGTTCGGTAGCCAGTTTGATGCGCTGCGCCTCACCGCCCGACAACTCGGTGGCCGGCTGTCCGAGTCGCAGGTAGCCCAGGCCGACTTCGCGTAGCATAGTGAGTGCGCGATGCACGGCGGCTTCCTCGTCAAAAAACTCCCAAGCCGCATCCACTGTCATATCGAGCACCTCGGCGATATTCTTGTCCCGGTAGGTTACTTCCAGCGTCTGGGCATTATAGCGTGCGCCGTGGCAGACGGGGCAGGGGGCGTATACGCTTGGCAAAAAGAGGAGCTCTACCATCACAAAGCCTTCTCCCTGGCAGTTCTCACAGCGCCCCTTGGCGACGTTGAAGGAAAAACGTCCGGCATCGTAGCGGCGTTTTTTGGCAAGCGGCGTGCTGGCAAAGAGCTTGCGCACATGGTCGAACAAGCCGGTATAGGTGGCCATGTTGGAGCGCGGTGTCCGGCCGATGGGTTTCTGGTCGACACGCACTAGGCGCTTGATCTCTTCCATACCTGCCGTGATGTGGCCTCCGGTTGTGACAGGTATAACACACTCCAGTTCGTCGCCTTCCTCTTCTTCGACAGGCAACTGGTGCCCCAGGTGAGCTGCTACCAGTTCCACCAGCACCTGGCTCACCAGACTGGACTTGCCGGAACCCGATACGCCTGTCACGGATGTAAACACACCAAGCGGAAACGCTGTCGAAAGGTGGTGCAGGTTATTCCGGCTGACATCACTGAGTTGTAACCAGCCTTTTGGTTCACGTGGATCGGAGTTGAAGCCCTTTGCTTGGCCGAACAGGTACTCGCCCGTGCGGGAGGCTGCTACTTTCCTTAATCCTTCCGTGGGGCCACTGTACAGGATCTCACCGCCTTTCTCGCCTGCGGCAGGTCCCACATCTACAATCCAGTCGGCGTGTCGGATCACCTCCAGATCGTGCTCTACTACAAAAAGGGAATTGCCCGCTTTCTTGAGCCCGTCGAGTGCACGGAGCAGCGCTACCTTGTCGGCGGGGTGCAGCCCGGCGGAAGGTTCGTCGAGCACATACACCACCCCGAACAGGTGCGAGTAAAGCTGCGTGGCCAGGCGCAGGCGCTGCAGTTCGCCTGGGGAGAGGGTGGGCGTACTGCGCTCCAACGATAAGTAACCCAGTCCAAGGTCGAGCAGCACCTCGATGCGGGCACACAGGTCGTCCGCAATCCGTTTGGCCACAATAGCCTGCTCTGGGTGCTCGACTTCCGTGCGGGAGTGGCCTGGCTCGGTGCCCCGCGCAAAAGGCTTCAGCACGGCCTGCACCCGTTTCAGGGGCAGTCGTGAAAGCTCTGTGATATCGTAGCCAGCAAACTTCACCGACAACGACTCCGGACGCAGGCCCTTGCCCTGGCAGGTGGGGCAGTCGGTGCTCAGCATATACTGCATCACCCGCTTTTTCATGAGGGGGCTGTTGGTGTTGGCGAAGGTATGGAACACGTGGCGGCGGGCACTGCTGAAAGTCCCCATGTAGTTAGGCTCCTCTTTGCGCTTCAGGGCGCGTTGCGTCTCTTCCGGGGTATAGCCAGGGTATACCGGCACCACGGGTTGCTCATCTGTAAAGAGAATCCAGTCGCGGTCTTTCTGCGGCAACTCGCGCCAGGGTATGTCCACATCAAATCCCATCGTTACCAGAATATCGCGCTGGTTTTGTCCGCCCCAGGCCATGGGCCAGGCCGCGATGGCCCGTTCCCGAATGGTAAGCGAGTCGTCCGGCACCATCGACTTTTCTGTGACATCGTACATGCGCCCCAGGCCATGACAGGTTGGGCAGGCTCCTTCGGCAGTGTTGGGCGAGAAAGCCTCAGCATAGATGATCGACTGTCCCTCCGGATAGTCGCCGGCCCGGGAATAGAGCATGCGCAGCAGGTTGGAGAGCGTGGTGACGCTGCCGACCGAGGAACGGGTAGTGGGTGTGCCGCGCTGCTGTTGCAGGGCCACGGCAGGGGGCAATCCGTCAATGGCATCTGCTTCGGGCACCGCCATCTGGTGAAACAGGCGGCGGGCATACGGCGACACCGACTCCAGGTAGCGGCGCTGTGCTTCAGCGTAAAGTGTACCGAAAGCCAGGCTCGACTTTCCGGAACCGGATACGCCTGTAAACACTACCAGGGCATCCCTGGGTATAGACAGGCTAATGTCTTTGAGGTTATGCTCCCGTGCCCCGCGCACTTCTACAAATCCCTTGAATTGCCCTGTTGTCGTCTGATCCTGTTTTAGCTTAGCCATATACTGTCTTGTAAATTGCGCTGCTACGAAGGTATAGCATCCTGCCGCAAAAGAAAATTGTTGAGTGTACGCAGGATTGCACTTTTTGGTAAGGTGTAACAACGCAGTGCTATGGGCGGTCAACGAAAAGGAAGTATCGGCTCAGTCTGGAAAACATGCACACGAAGTGCACCCTGTGGAGGTCGTGCTGCTACGGAGGTTAGTAGTTGCCTGTGGCTTTTTTGTATTCAGGTATAGGCAGGTCACCAGCACTTGTAAGCTAAAGTATAAAAGCATTCGTATATAGGTATTTCTTTTAAAAATACAATTATTGCAACCATTAAGGTATAGTTTAGTATTTATTCAGACATGAATCGGAAGCCTGATCAGGGCGGAAGAGATAGCACTTTTGAAGACAAACTGAAAAAAAACTTATGCTGGCAATGAACTATCGCGGACCGCAACGGGTCCGCATTGACGAAAAACCAGAGCCCAAGATTCTGCATCCCCAGGATGCCATCGTGCGTGTAACGCGCTCTTGCATCTGTGGCTCGGACCTCCACCTCTATAACGGCAACGTGCCCGACACCCGCGTGGGCATGACCTTTGGCCACGAGTTTATTGGAGAAGTAATTGAAATTGGATCTGAAATTCAGAAGCTGAAAGTGGGCGATATGGTGATCGTACCATTTAACATAGCCTGCGGTAAATGCCATTTCTGTAAGCAGGGTCTGTTTGGCAACTGCCACGAATCCAACTCACAGGCGACAGCGGTAGGTGGTATTTTTGGCTACTCGCATACGGCCGGTGGCTACGATGGCGGACAGGCCGAATACGTGCGCGTACCTTATGCCGATGTCGGGCCAACCGTTATACCTCCAGGAATGGATCCTGACGATGCCGTGCTATTGACGGATGTGGTGCCAACCGGTTACCAGGCCGCTGAGATGGGGGGTATCCAGAAAGGTGATACTGTCGTGATATTTGGTGCCGGTCCTATTGGCATCATGGCCGCACGCTGCTCCTGGCTCTTCGGCGCTGGCCGCGTGATTGTGATCGACAAAGTGGAATACCGCCTGGAGTTCGTGCGCAACTACGCCAGTTGCGAGGCCTACAATTACGAAGAGATGGACGACCCGGTGGTGTTTGTAAAGAAGACGACCGATTGGATGGGCGCTGATGTGGTGATTGACGCTGTAGGCGCTGAAGCAACCGGTAACGTGATGCAAACCATTACGGGGCGCAAACTCCTGCTGCAGGCAGGCTCTGCCACGGCTGCGCACTGGGCTGTTAACTCCGTGAAAAAGGGTGGCATTGTGTCGATTGTAGGTATATACGGTCCGACGGATAACCTTTTTCCGCTCGGTAATGTGGTAAACAAAGGTCTCACCATTCGGGCGAACCAGGCCTCCGTGAAGCGTCTGCTGCCGAGGCTGATCGACCACGTGCAGAACGGCATCCTCAATCCGAAAGCGCTGATCACGCACCGTGTGCCGCTTGAAGACGTAGCAGATGCCTATCATATTTTTTCAGAGAAACTGGACAACTGCATCAAGCCTGTCCTGATTCCGCCATCAGCCAGATAAAGGAGAAAAAGACCATGGAAAATAAGACACCGAAAGACTATTCGCATATAAAAGGCTGGGGTATAGACGCCGACCCGAAAAACGACCCGACTTACCCCATGAAGCACCGCACCGACGCCGAGCAGGAAGGCTACAGTTGGGAGCGCCCGACACAGCAGGACATCAACATCGAAGTGCTGCACTCTATTGAGCGGCCCAACGTGACGGCCGTTTTCGGAACATCAGAACCGCCCAGCGGACTGAGCGGTATGATCCGGCGCTATGCTTTTAAGCACAGCGAAAACAGTTACCTGCACTGGCTGCCCCTGCTGATGGCAGACCGCGTGAATGTGGTAGAGGGAGTAATTGATGATTTTGCCAAAGGCACTGTGCCGAACATCTTTGCCGAAAAAGGCTGGAAAGCCGACTGGGAGCACAACCGCAGCGGACTGATCCAGAAAGTTGGGGTGCTGGCACTGGTTACGACCGCTGCCGTCCTGCTCCTGACGCGCAAAAAGGATTAGCTGAAGGATTAGACAATAGCCTAAAAGAAAGGCAGTCATTTTATAGTGGCTGCCTTTCCTGTTTTTAGCCGGTAACCGGAAGCTGTACCTGCCCGAGCGCATCAATTATCGCAGCTGCTGTGGCTGCACTGTACTGGCTTTTGATCGCATCCTCGTTTATCACAAAGGCGGGTGCTGCCGGGTCGCAGTCAATGGTATAGGCCTGATTAGTTTGTGTGCCTTCATTCTGCTCAGCTTCCTGTGTCAAGCTACCGATCAGTGCGCTGGCACGATGATCAAAAGCCGTCCAGATGAGGCGCTCCGGGTTCTTTCCGGCTTTGAATGCATCCGGAAAGCGCTTGTATGCCTCTTCCGTAATAGCCTGCGGGTCTAGCTCATTTATTTCGCACACCTGCTCAAACACGGCCATGTCTCTGTTGATCTGGGCTTCCATAGTTTTCGATTTTCTGATAGCTCTACTTACGTAAAGGTGCTCATGAGAGTCGGAACCAAAAGCCACAATACGTGCATAGTAGCTACTCTAGTCCCACTCTACGATGTCGTCCTCCTCGTCTGCCTCGTCAAAAGATACATCATCCTCATCATCCCATTCGTCGGTCACATATACCTCGTCGGCAGTCTCCTCAAATGTTTCAGGGCCGTCCTGCGCATCATCAGCATTTAAGTGGTGTAGCATGAAATCTTCCAGTGCAGGTATAGCTGCAAATCCTGCTTCTGTCAGGGCGATGAGTTCGCCCCGCTGCAGGAAACGGTTGGCGTCCAGCAGCACTTCGTAGATGGGGGTGTGGATGTGCTTCGGTATCCTGAACAGGCGTGGGTCACGCTTGTCGAAGGGCGTAGGTATAGTGGAGGTATACAGGTAGGGCAGCAGGGTTTTAGAGCAACTCATGGCAATGCGGTCGATGCGGTGCTCCTGAAAATAATCCTGCAGGCGACCGTTGATGTTCTCGAAAAACTCCGCCGTTTCGCCCAGCCTGACGCGGGAGCCTGCCCTTGACTTGCCTTTGGTCTTGAGGTACTTGATCTGGCTTTTGCCTTGTTTCTGGCGCACCATGTACGAGCGGAACACCTTGTGGTTCAGACATTGGCCGTCTTCAAAATAGCCCATGGCGCAGTGGCCGGCCTGTATCAGCAGCAGGATGTAATGCACCTTCCGGTCTTCGGCTATACCTGCACCGGTATAGGGCAGGGAGATTGGCAGGCGGAAATGCACCTGCTCCGTACCCATTTCATCCAGCAGCGTCAGGCGGTGCTTTTCAGGGTCGTACACTGTTTTGGTATCGGATGAAAGTATATACTGCAGCAGTTCGGCGGCTTTGTGGCGGGGCAGAAAACGGTTGGTGTTCATAAACAAGGTATAGCGCAAGAGCACAGTCGCAAGTTCTGAAAAAAAACTGGCAGGCTGCTAACGTTTGAAGTATACGCTGAAGGTGGAGCCCTGCCCGATCTCGCTTTCCACTTCGATCCAGCCTTCCGCATTTTCCACGATCTTCTTCACCATGTACAGCCCAATTCCCGAGCCCTCCACGTGATCGTGCATGCGGGTAAACATTGAGAAGATCTTGGCCACTCCATTTGGTTTCAGCCCCAACCCGTTGTCGCGCACTTTCAGCAGGGTATAATCGCCGGCTATCTCACAACTGATCTTAATGATCGGTGTGCGTTCAGGATCTCTGTACTTCAGGGCGTTGGAAAGCAGGTTGTAGAGGATGGAGCGCAGATTCTTTTCAGAGAAACGGATCGCTTTGCAGGCTGTCACGTCTACCTCGATGTCAGCACCCACCGTTTCGATCTGGGCACTGAGGTCGAGCGAGATATTGTGGATGAGTTCAGTCAAATCAACCTCCGAGGCCTCCTGGTTATTTTCTTTCTGGAGCTTGGTCACATCGGTCAGGTGATCGATCGTGCGCTTAAACCGGACGATCGAACTCTCGATCATCCCGATCACTCGCTCCAGTTCCTGCGACGCTTGTACTTCGTGGGGTATGGACTCGATCAGGATAAGCAGCAGGCGCTCGATGTTGTAGATCGGGGCTTTCAGGTCGTGGGAAGCCGCGTAAATGAAGTTGTCCAGGTCAATGTTGGTGCGGGTGAGCTGTGCGTTTATTTCGGAGAGCTCGAAGTTGGCAGCAGCCAGTTTCGCGGTGAGGGCGCGTGCCTCCAACTCACTTTCTTCCAGCTTCAGGCGCGCCATGGCGGGCTCTGTGACGTCGTGCACCAGGGTATAGAACCCGGCTACTTCCCCGTCTCTAATGTCCGGCACGTAGCTGGTGTGGATGTATTTCACAAAGTCCTCGCGGTAGGGCATACGGCTTTCGAAGTCGAGCCGCTCGCCGGCCAGTGCCCGGTCGATGTACTGCTTCACGCCGCTGTAGGCCTTTTCACCCACCACATCCCGCACGGCACGGCCAAGTAAATCATCTGCCTTTAGCGGAAACCATGATTCGTAAGCCTTGTTCGTAAACCGATATTTTTCCTCTTTGTCCAGGTAGCCGATGAGCACGGGAAGCGAGTCTGTGATCAGGCGCAGCCGCTCTGCGCTCTGCTCCACTTTCTGCCGCGACTTTACCTGCTCCGTTACATCGTGGGCAAAAACAAGTACACCGTCGATCGCTCCTTTTTCGTCGCGCCGCGCCTGGAAGCTGAAAGTAAGGTAGATCTCCTCAGGTTCTTCCCCATCGTAGCGCGAAAGAATCAGCCGATACTCCACGGCCTCAAAATTTTCGCCTGTTCGGTATACCTTTTCCATGATCTCCGGAATAGGGGTGGCCTGCAGCTCCGGGAAAACCTCGAGCAGGCTTTTACCAAGCATTCTTTTACCAGGAAACACTTTTTTGAAGGCCGGATTGATCAACTGGAATCTGAACTCAGGGCCGTCCACCACCAGAAAAGGCGTAGGGGAATTCATGAAAATGGTGTGCAGCTGGTTGCGTTGAGCTTCGATGGCAGCCTTAGAAAGTTCCAGTTCCACTGTGCGGGCAGCAATGCGTCTTTCGAGTTCCTGGTTTAGGTTCAGCAGTGCCTCCTGCGCCAGGTATAGCTCCTGGTTGGCAGCTTCCATCTCGCGGCGCGACTCTACCTGCGAAGTGACCTCGAAGGCAAACACCATGATGCCGTCTATTTTGCCGGTGAGGTCGCGGATAGTCTGGTAGGTGAAGTTGTAGTAATTATTGCCTAAAGTGCCGGAGTTTGTGTGGTCCAGGCGCACCAGCATCTCGTGTGCAAATTCGCTTTCGCCGGTCTGGTATACCCTGTCCAGCATCGTGATCACTGCCTGTCCCTCCAACTCAGGCATCGCCTCCAGTATAGGCTGACCTAATATGGGTCTGTTGCCGACCAGTTGCTGGTAGGTTGGATTGGCGAAGCTGAACACATGCTGCGGGCCATCCAGAATACAGATCATGGCAGGAGCCTGCATGAAAATATTATACAGCTTACTGCGCTCCAGCTCAGCTGCGGCACGTGCGGCCAATAAAGCGGCTTTCGTGAACCTCTGTTCGCCGTGCAACTCTTTCACCTCTAGCTCACTAAAATCCAGCCGCTCCTGCACCAGCATTTGCTCTGTTACATTCAGCACCTTGTGGAGTATGAAACTGATGTTGCCTTCCTCGTCCAGCACGGGTGTGTTGGAAGGCAGCCAGTATGTTTCCTGAAACTCTCCCGATGCAGGTGGCAATTGCACATCGTAGCGCTGCACGGTCATTTGGTGAGGTTTCTTGTTTTGCAACACCCACTCCAGCGAGTTCTTCAGGTTGAAGGCGCTATCAGGCTCCTCTGATTCCGGATTAACAGGAAACGCATCAAACAGGTACCGCCCTCTGATGTCTTCCTTCTTTAACTGTGTCACTTCGAGGTAGGCCTTGCTGGCTCCCAGTATAGTGAAGTCGGTAGAGATGACGAGGTAGAGGTCAGGTACGGCCTCAAATGCGCGTAAAACTTCTGGAGAGATGGGGTGGGCTGTAGTCATTTGTAAGCGTGTACCTGATTTTTTAAATATCTTTATTCTTAAAGACAATTCAAACGGCATCTTGTTAAAAGAGATGACGTTGGTTTGAAAAAATAACAAGGGGCGCGTCGCCTTTTTCGTACCCACTAAGCAGGCGCATGCGTATAGGCGACAGGTATAGCCTATCTAAATTGACGATCCTGCCGCATGAGATGGACACTGGTTTTATTGCTGCTGCTCAGTGCCTGCGCCACCCAGCGCCAGACAGGGGCTGATGAGGAAGCCATACCTGCCGCCGGCAAACGGGTGCCTAAACTTTATGCGCCCGCCGTGTATTCCAAACCTGACATCCACCCTTTCCGATCAGTGCTTAACCTGCAAGATCCCGTGGGAAGAAACTTCGACTCTACCCATCCATCAGGAAAACCGGCTATACCTTATGCACCCGGGCCGGCTATACCTTACGCATCTGCTCAAAGTAGAGTGGTGACCCGCACCGTATACCTGCGCGATACGCTGGCGCTCGATTCCTTAAACCGTGAGCTACAGATCGAGCAACTGGCAAACCAGGCCATGCGCGGCAGGCTAAAGTCAACCGAAAGCGAGCGCGACTACTGGCAGGACAAGAACGAACAAAAATTCTGGACGCTGATCGCCATGGCTGTTTTCGCCTTCCTGTACATCCTGTTCCGGGTGTTGGCTTCCCGCATCAAAGAGACCTGAGACACTGTGTCAGAATAACCGTAATCCGCTGCCCTCGTTTAAAAAAGGAAGTATTATTTTAAACCTGATTTATAACTATGAACAGACGAGACAGAGATCGCTACGATCATGACAACTACGACCGCAACTACAGCGGAAGCGCCGGTTACGACCGCAACGATGAGCACTACCACAGTGCCCGCAACCTGACCAACGAGTTTGAGCAGGAGTATCGCAGCCACCATCGGGATAGAGATGACGACCGCTACAATCGCAACAGCGGTAACATACGCCACAGCTACCACGAGGGCAACATGGGCGATGCCTATGAACGCATGCGTGAAGGAAGCGGCACCACGCGCCGCGATTCCGACTATAACATGAATTACGGCCAGCGAGACAGAGGCAACTGGGGCGAAAGCCGCAACCGGAACCAAAACTGGTCTGATGCGGACCGCTACGGTTCATCAGACAGGTATAGCCAGCGTTCCAATGAGTTTGACCGTGACCGTGACATGCGTAGCCGCGAACACTATAGCAACCAGGACCGCAGCCGCCACATGGGACAGAGAGGCCAAATGAGCCAGGACCGTATGCGCGAGGGCTACGGAATTTCAGACTACGGCCGCATGGGCCAGTCAGACATCCACTCCAACAGAGGCGTTCCGAACGCGGGCATCACCAGCAGCTTTGAGGATGACTACGGCCCCGATCTTGATAGCAGCCGCAGCAACCGCATATCGTCGGGCAACTACGGCGGTTATGGTTCACAAGGCGGTGGCTACAGCCGCAACCGCGACGACCGTTACTAAAATTAATGGACTGAATAATAATTGACAGAACAGCCGCTGCCTTCGGGTAGCGGCTGTTCTTTTTACTGCATCAGGAGTATGAACAAATAAAAAATTAAGTCATGAAAGAAGACCAGGAATTGCGTGATCATTTGGAGAAGCTGATGCGGATGGGGCAGGCCTTTCGTCCGGTCGGGGAACTGCTGCAGGGGATTAGTGTGCAGGAGGCTGGCGAACGGGTAGAGGGCTTGCCTTATACCATCTGGCAACTGCTCGAGCACCTGCGTTTCGCCCAGCACGATATCCAGGATTTTTGCCGTAACCCCGACTACCAGGAACCCGCCTGGCCCGACGACTATTGGCCGTCAGCAGAAGCACCGGCCGATCAGGCAGCTCTGGACCAGACTTTGCAAACTATTAACCAGGATCTGGACGCGATGGTGCAGCTGGTGCAGGATACTGAAAACGATCTCTTTGCGCCTATACCCCACGGCAACGGACAGACGCTCCTGCGCGAAGCCACGCTGATAGCCGAGCATAATGCTTATCACCTGGGGCAGATCGTGGTGCTTCGTCGTTTGCTGGGTGGCAATCTGTAGGCGAAGGTATAGAAGCAGCTCGCAGAATGATTTCTCATAATGGCAATATAAAAGCGTCGGCTATACCTGCTTTCAAGGTATAGCCGACGCTTTGTGTTTTCAGTCACGTTTAATTTGACGTACTTAATCCCAGTGCCTCCTTTGCCATTTGCAGATAATCATCTGTGCCTGACTCCAGCACGAACAAACCGATGTTCACACCATAGGCGCCGTGCCGTTGCTGCACATGCTCCAGCATACGGGGCCATACCTGTCCGCCGGCCTGCTCATAAGCCGTGAGCACGTGTTTCAGAAAATCCTCGCCGAAGGCGGCCAGCAGCGCCACAAAATCAATAGCCGGATCGCTTACTTCGGCTTCGGTCCAGTCGAGGAGGCCGTTCACACTGCCGTTTTCGTCGGTGAGAATGTGGGCTGCCTGCAGGTCGCCGTGCACGAGGCAGGTATAGCCGGGCCAGTAGCTATCGTCCTGCAGCCAGGCTTGCCAGCGATCCCATACCGGTTCGGCTACTCCAATGGCTTCCTTTACGCGTTGCATTTGCCCGCTCAGGTGCTCGCGCAACTGCTCCGGCTGCAACACTTTGATGCCCGCTTTTGCAGCGGCTGCTGTGTCCTGCGCATGCAGCGCGGCAATGGTTTGTCCCAGCGACTGCACAAATGTCTCCGGCAGCTTTTCCAGTTCCAGGTTCCAGACGTAGCACATTTTTTCCATGTCGATGTTGGCGACAGGTATACCGGCCAGTCTTGGGTAGGCAATCAGCTTCGGGTCGAAAATCTGCCAGTCGGGGAGGTCTGCCGGAAGCTTGCCCTGTAGCAGGCGGAGCACACGGTGCTCATTTTTGGCACGTGGCAGCACATCCGGACGCCGGGGCAGACGCAGAATCCAGGGCTCTTTCTTTTCGTCCAGCGCCTGAATCACCTGAAAGTCGAGGCCGGTTTCGTTGTAGTTGAATGTTTCTGGCTGCAGCCGCAATCCATGCTGTTGGGCAAGAGTTACCAGTTCTGTTTCTGTGAGGGGATTATCTTTTACTTCCTTCATGATGTTGATCTATCTCGGTATAAATTGTAAATAAAGGCACCTATACCTGGTTGGGAAATGGAGCGAAGGTATAGGGCACAGTGATACAGCCGACGCACAACATGTGCCCGGCTTTGGCGCTACCGAAGCGGCCGATCAAAAATAGAGTTGCAGTAAGGAAGTACTCATGCGCATAGTCGATGCCTTTGAGGATGAAATATAAAAAACTATACGCAGTAAGGGAAGGAAGGTATAGGCAACGGTCCTTTGTTCCACACAGGGCTCGTGCTCGTAAAATTAAAAAAAGGTAAGTGAAGATGGAACAGCGCCAGGAAAATGAGCAACTACTTCAGAAGCGGAAATTACTGCTCATCAAAGTGGTGCATACGGTGGTGTGGGTGTTTTACAATGTGGTGATCTTTTACCTACTCTATGCCGTGCTCACTAACCGGATCGATCATTGGGTTTGGATCTGTTTGGGCCTGATTATGCTGGAAGGACTGGTGCTGCTGGTGTTCAATAAAATGTGCCCGATCACGGTGGTGGCCCGGCGCTACTCAGATTCTACCCGCGATAATTTCGATATTTTTCTGCCTAACTGGCTGGCCAGGTATAATAAAGAGATCTATACCACGATTGTTTTCGTCAGTGTGCTTATCTTGTTATACCGTTTGGTGCTGACGTAAGCCTGGAGCAAATGGCAGCGTACAAACCCTGAAAAGCGACAGCATGAAAAGCGACTTGTCTCTAAAACCGTTTCATCTACTCTTATTCTTGTTCCTGGCAACGCCTGGACTCGTAGCCGCGCAGCACAAGCCGATCAAATTTGCTGCCACGGATGTGAAAGCTGATATGGTTTATGCCTACGAAACACTGCAGAAAGCGCATTTCAACCTGTTCGCCTATGTGAGCAAGCGCGACTACGATGCGGCCTACAACGACCTGCTGAACTCGATCCGGAAAGACTCGCTGAGCATGCTCGAAACGACCATGCTCATGCAGCGGCTGCTGGCGATCGGTAATGTGGGGCACTGCGAAGTGGATTTCCCGGCGGGTTCTTACATTGCCTACGCGACACAGGGCGGCACCGTGTTTCCGCTCGAGCTGGCCTTTGAAGACGGCAAGGCTTTTGTGCGCAAAAGTTATGTGCCGGATTTCAGCATTAAAGCAGGTGACCAGCTGCTGCAACTCAATGGCAAACCCATCAAAAAAATACAGGCCGCTATCCATCCATACCTGTCGGCAGAGCGCCCTTATTTCAAAGATGCTAAACTTGAGTTCTGGTCTTTTCCCCGCTACTATTGGGCCGTGTTCGGGCAGCAGGAAAAATTCAAAGTGAAAGTAAAACAGGCAAGTGGCAAGCGCAGCACCCATACCCTCGACGCCATGACCGTGATGGGATATGAAGCAAGTCGGGGAGGGGAGATCCTCAAAAGCGAGCGTACTTTCAAGTGTAAAGAAGATGTTGCTTACCTGCATCCCGGTCCCTTTAGTTCGCCGGAGCCAGACGGAGAGGCGCAGTTCAAAGCTTTTGTAGACAGTGCATTTGCAGACATTAACACCCGTCAGGCCCGTTACCTGATATTGGACCTGCGCAACAATGCCGGCGGGCACAACACCTTCAGCGACTACCTGATCGCCTATTTTGCAGACAAGCCTTTCCGTTGGTTTTCTGACTTCACCGTAAAAACAAGTGAGGTGCTCAAGAAGCAAACCCGAAAGGAGTACCCCGATGCTATACCTGACGAATACACCCGCCAGATACTGGAAAACCCGGATGGCACCACCTTCGCCTACGCGCAAACCATGCAGCAGCCCATGCCGGAGGACCGGCGTTTTAAGGGCAAGGTATACGTGCTCGTCAACCGACAGTCTTACTCCATGGCTGCCGTGAGCGGCGCCCTGATCCAGGACTATGGTTTTGGAGAGATCGTGGGAGAGGAGACAGGCGATACACCTACTCTGTATGCCGCACAGTTCAGTTTTCAGCTGCCCCGCACGAGCGTAGAATTGAAAGTGCCCAAAGGCTACATTGTGCGTCCGAACGGCGATGAGAAACTGGCCGGGCTTATACCTGACCACCTGGTGCGCGACCACTTGCTTGACGAGGAAGACGAAGTGCTGCGCTATACCTTAGAAAATCTCATACAGCCCCAACGCCAATCTTCTGCTCAAAAGTAAACCGTATCTGCCTATGCCCAGAAAAATGAATACCGGACCGAAGCGCTCAAATAAGCCTCTGACAAATAGTTGCACGTGTATGCAGGAGCCCGCGCAGTTGGTGCGCTTATACCTCCGGTCTTCCCCTGCTGGCATTCGCAATCATTTCTCAGAAAACCAAACAGACGATTATAGTAGTCCGGTTTGTTATGCCCACCTGCGGGAGTTTCGGGAAGGTTTCTGATAAGGGCTGTTAAACATGGTGAACGCACTTGCTTCCCAAGCAAAAGTGTCTTCCTTTTAATGCTGGCTTCGTATATATAAGTTACTTATTTTAAAATACTTAGCTATGAAAATAAATTTACGCATCTGGGGGCTAATGGCCTTCATTTTCTTCCTGAGCCTGTCGGCCTGCGAGGAAAAAGACGGCGCTGATCCTGCTGTTGATCTCTCGTTCTCATCTTCCGAGTTTTTGCTCGATGACCTGGATGCGCTGGCAAAACCGCAGCTACGCGATGGATGCAATGATAAAGCGTTCAACATCTATACCGTGGCCACATCCAAAACTGACCGACAAACGCTTTCTTACATCCTGCCTACGCTGGGCCTGCAGACCAACCAGGCCGCCACGATTCGGGATTTCGCACGCGATCACCAGCAGTCTACGGTGACCGTCCGTGGCAGCATCAGCATGATTCACCAACAGATTCTGATGCGGGCCAACGCCGAGCGCGACACTTACATGAATGCCTACAACGAAAAGCAGATCACAAAAGCGCAACTGGACGAGAATCTGGTCACCCTTCTCGATCGTGTGACGAGAGAACTCAGAGAAGATGAAAAGAAACAACCGCATATGCAGGTGCTGCGCCAGCACCGCACCCGCCTGATGCAGGACATTGAGACGGCGCTGAACCCGACCCAGCTCCAGCAGTGGAATAACTGGCGACGCAGCATCTCTTCTTAAGGTATAGCACGTCAATTTTTTTAAAATGCTCACAGCAGGTATACCTGTCGTGAGCATTTTTTTGTCGTATCTTCACCCCCATGCCAAAATCAAAAAAACTACAGAACGTTACGATTGCAGAAGTATTCAGGACCATCATCTGGCCGCGGCGGAAATATCTCGCTGTCGGGTTGGTGCTGATCGTTATCAGTCGCCTGGCTGGTCTGGTGCTGCCGGGTGCCAGTAAGTTTCTTATCGATGATGTGATCCCGACCGGTGACAGCAACATGCTCAAGTGGCTGATCGGGGCCGTGCTGGTAGCCATTGTCATTCAGTCGGTTACTTCTTTTGCGCTCACCCAGATACTGAGTGTGGAGGCCCAGCACCTCATATCGCAACTACGCGCCAAAGTGCAGCGCCACATCATGCAGTTGCCCATCCGCTTTTTCGACAATACCAAAACCGGCGAACTCGTTTCGCGCATTATGACCGATGTGGAAGGGGTGCGAAACCTTGTGGGCACTGGCTTTGCACAGATGATAGGCGGTGTTCTGACCTCGCTCATCTGTCTCGTGCTGCTCATTTACATCAGTCCGCTCATGACAGGTTTTGCGCTCATTCCCGTGGCCATTTTTGGGGTGATCTCCCTCAAGGCATTTGGTAAGATCAGGCCCATCTTCCGGGAGCGTGGCGTGATCAATGCCGAAGTGACCGGTCGCCTGACCGAGACGCTGGGCGGTGTGCGTGTGATAAAGGGTTTTAATGCGGAGGCGCAGGAGATCAAGACGTTTGAAGATGGCGTGACACGACTTTTCCTGAATGTAAAACAGAGTCTGACCACAACCAGTATGGTAACCTCTGCCGCTACTTTGCTGTTGGGTTTTGCCTCGGCAGGCATCATGGGCATTGGCGGCTACCTGATCATGAAAGGCGAAATGACCTTTGGTGACTTTCTGGCCTTCACGCTATACCTGGGTTTTATGATCGCCCCGATCCTGCAAATGAGCAATATCGGAAGCCAGTTCACGGAAGCCTTCGCCGGCCTCGACCGCACCCAGGAAATTCTGAACACACCGCTGGAAGATGCGCACGGAACCCGTACGCTGAAGCTTGAGCAGATTCACGGTGACATCGTGTTCGACCACGTGGCTTTTGCTTATGAAACCGGCAAAGATGTGGTGAAGGAGATCAGTTTTCGGGCACCTGCGGGTTCTGTCACGGCACTGGTAGGTACTTCGGGCTCCGGTAAAACGACCATTGCGGGGCTGGCTGCTTCGTTTCTGAATCCTGATAATGGCACGATTACCGTAGACGGTCATGACCTGCAAAGCATCAGTTTGCAAAGCTATCGCAGTCAGCTGGGCGTGGTGCTGCAAGACGATTTTCTGTTTGAAGGCAGCATCCGGCAGAACATCCTTTTCCCGCGTCCTAATGCCACGGAGGAACAACTGATGCAGGCGGTACACGCCGCCCATGTGCAGGAATTCACCGACCGTTTCCCGGAAGGCCTGGATACGCTGATCGGGGAGCGAGGCGTAAAGCTCTCAGGTGGACAGCGACAGCGCATTGCGATAGCACGGGCTATCCTGGCCGATCCGCGCATCCTCATCCTGGACGAAGCCACTTCCAACCTCGACACTGAAAGTGAGAGTTTGATACAGGCCAGCCTTAAGACCTTGATGCAGGGTCGCACCACCTTCGTGATCGCCCACCGCCTCAGCACCATTCGGCAGGCTGACCAGATTCTGGTGATCGAACAAGGCCGCATCGCAGAGCAGGGCCGCCATGAAGAATTGCTGGAGAAGCAGGGACGGTACTATCAACTCTATACCTACCAGGCCAGAATTTGATGTTGTAGCTGTTGTGAATGTATAGGCTGTAGTCCTGCTTTTGAAATTGTAGTAGGTATAGCTGCCTTTGCTTTTTCACATTTGCCATTTATTGCTGTTCCGGATTTGAAATCTGAAAGAGCTCTTGGAGCGGGTCGCTATACCTTAAGCTTTGGATGACTGCCTCAGGTATAGCGTGCGCCTGTACTTTATCATTTCTGCGTTTTTCAGAATTATGCTTAAATTGGTTGATCGTTTATAAGCTTATCTACCTCAAAACCATGAAATACCTTTTCAGGCCTCAGCTGCTCCTGCTGTTTTTATTCATCTACCTTTCTTCCTGCGCCACCAACGGCAAAACCGACACTGCAACCGAGCTGGCGAAGTGGGAGGAGCAGGCCGCCCGCGTCACCATCATGCGCGATGATTTTGGTGTGCCGCACGTTTATGGTAAGACCGATGCCGATGCTGTGTTTGGACTGCTATACGCCCAGTGCGAAGATGACTTTAATCGCGTAGAACGCAACTACCTGTGGGCCACCGGCCGACTGGCGGAGGTGGAAGGAGTGGAGCAACTTTACAGCGACCTGCGTGCAAAGTTGTACATGACAGAAGAAGAAGCCGAGGCTGAATACGAGAGAAGTCCGGAATGGCTGAAGCAACTTTGCCAAGCCTTTGCTGATGGTATTAACTACTACCTGCACACCCATCCGGAAGTGAAGCCGAAGCTGCTCACCCGCTTTGAGCCCTGGATGCCGATGTATTTCAGCGAAGGCTCCATTGGCGGCGACATCGAGAGCATTTCCACCAAGGGCATCAAGGCTTTTTATGAAGAAGACAGATCACTTGGCCTGAACAGTGCCGGTCATGGCCTGGTGCAGCCGGCTTTACTGGAAGAACCGAAGGGCTCGAACGGCTTTGCCATTTCGGGCAAGCACACAGCTTCCGGGGATGCCATGCTGCTGATCAATCCGCATACCTCTTTCTTTTTCCGGGGCGAGGTGCATGCGGTGAGTGAGGAAGGACTAAATGCCTACGGCGCCGTTACCTGGGGACAGTTTTTCATCTACCAGGGCTTTAATGAAAAGACCGGCTGGATGCATACCTCGGCTTATGCTGATGTTATCGATGAGTTTGAGGAGACGATTGTGAAGCAGGACGGCAAGCTGTTCTACAGGTATGGCGAGGAGCTGCGCCCCGTAGAAACGAAGGAGGTAAGCCTGGCCTACAAAGACGGAGACGAACTGAAGCAGAAGACTTTCACCACCTACCGCACCCACCACGGACCGATCACGCACATGAACGGCGACAAGTGGGTGGCTACTGCCCTGATGTGGAAGCCGGTTGACGCCCTGATCCAGTCCTATACCCGCACCAAGAAAAGCAACCTGAAGGAGTTCGACGAGATGATGCAGATGCGCACCAACTCCTCTAACGCCACCGTGTATGCCGATGCAGATGGCAATATCGCCTACTACCACGGCAACTTCTTCCCGAAGCGCGACACCTCTTTCGATTACTCCAAGCCAGTAGATGGCAGCAACCCGAAAACCGATTGGAACGGTCTGCACTCGCTCGATGAAACGATTCGCATCACGAACCCGCCGAACGGCTGGATCCAGAATTGTAACTCCACGCCTTATACGGCAGCAGCTGAGTACAGCCCGAAGAAAGAAGATTACCCGGTATACATGGCGCCTTCGCCTGAAAACTTCCGGGGTGTGCACGCCATTCGCCTGCTGAAAAAAGCAGAAAACCTGACCCTCGACAAACTGATCGACCTGGCCTACGACCCATACCTGCCAGGTTTCGAGGTGCTTATACCTGGACTCGTAAAAGCTTATGATGCCCAAAAGCCAAACGACCCGAAACTGGAGGCCGCCATTGAGGTGATGCGTAACTGGGACTATGCTGTGTCGAAAGAATCCGTGGCGATGTCGCTGGCCCATTTCTACGCCACCAACCTGCTGCGCGACGGCAGCGCACCAAAGGGCCACATCATGGAGCGTTTCGACTATTATGCCAACACAGCACCTGCAGCGGAGCGCCTGGATATTTTCAGCAAGACAATCGCTGAACTGGAGCAGGACTTTGGGAAATGGAACACCCCTTGGGGCGAGATCAACCGTTTCCAGCGCCTTACCGGCGACATCAAGCAGCCTTTTAACGATGCGGCACCAAGTATACCTGTAGGTATGGCCTCCGGCAACTGGGGAGCCCTGGCTTCCTATGGCGCCAACCGCTACGACACCAAGCGTCTGTACGGTACTTCCGGCAACAGCTTTGTGGCCGTGGTGGAGTTTGGTGATAAAGTAAAGGCTAAGACCATCCTGGCGGGCGGACAGAGCGGAGACCCCAGCTCACCGCACTTCAACGACCAAGCCCAGCGCTATGCCGATGTTGAGTTTAAGGACGTAGTCTACTACCGCGAAGATGTGGAGAAAAGAGCCAAAGCCACGTATAAGCCGGGGCAGAAGCAGAGCCGATAGCCGACGTAAAGGTATCAGAGCACAGGAAGGCCCGGGCTTGAAAGTCCGGGCCTTCCTTGTTAATAGCTGGCAGCTATCTGTCACCCTTCGCTCGTGTTACAGACAGGAAAGAACCAAAGGCTACTGCCAATTGGTGACTGACCAAAAAACTGTTAGACATTAAAAAGCCCCTGTTTTTGGCAGGGGCTTTGATTTTTTATTTAACTCTTACCGGTATCAACTCCCGCTCGAAGTACACTAGGTCCCTCTGCAAGGGATTACCAGCAACGGTGCAGTAGTAGATACGCTTCAAATATTGTCTGATAATTAACTTTAGATCCGGATTCACTTTGGCGAACACTTCAGATCCGATGGGGAATGTATTTTCTAACATACCCTAAGATACGTAGTTTAATTCACTATCAACGGGTTATTCCGTTCTATTTTAAGAAAGCAGCCTGTGGGCCCGATCAGCAGACTTATTGCCTCTCAAAGGAGATATGGCAACGGCTACTTAGTCGTGTTCGTTGTCAGCTTGAAGGCGCTCTAAACTACGTTGGTCTACTTTTACGATGCCCCGCATAGGCCGGTCCAGGTCGATGATGATGAATACTACCAGGCAGATCATGAGACTCAGAAAGGCCGATGGCAGGTTGGTGCGCTTTTGGCCCAGTCCGCTGCCATACCCGATCAGGGCCCCCGACATAATGAACACGATAAACAGCAGGTACAGGATCACTTCGGGCATATGCATGGAGAGCAAAGCGTTTCGTTCGTTGTGGGCGACTACCATATTGTTGAGCGCTGTGGCAAAGTAGCCGGTGGTCACTGGTTTGGGGTCGATGCGCGCCGCCTTGACAGCCTGATCCCAAATGCTGCGTTGCAACGCTTCAGTCTCGTCGGCGAGGGCCTCCTGCTCCTGCACCATCGCATAGTTCGTGTTGCTGATGGCCAGTCGCAGGTCAATGTACTGTTGCAGCTGCAGATGGGTGAGCGAATCGAAGGGGCTGGGAAGCAGGTGCGTGCGCATCAGGGCGGTGGAAATGGCATTGGCTTCGTTGATAACCGCTTTGCTGCGGGCGTTGTAGCTTTGCAGGGAGATGTTAAAGGCAAAACCAAGTATAAGGGCCAGCAAACCCAGGGTGCCGGCCTGTATGGTGCTGGTCTGCGCTTTTACGTCCTTGTCGGTTTTGCGCTGGTGATGGCGGCCGATGCGATATCCGGCTTCCTGGGCCAGCAGGATCAACACAAACAACACCGCCACAATCAGGATACTGTTGTGTTCGTACAAATATTCTTTTGTCATGCTTCCTGTTTTCTCCCTACACGTAACAGCCAGCCGAAGGCAAATCGAAACGGCTATGCCCTATACGTATTCCAGGTAATAAGAAGTGTAATTGCTGGGCTATACCTAAAACAGGCGTAGAACTGAAAGTTATCGGCAGGGGTACTGTAGCTATCAATAGCATGAATAAATAGTTGGGTGTCAGTATAGTTTATTCAGAAAATAATATATTTGTCTGCCCTATACCTGCTCACATGAAAACACGCTTACTCCTTCTCTTCGCACTCGTATGGCTGTGCGCCTGCAGCAAAGACTCCGATGGTCCGGACATGGATTATCCCGCTACCTTCAAACTCAATCGGATGGACCAGGTAAAACCTGTCCGGATGTTTACGCGCCATGGTGAGGTGAAAGACCAGACTTTGATCAAGGGCCACGCATTAACCCTTATGATGCAGTCGCTCTCCTTTAAGGTAGCCCCTAAGCCCGATGATACCACAGTCACCAAAATCACTTTCCTGTCCGGTTCAGAAGCAGAAATGGATAACGGAAGGGTAACACGGTATGACGTGCATAAGCAGGACGGTGCGGTGGTGCTCACCTCCAAACAAGAGCTCATAGGCGGGTCCGGGTATAGCTACAACGACGAGTTCTACGCGAATTTACTCACCGGCTTAAGCAAGCTCAAGCCCCTCATCTACGACAAGCAACCAGTGCCTCCCGACCAGCACAACGGCTATGACTATACCTACAAAACAAGAGTGCAAATGCCTGTTTCTTTGAAAGCGGAGGAGCTGCTCGTACACCGCTTGGCCTATGGCTACCAAGGCCATTACAGAAGGCTCAGCATGGTTGTCAACAACCAGTTTGACCCAACGGGCGTCTCCCTGCTCCGCGAGGGTGATACCCTGGTGGTGCAGGAGTTTGCGATAGTGGGCGTACCTGTCAGGTAAGAAGGGGGATTCCACTGTGCCGGAGCAGGTTTTTATTTGGTGTCGGGAGGTGGGTTTATTGACATTAGGCGCAAGACTTATACCTTTTCCAATTTCCTTCGTTTTACATAAGTGTATCACTAACTGGTTTATACTTATGATCTTACCTGCCAAAATCCTTCTGCTAATTCTCCTGCCGCTGTCAGTAGCTTTTTCGGTTTTGCACCATGGTTGGGCGAACTACGACCAGACCAAAACGCTGGACTACACCGGACTGGTAGAGGAAATCACCTACGAGAACCCACACGGCATGCTGCAATTGCAGCACGAGGACAAGACCTGGGCCGTGGTGCTGGCCCCACCCAGCAGAATGAGTTCCCGGGGTCTGACAAAGGACATGCTGCAGGCCGGTGATTCGGTGCGTGTTGTGGGGTATCCGCATAAAGAGGTTAAGGATGAGATGCGTGCGGAGCGAATTTATGTAGGAGATAAAAAGATAGAACTGCGCTAGCGGTGTCCGGTACCATAGCAGGCACGCTGCAAGCGCTGGAGCACTCCGCTTTGGCCAGCGCCATCCGGACCTCCTCCTGGCTATACCCTTTCCTGGAGATTCTGCACATCTTGGGCATCGTGCTGCTGGTAGGTGCCGCCTTCCTGTTCGACCTGCGCCTGCTGGGCTTTTCCAGAAACCTGCCTGTCCCGGACCTGGCCCGCCATCTGTTGCCCTGGTCCAGGAGAGGCTTATACCTGATCGTACCTTCCGGTTTGCTGCTGTTCAGTACCAATGCGTTGGCCCTGGCCAGTGATCCTGTTTTTCACATCAAACTGATCATGTTGGTAGTAGGCGGATTAAACGCCGGCTTCTTTCACCGGTTTCTCGCGTCTGCGGCACCGGAATGGGGACAGGGCAGTGCGCCCCGGGTCGCGAAAGTAGTGGCGCTTTGCTCCATCGTGGTGTGGGTGTTGGTAATTGCATGTGGAAGGCTGCTCGCGTATTAGTACAACTTTCCTAATCGACACTAACGTCGTCTTTTCCAGCACCGGAAGGGAGGTTTTTTACAATGGCCTATACCTCATGGAAACCTTACACGGCTGCCGGAAAATAGAGCCTGAATTCGGCGCCGCCATCTTCTTCGCTCTTCAATTCTATTTTGCCGCCGGCATTTTCCAGGATACGCTTTACCATGTACAGCCCAATACCTGTGCCTTCCACATGGTCATGAAATCGCTTGAACATCGTGAACATTTGCGGCTGCTGACGGGCGTTTATACCTAGGCCATTGTCTTCCATGCTTAACACTACCCAGGGTTCTTCCAGTCGGGTGCTGAGCGTAATCAGGCAGTCACGGTCCGGCGACTGGAACTTAATGGCATTGCTGATCAGGTTGTAGAGGATACTCCTGAAGTTTTTGCGCGAAAACTTCAGTTGATAAACCTGCAGGTCGGTATGGATGAAGCAGTCCTTCAGATTGGCTGGTTTGTTCAGGTCGGCCATAATCTCATCATACACTTCCTTGATATTGATCACTTCATTCGAAGCACTTTCGCTGAATCCCTTCTGCATTCTGCTGATCTCGGTCAGGTCTGCTATGGTCCGTTTAAAGCGACCAACAGAATCCACTACGTGCTTCAAAATCTCTTCGGTAGTGCTGTTCAAGGCATCAGCGGCTACGAGTTCCTTTCTGAGGATTTCCATCAGCCCTTCTATGTTCATGATCGGGGAGCGGAGATCGTGAGAAGCTGTATAAATGAAGGTATCCAGGTCGAGGTTGATGCGCTGCAGCTCGGTGTTCTTGTGTTCGAGCGCACTTTGCTGGCGTGCCGCCAGTTTGTCCCGCAGCTCTTTCTGCTCGGTTCTGTCGCCCGTTATTTTCGTGAAACCAATGTGTTTGCCATCGGAATAAATGGGGGTGAGCTTGATGTTGGCCCAAAACAGGGATCCGTCTTTTCGCTTGCGCCAGTCCTGAATTTCATACAAGCCATCTTCCAGGGCAGATTTCAGTTCCAGTTCCGGTTTGCCAGCCTGCTGATATTCATCCGGAAACAGCATGCCGTAGAATCTGCCGACAAATTCAGCCTCTTTGTATCCTTTTAGTTGCTCTACGCCCTGGTTCCAGGTGGTAATGATACCCTCGGTATCCATCGCAAAAATGGCGTAGTCTTTAACTTGCTCAATAAAATAAGAGTTGATTTCTTCCGGTGAGTGTTGTGGTTTCATGCAGAGTAAACGCTTTTTTTTCTAGCTATTTACTCTTTAAACAGAGCACAGGTTATGATGTTTGCCGGTAAGATTAACCTTATTCAGCAGAACGAAGTCTCCTGCTGCGGGCGTGCTGTTAGGTATAGCATTATGGTAAGGTATAGGCACGAGCTGAAAGCCCGCGCCAGCCAATGCTTGCCCGATCTGACAAGCGTGCCTGGCTGCCCGATGAATCAAAACAAAGTACAATTTTTATTTGCCGGGCGCGGCTGTTACCGGAGGGGCTGGGGCGGGAACAACGTTCTTGATCGGCCTGGTGGATTTAAGGTAAGCGAATATGGCGCTTAACTCTTTGTCAGTCATGTTCCTGTACATATCCCAGGGCATTGGGGGTAATAAAGTCCGGTTGTTTTCCAGGCCCTTATACTTGCCTTCCCGTATGGCCGTGAAGAATTGTTTTTCCGTCCAGTTGCCGATACCGGTCGCATCGGAGGTTAAATTGGCTGCATACGAAATTCCCCAGGGCCCAACCCAGGCTGTTAGTGTTTGCGTTACCACCAGGTTTTTCTGTTCTATCTCTTTGCGATTCACATCAGGAGGTGGCAAACTAGCCGGATGGCCGGATAAAGCTCTGTCGTAGTCCATCACCGGACCTTTGTCGGTCATTTTTTTTGGCGTGTGGCAATCGTGGCAGGCAGAAGTCAGTACCAGGTGCTCCCCGAGTTTAATCTTTTCCTGATCCTGCTGTAGCGCGGTAGTAACACCAGCCGGTAACTTGCTTGTTTCAGGCTGATGTTTCAAAATCGGTGTAGAAAGCATTAGGAAAGCGAAGAGAAGGAGAGAAGAGATGAATAGAAAAATCTTCATAGCGGTAAGGTTTAGGTAGAACATGCGGGTTAGCTGCAGTACCTAATTTACCTATATTCTAAAAGTTGCGGAATAACTATCCGGATTACTGCGTGAACAGACAGATGGCTGGTGTAAAGGCTATAAATTTTGAAATAAACTGTTTTTGATGCTGTCTACCCGAATACTTCCTGCTTGCTCAGACACTGCGATGTCTTTTACCCATCCACCTCTTTCATGAAGTTTACCAAGCCCTTGAAATAGGTTTGCTGGTCGTCGTAAAAGGCCATGTGGCTGCCTTCGGGGCAGTGCAGGTAGCGGCCGTTCGGAAACTGCGTGGCCATCCACTCCATGTGTTTCGGGTCCATGGTGTCGTGCTGGCCGCCGATGGTGAGCGTGGATACTGCTATACCTGGCAAATCTCTGGAGCGGTCCCAGTTCAGCAGCGAGGCGTTGCCCCGGATGCCGAACTCGCTCGGGCCCTGCATCTGCACATACACCGTCTGGTTCATGTGGTCGAGCATGCGCAGGGCCGGGTCAGGCCATTGCTCCAGCGGCAGGCGCAGCGCGTGCTGGGTATAGAAGTGCGGCAGCAGCAACTCCATGTAGCGCGGGTTCTCAAAGTCGTTATCGGCTTCTATCTGCTTGATCTCCGCCAATACTTCGGCGGGCATTTGCGGACCCAGCACCTCGTCGGCGTAGCGGTTGTAGGCGGGCACACTCGACATCATGTTCGAGATGATCAGGCTTTTGAGGTGCTGCTGGTATTTGAGGGCGTACTCCATGGCCAGGATGCCGCCCCAGGAGTGGCCGAGCAGGTAAAAGTTGCTCTTGTCGAGTTGTAGCGCCTGGCGCACCTGCTCCACTTCCTCGACAAAGCGGTTGATTTCCCAGAGGCTGGTGTCGTCGGGTTTGTCGCTGTAGTGGGAGCCCAGTTGGTCGTAGTAATAGTATTCAATGCCCGCCCTGGGCAGGAAGCTGTCGAAGCACTCGAAAGCTTCGTGTGTGCCACCCGGTCCGCCGTGCAGCAGGAGCAGCTTCATCGTCGGGTTGTTACCCACCCGTTTCGTCCAGACGAAGAACTCACCTTTCGGGGTGTTGATAGTGATCCTGCGGGCCCCGCCGCTCAGTTCGTCTCCCGTACCAGCGAAGTTGTGGTATTCGGCTACGGAAGGGGTGTGCCTGCTGGAATTTTCAGAAGTGGTAGGAGAGAGCTGGCGAATGCTGAGGAGTGATTTCATGATTTATAGCTTAAGGTGAGAGGAAGGAATATGTACGATAAATATACATAAAGTGTAGCTTCCTGTTACCTGGTACATCCAATGATACTGAATTGGCAACTGGCTTCATGCTGTTGGGTTTGGTGATAGTGGGCGCTTGTAGCTTGTGCTGAGGCTATAGCTGCGAGGGTAGGTAACAGGCAGGAGTTACAAAAACGCATCACTCAGCCCTTGTAATCCTCCAGTATACCCTGCAGCTCCTGGAGGGGCCGGATAAAGTATTTTTTGTTTTCATTGCGGATTGCCAGCAGGCAAATCAAGGCAGCCAGTGCAAAAGTGACCAGGGCTGAACCAGGGTAGGCCATCACGCCGCCCGGGATGTAGAGCGCGAACACCAGCACCACGCCGATGGCCGTGATCAGCGGAATCAGCACCAGTTCGTAGCGCTTCTTGAAGGTATAGAAACCGACCAGCAATGCACGTTGCCGGCTGATGTAGGTATGGATGGAGGCGGCACTTTCCTGGTTCATTTTCGCGACGGCCATTTGTTTGTAACGCCAGAGCATGAAGGCCGTGAAAGGCACCATCACCCCGAAGCCAAGCAGACCCAGAAGCCGCATATTGGTGTCGGCGCCATACCTGATCAGGACGTGGCTCAACAGGGCGTACACCACGATATGAAAGGTGAAGGTAGCCCAGAAGTAACGAAAGATGGTGTTGTTTTGCTTTTTCATTCTTGTTCGAATTATGTGGTTCAACGTAACGGCATCGTAAGGAACTGAGGCCTCTAGAGCGGGCTGCTCCACGTTCCATTTTTGCTTCAGGTCATCTAAGTTTGGCATCGCTGTAAGTATCAGATTGTTTCTTTAGCTTCGTCTCCAGTTCTTTCTTTACCCTGACCAGTCGCACGCTCACGTTGCTTTTGGTCAGGCCCGTTATCTGCGCAATTTCCTCGTAGCGCAGGTCCTCCAGGTATAGCAGCACCAGAGCCTTGTTCAGCGGCGACAAGGTAGCGATGGCGTCATGGAGTTGCTGCAGGCTCTCTTCCTGGGGATTAGCCGGCTCCTCGGCTATCTGGTGGTGGCTCGGCGTAAGCGGCTGGCTTTTGTGTTTGCTTTCCTTGCGCCGATAGGTTAGGGCGGTGTTCAGGCAGACGCTGTACATCCAGGTAGAGAATTGGGAACGTCCGTCGAAACCCGGGTACGACCGCCAGAGCTGGTAGAGCATTTCCTGCACCACATCCTGCTTCTCCTCCGCATCCGAGAAATAGAGGCCGCATACCTTATGCGCTATACCCAGGTGCTGGTTTAGCTGCTGCATAAAGGTCTCGTCTACTTGCTGCGCCATCGTGCTTTAGGTTTACATGCGGATATAGTGTTAGTTGCAGAAGTTAAGGGAAAACTACAAGAAGGGAGAAGTTTTTTTGAAGGGCGGAGGGAGTGAACCCCTATATCAACGGGGAGTGAATATTTGCTAGTGCGAGCTTGTACTTCAACTTGTGCTGAAGGTATAGCTGCTTGGTAAGGTATAGGCACGAACTGAAAACTCGCGCTAGCGGGAGCAGGGAGGTTTTACAGTGCTGCTTTTTGAAAATTCAAGTTATTAAAGACTGCCCCGAGATCTTCTGTAGAACTAGTTATCTCAGAAAGACTGTATGAAGTTTACTCCTTAGTAACTATCTCTCAGTAAATTATTTAAAAATAAATGAAAAATAATTAACGCAACCGTTCAGTTGCACGTATATTAGCAAACAAATGGTTGCATATCTTAATTAAAAAAATGAGAAGAGACGTTTTTCAGGCGATAGCAGACCCCACCCGCAGAGCCATCATCGGTTTAATTGCCCTGCAGGCCATGACGCCGAATGCGATAGCCGAACATTTTGACACCAGCAGGCAGGCTGTTTCAAAGCACTTGCAGATTCTGACGGAGTGCCAGCTTGTAAAACAGGAACAGCAGGGACGCGAAATTTACTATCAGCTTGAAGTAGCTAAGATGAAAGAAATTGACAAATGGCTGGAACAGTTCCGGAAGATCTGGGAAGACCGTTTCAGCGAATTGGACACCGTATTATCAAACCTAAAAACCAATAAGCCATGAAAAGAAACCTGGAATTTGAGTTTAATGTGAACAAAGTAAACAAAACGATCACCGTTAAAAGAGAGTTTGCTGCAGAACTCCCGCTTGTGTGGGATGCCTACACAAAAAGCGAGATCCTGGACCAATGGTGGGCGCCGAAACCCTGGAAATCCCGTACCAAAACAATGGATTTCAGAGAAGGCGGCCACTGGCATTATGCCATGGTTGGTCCGGAAGGGGAAGAGCACTGGGCATTGGCTAATTACAAGTCCATTGATCCTAAAAAGCGCTTCACCGCACTGGATGGTTTTGCAGATGCCGAAGGTGTAGTAAACACTGAAATGCCGCAATCGAAGTGGGAGGTAAGTTTCACACCTAAAGAGGATGTTACTTTAGTAGAGAACCTGATCACATTCGATGACCTGGCACAACTCGAAACCACCATCCAGATGGGCTTTAAAGAAGGCCTGACCATGGCCATGGAAGGCCTTGATGCACTACTGGCTGCTCAGAAACAGGAGGCTTAAGGTCTCGGTTAGCTGCATCTAAGAAATCATACTTTATTACATAAATAAAAGCGGGGCGGGTGTAAAACCTTCGAGCCCCGCTTTTGTAGTTTACACTATTCATGCATGGTGTGCCGGTTCAAGTTTGTAGCTCGTGCTGCTACTTGTGCTGAAGGTATAGCTGCGTGGATAGGTATAGGCACGATCTGCAAGCCTTATCTTGTCCCATAACTTTCCCAGATTTGCCCTTTTCCAACTAAAGTGTAGCAGCAGTAGGAGAAGAGTATCCCCTTGGGGGATCATAGGGGTGTCTACACCTGTGAATTTACCGGCATTGGCGCACACAAGCCGGCCGCTTCGTAGCATTACACCCCTGGGAACTATGGTTGCAAGTTTCGACTCTCGTCTCACTTGTCCTCAAGGGGACAGTTTCCCAAAACCAAGGCCCATATCCAGAAAAGTTATGGGACAAGATAAGGCTGCAAGCTCACGCCAACGGAGGACATACTATTTATCACATAGTTCGTTTTATAGCCACAGTCTGTACACCTGTACCTGCGTACACCTGAACAGGTATAACATAACTCCAAACATACTACATGCGCGATAAAATTAAACTTTCCTTTTCCCCCGACCTGAGCCTGAATGCCAAAGGCAAGCATGTGCGCGATGGCCTCTCTACAGCCCTTTTGCTCGGCGATAACTTATGGCTGAGTTGTGATGAGCGCACTACCATTGAGCGCCTTACCCGCCTGCCTGACGGTTCTTTCGGCAAGCACCATTCGTTTGATGTGCACGATTACCTGGACCTCCCGGCAAAGGATTTCAGCGAGATCGACATCGAGGGGATGGGTATGGCCGATCACTACCTCTGGCTGATTGGCTCCCACAGTCTGAAGCGCAAGAAACCGAAGCGGCCTGACTCCATCAAAAAGCAGATAGAGCGCCTGTCAAAAATCAAAAGTGACCCGAACCGCTACCTGCTGGCGCGCATCCCTATTCTTCAGGACCCGGCGACAGGGGGGTATACCTTGTACAAAGAAGTGGAAGATCCGGACAAGCCCGGCAAAATGCTGCGTGCGGGTCAGTTGAAGGGCGACAAAACCAGCAGTCTGTTAACGGAAGTGCTACGGCAGGACCCGCACATTGCTCCTTTTATGGACATTCCCGGCAAAGACAATGGCTTCGATATTGAAGGGCTGGCCATACACGGACATCGCATTTATATAGGGCTTCGCGGACCGGTGCTGAGGGGCTGGGCCATGGTGCTGGAAGTGGAGCCCGAAGAGGATAAGGCCGGTATACTGCACCTGAAGCAGCTGACGAAGGAGAAACCCTACCGGAAGCACTTCCTGAACCTGCGGGGCAAAGGTATACGGGAGCTACGCATTTTCGGGAATGACCTATACCTGCTGGCCGGGCCCACCATGGATCTGGACGGCGTGATTGCCATCTACCGCTGGCGCGATGCCGTGAACAAACACACTGAGCAGCTGCTGCATCACAACGAACTGGAGCGGCTGTGCGAGGTGCCGCACGGCACAGGGGAGAACTCCGGGAAAGACAAAGCGGAAGGACTTGCCATACTGGATGAGCAGCACGTGCTGGTGGTATTCGACAGCCCGACGGAGGAACGTACTGTTGGTGAAAATGATGTGCAGGCAGATGTTTTGCGGGTGGTGGAGTAGCCTCAGATCGTTTGCCAGACAGCAGCAGTGGCAGAGGAGAAGGCAGGACGGGGCGCGAGGTCCAGGAAAGGGTAGCTTACTTTGGACAGGTATAGCCCTTGCGGATAGGCCGGCGAAAGGTGCTTGGGTGCTTTCTCCAGCGCCAGGTAACTTTCAAACTCGGGCAGGCTGAGCGCGCCGGTTCCGACCTGCAGCAGTTGGCCCACAATGATGCGGATCATGCGGCTCAGAAACCTGTTAGCCGAAATCTGAAAACGCAGCCTGTCACCCTGCTGGTCCATCAACCAGCGGGCTTCTGTAACATGGCAGATGGTGCTGTCATGCTCTGCCGGCGTCAGGCAGAGGTTCCTGTAATCGGTGTAAAGGGGGAGCAGGGCAGCGGCCGCCTGCATGGCATCCAGGTTCAGGTTCCGAACAAGGTATAGGGCGCTTACATCGTGCAGAAACGGATCTTTGTAGGTATGGATAAAGTAGTCGTAGCTTCTTTTGCTGGCATCAAAGCGGGCGTGGGGCAGGCCCTCCACCGGCATGATATCGAACACGGCGATATCGGGCGGTAAAACTTTGTTCAGCCGGAAAAGCATGTCAAATTCCCAGGGCTGCGCTACATCCAGGTGAAAAAAGAACTGGCTCGCATGTACCCCGGCATCCGTTCTGCCACAACCCACAATCGCTACGGGCTGCTTCAGAATCTTCTTCAGACATTCTTCTATCACCTGCTGCACCCCTACACCATAGGGGTGTCGCTGCCACCCTTTGTAGTGCGTGCCGCTATAGCCGATATGAAAGAAGTAGCGCAAGGTTTTGCTCAGGTATAGGTGGTGGAAATTGCCTTACAAGATAGTGATAAAGGAGGTTCAATATGTTTGTTAGCACAAGGAGTAGTGATTTTTAAGTATTCCTCCTGCGAGAAGACGACTCTCCAGTACACCAAAATGGATATTCTTTGCCATCTATTTATCCTGCTAATGTTTTAACTCCTTCGGCAGTGCGAGCTTGTAGCTCGTACTGTTCTTTAGCTGAAGGTATAGCTGTGTGGAAAAGAAAAGACACGAGCTGCAAGATCGCGGCAGTGCGGGGAATCGCCTGCATTTCAATTTTTACGCGGGTAGCAACTTAAAGTAAATGATGGTACAACGGTCTTCGGCTGTAATGTCCGGATATAACACTTTCAGGTCTGCCCGGAGGGTTTCCAGACTCTCAAACCCATCCGTCAGGGCGTCAGCCTCGGTTAAGTCGGAAAACGATTTGGTAAAATCCAGCTTTTCTATCTGTGCCTTTTCTGGTAAAGGCATGTCGCCAAAAACTAGCGGCAACTGTATGGCGTTTGGCAGCACATACCCTAACCGGACCGTAGACGTTTTCCGGCGCTGCTGCACCAGCTCAAGGTATTTTTCATGAAAGTGCAGGTGGTCGATGATCTCTGTTTCAGCTTTTGTCATGTGCTAATCTACTTAAAAATATAGCAGGCTATTACACCCGCTGGAGCGAGCTTGTAGCTCGTGCTGAAGGTATAGCTTCGCGGAAAGGAAAATGCAAAAGCTGTAAATGCACGGCAGCTTAGGTAAAGGTCGCAACTAAATTTACTATATTTAAAGCATGACATATCGTATAGTTTCTATATTTGTAATATGTCGAAGTATTCTTTCAAAAACAATCAAAGATATGCCGTTTATAAGGCATTCCAAGGGAGATGTCAATGGTGCAGAGAACCTGTTGACTTTAAGAGCTTTCATGTTGATCATGTCCTACCGGAGGAACTTTTAAATGATCCAGTAAGGATGAAGCAAGTGTTTATAACTTATGGTTTAGATGAAAGCTTTAACATAAATGATTATGAGAATTGGATTCCTGCTCATTCATACTGCAACCAATGGAAAAGTGATAGGATCTACGAAGGACTGCCGTTAATCAAGACAATTTTAGATAACTGCGCCAATAACAAAGAGTTGGAGCAAAGGCTTGAAATGCAATTAGAACAGGCTCCTAAGAAGACTGAATTACTTGCAAAGCTACAGGCAGCTATCGACATGAATTTGACAAATTTGAGAGAACTTCAGGATTTTGTTTTAAAGTCTAACATTATTGATGCAGACGACGAAGAATTGAAAGATATAAAAAGTAAAGTAGTCGATAGAGTAGAGTACCAAACTAAAAAAATGGTACATGGATTAAAAGATATGGCTGTCACACAAACTATGGATGTTTTAAGCGGTTTGTGTAGAGAACTTGGGGAAGACTGGTCATTTGGGAGCTTTTATGTGGGCCTTGGTAATACTGAAGAAACTTCAATGTTTCGAAGACATGATTTAATGAACCGTGTAGATTTTTCCTTGAAGACAAGCTTGTTTTTTAAGCCAACCTTTTTCGACAAAAAACTAATGATAGAGATTAGCAACGAGAAGGAAGTTTTAGAAACAGTAATCTACGATCTTAAACAAGGAGTTGATTGGACAATATATAGGGAGGCTGTTAAGAAACATTATAAAGAGGCATTACAAGAAAAACTAAAGTAAGGAATAGTCAAGTGACGCAAAGCTAATTTTTGAAATAGAAAAATTATAATCATATCATAATAACGGTAAAGATTAAAGAGAGCCTATTTAAGGTTTGAGAACCTCAAAAAATTAGGGTTCTAAAAATGCTTGCGAGAACATTCGATCACCAGGTCCTAATTCGATGGAAGTCTTAAGTGAAGATAGCATAAACAACTAGATCGTGCCACACTTAAGTGTTGGCAAACGCGGTCCTAAGATGCATAGGGGGCCAGTGGCAGGCAACCACGACCTGTTTGAGATCGAGAAGATGTTCAGGTAGCTGACCCAACTGCTCCAGGAGGCAGGGCTGGAAGTGGAGGGCTGCCGCGGGCTTTGACGCCGAGGCTTTCAGAAAGCTTTGCTCCTCGCTCAGAATAGAGGCCAACATAGTTTTAAACCCCTGAAATGGCTCTGCTTCAGAAGGCTAAGTGTACTTTGACCCGGAGCTCTACAAGAGAAGAAAGAGAAGAAATGGGGTGGAGTAGGCCTATGCCTGGCTTGACAGCTTCAGAGTTCTGCTGGTGCGCTTTGAAGCAAAAGTCAATAACTGGATGGCGCTCTATTTCCTGGCTTATACAGTCCTGCTTATCAGAAAAATATAAAAATTAGAAAAACCCAAACCTGGTTCTATTTAAAGAAAAAAATTGATAAAAATAATTTTAAGAATATCTAATATGTATGCCAATTAGTTAGTTGCATGGTCAAGTATAGACTAAAAGTAGGTTTCTCGCGGGATTATATAAAAGTCAATAAATTGTTTACAAAAAATTTAATTAGCACATGCCATTAGAAGTTTCAGAAGCCTACAGAACAGGACGCAAAAGAAATATCTTCTTTGTTTTTACTACACTACTTCTCTCACTAGGAGTTGTGAGTTTGTTTTTTGCTAGTGAATTCAGCCTTGTGGTATTTGTTCTTACTGCAATTTCATTTGTAGCATCTATTTACTTAAACTATAAATCTAAACAGGACTCAAAGCAAAGTGAAGATTACTTGGACTATATGTCATTAATTTTGGCTAAAGAAGGAAGGAGCACTCCTTATCTTGAAAAAATCAAAGCTGAGTTCTCAAAAAAAAATAACGCAATAAATGTAGATAATTTACTACTCGATGCTGAAAAAGCTTATAAATTTGGCAATAACAATGTTGACTCTTTAAATTATTATCTAACTGTAAAGTTTCTAGTTTACATTAAATATAAAATCCATAGAAAGTGGATTATAAATGAAAGAGCATATTTAAACGATTTAGAGAATGTCGCTAGGTTAGCTGTGAAGAAAAAGAAAAAAAGCATGGAGTTGCTTTTACAGTTAGCGATGATTCTAGATTATCAAAAAAAATTCCAAGAGGCTAGAAAGTACTATTTTGAAGCCGGCAAATACAGTAAAACAGAGTTCTGGAGGGTGCCTCTTTCAGTATCTTATGGAATGAGCAATGAATTTGATGAATCCCTGAAACAGATTCGTCTCTTAATAAGATCAGGAGCTAACAACCCACTAATATTCATACATGCAGCACAAGCGCATGTGGGCTTAGGTAATTATCCTGCTGCAATCAGACATCTCAAAATAGCAAAAATTCTAGGTGGAAATCCTTACCTGATAAATGAAGGTTTAGTTAATGCTTATTTACTAAACCTTCAATACTTTAGAACTATGTATTATAGTATAATCATGTTTTGGCTTTCCTTATTCAATTATAGTATGAAAGGCTCATTGATGTTTGTGCTTAGATTTTTTCTAGCTTTACTGCTTAGCCTATACATGCTTTTAGCTAAAGTGACAATTGGCGTGGGAAGTAAATTATGGTATATCAAGAGACTAAAAAACCCATTATTTAGGCTTGACATAATAGAGTTCTCAAAAGGTCTTGATTTTCTTAAATTTAAGCTTTATAAATCAGCTATTAAAAATTATAAAAAGGCCATCTCAAAAATGCCCAGAAGGTCAGATAACTATAGGTATCTTGGTATAAGTTATTTAATTCAGAATAATCCGGAGAGGGCATTAGAGACTTTTGAACATGCAATTGAAAATGGAATTGCTGACAATAGATTACTTCAATTATATAACGATATAAAGGCTTACGGAGAGACAATGAGTAAGGGTGGGAAAGTTATGGAGTTCCGCATTGAAATACCATAACTCATAACCTTACAATTGGTTAAGTAAGGTACTTGCTTCCTTAAGCCTGCACATTATACATTCTCACCAGACATTTATAGGTAGCAACAAAGGTATACATCTTCATGATTTACCCAAAGCTTACTCCCTTGCCCTTCAACCCTTTCACCATAGACTTACCTGTTCGGGAAATCATACATGACGTAAGGGAATACCTGGCGGCGAATTCCTGACAAACGGTAAAGCAGTCCCGACACGACGCGTCCGGGACTGCTTTGTTTTCAAGGTATAGCGACTCTCTCAATCTTGCTGTAGCTGTTTTTCTATACCTGCCTATACCTTAGCGCTTCCTGTTTTTGCTAAAAAAGCTCCACATCATTTCATTAATGTCGATGTCGGCGGTCGTGTTGCCCAGGGGTAACCACTGTTAAAGGGCGCACTGCCCGGCCAGGTATAGCCCCCGTTTTCGACCGTAACGAGCGAGACGGTAATGCCTTTGTCGCTTAATCCTGAACCGTGACGGAGGTGTTTTTCTGGCCAACCAGTCCGTTGTGAGTCAGCCAATAAATGTAGGTGACGGGGCCGAGGTATAGGCATTTCCGGGGAGTTTGTCTGTTCTAAAATTTTCTGGCTTAACACTGACATTGCAACGATGCGGAATTAATCTTGCTGCGTAATTGTGTATCTTACAACATCACTTATTACACACTGCATGCAGCAAGCTATTTTTGCCGGAGGGCGTGTTCCCACAACAGACTTTCAGATAGTTTTTAACACCTTACCAGGCAATTTTTTGTTGCTGCAACCCAATCCACCCTTGTTTACCATACTGGCCGTGAGCGACGAACAGTTGCAAATCACGGGGCAGAAAAGGGAAGAATTAATTGGGAAGAGTGTCTTTGAGGTTTACCCTGAGAACCCGGAAGATGCCTCCTCAACGGGTCCCTCCAACTTAAGCGTTTCGCTTGCGAAAGTACTGAGAGACAAAGTGACCGACCAGATGCCGGTGCTGAGTTATGATTTGGTAAACGCAGACGGCGTATTTGAAGAGCGGTATTGGAAAACAAGTAATAAGCCGGTGCTGGATGCAGAGGGCAACGTGCTGTATATTTTGCATGCTCCATCTGAGATCACAGAGCAAGTGATGGCAGAAAGAAAGGCTGCTGCCATGCGGGAGATTGAAAAAAAGTACAGCTTGTTTATACAGGCTCCTGTGGCGGTCTACATTGTTACTGGCCCTGAGAATAGGGTAGAGCTTGCAAACGAGGAAATACTCACCATACTGGGAAGAACATCCGATATCATTGGCAAACCTTTGTTTGAATCCCTTCCGGAAACCACATCACAGGGTTTCCCTGAATTGCTGGACCAGGTACGTGAAACAGGCCAGCCTTTTTATGCGACAGAGTTTCCTGTTAAACTGATAAAGGAGGGGGAGGAAGTGCTCTGCTACTACAATTTTGTATACCAGCCATACTATGCCAATGCAGGCGATACGGCAGCAGCCGGAGTGTTTAGTGTGGCGCACGACGTCACGGAGCAGGTGCTGGCCCGCAGAAAGGTCGAGGAAAGCGAATCCCGTTATCGCACCCTGATCGAAGAAGCCCCGATCGCCACCGCACTTTATCTGGACAAGGACATAAAAATACAGTATGCCAACAAAATCATGCTGGGTTACTGGGGAAAAGACAGCACGATAGCAGGGAAAACATTACGCGAGGCAGTGCCGGAGTTAGAGGGCCAGCCATTCCCCGACTTATTGGAGACAGTTTTCAGAACCGGGCAAACCTATGTTGGCACTAAAGAAAGAGCGGAACTGGTAGTAGATGGCCGCTTACAGCCTGCTTACTTCAACTTTACCTATAAACCACTTTTTAACAAAGAAGGCGAAGTTTACGGCATCCACCACACAGCCGTGGATGTTACAGAAGAGGTACTAGCCCAAAGGCGATTAGCGGAAAGCGAATCACGTTTCCGGAATATGATCAAGCAGGCACCTATCGCCATTGCCTTAACGAGGAGCAGCGATATGGTGTTTGAGAATGTGAATGAACCCATGCTGCATATTATGGGCAAAGAGACGGCAGACGAGGTGAACGGTAAGAAATTAGAGGAAGCGCTGCCAGAGGTGAAGGACCAGCCTGTGCTGGGAATTGTCCGGGAAGTGCTGCAAACAGGGAAGGCCAAAACCGGAAATGAAGTGTTGGTCAATTTGTTGAAAAACGGGGAACTGGAAGCACATTATTTAAATGTGTCTTACACACCGCTGATGGAAGAAGACGAAGTGACCGGCGTTATACACGTAGCGCTTGATGTGACAGAGCAGGTACAGGCCAGAAAAAAGATTGAGCAAAGCGCCCGGGACCTGCAGAATCTGGCCGACGCCATGCCACAGATCGTCTGGATCGCCGAACCAGACGGGACAGTGACCTACTACAACAACAGGGTATCTGAGTTTTCGGGGGCCAGACAGCTACCAAATGGTGCATGGCACTGGGAGAGCATACTTATTGAAGAGGATGAGCAGCCAACGGTAGAGGCCTGGGACAAGGCTGTGCAGACGGGTAAGCGCTATGAGATAGAGCACAGGCTGCGGATGCGGGACGGCAGCCATCGCTGGCACCTGAGCCGCGCACTTCCTCAACGCGACAGTGAGGGCAAAGTGACAGCATGGTTTGGAACGGCCACCGATGTGCACGAGGGGAAGGAACAACAGGAGGCATTGGAAGTAAACAACCGGCACCTGATCAGCATCAACAATGACCTGGATAATTTTATTTATACCGCCTCCCACGACCTGAAGGCTCCCATCCTCAACATAGAAGGCCTGCTGGCGCTCCTGCCCCAAGGGTACACTGCCACAGGCGAGCAGAGAAGTGATACACAGCTGATACTGGATATGATGAAGGGCTCTGTGGAACGCTTTAAGAAGACCATTGACAGCCTGACGGAGGTGGCCAAGCTTCAGCAGCAGAACGAACTCAATGCCGAGTTAGTGGATGTGGCGGAGGTGATCAAAGAAGTGACCCTGGACCTGGCGCCCCTGATAAAATCTACCCAGGCTGTGCTGGAAACGAATGTAGCGCCGCACACGGCAATCCGCATCTCCGGCAAGAACATGCGGAGCGTGGTATACAACCTGCTCTCCAACGCCATCAAGTACCGCGCTGCTGATCGGATTCCCCGGGTTCAGATCAGTTGCCATACAGACGACCAGCTCCATGTGCTGACTTTTGCCGATAACGGGCTCGGCATGACTCCCGGTCAGAGAAAAGGCCTTTTTACCATGTTCAAACGATTCCATGACCATGTGGAAGGCACTGGTATCGGGCTTTACATGGTCAAGAAGATAGTGGAAAACACAGACGGAAGGATAGAAGTGGAGAGCAAGCAAAACGTTGGGACCACCTTTCGGGTTTACTTACCAGCTTAAGCTAATCTGAGGGAAAAGCGGCTTGGCGCAGTAGCGTACTAATCTTAGCGCGTCTTCATAATTTTCCTTTATCTTCCCTGCATGAAAACACGCTTACTCTTATTGCTTCCACTGGCTTTGCTGCTGTGGGGATGTCCGACTGATAAAGACAAAGACCCGGAGCCGGAGCAGGGTTGCCATTTGCAGGAAATAACCTACGAGGCCAGGTTTGGCCTGGAGCCGCCGGTCTTTACGCAGAGGGTTGTCTACAGCTACAACACACAGGGACAGCTCAGCTCTGTAAGCGCCGACTCGGCAGGTATACCCTGGCAAAAGTTCACTATGAGCTACGACGGCAAAGGGCGGGTGGTGCAGGTAAACGGCAACCGTGAAACTTATCTGAACGAGTATAACGAGCAGAACCAACGGGTCAGACAAATCAGGAGCTACCGTGGGCAAAATGGTGTGCTGAAAGAGCGGGATTATTATAGCTTCATCTACAACAGCCGCAACGAACTGGAAGAGGCACATTACTTATATGTTGAGAATGGCAAAGCTACCCTATACGGAGCATGGCGCTATACCTATAGCAACGGTGATCCGACTACCATTCAATACTTTTCTTACGACCCGCAACGGGAGGTGAACATCACATTGCGGTACGACGACAAGAAGCGACATCCGCAGGAGCAGGCCTATACCTTCTTCCAGCCTTTGCAGCCGCCATCAGCGCACAACCTGCTGGGGTATAATACTTCAGAGCCTTACGATGACATGCCAAAGTATAACGCGACCTATACCTACACCAGCCAGGGTTACCCGGCCACCATGATCAAGTCTGATTTCGATACTGGTATGATCGAGAATTTCCGCTATACCTACAGCTGTCACTAAGGATGGGGAATTTCTGTATAAGGAACACATTTCGGCACAAAACACGCTGATTGTAAAGTATTGCCTACAGGTATAGCTAATGAAAAAAAGGAGCCCTTCCATGATATTGGAAGGGCTCCTTTTTTGCTAGCGTGCTTTCGTCTTTACTTACCCCAGTTGGCCCAATTGCTGCAATGGCCGGCCAGGTCGGTGCCTGAAATTTCGGTTTGCACCTGCGAATAGGCCGCATTCATCACCGCACGTGGAGCAAAATGCAGCTTGCCATTCTTCAGGGTTGTAAATGCTGTTCCGAAATGGTTCTGGCTTAAGCCATGTCCGGCCTCATGCAAAGCGATCGTCTCCACATCATAGGTATAGCCATCATTCCAGGTGAAGGCATCATTGTGGTAAATTTCCCTCCAGGCAACGTCCGCTTTTCCATTGCCATCCATGTCTGTGGGGTTTCCTTCTGCATCTACATAGATGAGCGTGAAAGTTACGGCCAGAACGCCTGTACTTCCTCCAGGTATAATCATATCAAAGAATTCTCCCGGAAGCCAGCCGGCGTGCACAATATCAGCTACATAGGCATAACTACCGCCGTAGCCAAACAACTCAGCGATGAAACCGGTTGAGCGGCCATCATAAGGCAATTTGGTCATACCTAGATCGGAGCAGGTTGCGTCGTCCCAGGTATCCATGGCTCTGTCGATAGCAGCTTCTGTAATGTCAGCCGACAAATCCTCAGAATGCCTGTTGTTATCGACATAGTAGCTGATGTCGCTGGTGCCGTCTTCACTGTAATCCTCTACGAAGTCCTCATCAAGCTGCTTGTTGCCCCGATGGTTGAAGTAAACCACATTACCCACTTCTTTACCCTCGCCGGAAGTGATGTACTCGGCTTTGTACAGCATGTATTTTCCATGCCGGGTATTGGTCTGCACCATATTTTCTAAAGAAGCGGCCTGAGGCGCTATCTCTTCTTCCTGAAGCTGATCCTGACAGGAAAAAGCCAGGACAGTTACCAGTATGACTGATAGAAATGGTTTAAGTTGTTTCATGGAGATAGATTTAAATGGTATATGATATGAATTGTATGAATAAAACTTGTCGGACGGAATGTAGGGGCATGCTTGCCAGAATAGAAGCTATAGAAAATGATACGATTTATTTATAATTATAACCAGATAAAATTTAATTATTTATTTGATAAGAAGTGAGTGTCACTATTTTGTTAGTTAAGGCAGGGAAGGAGGAAGTAGGTTAGCGGTGAAAATCATAAAAACAGCTACCGGAATGATGGTTTGAAAAGGCGCTTATTAAAATAGTCTAAAAGGCTTATACCTGTAAGTGAGTTGTAAATGTATAGGGTATTATAATTTAAAAGGGAAGGCAGAAAGTTCTAGTTGAAAATCCATAGTTTACGCTGCTGCCTGCCAGCGTAAATACACGCGTTATACAATCTCGGCTAACATTGCGTAAATTTGCGGACAGGTACCAACGTATACCTCCATTATAGTTTACTTAAAGCTTAACTTTTGCCTTTCAATCCATTTTCCATAGACCTCCCTGTTCGGGAAATTATACCTGCCGTCAGAGAACACCTGTCAGCACAGAACACGCTGATCGTAAACGCACCTCCGGGAGCCGGTAAAAGCACCTTGCTGCCGCTGGCGATACTCGACGAGCCCTGGCTGAAAGATCAGAAGATCATTATGCTGGAGCCCCGGCGCCTGGCGGCCAAAACCATTGCCGAGCGCCTGGCGCAGCTGTTGGGCGAGGAGGTAGGCCAGACCGTCGGTTATCGCATCCGTTTCGAGACGCGCATTTCCGACAAGACCCGCATTGAGGTGGTGACCGAAGGCATCCTCACCCGCATGATCCACAGCGACCGCTCGCTCATAGGTATAGGCATCGTGATCTTTGATGAATTTCATGAGCGCAGCATTCATGCCGATGTGGCCATGGCCTTGAGCCGGGAGGCGCAGCAGGCGCTTCGCCCGGATTTGCGCATTATGGTGATGTCGGCCACCCTGGATATGCCGCAGCTCACGAGCCTGCTCAAGGCCCCGGTGGCGCAAAGCATGGGGCGACAGTACCCCATCGAAACTTTTTATACCGGCGACGCCGATGACCGCATGCTGCCCGAAATGACAGCCAAGGTGGTGGTGCAGGCGGCTAAGGAGCAGGAAGGCGATATCCTGGTGTTCCTGCCCGGCGAAAATGATATCCGCAAAGTAGAAGAATTCCTGCGCCGCCAGTTGCGCGATTTTAGAATACACCCGCTGTTCGGGATGCTGCCCTTCGGCAAGCAGTACGCCGCCATCATGCCCGACCGCGACGGCAAACGCAAAGTGGTGCTGGCCACCAGTATCGCCGAGACCAGTTTGACGATAGAAGGCATTTCGGTGGTGGTAGATACGGGCTTCGGCAAAACCTCCCGCTTCGACCCGAAGTCCGGCTTGTCCCGACTCGAAACGGTGCGCATCTCCAAAGACGCTGCCGATCAGCGTGCCGGCCGTGCCGGTCGTCTGGGTCCGGGCAAAGCCTACCGCATGTGGAGCAAAACCACGCATGAGCGCATGGCCCCGCACCGCACCCCCGAGATTATGGAAGCCGATTTGTCCTCGCTCGTGCTCGACATGGCGCAGTGGGGCATCACGGACATTCGTGGTCTGACCTGGCTGAACCCGCCGCCACGCGCTGCCTTGCAATACGCCACCGAGATGCTCCACCAGCTGCAGGCGCTGGAGCATGGCCGCATTACGGAGCACGGCAAGAAAATGCACGCGCTGCCCTGCCACCCGCGTATCGCGCACATGCTGCTCAAAGCCGAGGAAACCGACCAGGTGGCACTGGCCAGTGACATTGCCGCCATCCTGGAAGAGCGCGACCCGCTGGACCGAAATGCAGGTATAGATATCAACCTGAGAATAGAAGCTCTCCGGAGGTATAGAAAAGAGCAGGGGCAGGGTAAGAAATTTGGCAAGATCGAGAAAGTCGCCCGCTCGTACCGCTCGCTGTTCAGCATAGAACCCGAGAACGGTGCTTTCGACGATTACGAAACCGGTGTGCTGCTCACGCATTGCTACCCGGAGCGCATCGCCTACGCCCGCCCCGGCAATAACGCACAGTTCCAGTTGGCGAGCGGCCAATACGCGTCTGCCGGCCACCGCGATGATCTGGCGCACGAGCCCTGGCTGGCCATCGCGCACCTGCACGCCGGCACCGGTGACAATCCGGGCCGCATTTTCCTGGCCTCGCCGCTCAACCCGCGCGATCTGGCTCCGCTTGTGAAGCAGCAGGAAAGTTACCACTGGGACCTGAACGACGGCGAACTTACCGCCTCCATGGACACTCGTATCGGCAGCATCGTGCTACAAAGCAAACCACTGCCAACTCCCGACGAAAAGCACCGCGTACCTGCCATGTCCGAAGCTATCAAGCACGAAGGCGAGCACCTGCTGGACTTTAACTACGAAGTAAGGCAGTGGCAAAACCGTGTGCTGAGCCTGCGCAAATGGCGCCCCTCCGAGTTCTGGCCTGACGTGAGCACCAGCACCTTGCTCATGACAAACTGGGATTGGTTGAAGTCCTACCTTTTCGATATTGAGCACCCTGATGAACTGATGGAATTGGAGCTTTTGCCGATACTCGAAGCGAAATACCTGAATGATGAGCAGCGTGCCCGTTTGGAAGTGCTGGCTCCGTCTAGTATCACCTTGCCGGATGGATCAGGTACAGACCTCACTTACCAACCAGACGGCAGTCAGCCCAAGCTGGAGATCCGGCTGCAGGATGTGCTGGACTGGGAAGAAAGCCCGACCGTGGATGATGGCGAGATGACGGTAGAACTGGCCCTGCTCAGCCCGGAGCTCAAGCCCATCACGACCGTATCGGACCTGGCCAGTTTTTGGAAAGGGAATTATCGGGTGATCAAACGGCAACTGGAAGTGGTGTTTCCGGAGGTGGAGTGGGAGCGAACCGCTCAGTGATTGAAGGAAGATAGTCTGTTCATGATTACACCCCCGTGGGCCCCTCAAGGGCGTAATCTCTGAGCAAGAAACGGCATACCATAAAAACAAAAGAGACGCGATTGCAGCGTCTCTTTTGTTTTATATAACACCTATTTGCGCAGCTAAACTGCTTTGAGTTCTTTTTGATCTGGCTCTTCCTGCTCGTCAATACCTATCGATTTATTCCAGTCTCCGGCGTTCTTTATACCTAGTTTCTCCGGGTCAAAAGTCGGGTCGAGGCCGGCTTTGCGCTGCGCCAGGTAATCCTGCAGGGTGCGTAAGGCAGGCTTGCGTAGCAGGAAAATGGCAATTATGTTCAGCCACGCCATAATACCCACCCCGATATCGCCCAGCGTCCAGGCCGATTCTGCCGTCTTTACCGAGCCGTAGAAGGTGGCGGCGAGTATCAGCAGGCGAAGCGCCCAAAGCATCCATTTTCTGTTTTTGGTGTTCAGGTAGCTCAGGTTGGTTTCAGCAATGTAGTAATAGGCCATGATGGTGGTAAAAGCGAAGAAGAACAGCGAAATAGCAACAAAACCGCTACCCAGGGCAGGGAAGTGTGTGCTTACTGCCAGCTGCGTATACTCTGGCCCGTACGGCACGCCCGGCAGGTTCTCCACTAGAAAGCCCCCTTCCGGGTTTGCCACATTATACTGCCCTGTAAACAGGATCATGAAGGCCGTAGCTGAACAAACGAAAAGCGTATCGACGTAAACAGAAAAGGCTTGCACTAAGCCCTGCTTGGCAGGATGGCTCACTTCGGCGGCTGCAGCAGCATGTGGTGCAGTACCCTGGCCTGCTTCGTTAGAGTAGATGCCTCGTTTCACACCCCACGCGATGGCCATGCCAAACACACCGGCAAAAGCGGGCTCCAGGTCAAATGCGGAACTGAAGATGAGACCAAATATGGCCGGAACCTCCGAAATGTTCATCAGAATGATGACCACCGCCATCAGGATGTAAGCACCCGCCATAAACGGTACGACGATCTGTGCCACGTTGCCGATGCGCTTCACACCACCAATAATGATAAGAGCAAGCAGCAGGGTAACGGCACCACCCGTATATGCCACCGGTACCTGAAAGGCATTGCTTATACCTGATGCGATGCTGTTGCTCTGCACGCCCGGCAGGAACAGGGCCATACTGATAATGGTAGCCACGGCAAACAGCACGGCATACCATTTTACGCCAAGTCCTTTTTCGATGTAATAGGCCGGGCCACCTCTGTACTGGCCGTCTTTTACCTGCTTATAGATCTGGCCCAGCGTGGCCTCTATAAAGGCAGAAGAACTGCCCAGGAAGGCGATCACCCACATCCAGAAAACGGCACCTGGTCCGCCCATCGCAATGGCCGTGGCAACACCGGCAATGTTACCCGTGCCTACACGACCGGCAATGGCTACTGTAAAAGCCTGAAAAGAACTGATGCCTTTGTTCGAGGATTCCCCCTGAAAAAGCAGGCGCAGCATTTCGCCGATATAGCGGATCTGCAGAAATTTGGTAGCGAAGGAGAAGTATACACCTGCCCCTAGGCAAAGTACGATAAGTGCATTGCTCCAGACGATGTCGTTCACCAAACTGATTAGGTTTTCCATGGGCTAATTTCAGGGGTTAACAAGGTTAATGGATGTTTAAATTAAACAGAAAATCTTAAAAGTAAGGACTTACTTAGCGTTATTGTTCGGGGCGCAGACGGGTTTGAAAAGAAATTGCTGCGTATAAGTGTGTAATAAATTGCTCATGATGAGTTGTATAGCCATTAAAAAAGGGAACCTCAGCCTAAGCCGAGATTCCCATCTGGAAATCAAAAAAAATACGGATTAACAGACTATACAGCGGGTATAGATAACAGACACCCCTAAAACACTCACCTACCGCTCCAGCCTAAAAAACTTCCTGGAGATAGGGATCAGCATGATACCTGCGAAAGCGAAGAGCATGAATGATACCTTTAGGTTGAAGGCGTGGGCCAGGTAGCCGATAAGCGGCGGGCCCATGAGCATACCCACAATTCCGAAGGTCACGATCATGGAAATGGCGATACCAGGCGAGTACTTTTTGGAGGCGCCCGCCAGCGTGTACGTCATCGGTATAACCGAAGCGGTGCCGAAGCCTACCAGTGAGAAGCCGATCATGGCGGGCCAGAAACTTGGGAACAGAATGGCTAGTGCTATACCTGAGAAAATAAGGCTGGCACTGAGCACGTAGGTTCTTTCCATCCCGATCTTCTCGATGATCCAATCTGAAACGAACCGCGAAAGCGCCATAAACGACATGAAAATGAGATAGCCTGCGGTAAAGACCTCTTCGCCCACCACCTGCTGGAAGTAAATGCCACTCCAATCAAACATACCGCCTTCGCAAACGGCTGCAAAGAACACCAGCAGCCCCAGGTATAGGATGTACGGATCGGGCTTGCCAAACGTGAGCTTGTTGCCTGTCGTAGAGCGGTCGTTGCGCAGCAGGTATGGAAAGGCGCCCAGCACAAGCAGCGTTGTGATGACAGAGACAGCTACCAGGTGTGGCACGATGGATATGCCAAGCGAAACCAGCAGTGTAGTAACGCCGACGCCCACAATACCGCCTGTGCTCCAGAGACCGTGGAAGGCGCCGTTTATTTTGCGGTCGTAGAGTTTCTGCAGCGTAATGGCCTGAGTATTGATCGCGATATTGAACACACGCATGCTCAGCGAGAACAGGAATAAGGCCACTACCAGGGCAAATGGTGTGGCGGCTATCCCGATCAACGAGAGCGAAGCGGCATTCAGGATCATGGCCACAATCAGGGGAAAACGACTGTCGAACCGGGTGACAAGCCAGCTCGATATAGGCAAGCCGATCAGCGAGCTCACCGGCATGGTCAGCAGGATACTGCCCAGTTCGGCCTCGTTCAGGTGAAGCTTGGAAACGATGGTGGGGATGCGGGATGCCCAGCTTGAAAAGTTGAAGCCGGAAAGAAGGAAAAAAAGACTAAGCGAAAGCCGGTTTGTGGTGATAGAATGCATTGCGGTAAAATAAAGACGCAAGTTGCTAAAAAGTAAAGCCTTTAGATACGTTTATTCTTTCTTTTCAACGGATGCCATTTGCAAACCCAGTCTTTTTTCATGCAGAACAGGTTAGTCTGCAAAGCTGAGGGTCTGATTAGCCTTGTCAATCTCAATGCTAAAATGATGGGGCTTGGGAAGGAGGAGCTATACCTGCACAGGTGCTTGGGGTAGCTTGGCTGAAACTCAATACATTAACAAAACATGTCCCCTTCCGCGCCACACACAGCACGAATTCAAATACCTGGTAGACGGCACAGAATGGCGTAACGGTCCGGACGCGGACAGAGAGACCCCAACGAGTATGGCGGCACCAACTCCCTGCTGGTTCTGTAAATAGCAGTTCCTGCGAAAGAAGCTTAATTTAATTATTTATACCTGAGATGTAGGAGGCTATTTCTTCCTCCTTGTCCTGCATGTGCCCGTAGGCAAACTTCTGTAGTACATCGCAGGCCACTTTGTCGAGCACACCGAAAATACGCGCTTCACTGATCACTTCCTCATTCCAGTCAGATGCAATGACCATAATGGCCTGCCCGTCGTAGGGCGCAAGGTCCATCAGGTCGGCGGTGAGGTTAGGAGAGGGCCACTTGCCGGCTGCCAGGCTGTACGAGCCCGGTTCCCAGCGGGGAGGAGTCTGCTTCAGATCCGGCGCAGGTTTGAAATAGCCATTCTCCACAGGCCCGATAAACAGAACATTTACTTTGTTCAGCGTGGTCGGTACGAGCGTTTGGGGGTGGGGCAATACGGTGCCGGTTTCTTCCAGCTTGTCTTCAGCGTTCTCCATACCTATACTTACTACCCGGAAAGGCAGATGGTTTCCCGGTGATGCCTCAAGGCATGTTACCTGCGGCTTGGGCGCTCCGCTATACCTGTGCACCCGGTGCGGGTTTGGCTTTGCCGGAACTGATGCATCGTTCGCAGTTAAGAACCTCAGCCATCTCCTGGTCAGAAAGATGTTCGAGATCGGGTATAGGCGTGCTACATGCGTTTTGCTCAGTACCCGGCAGTTCGGATCGTCAGTAAATTTTGGCCCTCTACTTATGCGAAGCATAGAAGCTAAACAAGCTTAAACGCTACGAAATCAGGTCCTTTGCCGAATCGCTTAGCGCATAGGCATACTATACATATAGTGAGCTCACCAGATCCTTATACCTCTCCAGGATGACACGGCGCTTCAGTTTGAGGGTGGGGGTGAGTTCCCCGTTTTCGATGGACCACTCGGCAGGTATGAGCGCGAATTTTTTTACTTGTTCCACCGGGTTGAATTCCACGTTGTATTGGTTTACCGACTGTTTGATCAGCTTCCATACCTCCTGGTCTTCCAGCACCTCCCGGTTTCCCGGGTAGGATTTGCCTTGGGTGTCGTACCACTCCCGCAGCTTGTTGAAGGCCGGCACAATCAGCGCACCCACGAACTTCTGCGTTTCACCCACTACCATGATCTGCTCGATCCAGTTGCTCTCCACCATCTTGTTCTCGATTGGCTGCGGGGCTACATACTTGCCTCCGCTGGTCTTGAAAAGCTCTTTCTTGCGGTCAGTAATTTTAAGGAATTTTCCGTCGATCATGGTGCCGATGTCGCCGGTATGCAGCCAGCCGTCCCGATCAATGACTTCCGCTGTTAGGTCCGGACGACGGTAGTAGCCCATCATCACGTTCGGCCCTTTGCACAGGATCTCCCCGTCTTCGGCAATCTTCACTTCCACGCTCTTAAGCAGCGGGCCCACTGTGCCGAACATGCGGTTCTGTTCGGAGTAGCGGTTACCGCTGATGATCGGCGAAGCTTCGGTCAGGCCGTAGCCTTCCTGTATGACGATGCCGGCAGCGGTGAAAATGCGTAGTAGGCGCACCTGGCAGGCGGCGGCCCCTGTGATGATCGATTTCACTTCGCCGCCCAGTGCCTGCCGCCACTTGCTGAACACCAGGCGGTCGGCCAGGGCCAACTGCAGTCGGTAGGCCACCGGCATCGGCTTGTTGATCTCAAAGCGCTCGGCTAGCCCCAGTGCCCAGAAGAAGATTTTCTTTTTGCTGCCCGTGAGTTCGGAGCCCTTGGCCACAATGCCTTCGTATACCTTCTCGAGCAGGCGCGGCACGGTGGTAAACATAGTCGGCTTCACTTCGCGCAGGTTGGCGGCAATGGTTTCCATCCCTTCGGCATAGTAGATCGACACCCCGCAATAGAAGTAACAGTAGGTGGCCATGCGCTCGAAGGCGTGATTGAGAGGCAGGAAACTGATGGCTTTTTTGCGAAATACGCCTACTTCCTGGATGATGAGTGCACTGTCGAACATATTGCTCAGGATGTTGTAATGCGAGAGCATCACACCTTTGGGTGTGCCGGTGGTGCCGGAGGTATAGAGGATCGTGGCCAGTTCGTGCTCGTCCACGGCATCGCGCAGCAGTTCCACCTGCTGCAAGGTATAGGGAGAGGGTTCGGCTAACAACTCTTTCCAGTGAGGGGCGTCCTCCACCAGTTTAAAGGTATAGACGGCTTCCAAAGCAGGTAGCGCATCCTGCATGCCTAATATTTTGCGGAAGAGTACTTCGTTTCCGACAAAGACCAGTTTCACGGCGGCATCCTGCAGCACAAACTCCATTTCGCTGTTGCTGATGGTGGGGTAGATGGGTACCGAAATGGCACCGATCTGCTGGATGGCCATATCTACCAACATCCACTCCGGGCAGTTGGGACTGATGATCGCGATCTTGTCGTGGCCCTCGGCAGTGCCGTCGCCTTTCGTGATGCCGAGGCCAAGCAGGGCGGCACTGATTCGGTTCACCTTGTCCTGTACATCGCGGGTGCTATACCTGATCCATTCGCCGTCTTCCTTGGCGGCCAGCATGTCTTCCAGCGGAAAGTTTTTCAGCTGCCAGTCGATGCAATCAAACAGGCGTTTGGGCTTTGCCGCCTGTGCTGTTTCTTCGTTCATGTTCACGAATTCCTGCCTTCAAATTTATACCTATACACCATTACTCTGTCGGTGCCTTCTGTGTTTCCGAAAGGCTATACCTGCCGCTACTCCCACCACTGCGATGTTGGAATGCTTCGCTTCAGAATGATGGGCTCTCCGATGCGGGGCGTGGTCATGGGCACGTTCAGTTCCTTTGCCTTTTTCGACACCCGCACGATCGGGTCGGTCCAGGAGTGCATGGCCAGCGCAAAGGCACCCCAGTGGATCGGCATCATCAGTTTTCCTTTCAGGTCAAGGTGAGCCTGCACGGTTTCCTCCGGCATCATGTGGATGCTGGACCAGAGTTCGTTGTATTGTCCGCACTCCAGCAAGGTGATGTCGAAGGGGCCGTATCGCTCGCCAATTTCCTTGAAGCCTTCGAAATAACCCGTGTCGCCGCTGAAGAAGATTTTCTCGTTTTTGCCTTGTATCACCCAGGAGGTCCAGAGGGTTTTCATACGGTCGGAGATGCCGCGGCCGGAGAAGTGCCGGGCAGGGGTGGCCACAAATGTTATACCCGCCAGTTCCGCCTCATCCCACCAGTCCAGTTCCGTAATCTTTTCGGCCGGAATGCCCCACCGCTCCAAATGCGCGCCCACGCCCAGGGCCACATAGAAGTGACCGGTCTTTTCTGCCAGCTGTTTGATGGAGCCATAGTCGAGGTGGTCGTAGTGGTCGTGCGAGATGAGCACCGCATCAATGAAGGGGAGGTCTTCGACGGTGATGGGCAGCTCGTCGGTAAAGCGTTTCGGGCCCAGGAAGCTGAGCGGCGAAGCCCTGTCACCCAGCATGGGGTCAACGAGCAGGCGCTTGCCGTCCAGCTCAATCAGAAAGGTGGAGTGTCCGAACCAGGTGAGCACTGTGGCGGTGTCCTGCGCCGAGGCGAGTTTGTTCGGATCTATCTTCTCAACGGGCAGCTCCCAGTCAGGCGACTGGTTTTCTGTTTTATCGAAAAGGCGCGAGTTGATCATTTTGACAATGCCCCCAAAGCCCATGTCCATATTGGTGGGGACCGGGTTGTAAAAAATGCCATCTTCGTAATTGGGCGAAGCCTGCATGAGTTGGAGCCGTTCTCCTTTGGCCTTCCCACCAAATTGGGGTGAGAGGTGCATAAAGCTGCATCCGGCTACACCGGTAATCAAAAGCAGGGAAAGTAAAAGATAGGACGTGATTCTTTTGAGCGTCATGGGCCAAAAATACACATTCTTTTGCTCAGTGGTGTAGGCTGAACCAGCAAAAAGCCCTGTTTTCTTTCGGCCGGACCGGCTTCGCAAACAGGGCTTCTGTTAAAGCGTGTTGTCTATTATTTTAAGGAAAGCTGCATCACGCCCAACTGACCGAAGTGTGTGGCCAGAGCGACAAAAAGCGAGGAGACAACAACGCCAATGCTGATGGCCAGGAAAGCCCGCCTGCGCTCAATCTTGAAAATACTGGCCGCAATCGTGCCCATGTAAGCGCCTGTACCGGGTAGCGGGATCATCACGAAAATCATCAGCCCCCAGAAGCCATGCTTCTGCAAATCCTTGCCTGCCAGTTTCTTGGCACGCTTCGATAAGAAGATCACACCTCTTTTGTATACTCTGAATGGCCAGAACTTCTGACTAAACGTATCGATCAGCCACATAAAGAGCGGGTAGATCAGTGCATTGCCCATCGTACCAATGACGAATGCCAGTATAAAGTGCACATTATTCAGGATAGCATAGGGTATACCTGCCCGCGCCTCACCGAAAGGGGAGATACTCAAAAGGAAAGCATAAAGGAGCGTCTCAAGCATATTCTTTCATTAAAAAGCGAAGCTACAATTCAAAAGCCTGCCACTAAAACGGCAAATTCAGTGGTGCTACTGTCGTACAGGATGCTATACCTGAATTGAATTTCCTCACCTCAAGAGCAAGCAAGTCCAACAGCTGACTGTAGTACCTCTAACAACATGATATTCATTATGATTCAACGTGAATTGGTAGTTTTTTGATATGGTGATTTGTTTATTAAAAATATGATATCAACTTTATAATGGGCCTAATGGGTGTAAAATGACCTATAGAGGGTTTATGTCAATGTTTTAGTTGGAGTTTAGTAAGTTTGAGAGGCAGCCTTTATAAGTCTCTTTATTTGTTTAATTTGCATTATATCAATTTTAATCACATTGAATAGAATGAATCGCCCAGCATTAAACAAAAACAGGTGCAGAAGCTCCTGGCCACTGCACCTGTTCTAAAAGTTGATTCTACTGCGTCTCAACCACTTATCGTGAGCTTGCAAAGCAGTTTATAGAGGACGTTGTGGAGGCAGCGGCGGTGTTACGTATACTTCTTCCACGATCTCCACCACTTCTACCATCTCCGGTTTAGTATTCGGCTGCTTAAACTTCCTGGCACCGTTGTCCTTGCGTTTCTTGCCCATCAAGGCCAGGGCGGCGGCACCTGCGGCGGCCACCACGGCGCCCGCTACTACCGGGTTGGTCACGGCGCGGGTATAGAGGCTGGTCGGCATCGTGTCCTTGATGCGACCGTGTATGCGGCCGCCTTCGCCTGGCTGGTGCAGGGTACCCTCCCGGTGCTGCGCCGGCTCGTCGAGCAGCTGCTGGTCGGTCATCAGTTTTTCGCCGGAAAGGTCCATCAGTCCCGGTGCCAGCTTGTTGGTCAGGCTCATGAACTTGCCTCCGCCGCCCACCATAATGTCGCGTTTCTGGTGCGTAGCGGCATACAGGATGGCATTGGCAACTTCTTCCGGCTCGTATACTGGTGGCGGAAGTGTCAGTTTATGGTTGGTGTAGTTTTTAGCATGATCGGGGTAGGGTGTATTGATTGAGGCCGGTTTGATCAGCGTAACCGAAACGGGCGCCCCTTCTTCTTCCAGTTCTATGCGCAGTGCATCCGTAAAGCCCTTCACAGCATGTTTGGTGGCGCTGTACATCCCCTGCATCGGGATGGCTGTATCAGAAAGCACACTGCCCAGGTTGATGATGGCACCACCCCGGTTACGCAGGTGCATGGCCGCCATCTGCGAGCCGTATACCAGTCCCCAGAAGTTGGTGTCGAAGAGGCGGCGGTTGTCTTCGTCGCTCACCTCCAGCAGGCGACCGAAGATCGAAACACCAGCGTCATTCACCCAGGTGTCAAAGCCTCCGAAATGGGAGAGGGCCGCGTCGGCGATGCGCTGAATATCCTGCTGCCGGCCTACATCGGCGCCCACGGCAATGGCCTGTCCGCCCTTGTTGTTAATCTCCTGGGCTATTTCCTGCAAGGCCTGCTCGTTGCGGGCTGCCAGCACCAGCCGTGCCCCTTTTTTTGCGGCTGCAAAGGCCGTGGCCAGTCCGATACCGCTCGATGCCCCGGTAATCACCATTACCTGGTCTTTTAGTGGTTTAAGTTTGATCGTCATAGTTGTATTTGTTTAATCAGTGATAAGATGCTACCTTCATAAGGTACGGCCCTAGGCGACGCATGTTTGGGAAGAGGCCACCCTCCACAAAAATGGCTGCTTTGTGAAATGAATTGCCTGTTAATTTGTTACAGGTATAGCTTATGGCAAAAAAAACCTTAAAATGACCGAAGAAGAGTTCGACGCCACATTCACCTATACCTTGGATGTGCTGCTGGCCAACATGGCGGAGGAGCCCGAGATTGATCCGGAGAAGTTTTACAGCATGGCCTGCGTGCTGGAAAACCTGCGGTTCTTTAGTCCAATTTTCTACGGCGCTTTGCGAGGCAAAAAGGACTAAGTAGCAGGTATAAAAATAAACCTGCAACGCCGGACCGCAACACAGCGTATGCGCAAACATACATGTAAGTAAGTCTATGTTTCTCTCATACATTTTTCAGGATTGGAACGCAAACAGGGGAAACCTGAAAGGTCGCCTTGTGATGCTTATGTTCCGCATCGCCTATCCTGCCCGCATCAACACCTTTTTCCGCATTATCTGGTTGCCCTACCTGATGTTCTATAAAATACTGGTAGAGTGGTTTATGGGTATCGAGTTGCCGCACTGGACCAAAGTAGGTAAGAACTTCTTCCTGGGCCACGGGCAGGCGCTGGTCGTAAACGGCTGCTCTGTGATCGGTGAGAACTGCTTTTTCCGCCATTCCACCACCCTGGGTAATATCCGTCGCGAAGACGGCAGCTATACCGGCTCCCCCATTATCGGCAACAACGTGGAGCTGGGCTCCAATGTGTGCATCATCGGGGAGGTGCGCGTCGGGAACAACGTGCGCATTGGTGCAGGCTCTGTCGTGGTAAAAGACATACCCGATAACTGCGTGGCAGTGGGCAACCCGGCCCGCGTCATTAAGCGGCTCGACCAGCCGACAGTGGCAAGTGAACCAAGCGCTATCCTACAACCACAGGAGGTATAGCCCGGGCTGTTTAACCGAATCGATCGCACGGAATTAATTTTTTTCCATAAATTAGCCCAATACAATCAGTTTTAAACATCAAAGGCTGAACGCTCTCTTATACCTTACTCACCTTACCTAAGCAGCTTTTTTGAATGGAAGTAAACTTAAAACCAGTTACTGCTACCGCAGCAGGTATAGACACCAGCAGCGAAGAGCAGTACCGGATTCTTGTTGACAGTATCACAGACTATGCAATTTTTCTGCTCGATGCCGAAGGCCACATCATCACCTGGAACACCGGTGCCAGGCAAATCAAAGGCTATGAGGAGAAGGAGATCTTAGGCAAGCATTTTTCGATCTTCTATACCCAAAAGGACATTGATACAAACCACCCGGAGCAGGAACTGGGCAAAGCGATTGCGGAGGGCAAGTACGAAGAGGAAGGGTGGCGCGTGAAAAAAGACGGCTCTGTATTCTGGGCTAATGTGGTCATCACGCCCGTGTATGACAAAGACCGGCAGCTGGTTGCCTTCTCTAAAATAACCCGCGACCTGTCGGTGCGCAAAAAAGCCGAAGATGACCTGTACCGGGCCTTTGAGGAGCTGAAGGAGAGCGAGGAACGTTTTCGCCTGCTCATAGAAGGCGTATCCGATTATGCCATCTTTATGCTGGACCCGGCAGGCAATGTAGCGACCTGGAACAACGGTGCCCGCCGCATGAACGGCTACGAAGCGCACGAGATCATCGGGAAGTATTTTTCCAGGTTCTATAGCCAGGAGTTGATCGCGCAGGGTTTCCCGGATTACGAACTCCAGCAGGCGAAGGCCCTTGGCAGGTTTGAAGACAATGGCTGGCGTTACCGGAAAGACGGTACTGTGTTCTGGGCCAATACGGTGATCACCTCCATCTACAATTCCAAAAAAGAGCTGATCGGCTTTTCGAAGATCACACGCGACCTCACGGATAAACTGAAAATGGAGCAGCAGCTGTTCCTTACAAACGAAGAGCTGCGCGAAAGCGAGGAAAAAAGCCGCCTCATGATTGACAGCGTGAAAGACTACGCCATCCTGATGCTGAATCCGGAGGGAATCGTCATGAGCTGGAACGAAGGCGCTGAGCGCATCAAAGGTTATAAACCGAAAGATATCATAGGCCGCCATTTCTCTACGTTTTACACCCGGGAGTCTATCGCGAGCGGGTTTCCGCAGTACGAACTCAAGAAGGCGCAGGAGATGGGCCGCTTTGAAGACGAAGGCTGGCGCATTCGCAAAGACGGCACCGCTTTTTGGGCCAACGTTGTGATTACGCCGATCTATAACAGCAAAAAACGCCTGCTGGGCTTCTCTAAAGTAACCCGGGACCTGACAGAGCGGCGGCGCAACGAGGAGCTGATGCACAAAAACAGTGAGCTGATCAAGATCAACAACGAGCTTGATAATTTTGTGTACGCCGCCTCCCACGACCTGAAAGCCCCGATCACCAACCTCGAAGGCCTGCTGCAGGCGCTCAGGGAAGACCTGGGTGATAGCATCGAGCAACATGAAGTGCTGCTAAGTTACATGGGCAGCGCACTTGGCACGCTCAAGAACGTGATCGCCGATTTGTCGGATGTCACCAGACTAAACCATGAACAGGAACCCCCTGAAGATGTGCAGATCGGGGACATGCTTGAGGACATCAAGATTAGTTTGCAGCCTTACATCGAGCACACCGGCGCCGTGGTAGAGTGCACCGATATGGAATTTAACACGCTACGCTATGCCCGCAAAAACCTTCGGAGCATTTTGTTCAACCTGGTTTCAAACGCTATCAAGTATGCAGACCCCGATCGCAACCCGGTGGTCAGCATCAGCACGGCCATCACCAGGGAAGGGGTATACGAACTCTCTGTGAAGGACAACGGCCTTGGCCTTGCCCCGAGTCAGATCGGCAAGATCTTCTCGTTGTTCAAGCGCGCGCACGACCATGTGGAGGGTACAGGTATAGGGCTCTACCTGGTGAAACGCATACTCGACAACGCCGGCGATAGCATCGCTGTGGAGAGTGAAGTGGGTGTGGGTTCCAGGTTTATTGTCAGCTTCCGCCAACAATAAAATTGATTGTTGCGGAACAGGGGCTTCTCGTGCATCAGGTATAGGAGCCCCGAAAATTCAGGTATGGCATGATTGGATGGCGCTTTATAATGATCAGGCCGCTTTCCAGTAACATGGTCCTTACACAAACCCTAATCTGTTTTTCATAATAAAAATCCCGCATGCTACATAGCAATGCTCCCAATCAGGAGAATCAGTCTGACCAAACTATCCCGTATAAGCGGTTGCTGGAAGCGCAGAGTGGCTTAGTCCTGCTTATTTCGCCTGACCTAACCATTATGGGTGCCTCAGAAGCTTATTTGCGTGAAGCGTTCTTAATCCGTGAGCACATCATGGGCAAGCATCTCTTCGCTGTTTTTCCTGACAACCCGAATACGCCCGGACACACTCCCTCAGTTACCCTGCGGGCCTCCATAGAGCGGGCGATCGCTACCCGTAAACCTGACAAAATGGATGTTACGCGGTACGACATACAAGCTCCTGAAGAGAGTGGGGAATTTATAGAGCGGTATTGGGCCTCGACAAACACCCCCATTTACAACAGTCAGAATGAACTTGTTTGTATTCTGCATGAAACAAAAAACATTTCGGACGAGCTAAAAACAAAGGCACAGCTGCAGGAAAGCCGTGCAAAAGAGCTGGCCGCACTTGCCCAGGCAGAGCAACAACGCCTCCGCATGGAGCGATTCTTTGACCAGGCACCGGCGGCCTGTGCCATGCTCGAGGGGCCAACGTTCATTTACAGGGTGATCAACAGCTCCTATTACCAGCTTTTCCCGGGTCGCGAAATGCTGAACCTGCCCCTTTTCGAGGCTTTGCCCGAACTCAGGCACCAGCCGGTTTATGACATCATCCACGAGGTATACCGAACAGGCGTCACCTACGAAGGGAAGGAAGTGCTCATACCTGTGGCGCGCTACGAAGGGCAACCCGCCGAGGACATCTACTGGAATTTCATCTACCAGGCCCTGCTGGATGCCCAAGGGAATGTAAATGGTATCCTGATTTTCGCGTTGGATGTGACTGACTTCGTGACAGCGCGCCAGCAGGTGGAGTCGAGTGCCGCATCGCTGCAGGCCATGAACCTGGGCCTGGAGGGAGTGATAAAACGCCGCACCTTTGAAGTGGCCCAGGCGCAGGCGGAGGCGGAACGACAAAGTAAACGGCTCCAGGACCTCTTTATGGGAGCCCCGGCCGCCATCTGTATTTTAAACGGACCTGACCTGGTATACGAACTGGTTAACCCGGCCTATGCTGCATTTTTCCCGGGGCGGCAACTGCTTAGCAAACCCATACTGAAGGCCCTGCCCGAAATAGAAGGTAACCCGGTTTACAAAACGTTTCGGGATGTGTATGCGACGGGCCGTACCCACCAAGAGAAGGAAATGTACATTCCTTTTGCACGGCCTGACGGCGAAATGGAAGACAGGTACTTCCGCTACATTCAGCAGGCTCGCTACAACGAACAGAACCAGATCGACGGCGTGGTGGTATTCGCACTGGAAGTGACGGAGCAGGTACAGGCACGCAAAGCAGTGGAAGCAAGCGAACAACAGCTGCAAAAAGCCAACAAAGAGTTTGACACCGCGAACCAGCAACTCGTTTATATCAACAGAGACCTCGATAATTTCATCTATACCGCCTCCCACGACTTAAAGGCGCCGATCTCGAATATCGAAATGCTGATAAGCGAGCTGTTGCTCGAACTTTCAGAGGATAGCCTCGGCAAACTGGAGGTCAGGAGAATACTCAACATGATCCAGGGTTCCGTGTCCAGGTTCAAGAAGACGATCGCCAGTCTGACGGAAATCTCCAGGCTGCCGAAGGAGGAGCTGAACAAGCAGGAGCATGTGGTGGTGGCAGAGGTCGTGCGGGAAGTGGAACTGGATCTGGAGAAAATGATCACCGAATACGGCGCCCATATAGAGACGGATGTTGCCGATTGTTCCACTATGTCGTTTTCAGAGAAAAACCTGCGCAGCATTCTGTACAACCTGATGTCGAATGGTATTAAGTACAGCCATCCGGACAGAAAGCCGCAGGTAAAGGTGAGTTGCGAACAGGTAGACGGATTTCAGATGCTGCAGGTGAAGGACAACGGCCTGGGCTTGCGTCCTGCGCAGCAGGACAAGCTCTTTACTATGTTCAAACGCTTCCACGATCATGTGGAAGGCTCCGGCGTAGGTTTGTATATGGTGAAAAGGATTGTGGAGAATGCTGGTGGCAGAATAGAAGTGGAAAGCGAGCCGGACAAAGGCACAACTTTCCGCATATACTTCAGTAAGTAAGTTTATCACCGTATCAAGCCCTGTCATTGCAGAAAGTGGTTGCCTTCGCGTCAGGTATAGGATTCATGTAAATGCGTATTTATGCTGGATATTGTTATTGAAGCCCGTAAAGCTTCGCTCGCTCCCGGAATGGATGTGCGGCGCATACTGCCTTTTCGGCTGCGTCGCATGGTAGGCCCTTTCATCTTCATGGACCATGCCGGTCCTGTGGATTTGCAGCCACCACTCACTCACGACATGGACGTACTGCCGCACCCGCACATCGGCCTGTCTACGGTCAGCTACCTGTTTGGCGGGCAGGTGACCCACCGCGACAGCCTGGGCGTAGAGCAGATCATCCGGCCGGGAGAAGTAAACTGGATGACGGCCGGCAGCGGCATCGCACATTCCGAGCGCTTCGAAGACCCCGCCGCCCTGGCTGGCGGCGAACTGGAAATGATCCAGACCTGGGTCGCGCTGCCCGAGAAGGACGAAGAAGCTGCACCTTCCTTTGAAAACTACAAACCTGAGCAACTACCCATCTTTACAGAAACCGGTGTGTGGATGCGCCTGATAGCCGGGGATGCCTACGGGCTACGCAACGACGTGAAAACCCTTTCACCCCTGTTTTATCTGCATGTCGTGCTGGAAAAAGGCGCCCGCTTTGGTTTACCAAAAGAGCATGCAGAGCGGGGAATCTATGTGGCCAAAGGGAGCATCGAAGTCGATCACAGAACCTATACCGTGGGGCAGATGCTGGTGTTCACCAAAGGAGCAGACCCAATCATATTGGCAAAAGAACCTGCCACACTGATGCTGCTGGGCGGTGAACCGCTTGGCGAGCGCTTTATCTGGTGGAACTTTGTGTCGTCGCGCAAGGAACGCATTGAGCAGGCGAAAGCCGACTGGAAGGAAGGACGCATCCTGTTACCGCCTAACGACAACCTGGAATATGTGCCACTTCCTGCTGACCGCTCCAAACCCGCAGGCGGTGGACCGGCCCCTCAGGCGCTATCTTAAGGTATAGCAGGTATAGCACCTGCTAATTGCCTTTCTGGCTTGTTCGGGTGCTTCTTCTCGCCATACGCCAACCTGCTTCCTGTCGTGCAGCTTAAACAGTCACTCCGTCTGCCAGGTCAACGCCTGTTCTTTTTGCAAACACCCTTTTCTTAAACTTTCCCGGTTGGAAAATACCTTTCAGTTCAATCAGCCCGCTTGCTTGTAATGTTGTTGCTTTTTGAAATACAGGTATAGGCTGCTGCCAAGGGAGACTTTCTAAAATATTGCTTCGTAAAAAGTAGATAAATGATAGGCTTTCTTTTACCTTTGGACCGAAAAACGATTTTGGTCTAACAGGTATGATGGACAGGGATGAACTTGTAAAAAAGGAGATTCTGGACGAGGCTCAGAAACTGTTCAGGCATTTTGGTTGGTCTAAAACTACCATTGAGGACATCGCCAAAGCCGCCGGAAAGGGGAAGAGCACCCTCTACTACTATTACAAGAGCAAGGACGAAATCTTTGATGCGGTTGTGTCGCGCGAAATGGATGAAGTTTTCCGGACGCTGCAGGAGGAGGTCGGCAAAATGCAGACTGCCGAAGACAAGCTTAGGACCCTGTGTCTTACCCGGTTCGATATCCTCAAAAAGAGGGCAAACCTGTATAGTGTGATCAAAGGGGATATAGAGGCGAATATTCCACGCCTGCGGGACCTGCACAAACGGTACGAACTGAGAGAAATAAGCCTGGTCCGCAACATCCTCCGTTTTGGCCTGGAGCGGAAAGAGTTTGCCCAGTATGCGGCAGAAGATATAGATGCCATCGCATTTGCCATGGTATGCGCTTTTCGGGGCCTGGAAGTTGGCCTGCTGGTTGAAAATAAATTCGCTGCGCTGGAAGGCCGGATGGATATTATCCACAATATATTAATGCGGGGATTGAAAACATAAAATTCCTCACCTCGTTAAATAAAATTAAAAAAATCCACAAAAATCAAGGTAATATCAATAATAAAAGCTAATATTAGTATGCGTTCTTAGTTCTATAATTTATGAACTAGGAGAACTTTTAGGAACACAGTGCTCTGTTTCAAACCGACTGGTGATGCGGTGGGTTTGTGCCAGATAAATAAATTGCGAATCATTTTTAAAGTATTGCAGATGGGCAAAATACTTCGTGAGAAAATCCTCGCCCGAGAGAAGAGCGCTGCATACCATGCAGCTGAAAGGGCGATGGCGCAGGGGGCCTATCCTTATTTCAGATCAATAGAGTCTGCTCAGGATACAGAAGTAATTATAAACGGCCAGAAGGTGCTGATGTTCGGTTCAAATGCCTATTTAGGGCTGACGAACCATCCGAAAGTGAAGGAGGCGGCCATCGATGCCATTGCGAAGTATGGCAGCGGCTGTGCGGGTTCCCGCTTTCTGAATGGCACCCTCGACATTCACATGGAACTGGAAGATAGGCTGGCTGCCTATGTCGGCAAAGAGGCCGCCTTGGTGTTCAGCACCGGGTTTCAGGTAAACCTGGGCGTGATCTCCAGCCTCACCGGCCGCAACGATTACATTATACTGGATGAGTACAACCACGCCTCCATCATCGACGGCAGCAGGCTCTCTTTTTCCAGAGTGATCAAATACAGGCACAACGACATGCAGGATCTGGAGAGCAAGCTGAGCCGCCTGCCTGCCGAGGCGATTAAGCTGATCGTGGTGGACGGGGTGTTCAGCATGGAAGGCGATATCGTAAAACTTCCTGAGCTAGTGGCTCTGTCCGAACGCTATGGCGCCAGCATTATGGTAGACGATGCGCACGCGTTGGGTGTGATCGGCGAGCAGGGGGCAGGCACGGCCTCTCACTTCGGACTGACAGACCAGGTGGACCTGATCATGGGAACGTTCAGCAAATCACTCGCTTCATTGGGTGGTTTCATTGCGAGCGACTTTGACACCATTGAGTACCTGAAGCATCATGCGCGCTCGCTCATTTTCAGTGCCAGCATGTCGCCTGCCTCCGTGGCCAGCACACTCGCCGCCCTGGAAATCATTCAGTCGGAGCCGGAGCGCCGTGCGCAGCTTTGGCATAACACCAATTACGCGATAGAACTCCTGGCAGCCGCCGGCCTGGAACTGGGGCCGACCGAGACCCCGATAATTCCGGTATATGTGCGCGACAACGATCTTACCTTTCAGGTGACCAAAATACTACAGGACAACGGCATTTTCGTGAATCCGGTAGTAGCACCCGCTGTTCCGGCTGATTCTACCCTGCTGCGTCTCTCCATCATGGCCACGCATACCTTTGGCCAGATAGAAGAGGCGGTTACCAAAATTGCCGATGCATTTAAACTGCTGGGCATCAACTCCCGAAACATGCCTTATGAAGAGAGTACTGCCTGTTAAAACAAAGCAGCAGTTGAAAGCCTTCATCGACTTTCCGCATGCGCTGTATAAATACGATCCGTATTACGTGCCGGAGCTTTTTATCGCGCAAAAGGATATGTTGACGCCTGGCAAGCATCCGTTTCACGAGCACTCCGAAGTGCAGTTATACCTGGCGTATGATGAGGACAGGCTCGTCGGGCGGATTGCGGCCATCCTCAACAACAACCACAACGCCTTCAACAACAGCCGGGACGGTTTCTTCGGCTTTTTTGACTGCGTGAACGATGGAGAAGTAGCCGGTAGTCTTGTGCAGCAAGCGCAACAGTGGCTGCTCTCGAAACAAGTCGGATCGATGATCGGGCCGGTGAACTTATCGACGAACGAAACCTGCGGTATGCTGGTAGAGGGATTCGACAGCTCGCCTGTGGCCATGATGCCCTACAACTACAGCTACTACAGGGAACTGCTGGAGGGGCTCGGCTTTCAGAAGAAGGTGGACTTGCTGGCTTATCAGTTCCTGGCCGAGGGGTACAATGACAAAGCTGCCCGCATGGCAGCCGCTCTCCGTGAGCGCTTGGAGCAGAAAGGCATCATCATTCGTCCGATCAACCTGAAAAGCTATCAGCAGGAAGCAGAAAGCCTGCGCGAGATCTACAACTCGGCCTGGGACAAGAATATGGGCTTTGTGCCGATGACGCCGAAGGAATTCGACTACATGGCCAAAGACCTGAAAATGATCGTGGACCCGGATTTCTGTCTGATTGCCGAGCACAACGGGAAAGTGGTGGGCTTTTCACTGGCTATACCTGACATCAACCAGATCCTGAAAAAGATCAGAAAAGGGCGCCTGTTACCGACGGGAATTTTCAAGTTGCTGCTGCTGCGCAAAAAGATAACGGCCGTGCGCATCATCGCGCTCGGAGTGATCGAGGGCTATCGGAAGATGGGGATAGAAGCCTGCTTTTATGGCGCCGCCATGCAGAAGCACCGGGAAAAAAATATGCACTCAGCGGAGGCCTCCTGGATACTGGAAAATAACCTACTGATGAACCAGGGGCTGTTGAAAATGGGTGCTATACCTTATAAAAAATACAGGATATACGAGAAGGTGCTATGAAAGAGCGGGTACTGATAACGGGAGCGAGCGGCTTTGTGGGGCACCACCTGGTCGAAGCGGCTGTGCAGGCAGGGCTGGAGGTATACGCCGCCGTGCGTCCTTCGAGCGACATCGCGCACCTGCAGCCTTTCGGCATCCGTTATACCTCCCTCGACTTTAACGATACTCAGGCTTTGGTAAAGGAGTTGGAGGAGAAGCAGTACCATTATATCATTCATGCGGCCGGTATCACCAAGGCAAGGACCGAGCAGGAGTACAAGCAAGTGAACGCCGGCTATACCCAAAAGCTGGCGCAGGCTGCTCTGGCAGCTGATATCCCGCTGAAGAAGTTTGTCTTTATCAGCAGCCTGGCAGCACTGGGCCCGGTGGTGTACAGCGACACTACCCCCATACATGAACAAAGCAAAGCACAGCCGGTTACGGCCTACGGCAAGAGCAAACTACTGGCCGAGCAGTACCTGGCTGAGATCAAGGACCTGCCCCTGATTGTACTGCGCCCGACAGCAGTATACGGTCCGCGGGAGAAGGACATTTTCATCGTGCTCAAAACACTGAACATGGGACTGGAGCCCTATATCGGCAACAAGCCGCAGTGGCTGAGTTTTGTGTACGTGAAGGACCTGGCCCGGGCGGTGATGCAGGCGCTGGGTGCAGACATATACCATGCCTGCTATAATGTGTCGGACGGCAACAGCTACGACCGCTATGCCCTGGCCACCATTACCAAGCGCATCCTGGGCAGGAAGTCCGTCCGCATTCACCTGCCGATGGGAGTAGTAAGTGCGATGGCCTGTGTCATGGAGGCAGCCTATACGGGCAGCAGCAAAACACCGGCCCTGAACCGCGAAAAGCTCAACGAGCTGGCCGCCGAGAACTGGAATTGCAGCATCGACCGGATCCGGCAGGACCTGGGTTTTGTGCCCGCGTACGACCTGGAAAAAGGGCTGGCGCGCACATTGAAATGGTATAAAGAAAATAATTGGCTATAAGTAGTAATTTTAAACAGTTTTAGACTTAAGTGAATAAGATGGAATATCAAGTTAAACCAGCCGAAGGGCGTTTAGGTATCCTGCTTCCGGGACTGGGAGCGGTGGCCACCACTTTTATTGCAGGGGTAGAGGCAATCCGAAAAGGTTTCTCCCAACCCGTGGGTTCACTGTCTCAGATGGGCAATATCCGCCTGGGCAAGCGCACGGATAATCGTAACCCGCTGATCAAAGATTTCGTGCCGCTGGCTAACCTGAACGATATCGTTTTTGGTGGCTGGGACGTTTACGAAGACAACGTTTTTGAAGCCGCTGCGAACGCGAAAGTGCTGGAGCCGATGCTGCTGCACTCTATCAAACCGGAACTGGAGGCCATTAAGCCAATGAAGGCCGTGTTTGACAAGTCCTACGCCAAAAACCTGGACGGCACCAATGTGAAGGAAGCCGCAACGAAGTATGAACTGGCCGAAGCACTGATGGACGACATGCGCACCTTCAAAGCAGAGAAGGGCTGCGACCGCCTGGTGATCGTGTGGTGCGGCTCTACGGAGGTATACACCGAAGTGAGCGACGTGCACCGGACCATAGCGGCTTTTGAGGAAGGCCTGCGCAATAACGACCCGCGCATCGCTCCCAGCATGATCTACGCCTACGCTGCCCTCAAACTGGGTGTGCCTTACGCTAACGGCGCCCCGAACCTGACCGTGGAGATACCTGCGCTGGTGGAGCTGGCAAAAGAGAATGGCGTGGCCATTTCCGGCAAGGATTTTAAAACAGGTCAGACACTGATGAAGACGATCGTAGCGCCAGGTCTGCAGGCTAGGGCGCTGGGCATCAACGGCTGGTTCTCTTCCAACATCCTGGGTAACCGTGATGGCCTGGTGCTCGACGATCCGGACAACTTCAAGACAAAAGAAGTATCGAAACTGGGCGTGCTCGAAGACATTCTGCACCCGGAAGACAACCCGGAACTGTATGGCGATCTTTACCACAAAGTACGCATCAACTATTACCCACCTCACGGCGACAACAAAGAGAGCTGGGACAACATTGACATCTTTGGCTGGCTGGGCTACAAGATGCAGATCAAGATCAACTTCCTGTGCCGCGACTCCATCCTGGCAGCACCGATCGTACTGGATCTGGCCTTGTTCACCGACCTGGCACAACGTTCGGGCATGAGCGGCATACAGGAGTGGCTGTCGTTCTACTACAAGTCGCCGCAGACGGCGGAAGGCCTGCGTCCGGAGCACGATATCTTCAAGCAACTGATCAAGCTGCAGAACACACTGCGCCACATCATGGGCGAAGACCTGATCACGCACCTGGGCCTGGACTACTACGAAGACCTGGTAGAATCGAAGTAAACGAAACAGCATGCTGAAACTGCACAAACTGGTTTCCACCAGCCTGGGCATCGGTTACATAGGCAAGGGAGGCGGAACGGTCGCTGCCGTGGCCGTCTGTCTGTGTCTGTACGCCATCCCCCAGGCGGGTGGGAGCCAGCTTGTTTTCTGGCTTCCCATCATCACCCTGGTGCTCACCGTGCTGGGTGTCTGGTCGGCCAACGAAGTGGAACCGCACTGGGGCAAGGACGATAAGAAAGTGGTGATTGACGAAGTGGCCGGTATGCTGATCACGATGCTGTTTATACCGGTGTCGTTCAGCACGTTGTTGGCCGGGCTGGTGCTATTCCGCTTCTTTGATATAGTGAAGCCGCTGTACATCAGAAGGTTAGAGAGAGTGAGGGGAGGGTTAGGCGTAATGCTGGACGACGTAGTGGCGGGCGTTTACGCAAATATTGTTTTACAAATATTGCTATACCTGAAGCTATTCTAAATGTTTACCTTTCTGAAGGCACAGGCTGCTTCCATGGTGGCTTCTGCTGTTGACTTTCTGGTCACGGTGCTGGTGGTGGAGCTGCTTGGTGTCTGGTATGTGACAGGCACCGTAACAGGTACCATTTCAGGGGGCGTCACTCACTTTGCCCTTGGTCGGAACTGGGTGTTTGAGGCGGTGCATAGAACCGTACCCTTGCAGGCAGTTAAATATCTGGTCATCTGGAAGGGGAGCCTGGTGCTGAACGCCTCCGGTGTGTATGCGATCACACAATATGGCGGTTTGCCCTACCTCTATTCCAAAATTATTACCTCGCTGCTTGTCGGCTTTTTTTACAATTACATTTTTCAAAAACGATATGTTTTCAAATAGGAATAGGTATACCGTATACCTATACCGGCTGTTATGCTTCCTGTTGCTCGCTGTAGCAGGCGTATACACCCAACCTGTGATGGCCCAGGGCCTCACAACGATTAAAGGCACTGTAAGAGACGCTGCCACAAACGAGGCGCTTATCGGCGTTTCTGTTTTCATACCGGGCACCAGCACAGGTACCAGCACCGACTACGAGGGCAATTTCCAGATCCGGACAAACCAGATCGTAAACAAGATACAGTTCTCATACCTGGGTTACCAGACAACTACCCTGGCCGTGACGCCGGGGCAGGAGCAGACGCTGAACGTGAAGCTGCAAACCGATGCCAAAGTGCTGAATGAAGTAGTGGTGGTGGGCAAAAAGCGTAAGGTGCATTACAGCAACAAGAACAACCCTGCCGTAGACCTTATCCGCGAGATAGTGGCCAACAAGCCGAAGAACAGACCGGAAAACTACGACTACGTGCAGTATGAGCAGTACGAAAAAACGCAAATGTCGCTGGTGAACACGCCGGATAAACTGAAGCGAAACCTCCTGCTGCGCAAGTACGACTTCATCACCAGCAACATCGACACCACCGTGCTCTCGGGCAGGGCGGTGCTGCCTTTCTTTATACAGGAGGAGCTGAAGGAACAGTATTTCCGCAAGTCGCCGCAGGCGCGCAAGACCGTGGTAAAGGCCGAGAAGAAAGTGGACTTTGGCGAGTTTGTCGACAACCAGGGCATTATGGCCTACATGCAGCACATGTATCAGGACGTGGATATCTACGAGAACAACATCACCATCCTCACCAACCAGTTCCTGAGCCCGATCGCCGACATGGCGCCTACCTTCTACAAGTTCTACCTCAAGGACACAGTGACGGTCGATGGAGGACAACAGCTGGCCAGGCTCCAGTTTGAGCCGCGTAACCCATCGGCCTTTATGTTTACCGGCAGTCTGTATGTGACGCTCGACGGCACCTATGCCGTGCAAAATGTGGACATGGAAGTGAGCAAGGGCGTGAGCATCAACTGGGTGCGTGACCTGAAGATCAAACTGGACTTCGAGCAGAACCCGGATGGTCGCTACCACCTGAGCCGTAGCGGGCTCAAAGCAGACTTCGGCCTCACACAGAACAGCGACATGGGCTTTTATGGAGAGCGGGTGGTTTCCTTCAAAGACTACAAGATAAATGAAGCGCAGCCTGCATCACGCTACGAGGGCGATGCCGTGGTTCGGGCGCAGGAAACGGCCGGGCAGGGCGAGGACTTCTGGCAGGCCAGCCGGCACGACTCGCTCTCGGCCGTGGAGCTGAACACCTACACCAACATCGATAGCCTGGTGAACATGAAATCCTTCCGACGCACCATGGACTGGGGTACTGCCCTGATCGCCGGGTATAAGCGGGCGGGCGCCAACATTGAGATCGGCCCGATCAACACCTTCTACAGCTTTAACCCAGTTGAAGGCTTCCGGCTGCGCTTTGGCGGGCGTACGACCAACAACTTCAGCAAGAAAGTGATGCTGGAGACCTACACGGCCTATGGTTTCAAGGACGAGAAATGGAAGTATTACCTGGGCGGCACCTACTCGCTCACCGACCGCTCCATCTGGGAGTTTCCGGTGCGGGCGATCCGGGTGAGTTACCAGAAGGACACCAGCATACCGGGGCAGGAACTGCAGTTTGTGCAGGAGGACAATTTCCTACTTTCGTTTAAGCGTGGCGATAACGATAAGTGGCTCTACAACGAAACCTACAACATCGATTACCTGCGGGAATTTGAAAATCACATGTCCTACCGCATCGGCTTCCGGAACTGGAAGCAGGCACCGGCCGGCTCGCTTCAATACCTGCAGGTTGGCGATGCAACCGGCGAAAACGAGACAGTGCCACTTCAGCAGCTGACCACCACGGAGGCCTTGCTGGAGCTGCGCTGGGCACCGAACGAGCAGTTTTTGCAGGGCAAGATCTACCGCACGCCTGTTGCCAGCCGGCATCCGGTGTTCACGCTGCGCGCAGCGGCCGGTATAAAGGGCACGTTTGGCGGGCAGTTCGAATACCAGAAGGTGGCCCTGAACGTGAACAAGCGCTTCTACCTCTCCCAACTGGGCTACTCGGACGTGGTGACGGAAGGTGGCTATACCTTCGGGCAGGTGCCGTTCCCGTTGCTCACGATCCACCGTGCCAACCAGAGCTACTCGTACCAGCTGCAGTCCTACAACCTGATGAATTTCCTCGAGTTTGTGAGCGACCAGTATGCGAGCGTGCACATCGACCACAGCTTCAACGGTTTCATCTTCAACAAGCTGCCGCTGATCAAGAAAACAAAGTTGCGGGAATTCGTGACCTTCAAGGCGCTGTATGGCAAAGTGCGGGATGAAAATAGGCCGTACGAAAATCCGGGCCTGTTGCACTTTCCGACTGATGCAAACGGATTACCAATTACGTATACCCTGGAAAACAAGCCGTATATGGAGGCGAGCGTAGGTATAGGCAACATCTTCAACTTCTTCCGGGTGGACCTGGTGAAGCGCCTGACCTACCTGGATCATCCTAATGTGTCGGAATTAGGTATAAGGGGCAGGTTTAAGTTTGATTTTTAAGCAATTGTCAGATAACGCATGAGCATGGAAAAATTACGCGACGCGCTGCAACAGGGGATCTACACGGTGATCAACCCCTTTGTGAGGCTACTGATCAAACTCGGCTTTACGCCCAACGCCGTCACCACCACCGGCCTGATTCTCAACATTGGCGTAGCTGGCATCTTCATCTGGGGCGGGGAAACCAGCAACCGGGGCGAGTTAGAGTACGTGGGCTGGGCCGGGGCACTGGTGCTGTTCGCCGGCGTGTTCGACATGCTCGACGGCCAGGTGGCGCGGCTGGGCAACATGAAGTCCACGTTCGGGGCCATGTACGACTCGGTGCTCGACCGCTACAGCGAGATGATCATGTTCATGGGCATTTGCTACTACCTGATCTCGCACCACTACCTGCTCAGCTCGCTTTTCGCGTTTGTGGCCCTGATCGGCTCGATGATGGTGAGCTATACCCGCGCGCGCGCCGAAGGGCTGGGCGTGGAATGCAAGGGAGGCCTGATGCAGCGTCCGGAGCGGATCGTGCTGATCGGCGTGTCGGCCATTGCCTGTGGGGTAACCTACTATTTTGTGGGAGCCGACTACAAGGTATACGTGCCGGGCGTGCCATTCCATATTTTTGAGACCATGTCAGTATTTACTTTGCCAATCACTGTGATGGCTGTCATGACGAACATCACGGCCTACAACCGACTGATGGATTCGAAAAGAGCCATGGAGCAGAAAGAGATGGCAGCACGCTAAGCAGAAGATTTATAACGTGAGAAAAATATTTTACCTGGCACTCCTGCTGTTATACACAGGTATAAGCAGCACCAGTGCCAACAGTCCGGCAGGTATAGCCGAAGCAAAAGCTGATTCCCTACCGGTGCCGAAAGGCATTAAGGACCTGAAATTCTACGTGCAGCGCGACCCCAATGCCAACACGGTGGTGTACGAACTGAACCGGAATGCAAAGGGCTTGCTGAATGAGGCAGAGCCCATACGCATCTACTGGATCCGGTATGCGGATGGGGGAGAGCGCAAGGAACTGAACTACATTCAGCGCAAATTCGCCTATGGCCTGAACACCAAAAAGCTGGGCAAGGACAATTACGAGCTCAAGTTCGTGAGTTACGGGAAGTTGCCGCTATACCTGCGCAAGGCCAAGGATGGCAAATACCACGTTTATACCACGATCAATAAGCAAGAGGCAATTCTGAACCGGGTGTTTGTACGCATTGAAGGCGGTACGTTTTGGGTGCCTAATGTGCTGTATGTAGAATTGAGCGGCTATGACGCTGCCACTGGCAAGGCGGTGACAGGTCGCTTTAAGCCTTAGTTTACAGATGAAGATTAATTTTGTGTCAGACCGGCGGGAGTTTCTCCGGGAGTCGCACCTCTTTTTCGACGTTACCACAGGCTATCGTGTAGGCCCGGCGCTGCGGGACAAAGATTTCGGATCTGATTTTGACAAAGAATAACATGCGTACAACAACTGCGGCGGTAGGGGAGAAGAAAGGCGTATCGCGACGGGAAGCACTGGTGCTGGCCGCCTTATCGGTTGGCTACCTGTTGCTGTCCTACCTGTTGGTGGGCTTTAAAACCGATCAGCTGTTTTTGATCGGACTGGCGAATGCCCTCTATTTTGCCACGCCCATCACCCGCAAGTTTATCACCGGATTCTCGGTCTTCGTTGTGTTCTGGGTACTGTACGATTACATGAAAGCCTTCCCGAACTACTGGTTCAACGCCGTGCACATCGAGGACCTCTACAATGCCGAGAAAGCCGTGTTCGGAATACGCGATGGTGGCGCTATACTTACTCCCAATGAATACTGGAAGCTGCACAGCTATACCTTCCTGGATGTGCTGAGCGGAATCTTTTACCTCAGTTGGGTACCGGTACCGCTGGCCTTTGCCGGCTTTCTGTTCTTCTGGAACCGGCAGCAGTTCGTGTACTTCTCGCTCACGTTTCTGCTCGTCAACCTGCTCGGCTTTGTGGTCTACTACATATACCCGGCTGCGCCGCCCTGGTACGTGCAGCTGCATGGCTTCGAGTTCATTGCGACAACTCCCGGCAACACGGCAGGCTTGGTGCGCTTCGATGAGTTTTTCGGCATTACGGTCTTTCATTCCCTCTATGCCAAGGGCTCCAATGTGTTTGCGGCCATGCCTTCGCTGCACTCCGCCTACCCGCTTATTGTGCTTTACTATGCCCTGAAGAACAGGTTGGGGCTAGTGGCGAAAGTGCTTTTCACCATCATCACGGTCGGTATCTGGTTTGCGGCGGTCTATACCTCGCATCACTATGTGCTCGATGTGCTGGCAGGTATAATCTGTGCTGCTTGCGGCATACTCTTGTTCAACTGGCTGGTGGCCAGGCAAGTAATGGTGAGCAGAGCCATCGGGCAGTTCGTAGCCGCCATACGTTAACAGTGCCTGTACCCAGGCAAAACTTAATCTCCACAACATGACAGAAGATCACTTGGCGATACAGAACAAGCGCCACTATGAGGAACTACTTAAGCTAACAGCAGGAGACTACCAGGCCTTTCTGTATGATTGCGACGGCACGCTGGCTGACAACATGCAGGCGCACAAAGATACCTATGTTCAGGTGGCTGCAGCAGCGGGTGTCGTGATTGACCCTGCGATAATAGATGAGTTTGCCGGACTGCCTATACCTGCTGTCGTCGTGGAGATCAACAAGCGGTATGGGAGCAGTTTCGATCCGATCGCTTTCGAAAGCGCCAAATCAGAGTTGTTTTACCAAGAGTTCATCTCTAAAACAAAGCCGGTGCAGTTTGTGGTCGACCATCTGGTGGCCCATGCCGGGAAGGTAAAGATTGGTGTTGTATCAGGAGGAGCAAAGCATACGATCCGGAAAACGCTGGAGGTGCTTCAGATCGATCACCTGGTAGAAGTGCTGGTATGCGCGGGCGACACAGCTCGTGGCAAACCATTTCCCGATCCCTTTTTGCTGGCAGCAGAAAAGCTAGGTATAGCACCCGAGCATTGCCTGGTGTTTGAAGATGGAGTGCCCGGGGTGCAAGCTGCAAAGGCAGCGGGTATGCGGTGGGTGAGGGTAGATCAGGTATAGGGCAGATTCGCACTGTCTGAGACTCGACCGCTGTATTTACCCCTGTTTGAATTCTTTCTGAAGGTATAATGAGCGCATCTACGAAATAATACCCCGCACATCCTTTCGGTATTTGCTGGAAACAAGCCCACTGCGTATATATTCAGGTATACAGCAGACCTGCCTATCAAAAGCCGAGGTATACCTCAGGCTAAAGTACCACGGGCAGTACCATTTAAGAAAACACAGGTCTAAGCAGAGTGGCAACGTAACCTAATTTTGAGTCTCTCAAAATTCATATCCGCATCGGATACCTGACCTGAACAACTCCCTTCTGACTTTCGTCAAGATGACATCCCCGCTTTCCTCCACACACCACTACAGTCTGTTTCGTGGGCTGGTCTTGCGCTGTCCTATTCCATTACCTGATCCTGTTAGATGTCTATACCATGGGGAAAACTTATAAACTCACTTTCATATTACTGCTGCTCCTATGCGTGTCCTGCGGTAGCGACGATGATCCAAGCCCCAGCACAAATAATAATTTACCTGATACAGAAAAACCCAAAATCAAACTTCTTTCTCCAGAAGCAAATTCCAATCACCTGGTCATTGACCTGGTTTCAATTCGTGTCAGACTTTCAGACAACGATGCGTTGAAAAACGTAAGTACCTGGTTAGTAAGTACCGATGGACAAAGACACGAAGTGATGGAACTGTTCCCGTTTACGGATGTCTTGAAAGCTACAGAATTCAATGCCTCTTTTTATCCGCGCGACATAGCGTCCGGAACTTACAAGTTGGTTTCAGAAACAAAGGACAGGCAAAATAATGTAGCAAGGGATTCCATCACGATCGCAGTAGAGGCACCAGACATTAGCAAAACAGAATTTGCCAAGGCCTTTGAGAAGGGTAGTTTCTATCACCATCTGGATTGGGGCTGGTACCCGGTTGATTTTACGAATGGCGTTGAGTTTAATGAGGTAGAGCTTAGCAGTGGCCTCTATATAATGATGAGTTTAGATGACAATATTAAAAAGGAGGAGTGGGAGAAGTTTGTGAAAGACTTCCGGTTTGAAAAACAGAGCTGGGCCACCTGGGATGCAGACACCAATGGTGAGTTAGATTATGATGAATTTCATAAAGGTATAAGCAAGCTCGAGTTATTTAAGAAGTGGAACCTGGACAATAGCCAATTGGTCAGCGAAATTGAATTCGCAACGGGCATTTTTGACAGGTGGGACCGAAACCGCGATAACTTACTGAGCAGGGATGAATACTTCGATATGTTCTATACCTACCTGGCAATACTCAGGTGACAATCTGATGAAATTCTGGTGAGGCTTAATTTCCAGGTGGTATTTGAGGAGTTATAGCTGCCACCTTCCCTATCTTCCCTGATCCGGGGAAATCTTAAGGTATACATCTGATTAACTGCTGCCAAAAATACCGCTCATGTACCTGAGCGGTATTTTTGTATAAACCAGTTCGTAGATTCTTCTATTTTGGGAGTTCGGTATAGCTGCAGTTTTAATAGAAATTAGCAGTTCTGCCTGGTTTATCACATCTTTTTGGCGGTTCATCACTTTTAGTTGAAGTCCTGTATTCAGTTTCCTAATCTTATACCTGTTAAGGCCGGGGTAAGTAGTTGGCCAGGTGTGAGCAGGACAAAAGAAGACACGAAAAGATGGAATTAACGATCCGGAACATCTCCAAAAGCTATCTGAATGGGGCACAGACCCTGAAGGGTATCAACTGGATAATACTGCTCGGTTTGTGCAGCCTGGTGTGGACGAACGAGAAGATACAGTATACACTGACGTGCCTGCTGGCCACACAGCAGCAACCGGACGAGGGGCATGTCCTGTTCGAAGACATCGATGTAGTAAAGCAACTGGCTCAGCTGCTGCAATTTATACTCGATACCATGTTTTAGCGCCATCCATCACAAAATCAGCCGCATTCATCACATTTTTTGTTTATACTCAACCCTTTCATTTATCATTGTTCTATGCATGATATGACACTAGACAACCACATCGCAAAACCGCTCCAGGCCGCTAAAATAGAGTTCTGGGTGGCTACTGCCATTTTTGTTTTTTCGATCTTCTCGCTTTCCACTTCTCACGATCCCTACAGATGGGATTTCGAAGATGCCGGGATAGACTATCGTTTCTATAAGCATCATTTCTGGCCACAGCTGATACGCTATACCTTACTGTACCTGGGTTTCCTGCTGCTCAATTTCCGAATCATCCCCAAGCTGATACAGAAGGAACGTGTGCCCCTTTATGCCTTGATGCTGCTGGGCCTATACCTGACCTACAGCTTCGTGTCGGGTGTGCTCGACACCTATACCAAAAGCTATCTGATAAACTGGTATTATCCGGGAGAGCAGGACTATGACCTGATTTTCCAGGACAGTTTCCGCCATACCTTGTTTCTGTTGCTACTAGTGGGGATCTATACCTTTATCAAATACAGCGGTCTATACCTGCTGTCCAATGCTACGGTTATCTCGGCCAAGTACCGGTTCATTAACCGGGAAACGCTGACAGTCTTCATCATCTGGATGGTGAGCGTGTTTTTGATGATGGTGTTCAACACGGGCGATAATGAGACCGCCTTGTGGGCGATAGTTTCTCTAAATGCGATAGTCCTGTATTTTGTTTCGTTTCATTACCTGATACCAGCAGCCCGCAAGGCAAAACGGAAATTTCTGGCTTACCAGGCCCGGGTGCTGCTGATACAGGTATTGGCGTATGTACCTGCTTCCCTGCTGCTGATGGTTTTCGTGCAAAGTGAAGACTCCGCGTTCGAAATCAGCTTTGTGAACTCCCTGTTCCAATTCCTGGTAGCCGGCCCTGTTATCTGGCAGATCTACAAACGCCAGTTGGCAGGCAAAGAAGAGGTGTATGTGCTCAAAAAAGAACTGGGAACCACAAGTGCCAACCTGGATTATTTACGCTCACAGATCAACCCGCACTTTCTTTTCAATGCCCTGAACACCCTCTACGGCACGGCCCTGCAGGAGAACAGCGAGCGCACCGCGCAAGGTATACAGATGCTGGGCGACATGATGCGCTTTATGCTGCACGAAAACCACCAGCAGAAAATACTGCTTTCCCGTGAGATCGAGTACATGCGCAATTACATTGATCTGCAACTGCTGCGTACTTCGGATTCGCCAAACATCTCAATCGAGACTAAAATAGAAGACGTGGTAGGAGACAAGTACATCGCCCCGATGCTGCTGATACCTTTTATTGAGAATGCCTTTAAGCACGGCATCAGCCTGCAGCACAAATCCTGGATCAGAATAAGTTTGCATAGCGACCAGGATAAGCTGTATTTTGATGTGTATAACAGCAAGCAGCGCAGGTCAGAGCAGGACCCCGAGAAGGACGCATCAGGTATAGGCCTGATCAACGTGCGACAGCGACTCGACCTGCTGTACCCGGAGCGGCATGAACTGATCATCCGGGAGACGCCGGAAGAGTTTTTTGTGCACCTAACTCTTCAATTGTAAGTATATTTAAAGCAGGTATAGCAGACAAGGTATAGCAACAGGTATGAGAGCAATAGCAATAGACGACGAACCGATGGCCCTGGAAGTGGTGCGCGCACATGCCGCCAAAGTGCCTTACCTAGAGCTGGTGGGTTGCTTTACGGATGCCTTCAAAGCGCTGGAGTTTCTTCAAAACGAACCTGTTGACTTGCTGTTCCTGGATATCAAGATGCCCGATATCTCCGGATTGGAGTTTGTAACCAGTCTGCCGAAAAAGCCGATGGTGATCTTCACGACCGCATATTCTGAACACGCTGTCACGAGCTTTGAGCTGGATGCGGTGGACTACTTGCTGAAGCCTTTTTCGCTGCCAAGGTTTGTGAAGGCCTGCAACAAAGCACAGGAACTGTTGCAACTGCGCGGCTCTACAGCTCCGGTCAAAGATTACCTCTTCCTCAAGACTGGTTACGAGCAAGTGAAGGTACACTACGATGAGATCCTATACCTGGAGGCGGCGGGCAATTATGTGACCTTCGTGCTGGAAGGCAAGAAGCTACTTTCGCGCATGACCATACAGGAGCTGAGCGAGCAACTGCCTGCCGACAGCTTTGTACGGGTACACCGCTCGTATATCGTAGCCAAAAAGCATATCGATAAAATAGAGCGCCACCAGGTATGCATCAAAGGAAATGAAGTGCCTGTTGGAGCTTCCTACATGCAGCAGCTGCAAGGTATTTGATTTCTATACCTGAGTTAATAGGGCAGAGGACAAAAAAAGGCGCTCCGGAATTAACCGGAGCGCCTTTTCATTTATTTAAAGCTCTATACCTACTGGTTCGCTTCCAGCCATTTTCTGGCATTCACGAAAGCTTCCATCCAGGGCGATACCTCGTCGTGACGGCCTTTCGGATAGTGTGCCCACTGCCACTGCAGGAGCGAACGCTCGATGTGCGGCATCATCACCAGGTGGCGGCCTGTTTCATCGCAGATCATGGCGGTGTTGTAGTCAGAGCCGTTCGGGCAAGCCGGATAGGTTTCGTACGCGTACTTCGAAACGATCTGGTACTTGTCCTCGGTATGCGGCAGGCTAAAGCGGCCTTCCCCGTGCGATACCCAAACTCCCAGCGTAGAACCGGCCAGGCTCGAAAGCATCACCGATTTATTTTCCTGTATGGTCAGGGATGTGAAGATGCTCTCGTGCTTCTGGCTCACGTTGTGCAGCATGCGTGCTTTCTGGTCGTGCCCCATCGTGATGAAACCAAGCTCCACGAACAGCTGACAGCCGTTGCATATACCTACCGAAAGGGTGTCTTCGCGCTTGAAGAAGTTCTCAATGGCATTCTTCGCTTTCTCGTTGTACATAAAGGCACCGGCCCATCCTTTGGCTGAACCCAGTACGTCGGAGTTGGAGAAACCTCCAACAGCGCCGATGAAACGGATGTCTTCCAGGGTTTCTCTTCCGGAGATCAGGTCCGTCATATGCACATCCTTCACATCGAAGCCGGCCAGGTACATGGCGTTGGCCATTTCACGCTCCGAGTTACTTCCTTTCTCCCGGATGATGGCCGCTTTGATTCTTGGCTTGGAGCTGTCGATCGCTGGCTTCTTGCCGTCAAATCCTGCCGGGAAGGTATAATTCAGTTCGTGCTTTTTGTAGTTCTCAAAACGCTCTCTGGCGCTGTGCGGACCGCTTTGCTTGATGTCCAGCAGATAGGAAGTCTTAAACCAGGTATCACGCAGCTGTGCGATGTCAAAGGTATAGGCATCATTTCCGTTCTTCAGTTCCACTGTGGCAGAAGAGGTCGCTATACCTATTTTGTGGAAAGGAACATTATTTGCTTGCAGGGTTTCCTCAACGTCTGCAGAAGCCTGGAACACCACACCGATATTCTCAGCGAACAGTACTTTGATGCTATCCGCTTCGCCCAGCGAGGTCAAGTCAATGGAAGCGCCCAGGTTGTTGTCTGCAAAGCACATTTCCAACAAGGTCGTGATCAGACCGCCGCTTCCAATATCATGGCCTGCCGCTATTTTATTTTCTTTGATTAGCTGCTGCAGTGTATTGAAAGCATTGCCGAACAGTGCTGCATCAGTGATATCCGGCGTTTCGTTGCCGATCTTGTTCAGGACCTGCGCAAAAGAAGAGCCACCCAACTTAAAACTGTCGTTGGACAGGTTGATGTAGTAAATGTTGCCGCCATTGTGCTGCAACACCGGCTCCACCACCTGGCGCACGTTGCTGCAATTACCAGCTGCTGAAATGATCACCGTGCCCGGCGCAATTACGTCTTCGTCCTTGTACTTCTGCTTCATCGAAAGCGAGTCCTTGCCGGTCGGGATGTTGATGCCCAAAGCTATCGCAAATTCCGAACAAGCTTCTACGGCTTTGTACAGACGGGCGTCTTCTCCTTCGTTTTTCGAAGCCCACATCCAGTTGGCAGAAAGCGAAACGCTCTTCAAACCGTCTTTCAGCGGAGCCCACACAATGTTAGACAAAGATTCGCCAATGGCATTACGGCTACCCGCCGCCGGATCGATCAAAGCCGAAATAGGAGAGTGTCCGATGGAAGTCGCTATACCTTCTTTGCCCTGAAAATCAAGCGCCATCACACCGCAATTGTTCAGTGGCAATTGCAGCGGACCAGCGCACTGCTGCTTCGCAACACGGCCACCCACGCAGCGGTCTACTTTGTTGGTCAGCCAGTCTTTGCAAGCTACGGCTTCCAGTTGCAGTACCTGCTTCAGGTAGGTATGCAGCTGGTTCTGATCATAAGTCACCGGCTGGTATTCTATGGCAACCGTCTTGTCGTTCATCACCACTTTAGGCGAGCTGCCGAATATGTCGCTCAACTCCAGGTCCATTGGTTTTTCGCCTGTAGAGCCTGACTTAAAGGTAAAGCGATGGTCGCCGGTCACGTCGCCTACGGTATACATCGGCGCACGTTCGCGTTCCGCTATTTTCTGCAGGGTAGCAATATCTTCTTCGCCTATCACCAGGCCCATACGCTCCTGCGATTCGTTACCGATGATCTCTTTGGCCGAAAGGGTAGGGTCGCCAACCGGAAGTTTGTCTAGATCAATTTTACCGCCTGTTTCTTCCACCAGTTCCGAGAGGCAGTTTAAGTGGCCACCAGCACCATGGTCGTGGATCGAAACTATCGGGTTGTGCTCGCTCTCCACCATACCACGAATGGCATTGGCGGCGCGTTTCTGCATTTCGGGGTTAGAGCGCTGAATCGCGTTAAGTTCTATACCTGTGCCGTGCTCTCCGGTGTCGGCAGAGGAAACGGCAGCACCACCCATACCGATGCGGTAGTTCTCACCACCCAGAATCACGATTTTATCGCCTGTTTTCGGATGTCCTTTCTGGGCCTGGCTGGCTTTGCCGTAACCTACGCCACCCGCCAGCATGATCACTTTGTCATAGCCCAGCTTACGTGGGGTTTCAATAGCATCTGCTTTTTCGTCGTGCTCAAACGTCAGCACCGAACCTGTGATCAGCGGCTGTCCGAATTTGTTACCGAAATCAGTAGCACCGTTGGAAGCTTTGATCAGGATATCCATCGGTGTTTGGTACAACCACTTTCTTTCCTGTGTGGCCTGTTCCCACGGACGATCTTTTTCGAGACGGGAAAGAGCTGTCATATAAACCGCCGTACCTGCCAGCGGAAGGGCACCCTGTCCACCAGCCAGTCGGTCACGAATCTCACCGCCCGAACCGGTAGCGGCACCGTTGAAAGGCTCAACTGTGGTCGGGAAGTTGTGTGTTTCTGCTTTGATGGAGATAACCGATTCGAAGTCAGTTACCTGGTAGTAATCAGGTATATCGGCACGTTTTGGTGCGAACTGCTGCACCACCGGACCTTTGACAAAGGCCACGTTATCTTTGTAAGCTGAAACGATATCGTTCGGATTCTTTTCGGATGTTTTTCGGATCAGTTTGAAAAGCGAACTTTCTTTCTCCTCGCCATCAATTACAAATTTGCCGTTGAAAATCTTGTGACGGCAGTGCTCAGAGTTTACCTGCGAGAAGCCGAACACTTCAGAATCGGTAAGCGGACGGCCCAGTCTTTCTGACAGCTGGTTCAAGTAATCCACTTCTTCTTCGCTCAGCGACAGACCTTCCTGCTTGTTGTAAGCCGCAATATCCTCCACAGGCTGCACAGGCTCCGGCTGAATGTTGATCGTGTAGATCTCTTGGTCCAGGCTCTTATAACTTTGGGAAAGCATCGGGTCGAAATCGTTGAAATCTTCCGTAACCGTTTTAAACTCTTCGATCCGGATAATCCCCTCGATGCCCATGTTCTGCGTGATCTCCACCGCGTTGGTACTCCATGGGGTGATCATAGCGGCACGAGGACCAACAAAAAAGCCACTCAGCACAGTTTCCTGCTTTAGAGTGGCGTTGCCAAATAACCATTCCAGTTTTTGGATGTCTGTAGCGTTTAGTTCCCGCTCGGTTTGTACGGCGTAAACTGTATCGGGCTGACTAAAAAAGAAGTGAAGCATGCTTAGTTATTTTTCTATACGCAAAGATACGGTTCAAATTTAGATAATTGGGCAGGAAAGGGCCAAGATTAGCGGCATTTCTATTGTAATTGTATGGCCGGTGCTGATCGCGGGTATGCACTAACCAAGGAAGTAGTATGGAGAAAGGAGCCTCCTGAATGCCGCTCATTTATATGTAAATTTCCCTGTAAGCCAATTTTCGGCCAAATTAAGGATATTTTTTTGAGATGGGTAGGGGAGAACAGGTTTAGGCTTCTACTAAGTTTTGTGCATTTTGCGGGTTTTAAAACTATCTTATTTACCTGATTCAGGTTGGTGCTTTAGTTGCAAGCCGTGTAGGAAGTTGCGCAGAATCTGGTCTTGGAGCGGGCGGTAATGCTGGTGGTCGGGTTTGCGAAAAAAGGCGCTGAGTTCGTGCTTGCTTAAACGGAATTTTACCAGCTCCAGAATAGCCAGGATGTCTTCGTCTATCAGGTTCAGGGCAATTTTGAGCTTACGAAGTATGATGTTGTTATTCAGTTTGTTTTCGGGCTTAGGTTGCTCGCTTTCCTTTTTGCCGCGTTTCTCGTTTATAAAACCATTGAGAAAAGCAGCCAGGTGCAGGTCGCTCATTTCCTTAAACCCGGGCTCATCTTCCTTTTTCATCCACTCGATGGTTTCTGAGCGGGTTACCTGCTCTCCCCCAGACTTAAAAAGCTCCATCAGCTTAGTGTCATTAAAATCAAATGTATAGCGGAGCCGGCGTAAAATATCGTTGTTGTTCATGTTTATACTTTGAATGATTTCTTTATATATACCGCCTTAGCGTTACTCGTGCAGCCGAAGCCCGTAGCGTAGCAAGGGTTAAGGCCGCACTGGGTCGGGCAGAGTTATTTTATCTTCTTGAAATCACCGATCCTTTTGTAATCTTCAGCTGATATTTCTTCCCATTTATTATTTCTTAGAAGCACGATAGAGGAAACTGCTAATTGCCCATCTTTCTTTCTTAATCTCCAAACTGAAGTAGGCTCAGATTTTTTATAGTTGTCTACTTCAAATTGGGCTTCTACAATTGCAATGTTAATCGTGTCCCCTGAGATAGAGTAGTTCGCATCGAAATGCCAGTCCATTTCACAGTCATATAGCACCACTTCTCTATTGCTTAAGAAGTGAAGCGAATCGCTGCAACTTCCGAGAGGGCTTGTTATTGTATTCACCCATTTAGTATCAACAATCTTTGACTTTTCATTCATGGCAGGTCCAGCAAGCTCAAAGTTTTCATCTGCCTTTTCTTCTTGCTGAGGTTCTGGTTCAACACATGAAGCAAGTGAAGCGAAGGAGATAATTAATAGGTAAATCAGCTTTTTATTCATGATTACAATTATGCCCAACGGTTGGTATATGCATAGCCCACAGCGTAGCGAGGGATTTGTATATACAGTGTTAGAAGTGTGTTTTTCTTCTAGTATTCCTGAATAAGCACATTTGTCGGAATATTCAAAGTCTTATGCAGATTCCTTATCATTTCGAGTGTGAGTTTCCTTTTTCTGTTTAATACTTCACTTACCCTACTCTTGAAACCCAGCACTTCGGCTAAGTCCTTCTGCTTTATTCCAAGCTGCTCCATTCTGAACTTTACTGCTTCAATCGGGTCCGGTGCTTCAATTGGGAAATACTCCTTTTCGTAGGAGTCAATCAGGAAAGAGAGTATTTCCAGTTCATCGCCATCCTGGGTGTCTGGTTCTGCGTCAAATATCTCCTCCAGCCTTTGCAAGGCCAATTGGTAATCTTCTTCTGTTTTTATCAGCTTAATATTCATTTCTTTTTCTTTAAATTTTAGTAGCGTCAACCTTGTCGTATTCAGCATGTGTTCCGATGAACCGTATCCAGACTACGCCATATTTGTAGTTGATTCGGACGATTAACCTATAGTTGTTCCCCTTTATGTTAAAGACCATTCTGTTATCCTCCAGTATACTAGCTGATGGGTAGTCTTTCTTAATGTCATTAGGGGACTTCCAGTCAGCCTGCTCTGCTTCGTTATACCAAGCTTTTAGCTGCTGCTCACTATCGGCGTGCTTCTCCCAAAAATCCCGCAGTGTCCGTTTTGCTATTACTCTCACCCCTTTAATTTAGAACCCAAATATAAAGAAAAAAGTTACCATCACGGTAACTTTAAGATTAAATTTTAGTTTAAATCTTTTCTAACGGCTTTGCTATAAGGTGGCGTAGCTAACTTATAGATTTTGTTAGGCCGATTAATATTTCTACATGTTATAATAATCTGGTGCACTGCATTTAAGCAATCAATACACTTTAAACAGGTAGTGAATGTTGGGTATATCTACATTTGGATCATTTATAAATGGCTCCAAATAGTACATGTGTGGATCTGTGTTAGTAACAGTTATATCGAAAGCTGCCCTTGTACATTTGTCTCCTGCCGTCTTTCCGTTGCTGATGCCATATCCTATGACCAGCGAGTATATCCCTTTCTTTTTAGGAATGAGCCCAACCTTCAACACATATTCACCTGCTTTCTCTGCATATAAAAGCTGCTGCACCCTTTCAGGTGATGGAATCTCCTTGGAATTGTAAATTCTGCCATCAACACTGAAGTAGTCAAAGTTAGAGACTACACCTACTATTTTGTTCGTTCCTGATATTAATTCGCGGATATTTACTAAGCTGTGAATCCCTGTAGAGTTGCTATAGTCTACTGGTTCCTGTCCGCCAACTGGCACCATAGTAGATGGGAACTCAGATACTAAATACAGGGTGTCTCCTACCTGTATGCTGTCCTGCTTTGGGGTAAAATGGGTAGTAATTGCAAAGGTGTAGGAAGGATCAGGATTAAAGCATGGAGGATCGGGGCAACCAGTTAAGGTCAGTGCTGCCACAAAAGAGAGCATGTAGAGTAGTCTTGTTTTCATATAAGTAGAGTAGTTCTGTGGCTTATTCCCTTTGATTTTGTAACTCTTATTGGGCCTAACTATAGTATAGTAGGAATACTACTCCTGCTATACTCCAAATCTAGCAGATAAACGGAATAACGCACCCACTTCAGTATAGCTAATTACCTGCCTGCAACCTTTAATTCATCCTAGATCGTCCCAACTTTACTGCTTGAAAACCATGCTATACCTAGCCCCGGATATAACTACAATCGCTAAGCCGCAGTAAAGAACAGGTATGCAACCTCAAAAACGAAGACCTACCAAAGAAGAACTGGCGGCGGCAAACGGGAGAACCTTGCCTGATATCGTAGCGCCCAACCTCAAAGTCCTTTTCTGTGGCATCAACCCGGGGCTTTACACGGCGGTAGTCGGGCATCACTTCGCCCGGCCGGGTAACCGCTTCTGGCCAACCCTGCATGCGGCGGGTTTCACCCCCCGGCTATACCTGCCCAAAGAAGAAAGTAGCCTTTTAGACCTGGGTTTCGGAATTACTAACATTGTGGACCGGGCCACGGCAAATGCCGCTGAGTTGTCAGCCGTGGAGTTGAAAGAAGGGGCACTTAAGCTAGAGGAGAAAGTGATCGGGTACCAGCCGCAGGTGCTGGCTTTGCTGGGTATATCCGCCTACCGCGTGGCTTTCGGGAAAGCATCTGCAGGTATAGGAATGCAGGAACAGAGCATCGGGAACACCAGGCTGTGGGTGCTGCCTAACCCCAGCGGCCTGAACGCCCATTTCCCGCCACGGAAGCTTGCCGAGGTATACCAAGGGCTGCGCCTCTTTGTCGATTCGCTCTAGATAGATTCGAACTTAAGCCGCAGCTTATACCTGCGGTTGCTTGGGTCGCAGCACCTTGTTGTCGATGGAGTAGCGGCCGGGCCCCTTGATCATGAAGAACAGGATAAGAGCCGTGAAGAAGATAGTCAGCATCAGCTCGGTATTATCCAGCTGAATGCCACTTTGCTGCGGACCCACAATCAGCAAAGCGCCAATCAGGATCGGGATCTGGCAGAGCAGTGCCAGGCGCGTGAGCATCCCGAAAGCGATCATCAGGCCGCCTACTATGTGCACCATGCTGGTGAGTATATGTGCCTTGCCTGTCTGGGTTATGTCGTTCCCGGCGCTGAAGAGTTGGAAGACGTCTGTGATGTGCTCCAGAAAAAACACGCCTTTTACGAACAGGAACAGACCGAGAATGATTCTGAGTCCATCCATCCAAACGGGATTGTTGGCGCTGTTGATACGGTGGCTGTGGCGGAATTCATGTGTAAGTGCCATGGCTGTATGATTTAATTAAAAAATGCGCTATAGCTATATTTACGTTCCCAGATGCAATCCCGTTTATTTACCATGCTTCCGGAGTTGTTTGACCAGAAAATTCAGCTTTTCGACGGAAATGCTTTTACAATTGTAGATACAACTGTAGCTTTGCAAACCGAATGAACATTCAATTGGAGGTAGTGTCTATGGAGCAGATGTCGGATAAGAAGAGGGCCATATTTAAAAGCACGATGGAACTGGTCCGGGAAAACGGCTTCCATGGCACGCCTATGAGCATGGTCGCCAAGCATGCCGGGGTGGCGGCGGGCACGATCTACCACTACTTCGAAAGCAAGGAACATTTGCTTCGTGAGTTGTTTAACTACGCGCAGCAGCAGGCTGTTGCCGTGGTGGAGCGGGAGAGTTCGGCTGACATACCTTTCAAAGAGTGCTTTTTTAAGCTCTGGACCGGGCTCTATACCTTTTACCACGACAATCAGGATATGCTTAGGTTCTTCGAGCAGTTTGTGAACTCGCCTTACCATGCCAGTGTGCCACCAGTAGAGGAAGACAGGTTCTATACCTTGCTGTTCGCCTTTTTTGAGCGCGGCATCCGGGAGAGCGAGTTGAAAGAGGTAAGCCCCAAGATTCTGGCCACGCTCACCCATAGCAGTATCATTTCGATGGCCAAAATGACGGCCAGCGGTAGACTCCATTTCGACAGAAAAGAGCTGCAGCAGATACAACAGTTGCTCTGGGATGGCATTGCTATCATTCGTTAGTGGTGGCTCCCAAGGCAAAAAAGTGTAACTCTATTAATGTTTAAACAATAAACTCAATTGCCAAAATGAAGCATGAAAACAATAACTAAAGCTGCAGAATTACCATCGGTTGCCACATCTACACGTTTAATACTCATCTAAAAAGCTGAACACCAAACGCATACATGAAATTAAAGCTATATTTTAAACATTTGCTGATTGCCTCCCTGCTGGTGCCGGGCACTCTGTTCGCACAGGACAGCAAGAATGTGGCCACAGCAGATAGCCTGACGCTGGAGCAGGTTGTGAACTACGCGCTGGAGAACACAGCGGCCATGGAGCAGGCGCTGATCGACGAACAGATCGGCGAAAGGGAGATCAGGGCCAGCCTGTCGGGATGGTTTCCGCAGATCAGTGCCAATTTCGGGGGCACTTACAACATCAAGCGGCAGCAGCAGCCAATCGGGGGGGAAATCATCACCTTCGGGCAGAAATACAACTCCAACATAGCGCTGCAGGCCACCCAAAGCATTTTTGACAACAACCTGTTTCTGGCTTCCAAAGCTTCCCGCTCCCAAAAATTACTACTGGACCAGCAAGTGATCGATACCCGCATCAACACGGTAGTGGAGGTGAGCAAGGCCTATTACAACGTGTTGCTCACCAAGGAGCAGTTGCGCATCCTGGATCAGAACATCTCGCGCCAGGAAAAACAGTACAACGATGCCCGCAGTCGCTACGAGGTAGGCATTGTGGACAAGACAGACTACCAGCGTGCCGCCATCACCCTGGCCAACATCCGGTCAGACCGCAAGCGGGTTCAGGAGAGCATTAAAGCCAGCCTGGCCTACCTGAAGCAGCTGATGGGTTACCCTGTGGAGCAGGAACTGAACCTGACCTACAATTACGGCCGAATGGAGCAGGAGGTACAGGTAGACACTACCGAGCTGATCGCCTTTGACAGAAGAATAGAACTGCAGCAACTGCAGACGCAGCGCGACCTGCTGAAGCTGAACACGGCCTACAACCGCTGGAGCTTCCTGCCAACTGTTTCCGCTTTTGCCAATTACAACCTCCTCTACTTCAACAATGACTTCGCCAACCTGTATAACCAGCACTTCCCGAACTCGTCAGTAGGTATACAGGCGTCTCTTCCGATCTTTCAGGGCACCAGAAGGCTGCAGAACCTGAAGATCGCGCAGCTGCAGGAAGACCGCCTGGATGTGCAGATCGAGGATACGCGCAGAGCCATCAACACCGAGTACCAGACGGCACTGGCCAACTACAAAGGTGATTACACAGAGTGGCGCACGGTGCAGCAGAACCTGGTGATGGCCGAAGAAGTGTATGAGATCATCAAGCTGCAGTACGACGAGGGCGTGAAGGCCTACGTGGACCTGATCGTGGCCGAGACGGAACTGCGCACTACCCAACTCAACTACTACAATGCCCTTTACAGTGTGCTCTCCAGCAAACTAGACCTGCAGCGAGCCCTGGGAAACATAGACATCAACCGATAAAAATCAGAGAATCAGGACAATGAAGAATAAGTACACCTGGCTGTTTGCAGCCATCATCAGCCCAACTATGCTTGTGTCTTGTGGCGGTGACGATGCCGGACAGCAGCAGATGAACCCAATGGCCATGGCCGTTCCGGTCAATACGATTCAGGTTAAACAGCAAAGCGTGACAGGCCGCGATACCTACCCGGCTACGGTCGTGCCGCTGCAGGAAGTCGAGTTACGTCCGCAGGTATCGGGCTATATCACCAACATCTTTGTACAGGACGGGCAACGCGTCAAAAAAGGGCAGAAGCTCTACGAAATAGACCAGAACAAATACCAGGCAGGTATACAGCAGGCACGGGCTAGCCTGCAGAGCGCCAAGGCTAACCTGGCCCGCGCCGAAAAGGACCTGGAGCGCTACGAGCGCCTGGCCGAGCGCGACGCCATTGCCAAACAGCAGGTAGACTACGCCCGCACCGAAGTGCAGACCGCCCGCGCCCAGGTGGCGGCCGCGCAGGCACAGGTAAGCAGCGCGTCCACCGACCTGAGCTACTCGGTGATCAATGCGCCCTTCAGCGGAACCATTGGCATCTCGCAGGTAAGGGTAGGGGCACAGGTATCCCCCGGACAGCCTTTGCTGAACACCATTTCTTCATCAGACCCGATCGCGGTTGACATTGTGATCAACGAAAGCGAGCTCGGCCGCTTCACTAACTTGCAGCAGGGCAAACAGCCTGACTCACTTTTCACTATTCGCTTTAACAACGGCGAGCAGTACAAGCACAGCGGCAAACTAGTCGCCATCGACAGGGCCATTGGCCGCCGCTCAGGCACCACGACGGTGCGCGTGCAGTTTCCGAACCCGGACGAAAGGCTTGTACCAGGTATGACCGTGAGCCTGAACGTCCTGAACCAGGACCTGGGTGAGCAGGTCGTAATCCCACTCAAGTCGGTGTCGGAGCAGTTGGGCGAGTACTACGTGTATGTGGTGCAGGGCGACTCGGTGGTGCAGCAGAACGTGCAGTTGGGTACCCGTGTGGATGGTGACGTAGTAGTGCGCGAGGGCTTGAAAGAAGGACAGCAGATCGTGACCGAAGGTATACAGCGCCTGCGCCAGGGAGCCAAAGTACAGTTGGGTGGACCTGAACAGAGCAAGCCACAGACAGGAGCCGCAAAATAATTGGAAACAGGTCTTTCAGAGGAATAATCAGACATTATGATTTCAGACGTATTTATAAGAAGGCCCGTTACCGCCATGGTGATCTCGATTGTGATCGTACTGGTGGGTGTGCTGGCTATGTTAAATTTGCCCGTAACGCAGTACCCGGATATTTCGCCGCCCTCGGTTTCTGTTTCGGCTAACTACACGGGTTCGGATGCGCTAACGGTAGAACAGGCGGTTGCCACACCGATCGAAACACAGATCAACGGTTCACCGGGCATGGCCTATATCTCGTCCACGAGTACCGGTACCGGCCAGATGAACATGTCGGTGACGTTCGAGATTGGAACCGACATTGATATTGCCACGCTGGATGTACAGAACCGCGCCAGTATTGCAGAGCCGACCCTGCCGGAAGAAGTACGCCGACTGGGCGTGACCGTGCGTAAGCGTAACCCGAGTATCATGATGGTGATCGGTATCTATTCGCCGAAGCGCACCCACGACATCCAGTTCCTCGACAACTACACCAACATCTTCATCAAGGATGCCTTGATGCGTGTGAATGGTGTGGGCGATATCTTCTCGATTGGCCAGGACTTTAGTATGCGTATCTGGCTGCAGCCGGATAAACTGGCGCAGTACAACATCGGGGCCAGCGAAGTGACGGCAGCTATCCAGGAACAAAACTTGCAGGTGGCCGCTGGCTCGGTAGGTAACTCACCACAGTACAGTTCGCAGGCATTTCAGTACCCGATCACGGTAACTGGCCGTTTGCAGACCCAGGAAGAGTTCGGTAACATTATTGTGCGCACCAACCCTGCCGATGGTTCGATTGTGTACATGCGCGATGTAGCGCGGATTGAATTCGGCCGCTTTGATTATGGCCGTGAAGCCAAGATCAACGGCAACCCGGCCACGATGATGCTGATCTACCAGGCGCCGGGCAGTAACGCCCTGGATACTGCCGAGGGAATCTACGCCGCACTGGATGACCTGAAAGAGACTTTCCCGGCGGATGTGGACTACATCGTTTCGTTTGAGACCGTATCAGTGGTGCAGGTGTCGATCAATGAAGTGGTGCTGACGCTGATTGAAGCGCTCATACTGGTGATCATTGTGGTGTTTCTGTTCCTGCAGAGTTGGCGGGCTACGCTCATTCCGATCCTGGCTATACCTGTGTCTATCATCGGTACTTTCATCTTCTTCATTCCGCTCGACTTTACGATCAACACACTGACGCTTTTCGGCTTCGTGCTCTCGATTGGTATTGTGGTGGACGATGCTATTGTGGTGGTGGAAGCGGTGCAGCATAACATCGACCATGAGGGGCTTTCTGCGAAAGAGGCTACCCGCAAGGCCATGAAAGAGATTACGGCACCCGTAATCGCCATTGCGCTCATACTGGCAGCCGTGTTTATACCGGTGGGCTTTATACCAGGTATAGTGGGTCGCCTGTATCAGCAGTTTGCCATCACGATCGCTATTTCGGTACTGATCTCGGCGTTTGTGGCGCTCACCCTGACGCCGGCACTTTGCGCACTCATGCTGAAGCCAATGAACGTGGATAAGGATTCACGCGGCATCAACAAGTTCTTCTACCGTTTCAACAATTGGTTTGCCCGCACAACAGAATCCTACTCTGGAGGGGTGCGCAGAAGCATTAAAGCGACACCGCTGGTGCTCATTCTGCTGGTTTGCCTCTATGTAGGCACTTTTGGACTATTTGTAAACAAACCGACAGGCTTTATACCTACTGAAGACGAGGGCCGCATGTTCGTGTCGGTGGAATTGCCTGAAGGAGCCTCCACCAGCCGTACATCCGCTGTTCTGAATCAGGTAGCCGAACAGATGGCCACTATTCCGGCTATCCGCAACTCTACCTCGATTGCCGGCCTCAACGCAATCAACTTCTCGTTCAAATCGAACAGTGGTACTTTCTTTGTGCAATTGCAGCCCTGGGATGAACGACAGGATGAATCGGAGCACCTGGAGGGCGTCATGGCTGAGCTGCAGCAAAAGCTGTCAGGTATAAAAGAAGCCAATATTCTGGTGGTGGCGCCGCCGGCTATACCTGGTCTGGGCGCTTCGGGTGGTTTTACGTTTGTGTTGCAGCAACGCAAGGCCGGCGATGTGAAAGAGTTGGAGCAGGTAATGGGGCAGTTCCTTGGGGCAGCCAACCAGCGTCCTGAAATTGCCATGGCCTATAGCTTCTTTACAGCCAAAACGCCGGGTTACCACGTCGATGTGGACCGCGAGAAGGCCAAGCGCCTGGGCGTGAGCATTTCCGATGTGTACGCCACCATGTCCACGTACATGGGCAGCCGCTACGTAAACGACTTCACGCGCTACGGCCGTAACTTCAGGGTGGTGGCGCAGGCCGATACCGCCTACCGTATGGACATCGAAAGCCTGAAGCAGTTCTATGTGATGAACCGACAGGGGGAATCTGTTCCGCTGAGTGCTCTTGTAACTACCCGTGTGGTGGAGAATGCCCCTGTGATTTCGCACTTTAACCTGTTCCGCTCCGTGGATATAAATGGTAGTGCAGCGCCGGGCTATAGCTCGGGTCAGGCGATTCAGGCCCTGGAGGAAGTGGCAGAGCAGGTATTACCTGCAGGCTATGGCTACGAATTCTCCGGCCTGAGCCGTGAGGAGATTGCAGCAGGCGGCAGTACGATCTACATTTTCTCTCTTTCGATCATCCTGGTGTTGCTATTGCTGGCTGCCTTGTACGAGAGTTGGTCAGTTCCATTTTCCATCCTGTTTGCCATTCCGCTGGGTATGTTCGGGGCTATACTTGCCCTAACACTACTGCCTAAGCTGGACAACAACGTGTATGCGCAGGTGGGTATGATCACGCTGATTGGTCTGGCAGCCAAAAACGCCATTCTGATCGTGGAATTTGCCAAGGAACGGGTTGACCGGGGTATGGAACTGATCGAAGCGACGATCGAAGCTGTGAAGCTGCGTCTGCGGCCGATCATCATGACCTCGCTCGCCTTTATTCTGGGTGTGGTTCCGCTGGCTTTGTCTACCGGTGCAGGTGCCGTTTCGCGTCAAACCATTGGTTGGGTAGTTATTGGCGGTATGCTAGCTGCTACCTTCCTGGCGATCTTCGTGGTGCCGGTACTGTACGTGGTGATCACCCGATTAGCCTACGGTAAAAAAGGCCTGGCCGAACTGCGCGCCAAAGGCGGAGACTTTCCGGATGAAGATGGTGGTGATCCTGCTTATGTGAATCGATAGTTTGTGTAGGCACAAGATCTAAGAAATTGAGTCTTTGATTTAGGAATAATTAAAAAGCCCCGACTGCTTGGCCGGGGCTTTTTGCCTGTACTTCAGACAGTAGGATTGAGCTATACCTATACCTTTGCCTCTAACGGCTTAGCGTTAGGCCCTCTCCATCCTGTTATTTGTCATCCCGAAAAGATCTTGGTACAGAGGACACAGCTGGCGCGAGCTTGCAGCTCATGCCTACACCTTTCCAAGCAGCTATACCTTCAGCAAGAGTAACAGTACGAGCTGCAAGCCCGCACTAGCAAAGGAATCTTCTTATGTGAGTTGATCGTTTATACAGGCACTAAATACAGGATTTAATATCCTGGTATAAACGCAAAGCCCCGGCCATACAACCGGGGCTTTGCGTTTATACTTTAGGCTGTGTGGTATATGCTATACCGGATTGGTGCAGCCGAAGCCCGAAGCGTAGCGAGGGTTAAGGCTGAACTTGATTATGCAGGGTTATTCTTAGTTACACCTTCTTTTCTTTCAGATATTTCTCTTACTGCTGCTTCCAGTTTAGGCAAGTCGCTCTCATTGGTCCTGAATCTGACTTCGTGAACTGTCTTACCTCTATAGAGAATCATCTTATCATAGCTGAACTGGAAGAGCATATAAGCCTGCCACCAGATTTCTCTTTGGGTTTTATCCTTATCTTCCCTGATTATTTCCACCTTGTCCAGATGCTTTAAGTCATGCTCTTCTTTGAAGGAGAGTGGTCTCAGGAAGTAGAACTTAGCTACTCCGTTTTCCAGATGTACCACGCAATCATAGTAACTAACCCAAACATGCAGCATAAGCCCTGACAGGATTCCTAAGCCAATCGCCAAAAGAGTGTTTTCTATAACATACCCAAGCAGCAGAGATAGAACTACTACTTTGAGAATTAGAGAATAAGTATTAGCTGGTATACCTGTTTTTACCATTCTATAATTTTAATACTGCATAACTATAACTATACCTATACCTGGTGAAGGTATAAGTTCTACTGCTTTACCTTCTCCATCAGCCGCTCTATCCAGAAGATCAGAAATAGGGCAATAAGGTTGATACCGATGAATTTTTGGCCGAGGTCGGTGCCGAAGCTGAAGTGAAAAGAGGAGAGGGCCAGCCTGAATTTGAAGATCCAGCCTTCCACCATGTCCACGCCCACCCCGATGCGCAGGCCTGCCACATACTGAAAGCCGTAGGCGCCGAATGAGAAGTACACGACCTGCAGCAACTGGTTGATGATAGAGAGCACCAGGCCGCGTCTGGGGTTACGGAAAAGCATGCGACCGCAAAGAATGGAGAAGATATAAAGTCCGCCGGCGAACAGGCCGATACGCAGGGCCGTCTGGTCTACGACCATTTCGCCGCTAAACATGACCCAAACGGTAAGGGCTATACCTAAGATGCCGCCAAGGATCTGGTAAAGCGCAATGGCTTTGATCTGATTTCTTTCAGGAGTATTCAAAGAAGTGCTTTTTCTGGTGTTTGATTTAAATTTGCTTATCAAAATTACAAATTTATATCCACCCGTTCAGCACAATTGTGAGGTTGTTGGGGAAGGCTTTAGTCCAGGTTGATTTTCCCTTAAGGGAGAGAGATATTGGGATGAGGCCATGCAAGCGGGCTTCGCTTTTAGTGTGGCTATTTTCTGTCTCTCTTTTTGTCCTGAACTAATCTTCAATAGGAAGTGACTAAAGCTTTGATAGAGGGAGCCCTAGTTGTTGTTAGGATGCTGCTTTTGTTACCGAGCCGCCGTTAATACTTGAACAATACGTTGGTGCCGTTGCGAATCCACTTTTCAAAAAAGGCATTGTCATTGAATTCTCCTGAAAGTAGCACGGAACCGCTTTCTGTTTCAGGCGTGCGCGTGCTCATAAAGTCAGGAAGAGAGTCCTGATTGTTAGGAATCCACTCCATTCCCTTTTTCAGAGCAACGCACAGATATTCATTTGTTTCGGTATCAACCAGGTACTTTCTGTTCATCTTTCGCGTATTTAAAGTTTATAGGTATACAAAAGCTGTGAGCGCTGAAAAGTAACTACAGCAGCAATAAAAAAGCCTTGCCGGAGGCAAGGCTTTCCTTTGAATATGGCTTAGAACTAAGCGCGCTTTACGTTAACCGCGTTTAATCCTTTTCGTCCTTCTTGCAGGTCAAAAGTCACTTCATCACTCTCTCTGATCTCGTCAGTAAGGCCAGAAACGTGTACAAAGTATTCCTGATCTGAATTTGTTTCTTTAATAAAACCGAACCCTTTCGAGTCATTAAAGAATTTTACTGTTCCTTTATTCATTCTTGTGTTTGTTATTATATACCTACTACATATCTGCAGGCATATACGTTCATTATTTCTTACAATGTACGATAAACAAATTACAAAACCTTGACTTGATCGAACTTCTTCGCAAATAAATCAGCGTCATGGTAGAGGGATACAGAGTAGGTGAAATGAATGAAGGCAAAATAAAGGTCTTCCTGAAGAGCAAAAGCAATGCACTTTCCGGATGGATCTGAACACTGTCCATCCGTCCTTATTTTATTTGTGCATGCTCGAAATACCCAATCCGGCTAACACGCGACTCCTGACATTTAAAGCTCCTATGATGCGGTTGACCGGTGCTGGCTCCATTCTGATGAGGGTAGGTATAGCAATGATGCCCGCCTCTTCCGCCTTATCAGGATCTTTCTGGATATCGACTATTTCGAGCTGATAATTACCATTTAAGTTTTCCCTGCAAATTTTAAGAAGCGTGTCCACAGCCTCGATGGAGTTTAGGCTGTGTCCGTTAATAAAGAGCTGAAATACATGCATGCTCATTTGTTTTTCTTGGCTAAAAGCTCCGGAAGTAACCGGCTACTATGGGTGTACTGTCGTCAAAATTACTCTAGCTTGATCAGCATGGGGTTACCCGTCAGGATACCACTGATGCCCTCGAAGTGCTTGCCTATGTTTGCGCCCTTGTCCGAGATCGTAAACTTGCGGATAGCAGAATCGTGTTTGGATCCGCGCATCTTCAGCACGGCGATGCTTCGTTGCATCTCACCCGACATCTCGACATAGCGCAGCAGGATGATGGTGTCCGTGATAGGAGAGATATTTCCTTCTGTGTCGGATGTGCCACCAGCCAGCAAGGGCGTGTTAGACGTGAACAGGCCTGTAATTTCCTGGTGCTTCAGGTATGCCGTGAAGGCGATGATAAACTCCCGGAAACCTTTGTCGGATGATGCGCGCGATAATGCCGATAAGCTGTCGATCGCGATTCTGTCGGGCTTGAAGGTTTTTACAATTTCCTGGATGTTGATGAAATGGTCTTCCAGAGAGGAAATCTCAGGATACACACAGATCACTTTCAGCAGTCCTTCGTCTTCCAGTTGCTTGAAATCAATTCCCCATCCAGTGGCGTTGCGGTATAGCTGTGCGCTGCTCTCTTCAAAAGCCATGAGCAGGCAGCGCTCTTTTTTCTCCCGGATACCGTTTATAAAGTTTGCCACCAGCAAGGTTTTGCCGGCTCCTATGGCCCCGGAAACGAGGTTGATGGAGCCTTTGTAAAACCCGCCGTCTATCATTTCGTCCAGTGCAGGTATACCGGAAGTAACCCGTTCAATAGAAGAGGTGTGCTTCAGGATCATGGCCGACAAGGGGATGATGACGATCGCCTTCTCCGCGTTTATGGTAAAGGGGTTTTCTCCTTTTTCATGATCGCTGCCCCTGAATTTCAGTATTTCGATGGTTCTCCTGCGCTTCTCGTTGTGCAGCACATTGCGGAGTATCACCACATTGTCCGTCAGGAATTCCTCTACCCCAAACCGCGTGATATTCCCATACTCCTCCAGGCGCTCCGCCGTGATGATGGACGTGGCGTTTAAGCGCGACAAGGTAAGCGCTACCTGTATCAGCTCCCGTCGGATGGTGTGTGTTTCTTCGTGGAACTGCGTGAAGATGCTGCCAATGGAGTCAATGACTACGCGTTGTGCATTGCACTTCATCACGGCTCTTTCCAGCCTTATTCTGAAGGCGCTCAGGTCAAAGTCCCCGACAGCAATAATGATCTCTTCTTTCGGGGCGGCATCCACAAATATCCACTTTCCTTCCTTTTCCCAGGTGTCAATATCCCAGTGAAAGCTCCTCAGGTGTTTGCGGATGTCGTCTACCTGCTCTTCAAAGGTGACAAAAACACCCGGCTGGTCGAACAACTGAATGCCCAGTGCCAGGAATTGTGCCCCAAACAATGTTTTAGCGCTACCAGAGCTCCCCGCCACAAGTGTAGTGCGGCCTATGGGCAATCCGCCGTGGGATATATGATCGAAGGATGCGTTTCCGGTTTCTAGTTTTTGAAGGTTCATAGGCAAACGTAAGCGGTTTGGGAAGTGGAGGTATGGTGCTGAACTCACAGGTCGAGGTGTTACCATGACAGGTAGTTTTAAAAATGCTTTATAAAATGCGATCCTTGTCCCCTGTGCGTTTACTCCTGCCCGGCATTACAACACCTTATGTTAGGATACTGGCCAGGGAAAATCAAACATGCGTGCAGTCACCCTGCAGTCTGATTCGGCAGGTATAGGGATGTACAAAGGTGAGTGTAATAGCAGGGAATACTTTACATACTTGTTCAAGTATGTATCAAATGTTACAGGTTTTCGAGCACACCTTCCCGCTTGTCTTTTATTTTCTTGTAAAACGTAGGTGAGAGGCCTGTCACCTTCTTAAACTGGGCGGACAGGTGGGCCACACTGCTGTAATGCAGGCGATGGGCGATCTCGGTCAGGGAGAGCTCATCATAAAACAGCAGTTCTTTCGCTTTTTCTATTTTATGGATGATGATGAATTGCTGAATGGTGATGCCCTTGACCTCTGAGAAAATGTTGGCCAGGTAGTTATAGTTGTAACCCAGTTTTTCGCTGATGTAAACCGAATAATTCACTTTCGGTTGCTCCTCCGACGCGTGGATCATATCGGTGATCAGCGTCTTGATCTTTTCGATCAGTTTGCTTTTGCTGTCGTCGAGCAACTCCAGTCCGGCCTTGCTCAGGTTCTCTTTCAGTTGGTTCAGCTGAATGTCGGTGATGTCTTTGTGGATTTCAACGATGCCAAGGTCAACCACCACATATTCTGATCGTAACCCGAGATTTATCAGCTCTTCCTGCACCAGCGCTTTGCAGCGGCTGCTGACCATGTACTTAATGTATAACTTCATTTACTGTGGTTAGGTGCATACTCAAATCCGGGAGTATGGTACGGCGTTTCTGCTGGGAAAATGCTGAGAACCTGGAGCGAGTGATGAGCAATGAGATCAGGTTTTTACACGAAGATGTAAAACAGGTTCTGGTAGTATATACCTAGTACGTTTGTTTCCTGATATTAATTCAGAAACTCCTCAAGTATATGCTGCAACCCCAATCTACGGAGTTTTAAGGACATTAAATTTTAATTCTTTTGGAGAGGGAGGGGATTAAGCCCTACATACTGTTGTATACCTGTGGTTCTGCTATACGTGGAACCAGGGTGTGGAATCGAGCGGAACTAACGCTGGTGGAGTGTTTCGTCATAAGAAAATGAAAACATTTCTGGCCGCCCATTTAGTAAATCCATCGCTAATTACTACATTCCCAATGCGAAAAGTAAAATCACTATGCAGGAAACGATCTACAAGGTATGGCAACGATGATAAACAAAAATAGCAGCCAGCTCAAAGTGGGGCTATACGCTGCGGTGGTGGTGTTCTTTGCCTATACCATGATCTTTGGCTTCCGGAAGTCTTTTACGGTGGCCACTTTCGATGGAATTGAAATTGCCGGGTATAGCTACAAAACGATCCTGGTCATCAGCCAGGTGCTGGGTTACCTGCTGGCCAAATTCTACGGCATCAAGTACATCTCAGAGCTCAAACGGACGGGCAGGGGAGGCGTCATCCTGCTCCTGACAGGTATAGCCTGGCTCAGCTGGCTGTTTTTCGCCCTGGTGCCACCACCTTACAACATCGCTTTTCTGTTCGTCAACGGGTTCCCGCTCGGTATGCTCTGGGGAGTCGTTTTCTCCTATGTAGAGGGAAGGCGAAGCACCGATTTCATCGGGGCCACGCTGGCGGTGAGCTTCATCTTCGCCTCCGGGTTCGTTAAATCCGTGGGTGCCTGGCTGATGGTGGAGTTTGGTATAACCGAGTTTTGGGTGCCGTTCTACACCGGTCTGGTCTTTGCCTTGCCGCTTTTGCTCTTTGTTTTCCTGATGGAGAAAATTCCGCCACCCAGCGAAGAGGACATTCAGCTGCGGACAGAACGCGCGCCCATGACCGAAGAAGACCGGAAAGGTTTTGTAAAGGAGTTCTTGGCTGGCATCGTGGTTTGCGTGCTCATCTACTGCTTTGCGACCATCTTCCGGGACATACGCGATAACTTTGGAGCCGAAATGTGGAAGGAACTAGGCTACTTTGACCAGCCTGCTATCTTCTCGAAAACAGAAACTCCGATCACCCTCATCATCCTGGTGTTGATCGGCAGCATGGTGCTCATCAAAAACAATTACAGGGCGCTGCAGACGGCGCACGTCTTTATCCTGCTAGGCTTTACGATCGCAGGCATTTCAACTGCGCTTTTTGCCGCTCAGTCCATGGACCCGGTTTGGTGGATGACGCTGGTTGGCCTCGGTTTATACATGGTGTACATTCCCTTCAACGCCGTCTTCTTCGACCGGCTGATCTCTACCTTCAAATATACCGGTAATGTGGGCTTCCTGATCTACCTGGCCGATTCGTTTGGCTACGTGGGCAGTGTGGGGGTCTTGTTCAGCAAAGAGATCTTCCAGGTACAGCTGAACTGGGTCACCTTCTTTTCCAACAGTGTGATCGGTCTCTCCGCCATCGGTGTTCTGCTGACGGCTTTTTCGATGGTCTATTTTGGCAGGAAGTATGAACAGCTGCGGGTGAAGGAAGCAAGCGCTGCTGAGACGGTGCAGGTATAGGTTTCCTGTTCCAACTCAGAAAGTAATGCCGTAGCACCTTTCTTACTTATTCAGAAACCGGTAAAAAATAATGCCACCTGCTGCGTATAGTACAGCATCTACCCAGTCAGAGGTATAGCGGGGCATGAACTTGGGGAAGAACACCTCGAAAGCCAGCGAGAAGTAGATTACCGTGAAAGCCACCTGGTACCAGGAAAAGCGCAACTGTGGGCCATAAAAGAAACGAAGTATAAACAACGTGGCGGTGAGCACCAGCGGCAGGCAAAGCAGATCATCCAGGTAATGCTGCACCCACCAGGTTCTCGGCAACCCGAGCCAGCGCCACACCAGATGCCCCAGGTATACGGCAAGTATCACCCAGAACAGTGGACGGAGGGTATGCCAACTCAGCCGGCCAGCAAGGCGATCAGCCACAGAAAGAACGAAATAATGGACACAAAGGCGATCTGAAATCCGAGGCCTATCCGTTTAAAGAATTTGATATAGCCAGGATCATCCGGGTTGATCTGGATGAATTCTATGGAAAGGCGCTTATCTTCCTTTTCACGGCGCTCTTGCCGGGCCTGCTCACGGTAAACAGCGACAGGGTCAAGCACACTGTGACAGTGCTCGCAACGGTCAGCAGGGTTTTGAGTCCAGCGGGACCACTGACCGCAGTTGGGACATTTTCTGCTCGCGCTCATAGGTTTTCAGGTAAGCAGCATTCCACATCCACTGATATTGAAATGCGAAGTGTTATTGAAATTGCACTCGCTCAAGTGAGCTAATGCAAAGGTAATAATTTTTTACTAATTTAGCTCCGAAGAGCTAACATGAAAGAAAGGATTATCAATCAGGCGGTGAAGGTCTTTAACCGCAAGGGCATCAGCAAGACCACGCTTCGTGCTATTGCCCGGGAGTTGGCGATCAGCGACGGCCACCTGCGCTACTACTTCAAGACCAAGGAAGAGCTTGTGCTAGCCACTTTCTCAGAGATGGAACAGGAGATAAGTTCATTCGCCGCAGGTACGGGTTACAGCGCTGTAAACGTACAGACTTTGGTGGCGCCGCTCACCGGCATTTACAGGGTCATGTACCGGTACGTTTTCTTCTTTGCTGAATCTTCGTCCATACTCGAGACATTCCCCAAAGTATACACGGCCTACGAGCAACTCATGCAAAACCGTCGGCGCATGTTTTTGGCGCTTTTTGAGCAATACAGGCGAGAGGGTGTATTTGAGGAAACAGTGGATGACCACTTGTTCCCGCTGTTGTTCGAGCAGGTGTTCATCCTGTCAGACAGTTGGGTACGGTATGCGCGGCTGCCGCAGTACAGTCATCTCAGCCAGGAAGAGCGCATTGAACATTATGTGGCCGTCACGGTGGCTTTGTTCCTGCCTCATTTCAATCCTGAACTCAGAAAGGAAGTTTCAGGATGGCTGAAGCAAGTTGGCTAAGTGCCTCCAGAAGTTTGACCCTGAATGAGTGGCGTGCCGTTTTTTTTTGGGAGGAGCAGGCGATGGAGAGAGAAAGGTGACGCACTTCAGCGGTCCCCATTTTTACTGATAAAGCTGATGTGCCCGTCTGCCTCCACATGAGCGGACTTGACATCCTTTACATTTTCTATACCTTCTCTGCGAAGATGTTCCATCAATTCCTCTTCTGTCAGAAACTCGCGTCGCATGTTTCGGCGCAGCAGTTTGCCGTCCTTCACCACGAGCAGTGCCGGGGAGGATACGAGTTTCTCTATAAATGGAGAATAATAGCTCAGGAAGTTGATAGCATAGTTCAGCACCATCAGTGTCAGGATAACAATAAAGCCTTCCGTAATGGACTTGTAGCCCCCGAGTGAGTGCGTTGTAGCTTCTGCAATAAGCACAACAAAGAGCAGGTCCATGGTCGCCAGTTCGCCGCCGGTTCTGCGTGGCACGATGCGCAGCAGGAACAATATGCCCAGGTATAAAACCGTGGTCCGCAGTACAAGCTCCAGTATAGGGGTTTCTATGCGGAAGAGTTCGGACAGGTTAATTTGCAGTAGCTCCATGTATGTTTAATGCATTGGTATTACGCCACTACCAGCGACGTTTCTAAACAGCGTTTCCCTCTACCGCATTTGGTTGCGGCTGAGGAGCAAAGCACTATATACGCCAGAGCAGCCAACCGGATACCATTAAGAAGATAGCAACGAGGTATACCTGCACCTAGCCTGGTGAGGATTGTGATGGTACCGCAGTAGAATAAACTGATCTTTTGGTTAATGCTCTCTCCTCAATTTGAGCGCCATGTCAGGCGCAATACCATCAGCGTATACGCAGTACGCATCAACCAGAACTCCCTTAACCATTTTAGGGTATGTATAATCCTAAGCTATACCCTTAAACACTGAATAATTATAGCGGGAGTTCTTCCTGATTACACGGATTCAGCGTACAAACTAATAGTCAAACCTAAACAACAAGTAGAATGAAAATAGGAATTACCGGAGCTACCGGGCACCTCGGACGCCTTATCGTAGCTAAAATGAAAGAAAAAGCAGCCACCGGTGACCTGGTTGCGCTCGTACGCTCCCCTCAAAAGGCAGCAGACTTGGGTATAGAGGCCCGTGAAGCTGATTATGACAAGCCTGAGACACTCCAGCGTGCCCTGGATGGTATAGATACCCTGCTGTTGATTTCAGGAAGCGAAGTGGGGAAGCGTGCCAAGCAACACCAGCACATCATCGATGCAGCCAAGCAAAATGGCGTACAGCGTATCGTGTATACGAGCTTGCTGCATGCCGACAACACATCCGTTAGTCTGGCAACAGAACACCGTGCAACAGAACAGGCCCTGAAGGCTTCCGGTATTCCTCATACCAACCTGCGCAACGGCTGGTATACCGAAAACTATACCGGTTCTATTCCGGGTGCTCTGGCCGGTGGGGCTTTTATTGGCAGCGCAGGAGAGGGTCGGATTTCTGGAGCCACGCGCGAAGATTATGCCGAGGCAGCAGTTGCCGTTCTGACCAGCGAAGGACATGATGGCAAGGTATACGAACTGGCCGGTGACGAAGCTTTCACCCTCAGCGAGTTCGCTGCGGAGCTATCCCGCCAGACAGGCCGTGAAATTCCTTACAAAAATCTGCCCGAGGTGGAGTATGCGGCCGCGCTTGCCAGCTTCGGTATACCTGAAGAAATGGCGAAGGCAATCGCCGGTTGGGATGTTTCCGTATCGAAGGGTGATTTGTTTGATGATAGCCGCCAACTCTCCAAACTGATCGGACGACCTACCACACCACTTTCCGTTGCAGTGGAAGATGCCTTGAAGCAGGCACCGAAGGCAGGATAGGTTTTTGCAAATGCGTTGAAAAGAATCAGGCGTAATCACAAAATTGAAAAGCTGGCTATACCTGTAGCCAGCTTTTCAATTTTTATAATCGACTCACTACTGATCTGGTGCCCCATATCCTGTTCGTGGTACGTTAGTTGTACGCCTGCCTCCTGCAGATACTCCCTTGCTTCACGGGCAAAGTGTATGGGCAGTGTGCTATCCTGCGTTCCGTGCGAGAGAAAGACTTTCAGTTGCTGCAAAGCCGTTTTGGATTGTACCAGGGGCCTGATTTCCTGCAGTATTCTTCCACTGAATGCCAGTATACCTGCTACCAGTTCCGGGTGGGTCAGCCCGATGCTGAAACTCATGATAGCGCCCTGACTGAAGCCGCCCAGGTATACCTCGTCCAGGTTATATTTTTCTTTCACCTGACGGATGAACTGCAGAATGTTCTGTCTGCTTTTCGCTTCCTGCTCTGCATTTATCTCCGGCTTGCACGTAGAGAAATCCACCTCATACCAGGCAAAACGTCCTCCTCCCAGCACAACCGGACCGCGCGGTGAAACCACCGAGAAATCGTCCGGAAAGTGAGGAGCTAGTTGGAACAGATCCTGCTCATTGCTGCCGACGCCATGCAACAATATTACTGCTTTGGTGTGGTTGGAAGCACTACTGGCAGGCCGTACCAAATACTGTAGTCCCAGGTCGTTTTCAAGGTTGTTCTTCATCGTTTCTGTAAGTGACATCGTTTAGTCGTTCTAAGTTAAAAGGCTGTACTTTACTTTATCACCCGATCATCACCGACGTCATGGTCAGGGAGCCGCCCACCACTTTGTCATTGAAGAAGGAAACATCCTCTTTGCTGCCTTTCAGTCCCAGGGTATAGAGCAAAGGCCAGTAGTGCTCCGGTGTAGGTATAGCCAGCATGGCTTCGCGGCCCAGTTGCTCGTACTTGATCAGCTTGTCGTGCTGCCCGTTGCGGATAAGGTCTTTGAAAGTGGTGTTCATCTGCACCGCCCAGTCAAAGCCATACTCCGGCTCGTTTATTTTATCCCAGGCGACCATGCGCAGGTTGTGCACCATGTTGCCGCTGCCCATGATCAGGACACCTTTTTTGCGCAGGGCGGCCAGCTCTTTGGACAAGTCGTAATGGTACTGCGGTCCTTTGGTGTAGTCGATGCTGAGCTGCAGCACAGGTATATTGGCCTCCGGGTACATGTGTCGGATAACGGTCCAGGCGCCGTGGTCGAGGCCCCAGTCGTGGTCCATTTCTACTGCGGTTGATGTGATGATCGAAGCAGTTTCCTTGGCCAGTTCCGGACTGCCCGGTGCCTTGTACTGCACTGCGAACAACTCCTGCGGAAAGCCACCGAAATCGTGGATGGTCTTTGGGAAGTCCATGGCTGTGATGCGGGTGCCTTTGCTCAGCCAGTGGGCCGATATCACCAGCACTGCTTTGGGCGTGGGCATATCTTTGGCCAGTTGTGCCCATTTCTGGCTGAATTCATTGTCCTGAATACCATTCATGGGAGAGCCGTGGCCCATAAAGAGGACCGGCATCAACTGCTCCTGCTCACCCAGGCTGTCTGTAAATCGATTGAATGCGGTTAGTGTGGTCATACCTGCTACTCCTGTTAAAAGTGTTTTAATAAACTGTTTCCGTTGCATGGCACCCTGATTAATTTAAAGGTGCTCCCAGGAAATTTCATCCCGGAAGCACCTATTAAAACTTAGCTTACTGTATAGAAAGCGATCTGGCGTAAGATGGTTTAAGTACCGTTTGCTGGAGCAGATAATCCAGGGAGTACCTGCCGCTGCCTGTCAGTAGCAACACGGTATAAGGCATCAGGTATAGGAGACCCAGTTCCTGCTTGGCAAAAGGGTCTGCCCCATGTACCACAAACACCGCTACCAGCATGGTGATGAGCAACGGGATGACTGCCAGCCTGGTGCCCAGCCCTACCAGAATCAGCAGGGAGCAAAGCACTTCGGAGAATACTGCCAGGGCAAGCGACGTTGTAGCGCTAAGACCCAGGACGGCCGGAAATTGAACCGGGCCACCTGAGAGAAGCATTTCCAGTTTTGGCCAGCCGTGCACAAGCATCAGGGCTGCTACGCCTACCCGGGTGATCAGAAGCGCCACATCAATGCTGTTGGCGCTCTGATACACGTTTAATAGCTTTTTCATGGCTGATTCTTAATGGTATATTACTGGATAAACTCGCCGTCCGCCTTGATGCGCACTTCGTCGCTGATCATAGGGGCTGGGAAACCGCTGCCTAAGTTAAAGTCTGAGCGCTTGATGGTACCTGTTACCTGGAAACCAGCGGTCTGCTTTTTGTTCATGGCGTTCTCTACTGTACCGTTGTATTTCATGTCCATGGTAACGGGCTTGGTTACGCCGTTCAGGGTCAGGTTGCCGGTTAGCTTGTAGCTGTCTTTGCCTGCTTTCTTTACAGAGGTGCTCTTAAAGTTCATGGTCGGGTACTTCTCTACGTTGAAAAAGTCCGGGCTCTTCAGGTGCGTGTCTCTGTCGTCTACTCTCGTGTCAATAGAAGCTGTTTTAGCGGTCATTTCTACAACAGCGTCACTGAAATCCGGCTTAGTGGCGGTGATTTTTACATCGAAGTCATCGAAGTGGCCCGAAATATCGGAAATGCCCAGGTGTTTCACTGTAAAGCCAAGCTGCGAGTGCGCGTCATCGTTTGTCCAAACGGTGTTCAGGGTTGTGAAAGCCGTCAGCGACAGGAATGCGAATAAAATTAAGGATACTCTTTTCATAAAATTTGTGATTTAAATAGTGTTTATAATTGTTAAGTGTGATTCGTTTAATGGTGTAGGATTTTCCAGCCTGCCAGCCAGTTGTAGTCGTACTTCATGTTTAGCTGAATGAGCAGCAACTGCATGCGCTCCAGCGTTCCGCTCACGGCCAGGTCGCCGGCTACGATCGGATGGAAACCAGCCGTTTCGACTAACTCTGTCACGGTTCGCAGAGCTTCTTCGTCATGGCCAGCTATAAAAGCGTCCACTTGCCTTCCATCGATCACTGGTGTGGCGAAATCGGCTGCAAAGGTGGTGTTAAAGGCTTTTACCACTTTGGAATTAGGCAGCAGCTTTTGCAGTTCCTCCGCCGCGCTGGTATCCGGCGCGGTTACCAAGCCATCGTAAGTATCGTTAAGCGGATTGGCGATGCTGATGACAATTTTTTGGTTGGCAACTTCCTTTATCCTATCGGCTACTTCTTTCTCAGCCGAGTAAGGGACCGCCACGATGATGATGTCCGCTTCCCAGGAAGCATCCCTGGAGCAATCCGATGCTTCTACATCGGCGCCTAGGTTGCTGCTTTTAATATCCGCCGCAATAGCCTGCAATTTATTCAGGTCATTGGCGCAAAGCAGCAGCCGGTAGTTGCCTTTCGACAGACTTCTGGAGATGGCAGAACCCATGTTTCCGGAAGCTCCTATAATCGCTATGGTTTGCTTTGTCTTCATATTGGTGATTTTGAACAATACAAAGGTACGGCCGAGCCATGCCCCGATGCATTGCGTCCGGTCAAGAAAAAGCATTGATCCAAATCAATGCTTTTGAAGAGATTGGTAGATTGTTACTTAGAAGAGATGCGTTTCCGGATGCGGCTCAGGGTTTCTGGGGTAAGGCCCATGTAGGAGGCGATCATGTGCTGGGGAACACGCTGCACAATGTGTGGGTAGAGGGCGATGAATTCCTGGTAGCGCTCTTCCACCGAGGCACTGATAATGGAAGTCAGCCGGCGCTGCATGGCCAGGTAAGCGCCTGTAATATTCAGTCGGGTGAAAGTTTCGTACTTGGGCATCGTCTGCAACAGCTCCTCATGAGCTGATTTGCTGATGATCACCAGTTCCGAGTCTTCCAGGGCATCGATGTTATAGGTGGCAGGCTCTCCAGTCAGGAAACTGTACAGATCGGAGATCGTCCAGCCTTCGAGGCCAAACTGAATGATGTGCTCATTGCTGTTCTCGTCAACTGAGTATGCGCGCAAGGCGCCCTTTTCTACAAAGGCGATCACTTTGCATACATCACCTTCCTGCAGCAGGTACTGCTTCTTTCGGAGCTTCTTAAGGGTAAGGTAGGTTTTGATGTGCGCCTCTTCCTCTTCCGTAAGCTGGACTTTACTGTTTAGATGCTGAAAGTATAAATTGTACATCGCCTCTTGATTGTTGAATGCATTCGATCAGGTAAAAGTCGCTTCCGATGTTAATGCTATACCTGAACTTTTACCTGTATCCAAGTTAGTCGTTTTATTTTACTCGTTTCGTTCCCTTAGCTGGTTTTTTCCCGGGAATTCCACCCATACCCGTTTGATACCCGTAGAATGCTGGGCGGCTGCTTCAGCATTACGAATAAGTAGCCCTTGCAACCAGTGGCTTTCCTAGCTGGTTTCCAGGCTTTTGAACAGGCGGTGCTAATCTAATCTGGATTGCATTTGTTGTTTTCTTATCTTTGTGCCACGTTTACTTACTACCAGCTGGATGATTACTGTATCTGATAACCAATTCTACGAGTTAGCTTACGACCCTGAAAAGAACCGTATTTACATGAGGATCAATAATTACTGGAAATCACCGGAGGTAGTGCCAAATTATTTGAATGATTGGAATAAAGTGATAGGCTTAGCAGCACCGGGCTTTACCCTGCTGGCTGACTTCCGCAACATGATCACGCATCCTGTTTCCGTGAAAAAAATGCACGAGGCAGTTGCCAACAAATTACTTGAATCCAATGTCTCTTATGTTGCCGAAGTATCTCCCACAGACAGGATAGCCGTGCTGCAGGTAAGCGGCGTGTGGAAGCAGATAGGGAAGGGAAGTATAAAAGTTGCCGACATTGCCTTGGGTGAGAACATACTGGACCAACTTGCCGGCACCACTGATTAAGAGGGTTTCGCGACGTTAACTGTACGGGTTAAAAACTGTAGCCTAGGATCCTATACCTATTCCACCCGTTCTGTTTCTTTGGCCGGTTTTTCTCCCAAAAACTCAACCCAGGCTTTTCTAATACACGGATAGTGTTTGGACGCTTCCACCAGATTCATAAATGCGACCAGGTTGTCTTCAAACCTCTTGGCCAGCGTCTTATTTTTCAGGCTGCCATCTTCATTAAATGCTTCGGGCGCCGTTGCCAGCGAGAACATATCCGGGTATACTCTGGTGCCTAGATGCTCAAAGGGAACGCGCAGAGCCCAGAGTCCGCGGTTGCCACCCGCCATGGATGTGGAAGCGGACATCAGTAAGGCATGATGCTGGTGAAAGGGCTGCGGACGAAAACGGGACGTCCAGTCGATGATGTTCTTCAGATTACCGGGCATAGAACCGTTGTACTCTGGCGATGAAATGATCATAGCATCGTTGGCCAGCATACGTTTACGGAGCGCTTCAGCTCCCTCGGGATGGAAATTATCCACCTCCAGATCCTGGTTGAAAGTAGGACACTCAAACTCCGCCATGTCGGCAAAGTCCACCGTGCCGCCATGTTCCTCAATGACTTTCACAGCCAGCTTTGCCAGTTTGGTATTGAGCGATCCGCTCCTGAGCGAGGCTGAAAAAACCAGGAAACTGGTATGCTCACGACCTTTATTCTGCTGCTCTTCCATTTGCTATCCTTTCTTATAAGTTGTTACAGGCATTGCCTGTCTGTCTTGTCTTTTCACGCGAGTCCGGCATTTTCACCTGCAGTGGCGGTGCCTCTCGCTTCATTTGTTAAACGAGAACGCAATAAAAAGTTATCAGGAGGCAGGCGGTGGGTTTCCATCTGCTAATTCGCACTTGCCGGACCAGTGCGTGCATACATGAGGTGCCCTGCCTATCATAACTGCTATACCTTCTCCATTGATACTCAACGTATAGGTATACAGGTATAGCGTATACTTTTAACAGGGTCAATCAAAGGCAAACACCATGAACGAAATTAAAGGGGTGCACCATGTAACTGCTATTACCAGCAGCGCAGAAAAGATATATGACTTTTTCACAAACGTGCTGGGAATGCGTCTGGTGAAAAAAACGGTTAACCAGGATGATATTCAAACCTATCATTTGTTCTTCGCCGATGACAAAGGCAGCGCCGGAACGGATATGACTTTCTTTGACTTTCCGGGCATTCCGAAAGGCAAACACGGGACAAACGAGATTGCCAGGACCTCTTTCAGAGTGCCGGACGATACGGCCCTGGCATACTGGGAAAAACGATTTGACAGGTTCAAGGTCCAACATACTGGCGTACAAGAGCAGTTCAGCAAGAAAACACTTCCCTTCGTCGATTTTGACGATCAGCAGTACCAGTTAGTGTCCGATGAAACAAATACAGGTATAGCAACGGGCACGCCCTGGCAAAAAGGCCCTGTTCCGCTGGAATACGCCATTACTGGATTGGGGCCGGTCTTTATCCGGATCGGGGACTTCAACTACTTTAAGGAAGTACTGGAGAAAGTGCTGTTGTTTAAAGAGACTGCCAGTGAAGGAGCCTTCCATTTGTTTGAAGTGGGGGAGGGCGGAAACGGTGCTTCCGTTATCGTCGAAAAGAATGGGAGTCTGGCTATGGCGCAGCAAGGCTTTGGTACGGTACACCATGTAGCTTTCCGGGTAGAGGACCGCGCAGCACTGGAAACTTGGATCGAGCAGATGGAGAAGATAGGGCTTCCTACTTCTGGCTATGTTAACCGGCACTTTTTCGAGTCGCTGTACACACGCGTTGCGCCCGGAATTTTATTTGAGCTGGCTACAGACGGCCCTGGTTTTATGGGAGATGAACCCTATGAAACGCTGGGGGAGAAACTATCCCTGCCTCCTTTCCTGGAGCCCAAACGCGAAGCCATCGAAAAAATGGTCCGGCCGATTGATACCGTGCGAAGCACAAAGGAGTTTTCCAAAGAATAGAGTCGTTCGGTGAGCGCTGTTGCTATAGGGGAATAGGTATAGCCAGGAAGAGGTAGCGTCAAAGCCGCCACACAAGCTGGAGGATACGCAGGCTATACCTTGGCTGATAAATTCTTTGAAAGTGTTGAATCACGGTGCCCGATACAAAAGAGGGGAAAAGGCCTTCTCAATTACGGCATGTTCAGAGAACGCAAAACTTTTTAAGCATTATTGATGTATATACAATAAATGTATCTACATTTATATCGAAATTCAGATAAAACCTAATCTCATTACGGGGTTAAGAATTAAAATAAAAGAAGCAGCATGGCAAACACGAAATGGGTAGTAGACCCGATACACAGCGAAGTACAGTTTAAGGTAAAGCACCTGATGATCACGACTGTGACGGGTTATTTCAGGAGCTTTAACATAGAAGCGCTTACGAAGGATGAGGCTTTCACGAACGTGGAGCGGGTTGTTTTTACAGCAGATGTGAACTCCATCAGTACCAACAACGACCAACGCGACACGCACCTGAAATCGCCGGACTTTTTTGATGTGGAGAGGCACAACGAGATCCGCTTTGTAGCCAGCCGTTATGAGAAGGTAGGAGGCAGTGACTACAAATTGCATGGCGACCTGAGTATACGCGATGTGACCCAGCCCATAACTGTAAAGGTGGAGCTTGGCGGTATCGTCGTCGACCCCTATGGACAGACAAAAGCCGGCTTTACGGTAGATGGCAAGATAAGCCGCAAGGAATTTGGCCTTACCTGGAACGCCGTGACCGAAGCGGGCAGCGTTGTGGTGAGTGACGAGATCAGACTACACGCAGAAGTGCAGCTGGTGAAGCAGTCGGTGTAAACTTACTGAAAGATAATTCAATATATAAAAAAGCCGTATACCTGATTACCAGGTAGATGGCACATAAAACTAAGATCATGGAGAATAGAATAGCAGGTCTACACCACATCACAGCGATCGCGGGTATGGCCAAACAAAATCTTGATTTTTATACCAAAGTACTGGGGCTGCGCCTGCTCAAGAAGACCGTAAACTTCGACGATCCGGGTACCTATCACTTTTATTTCGGTGATGAAAAAGGCAGCGCAGGTACGATCCTGACGTTTTTCCCACACGAAGGAGCCCGAAGGGGGAGCGCCGGCACCGGTATGGCCACCAACATTGCTTACGCGGTGCCCGAAGGCAGCTTCGACTTCTGGATCGACCGCTTCGAAAAGCACTACGTGACTTACAACAAGCCCTCCGAAAAGTTTGGCGAGAAGTACCTCACGTTTCTGGATCCGGATGGTCTGAAACTGGAGCTGGTGATACCCAAAAAACAGGATAACCGCATACCTTGGGAAACTGACGAAGTGAAAGCCGATGTGGCGACAAAAGGCTTCCATGGCGTAACGCTGACGGTGCAGGACAAAGACAAAACTGCGCAGGTGCTGACCGATATCTTCGGCTATACCTTGCAGGAGCAAAGCGTCAACCGCTACCGCTACGTAACCGACACGGTGGACACGGCCAACATCATCGATCTGGTGGAGCTGCCCAACGAGCCGCGTGGACTGGGCGGAGCCGGCACCAACCACCACATTGCCTTCCGGGTGAAGAACGAAGAGGTGCTGATGCATTTTCAGAAAAAGATTGCCGACCTGGGGTATAACATCACCCAGAAGATAGACCGCAATTACTTTTATTCGCTCTACTTCCGCGAGCCGAATGGTATCCTGTTCGAGATCGCCACCGACAATCCCGGATTTGGCATCGACGAGCCGTGGGAAGAACTGGGAACCGGTTTGCTCCTGCCTCCCCGTTACGAGTCGCGCAGAGCGGAGATTGAAGCAGCCCTGCCAAAAATTGACTAAGCCAGGAGCAGAAGAAGTATGATGATAATAGCAAAAAAAGGTATGGAAGCTTTTGCAATAACCAGGGTATACGCTGACGAAAATGGTGACAGCAGGTTTGAGGATATTTCCAGGCCCTTGAATCCGGAAGGGGAGATCGGTTTCCTGTCGGAGGCGGAAAAAGCGGAGAGTATTATTTTCCGTAAAGTAGTGCCTACCTATGATTATGATTTCCATACAGCTCCGGCACGGCAGTACATTGTCGTGCTGGACGTAGGTATAGAGATAGAAACATCGCTTGGTGAAAAACGCACCTTCAGGCAGGGGGAAGTCCTGCTGCTGGAAGATACAACCGGAAAGGGTCATAAAACCCGTAACCTGGAGCAGGCCGTCCGGAGCTCTATTTTCATTACGCTGGCCTAAGGTATAGCTCACATCCGTTGAAAGAATCAATCCAAAAACAAGTATCATGGAGATAGAAGTAAAAGATAATCCGGCCAAAAACAGGTTCGAGACAACCCTGGAAGGACATACCGCCATCATCGAGTATAAATTGAAGCCCGGTGTGATGACAGTGCTCCATACCGAGGTGCCAAAAGCGCTGGAAGGCAGAGGTATAGCCGGCGCCATGACCAGGTATGCGCTGGAGCATATTGCCGCTAATAAGTTGGAACTGGTGCCGCTGTGTCCTTATATGCGCTCATACCTTAAAAAGCACCCGGAGTACCAGTACCTGGTGCGTCAGGAATCGGCTAAAAGCGAGTAAGGTATAATCAACGAAAAGCGCTCATGACCCACCATGTAAATTTCAAAGGCGAGAAAGCAGTACCGGTAGAAGAGCAGCAGACGATTCTGCAGGCTTCTTTGGCTGCCGGTATTCCGCACTACCATGCCTGTGGTGGAAAAGGGCAATGCACCACTTGCCGCGTGCTGGTACTGGAGGGGCAGGAGAAGCTGACACCGCCCACTGGTCTGGAGCAGGCCATCAAAAAAGTGAAGAAGTTTCCGGACAACGTGCGTCTTGCCTGTCAGTCGAGGGTAAACGGGGAAGGGGTAGCCGTGCAGCGCCTGATCCGGGATGAAATTGACCGTTATATTTTTGTGGATGACACGGAAGATAACAAAACCACGGTGATGGGGGAGAGCCGTAAGCTGGCGCTCTTCTTTATCGACATCCGTGACTTTACGCCTTTCGTCGAACGGAGCCTTCCCTTCGACGTCATTCACATCATGCGCAGGATCTTCGCGCTTTTCAAAAATGCCATCACTCAGTATGATGGGGAGATTATTGATACAGCCGGTGATGGCCTTTATGCCGTATTTGGGCTGAACAGCAAAATAAAACAAGCCACCAACTCGGCCGTGCTGGCTGGGTTAAAGATACTGGCAGACCTTCGGATCTTTAACAACACCTACATGCGGCCTTACTTTAACCATACCTTTGAAGTAGGTATAGGCGTGCATGTAGGAAAGGTGGTAGTGGGTAACGTAGGTATAGGCCTGAGCCATAACCTGACGGTGATGGGCTTTCCGGTGAACATCGCAGCCCGGCTACAGGCCGCTACCAAAGAACTGAACAATAGCTTCGTGATCTCAGCTGTTGCCTACCGCTTACTCAAAAACCCGCCGTATGCCGTGGGTTGTAATTACCTGAATCTGAAAGGTGTCAGCACGCCTTATGAAGTGAGACTGATCGGCAAGCCCTACGAAATAAAAGACACCCCAGTTCTCCCCGAAACCAACCAGTGATAAACCTGCATTTATAGGTCAAGCGACCGGGTTGCCTACCTTAGCAGCAGCAAATGGCTGAAAGCATAAGCGTTGTAGCAGATTTAGGACGTAGCCTTTGCCACCGCTTTTTTAACTGCCGGTGCCACCACGGTTCCAAGCAATTCTATGGCGCGCATCAGGATGCTATGCGGCAGGGTGCCCACGCTGATATGCAGCAGAAAACGGGTATTGCCGAATAGCTCATACTCATATAGTATTTTGTCGATGACCTGCTGCGGGCTGCCCACCAGCAAAGACCCTGTCGGAGCGCGCATCGCTTCGTAGTGTTCCCTGTTCATAGGGGACCAGCCCCGTTCGCGCCCGAGCTTACTCATCACGTAAGCATAAGGACCATAATAATCATCGGCGGCTTTTTGCGCATCATCCGCAATAAACCCATGCGAATTGATAGCCAACTGCATTTTGGCAGGATCATGTCCGGCTTTTTTGTAGGTCTCCTTATACAGGTTCGTGAACGGCACAAAACGCTCCGGCTCACCGCCAATAATGGCCAGCGCCATTGGCAGACCAAGCGTAGCCGCCCGCACCACAGACTGTGGCGTGCCACCGACAGCCACCCAGATCGGCAATTCCTGCTGGAACGGCCTCGGGTATACCCCGCGGTTATCAATAGCTGGCCGGTGCTTGCCTTCCCACGTTATCTTCTCACTTTTGTTGAGCGCAATAAGCAGTTCCAGTTTCTCTGAAAACAAGGTGTCATAGTCTTTCAGGTCATTGCCAAAAAGCGGAAAAGACTCGATGAAGGAGCCGCGACCGGCCATGATCTCCGCTCTGCCTTTTGATAAAAGATCGACATGCGCAAAATCCTGGAAAACACGAACCGGATCGTCGGAGCTCAATACCGTCACACCACTCGATAACTTGATGTTCTTGGTTTTGACAGCCGCCGCCGCCAGGACCACAGCCGGAGAAGAAACGATATAGTCAGGTCGGTGGTGCTCCCCAATGGCAAAAACGTCCAATCCCACCTGGTCTGCCAGTTCAATTTCCTCCATCAGGTTTTGCATCCTTTCCTCCGGACGAAGCATCTTGCCGCTAAAAGGGTCTGGGGTATTTTCGACGAAGGTGGTTATTCCGATTTCCATAGTTAAGATTTCAACTGTTCCACACAAAGTATAAATTACGCAATGTACATAAACTTTGAGCAACCAGACTTAAATTCATTTTTCCGTTGTTTCCTATCGCAAAATGTGCCAACTTAAAACATGCAGGAGAAACGCTTTTACAAGGGGCTGTACGGCACCAACACCATCGAATTTGCTAGGGGGCTCATCCATGTGCATCCTTTCGGAGAGATCGGGAAACAGCACCAGGGACAGGTAAAACTGCATGCCCACCATAATTTTCTGCAGATCTTTCTCGTACAGGAAGGCTGCACCGAGTTTTATCATGGAACAGAGAAAACCACGATACAGGCACCTGCTTTCCTTGTGATCCCTAAAAATATTGAACACGGCTTCTTGCACCTGACAGATGTTTCCGGCTGGATCATCAACCTGGCGGACACCGTGCTGGAACACATGCTGCAGCGGGAAGCCGATGTGATTTTCGGGATGGAGGAAGTTCATATGGTGTCGGTTACGGAGGAAGAACCTGCCACTACAGAATTATTTGAAACCATGCAGAAGTGTGTGGACGAGTATAACGGCCAGATACCGGGGCGGCTCCTGATGCTGCAGTACCTGGTCGGACAGATGCTGGTGCAACTCTACCGTATATCATTGGGAGGAAAAAAAGCTTTCTTTTCCTCCTCCAACATCAGCAAGGTATACTTCCGGCGTTTTCAGCAACTGATCCGGGCAGAGAATTCCTACAAAAAAATGGTGGAAGAATACGCCCGCGACCTGTTCATCTCTACCGGTCACCTGAGCCGCATCTGCAGAAGCATCGCCAATCAATCCCCCAAAGACATCCTGATCGATTATTTCATCACCAAAGCCCAACTGGCGCTCTCCGATGTGGACAGCAACATTGCCGATATCTCCTACACACTCGGCTTTGACGACCCCGCCTATTTTACCCGTCTTTTCAAAAAGAAAACTGGCCAAACCCCGCTCGAATTCCGAAAAAAAATTGGCGTGAAGAAGCGCTAAGCTCCCATATGTTCGATTTGTCTTGTTTATAGCGCATTAGTCCTACCCGCGCGGTTTGGGTACGAGTACATTTGTAATACTTAGTGAGTGGTTACTTTCCAAAGTAAGTACACGCTTATTTTAAGGTATACTCGTACACTTAACTAAATGAAAGACATACAGATAGAACGCATCGAGTCCGTGATCGTTGACTTGCCAACCATCCGCCCGCACCACTTGTCGATGGCCGTGATGCGCAACCAGGCCATGGTGATCGTTCGCTTGTTTTGCAGCGACGGCATCGAAGGTATAGGCGAAGCGACCACCATTGGCGGACTGAGCTATGGGGATGAATCGCCGGAAGGCATGAAGCTGACGGTGGACACCTACATTGCCCCCTTGCTACAAGGAAAATCAGCCCTGAGCATCAACGCCATTATGGCCTTGCTGGACTACAACATCAAAGGAAACAACTTTGTGAAGTCCGCCATTGAAACCGCACTCCTGGATGCCCAGGGCAAACGACTCGGTGTTTCAGTAGCCACCTTACTTGGCGGCGCTGTAACCAACACTTTACCCGTGCTTTGGACGCTTGCCAGCGGGGATACCCAAAAAGATATTGCCGAAGCCCATGCGCTCTTAAAAGAGGGCAGGCACAATACCTTCAAACTGAAGATCGGGCGCTATGACTGGAAAACCGATGTGCGCCATGTGAGTGCGATCAAACAAGCCGTCGGCCCCGATGTGAAAGTGACCGTGGACGTCAACCAGGCTTGGACAGAAAGTATCGCCAAGCAAGGTATAGTTCAACTACAAGAGGATGGTATTGACTTGATCGAACAGCCCATCATCAAAACCAATTTCGACGGACTCGCCCGACTGACACAATACTTCAAAGTGCCGATTATGGCCGACGAAGCAGCAGGCACAGTGTCCGACGCTTTTAAGCTTGCCAAGATTGGCGGAGGTAGTGTGTTTGCTCTGAAAATCTCCAAAGCCGGTGGTTTGATCAACATCCAGAAACAGGCAGCTATTGCTCAGGCCGCAGGTATAAGCCTGTATGGCGGCACTATGCTGGAAGGTACGGTGGGTACGGTGGCTTCGGCGCAGGTCTTCAGCACGCTGCCGCACCTCGACTGGGGCACCGAACTCTTTGGCCCGCTGCTGCTCACCGAAGATATTGTTAAAACCAGACTGACTTACCGCAACGGCATCATGGAAATTCCGCAGGGACCGGGACTTGGTATAGAACTGGATATGAATCAGGTAGAAAAATTCAAAAGAAAATAAGCTATGCTATTTCACGTGCACATGATAGTGAACATCCCGCTGGATTTAGATAAGGTCTATGTAGAGGATTTAAAGGCAAAAGAGAAAGCGCTCGCGCAGGACCTGCAGCGGCAGGGCAAATGGACCCACATCTGGCGTATTGCCGGACAGTATGCCAACATCAGCATTTTTAATGTGGCCAGCGCCGGCGAACTGCACGACATCCTGATGTCGCTCCCGCTATACCCGTTCATGCAGGTGGAAGTAACGGCCCTTTGCCAGCACTACTCTTCTGTTAAAAACGAGGAGGAAGCCCACTAACAAACCCGCCTTATACCTTAAAAAGCAAATCAACCTAAAACCTTAGCATAAACTAACCATGGAAAGACACCAAATAGATGCCGTTGTTGAAAAAATCAAATCGACAGAAGTGCCTGGTCAAGGCTCAGAGCGCATTAAAGAGATTGTAAACCGCCTCACCACCGACCTGTTCTACGCCATCGAAGACCTGGATATTCAGCCGGAAGAGATCTGGAAGGCAGTCGACTGGCTGACTACCACTGGCCGGAACAACGAATGGGGACTGGTTGTGGCCGGTATTGGCCTGGAGCACTTTCTGGACCTGCGCATGGACGAGGCCGAAGCCAAAGCAGGTATAACAGGTGGCACCCCGAGAACAATTGAAGGTCCGCTGTACGTACCCGGCTCACCGGAATCGGTTGGTTACGCAGAACTGGAAACGGAGCCCGAAGAAGGGGGGGAGCGACTCTACATGCAAGGCCAGGTGAAAGATGAAGAAGGCAAGCCAGTACCCGGCGCGAAAGTAGAGGTATGGCATTGCAACCTGCGCGGCATGTACTCCATATTTGATTCGTCACAACCGCCTTTCAACCTGCGCCGGGCCATCATCACCGATGAAAATGGCAGGTATAGATTCAAGAGCATTTTGCCGGTTGGCTACAGCTGTCCCCCGGGCGGTGCGACAGACCAGTTACTCAAGGCAATTGGCCGCCACGGCAGTCGTCCTGCACATATCCACTTTTTTGTGACCGCGCCCGACTATCGCAAATTAACCACGCAGATCAACATAGAGGGCGACCCACTCATCTGGGATGACTTCGCTTTTGCATCCCGTCCGGAACTGGTGCCGCACATCACACGCTATTCTGCTGCCGAAGCGAAAGAGAAATTCAGCATCGACGAGCCCTTCGCTTCCATTGATTTCGATTTTGAGGTACACAAAGAGCGGGAAGGCGTGTTCGCTGCAGCAGTAGAGCGCACGCACGGACCACGCTAAAACTTAAGCCCATACCAGATGCCTACTTTAAAAATTGCCGGAAACGACTGCTTCTATACCTATGAGGACCTGGGGCATGATGATACCATTGTGTTCTCCAACTCGCTGGGTACGGACCTGACCATGTGGGATAAAGTTGTGCATAACCTGCGGAAGCACCTCAACATACTACGCTACGATACCCGTGGACACGGCCAAAGCTCCATCAACTCGGACACCGTCACCATCGCAGCGTTGGGTGAGGATGTCATCGGGTTGCTGGATCACCTGAAGTTGGGCAAGGTATACTTCTGCGGCCTCTCGATGGGTGGGCTGATCGGGCAGTGGCTGGGCATTCACCACCCCGAGCGGTTCATAAAGAACATCATCGCTAATACGGCCGCAAAAATTGGAACAGTTGATGGTTGGAACGCCCGTATTGCCCAGGTAAAAGAGCACGGCTTGGGAAGTATACTGGATGGTACGGCACAGCGCTGGTTTACACCGGCCTTCAGGCAGGAGCACCCGGAAGCGGTACGCGATGTGCTGGAGAAATTCACGCAGACATCTCTGCAAGGGTACATTGCCTGTTGTGCTGCTGTGCGCGATGCCGATTTCAGGAAAGAGTTATCGAATCTGAAAGTTCCCACCCTTGTCATCAGCGGCACGCAGGACGAGGTGACGACAACTGTCGACGGCGAATTTCTGGCCAGCGGCATTCCCCGCTCCCGGCACGTTCAGCTCGAGGCCAACCACCTGTCCAGTGTGGAATTGCCCACTGAGTTTGCTACGAACGTGCTCTACGCCGCCAAGAACGAAGGCGACTTTTACTTAGAAATCTACCATTGATATAAACATGAAATCGGTACCACAGATTAGCCTTGAAGAAGCAGTTGCTTTGGTAAAGGATGGGGATATTTTGCTGCAGGGCGGCTTCGGGATGACGGGCAATCCGGTGCACCTGATGCACGCGCTTGCCGAAACCAAAACGAAGAACCTAACCTTTATCGGCAACAACGTCGGCGAGGCAGGTATAGGTGGAGGCAAATTGCTGCGCAACGGGCAGATCAAAAAGATGATCGGCTCTTTCTTTACCAGCAACCCGGAGGCGGTGAAAGCAGCCCAGGACGGCGATGTAGAATACGAATTACTGCCGCAGGGCACCCTGGCAGAGGCCATCCGGGCCGGCGGCGCAGGTATAGGCGGTTTTTATACGCCAACCTCAGCCGGCACCGAACTGGCGAAGGGTCGCGAAACAAAAATGATTCAAGGAAAGGAGCAGGTGTTTGTGGAAGGTATAAGAGGCAACGTGGCCTTTGTGCGCGCCTGGAAAGCTGACACAGCCGGCAACCTGACCTACCGCATGACCGAGCAGAATTTTAACCGCGCCATGGCAACCGCCGCCGATCTGGTAATAGCCGAGGTGGAAGAGATTGTGCCGGTAGGGGAGATCGCCCCGGAGCATGTGCATACGCCGGGCTCTTATGTAAACTACCTCGTGCAGGCAACGTTGACACTGGAGGACCTCGGCTCTTCTGCTTCCGTATCTTCTTCCCGTAAGGTAAGCGACACCCGCATGAACATGGCCAGGCGCGCATTGCAGGAACTCAAAAAAGGGGACGTCGTGAACTTAGGTATAGGTATACCTACGCTGGTGGCGGATCTGATCACGCCGGAGGACGGTATTGTGATGCACACCGAAAACGGCATGCTGGGTGTGGGGCCGTCGCCTAAAGATGGTGGTGGCGCGATGGATTACCCTGTCAATGCAGGCAAAATACCGGTTACGGCACTTCCGGGCTCCAGCTACTTCGACAGTGCTGACTCCTTTGCCATGATACGGGGCAGGCACGTGGACATCGCCGTGATGGGCGGACTGGAAGTGGATGAAAAAGCAAACCTGGCCAACTGGGCAGTGCCCGGTCAGCCTTTGCTGGGCGTGGGCGGCGCTATGGACCTTGCTTCAGGGGCCAAAACGCTTATCATCACCATGACCCATACCAACAAAGACGGCTCCGCTAAAGTGGTCCCGGCCTGCACACTGCCGCTCACAGCGCTGAAAGCAGTGGACATGATCATTACAGATCTGGCTGTTTTCCGCTTTATCGATGGGCAACTGACGCTGACCGAGCTGATGCCGGGCGCGACTTTAGAAGAGGTACGGGATAAAACGACCGCAACATTCAAAGAGGCGCTTTCAGCATAAAAATGGGCCCGCGCCGCTCAATTATGTAAAGGAGAACCGCACAGATGGCAGTCAAGAGGTATAGCATTGATGTAGACATGGTCCTGTACATTATCCGGTGTACCATTGGCTTCCTGATCGGCTACATGCTATACCTGGCTTTCCCACAGTTTGAGTTCTACTGGACGATGATTTCCATCCTGCTGGTCTTGTCTCCGGAAGTAAAGGACTCTTCCAGACTCACGGTTGAACGCGTAAAATCGAACCTGATCGGGTCGAGTGTCGGACTGTTGTGTGTGTTGCTTCAGGTCCCGCAGGTGTTGATGATGGTGGTTGGAATTGCGGTATCCATTCTGGTCTGCCATTTTTTTAACCTGATGTCTGTGGCCAGGACCGCTGTGGTGGCCCTTGTTATAGTGGTGATACATGAACAAGAAACCATGTCCAACTGGGCGGGGGTGGAGCGTTTCTCATGTGTTGCGTTGGGTTGTGTGATCGGATACGGCGTGTCCGGCGCGACCTCATTTTTATTTGATAAGCTTAAAAGAGATCAAACCAGTTAATTAAGAAATGTCATGAGCAAGCAAGCCTATATCATAGATGGAATCAGGACACCGGTCGGAAAGCTGGGCGGCGGACTTTCGCCCATACGCACCGACGACCTGGCAGCAATGGTCATAAAAGAGTTAGTTTCCCGGAATCCAGACATACCGAAAGAGGCCGTGGACGATGTGATCCTGGGCTGCCACAACCAGGCCGGCGAGGACAACCGGAACGTGGCCCGCATGGCGGGCCTGTTGGCCGGTCTGCCGGTAACCGTGCCCGGCGAAACCGTTAATCGCCTGTGCGCTTCCGGCATGTCGGCCGTTATTCACGCCGTACGGGCTATTAAAGCAGGAGATGGCGATGTGTTTATAGCCGGTGGTGTAGAGCATATGACGCGCGGCCCCCTGGTGGTTTCCAAGCCCAGCAAAGCCTTCGGCAACGACTCCGAGATGCACGACTCCAGTTTCGGCTGGCGCTTCATCAATCCCAAAATGGAGGAGGTATACGGCACTGACCCCATGGGCGTGACAGCAGAAAACTTGGCTGAAATGTATGAGATCTCCCGCGAGGACCAGGACAAGTTCTCTTACCTCTCGCAAATGAAAGCGGCCAAAGCGCAAGAGGATGGTACGATGGCAGAAGAGATCATGCCGGTCACGATTCCGCAGCGGAAAGGCGAACCGATTATTGTTTCCAAAGATGAATTTGTACGACCAAACACCACCCTGGAGACCCTAGCCAAACTGAAGCCCGCCTTCAAAGCCAATGGAACGGTGACAGCCGGAAACGCCTCCGGCCTGAACGATGGTGCGGCAGCCACCTACATCGTTTCCGAAGAAGCCCTGGCGCGATACAACCTCAAACCGCTGGCTCGAATTGTGAGTTCGGCTGTGGCAGGCGTAGAGCCCCGCATCATGGGGATCGGCCCCGTGCCAGCCACTGAGAAAGCGCTGCAAAGAGCAGGTTTAACCCTGGCTGATATGGATATCATTGAACTGAACGAGGCCTTTGCGGCGCAGAGCCTGGCCTGCACCAGGGCCTGGGGCCTGGCAGATGATGACGAGCGCCTCAACGTGAATGGTGGAGCTATTGCCATAGGACATCCGCTGGGCATGTCGGGTACGCGCATCGTGTACAGCGCGGCCCTCTCGCTAAAAAGACAGCAGAAACGCTATGCCCTCGCGACTATGTGCGTGGGAGTAGGGCAGGGCTATGCCGTCATACTGGAAAGGGTATAAGACCCTTTTTGCTATTTTTCTGATTACAATCTGATGAGTAAGAAAGAGGCCATACTTGATGCTGCCTTAAAGCTGTTTACGGAGAATGGTGTTCGGGCCACTTCCACTAAATCAATCGCTTCTGAAGCCAACACCTCAGAAGCGCTGATTTTCAAGCACTACGGCACAAAGGATTATTTGCTCGAAACCATCATCAAAAAAGCCTACCAAACCGCCGCTGTCGAAACTAACCTATACCTGAAAGGACTCTCAGAAAGCGCCTACATCAACAGCATGATCGAGCTGCCCATACACCTCACGCGCTCCAACCCCGTCTTCTGGCGCATGCAGTACAAGATCATGCCGCTCAACCCCATCTCATCCCGCTACCACGAAAATTTCATGCGCCCCTGTCAGCTTAGGTTGACGGAGTGTTTTGGTGCGTTAAGGTATAGCAACCCTGCCATGGAGGCGGAGCTGTTACTGATTCATATCGATGGCATCTGGAAATATTTTGCCGCCCACCAACCTGATGATTCCCTGAAGAAAGAACTGATTGAGTTAATGAAGCAGAAGTATAGGTTTAAGGGAGCAGCTACTGAAAATTAACACGAACATTCTCTTTACGGGACGATGTTCTATTGCACTCTGGCTATCCTGAAGTCGCACCTGATATCGGGCTCATAAACCCTGCGAAGGAGACAGCGCAAGTGGAATATAAAGTAATTTTATTCTTTTTCATTATTGTTTTACAGCCATTTACGTTCAAATATCAAATGATGATGTGTGTATGGCTTCTCTCAATCAAACTCAGGTTAGCACCGCAAACTATCAGGGAACAGATAAGCTTATTTTAGGTATTGTCTTAGCTGTTGTTACGTTCTGGCTCTTTGCCCAAACAACCCTGAACATTGCTCCTGCCATGCAGGAAGACCTACAGATTAGCTACGACCTGAACAACCTGGCCGTTAGTATCACAGCGCTTTTCTCGGGAATTTTTATAGTGGTGGCAGGCGGTTTGGCAGACCGTTTAGGTAGGGTAAAGCTGACAAACATCGGCTTGTTGCTGAGTGTTATCGGCTCCATACTGATCGTCATCTCACCTACGGGTACTGCGGTGTTGCTCCTGGCCGGACGCATCCTGCAGGGGCTTTCAGCAGCCTGTATCATGCCGGCAACCCTGGCCCTGATGAAAGCTTACTACGAAGGGAAAGAGCGCCAGCGGGCGCTTAGCTTCTGGTCCATCGGCTCGTGGGGCGGTTCCGGCCTGAGTGCGTTATTTGGTGGCCTGATAGCCTCCACCATGGGTTGGCGCTGGATTTTTATTCTGTCCATACTTGTCGCGGTTATTAGTTATTTGCTCATAAGAGGCACTCCGGAAAGTAAATCAACTGAAACGGACGAAAAAGCTTTCGATTGGGCCGGGCTAATAGCGTTCATTATCGCCATGCTGGCCATCAATATCGTGATCGGGCAAGGTGCCAGCCTTGGCTGGTTAAGCCCTGCCGTACTTGCAGGTATAGCCGTTTTCATCATCTCAACCATTATCTTTCTGAGGATAGAGAAACGGAGTGAAAACGGCTTTGTCGATCTGTCACTGTTCAGTAACCAGACTTTTTCAGGTGCCTCGCTGTCCAACTTCCTGCTCAACGGGGCAGCCGGAACGCTTCTTGTGTCGCTGGCGCTCGTGCAGGCCGAAGCGGGCTTGTCTTCGTTGCAATCAGGTTTAATTACGGTCGGGTATTTAGTGGCCGTACTCAGTACGATTCGGGTAGGTGAGAAATTGCTTCAAAGAATGGGACCACGAAAACCCATGCTGATGGGCTGCTTTATAACAGGGGTTGGGATATTACTCACCAGTCTTACCTTTTTATTAGCTGAACAATACATCATCGTTTCATTCATCGGGTTTACCCTTTTTGGTATAGGATTAGGCTTTTATGCCACTCCCTCTACGGATGCCGCTTTAAGTAATGTTCCGGGTGATAAGGCCGGTTCAGCGTCCGGCATTTACAAGATGGCCTCGTCGCTGGGTGCTGCATTTGGCGTCGCCATTTCTGCAGCCATTTTTTACGGACTCAGCGAAATGGAAGGTATACCGCCCATGGCAGACCTTTTTCTGGGCAGGACCGATAACATAACCGTGCGCTATGCGGCAGGCATTGGGCTGCTCTTCAACGTATTTATGATTGTAGTGGCCATCATTGCCATCATAATGACAATCCCGAAGGGGAAACCAAAAGAAGTACTCGAATAATCCGATTATAAATTTTAGTCCGAACGAACGCTATAGTTATGGAGATCCCTAAAATCAAAGCCTTTAATGACAGAATGGACAGTTCTATTGAGCAACTCCTGCCCGAACTCGAAGAGATCTACAAGGACATTCACCAGAACCCGGAGCTGTCAATGGAAGAGTTACGGACAGCTAAAATCGCTGCGGATTACCTGAGCAGATACCAATTTGAGGTTTCGACAGGTATAGGAGTAACCGGTGTGGTAGGTATTTTACAGAATGGCGACGGGCCGGTTGTGATGCTTCGGGCAGATATGGATGCACTGCCTGTAACCGAAGACACCGGCTTGCCTTATGCCAGTACGAAAATAGCCAGAGACGAAGAAGGAACAGAGGTTGGGGTGTCGCATGTATGTGGCCACGACCTGCACGTTACCTGGCTGATGGGCGCGGCCAGATTGTTTTCAGAAAACAGAGACCTGTGGAGTGGGACGCTGATGGCCGTTTTCCAACCGGGCGAAGAAGTAGGACGCGGCGCCCAAAGCATGATAGACGATGGCATGATGGAGCGGTTCCCCAAACCGGACATCATCCTGGGGCAGCATGTGATGGTGGGCGAAGCCGGCACTGTCAAGTATCGCAGCGGCACCATTTTATCGGCCGGCAATAGCCTGAAAGTAAGGCTTTTTGGGCGTGGCTCACATGGCTCCCAACCCCATACTTCCATCGACCCGGTGGTGATGGCGGCGGCCACTACCATGCGCCTGCAGACCATTATTTCCCGTGAGGTGGCCCCGATAGAGAATGCCGTGTTGACTGTAGGAGCCCTGCAGGCAGGCACAAAAGAAAATATCATCCCAGAGGAGGCCACGCTCAAACTGAACATCCGCACCTTCAACGACAGTGTAAAGGATCACATCCTTTCTGCGGTAAAACGGATCTGCTGTGCAGAATGTGCCGCTTCCAATGCCCCAAGAGATCCTGAGTTTACCGAACTCGTCAGTTACCCGATGACAGTAAACGATGCCGAAGCCACCGCCAGAGTGGTGGAAGCCTTCAAAATGCAATTTGGCGACAAGGCATTTGAGACGAAACCAGCATCTGCCAGCGAGGACTTCAGTATTTTTGGCCGGAACTGGGGTGTGCCTTATGTTTTTTGGTTTGTAGGCGGAACCGATCCCCAAACCTATCTGGAGGCCAAGAAAGCAGACCGGATAAATGCTATACCCAGTAACCACTCACCCAAGTTTGCGCCCGTCATACACCCAACCCTGAAAACTGGTTTACAGTCGATGATGACAGCTGCTGTAGCCTGGTTCCATTAAAAGGCCCGGAGCAGCAGAATGGACGAGTTATACTCGCTTTACACCTTTCTTGACGTGGCTGGCACTTTTGCCTTTGTCATAAGCGGGGCCACGGCAGCAAGAAGACATAAACTCTATCTGTTTGAGTATGGGCCCTTGCTTTACTGTGGCCTGTGGTGGCGGTATTACCTGCGACGTTTGTATCGGGACAATACAGTAAGCCCATAGTTGCAGGCGCGCTTTGGTGTAGCAGGAGGCTAGAAGCAAATAACGGTCGTGGAATTATATCCGGATGAGGTTATCTAACTGATCCTTACTACTGCATGAGTCACTTCAGATTTCCGCAATGCTTAAAGCCTCTGCAGGTATTGCAGCTGCTGCTCTTTCTGTTGGGTATAAGTCAGGCAAACGCCCAGGAGCAGGAAAGAAGCATTGGCATATATGGGTATTTCAAGACAGATATCGGCTATAATTTTGATCAGGCTGACCCCGATTGGTTTGATATATTACGCGTAACCAAACTGCCCCAGTATAAAGACCAGTTTGCGCCGGATGGAAGGATCTATTTCAGCGTTCGCCAGACAAGGTTTGGCTTCAAAGGTCAGTCGCAGACTCCCCTGGGTCAGCTTAAGGCCATTTTGGAGTTCGATCTTTTTGGAGTAGGTCCGGATATCGGTCAGACTACCCTGCACTTCCGGAAAGCCTATGTTGAAATAGGGAGGTTTACGGTTGGGCACGCCGAAAGCGCATTTACAGATTCTGAGGTTCAGCCCTTCACACTGGACTTTGGCGCGCCTCCTAGCCTGACCTTGCTGCGATCCGTTCAGGTACAGTATAAGCAGGTAAGTGAGCGGGGCAGATGGGCGATAGGTTTGGAACGACCCGGCGCTAGTTCTGATGAAGGTATTTATGCCGACAGGATAGAACTGCAAAATGTAAAGGCGGCGTTTGTGGTGCCGGACCTTGCAGCCGAATACCGCAGAAAGGCCTGGAACGGATATATTGAATTGGCCGGTATTTTAAAATGGATCAGGTGGAAAAACACTGTCCCGGCGCCAATCGACCTGACCGGGGAAGAAATAGGGTGGGGGTTTAACTTCAGTTCTGTACAGCAGCTAAGGGCTAAGAGCCTTTTCAAAGGGCAACTGGTCTATGGCAAAGGGATAGAGAGCCATTTAATTGATGCAGGTCCTGATGTTGGCATCGACAACAATTTCGACGATCCCACCACGCCGCTTTTGGGAGTTGCATTACCCGTTGTAGGTGGATTTGCCTTCCTGGAACAAAAATGGACCAGCAAATGGAGGAGTATCATGGGCTATTCAAGGGTGCGTATTTACAACTCGGATGCGCAGGCAGGCAATGCTTTTAGGGATGGCCACTATGCTACTCTTAGTTTGTTGCACGAGCCAATCCCGAAAATAACAACAGGCGCGGAACTGCAATGGGGAAAGAGAAATAATTTCAGCGATGGTTTTGAGTCTTCTGCCATTAGAGTACAGTTTTCATTTATGTATTTCTTTTCTCATACCATTTCTGGTAGCGTACTCAACGAGCCATAACGGTCTCACGATCATCGCCACACCCTCTGAAGCCGACATGATCCTGCTCTGGGTATAACCTACTTTCCGCCCGCTCTTCCCGTCGGATGATTCACCCTTACAGGAAAGTGATAGGTATACCTTGTTCAAGTTTGGGGAAGGGCTCAGGTATAGACAGTCCACCGGAGCCAAAGATTCCAGAGCAGGAAAAGATTAAGCGAACGATTCCGGGGTATTTTAATAAAGGACGTTAAGAAGTGCATTGTGAACCCAGGGTATGGGATTGGTATAGAACTAAGTTAAAAGGACAGAAATGGAAAATTTAGCGAAAGCAGTGGTAGAAAAAATGTTTACCGCCTTTAGTTGCGGTGAAGTAGAGGAATTTGTAGGAACAGTTTCCGAGGATACCGTTTGGATTTACCATGGCACGCAGATTATACCGAAAGGTATTTATGAAGGAAAGGAGGGAGCCCGCAAGTTTATCAATGGCATTCTCAAAAGCACGGAGATCATCAGTTTTGAACCGCAGCAATACATTGTGGAAGGTAATAACGTGGTCGTATTAGGGCAGGAGCATCAGAGAGTAAAGCGCTCGGGAAGAGAACTGAAGCAAAAATGGGTGCAGGTATACACCGTCGAAAATAACCTGATCACTAGAATGGAAGAGTTTGCAACGTCCGAAGTTGTAAAGGAATAAGCAGTACTTTCTAATATCGTGTCTGCCTGAAATGATCTGCGCAGGTTGCTACTGATCACTCTACCTGATAATGCTACACGTCGCTTTTGCCAACCTTTAGGCCTGCCTATAGTATGAAGAGGTAAGCGAATTATTCAACTATACTAAAATCTGAAAACAAATGGGAATGACATTGGAACAAGCGCAGCAGGCCGTACAGGCAGCGAAGGAGAAAGCGCAGGAGCTGAACCTTAAAATGAACATTGCCGTGGTGGATGCCGGCGCAAACCTAACGGCCTTCGCCCGTATGGACGGTGCCTGGCTGGGTTCCGTCGACATTTCTATCCGCAAAGCCAGAACTGCCCGCTTCTTCGACATGCCCACCGGCGATCTGGGGAAGGCCTCGCAGCCCGGCGGCTCCCTCTACAACATCGAGCACTCTAATGGCGGCTTAATTACGTTTCCAGGAGGTATTCCGGTTACGGATGGCAAAGGAGAGGTTATAGGCGCCATCGGTGTGTCGGGCAGCACCGTAGAGAATGACCAAACGGTAGCCGGGGCTGGCGTGAAAGCGATCTCGTAGCGCCCTTTGGCAGGCAGCCATTTTTAGCAAAGAGGTATAGATTTTTTTAACGGGAAGAGAAACACATATGTCAGCAACCAATAACACCATCTGGACATTCGGTCACTCTACCAGAAGCCCTGAGGAATTTGTGGCAGCGTTACAGTCGTTTCAGATTGAGGTGCTGGTGGATGTGCGCCGTTATCCTGGCTCTAAAAAGTACCCGCAATTCAACGTATCTGCCCTGGAGACTTACCTGCCCGAGGCTGGTATCCGCTATATGCCCGAGCAGGAGTTGGGCGGCCGCAGAAAGCCCCGGCCTGACTCACCCCACACTGTCTGGAGGAGCGAATCTTTCCGCGGCTATGCCGACTACGCTGAAACCAAGGAATTTGAAGATGCAATAGCGAAGTTGACGGAGCTCGCCGCCCAGAAGCGAACCGCCTACATGTGTTCCGAAGCCGTGTGGTGGCGGTGCCATCGCGCCATCATCTCGGACTATCTTAAAGAAAGAGGCTGGACTGTGATGCACATCATGTCTGAAGGAGTAGCTAAGGAACATCCTTACACCTCAGCATACCTGGAAACACATCCGGTGAAGGAATAGGTTGGCACCATAAAAGCTAACGCTCGTTCCCCGGCGGGAAGTATGTTTTTACAGCATTGGCCGCCTTTCACAATCAGCTCCCATACCTGGTCATGGGTAAAGTAAGATAGGTACACTGCTGCCAGAACCCCTTGCCTACGGAAGCGGTATAAGGTATAAAGGACTGGGAATGAAGCATGAGCAGTTAACCTGGTATTGGTGAAAGACTATATTTTGTCAAGTTTTTCAGCACGAGTCATCCGCCCTCTTTCGAACATTTAACAACACACAATGCCCAACATCATTGCTACTGCTGAAGCGGAAAATACCGGGGAAGTCTATACGACAAAACTTCTCTCTAACCAACATAAGTTGGTAGCTGATGAACCTATTGATCTTGGAGGACAGGATCTGGGGCCTAACCCCGGGGACTACCTGTGTATGGCCCTGGCATCTTGTATGGTGATTACCCTGCGTATGTATATAACGCGAAAAGGGTGGGAGTTAAGCTGGATTAAAGCAAAGGTGAACCTGGTGAAAAGCACCAATACAGCTTCTGGTAATAACGTTTTTTACTGCAGTGTGTCTTTTGGTGAAACGCTGACGGCAGAGCAGCGGGGCAAGCTGTGTAAAATAGCGAAAGCATGTCCGCTGCACCGCCTTCTAAGCAAGCCCAGTGATATCATCACACTACTGGATTAACGTCTGTTTGAGAATAATTGCCGATGAAAACAACATGGCCTAAGCTTTCCTTTGAGGAAGCTCAAAAAACCTATGAAACGATACACCTGTGGACGCAGATCGTGGGGAAGATCAGACTGATTAAAACGCCCTGGATTAATCATTCCTGGCACGTCACACTCTATGTCACGCCCAGCGGACTCACTACTTCGGATATCGTGGACGGGGAAAAGCACTTTCAGCTTGACTTCGACTTTATACGCCACCAACTGCAACTAAAAACCAGTGCGGGCGAAACAAAAAGTATTGACTTAAAAATGTTGTCGGTGGCGGGCTGTTACCAGCAGGTTCTGGATGCCCTTCGGGAAGTAGGTATACGGGCAGACATTTACCCGGTCCCGAATGAATTGGAAAACCCTATTCCATTTGACAAAGATGTAACCCATGCTACCTACAACCCGGAACATGCCGCATCTTTGCACCAGGCATTTTTGCGAGCGCACGATGTTTTTACCCGGTTCCGGGCTGAGTTCAGAGGCAAGTGCAGCCCTGTGCATTTCTTCTGGGGTAGTTTCGATCTGGCAGTGTCGCGTTTCTCCGGCCGAGATGCACCCAAGCATCCGGCAGGCGTGCCCAACCTACCCGATTGGGTAGCACAGGAAGCCTATTCTAAAGAAGTTTGTAGCTGCGGCTTCTGGCCGGGAAGCGAGGCGTTTCCTTCAGCAGCGTTTTACAGCTACATTTATCCGGAACCGGAAGGGTATAAAGAAGCCCGCATAAAACCTGATCAGGCCTACTACCATCCGGAGCTTCGGGAGTTCATTCTACCTTACAATGAAGTACAAGGTGCCGATGATCCGGAAGCTGTGCTGATGGACTTCCTGCACAGCACTTATGAGGCGGCCGCTGACCTGGCCCGGTGGGATCGAAAAGCATTGGAACAGGAAAGCTTCGTCAACCGGAGAAAAGCGGGTCGCAGTGCCTACAAGCAACTGAATAAAGATGAGTAAAAGAATACTTCTGTTAAAGCGTATACCTATACCCAGATAAATCAGTTCCCTGTCGCTATTTTAAATATGACTTTTCTGCCAGTCAGCTTGCGCACCATTATACCTTTCTTGAGAAGTAAGTAGCGCCCACACTGGCAGCGATGACGCAGGTAATGGATACCCACTGCGTCACGCTTAGGTATTCATCTAGAAATAGCAAACCCGAGAGAGCGGCGAAGGCCGGGTGCAGACTCATCAGGATGCCGAATGTTTTGGGTGGCAGCTGACGCAGTGCACCGATTTCTAGGGTATAAGGTATAGCACTGGTTAAAAGCGCAACAGCCACACCGATCAGCAAAAGTGGGCCAGTTACTGCAGCCAAATCCCCACTGAAAACGCCAAAAGGAATTACAAACAGGCTGGCAAAGAGCATTCCAACCCCGACTGCATCGCTGCCTTTCATCACTTTCGATACCATTCCACCCAGCACAATATAGCCGGCCCACAGGGCGCCTGCCCCGACAGCCAAGCCTGCGCCTAACAGGTCCACGTTGTTGTTCTGCCAGGGTGCAATAAGCACTATACCTATGCAGGCCAGCAGCACCCAAACCAGATCCAGAAGCTTTCTGGAACCCAGCAATGCCAGCACTAGTGGTCCGGTGAACTCCAGGGTAACCCCCAGGCCGAGCGGGATGCGCTTGATGGCAAAGTAGAATACCAGATTCATGGCTCCCAGGCAGGTGCCGTAAGCCAGGCAGTAGAGCCACTGCTTTTTGGTTAGCTTAAAGAGGTTGGTTCTGAAGACAGCCAGCAGGATAAGCGCCGCGAAGCCAATACGCAACGAGGCAGTACCACTCGCCCCTAAAACAGGGAAAAGGTGCTTGGCAATAGAAGCGCCGCCCTGCACACTGATCATAGCAAGCAGAACGGCAGGTATAGCCGGTATAGCTATTTTCTTATTTGTAAGATTTGACATTTTACAGATGAGGGTAGAAGCGACAAAAATTTAGTGAAGCCCCTGAGGAAGTTTAAGGCTGCAAAACAATCTGATTCCTTAGATTAACTGCTCAAAGAAAGGCCAGTCAGTAAGATAATTGAGAGCACTGAGGCGAGGTAATAAATGTTATTTTGTAAGCAAAACGGTATGGAGTAGGGGTGATATAAAGATGAGATGCCATGTTGTATAATCACGGTCCAAAGATGAGGATCATTCCCTTAAATTCCAATGGATTGGCTTTAAACCAGTAGCAGAAACTACCATCGGATTGCTCAAATAAAAGTAATTTTTACCCCCTAATGAATCAATCCAGGCCCTTTTTAGATTCCATAGTCTTCCCCATCTTAATTATTCGCTGCCAATCTCTTTCATAAAGCGACATCCAATTGAAGGGCCACTCACCTTACTGCCAGGATATAATGCGGAGTGCTCCAGGTATTAGTAGTCCAGCATGTCAATATCCCGCAGGTATAACGACATCTTATGCCTTTGCTGCTAAAGTGATTTCCTGAAATCGTGATGCGATGAGCAGCAACTGTCCAGCATATTATACCCTCTTACAAAACTTTATAAAAGCGTTATAATAGGGTAACATTCTGGCAACAGTCGTTTTCTACCTTGCAGCAGATAGATTTAAAGTGCTTATTCTTAACCATTCTTTGTAAATCAAATGGCTGTAAAAACGAAAATCAACTTTGAACGCTTAATTGCTGGCACTGAGTTGGAAACCCCAGCGGGAATAGGAAGATTCAGATTGTATAAAGACGGAAATTTTAAAGATCAGAATGTGCTGGTAGAGCATCCGAAAGGAAGGATGAAATGGTATGCGGCGAATGAACTGCAGTTGCACGCTTCGGGTAACAGGGCAGAACCAGAGAGTACCCGCAACCGGCCGTTTACCGCCCGTGTACCTGAGCTACTTTATTACGCCATATAAATGTCAGGTTCCTGAAAGCAAATCCTTTTTAAAACGTTATTCCTTGCGGCAGCCGGTTAATCGGCTGCCGTTTTTTATGGACGCTTCCTATGATGTCATTTATACAGATGCGCGACTTAGATTCCGTATGTGACGCAAAATGGGTTTTCCCTAAGGCCTAAATAGGTATTCACTTCTGACCTAAAATTGGAGCGTTTCACCAAGTCCAAAGAACTTATACCTGTCACCGAAAACCTGTTTGAAAACAGAGAAGCCAAGATGCCCGGTGCAATGGGCGGGCGGGACCTGTTCCACCCCATAATCTCCGTGCATGCGTTTTGCCAGCCCTTCAATGTAGGCGCGGTCGTAGTGGATCAGGTGAAAGCCTCCGGTTACCAATCGAATGTTCTCTTTTCGAACTTTCAGGGTTTCCTGGATGATGGTTTCGATGGTGGAGTGCGAGCATCCGGCTAGGATGAGTTGTCCTTCCTCGGTAGAAATCGAAGCCGATAGTTCGGGCATGCCGATAAACTGCGGATTGTTTTCGTGCGGCGGGAATTTGATGAAGGTGCCCATTAACTAAGAAGTCGTTGGAATGATAGTCAGACCCGGCAGTACTTCCTCTGCTTTAGTCAGGTATATGACATCCCATTTCCAGATCCTGCCGGTCGGTACAGTCACCATGCCATCTAACAGCTGTTCGCCTCGAAAGTACTACTCATATTTTATAAAAGCCTTTGCTGCATTAGGCTCCTTGTCACGGAAAGGAAACTTAAACGGTGCATCACGCCAGAAGAAGTCATTTGGATGGTAAATTTTAACGTTTGGGTTAACGCTGAGCAGGTAATCCAGACCGCCCATATGGTCGTATAGACCGTGAGATTAAATAGCCACATCGATTTCTGTAGGGTCGATGTTTAACGTGGCTAGGTTTTACCGGAATGTATCCGAGTTTATACCGGCGTCATATAATATCACCTTCCCCTTGTGCTCTATCAGGCAAGAGAAACCAAAATCCTGCTTTAGCCCAGCGTTTTCAGCGCCGAACGCGTCATAGATATTGGTCTATTTTACACCTGATTAGACCTGAGAAGTCTGAGCATTGGCCCTGAAAACATAGCAGAGGCTGCAAACAACAGCAAGGGAATCTGTACTTTTTGGTATCTCTCTAGGTTACCGTTTTCAGTGCTGGTTTAGTCCCTCAGAGCAAAGGCATGTTAAGTGTATGTAACTGGTTGTAAATAAATGATTATAAGGTATTTACTTTGATAGTTGATCAAATTTGAATGTAGGATTTGCACACAAAATGGGAGGAAGAGAGAATTTTGACTGAACCCTGTTCGAAGGGCATAAAAAAAGCCGCTCCAGTTTTATCTGAAGCGGCTTTCGAGTAGACCAAAGGATTGAATTATCGAACCTTGTCCACAGTGATCTGGCTGTTCTAGAAGCTTATCTTTACATGGAAGAGGAGCTGAAGAACAGATAGTTGATGCTATCCTTGCAGTCATTTAGACCTTTTTAGCTGGTTAATCTTTTCCAGATTGCTCTTACTGTTTTTAAGCGTGGAGGTGTCGTTGGCAGCAGTGGCGAGTTCGATGGCTTTCTGGAGCTGCTCCTCAGCCTGCTTTAGCCTGCCTTGCCTAAGCAGGGCTTCCCCGTAGCTATCGAAGGCATTGGCCGAGCTAGCATTAGCCACCGTGTTATACTTGAAAATCAGCAGGGAAACCGGCAATGTGGCCGGGTTGTTAAGATACTGGTAGGCGATGGTGTTGATGGTGCGCTCGTCGAATCCGGAGCCTTTTAACCCATCAAACACGATTGCTTCGGCTTTGGATTCTTTTCGCTGCTTCAGGTACGTGTCCGCCTGCACGAATTTATTATCTAAGGCCGTCATTTTGGCTTCGTGCTCTTGCCGAGCTTTTTCCTTCGTTGCCGCTTGCACCACCTGCCTGATGGCGTTGATCACCAGTTCCGGCTCTTCTCTGTGTATGTTATGGCCACTATTGGCCGTTATTACATGCGCGCCGCTGGTAAACTGGCTGAAAAAATCGTTGTGCAGCTTTCGCCATACTTCCACGCCTTTTGGTTGATGGAGAAACAATTCCGGGTTAGCCCTTTTCTGCACAGAGGTAAGCACTAGAGCCGGTACTTGTGGCAACTTTCCGAAATCAGGCAAAGCAGCTTTTTCAAAAATCCTGTTGATGGCTTCGTTCTCTTGCTTGAACCTGTCTGGTATAAAGCTGTTTTGCAGCTCCATGTCTTTGATCGCTTTGGCATGATCTGCCTTTTTCAGTTCCTGCATCATTTTTTCATGCGCCGGATCAACAAAGACCAGCCCTTTCACTTTATCCGGATGCTGCGCCGCATAGGCCCGGATAATGAAGGCGCCGTACGAATGGCCCACTAAGATGAAAGGCGGTTTCAGGTTTGCCTGATCAATGAGGGTGTTCAGATCCTGTACAGCTGCCTCCAGGGTTTGAGGTTTCGGGTTTGCTTCTGATCTGCCTGTTCCGGCTCTTGAATACAGCATCACCTGGTTCGAATTCAGCACTTCTGCAGCCACATTGCCCCATACTTTGTAGTCTGTCCCGAAGCCTGATTCAAAGATCACGGTATATTCGCCAGCCCCTGCCTGTATCATCTCAAGCGAGTGATCCCCGACATTAATCATTTTTGTTTGTTGGGCATTCGCCAACATGATGCTCCCGAAGAAAAACAGCAGCAATAGTGTTCTTTTGATCGTCATAGTTTTAGTTGTTTATAAGAGAAGATGGAAATTTATCAAGGTTGTCATTATAACAGGTGCAGTTACTTATTCCGAATATCCTAAAAACAAAGACTGCTATTTAGGTACCAGGTAATGTGGGGAGTAAGTGGTACAAATATATACACAGTACTTTGTAATACAAGGTACTGTGTATATATTTAATAACCTTTTAGACGAATAGATGTATTTTGTCTCCTAACACCGCTTGGCTATCGTCGAGAGTCACGAAATTAGAGGAAAGACAGCAGGAACTGCTGGATTCGCCTTTGTCCAGTTACTTATAGTTTATAAAATTATTGTATTCTTGAAGCCAAGCGGTTGGGGGGCTGCTTAGGTGACAGAAATAAAATAAAAAAGCCTATTAGATTGCTCTAATAGGCTTTCGAGTAGACCGAAGGATTGAATTATCGAACTTTATTCACAGGGATTTGATAACTTTTGATGACCTTTTGAGCTAGAAGGACAGTAAGTAGATCAGCTTTGCAGCTCAGTAGAGGTAGAGTTGGCAAAGGCCTATCAAGTTTCAGCCTTGTAACTCAAAAGGTCTTTGCCTCCAACTGCAGCCTACCGAACCAGTGTCAGGGTGCCACTTAAAGAATTCCTGCTCCCATACGCATCAATATATACTGCTTGCCAAAAATAGCTTCCGGCTCCATGTCCCTGTCCGTCCCACCCTTTCAGGAGGTCTTCGCTAGCATACACCCTATTTCCCCAACGGTTGTAAATAAAAAGGGACGCCTGCTCTATACCAGCCATTTTTATAGGCCTAAAGGAGTCATTGAGGCCGTCATGATTGGGAGTGAATATGTTGGGCATCACGAGCGTAATCTCACAATGTTTGTACGATACCTGCAGCTCGTCTCTTGTGCTACATCCATTTAAGGTCACCTCCACCCAATAAAGGCCGGGCTTGGTAATGGTGTAGTTTGGAACGGTGCTGTTGTCCTGCCACCTATACGTGGCACCGGGAACGTCTGGGTTGAGGTAAAGCGACTGTCCGGGGCATAGGGTGGTATCCGCACCCAGATTGATGAGGGGAGGCTCGTTCACCTGAACGGTAAAGGAGGCGTTCTCTGTGCTGCTGCTCACCACATATGTCGTGGCCTGTTTTGGCGCAACCTTTAGCGTCTCTGCTGTGGACAGAATTACTCCCGGTCTCGTGCTTTCTGCCCAGCTATACTCAGTGCCGTTAACTGCCTTGAGCACGGCAGAATCCCCTCTGCAAATCATAAGCTGGCCAGTAATCTTGAGCGTCGGAATTTCGACTACCTCTACTTTGTCAAGATAGTAGTAGGCTGTGTTATACGTGTATTTTATCCGGACGGAGGTGGACGTCTCTGTGTCGGTGTAGAAGTTGCCTATCGTCAGGCGCGTGTAGGCCGAGTCTGCAGTAAAGTCAAAAGAGACTTCCTGCCATTCGTTAGACCAAATCTCTTCTTTCACTTCAAGTTGTGGGGTGACCTTAATTGGCTCGTGGGTGAACTGCCTGGGTGCGGCAGTAGAAAAGTAAACGCCTATGTTGTTGCTGGCGGTACCATAACTGAGCTTTCCGCCGCCGTTGCTTACCCAGAAGGATAGCTTGTATTTCGTTCCCACCTCCATTGCGGAGGTTAGTCGAACGGACAGGTACTCCCGGAAGTTAGACACATCGCTGGTGAAGGTTAAAAAGCCCGCCACTGCGGATCCAGAGTATGGGTTAACAGTGGCGTTGTGGAGATTAGGTAACCGGACCTCCTGTCCTGCCTGAATATGGAAGTAATCGGGGGAGCCGTAGGGGAACTTGGAAGGGATGTACTTATTGACGTTGGACCAGTTTTTGAGCTTGTGCCATTCCCCTGACTCCACCGGCAGGGTGGTGTACTCCTCAAAGTCGCCGTTGGGTACGAGGTTCTGGCCTAGCGCGCCCAGGGACATCAGTATAAAAGCGAGCAGTAAGTAGAGTTTTGTCATCTGGCAACATGTTAGTGGTATCAGGTTTCACCCGCGTCCACTTGGGGATGAATTTTCCATCGGAATGAGGCGGGGCTAAAGATAGCTTTTAATAGCAAAACTTGCCATGCTCTCCCTCTGCATGATACGGCCATTCGTAGTGATATAGTGAGGCTACTAAGCGAGTGGTGCATCTGAAGTTCCATTTTGCCATCCTGTGAATCAGAATATTTTATTTTTAGGAGATGTGTAAGTGAGAGTCTAAGATTAGGTATAATGAGTTATAGCCCACAGGCCTAAAAGCAAATAAATCTGAAGGGGTTGAAGCTATCTATGGCCTTGTGGTGTTTCTATAAGCAAGAACTCCTGGAACTCTGCAGAAGGAGAACGGCCCCTTTAGCGTCCGGAGCGCATAAAAAAAGCCTCTCAGCGTTAACTGAGAGGCTTTCGAGTAGTCCGTAGGGGAATCGAACCCCTGTTGCCAGAATGAAAATCTGGAGTCCTAACCCCTAGACGAACGGACCATTTTGTCGTTTGGTGGTGCAAAGATAAGGCAAAGAGCTTACAAGGCAAATGTTTTTTTGATTTTTCAGCCTGTTTATGCGTAAAACATTAAGAATCAGCAAGGAAAAAATATGTTGTTTTTCCTTAACTGTAATCGTAACTTCGTGCCATCAAAATTTTAAAACAAATCAATCCCAAATACCATGTCTAAAATTAAAGTTGCAATTAACGGTTTTGGCCGTATCGGCAGACTTACTTTTAAGGCCCTTCTGGAGAAGGACAATGTAGAGGTAGTAGCGATTAACGACCTGACCAACACCAAAACATTGGCTCACCTGCTGAAGTATGACTCAGTGCACGGCCGTTTTAATGGTACAGTAGAAGCCACTGACAACGGTATTATCGTAAATGGCACAGAGATTCAGATAACTGCAGAGCGCGAGCCTAAGAACTTGCCTTGGGGCAAAATGGGCGTGGACGTAGTACTGGAGTCTACTGGTCGTTTCGTGGACGAGCAAGGCGCTGGTGGCCACCTGGAGGCAGGTGCCCGCAAAGTAGTAATTTCGGCTCCAGCCAAAGGTAACATCCCAACTGTAGTACTCGGCGTGAACGAGGACATCCTGACAGGTGATGAGCGCATCGTATCCAACGCATCTTGTACAACCAACTGCCTTGCGCCAATGGCGAAAGTACTGGACGACACGTTCGGTATCGAGAAAGGCTATATCACCACAGTACACGCTTATACCTCTGACCAGAGCCTGCAGGATTCCCCGCACAGCGACCTGAGAAGAGCACGTGCAGCAGCATATTCTATCATCCCAACGTCTACAGGTGCTGCTAAGGCTGTTGGCCTGGTGCTTCCTCACCTGAAAGGCAAACTGGACGGTGTGGCGATGCGCGTTCCTATTCCGGATGGCTCGCTGACCGACCTTACCTGTATTCTGAAGCGTCCTGCTACGAAAGAAGAGATCAACGCTGCCATGAAGAAAGCTGCTGAAGGCGATATGAAAGGCATCCTGGAGTACACCGAAGATCCAATTGTTTCGATTGACATCGTAGGCAACACCCACTCTTGCGTTTTCGATGCAGAGCTGACTTCTGCTAACGAAACACTGGTAAAAGTGGTAGGCTGGTACGACAACGAAGCTGGCTACTCAAACAGAACAGCTGACCTGATCGCCAAGCTTGGCTAATCATCGGTTTTATACCTTATACCCGCAAAAGCCCGCCTTCCTGGTGGGCTTTTGTGTTTTATGGCGTATATAAAAGAAAATCACTATATTTCACCTGAAATGACATTCGTCATCGTTTGGGCGTATAGAGCCCTGTATCTTTACAATGAAAACAAAGCAAAGCAATAAACCGCACCAATTATGAGAAGAATACTTGTACCCACCGACTTTTCTGACCAGGCCCATAATGCCTTTGAAGTAGCTGTTGCCATCGCACGCCAGACAGGAGCCGCCATTAAGCTGCTGCACGTTGTGGAAATGCCCTACTCGCAATCCTTTAGCGTAACCGGCGATCTGGTTGGCGGAGACGGTATGGAACAGGTATATATGATGAAGCTGCTCGAGACGACCAAAAGCCGAATGGCCCAATTGGAGCGTTCGGTGGAGCACGCCGGGGTTGAGGTGGTGCAGGAAGTGGATGCCGACAACGTGATCCGTAAGATCCGCCGGGTGATCAGCGACGACCAGGTAGACCTGGTGGTAATGGGCTCAAAAGGCGCCAGCGGCATGAATGAGTTCCTGCTGGGCTCCAACACAGAGAAGGTGGTGCGCACGGCCGAGTGCCCGGTACTGACTATCAAAGCCCCTATTGCCAATTTCCGGGTTCGCAACATCGTGTTGCCATCTGACTTCAAGCGTGAGATCGGCACTGCCATGGAGAAGTTCAAGTTCTTCCAGCAGATGTTCGGTGCCAAGCTGCACCTGGTATACGTCAACACGCCTGGCGCTTTTGAGTCGAACGCCATCCTGCGCACACGCATGCAGGATGCTGCCGAACGCTACGGGCTGCAAAACTATACCACCAATGTATACAATGACGTCATTGAGGAAAATGGTATCCTGAACTTTGCAGAGGAGGTTGGCGCTGACCTGATTATGATGGCCACACACGGCCGTACTGGTCTGGCCCACCTGCTCAGCGGCAGTATAGCCGAAGATCTGGTAAACCACTCTGATATCCCAGTTCTGACATTCCACCTCAAATAAGGAACCTATACCTTAAGAACAGAAAGCCCGGCAGTTTGTCGGGCTTTTTTTATTCTCCTGCGGAATCGGTTAATTTGCGTAGAATTTAACCAGTCAGCAGCGCCTTTGGCCGATCCGACCGATATGAGCAAACGTCCCCGATTCCGGTTCATCATCAATCCCACCTCCGGACCCAGCAGCAGGGTTGATGTGGCCGCCCGCATCAAACTCCACCTGGACCACGAAAAGTATGACCACGACATCGTGTACACCGATTACGCGGGTCATGCCCCGGAACTGGCGAGAGAGGCGGCAACGCAGGGCTATGCGGTCGTAGTAGCTGTTGGGGGCGATGGTACGGTGAACGAAGTGGCTCAGGGACTGCTGCATTCTGAAACGGCACTGGGCATTATCCCAAGAGGCTCTGGCAACGGACTTGCCCGCCATTTGCAGGTACCTCTCACAGTTGATGCGGCCATCCGCTTCCTCAACCAGGGACACCGTTCTCAGATTGACAGCGGAACGATCAACGGGCGCCCTTTCTTCACGACGGCAGGTATAGGCTTTGATGCCTACATTAGTTCAGTATTTGCAGGGAGTAAGAAACGCGGTTTGCAGACCTATGTGGAGCTAATCCTGAAGGAAGTGCGCAACTACCGCCATCTCCCGGTGAAGGCCGTCATCAATGGCAACACCATCGAAACAGAGCTGTTCGTGATGGCCTTTGCTAATGCGGCACAATATGGCAATAACGCCTATATTGCTCCCATGGCCAATATACGGGACGGTATGCTGGACGTGTGCCTGGTCCGTAAACTGGATATGTTTAAAGCGCTGCAATTGAGCTACGCGATGCTAGCCAACAAACCGGCCAGTGCTGACAGCGCCGAGTATTTTAAGACAGAAGGCGTAACCGTGCAGACCGACCACGAGATGATGCACCACGCCGACGGCGAATATCTGGGCAAGGCAAAAGAGTTTGAAGTGCGTATGGTGCCACAATCGCTGCATGTGGTGGCACGCTAAAGAATGGGAGCACGCTAAACATGGGAGCGCATATAGGTATAGCAAAGCAGCATGTAAGGTATAGAGAACAAGACGATGAGCGACAAGAATAAAAAAGGCAGACAGGGAGTGGTATACTCCACTAGTTCTGATTTCAACTACCAATATGAGCAGGAGCACGAAGCCGAAACGCTTCCGCCCCAGCAGCAGAACCTGAAAGTGATGCTCGACAAAAAATCCCGTGCAGGCAAGCAGGTGACGCTGGTGGCTGGCTTTGTCGGGACGGACGATGACTTGAAAGAACTGGGTAAAATGCTTAAAAACAAATGCGGTGTTGGTGGATCAGCTAAAGACGGAGAGATCCTGATACAGGGCGACTTTCGCGATAAGGTGCTGCAGGTACTCCAAGCCGCCGGGTATAAGGCAAAGAAGGCGGGAGGGTGATCTTAATGGATTGTTGAACTGTTGATGGTTAAATTGTTGGAAGCCAGAGTAATCTGCCCCTGGCCTCCTTTTATAGAGGCATACCCCAGAGGGGATTTTCCTGTATGGTTCAGATAGTTATACCGGTGCACGATCTAACAAGGTATAGAAGTACACGATTCGGACAGGACGCGTGGTCTCGTCCTGAAAACGCTTTGCTATAAGGCTCTTCGGCATCTGTCAATCCCGAAGCAAACTGTCGGGGATTTCCTAATCCCCGTGTGCCGAGTTGGTTTTGCAGGTATACGGGGACAGGTATGTCGCCAGCAGAAATACTTCCAAGCATGCAAGTCCGGAAGAGCGTTAAAATGGCTACTCCAACATGTGAACTACGTCACACTGATGCGTAGGTTACCTAACCTAACAAACCTTCTAAACTTCCAGACTTTTCAGCTGACTCACCGGCCCTTGCAGGTGGTAGAAGTTAGCAGACTTTTGTACGAACAGGCGGCCGGCCAGAGCAGGAGCTTTTGGGGGACGGGGCTTGTATACCTGCACCGCGCCTTTGTCCTTGCCAGGTATATGCTCGTAGCCGATCTCTTCCAGTTTTTGATCCAGCGCTTTTGGTGAGATACTCTTGACTGGTATTCTCACTTCCGTTCTCCTATACCACAGCAGGAGGGCAATGGTGAACAGTAGCGAGAAGATCGCCGCATTCACCAGGATTTCATTGATCGCCCCAGTCGACTCCTCACTGAACCTTCCCGTAATTCCAAACCAGGCCGCGGTCAGCAGCCCATACATCCCGAAGAAGTATAGGTTCAACTTTACAAATCGCAGCAAGGTATAATGCTTCAAGGTATAGTTTATTTGTTGATGGATAGAATGCTGATTGTTAAATAGTTGAATAGGTAAATATTCATGACTAAATCTTTACCTGTGGGCTATACCTTATAACTCTCAAACTTCTCTAACTTTCTCCAGATCTTCCGGGGTGTCGATGCCGATGGTTTCGAACTCGGTGGTGGCGGTGGTGATGCGGAAACCGTTTTCGAGCCAGCGCAGTTGCTCCAACGATTCCGCCAGTTCCAGGCTGGAAGGGGGCAGTTGTGTGATCTGCTCCAGGATGTCGGTGCGGTAGCCGTAGATGCCAATGTGCTTGTAGTACGTGTGCTGTTTGTGCCAGATGTCGTTGGGGACGTTGCGGCAGTAGGGTATAGGCTGGCGGCTGAAGTACAAGGCCTCACCATGGCGGCTTACCACCACTTTTGGCGCATTCACATTAAAAAGCTCTTCCGGGGTAGTAATCTTCTTGATCAGGGTCGCCAGTTGTGTTTGTGGGTTGTTGAAGCAAGAGGCAACCAAATCGATCTGCTCAGGCTTGATGAAGGGCTCATCGCCCTGTATGTTGATCACATAGTCGAAAGGCTGGTCATGCAGTTGGTATGCTTCGAAGCAACGGTCGGTGCCGCTTTGGTGGTGGGCTGCTGTCATAACGGCCTTCCCTCCGAAGCCATGTACATGGTCCAGAATGCGCTGATCATCAGTGGCTACAATCACTTCTGTTAAACCAGATGATGAAGCCTGTTCGTATACCCGCCGGATCATGCTTTTGCCGTTGATGTCGACGAGTGGCTTTCCGGGGAAACGGGTGGAGGCGTAGCGGGCAGGTATAATGCCGAGTACTTGCATAGGGCATACGGGTTTCGGTGGCCGGCCATGCAGCGGCAGGCCCCGGCAAGTTACGCAAGAGATAGGAGTAATGCAGCAGGCAGGTATAAAAAGCTTGGAGCGGGCTAGGTCCGTTTCTTAACGGATATCACGCGGATAGCGTCCATGGCCCTGCTTTGCGTAGACAGTCCGCAGCGGATGTCGAGTTGGCGACCCAGCTTCTCGTAGGTGATGATCACGGGCGTTTCGCCTTCCACCTTAAAGGCTGCGTCCATTTCGTTTTCGTTGTCCGGCTTAAAGCGCTTACCGTCTATCTCCACTTCAAAACCGCAACCGTCGACCATATACTCTCCCGACCAGATCAGGATGGCGTCATCGGTTTCGGCGTTGCCGTCCGTGTTGTTCTGGCAGGCAACTAACAAGAGCGAGCAAAGGCCAATTAGTAGTGTAAGCTGAAGGAATAGTTTCATAGGTTTAGAGTAGAAGTAGATTGATAGCAATTGATGATGTTTTAGCGTTTTTTAATTGACAGTACGCGGATGAAGTCCCTTTTTGATTTACCGGGAAGCATACCGCATGCTAAGTCCCGCTGACCCAGGTGAACTAACTTTACCTCTACCGTGGTAGGCTCATATACCTTGAAAGAATCGTCAATGTCGCCTTCATTTTCGGGCTTATAGCTCTTCTCACCAATATGTACTGAAAACCCACAGCCGTCGACGGCAATATCGCCTGTCCAAAAGAGGGTGGCGGTTGTTTCGACAGTTTCGAAGTCATCGTCCTTGTCACAGGAAAAGGCAGTCAGCATAAGCACCATGGGTGCGACAAGGTATAGCTTGAATTTTTTCATCTCCGAAAGTAGAGGATAGTTTCCGTTCTCATGACCCCAAACTTACAGAAAGGGTTGCATGGCACAGAAAGGGCTTCCCACTTATGCTGCACCCTCCTTTTCTAAACTTTCTTCACCCGCAGGGCAAAGGTACTTTGGTCGATCACCTGCACCACATCGCCTTTGTCGATGAAGCCGTCGCGGGCCTGTGCGTCGTATACGTTGTCGTCTATCATCACGCGTCCACTTGGCGCCATGCGGGTGTAGGCTATACCTGTTTTACCGATCAGGTGCTCGGCAGAGTGGCTGGAGCGGTAGCCTTCCTTGCTTTCGAAGGTATTGACAAGCGTGACACGGCGCAGGGCCCGGCTTCCCAGCACACGATTCCAGGTCAGCACCACAATGATCACAGCACTGATCATACCGAGCAACACCGATACCAGGCTTTCCATCAGGCGCTCAGACGAAACGAACGTAAAGTCAAAGGCCTGGTTGTTGACCATGATGAGCAGCAGCGACAGAAATACGAGCACAATGCCGCTTATACCTGTCACCCCAAACCCAGGAATGACAAATACCTCCAGGCCAATGAGCACCAGCCCTACAATGAACAACAGGACCTCCCAATGCTCGGCCAGTCCGTTGAGGTAGAAGGGCGTCAGGTATAGCACGCCGGCTACAATAGCGGCTATGAGCGGAAAGCCCACACCCGGGGTCTGCAGTTCGAACCAGAGGCCGCCGATGATGATTAGGATGAGGATGCCGCTGATAACGGGGTTCAGGAAAAAGGAAATGACTTTGTCTGTCGTGCTAAGTTCGTAGCGGACGATCTCGGCGTCCTGCAGATTAAGCTTTTGCAGCACTTCCTCGATGTTGTTGGCCTGTCCTTCGCTGAAGCCGTGCAGGATGGCTTCGGAAGTGGTGAGGGTAAGTACCTGATCTGCCGACAAAGTACTGTCCACAGCAGCGTCTACCATGGCTTCGGCCAGTCTGGGGTTGCGGCCGTTGGCTTCGGCGGTGGAGCGCATAATCGAACGCATGTAGCTTTGGTACTTGCCCGGCGCGGCCTGCCCGTCGGCACCGACCACCGTGGCTGCACCGATGTTGGCACCCGGCGCCATGTAAATGCTGTCGCAGGCAATGGAAATAAGTGCTCCGGCCGAGGCAGCGTTTTTGTCGATAAAAACATAGATCGGCTTCGGATACTCGAGCAGGCGCAGGCGAATGGCGTCAGCATCATTCACGGCACCCCCGTAGGTGTTCAGCTTCAGCAGCACATGGTCAGCTTCCACGCGGGTGGCCTCTTCCAAGGCCAGCTGAGTATAGCGGTTGGTACGTGGGTCGATCTCCGAGCTGATCTCCATGATGAACACCTTCTGGCGCTCCTGCGCCCAGGCAGACGTGCAAGAAAAGAGTAGGGCCAGCAAGAGGAGGTAAGACCAGGGCCATATTTTTGCTTTAGATTTCATACATTTGGGCTTTATCGGAAATAAGATACTAAAAAAATCCCGCTTATCCTTTCCCTGCTTTTTAAATACGACTTTGAGGCGCACGTGTGGCGCATTCGCCTGGATGCCCCCGGTGGTTGGCTGGCGCTGGAGGTGCGTGACGCCGACCTGCTGCAGGCCCGCTTCTATACCTTGCACCTGCCTGCTGGCCAGTTGCAGGAGCTTAAATTGCCCGATCCTAACACCTGGTGGCTGGGGCTGGAAGACGTGCACGAACATGTGCTATACCTGCATGGCTACGGCGACCGCAAGTTGGGGCAGCACAAAGGTATACGGGCTTTTGCAACTGACTCAGGTATAGCGCTGTGGCAGCAGCCGGAGCTGGCATTTTATGGAATAGAGGAACAAGGACTACTGGCTTACGATATTAGTCAGGAAAGCGGGGAACTGCTTTTGCTGGAAAGCGGTTACGGTAAAACCATTCAAAACGATATCAGTCAAAAAGAGGCGGCTGATCGGGTGCAGCGCTTCCATCAAATCCGATTTGGGGCTGTGCAGTACCCACACCTATACCGGGAGGGGGAAACTTATTTCGGTCAGGTACGCGATTTTTTGGCGCAGGAGCTTGATTGTGAGCCTGTAAGTGTCCTGGAGTATGCCGAAACGGACACCTGTCTGGTGGTGAGCTATTACCTTAAGACGGGTGTAAATAAGTTAGATAATTTTCTGGCTATTTTTGATTTAAATGGTTTTTTGCACTTAAATGAGTTACTTGCAGGTGCAATTGATGGCGTAGGTTCAGATACTTTTTTTATCTTTATGCGCAGTTTGTATTTCGTGCAAAACAAAACAACCTTGAAGGCATATTCTCTTTAATTTTTAGTTCGACTTTTAGCTATGATCCGAATTTTACTTATCGCCCTTGTAGCAATACCGCTGCTTCCTATTTCGGCTTCAGCCTTCGACATGGTTGCCCTGCGCGACTCGGTTGGTGTGGAGCGTAAGAACGGTAAGGTATACGTGCAGCACCGCGTAGAGCCAAGAGAAACGCTCTACGCCCTGTCCAGAAAGTATGGTGTATCCGTGGCCCAGATCGTGGACTCCAACCCATCCGTAGAAACCACGATCAATGTTGGGCAGCTGGTGCTGATTCCGCGTAAGTATGCCGCAGCATCTCCCGCTGTTAAGCAGGCGCCTGCCGCAGGCACGGCCAGCAACCGTACTTTTACTGTGAACAGCCGTGGTGAGAAACTGCACCAGGTAGAGCCGCAGCAGACGCTGTACTCCATCTCGCGCATGCATGCCGTGAAAGTGGATGACATTAAGCGTTGGAACAACCTGCCGGATAACACGATCAGTGTAGGTGCTTTGCTGATCGTAGGCAAAGGCCAGCCGGTTCCTTCCAAGAACCCCATCTACGTGAGCGAGACGGATGACGAGATTGCAAAAGATAAGGTAACGGAAACAGCGGTAGCTTCTACAGACCCTGTAGCTGCTCCAACTACTCCGACCAATACACACGTTGTGCTGACGCCGCAGCCTGCCACACCGGCACCTGCTACCAGCGTTAAGGATGACGATGATGAAGAGATGGTAGACTCTGTGTCTGGTGCCAAGAAGATCCTTGAAACAGGTATGGCCGAAATGATCGACCCGAAAGCAGATACCAACAAATACCTGGCGCTGCACAAAACAGCTCCGGTAGGCACCATTATGCAGGTGAAAAACGCCATGAACGATCAGGTAGTGTATGTGCGTGTGATCGGTAAACTGCCTAGCACAGGCGAGAACAACAACGTGGTAGTGCGTCTTTCCAAGAAAGCCTGCCAGAAACTGGGCGCCATTGATCAGAAGTTCAGAGTAGAATTGTCTTACATGCCCTAAGCAGGTATAGCGATAAAGAAAAAGCCCGGGCAGCGATGTCTGGGCTTTTTTGTTGCCGTTTTATACCTGCAGTTGGCAGCTGAAAACTGGGCTACCTGCTGCATATTACTTAACTTGCATAGCGCCATTTCTCGTACCAAGCACATGAAACAGGATATCGCTCAGATCAAAGCCCTCCTTGACAACCGGGTAGCACGCTACAACCAGCCCAACTTTATTCCGAACGACCCGGTCTCCATACCCCACCGTTTCACTAAAAAACAGGACATCGAGATCAGTGGCTTTTTTGCGTCCATCCTGGCCTGGGGGCAGCGCAAAACGATCATCAACAACTGCCTGAAGCTGATGGACCTGATGGACAATGCCCCGCACGAGTTTATATTGCAGCACCAGGAGCAGGACCTGCCTAGATTTCTCGGCTTCAAACACCGTACTTTCAACGATACCGACCTGCTATACCTGATCCACTGGTTCCGATGGTACTACCAGCAGCACGAGAGTCTGGAGACGGCTTTTACAGGAGAGCGGAACGAGGTCAGGACACAAAAAGAGCGGCTGGAGCATTTTCATAACCTGGTTTTTAGTCTGGAGGATGCCCCGCACCGCACACGCAAGCATATTTCCACTCCGGCCCGTAAGTCGGCTTGCAAGCGCCTGAACATGTACCTGCGCTGGATGGTGCGCCCCGCTGACGGCGGCGTGGACTTCGGAATCTGGCATACCATGCAGCCTGCCGATCTGGTCTGTCCCTGCGATGTGCATGTGGAGCGGGTGGCCCGCCGACTTGGCCTGATCACCCGCAAAGGCATGGACTGGCAAACGGCCGAGGAACTGACCGACCACCTGCGCACTTTCGACCCACAGGATCCGGTAAAGTACGACTACGCTTTGTTCGGACTCGGGGTGGAGGAGAAATTTTAAGGTATAGCCCAAATCAAATTCCGATGCTACAGCATTTAAAAAAAGCGTTAGACGAGCACCTGAGCAGTTGTTATACCTCCGATGGTCCTGGCGCAGCAATGCTGGTTTCAGTGGCCAGTGAGGAGCTGTATGCAGGCGGTATAGGTATAGCCGATCTTTCCACCGGCGAACGGATTACACCCGACACCACTTTCCGGTTAGCTTCTATGAGCAAGCAGTTTACGGCAATGTGCATTCAGCTGCTGGAGCAGGAGGGGCGCTTGTCTTACGACGATACCCTGCAGCAGTTCTTCCCAACGTTCCCGGCAGGTATAGGAGCACAGGTGAAATTGCGGCATTTGCTCTGCCATACCTCCGGCCTGCTGGATTATGAGGAGTTTGTAGAAGAGCAACCCGACTGGCAGATCAGCGATGAAGAAGTGCTGGCAATTGCAGCCGCTCAATCTAAGACCTACTTCGCACCCGATACCCAATACAGGTATAGCAACACCGGCTACGTGCTGCTGGCGCTGGTGGTGGAGCAGGTGTCAGGTATAGCTTACGCCGATTTCTTGCAACAGCGGATTTTTGAGCCACTCGGTATGGACCACACCATGCTTTACGGAATGGGCAAGGCTATACCTGCGCGTGCGATGGGCTATGCACGAAATGAGGTGGGCGATATCGTTCTGGCTGACCAGGGCAGCTGCACGGCTACCAAAGGCGACGGCTGTATCTATACCTCCGTTCGGGACTACGATCGGTGGCACCGGGCGCTCAGTCAGCAATCAGGTATGGCACCTGCGCTGGAACAGGTATACGTACCTATACCTGACTATACGAATGGCTTCTATGGGATGGGCTGGTTCTTCAGCCGACGCAAATCGGGAGGACTGGAAATGTACCACACCGGCAACACCAGCGGCTTCAGCAATCTCGTCATCCGTATACCTGAAAACGATGTGCTGATCGCCTGCTTCTCAAATATAGCCGACAATCCGCATCTGTTGACTGGCTTTCTGGATGTATTAGACCAATTCCCTATACTCAAAACAGAGTCGGGTCTGATTAGAGACTTGCTGAAACTGACCCGTTAATTGCTGTACCTTCTTCTGACATCGTCTTCGGTGAAGATTGCGCCAAAGCCGATGTTGAGCGAAAAGTAGAACCTATACCTGGTACCTGGCGCAGCACTCAGGTGCAGGTAGTCGTTGATGGTCCAGCGTGATTTTTCGAGTGGAACGAGATAGCCTACCCGGGCATTGATCAGATAAAAAGACTGTCTGGCAAAGCCGAACCCCAAGTCCAGATGTGCTCTCGAGTTGTGAATTTCCTTATACTGCAGGTCATTTTCCAGGTAATCTTCCAGGTCTGTCGTCTCATCTAGTTTCTCGCGGTACAGGTAGTTGAGTCCATTGCCCTTGAAGCCCAGGTATGGGTATAGCGCATACCGATGGCTTTTGGTCAGGTCATAACCGAAGTTGAAGGAGAATGATCGGTATTCCATTTCCGTCAGATAGGTATCTTTCTCTTTTCTGCGGGTACCTTTTGCAAAAGAAATCGTGCTGATGCCGCGGTTCGCGTAGAACTGGAACCCAATACCTAAGGTCGCAGGCGGCTGCTTAGCATCCGGTAATCCGGCTGCAGCCACCGCATTCTCAAAGCCCTTGTTGTCGATGATCGGGAATTCAACAGGAATGAAAATATAACTCCCAAACGCGCGATTTTTGAGCGAGTCAGGCTGTGATTGTGCGCTAGCTGCGGTAGCCAGACAGAGAAAGGCCAGCAAAGAGGCTAGCTTTTTCATACCTCTACAGGGCCTTCCGGCCTCACGGCAATCTTCAGCACCACCTTGCGTACATTCTTTTCTGTGATCATGGCAGCGTGGGCATCGTCGGGGTAAAAAATGGTGAAGGAACCAGCCGGCACATCAAACCAGAAAGCAGGTTTGTCCGGAAAGAAAGCAGCATCCCGTTCGTCGGTATACGGGTCGTTGGGCTCGCTGCACAGCGCCAGATCTCTCCAGCCCATGTGGTCGGTGCCTTCAATTACGAACTGTATGTCGATGTAGCGGCGGTGCACCTCTATTTTGGCGTCCGACTCAGGTATACCGCTGCCATCGGAGATGATCGCAAATAAGTCTTTGCCCACAATTGCTTTTTGCCCAAGCGGGAGCGTCATCAGGTCAGCTTCCTGCAAAAACTGGAAAGCCTGCGCAAAAAGCGGGTGCATGCAGGTATAGCGGTCGGCGTTGGTAAGTTTGTCGAGAACCATATGAGTTTGGGAGTTAAAAAGTTTAAGAGTTAAAGAGTTTGATTGTAGCGAAGTTATACCATAAAGTCGTGGTGCTACACAGCATCGTTTCATTGTAGGGACAGGTCGCGACCTGTCCGAATCGTGCACCAAACCTGCTCTAATTGTGCACGAAAAATCGTTCATTGATATTCCCCTCTTGGGAGGGGCAGGATTAGGTCAATTGCTTGCAGGCTTTCATACCAAACCATGCATCAGAGAATTAGCCTTAAACAATTTTAATTCCCAACAATTTATAAAACCACAGCGAACGAAAGCAGCACCTTTACTTGTTATAATATGCTAAATTTGCCCTAAATCTAAGAGATAACAATTGATCTATCCAGATAACTTTGAAATAAAAATTGGCTTTGCGCAGGTACGCGAAATGCTTTCGGAACTTTGCCTGAGCCCACTTGGCCGACAGTTCGTCAGCCGCATGACCTTCCTGAACCGCCATGACCTGGTGCAGCGCCTGCTGGAGCAAACGAACGAGTTCAAACAACTGCTCGAGTCCGACGCCGAGATTCCGCTGCAGCATTACTTCGATGTAACCGCCTACCTCGACCGGGCCGCTATACCTGGTACTTTCCTGGAAGTGCAGGCCTTCTTCGAAATTAAAATGTCGCTGCGCACTATCCGCGACTCACAGCGCTTTATTTCCAGCACTGAAGAGGGTAAGTTTGAAGCCCTGAAAGCCCTGGGTGCTAATATCATGGTTGAGCGCTCCCTAATCGCTGCCCTCGACAAAGTAGTGGACGATGCCGGTGCCGTGCGCGACGACGCCTCGCCTGAGCTACAGCGATACAAGCGCGACCTGATCGCGCAGCAGGGGCAATTGCGTAAGACGATCAGCTCGATCATGCGCCACGCTAAAAACGAAGGCTGGACACCCGGCGATGCCGAGCCAACCATTCGCGGTGGCCGTTTGGTTATACCTGTCATCGCCGAGCACAAGCGCCGCATCAAAGGCTTGATCCACGACGAATCGAATACGGGGCAGACAGTATACATTGAGCCGGAGTCTATTTTCGAACTCAACAACGACATCAAAGACCTGGAGAATGCCTACCACCGCGAGTTGATCCGCATACTGGTAGGGCTGACCAATACGCTCCGCAACTTTATACCCGAGTTGCGCAAAGCTTATCAATACCTGGGCCTGCTGGACTTTATACGAGCCAAGGCGGCCTTTGCCAGACGCATAGAGGCAACGATGCCGAAGCTGCACAAGTACCCGCACATCGCCTGGAAAGAAGCCATTCACCCGCTGCTATACCTGTCGCATAAGCAACTGGGTAAACCGACAGTGCCGATGGATCTGGAACTGACCCGCGAGCAGCGCATCCTGCTGATTTCCGGCCCGAACGCAGGTGGTAAATCGGTGAGCTTGAAGACGGTGGGCCTGGTGCAGTACATGCTGCAGACCGGCATGCTTATACCTGTAACTGATAACTCGGAAGCTGGTATTTTTCACGACATCTTCATCGATATCGGGGATGAGCAGTCCATCGAAAACGATCTGAGTACCTATAGTTCGCACCTCACCAACATGAAAAAGTTTGTGACGGTGGCCGATAGCAAGAGTTTGGTGCTGATAGATGAATTTGGTACAGGCACAGAACCCGTGCTGGGCGGTGCTATCGCCGAAGCCGTGCTGCAGAACCTCAACGACAGCAAGGTGTTTGGCGTGATCACAACGCACTATACCAACCTGAAGAACTTCGCCGAGCGTACGCCGGGCATTGTGAACGGGGCCATGCGCTACGATCACAAAAACCTGCAGCCGCTCTACCAACTGGAGATCGGGAAGCCGGGTTCTTCGTTTGCAATTGAGATTGCCCGTAAGATTGGTCTGCCAAGGCATATCGTAGACAAGGCCAGCAGTCTAGTAGGTAAAGACAAGATTCGCTACGACCGCTTGTTGGAGGAGCTCGAAACAGAGAAGCAGGAATTGGAGAAGAAGCTGAAAGAAGCCACAGCGCTGGAACTGAAGCTGAAACGCAATGTAAAGGAGTATACTGACTTGAAGAACTTCCTGGAGGAGAGCAAGCAGGATGTGATGCGTGAGGCCAAAGGTAAGGCCAAACTCCTGCTGAAAGATGCCAACCAGAAGATCGAGGCTACCATCCAGCAAATCAAGCAAAGTCAGGCCGAGAAGGAGCAGACCAAACTGGCCCGCCGCGAACTCGAAGAATTTGCCACCGAAAAGGTGCGCAAAGAAGAGCCGCGCCCTGCTCATAAGCGAATTGCCAGCAACGGCGGTCCACTTAAAGCCGGCGACACGGTAGCACTGATCGGACAGGATTCGGTGGGAGAGATTGTAGGTATAAAAGGTAAGACTGCGGAGGTGTTGTTCGGTGGTCTGAAAACGATCGTGAAGGTGGACAATCTGGAACGAGCCGAGGCGCAGACCAAAAAGCAAAAGAAAGCCGAAACAGCAGAGGGTTATACCCGCGGCATGAACATCACGCAACGTATGGCCGACTTTGGCTCTTCGATTGATATTCGGGGCGAGTATGCCGAAGATGCTTTAAACAAAGTAATGAACTTCACCGACGAAGCAATTATGCTGGGTATACCTGAAATTAAGATCGTGCACGGACGTGGTAACGGAGTGCTGCGGCAAGTCGTGCGCGACTACCTGTACTCTGTGCCGGAAGTGGTCAGCCTGGCCAGCGAGGCCGAGGAAAGGGGAGGCGATGGTGCCACCCTGGCTGTACTGAAATAAAAAAAGGCTCCTGCAAGGGAGCCTTTTTTGTTTATCGTATGAATCGAACCTCCAGTGTTAGGGACTCACCATCGTCCTCTAGCGTCTGCTCCATCCGAAGCTCTTTATCGGTAAGCATCAGTACGCTTGCTTTGTACTCATCTTCGGTTCCCTTATCAAAGATGATGGATTTGTCATTATCCGCAAACTCCCAGGTGCCGTTCAACGAAGTTCTCTCGTAGGAGTCCACATACGTGCCCGCTTTGTCAAACTTAATTGTGTTCTTTTTGATGTCATAACCGAGTTCATCCATAAACAGATCGGAAATATCGCTGCCATAGGCCCAGATAGATTCGCCTTTCCAGATGCTGGATGCTAATATGTCTTTGTTTGTCGGCTCTTTGTCCTTGTCTTTGTCGCACGAGGTCATGCTGGTTACCAGGAGCAAGGCAAACAGGAAAGTGAGTAATTTTTGAATTCTCATAGAATGATTTTATAGTAAAAGATAAATTACATGGATCCTGTCCTGCGCTGGAAAATCTGTCATGAAGGCGCACGAAGGGCATTAGCCAGCCCTAACTTACTGAATTTAGTCTTTCTTCACAAACTGGACCTTCGCATCGAAGCTTGTGTTGTTGCGGTTCACGGTGGTGATCAGGTCCATGTTGGTGGGAGTCAGGCTTTCTATCTGTAGGTCGCCGAGCAGATCGAAGTAGATGATTGTTTCATTTTCCTTGAATTCCCAGGTTCCGGTGGTAGTTTGTGGGGTGCCTGCCTGGTCGTATACTGCGGTGTAAGTGCCGTCGCGGCGCAGGGTCAGGCGTGTGCTCTTAATGTCGAGCAGCATGTCTTTGATCTCGGGGCGGTCTGATACGTCAAAACCATTGACCAGCACGCGTTCTCCCTGCCATTCGTGTGCTACAACGAGGTCAGTTTTAGTAGGTTCAGGATCGTCTTTGTCACAGGATGCCAGCACAAGGGGAAGCGCCAGAAATAACAGGAGGTAACGCAGTATATAAATTTTCATAGGGTTGTAAGCTATTATAGTCTACCCTATATATCGCAGCCTGTTTAAATAAGTTAGGGAAGTTAAATAAAAATTTTAGCGCCTCCCGGAAGTCCTGATGCTTAGATAATGTTTACCTCCGGGTGCAGCGAAATACCGAATTTCTCCTGTACCGACTGAATGATATCGTGTGCCAGCTGCAACAGGTTTTCGCCTTTTGCACCACCATAGTTTACCAGCACCAGCGCCTGGTTTTTGTGCACGCCGTAGTTATCGATCATCTTTCCTTTCCAGCCACATTGCTCAATCAGCCAGCCAGCAGGCACTTTCACACTGGTCTCAGACACAGGGTAGGCCGGCATATCAGGGTGTTTTTCCTTGAGCACATCAAAGAGGAGCAGCGGAATTTCCGGGTTTTTGAAAAAACTGCCGGCATTGCCAATCTGGGCCGGGTCGGGAAGTTTGCTGCGGCGGATATGGCAAACGGCAGCGCTTACATCATGTATGGTTGGCTGTAGCACCTGCATCTCCTGCAGTGTGGTCTGGATAGCGCCATAAGTGGTATTCAACTCTGGGTTTTTACGAAGACGCAGGGTCACGCTCGTTACTACATACTGTCCCTTCAGGCTGTGTTTGAAGACGCTCTCACGGTACCCGAACTGGCAGGCCTCCTTGTCGAAGGTATGGACCTGACCGGTCTCGAGCTGCACGGCTTCCAGTTCTACAAACACATCCTTTAGCTCTACACCATAGGCCCCAATGTTCTGCAGGGGAGCGGCTCCCACCGTGCCAGGTATAAGCGACATGTTCTCAATGCCACCCAGATCATTTTCAAGACAATAGAGCACCAGGTCGTGCCACTTCTCACCGCCACCGGCCCGCACGTAGGTATAGCCACCGTCTTCGCGCAGCACTTCCATACCTTTAATGCCATTGAGCAGCACAATGCCTTCAAAATCTTTGGTGAACAGCAAGTTACTACCCCCGCCTAAAATGAGCTTCGGCTCTTCCTTCACCTCCGGCCGCTGCAGCAGTTCCTGCAATTCCTGCACACTGTCGAAGCGTGCAAAATGCCTGGCCCTGGCATCGATGCCAAACGTATTGTAAGGTTTAAGGGAAAAGTCTTTCTCGAATTTCATAAACGGGTATTTACGGGCAAAAATAGTTTTTATTTAGATAAGAGTTAAAAGTTATGCGCTAAGAGTTGAGGCGATGTAGCTATAGGTATAGGGTTTTATGATGTTCAGCTCAAGGCAAAGGCTAAAGCTAATTCTGAGTGGCTGACCACTATGCCAGCAGGTATAGCGACTTTTTTTTACTCTTTCCTTACTAAAGAAACCACCACAATAAGCCTCAAACTCTTAAATTGATTACAACTCCTAACTCTTAACTAAATTACCATTATTTTTGCGGTTTAACAGGTATAGCAAATGGCGAAGCAAAAGCAGAGCGTTAATTTCAATATAGTTGCCACAACGCTCAGTGGACTGGAGGAAGTGCTGGCAGAAGAACTGCGGGCGCTTGAAGTAGAGTATATCAAAGTAGGCAACCGCGCAGTTTCTTTTTCGGGTAACCTGCGCCAACTCTACGAAGCCAACCTCTGGTGCCGCACCGCCATTCGCATTCTCAGGCCTCTCCGTAATTTCAAAGCCCGCAACGAGCGCGACCTCTACGAACAGGTACAGAAAACCAACTGGGTCGAGGTGTTTGACCTGAACCAGACCTTTGCGATCGATGCCGTTGTAAGCCATTCTACTTTTGAGCATTCGCTTTTTGTAGCTCAGCTTACTAAAGACGCTATCGTCGACCAGTTCCGAAAAGCCACAGGCGAGCGTCCTTCTGTGGACCGCATCCGCCCGGATGTGCGCCTGAACCTGCACATGCACGAGAACATGGTCACCCTTTCGCTCGACTCTTCCGGCGACTCGCTGCACCGCCGTGGTTACCGTCTGCAGACCAACGTAGCACCTCTGAACGAGGTGCTGGCCGCCGGCATTATTGCTCTGTCCGGCTGGGACAAGAAATCGACCTTCATCGATCCAATGGCCGGTTCCGGTACTTTCCTGATTGAAGCCGCGCTTATGGCGCAGAACATCGCGCCGGGCATTTTCCGCCGCGACCCCTATGGCTTTGAAAGCTGGAAAGACTATAACGCCGAGCTCTTTGAAATGGTGTGGAAGACGGCTGAAGCCAAAGAAAAGCGCGAGCCACAAGCCCGGATCATCGGCTACGACATTGACCCGGATTACGTGCTGGCTGCCCGCAAAAACATCGAGAACGCCGGACTAGAGCATGTGATTAAAGTGGAAATGGCTGACTTCTTCGAGACAAAAGCTGCGGCCGAAGAGGGTGTTTTGATCATGAACCCGCCCTATAACGAACGTATCCTGTCAGACGACATTCACCAGCTGTACAAGCAGATCGGGGACACGCTCAAGAACAACTACCAGGGCTTCGACGCCTTCGTGTTCACTGGAAACCTCGATGCCGCGAAAAGCATTGGTTTACGAGCCTCTAGACGCACTCCACTCTACAATGGCGCCATTGATTGCCGTCTGCTCAAGTATGAGCTGTACCAGGGCAGTAGGAGAGGGGAGAAGGAATAGGTAACGTGCTCGTGCAGCTGATGAGCGAGGCGGAACCGAAGCTTAAAAGCTGCACCTTGTTAGGTGATTTAATTTTTCAACGCTGCTATAAAGATGTCCCTACCAGCGATAAACTTCTGCCTGCTCTTAATTTCTGGAAGCTTTTCAAGGAAGTGATCTGGTGCATATGCTTCTATAATTTTGTAGCCCTCCTTTGTCATTATTTCAAATTTATAATTTGCAGCGTCATACAGGGTGTATGTGGTTAGTGTAGAATCAGGGTCTTCTCTTTGAGTTATGTTAAGAGAGTCTGAACTTAATGTCCAAAAGCTTAAATGGTCTAACTGGTTTAATAGCAATTGTGCTTTATTATTGTCAAATGAGCTCACTCTGATTTTAGGTTTCCTAAAGTCGCCATTCTTCTTCTTTTTGGAGGCTAATGTTATCAAGTCCCATTGTCCGTCTTTAAGTGCCAAAATTTGATAGAACTGCCTATCGCTCCACCAATAGCTTTCTTCTGTGTATGCAATTAAAAAATCATACTTCCCTTCAAGATTTTTTTGTATAGTCGATTCATTTGGCTGATTGTTGTACTGAAGCACGGGGATTTGTCCATAAGCTCGTATGCTTAGGAGCAAAAGAATATGTAACAACAGAGTCTTCATTCTTCTCATTTATACCACCTAACTACCAGACAAACGACAACATACGTTTATCCGCACTATATGTGTAGGTATGGTATTTCGTAACTGCCGCTTTTAAATTCAATATAAGTAATATTCTCTATTGCTTTTTATTTCGAGCAAAATAAAGAAAGAGCGCCCATTCCTGAGCGCTCTTTCTTTATTAAATCTTGACTAAGAATTTACATTCTTCTGATCTGTGCACCCAAGGCATTCAGTCGGCCGTCGATGTTCTGGTAACCGCGATCGATCTGCTCTACGTTGTCGATGATGCTGGTGCCTTCGGCAGAAAGTGCTGCGATAAGCAAGGCAACACCAGCACGAATGTCAGGAGACGTCATGCGGATGCCACGAAGCGGGATCTGCTTGTTCTGACCGATTACGGTAGCGCGGTGAGGGTCACACAGAATGATCTGAGCACCCATGTCGATAAGCTTGTCAACGAAGAATAGGCGGCTCTCGAACATTTTCTGGTGCACCAGCACAGTGCCTTTTGCTTGCGTTGCCACTACAAGAGCCACGCTCAGTAGATCCGGGGTAAGGCCAGGCCAGGTATGGTCGGCGATGTTCAGAATGCTGCCGTCGATGTAGGTATCCACCTCGTAGCGGTCCTGCTCAGGTATAAAGATATCATCACCACGGAATTCCATTTTGATACCCAGTCGCTGGAAAGTATCAGGTATAAGACCTAGCTCCGGAATCTGACAGTCTTTTATGGTGATCTCTGATCCGGTCATAGCAGCAAGTCCGATGAAAGAACCGATCTCGATCATGTCAGGTAACATGCGGTGCTCGGTTCCTCCCAACTGTTCCACACCTTCTATTACGAGCAGGTTAGAGCCAATGCCGCTGATCTTCGCGCCCATGCGGTTGAGCATACGGCAAAGCTGCTGCACATAAGGCTCACAGGCCGCATTATAGATCGTGGTCGTACCTTTGGCCAGCACAGCGGCCATCAGGATATTGGCTGTACCTGTCACAGAAGCTTCGTCGAGCAGCATGTAGGCGCCCTTCAAACCAGAGGAGGTGACGGTATAGAAATTATCTTCGGCGCTGTATTCAAAAGAAGCACCCAGTTTTTCGAATCCTGTAAAGTGCGTGTCCAGTCTGCGACGGCCGATCTTGTCGCCACCCGGCTTCGGCATTTTTGCTTTGCCGAAGCGGGCCAGCATCGGTCCCACGATCATCACGGAGCCTCGTATGGCGCGACCTAGTTCTACAAAACGCTCGGAGTCCAGGAAGTCGAGGTCGATGTCATCTGCTTGAAAGATATAGGTATCCGGCGACAGGCGCTCTGTTTTTACGCCCAGCGACCGCAGCAGGTCAATCAGTAGGTTAACGTCCCGGATATCAGGGATATTAGAAATTGTTACTTTCTCGGGGGTAAGAAGCACGGCGCACAGGATCTGAAGCGCCTCATTTTTGGCACCCTGCGGAATGATTTCTCCGCGCAGTTTTGCACCGCCTTTTACTTCAAATGAAGCCATTTAGTACTATTTGTTTCGTTGGTTGGAAGTTGGTCTCGTATTTTTGTGGCTACGCTTGTCACCGCCACGGTTTTGCTGCTGTTGCTGTGGGCGGTTGCTGCCACCGTCCTGCGACTTGCTGCTCACAGATTCGAACAGGCTATTGCTCTCAATCATAGACGGATCCAGATTCAACTTTCCTTTGGAGATTTGCTGTATGTCGCTTAGGATCACATCATCTGTAATACTGTCTTTGTTGTAAGATCGGTACAGCGTCTTCATCAGTTTCCCGATGGAAATGGTCGCAGCTTCACGCTCTTTATCGTCCTCAAGCTCTGTTGCGCGTTGTATGAGCAACTCCACGTTCTGGCCGTAGTGCTTATACCTGGGCGTACTGAGTGGGTACTCCATGCGCTGCGGCTTGTCGTTGAGGTACTCCATGGCGCTGAGCGGATAAGGGGCATCCACGTCGAGCTTTGAGCCGGACATCACAAACAGGTGATTCCAGAGCTTTTGCTGAAAATCCTGGGTGTCGCGCAACTGTGGGTTGAGCTTAGCCATTAGATTGATCAACAGGTATGACAGGCGGGTGCGCTCTGCTTTGTCCTCAATGCTCAGTATGTGATTGACAAGATCCTGTACGTTTCTGCCGTATTCGCGCAGCAACAGGTCCTGCTTAAAGGTGGTACTTGCTTCCATTATTTCAATTTATGAATCTCAAATGTAGGGGTAAATTATTTTTGATTTAGTGATTTAGTGAATGAGTGATTTTTTATTGAGTGATTTAGTGGTTGAGTGATTTATAGAAATTTTAGTGAGTGAAAAAATAATTCATCAAGAAACTATCACTTATCTACTCAATCACCATTCAAAAATAAAAAAAACACTCCATCACTAACTCACTCATTCACTAAATCAATTATGTATCCGCAGCTTGGCAAAGCTCAACAGTAGGGTTTTTTCGCCTACTTCGTCGAAGTTGATAATGGCCTTGGTGCTGTTACCCTGCGTGTCCATTTTGCTTACTACGCCAAACCCGAACTTAGGGTGCTCTACTTTCATGCCGGCAGCCAGATTCGACGTATCGCTTGGCTGAAAATCGGCAGGAGCGGTATAGGCGGTAGCGGCCTGCTTGCGCGCTGGCTGCTGCACCAGACTGCTGATGCTGCTCTTGCGCTGCAGCACGCGGTCGAACACGTTACCGCCACTGGCCGTGTTCTGCTCGCCATATTTAAAGTTGAGGTACTTCGGATCGATCTCGTCGAGGAAGCGGCTCTTCTCGCAGGCGCGCAGGTTGCCCCACTGGTAACGGCTGGTCGCGTAGGTCAGGTATAGCTTTTTCTCGGCACGGGTGATGGCTACATAAAAAAGGCGTCTTTCCTCTTCCAGGTCGGCGCGGGAGTTCAGCATCATCTGGCTCGGGAAAAGGTTCTCTTCCATACCTACGATGAACACGTTCTTGAACTCCAGGCCTTTGGCCGAGTGGATCGTCATTAGCGTCACAAACTCACCGTCCATATCGGCTTTGGTATCGGCATCCGTAATCAGGGCGATGTCCTGCAGAAAGGCCGACAGACTCTTGTCTTCCTTCTCCGGATCATCTACATACTCCTTAATACCGTTGAGCAACTCCTGAATGTTCTCGTAACGGGCCAGGCCCTCTACGGTTTTGTCCTGGTACAGGTCGTCGACTATACCGGAGTGCTTGGCCACGTGCTTGGCTACTTCAAAGGCGTCGGTGTTATCGGCAATGCGGGCAAAATCCTTGATCATGATCGAGAAGTTCTCGATGGCGGTACCTACCCGGTTACCCAGGAACTGACCGGCATTCTGGATCACTTCCCATACACTGTGGTTGGTCTCGTCGGCCGTCACAAAAAGCTTCTGTTCGGTTGTCTCGCCAATCCCTCTTTTCGGGTAGTTGATCACGCGGCGCAAGGCCTGCTCATCGTTCGGGTTCACCACCAGGCGCAGGTACGCGATCAAATCTTTGATCTCCTTACGCTGGTAAAACGACAGACCACCCACAATCTTATATCGGATGTTCATGCGGCGCAGGGCTTCTTCCATCGCTCTGGACTGCGCATTGGTGCGGTACAGGATGGCGAAGTCGTCGTAGGAGAGGTGGTTGTTCATCTTCTCCTCAAAGATGGAGGTAGCCACCAGTTTGCCTTCTTCGTTGTCGGAATTGGCTTTGATCACCTCGATCAGCGGTCCCTGCTCATTGTCGGTATAGACGTCCTTCTTGAGCTGCGCCGAATTGTTTTTAATCACCGAGTTGGCGGCGTTCACGATGTTCTTGGTAGAGCGGTAGTTCTGCTCCAGTTTGAACACCTCCAGCTCCGGGTAATCACGCTCAAAGTTGAGGATGTTCTGGATATCGGCCCCACGGAAAGCGTAGATAGACTGCGCATCGTCACCCACCACTACAATGTTGCGGTTTTGGGCGGCCAGTTTGCGCGTGATGAGGTACTGCGAGTAATTCGTATCCTGGTACTCATCCACCATCACGAACTTGAAAATGTGCTGATACTTGTTAAGCGCGTCCGGATGGTCGCGGAACAGCACGTTGGTCTGGAACAGCAGGTCGTCGAAGTCCATGGCACCGGCCTTGAAGCAGCGGTTGGCGTACTGTTCGTATATCTTACCGATCTTAGGGCGCATGGCAGCCTCGTCGTCGGCCTGAATCACGGTATCGTTCAGGTACTGCTTCACAGAGATCAGCTTGTTCTTGGCGGAGGAAATACGGCCCAGCACCACATTCGGCTTATAGAGCTTGTCGTCCAGGTTCATCTCCTTCACAATGTTGCGAATGAGCGTCTTGGAGTCGTCGGTATCGTAGATGGTAAAGCTTTTCGGATAGCCGATCTTATCCGCCTCGGCACGCAATATGCGCGAGAACACGGAGTGGAACGTGCCCATCCAGATATTTTTAGCCTCGTTACCAATCACTTTCTCGATACGATTGCGCATTTCCTTGGCCGCCTTGTTGGTAAAGGTCAGGGCCAGTATGTTGAAGGGATCGACCCCCAAACTGATGAGGTGTGCAATCCGGTAGGTGAGTACCCTTGTTTTGCCTGAGCCGGCACCCGCTATGATCATGGCTGGCCCCTTGGTGTGGAGCACGGCCTTGCGTTGCGACTCGTTCAGTAAACTAATATAATCCATTTCGTCTCTTCCGCGTGCGTCATTAATAATCCATGCAATTTACACATTCCTATCCGTTTTAGGAACGGCACCTGTACATTTAGAGAACCAGACAGCCCTACCAATTGGTTTCTTATAGAGGAATGCAATTTTGGCCTCTGATTTGTGTGTCTTCAGGCAGTGCTTTTTAGAGAAACGCCGCATTATCTGTATCTTTGTAAAGTTAAGAAGGTTGAAGTGGGCATTTGGCTGCTTTATACCTGAGAAATATATGATCCCATTACCACGCATGAAGAAACTACTCCTGTTCCTTGCACTGCTCCCGGCCGGGCATCTGGCCGTGGCGCAATCCGATACCAGCCAGGTTGTCAAGATTATACCTGACTCCCTGAAACTGGTGAAGGTTCCTCGCTCTGCCAATCAGGTATGGCGCACTCCGGAAATGCAGGAAGGTATGGACCTCTATATCGGATTAAAGTACAACGAGGCTTACGCCAAGTTCCGCCAGGCAGCAGCACGTGACGAAGCAGCGGCCTATTACTTTATGGGCCGCATGCATCAGTACGGCGAGTTGGTGGAAGACGGAGCGCCGATTGACGATATCATAACATCTGACTCAGTGGCCTATGTGCGCAACCCTGAGAAGTTCTACAAAGCCGATCCTGACACCGCTCGCATCCTGTTCGAAAAGGCGCTGGAAGGCAGTAGTCTATTCGGTAATCTGGGTTTGGCTGAGTTAATGACCATCCGTAACGACGAAGATAAGCAGCGCTTTACACGACTCATGCGCAGTGCAGCCCTCGACATCCGCGACATGGCTATAGCAGGGGATGCCTTCAGTAACCGCATTCTGGGTAGTATGTATTATACCGGCTACGGCGAAATGGAGGACAAAGGGTATGCCTATACCTACATCAAGCGGGCCGCTGAGCTCAACGACGTGGTAGCCTATACCTCTTTGGCAAACCTATACCTGAGAGGGGAGGGCGTGAAAGAGAATGTAGCACAGGCGAAGTACTGGCTCGAGAAAGGTGCCGCTGTCGGAGAAAAAGAAGCCCTCTATACCTTGGGTCTGCTTTACGAAGAAGGCAACCTGGGAAAGCCTGAGCCTGATAAAGCACGCAAACTGTACCACCAGGCTATCTCGCAGGGCAGTTCCAATGCCTTTGAGCAACTCAAGTACCTCAATCAGTCTTCTGACCAGAAACTGGTGCTGGCAGTCATTGAGCGTAACCCCGAAGTAGTGAAGCGGTCGCTGGAAAGTGGTGCCTACGTCAACACTGTGTCTGTGCCAAACGGTTATGATTTTGACTTCAGGCTGCGCACCCCGCTCATGCACGGCATTTACATTCCGTTGCTGCTCGAAGACTATGGCGTGATTTACCAGCCGAAAGTTCGACTGGAAGTGGCGAGCCTGCTGCTAGGTGGCGGCGCCGACGTCAATGCAACCGATCAGGATGGGAAGACCGCCCTGCACTATGCCATGTATGGTGCCCGTATCAATACCGAGGAATTTGAAATTGAGCAGGCTCAGTTGCTGGATACCCTGTTCAACTACAAGGCGGATCCGAACATCGTGGACAACAAAGGTAATACCCCGCTCTACTATGCAGTTCGCTTTGCTAACGGTACGCACATGATGGAGATGAACCGTTTGCTGAAAGGAGGTGCCAACCCGAATATCCAGAACCTGGAAGGCCTGACGCCACTGATGCTGGCCTGTCAGCTGGACGGTGGCAACGAGGTGATCGTGATGCTGATCAATGCCGGTGCTGACCCAAGCTTGCGCGACTTTTCTGGCAAAACAGCCATGGACTATACCAAGCGCGAAAGCGTGCAGAATATATTGACGGCCGCAGGAGCAAGGGGAACCAAGCGCTAGTCTAAACTTATTTAACTTTAATTTTGTCTCTTATCTGCCGGTGAGGCCGGTTAGAGAAGCTTATTCCATTACTTACATGATCGTTCTTCAGAATACCGTCATCAGTGACGACATCCGTGATAATTTCTTCGTCTGCAATCTTGAGAAATGCAAAGGGGCCTGTTGTGTCGAGGGCGATCTGGGCGCTCCGCTGGAGGAAGAAGAACTGGCTATACTGGCGGATAACTACGAGCACATCAAACCCTACATGACGGGAGCCGGAAAACTGGCCGTGGAAGAGCAGGGGCTGTACATCCAGGATTTTGAAGGCGATTACTCCACACCAACCATCGAAAACCGGGAGTGCGCCTACGCCTTATACGATAACCAGGGTATACTGAAGTGTGCCATTGAGCAGGCCTATTACGATGGCAAGATCAGCTGGAAGAAGCCCATTTCCTGCCACCTGTACCCCATTCGTATTACCAAGTATGATGATTTCGAGGCGCTGAACTACGACCGTTGGAGCATTTGCGCTGCGGCCTGCAATTTTGGGGCTGACCTTGGTGTGAAGGTATACCAGTTCCTGAAGGAACCACTGATCCGTAAATATGGGGAGAGTTGGTATAGCGAACTTACCGAGTTGATCGAAAAAGAAGCTCAAGCTGCTACTAGCTAAGGTTTAGGTATAGCACATAAAACAGCAAAGCCCGGCCAATTTGGTCGGGCTTTGCTGTTTTCGTGAGGTGATCACTACTTAATCAGGCCGGCATTGGTCCAGAGTTCGAGCAGTTTGCTAGCTAGTTTATCTCCTTTGCTTTCTGCCTGTCGTGCCCAATAAGTGGCTTGTTCGTAGTCACCGGCGGCCTCGTAGGCAATAGCCAGGTTATGGGCTGCCTTTATACCTGTTTTAGACGAGAGATCCTGTGCCAAAGGCTGTAGTGTGGCAATAGCCTGCTGAAACTGCCCCAGGAGCAACATGATGTGGGCATCTTGCAGCGGACTCGCCATGTGTACCTGGCGTACCAACAGTGTCGGTTGTGGATAGAACCTATCCCAATAGCTGTAGCCTGTCTCTACCGCCAGCCGGTTCACCACAGGCCCTGCTTTGCCCATAGCCGGACCAATAGCTAGCAGTCCGCTCACCACGGTTCGTGAATCGTAAAATTCCTGCTGCTCCACCGTTGCCTGGTCCAGCAGCATACCTGTGCTGTCGTACAGCGACCACGTGCTTGCTACGACCAGGTCATAATTGGCAATTTTGGTCCTGTCGCCGTCTTCATCATCATAGCTGTCTACCACTTTCCCAAAGCCAGTTTTGAACTTGTCGAGCGTTAGGATCAGGTGTGGGCCATACTGCTTAAAAAGTCCGTCAATTTCTTCGTCGTTAAGCCGCTCCATACTGGCAGGCAGACTGATGGCCTGATCCGGGTTGACCAGCACAAAAGTCGAATCGTTGTAGATAGCACCCATAACACCCCCGGCAGCTTGGTAGGCTCCGTCGCGTAGTACGGCTGTCACGTTTTCATTTTTATTAGTAGCCTGTGCAGCCGCATCGTAGCGGTTCACGACCAGCACTTTCCACTGGTCGGGGCTCACCCGCACCACAGGGGGGCGAACCGTCTCCATCGTAATCATAGTTGCACAGCCACTCAGCTGCAGCGCCAATACTGTCCATAGAAGAGTAATAAAGAGACTGCTTGGTTTCATTTCTGTTTCGTGTGAGGTGCGAGACTAAGTTAAGTAAATATGATAATGTCTCTATATTTTAAAACCACATATATCGGGCCAAACAAAAAAACCGACCCTGTTTCGGAGTCGGTTTTCTTTCGTTTAATAAATTCGGAGCTTACAATGAGCTGAAGTCGAAGTTGTCCAGGTAAGCTGTGGTGAAGTTACCTTCCTTGAAGCCCGGGTCATCCATCAGTTTCAGGTGGAATGGCACCGTAGTTTTCACGCCTTCAATCACGAACTCGCTCAAGGCGCGCTTCATTTTCACAAGCGCCTCTTCGCGTGTCTGCGCCGTCACAATCAGCTTCGCGATCATGGAGTCGTAGTTCGACGGGATGGTATAACCAGAGTAAACGTGTGAGTCTACGCGTACACCGTGTCCGCCTGGCACATGCAGATTGGTAATCTTGCCCGGAGAAGGACGGAAACCGTTCTTCGGATCCTCCGCGTTAATGCGGCACTCGATGGCGTGCATCTTCGGGTAGTAGTTCTTGCCCGTGATACGCTCGCCGGCGGCTACCTTGATCTGCTCTTTGATCAGGTCGTAGTCAATGACCTCTTCCGTAATCGGGTGCTCTACCTGGATACGGGTGTTCATCTCCATGAAGTAGAATTCGCGGTGCTTATCTACCAGGAACTCAATCGTGCCAACACCTTCGTAGTTGATGGCTTTGGCACCCTTGATGGCCGCTTTACCCATGCGGTCGCGCAGGTCGTCAGTAATGAACGGGGAAGGAGTTTCCTCCACCAGTTTCTGGTGACGACGCTGGATAGAGCAGTCACGCTCCGAAAGGTGCGCTACCTGTCCGTGCTGGTCACCGATCAACTGGATCTCGATGTGACGCGGCTCCTCAATGTATTTCTCCAGGTATAGACCATCGTTGCCGAAAGCAGCCTTCGACTCGGTGCGGGCATCGTTCCAGGCTTTCTCGAACTCGTCCTCGTGCTTGATAATGCGCATACCACGGCCACCACCACCGGCTGTCGCCTTGATGATCACTGGGTACTTAATCTTCTTTGCCAGCTTCTTGCCCTCTTCCAGCGACTTCAACAGGCCGTCAGAACCAGGTATGGTCGGTACGCCCGCTTTTTTCATGGTGTCTTTGGCGGAGGACTTGTCGCCCATGGAGTTGATCATTTCCGGAGAGGCACCGATGAATTTGATGTTGTGCTCGGCGCAGATACGGGAGAACTCAGCATTTTCAGAAAGGAAGCCGTAACCCGGGTGAATGGCGTCGGCATTGGTGATCTCGGCAGCCGAGATCAGATTGGGCATGTTCAGGTATGACTGCGCACTTGGAGGAGGGCCAATGCATACGGCTTCATCAGCAAAACGTACGTGCAGGCTCTCCTTGTCAGCCGTAGAGTATACGGCCACCGTTTTGATGCCCATCTCCTTACAGGTACGAATGATGCGCAGGGCAATCTCGCCTCTGTTGGCGATTAGTATTTTTTTAAACATAATGTCAGTTTTGGAGATTCTGAGATTTGGAAATGTAGAGATTAGCGTGAAATTGATATAAAAATGGAGAGGGTATTGGCCATCTCCATTTTCATATCCTCACATTTTCAAATTTTCAAATCGATGAATTAGCTAGGATCTACCAGGTATAGCGGCTGGTCGTATTCCACTGGGTTGGCATTGTCCACCAACACTTTTACGATCTTGCCAGACACCTCTGACTCGATTTCATTGAAAAGCTTCATCGCTTCGATGATACAGATTACCTGTCCCTTTTTGACTTCGTCGCCTACGTTTACAAATGCTGGCTTGTCCGGGCTGGAAGAGCGATAGAATGTACCGATCATGGGTGCTTTGATGGCGATGTATTTGCTGTCGTCGCTGGCCGGCGCAGCAGCTGGGACTGCCGGAGTGGCTGGGGCGGCAGGAGCCTGAGGTAAGGCAGCCGGAGCGGCGGCAGGGGCTGCCGCGTGATGCGCAGCGCTTGCTGACTCTTTCACATAGCTCACCTTCTGGTCTGGATCGCGCTTCACCGAGATCTTGAATTCTTCTGTCTCAATGTTTACTTTATTCAAGCCAGACTTGGCGATAAAGTCAATAAGGTCCTGGATTTCTTTAGCTTTCATGTTGTTATTTTACTCGTTCTGCGTAAGAATAAGTTCGTGTGTCTACTTTGATTTTTTCGTCCTGCCCAATAAACAACGGTACCTGAATAGTGGCGCCTGTTTCTACAATAGCTGGTTTGGATGCATTGGTGGCCGTGTCGCCTTTCAGGCCCGGCTCGGTGTATGTAATGGTCAACTCCACAAAAGGAGGAATCTCGCAGGTAAGCGGGGCCTCCGTCTCGGCATGGAACAGGATTGTCACTTCCTGGCCTTCTTTCATCAGGTCAGCAAATGGTACCATTTTCTCGTCCAGGGCAACCTGCTCGAAGGTATTCATGTCCATAAAGTTGTAGCCCATGTCATCTTTGTAGATGAACTGGTGCGGGCGCTGCTCCACACGGGCAGTAGTGATCTTATGACCAGCCGAGAAAGTGTTATCTAACATTTTTCCGGTTTTGATGTTGCGCATTTTCGTTCTCACGAAAGCTGGGCCTTTGCCTGGTTTAACGTGCTGAAACTCAACAACTACATAAAGGTCGTTGTTAAATTCCATACACAGACCATTTCTGATATCAGCTGTGGTTGCCATAGTATGCTGTTGTTACGCTTGAAATTGAATGAAACGATAAAAGTATAGCGCAAATCGCTGTCTTGCAAACAAAGTTAGCTATTATACTCAAATATTGATTAAAAAGCTTAGGGCAATTCGCATGGAAAGCAAGCCGGATGTATCCTTACCACAAAGTCCGGAGTATAGCGCGACGAGTCATTTATTTTATATAAATTAGCGATTATTTTAAAAAAGGCCGTGCCAGCATAGGCGCTTTTATCCTTGTCTGCGTATGGCTGTATGCCCACAGCACCTGACCAGTGCGTTTTTTTAATGTAAATCTCTCCTTTGCATGGATTATAAGCTCATCTTTGACAACACCCCGGAAGCTATGGTACTGCTTGACCCCGATATGAAAATCGTAGGGGCCAATAAGCGGTATCTGGAAGTAACGATGCGGCAGCTGGACAATATTCTGGGCAAACATTTTTTGCTGGAAGCCTACCCAGAGCCTAATGTGCCCTATGAAGATAATCCGGTGCGGCTTTCTATTGAAGAGGCCATCCGCAAAGGCCGGAAGGTATACCTCGACGTGATACGCTATGCGATTGCCCGACCTGACGGAAGCGGCTACGACGAGCGTTGCTGGGAAGCCTCCCATACACCCATTCTGAATGAGCAGGGCGAATTGCTGTATGTGCTGCAGGAAACCAAAGATGTGACAGAGCGGGAAGAAACAAAGAAGGCTTTGCAGGACATCGAGCAGAAATTCCGGTTCATGGCAGACTCCATGCCGCAACTCATCGATGCCGATGATGCAGCTGGGGATTCGACCTATTTTAATAAGCAGTGGGAAGCCTATACAGGTATAGCGACGGAGCAGTTGATGGCGGGTGGCTGGAAAGCAGCCATTCATCCGGATGACTTGCAGAGCGCCTCTAAAGTATGGCAGCAGTCGCTCGAGAAAGGGGAGGCCAGCCAGGTGGAAATTCGCATACGCGATAAGGAAGGCGATTATCGTTGGTACCTGAGCCGCTACCTGCCCATGCGAAATGAAGATGGTGAGATCAGGATGTGGCTTGGCAGTTGCAGCGATATCCACGACATGAAGAATCTGGTGCAGGAGCTCCTCGCAAGCAACGAGCAAATGTCCGAACTGGCGGATCAAGTGCAGCTCGCTTTCCGCAAAGTCGAGAACGAGCGAATGACCCTAGAGCGTTTGATCATGCAGGCCCCGACTTTCTTCGCTATTCTGAAGGGTAAGGAACACCGTTATGAACTCGTAAACACGAAGTACCAGGAACTGTTCCCGCATGTAACCCTAATCGGTAAAACGGTGGCAGAAGCTTTGCCGGAAATTGCTGATCAGGGCTACATAGATGTACTGAATAATGTATATCAGACGGGTGAAACGTTCGAAGCCAGGGAGATTGTTGTGAAGCTCTCTACTCCGGAGGGCAAACTGGAGGATAATTACCTTACCTTTATCTTCCAGCCGCTATTTGATGAGCATACGCAAATAATTGGTATACTGGTCGCGGGTTTTAATGTGACCGATAAATATCAAATGAAGAAAAAACTGCAAGAGTTAGGTATAGCAGTAGGTGAGTTGTAGTAGCCGCAGCATTTAGGAAAGAGACACGTGAATTCAGCACAGGTAGATTTACAGCAGATCCGGATTAAACATATTCTGTTTAAGTCCAAGGTGCGCTCTGTGCTGTACGGAGGGGTGCTCGATAGCGTATTTTTCTCAGATGCAGGCCCGATCAGTCATTGGTTTCTGCAGGTTGGAAAGGAAAAGTATGGCAGTGAGCCAGAGCTTTACAGTTTACAGAAAACACACAGCGAGTTGCTGACAAACGCAAACCAGCTGTTCAGCCTCTACCGAAACGGCAGCATTGACCAGGCGCATGCGGGGATGAAGGACATAGAGAAGCTATCTGACCGTTTTCAGGAACTGCTCATGCAACTGGAGAAGCGACTTGCATTGCGAGCCGATATGGTATAAATGATCCGGAAATAAGGTCTATAAACAGGAAAAGCGGCATATTAGCCGCTTTTCCTGTTTATTATCAGAGTGAATTATTTCGAATCGTAAGCCCACTTCAAATAGATGGCGCCCCATGTAAAACCGCCACCGAATGCCGCCAGAATCAGGTTGTCACCTTTTTTCAGCTGTTTCTCATATTCCCAGAGGCAAAGTGGAATGGTGCCACTTGTTGTGTTGCCATAACGCTCGATGTTGAGCATCACTTTGTCACTGCCCACGCCCATGCGGTTAGCTGTCGCGTCGATGATGCGCTTGTTTGCCTGATGCGGAACCAGCCAGGCAACATCTTCTGCTGTCAGGTTGTTGCGCTCCATCACTTCAGCCGATACATCTGCCATACCCTTCACAGCGAACTTAAATACCTGCTGTCCTTCCTGATAAGCGTAATGCTCACGCGCCTGCACCGTTTCGATAGTAGCAGGTTTGCGGCTACCGCCCGCTTTCATATGCAGGTACTGCGCGCCAGTGCCATCAGACTTCAATACGGAGTCCTGTATTCCGTAGCCTTCTGTATTTGGCTCCAGCATCACAGCGCCGCCGCCATCACCAAAAATGATACAGGTAGCACGGTCAGTATAATCAACGATAGCAGACATCTTATCGGCTCCTACCACGATCACTTTTTTGTACTGTCCTGACTCGATGAACTTAGAGGCGGTGGCCAGCGCGAAAAGGAAACCGGAGCAGGCTGCCTGCAGGTCGTAACCGAAGGCATTTACGGCGCCTACTTCAGCCGTGATCAGGTTGGCCGTGGCCGGGAAAACCATGTCGGGGGTGGTCGTGGCGCAGATGAGGAGTTCTATTTCTTCTGCTTTGGTATTGGTTTTTTTGAGTAAGTCGAGTACTGCCGGTACTGCAATGTGTGAGGTGCCTTTGCCTTCGCCTTTCAGAATGCGCCTTTCCTTAATACCGGTTCGTGAAAGGATCCATTCATCATTGGTTTCTACCATTGTTTCCAGTTCCTTGTTCGTAAGCACGTAGTCCGGAACATAACCAGCCACTCCAGTGATCGCGGCAGTAATTTTACTCATATTGTGAAAGGTATAAGTGTTGGATATTTAAGACGGCAATATAATAAAAAAAACTTGGCACAAACCGTCATTACGCAAAAAGAGTAGTGAGACAGTTTGTGCCAGGAAATGTTTTTGGCCAGGGCCAGCGTCTTTTATTAGACGCCCGTATGCTTTTTAAATCGCTCAGACAGGTTAGTGGCTACCATTTTCTGGGCCTGCAGCACCATGTTGCAGACAGCCAGTGGGGAAGAGACACCATGTCCTATAACGGCGTTGCCATTGATACCCAGGATCGGGCTGCCGCCTACGGCCTCGTAGTTGAATTTGTCGAAAAACGGATCGTGCATGTTCTTCGCGTTGAGGATGTCGTATACAGACTCCGCCATCTTCAGGATGATATTGCCGGTATACCCGTCGCACACGATCACATCAGCTTTGTCGTTGAACATGTCGCGTCCTTCGATGTTGCCGATGAAGTTGATGTTTGGGTTAACTTTGAGGCGCTGGTGCGCTGCCTGTGTGTTGACAGTGCCTTTGCCTTCTTCTTCGCCCAGGTTCATCAACCCGACTTTCGGATTTTCGATTTCCAGTACGTATTTGGCGTAGATAGAACCAATTTCGCCGAACTGCTCCAGTACTTCAGGTTTACAGTCAGCGTTAGCACCCACATCCAGTATAATACCGAAGCCACCATTGAGCTTTGGTACCAAACCGCCGATAGATGGTCTTAATATACCTTCAACGGCTTTTACGCTGAACATGGCTCCTACCAGCATTGCTCCGGTATTGCCGGTGCTGCAAAAAGCATGTGCTTTTCCAGCCTTAAGCATACCAAAACCTACAGCAATACTGGAGTCTGGCTTCTGGGTAAGTGCTTTGGTGGGATGTTCTCCCATGTCAATTACCTGGGTGGCGTTCACCACCTTTATTACAGATCCAGTGTAACCATATTCTTTCAGCAGCTGATTCAGAATATCTTCCTTGCCAATAAGCAGGATTTCATAATCTTCTTCGAGCTGTTCTGCAGCTAACATAGCACCCTTCACGTTTGCTTCAGGTGCATAGTCGCCGCCCATAGCGTCCAGGGCGATTCTCATGTACTGGATGACGTTAAATTATACAGAACTTAAACGGAGTACAGACTTGGGTTACTGAGCGTTTGCTGTATAATTTTTGATCGCCAGTTTGCCTTTGTGGTACAGGTCGCCTTCTACCACGTAAGCATGGTGAAACAGGTGAGGAGTGTCTGTAGTAGGGCAGATTGCAATCGCTTTCTCAGAGAGTTTCTGGTGAGTTCTTCTCTTATCTCTTCTGGTCTTCGAAATCTTGCGTTTAGGATGTGCCATTTTTAGTTATAAATTTACTTGCTGTTATGTAATACTTTATTATTCTACTGCTTGTTAGTTCAGGTTTTTCAAGGCATCCCAACGCGGGTCAACGTCATCGTCGTCATCTCCACCGTTGTCATTTCCTTCACTGTCGCCCGCCTGGCGCGAAGAGTAGATCAGGATATCCCTTTCATCTTCTTCGTCCTGCTCCTCCAAAAAACGTGGGTGGAGCTTCTTCATTGGCAGCGATAAGCCAATGTAATCATACAGGTGCTGTGCCACGTTGAGCGTCTGCGTCTCAGGCGTAATCTGCCACAAGTCCTCATCCAGTTCGGTGTTTTCCTCTCCATACTTGATCAGCAGCGTCTCTTCGATATCCAGCGGCTGGTCAAATTCCTCCAGACTGCGGTCACAGGTGAGGCGCACGTGCCCTTTTATGTCAAAATGCAGCGTCAGCAGCGACTCGGTCTTATCGAGCTCTACTTTAGCCAGTAGTTTTCCCCCCAGTATGATCTCCTGCTCAAACAAAGCAAAGAATGAATCGTCTATCTCAAACTCGTAATCATGCTTTCTGTTACTGAGTTTGGCTATGCCGATTTCGTAGTCTTTAAGCTTTTTCACTACCGTGTTTTTATTGCAAGACGCAAAATTAGAACATTATTTTGACAAATAAAATAGCAGCCCGATTTATAAAACAGCCTTTTGCTCTGTCTGGCGCTTTTTTATGATGTCGCAGGCAAGGAACAGCGCTTCTCTGAAAGAGGTTTCATCGGCTGTGTGTTTGCCGGCTATGTCGTAGGCGGTACCGTGGTCCGGTGAGGTGCGCACGATCGGCAGACCGGCCGTGTAGTTCACGCCAGTCTCCATGGCGAGCGTCTTGAAAGGTATAAGCCCCTGGTCGTGGTACATGCTCAACACTGCATCGAACTGCTTATACATGCGCATGCCAAAGAAGCCGTCGGCAGGGTAGGGGCCAAATACCAGATGCCCTTTGTCTTTCAGGTGCATCACGGCCGGGCGGATGATCTCCAGTTCCTCGGTTCCCAACAATCCTTTCTCACCGGCATGCGGATTCAGGCCCAACACAGCAATCCGCGGCTTCAGAATGCCGAAATCATGGCGCAGTGATTCCTGCAGGATGGTGATCTTGCGGATGATCAGGTCGAAGTTAAGTTTGCTGGCTACCTCCTTGACAGGTATATGGCCTGTCACCGTGGCTACGCGCAGGTCGTCGGCCACGAGCAGCATCAGGCTGTCGGCCGCATCGAAGTAGGAGGTCAAAAACTCAGTATGGCCCGGGAAGCGGAACTCCTCGGACTGGATGTTGTCTTTGTCGATCGGGGCGGTTACCAGGCCGTCCAGTAAACCAGCTTTCAGGTCGCGGGAGGCGGCAAGCAGCGAGTCAAGTGAGGCCTTGCCGGATTCCGGTTTTGGTGTGCCTGGCTCTACGGCGATGTCTTCTTCCCAGCAGCTGACCAGGTTGATCTTTTTAGGTATAAGTTCCTGTGCGGAAACCACTTGCTGGTAGTGGAAATGTTCCGCACTCAGGGCTTTGCGCACCTGGTTCATAACTGCGGCAGTACCGTAGATCACGGGCGTGCAGAAATTGAGGATGCGCTGGTCTGAAAGGGTTTTGACGATGATCTCCGGGCCGATGCCGTTCGTATCGCCAATGCTGATGCCTATTTTTGCTTTGTATCTGTTGTCCATTTGTTGCTTAGTTAGCCAGAGAGCTAAGGTAGTTGTAAACCAGGCGCACGCCCGATCCGGTGGCCAGTTTGCCACGGTAAGAGTCTTCGCCCAGCAGGTAGGCCGTGCCGGCGATGTCAAAGTGCACCCACGGGTAGTCGGTGAAATACTCCAGGAACACACCCGCCGAAATAGCACCCGCCTCGGCACCGCCCAGGTTCTTGATGTCGGCTATGTCCGACTCGATGTGCTTCTTATACTCGTCCCAAAGCGGAAACTCCACAATGCGCTCATGCTCTGCCTCACCGGCTTTTTTCAAGGCTGTCATCACGTCATCGCCGGCATTGCTCATCGCCACCAGGCCTTCTTTGCCGATCGCGCGGGCCGCGGCTCCGGTCAGGGTGGCCATGTCGATCACCAGCTCAGGCTTATACTTTTGTGCAAAGCTCAGGGCATCTGCCAGGATCAGGCGGCCTTCGGCGTCGGTGTTGAGTACTTCTACTGTCATGCCGTTGTGCATAGTGAGCACGTCACCCGGCGCATAAGCCTTGCCGCCCGGACGGTTGTCGGTGGCAGGTATAAGCGCGATGACATGCAGCTGCACATTGTTTTTTGCCAGTGCGTACATGACACCGGTTACGGCAGCGGCACCGGCCATGTCGGACTTCATGAAGTCCATGGACTGTGGTGTTGGCTTCAGGCTGAGGCCACCGGTGTCGTATACCACGCCTTTACCTGCCAGCACGTAAGGTTTGGTGTTAGTAGCGCCTTCCGGCTTCCACTCTAATATATTAAAAGTAGGCGGTTCTTCGCTGCCCAGGTTCACGGCCAGTAAACCACCCATTTTAAGCGACTGAATCTGCAGTTCGTTAAACACCTGCGTCGTAAAACCGGCTTTTTCACCCAACTCTACCAGTTGCTCACTGAACTGGGTAGCTGATTGGTGGCTGTTCGGCTCGTTCACCAGGTCGCGGGTGATGGTCACGGCGTCGAGCACGTTTTGCAGCTCCATCACGTCAAACTCCGACAGGTTCTCGTCTGTCAGCACGATGGTCTGCAGCGGGCTTGGCTTGCTGTTTTTAGTCTTGTATTTCTGGAACTGGTAGTTGCTCAGGTATAGGCCCTCGGCCAGGTAGGGGCTTGCGTCCGATTTGGTAAGGTCCTGAATAGCCAGTTCCTCTATTTTGTCGGCTTTGAGCTGTTTGAGCAAGGTATAGCCGGCCTGGCGCAGGGCCTCCCGGGTGGCGTTCTGAGTTTTGCCTTCTGAGTAAACCACCACGTATACCCGCTGGGTATAGCGGTTCAGGGAAACGATCTTCGCCTCTGCTTCCAGCTGGCGTTTCAGGTAAGCGGTTTCGTCTGAGCTCAGCTCTGGGAGCGAATCCGTCTGGTCAGCCCGCACAATCAGGGCTACGTCTGTATTTTTACCTACTGATGTGTTGTATTTGAGTTGTGTTGGCATTTGTCATTCGTATCTTTGGAGCACGCAATATAGTAAGTATATGGTGTAATGCGAAAACCACGGACGCAGGTATTGTCGGCAACGGTAGCGCATCTAAATAAGGTATAACGGGTTTCCGGCGAAATTGTCTTAATCAGCCGGTGCCATAACACATAGCACGTGAGCAAAGTAAGTCCGAAAAAGCACCTGGGCCAGCACTTTCTGGTCGACCAGAACATCGCCCGCAAAATAGTGGAGCAACTGACGTTGCCCGGCGGGGTGGAGGATGTGCTGGAGATCGGCCCGGGTATGGGTGTGCTCACGCAGTATATGCTCGAGCACAAGGAGTACCGCACCACCGTACTGGACATAGACCGCGAATCCATTGCCTATCTGCAGCAGCATTTCCCGCAGTTGGGCGACCGCATCATCTCGGCTGACTTTCTGAAGACGGATTTAAGCAAGCTTTTTCCGGGCAAGTTTTCCATCATCGGCAATTTTCCTTACAACATCTCCAGCCAGATTTTTTTTAAAGTGCTGGAACACCGCGACGTGGTGCCGGAAGTGGTGTGTATGATCCAGAAAGAGGTGGCTGAGCGGTTGGCTTCGCCTCCGGGCTCCAAGGCTTATGGCATTTTGAGCGTTCTCCTGCAGGCTTTCTATACCATTGAGTATAAGTTCACAGTGCATGAAAACGTATTTCACCCGCCGCCCAAAGTGAAGTCGGGCGTCATCAGTGTGGTGCGCAACAACCGGAAGAGCCTGCCTTGCAGCGAGAAGCTTTTTTTCTCTGTCGTGAAGAACAGTTTTGGAACAAGGCGCAAAACACTGCGTAACTGCCTCAAGACTTTCAACCTCCCGCCGGAAGTTACAACGCAGCCTGTCTTTGACCAGCGGGCAGAGCAGTTGTCAGTAGAGGATTTTATAGCATTGACCCAGCTCGTAGAGCAGAACATATAATACCATGCAGGTAGAGATCACACGTGAATACATAGAACAGGTTGAAGAGGCAATAGCACGCGACGACAAGGGGTTCCTGCTGGAAACCATGACCGACATGTATCCGGCCGATATTACGACGGTACTCTACGAACTCGACACCAATGAGTCGAAGTACGTGCTGGACCTGCTGCCTCCCGAGACCGGTTCGCAGATTCTCAGTGATCTTGACTACGACATCCGCACCGATTTTCTAGCCTATTTCACCAGCCAGGAGATTGCGCGCTACGTCAACCTGATGGACTCGGATGACGCCGTGGACATCCTGAACGAGATGAACGTGCAGCGTCGCGAGGAGGTGATCGCCCTGATCGAGAACGAGGAGAAGGCGGACGACATTCTGGACCTGCTGCACTACGAAGAGGATTGCGCCGGTGGTCTGATGGCGAAAGAGCTCATCAAAGTGAACATCAACTGGCGTGTGCGGCAGTGCATCGAGGAGATTCGGCGGCAGGCCGAGGACGTGGAGCGGATCTATACCGTATATGTGGTGGATAATCGCGATATTTTGCTCGGTCGACTTGGTATCAAAACGCTCCTGCTTTCCAAAGACGACAAGCTGGTAAAAGACATTTTCAACGAGGACGTGATCTCGATCGAGTCGTTCCGGGACGAAAACGAGGTGGTGAGCGTGATGCAGAAGTACGACCTCGAGGCTATACCTGTCGTGAACATACAGGGCAAACTGCTTGGTCGTATCACCATTGACGACGTGATCGACGTAATGCAGGAGCAGGCCGAACTCAGCCGTCAGCTCATGACGGGTATCTCGGAGAATGTGGAGGAAGACGACAGCGTGTTCCGCATTTCGCGCTCCCGTATACCCTGGCTTGTGATCGGCATGGTGGGTGGCTTGCTTGCGGCTCATTTTATGGGCTTTTTTGAGGCCGACATTGCCATGCTGCCGGCGCTCGCGCTGTTTGTGCCCCTTATTACGGCCACGGGCGGTAACGTAGGTATACAGTCCTCGTCCATCATCATTCAGACGCTCTCTTCCAACGCGGTGATCTTTGAGAATTTCTCCAAGCGTCTTTTCAAGCTTATTATGGTGGCGTTTCTGAATGCCCTTATCATTTCGGCGCTTGTTTTTGGTTTTACCTATCTGTTCCGGCAGGATCTCAAGCTCTCAACCGTTGTATCAGTAGCACTGTTCTCAGTGGTCATGCTGGCCTCGCTCATGGGTACGCTGACACCGATGTTGCTCGACAAATTGGGTGTAAACCCTGCAGTTGCCGCTGGTCCGTTTATCACGACGGCAAATGACTTATTGGGTTTAGCAATTTATTTTGGTGTAGCGCATATGTTGTATGAACTGTAATAATATGGCGAAACCACGTATTCTGATCATAGACGAAGTGCACGCCAGCCTATTTCCGATGCTGGAAGGTATAGGTATAGCTTACGAGTACCGCCCGGATATCAAGCCGATCGAGGTATGCGAGGCGCTGGTGGGCTTTGAAGGACTGATCGTGCGAAGCAAAATGCGCATTACGGCCGATACCATCAAACTGGCTGACAAACTCAGGTTCGTGGGTAGAGCTGGGGCGGGACTGGACAATATTGATGCGGAAGCATTGCAGGAGAGAGGTATAGCACTTTTCGGAGCCAATGAAGGAAATCGGCAGGCGGTGGGCGAACATGCCCTGGGTATGCTTATCGGTTTAATGCGCAACATTTCGCGAGGCGACCGGCAGGTGCGCGACAAGGTATGGCTACGCGAAGAAAACAGAGGGGAGGAGATCGGCGGCAAAACGGTGGGCATTATCGGCTACGGGAATATGGGGCAAAGCTTTGCCCGTGTGCTTAGTAGTTTCGGCTGCCGCATCCTGGCATACGACCGGTTCGCTCCTGAGAAAATCTCAGCACCGGCTGAAGCTGTGTCGCTGGAGGAATTGCAGGCAGAGGCTGATATTGTGAGCCTGCATATACCTTATATACCTGAAAACCGGGCCTTTGCAGATGAAGCCTTCTTTCTGAGTTTTCAAAAGCAGTTCTGGTTCATGAACACCTCAAGGGGAGAGGTGGTGGATCAGTCGGCCCTGGTTCATTACCTGCAGATTGGTAAATTGAAAGGGGCTGCTCTGGATGTACTCGAAAACGAGAAACTGCACAGTCTGACGGAGGATCAAAGCCGGAATTTCGACTACCTGAAATCAGCTGAAAATGTGGTGCTCACCCCCCATATTGCGGGGTGGACCCATGAGTCGTATGTTAAGATAAATGAGGTATTGGTACATAAAATACAGGCCCTGCAGGAGGCAGGCAAGCTATCGTAAGAATACCCGAACAGGGCCCGGCCTACGTCGGTGCGTTTACGTATATAAGTGATACAGGCGCCTCAAACAAGTGTTTTTGGTGCCGATAAATAAGTATCGCCGAAAAATTTTGTATTAAAATAAATTTGTATATTTGCTCAAATCAGTGCCACCGGGGGAAGCCCGTGCGCATGTGGCTTACCCAGAACCACCGGCTTGTTTTGATGCAGGTTGGCTGAAAAAGAGAAAATAAATCAATTACATATTAGGCAAAAAGAACGGTTATGTTTGACATAGCCGTTCTTTTTGTTTTTGTGTTTTAAAACATGAAGACAGTATTATGAGCAACATTTCTTATTACACCGCTGAAGGTTTACAGAAGCTAAAGGAAGAGTTACACGAGCTGAAAACAAAAGGTCGCTCGGAAGTAGCGCGTCAGTTGGCAGAAGCACGCGATAAGGGCGACTTGAGCGAGAACGCTGAGTATGACGCCGCCAAGGACGCACAGGGTCACCTGGAGCTGAAAATTGCAAAGCTGGAAGAAGTAGTAGGCAACGCCCGCCTGATAGACGAGTCGAACCTGGACATGAGTAAGGCGCTGATCCTCTCGAAGGTGAAGATCAAGAATCTGAAAAACAACATGGTGATGGACTATACCCTAGTGGCGGAAGAAGAGGCTGACCTGGCCTCCGGCAAGATTTCCGTGAAGTCTCCGATCGGGAAAGGCCTGTTGGGCAAGTCGGTTGGTGAAAAGGCCGAGATAACCGTACCGGCCGGCAAGATCGAGTTCGAAATACTGGAAATCAGTCGCTAAGCTTATGGAGCCATCTATCTTCACTAAAATTGTAAAAGGCGAGATCCCCGCTTACAAAATAGCGGAGGATGATCGCTACCTGGCCTTTCTGGACGTGTTCCCGACAACAAAGGGCCATACCTTAGTTATACCCAAGCAGCAGATCGACTACCTGTTCGACCTGGACGATGCGCTATACCTGGGCCTGATGGCCTTTGCTAAAAAAGTGGCGGCTGCCGTAGAGAAGGCCGTTCCTTGCAAGCGCATAGGGGTGGCGGTGGTAGGCCTGGAAGTGCCTCATGCGCACGTGCACCTGATCCCACTCAACAAGATGGCAGACATGAACTTTGCCAACAAGCAGCAGTTCAGCAAAGAAGAATTTGAGGAAGTTGCCGAAAAGATCCGGAAGGAGTATGCGGCTTCTTAAGGTATAGCTATACCTTCAAGTCATACAAAAAAGGGCGAATCTTTCGGATTCGCCCTTTTTTATGCTTAATTCTCTATCAGGATAGAAGGCTTAAACTCCAGTTGCGTTGTGTCTTTTGGTTGTACCTGCTTTGGTGCCGGCTGGTTTTGTTGTTGCTCCTTCTGCTTGGCTTCTTCCTTTGCCTGTCGTTTAAAGAAACCTCTCAGTAGGAAGTTGTTTTGCAGGGCCTCCATATTCTGATCGAGCTTTTCAGTGCCCGTCTCCAGGTTTTGCATGGTGCTCTGCAACTGGCGGGCAAATTTCTGGTCATTGAGAAGCACGCCTACCGCACTATTGCTGTTGTTGAGCTGAGTGGTAGCCGTACGCAGATTCTCCGTTATTTCAGAGGTTGAAGCGGTGGCCTCTTCCAGTTGCGTCATCGAGTTTTTCAGCTGCTGGAACACCTCTTTGTCAGTTACCAGTTGGTTTGCCAGGCCGTCAGGTGAGTTGAGTTTATTGGTGAAGGCCGACAGCGAGCGTGAGGCATTAACGGTGCTTTCGGAAGTGCGCTGCAGGTTAGCTACCACACCACGGAAGTTTTGGGCCATGGTCGTGTCGGTCAGCAGGGCACCTACGGTTCCTTCGCCTTTAACCAGGCGGGAAGTAAGCTGCTTAAAATCACCTGTGATGGCAACCAGGTTCTCGTTGTTCTGTTGCAGCTTTTCCATCAGGTCATCGGTATTAAGCGGGCTTATGGCTGTTATTCTGTCGCCGTCCTCGATAGGAGCGGCAGCTTGGGTGCCTCCGTCAATCACGATGTTCTTGTTGCCAATAAAGCTCTCGGAGCTGATGCGGGCCGAAGCATTTTTGCGAATGAACTGCTGCACCTTCTCCTCAACGTTCATGACCACCTCTACCTGCGAGTCGCCGTAGAGGTTGATGGACTTGATCGTGCCGATCTTCACACCCGAAAACCAAACATTGTTGCCGGTTCGCAATCCGGCTACATCATCAAAAATAGCGGTAAGAGTAACGGTATTGATTAGGCGCTTTTGCTGACCGGCCAGCATAAAAATACCAGCCACCAGAATCACGATCGCCAGGAAAGTGAAGATACCAACTATAACAGTGCGTTTATTATCTGCAGAACTCATCTAGTCTATAAAGTTGTAGTTATAAAAAGATTGTACGCGTTCGTCATTGCTGTCGAACACCTCTTCGAATGTGCCTTCCCGTTGGAATTGTCCGTCGAGCAGCATCACTATTCTGTCTCCTACGGCGCGGGCACAGGTTAGGTCGTGGGTAATGATGATGGAGGAAGTATTGAATTTCTCCTGTACTTCATTGATCAGGCTGTTGATCTCGATACACGTAATGGGGTCGAGGCCAGCAGTGGGCTCGTCATAGAGCATAATATCTGGTTTCAGGATAAGGGTACGGGCAATACCGATTCGTTTGCGCTGGCCACCGGACAGTTCAGAAGGCATTTGGTTGATGGCCTGCGAAAGCCCCACGGCCTCCAGCACATACTGGATCGTGTCTTCCCGTTCGGCTTCAGTCATGTGCTTCGCGTGCCGCTCCAGCGGAAACTCAAGGTTCTCGCGCACGGTCATACTGTCGTACAGGGCGCTGTTCTGAAACGAAAAACCGATCTTGAGCCGAAGTGCATCCATCTCCCGTGGTTTGAGACCGCTAACTTCTTTGCCCAAAACGTTGACCGTTCCTTCGTCTGCCTGCAGCAAACCCGAGATGATTTTGATCAACACGGACTTGCCTGTACCGGAGCGGCCGAGCACCACCAGGTTTTCTCCTTTATAGAGATCAAGGTCCACACCTCTGAGTACCTCAAAATCGTCGAATGCTTTTTTGAGGCCCCGGATAGAAATCACTTTCTCGCTCCTATCGATGTTGGGGTTTATTTGTTTTGCCTCCATTAAAAAGCTCTGATTGTGTTAATAACCTGCATGATGAGCAGCTCTTCAATAAAGATAAGGAACATGGCTGTTACCACCGATGAGTTGGCCGCTTTGCCCACACCCTCTGTGCCTTTAGAAGAATTATACCCTTTGTAGCACCCCACCATACCGATGGTGAAACCAAAGATGACAGACTTTACCGACGAGGCGATGATGTCCAGAAAGGTGATGGCGTCAAAAACCTGGTAAAAGAAGACGCTCAGGGAGGTAAGTTCATTCTGGTGCACGTTCAGGTAACCGCCCAACAGCGACACGAGCGTGGTGAACATCGTTAAGGCCGGAATCATCAGGGTAGATGCAAGCACCCGGGTTACCACCAGAAATTTAAACGGGTTGGTGGCCGACACTTCCATGGCATCGATCTGCTCCGTTACCCGCATAGAACCCAATTCAGCACCGATAGCGGAACCGACCCGGCCTGCTGCAATAAGCGCCGTCACCAATGGACCGATGGCCCGGATGATGGCTACGGAAATAAGGGCGGGCAAGAGCGAGGTGGCACCAAAATCGGCCAGGGAAGGGCGCGACTGGTTGGTAAACACGATACCGATGATGAAGCCCGTGAGCGAGATCAGCGGCAAAGAGCGCACACCGATTTCATAGCACTGCTTGATAATCTCTCTAAACTCGTAAGGCGGAAACCACACCTCCTTAAAAAACCGCGCATTGAAACGGTACACTTTCGCCAACTCAACAAAAATCCTGTCGAGTCTGCGTGTCGTTACATACCTGCGCCGGGCTGGAGCTGCTCCCGGTTTATTTTTGTCTAAATCCATTTATGCTGTTTAGGATTCACCTATACACTTGCCTTTGACAAAGCAGCGGCAAAAATAACTCAAATTTAAGAATAAGCCTGACGCTAAATTTAACCGCACCAGCAAAAACATGTTTAAACTTTGTCTTTTGGCAAAACCTATACCTTGCTACAGGCTGATTTTAGTCGGGTTTCGGAAGGAAATCAGGCAAACTTATAAGCCTTACGAAAGATAGATGCGATTTTTTACAAAACTGCGAAATATTTTCAAAAGCTTATACTTATTGAAGGATAGTTGATGGGGATGTTGGATTGCTGATTGTCCGCTGTACGGTTGATCTGGCCTTTCAGACACGGGTGTCCGAAAGCATTATTAGAAAAAGCATTTAGAGCGTTTAGGTTGGTTTATACAAGCACGACGTTACGGTGTAAAATCGCTACACTTCAACTTTCTAACTCCCAAACTCTTTAACTTCTACAGTTTTCTCTCCGGATTGTCGGTCAGGAAGGCTTTCCAGGAGTTGGTGCCTTTTTTGGCGTTATTACCTTTCTGGTAGTGGTGGCAGAGAGCCACGGACAGGGCGTCAGTGGCATCGAACATCTTTGGGTCGGGCTGTATTTTGAGGATCTGAACCAGCATGGCGGCCACCTGCTCTTTGGAGGCGTTGCCATTTCCGGTAACGGACTGCTTTACTTTTTTAGGAGCGTACTCTACGTAAGGGATGTCGCGGGAAAGGGCGGCGGCGATGGCAACTCCCTGTGCGCGACCAAGTTTGAGCATGCTCTGCACGTTCACACCAAAGAAGGGCGACTCGATGGCCAGCTCGTCGGGCAAGTATTCGTCGATGAGCTGTATCATGCGGTCAAAAATTTTCTTTAACTTGATGGCGTGGTTGCTGTAGCTTTTGAGGTGAATAACGCCATACTGCACTACCTTTACCTTCGATCCGGTTACTTCTATCAGGCCATAGCCCATGACTTGCGTGCCGGGGTCGATGCCAAGAATCAATTTGTTGGGTGGGAGGGCAGGAGAGTAAACCATAAGAGCCGCAATTTAAGACAATATCTTGAACATTACCCGCAACAGAAGGTTCCTTTTAGTTTCCGGCAAAGTTGTCGTGGTGCTGCTCACCTTCTATTTTCTGTATTTGGCCATCTTTACGGCACCCGACACGCTGCTCTCCTGGCAAGCTATACTGCAAGCTGCCCGTCAAAGCAATTATACTTTTCTACTGATCTTAAGTGCGCTGCTCATACCTGTCAACTGGGGACTGGAGGCCTGGAAATGGCAAATTCTGGGGCAGAAGCTCGAACACATTTCATACCTGCGGGCGTTCCGTGCGGTCATGGTAGGGCTCACGCTCGGCTTCATCACCCCCAATCGTTTGGGCGACTACGCCGGCCGTGTGCTCGAGCTCAAAAGTAAGGAGCGCCTGGAAGGTATAGGAGCGGTTTTCATCGGCAGGTTTTGTCAGTTGGTGGCCACCGTGCTGGTCGGTACGCTGGGGCTGGTCTACTTTGCTCTTTTGCTTTACTGGATGGAGTATCCGGGAGTCTGCCTTAGTATTTTCTTTCTGCTGCTCGTGCTCAATGCAACCATGCTATTACTGCTCTTTAATGCACGCGCCATGGTGGCCTTAGTCGCAGCAGTAGGACCGCTGCGCAAACTGGCAAAATACCTGGCCATAATGGGGCGCTATACCTTCGGGGAAATGAACCGGGTGCTGTTGCTCTCGCTGCTGCGCTATTTTGTGTTTCTGCTACAGTTTGTTCTCCTGCTCGTTTTGTTTGAAGTACGGCTGAGTCCTGTGGAATACATCAGTGGCGTGTCTACTACATTCTTTCTGAAGTCGGTGGTGCCTTCGGTGTCGCTGCTGTCTGATCTGGGTATGCGGGAATTGTCGGCCATGTACGTGTTTGGGTTACTCGGGCAGGAGCGTCTACAGGTGCTGACTGCCAGCCTGAGTCTCTGGCTGCTCAACATCGTGGTGCCAAGCGCGGTCGGTTTGTATTTTGTGTTGCGCCTGAAGATGGGCAGGAGAGGAGGGAGCGCCTGATGTTCATGCTACTGCTTTTGATGTCGCTGCTTGCCTATGGCTGGGTCATCCTGCGCTGTTTGTCCGCCTGGAACCGCCTCCCTATACCTGCTATACCTGCGGGGTTTATACCTGCCACCAAAATAACCGTCATCATTCCCGTCCGAAACGAGGCAGGGCACATACGCAACTTGCTGCAGGATCTGGAAGAACAAACCTATCCGGCTGATCTCTTTGATGTGCTGGTAGTAGACGACCACTCAGAGGACGGAACTGATGAGTTTGTACAGGGTTTTATACCTAACACCAGGCTTCAGCTAAGGCTGATCCGGTTAGATGATCACACAACCGCCACCGGCAAGAAAGCCGCCATCAAACAAGGTATAGCGGAGGCTGATGGTGAGCTGCTAGCTTTTACCGATGGCGACTGTCGGGTGCAACCTGACTGGCTCTTGCACTTCGCCTATACCTTCCAATCGCAGCAGGCTATCTTTATCTCGGGTCCTGTCTGTTTTCACCATACTCAGACCATGTTGGAGCGTATGCAGTTGGTAGAGTTTGCCTCGCTGATCGGAGTGGGGGGCGCTTCCATCGGCCTGCGGCAACCGAACATGTGCAATGGCGCCAACCTGGCCTATACCCGTGCTGTGTTTGAGGAGGTGGGCGGTTTTGCCGGAAACGAAGGAATAGCCAGTGGCGACGATGAATTTCTGCTGCACAAAGTAAGTCAGTTATACCCTGAGCGCATCGCATTTCTGAAGCACCCCGGAGCCATCGTGTATACCGAAGCGCGCAAAACCGTGCGCAGTTTTATTGCACAGCGGGTGCGCTGGGCTAGCAAGTGGCGGAGCTACCAAAGTCTATCGGTTAAGCTGGTGGCCCTGCGTGTTTTTGCCGTCAACCTTTTTCTTTTCCTGGCTATACCTGCCGTGCTGCTGCACTGGATTTCGCCCTTGGTTTTTCTGGCAGCTTACGCAGCCAAATTCCTGATCGATTTCCTGTTCTTAAACCGCGTGCTGACTTTCATGCGGAGGCGAAATTATCTGATTTATATGCTTCCGTTGCAGCTAGTTTACATTCCTTACGTACTATATACCGCTATCATGGGTCTTTCAGGTCGCTATACCTGGAAAGGCCGAACCATCCATAATCATGACTGAGAATGAATTTGCCATCATGGACGAGCTCTATTTTGTGACGTCCTACCCTGACCTCAAAAGCACCAGCGCCCTGACTGACGAAGAACTCTGCACGGCCCTGCGCGACCTGATTGCCAAAGGCTATATCCGGATCTTATACCCGGACCCGGATACGGAGCACGAGTATGATGAAACTGCCTTTGGGGAACAATGCCAGCACTACTACTACCTGGCCACCAAAGCCGGCCTTGTGGTGCATAATTCCATCTGATACAAGTATTTCCCGAAGCAATTCTAAACAAATGCCTTGGCTACGTAGTTGCATGTAAACGTACGGGACGAATACGGATTATTTGAAAGGATTTGGAGGGTTTGGCAGAGAATGCGGTTGATTTTTTGTAAATTTACGCGGTCTATACCTGCGTGACAGGTATAACTGGCAGGAGGGTCCCCACGTGCGGATTTTTCGCCAACCTAACCTATGAAACTGAATGCCTGATATAGTTGCTCCGAACATACAGCAAGAGTTAAACCTCAAAAAGCTGGAATTATCGGCCCTGTTGGAAATCACGCAGGCGATTAACGACAACCTGCCCGAAGAGGCGCTCTATAAAATATACCGCTTCACGCTGATCGCCCAGCTGCAGATCAATCGTCTGGCGTTGTTTGTGCACGACGAGAAGTGGGACTGCAAAGTGAGCTACGGTACCGATCTGGAAGCCGCTAAGCAACACCTCCCCGACGTCATTCTCGAACTCAAGGAAATCACCCGCATGTCTAAGCTGATCGTGGACAAGAAGTGGCGTAATTTCGAGATCGTGATTCCGATTCTGCACAATGGCAAAGTGCTCGCTTTTGTGATGATCGGCAAAAACCTGCCTTACTACACCAATATCGAGGCGCTCAACTTTGTGCAGACGGTAAGTAATATCATGCTCGTAGCCATCGAAAACCACCGCATGGCACGCCAGCGTTTGGCGCAGGAATCGATCCGCAAAGAGATTGAGATTGCCCGTGAAGTGCAGTCGATGCTGTTCCCTAAAAGCCTGCCCAATGACAAGGATGTGGCCATTCACGCCAGCTACATTCCGCACTCATCCATTGGCGGGGACTACTACGATTTTATAGAGATTGACAAAGACCAGTTCCTTTTCTGCGTGGCTGACGTGTCGGGCAAGGGGGTGCCGGCTTCGCTGTTGATGTCGAATTTTCAGGCCGGTCTGCGCACCATTTTGCGCCAGACGGCTGACCTGAATACTGTGGTGTCGGAACTCAACCACCTGATCTACCGCAATGCGATCGCCGAAAAATTCATTACCACTTTTGTCGCTATCTTCAACCGCAGCACGCGGGAGCTGAGTTACGTAAACGCCGGTCATAACGCCCCGATTCTACTCTACGAAAACGATACCCACGACCTGCTCAACGATGGCTGCACCATGCTGGGCGTGTTCGATGTACTGCCTTTCATGAACGTTGGCAAGATCCATGTGCCACATGATGCCATTATACTCTGCTATACCGACGGCCTGACCGAGGTATTTGATGAAGACGAATCGGAGTTCGGTATAGAAGGGACGATTAAATTCCTGCAGAAGAACCGTTTCCTGAGCTCGAAGATGCTGCACCTGCAACTGCTCAACGCCATCAACCTCTACAACGAAGAGTCTACCTTTAACGACGACATCACGCTCCTGTCGTGCAGGTTTAAGTAGGATTGATGGTTAAATTGCTAAATTGCTAAATTGTTTTTCAAGAATACAGGAAAGCTACTTATTAGCAGAGCGTTGAATTTCAAATGAATAGCCTGTAAGCAGCCATTCAACAATTTAATCATCAACAATTTAACAATTAAAATTGCTCCGCCTTTACAAGACTCCCGCCTTGCTTCGCAGAATATTGCCTGGCTATACCTGGCTGAGGGAAGAACAGGGCAAGGTGCTATACCTGACTTTCGACGATGGACCCATACCGGAGGTGACGCCCTGGGTGCTGGAGCAATTGGAGCACTACAAGGCGAAAGCGACTTTTTTTGCAGTGGGTGATAATCTGGTGAAGCATCAAGGTATAGCAAAGCAGATTTTAAAACAGGGCCACAGGCTGGCGAACCATACGCACAACCACCTGCGCGGTTGGGAAACCTCACTGGAGTATTATCTTGAAAACGTGCAGCAGTGTCAGCGAGAGCTCGAGCGGCTTAATTCTGATGCAGCACATCCTAAATTGTTCCGACCTCCCTACGGCCGCATTTCCTTAAAACAGGCAGCGGCCCTTCGGCCCGATTATGAATTGATAATGTGGGATGTGCTCACCAACGATTACGACCGTTCGCTCAGCCCTGAAAAATGCCTGCGCGAAACCATCCGTTGTACCCAAAGCGGCAGCATCATCGTATTCCACGACAGCCTGAAGGCCCAGCGAAACATGCAATATGCCCTGCCTCGTTTTTTAGACCATTTTACCGCACAGGGCTATACCTTCCGGACCCTATGATGGTATCTGTCGCCTATTTTATCCTGTATTTTATCGTATTTATAGCGCTTCTGTTGCTGCTGCTCTTTAATCACAGGCGCTATACGGTAAAGGTTACCAACCTACCTAATGTCAGCATTCTGATCGCGGCCCGTAACGAAGAAGCTAACATACTGGCTTGTCTGCAGGCCATTGCTGTGCTCGATTACCCCACAGAGAAGATAGAAGTGCTGATTGGTGACGATGATTCCACTGACCGCACCCGCGCCCTGGTAGAAGCCTTCATCCAGGACAAGCCCGGCTATACCTGCCTGCCCATTATCGGCACGCTGGGTCAGGCCAAAGGCAAAGCCAATGTGTTGGCGCAGTTGGCCCGCAAAGCAACTTCTGACATTTTCCTCTTCACCGATGCCGATATAGAAGTGCCGCCTACCTGGATAAAGGCCATGCTGGCAGGACTGGATGAAAAGGTGGGTGTTGTGACGGGACTGACCACGGTGAAAGGTAACCGACTGTTCGATAAGATGCAGCGGATGGACTGGCTGTTCTCAATTGGCCTGATGCAGGTGTTCAGCGACCTGAACATGCCGGTCACAACCATGGGCAACAACATGCTGCTCACCCGCAAAGCATACGAAGACGTAGGAGGTTTTGAGAGCATCCCTTTTTCGATTACAGAAGACATTGCCATTTTCAACCAGATACTCAAGCGGGGCTATGGCTTCCGCAATCTGTACAATAGCAAGGTCCTCGCGTGGTCAGCGCCTGCCCCCGGTTACGGCGCACTGCTGGAGCAGCGCAAGCGCTGGATGCGGGGTTCGGTCTTCATGCCCAAGTATATGTTCGCTTTGTTTGTGCTGCACTCAGCCTATTATCCTGTACTGATTCCTTTCTTTTTTAAGGCCTCCCTAGGTATAGCGCTCAGCATTGCGGTCGTCAAGTTGCTGCTCCAAAGCGTGTTCATGCACATCTGCCTGAAACGACTCAACCGCAGTGCCTCCTGGTGGCAGTACATTGCCTTTGAGCTATACCTGCTGGTGACTACTTTCGTTCTGATCTTTTACTTTTTCCTGCCGACCAAAGTGAAGTGGAAGGGGAGGAGGTATTAGGAGTTTGAGAATTCAGCATTAGCAGCCTTACACTCTAATGAAAAAAAGTTACATAGCACTGTCCTTTTATCGTAGGGACAGGTCGCGACCTGTCCGAATCGTGCACCGAGCAGCGATCATGCACAATTAACAATTCAACCATGTAACTATTCGACAAGCAAATCCTGCCATATAAGTGGTGATATGCTGTAGTACTTGCAGCCTTAACCATTAGTTCGGACCTTTGCACGGAGATATTTGATCCAAAAGAACGCACATGACTTTAATTGATTCGCACGCACATATCTATTCAGAGAAGTTTCAACAGGACCGTGACGAGGCGGTAGCAAGGGCACTCGAAGCCAGCGTAGAGAAAATCTACATGCCCAACATTGATCACACCTCCATCGATGTGATGCTGGAAACAGAAGAGAAGCACCCTGATCAATGCATCGCGATGATGGGCCTGCACCCGACTTCGGTGAATAAGGATTTTGAGCAGGAGCTATACCTGGTGGAGGAATGGCTGGGCAAGCGACAGTTTGCGGCGGTTGGCGAGTGTGGCATTGACCTGTATTGGGACAAAACTTTTCTACCGCAGCAGCAAGAGGCCCTGAAAGTGCAGGTTGAACTGGCCAAGAAGCACCAACTGCCCATCGTGCTCCACACCCGCGACTCCTTTGACGAAACCTATGAGATCATTGCCGCTGCACAGGACGGCAGTTTGAAAGGTATATTCCATTGCTTTTCCGGCACAGTGGAGCAGGCTGCCAAGGTGAAGGAACTCGGTTTTCTGATGGGTATAGGTGGTGTGGCCACTTTTAAGAACGGTGGCCTGGACATGGTACTGCCGCATGTTAGTCTGGATGATCTGGTACTTGAAACGGACTGCCCATACCTGGCGCCCGTACCGCACCGGGGCAAACGCAACGAGCCCGCTTACCTGCCTTTGGTGGCACGCCGCGTGGCTGAACTGATGCAAAAACCAGTGGAAGAAGTAGCCGCCGCCACAACCCGTAATGCCCTCAACCTCTTCAAACGCTAAGCGATGAAAGTAGTCAAAACCAACATCGACACCGCCGCACCTGCGCACTCGGACGCCTCCATTCTGATCATTTATACCGGGGGCACGGTAGGTATGGTATATGATGAAAAGCACAGCTTGGTGCCTTTCAACTTCAGTCAGATACTGGAGAAGGTACCCGAACTGAGCAACTTTAAGTATTTGCTGACTGTGCTGAGTATTGAACCGGCCATCGATTCCTCTAACGTGGCGCCCGCCGACTGGCTGATGCTGGCCAACCTGATACGCGACAATTACGCCGACTACGATGGCTTTGTTGTGCTGCACGGCACCGATACGATGGCCTACAGCGCTTCTGCCCTCAGCTACCTGCTCGAGAACCTGGACAAGCCCGTCATCTTTACCGGTGCACAGGTGCCGATCGGCCGTACCCGCACCGATGCCCGCGCCAACCTGATCTCTGCTTTGCAGATTGCAGCTACCAAGATCAATGGGAAGAGTGTCGTGCCAGAAGTTTGTGTCTATTTCCATAACCTCCTGATCAGGGGCAACCGGGCCAAGAAAGTAGAGAGCCGCCATTTCAATGCTTTTAAGTCGGAGAACTATCCGTTACTTGCCAAAGCGGGCATCAGCATCGATTTTTATGATAATGCTATTTTGCCGCATTCGGAAAAACCACTGCACGTGCACCAGCAACTGGATGACAATGTGGCTATCCTGAAACTTTTTCCGGGCATAACGCCGCAGGTGATGCGCAGCGTGCTGGAAACGCCGGGACTGCGCGGCATCGTACTCGAAACATTTGGTGCAGGCAACGCCCCCACAGCGGGATGGCTGCTTGAGATGCTGCAGGATGCCCTGTCAAGAGGGATTTATATTCTGAACGTGTCACAGTGCGACGAGGGCAGGGTGGACCAGGGGCGCTACGAAACAAGCAAGTTCCTGCTCAACATGGGTATAATCGGGGGCGACGATATCACGACCGAGGCAGCCATTACAAAATTAATGTTTGTGCTGGGGCTCGGCCTGCCGGTAACGCAAACCCGTGAGCTGCTTGCCAGTAACCTTCGCGGAGAGATCAGCATCTAGCAGGCGCAATATATTTATAAGGTATAGGGCTGTAAAAATTTGCGATAGTGTAAGTTATTGGCGTATATTTGCACCCATAATAGAGAGCTGTCCGAGTGGTCGAAGGAGCACGCCTGGAAAGTGTGTATACCCCAAAAGGGTATCAAGGGTTCGAATCCCTTGCTCTCTGCTGCATAACCCAAAAGAGCCTGTAAGTGAATAACTTGCAGGCTCTTTTGTTTTGGTAGGTATACCTGGCATTACATACTCTGCCACTGTCAGGAGAGTATGTAGTAGTAAGCATCACTGTTAATCGGAAAACAGCCCTCAATCATGATGATACTTCTCGCCCCTCAAAATCGTGAAACCACGGTATAGCTGCTCCACGAAAAACAGGCGAACCATCTGGTGTGAGAATGTCATTTTAGAAAGTGAGATTTTATCATTTGCCCGCTCATAGATGGCGGGGGAGAAACCATAGGCACCTCCGATGATGAAGACCAGGTTGGTGGTAACGGTGTTGAGTTTTTTTTGCAGGAAGTGGGCATACTCAGTGGAGGTAAAGGTCTTGCCCTGCTCGTCGAGTAGCACCACGTGGTCGCCATCCTGTATCTTTTGCAGCAACAGTTTGCCTTCTGCCTCTTTTAGATTATCAGCTGTAAATTTGCCACCCTGCTTCACATCAGGTATGATCGTAAACTCGAAGGGATGGTAGTGCTTCAACCGTTTCATATACTTCTGTATACCTTCCTCCAGAAATGCCTCGTCTGTTTTGCCGATCGCAATGAGTTTGATTTTCATGTAGCGCTTTTCCCACAAATTTCGGTCTAAATACGCTGCTATGCAACTTTGCTAGCCCTGACTAAGGTATAGCCGGGCTTTCGATGGATAAGATCTGTTTAAGTCTTCATCTTGTCTTGCAAGCAACTCATCCTCCAAAGTAAATCCGATAATTTAGCAGACTGGCATTGTTTAGCCTTATTCTAAATTGCTAAATAACAGTGGTTGTATGCAACCTGTGGCGGGTGTAGGCAGGTAAAAAGGGAAAGTAACACTATGTGAGACTTAAATTATAAAGATATGGAAGCGATATGTAATAACTGCAACCACTGGGAACAGGATCAAAACAAAGTACAACTTCAAAGCAACGAATTTGGTTTGTGTGACGAGTTAACCGGCCAGCACGCTCTGGAGCCGGCTTATGTACTTCCGTTGGTTCACGAAGGACCGGAAGATAAGAAACCAAGAAGGTTTGAAATGATCACGGGCGCACAGTTTGGGTGTAATCACTTCAGTGAGCGCAAAGGCTGGGTATAAGCCCTTCGGCTAGGTTGTAAAAACAAATGCCCTGCAGGAGACTACAGGGCAAATGCCTAATCTAAACACAAACAACCAACACTAATATTATCTATTCAATCTTATTCTAATCTAAACTATTCTATCTATTCTATTCCCAAGGTGTAGCTTCCTTGTTGGCTGATATTAGTAGCGTAGGTAAGGCACGTTGCTCACTCCGGAGGAGAGTGAGTCAAGTATACCTACAAAATACTCGCCTATAAACAGACCGGTTCCTTTCTTTACCGCATCCGTCCCTAAAGTCGAATTGATCACTTCCCCATCAATCGTTGAGTACTCAAGCGAGTCTTCGTTTTGGGTAACGGGCTTCACTGATTTTAAGTAGTTGCGGCTGCCAACATGCTTTGTTGGATTGGCCGCTGTGTTTTCGTAGGTTTTCATATGTCAGGCTGTGATTTGGTTTAGATTGATACAATGATACAGCTAAGCCATCTCCTAACACAGGAAATATATTTGCAAGAAGTAACTTGTATTATATGATGTCTATATATAAAATAATAATTTTATATAAGCAATAGGCAGACTTTATTTGACTATACAGCTTCTGCGACAGGGGGGTGTTGACGAAATATGCTAAAAGGTAACAAAAGTTAATTACTTTTTATATTGTAAAGAACGCAGCACATAATAACTGACAGTCTGCAAGGCCAGCACGGTCAGCGAGAGTATGGCACCAGGTATAGCGACGAGCCACCAAGCAGCCGTATTGGTGCGTATACCTGCAATCATTCTTCCCCAGCTAACCAGGTCGGTGCTCACGCCAATGTTCAGGAAGGAAAGCGTCGACTCCAGCATCAGCAAACCAGCTAAACCAAAAGAAAATGCAACCAGCACCGGCCCCAGCAGGTGCGGAAGCGCATGGCGAAACAAGAGGCGCCTTTGCGTATACCCCAGGCTGGTCGCTGCCTCAAAAAACGGTAGCTCCCTGATTCGCAGCATTTCTGCTCTCGCCAGGCGCGCCGTTCCCGTCCAGAAGGTAAGCACCAGCAAGATAGACAAAGCCAGCAGAGTAGGAGGTACGATAGCTGCCAACACAAGTATTAGCACTAGCCTCGGAATACTTGTCTGCACTTCAATCAATCTTAACAGCAGTTCGTCAGTTGGGAACGGAGTCTTTTTATGGAGGAATGTGAGTCGTTTAAAAAGTGGCGTTAAGGTGACTACCACAAGTAAGCTGAATATGACAGCTGCTATGCCTGTCAGGAAGAAATCAGCGTAGTCAGCGCCCTGACTGAAGAGTAATGTCGGGAGGTAGAGACCGTAATAGGCGAAAGGTAACAATGCGAAAAGCAAAGCTGCCACCAGGGCCCGGCTCAGGTATAGGCGGCGGTTGCCATAAAGCCCTGCCATGGCTCCGAGCGTCAGGCCAATCAGGCTGGCTAGTGTCATGACAGGTAAACTGATAGCAAATGCTGTGCGGGCGCCATATAGTACATTTGACAGCACATCTCGCCCTAAACCATCTGTTCCAAGCCAGTGCTGGGATTTGTCCGTCTCAGTATTCCAACCGAAAGGCGCCTGGTAAATTTGCTCCAGGTCCAGTTCGTTTGGACCATAGGCAAGCGGGAGCCAGGGCAGCGCCAAAGCGACAGCTGCCAGCAACACAAGGTATAGCAAGGCCAGTCGGAAGGCCGGTGTCGTTTGCCATAAAGCACGCGCTATGTGCCACAGGTTCTTCATGCTGCGTGCGAGCGTATGCGTGGATCGGCCAGAGCGTATAGCAGGTCAGAGAGCAGGTGCGACAACAGCCTGAATATGGCCACTTTCACCACGATGCCCATGATGACGGGGTAGTCGCGCGCCAGCACCGCATCAATGAGCAACCGGCCCACGCCAGGTATAGCAAAAATAGTTTCGATGATAACGGCCCCCGCGACCAGGGCAGGCAGAAAATCTGACAGCAGGGTGATAACAGGAAGCAGTGCATTGCGCAGCATGTGACGGCGAATGACGCGATGCTCGGAAAGGCCCTTTGCACGGGCTGTGCGGATGTAGTCCTGGCCAGCCACCGCCGCCAGCGCCTGATAAAACTGATTGGTGAGGTAAGGTAAATTGGCCAGCACCAGGCAGAGCATAGGGAGCGCCATAAACTGCAGCCATTGACTGAGCTGCGCTACCCAACTCTGGTCGAAGGAATTGTAATAACCCATACCGTATACCGGGAAGAGCTGTAAAAAAGCCGGATTTGCCAACAGTACCAGCAGAAGCATGGCCAGCACAAAGAGCGGAACGCTATCCAGCAGGAAAAGGGAAGGAAGGAACGTGCTGCGCCAGATACGCCCTGAGCGGCGTACCATTAGGATGGCCAGTTCCATAGCCAGCAGAGTGGCAAATAACATACTCACCAGCAGCAGCCACCAGGTGTTTCCAATCGCTTCGCCCAGTACTGTAGCCACAGGACGTCCATCCCGTAGCGAAGTACCCAGACTACCCTGGAGTAAACCTGATAGCCAACGGTGGTATTGGCTTTGAGTGCCATGCCACTGCAGCGATGGCAGAAGATAGGTATAGCCCTGAGACTGCGACAGTAAACGTTCACTGTTTTCTAGCATCTGGCTATGAGAAAGCCTGGTCGCGGACAGTTGCGTTGCTATACCTGTCGTAGCCTGCTGAAGTTCGGCAGCGTCTTTGTGACTATAGATTCTAATTAGGTGTTCCTGCACCTTTTGGCGCTCCGACTCAGATAGGCTTGCCTCAAACGTCTTCAGGCTTCGGAAAAACAGGGTGGCTGCTTCCGGATCGCCATACTGCCAGGAAAGTTTTTTGAGGAAGGCACGGTCACGCTCCGGGAAAACGCGGTGCAGGGTGTCGGGTAAGGCGGCAGATGTAACGCTGAAATAGAAGAGCGGCAGGTCCTGCCCAGTGATCTTTAAAAACTGCCGGTAGCTGTGGTCGCGCGAGGCGGCATCGCTGCGGCTGTAGTAGCCGGCTTCTTGCTGTGCCAGGTAGGCGCTCCCAAATGCGCCGGGCATCAGCTTGCTCAATATAAAGATGGCCGATGCAATGAACCAAATTGTAGGGATAGCCAGGAGCAGCCGCCTGAATACAAAATTGGCCATGGCACGGTTAAGGCTTAAGCATAAACGAACTCAGGTCGTAATAAGGGCGCACGCCCGACACCTTGGTATTAGTGAATCTGCTGTGTATAGCAATCCGCTCTTTTCTGAAATAGAGCGGCAGAAAGGCTGCTTCCTCCTGTATGATTTCCTGTAGCCGGTGCAGGAGCAGGGCCTTCTCCGCTTCGCTTTCGGCTTCGTTGATCTGGTTTAGGAGTTGGTCGCTTTCAGGCGTACCAAAGCCTGTAGTGTTAAGCCCGCCCGGTCCGGCAAAACTTGTGTGAAAAAGCGGCTTAAAATTGAAAACAAACGGATTACCCGAGATGCCTCTGAAGTGCATGTCGTAGTCCCGTTGGTCTATCCTTTGGCTATAAACGTTTCCCTCTAGCGGAAGCAAAGTAACAGGTATACCGGCTTTGCCGGCATGTTGCTGAAAGATAAGAGCCATTTGCTCATACGCCGTGTTGCCGGCTCTGTAGAGTAATTCAATGCGCAGGTCTTCCCTCTGGCCGTTACTATTCCGGTACCAGCCTTTTTGCTCCTGTATCCAACCGGCAGCTTTCAGCAAGGCGGTGGCCTGTGCGGGGTCAAAATTGCGTGGCTGCAATTGCGGATGATACAGGTCTTTCCTGTCAGGAGGTATAGGGCCTACCGTCGGTGTCGCGTACGACTGCTGGCTCACCCGGATCATACCCGGTACATCCAGCAGGTGGGAGATGGCCCGACGTGTGCGCTTGTCGCGGAACGTAGGTTTACGCGAATTGATGGCAGCGTAGATCAGATCATAACCATGCGGCGTATGGAGGTCGTAGTTTTTCAGGAAGTTTTCATCCTGCCGGAGCTGATCGAATTCGTTGACTGGAATGTTGTCCAGGACATCGAGCTGTGCGTTTTTAAGGGCCAGGAGTGCGGTGGTATTGTCAGGTATAATCTGAAAATTGATCTGCTCAGGGTTGGCATTAAGGTAGCTGGCAGCGCTTGCCGTGTTTTTCCCCCACCAGTTTTCCTTTTGCTTCAGCACGATGTACTGCCCCGTAGCCCATTCGGCTAGTTGGTAGCCGGCACTTCCCTGTGAGATATCCTTGCTTTCCGGTGAGCCCAGCTTGTTACACCGTTCAGCCACAGCTCTTGTACGGTCTGTGTTATATTGACTGCTGTCAGCCGTGGATAAGGCAGACAAAGTGATAGAAGTGAACGCCTGTTGCGGATCCAGGAGATAGGAGGGCAGGATAAAGAAGTCGCCGGTTAGCAGTTGCATTTCGGGCGTGTAGCCTTGGCAAACCAGTGTAAATCTGCCGGGGTCAGACGGATCGAGTTGTATGTCCTTTATAAACTCCAGCTGTGAACGGATATTCTCATTTCGGATGAAAGGAGATTTAAGCACCTTCAGGGTGAAAGCAACGTCTTGTGCAGTAACGGGGCTCCCATTAGGCCACTCGGCTTCAGGGCGAAGCTGGTAGTGAAAAAAAGTAAGCGAGTCCTTGCGCTCCACTTCCGGAAAAGCGGAGGCAAGGCCTGGCTTCAGTGTGTTATCTTCAAGATCTACAGTCAACAGGCTTTGGTAAAGCAGATTAATTATCTGCAGTGCTTCCTGCGAGGTATAGCCAATGGGGCTTAGGCTCCCTGGGTCTATAGCTAGACGCAGGCGTACCTCATCAGGCTGTCGGACCGGCTGACCGCAAAAATTTAGTAGTAGTAGAAGTAAGAAAAATAGAAATGCTTGAGTTCTCCGCATTATGTATCGTGCCCCTTGGCCAAAATCAGGCAATGGCAATATAGGGAAAATGAAGCAATTCTCAAGAAAAGCTCTAATGCCTATTTCTCGATGTTAGTCCAAGTGCCGGAACCACCCATGGCGTTCATTACATCACCGGGTAACGCTGTTGTGGTTGTAGTAGTTTCTGCAGTGGTTGTTTGGATGTTCTGATCCTTAGTAGCGTCTGTGGTTGGGTTACCAAGAAGAACGTTCAGAACGATTGTGATGATGATAGTTGCCATGGTTTCTAGGGTTAAATCGGTTTATAGTGTAACAAAGATTCACACAGAAGAAATGGAAAGAAAAGAAAGTTTTTATATAAAGGTAACTATCAATATTATAATTTTTATTATAATTAAAATTATAAATTATATAAAACTATTGATTTAGTGTTTAATATTCATATATTGCTATCTAATGTATTTGCAAAAAGTAACATTTGAGCGTTATCTGACCCCTGAAATAGACAGAAATTTGCAGCAGATGGCCCTTCATAAACGCTCTGGGGGCTATTTGGTTTCTAATATATAGAACTTTTAGGTGATCTTTTGCATGAAAGAAATTAAAAAACTGATAGAGATAGTTCTTTCCTGTAGTCAGGCAGAAACTGCGTTGCTCAATGTACCGAAGCAGAGTATAAAAGAGAAGAAATTCATCAAAGGGATAGAGCTTGGTCAATACACTTCGGATGAGCAGGCGGCAAAAGATCTTTATAATACCAATCCCAACGATGTAAGGTATAAAATGCTAAAGCATCGGGTTAAGAAGAAGCTCTTTAATGAGCTGAACTATGTAAATGCCGAGAAAGTTACAACAAACTTTGTACGTCAAAAGGAAATACAGTGTAACAGTATTATCTATCAGGCCAATATTGTGCGCGCGCGCTACGAATTTGATCTGGTGATTAGTTTAGCCAATAAGGCACTGGCAGTAGCCCAAGAGTTTGATTTTATTGACTTGAAAGTTTACTCACTTGAATTGCTTACCCTTAGCTATGCAGAGCAGGGGTTAATCAAAAAGTTTACTGCAGCTCAGGAAGAGTTGAAAATGACGATGCAAAGTTATATCAAGGAGCGAGAAGCAATTTCCTTGTTTCAGAACATCAACATGCAACTTCGCAAATCAACTAAGACCAGAAAGGAATTTTTGCCGCAGCTACCACTCCTTATAGAACAGTTGGAAAAGCTCTGGGAGGAATCAGCCACATTCAGCGCATACTATGCCTATTACAGAACCTATATCTGGTACCATGAACTAGAAGGTAACTTCAAGGATATTATTGCGATAACCATAGACGCTCTCCGGTTGGTAGAGCAGAACAAAATTAATGCGCATCGTTTCGATCTGACTTACAATAACTTCATCATGGTATACGCTCACTTAAGGGCAAAACAGCTAAGCGATGGGTTAATGTATGCACAGGAAAACATGGAACTCTACCAGCCCTCCACCCGAAACTGGTTCGCCTATATGGAAAACTATTTTCTGTTGGCAGTGCATGCACGCAGATATGGTTTGGGAGACTTACTGCTACGACAAGTGATTGAAAACAGCGCTTTACAAACGATACCGACTATCGCCAAAGAACGCTGGATGCTGTATCGTTCGTATTTCAGGCTGGTATACCCGCAGGCAACTGTCCCGGAAGGAGAGGCTAACAACCCTTACCTGCTGTCGCTGCCTGAGTACAGCAAGGATAAACTAGGTTTCAACGTAGCCATCCTCACGCTGCAATTTATCTATTTGCTTGAAAAAGGGGAAACCGAAGCGCTGCTATACCGCATCGAAAGCATTAAGAAGTATGTCTCCACACACTTGAAAGATGCCTTCAGTTTACGCAGTAAGCTCTTCTTGAAACTACTGGTGCTAACTGTAACCGAAGACTACGATGCGGAGGTTTGTCGGACGAAAGGCGAATCGCTTTATAAAAAGCTACTGGACACGCCCGCTCCCGGAGATGCTTATGCTGAGATCGAGATTGTGCCTTACGAGCATTTGTGGGACCTGATTCTGCAGATTCTGGCAAAAGAAGAAGCGAATACGAAGGCACGTACACGCTGAGTAATTATTTTGCTATATTTCAGCTATGCAAAAAAACAACCCTACCATTACCAGAGCCTGGTGCGTGTATGATTGGGCCAACTCGGTGTATTCGCTCGTCATTATCTCCACGATCTTTCCGATCTATTACAGCGCGGTATCCAAGCATCCCGTAACGGGCGCTACCCTGGTCAATTTCTTCGGGTTAGAGCTTCAAAGCTCCGTGCTATTCTCTTATGCGGTATCGGGCTCTTTTTTGCTGATCGTGCTCATGAACCCCTTTCTGACGGCCATAGCCGACTACAGCGGGCGCAAGAAGCTCTTTATGCAGCTGTTCTGCTACGTGGGCTCTATTTCCTGTGCCAGCCTGTTCTTTTTTACCAGGGAAACGTTCTCGATCTCAGTGGTGCTGTTCATGCTGGCGTCCATTGGCTTTACGGGCAGCATCGTGTTCTACAACTCATACCTGCCCGAAATCGCTACCGAAGACCAGTATGACCGCCTGAGTGCCCGTGGATTTGCCATGGGGTATGTGGGCAGCGTGCTTTTGCTTCTCTTCAATCTGGCCATGATTCTGAAACCAGGATGGTTCGGCATTGCAGCAGACAACACTAGCCTGGCTCCCCGCATTGCTTTCCTGACAACCGGAATCTGGTGGTTTGGCTTTGCGCAGTATACCTTCTACCACTTGCCTGCCAATGTCTATCAGAATAATCCGCAGGGCAGCTGGGTGTTGAATGGCGTGAAGGAGCTCAAAAAAGTACTGAATCAGGTGAAGGAACTGCGCCTGCTGAAGCGCTACCTATTGGCCTATTTCTTCTTTAACATGGGGGTGCAGACCGTCATGTATGTGGCCACTATTTTCGGGATAGAGGAACTGAAACTGCCAAGTGACAACCTGATCATCACCATCCTGATCATTCAGTTGGTAGCCATTGCGGGTGCTTACGGCTTTGCTGCTCTTTCTGCCAGGTATGGCAACATCAGGGCTTTGATCATCGCTGTGATCATTTGGATTGGCATATGTATCGCTGCTTATTTTATAACCACTGCCTATGAGTTTTATGTCCTGGCTGCCGTGGTAGGATCGGTCATGGGAGGTATACAGTCCCTTTCCCGCTCCACTTACTCCAAACTGATTCCGGCCACAACCAAAGATAACGCATCCTATTTCAGTTTCTATGATATCACAGAGAAGGTGTCCATCATGCTTGGCACATTGGCCTACGGCGCTATTGCACAGGTGACCGGCTCTATGCGCTACAGCATACTCGCACTGATTGTATTCTTCGCCCTTGGCCTGATCTTCCTGTCCCTGATTAAAGGTAAAAAATCACTGGAGCCGCAAGGCGAAGCCGAGGCAGTCGCAACTAGCTAGGTATAGTGGAAGTACATTAACTAGAAGCGGCAGCCTGATTGGGCTGCCGCTTCTGGTTTTAGATTGGGTTTTGATGGTTTAATTGTCAAGTGCTGATTGTTTGGTGCACGATTCGGACAGGTCGCGACCTGTTCCTCCGATAGGTCAGTTTTTATACCTGTCTCTGAAGCACTTTGTCAATATAGTATGACGTTATAATGTGTCGTCTATACCTTCTAACTCCTCAACTCTCAAATTCTCTAACTCCTCAACTCAGTTTACTTCTTGTATACCTGCACGCCGTTCACGTAGGTGCGGAGAACCTGCAGGCCGCGCATCTGGTCATTCGGTACTTTCATCAGGTCACGGTCCACGATAATGAAGTCAGCAAACTTGCCGGGCTCGATACTGCCTTTTTCATTTTCTTCGAAAGCAGCTTTCGCAGGCCAGATTGTCATGCCGCGCAGGGCTTCTTCACGGCTCAGGGCGTTCTCCATCTGGAAGCCACCTTCCGGCCAGTTCTTCCCATCCTGACGTGCTACCGCTGCATGGAATCCAAAGATTGGGTTGATATCCTCTACCGGGAAATCACTGCCAAGCGGGATATAACCGTTCTGATCCAACAACTGCTTGAAAGGGTAGGCGTGTGCGATGCGTTCTTTGCCCAGGCGGTCTCCGGCCCAGTACATGTCCGAAGTGGCATGTGTCGGCTGCACGGATGGCAGCACGCTATACTTGCCAAACTTGTCCATATCGGCAGGGTTGATGATCTGAGCGTGCTCTATACGCCAGCGCTTGTCGTTCTTACCTTTCAGCACTTCTCCGTAGATGTCGAGTAACAGACGGTTAGCTGAGTCGCCAATGGCGTGGGTGTTCATCTGGAAACCGTGCTGGTTCATGAGTGCGGCCAGATCACGAAACTCCTGTTCTGTAGCCAGCAGGAAACCATAATGCCCGTGCTTATCACTATAAGGCTTGAGTAGGCTGGCACCACGCGAGCCCAGTGCCCCATCAGAGTATACCTTGAAAGAGCGCACATTCAGACGGTCGGTCTTATATGGGCCGTTAGCAAAATAATGGTCCTGATTGGCATTGCCCGGATTCATCATGGCGTACACGCGCATCTGCAGTTCTCCGCTTTTGTGCATGGCATCCATCAGGTCGACGGTAGATTTGTCCAGGCCAGCGTCGGCAACGGAGGTGAGGCCTACGGCAAAGCAGTTTTTCTCAGCCTTGATCAGCGCCTGACGCTGTTCCTGCTCGTCGGGTGCCGGTATTTTGGAACTCACCATGTCAATGGCATTGTCGACCAGGATACCCGTCATTTTGCCACCTTCCACTTCAACCAGGCCACCCACCATTCTGGTCTGAGGCGTAATGCCAGCCAGGTCTAAGGCTTTCTGGTTTACCAAGGCGGCATGGCCGTCTACACGGGTAAGAATAATGGGTGTATCCGGGAAAAGCTGGTCCAGGGTGTCTTTGGTCGGGAATTCCTTCACCGCCCAGTCGTTCTGGTCCCAGCCGCGGCCCGTGATCCAGTCTGCTTCAGGGTAAGCTTTTTGCTGGTCCACTACTTTCTGCACCACTTCTTTAAATGAGCCAGTGCCATACAGATCTGCCGACTGCAGTTCAAGACCGTAGCGGTAGAAGTGGGCGTGTCCGTCATTCAGGCCGGGGTAGATGGTTTTACCTTCGGCGTCAAGTTCTTCGGTGGCACTATACCTTGCCCTTATATCTTCGGTAGTACCCACAGCCACAATCTTACCGTCCTTCACGGCAAAGGCTTCGGCCTGATCAAAGTTATCATTTACTGTGTACACGTTGCCGTTATACACGATCAGGTCAACTGATTCGCCGCCGGAGTTAGTGGAGTTGCAGCTACTCAGGAGGGTGAGGCCCAGCAGGGCGCCGGCTGCAAAGGATCGTAGTGTTTTTTTCATGTATCTGTTTATTCGAAACGCATGTGTTTCACGGATTCGCCCGAGTTGATCAATTCGATCAGGGAGTCTATACCGATGCTCAGGTGTTTTTCTACATAATTGGTCGTCACTAGTTTATCGCTTTCCGAGGTCTTCACGCCTTCCGGAATCATTGGGTTGTCCGATACGAGCAGCAGGGCACCGTGCGGAATTTCGTTGATGAAGCCTACGGTAAAGATCGTAGCGGTTTCCATGTCAATGCCCATGGCACGGATCTGGCGCAGGTATTCTTTAAAATCCTCGTCGTGCTCCCATACCCGGCGATTCGTAGTGTATACCGTTCCAGTCCAGTAGTCCATCTCGTGCTTTTTGATCATCGACGAAACGGCACGCTGCAGACGGAATGAAGGCAAAGCAGGAATTTCCGGTGGCAGATAGTCATCTGATGTACCCTCGCCGCGGATGGCTGCAATTGGTAGAATCAGGTCACCGATGGCCGTTTTTCTTTTCAGGCCGCCGCACTTGCCCAGGAACAAGGCCGCTTTCGGCTTGATGGAAGAGAGCAAGTCCATCACAGTGGCCGCCATGGCGCTGCCCATACCGAAGTTGATGATGGTGATGTTGTTGGCCGTAGCCGTTTGCATCGGTTTGTCCAGGCCTTTTATCTCCACGCCGAACCGGTCGGCGAACATGCGCACGTAGTTGATGAAGTTGGTGAGCAGGATATACTCGCCAAATTCATTTAAAGGCACACCGGTATACCTTGGCAACCAGTCGCTTACGATCTCTTCTTTACTCTTCATGTTTTAAATATAAGTAATTAGGTATAAAAAAGCCGCCTTTGCAAGGGAGTTTGCTGGGGCGGAGGCTGTAAAATTGGTAAATTGCCTTATGGAAACGCTCAACTTACCGAGGTTTGATTACAAAATTAAGCATTCCGGCGCTAATATCATGATTTTTGATGCGCTACGCCGGAAATATGTACTGTTGACGCCGGAAGAATGGGTACGACAGCACTTTGTGCATTTCCTGATCGGTACGCATCGCTATCCTAAAAGCCTCATCAGTATTGAACGGGGCACCACCTACAACAAGTTGCAGAAACGCACTGATATGTGCGTATACGATCAATCAGGCAAGCCATACCTGCTAGTGGAATGCAAAGCCGCGCATGTGCCCATCACGCAGGAGGTAGTGAAGCAGGTGTCGGTCTACAACCAGGTACTGCAGGCCAGGTATGTAGTCATCACCAATGGCATGGACCATTACTGTTGGGAAGTGGATTTCGAGACCCGCCAGTTTACACCGCAGCAAGGTATACCGGCTTTTGGCGCGGAGGTATAGCGTTTACTTTTTGCAGGATATACCTGCTGCTGCGGCTTACTCCTTGCGCGACCAGAAATACAGGTCGTTGGCGAGCATCTTGTTTTTAAAGTACTGCACATAGGCTTTCAACTGCTGCCCCTGCGTCGCATCTGCTTCTGCGGCAGGCGCTAGTTCCGGGAAGGTATGGAAGCGCACTTCATCCGTGGCCGTCAGTTCAGCCACACCCTTCTGTTGCACCAAATAATACGAGACGCCATTGTAAAGCAGCGCATGCCCGGTAGCGGCACTGTCCAACACCGACTGGCCAAAGAGCATCAGTTTATCGGTTGGTAGTCTTAGATAATCCACCAACGTAGGCAGAATATCGACATGCTGCGTGACTTTCTGCACATCAGCCTTTAGTTTTTTGGCAGGATGAAAGAGCAGGAGCGGCACCCGGTGGTAGCCCAGTTCGTTTTGGTACTCCGGACGGATGCTTTTCTGGGTGTGGTCGGCCACCAGTATAAACAAGGTGTTACTGTACCAGGGCTGCCGGGAGGCTGTCTTGAAAAATTCTCTTAAGGCATAATCGGCATAGCCCACCGACTCGTGTATCTCCAGCTCGCCTTTCGGGAATTTGTCTTTGTAATGGGCAGGCACGGTATAAGGCTGGTGGGAGCTGAGCGTGAAGACCGTGCTGAAGAAGGGTTGCGGGAATTTGCTCATCTCCTGTACCGTGTACTGCAGGTATGGCTCGTCAAAAATGCCCCAGTTACCGTCAAAATGCGCTGCCCGGAGATCCGAAGGGTATTCTTCCAGACCAAAATAGTGCTGTATACCTGCCATTTGGGTATACTGATTAAAGCCCATGGTGCCGTTTGTTGCGCCATGAAAGAAGGCCGTGGTATAGCCGGCGTTTCTTAATAAGTGCCCGGCACTGTAAATCGTGTTGGACTGGTAGGGCGAAGTGATGTAGGGATCGGGTAGGAGCGAAGGCAGTCCGGACAGGATGGAAGGCAGCGCTTCTATGGATTTGCGGCCATTGGCAAAGCTGTTGCGGAACAGCAGTCCCTCACCGGCCAGCGAATCCAGAAAGGGGGTATAACCTTCGCCGTTATTGAGGGCTCCTACATATTCCGAGGCAAAGCTTTCCATGATGATTAGCACCACATTTTCCTGAAGCGGCTCTCCGGCAGGTATAGCATACCTGCCCGGCTTTACCGGTAGATTAGCAAGGAGCTCTTCGTCGGAGCCATAAAAGTGCTTTTCTTCTATAGTGGCCTTGCCGATGCTCTTGATAAAAGTGAAAGGCGTATTGAGCGACAGGTGACCCAACGAGGAATGCTCGTGCACAAAAGCATGCGCCGGACGCAGGGGTTTTAGTTGGATACCGCCCCGTATACCTAGCACCACAAAGCCGGCCACCAGCAACAGTCGCAGGTAGCGCTGCCACAACACTGGCCGCCGTTCAGGTATAGCAGCAGAAGTAGGGTATAGCTTGATTATCGCAAAGACCAAACCCGCAAAGACAAGGCCCATGTACCAGTAATAGCTGGCCAACTGCCCAAGTTGCCCAAGCACATCGCCTGTGATGGTGAGCACCTCGTTGCCTGACCTTCGGCCAATGAACTTAAAGAACTCTACATCTACCAGTGCCAGTGCGATGAAAGGCGCGTTGGTAAGCACAAAGAGCCAACGGAGCGTTCGCTGGTAGGTCGGGTGCTGCAAGTTGCCGTGCGGCAGCAGCGTCAGGAGTATAAAAAGTGAGTTGATGATAACGAGCGCCGCCACGTCGAAGCGGAGGCCATGCACGAAAGCCAGCGCCACCTGCCCGGCAGGGGCTTCGGCAAAGTGGCCGAAGTTAAAGACAAAGAAAATGGCACGCAGCAAGGTATAGAGCAGAAACACGAGCCCTAAGCGGCGCAGCAGCAGTTGAAATGAACTGTCAAACATCAGTCAGAATAGAGAGTTTTGGCATATGGGCTACCGTTGAAGTTGAGGCAGGCCGGCAATAAAACACAAAGATATTGAAAATGGTGCGCTTTTGGTAAACTCCCTAAAACAGGAGCGCCTTCCCGATGAGATCAGGAAGGCGCTCGTTTATAAATCAGGCTATACCTTAATTACAGCACAGAGTTAACTTCGGTATACTCCAGGTTGAAGGCTTCTGCCACACCTTTGTATACTACTTTGCCCTGTACTACGTTCAGGCCTTTCTTCAACTCTTCGCTGTCAGCGCAAGCTTTCTTCCAGCCTTTGTTAGCGAGTTGGATCGCGTAAGGCAGGGTAGCGTTGGTAAGCGCCAGTGTGGAAGTGTAAGGTACGGCACCCGGCATGTTGGCTACGCAGTAATGCACCACATCGTCAATGATGAAAGTCGGATTTTCGTGCGTAGTCGGCTTGCAGGTTTCGATGCAACCGCCCTGGTCAACAGCAACGTCTACCACCACAGTACCCGGACGCATTTCCTTCAGCATTTCGCGTGTGATCAGGCGAGGAGCTTTCGCACCCGGGATCAGCACGGCACCGATGATCAGATCATGCGTAGGAAGCAGTTCGCGGATGTTGTATTCGTTCGACATGAAGGTGTTCACGTTGGCTGGCATGATATCGTCCAGGTAACGCAGACGAGCCAGGTTAGTGTCCAGGATCGTCACGTCGGCACCCATACCTGCCGCCATTTTGGCTGCGTTGGTGCCTACAATACCACCACCCAGGATCATCACTTTGGCAGGACGAACACCCGGTACGCCGCCCAGCAGAATGCCACGGCCTTTGAGTGGTTTCTCCAGGTACTTGGCGCCCTGCTGAATGGACATACGGCCAGCCACTTCTGACATAGGCACCAGCAGCGGAAGGCTTCTGTCAGCACGCTCAACCGTTTCGTAAGAAAGGCAAACGGCCTTTTGCTTCATCATAGCGTGCGTAAGCGGCTCGTGAGAAGCAAAGTGGAAGTAAGTGAACAGCAGTTGGTCTTCTTTGATCAGGTTGTACTCTGACTCGATCGGCTCTTTCACCTTGATGATCATCTCAGCGATGCCGTATACCTCTTCGATGCTTGGCAGCACGGTAGCGCCAGCATTAGAATATTCATCGTCCATGAAACCGCTGCCTTCGCCGGCGGTAGCCTGTACGTACACGGTGTGGCCATTGCGCACCAGTTCCACCACGCCGGCAGGAGTTACGCCTACGCGGTTTTCATTATTCTTGATTTCCTTTGGAACACCAATAATCATGTCTTTATTTCTTATAGTATTAGTTATTGGAAAAGCTGCGCAAATATACCATATCTATCTTGAAATAAAAGGCTAAACACAAATCCTGTTTTAACAATGTTAGGACATCTGCATTCGGCTGATTTAAAGTACCTTGAAAAGGCGATGGGGAGAGGGGTAGGCCTTGAACAGCGGCGTTTTGGGATTGCACCTGGCCGGCTGCATCCGGTTGCCCGGAAATTGTATTGTGCTACGCTGTCTGCTTTTGTGGGAAGGTATAAAATGAAAAAAGGCAGTGATAGAATCACTGCCATTAGTACAAAATAAAACTATGAAAAAAACTATCTGAAAGGTACCGGCTGATTGCCCTCCCTTAACATATTCTTTTGAGCCAGACTCTCTACTACATTTGCCTTCAGCGTGAGCTTCAGGTCTGGCATTACGATATCATTTGAAACGATGGTTACTACCTCATTTTGCTCCTTTAACATTGTAGGAATATAGGTTAGTTCCAAAGTTGCCTGCTGTCCTGGTTTTATTGCTGGTTGCGAAACTTTATAGGTTATGCAGTTGCAATTTGCCTTCACGCCCTGCACCACCAGGTCCTGTCGACCTGTGTTTTTGATTGTGAACTTAGCCACGGCTTTTTGTCCTTTTTCAAGTTTTCCGAAGCTGTGTGAAGTAGTTCCAACAGCCAAACGCGGCGAATTTGCTTTTTGTTCCGGCGTGTGGCTGGTTTTTAAATCTTTTGGTCCAACTTCCCCTTTAATGAAGATAACAGCTTGGGGGGTAGCGGCATTGGAGATCACAGAAATAGACTTGTGGAACGGGCCCGGACGGCCGTTGCTGTTGTACATGGCCTTGATCACACCCGTTTTGCCCGGCATGATCGGGTCTTTTGTCCACTCTGGCGTTGTGCAGCCGCAGGAAGGCTGTACCTGGGCTATAACCACAGGCTTATCGCCTACGTTCTTCACTACAAACTCGTATGAAGCGATCACACCCTCGGCAAATGTGCCAAAGTCATGGGTCTCTTTCTCAAACTTGAGTTCGCCCTGCGCCTGGGCCGTAAAACCAGCCAACAGCAGGCTAAGCACGGTAAGTAAGTAAAATTTTCTGTTCATAATGCGAATTAAAGAAATTTTGCGAATGAAAAAAGAGGTTCTGCAAACAAACAAAGATATAAAATCTTTTAACAAAAAGACAAGTCTAAGTATAGGTGTTTGACGGCCTGCCCGGCTCCCCAAATTTGATTTTAGGCTAATATTCTGTACTTTTGAAGAGAAAATCCACTATAAGCTTTTACAGACGAGACATGCAAACTGCTGAAGCATCTATAACTCAACGACTAAGCACTCAGGAAATATTAAACGACTACCGCCTTGCCTGGGAGAGCCGCCACGCGAGCCTTGCCGGCCGCAAAGAGGTTTTTATGGGCAAAGCCAAGTTTGGTATTTTCGGCGATGGCAAGGAAGTAGCCCAGCTGGCCATGGCCAAGTTCTTTCAGAATGGCGATTTCCGCTCCGGCTATTACCGCGACCAGACGTTCATGTTTGCCATTGGTGAACTGACGCTCCAGCAATATTTCGCACAGTTATATGCGCATACCGATGTAGAGGCAGAGCCCTCCACAGCCGGCCGCGCCATGAACGGCCACTTCGGCACCCGCCTGCTCGACGAAGAGGGGAAATGGAAGAACCTGATGGAGCAGAAAAACTCCAGCTCTGATATTTCGCCTACCGCCTCGCAAATGCCCCGCCTGGTAGGATTGGCCTATGCTTCCAAGCTATACCGTCAGAACCCGGACCTGCAAGGTATGCAGCAGTTCTCAGTGAACGGAAATGAGGTGGCATTCGGCACCATCGGCAACGCTTCTACCTCTGAGGGCATGTTCTTCGAGGCGATTAACGCAGCCGGTGTGCTGCAGGTGCCCATGCTGGTTTCGGTGTGGGACGATGGCTACGGTATTTCGGTGCCGGCTGAGTACCAGACCACCAAGGGCAGTATTTCAGAGATTCTTGCCGGTTTCCAGCGCAACAGCCGCGAGGAACAGGGCTACGAGATATTTAAAGTAAAGGGCTGGGACTACCTGGCGCTTTGCGAAACTTACGAGGCTGCCGTGAAGGTATGCCGCGAGGAACATGTGCCGGTGTTGGTGCATGTGGAGGAGATGACGCAGCCCCAGGGCCACTCTACTTCAGGCTCACATGAAAGGTATAAGTCGAAGGACCGCCTGGCCTGGGAATCCGACTACGATTGCCTGGTGAAGATGCGCGAGTGGATGCTGGGTGCCGGCGTTGCCACGGCCGAGCAGCTGAACCAGATCGAGGCAGAAGCCAGAGAAGCCGTTCGTCAGGCCCGTGGTGCTGCCTGGAACGCTTTTGCAGACGGCATCAAAGTTGACCATGAAGAGGCCTTGAAGCTGATGGATAACCTGGCAGCTGCCAGCGAGCATATCACCGAGATTGCCACCATCACAGAAGAACTCCGCAAGACAGGAACGCCTATTCGCAGCGATGCGGTGAGAGCCGTGCGCAAGGTGTTGCGCTACGTGCGCGACGAAAACAACCAGGCAAAGCGCGAGCTGGTCGGCTGGCTGGAGCAAACCATGGGCGAGAACACCGACCGCTTCAACTCTTATTTATACAGCCAGTCCGACGAAGCAGCTTTGCTGGTAGAGGAAGTAAAGCCTGAGTTTGCCGAAGACGCACCGCAAGTAGACGGCCGTGAAGTGCTGCAGGCCTGCTTCGATGCCATGCTATCCCGTGATCCACGCGTGTTTGCCATCGGCGAAGATGTGGGCCGCATCGGGGATGTGAACCAGGCTTTTGCCGGATTGCAGGAGAAGCACAGCGAACTGCGCGTAACCGATACAGGTATACGCGAGTGTACCATCATCGGTCAAGGTATAGGAGCCGCCCTGCGCGGTCTTCGCCCGATCACCGAAATTCAGTACCTCGACTACTTATTATATGCTATCCAGATTCTGTCTGACGACGTGGCCTGCCTGCAGTACCGCACCAAAGGTGGCCAGAAGGCGCCTCTGATCGTGCGTACCCGCGGACACCGCCTCGAAGGGATCTGGCACTCCGGTTCCCCAATCGGTATGATCCTGAACAGCATCCGGGGTATGCACGTGCTGGTGCCACGTGATATGACCCAGGCGGCAGGTTTTTACAACACGCTGCTTAAGTCTGACGAGCCGGCACTGGTGATCGAGTGCCTCAACGGCTACCGCCTGAAGGAGCGTATACCTAGTAATATAGGAGAGCTTACTGTACCGCTCGGTAAGCCGGAGGTGCTGAAAGAAGGTACTGATATTACCATCGTAACCTATGGCTCAATGTGCCGCATCGTAATAGAAGCCGCCCGCCAACTGGAGGATTTTGGTATTTCAGCCGAGGTGATCGACGTACAGTCATTGCTGCCGTTTGACCTGGAGCATTCGATTACCGACTCGATCCGCAAGACCAACCGCGTGTTGTTTGCCGACGAGGACGTGCCGGGAGGAGCCACGGCTTATATGATGCAGCAGGTAGTGGACGAGCAGGGCGCCTGGCGCTACCTGGACTCTAAGCCACAATGCCTTTCAGCACACGCACACCGTCCACCATACTCATCGGACGGCGATTACTTCTCCAAACCAAATACAGAGGATGTTTTCGAGGCGGTGTACGAGATCATGCATGAGGCAGACCCGAAGGCTTATCCGGTTATCTATTAAGTCGGACTAGTTTCAGACGAAGAGCATAAGGCGAGTTGCTATACCTGCAGTGATGCAGTAAAGGTATAGTAACTCGCCTTTTACCCTAGAGGGAGCTGCATTTATACCTAAGTTAGCGGTTACACTCAATAATGAAAGAAATAGAGCAACAATGCGAAAAAGTGCTTGGGAGTCTTTACCAATTCTCAAAGAACTTGCTGGACCTAGGTGAGCTAATTCCAGATAACAGATTGAGTGAATTCGAGAATCAAATAGGCTTTAAGTTACCCTTTGATTTCAGCTACATCCTAACCAAATATAATTACTTCTCTTTAGCAGGAACAGAAGTGCTTGGTATCGGTATAGAATTTAAAGAAGAGTCTTTAGACAAAGTATACCGTTTTGAACATGATGGAGCTGGAAACACAATGCCCAAAGAATTCCTTCCTTTCTCTCCTGACGGAAGAGGGAATTATTATTGCCTTGACTTATCCAGAATGGAAAATAGCCTATGCCCTGTGGTTTTCTGGCAACATGACTTCACCTATTCTAAAAAGGAAGAAGTAGAGACGTGCAATGAAAAATTCATTGATTGGGTAGAAGAAGTAATGATTGAGTGGACTTTAGAAGACTTTGATTCTTAATACGTACTTAAAAATATAAAAGTACTCCCCGCTAACAAAGCACAGGCTTCAGCTGACGCCTAGCCTTAGCCTGTACAAGACCGGTATAATAAACGAGCAGGTATAGCGCCCTTCATGGCAAATCAGTAATCAGGCCCAATCCTTCGGCTCGGATCGCTTCGTCCTGCTACACAAAAAAGAAAGGCTCTGTACCAGATGATACAGGGCCTTGATTTTTTATGCTTTTATTAGTGATCAGCCTCCAGCTGGCTGGAATAAGGTTATTTCGTCTGTCGTCACCGTGTTACTGCGGTTAGGCACAGGGGTGGTGCGGTCGTAAATGAAGATGTCAAACTTGATAACCGTGCCGGGTTGCAGCAGTGGGAACTCTGACGCGTTGATCTCGTTGATGCTGTATTTGATCTCGCCTTCCAAAGTTTCCGGGCGCTCATCTGCCGAAAGCCGCTGAAACCGCCCCGAGAACTGAAAGCCCGGTACTGGGAAAGGGTAAGGCACAAAACGGGAGCTACCCGGATTGTTCGGATCTTCCTCCTTGATGTACATCACGGTGTGAAAATTCTGCTCAAACTCAGAGCCTTCATTAAAAGGTGGCTGAAAGTCCTGCGATTCCCGGTTGCTGGAAAGGCCCAGGTTGCCGTCGCCGTCTTTAAAGCCGATGACCAACACGATTGAATCGCGTAAAGAGGTGATATCGGGTCTCTGAGGGAAAGGGGTGTCCACAAAATGGTACTGCTCCACACGCCTGAACTCAATCTCAGGCACTACGTCGTAGACAGGTTCTTTGCGGCAGGAGCTAAGGGCTAGCAGCAACAGTAGGCATGCCGCACCATACTTTAGCATGTATCTCATGTAGGATCTCAGAAATTGAAGCTAAATTTACTAAATCAAACGAACAGATACAGGAATTGTTATAAATAATTTGGATGGATTTCAAAGCCCGACACCTGCAGCTATTACTGGCTGACCAACCCTTTGATTTTGAAGAAACGGCCCTGGCGCTATTCAGCTACCAGGCCGAGCACAACCAGGTATACCGTGACTATTTGCAGCACTTAGGCCGCGACCCCAGGCAAATCAGCCAACTGGTGGATATCCCTTTTCTGCCCATCGAGTTTTTCAAAACCCACGAGGTGAAAACTGGTTTATTTGAGCCTGAGGTTACTTTTTACAGCAGCGGCACCACCCAGATGACTCGCAGCCGCCACCAGGTGGCCAGCCTGGACTGGTACCTGCGCACCACACAGCGTATTTTCGAATCTTTCTATGGCCCCCTGACCGACTATGTAGTGCTCGCGCTGCTGCCCTCATACCTGGAGCAGGGTGGCTCGTCGCTGGTGGCCATGGTCGATTATTTTGTGAAGCAATCCGGGCAGCAGGAGGAGGGCTTTTACCTCCGAAACCATGACCAGTTGCTGCAAACCGTTAAAGGTGCCCGGCAAAGAGGGAAAACAGTGCTGTTGATGGGCGTTTCCTATGCCTTGCTCGACTGGGCTGATGAACTGAAGGGGCAGGAGGATTTCAGTGGTGTGACGATTATGGAAACCGGCGGTATGAAGGGGCGTCGACGGGAGATGATCCGGGAGGAACTGCACGCATACCTGAAGCATGGCTTTGGGGTAGAGGCAATTCACTCAGAGTACGGTATGACGGAACTCCTGTCGCAGGCCTACTCACTGGGCGACGGTCTTTTTCATCCGGGCTATACCTTGCGCGTGCTCCTGCGCGACCTCAACGATCCTTTTGACATCCGGCCAGGTATACGCTCGGGTGGCATCAACATCATCGACCTGGCCAACATCGATTCCTGTGCTTTTATCGAGACAAAAGACATTGGTCGCCTGAAGCCGGACGGCACATTCGAAGTACTGGGTCGATTCGATAATTCGGATATCCGGGGCTGCAATCTGCTGATCGCCTAACATCCAAAACACCAATTCACCGTTTAAGCTGCCCATGGGTTACATATTTTTTATTGCACTGGTGGCAGGTATGCTGCTGCTTTTTTACAGGTGGGCCACCCGCCGGGAACGCTATCGGAAGCAAATTCTGAAAAAGGGCTTTCCGGTTGAGTGGCGCAAGATCCTGCAGGACAGGGTGGGCTTTTACCATACTTTAAAGACCGACGAAGAGAAGGAACGCTTTGAACAGAAACTCTTGCTTTTTGTGTCCGAAAAGCGCATCACAGGTATAGATACCGAAGTAGACGATACGACTAAAGTGCTGGTTGGCTCGAGCGCCATCATTCCGATCTTTGGTTTTAAAGACTGGGAATACCACAACTTGGGCGAGGTGCTGGTGTTTCCGGGCAGCATTCACAGGTATAAGAACGAGGATAATGAAGCGTTTTCGGAGGTACTGGGGCGCGTAAATCCATTCCAGAACGACCATTACGTTACCTTGTCCAAGGCGGCGCTGGAGCAGGGGTTCAACGATATGGCCGACCGCAAGAACGTAGGTATACACGAATTTGCCCACATGCTTGACCAGGCCGATGGCGAGATAGATGGTATACCCAAAGCCTACCTGCCCGACGAGCTGGTGCGCCCCTGGAAGGAACTCATGTACCGCAAGATCAGCCAGATCGAAAAAGGAAAGTCAGACATTAACGACTACGGCGCGACCAGCGAGGCGGAGTTTTTTGCAGTGGTAACGGAGTATTTCTTCGAGAAACCAGATCAACTGGCCGAGAAGCACCCGCGTTTGTACGAACTGCTGACCAAGGTTTTCAAGCAAAATCTCAAGAGAAGGTTTCATATTAACTTCCGGGAGCTGCTCAACCCTTATGGCAAGCGCCTTGGCCGTAACGAGCCCTGCCCGTGCGGAAGTGGTAACAAATATAAGCAATGTTGTATGCTGAAGCAGGGCAAAGCAGCTGCCTAAGGTATAAAACAGGTAGATAACAAAAACGCCCCAGCCAGCAGGCCGGGGCGTTTTGCATTAGTGAGAACAGTAAAATAATAGAGAGCATATAAAATCATTATGCCACAGCCGGTCGGGCATAGGCTTTGGCATCTTCGAGTGTTATTTCCTGACCGCTCATGATTACCAGTCGTTCTACCACGTTGCGCAGTTCGCGCACGTTGCCACGCCAGTCGAGTTGTTTCAGGTACTCCAGCGCATCTGCTGTGATGTTCTTGGGCTTGTTGCCGTAGTCGTTGGCGATGTCCTGCAGGAACTTCTGCACCAAGTCAGGTATATCTTCGCGGCGTTCGTTTAGCGGCGGCACATGAACCAGAATCACACCCAGGCGGTGGTACAAATCCTCGCGGAATGTCCTGGCTTCGATTTCTTCCAGCAGGTTTTTGTTCGTAGCAGCCAGTACACGTACATCCACCTGTATGTCCTTGTCGCCGCCTACACGCGTAATCTTGTGTTCCTGCAGTGCCCGCAGCACTTTGGCCTGAGCCGACAAACTCATGTCGCCTACTTCATCCAGGAAAAGCGTACCGCCATTGGCCTGCTCAAATTTGCCAATGCGCTGCTTCACGGCAGAGGTAAACGAGCCCTTCTCGTGGCCGAACAGTTCACTCTCGATCAGCTCGCTAGGTATAGCGGCGCAGTTTACCTCGATCAAGGGGCCATTGGCGCGGTTGCTATGCTCGTGTATGGCACGGGCTACCAATTCCTTGCCCGATCCGTTAGGGCCTGTGATCAGCACGCGGGCGTCGGTCGGAGCTACCTTTTCGATGGCCTGCTTCACGCGACCTAGTGCTTCCGAAGTGCCCACCATTTCGTAGGTCTTCGATATTTTCTTCTTTAGGATCTTGGTTTCGGTCACCAGGTTCGACTTGTCCAGCGCATTGCGCACCGACACCAGCAGGCGGTTCAGATCCGGTGGTTTCTGCAGAAAGTCGTAGGCGCCTTTTTTGGTGGCCTCCACCGCCGTATCGATAGTGCCGTGCGCCGATATCATGATGAAAGGCGTGTCAGACGCCATTTCCATGGATTTCTCCAGCACCTCGATGCCATCCATGCCGGGCATTTTGATGTCGCAGAGCACCACATCGTACTTCGACTTACCGAGTAGCTGCAAACCTTTCTGTCCGTCTTCGGCTTCGTCTACATTATAGTTCTCAAACTCCAGAATTTCTTTCAGGGTGCTGCGAATGGCCCGTTCGTCATCTATAATCAGGATTTTGGGCATATGTCTTTCGGTCGTTTTATGCTGTAAATGGTAAGTATAGAAAATAAACAGCCGCTAATCAAGCGGCTGCAGCATTTGTACGATAAATCCAAAAATTTAGTCTACCTGTCAGGTATAAGCCGTCCTCAGGAGTTGGTAAAGTTGATTACGCTATACAGTTCCGGCTCCAGGAAGGGACCGCCCGGATAACCTGCCGTATAATCGAAGTTGATCCAAAGCTCACCGTTTGTTTCATGGAAGTGGATCTTGCCGCCGGTTACCTCATCCGGGAAAAGCGAGCGCACGGCATAACTTACCTTGTCCAGATCCTCTACAGTGCCCATTTTTACTTCGGTATACATGTGGTTGGGCGAAATCACGATGCGGGCTTCACCGCCAATGGCCATAATAGAAGAGGCCATCAGGATGGCATAGTCGTCGCAATCGCCGGCCAGCAGCTGGATGCTCTCGGTAGGCGGCGAGTAATAATCCAAGCCAAGCGGGTCGTTTACGTAGCGCCAGCTGTTGCGCACATGCTTAAAGAGCGAGAAGTAACGGACCATTTTGCCATACTTGCGGTAGTACTCGTCATGAAAAAAGCGGGTAGAGTGCTCAACGGCAAAGGACCGCACAGCCGGATGGGTGGGTTGCATGGCACTTTTGACACGGCGCTCCTGAAAATAAGTGCCTTTTACGGGCTTGAAATAAGATACTTTGCTGGAATTGCTGGTCATGTTCACCAGCATGGCGTTGTAGTCGGCGTAGAGGTTCTCTACGGTATAGTCGTCGAAGGTGCTGTTAAAGAACATGGCCCCCATGATGCCCACAAAAGCCAACAGGATCAGTTTCTTGTTAATGCTGGTTACAATCACCGAGATAATGGCCGCCAGAATAACGCACAGCAGGAAGTTCAGCTCATAGTCAATGAAGCTGATGGGGGGTAGGTAGAAACTAATCAGGACCGCCATCGGGAACACGATGATGATCTGGATGAACCGAACTAAAAACGTAGTCAGATTAGAGAGCTTGAACAACTGCGTCATGATTCCCTGCTTTTGTGGTTTCTGGCGCCTATAGCCCTTCTGGCTTTATAAGTGCATTGGCTTGAATTATATTATACCTGTAACGCAAAATCCGGGCCTTTTTACTCACTGCTGATCCCGAAAATTTTAAATTATCTGCCTGCGTGTCGGTATGGGCTTAATATCGGCATAATTCTTCGCATTTTGAAGCGGCAGGAGGCGCGATTGCCAAATTTTTCTTCCGTTGAATACCGCTCAAACAAAAGCCGCAAACGACGTCAGTCGTTTGCGGCTATACCTGTCGGCTATACCTGTCGGCTATACCTGTCGGCTATACCTGTCGGCTATACCTGTCGGCTATACCTGTCGGCTATACCTGTCGGC
>NZ_JALKAA010000005.1 GCF_024171605.1 Pontibacter sp. HSC-36F09 | reverse complement strand
GCTATACCTGTCGGCTATACCTGTCGGCTATACCTGTCGGCTATACCTGTCGGCTATACCTGTCGGCTATACCTGTCGGCTATACCTGTCGGCTATACCTGTCGGCTAATACTCAAAAGCTTGGCTAGTTTTTTTTGTTACGATTCACCCACTCTTTTTTGGTAAAGCCTTTAGAGCCAAATAAACTACCAGCCCCAAAATCATTATTCCCAATGTCTATTAATTCTCCTCGAAAGCCGCTACCAAGAATAAATTTGACCTTTAAACCGAAGACTGTTGCAAGTTCCAAAGCATTATCAGGGAAGTTAAAGACAATCTCATTAATAAAGTGATTGTCCTTAAATGTATCGTCTATTCCCTCTAGTTGAATGTCTTTTACACCATGTAATTTGAGTAAAGATATTTTGCCACCAAAGGTGGTGCTTGACCAAAATAAGAATTTCTTCCTTTTTACATTCTCAAAGCATCGTCTTTCTAGTTTAAGCTCAATCGGGCTATCTATACTTAACTTTTCAAGGTCTTCGAACTCAACACTAGCGTCAAAGATTAAGTGGTTTAAGCTTTCTAAATCTTGCAAGTCAATTTGGTAAACCATTTCTATACTTTTATTACCATCTCTTCTCTTCTCAGCTATACCTTACTGATACTGAATATAAAGTGGCTTCGGGTCTAGCTTGAGTATCTCCTCGGGTGTCATCAGGCGGGAGTTGTTGCGCGTGTCGTTCTTGTAAAATACTTTGAAACCTGTAAACTGCACTGGCTCTTTGACGATAAAGCGGCGGTAAGTGTCTCTTTTAAGCGCCGGCGGTCCCCAGCCATCCATGTGCATCACTACCTGTACTTCGGGTCTTAATTTAATGTCTTGGGAGTTCTGAATCATGCGCTGTGTAAAGCGATGCACGATCAGCAATTTAGGTGGCAGGTTATGCTCCTTGGCAATGTCAGCCAGCAGGCCGGTGGCGTAGTTGATATCCTCTGCGTCAAAGCTACCGATCTTCTTGCCGGGTACTTCGCCCTCTTTCATCGCAAATTCGGCGTCTATACCCAAGTGCACGTTCGGAAGCTTCAGAAACTGTGTCAGGCGAGGAAGTTCCTCAGGCAGGGTGCTGCGGCCTACCTGCACATCCAGAAACACAATGGCATCGCGCTGCCTGGCCATCTCCAGCACATCCTCAATCATTTTGTCGGTCATGCGCAGGCGGTATTTGTCGCCACGGCCCGGGTGGCCCTGCGCGGTTACCACAATGGCATGCAGGGCGGGTTGTACAGGCGTCAGCGAGTCGGCTTTGGCCCAGTTGGCTACTTCCTCATCCAGACGGTTTAGCATTTCCTCCACCGGATACTCGCCCAGTATACCCATGCGCTTGGACAGCGGGTTGCCGTAATAGGCCAGTATGCGCTTGTGTGGCAGGATGGCGCCAGGTAGCGGCTCAGGCCCCGGGTATACGGTGGGTGCTTCAGTGGCAGGAGTTAGCGTCGGTTCAGCTGTTGGTGCCTGTGTTGCTACTGTGTCGGCAGAGGCGGTGCTGGTGCTGTCAGTTGACTGCCCTGGCAATTCGTAGTTCTCTGTCGTGGCTGGCAGTGTAGCGGAGTGAGCTTCTTTGTCCTGGGTGCAGGAAGCGGAGCCCAGCAGCAGTACAGCCGCCAGTACGGCAGTAGCGGGTTTCAGGCTTTTTTTGAGGTAGTAGGGTGATAAGTTCTTCAGCATGAAGCTTTTGATCGCTTCATGTGTGCGGGGTAAAAAGGAGTTCATGGCCAGGTATGGGTATTCGGTGTAATACAGTCTATGAAAGTATGGATATTTCGTGAGGATACAGCGCCTGAGCCTCCTTTTTTAGTAAAAAACTTATTCGTGCGTATAGTGGCGCTTCAGCCATTGGCTTAGTCCCTGTAATCCTGGGAAGAGCACCCGCTCGGTGATGTTGGCCTGGTCCAGCTTATCCCGGATCTCCCACTTCAGTCCGGCCGGTATAATGACTTTGAAAAACAGTTCCGGATGCTGCTCCAACCATTGGCTCATATTGGCCTGCGCATTCGACATAAGCGAAAAAAGGGCATACTGGTGCACAATGCGCTCATCCAGCGATGGCGGCTCCAGAAACACCACAAATTCCTCGTTCTGCAGCAAGGAGAGCTCTTTAAGGGATGAGCAGACCGGCTGCAGAATCTCGGGTGTAAACACGTTGGAGCCTTCTTCCTTGATAGCGGTCTGAAGTTTTAACGGCAGGAAGTCATTCGCTTTTACGTAATCCACGCACCAGATTGCCCCGTCTTCGTTGTAGCTGGCCAGGTTTTGAGTGGCAAAGTGCAGTGCTACATAAGGGGAGTAGGTCCAGTCCAGCAGACGGGTCGGGAGGCCATGGTGCTGCGCCACGGCCAGCCAGTTCCATACCGAGTCGCCGGGCGCGGCATTGCTGTGTGCGTACTTCCGGAAGTTGCGCAGAATATGGGGTTCCAGTTCGTAATAGCGGCTCCCGAGTCGGGTTAGGCTGGTGCTCAGGTCATACTCCTTGCTCCAACTGCCGCGGTAAACGTGAGAGGAGCGAAACCGCTTGATGTTCTCGTTCCAGCTATGGTCAAACAAAGCCGACTGTACCTCAGCCCAACTGTTTACTGTAATATCGTTTCCGTGTTCCATGCAATCGTTTTGCTGTCGTGAAATAGCAGGCGGCGGGGTGTCGTAAATGTATACCTGACGTACGGTTTAAATGTTATACCCCTCAATAATAGCGAGGGCACATTGTAATTACAAGTACATCGGGCTATACTTTTGTGGTAATTTGCTTATCTGTCCATTTGGTAAGATACAGATCATGTTATCTTCAACTTTTAAAAGAGGTTCATCTGTATACCTGCCCTGGTACAGAAGTGCTTATAGTTGTAGGGTTTCATGCTGCGGCCGGCCATATAGCGGTTGTGGCTCATCCGGAAAAGTTTGTTGATGGCCTCTGCAAATTTGCCCTCGCCGCGCATGCGTGTGCCAAACCGACTGTCGTTGAGCCGACCTCCATGGCAGTCAGCAATCTGGCTCAGCACTTTGTCGGCGCGGTCGGGAAAAGCTTCTCTGATCCAGTCTTCGAAGATGGGACCGATGCTGCCGTTGAGTCGCACAATGGTATAGGCCGCGCTACTGGCGCCCGCCTCAGCAGCACTTTTGATGATGGCCGGAATTTCGGAGTCGTTGAGGCCAGGTATAATGGGGGCCACCATCACATTGACAGGTATACCTACCTCTGTCAGCTGCTTCACCACCTGCAGGCGTCTGGCTCCCGTGGCGGTGCGGGGTTCCAGCTTCTGGCGTAGTTTCTCATCGAGGGTGGTGATGCTGATGTTCACGTGCACCAGATCCAGTTTGTTGAGCTGTTGCAAGAGGTCTAGGTCGCGCAAAATAAGAGCGTTCTTGGTAATGATGCTGACCGGGTGGCGGTACTCCAACAACACCTCCAGCATGCGGCGGGTGAGTTGTTTCTTTGCCTCAATGGGCTGGTAACAGTCGGTATTGCCGGCCAGCATGATGGGCATTACCTGCCAGTTCTTGCTTTCCAGTTGCCGGGCCAGCACCTCAGGGGCGTTTTCTTTAATAATGATCTTGCGCTCAAAATCCAGGCCGGCGCCGTAGCCCCAATATTGGTGCGTGTTGCGGGCATAGCAGTACACGCAGCCGTGCTCACAGCCCTGATACGGGTTCATGGAGTAGGATAAACCCAGATCCGGGCTATCGATCTTGTTTACAATTTTCCTGGGGTGCTCGGCAAAAAACTCGGTTTTGGTGTTGGAGAGCATCGCTTCATCCAGCCCCTCGATGTGCTCAGCCACATACTCCTGCTTCAGGTAGGGGTTGGCGGGGTTGTACTGTGCGCCGCGGCCTTTCAAAAATTCTTCTGCTTTCATAGTCTTAAAATACTTTTCCTGTTATGTCGAACGCTGGTGAAAATCTAGGTTAGCTGCCTGGCGCTTTGGTAATCTGTGTTGTTTCATAGCTTCGCCTGTGCGGCGGGCAAGTGGTATTGCTGCTGCCGTTGCAGGTATAGCGGCCTGTCTTATTTCATAGCTTGCCCTGGCCGGGCGGGCCCTACTTTTTTCCTTGATGAAAAGGAGGAGGGCCCCTACCCCCAGTAGGCAAAAAAATCAAGACGCTCCAAACTCGCTGACCGCTCAAACACAAAATCGTCGTTTTTGCATCTGGCCGGTGTGATTTGTTCCATCGCTTCCGGGGCAAGTTACTCTTGCTATACCTGCCAGGGATATGTGACAGTAACTACAACGCCTATATCTGTAAAGTAGTAGCTTCAGATTCCCCGCCTTAGACAAGGAGGGGTTAGGGGTGGTTGGACCCGGTATAGAAACTGAAACTACAGCGCTTGTACCTGTGAAATGACAACTGCTGAAACTCCCCTCTGGGGGTAGGGGCCCTCTTTGAAGTGAGGGGCAGAGGTGTGTTACAGCAACTGCCTGCCCTCCCTTCAACCAGGATCCTTTCAGGATGACAGAAAGAATAAGATATAGCAGAGTCCCCTTCGAAGGGGGCGGGGGGATGACAATCGTTCCCCAATTCCCCTCCTCTAAAAGGAGACAGCGAGGAGGTGCCTACCCAATACATAGCAATTCCTCCAACTGCGTAGTATAGCAGGGCGACTTTTTCTCGCACTTGAGCTGCCAGGGGCGGGTAGTGCCCTGGGCGGCACTAGTGACCGTATCGCGGCCCCATGCGCTGTTGAGTTTGTCCATAATCTGCATCAGGCGCTGGTGCTTGTCGCGGTCTACGGTGTCGAGGAGGCTGGTCTGTACCTGGTTCTGGGGTCGCAACTCCGACACGATCACGCCGCTCTTTTTGTAGCGGTAGCCTTCGCGGTAGAGCGCCTGCATGGCCAGGCTGGCATAGTGCAGCAGTTCCAGGGTGCTGTTGGTGGCCGTGGGAAGCGCGATGGTCTTGCTGTTGAAGTATTGTGCGTCCGTTTCCCGGAAACGGTTTGTCTCCAGAAACACTGTAATGGCGCCCGCACAGCTTTTCTGGCGCCGCAGCTTGGCCGCGCAACGCGAAGCATAATTGGCGGTAGCCTCCTGCAACTGCGACAGTGACGTGACGGCATACCCAAAAGAGCGGGAAGTACAGATATGCTGCTTATTGGGCGCTATCATTTCCAGATCCTGGCAAGGCTCCCCGCGCAGCTCCCGCACGGTACGCAGGCCCACCACAGTCAGGTGCTGTTTCACGAAGGCATCGGAAGCGTTGCGCAGATCCAGGGCGGTATGGATGCCAAAGCCGGCCAGCTTGCGGGCATAGCGCCGACCAATGCCCCACACATCACCTACCTCGGTGCGCCGCAGTGCCTCCTGTATGTGTCGCTCGTCAGTTAGTACCAGTACGCCATCCGCTTTCTTCGATTTTTTAGAAAGCCGGTTCGCCAGTTTAGCCAGTGTCTTGGTCGGGGCCACACCCACCGACACAGGTATACCTGTCCAGATCCTGACGGTGTTCCGAAGCTCTCCGGCGTACTGGTTCAGGTCGCGGCCATAGAAGTTACCTAAATCCAGAAAAGCCTCGTCGATAGAGTATACCTCCAGGTTGGGTGTGAACTGCGCCAGCGTCTGCATCACCCGTGCCGACATATCGCCATACAAGGTATAGTTGCTGCTGAAGACGTGCACGTTATGCTGCTCTACTATATCTTTTACTTTAAAGGCTGGTTCACCCATTTGTATACCTAGTGCCTTGGCCTCGTTGGACCGTGCGATGATGCAGCCATCGTTGTTGGAGAGCACCACAATGGGCTTTCCTTCCAGCTTTGGATCGAAGACCCGCTCGCAGGAGGCGTAGAAGTTGTTGCAGTCCACGAGGGCGAAAAGGCTAGTCATGGCCGCCGTTTACTTTATGAAGCGACCATACCACGACGCCCCAGGGTTTAAAATCCATCTCTTCCGTGATCTCCACGGGCGGGTAGAGTTCGTTGGCCGGCTGCAGGTATAGCCGGGGGCCTTTTTGCAGCAGCCGTTTTACTGTGAACTCGCCATCTACCACACCAATGATGATGTGCCCGTGGCCGGGCTTGAGGGAGCGGTCTACTACGATTATGTCGCCGTCGTGCAGGCGGGCATCGCGCATCGACTCACCCCGCACCCGCAGCAGGTAAGTGGCGGTCGGGTTCCGGATCAGGACCTGCTGCAGGTTAATCTTGTCTTCTAAATAATCCTCTGCCGGCGATGGGAAACCTGCCGCTACGTAACTCTGGCTGATCGGGAGTTCCAGCAGATCGGGTAAGTCCAGCGGCACAATCTCCAGGTGGTCGGGCAGGGTGTTCAAGGTATAGGCTTTTTTCATAGTGCTGTTTCGTAAAATATCGCTCAAATATATATAGTATTTGCTAATATAGTTGTCATTTGTACTAATTTTTTTAGCATTTGGTTGTGCCCGGAGGTTAAATGCTCAAGGCAGTTATCAGTAACAGGCTGGAGGTCAGGTGATGATTAGGCAGTGGGATAGCGTGATGTCAGTCGATTAGGATATCCTGTGTTGTATGATTCAGGTGAAGTGTTGCGCTCTGTTAAGAGCAACTGGATGGAGAAATACCTGGACAAACCCGGCGGTATCATTCTGAAGCAGGCTGCCATCCCGGCGCCCGGCAAAAGTGCCTACACGGCACAATACCTAGCGGGCATTGAGGAAAAGTGCCGCACCGAGTACACCCCGCCTGATACGATCGCGGTCTATTTCTTCTTTGCCGACAGCAGGTATGCAGAGGATACCAACAACAGCAAGGTGCTGGGGGTGGCTTACCGCAATACGTCCATGGCCTTGTTTGAGCATACGATCTGCGGTATGTCAGGGGGTATCGGCCAGCCAGACAGAACAAAGCTTGAGAGTGTTGTGATGCAGCATGAGTTGGGGCATATCCTGGGCCTGGTAAATGCCGGCACACCCATACAGCAGAACCACCAGGACGCGCCGCACGGGTGGCATTGCGATAATAGCAAATGCCTGATGCACTATACTGTGGAGACCGGTAGCGTGGTGCAGAATCTGCTGGGTGGCTATACCCCGGTACTGGACCAGAACTGTATCAATGATCTGAAAACCAGTGGGTAAAAGTGATTTTAGTGAAGTATGGCTCCAAGTACGACCCCTGACTTATGCACAGGAGCCGTACTTGTTTTCAGGCCTCTGGGAAGAGGGTAATATCCTGCCCACCCGCAATTATTCAACTGGTAGATACACCCATATTTTTTAAGGAGACTCCTGGCTTGGAATACCGGACGAACTCTTAAATTTGAGAAAATTTAAGCGATTATGATACAACGCAGCACGCGGCTCGATGCGGTTCATTACGAACTGTGCGGGCCCATATACGAGAAGGCAAAAGAACTGGAGTTGGAGGGGCACCGTATCACGAAGCTCAACATCGGCAATCCGGCTCCCTTTGGCTTTGACGCACCCGAGGCGGTCACCCGAAGCATTATGGATAACCTGCGCTATGCCCAAGGCTATTCCGACCACAAAGGCATTCTGCCTGCCCGCGAAGCGATCCGGGACTACTACACGGCCAAGGGTATAGCCGGCATCCATACAGATGATATTTCACTCGGCAACGGGGTGAGCGAGCTGATCCTGCAGGCGGTGCAAGCGCTGCTCAACAACGGCGACGAGGTGCTGGTGCCTTCGCCGGACTACCCGCTCTGGACAGCGGCCGTGCGCTTTTCGGGCGGCAAAGCTGTGCACTACCTTTGCGACGAAGCCTCCGACTGGAATCCCGACCTGGCCGACATCAAAAATAAAATCACGAGCCGTACCAAGGCCATTGTCATCATCAATCCTAACAACCCGACTGGCGCGGTATACGCCCCGGAACTGCTGCAGGAGCTGGTAGAACTGGCCGCTGCACACAACCTGGTGGTTTTCTCAGACGAGATCTACGACAAGATACTGTACGATGAAGTGGAATACTGCTCTACGGCCACTTTTTCAGACGAGGTGCTGACCGTCACTTTCAGCGGGCTTTCCAAGAACTACCTGGTGGCCGGTTTCAGGGCGGGCTGGATGTTGGTGAGCGGCAACAAAGCCAAAGCCAGGAACTACATCGATGGGCTGAACACCATGGCCAGCCTGCGGGTGTGCAGCAACGTGCCGGCGCAGTACGGCATAAGGACGGCGCTGGAGGGGTATCAGGAGATGCAGGACCTGGTATTACCAACGGGCAGACTAAGGCAGCAGCGGGATATCTGCTACGAGAAACTGACGGCTATACCTGGTATTACCTGCGTGAAGCCAAAAGGCGCTTTCTATCTGTTTCCGAAAATTGATGTGAAGAAGTACGCCATTGCCGACGATCAGGCTTTTGTGCTGGATTTTCTGCAGGATCAATACGTGCTGCTGGTGCAGGGGAGCGGCTTTAACTGGCAGCAGCCCGACCATTTCCGCATCGTATACCTGCCAGAGCCACAGGAACTGAGCCAGACCATGGACAAACTGGCGCTGTTTCTGCAGCACTATAAAGGGACAAGTATAGCCGCTCCGCAGCAGCTAACGGAGTCGCTCTAGGTATAGCCGATTGATAGAAATCAGAAAAGGCTCCCGCTACAGGAGCCTTTTCTGATTTATGGGGTTACCTGTCAGGTATAGCGCGGAGGTAACTTGTCAGGTATAGCTTATTCTGCTAAGCAGGCTTCCTGCTGGTAGGCTTTCAAATCCGCGAGTAATGGGATCAGGCGATCAATAGTCACGTGGTCCATCACCACCACCTTATACCAATTGGCGTGATGGTGATTATCCGGCACAAGGCCATATTTGCTGGCGATGCCCCTGTTAAGGTACTCGCTGCGGATCGTGATGATGTTGGAGTATGGGTCGCGGTAGTAGGCTATACCTGACTTGTCGAGCTCAGCGGCCAGCCAGGCGGCGCGGTTGAGCAGGGTGGTGGTCTTCTCCTCCCAGCCGTAGCGTCCGTAGGTCATCAGGATCATCCAGACGGCAATGGCGTTGGCGCCGGAGCGACTACCGATCAGCGTAAAATCTTCTCCCTCCACGTAGCTGGCTTCCTTGGTATTTGCGTGTTGCATAAAGCCTTTCCGGATAAGAAAAATACCCGTGCCGTAGGGCGCCTGCACCATCTTGTGCGCATCCAGCGTCACGGAAGTGATGTGCTTGTTCTGGAAGTTAAGCGTGTTATTGGGGTTAGTGAAAGGGTAGATGAAGCCGCCGAAAGCCGCATCCACATGGATCATGAATTGACAGTTGTCGGCTTCAAGTGCTGCTGCATATAACTCAGCGTTATCTACTGATCCAAACATAGTTGTCATCATGTTAGCGATCACAATAAAGTGGCTTTTGCCTTTCGCTTTCTGAGTGGCGATCACTTCCTGTAGGTGCCCTTCGTCAATGGCGCGTGTGTCGCTGTCCACCTGCACTGTGGCGATGTCGAGGTCGAAGACGTTGGCAGCCTTGCTCATGGAGTAGTGGCTGTCGCGGGAGCACAGAATGCAGATGCTCTCGTTGCGCGCACCGTCGCGGTTGCGGAAGTAGTTGCGGTAAATCCAGATGGCCTGCAGGTTGGCCTCGGTGCCGCCGGCTGCTACATAGCCGTCGCAGCTGCCGGGCTCGGCTTTCAGGATCTGCTCAGCGCACAGACCTATCAGTTCGCGCTCGATCTGGTGCGTGCCCCTGAAAAAAGATTCGGAAGCGCCCAGGGTATGGCAGCCAATGTGGTTGGGGTTATGGATGAGCGCTGTCAGGAAGGGGGCGTCTTTCAGGAAAGGGGCATCCTGGTAAAATACTTTATTGTCGAGATGCGAGCCAGGTATACCCAGTATGTTCTCGTCATAGAAATTCACGTTCTCGGCCAGGGCGTTGAAGACAATCGTCTGAATGGTGTCCTTGCTGAGTTTGTTCCACTGTTGCATACTCGTAAGCGGGGTTTAATGATAAATAAAAGGGCTTTGCCGGTACACTGCTGCCCAATGGCAGAGGCAGGCAAATATACAACTCTCAACAGACATGCTTCCTGCGGGGCAGTACCGGCTCCTCCCTTCCAGATTGCGATTTACGAGTGTCTGCTCCTGAAAACAATGATATAAATCATACAGCCGGTAATAAAAATCACGAAAAAAACTGGCAACAGAAATGTGTGTGGCTTTACTTTGTAGTATTATAGTAAAACTATCGTATTAAGGTTATGAGCCTATACCTTAAACAGAATTTGCTATAATTACCGTTAATTACTATGTGGCGTAATGTCCGGTCTACCTCTGTCTCCCGGCACTATTGCCGCTTTCGCAGGGGGCATAATCGGCATCGGCAGTAATGGGTCCGTGCTCAGGCTATACCTGCGAGCAGGTATAGCCTGAGCACCTCCAGTTGGAAATTGCCGGGTTGTGCCCAGCTGCTTAGGCCCGGATATGCCCCCAACGGATTGAGAACTATAGAGAAATGACCGCAGCAAAGACAGCCACCTGAAAATAAAGGACACGACTGGGAGTGAAAAATTGAAATACGAAGAGAGGAAGTTCTAAAAACATCCGAACTTTGCCGGGCAGGTTGCTCGAAAGATTACCCAATGATTCAAAAAATAGTAAAACCCATGAGAACGCAAAACAGAGAAACACAGGCAGAGCTAACCCCACAGCGCGCAAAAGAGATTCTGTTGGAAGGCAACAAGCGCTTTGTGAGCAACCTGAAAGTGAACCGCAACCTGCTGCAGCAGGTCAACGAAACGTCAGAAGATCAGTTTCCGTTTGCCATCGTGTTGAGCTGCATCGACTCACGCACCTCAGCTGAGTTGATCTTTGACCAGGGCTTAGGTGATATCTTTAGTACCCGCGTTGCCGGCAATGTGGTGAACGAGGACATACTGGGGAGCATGGAGTTTGCCTGCAAAGTGGCCGGTTCCAAGCTGATCGTGGTGTTGGGACACAGCAGGTGCGGCGCCATAAAAGGAGCCTGCGACCACATAGAGATGGGCAACCTGAGCACACTGCTGCACAAGATAGCGCCAGCCGTAAACGCTGTGGAGTATGCCGGTGAGCGGAGCTCCAAAAACAACGAATTTGTAGAGAAAGTGGCCGAAACCAACGTGGTGTGGGCCATCGGTGAGATAAAGAAAAATAGCCCGATCCTTCGCGAAATGATAGAAAAAGGCGAGATTGGCATCGTAGGCGGAATGTATAACGTGGAAACCGGCGTGGTGAACTTTTACAATGACGCTGAAAACCTGACGGAGACACTTCATGAAGAACTTGCTGGCAAATATTAAGATCAAAGTAGAGGAGAAGGTATACCTCAAAGACCCGGAGGGATCCGAAAAAGGGCGTGACATCGTCAAGCACGGCATTCTCCTGATTGATGAACTGGGGCTGGAGGCCTTCACCTTTAAAAAACTGGCGGAGCGCATCAATAGTACGGAGGCAACCATCTACAGGTACTTCGACAGTAAACACATGTTGCTCTCGTACCTGATCTCGTGGTACTGGAACTGGCTGGAGTACAGGCTGGTGTTCGCTATTAACAACATTGAGTCGCCGGAGGAGCGCCTGCGCATTGCGATTAGCATCTTGTCAGGTAGAATCGAAAACGATATGGATTTTGAGCACATTGACGAGGTAACGCTGCAGCGCATTGTGGTGGCGGAGTCGGCCAAAGCTTACCTTACCAAGACGGTGGATGCCAACAACAAGGAGGGTTTCTTTTTGAGCTACAAGCGCCTTTGCAAGCGTATAGCCGGCATCGTGCACGAAATCAACCCGGATTATATGTACCCGGCCTCCCTGGTCTCCACAATAGCGGAGAGTGCGCATTACCAGAAGTTCTTTGCGCTGCATCTGCCCTCGCTGACGAACATACACGAAGACGGCAATGGCGAGCTGGAAGATTTTCTGACACACATGATATTTAAAACGATCGAGAAATAAGCAACAGTAGTACATCATAGTGAAGGATGCTATCGGCAACAGGGCCGGTAGCATCCTTTTTTCGTTTAAGGCCGCCTGATGCAAGTATAATTATAACCCACAGGGCCAATTTTGCATACACTAATAGGTATAACAAACATAGCCTATGAAAACCAGAAGCATTTTATTGAAAAGCCGTCCGCAGGGCATGCCTACGGAGGAGAACTTTGAGTTTAGAGAAGAAGAACTTCCCGGCTTGCAAGAGGGACAGCTGCTACTGAAGTCGCTCTACATATCGGTGGACCCCTACATGCGCGGCCGCATGAGTGATGCCAAATCTTATGTGGCGCCCTATAACCTGAACGAGCCCATAGCCGGGGGTGTGGTGGCGGAAGTAGTGGAAAGCCGCAACGAGAGGTATAAGTCAGGTGCCGTTGTGCTGGGCAACCTCCCCTGGCAAACTTACAGCATCTCCGACGGCAAGGGCCTCAATTCGCTGGATCCGGACCTGGCTCCGCTGAGTTACCACCTGGGTATACTGGGCATGCCGGGTATGACGGCCTACTGCGGTCTGCTATTCATCGGAGAGCCGAAGGAAGGAGAGACGGTTGTGGTGTCCGGCGCGGCGGGGGCGGTGGGTACCGTGGTCGGGCAGATCGCCAAACTGAAAGGCTGCCGCGTGGTAGGTATAGCCGGCTCTGACGATAAGACAGCGTATCTCAAAAACGAGCTTGGCTTTGACGAGGCCATCAACTACAAAACCACTTCCAACATGCGCGAGGCGCTGGCAACAGCCTGTCCTGATGGGGTGGACGTTTACTTCGACAATGTGGGTGGGGAGATTTCGGACGCTGTGTATAGCCTGTTAAACAAATTCGCCCGCATTGCGGTTTGCGGACAGATCGCGCTGTACAATGCCACCTCAGTACCGACTGGCCCACGGGTGGAGCCTGTCCTGCTCAAAAAGAGCGCCCTGATGAAAGGCTTTATCGTAAGCGACTATGCCGCCCGCTTTCCGGAAGCAGCAACTGAAATGGTAAGCTGGGTAAAGGCTGGTAAACTGCAGTACGAAGAGCACATTGTAGAAGGCTTTGATCAACTGCCACAGGCCTTCTTTGGGTTGTTCAGAGGCGAAAACACGGGCAAGCTACTTGTGAAAGAGGCAGATTATAACACCAATTAATTAGCAGAATTTAATTTATGAACAATTTCACTTTTTATAACCCCGTTAAGATCCTGTTCGGAAAGGGGCAGATCGCAGCCCTGGCTACTGAAGTACCGGCTAATGCAAGCGTGCTGATGGCTTATGGCGGCGGGAGTATTAAGAAAAACGGCGTATACGAACAGGTTATGGCCGCTTTAAAAGGGTATGAGGTGGTAGAGTTTGGCGGCATAGAGGCCAACCCGCGCTACGAAACTCTGATGAGGGCAGTAGACCTGGCAAAACAGGAGCAAGTGGATTACATCTTGGCCGTAGGCGGCGGCTCTGTCATCGACGGGGTTAAATTCATCGCAGCGGCTATACCTTTCGAAGGTGGCGATCCCTGGAAAATATGTTCCGAGAAAGTGCCCGTGACCAAAGCCATTCCTTTTGGAGCCGTGCTGACCTTGCCGGCCACAGGTTCTGAGATGAACTCCGGTTCTGTGATCACGCGGGAAGAAACCAGACAGAAACTTTCGTTCGGCTCGCCGCTTACGTTTCCTAAGTTTTCCATCCTTGATCCGGAGACTACTTTCTCGCTGCCTCTGCGCCAACTCAGTAATGGTGTGGTAGATGCCTTCACACATGTGCTGGAGCAGTACCTGACCTATCCGGTTAATGCGCCGCTGCAGGACCGTCTGGCGGAATCCATTTTGATCACGCTGAAGGAGGAGGGGCCGAAAGCGCTGCAAAACCCAACTGATTACGACACGGCTGCCAACATCATGTGGTGCGCGACTATGGCGCTAAACGGAGTGATCCGGGTAGGTGTCCCGACTGATTGGGCCACGCACATGATCGGTCACGAACTGACTGCCCTGCACGGCATCGACCATGCGCGCACCCTGGCCATTGTGTTACCGTCGTTGCTGCGCTACAAGCGCGATACGAAAAGAGAAAAGTTGCTGCAGTATGGTGAGCGGGTATGGGGCATCAGGCAGGGTAGTGAGGACGAGCGCATCGAAGCCACAGTGCAGGCCACCGTCGATTTCTTTGAGTCGCTGGGTATCCGTACCAGACTCAAGGACTACGAGGTAGACAAAAGCACAATCCAGCAAATTGTGAAACGTTTTGAAGAGCGCGGCGTGAAGAATCTGGGAGAGCGGGCCGATATTCAGGTGCCAGATGTAGAGCAGATTCTCACCATGAGCCTGTAGCAGGTATAGGTATACAGTCTGAAAAGAAAGAGCGCCTCTGTTTTTGCAGAGGCGCTCTTTTGGTTTTATAGCAATGCAAACAGGCTTAGGCAGCGATTTGCGGGCTTTTTGCTTGTTCCGCTTCCTCAAAAGACTTAGCCTTTTCAAAAAGCGAGTCGAGGCGGAGGAGGCGGAACAGGCGCTCGGTGGTAGCATTCATGTCGCAGAGCACCACCTTTACATCGTGTTTCCGGATCTTGAGCAGTTCGCTTACAAAAGAGCAGATGCTGCTATTGGTCAGGTGCAGGCGGCCTACGTGCGAGCAGTCGATCCAGAGTTCTTTCTTATGATCCGTTGGCGCTTCAGCAATTTTCTGGCGGATTTGATCAAGCGCCTGTTCTTTCACAAGGCCCTTTACAAAGAAGATATGACGATTATGGTGCGAGGTGTGGTTGGTTATTTCCATGGCGACGTCCCTTAAAAAGATTTAAAAAATAAAGGAGGGTGCTTTAATAGCGGGAAAGTCCTTTATTAAATTCCATAAAATTTAAAACAAGCTACTGGGTGATTATTGTATTTTTAAAGTACGAGGTAATTGGTATATAGTTATTTTGTTTTCAATTAAATTAGCTAAACAGTCAGAGAGCTATTTTTTTATTGGACTAAAGCTTACGATTACTTATAAAGGAATGTAGCTGTAATAGGATTCATCCTGTGCGCCTTTGTTCTGGTGGATTATTGTTAAAATGAAAAAATAGTGTGGTGTGTTGTTGCAGGTTGCTAAGAAATGTACCTGAACATGCGTAACTAATGCTGAAAGGGCTTTTGGCAATCAGGCATAAGAATATACTATTTTTAGTATATTGATAGGGAATTGACCCCACCGCTATGCTAAAACAACTACTGCTGCTTGCCTGTATTTTCTTGTGTTCCGTGCCTGCCTTCGCGCAGGGGCGTCTGGCTAACTCTCAGCTGCGCAGTCCTTATACCTATATCTATAAAATTACCGACGAGCAGGCCCTCAGTATTTATGAAAAGGGGCCGGATGTGGTGAAAAACAACTTCTTCCACACCGTCATCGATTCATTTGCGATCGGGAAGTCCTACACAAAGCCGCTGCCTCACGGTCACTACCTCTACATGCACGCCCAAGGTCCCGATCTGATTTACTGGCTCGAGACAAAGAGCCCACTGCAGGCGAAGCTCCTGCATCTGCAACCGGAACTTGCCCTGCTGGTGCACGACAGTCTGGGACAGCTGGTAACGAATGCAACAGTAATGGCCGGTAAAAAGCGCGTGCCCTTCGATAGCAAAACAAACACTTACCGGCTGAAGAAAGGACCCAAGAAGGGAATTATTAGCGTAAGCCACCAGGACCATACCTTTTATGAAGAACTCGCGCAGCAGCAGCATCAGTATCATTACAAACCAAAGTGGTGGCAACGACTGATCAACACCTGGCCGATCCGCTATACTTGGCAGCCCTTTCGGGATGTGTACAGAACCATTCAATGGGGGCATCCGGAAGGCTGGATCCGCAGTGTGGCTGCTATTTTTGACGAAGACTATCGTCGCGAGAAACCTGAAAAATACAAAGGCTACCTGGTCACCAATAAGCCACTATATCTACCCGGTGATACGGTCAGGTATAAGGCGTATGTGGTGAACAGGAATGGCAAGCCGGTACCGTACGAGGCGCAGCTGATACTGTATGGTTATGATAGCAAGCGAAAAAAACTGGGGGAGCTCAAGCCTTACCGCAAAAGAGCATACGAAGGTTGGTTTGTGTTGCACGACAGCCTGAACCTGCGGCTGGATGCCACCTATAACTTATTGCTGGAAAGAACCAATAAGCGGGAGGATGTGCTGGTACGCCACTCGTTCACCTACGAAGACTATGAGCTAAAGGAAAACAAGTATACCCTGCGACTGGCGCACGAGGAGCACCAGGCTGGTGTGGAGAACCAGGTACACGTGCGCGGCACCGACGCCAACGGACTCAATCTGCTCGACGCCCGGGTGGAAGTTGTGGTGCTTACCCGGCAGGTGTTCGGGTCGCGGGAGCAGCAGGTGTTCGTGCCCGACACGCTTTGGAAGTACAGTCTGCCGCTGGAAGCTACCGGCGAAACAAGCATTTCCATACCTGCCACTTCTTTCCCGAAAGCCTCCTTGCGCTATCAGGTGAGGGCTGATTTTCTGAACAGCAGCAACGAACGCAGTTTCCAGTCCGCTGAGGCCAGCTATACCTATACCCCGGGGCAGCTGAAACTCTCGCTCTCGCAGGATAGTCTGCTGGCTAAGTATCTGGAAGGGGACAAGCCCGTGTCGCAAAAGGCGCAGCTGATTGCCGTAGACGCAAAAGACAACAAAGTGCTGGAGCAGCAGGTGCAGTTGCCTTACCTTTTGCCTGTGAACCCCTATGTGCGACGTTACATTCTGCAGACTCCGGAGCAGGAGGCATCACTTGCCCTCAATACCGAAAATGCACAGCTACAGGCCTATACCGACCGAAGCAAGGACTCGCTTTACTTTGTGCTCGACAATCCGCGCAAGCTGCCTTACTGGTATTTTGTGTATCGGGGAGATAAGCTGGTGGAGCAGGGCAAAGGGCAGGAGCGGGAACTGCGCTATACCCGCGCACTCCGAAGCAACGATCCTTATTTTGTGACGTTGCGCTACATGTGGGGCGGTGAGATCCGTTCAGATGAAAAAGTGGCTCCGCACCGCAGGTATACCCTGAACCTGGAAGTGGAAGCGCCACAGGTTGTCTACCCGGGCCAGCAGAGCGACCTGACCGTGACCGTGCGTGATGCCAAAGGCAAGCCAGTACCCAACGCTGACCTCACTGCCTATGCCATCACCTCCAAATTCACGGCGCAGGGTGTGCCCACACTGCCGTCATGGGACAGGTATAAAGGGCGCAAATCATACCAGAAACTGAAGCTTAACAACGAGGCCAAAGCTACCTCGCAGCTGATGGACTGGCAGGTATGGAGCCGCCGCATGGGGCTGGACAGCATAGCCTACTACAATTTCCTATACCCGAAGCAGGGCATTTTTAAAGAATACAGCCTTTCCCGCGACAGCCTCACGCAATTCTCGCCTTTTGTAGTGGACTCCGGCCGTGTGGTCCCGGTGCATGTGGTATACCTGGATCGGGTGCCGGTGTATTTCTCCGGGACGGACGTGATGCCCGCCTATTCCTTTGCGGCTGATAGTGGCTATCATACCATCATGATGCGCACGGCCGACAAGCTGATCAAACTGGACAGCATATACCTGCGACCTTATCACAAACTGGTGCTGAGTGCCGACATTACAAAGTCTGATATACCCTATGCGGCAAAAGCTGAAAAAGAACATGCGCTCTCAACCCGGGAGCGCAACAACCTGCACGGCTACCTGCTGCAGGTGGAGGAAAACTTCGGCAGCGATCTGGCTTACCTGAAGCAGGGCCGCCGGGTGTTGCGCATTCAGGACAACCCTGCCCGGAACAACCATTATTACTCGTCTACAAAGTCCCTGCTGGCGGGGCCGTTCTCTCCCGGATTTTTGCAGTTTACAAGGTATAACCGCTTCAACACCACCTTCGACATGGAGCCGGGCTATACCTATACCTTTGAGCGGGAGCTGCTCAAAATGCGTGAGCGTCAGCTCCTGCCCGAGCATGTTCATCTTGGCAACTGGAACAAGAAGGAGCGCAATGCGGTGCCACTTTATGATAAAGCCTCAACTGAACAACAACTGCAGCAGGAGTGGGAGGATTTGAACCGGGAATTCTGGTTACAGAAAGCCTTGGGTAATAATCCGCGCTACGACGACTACCTCCCCAAAGGCCGTGCAGGCTGGCGACTTGACAGCGCCTTTACACAAAGGCCTACCATTGCCCTACTGCACAAGGCCGGTCAACCCGACTCCGCGCGCCTCTACAGCGGCAACACACTGCTGGTGTCAGGTATACCGGTTGGCAAATACCAGCTAACACTACTGTTCCCGGACAGCAGCTACGTTACTACCGACCTGCAGGTGCAGGCAAACGGACAGGTGCAGCTATACCTGACACCAGCCGCTCAGAAACATGCCGACAGGTATAGCCAGACGCTGCAGCAGTTGATCAACAGAAGAATCAGAGAAGCTCAGCGTAGTGTAAGTATCGAGGTGCAGCAGCAGGTGATCCGGCAGATGCGCAATGACAACTATACCTCTGGTCTGAACGAATACAGTACTACTGTATCAGGTATAGTCGTGGATGCAGGGTCGGGCGAGCCGCTGCCGGGTGTGGCCGTGCTGGTGAAGGGAACACACATTGGAACGGCTACCGATGCGAACGGCTATTACCAGCTTGGTGTGCCCTCTAATGCTGTGCTGGTATTCCGCTTTCTCGGGTTTGCAACCTCCGAAGTTCCTACAGAGGGCAGGAGAGTGGTAGACACCTCTTTGAGTCCGGATATGAAACAACTCTCAGAAGTAGTGGTGGTAGGCTATGGGGCGCAGCGGAAAAGTGAGGTGACTTATGCTAATCAGTTAGCTGGAATTGCTCCGGGAGTCCAAATAGCGCATGATGGAGTCATACGCATCAGAGGTAACGCCTCCATCCAAAGCGCCAGTTCGCCGCTTATTATAGTGAACGGCATGCCTTACAGCGGTGAACTAGCCGACCTGGATCCGGCTTTGGTCGCTTCGATGACGAAGCTGGACGCAGCGGCTGGGATAGCGATTTATGGCTCCGTTGCGGCGGGTGGTGTGATCATCATCGGTGGCAAAACTGGTCCCGGAGGGCTCACCGCAGAGTTGCCGGTAGATGAGGCAGGTGCCATCCGCGAGAACTTCTCGGACTTCGCCTTCTGGCAGCCACGCCTGCTCACCGACCGCAAAGGCCAGGCAACCTTCCCGGTCACTTTCCCGGGCGATATTACCAGCTGGAACACCTACGTACTAGGCATGGATGGCAGGAAACGCACGGGCATCTACAGCACCAGCATCAAATCCTTTAAAGCAGTGATGGCCACGCTGGCGATGCCGCGCTTTTTGGTGGAGGGCGACAAAACGCAGGTTATCGGCAAGGCGCTCAATTACCTGCCGGATTCCGCCAACGTCAGCACCCGCTTCGAAGTGGCAGGCAAGCAGGTACGTGAAAGCCAGATTTTGCTCAAGCGCGCCTATACTGATACCCTCACTTTTACGGCTCCGTCTGTGGCTCCTGACTCAGTGGAAGTGCTCTTTGCCTTGCGGTCAGCTGAAGGTATGGCCGACGGCGAGCGACGCCACATCCGGGTATACCCGAAAGGCACCGAAGAAACTACCGGCCACTTTCTGGCTTTGCACGCTGACACGACTTTGACGCTGGACTTCGACCCGGCCAAAGGCCCTGTGAAGCTGCATGCAAAAGGCAATTTGCTGGAGGTGATGCTCGAGGAAATCGACTACCTGCATAAATATGAATACTGGTGCAGCGAGCAGGCAGCCTCCAAACTCAAGGCGCTACTGCTGGAGAAACGCATACGGGAGCAGCTAGGCGAAAAATTCACACACGAACGTATGGTTCGCCGGTTGGTACGTCATCTCGAAAAGACACAGTTGCCGGAAGGCGCCTGGACCTGGTGGCAGTCTGGTCCGGCCTATACCTGGATCACGAGTCACGTAGTAGAAGCGCTGTCGCTGGCCAAAGCGGAAGGTTACGCACCGAAATACGACGAGCAGAAGCTGCAGGATTTTATGGTCTACCGGCTGGAACAGGCCCGCTTCACGGACAAACTGCTGATGCTCGAAACGCTACACAAACTACAAGCCAGGGTTGACTACAATCGCTACGTGCAAGAGCTCTCGAAGCGGGAGGGCTTATCTTTAGAAGAACAGCTGCGCCTCACGCGCATGCGGCAGTTGCTCAAACTGGAGGCCCCGCTCGATACGTTGCAGAAATATAAGAAAGTAACCACGCTCGGGGGGCTGCACTGGGGCGAGAACAGGTATAGCCTCTTTAATAACCACATTTCCAATACCCTGCTGGCCTATGACATTCTGAAAGCAGCTGGTGGTCACGGGCAGGAACTGGCCAGTATCCGCGCCTATTTATTGAGCGAGCGCCGCAACGGTCACTGGCGCAATACTTATGAGTCGGCCCGCATACTGGAAACGCTACTGCCTGACCTGCTTAATAAGAAAGAAGGCGATCAGCCACTCCAAAACACCCTGCAATTGACGGGGCCCTTGCGATTGGAAGCAAGTAAATTTCCGGTAGATACCACGTTTCTGCCGGGCCAGCCGCTGGTCATCCATAAAACCGGTAAGTTGCCGCTATACCTGACTGCCTACCAGACTCACTGGAACGCCAGCCCGGAGCCGGTACAGAAAGATTTTATCGTGACAACCTCCTTTAAAGGTATAGTAGACCAAGCCGTTTTAACAGCTGGCAAGCCAATTGAACTGGTAATAGAAGTAGAGGCCAAAACCGATGCCGACTATGTGCTGATTGAAGTGCCTATACCTGCCGGCTGCTCTTACGACGAGAAAACAGGCAGGGGTGCTTACGAGGTTCACCGGGAATATTTCCGGCACAAAGTCGGCATTTTCGCTGACCGTCTGCCTAAAGGCAGGCATACCTATACCATTAAACTATTGCCGCGCTACAGCGGCGTGTACACAGTAAATCCTGCTAAGGCAGAACTGATGTATTTTCCGGTGTATTATGGCCGCACCGGGCTGAAGGATGTGAGAATCAGATAAGTTAAATAAATGCGCTGCAATGGCTTGTTTTTTTTCGGGATAAGGCAGGTTTTGATTTGGTCCTTTCGGAATACAAGTAGCTAGTTATGAAGATCTTATCATTTATAAATGCTTTATTCAGGCCCCGAAAAAGCCATTTTGTTGTACTGTTAATATATTGTTAAATATTTTTACAACAATTATTGTGATTTAAAAGAATGTCGCCTAAATTGCACTATGCTGTTTAAATATAAACACATATATAATTCTATCCTGACATAAAAAACACACAACCTGATTTGAACTAAAATGTGTACTTTTCGGCTTTATACCCTGAATGCTACACTTCTTGGGAAGAATCAAAAACCAACATTTAACTTTTAGCCAATGTTAGATATCATCAATTTTATTGCGCTTGCCGGCATCTTTAATATCTGTTTTTTCTGGTATGCATCTACCAAAATGAAGACAAAGCCTGATCCGGTTAAGACGCTTGTTGTGTCTTTTGTATTCTCTATCCCACTTAGCTTTTTGTTGATTGCCGTTTACACAACCATGCTGCTTTATGCGGCGAAGATCGGCGCCAGCGAAGACGCCATGTGGGAATACATGGAGCAGGAAGAATTGCAGTAACACCTACAGGTATAGCAACAGCTAACCTGTTCTCTTAAACGCATCGCGGGCACTTGTCAGAAACAGGTGCCCGCGATGCATTTGTAGCTTATAGGTTTTTCTGACTTCGATTCCCGGCAAAATGAAGGAAGTTATGATAAAAAAGAGAAACACTACACAGGTAGATTGCTGTCTCGTTAAGCAAAATTGAGAAAAGCGGAAACCTATTAAGGTATAGACTACAGGCCTCCCGCTTAAAGCTTAACTCAAAATCCGTAACTCGTCACGCTTGATGAGCGGAGAGCCTGCATAGCGGTCTTCACGTGGGCCATTCTCCAATTTCAGCACACCACGCGGACAAACGTGTGCGCAAATGCCGCAGCCCACACACGAAGCCCGGATGATCGGCTCACCCTGCTGCGCATACCAGCGCACATCGATGCCCATTTCGCAGTAAGTAGAACAGTTGCCGCAGGAGATGCACTGTCCGCCATTGGTGCTGATGCGAAAGCGGGAGAAATGCTTTTGCAGCAAACCCAGGTATGCCGCCATCGGACAGCCAAAACGGCACCACACCCGGTTGCCCATCAGCGGGTAGAAGCCCACGCCAACTACGCCAGAGAACATCGCCCCGATAAAAAAGCCATACGTACTGGCAAAGCCTCCGGACAAATCACCCAGCAAACGGCCTTCGCTCCACGAGTTGATCCAGAGAAAAAGCGTTGTAAGAATGACAAATCCCAGGATCGGGTAGATGATGGCCACTTCCCAGCGCCAGGCTTTGCGGCTCTTGTCGGAGAGGTGCCTGTAGGGATCGCCGGCAGTTTCGGCTAGTCCGCCGCAGCCGCATACCCAGGAGCAGTACCAGCGCTTGCCATAGAAATAAGTGAGCACCGGCGTAGCCAGAAAAGAGAAAATGGCTCCCCAGAACACCATAAATACGCCCAACGCGGCGCCGTCGCGCACCAGATAGTCTATGGTGCCCGGGAAAAGATAATCGTACTTGAGTGGCCAGAAGTAACTGAAGTAGTATTCTGGTTTGTTAAGCATGAGCAGCAGGCCCGGCAGCAGAAAGGCAAAACCCAACTGGAAAAACATGACCGAGATGGTCCGAATGATGTGGTAGCGGCTGTTGCGGTACTTGAGCAGGGCGTATACCCCCATAACGAGAATGGCCAGGGTATAGAAAGTGCCATACAGGAACCACTGATCGCTTGGTCTGCCGCGTAGCCACTGACTCAGGGGCTCCGTGGCCTGAATCAATCCTTGCAATGTGTCCGGGAACCAGTAGAGCAGCACGTAAAAACCGGTGAGCACAAAGCCAATGACCCAGGCCGAAGGCCCTCGGGAGGTGGCCTCCTGTTGCCAGCGTCCGTGGTTTTGCTCGGCAGGTGATTTGTACCACCTGCTTTGCCAGATGTAAAGCAAAGCGCCAATCGTTAAGACAAGCGTACCACCCAGTCCGGTGAGAACAGGGGAGATATAATTAGCGCCTACGGCAGCCACGAGTATACCCAATAGCCCGATACTGATAAGCAGCAGACTCACCATCTTAAGCACATTTTGTGAAGTGTTGGAAGTCGTGGAGGCAGTTTCGGAAATGACGGCAGTTTGCATCAGTATGGTCGGTAATTAACAGGAAGTAGAATCAGAAAACAGCCCGAAGCGCTTGCGCAGCTCCCACCAGTTGCTGTGTTTAACTGGCGGTTGCCGGTCCGGGAAGCGGGTATAGTACTGGTGAAGAAGCTCTTCTTCGTAGCGCTGGAAAAACTCGGGATCGAAGTTGACGGCTGGCAGCTCCTGCAAGGCCGCGTGTAAGGTATAGCCTTGCTGCAACCAGTGGTGACACAAGTCGTGGCGGTAGCGGATGCCAAGTAGATTTATACCTAACAGCTTGTCTGTCCCCTTTTCGTAGAGGAAGCGGATTGCCTTTGTCGCCTCTTTATTCTGCCAGTAAAGTGATTCCTGCTGCTCCGTGAATTGCGCGGGAACGGTGCCATAAGTCTGATATTCAATATCGAAGAACTTGGCTGAGTTGAACCAGGGACCCCGTTGGTAAGCCTTACGATTACCGAGCAGGGTAGAAGCCAGCGCCTCGGCGTGCAGCCGACCGGTATACCAGAGTTGCTCCATCATCGGCTGGCCCGGCGCCGGATTTCGGAACTGGGTGCAGTCGCTGAGAGCGTATACATTGGGTTGGTTAGTTTCGAAAAACTCGTTTACCAGGATGCCCCGGTCGATGTCTATACCTGAACCTTTTAGGAAATCCACGTTCGGCTTCACGCCGGTGGTGATGCCCACAAACTGGCAGGACAACTCTTTGCCGGCGCGCGTCCGTATACCGCGCACCCTACCTGCGTCATCAGCCAAAATCTCCTGCAGTTCTTCCTGTAACAACAGTTCGATGCCGTGTTGTCGGATGTGGTCAGTCACGAGTTGGGCCTCTTGCTGGGGCAGCACGTTGTGCCAGTACAGCTTGTCTCGGATTAGCATGGTCACGACTATGCCACGACTCCGGAGCATCTCAGCCATCTCCACACCGATCAATCCTCCACCTACGATCACTGCCTGTGCTATACCTGCGGTGTTGGTTTCCATCATCTCCAGATCCTGCAGCGAGACAAGGCCCTGCACACCTTTCAGTGCTTGACCGGGCCAGTCGTAATAGGCGGCGCTAGATCCGGTAGCCAGCACCAGTTTATCGTAGGGCAGAGGAGCGCCATCACGCAACACCAGCTTTTTGTCGCTCGTATCCACCCGTTCCACAAAGTCATGCACCAGCTCGATCTGCTGTTCCTGCCAGTACCAGTCGGCATAGGGCACGATGTCCTGAAAGCGCATATGGCCCATATACACGTACATGAGGGCTGTGCGGGAAAAATGCAACGGCGACTCTGCCGACACCATCGTAATGCGGCAGTCGCTCCCTTGCCGCACGCGCTGCGCCAAAGTAACGCCCGCAATGCCGTTGCCGATAATGACTAAGTGCTCCTGTGAGTTGATCTTCTCCATTGAAAAAGCCTGTACCGAGTAAACGGCTATACCTGTTATACTTTACTGTGGCAAACAAGGTATAGCCAAATATACGAAATAAGGGCAGGCATAAAAAAGAAGGCCGGGTCATCCCCAGCCTTCCTCTTTGCAAATCCATTTAAATGTTAGCGGCTGCCAGCACTGCTGCCGACATCCTGTCCGCCGTCTTCCACACTTTTACCGCCCTGACGTCCGCCGCTGCGGGGCTCGTTGCCCATACTGCGACCGGCCTGGTCACTCTCCTCTGAACGGGAGATTTGCTCCGAGGAATCCTTTCTGGCAGTAGGGTGAATGTTCGGTACTTTGTTTCCCTCGTTTATTTTGCTTTTGTTTTGATCTTTGTTCTGGTCTTTATTCTTATCTGCGTTCATCTTTTAGCTGTTTTAGTTGTCTTAAGTTTTACTCTGTATTAGCTTCAGGGTTATGGCTATACCTTAATAGCGGTCATAATCCGGATTGGAAGCGGTGTTATCCGGTGGACCATAGCGGCGTGGCTGCCGCTGCTCGTAGCTGCCCTGGCGTTGGCGCAACTCACCGGTCAGGGGATTGTAACGACGGTTATAGTCCGGATCGGAGTTGTAGCCGCCGTCGTAGCCGTAGCTCAGGGAGCCGGCCATGTTGCCATAGTTCTCGCCAGGATGATGCTGGAAATGGTCAGGACGGTAGTCGGCGTCGAAGTTGCTGGAATGGTGGCTGTAATAATCACCGTTCTGCTGATCGCTACCACGCATACGCCCGCTGCTGTAGTCTGATCGGCTGTCGCGCATACCTGCGCTGCCACCATAGCGTCCACCAAAGTCATTTTCAATTCCTTGTCGTGAACTTCCACCGCGGTAGCTTTGCTGGTACTGGCGCTCGGTATAGCCATCGTTGTCCTGCAGGTTGCGGCTGCGGCGGTATACGTAGTCACCTCCGTGGTTATCGTGGTTGCGGTCTCTCTCACCCAGGTCGCCATGGCGGGAGCGGTTGTAGGTGGTGTAGTGACTGTCTTCGTCTAAGCGGTAGGCGCCCCTGTACTGCGATTCGTCTAATCGACGGTTGTCGTGTGTGCGATCATCGCGTCGGTCCTGCCAGTTATTATGTCTGTCCATAGTTTTATCTTGATTGGTACACCCTCTATTAACGCACAATCCGGTTGGGAGTTTAGTACTTGTCATTAACCCAAAGCGGGGGCATGCCCGTAAACAGTAGCTGAATTATGTAGGAACTAAAACACAACGCTATGAGAAACAACCGAGAAGAAAACCGTGAAAATCGTAACGTAGAGCCACGCTGGGCGCACAGCCACCACCATGGCGAGAACTCAGACCGCGGCAACTACACCGTGGATTCGCGCTTCAACAGCGGCTACGGTGCGCAGGAAGACGACTACTATGACACCAGATCTTTCAACACCAACATTGACCACGAATACGGCTCAAGGCAGGGACGCTTTCAGCCGGGCGGGGCTCAATACAGCGGCGAAGATTATACTTCGAGCAGACGCAGAAGAAACGACAACCCCTATGGCATGAGTTATGTGCCAAACGACGATTACAACTCAGACCGACACTACGATCCGCAGGCCGACTACAGCAACCGCGACTATGACGACCTGCGTCGTCCGGGCAGCTCATGGACACGTACGGGTTTGGGTGATGAACGCTTTGGACATGATGTAGGCCGAGGAGATCGTAATTTCCAGGGCCACTCTTCCATAGGAGACTATGAGTCATATCGTCGCTACGAGTTGGACAACCGGATGTATGACAACGATTACAGCGGTGGTTTTGCCGGACGTAACCACACCGAGGGCCGCGACCACTTTGGTGAGGACAGCCATTACAGCAACCTCGGCCGGTGGGGACAGGAGAGCCGCACGCAGCGCCGCTCTGAAGATCGACACAACCGACACTAATTTGTAAAACCATGCGGCCGCAGGAGAGTGCTCTTCTGCGGCTGTCATTTAAGAGATATAACTATGAGAAACTACAGAGATCAAAATTATAATGATTACAGCCGCCAGTACGAGCAGGAGTATCCGCGCCAGCAGTACTACCGCGAGGAGCGCCACGACTGGGACAGAAGACCAGAAGACGAGGGGGCTGGCCGGCAGTACCGCGCAAGGTATGAGAAGCCACGCATGCCCGAAGGCAACTACCGCGGTGACATGGAGGATTACTACAACACCACCTATGAAACCAACACCTATAGTGGTGTGCCTAGACATGAAGAGTACGGCTTGCCGCACGGTTCCGAAAACGATCTGGGAAGAGTAAGCCGGGGTAATCCGCAATTCTACAACCCCGACAGCTTCGAGAGGACCCGCTACCGCTACAGTTCAGGGTATAATCCGAATTACGACAACCCCGAGGAAGGTGACCTGTACCGCAACTTCGACAGCAGGGGAAACCATGGCTATCGCCACGACGCTTCTTACGGCACGGCCGATGAGTTCCGCGATTTCGGCGATGATCACTATGGCTCGTCTGAGCAAAGTGGCAGGTACTATTAAGAGCGGCCCGGCGAAATGATATTACGCGCTTGTATACTTTTTTTAACTCTTGCGTATAAGTCACTATACATTAGTATTGAATTTCCATCTGAGAAAGGCCACAGCGTAACAGCTGTGGTTTTTTTCATTTCTTACGACATTTTGAAAATTGTATTAAATTAATTTGGATTGATAAGAATTTACGTTTACCATAAACTTATATGCATGTATTAAAATCTTTACTGCTAGGAGCCGCCACGTTAATCGCTATTCTGGGCATCATTTCGATTAGCCTGCCCCGTCAGATCCATTTGCAACGCGATATCATCATTGATGCCCCTGCTGAAGTGGCTTTTGAGCAACTCAGTGATTTGCGTAACTGGCCAAAATGGCTGCCAGGACACCACCTTGACCCAGCTGAGGAGCTTAATGCCGGCCCGGCCATAGGCGCGCGCTACAACTGGAAGAGCCAGCGGAGGAGCATTGGGCAGAGCGTGGTTACGATTGTAGAAGTCGAGCCACCAAGCCGGCTTGTCACCAACCTCGAATTCGAAGAAAACGATAAAGCAAACAGCACCTTTGTATTAGAAGAGACAGAAGAGGGCACGAAACTTACCTGGCATTTTGAACAATACATAGGAGACAACCCAGTCCGGAAGTTTTCGAGTCTGCTGATTGATAGTACTGTAGGAGAGGAGTTTGAGGATGGCCTCAATAATATCAAAAAAGAAGTGGAGTCCAGGTATGCGCTGACCGACAACTAAGCAAGAAACCTACACACTGTATACCAGTAGGTATAGCAAGGTATAGCCTGAAAAAGCTATATCTTTTTTTATTTCCTTCTTTTACTGTTCTTTCGGGATGATGGTGATCCTGCCGTCTTTTTCCAGAATGGCGTACTTGATCTGATCAAGCCGTTGCAGCCCTTGCAGATCCCGTGCCGACTCCATGATATCTGCCTCGTCTACCCGCACTTTCTTCAGCCGGTCGTGCAGCAGTTTGCCATCGTCCAGGAGAATGACCGGCACGCCGTCCAGCACCTTTCCAAAGTATTTGAATTTCTGCTTCAGAAGCGAAAGGCTGATGTCGGTAAGCAAAAGCGTAACGATCAGCAAAAAGCTATTGGTAATAGACTTGTCCTCGCCACCGAGCGCCTGCTCTGCCGTTTCGGCAATGATCAGCAAGAGCACAAAGTCAAAGACCGTAGCCTCGTACAGGGTTCTTTTACCGCTTATCCTGAAAATAATCATCAGGAACACATACAAGATTAATCCTCTGATAACGGTTTCCATAGCGTAGACTTAAGGGTATATGAATGGTGTGATACGAACAGCCTTTTCGGAAGTCGAGAATTGCAAAGGCAGGGAGCCCATGCCATCAGGCTTCACGTAAAAGATGACTAAAAACGGCTGGTTTGCGGAAGCAAAACGATACGTAATGCCCTGCTCGTGGGTAAATTGCTCCGAAGGTTCAGGAAGGATCCTTTCTACATGGAATTTCTCGTAAAAATCTTTGTTGAGTCGCAGGTCCATGAGGGAGTCTCCGCCGGAGGGGACCAGGTTTACTTTGATTTCGGCCGGGGCACCGCGTCTCAGGAACCGTTCATATTCGATCTCAAGCCCATCGGCACTGCTGCCGGCTTTTAATCTCTGTAGGTTGCCAATGCCACCATTGCCGGTAAAACCTAGCAAAGCGGCAATTACGACTAAGACCATCAGGACCCAGGCTACCCGCTGGACTTTCCAGTTGGCGCTTTCCAGTTTAATATCCTCGTCTATTTCGAGTTCACCCTTGTGTTTTTTCACGGCTATACCTTGCTTTTGCAGGTATATAACGCTTGCACAACTTTATGGTTTTACCAGGCTGTCAGGACTGGCGATTTCGGGGTAGGCTTCTGTTTTAAAATCGGCCACTTGCTTGTAAAGTTTCCCTTTATCGGCGAGAGAAGACAGGAAAAGCGTAACCTTAGTGGCGTTAAAGTGGTTGGACAGATCGGCCAGCAGATCAGGTATACCATCGCGGTCCAAATCGCCTACCCAGAGGAGCACATAAATGGCACTCTCAAAATTCTCATCAGATGCCAGTTCCTGCGAAATCCTGCGTCCGTTCTTAGTACCTGACACCGTCCACTTATAGTTCTGCACCGAGTAGGATTCGGATCCTTCCTGCTGTATGCTGTCGCCGCTGGCCGACAGGGTATAGGTCTCGCCTTTATATCGGAGGTCGATGGCTGTATTCGGCAAAATGACCTGATTGGAGTAGCCCACTGTGTCTATTTCACTCTCCTGTAGTTTGGCTATACCTGTCACGAAGAAAAGTGTATTCTGGTGTTCACCTCGCACTTCACGACCGGATTGTACCTGCCGTCCTTTGTCATAAACCGGATCGAAAAAAGTAGTGACCTGCAGGTGACTGGGCTGCAGCCGGAAAATACTGTCTTGCTGCACCAGCGCCATCCAGGACTTTTGCTCCGCACCCTGCCATACCTCATGCTTATGGAAACGCCCCTCGATCATGATCTTAGCGGCCGTGTTGGGTTCAGGGCTTAAATCGGCTGTGTCGGGGATATAGTGCTGCAGTTCCTCGTCGTGGGGCAACTTAGCGGAGTCGGGTGCCTCTGCCAGGCTGGTGTCGGTTTCCACCAGATGCGCATGATCCGTTTTATCGGCCTGTGACTGGTCCGGAGAGCTATTGCATGCCACCATGCTCAGGGCTAGAAACAGGATCGCAGGTATGCGCATTGTGGTAGGGTATTAGGATAGAAGAAAACGAATATAGCGAAAATATCTTTGTTCGAACAAAAAAGGAAGGCTGACCATCGCCAACCTTCCTGCTCTGTTTGCTATACCTTGCGCAGCTGACTACAGTTGCTTGTAAAGTCTGTCTTTGAGACCGGCAGAAGCCTCCACCAACGGAAGACGCACCGCGCCGCCGCATACGCCAAAGCGCTCCAGCAATGCTTTTACGCCCACCGGATTACTTTCTTCATACATCATCGGGTTGATATCCACGAAATCGAAAAGCAAGTCAGATGCTTCTTTGAATTGATTGGATAAGCCAAGACGGACCATGTTGCTGAATTTCTCAGGGAATGCGTTCGCTAGCACGGAAATCACGCCCACGGCACCGAAAGCGATCATCGGCAGCGTAAGCATATCGTCGCCACTGATCAGCAAAAAGTCGGCTGGCTTGTGCTTGGCAATGTACATGCACTGTTCCAGGTTGCCGGAAGCTTCTTTAATGCCGATGATGTTCTTATGTGCAGCCAATCGCACGGTGGTTTCAGGGGACATATTGCTGCCCGTGCGGCCCGGCACATTGTATAGGATCACCGGCACAGGGCAGGCGTCGGCTATCTGGGTATAGTGCTGGATAATACCCTGTTGCGAAGGCTTGTTGTAGTAGGGACTCACCGAAAGCATGGCAGCTATACCTTCCAAGTCTGTTTTCTGGATCGCGTCGAGCACCTCCCGTGTGTTGTTGCCACCCAAACCGTATACCAGCGGTACACGGCCGTTGACATGCTTCTTTACGAAGGCCAGAATTCCGGCTTTCTCTTCAGTTGTAGTAGTCACGGACTCACCCGTGGTTCCGTTCACCACGAGGTACTCCACGCCACCTTCTATGGTGAAATCGAGCAACTGACGCAGCCCATCATAGTCCACGTCCTGGTTACTGGCAAAAGGCGTTATCAGGGCAACACCTGTTCCTTTAAATGTATCTTGTATCATGCGCTGTTTTTCTAAAGCACGAAGTTCGAATTATCCGATGGATTCTGCAAGTGTTGTGGCCTAGCACGACTTCTGGTGATTAGGGTAAATTTGTTTGACAAAAAACAGGAGATGGAATAGGTATAGCGTAAGCATTTTTCGAAAAGACCTTTATCCATTGTAGAGCAGTCCTTTGTACAATCATCTCTAAAGAAGTCGTGATACGTAAATGTGCTATACAAAAAACTTACTGTATATTATTTTCCTCCACCCAATGCAGAAAGTGGTCTTTGTATACCTCACCGATCGGGATTTCTTTGTTGCCGATGCGGATACGGCCTTTTTCGATGCTGTCGATCTTGTGCAGGGCCACGATAAAGGAGCGGTGTACGCGCATGAACTTTGACTCCGGGAGTTTCTCCATGGCCTTGTTCATGCTTAGGAGGGTGATGATCTTTTGGTCTTTGGTCTGGATAATGATGTAGTCCTTCAAACCTTCTATCCAGAGGATGTCGGCAAAGCCGACGCGGACGGTCTTGTAGTCTGCCTTCACGAACATGAAATCTTGCTCGGGTGCTTGTGGAGCAGGGGCGGTTACCTGAGCCTCCGGTGCTTTGTTGCTGCGCTGCAGACGTTCCTGCGCCTTGTTCACAGCTTTCAGAAAACGGTCGAAGGGAATTGGCTTGAGGAGGTAGTCCACGGCGTCGTGGTTAAAACCCTCCAGCGCATAATTTGGGTAGGCCGTCGTGAAGATGATGAGCGGCTGGTGTTTGAGTATGTTCAGAAACTGTATACCTGTCAGTTCGGGCATTTCAATGTCCAGAAACATCAGGTCGATGTGCTCTTGCTGCAATACCTGCATGGCCTCGGTGGCGCTGGAGCAGGTTTTCACAAGTTGAAGAAAAGGCAATTTGCTTACATAGCTCTCAATAATATCGAGGGCTAGCGGTTCGTCGTCAACGGCAAGGCAGCGGATGGTCATAGGTTTATTTTTTTGGTTGGAAATACAGTTTCAGCGAGGCAAAAAAAGTATCGTCTTTATCTTCCAGGTGAAGTTCGTGTTGGTGGGCGTAGAGCAAGTTAAGGCGTTGCTTTAGATTTTGCAAACCAATGCCGCCAAAGTCCTTTTTTTTGTGACTACTGCTGTTGTTCACCGTCGAGAATTGCAGCCATTCGTCCGTCACGACCAGGTTGAGCGTGATGCCCACCTCGTTGCGACTCACCAGTCCGTGTTTAAACGCATTCTCCACCAACGTCATCAGCAGCATCGGAGCGATCTGTTTTCCGGTCAGGTCGCCTTCTGCGTTCAGCCGGATGCTGGTTTGCTCGCGCAGGCGCAACTTCTGCAGGTCAATAAAGTTCTGGATGTGCTCCACTTCCTTCTCCAGACTCACCAGCGTGTCGTTACTTTCATACAGCATGTAGCGCATCAGGAGTGAGAGTTTCATGATGGCGTCCGGCGTTTCAGGCGACTGCTTGTATGCCAGCGAGTAAATGTTGTTGAGCGTGTTGAAAAGAAAATGCGGATTCACCTGCGACTTCAGGAAATTTAGTTCAGCTGCCAGTTTCTGGTTCTCGAGCTCTTTGTTGCGCCGCTCATTGCGGATGTAGTTGCCGGTTACCTTCAATGCCGAGCTGATAAACACGACAATCAAACCGGCCAGTACATAGTTGAGAATGCGGTCCGAGGAGTAGAGCACCTTCATACCCGGGTTGAACTCCCGGAACACATAAAAGTCGAGCGGGGAGCGTACTAGCGCTACCACTGTGAGTGTGAGTAAAACAACCCCGAGGTAGGCAAAAATCCGGTTTTTGGCCAGAAACCGGGGAATCAGTACATACCAGTTCAGGTAGAAGATCATCATGGCAAAACTCAGTCCCACCAGCGAGTCAACCGCCTTGTTGAAGGTAAGGCCGCGCTGAAACTGGATGTAGAAGATCCAGGCCCCAAAAAATGCCCAGGCTGCCACGTGTATGGCTAATTTGTACCGCTTCTTCATGGTAAATGGTGGTAGGGCTATCAAGTTCAAGGCTGTGTTGGGAATGGGTCGAGAATGCAAGAGTAATATCTGTCTTTTACTGAAGTTAAGCAATATTACGACGCGCTCATATAAACACAGCCATATACTATACAGAAGGGCAAGCCTGCCCCATCAATTCCGCTTTTTAAAAGATCAAACCTGAAAAGGAAGGGAAACGGTTGTTCGTATATCCTTTTCGGCTGTTCGTCTATTTCATTTTTTTTTGTCCACTTAATTGACTCCATTTGCAGCATGCTTCCTGGCTTTCAAGCTGTGTCGGGAAGAAGGGCCTTGCGGCCTATACCCAAGTTTAATTGTTTTATTGTTTGTTTGTAAATCAATAAGCGCCGGCCTCTTGTAGACCGGCGCTTATTTTTTTGTAATATGTTCTGATTAGATACTTACCATACCTAAGAACTCGTCTTCAGAAAGAATGGTGATGCCGAGCTTGTTGGCTTTCTCGAGTTTGGAAGGCCCCATTTTATCGCCGGCTACCAGGTATGAGAGCTTGGCTGAAATAGAGCTCACCACCTTGCCGCCGTGGCTGATGATGATACGCTGCAACTCGTCGCGGCTCACGCTTTCAAATACGCCCGAAATAACAAAGGTCTTACCCTCTAACTTATCGCTTTCCATTTCAGGCACTGTGTTCTCAGATTTGAACTGAAGACCAGCTGCTTTCAGGCGCTCGATCAGTTCCTGGTGCTCGGCTCTGCTGAAATAATGGATCAGCGACTGCGCAATGCGGTCACCGATCTCGTTCACGGCAATCAACTCTTCGTACAGGGCACCACGCAACGCTTCGATATCCGGGAACTGCTCAGCCAGTTTTCTAGCCACGGTGCTGCCCACGTAGCGTATTCCCAGCGCAAAGAGCACGCGGTCGTAAGGAGTCTGCTTCGATTTTTCCAGACTATTGAGAATGTTGTTGGCCGATTTCTCGCCCATGCGCTCCAGGTTTACCAGATGCTCAAATTTGAGATCATAAAGATCGGCTACATTGTGCACCAGTCCGGCTTTGTACAACTGCTCGATCGTCTTGGGGCCGAGCTCATCGATGTTCATGGCTTTGCGGGAAATGAAGTGCTCCAGCTTGGCCTGGATCTGCGGCGCACAGCCTTCTTCATTCGGACAGTAAAAGTTCGCTTCGCCTTCGGTGCGCACCAACTCAGAGCCGCAGGCAGGGCAGTGGCTCGGGTAAATGATCGGCATGGAGTCGGCAGGACGCTGACTGATGTCCACACCCGTGATCTTAGGTATAATTTCGCCGCCTTTTTCTACGTGCACAATATCACCCAAGCGTAAGTCGAGGCGCTGGATCTCGTTGGCATTGTGTACCGAGGCGCGTTTCACAACGGTTCCGGCCAGGAGCACTGGCTCCATGATAGCGACAGGCGTAACAGCTCCGGTGCGGCCGATCTGGTACTGAATTTCGAGCAGGCGGCTCATAGCGCTCATGGCCGGATACTTGTAGGCAATTGCCCAGCGCGGGCTTTTAGAGGTATAGCCGAGCTCTTCCTGCAGGGCATAGCTGTTCACTTTCACTACCACACCGTCGGTCGCGATGGGCAGTTCGTGGCGTTTCTGTTCCCACTCGTTGATGTAGTCGAGCACGGTATCGATGGAACTGCATTTACGCCAGGTGTCAGATACTTTAAAACCCCATTTCTGAATGGCCTGTAGGCTTTCGGAGTGCGTGTCAAACGGACTGGAGGAGCTCATGAAACCATAGGAAAAACAACCTAACTTGCGGCTGGCAACAATGGCCGAGTCCTGCTGCTTGAGCGTTCCGGAAGCGGCATTGCGTGGATTGGCTAAGAGCTGTTCACCTGCTTCTTCGCGGTCGGCATTGAGTTGCTCAAACACCTGCAGGGGCAGAAAGACCTCGCCACGTACCTCAAAGCTATCCGGGTAATCTTTGCCGTGTACCTGCAACGGAATATCCCGGATCGTACGCACGTTGGCAGTGATATCATCGCCCCGTGTACCATCGCCGCGGGTGGCGCCCTGCACAAACTCGCCGTTCTCGTAAGTCAGGCTGATGGCTACGCCGTCGAACTTCTGCTCGCACACATACTCCACTTCGTCGCCCACGATCTTGCGCACACGCCTGTCAAACTCGCGCAGGTCCTCCTCCGAGTAAGTGTTGCTGAGCGAAAGCATCGGGAATTTGTGGTATACCGTCTTGAAACTCTTGGTCACCGTACCGCCCACGCGCTGGGTAGGGGAGTTGGGCTGACGCAGTTCCGGGTGCTGCTGCTCCAGTTGCTGTAGCCGCTCGAGCATCATGTCAAACTCGTAGTCAGAGACTTCGGAGACGCTATTCTGGTAGTATTGGTAGTTGAGGTAGTTGATGCGTTGGGTGAGCTCCTGAATCTCAGTGGCCGGATCGTGTGCTAAGTCCATAGGGTATTTTGTTTGGTCTGTAAAAATACAGAACGGACCGCAGCTTGCCAAGATACATCAGCGCATATACCTGCGAAGATGCCTGATAAATCACAAGTCGGAGTTTTATGTATCAGACAACCTGGCACATTGCTTCTGGCGGGAGGCAAAGCGGTTTGATCAGGTATAGGGTAGGTATAGCAGCGGAAAACAAAGCGGCTGTTCTTCCGGAAAAACAGCCGCTCAGGTAAAGGTATAGCGTAATCGTCTATTTCAGTTTCACGCCGTCGGCCACGAAGCGCAACTCTTCTCTTGGCTCGGTGATGGCGGCAATCTCCTCAGCAGACTTCCCTGCATCCTCGGCAAAATGGCGCTGGTCTTCTACCGAGATCACTTCATGCTTGGCTATACCTGTAAACACGGCCGTTTTGCCAGACAGATCTTCTACCGGCAGGAAAAAACCGTAGTCACGGAAAGTCACTTTCATCGTGCTACCATCTTCCAGCTTCACATCCATCCAGCAACCCTTTGACTGGCAGCTTTCCGCAATTTCAGCAGCAACGGTAGCCTGTATGGAATCATTACCACTAACAGCTTGCTGCAATTGACCAGCTGAGAGTACGTTTTGCTCTTCGAAGGAAGCGCCATATGCGTTAGTTTCAGCAATAGTTTCAGTGGTTTCCTGAGCTTCAGTTGTGGCGTTATTTTGTGAGCAGGCCTGCAGCACAGCGGCAGTCAATAGCAATGCAAATAGTTTTTTCATGGAGGTATAGACTTTTCGTGATTTCAAATATAGAGATTATCCACTAAGTGCAAAAGTATAACGAACCGTTCCTGTCAAAAAGCAGGTATACGCCGCCAGACAGATTATAAAGCACTGCCCACTTACTCCAGCGCTCGGTTCTGAAACAGCAGGAATCCCAGGTGAAAAAGCACGCCCCATTCCTTGGACTTATCGTTGTAATAATTCAGGCTCAGTGCAGCGGGACCCAGTATGCCATGGTAGACGACAGCTGCTGTGGCCGCCACACCTGTGCCAGTGAGTTTTTTTCCGTAATAGGCCTGCTGTCTGTCATTTTGCAGGATCGGCCGGTAGGGCTGGAACAGGTAACCCTCTGTGCGAGCCTCCAGCCGGGGAGTAATCAGGTAGACGTATTGCAAGCCTCCGGCTACAAATTCGTGTGCACGGAAGCGATCGAGGAACAGCGTACGGCTATCTGAAAGCGGATGAAATGCCGGTGCCATGGTGAGGGTAGAGCGGTAATTGCTGAAAAAGGGCTGCGTCGAGATCACGCCTTCGAGCCTGTAGCCGAACCGGTGACTGCCATTACCCAGAAAATCCTCAAAAGCCAGCCGGCCATAAAACCAGCTGTGATCCGCTGAAAGGTTCTGGGATTCAATAGCCGTTGAGCCGGGCCTATACCTTTCTGTTGCGTTTACCATACGGCCTGTGACTGCAAACGAGCGCCCGCCGGAAGGATATTGCTTTCGGTTGAGCCTCCCGCGTCTAAAAGTAGCGCCCACCGTCAGCCCGCTCGTGGCGGTGCGGTCGAGGGTGTCAGAACGCTGTATCTCCAGGCGGTTGCTATACCTGTCGATGTGCTGCGCATAGGCTGCGCTGAGCACCAGCCTGCCTTTGTAAGTGTTGGTAAAGCCCAGGTTGAGGCCAAAATTACGGTCGGTCTGCTCCAGTAGGGGCAGATTATTGCGCTCTAGCAGCAAGCCGGTGGTGGAAAGAAAATTCCAGTGATTGTACGTGAAGGCAGGCTCAATGTAATAAGGCAGACTGGCAGGCACGTCGATGCGGGTGCGAAGCTGAGCACCCTGGTAAAACCGGCCCGTCTGAAAGCTTCCGGCAAAGGTATAGAGCTGCCGACCAAGCACGCTGTACTCCATACCGGCGTAGATGTTGTCGATCGGGCGCGAAGCGATTACGCCGCCCAACGCTATTTTCAGGCCGTCTTCTTTTTTCACGTTCAGGAGCAGGTCGTAGGTCTTCGCCTTGGCATCGTAGCGCATGGTCGGGTACAGGCTGCGGAAATTGTCGATCGCGGCCAGGCGGTAGTAGCCGGTTTTTACATCCTGCATAGTATAGCCTTCTTCCTGCTCGCTCCTGAAAAAGCGCTGCACAAAGTCCTGCTGATTTTTTTTCAGCCCCTGAATTTCCACCTTGCGGAAAGCGTGAGGCTGAAACCCACCTCTGAATTTCTCCCGCTTGGACCCAAGCACCTCGGCACTCACCCTGCGCTTTATTTTTCCCTGAATCTGATCCATGTTGTCATTCGTCACCTTATACCCAGCCGCGAAAAAGTCTTCCACGTTTTTGAAATCCAGCGAATTGAGGTTGCCCAGGTCAGGCTGCAGGTATACGTCCTTATCTGTCAGGGCTGTGGAGTCTGAGTTTGACATCATGGCGTAGAGCAGTGTATAGGCCAGGTCAAAGTCATCGTTGTCGTAGGGGTATTCGCTGTAGGTTTTAGAAGACACGTTCACCCCGATGATGATGTCCGGGTTAAAGTCTTTGCGGGCGACATCCACCGGAAAGTTGTTGTACAGACCACCGTCAAACAGTAGTCGCTTCTCAATCCTGATAGGCTTGTAGAAGAGCGGTACCGTGAGTGTGGCCCGCACGGCGTCTGCCAACTGTCCTTTGCGGAGAATCACCTGCTGCTGCGTGAAGATGTCGGCAGCAACGCAGCGGTAAGGCACCATCAGCTTGTCGAAGTCGTAGCCGGCGTGCGCAGCAGGCTGGGAGAGGAGCTGCGCAAGGGCAAAATTGAGCGAAGCATCGTTCACCAGGTTGGAAGTGAGCTTGGCCTGGAAAGCCGAGTCAAGCGCCACATGCAGCTTGAGCAGGGCAGGGTTGGGGTCAGGCGACGCAAAGTTATAGGTATAGTTCTGCTCCGGCTTGCCGGTGGCCCAAGCCTGAAAAGCTTCGGTATGTATCAGATACTCGATTTCGGCAGGTGAATAGCCGGCTGCGTACAGCGCCCCAACGATGCCTCCCATGGAGGTGCCAACGATATAGTCGATCGGGATGTTGTTTTCTTCCAGTGCTTTGAGTACGCCCACATGCGCTATACCTTTTGCACCGCCACCGCTGAGCACGAGCGCCACTTTTTGGGCATAGCTCACCCCGGACCCGCTGAGCAGCAGGACGAGCAGGAGCAGGTAGGTGCGGGTGTTTCGGTATACCTGTATGTGTAAAAGATGGCGGGCAGCCTGCAATAGGCGCATAACTTGTGTTTTATCAGTTTCTAAGGTCAGCCCAGCGCGCACTGTGTATCGTGAACAGCATGCGACCCGTCAGCCTGGACGTGTAGCGGGCTGGTACCCGCAGGCGCAGATCCTGCAGCATCAGTTCAAAACTGGTGCTAAAGGTGATCGCGTTACGATCGGGCGTGAAAGTGACCGGGATAACCATTTCCTTGATGATGCCTTGTATGTTAACGAAAACCCTGCTGTTGAGCGTCTGTCTGTTTCTATTCCTGGCATTGATCTGTTCAATCGGCGCTTCGATCTCAATATACAGCTCTGGGTAACGGGATGCAAAAAAGATGTCCTGCACCATGGCTACCGGACTTGAATCGTTGGCTGGCAGCAGGTTTTCGATGGGCAGGAGGCACTCTATTTTGCGGGTATTCTGATCGTAGCGCACCAGCATCTTGATTGACTGAAAATCGTAGGTGCTGCGCGCCCCCTCCAGGCTGATCTGCATGCTGTTATTGGCCGTGTAAGGTGTCCGGTTCTGCTGGGCTTGCACCGGTACAGCCATCAGTAAAAAACAAAGTACAGGCAGTAGAAATTTAATCATAATGGGGCATGTAGTAGCGTGTACTCCTGCTAACGCAAATCAGGGGTGAAAGGTAAAGTAGCGGCTAAGCTTTTATGCAAGGAAGCTTTCCTGAAATAAGCTGCATGCTGTCCTTCACAGGTCAAAACTGTCCCAAGTGATAAATAAGACCGGTAAATCTTATTTTTTGTGAGGCATTTACAAAACTATAACCCCCACTAGTTGGTATACAGAATAAGATAAATTACCCGCAATTCAATTGAATAGAGGAGGCCCGTAGCCATAAGCCGGGAATGCTCGGGGGATGACTCGACATGAACCAGGACAGAAAGAATAAGGTAGGCGCACGCCAGGGCTCAGCGTTTGGCAAGATCGAGCATCTGCACCCGATCCGGATGCTGCTATACCTGAGTATGGTCGGTATTGGCGTGCTGTTCTTTGTGCTGGTGGTGGCTTTTGTTCGGACAGGCGGTTTCGGCAGCGAACAATTCTCGCTTCCAAAGTTCTTCAGCGTCAGTACCCTTATCCTGCTTTTCAGCAGCTATACCATCAGCAAGGTTCCCCGCATCTACAAAAAAGACAAACTCCGCAAAATGACCCGCTACCTGGCTTTTACTTTCATGCTGGGAGTAGCCTTTATCGGGGCACAGATTCTGGGCTGGCGCGAACTGACACTATCCGGTGCTTACTTTACCGGCAAGGCCTCGGGAAGCTACCTATACCTGATCACAGCGCTGCACCTGCTGCACTTGCTGGGCGGTATGATTTTTCTGGCTTTCCTGCTCATCAAAACGGCCCACATGGCTAACGATGGGGTGCGAAGTCTGATCTTTATCCGCGACCCGTACCGCCGCCTGCAGCTGGCCATGCTCAACACTTACTGGCACTTCCTGGGAGCCCTATGGCTCATGCTATACCTGGTGATCCTCTTTATGGCCTAAGCCACTAGCGCACCAGCGTCACGGAGCCCCTGAACTTATCCGCTCCGTAATCGATCACGTAGTAATACACGCCGTCATTAACGTCCTTGCCATCCCACTTAAAGTTGTGGGCTGTGCTTGAGAACACCTCTTTGCCCCAGCGGTTGTAGATGCGGATGTGCTGAAAAGCACTCGTGCAGACGTCTGCCGGCATACCTGGAATTTCAAAAAAATCATTCAGGCCATCGGCGTTTGGTGTAAAAATATTCGGAGGGATGAAATTCTTGTAATCGGGCACCTTTACCTTAAACTCCATGGTGATCTGCTGCGGAGGGGAAGGAGCACAGGCATCTTCCTGTAAGATAAAATCGACCCGTAACACACCCTGCTGAAAGGCATCGCAGTTGGCCGTCCAGTTAAACTTGCCTGCAGCTGTACCCGATCCACCGGTGGACGTGAAGGCCATGCCTAAACTGGCCAGGTCGAAATTCTCGCCCCTCGCCTGCATGCTCAGCAGGTGTTTATCCAGGTCGGTGCCCGTAAAGTTGGCCTCAAAAGGTTCGTTCAGATCCAACTCAAATACCAGTACCTGCTTGTCTGTTGTGAGCACTGGCGGCTGATTCGGATAGTCCGTCCTGACCTCAATGACTTCTGTCATTGTCGACTCCTTTCCGCATACCATAGACGTGGCCGTGAATTCAATTTGATAGGAATCCTGCCGGAGCGTTTCGCAGTCAATCAGCCAACGGAAAGGGGACTGTACCTGCCCGATGCCGCTGCTGTTCTGGAAATTGATCGGCACAGAATTGATATCGAAGTTCAGCCCTTTAGCAGAAATGGTCACCTCATCGTTGTCGGCGTCAAAGCCGAGCACGTTAAAGTCAATCACATCGCCCTCCATGACAGTATACACCTTGTCAGGACGAGAGAGTTGGATGGAGGGAGGTTCGTTGGGGATGGGGTCAATGACGAAACTCACCTGCAGTGTATCCTGCCTTGGCAGGCTGCAGCCATTGTCTTTTACGATCAGGTTCAGTTTAAAGACTTGGCCCTCCGTGTCGAAACACTCATCAAAGCAGACATTAGCTGTTAGCGATTCCTGTCCTCCTGGAGTGTTTACTACGCCGGTGGTCGTGCCGGTGAAGGTATAGAGGTCGCTGCTGAAATTAACAGGGCGTGCATAGAGCGTAATCCTGGAGTTAGGGTCCGGGTCTGTGAACTCCACGTTCAGGCAGCGGGCATCCGTCGGGCTGATCCGGATTACCTCGCCTTGCTTGTAGTTGGTGGTCTGGCCGTTTACTTTTGCTTGTACAACCGGACTTTCGTTGCGCGGACAGTCTTTTACAAGAAGCTGAAAGTCTCGTCGAACCTCCCCGAGCTTCACACCGCCTCGGTATTCCTGCACGCGCACAGCAAACACAAAGAGGCCTACGCGGTCAGGCCTTACTGTTAGTCTACCCGTCTGCTTTTCAATGATGATCGGTGGAGATCCCTGTATCTGATTGTCGCGGTTATATCCGGGTAGCCATCTGACTTCGGGGTATGGCGCAGGTCTAGCGATCGGTGCGGCATTGGTCGGATCTGCGGTGGCATAGCCATTCAGTGGGGTCACCATATCATACACCAGGGAGTCGCCGTCGGCGTCAGTACCACTAAAATCGTAGTAAAACAGCTCATTGGCGCAGGCATAGTCGCTCAGCGGTGGAAACAGGCGGGGAGAGGAATTGACAAACTGAATTCCGTTTTTGGTGACAGGTGGAAACTCCATGTAAAAGACCTGTCCGGCCGCGTCCGGCATCACAATGTTGTTGATCGTGCGGTTGCGGCAGCAGCGCTCCCAGGCCATGTAGTAGCCCTGCTGGTTGTTAAACACGTTAGGGGACAGGACAACATCCTGAGAGTACACAATGCGGCGGGTGCGCAGCTCCCCGATCGTGCAGGCGATATCGGTGTAGTTCACAAAGGTATCACTACGCAGGGGCAGCTGCACGTCCATCATAAAGCGGTTGTTCCCCTTATCGAAAATCCGGATATTGGCAGAGGGGTCGCGTGCGCCAGGTGTGCCGTTCACGTCATCGAAGTAGAGGTTCATCGTGATGCGGTAGGTATAGCCCGAGCGGTGCTCTATTTCGAGTTCGCCACCTACAATGTGTGAGGCTTTAGCCTGCAGGCAAAACACCAGAAGGGACATCAAAAGAAGTAAAGCGTGTTTCATGAAAGGCGGCGTTTTGGGGTTTCCTTCAAATTCCGGTGGTACAGCATGCGTAGTGGGGTATAAGTTACACGAAATCCTGAAACTTCGCTATATAGCCCAAAACTTTATAGTTATTGTAGCCAACATTCGGGCAAGTTCTGCGTTATATGGCTTCTGGGAATCAGCTTAATATTTCAATCGCGAGTAAAAATATTACTGTTTATACGCAGCCAGAACAATCCACGCCCATTGGAGTTATAAGCAGGAACAGAATTTTTTGTGCCCTTCTAAATTGATCGTTTACCGGATAATGTATATACCATGATGACGCTAACACAAGAACTAGAACTGAAGAAAAAACTGCTGCAGGAGTCTACCAAACTACTTAACAGGCAAATTCAGGCAGCCAAAGAGGCCATGGACGAGGCGCAGGAGAGTGCCAACGAGCACCACGGCGCCATTGAGGACAAATTTGAATCCTTCAGGGAGGCCTGCCAGATACAGCGCGACATGTATGCGCGGCAACTGGACGAACTGATGACCACCATGGGCGTGCTGAAAAGGGTGAATTCTACGAAGGAGAATAAGGAAGTGTCGTTTGGGGCGGTAGTGATGACGGAGCTCCAGAACTATTTTATAGGTGTGAGCCTGGGCGAGATCAAAATCGACGGAGAGTCGTTCTATGCCATTTCAGGCTTGTCGCCACTATACAAAGCAATGGAAGGCAAAAGCAGTGAAGAGAGCTTTGAGTTTCGTGGCAAATCTTATAAAGTACTGCAAGTATTTTAATACTGACCAACAGTATAGTAAACCTTTTGCCAAAAAATCAGTTTAATAAAACAGTAAAGGGTTGAAAACATAAAAGGTTGGCTTTAGGGCCAACCTTTTATGCTATATAGGCGAAGTGACAACACTTACTCTACACGCGTCCAGTTCTGCGTTCTACCTATCAGGGAAATACCAATGTAGCCTTTAACTTCCATTTTGTCTTTGCCTGTCATTTTCATGTAGCAGGAGTAGGTTTTGCCGCTTTCCGGATCGTAGATGGTCCCATCATCCCACTTGTTACTGCCATCGTACTTAAAGTCCTTCATGAACACCATGCCCTGCAACGGACGGTTGCGCATTTTCTTTTCCGGGTTGTTCTCGTCCAGTTTTGGTTTTCCATTTCTGAGCGGCTCCTTCAATTGCACGATCTTACCATACAGTTTATCGCCTGACTGGTAAATCTCAAAACGAGCTTTGCCTTCTTCGTTGGTCCACATTCCAATAGGAGAAAGTTTCTGAGCCCACGCTACGGTAGAAAACAGCATTAGCGCTACAAGGGTTAGCAGGTGTTTTTTCATGATTAGGTTTTTGTTTGATAAGATTAGTAACGAAATATAGCTAAAATAATTCATTTTTCAACTAAAATACGGCACGGGTCGATTTTAAGGCCAGGACAGCGTATTTATGCTTATTTTTCAGCGAAAATAACAGAAGGCGCTTGGTTTACTTATACCAGAACACAACCTGTTCAGAAATAGCACTTGCTTTATTTTGAGCGACTTAAGAATACAGTATGCAATTTAGGGTCCATAATGTATGCTCCGAAAAGAAAAGATGACAAAATAAGTGCAGAACCTTGTGAACTAATCGGCGTTATTTTAACTTTATAAATCAGTGAAAGCGGCGAGTGCTGCGGCTTTGCGTATGACTGCTCCGTGCAGCGGCGCAAGGTTTATGTCGGACTAAAGAGAAAGGAGGTGCTATGTCTAATCCATCAGTCGTCTTAGTAAGCCTTGGTAATAGTGTTCACCTCAACGGTGAGCAGGCTTAGTAAGCAGTGAGTATCTACTGCTTGCGCAGTAAATATTACCTTTGGTCTTGAGTGATGGTGCTGCTGCAAAACAGGGCGCCGCTTGTTAAGATTTGAAGGATTCTTAAGGCGCTTGGTGTAACTTGACGGGCTACACCAAGCGCTTTTTCTTTTTACCCACCTCTATGATCTGTTCGGCAGAAGTCTACAGGTCGTCTTTGTAAATGGTATTATTGCGCAGCCTGCGTTCCCGTAAAAAAGAAGCAACAAAGGAGAATACCGCCAAGAAGCAGCTTATACCCATTAGTAAGGTAAAGAAATGTCTGGCGTCCCACACAAAGGTATCCGGATCAATTTGCAGAATCAGCAGGAAGCCGGCCAATAGGGTGAGGGCAGTAACAGTGTGAAACACAAACCGATTATGGCGCTTTAGATGATACGTGGTAGCAAGTAACAAAATTCCCAACATCGGAGCCAGCAGAGCGACTAGTGGACGGGAGGGAGATAGAAAATAAACTGCAATACCGGCGAGGATCAATACCAGGGCGTTGATGGAGTTGGCTATGTAGGGATGCACCATATCTATTTCTTTTAGCTGAAAATTGCCCGACCAGCGAATGCCAGTCGGGCTATATAGTGTGTCTTACGTAATTACCGCGATTTTATGTTTAGCCTATACCTTACATTACGCGTCTAACATCCAGGAAACGGACATCATACCCTGTGCCTTCTACCTGGCTGATTTTAACACCGCCGTTAGAAGAGGAGTGCACAAAACTAATGGTGTCCCCTGGTTCAGAGATAACAATACCCACATGACCTGGTTCACGTACCTTCGGATCTGTACCCGTAAATATAACCAGATCTCCCGGTCGCGCCTCATCCCTCGATACCGATTGACCATCCTCAGACTGTGTAGTTGAAGAACGCGTCACCAGCACATCAAACTCCTGGTAAACATGCGATGTAAAACCGGAGCAGTCAAAACCGCTGTCGCTTGTGCCGCCATATTTATAAGGGGTTCCCATTAAGGTCAAGGCATAAGCGATTAAGTCATCTGTCGGGGTGGTGCCACGTGCGTTTATCCACTCAGCTTCAGTAGCTTTCTTCGATGAAGTTCTTTCAGCTTTGATAGCTGCAATAGGCTCTACTGAACTAGCGTTATTTATTCCGGGTTCTGGTTTGTCAGTTCTTACACTGGCAAAATGCATCCGGTTTGTTTCTTCAGTTGGAGATGCTGCCCGATCACCATCCGCTGACATGAGAATCAACAATAGTACGACTGGGGCAAGCATTAAGGCAAATATCTTTTTCATAGCAGTAGGGTTTAGGTTTCTTAACATAACCTATGGAAATATCGTGCCATAATTCCCGGATAGTTGATGGTAACAGCCTCGTAGACATGAGCTAAACTTATCATAGTCAAGCAGTCATGCTGATTTAACAGGAAATTAAAGGCCGTTAATCGGCTAATTTAGGCTATTCATATAATAAAGATCTCTTAATAAAAACATTTTGGTATAATTGTTTTAAAAATTATAATATAATTAATAATATTGTAGACAGTTTAAATCTTAGAGGATGGAATTGTTTAAGGCGGATACTTGTGAAGTAAGATTTGTAGCAGACAGGTTGGAGTTACGGTTCGACCGGAATATGCAGTCACAGGATTTTAGGGGGGGATTGCTCAAGGCGTTGCAGTTTGCCAAGGATCATCGGATCAAGTTATGGTTATTTGACCTTCGCAGCATTGGAAAGCTTAGCGAAGAAGAGGAAACCTGGTTGCAGGTGCAGATTTTTCCCCAGATCATGATGCACTTGGGCACAGACAATCATGTAGCCTTGGTGGTAGACGAGCGTTGTTACGGTGACATGATCAGAGAATCGGGGCTGTTGGGGCTGAAAAGCTATAATTCCTTCATTATCATGAATACTTTTTGCGACTTGCAGGGGGCCATCGAATGGCTCGATCATCGCCAGTCGGAGTGTGCCTAAGCCGATCAGTCGGGCTATACCTGGATTATGCGGATTTTGAAAAGCAGGCTTTTTATCGTAAAATGCCGGATAGCTTTTAAACATCAATCCAACTAAACCGCATGTATCACCCAAGGCATTCTATCCTATACCTTTTCTTATCCTTCTGCTTCTTTTTCATAACCGTTCTCCCGGCACTCGCAGCCGACCTGCGCTATACCTTGTCGATGCCGGAGCCGTATACCCATTATTTTGAGGTAGAGGTGGAGCTAAGCGGTGCCCGACTAAATTACATCGATTATAAAATGCCGGTTTGGGCTCCGGGCTCATACCTGGTGCGGGAGTTCGCTAAAAATGTGGAGGGCTTCAGCGCCACTGACAAATCAGGTAAGGCACTGCGGCACGAGAAGATCAGCAAAAACACCTGGCGTGTGTACAGCAATAAGGCGGATGCCGTGCGGGTGCACTATAAGGTATACGCTTTTGAGATGAGTGTGCGTACCAGTTTTCTGGATGCATCCCATGGCTATGTGAACGGTACCAGCATGTTCATGTACCCGGAAGGCTATCAAAAGCAACAGGGCACACTCGTGGTGCAACCTTATAAAGACTGGAAAACTGTTTCTACTGGCCTCAAGAGTACCGGCAACTTTACCTATACCTTTCCTGACTACGACGTGCTGGCTGACTCTCCGCTGGAGATTGGCAACCATGAAGTTCTGCGTTTTGAAGCGGGTGGTGTGCCCCACGAAGTAGCCATGTACGGCGAAGGCAACTACGAGCCAGCGCGTTTGCTGGCCGACATGAAAAAAGTGGTGGAGGAGTGCATCAGCCTGATGGGCAAGCTGCCTGTTGACCGCTACGTGTTCATTGTGCATAACCTGCACCGCGGAGGCGGCGGACTGGAACACCTCAATTCTACTACACTACAGACAAGCCGTTGGAACTATGGCACCGAGCAGGGCTATACCGGATTTATGGCGCTGGTTGCCCACGAATACTTCCACCTCTGGAATGTGAAGCGTATGCGTCCGGCCCCGCTTGGCCCCTTCGATTACGACAAAGAAAACTATACCCGTTTGTTATGGGTTTCTGAGGGCATTACCAGCTATTACGACGATCTGCTCACCCAGCGGGCCGGACTGATGAGTACACAACGCTACCTGGATGTAGTGGCGGGCAGCATCACCTCAGTGGAGAACATGCCGGGCAACCAGGTACAGACAGTGGCAGAATCCAGCTTCGATGCCTGGATCAAGTACTACCGACGCAATGAGAACACGAACAATGCAGAAGTATCCTATTATACCAAAGGCGGTGTGCTTGGGCAGTTGCTCAACATGGAGATCATGAAAAATACCAAAGGTGACAAGAGCCTGGACGATGTGATGCGCTACATGTACGACCGCTACTACACGAAGCTGAACCGTGGCTTTACCGAGCAGGAATTTAAAGAGGCGCTGGAACGCTTTGCAGGTCGCAAGCTGGATGATTTCTTCCAGAATTATGTACACGGCACCAAAACACCCGATTACAATCAGTATTTCGAGGCAGCCGGTCTGCGCCTTGTCAACCAAAATGAAGGCGTGCTCAACCTGAACTGGGGCGCCGGTACAGCCTTGGAAAACGGCCGCACTATTGTAAAAACCGTGGCTCGCAGCAGCAGTACCTATGAGGGCGGCCTGAACGTAAACGACGAGCTGATCGCTATTGACGGATACAGAGTGGAAAGCGACATTTCTCCGTTGATCAGTGGGCGCGCGATTGGTGATCAAGTACCGGTAACTGTTGTGCGCGATGGGAAGCTGCTGGAGCTGCAAATTCCGATCTTGGCAGACAAAAGCGTTCGCTATAAATTTGAGCGGATGGAGAAACCAACAGCCCTGCAACAAAAAATCTACAATAAGTGGCTGAAGCAGGGTTAAGCTTCTAAAGTCTTCAAGTACTTTAAAAAGGCGACGCTTTATAACGAGCGTCGCCTTTTAATTAGATATCTGTCACAGTGTTGCCTCAGTCAGGTGAAGCTAATTTACACTTCCGGAGAAGCTAGTGGCATCATCCGCTTAAGTGAATAGCAGGAACAGGTTAAGTGAGATTTGTGGAAAAAGAATATAAATATGGCAATTCCATTATGGATAATTAAAATAGCATCATTTTCGAGGAATATGTCAGAGTTGAAATAGGACTGGTATTAGTAAATTTTTAAGGGTTAGTAGTTGCACAGAATTAAATAACATATTATATTTCGAATATAAATACCAGAAACCAAGCAGTTTACTCTATGGTTATCAGTGATTCGTCCTATGCATTTGTTCACTATTCGAAGGAAGCCAACGTACTGTGCATAAGTTGGAAATTGAATCCGGGTATGGAGCAGTTCAGAAATCTATACTGGCAGGTGCTGCAATTTGTAAAGACCAATCCAAAGATCTGCTATTATACCACTGACATATCACGCATTGGTCCTCTGGATGCGGAGCAGGAGGCCTGGCTGAGCCGTGAGTACTACCCGCAGGTATCCGACATAATCGGCGAAGACATCTACGCAGCCGTTATCTTCTCAGAATGTCATTTTAAGGCGCTGGTCAACAACTACATCGCATCGCCGCTGCTACCGGTGCATGATTTCATTCACTTCAATTACTTCACGGACAAGGAGGAAGCGATGGATTGGTTGATGTATATGCAAAAAGGCCAGGACCTTGTCATAGCGACAAAATCCTGACCTCTGGTTCTGCGTTTACGCTAACCTGATTAAGGGAAAATTCCGAGTGCTTCGTAGCTTACCCCAATCTTTTCGATAGCGGAAAGGAAAGCGGCCGTCCGCATGTCTTCAATGTCTTTTCTGTTCATCACCCCTCTGATCTCGTGATAGGCGTTGATCATGGTGTCCTCCAGTCCGGAGCGCACCAGGCTGATCTCGTCAGAGCCCTGTATAAGCAGGTTGCGCTCGTGTGTTGACATGCTCTTACCGGAGGCGCTTTCAATCGCGTTAACCAATCGGCGGTGGCTGGCTTCTTCTGCCCGCTTGCCCATACGCCCAAAGCGCACGTTTGACAGGTTCTTGAGCCACTCGAAGTAAGAAACCGTTACGCCGCCCGCATTGATGTACAGGTCAGGTATAATGATGATGCCTTTCTGAAGCAAAATTTTCTCAGCATCGCGGGTAACGGGTCCGTTAGCACCTTCCGCCACTATTTTGGCTTTGATGCGGGCGGCATTGTTCGCGTTGATCTGGTTTTCAAGCGCAGCAGGCAGCAGCACGTCGCACTCTTCTTCCAGCAAATCGGCAGAGTTTTCGAAGTTCTTGCACTGTCCGAAGTTCAGGATAGAGCCCGTTTCGCTACGATGTTTAAAGGCCTCGGCCACATCAATGCCATTGGAGTTATAAATGCCCCCTTCGCGCTCGGCTATACCGATGATGATGGCGCCGTCCTGCTGGCAGAAATTGGCAGCATTGTAGCCCACATTGCCCAGGCCTTGCACAATAATGCGCTTGCCTTCCATGGTATTGCCTTCTATACCTGCTTTTTTCATCAGGTCCGTATCGCTGAAAGCTTCGCGTATACCATAGAATATACCTAAGCCAGTGGCTTCTGCACGACCACGTATACCTCCCTGCCCAACGGGTTTACCTGTTACGCAGCCTAGCGCATTGGTTTCGCCATACTTGAGAGCCTGGTATGTATCAGCGATCCAGGCCATTTCACGGCTACCCGTGCCATAGTCAGGAGCCGGCACGTCCATACCTGGTCCGATCAGGTTTCTTTTGATTAGTTCAGCAGCATAACGGCGTGTTACCTTCTCAAGTGTTTTCACAGAGCTGGTGCGCGGGTTGATCTTAACGCCACCTTTGGCACCACCAAAGGGAACGTCTACTACGGCGCACTTAAATGTCATGATAGTTGCAAGTGCCTTCACCTCGTCCTCATCTACCTGCATGCTAAATCGGATACCGCCTTTAGACGGAAGCTTGTGGTGGCTGTGCTGTACCCTGATGCCTTCGAACACTTCTACACGGCCGTCAATCTCTACCGGAAACGACACTTTATAAACGCTGTTGCAGGTCTTGATCTGTGCCAGAATACCAGGATCTAGTTTTGAATAACTGGCAGCGTGGTCGAAGAACTGGTGCACGCTCTCCAGAAATTTTCTGCCCTCATTGTCGGTGTTTGCCATACGAGTATATGTTTTTTGGTGAATGCATTAAATGTGTTTAGAACGTCTGCCGGGGTAATTTGTTTGCTTAAAGGCTTTTGTTTCAGTATCCGGTTATGATTAAGGCAAAATAATTTAGTGGTTTAGCTACTTGTTAATAAGCCAGTTAGACAAGTCTACTATATGAATCCAATAAAATATTTAACTATATTTTGTTAATGATATATAAATATTACATCTTTGTTTATAATATAATCCTTGTCAGCTGGGTTTCGTTAAATTAATTCACTCATGCTTACTACTTAATGGCCAATCGCCGCATAACCTGATCCTACCATGTACAGAGACAATTTGATTGGTGCCAATGCTTTTAGCAGACATTTTTCGGTAAAGGACAAGAGCCGGCGTGTGTTGCAGGAGCAGCTTGTACTTAAGTACAATCATGAAGAGCAAACACTTTATATTAAGTGGGAAGGAGAGGTAAGCTCCAATGAGCTGCGTCAGGGATACGCCCACATCATGTACATGGTCCTGACCTACAAGCCCCAAAAGTGGATTATGGACCTCCAAAACAGGCTATCCATCGAAAAAGAGGATCAGCAGTGGGTGTTCAAGTATATTTTTCCGCAGGTGCTGCGCGCTGTAAACAAAAATGTGTTCGTGGCGATCGTGATGCCGGTGTTTGCTTACAACAGCCTGGTAAATGAAATAAACGGAGACGAGTTGATAGACGGTGATAACTTTATGATCATCCACCATTTTCTGTACCAGGAGGAGAGTCGACGCTGGCTGCACGAGATGGCGGAAACGGATCTGAAGACGGCCTAGGTATAGCGTAATCTAAAAAAGAAGAGGTCCGGCAGTGCGTTTATCACGCGGCCGGACCTCTTTATTATTATATGCCCTGCAAGGACTAGTGTACGGAGATCAGTTCCACGTCAAAAATAAGGGTTGTGTTTGGCCCGATGGCTTCACCGGCACCTTGTGACCCGTAGGCCAGTTCCGATGGAATGAACAGTCTCCACTTGGCACCTTCTTTCATCAGTTGAAGTGCCTCTGTCCAGCCTGCGATCACGCCATTTACCGGGAAGGTAGCCGGCTGTCCGCGCTCGTAGCTTGAGTCGAACACGGTGCCGTCAATCAAAGTGCCATGATAATGCGTCGTTACTTTGTCGGAGGCAGCTGGCGACTTGCCCGTGCCTTCCTCCAGCACCTGGTACTGCAGACCGCTTGGCAGTGTCTTGATACCTTCCTTGTTTTTATTTTCAGCTAAAAAGGCCTCACCGGTTTTCTGGTTCTCACCGCCTTTGGCACCCTGTTTCTGTTGCATTTCCTGCTGCAGCGCCATCATGGCCATCTGAATTTCCTGATCAGACAAAGAGGAAGGCTGGCCGGCAATGACTTCTTTCAGGCCTTTCATGAATGCCTCCGCTTCGATCTCGATACCCTGTTTTTTAAGGTTGGCAGCCATGTCGCGGCCAATAATGTAGCTTATTTTTTCGTGTTGTATCATGTACAATGGTATAAATGATAGGATTTATTTTCGGGTGCTAAAGGTACGCGTAATGGGGCGATTAACCTACTGGAACTGTACGATGATAAAAAAGCAGGTCGTAAAACCTGCTTTGTAATTTATCAAAACAATAGTCGCAAGTCTAGAGATACAGGTGTATGTCTTCTTCGTGGAGGTCCATTTGGAGTTGCTCCGGTGACATCCAGCCTTTCATGAAAAAGCCAAATGTGGTACCGATAAGCAGGAGAGAGGAGATTTTCGTAAAGCGCATCATGTTTGTTAGCCTGAAGAGTTAAACTTAAGTTTCTTAACGCTATATAGAGATTAAGGTTATACCCGTTATAGGCTTATGAATTGTATTTTAGAAATAAAACGTAAAGTTGGTTCGTTGTCCTGCAATTGGAGCCAAAATACGGCGACTTATAATTATTAGTGGCTGATTTTTGTGTTTTCTCCTTTTCTTTCCGCTAACTTTGCAGTATCAATCATAAAGATTATGAGGCCATCTGGCAGATACCTTTCTTTTTGGCTTGCTATACCTGCTTCGGGACTTGTAGCAGCTTCTCATCATGTCGCAATGTGTGATGAATTGAACGGCTATTGCCTTAACTTTCTTTCCTCCCCCAAGGCCTTTAACTAGTAAGCCGGAGCTTACAGCTCTGGCCTCCTGCAAACAAAACTGGCAATTATATATTTCTGGTTTAACAAATTCCCTTTATTTAACTCATTTTCACTTATTTTTTATCATGGCAAGTAAGGTCAGTGTAAGGCAGTCCATGGGATATGCCTTTTTATCAGCTTATCTGATTACCTTGTTTTTATCGGTATTCGAACGGCAGTACCTGTGGCTATTGGTGGCCATATTACCGCTTCACATGCTATACCTGGCTAACGTCCGACAGGGCAGGCATTCTATTCTGCGCAACTACCCGCTAGTGGGGTACCTGCGCTATTTCTTTGAGAGCATCCGCCCGGAAATCCGGCAGTATTTCTTTGAGTCCGACCTGGATGGAAAGCCTTTCAGCCGACGGCAGCGCTCCATTGTGTACCAGCGTGCTAAAAACGTGCGCCAAACGGTGCCATTCGGGATGCAGGCCAACAGCCAGGAAGCCGGTTTTGAGTGGATCGCCCATACCATGTTCCCGGCGCATGTGCAGGCCCAGGACCTGCGCGTGACGGTAGGGGGTAGCCGCTGCAAGCAGCCCTACAGCGCCTCTATTTATAACATTTCGGCCATGAGTTACGGTTCGTTGAGCAAAACTGCCGTGACTGCCCTGAGTGCTGGTGCCAAACTGGGCGGCTTTGCACATAACACCGGCGAGGGTGGCGTAAGTCCCTTCCACATAGAGGGAGGCGGTGACCTGATCTGGCAGATCGGTACAGGCTATTTCGGCTGCCGCGACAAAGAAGGTAACTTCTCTGAAAAGCTGTTTCAGGAGCAGGTGTCCCATCCGCACATCAAAATGGTGGAGATTAAGTTGTCGCAGGGTGCCAAGCCAGGGCACGGCGGTATACTGCCGGCCGCTAAAAACACGCCTGAGATTGCGGCCATCCGCAAGGTGGAGCCTCATACGACGGTAGCTTCTCCGCCGGCGCACTCTGCTTTCAGCGACCAGTTCACCATGTTGCTCTTTATCGAGCAATTGCGTGTACTGTCAGAGGGTAAACCTATTGGCATCAAGCTCTGTATAGGAAATAAGCAGGAGTTTGAGCTATTGTGCATGGAGATGAAGCACAACCGCATCTACCCGGACTTCATCACGATTGACGGGGCAGAGGGTGGCACCGGCGCGGCGCCGCTGGAGTTTACCGACAGCCTGGGCATGCCGCTTTACGATGCGCTGGCTTACGTGCAGCACATGCTGGAGGTATACGGACTGCGTGACGAGATCAAGTTGATCGCGGCGGGCAAGATCATCACGGGGGTGGATATTATTAAGGCCATTTCATTGGGAGCCGATATATGTTACAGTGCCCGCGGCATGATGTTCGCGCTGGGCTGTATACAAGCCCTGCAGTGCGACTCCGGTCGCTGCCCGGTAGGTATAGCCACACAGGATAAGAACCTGTATCAGGGGCTGGACGTAGCTGATAAAAAAGTGCGTGTGGCCAACTTCCACGGCAACACCATTAAGTCGACTATCGAGGTGATGGAGGCCTGTGGATTTGCTGCGCTGGAAGGCATTACACCTGACAAAATATTCAGACGAGTGGAGCAGGGACAAACAAAGAGTTTCCGGGATATTTATTTTCCGAAACAGCCTTCATCCAGTCCTATCAGCAAAAATTACGTACTAAATTGATATGGAAAATGTGATCTATCTTACGGAGCAGGACTACAAGCGCCTGATTGAACTGGTGCAGCAGCAGCGGCAGGGGCCAGGTATGCAGGCAAACATTGCCAAGCTGGGAGAAGAACTGAAGCGAGCCAAAAGAGTCGCTTCGAATGAGATCCCGGCTGAGGTGGTGACCATGAACTCCAGTGTACTGCTGCGGGACATGAAAAGCGGCAAGGAGATGGAAATCACGCTGGTATACCCGAAGGACGCCGATGTGAATGCACGAAAGATCTCGATCTTTGCACCGGTAGGCACCGCCATTATCGGCTGCAAAGAAGGCGATGAGGTAGAGTGGCCAGTACCATCCGGCACCATCAACTATAAGATAGAGAAAGTAACTTTCCAACCGGAGGCATCCGGCAACTTCGCATTATAAGGATAAGCTATACCTGTAAAAAAAGCCAGTTCGCAACCTGACAAGGTATAGCGGACTGGCTTTTTGTTATTTATCTTTAGAGCTAATTCAATCTATTATAGACGACCTATACCTATACCTGTACCTGATCAGGCGTAATTGCTGACGTCTTCGTCCCAAAGATCAAAATTGATGTCATCTTCTTCGATCCGTGTGCTAAGGTATACATAAGTGGCCAGGCCTAAAAATAGGAGAGCAGAGCCAACCAGCATAAATGGGAAATCTTCTAAGTCTTTGTTTTTTGTTTTCATAAATGCGTTGCTTGTTTGTTGTCCTATAATACCTTGCAAAGCAGCAATTAGTTGTCAAGTTGCTTACTGTCAGCAGGTATAAAAAAGGAAGGCCGGACAATTGTCGGGCCTTCCTTTTTTATTAACGCCAGCAGGAGCGGGCATCTTATAATTCAGTGCTTACATATTTCTGCGGTACTGTCCGCCTACCTCAAACAGGGCATTGGTGATCTGGCCTAGCGAGCAGTATTTAACGGCTTCCATCATCTCTTCGAAAATGTTGCCGTTGGCGATGGCCACTTGCTGGAGGCGCTTCAACATCTCAGGCGTTCTGTCAGCATTGCGCTGCTGTAAGGTCTGCAGCATCGCGATCTGGTACTGCTTTTCTTCTTCTGTCGCCCGGATCACTTCGGTAGGCAGCACGGTAGGAGAGCCGGTAGACGACAGGAAGGTATTCACGCCGATGATCGGGTACTCGCCCGTGTGCTTCAGCGTTTCGTAGTACAGACTTTCTTCCTGAATCTTGCCGCGCTGATACATCGTCTCCATGGCACCCAACACGCCGCCACGCTCCGTAATGCGGTCAAACTCCAGCAATACAGCTTCTTCCACCAAATCCGTCAGCTCTTCGATGATGAAGGATCCCTGCAGCGGGTTCTCGTTTTTGGCCAGACCCAGCTCACGGTTGATGATCAACTGAATCGCCATGGCACGACGAACTGAAGCCTCTGTAGGGGTTGTGATCGCCTCGTCGTAAGCGTTGGTGTGCAGCGAGTTACAGTTGTCGTAGATCGCGTATAGTGCCTGCAACGTGGTGCGGATGTCGTTGAAATCGATCTCTTGGGCGTGCAGCGAACGGCCGGACGTCTGGATGTGGTACTTTAACATCTGTGAACGGGCATCGGCATTGTACTTGTGCTTCATCGCCTTCGCCCAGATTCTGCGGGCCACACGACCAATCACCGCGTACTCTGGATCGATGCCGTTGGAGAAGAAGAAGCTCAGGTTCGGGGCAAACTTGTTGATGTCCATGCCGCGGCTCACGTAGTACTCCACAAACGTAAAACCGTTGGCCAGCGTGAAGGCCAGCTGCGAAATAGGATTGGCACCTGCCTCTGCAATGTGGTAACCGGAGATGGACACCGAATAGAAGTTACGCACGTTCTTATCGATGAAGTAGGCCTGCACGTCACCCATCAAACGCAGTGAAAACTCTGTGGAGAAGATGCAGGTGTTCTGCGCCTGGTCTTCTTTCAGGATGTCGGCCTGCACCGTACCGCGCACTGCTGCCAGCGTGCGGGTCTTGATTGGCTCGTACACCTCAGCCGGCAACACCTGGTCACCGGTCACGCCAAGTAGCATCAGGCCAAGGCCGTCGTTGCCCTGTGGCAGTTCGCCCTGGTACTGCGGACGCTCTATACCTTTCTCTTGGTAGATGGCTTCAATTTTCTGATTCACCTCATCTTCCAGTCCGTGCTCTTTAATATAAAGCTCACACTGCTGATCAATCGCAGCATTCATAAAGAAGCCGGTCAGGATCGCAGCTGGTCCGTTGATGGTCATGGAAACTGACGTCATCGGGTCGGCCAGGTTGAAACCGGAGTACAGTTTCTTGGCATCATCGAGGCAGCAGATACTCACGCCAGAGTTACCAATTTTACCATAAATATCTGGTCTGAAATCCGGGTCTTCACCGTAGAGCGTAACCGAGTCGAAGGCTGTTGACAGACGCTTAGCTGGCATACCTAGGCTTACATAATGGAAGCGACGGTTCGTACGCTCCGGTCCGCCTTCACCGGCAAACATACGGGTTGGATCTTCGCCTTCGCGCTTGAACGGGAATACACCCGCGGTGTAAGGGAACTCGCCCGGCACGTTCTCCTGCAGGTTCCACTTCAATAGATCACCCCATGCTTCGTAGCGCGGCGTCGATACTTTCGGTATCTGCAGGTGTGACAGCGACTCGGTGTGCGTCTTTATTTTGAGTTCTTTGTCACGCACCTTGAAGACGTAGAACTCATTCTTGTAGGCCTGTACTTTGTCTTTCCAGTTCTCAAGAATTTTCTTGTTCTGCCCGTCCAAACTCAGCTCCACCTCGGCATAAGCCTGCTCAAGCTGTTTGATCAAACGATCTTTGTCTTCAACCTCTATACCTCGCACCGCCTCAATCGACTTCTTTATGCCGTAGAGTTTTTGAGCAATCTCGCCCTGATCCTTCGTCCACTTGTCGTAGATGCGGATGGTCTCGGAGATCTCAGACAGGTAGCGGGTGCGGGCAGGAGGGATGATGTATACCTTCTCAGACATCTCTTTGGAAGTCTGCAGGTTGGAGTCGAATGCTATACCTGTTTTCTCCGACAGCTTGGCCATCACGGCACGGTATAGCTGGTTCATGCCCGGGTCGTTGAACTGTGAAGCGATAGTGCCGAACACCGGAATCTCATCGTCGCTCACATCCCAGAGCTGGTGGTTGCGCTTGTATTGTTTTTTCACGTCACGCAGCGCGTCAAGGGCACCGCGCTTGTCAAATTTGTTCAAGGCGATCACGTCGGCAAAGTCGAGCATGTCAATTTTCTCGAGCTGCGTGGCGGCACCATACTCCGGCGTCATCACATACAAACTCATATCAGAGTGCTCAATGATCTCGGTGTCGGACTGGCCTATACCTGAGGTCTCCAGGATGATCATGTCAAAATCAGCCGCCTTCACGATGTCCACCGCGTCCTGCACGTATTTGCTCAGGGCGAGGTTGCTTTGGCGGGTAGCCAGCGAGCGCATGTATACCCGCTCGTTCGAGATCGAGTTCATGCGAATGCGGTCACCTAACAGAGCGCCGCCTGTCTTACGCTTCGACGGGTCTACGGAGATGATGGCAATCTTCTTTTGAGGGAAGTCGATCAGGAAACGACGCACCAGTTCGTCCACGAGGGAAGATTTACCGGCTCCACCTGTACCGGTTATACCCAGCACCGGCGTTTTTACTTCTTTGGCGTGCTCTCTCACTTCGTTCAGGATGCTGCGGGCTTCCTCCGGGAAGTTCTCGGCCGCCGAGATCAGGCGGGCGATGGCTTTCGGATCCTTGTCACGCAGGTGTTTGGCCTCGCCGTTCAGGTCTTTGCCGGTCGGGAAGTCGCATTTCTCCAGCATGTCGTTGATCATACCTTGCAGACCCATGGCGCGTCCATCGTCCGGGGAGTAGATGCGGGCAACCCCGTATTCGTGCAGTTCCTCGATCTCAGTAGGCAGAATTACCCCGCCGCCGCCGCCGAAAATACGGATATGGCCACAGCCGCGCTCGTTGAGCAGGTCGTACATGTATTTGAAGTACTCCAGGTGTCCACCCTGGTACGAGGTAATGGCGATGGCCTGCGCATCTTCCTGCACGGCGCAATCCACGATTTCCTGCACGGAGCGGTTGTGGCCCAGGTGAATAACCTCGGCGCCGGAGGCCTGTATGATGCGGCGCATGATGTTAATCGAAGCGTCATGCCCGTCGAACAGCGAGGCTGCCGTCACGATACGAATATGGTTAACGGGCTTATATGGCTCTATTTTAGTAACTTGCATAATTTACTAACAAGGATTTTTCAAATTTGATGCGAATATAGTCATTTTCGCGCAGGATTGACAGGGTTGAGCATACACTGGAAGTCCAAACCGGTATTCGCTTCAACGGAAGGAAATGGATTCTGTTATCCACTCTGACGGGCCTTGTGGCCAATAGCGATCTGGCCTGAATAAGCGTATTGGCCGGCTTTTAAAAAAGGGACTGCTAGTAAGTGCTATATCAGATCGAAAGCACGTGCGTATTGGGCCAGTTCGTAAGATGTTGTGGCATTTAACTTGGCTTTGATGTTGCGCCGGTGGGTTTCGACGGTGGATGTGGCAATGAATAACTCATCGGCAATCTCGGAGGAGCTTTTGCCCAGCGCAGTCAGCTTTAGGATATCCCGTTCGCGCCCGGACAGTTGGGAGAAGGTAGACATGTTTTTTCGAAGGAACATATTTTCTTCCAGTAGTTTGCCCACCTTCGGCGTTACATGGTGATCCGGATCCACAGGTATAGACACCGTGATAGACAACAGGGGCATGCCTTCCTCGTCCCGCATAAAAATTTTGGAACTGCTCAAATGCCACACATAATCCTGCTGCTGCAACAGCCGCACCTGCTGGAAGTAAGTGACAAACTCATTTATATCATTGCGCTTTATCAATCCGAGTAGCTTGGGTACATAGTATTCAGCATCTTCGGGGTTGAAGTATCTTTTGTAGTAATCCAGGCCCATCGCCTTTATTTCTTCCTGGGTAGTGCCTAATGCTTTTGCTCCTCGTTCAGATAAATATTCCACCAGTCCGCTGTCGAGCCAGTGAATAATGACCACCCCCGGTATTTCTTCGTTCAGCGCCTCTACTTCCTTAATTTTCTCTCTTACTTTCTCGTGGATGCTGTTGTTGCCGGTCATTGTGTTGTTTTATATAGACATATATAGACTTTTACAATATAGTATGTTCTGAAGATGAAAGCAACTCCGGGACTCACACTAAAGAGAAAAAAATTGTACTGTAGTTCAGGCATATAGCTGTGGGAAGTATGCTTGGGCTTGCAATTAAACGCTGAGAACCAATGTCGGGATGAGAACTGTGGAAACGGAGCTGGAGGGTTTCAAGACGAGTTTGCTGACGTGTATAACAGATTTAGTTCGTGCTGTCAGCACTTAGTTGAATTAAATTGACAGGAATATTATTAACTTTGTTCTCGTATTAAACTTATATGAAGAACATTCGCAATTTCTGCATCATCGCCCACATCGACCATGGTAAAAGTACCCTGGCTGACCGCCTGTTAGAGTTTACCTCGACGGTGGCAGAGCGTGAAATGCAAAACCAGCTGCTCGACAACATGGACCTGGAGCGGGAGCGCGGCATCACCATCAAGAGCCACGCCATCCAGATGAACTACCGTTACAAGGGAGAAGACTATGTGCTGAACTTGATCGACACTCCTGGCCACGTCGACTTTTCCTATGAAGTGTCCCGTTCTATTGCCGCTTGCGAGGGTGCGCTGCTGATCGTGGACTCTTCGCAAGGTATAGAGGCGCAGACGATTTCGAACCTATACCTGGCCATCGGCTCTGACCTGGAGATTATACCTGTGCTGAACAAGATCGACCTGCCGCACGCCATGCCAGAGGAGGTAAGTGACCAGATCATCGACCTGATCGGCTGCGACAGAGAGGACATAATTCATGCCTCAGGTAAGGCAGGCATCGGTATAGAGGATATACTGAGCGCCATTTGCGATCGCGTGCCGGCTCCGAAAGGAGACCCTGCCGCTCCACTGCAGGCCCTCATCTTCGACTCGGTTTTCAACTCCTATAGAGGTATTGAGGTATATTTCCGAATTTATAATGGAACACTCAAGAAGGGGGAGAAGGTAAAGTTCATCAACACCGGCAAGACCTACGAAGCAGACGAAATCGGGGTGCTGAAACTTAACCAGGAACCGCGCCAGGAGATGGCTGCCGGCAACGTGGGCTACCTGATCTCAGGCATCAAGAATGCAAAAGAGGTAAAAGTTGGCGATACGATTACGCACGTCGACCGTCCCGCAGTAGGTATACAGGGCTTCGAAGACGTGAAACCGATGGTATTTGCCGGTATATACCCAGTAGAGACTAGCGAGTACGAAGAACTGCGAGCCTCTATGGAGAAGCTACAGCTGAACGACGCTTCATTGGTATGGGAGCCGGAAACATCCGCCGCCCTCGGCTTTGGTTTCCGTTGCGGCTTCCTGGGAATGCTGCACATGGAAATCGTGCAGGAGCGTCTGGAGCGTGAGTTCGACATGACGGTGATCACCACGGTGCCGTCGGTGCAGTTCCACGCCTATTCTACCAAGGGCGAGTTGCTGAAGGTGAATGCCCCTTCCGAAATGCCGGAGCCGAACTACATCGACCGCATCGAGGAACCATTCATCAAGGCACAGATCATTTCGAAGGCCGAGTATGTGGGTCCGATTATCTCGCTCTGCATGGACAAACGCGGTATTCTGAAGAACCAGACCTACCTGACCAGCGACCGCGTAGAGCTTTCGTTTGAAATGCCGCTTGCTGAGATCGTGTTCGACTTTTTTGATAAACTGAAGACTATTTCCAGAGGCTACGCCTCGCTTGACTACGAGCTGATCGGTTTCCGTCAGTCGAACATGGTGAAGCTTGACGTAATGCTGAACGGCGAGAAGGTGGATGCCTTGAGTGCCATTGTGCACCGTGACAAGGCTTACGACTGGGGCAAACGCCTCTGCGAAAAGCTACGGGAGCTGCTACCGCGTCAGATGTTCGAGATCGCTATACAGGCGGCTATTGGGCAGAAAATCATTGCCCGTGAGACAGTAAAGGCTTTGCGCAAGAACGTATTGGCTAAGTGCTACGGCGGTGATATTTCCCGTAAACGCAAGCTCCTCGAGAAACAGAAGAAAGGTAAGAAACGCATGCGCCAGGTAGGCAACGTGGAAATTCCACAAGAAGCCTTCTTAGCCGTGCTCAAACTCGACTAACATTAGCAAGCCCCGACGTGCCTCCGCGCGCCGGGGCTTGTCGCTTAAAATGCATAGACCAAAGACATATTGACAAAAGACATATTGACAAAAGACAAATGACTTCATGATGATGAATCGATTTTGTATTTAGTCCAAATTGCCTTTGTCAAAAAAACTCAGAACGCTTAACTCATAACTTTTAACTATAACCATGATTCTGCTCGACGGTAAAAAAACATCCGAAGCCATTCAGCAAGAAATTGCTGCTGAAGTTGCCGAAATTAAAGCCCATGGTGGCAAGGTGCCGCACCTGGCGGCCATATTGGTAGGCAATGACGGTGGTTCTGTTACGTACGTGAACAACAAGGTGCTGGCCTGCGACCGTGTTGGTTTCGGCTCTACCCTGGTGCGCTACGAGGACGATGTAACCGAGGAAGAACTGCTTAACAAGATACAGGAGCTGAACGAGAGCGAAGAAGTGGATGGCTTTATTGTGCAACTGCCGCTGCCAAAACACATTAATACCCAGAAAGTACTGGAAGCGGTAGACCCGAAGAAGGACGTGGATGGCTTTCACCCGGCGAACGTGGGCCGCATGGTGGCCGGCCTGACTTCTTTCCTGCCTGCCACCCCATATGGCATCCTGCAACTGATTGAACGCTACGGCATCGAAACAAGCGGCAGACACTGTGTGGTGATCGGCCGCAGCAACATTGTGGGCTCCCCCATGAGTATCCTGATGGCCAAAGCCGCTTACCCGGGCAATGCCACAGTGACCCTCTGCCACCGCAACACCTACGATCTGGCTTACCATACCCGGCAGGCGGATATCATCATCGCCGCTGTAGGTATACCTGGTCTTATAACAGCCGACATGGTAAAAGAAGGGGCTGTGGTGATCGATGTGGGCACAACCCGTGTACCGGACCCTACCCGCAAGTCTGGCTACAGACTGCGCGGCGACGTAGATTTTGACAATGTGGCACCAAAATGCAGCTACATTACGCCGGTTCCAGGTGGTGTTGGTCCATTGACGATTGCCATGCTACTGAAAAACACGCTGAGAGCGGCAAGAAAAGAAGTATACGCGTAAACTATCGTTTGCCCTCTACCTTAATGAAGGCCCCTTGCCCCTCCAAAACGGGCAGGGGGCTTTTTTAGAATTAGATCAGCTGTTTCTTGCTTATAAGCATATTGCGACCTACTCTATGGAGGCTTTCAATTGATCATATAGCAGGTTCGGTTATACCTTTCTCTGAATCACAACAGAGGGTGCCTGTTCTCAGCTGTGATAAGTCTGCATACAAACGAAATCCACACACGGGGATGTGGACATCCCCAATAGATGGCTTTCGGACACGGATGTCCGAAAGAGCGTTTACTTAACTTTACCTGAAATAGCCGGCACTTCTTCAATCTCCAATCTGCAAGTTCTTTCGCACGTTTCGGACAGGTCGCGACCTGTCCCTACAACTGCCTGACTACAGAAGTTTATGTTCCTCTAAGGTATAGCGGAACATAAGTTGATCTCTACCTTGTTGCTTTTTTAACTAACTTTGCAAGTTCGGTAACGCTTACACTTTGTGTAGGTATAGCCGGGCTTTAATTTAATGAAGGTCTATACCTGAGTGATCAGGTAAAGCCGATGGAATACAGAATTGGAAACGACAAAAGCATACAAGACTGCCTCGATTCATACAGTGCCTAAAGATGGCAGTGAACTTCCGTTGATGGAAGCTTTTTATACCATACAGGGGGAGGGTGGCAACACCGGCACGGCCGCTTACTTTATCAGGTTGGGAGGCTGCGATGTGGGCTGCCATTGGTGCGATGTGAAGGAGAGCTGGGACGCTGAACAGCATCCGCTCACGCCTGTACCTGAGATCGTGGATACTGCCAAAACCTTTCCGGGCAAAACCGTCGTAGTAACAGGAGGCGAACCTTTGCTGTACAATCTCCACCCGTTAACAGCCGGATTGCAGGAGGCAGGTATACGCACCATGATCGAAACTTCCGGGGCTTACCCGCTGAGCGGTTACTGGGATTGGGTGTGTTTGTCTCCTAAAAAATTCAAGGCACCAGATGCTTCTGTATATCCTTTTGCAGATGAGCTAAAAGTCATTATATTTAACAAATCGGATTTTGCGTGGGCAGAAGAGCATGCGGAAAGGGTAGGGACCAGTTGTAAGCTATACCTGCAACCAGAGTGGAGCAAAGCCGGGCAGTTAATGCCGCTTATTGTCGAATACGTTAAAAACAACCCCCAATGGCGTGTGTCCTTACAGACGCACAAGTACATGGATATTCCGTAAAGCTATGCTTAAGCCGCTGCTTCTTCTGACTCTGATTACCCTTAGTATAGCAACCACTTGCCTGGCACAGGACAGACCAGCCTCCAATTCCAGAAAAGCAGTAACACTTTACTACAAAGCCGAAGAAGCAGCTCAGGCACGTGATTTTAACAAGGCACTCACTTACCTTGATGAGGCTATTGAACGTGACCCAAAATATGCTGACGCTTACCTGAAAATTGCGAGTCTGCACCGGGCCATGGGCAACAAGCCCGAGGTGTTTGAAAACCTGCAGAAAGGCTTGACCCTCAAGCCTTTTAACGCCGGACTGATGAACAGCTATTTTGATCTGGCAGACCTGTATTTTGAACGGGGTGATTATGAGAATGCCCGCAAGAACTTTGAGCTTTTCCTGCGCGGTAAGCCCCGCAACGGCCGCATGACAGACTTTGCCCGTCAGCAGATCCAGTCCGCTGAGTTTGCTGCCGAGGCCATGAAGAAACCGGTGAGCTTCAACCCGGTCAGACTACCAGGCAACGTCAACCGGTTCGAACTGCAGTACTTTCCATCCACTACTGCCGATCAGCGCCACCTGATCTTTACCGCAAGGGCCGGCCACCGCCCTGATCAGGACGAAAACATATTTGTCAGCCAGTACCGCGACAACCAGTGGAGTCCACCAAACTCTATCTCACCATCCATCAACACGACGGCCAACGAAGGAGCCGCTACCATTTCCGGTGACGGCAAAACCATTGTGTTCACCTCCTGCAACCGCTCTGACAGCCAGGGCGATTGCGATCTGTACATATCGTTCAGGAGCGGGGATGAATGGAGCAAACCCAAGAACATGGGTACGGTTGTGAACTCCAAAGCATGGGACTCTCAACCTAGCCTTTCAGCTGATGGGCGCACCTTATACTTCACGTCCACACGGCCGGGAGGTATAGGCAAAGAAGACATCTGGGTGACCCGGCTGAATGAAGACGGCTCGTGGCAGAAGCCTGAGAACATGGGCGAGTCCGTGAATTCAAAAGGCCGTGATATGGCGCCTTTCATCCACGTGAGTGGGAGTACGCTTTATTTTGTAAGCGACGGGCACCTGGGCATGGGCGGCCTCGATGTTTTTATGACTTCGCAGGATAACAAAAGCAAATGGAGTGCACCCGAAAACATGGGGTATCCGCTTAACACCCACGCCGATGAAGGCTCGCTCTTCATCACAGCCGACAATAAAAAAGGCTATTACTCCCGCCAGGAAATGACGGAAGCTGGCGCCGCCACGATCCAACTGTACGAGCTGGACGTGCCTGAAAACTGGCGCAGCAAAGTAAAAAGTACTTATGCCCAGGGCCGAGTATTTCACGCCGATACAAAAAAGCCAATTGCTGCGGTCGTGCAGCTCTACGACGTAAGCGCCGACTCGCTGGTACAGCAGGTGAACTCCGACCAGGTGTCGGGCGAGTATACCATTGTGTTATCAGAAGGGCAGCAGTATGCACTCTACGTATCAGCGCCCGGTTTCCTGATGAACAGCCTGAGCTTTGACTATACCTCACGCAAGTCGCTTGACCCGGTGGCGCTCGACGTATACCTGAAACCGATCAAGTCCGGAGCGGCGATTGTGCTCAATAACCTGTTTTTCGACACGGGGCAGTATAAGCTGGAGCGTGAGTCGAAAACAGAGCTCGATAAGCTCATCACTTTCATGCAGCAAAACCATGCTATTAAGATCGAGATCTCGGGCCACACCGATGATGTTGGTTCTGATGCTGATAACAAGGTGCTCTCCGAGCGGCGCGCCCGTTCCGTAGCTGAATACCTGCGCAGCAACAAAGTGCCGAAGGAACGCATCACCTCCGTAGGTCATGGCGAGAACCGCCCTGTTAAGCCAAACTCTTCAGACGAAAACCGCAGCCAGAACCGCCGCATCGAAATGCGCGTGCTTTAGGAGGGAAGCTCGTGCCACTGCCACTGATCAGGTATAACTACTGTAGCTGCGGTTTCATATGCACGATTAACATCCCCCTGCCCCCTTCAAAGGGGGACTTTTCCTCAACTGCCTGAATCAGGTATAAGCTCTGTCGTTACTCTAAAATATCACTGACAGTTATAACAAGACTAGCTTGCCCCTTCAGCAATGAAACAGATCACTTCAGCCGGGTGCACTTAAATGACTACCCACTGTCTGAGCGTTCAGCGAGTGGGGGTAGGGGCCCTCGAGTTTGGGGAGTCATGACTTTTTTGCTTACTGGGGGTAGGGGGCCTCGATTTTTGTGTCAAGACAAAAAGTGAGTGCCCGCCGCACAGGCAAAGCTATAAAACATTACAGTTTGTTATACCTGTATTTGCAGTTGCTAGAAAACAACAGTAAGCTATACCTATACCACCAGCCCCACTAAACCTGACACGAGTGAAGCTACTCGCGCTATACCTGCAAATGCAATAAAACAAAACGGCCTGCAACTTTACAGTAGCAGGCCGTTCCCTTAAATAACATTATAATATTATCTCTTCTCGATATCGATGTAGTTACGCTCTGTTTCGCCAGTGTAGATCTGACGCGGACGGCCGATCGGCTCTTTCTGCTCGCGCATTTCTTTCCATTGTGCGATCCAGCCTGGCAGACGGCCAAGGGCGAACATTACCGTGAACATGTCGGTTGGGATGCCGAGCGCACGGTAGATGATACCGGAGTAGAAGTCTACGTTCGGGTATAGCTTGCGCTCCACGAAATACGGATCGTTCAGTGCTGCTTCTTCAAGTTCCATTGCGATGGTCAGGATCGGGTCGTTGATGCCAAGAGCAGTTAGTACCTCGTCAGCAGCTTTCTTGATGATGCGGGCACGTGGGTCGAAGTTCTTGTAAACGCGGTGACCAAAGCCCATCAGGCGGAAAGGATCGTCTTTGTCTTTTGCTTTAGCGATGAATTTCTTCGAGTCGCCACCATCCGCTTTTATCTGCTCCAGCATTTCAATTACGGCCTGATTAGCACCACCGTGCAGCGGACCCCACAGGGCACTGATACCGGCAGACACAGAAGAGTAGAGGCTGGCGTTGGCAGAACCTACCAGACGTACAGTAGACGTAGAGCAGTTTTGCTCGTGGTCAGCGTGCAGGATAAGTAGTTTGTTGATCGCATCTACTACCACCGGGTTGATCTCGTAATCCTCCGTTGGGAAGGCGAACATCATATGGAGGAAGTTAGAGCAATAGTCCAGCTTGTTTTTAGGGTAGTTTACCGGATGCCCTACCGAGTTTTTATAAGACCAGGCGGCAATAGTAGAAATCTTGGCCATCACGCGAATGATAGACAGGTCCATCTCTTCTTTTGACTGGTTTGGATTAAGCGACTCCGGATAAAAAGCTGTCAGGGAGCTGATCATGGCAGAAAGGATACCCATTGGGTGTGCCGTGGACGGGAAGCCGTCCAAAATCTTGCGCATGTCCTCATTCACGAGGGTGTGCATTTTGATCTTACCACTGAAGTCCTCCAGTTCCTGAGCGGTTGGCAATGCGCCGTAGATCAGCAGGTAGGCTACTTCAATAAAGTTTGACTTCTCAGCCAGTTGCTCGATCGGGTAACCTCTGTAGTGCAGAATACCTTGCTCTCCGTCCAGGAAAGTGATGGCACTTTTAGTGGCACCCGTATTTTTATAACCGGAGTCCAGGGTGATGTAGCCTGACTCCGAACGCAAAGCAGCTATATCGATTGCTTTCTCATTCTCGGTACCTGTTACAACCGGGAACTTGTAGGACTTCCCCTCTAAAATTATTTCAGCGTGTTCTGACATGCCTGTATTTTTTATATGTCCGTGAATAGTCTCTTAACGAAGCGAAATTATAGAAAAATGTATTTAAAACGAAATGGAATGATGCGATATATGGTAAATTAACAATGTTTTAACCCACTTTTGAATCCGCCATTTGTATAAACGACATTCTGTCAAAATGTTTCGGAATATTATGCAGTGTCTTGTACTAATCCATCCTTCGCTGCTCACCATGGAGAAGCGCTGTCATCAGCCTCGGAGGACGCGCCTCCGAAACCATGGCGCGGGGTATACGGGGTGCCTTTGCCCTCCAAGTGGTTCTGCATGTCCAGGTGCAGCTTAATGCGATCCAACTTAATGAACTCTTCCCAAATCTTCTGGTCACTATCCGACATGCGGTTTATCAGGTCTGTTAGCTGCAACCCGTCTTCCGATTTCTGAAGATCCCGGATGTATGGATCGGAGTCGACCATGCCCTGTATTTTTATCCGGAAGTAGGTGTTCAGTTCCATGTATCTGTCTTCATCCCAGTATTCCATTTCCTGCGCCATAATCTGCTTCGTTTATCATTTATACTCATTCCAGTGCATAAGGCTACATTCTTCTATCACAATCCATCCAATCCGCGATCCGGATCGGGGTCATCAGGCTGCACGCCGGGCGGATTGAAAAGGCCCCAGCGATCCACGGCGTAGTTCCAGGCGTCAAACGTTTTCACCCATTCTACAAACAACAGGCGGTACTCTTCCAGCGCGTCCCTGATCAGGTGCAGGTAGTGGATGTGCTCAAAGCCAAACATGATCAGCGTGTTGCAGTGGTTCTGCAGGTCGCGGGCTGCCTTGCGGATCAGTGTGGCGCATTCCATTCGGATGTCATACAGGTCGCCACCCTCAGCACCAGCCACTTTAACACTCAGCAATGCCGCATCTTCCAGCATGAAAGCCTTGCTGCCGGAGAGCCGGTGGTCATCTTCAGGTATAAGATCTGCGATCTTGACGGTGAGTTCGTAGATTTCACGACCCTTCCGGAAAATCGGCATCTGACGCGGGTTGAAGTTATCTTCTTGCATATCTGTGTGTTGGGTCAATACTGCTATACCTACAACAACAGGTATAGGGATAGACAATTTTGTACAAAATACGTATAGATGTGAAGTTATAAAATATTGCCGATTTTGAATTTAAAATACGGGGGCACTGTTTTGCAGATAAGAGGGGCTCTAACCCAACTACATAAGTATAAAATCTACGTATAGCATAACATAGGGCACAGGGGACAGCCCATTTTGTCGCCGAGCCACTCTTCCCCTGTTCCGGGCAATGGAAAGCAGCGCCCTGCTTCATGTGTACGCGTACACATTTCCTGCCCGCATACCTGTGCGTGAGCGTAGAGCCTCAGAACCAACCAAGGGCCTGGTCATGGCACGGTATCAGACAAGCAAACATAGCGGCATTCCTTGCATAGAAGGCGTGCAGACCATAAAATAACTCAAATGATGACACATTCAGCCGACAGGCAGTAAACGGGCTACCCATCACGAGGCCACTGCTTATTGCTCTCAGGTTTTAAAATGATTCTCTAAAAATACGCCCAATGAATATTTTAGAAAAGATCAAGACCAATTACAGTGCCTCCACGAACGAGATGACAGTAGCTGCCTATCTTGAGGAGTGCCGGAAAGACCCGAAAATGTACGCCAAGCCTGCGGAGCGTATCCTCGACGCCATCGGCGAGCCCGAGATGCTCGACACGCGGCAGGACCCTAAACTGAGCCGCATTTTCTCCAACAAGAAAATCAAGATCTACCCTGCCTTTCGCGATTTCTATGGCATGGAGAGCACCATCGAGCAGATCGTGTCCTACTTCCGGCACTCGGCGCAGGGGCTAGAAGAGAAAAAGCAGATCCTATACCTGATGGGTCCGGTGGGAGGCGGCAAAAGCTCCCTGGCCGAAAAGCTGAAGCACCTGATGCAGCAAAACCCGATCTACGTGCTCAAGGCAGACGAACAGATCAGTCCGGTGTTTGAGAGTCCCCTTGGGCTGTTCGCTGATTATGCTGAAGAACTGGAAGAAGAGTACGCTATACCTGCCCGCTACATACCCGGCTGCATGAGCCCCTGGGCCTCCAAGCGACTGCGTGAGTTTGACGGTGACATCAACCGTTTCAAGGTGGTGCGGCTTTTCCCGTCCATTCAGGAGCAGGTCGCGATTTCCAAGACTGAACCCGGTGACGAAAACAACCAGGACATTTCCACCCTGGTGGGCAAAGTCGACATCCGCAAACTGGCCGATTACCAGCAGAGCGATCCGGACGCCTACTCGTATACCGGTGGTCTGTGCCTCGCCAACCAGGGTTTGCTGGAGTTTGTGGAGATGTTCAAGGCCCCGATCAAGGTACTCAATCCGCTACTCACCGCCACCCAGGAAAAGAACTATAAAGGCACCGAACCGATCGGCGCTATACCTTTCGACGGTATTATTCTGGCGCACTCCAACGAGTCGGAGTGGGCCAAATTTCTCAACGACAAAAAGAACGAAGCCTTCCTCGACCGTATCTACAAGGTACAGGTGCCTTACTGTCTGCGCGTGAGCGAGGAGATCAAGATCTACGAAAAGCTCATCCGTGAAAGCTCCCTCAAAGAAGCGCCTTGTGCTCCGAAAACCATCGAGTTGCTTGCGGAATTCTCTGTCATGTCGCGCCTCAAGGAGCCGGAAAACTCCAGCATCTACTCCAAGATGCGGGTGTATAACGGCGAGACCCTTCGCGAAACTGATCCGAACGCCAAGTCCATACAGGAATACCGCGACGATGCCGGTATAAACGAGGGTATGCAAGGTATATCGACCCGATTTGCCTTCAAGATTCTTTCCAAGGTATTCAATTTCGATAGCGAGGAGATTGCCGCTAACCCGGTGCACCTGCTGTATGTGCTGGAGCAGGAAGTGATTAAGATGATGCTGCCGCCAGAAACCGAAACCAAGTACCTGCACCTGATCAAGTCGGTGCTGGCCAGCAAGTATGCCGAGTTTATTTCAGATGAAATTCAGAAGGCTTACATCGAATCCTACAGCTCTTATGGCCAGAACATCTTTGAAAAATATGTAGTATACGCCGACCACTGGATGCAGAACAACGATTACCGCGACCCAGACTCTGGAGAGATCTTCGACCGTAGCATTTTGAACGAGGAACTCGAGAAGATCGAGAAGCCGGCAGGTATAGCCAACCCGAAAGACTTCCGCTCCGAGGTGACCAACTTCTTCCTGCGCTTTAAGGCCAACCATGGCGGACAAAGCCCACGCTGGGACTCCTATGAGAAGATCAAGAACGTGATCGAGAAGAAGATCTTCACCAACACTGAGGACCTGTTGCCGGTCGTTTCCTTCAATGTGAAAACAAACGAGGAAGACGAGAAGAAGCACCGCGACTTTACCCGCCGCATGCGCGACCGCGGCTACACCGATAAGCAGATCCGCATCCTGGTAGACTGGTTCATGCGCGTGCGCAAGACGATGGCGTAGATGGAGTTAGTGAATGAGCGATTGAGTGGATGAGTGATTGGTTTTGATTTTTGAATGGACTTTTATTGAATGATGGATTTAATTTCTTGATGATGTACTGATGATTCATCCTTTAGAGAAAACCCTCCACTTTCAGACTTTTCGTTTTTCACAAAATCAAAACCAATCACTCATTCACTCAATCACTAACTCACTCAATCAATAAAAAACTCACTCATTCACTCAATCCCATGAGCCACATCATCGACAGACGGAAGAACGACAAGGGGAAGTCTACTGGTAACCGGCAGAAGTTTTTGAAGCGGGTGGAAAACCAGATCAAGAAGGCTATACCTGACATCATTTCACAGGAGAGTATCAAGGACAGCAGTACTGGTGGTAGTGTGAAAGTGCCCGTGCGCGGACTCGAAGAGCCTACTTTTCACCACGACCCCAAAACCGGCAAGAAGCAAAGCGTGCGGCCCGGTAACGATAAGTATAGCGAAGGCGACCGCGTGCCCAAACCCAAAGGGGGAGGTGGCGGTGGCGGACGGGGCAAGGGCTCCAACAGTCCGGAGGTGACGGAGGATGAGTTTACCGTGGTGCTTTCGCGGGAGGAGTTTCTGAAGTATTTTTTTGACGACCTGGCGCTGCCCAACATGGTGAAAAAGCTGATGGACAGCACCGATAATTTTGAAATGCGACGAGCCGGTTATACCCGCGACAGCGTTCCTTCCCGCCTCAACATCAAGACCAGCTACCAACAGTCGCTTGGGCGTCGACTGGCCCTCAAGGGTGTACTGGACAAGAAGTTGGCGCTACTGGAGGAGCAGCTGTCGCTGGCGACCGACCCGCAGCTGAAAACAGAGCTTGCCGAAGAGGCAGAGAAGGTACGGCGACAGGCCAACACCCTGCCATTCTTCGAGGACATCGACCTACGCTACAACAATTTTGAGCGGGTGCCTATACCTATTACTTCAGCCGTGATGTTCTGTATCATGGACGTATCGGCCTCCATGGGGCAACATGAGAAAGACGTGGCCAAGCGCTTTTTTACACTCCTCTACATCTTCCTGACACGGCAATACAAAAACGTGGAGCTAGTCTTTATCCGGCACCACACCGAAGCCAAGGAAGTGTCTGAAGAGGAGTTCTTTAACTCGAGAGAAAGTGGAGGTACAGTGGTAGCGCCCTCGCTCAAGTTGATGGAGCAGATCATGCGCACCCGCTACGACGAGAACTGGAACGTGTATTGCTGCCAGGCCTCCGACGGCGATGTGTGGTCGAAGCAGGACGCGACCGAATGCAAGCAGCTTGTGCTGGAGAATATTCTCCCCGTCATTCAGTTCATGGCCTACATTGAAATCAGCAACAGTCCACGCGAGAGTGACCTGTGGCAGGCCTACAACCGCATCAGCGACGACGACTCTTTTTCGATCCGGCAGGTATACGAGCCGTTCGAGATCTGGCCTGTTTTCCAGGGACTGTTCAGGAAGCGGAGCACTGTCTGAATCAGGATTACCTAGATATTAGTATTGGTATTATTCGATATCTTCAACTCTAATCTTATCTATTTATGTCATTTCGACCCTTGGGAGAAATCTGAATAATTGCCATTACCCTAAATTAATTCATATCTCTCCTTGCATTCGAGATGACAGTTTGTGGTCACAGCTCTTTCAGTTAAGCCTATGCTACTTGCTACCATGATCCTTTCAGGATGACAAAGGGTTAGACAAATTTAACTCTGTTTTCTCAGGGAAGGGAGAAACTATAGGGCCGAAGATAGAGCATTCATTTCCAGGTAAAAGTTATCTCAAAACGAACTACCATGACAGACAAAGAAAAATACCGGGCGATGTTTTGTGATCCGAACTGGGATTATGAAACGCTGCAGGCTGCCGATGAAGTGATCAGCCGAATAGGGAAGGAGTACCTCAAGCTGAAAATTTACCCAAACCAGATCGAGGTCGTAACGTCGGAGCAGATGCTGGATGCTTATGCGCTCACCGGACTGCCCACTTCGTACCCGCACTGGAAGTTTGGGAAGGACTTCGTGCTCAACCAGAGCAACTACAGCAAGGGCCGCATGGGGCTCTCGTACGAACTGGTCATCAACTCCAATCCCTGCATCAGCTACAACATGGAGAACAACTCCACCTGTATGATGCTGCTCGTGATCGCCCACGCCTGCCAGGGCCACAATGCCTTTTTTGCCAACAACTACATGTTCCTCGACTGGACCTCGGCCGACTCGATTGTCGACTACATGGCTTTTGCGCGGGAGTATGTGCTACGCTGCGAAGAGGAGCACGGAGAAGAGGAGGTGGAGAAGGTGCTGGACGCGGCGCATGCGCTCATGAACTATGGGGTCGATAAGTACAGAAAACCGTCTAAACTGTCGGCATTGGAAGAGAACGAGCGCTTGAAGAAACTCACTTTGATCCGGCACGAAAACTACAATGAACTGTGGCGCACGCTACCCAAAAGCACAGCTGAACTGGATACAGGTACCTTGGACGAAGGGCGCTTCCCCAAAGAGCCTGAAGACAATATCCTTTATTTTATTGAGAAATACGCCCCGGCACTACCAGCCTGGAAGCGTGAACTGGTGCGCATTGTCCGCAAAGTGTCGCAGTACTTTTACCCGCAGGGGGCCACCAAAGTCATGAACGAGGGCTTTGCAACTTTTGTGCACTACCACATCATCAACAAGATGTTCGAGGAGGGCTTCCTCAACGACGGCTTCATGCTGGAGTTCATCAAGAGCCACAGCGGCGTGCTCTATCAACCGGAGTATAACAGCAAGTTCTACTCCGGACTCAACCCCTATACCCTGGGTTTCAATATCTTCATGGACATCAAGCGCATTTGTCAGGAGCCGACCGAGGAGGACAAGGCCTGGTTCCCGGATTTGATCGGCAAAGACTGGCTGGACCAGGTGCTGTATGTGATGGAGAACTTCCGCGATGACAGTTTTATTATGCAGTACCTTTCCCCGAAAGTGATCCGGGACATGAAACTCTTCACGATCATCGACAACGAAGGCGAGACGGAGTTTGAGATCGGGGCCATACACAATGAGCGGGGCTACCGACGGGTGCGCGAGCAGTTGGCGGCACAGTACGACCGTTCCAGCCACATCCCCAACATCCAGGTTACCCGCGTAGACCGTCACCAGACCAGCAAGCTGTATCTGACGCACTACATGCAGCGGGACCGCAAACTCGAAACCAAAAGCGCCCGGCAAACCATGGCGCACCTCCGCTACCTGTGGGGTTTCCCGGTGGAGCTGCACTCCAAAAATAAGTTGGGAATCAATGAGAGTTCTTTTGAGATAAAGTAGAAGATAGCGGCAATTGCTTATCCACTTTAACTGCCCATGTGTAAGTCCTGCCTGTAAAACTAAAAAGCGCTGAGGGAACATGTCCTTCAGCGCTTTTTAATTTATGTCTAGCTTGTACTATCCACAAAAGTGCGGGATAGCAGTCCGACAGTTGTGCTTTATAGATCCACAACAGCGGATGGCATGATGACGGAGTCGAGCACGTGAATCCTGCCGTTAGAGGCTTCAACATCCGTCTTGATCAACTGTGCATTTCCGACTGAGGTGATGGTACCACTGTTATCGGTACTCACAGGGAGGTAACTTTGATCTGTCATCCGAATTCTGGTATTGCTCTGCAATTGCCCCGAGCCTACCTCCGAAGGTAAAATGTGTGCCTGCATCATGGCGGAAAGTATGGCTCTGTTGTCAGTTAGCAACAGCTTGGCGAGCTTATCTTCCGGCAATTTGGCAAAGGCTTCGTTTGTTGGCGCGAAAAACGTCATTTTATCCAAACGCTCCAGGTCGTTCTCCAGGCCGGCCTGCTCGATCAACTTCACAAACGTAGAGAGGTTGGGACTTTTTCTGGCCAGTTCCATGACCGTATACTGCTCTGTATCGTCAATGTCATCAAACATATCATCAATCGGAACGGGGTTTTCCAGAGCCAGCGATGTAACGGCAATCGTTCCGACTGGCACCATGGCCTTTTCCTCTACAACCAGCACATCCAATATCTGGCCTTCCTCATCGGTAGTACTTCCCGCCATACGCTCGGTTTCACTGTAAGTGGCCTCTTGTTCCATAGCAGTTGCTTCGGTTGTTTCGGCGGAGCTGGCGCAACCATACAGCACAAAAGTCGATAGTGTCATCACGGCAACCGGCTTCAAAATATTCTTCATCATCATAGCTTTCTGAGTTAATAGTTACAAAATATAAAAATCTCGACCTGGCTTCTTTTTTGATCAAGCGACAAGTCTTATAAATTTCTACTCTTTTAAAGTAATGATGTTTCAATGTTTGTACATTAAATACCCCGATGTTAAACACTTAACTAAAATTATCAGGCTGTTTGCAAGAGAATTAGCTTCGTTCGGATGAAAAAAACCCATGCTTTGCTAAAATATGGCAAAGCATGGGTTTTCGTTAGCTGCTAAAAGAATTTAGAGGACTGGTGCCTATGTGCGAGACCCTTGAAATTGTGAATTTATAAGGTCGGGCTAGTGAATGAATGATTTGTCAACTTGATACGCCAGGCTTATCATAAACTTAAGGCCGGAGCAATTTTAAGTCGTTTATTATGTTCAGTGAGTGGCCATAAACTCCTTCAACCCCTTCTCAAACAGCGCTACTTCCTCCATCGTGTTATAGGGAGCCAGGCCGATCCTGATCCAGCCGCCCATGGGGTTTACACCGAGTTTGTCGGCCATAGTGGAGGCGTAGAAGTGGCCGTCGGCGATGCACATGTTGTAGTGCCCGGCAAACCAGCTCGTCACTTCGCGGGCCTTTATACCTGGCAGCGTAAAAGCGAAGGTTGGGGTTTTGTAGGTGCCTTCAGCCGCACGGTATAGCTTCAGGTTTGGTACCTGGCGCAGGAAACTGTCTAGGCGATCCGTGAGCTGCTGCTCGTGTTCTTCTATCCGCTGCATTCCCGATACTAACCGCGCTCTTCGGTTGTTTCCTTCTCCCAACTGCTCTATAAAAGTGATAGCTCCGATCAGACCGGCAATGGCTTCGTGGTTTTGTGTTCCTGTTTCGAGCTTGTCGGGAATCTGCTGCGGGGCGGGCGCCAGTTTGTATACCTGCAGTTTCTCGAAAAGCGAAGCCGCGATCACGGCGATACCGATGTGCGGACCGAAAAACTTATAAGCAGAGCAAAGCAGGATGTCGCAGCCCAGTCCCTGGAAGTCGATGGGCAGGTGCGGTGCGGTATGCACGGCATCCAGCACCACGATCGCATTTACCTCTTTGGCGCGCGCAATCACCCGCCTGACATCTGTCACCGTCCCCGTCACATTCGACGACATCCCGACAGCTACCAATTTTGTCTTTTCTGTGATCAGCTCGTCGAGCTTGTCCAGGTTCAGGGTATAGGTATCGGGGTTGAGTTCCAGGAATCTGACTTGAGCACCTTTGTCTTTGGCCAGCGTTACCCAGGGATCCACGTTGGCGCGGTGGTCCATTTCGGTCACTACCACTTCATCTTCAGCAGACAAAAAGCTGCCTAAGCTGCGGGCAATGCTGAAAGCCAGCGTGGTCATGTTCTGCCCGAAAGCTACTTCTTCAGGAGCGCAGTGCAGCAGGTCTGCCACCGCTTTACGACCTTCGAGCAGCAGGTTGTCGGTACCCACGCTGGTCGGGAAAGCACCGTGCAGGTTGGCCATACCGCCTGTAATGTAGGCCAGCATACCGTCAATAGCCTGTTGCGCCATTTGGGTACCGCCGGGTCCGTCGAAATAAATAAAGGGTTTTTTGTCACCCAACTCCTGCAGGGCAGGGAAGGCTGCACGGAGGTTTGCTACTGCTGAAGAACTCATAAATTGTATAGCTGGATGGCCTGCCAAAAGGCCGGTTAATCGTTAAAGTGATACAGGAACGTGACCACGCCGGTATAAGCGGGTTTACGGCTGTTTTCGATTTCGAGGGTGACTTCGATCTGCGTTTTGGCGATGCCGCGCAGGTTTTTTACCGAAAGCATTTTGGCGCGCAGTCGCACCCGGCTGTTCACGGTTACCGCCTGGTTAAAGCGAAGGCTTTCTATCTCGTAGTTCACCTGCATCTTCACATTCCCGATCTTCACGATCTGTCCCCACAGGTAAGGTAGCAGCGACACCGTCAGGTAGCCGTGCGCGATCGTTGACCGGAATGGCGTTTCGATAGTAGCGCGGTTTTCGTCCAGGTGAATCCACTGGTGATCGAGGGTGGCGTCTGCAAATTTTTTGATCTGCTCCTGCGTGATGGTGTGGTACTCCGATACACCCAGTTCTTTCCCCTGGTACGACTCCAGTTCTTCGAGGCTGTTGATGGTGATTTGGCTCATGTTAGGTTTAGTTGTTTGTGTTGGTGGTATAAACTTACGTTTTATTCTGGAAAATTAGTTGTTTCCTATGTTTAAGTGATGGCGGGAGCGTGTGCTGTCGTATGTCCTCTGGTATAGGTATATTTGCTTTGTAGCAACAGTAGCTACAGGTATAGCCATTCGTTTGTTTCATAGCTTCGCCTGTGCGGCAGGCACTCACTTTTTTCCTTGATGAAAAAAGTAAGAAAAAAAATCAAGACGATTTTGAACTCGCTGACCGCTCAAACAAAAAATCGTCATCGGTGCACATGGCTAATGCTATACCTTCGTTGGTTCAGGGGCAAGTTACTCTTGCTACACCTGCCAGTGGTCATGTGCTACAAAGCTTATACCTGTTGAATGGCAATAGCATAAAGTCCTCCTTTGAAGGGGGCAGGGTGATATTAATCATGCACATGAAACCGCAATTATAACGCTTATACCTGTGTGATGGCAATGACAGACTCCTTCACCTGTTTGTAGGGGAAGGCTGGGATGGGGTGATAGTGGATGTTAATCGTACATAGAAAGTCCAGTCAATCCTTAGGGTAAAGAATTTATGATTTCGCCGTTGCCAACCCAAATCGAGTACATCCCAACCTTCTCGCTTCAGGCACGCTATAGTTAATTTCCACGCTAAACATCTGCCATGAACTACAATCAACTTGGGAAATCAAACCTTCGGGTAAGTGAAATTGCCTTTGGATGTATGTCGCTGGGCAGCGACCATGCGGCCAATGCCAGGCTCCTGCACCGGGCGCTGGAGCAAGGTGTAAATTTCTTTGATACGGCCGATTTGTATGACAAAGGAGCGAACGAAGAAACAGTCGGGAAAGCGTTTGCCGGGATGCGTGAAAAAGTGATCATCGCAACTAAAGTCGGTAATCAGTGGCGGGCAGATGGCAGTGGCTGGGACTGGAACCCTACTAAAAGTCACATCCTGCAAGCCGTGGAAGAGAGTCTCCGGCGACTGCAGACCGACTACATCGACCTGTACCAGCTGCATGGCGGCACCATCGACGACCCGATTGACGAAACCATCGAAGCATTTGAACTACTCAAGCAACAGGGTAAAATCCGAAATTACGGTATCTCGTCTATCCGGCCCAACGTGATTCGGGAGTATGTGAAGCGCTCCAATATCGTGAGCGTAATGTTGCAGTATAGTTTGCTCGACCGCAGACCTGAGGAAGATGTGCTGGAACTGTTGCAGGAGCAAGGTATAGGCGTGCTGGTCCGAGGCAGTCTGGCACAGGGGCTGCTGGCCGGAAAAACTGCCAAGCCATATCTCGGCTATACCTTAGAGGAAGTGCAGAAAGCGGCGGCGGCTCTACAGCATGTAGCAGGTAATGAACGCAAGTCAGTTGAGGTTGCGGTTCGCTATACCTTGCAACATCCTGCGGTGACTACGGCGGTGCTGGGTATCCGCACCGAGGAGCAGCTGGAGGAGGCGTTGCTAGCCAGCAAGAGTGCATCGATAACAGCAGCAGAAATCAAAGCGCTGCAGCAAACATTGCAGGCGAACAGGTATGAGCAGCACCGTTGAGAGCCTACCGGACGATGGGGATAGAGACAGCTACATTGACGCGCAGGCCGCTCCAGCCGGGTTGTATCGTTTTGTTGTTGCTATTAATGACAAGTTGCTGTTTTGGCTCGCCCGGCACATGGAAGGGATAGTTCGTATCCACAAAGTAGCCTAAAGAGAGGGTAGTCGGGAATTGCATCAATGGGTACTGCAGGCCCACAAAGGGCTTAAAGCCCAAACCATAGGAGTTAAACTTATCTTCACTGCTTTCGGTCGAGCTGTTTATCTTGGTATAGGCCTGCAGCTTCATGTTCGTCATCAGCATATGCAATTCTGCCCCCGCCACATAACTTAACTTGCTTTCTTTAATGGCCTGGTGGTGATAAAACAAACCGCCGAAGGCATTGTAATTGAGCGGGGTGTCCAGTAAAAACTCACCGGAGTAGTCTGCGTAAGCCACCCGGCCACCGGTAGACCCGTGCTCAATAAAAAATCCTATGCGGGATTGCTCCCCTATATCGGACACGACATTGAGGCCAAACTGAAAGTAAGAGCCATAGGTATCGGTCGCTTTGGCATTCAGGCCGGTGTTGGCGATCATAACGCGCTGCAGCCCCTTCATCGATTGCATCCGGAAAGTCCCAAAGCCTAGCCGCGGCTCCAGGTATACGGTAGACTGGGCTATGGCTGTGCTGGCAGTTAGCAGCAGACAGGCTGCCAGCAGGAAAGTTTTCGGGTATAACATAGCCTTACAATTTAAGATAACGAGTGCCGGAATAGAGCGTGTTGTTGTAAAGGAAAACCAAGGTACCATCCGCTAAATCAACTTTGTTGACCAGCTGGCCTGTACTGCTGTTGTAAATAAAGAGCTGGTTATAACTGCTGCCATAGAGATGGCCCGTCACCGGATCCGTATCGATCGGGTATAGCTCCCTTTCTGTCTGAAGCGTTGACTGCAAGGTGCCATCCGAGGTGGAGTAAAAGGAGATGGTCGTGCCTTTGGTGGTAAAGAACAGCGGGCTGGCGGTATGAAACTTCAGGCTATTCGCCTCCTGTCTTGTCATAAGCAGTTTTTTCCAGCTGCCTTTGGATTGCTCTACATACACCTGGTCCGAAGCATTAATAGTCTTCCCATCCGGGCTGATCAGGGCATAACTATAATTCAGGTCGGCCTCAACGGCTGTGATCACCTTTTTCTGGTCCATGTCAATCACATAGGCCATGTCTTTATCATCCGGATCGTACTCTGCGTTGCGGGCCCGCAGAATCAGGCGGTTGGTGTTGCTCACCCCATCCAGCATACTGAAATGATAGAACTCACCCGGCAGTAGTTCGTTCAGTTCATAGCGCTCCAGTGTTTGTAGTGTAAGCGGGTCCAGCTTGTGGATGGCATAGTTGATGATGCTGTATAGGAGCTTGCCATCCTGCGAGATCACATCCTGCTTCTCGCTGCCGATCTGGTCGTACATGACATTTCGCTCCTGCAAGACATGGCGGGTGTCTGCATCCACGACCTTGATATAGCCCCGGTCAGCAAAGTAAAGCTTTCCGGAAGTGGTTTTCCCGAACAGCCTGTCTACGTCCTGTGGCCCCCAGGGAGCGCCTATACCTTCCAGTATGGCATAGTTCAGTACAGACCTGGAGCCGGGGCTGAGGTAGGACCTGGAGTAAGTAGCCAGGGAGGCATGCAACTCCTCCCCAAATATATTGGCAGGTATGGTAACAACGGTGTCCTTCGGATCGGTCAGGCGGATGACCTTGCTGGAATTTAGTGTCAGTTCATAATTGCCAAAATTCCGGTAGAAGGGAGTGGAGCTGAACGTGATTTTAAGCTCTTTAGCTGGGCTGATGGTACTGCTTAGTACCTGGGGTTTCGGGTAAAAGAAAGGGATCGAGTTGCTGAGCAGGTCATAGTAGTACCCGTTTACCCGCGTGACGACCCGGTAGGAAACCTGCTCTCCCAGGTATTCGTAGTCGAACCAGGTGGTCTGGTTCGGATCTGTAATCGTGGCAGCAACCATACCATGATTATACTGGCCCGGGTAATGCCGCAGAATCTCGTACTTCTGGAAGCCCGTTCCCCTGTACTTTTTCCATTCCAGCTTCAGGCTGCCATCTTCGGCTATTACACTGGTGAGCGTGACAGGTTTTGGCATTGTGTTGTCGATGTACACCACCCAGGTTCTGTATACCTGAACGCCCTCGACGCCCGACTTGTCTGCCAGACTGCCGGTACCCGAGTTGCCCAGCACATTGAGCTGTAGGGTATAGTAACCGTCGGCATATTCGGTCGTCTGGAGCTGACGCCCCCCTGTGGCAGACGAAGTCGCGCCCAGCGAGTTTTTCCCCAGTAATAGCTCGACAGTGTAGATGGTGCGCCTTGGAAGGGAAACACTGAATTTCAGATTGACCGATCCCCGCAGCATCAGGGTGTCCTGCGACGGATAATTGTCCAGTTCAATATCGCCTATCACTTCGACCTGAGGGCTTACCTCCTCAAAGTGGCTTCCGGATGGACTGTAGTCGCAGGCAAGAAAAAGGCCCGGAACGATCCCGAGCAGCAGGCGTAAAAGTTGCTTCATAGGAGAAGGGCGGATATTAACACAAGGTATAGGAGAAAGCAAATATACAGATTGTCTGGTATTTGCACTATACCCGAAGCACAAATTGGAAGGTATACCTGGTTGTTTTTGACGCTACTTTCAGGTATACCTTCCAGACTTGCATTGGCCTATTTGCAGTTCTTCTTCCTTATTTTTCCTTCTTTGGTGAGGTATACGGTCTGGCCGTCCTTTTTCAGTTCAATGCAGTTGTCAGAAGCGTAGAACATAACGGGTCTGTCGAAAACAGGGCCTGTAATGTCCTTCCCCGACTTATCAACATAACCAAATTTATAAACATCTCCGGAAGGCGGATCCTGGCGGTAGTAGTAGAATTGCTTGCTGATGTCGTCTGTAATGTAATCGTACCAGGCGGTAAACTGTTTCCCTTCCGCTGTAAAAAGCGCCTCCTTCTGAGCTGTGTTTCTGACATTGAAGATCTTGTTGTCGCTTCCCGAACTGATCTTTTCGTACTCAAAAGGGATCACGGTATTCCCCTGCTCGTCCATCACACCCGCTTTGCCTTTCAGCACCAGGATGACCAGGCCGTTTCTGAAATAAGTGTACTTGTCGTCATAGATAAGCGGCACGAGTACTTCATGTGTTTTTTTGTCGATGAAGCCGCATTTACCATTCTGACAAACCCAGTAGCGCGGCCCCTGGCTGTCCACACTATCGTAAATTGGTTTGAGGAGGTAGGCGCCGCTTTCACCGTCTATCAGGGCATCTTTGCCGTTGATATTTACCATGATCTCAGCGCCATGGTAGCCCTGTAATACGGCCCCTGCAGGCAGGATGCTGCTCCCTGTTTCCGTGATGATATCCGTTTTGCGCTTCCCTTCTTCCTGGTACTCGGCATAATACACATCGGTGCGCTGAAAGAATACTTCCAGTTTGCTGCACCGGATCGGGAGAAGGAGTTTCTGCTCCGTATCCATGAGGCCGAATTTGCCGTCCAGTTCTACCCTAATGTAAGGCTCATATCCTTTGTACTCCACAGAGGTATACAGGGCGGGCACGACGATCTTCCCATCGTAATCAGCGAGGCCAAACTTCCCTTTCTCTTCAATGAGCTTGTAGAATACTTCCAGCTACTGCTGCTGCGGTGGCATTTCATCCAGTTCTTCAATTACCTGTGCGGAGGCGGGGGCGGAAAGGAGGAAAAGCGAAAAGATGAGTAGTAAAAGTTTCTTCATAAACTGGAAAGTTACAGGTGATTGATACAAATATTAAAGGTATACTATATACCTGAGCGATGCAATTTTAAGGTATAGCGTCAGGAAACAAAAAAGCAGCAAACTGTTTGGTCTGCTGCTTTTCAAAATAGCGTGGGTATACCTGCCTATTGCGACAGGACTTATACGTTAGTCGTAGCTTTTCTTTTTCTTTTCGAGTTTAGCCGCCTGCTTTTCCTTTGGAGTTTTGGCCGGCTTTTTCTTTACATCCTTTTTTGCGTCTTGTGACTTTGCCATAGGTATAGATTTAAGGTATAAGATAAAGGTACGTAATTTTTCTATTCGTAATGCACCTCCAGCTCATCTTCCGCCAGTCCGAAGGCAATGCCCCGCATCAGGATCTGGGCGTTAGGGTGAGAGGAATCCTGCAGGTCCTGCTCTATTTCGCTGATGCTCATGCCCTGGCTATCGCCTCCAAAAATGCGGATTCGCAGCGAGCGGGTGCTTTCAATATCATCTTCGTCCTCGTTTTCCTCGTCGGCATCTGCCTGAAGCTGCAGTTCCATTTCCTGCAAACGCCCGATCAGGGTGTCGCGGTCTATTTCCTGGTCCAGGAACTGGCCGAACAACTGCCGGGCCATGGGGGAGTAATGGGGTTGGTGGGGCATGGTAAATTGTTTGTTGATGATTATACTGCAAGGTAGAACCACCAGTTTGGTTAGTAGCAATATTATTTGCTGATTGGGTAAACAGATACTTAGTGGAGAAGTCGATGTTCTTTCAGCCAATCGAAAATGATCTGGTCAACGGGCGACACGGTCTCTCTGTCCTCATAGGTAAGCCACACCACTTCTTCTATTTCACTAGCTGCGGCTATCGTGCCCGTGTAGTCGCCGGTATAGCAGGTCATTTGCACCTGCACCCCATCCGGATGCCTATCGGCCTGCGCCTGAAATATACCCATGAATCGGGTGCTGTCTTCGATCAGGGAAATGCTGAGCTCTTCGTGTATTTCACGCGACAGCACCTCGAAGTCGCTCTCGCCCGCTTCGCGTTTCCCGCCAGGGAAATAGTATTTGGTTCTGCCCTTGCTGCGGGTGCTCAGTATTTTACCGTCTCGGATTTCGATCCAAGCGAGTTTGTCGATGATGTGCATGGACGGTATTATACTTTGGCTTTCATTAGCTCAGTTAAAGAAACAGCAAATGGTAAGGCAGAACCTCTCCCTTTACTATGTTTTTCTAAGAGCCTGATATCCCATTTCATATTATCAAATTCTAGAGCACGTACCTTCTCTATTTCATAAACCAGATAAAAGGGCTGTGAAGGATTGGGGTAATTTCTTTTCATCATAGCCTTTTTTGAAAAAACACGTGGTCCTTTCCCTTTAATTCTCCACATCTCTCCAGTTGTAAGTTGAGCTTTTGTATGCAAAAGCAAATACCTGGCTCCAGCCTCAGAAGGACCCAAATGCAAAGAACCTCTATCGCTGTCTATTCTTGCATTATATAGCTGTTGCTCGTTAATCCAATTTAGATGTTTAGTATCCTTAAAGTAACCGACAAGAACATGTATATCATTTGGAGGTGGTGTTCTTTCATTACCATATTTTTCAGGTATAGATTCCTGTAAAATATCAGACGGTCCGTCTTTATGAATATTATATGTTCTATAAGATAGTTGCTCTTTCTGAGAAGCTCGGTTGAGAATCTGGTTTATAATCTCAGATATGAAAGCTTTTAAATCAGAAATTCCATTCTTATCCCTAGAGGGGCTGACAGGAAATGCTCCAAGGCCAGGTATTATTTCATGGAAACCAGATTTATTGAAAAGCTGTGAGCCCGGATACAGGATATAAGCACCTCCGGTTCTTCTGATTGCATCCCGATAGGCATGCATTTTTAAAAGGTCTTCTCGCTTATAATTCCCTTTTTTCTGTTCCTCTTTTTCCTCACTCAGATTCAGGTTGTCTTCACCTACTATTTCTGTCAGGTGAGATACCTTATACTTTGCATCAAAATGAACATGGGTAATTAGCTCCTGTTCCTCTGCATCATTGCGTTTTATACCTTCAGGCCAGATACTCAATGTATAGTCAGGACGCATAGCTTTTGTCCAGCTTCCTCCGGAAGGGTAGGGTTGATCTCCCCTGAAAGTACGGTTATAGCTAAATTGTACCCTTAATTTCCGTCCTCCAGCCTCGAATATCCCTTGGAAAGGAATAAACTTGCCAGCTTTAAGTTGAAGCCCAAGACCGTCCGCAGTAGGTTTTATTAGTTTTTCTAAAGTAGATGGCTCTACTTTAAATAGCTCTTTAAAAATATCCAGTAGAGTAAAGAAGAGCCAGTATTCATAAAGTGTAGCTACATCACGTTTACCTGCATCATAAACATCGTCGCCACCTTTCCAGATTAGTTTAGCGGCCATGTCAAACATGAGCCAGGCACGCAGTACTTCTCTGTACCCTTCTTTTCTTTGAAGAACAGGGCTATTTAAATTTAAAGAAATTAGAGGGGATACATCTTTGAAGACAGAATGGCTTAAAAAGTTTTCCAGAACTTCTTCAAGGTGTACAACTTCTTGGTAGGCGCGACTATCTTCTGAAAACTGTATCCGAATTTCGGTACAGAACTGAGTGAAACTAGTTAGTGCATGTTTTATAAATCTATTCTCCGGTGTATCTACCGTTTCGTGCTTGTTTCTAATTCTCAGTTTAGCAGGAATTGAAGCTAGACGACCATGAAGTGGATGATTAGGCGGTAATTCTAGTCTGCTTGAGCTGGTTATAAATTGACGCATTGTAGCGTTATTTATACGTCTGGCTCTTCTAATGTCTCTCTCTTCTTCTTTCTCAGCCCAGGATGTTACAGGAGAGGATACAATACGATGTACAGCTTCCTTGAAATCTGAAGATTCTATCAAAGATTTTACGAAAGCAAACCGCTGATACAGTGTTTGGGGATCTCGATTGAAATCTACTGTAAAATGCTGTGATACTGGTGAGGTATACTGCATTAGCAAATCAGTACATTTCTCCGTAATGTCTTCCAGCATAAATCTGTAATCCTGCCGGTAAGAAGTCTTTATAGACCTGACCTCTATCGTAATAGATCCCTTGTTTAAGGAGGTGTCCTTATCGAGAACATCTAGTACAAGAGAACCCACATAGACACTAGGGGTGATGCGCCCTGATGATATATTGGCGCGTGAAGGGGTAACAATCTTTGGCACTTCCTGCAGCCTATAGTTGCCCTCTATCTGGTACTCATAGGAAAAGCCTTCCATGAGTTGTAATGGAGCTTCTCCATTATCTGCAGCTTCTGCAGCATCTATTAGTTGTAGCGAGGCTTCTACATCAGATTCAGAAAATATGATAAGTGTGACGAAGCTGCCATCTGTCAAAGCAAATGCTACAGATTGGGAGGGATTTGCCATATTTAAACTTATTAAGCTTCCGCAAAACTGGTAAATCCATCCTGTACCACAGCTTTGTGCATTCTGATAATTTTCTCAAGCGATATCGGGAATCTTACTTTTGCGACATCCTTAAAATCAATAGTTTCAGGTGCGTTTAAAAGTTTAGTAGCATCTTCTTGTTGAGCAAGGCAAAGGCTGGCAAGTGCCTTTAGACTAGGTTCTATTTTACGTCGTGAGCCATGTAGTTTAGGAAGCAGCTTCTGCATAATTGCTGCATCAATAATATCATTAGTATTCCATCCTGCGTCAAGTGAATGAATCACTTCTGAAAATCTTTTAATTTCTGAAGCTGTTCTGTAGCCAAACTCTGCGCCCACCTTTTTGAGCTCACTAAAGAACAGTAGCAGGGCTGTATTCACTGTTTCAGAATCACTAAAACCATTAACTTCTGACCTAGCTTTAAGAACAAAGTCTGATGCCATATCGGCACCTTTGGCTTTCAACCTATCCAAGTCTAGCTTAACTGCATTATTGAGGAAATTTTCCATTTCGTCTTCAGTTACCCTGAACTCAATGGCGTTTGCTCTGTCTAACACCTTTGGACTAAACATATAGGTTGTCTCGTCAATGTTGACAGTACCAATTATGAAAAGGTTTTTAGGTAACTTAATACTACTTGGTACATCATCTATGCCTGGTTCAGCATGGAGCGGAATAGGTTCATGTGATTCCATAGCGCTAAGAAAATCCGCGAAATAACGTTCTACGTGGCTAAGGTTCATCTCATCCAAAATAAGAAAATAGGGCTTATTAAGATTCTCGTTAGCATTTATAAGAAGCTGTAAAGCTCCATTTTCTGGAATAGAATACTTAGTGGGGTCCAATGCATTTGGGAAGCCTAACAAGGGTTCTCGATTGGTCCAGTCAGCACCGATAGGTACTATACACACCTGATTTTCATCTTCCGAAATCCATTGTGAGAAAGCCTGTGCTAACTTCGTTTTGCCTGAACCGGCAAGCCCTGTTAAAATAACAAATGGTTTAGTGCATAGAGAAGAAATAAAGCGGATGACTAGCTTATCTGTGAACCTCAGTCCGGCTTCTTTAGCATATTTACAGAAACTTCTGTAATCAAAGTTTATTTGTTCTTTATTGATTTCTTGACCTGGAGCCACCTCCTTGTTTGATTCCTTGTTAGCTATGCCTAAAGGGAGATTGTTGTATACTTCTATAACTTCCGCTAAATCTTTATCAATTTGATTAGGATCTAATCCGAAGTTTGGAGCGTCTGAATCAATGAGATAATAACTATGTACAAAGGAGTTCCCGTATCTTGCAGGCTTAGTTTCAAATGTATTAGTAAAGAGTTCTGAAATTGTTTGTTTAGAAGAATTTAAGTTCCAGCTATCTCTAGAGGCTTGAGTTTCACTCAAACCATATGCTAAAATTAGTAATTGTACTTCCTTGTAATATAAGAATACTGGATAAATTCCATTAGAAACAGACTGGTCAGCTCTCAGAAACGCAAACCATGGAATACGGGCCGGGACCCCTTGCCCAAAACTAACTCTGCAATTAAAGTTTTTATAAGCTTTAGGGTAAGAGCTTGTTTTCAAATCATTTGTTAATGCTTGTCTAACAAAGCTGATAATAGTATTGCCTAATAATTCTGGTGCATTGTTATCAATTGATTTGATTTCTTCTCCTTTCTCTATAATCTTGAATCCATTCTTTTCTAATAAATTAAAACACTCTGTGTTCCTGCCACCACTGAAAGAGCTACGCTGTAGCTCATAGCCATTTGCTGCTATGTTAGCATAAGAGACTATAAGTTTAGGAGGGTAAGCCCGCCCATTGTGTAGCACATCATAGTATTGAGAATTACCATAAGTTGGTATACCTTCTTTGTCTATTTTATCAATAGCTCTAAGTAGGTGCTCCTTTGTTATATTTGAAGGAATTGACATTAAAAATTAGGGCGTAAAATTAGCGGAAGTACTAATCTGCTATGGCAGCGTCTGCAACATTAATTCCTACTGTTTGGGCACCCTTGGGACCAAAAGTTTTTATTTTAAATTTTATATTCGAACCTGGAGCTAAATAGTCATAAATAACTTTTCTATCATTACCTAAAAGAGTTTCTGTTTTACTATAGTATCTTATATCAAGTACTACATCTTTATATTTCGCTAAAGTAGCTTTACTATTTATTTTGCCCTCAAGAACCCACTCACCAATAAAATTCTTTCTGTAAGTGCCATCCACATCAAGAAAATTTAGAGGGTAAAGCTTTTCGTTTTGTTCAATTGTGAGTTTGGCTTCTTCATAAGTTAATGTACTGCTATCCGCATAACCTGAATCGCAACTAATTAAACTAATGGAAAAAAAGAGAATAATATTAATAGATAACTTAATTTTCATCATTTTTTGTCAAGAATATGCTACACTACACAATAAGTGATCGTTAACTAATTTAAATATTTTTAGTGAATTTAATCTATCAGTTAACTCATGGTAAAGCTATACCTGTTGTAAGTATAACAAATATGTAATTTACTTAAAAGCATTATATATAAATTTCCTAATATAAATACTGTAAACTGTTTTATACTCCTGCAGACACACCCACACGTGCCAGCCATGCCCGAAAGCTACACCTACTTGCAAAAGACATTCAAATTATGATTGAAAAGAGCCGCCTTCCATACCTGAAAGAGCGGCTCTTTTGCTTTTATGATTTCTGTTAGAAATTACTTCTGATCGCAGTTGAACATCCAGTGGACTCCGAATTTGTCTTCGCAACTGCCGTAGTAGTCGCCCCAGAACATATCCTGCAGTTCCTGTTCTACTTTGCCGCCCTCGGATAGTGCCTTGAACAGGCGCTCCGTTTCCTCGCGGGAGTCAGGGTGCAGGGTAATGTACACATTGTTGCCCTTCGTGAGCCGGAAACCCATCGATTCAGGCGCATCCGTTCCCATGAGCAAGTGCCCGCCCAGTATCGGCAAACCGATGTTCATGATCAGATTTTTGTCGGCTTCAGGTATAGGAGGCATGTCCTTGGAAGGAGGGATGTCGCTAAAGCGGGAAATGTTTCCGATAAACTCGGTTCCGAAAACCGATTTGTAGAAAAGGAAAGCTTCCTCGGTCTGGTTCGTGAAGTTGAGGTAAGTGCTTACTGTTGGCATAATTTTATTTTGTGTTTTAGAAGGTTAAGACCCGGCTTCGCTCATTTCCTTTATTTTCTGCAGCGCCTTAGGCCAGGTTTCTGAAAAGTGGGCTTCGTACTCCTGGTTCGTGTCCACGTCAATGGCCAATACCGTTTCACCTTGCTTTTCGGTAAAGGTATAGTTCTCCAGCGCACCTGTCCATTCGGCTACTTCCGGTCCGCTCGTGATTTCGGTGTCGCCCTGCACCAGGCCCAGGTGCTCGATGCTGATAAACTGGTTCGGAATATTCTCATTTATCCGGCTGACCATGCCGCCGGCAACGCCCTGCTCATCCAGACCCAGGAACTGGATTTTAGCGCCTTTTTCCCAGGAGCCTTTGTAATGCGATGTCGGGTGAAAAACAGCGGTCCAGATCTTATATTTTTCCTCGTCGAGCATGGTGCGGTAAACCTTTTCGGCAGGGGCAGAAATGATTATTTCGTAATGCAGCGTGCGGGACTTTGCAGCGGCCTCCACATACTTTTTGAAGTTATCCAGAATAGCCTGCCAGCCCGCCTGTTGCATCTCCACCGAATGGCTTGGGTCTGCGTCAAAGGTCTCCGTGACGCGGGTTTCATCCCCATTTGGCTCGAATTTGATCTCGACTTTCCGGCCGTCCTCCAGGGTATAGGCAATACGCTCGTGCTGCTGCACATCGGTGTAAGTTCCGTTGAAGTCGAAGCCCGTGCTGCCTTCCCTGGCCTCCATCCTGGAGAGGAACGTGCCGCCCACCCGGAGGTCATTTTCTGCCCGTGGGGTATGCCAGTCATCGGAGGCATTGTTCCACCTGGTGATGTGCTGCGGCTCAGTCCAGCATTGCCAGACCTTTGTGACCGGTGCTTTTATGTTGGCACTGATGGTGACGGTCGCTGAATTTTTTTCCATAGTAATACAGTTAGTGTGAGAGAATAGGTCATTTACTCAGGTGTAAACCATACCTAAATTACACATTAATTATAATTTCTGGTAGAATACAGCTTTCTTTTAACTAAAAATTATAAGCCGAAATCGCTATACCCTGGCAATTTTACTTCCCATACGCGCGTCGAATTCTTCTTCTGAGCAGGTGCCCGTCAGGTCGAGGGCCTTTAGCGAGAGCCGGGCGCAGGCATCGGCGTCGGAGGCGGCGCGGTGATGCAAGAAATCGATGCGGTGCATGTTACAGAGCGTTTTGAGGTCGTACTTGTGCATCCCTTTCCAGATGTTCTTCGAAAACTTCAGGCTGCAGGTATAGCGCGCTTCCGGCAGCGGAATGCCATAGGTAGCGAGCGTTTTGCGCAGCACGCTCATGTCGAAGCTCGCATTGTGGGCGATCAGCAATTGGTTTTCGAGGTAGGGTTTTAGCTGCGGCCAAAGCTCTGCAAAATCAGGCTGGTCTTTCACGTCGGCCGCCCGGATGCCGTGCACGGCGATGTTAAAGGAATTGAAGTTGGGGTAATACAATGGCTTGATCAGCCAGGACCGCGTTTCGACAATCCGTCTGTCACGCACCACGGTTATACCTATCTCACAAGGACTGTCACGTTGCGGTGTGGCCGTTTCAAAATCAAGCGCAATAAAATCCATCAGGCGGGCAAATTTAAATACAAGGTATAGAAAAGCGAGGGTGCAATTTAGTCAATTTGCTGAAACCATGTGGAGGTGATCTCAGCCTCTTCTGTCATCTCGACGATAGGAGAGATCTGGGTTATTTATATGTCCGCTCGATGCTTCAGATTTTTCCTATTGTCGAAATGACATAGGAATTCTAACAGTTAATGGAATGTGTAAAGCAACCGCTCACTGCTCTTCAGGATTTCTCAAGTGCTCTTCGGGACATCCATGTCCCGAAGATTTCTGTTGGGGATGTCCACATCCCCGTGTGCCGACACACGCGGGTCTGGAGACCCGCAACAGTTGGGGGTAGGGACCTTCGATTAGGATTCGGATTGATAAATCCGAATCAGCTATACTAGATAATTAAGCTGATGGCAATGGAGGGCAGGGGCCAAATTCGGGAAAATCCGAAATATTTTCATACATCTAAAATGTTCCAGATCTCTCCATCCTGTCGAGATGACACGTTGAGTAATAAATATCTTGAGTTAAAAGCATCATACAAAGCAAGGGACTATATTTTAAAAATAACCCTTAACTTTAAACACGTCATCCTAACCTGATTTCCGAACCGACAGCCCATTCTATGAGAAGTATAGCCTTTTCCATTCTCCTGTTTATACCTATTCTGGCCTTCGCCCAGAAGAAGTCCTCAACACCTGACCTGGTGAAGTATGTCAACCCCATGATCGGCACCGCCAAAATGGGCCATACCTATCCGGGTGCCACGGTGCCCTTTGGAATGGTGCAGCTGAGTCCGGATACCGATACGATACCCTACGAGGTGAATGGCAGGTATAATAAGGACGTGTACAAGTACTGCGCCGGCTACCAGTACGACGATAAAACGATTGTCGGTTTCAGCCACACCCACTTCAGCGGCACCGGCCACTCCGATCTCGGCGACTTCCTGATCGCACCGACTACCGGTAAGCTGCAACTCAATCCCGGCACGGCCGACAAACCGGAAAGTGGCTACCGCTCCGCTTTTTCGCATAAAAATGAAGTAGCAGAACCGGCTTACTACAAAGTGAAGCTCGACGACCACAACATCCTGGCAGAGCTCACGGCCAGCAACCGCGTGGGCATGCACCAGTATACCTTCCCGAAGTCAGACGAAGCGCACATCATCCTCGACTTGATGTCGGGCATCTACAACTACGACGGCAAAACCACCTGGACTTTTGTGCGGGTGGAGAACGATACCCTGATCACCGGCTACCGCCAGACCAACGGCTGGGCCCGCACCCGCACGGTTTACTTTGCGATGTCCTTCAGCAAGCCTTTTTACCAGTATGGCAACAAAGACTACTCGGAGGCCCAGGTATACAAAGGCTTCTGGCGCAAGTTCAATCAGACCAAAAACTTCCCCGAGTTTGCCGGCAAAAAGATCCGCGCATACTTCGATTTTAAGACTGAAGAAGGAGAGAAGATCAAGATAAAGTTTGCGCTCTCGCCGGTGAGTACCGAAGGCGCTCTGGCCAACATGAAAGCTGAGATTCCGCACTGGGATTTTGAGCGGGTGAAGAGCGAAGGACAAGCTGCCTGGAACAAGGAGCTCAGCAAAGTAGTGGTGGATGCCGGCAAAGACGACTTGGTGAACTTCTACACCGCCATGTACCACGCCTTCCTGGGGCCGACCACTTACATGGACGTGGACGCCAGGTATAGAGGCCTCGACATGAACGTGCACCAGGCTGATGGTTTTACTAACTACACCAGCTTCTCGCTTTGGGATACCTACCGGGCGCTGCACCCGCTCTTCAACATTCTGCAGCCCGCCCGCAACAACGACATGATCAAATCCATGCTGGCTCACTATGATCAGAGCGTACACAAAATGCTGCCCGTGTGGTCGCACTACGCTAACGAAAACTGGTGCATGATCGGCTACCACTCCGTGCCGGTGATCGCGGATGCCGTGATGAAAGGAAACGGTAACTTTGATGCGAACCGTGCGCTGGATGCCTGCGTGCAGACCGCCCGCACCCGCTATTACGACGGACTGGAATATTACATGGAGATGGGATATGTACCCGAGGATAAGAACGGTTCTTCCGTATCAAAAACACTGGAGTACGCCTACGACGACTGGTGCATTGCCCAAATGGCGAAGAAGTTGAACCGACAGGACATCTACGAGGAATTCAGCAAGCGTGCCCAGAACTACAAGAACGTATACGACGCCAAATCGGGCTTCATGCGCCCAAAACTGAGCGATGGTACCTGGAAAAAGGAGTTTGACCCGCTGGACACGCACGGACAGGGCTTCATTGAAGGCAACTCCTGGAACTACAGCCTCTACGTGCCACACGATCCGGCCCAGATGATCGCGATGATGGGAGGGAAGATCCGCTTTGCCCAGCGCCTGGACTCGCTCTTCACGATGGAGCTGCCGGATAAGTACTTCGAGAACACCGAAGACATAACCCGCGAAGGCATCATCGGTAACTACGTGCACGGCAACGAGCCTTCACATCACGTGCCTTTCCTCTACAACTGGACCGACCAACCCTGGAAAACACAGCAGCGCACCCGGATGGTACTCAAAGCCATGTACAAGCCAACAGTCGACGGCCTGGGCGGCAACGACGACTTCGGCCAGATGAGTGCCTGGTACATCTTCAGTGCCCTGGGCTTTTACCCGGTTGCCCCCGGCTCCGACCAGTATGCTATTACGAGTCCAGCCATCAGATCAGCCACTATCAACCTGGAGAACGGCAAGACCTTCACCATCGACGTGAAGAGCCAGAGCGATAAGAATGTGTATGTGCAGAAGATGGAGTTGAATGGGAAGCCGGTGCATCGCGCTTTCCTGACGCATGGCGAGATCATGAATGGCGGGAAGATTATCTTTTTCATGGGGAGTAAGCCTAATAGGAAGCTTTTCGCTGTAGCGCCTTGATTAGGTATAGCAACCATTACTGTTTTATAGCTTGCCCTGGCCGGGCGGGCCTCACTTTTTTCCTTGATGAAAAGAAAGAGGGCCCCTACCCCCAGTATGCAAAAAAACAAGACGATTTTAAACTCGCTGACCGCTCAAACACAAAATCGTCATTGGTGCACCGGGCACCGTTTTCTGCTTCGTAGTGAGAGTGCAAGTAAGTCTTGCTAAACCTGCCGGTGGTCTTGACAGATGCGACGAAGCCTATACCTTTAGCTATGGTAGTATCAGACTCCGCGCCTTAGACAAGGAGGGGTCGGGGGAGGTTAAATCATTAGGAGCCTAAACGGCGTTTGCCACTATGCTGTAGCTGTTTAATGGTAATGGCCAAAAGTCCCCCTTTGAAGGGGGCAGGGGGATGTCAATCGTGCATGAAAATCCTGTAAATCCGTGGGGGTAGGGGCCCTCTGTAAATCCTAATTCAGACAAAAAAAGACCGCAGGTTTACCTGCGGTCTTTTTCTCAATGTGCATTATCAGGGCCCTATACCTTAACTTCCTTCACTTTATACCCAACAAAGCCATAATAGACAATATAAGCGTAGCAGATCATCGGGATGATGAAGGAAAGCTGCAGATCGCCGGTTAGGTCGGCGAAAAGACCTTGCAGCGGGGGCACGATGGCACCGCCTACGATGGCCATTACCAGGAGGGAAGAACCCTGGCTGGTATGGCGGCCGAGTCCTTTAATGGCCAGGTCAAAGATGGTTGGGAACATGATGGAGTTGAACAGACCGATGGCGATGATCGCCCACATAGCCAGCGAACCTTCCGCCAACACGCCAATCAGCAGCAAGCCGATCACGGCCATGGCAAACAGACCTACGGTGCGGTTAGGTATAAAGCGGGCAAGCAAGAGCACCAGCACGTTTACTGCAATCAATCCGAGAATGATCAGCGCTTCGTTGAGGTCATACAGCACGTACACTGTAAAAAAAGTGACCAGAGCGATCAAGCCGATCACAGCATACTTGCCGGTTTGCTTCAGGGTGCTCAAGGCGACAGCCCCGAAAAAGCGACCGATCATGGCACCTCCCCAATAGAAGGCCAGGTAATGCTTCGCCTCCGATTCGGTCAGGCCTGTGATCTGCGGTAGTTTAATGTAGTTGATCAGGGCACTGCCTATGCTTACTTCACCGCCCACATACATGAAGATACAGATAATGCCCAACACCAGATGCGGATGCTTCATAGCCACAGCGCCGGTTTCAATTTTACCGCTGCCTTCCAGGCGGGGAAGTCTTGCCACCTTAATTAACAGAGCCAACAGCAATAAAAGCGCGGCAAGTCCCAGGTAGGGGAGTTTCACGGAGTCCGCCGTATCAATCTGAGCAGAAGCCACCTGGTCGAAGATCAGGTAACCACCGATGATGGGAGCGATAGTGGTGCCGAAGGAATTAAGTGCCTGTGACAGGTTCATACGGCTGGACGAGGTTTCGGGCGGACCCAGAATCGCTACATAAGGGTTGGCCGTGATCTGCAGTACCGTAATACCGGAAGCCAGTACAAACAAAGCCATCAGGAAAAGACCATAGCTATGAAACTCGGCTGCCGGGTAAAAGAGGGTGCAGCCCAGGGCTGCCACGATCAGACCGATGATGATGCCATTCTTATACCCGATCTTCTGGATAGGATCGCCCTTAACGATGGAAGTTATAAAGTAGAGGAACGACACAATGAAGTAGGCCCCAAAGAAGGCTGTCTGGATCAGCATGGCCTGCCAGAGCTGCAGCGTAAACACCTCCTGCAGTTTCGGGATCAGGATGTCGTTCATACAGGTAATGAAGCCCCACATAAAGAAGAGGAGCGTAACGACGATCAGCGGAGAGGTATAATTTCTATAGTCCCGCGTTGATTCTGTAGACTGTGAAGCAGCTTCGTCGGTCTTAATAGGCGTGATGGATGGCATCAGGGTATAGTTTAGTGTTAAGGTTCGTATTGCGTATAAGGTATGACAATATAATGCTTTTCTGGATTTACCGGATTGCTTTCGTTTTGTTTTTACTCACTACCACTCGTAGAGCAGCTCATTCCCTCTTTTTCCGACTACCACAATCGCATCCATTTTACGTAGGCAGTAGGTGATCTGCCTGCAGCGGTGCGTGGGCAGACCGGTAGCCTTTGCCAGGCATTTGTTCGAAAAGGGCTGGGTCAGGGTAGGAGGCAGAAACTCCAGAAAATCGGTACTCTTGCTGAACACCCTGGACGAGACCACACTAACCAACCTTCTGTCTTTCAGGCTTTCGCGCTTGCGGCGTTTGCTGCCTTTGCCGTCTTTGCAGCGCACTTCCTCTTCCTGTATCAGCGGGAATTCAATGGAAAAGTTGGCATTGGTCATTAATTCCGGCAGTCGTACGAGCTCTTCGAACAGGTCGGTCAGCGCTCCCTTCGTAGTTGACTTTCGCCTTGACAAAATTGAACCACCGGACTTGTCTACCTGCACAATCCATTTCTCGAGCGTGATCGGGTGCAGCATGTGTACGCGGTGCTCTTGTACAAGGGTTTGCAGTTTTGGCCGGATGGCGGTGAAATTTCGCGTCTGTATCTCGACCAACTGCTCTCCGCGCACCAGGTCAATCACAAATCCGCTAACAGGTACTTCAAAGCAATCGCCGGGCTGGGCATACCATTGCTTCAGGGCGGCATGCAGCGACCGTTCGTTGCGTATGCCGATGCCATTACCCCTTATCCCTTCTTTGTCTGCCACTTGTGAATCAGCCATACCTGCTACCTGCTTTTTCTAATTTGCAAAATAGGCATTCTGTTGTAAAATCAGCCTATCGGGCACCTGTAAATTCCTTAGTAGCAGAAAGTAGGTATAAAGCATGTAAGAATTAAGTGTATAAACCAGTGGAAATACGTGTAATTTCTTGAGTTGATTGACCTCAATTTACGTAGTAAGTAAAACTTGTCTCATCAGGCTGGTAATTCGTGTTGCTAACCTGTAGCCTGGCCATAAGTCTCTTAAAAAACGCTATGTTTAAAACAAACTCTGAATCAAATGCGCCGGAATCAGTCGGCGAGGACAATACAAGTGTGGTTTCTGACAGAGAAACTGTATCACACAAAAAACCGGCTGGAGGGACAGCACTTGCAAATGGCTTTCAAGGCTTGCCAGATGTGGTCTGCCTGTCGCACCTGCGCTGGGATTTTGTCTACCAGCGGCCACAGCACCTGCTCTCGCGCTTTGCCAGGCATGCGCGTGTCTTCTTCGTGGAAGAGCCCCTGTTCACTGACTGCCAGGAGCCATACCTGCAGGTGGCTGAGCGCGAAGGTCATGTACAACTCGTCGTGCCGCACATGCCCTATGGTTTTTCCGTGGAAGCTGTGGTGACTGCACAACGCAATCTACTGAACCAGCTATTCGTCAAACATCAACTGACGCACTACCTTTTCTGGTACTATACACCAATGGCCCTCGGCTTTACGGCGCACTTTTCGCCGGTGCTCACCGTGTACGACTGTATGGATGAGCTATCGGCTTTCAGATTTGCGCCCGCACAACTCAAAGAACTGGAACGCGCGCTCTTTCAGAAAGCAGACCTTGTTTTTACAGGAGGCCAAAGCCTGTACGAGGCCAAGAAAAAGCAGCACCCACAGGTTCATGCCTTTCCAAGCAGCATCGACAAGGCACACTTTTCCAGGGCGCGCACCCGATTGCCAGAGCCCGCTGATCAGGCCAGTATACCGGGGCCCCGCATTGGTTTCTTTGGGGTGATAGATGAACGCATGGACCTCGGACTACTGGAAGCCCTGGCAACTGCCCGACCGGATTGGCACCTGATCATGATCGGACCGGTGGTAAAGATCGATCCGGCTACACTGCCCCGTCACGCCAACATTCACTATTTGGGAGGCAAGTCCTATAAGGAACTGCCGGCCTACCTGAGTGGCTGGGATGTGGCGCTCCTTCCTTTCGCCATCAATGAGTCCACCGAATTTATCAGCCCGACTAAAACACCCGAGTACCTGGCAGCCGGCAAGCCTGTGGTGTCAACTCCGATCCGGGATGTAGTCCGCCCTTATGGGGAGGTCGGTCTGGTGCACATTGCCGACACCTCTGATTCCTTCATCACGGCTGTGGAGCACGCCCTGACACAGCAGGAGGATAAACAATGGCTGGCCGCAGTAGATGGTTTCATGGCCGACCTGTCCTGGGACAACACCTGGAGCAGTATGACCAGACTGATCGTGGGTGCCCTGGAGTTGAAAAAGCAGCAGGCCTGATCAGGAGTAATCACTTATATCATAATTCAATACCATATGTTCGACTACCTGATCGTAGGAGCGGGGTTCGCCGGCAGTGTGCTAGCTGAACGCCTGGCCTCTCAGCTGCATAAAAGAGTACTCATTATTGATAAGCGTCCGCATATCGCCGGCAACGCCTTCGATCATTATAACGAAGACGGCATACTGGTGCACAAATACGGGCCGCACATTTTCCATACTAACTCAAAGGAGGTGTTCGACTACCTGTCGCTCTTCACGGCCTGGCGCCCTTATGAGCACCGGGTGCTCGCAAGCGTAGACGGACAGTTGGTCCCCATGCCCATCAACCTCGATACCATCAACAAATTATACGGCCTCAGCCTGACCTCTTTTGAAGTGGATGATTTCTTTAAATCCGTAGCAGAAGAGGTATCGCCGGTGCGGACCTCTGAAGATGTAGTGGTGAGCAAAGTAGGACGCGAGCTTTACGAAAAGTTTTTCCGCAACTATACCCGCAAACAGTGGGGCATGGACCCATCAGAACTGGACAAGTCCGTGACTTCCCGCGTGCCGGTGCGCATCAACCGCGATGACCGCTATTTTACCGATACCTTCCAGGCCATGCCGCTTCACGGCTACACCAGCATGTTCGAAAAGCTACTGGCCCATCCCAACATCAAGATCATGCTCAATACGGACTACCACGAAATACTCGACGTAATTCCTTTCAAAGAGATGATCTATACTGGCCCGGTGGATGAATATTTTGATTTCAGGTTTGGAAAACTCCCTTACCGCTCGCTTGAGTTTAAACACGAAACGCTGGATGCGCCCGTGCACCTCCCTTCTGCAGTTGTGAACTATCCTAACGAGCACGCCTACACCCGCATCACGGAGTTCAAGTATCTGACGGGTCAGCAGCATCCCAAAACGAGCGTGGTATATGAATATCCGCAGGCTGAGGGAGACCCCTATTACCCGGTGCCGCGCCCTGAGAACACGGCCATCTACAACCAGTACAAAAAGCTGGCAGATGCCACGCCGGGAGTACACTTTGTCGGCAGACTGGCTACTTACAAGTACTACAACATGGACCAGGTGGTGGCACAGGCGCTCACGCTATTTAAAAAGCTGTCGTGCCAGGAAGAGGTGCTGCCCTTGCTGGATAGCGCTTTGGTCGGGCATAACGGACATAGCATAAAGCTCGACGAGGTAGAGCTGCGTGCCGGCATCAAAGGCAGCGGCAAAACCACCTGATATCGATACATTTTGCCTGTTATCGGTCAGGTAGCAGGCAATTCCTACTCCACAGGCTTATGGCAGATAAAGCAACGAACACCACCTTACCTGAAAGTCCTTTTCAGTCCTTCTGGATGGCTGGGTTTGAGTGTACCGATAAACTCAATGCCTTTGGTAACAGGGTAGACTTCCTCACCCTGACAGGCCACCTCGCTTTGCTGGAGCAGGACTATCGGAACCTGGCGCCTTTCCAGATCAGGACAGTGCGGGAAGGTATACGGTGGAGCCAGGTGGAGAAAACTCCCTACCAATACGACTGGACAACCGTAGGCTTCATGCTGAAGCAGGGTCGGGCACTGGGCATACAGCAGGTATGGGACCTCTGCCATTTTGGGTACCCCGATGATCTGACGCCCCTGCACCCCATGTTTGCCAGGCGCTTTGCCGCCATGTGCCGTGCTTTTGTGCAGTTTTACCGTTCCCATTTCCCGGATGGCCCGCTGGTGGTCACGCCGATCAACGAAGTGAGTTTTATCTCGTGGCTGGGAGGCGATGTGCGAGGCACTTCGCCGTATTGTATTGGGCAGGGCTGGGAGGTAAAGTACGGCCTGATGCGTGCCTATATTGAAGGTATAGCGGCCATGCGCGAGGTCGACCCGAATATCCGGATCCTGACCACAGAACCGCTGGTGAATATTGTAGCCCCCCGCGACTGCTCGCCCGAGCTACAGGCCGAGGCGCAGCTGGCGCATGAGCACCAGTTCCAGGCAGTGGATATGCTATGCGGCCATGTTTGCCCCGAACTGGGCGGCCGGCCGGAATTCCTGGATATACTGGGGCTCAACTACTACTACAGCAACCAATGGGAGCTGGGCACGCACGCACAGTTGAGCTGGGTGAACGAGCATCAGGACGAGCGCTGGCAGCCTTTGCGTAATTTGTTGCAAATGGCCTATACCCGCTACCAGAAGCCTATCGCGCTGGCAGAGACAAGCCACCCTGGTATAGACCGTCCGCACTGGATCCGTTTTGTTGCAGAGGAATGCGCCGCCGCCCTGCAGGCAGGTATACCTTTATGGGGCATCTGTCTTTACCCCATCATCGACCGTCCCGATTGGGACCATCTTTCACCCTGGCACCGGTCCGGGCTCTGGGACGCGGAAGAAGAGCCCGGTGAACTGCCGGAGCGTGTGTTGTACCAACCCTATGCCGAAGCCCTGCTAGATGCCCATCAAATGATGGAGGAGCTCATTTTCACGGGTGAAGAAAGAGGAATGTCGCGACCTCACAGTAAAATGTCGGGAAGAAACCTGCGCTTTAGGAAGCTGCGGCAGGCCGTTAATGGAAAATTGAGTATTTTTCTACTTTTTCTCAAGGTATGGCTCATTTAAGCCGCTTTAGTTCCCTGTGGTTGATGGAGCTTGCTATTGTGGTAACCGTACGCAAAGTATACCACCAGGCCCAGCGCCAGCCAGGCCAAAAAGCGGGTCCAGTTTGTCAGGCCAAGTTCCGTCATCAGGTATAGGTTAGTGAGCAGACCCAGCACCGGTATAAGCGAAAGATTTCGGATCCAGGTGAGGACAGTGAGGATAGCGGCAATACCGATAAAGCCCAGCAGCGGTAATTTGTGCTGGAAGCTTTCCCAACCACCATCCAGGCTGAAGAGGCCGCTCACCTCAGCGGCACGGAAGCGGTACAGCAGTGCCACAGCCGTCAGTAACAGCAGCGGCAACACATAGCGGCCATTGACATAGGGCACCCGGAAGCCCCTGTGCGCCGCTGTAGCGGCTTTCTGCTTTTCCTCCAGCAAGAGGATGCCGCCGCACACCAGCACAAACGCGAACAGCGTACCGATGCTGGTCAGGTCTGTGACCTCGGTCAGGTTCATGAAGAGGGCCGGTACGGCCACCACAAAACCGGTGACGATCGTGGAGAAGCCGGGCGTTTTGTGTTTCGGGTGGATACGGGAGAAGGCTCTGGGCAAAAGACCGTCGCGGCTCATGGCCATCCAGATACGCGGCTGCCCGTACTGGAAAACCAGGAGCACGCTGGCCATGGCTATAACGGCACTCACAGCCACAATACCGGCCATAGCATCTAGGTTCACCCTTGAAAACACATAAGCCAGCGGGTCGCCTACGGCCAGTTCGCTGAACGGCACCATACCTGTCAGTATCAGTGCCAGCACCACGTACAATACCGTGCAGATCACTAACGTGAAGATCATGGCGCGGGGCAGGTCGCGCTTCGGATTCTCACACTCCTCGGCAGTGGTGGAAATGGCATCGAAGCCGATGTAAGCAAAGAAAACGGCAGACACGCCCTTCATGATGCCCGCTAGTCCGTTCGGGGCAAAGGGAGTCCAGTTGTCGGTGTTCACATAGAAGGCGCCTACTGTGATGACGAGCAAAATAACGATGAGCTTGAGCAGCACCAGCAAATTGGCCGTGCGCTTGGATTCTTTGATGCCGATGTAGACCAAATACGTAATCAGTGCCGTGATACCCAACGCAGGTATATCCGCTACCAGTTTGAAGTCCCCCAGCAACGGTGCGTTTTGCCAGGCCAAAAAAGCTTCCTGCATATGGGTGGGGAAGGAAGATAAGGCCTGCCCCTGTGCGAGCAGCGTCTGCGCCTCATGGAAGCCGCGCGAAGCGCTCAGGAAATCCATGGTCAGGTACTCGGGCATGCCCAGACCGACTCCCCGGAGCACGGCCGTAAAATAGTCGGACCAGGAGATGGCCACGGCAATGTTGCCGATGGCATACTCCATGAGCAGATCCCAGCCGATGATCCAGGCCACAAGCTCCCCGAAAGAAGCATAGGCATAGGTATAGGCGCTACCCGACACAGGTATAGTAGAGGCGAACTGGGCGTAGCACAGGGCCGAAAAACCGCAGGCGATGGCCGCGAAGATAAAGAGCAGCGAAACCCCGGGTCCGCCGGCCGCGCTGGCATTACCGATGGTGCTGAAGATGCCTGCCCCGATGATGGCGGCGATACCAAAGGCAACCAGATCCCTGAATTGGAGGTTGCGCACCAGGTTGGTTCCCTGGATGTTGCCATCCTCCCTGTAGTCCTCTAAAAGGGCTGTGGCATTTTTGCGGCGGGTAAGGTTCTTCACGTAATTTCTCATTTGACAGGTATAGTGTCGGTGTTGGTAGAGGCAATGGAAGTCTGTGGTTTGGATTCAGTTAGGGTGCTGCTTTTCTTGTTGCCGTACACAACAGCAACCCAGCGCGGGAATACGATCACACCTATTACCAGGTATAGGTAGTAGGTCAACAGGCGATACAGGAGAACAATGATGGTGGTAAATCCACCCAGGAAGGCACCGAAGAAGGCCGGGAAGGCAATTTCAGCAAAGCCAGCCCCACCCGGCGTAACGGACACCAGCAATACCACTTTGTAAATGAGGTTACGGGCGAAAACCAGGAAATGGTCTGCCGCATCCAGGTGCGTGAACGCCGCTATCAGGCAGCCGATAATGGCATACCGGGCCGTCCAGACGAAGCTGGTCGAGATGCTCCCGTGCAGCCAGTAGGACGTATTTTTGGTGCGTAAGTGCCTGGAGGCAATCAACAATTCGTTGGCATGGCTCAGCAGCGTTGGACGCCACTTACGTAATAGCCGGAAACTTCCAATCCGCAGCAAAAGGCGCTTGACGGCTTTCGGGTTCATGAACAGGGCGTAGAACATGGTGAAGGCATACAGGGCGATCAGCAGGTATGAGATACCAAAGGCAATACCCAGGCTTTGCCGGAGCGTCTCGTTCATGTTGTCGAAGGAGGGAATCAACTGCCCATCTGCAAACAGCAACACCAGTGGCACTGCCAGCACAAAGTACAGGTTGTCGAGCATGGCGGTCACCATCACCTGTGCGATGGACTTCCCCAGCGGAATCTTCTCCTTGAACAGGATGTAGGCGGCCACAGTAGAGCCACCCACTACCGAGGGCAGGGCACAGGAGGCAAACTCCCAGAGCATGATCACCCGGAAACTCTGCTTCCAACTCAGTGCTTTGTCTGTTATGTAGCGGATGCGGTACATGTAGCCCAGGTCCCTGATGAGCAGCACCAGCAGGGTGACCCCAAGCCAGAGCAGGCTGGCCTGCCGGAGGGTTTGAAGTTGCCCAGGCTCGTAGTTCTTATACAGCATGTAGCCCACCACACCCAGGCCCAGCAACATGGGTAGGATAAGCCTGCGGGCAGAGAACTTCGCCTGTAGTTTTTCTTTTGTCAGTGTCATTATTATGATGGTATCTACTCAGAACTCCACTCGTCGTATTTTGTGCTAATGGCGAAATGGGTGCTTCGTAGTCTAGGTAAAACCCGTTCTCTTTTCTTGTTGCAATGTCAGGCAGGCACAAGCATGGGATTGAAGAAAAGCCAGTGATACCGATTAGCTTTTCTGGAGCCATGGTAGCTTGAAACAGGAGCGGGTTTATAGGGAAACCAACTTTAAAAGCAGTTATCTGATGGTTTCACTCCAGCTATAATGCTGGGGAAGAGGTTGGGAGCTAGGGGCCCTTGGTGAGGATGGTATGGAGGTTGCAATCGTCTTTGGAAACAGGGGAGGCGTACGGTGAAGGTGCGGCGCCCTTATCGACAGGATAAAGTCTATGGAGCAGCGAGCTTACCAAAGGAGCCAACAGCGCTCTTTCGAGCGGAGGCACACCCAAAGCTTCGCCAGAAATGACTTGGCCACCAAGGAGAACGAGCGGGACGTCTTCCGCATCATCCACAATCTGTTGAAGAACCGCATCAGGATAAGATGAAGCTTGCGCGGTGACAGGCTGGACAAATGCTAACACACTGCATAGCAAAACCGCCAGCAGGACGTTCAGCTTTCGAAACAACTGTGCACCCGTAGTTTTCATCGCAACAAAGGAATAGTGTTGTGCCGATTAATGCAACAGCAAAAGCACATATATTTTTACCTGAAAGTCAAGCTTCAAACGGTATTTTGACGGCCCACCTTCGCCTGTACGCTGTTTGCTATTCCTCCTGAAACCATGAAAGGAGAAGCCAGACCAAGTTTGCTAAATACTAGTAGCAGCGCGTTCCAGCTTCTGATATGAGCGCAGGGTTTATCATGACAATCTCAATGCATCACCTTTTTCTCCGATGGCGCCTGGGCCTCCTTCTGCTGGTTTCTGCGGAACCACCAGTACATGGGAATGCCGGTCAATATCAGGGCCATACCGATGGCTGCCTCCCGTGGACGGACAACGATCGTGTTCACAAAAAGGGCGGCACAGAAAAGGACCATGATGGCGGGTACCACCGGGTACCCCCATACCTTATAGGGCCTGAGGGCGTTGGGCATCTTTTTTCGGAGGATGAAGACACCCATTGTAGTGCATCCATAGAAAATGAAGACAGCGAAAATAATCATGTCTGTCAGCTGGTCGAACGTGCCGGAGAGTACCAACAGGCAGGCCCAGATACTCTGGAAACGGAGTGAGTTGGCTGGTGCCTGCGCCTGGTTGAGCTCGGCCGCTTTCCGGAAGAAAAGTCCTTCGCGCGCCATAGCGAAGTATGTGCGGCTGCTTGCCAGCACAGTGGCATTGGTGCAGCCAAAGGTCGTGACCAGAATCAGGATGGAGATGAATATGGTACCCCCATATCCCCAGAAACTCTTGACAACCTCTACGGCTGCAATCTTGTTTCCGGCCGCATGTATCTGCTCCAGCACCGGTATAGGCAAAATGGACAGATAGGTCATGTTCACGATCAGGTAAATGCCTATTACAGTCAGCACCCCGATCGTAATGCCCCTTGGAATATTCTGCTTAGCGTTTTTGACCTCTCCGCCTAAGAATCCGATGGCTGCCCAGCCCTGGTAAGCCCAGAACGCGGAGAGCATGGCCGTGAAGACAGCGCTGAACGTGACGGGAGAACTGGAAACAGACGAAACTGAGAAGCTTTCCCCGATAGATGACTGATCACTGGAAAGACCGAAAAGCACGATGATACCGATTCCGGTGAAGACGAGCAACAGGATGGCAGTGCTCAGCCATGCCCCCATCCGTACGCCCTTCATGTTCACCCAGGTAAGTAGAACGATCAGCACGATGGCTACAAGCTTTATGTTGAAGTCAGCAAAGGGGTAGAAAATACCTACTATTGTGAAGTCGGATAGCCCTTCGAGTATAGGAGGCAGGGGCACGATGCTATGGAGTGACTGCGCGAAGACATAGGACAAGGAAGAGATCGCTGCCGTCTGGATAACAGTGAAAAGCGACCACCCGTAAATGAAGGCGAAGAAACGGTTGTAAATCTTCTTGTAATAGGCGTACTCGCCGCCTGTATCGGCCAGCAGCCCTGCCACCTCCGCATTACAGAGCGCGCCGAACAGAGAAATAATACCAGCCAGCAACCAGCAGATCAGCACCCACTCAGCCGAGTGCAACTCGGCGGCCATCGGGGCCACTTTCTTGTACACGCCAGACCCAATGATATTTCCTATCACAACGACGATGACCAGGCGCAGGCCCAGTGAGCGGTCCAGTTCTCTTTGTTTCCCCATGTGTTATGTCTTGTGCTGGTCTCTTGACAATTAGGCAATTCTAACCCCAATGTAGGATGGAAAAATAATATTTCATACTAATTTATCCATAGCAGTAAAATGTTGGTAAGCAGAAGCGATTAAGCAAAAGTAACCAGTAAGGATTTGGTAGAGACCGATGACCAATCTGAAAAGCACCAGCATAGTAATCGGGGTATTCAATAGATGATGTGCATTGTCTGTGAACACAAGCTACTGGTTGTCTTTCTTCTTACTTTCAAATGTAGAATGTGAACTGTTGGTTAACTTTCCACCGATGAGCCAGTAATTCTAGTTATTACAAATAATGCATTCGCTTATGAGTACCAGATCAGAAAACCAACAAAAGAAGCAGCGTCAAAAAGAATTTCAGGAAAGGAAGGAATACCAGGAGCGCCTTAAAGCTGAAGCCAAAAAAAGTAAACAGGATAAAAATAGGAATGACGTTGAGATTGACAGATGTGGCAAAAGTGAAGACTAATTAGTAGAACTCTTTTATCTCCTAAAGTTCTTTTAGAAGGATATCGCTTTCAAAAAAAACGGGCTTCCTAAATTCCTTGTAAGAAGGTAGAATGAAACAAGAAGGCCTGTAAATGAGTTATTTACAGGCCTTCTTGTTGGGGTGAGTATTGGGCTATTTCCGGGAATTACTTGCCGATGCAAAACTTTGTGAAGATGTTGTCGAGCAAATCATCGTTCGTAATCTCACCCGTGATCATACCCAGACTATAAAGGGCCCGGCGAATATCGGCTGCTACCAGGTCGCCGCTCATGCCTAAACTTATGCCATTGAGCACGTCGTCCAGCGCTTCGTAGGTTTTGTTCAGGCTGTCGACGTGGCGCAAGTTGGTTACGATGGTCTGCTGCTGTGTGTTGAGTTTGCCAACGTTCACCTTGTCTACCAGCGCCTGTTTCAGGTCTTCTAAGTGAACACCCTCCGCAGCGGAAATCTGCACTAATCCCTCTATACCTGCAAATTCAGCCAGTTTATCAGGTGTAGCCTGGTCTATTTTATTGGCGACAGGAAGCAGCGGCAGTTTCTTCGGATTAAGTTCCTCCATCTCAGTTTGCAACTCTTCCGGCGTCGTGCTAGTGATGTCGAATAGGTAAATGATAATCGAGGACTGGCTCAGCTTCTGCATGGTGCGCTCCACCCCGATAGCTTCTACCTTGTCTGTGGTTTCGCGCAGACCGGCTGTATCGATAAAGCGGAACGTGACACCCCCGATGTTGATCTCATCTTCAATGAAGTCGCGGGTCGTGCCCGGAACATCCGACACGATGGCTTTTTCTTCGTTGAGCAGTTTATTGAGCAGGGTGGACTTGCCCGCATTGGGTTTACCCACGATCACGGTCGGAACGCCATTTTTGATCACATTGCCCAGCTCAAATGACTTGAGCAGCTCGCGAATGATCTGCTGTATGTTCAGGATCAGGGTGCGCAATTGGTCACGGTCGGCAAACTCCACATCCTCTTCGCCGAAGTCCAGCTCCAGCTCAATCATGGAAGCAAAGTGCACGAGTTCACCCCGTAGACGCTTGATTTCCTGCGAAAAACCACCACGCATCTGCTTCATGGCTACTTCATGCGAAAGGGCAGAGTCAGAGGCGATCAGGTCGGCCACGGCTTCGGCTTGAGCCAGGTCAAATTGTCCGTTCAGGAAGGCGCGCTTCGTAAACTCCCCGGCATTGGCCAGGCGGGCGCCTTTCTTCAGGAGCAACTGCATGATCTGCTGTACGATAAAATCAGAGCCGTGGCAGGAGATCTCCACCACATTTTCTTTGGTGTAGGAGTGGGGTGCCACAAACAGGGACACCAGCACTTCGTCCATGATCTTATCCCCGTCGCGGAGCGTACCGAAATGGATGGTATGGCTGTCCTGCTTTGTCAGGTCTTTGCCTTTAAAAACAGAATTGGTGATAGCAATGGCCTCAGGGCCTGAGAGACGGATAACTGCAATGGCGCCTGTACCGGGTGCCGTGGCGACCGCTGTAATGGTATCGGTATGTAAAAAATGATGAATCAAGGTATAGCAAGTGTTTTAAAACACAAAATTACGGATTAATCAGGCATTCTTCACCAAACGTTCGTCATTCCTACTTTTGGGTATACTCTTCCCAGGTTTTTGACTTGTGATGATTGTCTCCGAAATAGGTCAGAACCTGATGGAAAGTGGTCGCATCGAGGTAGCCTGGAACGGGCGTGAGCATGTTAAATTTCTCGTCCAGGTATACGGTAGTCGGATAGCTCATCTGCCCCTGCAGGAGGGCAACTGCCAGCTCGTGCGCCCGATACTGCTCCTGATAGGTATAGGTATGGCCGTTGAGCGTGATCGGATTTTTACCCTCGGCATCCAGCTTCACGGCATAGTAGTTTCTGTTGATATAGGCCACCACTGCAGGATCGGTGAAAGTAGACTTATCCATTTTCTTGCACCAGCCGCACCAGTCCGTGTACACGTCGATGACCACTTTGCGCGGTTGCTTTTTAATCTTTTCGGCAGCTTCTTCCATGCTGATCCAATTAATTTTAGCTCCTTTCTGGCTGGCAGTTACTGCAGTTGTCGTCCCATGCCAGGTATAGCCTGACAGTAAAAGCATCAGCGCAAGCAGGGAAAGGAGGTATGTTTTTTTTGGCACGGTGAGTTTTATTTGAATCAGAACGGTTAAAGGGATGCTTCCTGTATATGTTGCTTTATACCTTGTCTTTCAGGTTAATGCCCGACCATCTGCACACGTTTCTGTCTGCGCAATTTGCCATGTGTGGGTGAGAAAAGGAATGCCAGCAGGAACTCTATACCTGTTACAGTGGCGATAGCACCGGCAATTGAACCATCCAGCCACACGGCCAGGTAGTAACCCGCAAAAGAGGCGATGATTCCCAGCAAAACAGAGATTCCCAGCATAGTTTTGAAATCGTCGGTTAGCAGGTAGGCAGTGGCAGGCGGTGCGACCAAAAATGCCACTACGAGGATCGCCCCAACAGACTCAAAAGATGCTACCGTTGTGAGCGACACAGCACCCATCAGTAGGTAGTACCAAAGGGTAGTAGAAATGCCAATGGCCGCTGCGAAGGCCGGATCAAAAGTGGTCAGGAAAAGCTCTTTATACCCCAGCACAATGAAAGCACCGATCAGCAGCGTGACTACCGCCAGTATCCAGACTGTGCGCGGACCTATGCTGAGGCCTCCTTCAGTAATAATAAGGTCGAGCGGCACGTACGCAATTTCGCCATACAGCACGCAGTCCTGGTCCAGGTCCACCTGCCCGGCAAATACGGAGATGAGAATGATACCGATAGCAAAGAGCCAGGTGAAGGTAACGCCAATGGCCGCATCAGCCTGTACCCGTGCATAACGATGGAAGAATTCGATCAGGAAGGTGGTGAGCACACCCAGCAGTCCGGCCCCGATGAGCATAGGAATCGTGTCACGCGAGCCGGTGAACATAAACGCGATCACGATGCCTGGCAGCACAGCATGCGAAATAGCATCGCCCACCATGGCCATACGGCGCAGTATCAGGAAACAACCTAACAGACTGCAGCACGTCGCTACTAAACTCCCCGTCAATATGATCCAGAATGCGTTCACGTTTGTTCTTGTATAGTTAAATTGTTGATGGTTGAATTGTTAATAGTTCTGCAAACGATTGGTCAAGTCGTGATCTGGGCGGTCAACTTTAAGAATATGTTCTCTTATGTCATCTCGAATGTAATGAGAGATCTGGCTTATTGCAATATTTCAGATTTCTCCCTAAGGTCGAAATGACAATGAAAATTCTTAAGTTGGCAGCATTAGGTCATGACCGGTCACTACAGGATCTCATTTCTGATGCTATACCTTTCGTGCATTCTATACCTTCAGTCAAGTTAATTCCTAAATCTATAATTTTCGACTTCTATTCACTCATCCGCTCAATCACTCATTCACTCATTTCCGTCATGGAATTCTCGCACTGTGCGGGTCCAGATCAGGGTAGTTGAGTTCTTCGATCAGGCGCTGCTCCAACTCCGGGGTGATGATGTGCTCGATCGTTTCAGCGTCTTCGTGCACGTGGTCGGAGGCCAGGTTCAGGTACTGCGTCAGGTATAGCTCCCACAAGCGGTGGAGGCGTACCACCCGGCGACCGCGTTTCTCGCCTTCCGGTGTCAGCACCCAGCGACCGTCATCTTTCTGCAGATAACCCTGTCGCTTTAGCTTTTGCAGTCCACCAAGCGCTTCATTCTTAGGTATGTTGCGCCGCTCCAGCAATTCTTCCAGGCTGCGGGCATTACCATAGTCCTGCCGGAGTTCGCCTAATTGGTAAAGCAGCTTGAGCAGGTTTTCCTCCAGGATGCGGGTCTTGTTGCGCCGCTGCTGCAAGATGCGGGCAACCCAGCCACGACCGGGCGCCAGGGCAAAGGACAGGATGGCGATCATCGACACGATCAGCACGATCCAAGGACCGGTTGGCATGGAAGGGGCAGTGTAAGAAACGAAGGCGCCCGCTATACCTGAAAAAGCACCGATGAGCGCGGCGAGTACGAGCATCACCTTCAGGTTTTCGGTCCAGAAACGAGCTGCCGCCGCGGGCGTAATCAACATGGCGGCCATCAATACAACGCCCACAGCCTGTATACCTACCACCACGGCAAATACGGTGAGGGTGGTAAGGAGTAACTCAAGTCCGCGGACCGGAAATCCGATGGTACGGGCATAAGCCTGATCAAAACAAAGGAGGGTAAGTTCTTTAAAAAACAGCACCACAGCTACCAAAAGCATCACGGCTACCACCCCAAAAGCGATCAGATCTTCCCCGATCAGTGAAGCAGCACTACCGAACAAGAATTTGTCAAGTCCGCTCTGAGCGGCGTTGCCGGTTTGCTGAATGGCAGTGAGCAGCAAAATACCAATACCGAAGAAGACCGATAGTACCAACCCGATGGCTGTATCTTCTTTAATCCGGGAACGGGAAGTAATGTAATCAATCACTACCAACGAAAGCCAGCCTGTTACAAAAGCGCCGATCAGCAGAATGAAAGGATTTTTGGTGCCTGATACAATGAAAGCCAGACAGACCCCTGGCAACACCGCATGGGCCACTGCATCACCCACCAACGCCCGCTTGCGCAGCAGCGTAAAGCAGCCCACCACCGCCGAACTGGCAGCCAGCAGCACCGAGCCCAGCGTCACGTACCGTATGTTGGCATCCGTAAACGAGAAAAACTCTATGAAGTCCTGCATTTTATAAAAGGTTAAATTGCTGATGGTTGTTAAATTGTTAATTGTTTTATCTAGTGATGCTGTTTTAGGTAATATAGCCTGCAACTACGAAATTTATACCTACCAATTGGTAGTCGCGGCAATTCCTTTCTTTGAGCGACAGGGGTGGGTTAACCGTGCACCCAGCTATTAGCGAATAACCATTTAACCATCAATAATTAAAGAATTCAACTCTTCTCCCTTGCCGGGAATTCCTGTTTGCGGAGGAGATCGCCAACTTTGCTGAGCAGAGTGAGTTTTCCGCCATAGGTTTGCTCCAGCAGTTCCTGGTTCAGTACCTGTTCTGTAGGGCCGGAGGCTACCAAGCGCATGTTGAGGAGCACCACCCAGTCAAAGTATTCGGAGGCAGACTGCAGGTCGTGGTGCACTACGATTACGGTCTTGCCCTGGTCACGCATCAGGCGAAGCAGCTGGATGATAGCGGTTTCGGTGGCAATGTCGACGCCGGCAAAGGGCTCGTCCATGAAATAAACGTCGGCATTCTGGGCAAGTGCCCTTGCCAGAAACACGCGCTGCTGCTGTCCTCCGGAAAGCTGCGAGATCTGACGCTCAGCAAAGCTTTGCATACCTACTTGTTCAAGCGCTTCCATGGCTGCGTCCTTGTCGGCTTTGCGGGGGCGCTTGAACAAACCCAGTTGGCCATACCTGCCCATCAGCACCACGTCAAATACAGAGGCTGGAAAGTCCCAGTCCACTGACTCGCGCTGTGGTACATAGCTGATGCGGCTGTATACCTGTTTTAGCGGTTGGTCAAAAATGCGCACATAGCCGCTGCTGACAGGTAGCAGGTTCATCATCGCTTTGATCAGGGTAGACTTGCCTGCACCGTTCGGACCGATCACTCCCACAAGCGCACCAGCCGGTAGGGTAAGATCAATGCCCCACAATACCGGTTTCCGGTCATAACTCACCGTTAGATCGTGTACTTCTACTACTGGATTTTCTACTTGAAGTATCATAGGATATCCTTCTTATTTTAAAGAAGTTACAATCGTGTTCGTGTTGTGTCTTACCATGCCTGTATAGGTTCCCTCCGGGGTGCCCTCTTCGCCCATGGCGTCTGAGTACAGGGTGCCGCCAATCAGTACTTTGTGACCTCGTTCGCTGCAGCCCTGCACCACCGCCTCAATGGCTTTCGGAGATACTGAAGATTCGACAAAGACCGCCTTGATTTTGTTGGCTACAATGTACTTGACAAGTGATGAAACGTCCTGCAGCCCGAATTCGGATAGGGTAGAGATGCCCTGCAAACCGCGCACCTCTATACCGTATGCGTTGCCGTAGTAGCCAAAGGCGTCGTGTGCGGTGATCAGGATACGTTGCTGTTCAGGTATGGAAGCAATGGCGGCTTTGGTTTCGTTGTGCAATGTTGACAGCGCACGCAGGTATTCTGCCGTTTGCTCCTGGTACACCATGGCATGCTGCGGGTCTTTTTTCTGCAGTTCGCTGCTTAGGTGCACAGTCACCTGCATCCAGAGTGAGACATCAAACCAAACGTGCGGGTCGTGACTGTCAGCAAAAGCAGCAGAATTCAACAGATCGGACTTTGGTATACCTGCTGTAGCGGCGAGCACGGTTTTGTAGCGGCTCAGCTTTTCAAGCACTTCACCCATTTTGCCCTCCAGGTGTAGCCCATTGTAAATGATCACATCTGCCTCCGTCAGCATGTTGAGGTCGCCCTGCGTCGCTTTGTACAGGTGCGGATCAACACCGCTTCCCATGATCGCTTCTACGTCTGCTGCATCGCCTACAATGTTCACAACAGCATCTTTCAGTATACCTGTCGTGGTTACAATGCGCATGCGCTTTCCGGCTGGCACCTCGCCCCGGGTGTCGACCTGGGTACAGGCTGTTCCAAGTAGCATTACCAGCAGCAGATACAGGAAAAGGGCAGGAGCTTTCATACTAGGCAGACAGGAAAATATTACGTGCTACTTCACTGGATACTACCAGGTTCTTTTTGTTCTCCAGGTTAATTTCCAGTGAGTTATCGTATGGGATCTTATCGATTACTTTAATCTTGGCTCCCAGGAATATCCCCATCTTGTCGAGGTACTGCAGGAAGAGCGGTTGAGAGTCGTTGACGCCTACTACTGTGCCGGAGCTGTTCACTTCTAGTTCTGCCAGCAGACGCTGCTGCTTAGTATTCATCTCGCCGTCTTCCGTGGGGATCGGGTCGCCATGTGGGTCAAACTTTGGATAGCCCAGAAACTCATCAAGCCGCCGGATAAGCAAGTCAGAATTGATGTGCTCCAGTTCCTCGGCCATGTCATGCACCTCGTCCCAGTTGAACTTCAACTTCTCCACCAGGAAAACCTCCCACAACCTGTGTTTGCGGATGATCTGCAAGGCCACCCGCTCACCGCTCTCCGTCAGGGTCACGCCCCGATATTTCACATAGTCGGCTATACCTTTGGCGCTCAATTTGCGCAGCATATCCGTTACAGAGGCCGCCTTGGTGTCCAAGGCGTCGGCTATTGCATTGGTGTTCACCTCACGGGTACCGCCGTCCGAAAGCTTGTAGATGGCCTTGATGTAATTTTCTTCAGTAAAGCTGTGCACTTATTGTTGATTGAGTGAATGAGTGAGTTAGTGATTGAGTGAGTTGGTAAATGAGTTAATTATTAAATTGTTGAGATTAATAATTTGTCCTTGAAACATCACTCAACCAAAAAAACTCTCATTCACTAACTCACTCAACTTAGAAATTACCATCTGATGAGCGCAGAGGCCCAGGTGAAGCCGGAGCCGAAGGCTGCCATACATACCAGGTCCCCCTCCTTGATGCGCCCTTCCTGTACGGCTTCGCTCAGTGCGATTGGTACGGAGGCAGCCGTTGTGTTGCCGTATTTCTGGATATTACTCATCACTTTTTCGGCTGGTAGTCCCATCTTCTGCTGAATATAAGACGTGATGCGCAGGTTAGCCTGATGCGGTATAAGCATATCAACATCAGATGCTTTATACCCATTCTTGTTAAGTGCTTCTTCAATCACTTCCGGGAAGCGCGTTACGGCATGTTTGAACACCTGGTTGCCGTTCATGTAAGGATAGATGGTGCCCTCGTCGATCATTTCGTGCGTCAGCCGGTCTTTTTTGGTACTGCCCGGGTCGATCACGGCCAATTCTTCGGCAAACTCGCCATCGGCGTGCAAGTGTGTGGAAAGTATACCGCGATCCGTGCTCTCAGAAGGAGTGAGTACCACAGCGCCCGCGCCGTCGCCAAAGATCACGGATACGTTACGGCCACGGGTAGAAAAATCCAGTCCGTTGGAGTGAATTTCAGAGCCTACCACCAGGATGTTGTTGTACATGCCGGTTTTGATGAACTGGTCGGCCACCGAGAGGGCATATACAAAGCCGGAGCACTGGTTGCGCACGTCCAACGCGGGTATATCTTTCAGGCCCATTTCGCGCTGCATCAGCACACCGGAGCCAGGGAACACATAATCCGGGCTGAGGGTAGCAAACACGATCATGTCCACCTCCTCTGGCTTCAAACCGGCCATTTCAAGAGCTTTCATAGAGGCCTTGGCGCCCATGTTGGATGTCGTGTCTACGCCCTCCTGGAAGTAGCGACGCTCCTGTATACCTGTTCGCTCACGGATCCATTCGTCTGAGGTTTCCATGATTTTCTCCAGATCAAAATTGGTGACTATCTTTTCAGGCACGTAGTGGCCTACGCCGGCTATCTTTGAGTTTCGCATAATATAAGGTTTAGCTTTACAAATATACTGATTCTATTCAAATTTAGATTCGTCTAAAAATTAATTTTCAACTTGCTTATACCTTGGTCAGAAGAAGTTTGATTAACTGTAGCAATTTTTCTTCTTCACTTTCCCAGTAAATGGTGTCAGGTATACCTTGTTTGTAAAAATTGAGAGTGCTCAGTTTGGGGTACAGTTCCTGTGCGTTTAGTCGGCTAAAATCAATGGCCAGGCCGGCATCGTTTCCCTCTACTATACCTTGCCACAAAGGGTTTTCCTGGATCAGGATAGGCAGTCCATGTGCCATGTATTCGTAGAGTTTCGTAGGGATGCAGCGAAAAGTACTCGCATTGGGTCGGTAAGGCAGTAAGCCGATATGACTCTCCTGTATTTGTTGCAATATATCCTTATGCGGCACCAGCTTATTGCCACCAATTAGCTCGACAAAAGGCAGTTGATGACAAGCTTTTTCAAGTTTTGTTAAGGTATAGCTGTTGGCGCAATAGCCAATGATGGTTAGTTTCACTTCAGGCCGCACAACCTGTAACTGCTTTGCTAGCTTAATAGCTTCCCACACGCCGTACTCTTCGGCAATAGTGCCGCTGTAAAGCAAACGTAGCGGCCCGGCAGGAGGCAGGCCGGCAGGTATAGCAGTAATTGGCAGTTTTTGACTGCCTTTGTACTTGTTCTCTATAAAGGTATAGCGATCGCCCAAAAAGGGAAGCTCCTCGGCATAACTACGCTCGGCCAGCAGATAGTGATCGATGCTGGAGGCTGTCATCTTTTCGATGGTGCGAATGCTCAGCGCCAGCAGATGTTTAAGCGGCCAGCTATAGTTGTGCTGTGCCCGCAAGTTAAGGCTATAGTTTTCCTGAATATCGTATACAATTCCAACGCCCTTATACCTGGCTTTATATAGGAGCGTAGCTAGTAGCAATTCGTGTGTGCTCACGATCACGAACTGTGGCCGGATGTGCTGGAGCAGGCGGTAGTAATCGCGCTGGGCAGTTAGGCGGCCGGTGCTGAGTCTCCTGAATTGGAAAATAGGGTGGAAGTGCAGGTTGTCCGGTGCTCCGGCAGGTATAGGCGCACTGTATCCGGCCAGATGGATGCTTGCACCAGAAATCTTGCTCAGCGACATGCCCAGCTTTTCATAGAGCCGGGTGTCGTTTATGGGCTTGAGCAGCGAGGCCAGCAGGATTCTCTTTTCAGACATCGCCTAAATTTAATACTTTTACGCTTTGATTCTCTATAAACGAAAAATAGCATGGCATTACAGCAGATAATAGAGCAGGCCTGGGAAAACCGTGACTTGCTGAAAGAACATAATACGATTGAAGCGGTTCGCGCCGTGATAGAAGAGCTGGACAAAGGCCGTCTGCGTGTGGCAGAGCCTGTTGGTAATGACTGGAAGGTAAACGAGTGGGTGAAGAAGGCGGTGCTGATGTACTTCCCGATTCAGGCGATGAAGACGATAGAAGTTGGTCCGTTTGAGTTTCATGACAAGATTGCCCTTAAATCGAACTATGCGCAACTGGGTGTGCGTGTCGTGCCTCATGCAGTGGCCCGTTACGGCGCTTATCTTGCCAAAGGTGTAATCATGATGCCTTCTTATGTAAATATTGGCGCTTACGTGGACGAAGGTACGATGGTGGATACCTGGGCTACCGTAGGCAGCTGTGCACAGGTGGGCAAGCACGTGCACTTGAGTGGCGGCGTTGGGCTGGGCGGTGTGCTGGAGCCAGTACAGGCAGCCCCTACGATTATTGAAGACGGCGCCTTTATCGGATCGCGCAGCATTCTGGTAGAGGGATGCCGCATCGGCAAAGAAGCAGTGATCGGCGCTGGCGTAACAATCACGGGCAGCTCCAAAATCATCGATGTGACAGGCAGTGAGCCGAAAGAGTACAGAGGATATGTGCCGCCGCGTGCCGTGGTTATACCTGGTTCCTATACCAAGAAATTCCCGGCAGGAGACTTCCAGGTACCATGTGCCCTTATCATCGGCCAGCGCAAAGAAAGTACCGATCTTAAAACTTCGCTCAACGATGCACTGCGTGAAAATGCTGTAGCAGTTTAAAATTTTTATACTTCCCTTTATTTAACTGAAAATCCCCCTGCTGATATGGCAGGGGGATTTCTTTTTTTAAAGTATAGCTGAAAGTATAGACTAGCCTCTGGAATGCAGGGCGATGCGGTTACCTTCTGTGTCCATGATCAAAGCCATAAAGCCGATGTCCTCTGCTATCAGCGTCTTGTCCTGCAGCAGTTTACCGCCCGCCTTCTCTACCCTGGCCAGTTCGTTTGCTAAGTCTCCAGACGGGGAGGAGAAGTAGACCACCGTTCCGTCGGCAGAAGGTTTGTACTTCTCTTCATGCTTCACAAGCGAGCCTGAAGCACCTGAAGCCTCCTCGGACCATGGGAACCAGGCCATTTCCTCGTCGCCAATGGTCTGGTAGTGCAGGTTGTAGCCAAACACCGTTTCATAAAAACGGATAGCCCGCGGCATATCGGTCACTGGTATCTCAAACCAGCCTACTACATTAAAGGTCTGTGCCATCGTTATTGTGCAAAGTGTTTTTTCTTGAATCGGTCTGCCACTATCAATTCTTTCGAACCGTGCGACCAGGAATAGAAGCCCTGACCTGTCTTCACGCCTTTATGACCCGCTTGCACCATGTTTACCAGCAGTGGGCATGGGGCATATTTCGGATTGCCGAAGCCGTCATGCAGCACGTTCAGGATAGAAAGGCACACGTCCAGGCCAATGAAATCGGCGAGTTGCAGCGGTCCCATCGGGTGCGCCATACCCAGCTTCATGATCGTGTCAATCTCTTCTACACCGGCCACGCCTTCATATAAAGAGTAGATGGCCTCGTTGATCATCGGCATCAGAATACGGTTGGCTACGAAGCCCGGGTAGTCATTACATTCAGTCGGCACCTTGCCCAGTTGCAGCGACATATCCATTACCTGGCTGGTCACTTCGTCGGAAGTAGAGTAGCCACGGATGATCTCAACCAGTTTCATCACCGGCACCGGGTTCATGAAGTGCATGCCAATCACTTTGTCCGGGCGCTTGGTCACCGAAGCAATTTTGGTGATGGAGATAGAGGAGGTGTTGCTGGCCAGTATCGCTTCCGGCTTGGCAAAAGCGTCCAGGTCTCTGAAGATCTTCAGCTTCAGGTCTACGTTTTCCGTGGCCGCCTCCACGATCAGATCAGCTTCCTGCACACCCTCCCTCATATCGGTATAGGTGGTAATGCGGTCCAGGGTCTGGCTTTTCTGCTCCTCCGTCAGGTTGCCTTTGGCTATGATGCGATCGAGGTTTTTGGTAATAGTAGCGAGCGCCTTGTTGAGCGCCTCTTCTGAAATGTCAACCAATGAAACAGGGAAACCATTTTGGGCAAATACGTGGGCTATACCGTTACCCATAGTGCCCGAACCAATGACTGCTATTTTCTTCATAGATGAATATGCGTGTAGTTAAAAATACATTACAAAGCTAACAGAATTCGGACAAACAACGGTTTTAAAAACATTTATCTTGGAAGACTTCTATTTTGTGTGCTGGCAAAAGTCAGGGCTATACCTATCAGGTACCGGGTATAGTTAATATTCTATACAAAATTATGGCAGTCAATTCAGTTTTTGAAAGAAGTTGTATTTTAGCTGTGTATCAAAAGGATAAGGGTCAATTTACTACACAGTATTATAGCTATATTTTAAAATATTAGTTCAAAGTATACAAAATAATGCGATTATATACATCCTTTAAAGTATAGTGCTCGTAAAAAGCTTAAAACAAAAAAATGCAAAGCAGGCCACCTGGTTTGTTTTGAAAGCCAGACAGACGGTTTTGCTTTCAACGCATTGAAAAGGAGAAATTAAAACAAAAAAACTATGGGAAATTTACTGTATATCATAGCCGTTGTGCTAGTAATCTTTTGGCTGATCGGGTTCCTTGGGTTTCCTGATGCCGTTGGTGGAATCATCCACGTACTTTTAGTGCTGGCTGTTATCGCAGTTGTGCTGCGATTAATACGAAGTGCTTAACCTATATAGCGTAACTACGTTAGATAGGATAACAGACTATATTTTCGAAATTAAAATATTAAAACTATGGGAAATTTATTGTATATCATAGCCGTTGTGCTAGTAATCTTTTGGCTGATCGGATTCCTGGGATTCCCAGATGCCGTTGGCGGATTGATTCACATCTTATTGGTGATCGCCGTGATCGTGGTACTGCTACGACTCATACGGGGCTAATACGAATACCTCAAAAACAGAAAAGGCTGCAAATTTATTTGCAGCCTTTTTTTATTTATTCCTTGCTCTAAGGCCTACTTCCTGAATGGAAAGCTAAAGCCTGCTCGGATGACCGGGTTAGAGTAAGGTGAGGCATAAGAATCGTTGAAGTTGTAGAGCAGCAGTATGTCGGCTGCACCCCGTTCACCAATACGCTGCCTGTAGCCTAAGCCGGCCATGGGTATACCTATAAAGCGCCTGCTGATCTCATACACCCCAGTGTTATAATTCATTAAGGGCAGCTCCACACTCAATTGCTCGTACTCACCGTGAATCAGGAAATTCTCGAAGATCTGCTGTTGGGCGAAAACACGACCTCCGTAGTTGTGCATACTCTCTCCCCTGAATCTCCGATAATGGTACACCCCGCCTATACCTAGCCAAAACGTTTCGGTAGCACGATACCCGACTACCGGCAAGAGTGAGATATTCGTAAAAGTACCGAACTGCAGACCGAAACTCCCGCCCCAGAACATGCGGTCAATCAGAGCCTGTGGAGCTTCTTCACTCGGGCGCACTACCTGCGGACGAATTACCTCTGGCTGTGGCTGCGGTTGTGTGACGCGGGGCTGTTGTGGTTCTACCGTAGGTCTTGTAGGCAACTCGCGTTTGCGGCGTACCGTGTCGGGTTCGGTTTGGGCCATGGCCGCTGTGCTGCCCAGCAGGCAGCACAGGGTTAGTACCATTATATTGTAGCTTAAGCGTAGCGGCATAGCTTGATTGGTTACATGTAGTCGCTGGTTTATACGCTATACCTTGGCAGTAGCATACATTTTTTTGCGCAGCTCTTTGATGTTCTCATCCGACAGGTACTCTTCGTAACCCATGCGTTTGTCGATAATGCCGCGTGGCGTCAGTTCGATGATGCGGTTGGCGATCGTGTCCACAAACTGTAAGTCATGCGAAGAGAAGAGGATGGTGCCATCGAAATCGCGCAGGGAGTTGTTGAGCGCCGTAATCGATTCAAGGTCCAGGTGGTTGGTAGGTTCGTCGAACACCAATACGTTGCCAGATTGCAGCATCATACGGGAGAACATACAGCGCACTTTCTCGCCACCTGACAGCACGTTGGCCTTCTTGAGCGACTCCTCTCCTGAGAACAGCATACGACCCAGGAATCCGCGGATAAAGCTTTCGTCTTTTTCCACAGAGTATTGGCGTAGCCAGTCCACCAGGTTAAGATTCGTGTCGAAGAACTCCTGGTTGTCTTTCGGGAAGAAAGAAGCTGTGATGGTTGTGCCCCACTTAAACTCTCCTGAATCAGGCTGCTCTTCGTTGAATAGGATCTTAAAGAAAGTAGAAGCGGCAATGTCGTTACGACCGATCACCGCAATCTTATCTCCTTTATCAATCATAAAAGAAATATTCGTGAAAAGCGGCTGCCCGTCTATTGACTTGGTCAGGTTCTCCACGTGCAGGATCTGGTTCCCTGCTTCGCGCTCTGGCTTGAAGGCGATGTACGGGTATTTGCGTGAGGATGGTTGAATGTCTTCTACTGTCAGTTTTTCTAGCAACTTGGCACGCGAAGTCGCCTGCTTAGACTTGGAAGCGTTGGCACTGAAGCGGCGGATGAACTCTTCGAGTTCCTTACGCTTGTCTTCAGTCTTTTTGTTTGCATCAGAGCGCTGCTTAAGCGCCAGCTGGCTTGACTGGTACCAGAAACCATAGTTACCGGCAAACATTTTGATCTTGCCAAAATCAATGTCGGCCACGTGTGTACACACGGCGTCGAGGAAGTGGCGGTCGTGCGATACCACGATCACGGTGTTCTGGAAATTATCGAGGAAGTTCTCCAGCCACATGATCGACTCAGCGTCCAGGTGGTTGGTAGGTTCGTCGAGGAGCAGGATGTCCGGGTTGCCGAAGAGGGCCTGCGCCAGGAGCACACGCACCTTTTCGCTACCGCTCAGATCTTTCATGAGGGCGTAGTGCAGGTCCTCGGTTATGCCAAGGCCGCTCAGGAGTTCCGCCGCTTCATACTCTGCATTCCAGCCCTCCAAGTCAGCGAATTCACCTTCCAGTTCAGCAGCACGTACGCCGTCAGCCTCCGTGAAATCTTCTTTAGCATAAATAGCATCTTTCTCCTGCATGATGTCAAACAGGCGCTTGTGACCCATGATGACGGTCTGCAATACCGGCGATTCGTCGTATTCGAAGTGGTTCTGTTTCAATACGGCCAGGCGGGCGTTGGCCGGTATTTCCACGGTGCCGGTGTTCGGGTCGATCTCACCCGAGAGTATCTTTAGAAATGTGGATTTGCCCGCGCCATTGGCCCCGATGAGGCCGTAGCAGTTGCCGGGCAAAAATTTGATGGTTACGTCTTCAAACAGGGTACGCTTGCCATAAGACAGGCTTACATTGTTGGTGCTGATCATAGATAGCTTAAAATGAGTATATGAAACGATTGCGGTGCAAAATTACGAAATAAAAACCGTCTTTTTTTCAAATTGCTGTAAACCAATAGGCTAAGGGCTTACAGAGGGTGGCTTAATTGCTTTTAAATGAAGCCCTTCGGGAAGTGAGCTGAAAAATTAATGACTCAAATCACAACACCAACCCATGTTCTCTAGTATATTGATTTAATTATATACGGCAGATCGCACCTGCTTTGGGGAGCTTTATGTACGACAAGCTCTTTTTTATAACCAATCGTGCGACTAATCTGTTCACTTTTAAAAACTAAGGACTCTTAACAAAATAGTATACATATGGCACTTTCAAGAATCACATATCAAAAGGTATCACTGAAATATGGTATTTTCGTAGGTATAGCGCACATACTCTTTTTTCTGATCATGCGCCTGCTGAACCTGCAAAACAGAGTGGAGCTTTCGTTCCTGAGTGCGATCTTCCTGATCATAGGTATAACGGTAGCTATTTCGCAATTCAAAAAAGCGAAAGGAGGGGACATCAATTATTTCCAGGGCCTGGCGATCGGGGCTACCACAGGCGTGGTGTCCTCTACAATACTGGCCCTCTTCATGGTTGTTTACCTGACTACTTTAGACACAGCATACCTGGTCAGCCTGCAGTCTAGTTCATTGTTCCCGGTGAGTTTATCAGTACTGTCATTCTTTGTGCTTACCATTATTTACGGAACCATCCCCGGCTTCCTGATCGCTTTTGTGGCCATGCAGTGGTTTAAGCGGGAAGAACATGCCATACAGGAGCGCATCTGACCGTAGCATTTATTCCAGCAGACTCATTTGTGAGATATACCCCAAGCACCTACTATGGAAAAAATCGGCCTAAAATACGGCCTGTTAACAGCACTTGCATTGGTCAGCTACTTTCTACTCATGAAGGTAGTTGGCCTCTCGCATATTATTGAGTTGCGCTTTCTCAATGGCCTGATTATGGCAGTAGGTGTTACCCTTTCCATACGGGCGCTTAAGATTATGCGGCAGGGCAATATAGGGTATTTTGAGGGCCTGGGGGTAGGCGTCATCACTTCCGTTCTGGCAACTGTGGTATTTTCCGCGTTTATGGTCGTGTATATTAAAGCGTTTGATGATGGGCTGCTAAAAGTTCTTGCCGGCGAACAGTTTTTCGGCGATCGAATGGCCATCACGCCTGGTATTGTAGTTTTTATGGTCCTGATGCTGGAAGGTGTGATATCGGGCTTTATGGTGTCGTTCATTGCCATGCAATGGTTTAAGCGACGCGACCACAAGGTGCCGGGTAGTCCCTGATCGGGTTTTATTCACAGCAGAGATACAAAAAGAGAGGCGACCCGGGATTTACCTGGTCGCCTCCCTTTTTTAGGATTATATTGTCAGATCAGCTCACCAGGTTGTCTGGCCGCTGTATGATTTGTACAACTACTTCATGTAAATCACCTTCCTCATCTTTTAGCTTATAAATTACCATCGGGTTGTCTACGTCATGTATAGGTGTGATATTGACGACTTTACCTGCATCAAGCCTCTCTTCGAGCTCCAGTGCTAAGTCCTGAAATGCTTTTGCAAAGTTGACCTCAAGCGAACTGGGATTATAATGTTTGGTTTTCATGTTTATTTCATTTTGTATGGGGGAGACGCTACTGCGAAACCGGGAGCCACTATTAAAAATACTATTTCGAGCGTTTGTTTTGTGTACTGTTCTCCAAGGGTTTAGTTACGATATAGCTAATTTTGAATACAAGTTATTTTTATAATTTAATTGTATTTTGAAATATTGCAATTATGTTCTAAAATACGGCTGAACGTACTATTAGAAAAATATAAAATATGTGTGTCTTCAAGCAAAACCTAAATAATGTAATTCCGTTCATAACACTATATAACTTTAGCATAGCCAGATGATGGCATAATACCCGAATACCATGAAAAGAATTATACCTTTTTTAATCATACTAGGATTAACAGTAAGCACGACACAGGCGCAGCGATTGACAGAGACAGACGACGAGCTGGATAAAAAAGTACTGGCATTAAGCCTGAGCGGTCCCCAGATGGCTATTTTGGAAATGAAGCGCGAACTGAATCTGAGTGAAGAGCAACTAAAGCAGGTTGAACTGCTGCACGAAGAACGCTACCAACTGATGTCGGAAGCCGAGTTGAAGCAGGAAGAACCGATAGAACGGCAGCGTACTTACAGAGAAATACAGATACAGCTTGACAAGGTAATGGCTGGCATTCTGAATGAAAAACAGCTGAAGCAATTCCTTGAGCTGGAAGGACGCCAGCACGTTAACATGCTGACTGGGAATGAAGAGGAATAATCACCGGTAAGAATAAAGCAAAAAGCCCGCCTTAAGGCGGGCTTTTTGCTTTATTTTGCAGCAGGTACTGGGCGCAGGTAGGTGATCTCGCTTACTTTGTTCAGGGCGTTAAAGCGTACCTCAGCCCGGTTAGCTTCAGAGAGTTTGTTCCGCTCATTGCACTGCGAGCCGGATTCGAAGTAGTAGATAAAGACACGCTGTCCCCGGCGCATCAGTTGCTCCGCATCAGGTTTGCCGAGGATGTCTTTTATTTCTGCTTCAGGGCGCCCGTACAATTCGCGACGTATTGACTCAAAGTCGTTGACCATAGTATTTCGTTGTCCCTGGCATCCTTTTTTATCTTGTTGCCATTTTTCACTATCAAAGCCTAACATGCGGGCGGGATCAGCGCAGCCCATTAGCATAATCAGTAGCAGGGTATAGAAGGAGTACGTTTTCATGTGCTATTCTCTTACCTCAAAATTGCAGCTTCCGGCCTTGGCATACAAGTAAATGCCCTAATTTATAAAACAGTAAAACTTTAGATCAATAAAAATATAGACTCCTCATATACTAAGATTCAGGTATACAAACGTTTAGCATATACATCCGGTCAGCAGGTGGGGGAAAGCCCTGCAAATTGGACCTAAACATCTTTTAAGGGAACAATTGTTGTGTTTTTTCCTGTTAGTACATTAATTGCGTAAAACCCGATAAGAAGAATAGCCCTATGATAAGAGCCACTGTAACCTCTTTTGCCTTGAGTTTCATGTTGATAGCCACTCCTGGCGGAGCCCGACACGACGAATCTGATCCGATGGGACTCACAGCTGAAACTGTTTTGACTTCCACTTCACTTGCCAACCTTTCCTTTGCTGAGAAGAAACTCGCTTTCGAAGATCATGTACAGGAAGTGTATAGCAGAACAGGATTACAAAAGGCAGGACTTTCCTACAGTGTATTTGAGCGTGCCTATACCGGTTACCACAATTTCAAGCAGGATGAACTGACAGCTGCTGACAAGCAGATTCTGACAGTGGTTGATTTTACCAAGCCAAGTAATCAGAAGCGCATGTGGATCATCGACCTGGCTGCAAGCAAAGTGCTCTACAACAACCTGGTGGCGCATGGTCGTAACACGGGCAATGTAAAAGCAGAGAAGTTCTCAAACGAACCTAATTCCAACATGAGCAGTATGGGCTTCTACCTGACCGATAAAACCTACTATGGCAAGCATGGGCTTTCGTTGCGTTTGTCAGGTATGGACGAGCAGTATAACTCGAAAGCTATGGAGCGTGCCATCGTACTGCATGGTGCTGACTACGTGAGCGAAGATTTTGTAAAGCAGTATGGCCGGCTCGGCCGCAGCCTGGGCTGCCCGGCGGTGCCAAGAGCTATTTCCGGTGATGTGATCGAACTGATCAAGAACAATACGGTACTCTACATTCACAGTGCAGACAAAGCCTATACCTCAGACTATTTGAACGTTGAAAGAGCTGTCGAAGGCTTCGCATCGCTTCAGGATATGCTGCCGACTAACGCATAGACAGGACAAAAAACTACACAAAAAAGCCACGCCGAGATCCGGAGTGGCTTTTTTGGTTTTAATGATTCTTAGGGTCACGTCTGGTCCTTTGTCGTCTTTACCAGGTTGATGCCCGCAAAGAAAAAGATCAGGCCTACAATAAAGGGAACGGCAGCCGTGTACTTGCCAACGGCAGCGCCGTCGCCTCCCATAACAAAGGCATAAGCGCCCCAGATGATGCCAACTATACCTAATATGGTCAGAATGGCACCGAATGTTCTTTTCATATTCATAATATTCTGTTTTAATTGAAGCTGTTTTTGCAGCGATTTTAGTGTATTACGAAATTCATATAAAATAGGGTAGCTATTTATGAATTCTTGCCTTCTATCTATCCTGCAATCTCTATTATTTTCATGGCACTTGCGTATACTTTCTAGTACAATTAAAGTATATGGTGTTGCAACATACCTGGCCAGTACTAAACATCACGCAAAAGCTGACCGGTGAGCAGGGCGTATATAATTATATAATTAGAACCGTGAAGCTATAGAGTAACATGAGAGCAGTCATGAAATTTATCATTGCCATCCTGATTGCGGCGGTTTCGCTGGTCACGTACTGGTGCAACAGGCAGGAGAATGAATTTACCGGCCAGATGCAGCACGTGGATATGACCGTAGAGCAGGAGATTGCCCTTGGGTTACAGACTGCCCCACAGATGGCTTCTCAATATGGTGGGCTTCATCCGGATGAACAGGCGCGGGCCCAGGTTAACGCAATCGGGCAGCGGCTTGTCCAGAATACCCGCGTTGCCGAGACGCCCTATAAATTTGACTTTCATTTGCTAGCCGATGAGCAGACTGTTAACGCCTTTGCTCTGCCCGGCGGGCAGATTTTCATCACAGCAGGTCTGCTTCGTCGTCTGAGTTCGGAAGCACAGCTGGCAGGCGTGCTGGGCCACGAAATAGGGCACGTAGTCGGGCGACACTCTGCCCAGCAGTTAGCCAAGGCAAAGCTCACGCAGGGTTTGACCGGTGCTGCAGCCATAGCTACCTACGATCCTGAAAACCCAGCTTCACGAACAGGTGCCGTTGCTGCTGCTATGATCGGCAAACTGATGAACATGCGTTACGGACGGGAAGATGAATTGGAGTCGGACCAGCTGGCGGTGCGCCTGACAGGGGAGGCAGGCTACGACCCGCGAGCTATGATTGAGGTGATGCGCATACTCGAGGAGGCCAGCGGCGGTGCCAGTGGTCCTGAATTCGCGCAAACGCATCCCAATCCAGGCAACCGTATCGCGGAGATAGAGCGCGCCATCCAACAGGAGTATCGAAACGGTCTGCCTGCTGGCCTGGTAAAATAAGCCCGGGCATTCATCTATAAACTGAGACCTCAACATGCCTACGCAAAAAGACAAGAAACTCCAAAACCTCCTGTTTGTCATCAATCCCATAGCAGGTGATATAGACAAAGAGGAACTGGAAGATGAAATAAAGACAGAATGTGCTACTCATCAAATGAAGTGTACGATCTACCGCACGACAGGCGAAAGTGATGTAGAGCAGATCAAGCAGCTGATAGAGGAAAATACCTATGACGCTGTCTTTGCAGTAGGGGGCGATGGCACGGTGAGTCTGGTCGGCGCCCTGCTGATCGGCACCTCTATACCTTTGGGCATTATTCCGCTTGGCTCCGGCAACGGACTCTCAAAAGACCTGGGTATACCACAGGATACAGAAGAGGCTTTGCAGCTGATCCACGAACATGTTGTGCGCAACATTGACACCATCGACCTGAATGGGAAGCCTTCGATCCATCTCAGCGATCTGGGATTTAACGCCCTGGTCGTAAAGCGCTTTTGCGAAGGGGATAAGCGTGGACCGGGTGCCTACGCGTGGATAGCTTTGCAGGAGTACATAAATTACGAGCCGAAGTTTTACCGCATAGAGACCGACACGGAGAATTTTGAGGGGGAGGCTTTTATGGTAACCATTGCCAATGCCAACGCCTTTGGGAGCAATGCCGCTATTAACCCCAGCGGAATCCTAAACGACGGTCAATTCGAAATCTGCCTGATTGAGCCTTTTCCAAAAGCTGCCGCGCCTGTTTTGCTGGTGAGGATGTACACCGATAATATTGACGGCTCCATCTATACCCGCCGCATCAGCTGTCGAAAGGCTACCGTCTACAACGTAGACCATGAAGTAGTGCATATCGACGGCGAGCCTGCCGAATTAGATGAGGTGATTAGAGTGACGATGCATCCCAAAAGCCTGAAGGTTATTCTGCCTATACCTGAAGAATCATAATCAAAGGCTATACCTCCTGTGTTTGTTTTTTGGGCTTCAAGACGGGGCCTAATTCTTTCCGGAACACAACGGCACCTGGCATTGATACGCTTTCACCTTCCGTAACCGCCAGCGCCTCTATCCATACCTCCCCGGTGTCGTAGTAGTTGAGCACAAAGAAACCCCGCTGCTCCAGCGTAAAGGTGGCTTTGCCGCCCTTCTTCACAAAGGAGGTTTTGCTGCCCGATCCGCTCACGATGTAATGGTTGTCCCGCACCTCAAAGTGCTGCAGATTATGGTCATGCCCCGCCACATACACAATGTTGCTGTACTGATGGAAGATTCGGAGCAGACGCTTGCGCATCTTGCGGTATTTTCGGTGGGACATGTCCTCATAGGCTCCAAATAGCTGACGGTAAAATGGGTATAGAGAACCGAAAATAGGCAACGGAATATAAAAGCGTTTGTGGGCAGCCGTAAGCGGAAATATGTGCTGTTTGACGGTGAACTTGCCACCGTGCAGCGCATTGCTGTATAGTGGGTGGTGCGCTGCCACCACGACTCGCTGGTGTCGGTTACGGCGCAGGATCTGGTTCAGGCGCACAAAGAATTCCTCAATGTCATCATAAGGGCAGCCCTGCCCGGTACCCATCGGCTTTTCGCCCCGTTGCACCCACCACTGTGTGTTGATGATGACTAGTAGCAACCCTTCGGCCAGTTGTATGGCCTCCGGACCCGGACAACCATGCCGGGGCAGGTAACTGTTTTCGTCTTGTAGCCTGTCGACCACATATTTTTCCTGTCGGAGCACATACTCCAGCCCTTTAGAGCGCCCTTTGTTCCAGTCGTGGTTGCCGCTCAGAAAAATCTTGCGCCCCACATAAGCGCCCATTTGCCCTAGCAGGAAATCCAGGCGCTCTTTGGCGGCAGGGTAGTGGCGATGGGTTTCGGCGGGCATTCCCACCGGGTATAGGTTATCCCCCAGGAACAGGACGCTGCCATCGGGTCCTGTGTTTTGCTGCCACTCTTCCAGAATTCGCATGACAGGGTCCGTGCCGTCGGTCGCGACATAGCCCACATCGCCCATAAACGCGATGCTGTGTACCAGCCGTGCCTCGGGTTTAGGCAGGCACTTGCGCCAGCCTACATCCGAAAGTTTATAGAATGGCTTGTTGCGGTACTTGAGCTCCTGCCAGTAGCTGAACAGTCCAAAAACCAAAAACAACACGGTAGGTATGATGAGAAAGTATAGCAGCATCAGAAGTTAGGTGGCGTGAGGTTTTTGAAATGACCGTTGAGCTTGACGCGTTCCTTGAGTTTTTCGGTTTCGGCTACAATGGGTAATACCTGCAGAAGATGCTGTAGAATCATTTCTTGTCGCAGTGCTTCACTATTGCATTGCAACAAGGTATATTCCTGTTCCGTGTTCAAGCCTAAATGGTGGCCAACGTCAAAAGAGGTAAAGTTTTCGGGGAGGTCCATCAGAATATTGCTTATACCCAAGGCTGTGTACAACTCCTGCAACTTTTCGCGTATTTTCTCTTTCGTTAAAATATCCTCGTCTTCCAGGTTCTCTACTTCCTCTACCTGACCGCCAGCATAGAGCCTGCCCGGTGCCTGTTTGTCAAACTCCAGTATCTTAAAGATGCCCAAACCCTGTGTGCGAATGTCCATCTCGCCGCTTTCGTACTTCTTCTCAACCTGCAGCAGCTTGATCTCCGTGCCGTAGAGCCCCACGTTGTTGTTGATGAACGTAGGTATGCCAAATGTAGTGCCGCTTTCGAGGCAGTCGTAGACCAGCTGCTTGTAGCGAGGCTCGAAAATGTGCAGGTTTAGCTTCTCGCCCGGAAATACCACGATATTCAGAGGGAACAAGGGTAAGTACTTTTGCATGGCCTTTTCTTTAGCTCTATAAGAGACAAGTTCGTGTTTTGTATATGGAATACGGGTATGTTTGACGCGTGTTAAGTATTACAATTCAGCTACGCCGCTTTTGTTGCATTATAAGCCAAAACACTTAGCTTTGCGCACTTATTTTTTGAACGCTTATAATGAAGAAGAAACGGCTGGGCTTTCGTGAGATCAGGCTTATCATCACAAAGCTTTTGCTGAGCCTCGTGCTCCTGAGTGTGCTGTGGGTGTTGGTATACCGCTGGGTGGCTCCACCGGCTACGTTGCATATGGTGAAGCGGCGCGCCGAAGCCGGAGCAGCAGGCAAGGATAACCCCGCGATCAGGTATAAGTTCGTTTCTTTGGAGGAGATGTCAGAGCAGTTGCCGTTGGCTATGATAGCTTCAGAAGACCAGCTTTTCCTGGAACACAGCGGTTTCGATTTTGATGCCATTGCCGATGCCTTTAAGCGCAATCAGAAAGGAAAGAACATCAGGGGAGGCAGTACCATCAGCCAGCAAGTGGCCAAGAACGTGTTCCTATGGCACGGTCGGAGTTACCTGCGCAAAGGTGTAGAGGCTTACTTTACTTTCCTGATCGAGTTGCTGTGGGGCAAACAGCGTATCCTGGAGGTATACCTGAACATTGCAGAGATGGGGGATGGGGTGTTTGGCGTGGAAGCGGCTTCGCAAAAGTATTTTAAGAAACCAGCCTCGGAGATAGGACGTCAGCAGTCTGCACGGCTGGCAGCGGTACTTCCCAACCCGATCCGGTATTCCGCCGAAAGGCCATCGGCTTACGTACTTGGCAGGCAGGTGCGTATAGCCCGTGCCATGGGCCGACTGGGTGGAACTACTTATATCAAAACCATACTTCCCCAAAAAGATGAAAAGAAATAAGTTTATCAGTGTACTGGCCCTGGGTATAGGCTTGTCATTTACAGCCTGTCAGCAGAACGAAGAGAAGCAGGTAGAGCTTAGCACCACTGCTCCTGCCAAGCACGATCCAGCGGTGGCAGAAGGGCAGGTGCGCGACATGCTGGCCTCGCAGTCAGCCTGCTGGAGCCAAGGCAACCTCGAGTGCTTTATGCAGGATTACTGGAAATCAGACTCGCTGCTGTTTGTGGGTAAAAACGGCCTGACCTATGGTTGGCAAAAAACTTTGGATAACTACCTCAAGAGCTACCCTGATCCGACAGCCATGGGCAAACTGACCTTCGACCTGCAAGAAATGCGCCACCTGGCCGCAGACCACATGCTTGTAGTCGGCAAATGGCACCTGCAGCGCGACGCAGATTTAGGCGACCTACAGGGACACTTCTCCATCATCCTCAAGCGCTTCCCGGAAGGCTGGAAAATCGTAGCAGACCATTCCAGTTGAGTGATGGAGTGAGTTAGTAATGGAGTGAATTTTAATTTAGTGATACCTGATTGAATCAGGGGAATTAAAATTAAAAATTCAGCTATCCTTTCACAGCGGAATTATGCACTATAGATGTATACCAACGCAGCAAGCTACCAACAATTTAATTAATCACTCAACCACTCAATCACTCAATTAATTACTCATCTCCCTCGGCATCCACTTCGGTTTCTCTGGCAATTTCCGGAATTTCTTCCGTGAAGATATAGCCACATTTTGCAGCGTGTTCAGCGGCTTCCAGGGTTTGTTTTACAAGCACCATCTCCACTTCTTTGTTATCCTTGAACTCGTCGAAAATACTGACCACTTTGGTCGCGTGTTTTTCGATGTTCACATCCCGGATGTAGATGGCCAGCACGCGGCCCGGGTGTTTTCGTACAACTTCGGCGTAAATCTCAGCATCCTGCTGTCCGCTGTCACCTATCAAAATGAACTTGAGCTCCGGGTAGGTGATCAGGATGTTCTCGATCTCTTTATACTTATGGCTCATATGGTCGGAGGAGCCGAGCTTGCTTTCATCAATTCCGAAGTCACGGAGCAGGAGCGGCCCTTGCGGAATTTCATTCAGCTCCAGAAAATGGTAAAGCAGATCGTACGTGTTCCAGGGACTGCTCGAAACATAGAAGAAAGGATTGTTACGCTTGCCGTTACGCCCCAGCTGCAGGGACTTATAAAAGGAGGCCACACCGTGGAAAGGTATACGGGAGTGCGCATTGTTGAGCAGCACGTTGCGTCCAGTCTGCAGCAGGCTTGTAGCACCGGTCCGCACGATGGTATCGTCTATGTCGCTGATGATGCCATACTCTGCATCGGGAGGAGGGACGAGCACATGTGCCTGCGCCTTCACCGGTCCTTCCACTTCCACGGGGGCCTCGGAAAGCGTGATATCGATCGTGTGCCAGATGTCGTCGAGCACAAGTGGCTTTTTTGGGGCGAGGTTCAGCACAAAGTATCCTTCTACATCAGTCGTGATCTCGTGTTTCTGATCTCCCAGGCACAGCTCAATGCGTGCGCCCGGTATTTCCCGGCTGTTAAAGCGTTTGTACATATTCAGGATGTTCTCCCACAACGTGTCATTCTCTTCTGACAGCGTGATGCCCTTATCGACCAACACGCGGCCTTTCACATAGAGGCGGGTAGGAGTGCCATAGCTGCGGTAAGCCATAATGTGCAGCGGACCAAACATATTGAGCTTGCGACGCAGATTAAAAGTCAGCGTGTCAAACTTTTCTTCTCCTTTCAAAACAGCTTTCGCAGCTGTGTTCTTTATCTTTTTCATAGTCGACAGGTATGGGGTTCAACACAAAGGCCTGCCTCTGGGCAGACCTTTGCGAGTTACAAATTCAGGCTTTTTTTCAGTTCGTTAAATTCCGTATTAGCGGCTCCGTCTGTTGCACAGTTACGCTGGCTGGCCTGCTGCTGAATGTTTTCGACGCGGTTATCCGGGTTGGGGTGCGTGCTCAAAAACTCTGGCGGATTGCTGCCCTGCGCCTCCGCATTGAGCTTTACAAAGAAACCGGCTGCACCATCACAAGCATAGTAATCAGTGCCGTCCAGGTATACCACCGAAGCATTATCAGCTTCCGTCTCGGCCCCGCGGCTGAAACGCAAACCGGCCAGTGTACCTGCCAGCTGAGCGGCGATCTGCTGCAGCGTACCCGCATTGTTGCCAAGCGCTACAGAGAGCATCAACGCGATGCCATAGTCGCGCTGCAGCTGCTGCACACTGTGGCGTTTGTCGGCATGGGCAATCTCGTGGGCCAACACACCGGCAAAGTGGTCTTCGTCATCCAGAAACTTCATCAAGCCGGTATACACGTAAATGTGCCCACCAGGAGCAGCAAAAGCATTTAGTGTCTCACGATCATCGATGATCTTCACCGTCCAGACAAACTCATTTCTATACTTGATCTCTCCGGAGTTGAGCACACGGTTCACGATGCGGTCGAGGTGGGTATAGGCTTTTTGTACATTGGCATTACCGGAGTTGCGCTCCAATAACTTGCCCTGTGCTCGGAAAGTAGAATCTACCTGTTGCGACACCTGCTCACCCAGTCGTATATCATCCTGAATCGAAAAGATGACGCCTTCATTGTCTTTGCAGCTACTCATGAAAAACACACTGACAAAGACAAGCAGCCAGGGTGCGGTACGATTGATATACTTCATCATTTAAATAAGAGAGGTAAAATGTATTAAAGCAATGCGCAGGTATAGGCTAAATAAGACCCTGCGATTTGCTTAAAACTAACGCTATTTGATTTTAGTATGCGCTTACGGATTAAAATTAGCCTTGGTTGGAAGGAGTAGTGACAGGTATAACGCATAAAATAGTGCAAATAAAAAAGCCCCTGATATTCAGGGGCTTTTTTTCAAGTGTAGTATGCGCTATTTTACGGACGAGGTACCTACTGGGTTACCGTTGGTATCCAGCTCCACCACTTCGTAGCTCAGCTTCTGCAGTTCTGGCAATACTGTTTTCTTATCGCCTACCACCACGATGTGCATTTTATCAGATGGCAGGTGCTTGGCAGCCAGCGCATCGATTTCCTGCTTCGTCATGTTGTTCAGGATCTGTGTCTGCTTGCCTACGTAATCCTTCTTCAGATTGTAGCGCAGAATGCGGCCCAGGAAGTTCGCCTTCTGACCAGGTGTTTCGTACTGGCGCGCATCCGACTGACCGATCGAGTTTTTCATGAACTGCAGCTCATCTTCCGTGATACCCTTTGTTCTGAAATCGTTGATCTCTTTCATGAACTCTACTACAGAAGCAGCAGTGGCATCGGCACGCACACCAGCCGAAGCAGTGTAAGGGCCAGCAAAGCGGCTGCCACCGAAGCCAGAACGGGCGCCATAGGTATAGCCTTTGTCTTCGCGCAGGTTCAGGTTGATGCGGCTGTTAAAGGCACCACCCAGCACGAAGTTCATCAGCGATGTTTTGTAGTACTCTCCGGTTGCGTCGTAAGGCAGAGCTACATAGCCAATTCTGATCTCTGACTGCGCAGCATCAGGCTTGTCTACAAAGTAGATTTTAGTAGCCGCGATAGCAGGCGCTTTCACGTCAGCTGGCATGGTTACGTTTTTCTTCTTCCATTTTTTCAGGAAGTCCAGCTTGCCGATGATCTCTTTTTCGTTGATATCGCCTACTACTACCAGTTCAGCACCTGTAGGCGTGAAATTGGCAGCATAGAACTGCTTCACATCGTCGAGGGTGATGCTGCTTACCGACTCTGTAGTACCTGAAGTTGGGATCGCCATGATGTGGTTTTCGCCATAAAGCAGTTTGTTGTACACGCTGCTGGCAATAGCCGTTGGCTGTGTCGACTGGTTGGCTATACCTTCCAGTTGCTGCTTTTTCAGACGCTCAAAATCGTCGGCAGCGAACTTCGGACGGAACAAGCGCTCTTCGAGCAGTGCCAATGTTTTGTCCAGGTTCTTTTTCAGCGACTGAACCGTTACATAAGTGTCTTCTGTACCAGAACCGATACGGATAGAGCTGCCCAGTTTGTCAAGTTCGCTGGTGAAGGCTTCCGAAGTGAAGTTTTCGGTGTCTTCGTTCATCAGAGAAGCTGTAAGCGAAGCGATGCCCGCCTTGCCTGCGTTATTGGCCAGCAAACGATGTCCGCCAGGTATAGTCAATTGCAAGGTAACAGTTGGGATCTCGTCAGATTTTGTGCCGATCACCTTCATGCCATTCTTAAACTTCGAGGTATAGAAGTTAGGTACGCTCACGGCTTTGGCCTGACCCGCTACCGGGCGCTTGCTGCGGTCGAAAGTGTCAACTGCCTTGGTATAGCTCAATCCGCTGTAGTCCTGTGGCTGTGCTACCGACACGTTTGTGTCAACGGTATAGTTGTCAGCTTTGGCTACCATTTCCGGCTTGCCTTTTGGTACCACACTCAGGATAACAGCAGGTTTACCTTTGATATACTGGTTATACACACGCACCACATCAGCCTTTGTCAGCGCGTTAATGCGGCGGATTTCCTCCTGCAGGTAGTTCGGGTTGTTACGGAAGGTTTCGTAAGAAGCCAGTTGCGACACTTTGCCACTCACACTCGCCATTCTGTTAATCAGGCTCGACTCAGCAGAAGCCTTGTAGCGCTGCAGATCTTCGTCGGTTACGCCGCGTGTTTCAAACTCAGCGATAGACTTGCGCAACAATTCCTCCATCTGTGCCAGAGTACTGTTCGGATAGGCCATAATGGAAATACCAAACTCACCAGCCAGCTCCGAGGTGGAGTTCATGGCAGAAGCTTGCAAGGCTTTCTGCTCTTTCACGAAGTTTTTGTAGAAGATAGAGTTCCGTCCCTGTCCCAGGATTTCGGCCAACACGTCCAGTGCATGCTCGTCTTTGTGACCAGCCTCCGGCACCGGATACGTAACGCGCAGCATCGGGAAGCGCACATTGTCTTCGTAAGAAATGTAACGGTCTGCGTTAAGTGAAGCGACCATTGGCTTCATGTCCTGCACGGCAGGGCCGGTAGGTATAGCGCCAAAGTATTTCTCCACCAGCTTCACTACTTCCGCCGGATTCACGTCGCCACCCACGGTTACCGTAGCGTTGTTTGGTCCGTACCAGCGCAGGAAGAAGTTTTTCAGATCTTCCACGTTCACGCGGTTCAGGTCCTCGATGTAACCAATGGTGGTCCAGGAGTAAGGGTGACCATGCGGGTACAGGTGCTGCGATGTTTTCTCGTACACAAGACCGTAAGGACGGTTGTCGTAGTTCTGACCACGCTCGTTCTTTACAGTTTCGCGCTGTACCTCAAATTTCTTCTGGGTTACGGCATCCAGCAAAAAGCCCATACGGTCGGCTTCCAGCCAAAGGGCTGTTTCCAATTGGTTGCTTGGCACGGTTTCGAAGTAGTTGGTGCGGTCGCGGTTGGTAGTACCGTTCAGGGTACCGCCTGCATCCGACACGATTTTGAAGTGCTCTTCGTCGGCCACGTTGTCGGAGCCCTGGAACATCATGTGCTCAAAAAAGTGCGCAAAGCCAGATTTACCCACCTCTTCGCGGGCCGAGCCCACGTGGTAAGTCACGTCCACATGCACAACCGGATCGGAGTGATCCTCGTGCACGATCAGGGTGAGGCCGTTGGCCAGTTTGTATTTTTCGTAAGGTATAACCAGCTCATCGCTTTTCTTAGTTACCTTTTCCACGAGTTTTGTCTGCGCCTCGGCAGCACTGACCACACTGGCTGTGAGCACGATACTCAAACCGATTTTCTGAAGCATATTAATTTGTTTTAGGTGAACGATTGGTCTTGTGTTAGGACCAATATAACACATAAAGGTTTAATGCTATAAGAAAATATAGACGAACGCCTATTTTGTCTCGGCAAACACTTGTTTGGCAAACATAACGGACACGGCCAAGGTCAGCAGTGCCACTACCAGCATGGCGGTTGTGAGCAGAAAAGCCATACCTGATGTATGGGTAGAGTTAGGCTCAGGGGCTTCCTGCACCATTTCGAGCAAACGAATGAAATAGGTGCCGGAGCGCCAGCCCAGCAGAAGCGTGAGCAGTCCGGCCTCGGCGCTTCCCAGAAGAAATCCCCAACGGTGTTTTCTGTTCAGGAAATGCCCCGCCACCAGTGCCAGCAAGCCGCCGGCTATACCTGTAAAGAGGGCGGTCCGGGCCTGCTCGCCGGCCACATCTACCGCCACAACGCCACAGCCCAGCAGGAAAACGCCAAAAAAGGCGTAGAGGTAAGAAATCTGTTTATGGATGGTCATGGATATGTCTTTTTTTCTGGGACAAATATAAGGGGAATTGTTGAGGAGGTATAGGCAAAAGCTCCCGTGTAGCCTGTACCGTGGATAACTTTTGCATGGCTTTTATGTATTATAGGCAGCAGGCGCCTAATGCCTTAGCTAATGACAAAGAAAGAACTACACAACCTATATAAGGATCCTGCCCTTTCAGCCGAGTGGGCGGGCCTGCGCTATACCTCAGACGAAAAGCCGGGGCTCACCCGTAATAAGGCCGGCACAGGTTTTTACTACCTCGACCACAAAGGGGAAAAAGTGACCGATGAAAAAACGCTTGAACGCATCAAAAAACTGGTGATTCCTCCTGCCTGGACCGAAGTATGGATCGCGAAAACGGCCCGTGGACATCTCCAGGCCACCGGACGCGACGACAAAGGGCGCAAGCAGTACATCTATCATCCGGAGTGGCAGCATGCCCGCAACCTGACCAAATTCGGGCGCATGATCACATTCGGGAAGTCGCTGCCCGCCTTGCGGGATCAGATCCAGAAAGACATACAATCCCGCCACCTCGACAAGCGCAAGGTAACGGCGCTGGTTGTGTCGATTATGGACAATGCGCTGATCCGGATCGGAAACCGTGCCTATGCCAAGTCAAACAAGTCGTATGGGCTCACTACACTGCGGGACCGTCACGTGACCTTTAATGGCAGCACGGTTACTTTTGCGTTTGTGGGCAAGAAAGGGGTGGAGCAGAAGATCGACCTGAAAGACAGGCGCCTGGCGCAGCTCGTGAAGAAGTGTAAGGATATACCCGGCTACGATTTGTTTCAGTACTACGACGAGGACGGCGAGCGGCAGACGCTGGAGTCAGGCGACGTGAACGAATACCTGCGGGAAGTGACCGCCTATGATTTCACGGCCAAGGATTTCAGGACCTGGGGTGGCACCGTGCGCATGGTGGAATGCCTGGAGCGCGTTATCGACGAAAACCCGGAGATCGACAAAGAGAAAGGTATAAAGGAAGCGGTGAAGGAAGTGGCCAAAGGCCTGGGCAATACCCCAACGGTCTGTAGCAAATACTACATCCACCCCGAGGTAGTGAACCTCTTTCGGGAAGATAAACTGATGAGTTTCCTTAAAAAGCACGATCCCACTAAATCCAAAATCGAACACCTCAGCAGTATGGAACATTTCGTGCTGAAAATGCTGGAGAAGAGCCTTAGAAGTTGAGGTATTTATTTTGTAGGGACTGGTTGCAAACTGTCCCTACAATACTCTAATTTCCTTCCCGGTCGTAGGCGTGGACTTTCACGTCTCTTGTTGTCAGGTCTTTGGCTTCGGTACCGAAGTCGATTTCGTTGCCGCGCTCGGTGTCGTAAATGTGGGTCATTTTGCGCCAGCCTTTTACAGAGGAGTTGTCTGTTATTTCATCTTCACCCAAGCCGCCGTATACCTCGACCAGTATACCTTCAGCTGCATCGCCATCCAATATAAATTGATCATCGCCGCTAAGACCGTGCAGTGTGATCTTTTCTGTTTCTTTTCGGGAGAATGTCCGCTGATAGAGTACCTTTTCAGGTATACCGGTTTGAGCAGGACGTAAGAGTGTCACTTCGGTGCGATCATCATCCAGCCGCCTTACCTGAAAAAAATCCGGCTGATCAGTGCCGGCAATAGTCACCTGAACAGCCAGAATTTCATACATTTCTTCGGCTACTTCAGGTAGTTGGTCGCGGCGGTTTTTCAGATTTTGTAGGATGCTTGCTCCTTTTAAGGTATAGATGGGAGGGGGCAGGTTTTTCACGGCTTTTTCGATCGATTCATCGGTGAGCTTTTCCTGCACATCCTTTGCAATCGCCACCCATTCTTCCCGTGTCAATTCGTGAAGCAGGCGCTCGTCTATGAACCGGGCATTGATCATCAGGGCTTTCACGTCTTTGATGGTCGGTCCGAAAGAGTAGAATTTACGGGCCATGAGCTTGCTGGTGGCAAGGAAAGGTATAGCGCCGTCGTCCATTTTCAGGAATACCTGGTCACGGTCTTTGGGGATGGGTTTATAAATCGTATCGGCGCCTTCTTCATAGACGGCCCAGTCCCACTGGCCTTTGTGGCGGTCCCAGTCACCGACGAGCACATCCAGGAGCCGCGCGCGCACAAAGGCTTTTTGATCAAATTGATGGGTATTTGTCTCGTAACGATTGCATAGGGCATCTTCGGAGTCCGCAAATCCGGTCACGTTTCCGAACATACGCAGTGTGTCGGCCATACCATCGAATTTCTCCTCGAGCATGTATACCTTGCCCTGCACCGCCTTTGCGTATTCACCGAAAGAGTTATCGCTTTTTTGAACGTAATAAAGTGTAGGGGAGCTATGAAAGACGCCTGCCGCTTTAGCCAGTCCAGGAATGATCAAGGCTCCATACGGGTTAGCAGAAGAGATCTGATCGCGGAGAATGTTGGTTACGAAAGTGGGTCGCCAGAATTTAGCCAGCACCTGCACCGGATCTTTGTCGATGGAGCGGAAAGCGTAAATGCGGCCGAGGCTGTCCTGGAGTTGAAAACTGCTGGTCTGGAAGCCGCCCCCTTTCTTCACGACTTTCATGCCGCCGTTCACGCTGGAAAGATCGAATACGGGAAGCTTAACAGGGGTGGTCCAGCTGTCGCGGTGGTGGTTGCCCCAGAAAAGGCGGTAAAGCCAGCTATGGTCGTAGTGGCGTCCGGCCACTGCCCATACGCTGTCAGTGCCAGCCGGAGGCAGGTCATGCTCCCCCGGCTGCACCAAAGCGTCATGTTGGTAAAAATTATCGTCGGCGCAACTGCTTAGCAAGAGTGTGAGAAGCAGCAGAAGCGTCGTTTTAAGGTATAGGTGCTGCATAAGGTATAGATACCATCCTTAAACGCAGCCTCGTCGCAAGGTTTTCGCTATTTACGTTTTTGTCTGTAATAGCTGATCAGTCCGGCTGTGGAACTGTCGTGCTCGGCAGCCTTATCGTGGAGCAGTTCCTCTTCAATGGCGCCGGCCAGTTGCTTGCCCAGTTCCACACCCCATTGGTCGAAGCTGTACACGTTCCAGATCACGCCCTGCACAAAAGTTTTGTGCTCGTACATGGCGATCAGGCTTCCCAGGGAGTAGGGTGTGAGCATGTCGAACATGATGGAGGTGGAAGGTTTGTTGCCTTCGAATACCTTGTGCGGCACGAGTTGCTCCAACTCGTCTTCTGCCATCCCTTTCTTCTCCAACTCAGCACGCACTTCCTCCTCAGTTTTGCCTTTCATCAGCGCCTCGGTCTGGGCAAAGAAGTTGGAAAGCAGCATTGGGTGGTGCTCGCCGATCGGGTTGTGGCTGTTCACCGGGGCCAGGAAATCAGAAGGGATCAGTACCGTGCCCTGGTGGATCAGCTGGAAGAAAGAATGCTGTCCGTTGGTGCCGGCCGCTCCCCAGATCACGGGCTGCGTCTGGAAGTTGACATACTCGCCGTTGCGCATGGCGGTCTTGCCATTGCTTTCCATCTGCAACTGCTGTAAATACTCGGGCAACAGGCGCAGGTACTGGTCGTAAGGCAACACGGCATGGGATTGTGCTTCAAAGAAGTTGGTATACCAGATACTCAAAAGAGCCATCAGCACCGGTATGTTCTGGCGGAGTGGCGTATTTTTCAGGTGCTTGTCCATGGCCTCAGCGCCACGCAGCAATTCCTCAAACTTATCGTACCCGATAGCACAAGCCACCGATAAACCGATGGCTGACCAAAGCGAGAATCGACCGCCTACCCAATCCCAGAAGCGGAAGGTGTTTTCCGGTGCGATGCCGAATTTTGAAACCGCTTCGGTGTTGGTAGATAGTGCCACAAAGTGCTTGCTCACATACGCTTCGTCTTTGGCTGTTTCCAGAAACCAGCTGCGGGCCGTGTGGGCATTGGCAATGGTTTCTTTGGTGGTGAAAGTTTTGGAGGCAATGATGAATAGGGTTGTTTCCGGATCAAGTTTGCGCAGGACTTCTACCGCGTCGGTGCCGTCCACATTCGAAATGAAATGCACTTCGATATCAGGCTTCTGATATTTCTTGAGCGCCTCGGTCACCATTTGCGGACCCAGGTGCGAACCGCCTATACCTATGTTCACGACATGCTTTACTTTTTTTCCGGTGTAGCCGGTCCATTGACCGCTGTGCAAACGGTCGCAAAAATCCTTCATCTGGCGCTGCACGTCACGTACCTCTTCCAGCACATTTTCTCCGTCCACTACCAGTTCCTGATCCGTGAAGTTGCGCAGGGCAATATGCAGCACGGCACGGCCTTCGGTGGCGTTGATCTTCTCTCCGCGCAGCATGCTCTCGATGGCGGCTGGCACATTGGTTTCCTCGGCTAGTTCGGCTAACAGATCCAAGGTTTCTTCCGTGATGCGGTTTTTAGAGAAATCGTATAGCGTTCCGTCTATCTCGAAAGAGAATTTTTTGAAGCGATCCGGATCGGCCTTGAACAAATCGCGCAGGTGCTGATGCTTCAACGCAGCGAAGTGTGTTTCAAGTTTTTTCCAGGTATTCGTTTGGGTCGGGTTGTCGGATTGTAGCATGTTTTATTTTGTCAAGGTGTTACGGCAGGAACTACTCTTAAAGCGCCTGCAAGGTTTTTCAGAATGGGCAGTAAATATAGCCTTTCAGGTATAAAGATACGGTAATTTGGGCAGTGAACACATGAAAGGTATCATTTAGCGGGCTCCTGCGTAGGCCTAAGACCGGTAGATTTCATTCGATGAAGGGAATTCCTGCGTATGAAGCTAACAGGAATGTTAAAAGAAAACCCCCAGACTATGAAAGAGGAAGAAAAGAACCAACCAAACGAAACTCCATCACCAAAGGCCAGAATTTTGAGGGAGGATGATGGAAAAAGAACACCACCAACCCATCCGAAGGAGGTAACCGGCGAACAGCATCAAACCACCCATCCGGAGCAAGCGCCCGATGTACCGCCGCATGAGCGCACAGAAGGTATACCTTAGTCGCCTGTTGATTTTTTGTAAAGTTCACCCTTAAAGCATACGCGGTGTGTTCTTCACAACTGTTCGCAGGCCTTTGGCTTGTCCGAAATCCTGATTATTAAAACTAATAAAACATGAATACGCTTCAGCAAAATCTTCAGGAGAAAAACATCAAAGCCCTGATCTTCGATCTCGACGGTGTCGTAACGCAGACAGCCCGGGTACACGCCCAGGCCTGGAAGCGCATGTTCGATGCCTACCTACAAAAGCGTGGTGAGGAAGAGGGCAAACACTACGAGCCGCTCGACATCGAAACCGACTACCGGGAGTATATTGACGGCATTCCCCGCTACGACGGTGTTCGCAATTTTCTGGAATCCCGAGGCATCACGTTGCCTGAGGGCAGCCCCGAAGACGAAACAGGTCATGAAACAGTAAGCGGCCTCGGGAACCTGAAAAACATGTACTTCCAGGAATTGGTCAGGCAGGGCGGGGTGGATGTGTATGATGATACCATTGCCTGGATCAAACAACAAAAACAAAACGGTATGCGCACAGCCGTTATCTCAGCGAGTAAGAATTGTGTGGATGTACTGCATGCCGCAGGTATAGAGCAGCTTTTTGAAGAGCATGTTGACGGGCTACAGTCCTCTGAACTTGGCCTGATAGGCAAACCTGCTCCGGATGTTTTTCTGGAGGCTGCCCGCCGGCTAGGTATAGCACCTGCCCAGGCTGCCGTTTTCGAAGATGCCCGCAAAGGGGTGCAGGCCGGCAAAGCCGGTGGTTTTGGACTGGTGGTAGGTATAGACCGTACCCACGACGAAGCCGGTCTTAAAGCTAGTGGGGCTGATCTGGTTATCAAGGAATTCCCCAAGCTATAAAAATCCCTAATTCGACCCCTCAAATCAATACTATGATACAGAAACGTGCGGCCCAGGAGCTGCCATCGGCCCTCGACCAACTCTCCGAACTCAAAGCACAGTTCCAAGGCAAAACACCCGCCATTTTTCTTGACTACGACGGCTGTCTGACGCCCATTGTGCAGCGACCTGAAATGGCATTACTGTCGGACGAGATGCGGACGGCACTGCACGAGATGGCTGCCGTGACCAAAGTGGCTGTGGTAAGCGGGCGGGACCGCCGGAACGTGGAAAACCTGGTCAAACTCGATAACCTGTACTTTGCCGGCTCACACGGATTCGATATCACCGGTCCGGGAGGTATGGCCTCCGAACCCGGAGGTGCCAAAGCCGCCCTGCCCGCGTTGGACAAAGCGGACGGCATCCTGCAGGAAAAATTACAAGGTATAGCGGGAAGTCTGGTGGAGCGGAAGCGCTATGCGATCGCTGTACATTACCGCAATGTGGCTGAAGATCAGGTGGAAAAAGTTAGAAAGGCTGTGGACGAAGTGCTGGATACAATGCCAGAACTCAAGATCGGCCACGGCAAAAAGATTTTTGAGCTCAAACCGAACATTGACTGGCACAAAGGCAAAGCGGTGATGTGGCTGATGGAGGAATTGGGTTTGAACAATGGCAACTACATACCGCTTTACATCGGCGACGATATAACGGACGAAGATGCTTTTGCAGAGCTGCAGGGCCACGGGATAGGTATACTGGTAGGCGAGCACGACGACAAAACGGCCGCCACTTACCGGTTGGAAAGTGTGGATGAAGTGCGTGTCTTTCTGGAAGATCTGACAGATACTATCAAACAGCAAAGCAATGGCTGATTGGAGCATCATCTACAACCAATGGGTGCCTAAAGAGCAAACCCTGCGCGAAGCGCTCTGCACACTAGGGAATGGTTACATTGCCACCCGTGGCGCATTTGAAGAAACTCCTGCCGAAGACGATCTCCATTACCCCGGTACCTACCTGGCTGGCGGCTATAACCGGCTCACCTCCGAAGTGGCCGGCAAGCAAATCGAAAACGAAGACCTGGTGAACTGGCCCAACTGGCTACCCGTTTCCTTCCGGCAGGCAGGCGAAGAGTGGTTTCACATCAGCAGTGTTGAGGTGCTCGACTTTAAGCAGGAGCTTGATTTAAAGCATGGTGTGTTGCTTCGTTTCGTCCATTTCCGAGACAGTAAAGGGCGCGAATCGAAGCTCAACACCCGTCGGATCGTCAGCATGGCAAACCCACACCTTGCAGCGCTGGAATGGCAGTTGACGCCTGTTAATTGGTCAGGTGAAGTAGAGTTAAGAGCCGCCCTTGACGGTCGCGTGATCAACAGTGGCGTGGCCCGTTACCGCGCGCTGGCCAGTCAGCACCTTGAAACATTGGAACAAGGCCAACACGACGAAGAGACCATGTACTTGGTCGTGCAGACAGTGCAGTCGAAGACCCGAATGGTGCAGGTAGCCCGTACCAAGGTATACCTGAATGGACAAGCCAGTGGCGTGTTACCTCAGACCAAAATTGAACAGGGCTATACAGAACATCACTTTAAACTACAGGCAACAGAAGGCCAGCCTTTGCGGCTCGAAAAAAGCGTGCTGATCTATACCTCCCGCGACTGGGCCACCACCGAACCATTGCAGGATGCCTGTATCAACAGCTTCCGGCAGGGTACTTTTGAAGAGTCTTTGGAGGAGCATAAGCGGGCCTGGCAACGCATCTGGAACCGCTGTGACCTTGACACGGCCTGCAATACGAAAGTGCAGTCTGTGCTGCGACTGCATATTTTCCATCTGTTGCAGGCCGTTTCGGGCCATACCGTCGACCTGGACGTGGGCGTACCCGCCCGGGGCTGGCATGGAGAGGCTTACAGGGGACACATCTTTTGGGACGAACTCTTCATTTTTCCTTTCCTCAACCTGCACTTGCCGGCCATCACGCGAGAGTTGCTCATGTACCGCTACCGTCGCCTGAACGAGGCCCGAAGCGCCGCAAAAGCGGCAGGGTATAAAGGAGCTATGTTCCCGTGGCAAAGCGGCAGTAACGGCCGAGAGGAAAGCCAGGTCCTTCACCTCAATCCGCAGTCGGGCCGTTGGCTACCTGACAATACTTTCCTGCAGCGTCACATCAGTTCGGCTGTTGCCTACAACGTGTGGCACTACTACCAGGCCACCGGCGACATCGACTTCCTGAGTTACCACGGTGCTGAGATGTTGCTGGATATCGCACAGTTTTGGTCCACGATCGCTACTATCAATCAGGTAACCGGGCGCTATGAGATTCTGCACGTGGTGGGGCCTGACGAGTACCATACCGAGTATCCAGATTCTGAGGAGGTAGGCTTAAACAACAACGCTTATACCAATGTGCTGGCTGTTTGGGTGATCCAAAAAGCGTTGCAGCTCAAAGAGGTGATCGGTAACTCCCGCTACGAAGAATTGCTCACCAAGCGGCACATTACGCCCGACGACCTGACACGCTGGGAGGATATCGGCAAGCGTATGTATGTGCCTTTTCTGGAAGATACCAAAATCATCGCGCAATTTGACGGCTACGACAAACTACAGGAGTTCGACTGGGCGAAGTACAGAGCAAAGCACGGAGAAGCCATGCGGCTCGACCGCATCCTGGAAAGCGAAGGCGACAGCGTGAACAGGTACAAAGCCAGTAAACAGGCCGATGTGCTGATGCTCTTTTACCTTTTTTCTTCGGAAGAATTGATTTCCATCTTCAGGCAACTTGACTACGACTTTAAGCCCGAGCGTATACCTGAAAACATTGCCTACTACGAACAGCGGACCTCGCATGGCTCCACCCTAAGTAAGATTGTGCATGCCTGGGTGCTGGCCCGTTCGGACCGTAAACGCTCCTGGACAAACTTTGAAACAGCCCTGATGAGCGACCTGGAAGATATACAGGGAGGCACCACGGCTGAAGGTATACACCTCGGTGCCATGGCCGGCACGGTAGACCTGGTGCAGCGCGCCTATACTGGCCTCGAGATTCGCGATAATGTACTGTGGTTGAACCCGGTGCTTCCGGACGAAATGCCCTGCCTTAACTTGCAGCTCCGCTATCGCGGACACTGGCTTGACCTGAATATTACCCGCGATAAACTGATCATCAAATTTGACAGGGGATGGTCCAAGGAAGTAAATGTCGGGGTGCGTGGTGAGGTCTATACCTTCAGGACCGGCGACCAAAAGGAGTTCGACATCCGCCGCTAATAAGGTATAAGGGATGCGTTTTAGTGATAGCTATACCTATACCTGATGTCATTTCCTGTAATTCTCGGCCAAGGGGTAGTTTCATGGAAGTATGTACGGGCTTGTTAAGATCTATTAGAGCCTTCATCCGGATGTTTTATAATAGAGGTTTCCCTAGAGTGACGCCTTTCTTTCAGATATTTATACCTGTAGCAGTATGCATAAAGTCCTGACCATTACGATCAACCCGGCCCTTGACAAGAGCACCCACGTGCAGCGTGTGCTGCCCGAGAAGAAACTTCGCTGCGAAGAACCCACTTACGAACCGGGCGGAGGGGGCATCAACGTTTCCCGAGCCATACGCAAACTGGGCGGCAACTCCTGCGCCTGGCTACTGTCAGGAGGCCCAGCCGGAGAAATGCTCTGCAATTTGCTGAAAGAGGAAGGCGTGGAGTACTGGAACGGCCAGACTAAAAGCTGGACCCGCGAAAACCTGATGGTGATGGAAGACAATACCGGCGACCAGTTCCGTTTCGGTATGCCGGGTCCTCGTATTGAGGAGTCGGAGTGGCAACAGGTGCTGGACAAACTTGAAAAGCTGGAGCAAGTTCCTGAATATGTGGTGGCCAGCGGCAGCCTGGCTCCCGGTGTGCCCGACGACTTTTACCTCCGGATGGCGGTGATCGCCCACAAGCGCAACTTCAGGCTGATCGTGGATACTTCGGGTGAGGCCCTTATGAAAGCGGCAGGAGAGGGGCTGTACCTGATCAAACCAAATCTTGGCGAGCTAGCTAAGCTGGCTGGAAAAGAACATATCTCGGCGTTTGAACAGGAAGCGTTTGCTATGCAGGTGATCGATGAAGGCAAGTGCAAAGTGCTGGTCGTGTCGCTCGGCCCACGTGGTGCCATGCTTGCCTCTAAGGAGTCAGGTATACATTATGTGGTTCCGCCCACGGTAAAACAACAGAGTGCGGTCGGCGCCGGAGACAGTATGGTAGCGGGTATGGTGATGGGCTTGCTGCAGGGTCGTCCGCTTGATGAAGTCGTTCGCTATGGCGTTGCCGCCGGTACTGCCGCTACCATGACGCCAAGCTCGGAACTTTGCCGCAAAGAGGATACTGAGGAGATTTACCAGTGGTTGCTGAAGCATAAGTAATAAAATAAAAAAGGGTGAAGCTTTCGCCTCACCCTTTCCCTTATCAGTAAACTAGATTATGAATTGCGATTCACGCAGTTCAAATCCTCAAACGCCTCTTTTAACCTAGCGATGAAATTTTCTTCACCTTTGCGCAGCCATACGCGTGGGTCGTAGTATTTTTTGTTCGGGGAATCCGGACCCTCTGGATTGCCGAGCTGACCTTGTAGATAATCTTTCTTCGACTCGTAGTAGTTCTTCACACCTTCCCAATAGGCCCACTGCATGTCGGTGTCAATGTTCATTTTGATGGCACCATAACCGATCGCTTCTGTGATTTTCGCCTTCTCAGAACCCGAACCACCGTGGAATACGAAGTTCACCGGGTTGTCGCCTGTACCGTATTTCTCCTTGATGAAGTCCTGTGAATTTTTCAGGATCTCTGGACGCAGCTCCACGTTGCCTGGCTTGTATACGCCGTGCACGTTACCGAAAGCCGCTGCGATCGTGAAGCGGTCGCTTACCTTCTTCAGTTCTTCGTAGGCATAAGCTACTTCGTCTGGCTGGGTATACAGTCTGGAGCTGTCCACGCCGGTGTTGTCCACGCCGTCTTCCTCGCCGCCCGTTACGCCTAGTTCGATTTCCACGGTCATGCCGATCTTGTTCATGCGCTCCAGGTAGCTGGCGCAAGTCTCGATGTTTTCTTTGATCTCTTCCTCAGAAAGGTCGAGCATGTGGGAGCTGTAAAGTGGCTTGCCGTGCTGCTCGTAGTATTTCTCGCCAGCGTCTAACAGACCGTCGATCCATGGTAGCAATTTCTTGGCGGCGTGGTCAGTGTGCAGTACTACCGGCACACCATAGGCTTCAGCCATCAGGTGCACGTGCTGGGCTCCGGAAACAGCGCCTGCAATGGCAGCTTTCTGGTTGTCATTCTCAAGGCCTTTGCCAGCAAAAAAAGTGGCACCACCGTGCGAGAACTGAATGATTACGGGAGAGTTAAGCGCCTTGGCTGTTTCCAGCACGGCATTGATAGAGTTTGTGCCAATCACGTTGACGGCTGGCAGCGCAAAGTTATTTTCATTGGCATACTTGAACAGCTCTGTTACTTCATCGCCGAACAATACCCCTGATCTGAAACGTTTTTCCATGAATGTTTAAGTTTTATTTCGATTTGAAATTACGGATAAATAATTTCTTAACCGAAAATTGATGGCAGGCGCTTCAGAAAAAAGGGGCTATACCTGTTAGGAAAGCTTAATCAAACACAAGAACCTTGTCTTTGTGCTTGCCGCGCATGTGGCCGCGTATGATCTGCTGTATGTCCTTGTTGTCGTTGTAGCGCTGAATCTCCGACTTAAAGTCGTCAAGCGAGCTGGCCGAAAAGTACTCGTCCACAAAGCCAAAGCCCAGGTAGGTGCCGTGCTCCACCACTACCACAGACTTCTCACCCAATTCACGGCCCTTGCCCACGATCACAAAACTGTTGTGTTCATAGGTAAACGACTCGATGGCGGCATCCACCCGGGCATTGTACTCCTCAGGGCTTTCCTCACCAATACAAGCGCCCTGGCAGATGTGTACCTGGTAGTCGAAGCAGGCGCCCGGCGTTTTATACAGGTCACACAGCTTCTGGCACAGGTTATATTTGGACACTTTGTGGTAAAGGAATCCCTTGGCCTTAAACTGGTTTGATAGCGCGATGATAGGCGTCATATTCACATCATCGGCCTTGTTGATGCTACCGAATGTCAGTCGCTTATACCCTTTGTCGTCCTGGTAGGTGAAAATACCGGTGTTGAACACACTGCGCCGCTGCTGGCGGTTGTAGTGCGGCTTCATGCGCTTGATTTCGGCAGACTCAAACAGTAATGCCACCAGTTCGTTGCCCATTAGCTCGTAAGTGATATCGGCGATCTGGTTCTTAAACTCAATAGATTTGCGGCTCTTGTAGTCGATGTTGAAGTGCTGGATAATGCGCTTCTTGATGTTAATGCTCTTGCCCACATAGATCACCTCGCCTGCTTCGTTGTAGAAGTAGTATACACCCGGAACCGTCGGCAATGCATCCACCTGCTCCTTGCTGATGGCGGGAGGAAGGAGTGAGGCTTTGATTTCGTTTTTAAGCTGTTCTGAAGGATCAGCCATATGCTGCGCTCCGTCAATGACCGGCCGGTTGATCTTGATCAGCTTGTCAAATAGCTTGGCCGTCGCCTCAGCATCGCCAATGGCCCGGTGGCGCATCTGCAGGTCAATGTCGATGCTTTTGCAGAGTTTTTCGAGCGAGTAAGACGGCAGACCAGGTATGAGCGAACGGCTCAAGCGCACGGTACAAAGCGTTTTGCGCTGAAAGGTAAAACCCAGATCGGCAAATTCTTTTTTGATGAATGAGTAGTCGAAGCGCACATTATGAGCCACGAACACCTTCCCCTCCGTGAACTGCACAATGTCTTTGGCCACTTCGTAAAACTTGGGTGCGTCCTGCACCATGTCGTCGGTAATGCCGGTGAGTTGAGAAATGAAATAGGGTATCGGGCGCTCCGGGTTGATCAGGGTGCTATATTTATCCACGACTTCGTTTCCATCGTGAATGAAAATGGCAATCTCGGTGATCCTGTCCTGCGTGGGCTGACTACCCGTAGTCTCAATGTCTATGATGGCGTACAAGCTGATTCTTTTTAGGCTTATTTGAAGCGACCTTCGGCGCTGTCCAAAGGGCTATCCTGTAAACCAATATTCTTAGCAATACGTTTCAAATTGAACACTCGCTATACCTTGTGCAAACAGCTTTAGCAAATGCGGGCTATTGCTCAGCCTCGCGGTCATCCTCGTAGCGCTCCCTTCGCGCTTTTTCGCGCAGCTTATCGAACATTTTCCGGAAGCGCCCCGATTTCTGAGCTTTCACATCGTCTATGTCAGCCAACAAAAAGCCAAAAGGTTGTAGTGGTTCATAGGCATCGAAAATTACCTTCAGGATCGCGATCATAGGTATAGAGATGATCATACCGGCCGCTCCCCATATTTCACCACCGATCAGCAAGGCAATGATGGCAGCAAAAGGGTTGATACTTACCTTGGAACCAACAACATAGGGTGTAATGAAGTTGCCCTCCAGAAACTGCACAAACATGAACACCAGCACCACCAACACCGCCTCAAACAGGCTACCGGTTGTGGCCAGTGTGAACAACGCCGGCAGCATGGCCCCGATCAGGATGCCAATATAAGGTATGATGGTCAGGATGGAGGCAAAAACACCGAAGAAGATGGCATACTTGACGCCCAGGATGAGTAGTCCGGCCGAGTTGAGCAGCGATACGATTACAATCACGATCATCAGCCCTGAGATATAGCTCTGCGCCACTAACTGTATGTTGTCGATGGTATGGTTCAGGCTACTACGGCGCTCCTTCGACACAAACTTGTACATGAATTGCTCCAGGTGGTCGCGGTAATACAGAAAGCAGAACACAAAAATGGGCACGATGGTGATGATCGTCAGGGCGCCGGTGGTCAGCGAGATGGTGCTGCCGACAAAAGTGGTCGAAATCTCCCGCAAGCCGCCCACTGTGTTGCGGAAAAGCTCGCTTTTGTTGGCCGGCTGTATGCCAAAGTTGTGGTAGAGGTAATCCTGTACCTTCATCAGCAAGGCATCAAAGTTTTTGCCAATGGTATCCAGTTCCGAAGTGAGGCTAATGACTTGCATGGACAGAAACCAAATCACCAACCCCAGCACGATCACCACCATTACAATGCTACAGAGAATAGCCAAAGCACGCGGTACGCGGAATTTTTCGAGGTCGCGGGTGAGGGGCAGCAGGAGCAGGGCAAACAGCAAAGCAAAGGTCAGTGGCATCAGAACTGACTTGAAGCTTTGGAGTGTCCAAATAGCTAGAAAAAGGCCCAGTAAAATGATGACATACTTAAAATACCGGGGTAATTTAATTTCCATAGGGTGCGAATGTATGTAGGTATACGGCTTGTGTTTGACCGCATTTAGTTAAGCAAATGTAATGCGCAAGTATAGTTATATCTAACTATTTTTATGCTAATAATTTTAGCTAAGTTATACCTGCGTATTTCTCTTATTTTTGTGAACTGATCGCAATGTGCATTGGTTGTATAGAAGTGGTTGATGATTTCAACTATTTTAGCTATATTTGCTGACTAATAATATTAGCATTAGCCTTCTTTTAAAGATGAATCGGTTAGACGCCGGAACTATTTGTAGCGTCCGATTTCTTTTATTTTTCTATATTTCCGAGTGATTCCACTAAATCAAATACACTTACGCTTACAGAATGGCAGAGTTAGAGCATAATTACAACGAAGACAGCATTCGCTCGCTGGAGCCCCGCGAACACATCAGGCTACGCCCCGGTATGTACATCGGTAAGTTGGGAGACGGTTCTTCGGCCGATGATGGTATTTACATTTTGGTGAAAGAGGTAATCGACAATTCCATTGACGAACACGTGATGGGGTATGGCAAAACCATCGACATCAAAATATCGGACCACAAGGTGCAGGTACGCGACTATGGCCGCGGTATTCCGCTGGGCAAGGTAATTGACTGCGTGAGCAAGATCAACACAGGTGGTAAGTACGACAGCAAGGCGTTCCAGAAGTCTGTTGGTCTGAACGGTGTAGGTACCAAAGCGGTAAATGCCCTTTCAAGCCAGTTCCGCATCCAGTCCGTGCGTGACGGGCAGATGAAGGCTGCAGAGTTTGAGCGTGGTGTGCTGACAAACGATCTTCCGCTGGAAGCCACTTCGCAACGCAACGGCACGCTCACGACATTTACGCCGGACGATACCATTTTCAAGAACTACCAGTACAACCCGGATTATCTGGAGAACCAGATCTGGAATTACGTATACCTGAACGCCGGTCTGACGATCAACTTCAACGGCAAGAAATTCTACTCCGAAAACGGTCTGCTCGATCTTTTGAGAAATAAAGCCGATGAGGAGAGCATGCGCTACCCGATCATCCACCTGAAAGGCAACGACATTGAGCTGGCCATCACACATGGTAACGACTACGGCGAGGAGTACTATTCTTTCGTGAACGGTCAGTATACGACTATGGGCGGTACGCACCTGGCGGCCTTCCGTACGGCATTGGTGAAAACGATCCGCGACTTTTATAAGAAAGACTACGATGCGGCTGATATTCGTGGCTCCGTTGTTGGTGCCATTTCGCTTCGTGTGCAGGAGCCGGTTTTTGAGTCGCAGACCAAGACAAAACTGGGCTCGATTGACATGGGTCCGGATGGCCCGGCAGTGAACTCCTATATCAATGACTTCATCAAGGAGCACCTTGATAATTACCTTCGCATCAACCAGGCGACGGCCGAGGCGCTGAAAAAGCGCATTGAGCAAAGCGAGCGGGAGCGCAAGGACATGGCTGGCGTGAAAAAACTGGCCAACCAGCGCGCCAAGAAGGCCAACCTGCACAACCGTAAGCTGCGCGACTGCCGTCTGCACTTCAACGAGGACAAGCACGAGAACGCCCTGCTATCCACACTCTTCATAACGGAGGGTGACTCAGCAAGTGGTTCCATCACAAAATCCCGCAACGTGGACACGGAGGCAGTTTTCAGTTTGAGAGGTAAACCACTGAACTGCTTTGGCCTGAAGAAAAAGGTGGTATACGAAAACGAGGAATTTAACCTGCTGCAGCACGCTTTAAATATTGAAGAGGGGCTGGAAGGTTTGCGCTACAACCGCGTAGTGATCGCCACAGATGCCGACGTGGACGGTATGCACATTCGTCTGCTACTCCTAACCTTTTTTCTGCAGTTTTTCCCTGATCTGGTGAAGAATGGCCACGTGTACATTCTGGAAACCCCGCTTTTCCGGGTGCGCAATAAGAAAGAAACGATCTATTGCTACAACGAAACCGAAAAGCAGGCCGCGATCGAGAAATTAGGCAAGCGTCCGGAGATTACTCGCTTCAAAGGTCTGGGTGAGATTTCGCCGGACGAGTTCGGCAAGTTCATTGGCGATAACATCAAATTGAAGCCTGTGTTCCTGCAGAAAGACACGACGATACAGAAAATGCTGAGCTACTACATGGGCAAAAACACGCCGGAGCGCCAGCAATTCATTATTGAGAATCTGAAGTTTGAGAAAGACATAGTTGAGGAAGTATATGCATAACGACGAACTGAACAACGAAGGTATAGAAAGAGAAGAGGAGCAAGAAGTTGCATTTACAGACGGTGAAGAAGAGATAATCCATAACGTCACCCCGGTATCCGGTCTGTACGAAAACTGGTTCCTCGACTATGCTTCTTACGTAATTCTGGAGCGTGCTGTACCTGCCATTGAGGATGGTCTGAAGCCGGTGCAGCGCCGCATCCTGCATGCGATGAAGGAGATGGACGATGGTCGCTTTAACAAAGTGGCCAACGTGATCGGTCAGACCATGCAGTACCACCCGCACGGTGATGCCTCCATTGGTGATGCCATGGTGAACCTGGGTCAGAAAGATCTTTTGATTGAGACGCAGGGTAACTGGGGCGATGTACGTACGGGCGATAGTGCGGCTGCGCCTCGTTACATCGAAGCGCGTCTGTCCAAGTTTGCGCTGGATGTGGTTTTCAATCCGCAGACGACACTGTGGCAGTTGAGCTACGACGGCCGTAAGAACGAGCCGGTGACTTTGCCGGTGAAATTCCCGCTTTTGCTTGCGCAGGGTGTGGAAGGTATAGCCGTTGGTCTCTCGACTAAGATTATGCCGCACAACTTTAAGGAGCTGGTCAAAGGATCTATCGATGTGCTGAAAGGCCGCACGACAACCTTGCTGCCTGACTTCCCTAACGGCGGTATGGTGGATGTGACCAACTACAACCATGGTATGCGTGGTGGTAAGATCCGGGTTCGCGCTACAATTGAGAAGGTGGACAAGACGATGCTCATCATCCGTGACGTGCCTTATGGCATCACGACCACAGGACTGATGGAGTCGATCGTAAAGGCGAGCGAGAACAACAAGATCAAGATCAAGAAGGTAGTCGACAATACGGCTGCCGATGTGGAGATACAGGTACAACTGCCTCCGGGCGTGTCGCCTGACCTGACCATGGACGCGCTCTACGCGTTCACGGACTGCGAGGTATCTATTTCTCCAAACACCTGCGTTATCATCGACGACAAGCCCCACTTCCTGAGTGTGGACGAGTTGCTGCGCATTTCCACCTTCAAAACAGTGGACTTGCTCAAGCGTGAACTCGAGATCCGTAAAGGTGAGTTGGAAGACAAGTGGCACTACTCTTCGCTGGAAAAGATCTTCATCGAGAACCGCATTTACCGTGATATCGAGGAGTGCGAAACCTGGGAAGCTGTGCTAGAGGCGATCGACAAAGGTTTGGACCCGTTCAAAAAACTGTTGCGCCGCGAAGTAACCCAGGATGACATCATCCGCCTGACTGAGATCAAGATCAAGCGTATCTCCAAATTCGACTCTTTCAAAGCCGATGAGTACATCAACAAACTGGAAGAAGAGATGGCTGAGGTGGATGACCACTTGGCTAACCTGATCCGCTATGCGATCGCTTACTTTGAAGGATTGCTGAAAAAGTACGGACAGGGACGCGACCGCAAAACGCAGGTGAAAACCTTCGATGTGATTACAGCACAGAAAGTTGCGATCGCCAACCAGAAGCTTTACATGAATGCCAAAGACGGTTTCATCGGTACCGGTCTGCGCAAAGACGAGTTCGTTTGCGATTGCTCCGACATGGACGATATCATTGTATTCCGCAAGGATGGCAAGTTCACCGTGTCTAAAGTAGCCGAGAAAACCTTTGTGGGCAAAGACATCATCATGGCCGGCGTTTACAATAAAAACGACGAGCACATGGTGTACAACATGATTTATGTTGATGGCAAGACCGGCGTGTCTTTTGCGAAGCGCTTCTCTGTGAAGTCGATCACCCGTGACAAGGAGTACGACCTGACCAAAGGAAACAAAAACTCCAAGGTACATTACCTGACCGCTAACCCGAACTCGGAGTCAGAGGTGGTCAATATCACCTTGGCGCCGCAGTCAACGGCCCGCATCAAACAGTTCGACTATGACTTTGCCGAACTGATGATAAAGGGCAAAGGATCAAACGGTAATATCGTGACCAAGTACCCAATCAAGAAGGTGGTGCAGAAGAGTCTGGGCGAGTCTACGCTGGGCGGACGTGAGATCTTCTACGACGAGGTGATCGGACGTCTGAACACCGAGGGGCGCGGTCGTTACCTTGGCTCATTCAACACCGACGACACGATTCTGGTGGTATATGAAGACGGTACTTACGAGCAGACCACATTTGATCTGGCCAACCACTACACCGTGGAGAAGATCAAAGTGCTGCAGAAGTTTGATCCGGAGTTGGTAGTGTCCACTATTTATTACGAAGGAGAGAACAAAACCTACTATGTGAAGCGTTTCAAGATTGAGACTTCTACAGTAGGTAAGAAATTCAGCTTTATACCCGAGACCAAAAATTCCAGACTCGAAGCCGTATCTACGCACTCGGTTCCGATGGCCACCATCAGTTTCAAGCGTTCGCTGCGAGGAGAGAAAGAAACAGAGAAACTGTTGCTTAGCGAATTCATCGACGTGAAAGGCTGGAAAGCCATGGGCAACAAGCTCAGCTACTTCAAAATCTACGACGTGAAAGTGCCGAAGCTGGAGGAAATGGAGCATGAGGAAAAGCCTAAGGCTAAAAAAGTTACCACAAAGCGAGAACCTGTTACCTTGCCTTCCGAATTGAAAGAACTTGCAGAAGAAGCAGCCAAAGTCAGTGGGGCTCAACTTGATACGCTTGAAGCCGTAGAAGAACTATCAGATGACGGCAGTGCAATAAAGGCTTTGAAGAAAAAGAAGCAGCTGGATTTATTCTAAATTAAGTTCTTTTTTGCATAAGTCGTTTCAAAGCAATATATTAGGTTGCTGATTACGAATTATGCGATTACTTATCAAAGCTATACCTGTTTTACTCATCATGCTCGGTTTTCTGATTCGTCCACTAGACGCATTAGGAGATTCCGGGCATGATGTGCTTTTAAAGAAAGCCTATGAGCTGAAAGAGCAGTACAAGGAAACAGAGGCCTTGGCCGTATATGAGCAGATTATCGGCGCTGACGAATCAAATTTTGAGGCGCTTTGCCAAGCCAGTCTCCTGCACAGCCTGATGGGAAACCGATTTTCAGACGATACTCGCAAGATTAACCATTTCAGCACCGCCAAGGCGTACGCGCAACGCGCCTTCCTGCTGGACTCTACAGATGCCCGTTCTAACTATGCCATGGCACTCTCGCTGGCTTCACTGGCCATGGTGTCAGGCCCGAAGCAGCGATTGGCGATGATCAGCGAAACAAAATCATACCTGGATGGGGCGTTGGCAGCCGATGAGCGTTACTCTGATGCCTGGCATTTACTCGGACGCTGGTATTTTAAAATGGCCAATCTCAACTTTGCTGAAGTCACAACCTATAAAGTTATGCTGGGCGGAATGGCAGATAAACCTGCTACAAACAAGGATGCGATATACGCAATGGAAATGGCTATTCTGCACAACCCGAACAACCTGCGCTATTATTTTGACCTGGCCAATATTTATCAGGAAATGAAAAACAAAGAAGCTTGTATGTCTACGTTGCAGCGTGCGATGGCCCAGAACCTCGAGTTACAAACGAAGGAGGAGCTGGAGTTGAGCAGGCGCTGCAAAATGATGTTGCAAGCATATCAGAGGTAACTGGATACAATTGCAACACAAAGGGCCTGCTTCTGTCTGGAAGCAGGCCCTTTGTGTTGTTTAAAAACTATATGGTTGTGTGTTTGTCGATATTTAGGCAAATTATCTATAATTTAGCGCCAATCTAGACAGTAAGAAAAGACAGTACATGATGTCTCGTTGGGCCTTTAGTTGGGTAGTGGTGGTATTGATGCTTGCAAGTTGTGGTAAAGAAGAAGGTACACGGGAACAAATGGTAGACCTGGCGGCCGTAGCTGTGGAGGATCCCGCGAAACAGTTGATCAGTCTCAGCGAAGCCATTGAACGGTCGAAACGTGACGGCAGTCTTTACGCCAGGAGAGCCATGGTGCTGCTGCGGCAGGATGAGTTAGACAAAGCACTAAGCGATGTAGACGAAGCGATCAGGCTGTCTAAGGAGCCTGCCAATTTCTTTGTGAAAGCACAGGTGCTATACCTGATGGGGCGGCGTGAAGAAGCTTTGCCACTGGCATTGCAGGCAGAAAGAAACTCTTTTGAGAGTTCTTCCCTGTACGTGCTTTTGACGGAGCTATACCTGGATAAGGGCGAGTATGCGAAAGCGGCTCATTTTGCGCGGCAGGCGCTCGAGCTTTCCCCTGACGATCCGTATGCGGTCTATTACAAAGGCAGGGTGTCGGAAGTGACGGGCGATACGACGGTTGCCATCAACCATTACCACCGGGCGCTGGAGTACAATCCTGACTTTGTGCAAACGCATCGATCTTTGGCGGGGCTATACCTGGCACAACCGGACCTGACCCAGGCCAGAAAGCATACAGAGCAAGGGTTGCGGCTGTCGCCGGAAGATCCGCAGTTGTGGCATTACAAAGGGATGCTTCAACTGCAGTCATCGCGCAAAGATAGTGCCCTAGTTAGCTTCGAAAAGGCGCTCGCTCTTGCAGATACGATGCAGGCGGCCCACTTTCAGTTGGCACAGCTGCGGCATGGCTTGGGAGAAAATGAACTGGCCTTGCAGCACCTGGAGAATGCGCCAAGGTATAGCAAAGAGCTAAAGTACCTGTCTGTGCGGGCAAGTAGTCTGGAGCGAACAGGAGAGAATCTGGCAGCATTGCGAACTTTCGAGCGTATGCTGGCCATAGAACCGAAACATACCTATGCCCGGCAGAGTGTTGCCCGGCTCCAGTACAGATTAGAAAGACCCAGACCCCAGCTCGACAGTATGGCTGTCAGGCAGCGGGGCTTTTAAAACGATACTAAGAAAAAAACATGATCAACATCACTTTGCCAGACGGCTCTGTACGCCAGTATTCGAAAGGTGTAACAGGCCTCGAGATCGCCACCAGCATTAGCGAGGGACTTGCCCGCAATGTTTTGGCCGTTAAGGTGAACGGTTCCGTTTGGGATCTGTCTCGCCCCATAGAAGAAGATGCCAGCGTGCAACTGCTTACCTGGAACGACGATCTGGGCAAAAATACGTTTTGGCACTCTTCGGCTCACTTATTGGCGGAGGCCCTGGAAGAGCTATACCCAGGTATAAAGTTCGGCATCGGACCGCCTGTTGAGAACGGCTTTTACTATGATGTGGACTTGGGTGAGGGCAAAACCTTTTCGCAGGATGACTTTGCCAAAGTAGAGCAGAAAATGCTGGAACTGGCACGCGCAAAAAATGAGTATAAGCGTCAGGAAGTTTCAAAGGCCGACGCCATTAAGTACTTCACCGAAAAAGGCGATCAGTATAAGCTTGACCTGCTCCAGGATCTGGAAGACGGTACGATCACCTTCTATACCCAAGGCAAATTCGTGGACCTTTGCCGCGGACCACACATCCCGAACACAGGCTTCATCAAGGCTGCCAAGCTGATGAACGTGGCCGGTGCCTATTGGAGAGGCGACGAAAAGAGCAAGCAGCTGACACGTATCTACGGTATCACCTTCCCGAAACAGAAGGAGCTGACAGAATACCTGGAGCGCCTGGAAGAAGCAAAGAAACGCGACCACCGCAAACTGGGCAAAGAACTGGAACTGTTCGCTTTTTCTGAGAAGGTAGGTATGGGCTTGCCGCTTTGGCTGCCGAAAGGCACACTGCTGCGCGAGCGACTCGAGCAGTTTATGCGCAAGGCCCAGGTGAAAGCAGGCTACCAGCCTGTCGTAACGCCGCATATCGGCAGCAAGGAATTATACGTTACTTCCGGTCACTACGAGAAGTATGGCGCTGACTCCTTCCAGCCGATCAAGACGCCGAACGAGAACGAGGAGTTCCTGCTCAAGCCAATGAACTGTCCGCATCACTGCGAGATCTATAAAACCCGTCCGCGCTCTTACAAAGAGCTGCCCGTACGTTTTGCCGAGTTCGGTACTGTGTACCGCTACGAGCAAAGCGGCGAGTTACACGGCCTGACACGCGTGCGTGGCTTTACACAGGACGATGCACACATTTTTTGCCGTCCAGACCAGGTAAAGGAAGAATTTATCAAGGTAATTGACTTAGTGCTGTACGTTTTCAAGGCGCTTGGTTTTGAAGACTATACCGCTCAAGTTTCCCTGCGTGATCCGGAGAACAAAGCCAAATACATCGGCTCAGACGAGAACTGGGAAAAAGCCGAAAGCGCCATTATCGAGGCGGCTGCAGAGAAGGGACTTACCACTGTAACCGAACTGGGCGAAGCCGCGTTTTACGGACCTAAGCTCGACTTTATGGTGCGCGATGCGCTGGGCCGCAAGTGGCAGTTGGGAACTATTCAGGTAGATTATAACTTACCAGAAAGGTTCCAGCTCGAATACATCGGTGCTGATAACGCCAAACATCGCCCAGTGATGATTCACCGTGCGCCTTTTGGCTCGTTGGAGCGCTTTGTGGCCGTGTTGATCGAGCATTGTGGCGGAAACTTCCCGTTGTGGCTCAGCCCCGAGCAGTTTGCCATATTGCCAATCTCAGAGAAATACCAGGATTTTGCGCAGCAGGTATACGACCGCCTGCAGCAAGATGACATCCGGGGTTTTGTGGACAACCGCGACGAGAAGATCGGACGTAAGATACGTGATGCAGAGGTGAGCAAAGTACCTTACATGCTAATCGTGGGGGAGAAGGAGCAGGAGAACGGAGCCGTGTCGGTGCGCAAGCACGGAGAAGGCGATCTGGGCACCATGACAGTGGATGAGTTCATCGCTACCTTTCAGTCAAAAATTGCTGAGATACTGAACAATTAAGAAGAGATATTTTTTTCTTGATATAAAATGTGCGATATTCGCACCCTGATTTAGAACTAAATTTAAGGAGGTAAAACTATAGCTACGCCAAATAAGCGCTACATCCCACGCGGAAAAGTGGAGGAGCCATACAAAGTCAATGATAAAATAACTGCCAGAGAAGTCAGGTTAGTTGGTGACAATGTAGAGCAGGGAGTATTCTCAACCAGAGATGCTCAAAAAATAGCGAACGAGCAGAATCTTGACCTGGTTGAGATTTCGCCAACAGCTAATCCGCCGGTATGCCGTATCATCGACTACTCGAAATTCAAGTACGAGCAGAAGAAGAAAACCCGTGAGATGAAAGCCAAAGCTCAGAAGGTAGTCATCAAGGAGATCCGTTTCGGCCCTAACACAGATGACCACGATTTTGAGTTTAAGCTGAAGCATGCGAAGGCTTTCCTCGAGAGTGGCTATAAGATTAAGTCTTATGTACACTTTGTTGGCCGTACGATCGTGTTTAAGGAAAGAGGTGAAATTCTGTTGTTGAAGTTCGCCCAGGCGCTGGAGGACATCGCGAAAGTGGAGCAGCTGCCCAAACTGGAAGGAAAGCGAATGTTCCTGATCCTTTCTCCTAAAGTGGCTCCTCCTGTTAAAAAGTAATTTGTTTAATTAATTATATACACATGCCAAAAGTTAAAACAAAATCTGGTGCAAAGAAGCGTTTTTCTTTGACAGGTACTGGCAAAATTAAGCGTAAGCACGCTTACAAAAGCCACATCCTGACCAAGAAGACGACTAAGCAGAAGCGTAATTTGACACACACTGGCCTTGTTAGCACAGCTGATATGGACAGAGTGAAGCTGATGCTTCAAATCTAATTCCCCGGAGTTAGAACGGTTAATTTTTTAGTACGAACCCGGTGCCTGGTCTTTTGAAGATTACAACTTAATCACCAGCCGCCAAAACTTTTTAGAAATGCCTAGATCGGTAAACGTTGTCGCAGCGCGACACAGAAGAAAAAAAATGATGAAAATGGCCAAAGGTTACTTTGGCCGTCGCAAGAATGTCTGGACAGTTGCGAAAAACGCAATTGAAAAAGGTTTGCTTTATGCTTACCGCGACAGAAAAGCGAAAAAGAGAGATTTCCGCTCCCTTTGGATCCAGCGTATCAACGCAGGTGCACGTGAGCATGGCATGTCTTACTCTCAGCTGATGGGCGCTCTGAAAAAAGCGAACATCGACCTGAACCGCAAAGTACTTGCTGACCTGGCGATGAACCATCCGGAAGCCTTCAAGAGCATCGTTGACAAAGTAAAGTAATTTACTTTCGCTATATGACCAAAAAGGGCCTGACGCAAGTCAGGCCCTTTTTGCGTTTATACCTGTTGGTAAACTAAGCAATGTCATTTTTGCGCATGATAGCAGTCATCGCTTAGGTGTAGTTATTTGTTCTATTTCGCATCGTTACGGCTTCGAGCGCATCAGCAGGCAAATCATCTCTGCGCAGCGCACGTCAGCCGGCATCATTCACCATATAAAGCGATGCGATTATGAAAATAAGTTTTACACGGAAAATGCTGCTGCTATCGGTTTTGGTGTGGCTGCCGCTGGAGGCGGCCTGGTCGCAGCTATACCTGACACCGCAAGTCAGGCCCAGGGCGGAGTGGCGCAATGGCTATCAGAGTCTGCCTAACGGCCAGGACGGGGCCTTCTTTGTGAGCCAGCGCTCCAAAATTACGCTCGACTACAAGCAGGACAAAGTGCAGACACGGTTTAGCCTGCAGGATGTACGGGTATGGGGCGATGAAGCACACTCAAAAGATATCCCGTCTATGGCCATGCACGAGTCCTGGGGCGAGTTTGCTTTATCAGATAAGTTTGCCGTCAGGCTTGGCCGGCAGGAGTTCGTCTACAACAACGACCGCCTGCTGGGCAATGTGGACTGGGTGCAGCAGGCACGCAGCCACGATGGGCTACTGCTTAAAGCAAGATGGCAAGGTATAAGCGTGGATGCCGGTGGCGCTTTCAATCAGGAGAAAGAGGCCTTGTTTGACACCCATTATGGCATGAACAACTACAAGGTACTGGGGTTCCTGTGGGCGCAGAAACAGCTGAGCGAACAGTTGTCGGTTTCAGCCATGCACATCAGCGACGGCTTTCAGCGGCCAGACACCGTGGGGGGCGTGTACTACAGGCATACGTATGGCCTAGACCTGACTTACCAGCGGGAACGTGCGCAATTCAATGGCTCGCTATACCGACAATCGGGCGAACACGGTAGCGGAAAAAAGATAGCGGCCTATCTGGCAGTTGCAGAAGTCGCCTATACCGTGCAGCCTTTCCGGTTTACATTAGGGACTACCTATTTATCAGGTATGGCCGGTGATGAGCGCAAGGTGCATTCCTTTAACACGCTGTATGCCACAAACCATAAGTACTATGGCTTCATGGACTACTTTATTAATGTGCCGACTGACACACGACAAGGCGGACTACTCAATAACTACCTCAAGGCCACCTTTAGCCCAGAGTCCAGGTATAGCCTTTCGTTGGACTACCACTACTTTGCGTTGGCTAAAAACCTACAGGCTACGGAAACGCAGGCAGGCACAAATAACAAGTATCTTGGCTCTGAGCTCGATGCGGTACTCAACTACAAGCACTCCAACCAGATCCAGTTTTCCGTGGGGTATAGCAGTTTGTTTGCAGGCAGCTCGATGGCCGCGATCAAGCCGGGCGATGCATCAGCTTACGCCGACTGGGGGTGGGTGATGGTCAACATTCAGCCGCGAATCCTGCTGAAGTCATTTGAGAAGGAGTAAGGACGGGGCATAAAAAAGCCCTAGACTTGCATCCAGGGCTCTGTAGCGGGGAGCAGAATCGACCCTATGGCCGAATACAGCCTTTATTAGCTGTTTTTGCATTTAATTATAAACCCAAAGCTATATTTTACAGTAGTTGACATCAATTGAGTTAGTTGTTAGTTATCCTTTTTCCAACTGTACCATGAATGTTCGACTAATGATTCAAAAGACAAAGGCAGATAGGTCAGGCCAATGTCCCATTTATGTAGAAGTTTCGATTAATCCCAAGGGTGGCAAGAAGGATACCAAACGAATACCGACAGGGGAGAAGATAGCGGTTCGCTATTGGAGTCGGAAGCAAGAAGTCATGTCCAGCTACGAGGGCTATCAGGGTGTCAATAGTGCTATCCTGAAGAAAAAACTGGAAGTCCAGCAGCATGTACGGGAAAACCCGAACGCAACACCCGCTGATATCAAGGCCCTTTGTGAGAAAAAGCCCCTCGCCAGACAGCCCACAGTTCTGGAACTGTATGAGGAGTTCCATAAGTTTAAGGGGCATATGCTTACCCTTAATGGCATGAAGGCGATTGACGGCCTGAAGAAACTCTTGACGGACTACATCGAGACAGGTCATACCCTCACCCTATCTGACTTAAGCCTGAACATCTACGACACCCTGCTTAAGTTCGCCCGCTCTAAATATAATAGCCCGAACACAGCTGTGAAAAGGTTAGAAACATTGCGGACTTTTTTTAATTATTTGACTGATAGAGGTATTAATACCAACATGGATTACAGAAAGTGGAAACTCCCACGGTTAGTACCCACTAAAATGATTACCCTTTCCTATGAAGAACTCACCAAGTTGTACGAGTTACAGTTGGAGAATGAGCGGCTTGCCAAAGTCAGGGACTTATTCATAATTCTCTGTACAACGGGATTAAGGTTTAGCGATGGAAGCCAACTGAAACCGCACGATGTTCATGCCGATAGCATTCAGATTCTGGCTGCGAAGACCAAGCAAGTCCTCACTATACCATTGAATAAGTTTTCTCGTGGTATCCTCAATAAATACGATAATGACCTAAGTGCCTTGGCTATCAGTAACCAGAAATTTAACGATTACATCAAAGAGGTATGTTGTGAAGCGGGAATCAAAGGGACTGTATCTGTTCGTGACAAAGAAAAAAAGGGAAAGATGGTGATTAAGCAAAAGTGGGAAGTCATTTCCTCACATGCGGGGAGAAGAACGTTCGTCACGTTGAGTTTGATGCTCGGTATGAGACAGGATATCGTCATGGCCCTGAGTGGCCACAGCGATTACCGTTCGTTCAGAAAGTACATCGACCACACCGATTCTATAAAATCAGCAGAAATGTCCAAGTGGGATAAATAGCGTATGGGTAAGACTTATTCTTCTGAACTGCACCCACGTGCGGGGCTTGTGGTAGAATTCGACAATCAGGGTTCCTTGCTTAGGTACATTCTGCACTTTTTCTATGAACAATTAGAAGAGGTGGGCACAGATATGATGGATAGACTTACCAATGAAGGTATTATCAAAACCGTAGCAAGGGCCAGTTCAGGTAACGAAGTGGTTTCCAGAACTTTTCTTCTTGACTGTCATGAACTACTGGTAAGGCTTAATCTGATAGATACACCACGCTCAAGCAACACCTTACAGCTTTACACCATACAGGAAGTGGCCAAACTTTTGGGTGTAACAAGACAGACTGTATACAATATTATCAATGCTGGTTTACTGCAACCCGTACAACTTAAGGGTATAAAGGGGCAAAGAATCCGCAAGGGCGACATAGACAGATACCTTGACATGAAATGACAATGCTAAAACTGGCCATGCCTGCAATAGTAGCCAAAAGCTTTCCGCCTCTGAGGACTGTATTGGTAGGTGCTACAAGGACTACTAAAAAGGTGAGTATAGCCGCAATTGTTCAACCATGTTTGTCGCTTCATTGAAGTTGGCGACAACCAGCATGCTCAACCTTACTTCATTATCTGGCAACCGAGGCGGTGGGATTAATCAATTCAGATTGATTAGAATTTGGCAGCATGAAAAAGCAGATATAGAAATTTGTATATAGTATATTCGTTAATCCAGCTACGGTTATCTGTCAAAAACGACAAAAAACCGTATGTTTATTCCGTATATCCCGTAGTTACCTGTCATATCAATGGATGAAGAAATAGTATCTGATGAAGAAATGGCAACAAGAATTAGGAAACTGGTTCTTGATGTAATTGAATTATGGTCATCAAAAGAAGCCCAACTGAACTACCAAAAAAATGTTCCTATTGCAAATGTGTCAGCAGAACTGTTTGAGCAATGGACAGATTTTTATAATCCTGATGATAGAAAGTTTAAGATGGCTTTTAATGAAACTGAGTTAAAATTATTAGCGGATTTCGAACATGTTTTAGAACGTGAGACCACAAGAGTTTCACCTTATAATGTGCCTGATATTGAGCTTTTCGTGTATACCTTAGAGTGGAGAGAAATCAATAATGCTGCGATTGAATTGCTCAATAAAATTAAAAACTAAGTCAGGTAACAATGCACAGGCTGTAGTTTTGGCTGACGCCTTACCATAGCCTGTACCAGACGTTAGCCTAAATTTTGAATGAAGAAAAAACTCATATACATTTTTGCTTTCATAGGCTTGATTGCTACTGTTAAGGTCATATATGATTTTATTAAAGAACAGAGTGAAGCTTCTCAATACTTATCTGTGTGTGAAAATGTGAAAGTTGGCATGACGCTGGAGGAAGCAAAGAAGGTAATGGGGGACTATGAATATTACAGAAGGAGAAATAGAAGTGAAATCTGGACAAGCTTTAATAATAGCACAGAAAAGACATACTACCTTACTTATCCTGCGGTGTTCCTTGCTTCGACTGGTACAGAAATATATTTTGACCCTGATACGCAATTAGTCACTAAAGTAGTTTGTGGTGAGTAAGAAAAAACAAGGCTAACACAGCACATGAGTAAAGCTGCGGCTATGCCTTGCTCACCTCATGTACAAGGCCGTTGTAAAATCACACCCATAAGCCAGCTGTGTCGCCTTATGGCTAAGCCGTTGGCAAGTGTTGGTGGAGGAGTTTAAAGATATGAACACACAGAGTCTGTTAGAAACTTTAGAAACCAACAAGCCACAGGAGGTAGAGCGTAGTGTCTGCGAAGAGCATCAAGCGGCCAATGAAAAAGAAAAAAGGATGAGGGGCTGGTGGCGTGCGGTTGTATTTCTTTCAGTATTGTGGCTGATAAACCCTTTCATTGGCACGAAGACTGGTTCTCCTGCACTTATAAACCGCATGTCCTACGGTGATGCACTTGTTTACCTTCTGTGGGTGTATCTACCTTTAGCTGCTTTAGTTTATTTTCGTTTGGTATACAGGGCGCAGCAAGACGTTGACAGCGGTAGCAAAATGGTCTTAAAAACAACAATTGAGAATCTCTCCAAGGACAAGCTCAAAAAGAAAGTTACCCTTCGCACCTCTGACAAAAAGTATAAATCGTTCACCATTTACGAACCTGAATCCGAGCTTGACCCTGCCAAACCAATTACCTTGCATTTTCTTAAAACAACAAAAGCTGTGCTGTCATACTCACAGCTATAGTAAATTCTCAGAAGCTTGCCAACACGGCACAGGCTATAAACTCAGCTTCGCCTCGTACACAGCCTTTACTAAACATTACCACTTAGTCGCTTCTACACGTACGCCTTGTCGATGGTGTGTTCAAAAAAGGGTCTTCAGGATTAGGCTCTCTGGCGGGCTGGAATCGCATATTTCATCGTCATGAAAATGTGTTCACGTAAGGTAAACCTTAAAATAACACGTGCCGTTCAGGCTCTTGAACCGTTTTAATCAAAAGCCATGAATAACGTAGCCCTCCTAACCCGTGTGTCATCGTCAGACCAGAGCCACGACCGCCAAGTGACCGAACTCACCGAGTTCGCATCCTCAAGAGACTACGATGTCGTAGCGGTGGTGACTGAGACCGTCAGTGGCGCAAAGAAGAACTCAGAGCGGAAGGGAATCCAGCAAGTCATCAAGCTGGCTGAGGCGAGGAAAATCAACAAGGTGTTAATCCACGAGGTCACAAGGCTTGGACGTGACACCGCACAGGTATTGGACACACTTAAATCCCTACACGCCAACAAGGTGAGCGTTGTTGTGAAGAACTACACCCTTGAGACGTTGAACCCTGATGGCACTGAGAACTCAATGGCTCAATTCCTTTTTACCATCCTGACTGACATCGGCAGAATGGAGCGAATGACCCTGATTGAGCGGGTCAAGAGCGGCATGGCTGAGGCAAAGCGTAAGGGTAAGCATTTGGGTCGCCCTGAGGGCAGTACCAAAGATATAGTGAAGCAGCACCCCAAGGTGGTGCGTTACCTACGGTCAGGGCAAAGCATAAGGGAAACTGCGAAGCTGTGTGGCGTTGGCATCAGCACCGTGCAGCGGGTCAAGAAGCTGTTAGCCTAAGATTCATTTTTATCGTCTGGCGTACCCGCTGAGGTTACAGAAGCTACGTTTAACTCATGTCTTCTTCCGTGGTTGCTGTAATCATTCTGAAGACATCATTGATTTTATTGATAGCAGGTATCACCGTATCTTCAATTTGCTTTATACAACCAGCTATTTTTGTGATAGCATCCTCATTTGTGGTGAAGTAATCAAGGTGCTTCCACTTAGTTATACCTATTTTTACCCTCTTCATTTGGCTGCCCCAAGATACCGTACCTTTCGGTAGTGACGATTCAACCCTGTGTCTGAAGTCTTCAGAAAGCATGTCATACACCTTTCTTCGCTCTTTGAAATCATCATAGACAAGCTGAACATTAATTCTCCACGCAGAATTAGTTACAATGATTTCCAGCTTGATGTTCTTTGATATGAATTCTTGACAGACAAGACCTAAGTTATCCTTGTTAACTTGAAAATCTTGAGCGGAGTATAATCTGTTTAGTTCGTTGGTAAGGTCTGTGATGACTGATTTATGGTTGAACTCACCGCTCCCAACAGTGGCGTTCGGCCCTACTGAGGAAGTGATAACGGTCTGCTTATGTTCGACCTTGCCATGCCCTGTTATCTTCCCTCTTGATGCAGCTATGATGGATTTGGCTTCCTGCACCCCATCTTCGTACAGTTGTAAGTCATCTGCTCTACTAATAAATACGCCCATCTCCCTGTTATTCTTTTCAGAGAACTCATACAGGTTCATGGACGTGATAATCATCTCCTGCTCGTTGTAGTAACATTTGGCATGCAGGTTCTCATGGAAGTATAGGTTGATGGTACGAAGTCCCTCTATCTTTCTTCTTTCAACAGGCAGCAGTTCGCTCTTCCCATAAACGAAGTCTATTCGTACACCGTCATCAGACTTCTCTTTCAACCTTTCAAACAAGTTATTTGAAATCTTCAGGTAAGGGGAAACGATAACCAGTTCCTCCTTCGCATTAACAATGATGTCCTCTATCTTATAAGAGATTCCTGCCGTCCTTAAAAATTTTGCCATCTTCCTGTAAATAATTAAACTTTGAACCCGATGTTGGTTAGTGGATGTGTTCTTGAATTAAATTTCGTCCGCAATCGGCACCTTTTTCTTTGCCTTTTTAGGCTTCTCCTTGGCGAACAGACCAGCCGTGTAGCGTTCGTAGAGGTCGAACAGGAACTCCATGCGCTTCGCCTCCGATGGGAACGCCTGCGGTCTGTAGCACACGTCCACGGCCCTGTCCAAGTCTTGGTGCGCCTTGACCAGCTGGGGCGGCATGGTCAAGGGGTCATAGAGGGCGGCAAGGGAACTGTCGGGGAACATTGACCTAATATCCAGCACCTTCTGAGCGGCCAACTCCGCAGCCTTTACCTGCTTTTCAGAAGGGTTCTCTGGCCAAGCAAAGTTGTTGTAAACTATACCGTTGGAGTATTGAATCCTGCTTTCCAACCTACCAGTTACATTCCTTACCCACGCCATGTGCATCTCAGAGGAGAGGACACCAAACAAGAACAGGTTTGCATCTGGTATCATGTAGTTCTTGTTGCTGGTGATGACCTCCCTGTCCATGTATCCTATCGGGATGTACTTCCTCCGCTCAGAAGACACCTCTGGAATTATCAGGTAGTCCCTTCCTGTGTGACGGATTTCATCAAACAGATAGGGTGTGGCGGCTTTCTTCACCGTTGCAGCCTTCGTGCTTTTCAACCTGAACTCCCTCACTTTCTGTACCCGCTCCAAGACCAAGGGCATGGCTTTCAAATCCATCGGTGAGGCGTCCTTCAACCATAGACACCACCTGAACCTGCCATTGATGAACTCCTCTGCCCCTATGAACTTTTTCATCCATCTCTCCGCCTTTGGTTCACGCTGCAAGAATTCCTCCTTCTCGGCATCGGTGAAAAGAAAGTTGCCATTGTCTGTTGGTTTGTTTCCATAGACCATCTCTGGTACATGGGACACTGGCTTTTTCCTTCTCGTGACAAGAATCTCCTTGGCGTCTACCAGATAGGGATTCACGTTCTTCGCTTTTATCTCCTGTGGTTCCCCTTTTATCGTGGCGTACTCATAGATGTATTTTTCAGGGGTGTCAAAGCTGGCGAACCCGATAATCACAACGTGAACCCCTGCATTGCCCTTTGCTTCATTACTCCAACTGAAGGAGCGGTGTGCGAAGTGAATCTTTATGTTGTACTTTCTGTAAAGCTCACCCCATAATACTGCTACCTGCTCACCTTGTGTAATAGAGTTGGTTGAGACGAAAGCTACCTTAATGGTGGTTCCTTGTATATACTGTGCTGCTTTGACGTACCATGCTGCAACGTAGTCTAACGCCCCTGCACTGTTTACACCGACAAATACTTTTGCCATGTCCTCTTTTTGGGATAGGCTTTGATTAGACTTTCCAAGAAATGGCGGGTTCCCATAGAGGTAGGTAAGCTGCTCTTTTGGCACCACACTTTCCCAATCTATTTGCAGAGCGTTACCATGAACGATGTTAGCGGCCTTCTTGAGGGGGAGGCGTACGAAGTACTGACCGAACTCCTGAGAGATAGCCATGTTCATCTGGTGGTCTATCAACCACATGGCCACCTCAGCGATGCGGGCGGGAAACTCTTCGTATTCGATACCATACATCATGTCAACGTCCAGCCACATGATTTCACGCACGTCAATGAACTGCTGCCCCGTCTTGTTCAATGCCCTTAGTATCTCAATCTCAAGTAGCCGTAGTTCACGGTAGGTTATCACGAGGAAGTTGCCGCACCCACAGGCAGGGTCTAAGAATGTCAGGCTGCTCAGTTTCTTATGAAACTCATTGAGTTTTGCACGGTTGTGGCGAACGCTCTCGAATTCGTCCCACAGTGCGTCCAGAAACAGGGGTTTTATAACCTTAAGGATATTCTTCTCGCTGGTGTAGTGGGCCCCAAGGTTCCTACGCTCTTTCGGGTTCATTACACTTTGGAACATCGAACCGAATATGGCTGGACTGATTCGGCCCCAATCGAGCGCACAACAGTCTAAGAGTGCCTGCCGCATCTGGCTGTCGAACGAGGCGGGCGGCAACGTCTCCTCAAATAGTTTCCCGTTGACGTAGGGGAAAGCGTTTAGCTGCTCGTCAATGTTCTTTAGACGCTTCTCACGTGGCGTGTTGAGAATATAGAACAGTTCGCTGATGCGTCCCGCCAAGTCGCTGCCGTCCTCGTGGGTGCGCTGCTCGAGTAGGTCTCGGAATGTGTCCCGCTCGAAGATTGTGGTGTCGTCAGCGAACAGGCAGAACAGGAGTCTAACGAGGTACACCTCAAGCGCATGTCCCTCATAGCCTATCTCCTTGAGTCTGTCATGCAGCTTGCCCATCAACTCAGCCGCCTTGATGTTTACAGGGTCTTGTTCCTTGTAGACACGCTGCTGGTAACCAGCGATGAAGCCAAAATGCTGCACATGCTTCACGAAGTCCTTTAGCTGGAAGGAAACCATTGACTCGTCCAGAACATCGTAGAGCCTGAAATGGTCGAAGTCGGACACCACGATGTACGATGGCAATTCGTGTTGCTCAAGGCCATGCAGGTAGTCTCTTGCTTGCTGGTATGCTTTGTCAAGATTCTTGCCCTTGCTCTTCATCTCCACCAGCAACGTACCCTTCCACAGCAGGTCAATGTACCCGTCCTGCTCATTGAGCTTCTTCACTCTATGCTCGAATGTACCCACCTTCTTCTGGCTTATTCCGAACACATTAAAAAAATCTATCAGGAATGGCTTAGCATCGGCTTCCTCCTTGTGGGTGTTCTCCCATTCTTTGGTGAATCTTGCCGCCCTGTCCTTTATTTCATTCCAGCTTAATGCCATGTTCTGTCTGTTTTCCAGATTACAAGTTAAACATTATTTATAGAAAATATTGAATGTTTCTCAACAAGTCACCTAAACTAACTGAACCTGTTGTGGCAAGTAAAAGGGTTGTTAAAGGGGACTTGCACGAGTTGGAGACGAGGTGTAGGTTGTAAATTTTTTTTGAGAAGGGCTTGTTTCTACTTTGCAATTGGTTTTTATAGAAAAATATAAATCCTGATTTCAAAATTAGAAATTTGTCGCAATCGTAGAGATGGGGGCCTCCGTGATTTGAGAATGTCTGTCACATGGGGGGGGGAGGTCGGATACCCCCCCCGCAGGGGGCACTATTTCGTGGCGTTTTCCTCTAAAATCGCCACTCTCCCCATGTGGACGCATGATGATTACCGTCTAATCGGCTGTGATGGCCGATTCACTTGTCTGAAAAGGGAGGAATAAAGGGGAATTACGGTAACATAAAATTATCTGCACCATTGCCAGTCAATTCATTATAGTCTTGGGTTGCACCCGTTTAACCTTACTCGGCACATTTGAATAGAACAGGTAACTGACGGTGGCCTGAATCACTCCTTACCACTACCAGACATGCGCCCTGGTGGGCGCACCGTCAGGTTGGGGGCCGCAACCATCCACAGTGCCGCACAGCCTACGGACACGGTATAACAAGGTGTACTTCTGTCAAGAGTATTCTCTCTTCTATTCTCTATACCTATGGTGTTATATCGCATTGATGGGGTATACTGTCTCTCTAAGGGTATTATTAGTATTATAAAAAATTCCTCTCTCTATCCCTTCCCTACGTCACACGAGTTGAACCCTTCTTTGACCCTGAAATCACCCATTTTACGGTAAGAAAGCAATCCTTTCAGAAGGTATATGTCACACGAGTTCATTCGACTCAGCATAGAGCGTTTACCCTTTATGTCACACGAGTTACATGGGAGTGCTATATGTCACCCGACTTGAACACATGTAACTCCACCTCATAACCAACTGAATTACAGGTTATTGCAAAATAATTCAAATAAATATGCCCCTGCTTTTTATTTCTGGTTCCTAAAACATACTATTGACTTGTTGGGAGATGTGGCCAAACTACAAAAACGGTCAACAGCCGCATTTTCCCTGTCTTTGCAAAAATACCGTGTCCCCAAGCCATTCTCTTGCGAACGTGACTATTTAGTGCAAAGGGGCAGAGAGGTTGGGTTCGTCATTGGCCAGTTAAGCGGCCTCTCTGGTTCCACCCCGAACGCTTAGCACACACTGATTTGGACATCAGTGACAATGACAGCATAACATTATTACTTAACTCTTACAACAAATGACTAAACTACCCCATCGCAGGGCTGTACTCCTTTTTGTGCCTGCCAGCGTTGACATGAAACAAATTATGCGGGACAACGGCTTCTCGCAGCGACAGATTAACGACCACCTTGACAAGTACCACTACTTTCTAAGCACCATCTATAAAGGGTACCTGAACCAGTATGACAGGAACCCTAAGGGCTATACCAGAATCAAGGACAACCACCTGAAGCCCTTCCTGCAAGGCTACAGAGACACTGTGAAGAGAAATCTTCTCAAGTGGGGTATCATCGAGACCAACAACCACTACATCATCGGCAAGCGGTCTAAGGGGTGGAGGATAACCCCCAAGTACGCAGGGAGCTACAGGACAGAAATCTGCATCAACGACACCTTCGAGAACAACCTGAGAAACAAGAAAGCCTACGTGAACACCTTCAAGGGGCCTGTTCAGTACCTGCATGACATGATACAGCGAATCGGGATTCGTGCCGAAGAGGCACACGATTTCGTCACTGAGAAGCACAGGAAGTCACTGCAACTCTTCCACTCCATCAACGCCAATCACTTCATCGCCTACAACGAAGAGGCTGAGCAATGGGGACTGTATGAGTTCAACAGCGAACATTTCGCAGCTGGTGTGGAGGCGTTGGAACGCAGCATCAATGACAAGTACAATGCCGACCTGATAGCCATCAACACCATTGACAACGGCATCTTCAATCTAAGCTTGGACGAGTACGGCAGGCTGCACACGCCCCTGACCAATTCCAGCAGGTTCCTCAGACAGTTTCTGTTCGACAAGCGAGACCCTGAGGCCCCACTCTATAACCTTGACCTGAGTTGCTCACAGCCATTCTTCCTGAACATACTGCTTACCGCACACTACCGTCACAACATGCCTGAATCCGTCACCCGCTACATAGAGGATACTTCGACTGGAACCCTGTACAGCAGACTGATGGCTGAGTTGGGAGTGCCTGCACACCGTAGGAACTGGTTCAAGACGGAGTTCTTTGGTAACGTGTTCTATTGCAGCATCTACACCATGAACCTTGAGAACAACCTTCTGGCACAGGGCTTCAAGAAGCTATACCCTGACGTGTTCGAGTTCATCAAGAACGCCAAAAGGAATGTGTACGAGGGCAAAAAACTGGTGAGAAGCTATAAAGACCTGTCACGTCAGATGCAACAGGTGGAGTCAGACGCCATTCTAAACAGGGTCGTCATGCGGGCACAGAAGCAGGGCATTTGGTTAACCACCATCCATGATGCCTGTATCGTGCTGAAAGAGGATGTCCAGAGCGTCTATACAGCTATGGAGGACGTCTTCAGGGAAGAGTACTCGCTGGCTCCCACCATCAAGGTAGAGGCTCTGAGAGGGACAAAACAAGGAACAACCATGCTGGCTGTAGTGGTAGAGGAAGTGAATACAGATGCTATGGTAACCATGACCACCGACAGGGCCACCACCACCGAGGCAACATCACCAGAAGTAGACACAACTTCATGTTTAGACAGCGATACAACAAGTGAAGACCAACAGAGGCAGGTGGACGAAGTGATAAAAGCACTGCCTGTAGACAAGTGGTGTCCTTACTTCTCAAGTGTTTACTTAGACACCGTGTCAAACGGCAAATCTTCCGACCAATCATGGAAGCAACAAACAAAGATGCAGGAAGAGGACAAGTCAATGTTCAATTCCGATGCTGACTACAGGAGCAGTTGGATTGCCGTCATCAAGGAGTGGAAGCTTAAGGAATATGGTGACCGTCAGGCTGCATAGCCTTAGGTTAAAATACTGCTTGCCTGAATCGGCATGCACACCGTGGGTAACCCACAAGAATAATTTATTATAATAAGATTTAAACTCAATGAGAAAAATTAACACAAAAGAATGGCTGAAGACAGCCGCACAAACAGGAGTAGAAGAGGAATTATTTTCTTCAAGAGCGAGACAATTATATAATCACTACATTAAGTACAGCATATTCCGAACAGAGCCGATAAAAAGGAAAACGGACAGCAAGAGATACGAAGTCATGGTTGATGGGGATATATGCAAGCTGAGTCAGGCCCATATCAATTCTGAGACGGTAAAGGATGTTATTAAGGAGGTTTCCTTCAATACTACTTATAGGTATGTGACGGTAGGGCGTGACGACCCTGACTATGATGAGTTTGGCCCTTATTCGGCTTCACCAATAGCACACACACATAATCCTTTCATGAGGATTTCGTGCGATAGACTTACCTTAGAGCGACTTGACATCGTAAACAATCATGTGCTTTGCAGCTTCAGGATAGACTCAGTGGGCAATGAGTACCTGTTCGTAGACTACAACGGGGATAGCGATTCACTAACGGGGATTAGGGAAATCATAGCACATGGCAGACAATTCAAACGATTTAATTAAATCGTTAACCATTTCTAAGAATTCGTTAGCAATACGTTAGTATAAAAATAAAAAACCGCTGTAGTGTTAAACTACAGCGGTTTTTGTTAATTCATCGTAGCGGGGAGCAGAATCGAACTGCCGACCTCAGGGTTATGAATCCTGCGCTCTAACCATCTGAGCTACCCCGCCGAATTGTGATGCAAATATAAGGGGTAAGTTTTAAAAAAAGCAACAATTGATGCACAAAAAAATATTTTAATTTCTGTATATTTAGCCAATCGGAAATTAATACTATACTTACTCAGTCACTTACAACTACAGATAATGAAAGCTACCAAGACGAAATTTGTGCGTGAGTACCCCATAAATGCATCTGCCCGTTTGCTGTACCCATACTTGAGCACCCCAAGTGGCCTTTCGCAGTGGTTCTGTGACGACGTTTCTATAAACGAGGACAAGCTGTTCAACTTCTTTTGGGATGGCAGCAACCATTGGGCTGAGATGACGAGCCATCGTACGAATCGCTCAGTGCGCTTCATTTTTCTTAGCGAGGACAAAACGCACCCTTCGGACCCATCCTATATCGATTTCTCGATCGAATCAAGTGAACTGACTCAAGAGCAGTATCTGAAAGTGGTCGACTACTCGGAGGAGGATGACGAAGAAGAGTTGGAAGAGTTGTGGGAGCATTTAATGCAGAAATTGCGCGAAATAGTAGGAGGGTAGCACATCTTAGCACCAAAGGCTTATCTTTGCACGATTTTTGAAAGTCCAGTGTTAGAGAAAACAACCGGGTTTTCAGACGCCCGCATGCCAACTGGCCCACATGAAGAAACTAGATAAGCTAATACTTAAATCATTTGCAGGCCCTTTCTTCCTCACGTTTGCCATCGTGGAGTTTATTCTGCTCACGCAGTATATGCTCAAATACCTCGATGAACTGGTAGGAAAGGACCTGGGATACGATGTTTTTGCAGAGTTGCTGTTTTATTTCAGCATCAACATGGCGCCTGTCGCACTGCCGCTCGCGGTGCTGCTCTCAGCCCTGATGACTTTCGGAACGTTGGGGGAGCACCACGAACTTACCGCCATCAAAACGTCAGGCGTGGCCCTGCCGCGCATTCTGCGTCCCGTAGCCTTTTTTGTGATTGCGCTTTCCATTGGAGCTTTCTTTTTCAACAACTATGTAGTTCCAAAGGCGAACTTGAAGGCTTACAGCCTGCTGTGGGACATCAGGCAGAAAAAGCCGGCCATGAACTTCAAGGAAGGAGCTTTTTACAACGGTCTGCCCGGCTATAGTATCAAAATAAACGAAAAACTGGAGGATGGCCGCTCCCTGCGCGACATCATGATCTACGACCACTCCAAAGGTGGCAACAACACCACGGTGATTCTGGCCGACTCAGGGCAGATGTATACCGAATACAACGACAATTACCTGATCCTGGAATTGTTCCGCGGTAATACCTACGTTGATCAGAACAACGGGGGATTCCGGAATTCATCGGAGCAGTTTGTGCGCGAAAAGTTTGATGCCACTAAGATCATATTCAGTCTGGCTTCTTTTGAACTGGGCCGCACCCGCGAAGAGCTCTTCTCGGACAACAAGATGATGAAGAACATCGGGCAGCTAGCAGCGGTAACAGACTCGCTGCGAAACTCCGGTGCGCGGGAGCGCCGGCTGTATGCCCCGAATGTGGATCCGTTCTACATGTATTTCAAAGCGGATACGGGACAGGTGAAGAATGGCCTGCCACTTACAAAAGTGCTCCCTGACTCGGTGCATGAGAAGAAGGCATTGCCACCCATTACGGCTGACGTCATGCTGACAGCAGCCAATAAAGCCCGTAATGTGAAAAGCTTTACCGATAGCTACAGAGAACGTGTGACGACGCTGAACCGGGATGCAAACAATTACGAAATTGAGATTTTGCGCAAGTATACCCAGTCATTCGCTATCGTGATCATGTTTCTGATCGGGGCACCGCTGGGAGCCATCATCAAAAAGGGAGGTCTGGGTGTGCCCGTGATCATCTCCATCATGTTCTTCATCGTGATGTATGTGCTGGGCATACTGGGAGAGAAGTGGGCTAGAGAGGGGCTGATCTCGGTAGAGGCGGGGATGTGGGGTGCGAATGCCATCCTGTTGCCGATTGGCCTGTTCTTCCTCTACCAGGCGCAGAACGACTCCAGCCTGCTCGAATTAGACTTCTGGCGCAAACTGATGACCCGTTTGAAGCGCAGCAAAATATAGCGCTGAGTCAAAATAACTCGCTGCAAAAAGTTTTTTAATATAGATATTTTATTTAACTTTGCGGCTTATACGGGAAACTATCCACTGATTATAACAGATTGATATTTTTTATACGCAATGAAATTAACTACTGAAGCGAAACAAGAAATTTTTGAAAAGCACAGCCTGAGCAAGTCTAAAACAGACACGGGTTCTGCAGAAGGCCAGATCGCGCTGTTCACTACGCGCATTGCTGATCTGACAGAGCACCTGAAGGTTCATAAGAAAGACTTCGGCACTCGTCTTGGTCTTCTTAAGCTGGTAGGTAAAAGAAGAAGACTTCTGAACTACCTGCAGAAAAATGACATTGAAAGATACAGAGCGATCATCGCCGAGCTTGGTATCCGTAAATAAGCTTATAGAAAAATAGGGAATTTCTGACAGGGATTCCCTATTTTTTTCTATTCCTCTTTATATTCCCCTTCCTCTTTGCCAGTACCCCAGCAGCGGCTGCAAACGGTAGCCCTGTTCTATTTGATGCTAAAAAATAATAATTGAAGATGTCACAAAACGCGATCACAAAAACAATCTTTCTTCCGGATGGCCGGGAGATCATTATTGAAACTGGTAAATTAGCCAAGCAGGCCGACGGATCTGTTGTAGTAAGAATGGGTAACACCATGCTACTGGCAGCTGTTGTTTCTAACAAAGAAGCCCGTGAGGGAGTTGACTTTCTGCCCCTTTCAGTAGACTATCAGGAGAAGTTTGCTTCTTCTGGCAAAATCCCCGGAGGCTTCCTCAAAAGAGAAGCGCGCCTTTCTGACTATGAAATCCTGATTTCCCGTTTGGTAGACCGTATCCTGCGCCCTATGTTCCCGGGCGACTACCATGCCGAAACGCAGATGACTATAAATATGATCTCTGCAGATGCTGAGATTTTGCCAGATGCACTTGCAGCCCTGGCAGCTTCTGCAGCGCTTGCAGTTTCTGATATTCCTTTCAACGGACCTATTTCTGAAGTGCGCGTAGCGCGCATCGACGGTCAGTTCGTAATCAACCCAAAAGCTTCTGACCTGAAAAGCGCAGACATCGACATGATTGTGGGTGGCTCAATCGACAGCGTTGCGATGGTTGAAGGCGAAATGAACGAGGTTTCTGAAGAAGAGATGCTTGAAGCAATTGCTTTCGCACATGAAGCCATTAAGGTACAGTGCCAGGCGCAGATGGAGCTAGCTGAAATGGTTGGCAAACTGCAGAAGCGCGAGTACTCACACGAAATACACAATGACGAATTGCGTCAGAAGGTATACGCTGCCACTTACGACAAGGCTTATGAAGTTGCCAAGCGTGGCCGTGCCAACAAGTCTGAGCGTAAAGAAGGATTTGCTTCTGTGCTGAACGAGTTTGTGGAGTCACTGGGCGAGGAGCATGGCTACGACATGACACTTATCAAAACTTATTACCACGACGTAGAGAAAGACGCCGTTCGCAAGATGATCCTGAACGACCGTGTGCGCCTGGATGGCCGTCAGCTGAATGAAATCCGCCCTATCTGGTCAGAGATCAACTACCTGCCAGCTACGCACGGTTCTGCTGTTTTCACACGCGGTGAGACACAATCCCTAACTACAGTGACATTGGGCACCAAACTGGACGAGCAGATGATCGACAGTGCGATGGTATCCGGATACAACAAGTTCCTGCTGCACTATAACTTCCCAGCCTTCTCAACAGGTGAGGTGAAGCCAAACAGAGGTCCTGGCCGTCGTGAGATCGGTCATGGTAACCTGGCACTCAGAGCGCTTAAGAAAGTGCTTCCTGCAGATTCTGAGAACCCGTACACAATCCGTATCGTGTCGGACATTCTGGAGTCTAATGGTTCTTCTTCCATGGCGACCGTATGTGCCGGTTCACTGGCCCTGATGGATGCTGGTGTTCCTGTGAAGGATGGCGTTTCAGGTATAGCTATGGGCTTGATCACAGACGAGAGCACAGGCAATTTTGCCGTTCTTTCTGACATCCTGGGCGACGAAGACCACCTGGGTGACATGGACTTTAAAGTGGCTGGTACCAGCAAAGGTATCACGGCCTGCCAGATGGACATCAAAGTACAGGGTTTATCGCATGATGTGTTGAGCCAGGCACTTGCTCAGGCAAGAGAAGGTCGTCTGCACATCCTCAACGAGATGAACAAGACCATTTCTTCGCCTAATGCTGACTACAAGCCACACACCCCACGCTCATTCAACATTGTGATAGACAAGGAGTTTATTGGTGCCGTGATCGGACCAGGCGGTAAGGTAATCCAGCAGATCCAGAAGGACACTGGAGCTACGATCATCATCGAGGAGAAGAACGAAAAAGGCCATGTGAACATCTTCGCCAGCAACCAGGAATCCATGAACAGTGCCGTGAGCAAGATCAAAGGCATTGTGGCACAGCCGGAGATTGGAGAGGTTTACATTGGTAAAGTGAAATCTATCCAGCCTTACGGGGCCTTTGTAGAATTCATGGCCGGCAAAGACGGTTTGCTGCACATTTCGGAGATCAAGCACGAGCGCCTCGAGACTATGGATGGCGTGTTGGAAATTGGTGAAGAAGTGAAAGTGAAGCTAATCGACGTAGACAAGAAAACCGGTAAGTTTAAGTTGTCACGCAAGGCTATTCTACCTAAGCCAGGCGCCGAAGCGCAACAGTAATCCCATAATTTTTATACTCCTGATGCCCGTTCCGTATAAGGCGGAGTGGCGTCAGGAGTATTACGTTTTGCAGTGGCGTAAATGCTTCTTGATTTTATTCTTAAAATGTAAGAACTTTGCGCGATTTTCTGATGTTACCACTCCGAGCCCGGAATTAAGATTTTCACATTTTTTTGTTATAACAATATACTCTGATGAGACAACTCAAGATAAGCAAACAGATCACCAACCGCGAAAGCCAGTCGCTGGACAAGTACCTTCAGGAGATTGGTAAAGTCGATTTGCTTACACCGGATGAGGAGGTATCGCTTGCTCAGAGAATCAAAGAGGGAGATCAGTTTGCACTTGAGAAGTTGACCAAAGCTAACCTGCGTTTCGTAGTGTCGGTGGCCAAGCAGTACCAGAACCAAGGCCTATCACTAGGCGACCTTATCAATGAGGGAAACCTGGGTCTGATCAAAGCGGCCAAGCGTTTCGATGAAACAAGAGGTTTTAAGTTTATCTCTTATGCAGTTTGGTGGATCCGTCAGTCTATTCTGCAGGCATTGGCCGAGCAGTCTCGTATTGTGCGTCTGCCACTGAACCGCGTTGGTTCTCTCAACAAGATTTCTAAGTCATTTTCTGAACTGGAGCAGAAATTCGAGCGTGAGCCTTCACCGGAAGAAATTGCAGAGGTGCTAGAGCTGACAACTGCTGAGGTTGTTGACACACTCAAGATCTCTGGTCGCCACGTGTCAGTTGATGCTCCGTTTGTGCAGGGTGAGGAAAACCGCCTGCTGGATGTGCTGGAGAACGAAGACGAAGAGTCACCTGACACAGGACTGATGAACGACTCGCTTCGCAAAGAAGTGCAGCGGGCCCTGTCTACCCTTACCAAACGCGAGGCCGACGTGATCACGCTATACTTTGGTCTGAACGGTGAGCATTCACTTACGCTGGAGGAAATCGGGGAGAAGTTCAATCTGACCCGTGAGCGTGTACGCCAGATCAAGGAGAAAGCTATCCGCAGACTCCGTCATACTTCCAGAAGCAAAGCACTGAAGCCTTACCTCGGTTAAGCCCATAAGAACACTACAAAGAGCCCTGTCCGTAAGGTCAGGGCTCTTTGCATTTCTAGCAGAAGAAGCCCGTCCTCTGCCGGGTTTGTGCTAATTAACACAGGAAGTATGCAGGCAGAGCATCATATTTTTTGTATACTTGCAACCAATTTCGAATAAGCCTCACATAACATGGAAATAGAAAAAGTAAAATGTCTGATCATCGGATCAGGCCCAGCTGGTTATACAGCAGCTATCTATGCTTCCCGTGCCGGACTTAACCCTGTGCTGTACCAGGGATTGCAGCCCGGCGGCCAGCTCACCATCACCAATGACGTAGAGAATTACCCTGGCTACCCGGACGGTATCAACGGTCCGCAGATGATGGAAGACTTTAAGCGCCAGGCCGAGCGTTTTGGAACCGATGTCAGGTACGGCATCGCGACAGCCGTGGATTTTTCTTCGCAGCCGCACAAGGTAACTATTGACGACCAGAAGGTAATCGAAGCCCATACCGTGATCATCTCTACCGGCGCATCGGCCAAGTGGCTGGGTATGGAGTCGGAAGCCCGTTTGAATGGCAGCGGGGTAAGTGCCTGTGCCGTTTGCGATGGTTTCTTTTACCGCGGTCAGGATGTGGCGATTGTAGGTGCCGGCGACACGGCCGCTGAAGAGGCCACTTACCTGGCCAACATCTGCAGTAAGGTATACATGATCGTTCGCCGTGACGAAATGCGTGCCTCTACCATCATGCAGGAACGCGTCAAGAAAACCAAGAACATCGAAATACTCTGGAATTCAGTAACGGACGATATTCTGGGTGAATTCGCTGTGGAAGGCGTGCGTGTGCGCAATGTGCTCACAGACGAACTGCGCGAGATTCCGGTGAAGGGATTTTTCGTGGCGATCGGGCATCAGCCAAACTCCGGCATTTTCGCTGACTACCTGAATCTGGACGAGAATGGGTATATCCGTACGATTCCGGGAACGAGCAAAACCAATATAGACGGTGTGTTTGCCTGCGGCGATGTGCAGGACTTTACTTACAGACAAGCCGTAACGGCAGCCGGCTCAGGTTGCATGGCCGCTCTTGACGCAGAACGCTATCTGTCTGCGCAAGATTTGCACTAAATTTACCAGTAGGTTATACCTGTCAGGCATAATTTGTTTTGACGTGGCGGGAGATGACCACAATAAAATGGCGAGGCGGTAGTTAGTTTTGCGACATTGAGCTTCATAAATCTGCTCCGCCTAATATTCAATACAATGCTAAAGTATAAAGCACCCCTTACGATTGCACTCTTTTTGCTCTGTCTCGTTTCCGGGATGGGCAGTGCCTTTGCTCAGGGTAAGGTCAAAGATCTTTTTAAGGTAAAGTCACCTAAGATAGATTATGTACGACCTGACACCACCATTTTGATCAAGTACGAGGAGTTTCCGGAGGATGATTCGGATGCTGGCAAGTCTATTTTCTTCAACCCAAAGAAACAGCTGTCCATCGTCAGTGAAGACACGTCTGAACTAGACTTGGGGGAGCAGCATATTGTAGAGGTATCAGAGGAAGTGCTGATCGACTCAACCTGGATCAAGATTGCAGGCTACTACGCCATATGGGATACCCGGAACATCAATCCCTACCGCATGGATGGCCGTCAGTTAAAGGATACAGTGGATATCACCCTGTATGACCCAAGAGTCAAGCGCGATTACAAAATGCCCTTGGAGAAAACGCCTGTGACAAGTCGTTTCGGTCACAGAGGGTATCGCTGGCACTATGGCACTGACATCGACCTTGACACCGGGGACTCTATTTACGCTGCTTTTGACGGGGTGGTACGTATCAATAAGTGGGACGGCGGTGGATATGGCAACTACATCGTGTTGCGCCATTACAATGGCTTGGAAACGCTTTATGGCCACATGAGCAGGACCATTGCGGAGACCGGCCAGTTTGTGAAGGCGGGGGAAGTGATAGGACTAGGCGGCAGCACCGGCCGTAGCTCGGGTCCGCACCTGCACTACGAGGTGCGCTATCAGGGCAATCCCCTGGACCCGGAGTTGATGTACGATTTTCCTGACTATCTGCTTAAGGGGCAAAGCTTCGTTATCACGTCAGCCTTGTTCAACTATTACAACAAGTCGAAGAGCAGCAGCGGCGGCTCGCGTAAATCAAGCTACCATAAGGTGCGAAGCGGCGATACCCTGTCAGGTATAGCCAAGCGGTATGGCGTTTCTGTCAGCCAGATCACTAAACTGAACGGGATCAGCACGCGTACGACTCTGAAGGTGGGACGTTCGCTCCGAATCAAATAAGAAAGCAATTGATCATGAAGTTAGATATACTTGCCTTTGCCGCACACCCGGATGATGTAGAGCTTGGCTGTGCCGGTACTTTGATTGCCCATATCGCCGCCGGTAAAAGCGCTGGGGTGGTGGACCTGACACGTGGAGAACTTGGCACGCGGGGTACACCGGAAGAGCGCCTGGCAGAAGCAGAGGACGCCGCCCGGATCATGGGACTTTCCGTGCGTGATAACCTGAACTTTGCAGACGGTTTTTTCGCCAATGACAAAGAGCACCAGTTACAGATCGTACGTAAAGTACGCCAGTACCAACCTGATATTGTGCTGATGAATGCCCTGCACGACCGTCATCCGGATCACGGACGCGGGGCAGCGGTAGTGGCGGAGGCCTGTTTCCTGGCCGGGCTCAAAATGATCAAAACTTTGGGGGATGATGGTTTGGAGCAGCAGGCATGGCGCCCAAAAACTACCTACAATTTCATACAGGACCGGTATATCAAGCCTGACTTTGTGATGGATGTGACACCCTATTGGGAGAAAAAACTTGAAACTATCCGGGCATTCCGAACGCAGTTTTACAACCCTGACGACAGTTCACCTAACACCTACATCTCTTCACCTGAGTTTCTGGATTTCATAGAAGCCCGCGCCCGGGAGTATGGTCATGCCATTGGCGTAACCTTTGGCGAGGGCTTTTCCTCAGCCAAACAGGTAGGGGTTCGTAGCCTTTTTGATCTGGTTTAATTTCCTGATAAAGCATAAAATAGCAAAAGGGGCCGGTCTAATGACCGGCCCCTTTTGCTATTTTATAATTAGACTATACCTTGCTATGCCCTGTTCTTACGCCAGTTAGAAACACTTCCGGTCTGTGTGCCAGTACTTGTCGCGCTGGCCTTTGGCTTGTTATTCCCTAATAGCATCGCCGCCAAAACAGCCGAAATTTCTTCCGCATCCTCAGTTGGCTTAGCCTCCAGTACGCTAGGAGTAAAATAGCGCTCAATGAATTTGGTGTCGAAGTTACCAGAAACGAAGGCCTCATGGTGCAGCACGAATTTGCCAAAAGGAAGCGTGGTCTCTATACCTGTGATCTTATACTCGTCAATCGCCCGCAGCATTTTCTCGATGGCTTCCTGACGATCTTTACCAAAAGTCACCAGTTTCGCTATCATCGGGTCATAGTAGATCGGAATATCCATCCCTTGCTCAAAACCATCGTCTACGCGTACGCCAAGTCCCTGTGGACGCACGTAGGTTTCCAGGCGACCGATGTCTGGCAGGAAGTTGTTGGCCGGGTCTTCGGCGTATACCCGCAGTTCCAGCGCATGTCCGTTTATTTGCAGGTCCTCCTGGCGGAAGTGGAGCGGTTTGCCCTCGGCGATCAGAATCTGTGCTTTCACCAGGTCCAAACCCGTAATCTGCTCTGTTACAGGGTGCTCTACCTGCAGGCGGGTATTCATCTCCAGGAAATAGAAGTTCAGGTTCTCGTCCACCAGGAACTCTACCGTGCCAGCTCCTACATAGTCGCAGGCTCTGGCCACGTCAACGGCGCAGCGGCCCATTTCATCACGCAGTTCTGGAGTGAGGACGGCAGAAGGTGCCTCCTCGATCACTTTCTGGTGACGGCGCTGAATTGAGCATTCCCGCTCAAACAAATGCACGATGTTGCCGTGTGTATCGCCCAGCACCTGTATTTCGATGTGGCGCGGAGAACCGATATATTTTTCGATAAAGACCGAACCATCGCCAAAAGCAGATGTCGCTTCGCTGACAGCCAGTTTCATCTGTTCTTCGAACACCTCTACGCTTTCCACCACGCGCATCCCTTTGCCACCACCACCGGCGCTGGCTTTGATCAGGATGGGGAATCCAACGTTTGAGGAGATCACTTTGGCCTCTTCAACATCGGTTATGGCTTCTTCCGTGCCTGGAACCATGGGGATCTTATACCTGGCCACGGCAGCTTTGGCGGCCAGTTTGCTTCCCATCAATTCAATGGCTTCCGGGGAAGGGCCGATAAAGATCAGACCGGCTTCCTGCACCTGACGAGCGAAATTTGCGTTTTCTGATAGAAAGCCGTAGCCCGGGTGAATCGCATCAACCTGCAGTCGTTTACAGACCTCAATGATCACATCACCCCGCAGGTAGGACTCATTTGATTTGGGACCACCGACGCAAACGGCTTCATCAGCGTATCGCACATGCAGGGCGTTACGGTCGGCCTCGCTGTAGACGGCTACCGTGCTGATACCCATTTCTTTGGCAGAACGCATCACGCGCAGGGCGATTTCACCACGGTTGGCTACCAGTATCTTGTTGATTTTTCTCATGCTGCAGCTTAGCTTTATTTTTCTTCAAAGAAACGGTATAACAGGCAAACTTAAAAATGAGCTGCCGAAAAAGGGGAGGGAGCTGTATTAGAAATTGTTTATGAATCTATAAAATCATAAATTTGCAAGCAGTATAATATAAACTGAATATATAGTATAACCTACTACATAAAATCCTTAAATTATCCCGTAACTTAATTAAACACAAGGTGGATTTATTTGAAAAGTTGTTGACCAACAGAGGTCCGTTAGGCAGCCACTCACATTATGCGCATGGCTATTTCACATTTCCAAAGCTTGAAGGGGAAATTGCCCCGCGTATGAAGTTCAGGGGCAAAGAGGTGCTTACCTGGAGCCTTAACAACTACCTGGGCCTGGCAAACCACCCGGAAGTGCGCAAAGCCGATGCCGAAGCCGCTGCGGCCTGGGGTATGGCGACGCCGATGGGTGCCCGCATCATGTCTGGCAACACCAATTATCATGAGCAACTGGAGTCAGAACTGGCGGATTTTGTGCAGAAGCCGGATGCCCTTTTGCTGAATTTCGGTTACCAGGGAGTGGTGTCTATTATCGATGCGCTGGTTGACCGCCACGATGTGATTGTATACGATGCCGAATCGCATGCCTGTATCATTGACGGCGTTCGTCTGCACCAGGGTAAGCGCTTTGTGTATTCGCACAACGATATGGCCAGCCTGGAGAAGCAACTGGAGCGTGCCACGCGCTGGGCTGAGAACACAGGTGGTGCCATTCTGGTGATCACTGAAGGTGTGTTCGGTATGTCCGGTAACCTGGGCAAGCTGGACGAAGTGGTGAAGCTGAAGGAGAAATTCAACTTCCGTCTGTTTGTGGATGATGCGCACGGGTTTGGTACTATGGGTAAGACCGGTGCCGGCACAGGTGAGCATTTAGGCTGCCAGGACGGTATAGACGTTTACTTCTCTACATTTGCCAAATCAATGGCCAGCATCGGTGCATTTGTTGCTTCTAACGAACAAGTGGTAGAGTACCTGCGCTACAACATGCGCTCTCAGATCTTCGCTAAGTCGCTGCCAATGCCATTGACTATTGGAGCCATCAAGCGTTTGGAGCTGCTGCGTACCCAGCCGGAGCTGAAGGACAAGCTATGGGAAGTAGTACACGCCCTGCAGTCTGGTCTTCGCGAAAAAGGCTTTAATATCGGTACTACAGAGTCACCGGTTACGCCTGTATTCCTGAACGGTCAGATTCCGGATGCTACCCAGCTGACACTCGATCTGCGTGAGAACTACAACATCTTCTGCTCTATCGTGGTTTATCCGGTTGTGCCAAAAGACGTGATCATGCTTCGCCTGATCCCTACAGCTGTGCATACCCTGGACGACGTGAAAGAGACGATCGACGCTTTTGAAAAGATTGCACAAAAACTAGATAAAGGCCTATACTCTAAGTCAGCAGTATCTGTTTAATTTGCTCTGGAGGCCTATATTAAAGTTTGCTAATCTTTGCATGTTATCATTTAATGTGTATATTGGAGCAGTAAAAACAAATGTTTCACTATAATTAACACCTCAAATGAACAACAACTTTAGCAAACTCAAGGACCTTGTAATGTCGTTGGAAGCTGACTTCGAAAAATTCTATGACAAAAACAATGCAGCTGCTGGTACGCGAGTACGCAAAGGCATGCAGGACCTGAAAAACATGGCGCAGGACATCCGTAAGGAAGTTCAGGACATGAAAAACAGCACTCCAGAGAAGAAATAAGCTTCTTAAAGCACCAAAAAACAAGAAAGGTGATCTGCAAAGATCACCTTTCTTGTTTTTAAATGACTGTTTATCAATTAGTTAATGGAAATCAGGAAATAGTTTTTCTTTCCTTTTTGCACTACCAGGTATTTTTCCTGCAGCAGCTCGTAATTTACAGGTTCTTCCGTTCCCTGGATCTTCTGGCGGTTGATACTCACGCCCCCGTTCTTAATCATGCGCTTGGCCTCACCCTTCGATTCGAAAATATGGCCTCCTGTCACGTCAGAAAGCAGATCACTTACTGTGGCCGCTCCCTCGTAGTTATTTCTGCTTACCTCTATCTGCGGCACGCCTTCGAATACAGATAGCAAAACATCCTCTTTTAGGCCTTTTAGAGTCTCTAAATCGCCTTTTCCAAATAAAATTTCAGAGGCATCGACAGCTGATTTGTAATCTTCTTCTGAATGCACGCGAATTGTAACATCTTTAGCCAGCGCTTTTTGCAATACACGCAAATGAGGGGCCTGTTTGTGCTCTTCGGTCAAGTGCTCAATCTCGTCCTGAGGTAGCAGCGTGTATACCTTAATCAGCTTTTCAGCCTCTTCATCCGACAGGTTCAGCCAGAACTGGTAAAACTTGTAAGGGGAGGTATAGGCGGGGTCGAGCCATACGTTACCACCCTCGGACTTGCCAAATTTAGTACCATCTGATTTGGTCACCAGTTTGCCTACCAGGGCGAAGGCTTTGCCGTCGTCCATACGACGTATCAGTTCGGTTCCCGTCGTGATATTTCCCCACTGGTCCGAGGCACCCATTTGCAAACGCACGTTCTTGTTCTTGTAAAGATGGTAGAAATCGTAGCCCTGAATAAGCTGGTAAGAGAACTCCGTAAAGGAGAGGCCTTCGGCACGGTTGCCTTCTTCATCTGCGCTAATGCGTTTCTTCACCGAGTCTTTGGCCATCATGTAGTTTACGGTCAGGTGCTTGCCCACCTCGCGCAGAAAACCCAGGAAGCTAAACTCTTTGAACCAATCGTAGTTGTTCACGATCTCGGCTGCATTGTCGCCGCAGTTGAAGTCCAGGAACTTCTCGAGCTGCTTTCGTATACCTGCCTGGTTGGCCTGCAGGGTCGCTTCGTCGAGCAGATTTCGCTCGGCCGATTTGCCGGATGGATCGCCGATCATGCCAGTGGCACCGCCTACCAGCGCAATCGGCTTATGACCGGCACGCTGCAGGTGCACCAGCAACATAATAGTAGCCAGGTTGCCAATATGCAATGAGGATGCGGTCGGGTCGAATCCGATATAACCAGTGGTCATGCCGGAAGCCAATTGTTCTTCTGTACCGGGCATGAAATCGTGGAGCATGCCTCTCCATCTTAATTCTTCTATCAGATTCATGTAAGCTTAAAAATCGTCAGTTTGGAGCAAATATAGGAAAGAGTTGGCAAATTCGCGGTCTGTAATTCCCTTACGACCGAGTCATTCCGAAAACAACCTCAAGGTATAGCGCTTGCCATGTACAGCTAAAGCTATACCTGTTGATTCATTTTGAAATTGCAACAGGGAATTTCTCTTGACTGCTAATATAAGCTTTTCACTTGCATATAGTTAAATGCACTGGCTATACCTAAAGATTGAAGATTCACGAAGGAGACCACAGTATTCACTGTCTTAATTATACAATAGGCAGGAGGAGGAGAACATATCGGAGGTTTATTCCTTTTTGGTGGTTGAGCCTTTCATTTGCAGCGCAGATACCTGTATATTTGGTGTCAGTATACCTGATCCGTCACCACCTTATACCTGACCAACACAATGTCGCACACCCCGGAGGGCATCTTGGAGCAATTAAAGAAAAGGCAGTTTGCGCCCGTGTATTTTTTGCAAGGAGAGGAATCCTTTTACATTGACCAGATTGCTGACTTTATAGAAAAGCACGCGCTGCAGGAGCACGAAAAAGGCTTCAACCAGGTGGTGGTATACGGCAAGGATGTGGATGTGGCCACGGTGTTGTTGCAGGCTAAGCGTTTCCCGATGATGTCGGAGCGACAGGTCGTGATCGTAAAGGAGGCGCAGAGTATTGTGGACCTGGAGCGGGAAGAAGGGATCAGACAGCTGGAAGCCTACCTGCAAAACCCGCTGCCTTCTACTATACTGGTGTTCTGCCATAAGCACAAAACACTGGATGGTCGTAAGTCGCTGGGCAAGGTGGTGCAGAAACACGCTGTGCTGCTGACCACCAAAAAGTTGTACGATAACCAAGTGCCTGCCTGGATTACCGGTTATGTGAAGACTAAAGGCCTGCAGATCAGCCCCAAAGCGGTGCTGCTCCTCAGCGAGTTTATAGGCGCCGACCTGTCACGCCAGGCCAACGAGATAGACAAGCTGTTGATCAACCTGCAGCCCGGGCAGATAATAGACGATCGGGTGGTACAGGAGAATGTCGGCATCAGCAAGGAATACAATGTTTTTGAGCTCCAGTCGGCACTTATCGCACAGGATGCGCTCAAGGCCAACCGGATCGTGCAGTATTTTGAAGCGAATCCTAAAAATAACCCCCTCATACCTAACCTGAGTCTGCTCTTTACGTTTTTCACCAAGCTTTTAACCCTGCACCAGTCCGCTGATAAGTCAGAGTCTGGGGTGCGGAAGAGCCTGGGCAACCGAGGCTTCCTGGTAAAAGAGTATATGCTGGCGCTGCGGGTTTTTCCGCTTATGTGCGTGGTGGATATCATTCACCATATCCGGGTAGCCGACCTGCAGGTGAAGGGCATAAGTGGCGGCGATATGAGCGAATCAGAGATTTTAAAGGAACTGGTTTTCAAGATATTGCATCCGGTTCCGAGAACTTTGACCTCCCATTAAGCACAATTTCCCGCGATCAGCACAATATTTGCTGCTGCTGCGGCATTGTATAGAGGTGTGAGGTGTTTTCCGTTGCTTAGTTGCCGGATGTTTAACGCTTGTGGTTCGTGCGGTTATCGATTTTTAATTAACTTTGAGTTTGCCTGTCGGGCATGGCGCTTGCGGGCGTCTATACCTGTTTTATAAGAATAAGCCATAAGAATAGCTCGTAATCGGGCAGTAAGATACATATGAAGATAGCCTATAAAGTAGCGCTGGCATCGGTTTTGGCTGGGGGAAGCCACATGGCGGTGGCCCAGCACACCCAGGTGTTCACCACAAAAGACAAGCACTACCATGAGGGGGTGGAATTGTTTGACCGCGCCAAGTACGGAGCAGCTCAGGAGGCCTTCCGCAAGTACATCAACCTGATCGGAGACGACGCCAAGACCGCAGACGCGCAATATTACTATGCGCTGAGTGGCTTATACCTGCTGCACCCCGACGCTGAGCAGCTGATCCTGAACTTTACCCGCAAGTTCCCGGCCCACCCGAAGACGACCCTGGCGAACTACGAGCTGGGCCTTTTCTATTTTGAAAACAAGGACTACAAAAAGGCGGTAGAGAAACTGGAGAGCGCCCCGACGCATCTTCTGAGTATCAAGCAGAACAAAGAGCTAGAGTTTAAGCTAGGCTATTCTTATTTCGCCACTAAGGACTTCAAAAACGCCAAGATCTGGTTCGACAAAAACAAGACGACCGGCTTCAGAGAAGACGAGAACCGTTTTGCGTATGCCTCTAACTACTACGCCGGCTATATTTCCTACCGCGAGGGCGACTACGACGCAGCGAAGGCTGATCTTCTGATTGCTGAGAAGAACGAGGCTTATGCGCAGATCGTGCCTTACATGATCACGGAGATCCTGTATAAGGAGCAGGATATTTTCGAAGTGATCAAATACGGGGAGGCGGCTTTGGCCAAAACCCCGAAAGTACAGCAGGCAGAAGAAATCGCGCTTTTGGTAGGGGACGCTTATTACCAGCGTGCCGAATACAAAAAAGCCGAGGAGTATTTTAGCCAGTATGCCCAGGGCAAGCGCAAGCTGGACCCGGTGATCCAATACAAGATTGCCTACACCGACTACAAGAACGGCAACTATAAAAACGCGATTGCCAATTTTAAGGAAGTAGCCAGCAAAAAGGACGCGCTCGGACAGAATGCAGCTTACTACTTAGGGTTAAGCTATCTGCGCGAGGACAACAAGCAGTATGCCCTCACCGCCTTTGATCAGGCCCGCAAAAATGACAAGGATAGAACGATCACGGAAGCCGCTACCGTCAAATTTGCACAGGTAAGTTACGAGCTGGGTAACTTCCGCGACGTTTTCAACTCCCTGCAGAACTTCAACCAGGAATTCCCTAAATCGGAGCATACCGCTGACGTGGACGCCCTGCTGACAGAGGCTTACTTCAACTCCAACAATTACTCAGAGGCGATCCGGCACATTGAGAATATGCCGGACAAGAGCTACCGCATGCTGGAGACTTACCAGCGCATGACGCACCTGTACGGCGTGAACCTTTACAATGAAGGCAAATTCCCGACGGCAGTTACCTTGCTCGATAAATCGCTGCAGTATCCTTATGACAAGGAGATCACGGCGGCCAGCCACTTTGTGAAAGGGGAGGCCTACTCGATGGGGCAGCGTTATGTGGATGCTATCAACAGCTACGCTGCCGTATTCCGAAACAGCGAAGCCCGCAAGTCGGAGTACTATATGAAGTCGCGCTATGGTATAGCCTATGCCTATTACAACAGTAAGGAGTACGACAAAGCCATGCCGCACTTCAAGGCCTACGTGGACGGTACCAGCACCAGCGACCCGAACCACTTTGATGCCATGATGCGCCTGGCTGACCTGCATTATGTGAAAAAGCAGTATGCACCTGCCTTGGCGCTCTACGACAAAGTATTGGCCTCTAATTCCAATGACAAAGACTATGTATACTTCCAGAAAGGTATAGTACAGAGTCTGATGGGGAACAAAGAAGCAGCCAAGCAAAGCCTGCAGACCGTGTACAGTCAGTACCAGAAGTCGCGCTACGTGGAGCCGGCCATGTACCAGCGTGCCATCATCGATTTTGAAGGAGGCAACTACCAGTCAGCTGTTTCTGGTTTCACGGCGCTGATCCAGGGAAGACCGCAGAGCCGACTGCTACCGAATGCCTTGGAAAAGAGAGGTATAGCTTATGCTAACCTGGGCCGTAATGCAGAGGCCGCGGCAGATTATAAACGCGTGCTCGACGAATTCCCGAACTCCCGTTCTGCCAGTGGTTCACTCTATAGCCTTCAGGAAGTGTTGGCTACCCAGAACCAAAGCGCTGAATTTGATACGTATGCCGAGAAATTCAGAACGGCTAACCCCGAGAGCAATGCCCTCGAAAGCATTGAGTTTGAAGCCTCGAAGACACTTTACTTCAACGAAAAGTACGATCAGGCAGTCGCTAAACTCGAGAATTACCTGAAGGCCTATCCGAACAGCCCTTATGTGAGCGAAGCCAACTACTTCCTGGCGGATTCTTACATAAGGGTGAACCAGCCGGACAAAGGCTTGCCGCTCATGAAAGCTGTTGTGGAGGAAAACAAGAGTGAGTACGTGAACCGTGCGATTCAGAAAGTGGCTGACGCCGAGTTTGAGAACAAGAACTACGAAGAGGCGATCAAGTATTACAGCCGTCTGCGCGACACGGCCACAAACCGTCGGGAGCAGCAAACTGCTCTGACTGGCTTGATGAAGAGCCACTTCCTGTCAAACGACTATGCCGCGTCGAAGCGCATTGCCAACGAGCTGATCAGCCAGGGTAATTCCGCACTTTATGTCTTCAACACAGCGCAACTCTACAAAGGCAAAGCAACCTATGCCGAAGGCAATCTGGACCAGGCCCTGAAAGAACTGCGTGAAGCATCCGCGTCCGCGACAGATGAAAATGGAGCGGAAGCGCACTACCTGGTGGCGGAGATCCTGTACAAGCAGAAAAAATATGCAGAGTCGATTGATGTTGCCTTTGACTTCAACACGAAGTTCTCCAGCTATGATTTCTGGCTGGGCAAGTCATTCCTGATCATCGCTGATAACTATGTGGCGCAGAACGAAACCTTCCAGGCCACGTCAACACTTAACTCCGTTATAGAGCACTCACCGGTGCCGGAGATCGTGGCAGAGGCAAAACAGAAGCTGGCCAAACTGGGTGGCGCCCCCAGCACAGCCCCGGCTGACTCAGTAAAGGGAAGAAAGCGATAATGCATCATGAAGAGAAATAGCAACATGAAGAATAGATTTAAAAAAGCTTCCATAGCAGCGATTGTACTGTGTGCCGGGTATAGCTTTCTGAACAGTGCCCAGGCGCAGACAACAGGTTGGGGCGAAGGTGCTAAGCTACAGGATTCTGAAGTAGTGGTGGAGAAGGATCGCAAGATCGAACTGCCGCGGGCTTCACGTAACTACCAGAAGTTTGCCGTGGTTGCTCCGGAGCCGGGTGAGCGCAATGTGCGTTACCGTTTCAATGACTACCGCCTAGAAGGGCAGGATGTTGACCTCCAGATGCGTGTACTCACCATCAAGCAGGACGAACTGACCAAGCTGTACGGTAACTATGTAAAGGCAGGTATAGGCAACTACGGTACGCTTTACCTGAAAGGCTACTTCCATAACAAGCGCAGCAATACGGCTTCCTACGGAGCGGATATCAGCCATATTACCTCTGCCAGAGGACCGGTGGACGGGAAGAATTCCGCTGTGACAAACTCCGCCATCAACCTGAATGGCGAGTCGTACCTGCAGGGCCTTACCTTGGGTGGTAAGCTAGGCTACGGACGCGACAAATATCATTTCTACGGATATGGTCCCCAAGAAACCACTGTGGACCGTGACACCATCAGCCAGGTGTTCAACCGCGTGAATGCCGAAGGGTATATGCACAACCATGGTGCCGGTATGCCGCTCCTGTTCAAAGCAGGTTTGAACGTGAACTACCTCAACGACCGCTACGACATGCGGGAGACGAACATCGCTGCCAAACTGAATACCGAGTACGGTTTGGATGATGTGTCTGCTTTTAAGGTTGATGCTGACCTCTCATTGGTATCGCACAAGGACTCTGCTTCTGTTAGCCGTACCTTGTTCAAAGTTCATCCGCAGTACGAACGCCAGCTGAATGCCATCCGGCTTGCGATCGGTGCTAACATCGCCTACACAGGCGACACTGTGAACGACGCCCGCAAATTCAATGTATACCCAACGGTACGTGTAGGAGTGGAGCCAGTAAAAGGTAACCTGTTGATTTACGCAGGTATAGGTGGCGACCTTCAAAGGGTTACTTTATATCAGCTGACCCAGGAGAACCCATACCTGGCGCCGAATGTACGAGTGGCAGATCAGAACAAAGGGCTGGAGGTATACGGCGGTATGCAGGCCAACATTGCTAACTTTGTACACCTGACGGGTCGTGTGGCCTACCAGAACTTCCGCAACATGTACTTCTACAACAACTCGGCAAGCGACTCATCCAAATTTGACCTGTTGTATGACGACGGCGTAACAAATGTTTTGAATATTTATGGAGAGGCTACTTTCAATTATTCAGACGAACTGCGCATTGGATTAAAGGCTGATTATAACAAGTATAGCACAGCCACCTTAGAGCAGGCATTTCACCGTCCGGAGCTGATGGCAAGCGTTTTTGCCACCTACAACTTCTATGATAAGATTCTCTTTAATTCAGAACTTTACTATATTGGGAGTTCTTTCGGGCGCGTTAACCATCCTGACGGCACATTCAGGCTGCGGGAAACGGATACGATCGTGGACCTGAACCTAAAGGCCGATTACAGATTCTCCAACAGATTCACAACTTTTCTGATGGTGAATAATTTGTTTGCGCAGAAGTACGAAAGGTTTGTAAATTACCCCAACAAAAGTATCAACCTGATAGGAGGAGTCTCTTATTCATTCTAAGTGCCTATGGTAGAAAAGCACATCAAGCACCTGCTCTATAATCACGACTGCGTGATCATACCTGATTTTGGCGGGTTGATTACGCGCTATGTGCCTGCCCGGATCAATCCGGTGAAGCATACGCTGGTGCCGCCGTCCAAAAAGATTGCTTTCAACGAAAAGCTGGTTCTGAACGATGGACTGCTCATCAGCACCATCGCTTATGCCAACAGTAGTTCAAAAGAAGAGGCCAGGCAGCTGGTCGTCTCTTTTGTGCATGAGGTACGAACCCGTCTGGAAAGTGAGCAGCGGTTTGAGCTCACCGACATCGGCGTGTTCAAATACAACCACGAGCAGCGACTAGTATTTGAATACACAGAAGGTGATAACCTGCTGGAAGCAAGCTTCGGCCTGCCCGAGATCGTCGCAAGACCGATCCGTCATGAGGAGCCGGCTGTGCTGCGCACCCTCATTAAGGAGCGCCAGGCAGCAGATCCCGCACCGGCCAATAAACCTTTCAAAGCCCGACTGAAGCGCGCCTACCACGTGGCTGCCGGTCTGGCCCTGACAGGTTTGGTAGGAACGGCCCTGTACATGCTATCCCTTCAAACGGATTATAACCTGAGCAGCCTGTACCCAACTTCGCTTTTAAATGACGAGGAGCTGGCGAGCGAAAAGACTTCCACTGTTACTATACCTGTTCAACACGAAGCTACTTTAGGACATGATGTAATGGATGCATCGGAAGCAGGTATAGAAGAAGGAGCAGATGCCTGGAGCGACGCTTCAAGCAATACTTCCGGACAGGATGCTCAATATGCTGCAGATGAATTCGTTAATGAGAAGGCTGAGTCAATTATAGAAGAAGTAGCACCGGCACCCGTAGTGACCACGGTAAGCGATAAAGATGGTCGTTTTTATATTATTACGGGCGGTTATGCCCGCATGCTGAACGCGGAGTTCAGCCGTCAGGAGATAGCGGAGTTCGGCCATGAGGCCAAAGTTCTGGAGCCTGGCAAAGGCAGCAGGCTCTTTAAAGTATCTGTAGCGGACTTTGCTTCGGCGGAGGAGGCGCAGGCTGCTATGAATACCTACAGAAAATCATTCGGAGAAAATATTTGGGTTTATAATAATTAACATGACATCTCTCTTCTTACAAATTACAACGACTCCTGCTGATACGACTTCTATGTTGATGGAGGGTGCAGAAGCAGCGGAAAACTCAGTTTCGTTGATGGACCTGGCGATGGCGGGTGGCTGGGCCATGATCCCGCTGCTACTTTTGTCACTGGCTGCTGTTTACATTTTCTTCGAGCGTTACCTCACCCTCATGAAGGCCGCTAAAAACCCCGATGGTTTCAGCGATCGCATCAAGAGCATGGTACTGGCAGGCGACATTAATGGTGCACGCATGCTGTGCGCCCAAACGAACACGCCAGTAGCCAGAATGCTGGGCAAGGGGATTAGCCGCATTGGTAACCCGCTTAAAAACATTGAGACTTCTATCGAGAACGTAGGCAAGATCGAAATTAGCAAGCTGGAGCGAAACCTGGCTTCCCTCGCTACTATTGCAGGTGCAGCGCCTATGCTGGGCTTCCTCGGTACGGTAACAGGTATGATTCAGGCCTTCATTGCCATTGCACAGGCGGAGGGTACCATTAGCCCGCAGCTGCTTTCGGCTGGTATTTACCAGGCGATGGTAACAACCGCTACCGGTTTGATTATCGGTTTGCCTGCCTATGTAGGGTACAACTACTTGGTGTCCAAGATCGACAATATTGTGCACGGTATGGAGTACACTTCGATTGAGTTTATTGATCTTCTACAAGAACCACAACTTTAAGCATGAATTTACGCTCTAAAAATAAGATCAATCCAGAGTTCAATATGTCGTCGATGACCGACATCATATTTCTGTTGCTCATATTTTTCATGCTTACCTCAAACTTTGTAGCGCCTACCGGCCTACCGGTTAGTTTGCCTACAAGTAAGTCATCTACCATTGTCATCCAAAAAATAAACGTTACCATCACGCCGGACTTAAAGTATTTCTTAAACGGCAAAGAGATCAATCTATCAGATCTTGAGCCGCAATTGGCAGCACTTTTGCAGAAGGCAGAAGAAGGCGTGGTTGTACTACATGTCGATAAGAGCGTTCCGGTGGAGTACCTGGTAAATGTTGCCAGTGTGGCGGCAGGTCTAAACGCGAAGGTAACGCTGGCCACAACGCCGACAGAATAATAAGTATTGAGATGGAGATAGCATTAAATAAGGAAGAAGAGAAAAACAGGAAAATTGCGGCAGGTATAAGTATAGCCCTGCACGTGATTATCCTGTTGCTTTTATTCTACCTGCTGGCTTGGAGTGGGGCACCGGGTAAGCCGGACAAGGAAATGGGTATTGAGATTGATTTTGGTATGGATGCTGTAGGCAGTGGGGATGTGCAGTCGAAGGCTACTCCAAACGAGTCCAAGAACGTGCAGGACAGCAAGCCTGCTCCGACGCAGCCGGAACCATTACCTGATCCGAAGCCTGTTGTAGCAGCTACACCAACCCCTCCAACTCCGGTTGAAACGCCAAAAGTAGTGACTACAACTGCTGATGCGCCTGTGGTCGTAAAAGAAGAAGCAAAGCCCCAGCCAAAGCCACAACCGAAAGAGGAAGTGAAGAAGCCGGTGGAGAAACCAAAGGAGGAAGTGAAGAAGCCAGAGCCTGAAAAGCCACGTGCGCTATACCCTGGTAAGCCAACTGAAAGCACCGGCACCGGCAAAAGCGGCACATCGAACGAAGCCACTGGTAACAACAATGGCGACGACGCCAACAAAGTAGGTGATAAAGGTGACCCAAGAGGCATCATGGGGGCCAAGAACTACGAAGGCACGCCAGGTGGTGGTGGTGGTGGCGACGGTCTGGATATGGCCGGCTGGCGTTATGACATTTCTCCGAAGCGCGACCCTTACGAAAATGAAACAGGTTTTGTGAAGTTCCGCATCCGCATCGACGCTGACGGCAACCTGATCGGCATTGACCGACTGGAAAGCACGGTGTCGCCCCATGTAGAGAAATGGTACCGTGAACAGCTACAGAAAACAACCTTCAGCCGCATAGGAGGAAGCAGAGCTACAACTGGCGCTACTGGTACGGTTACCTTTGTGATCAGATCACGCTAATTTCTATTGATTTCATGACTTATCAAGAATGTCTTGATTACCTATACCAGCAATTGCCGATGTTTCAACGCATCGGCAATGTTGCTTTTAAGAAGAGCCTCGACAACATTATAGCCCTCTGCGATGCACTTGGTCAGCCGCAGCATAAGTTTAAGACGGTGCACGTGGCAGGTACCAACGGCAAGGGCAGTAGTTCGCATATGCTGGCAGCCGTGCTTCAGAGCGCCGGCTACAAGACGGGCCTCTATACCTCGCCGCATCTCAAGTCCTTTACCGAAAGGGTGAGAGTGAACGGTGCTGAGCTGCCACAGGATTACCTGATCCGCTTTGTGGAGCAGCACAAGGACTTGTTCGAGCAGGTAAAACCTTCCTTTTTTGAGATGACTGTGGCGCTTGCTTTTCAGTATTTTGCTGACGAGCAGGTAGACGTTGCCGTGATCGAAGTAGGCCTGGGTGGCCGATTGGACTCTACCAACATCATTTCGCCGGAGCTTTCGCTTATCACGAATATTGGTCTAGACCACCAGGCGCTGCTGGGCGATACGCTGCCCGAAATAGCAGGGGAGAAGGCCGGCATCATCAAGCCCCACACACCTGCCGTGATCAGTACCAAACAAGCTGACATCGTGCAGGTATTCGAGCAAAAGGCTGCTAATGAACAGGCTCCGCTTTACTTCGCTACTGATAGCATTCGCGTGCACGTGCTGGAACAGCATCTGGAGGGACAGGTATACGATGTATACCTGGATGGTAACTTGTGGCTGCCTTCACTCCAGTCTGATCTGGCAGGGGTATACCAGCAGTATAACCTGCCCGGTGTGCTCAAATCACTGTTGCTGCTTCGTGAGCGAGGGTTTAGTATCTCAGACGAAGCCATTCGCCAGGGTATAGCTAACACTAAATCTATCACAGGCCTGAAAGGACGCTGGCAGGTACTGAGAGTTAATCCATTAACTATTTGTGATACAGGGCACAATGTGGATGGTATTAAACAAATACTTTATCAGTTGCATGCGCTAAATCCTAAAAAGGTACACATGGTTTTTGGGGCCGTGAATGACAAGGATGTTACCACCATCCTGCAACTTTTGCCAAAAGAGTATACTTATTATTTCTGTCAGGCCCAGATTCCGCGCGCTTTGCCTGTGGGGGAGCTCCAGGAAAAAGCCAGTCAGGTAGGCTTGCAAGGTGAAGCGTATGCGACGGTGAGCGCAGCCATTGCGGCGGCCAGGCGAAATGCGAAACCGGATGAGGTAATATTTATTGGAGGTAGTACCTTTGTGGTCGCAGAGATTGACGAATTATAAAAGATGGGAAGAAGTAAATTAGCAAAGTTTGCCGCCATAGCGGAGCGTGAAAATGTGATAGAACCAGAAGGGGAACTCTATGGTCAGTTGAAGGGTAAGTGGCGGGAAGAGTTTTTCGAAAATGACAATCCCCTGATTCTGGAGATAGGCTGCGGCCGTGGGGAGTATACCGTGGGGATGGCCCGCCTGTATCCGGACAAAAACTTCCTGGGACTGGACATTAAGGGAGCCCGGATATGGAAGGGCAGTTCGCTGGCGGAAGAGGAAGATCTGCACAATGTGGCTTTCCTGCGCACCTTCATCGAGAACCTGGAAGATAACTTTGCAGAAGGAGAGGTGGACGAGATTTGGGTGACCTTCCCGGACCCGCGACCGAAAGACCGCGATATCAAGCGCCGGCTTACTTCGCCGCGTTTTCTTGACCTGTATGCCAAAATTCTAAAGCCTGGCGGCATCCTTCACTTGAAGACCGACAATCAGATGCTCTTTGATTATACTCTGGAAGTGTTGCAGGAGCGTGATCCGAAAGACCTGCTCTATACCTCTAACCTGTACCAGTCCGATCTGCAGGAGCATACCATGGGCATTTACACCACTTACGAAAAACGCTACCTGGCCGAGGAGATCACCATCAAATACCTGCAGTTCAAGGTATAAGCACTCAGGTATAATCACAATAGTTTAAAACAAGACGGTCCGCTATACCCAGGTATAGCAGACCGTCTTTGTTAATTTGGCATGGTTACCTCGTAGTATTTCAAGGTATACAAGGTATAGCAAGTCTAATAAAAAATCAAGTTCAAGCCCGGTGCACGATTCGGGCAGGTTGCGACCTGTCCTTACAAGCGATCATATTTTCTAAAAGGCTCTGCTACAAGGCTCTTCGGGATTTATCAATTCCGAAGCAAACTGTCGGGGATTTCCTAATCCCCTTGCTAAGATTCACAGGTATACGGGGACAAGGATGTCCCCGGCAGAAATGCTTCCGGACATGGATGTCCGAAAGAGCATTCAGGGGATTTTGGGCATTTAGATTGAGAACGTTCAGAATGGTTTACGCCTGGGAAAGACATTACAGCTTAAAGTCGCTAGATTCCAACTCTTAAACTTCTCAACTCTAAAACTCCTAAACTTCCTAATTTTCTTCTATCTCTTCGAAGATTTCCTGAAGCTCGTCAAAGTCTTTTAAACCAGGCTTGATCTCGTGTCCACCGCGCAGGCCGATGCCGGCAGGTTTGATTTCTTTCAGGACGGTATTGATATTTTGACGGTGAACTCCGAAGCCCAGGTATACCTGAAAGCGTTTCGAGATGTTTTTTAGGAACTTGATGTTGGTCTCGTCGATGTTATCAAAATCTGATGAATAGATCAGGAAGCTGTCAACAGAAGGGCTATACAGCTCCATCATTTCCAGCAGTTCACTTTCTACCGTGTCTTTATTGATAAACACCTTCTGAATAACCGGACGGTTGATCTCTTCGATTTCGTCGATTAGGTAGGGCGTATCGAGCTGAATGTAGTCGAGGCCGAAGTCATCGGCGTACTGGTTGATGATATCGGGCTTGGCGCGCTCAAACTCGCCGGCCAGTTTCACGCCAGATACCCAGCCCACAATTTCCTTCAACGTATCGGAAGTCATACGCTCCTTGTCATCCAGTTTCAGGTTAAAGCTGATAATATCAACGCCCATGCCGGCGCAATAACGAGCATCGCTCAAATTGTTTATTCCGTTTACTATTACGGAGGTACGTAAGCCCATAGCAGTCTATCTTTTTAGAATCGTGTCGGTTCTGTTCGTCTTATTTTATTCCAAAGTAAGTCCCAAATCGGGTACAATGCCATATTTTTTAATGTTTTTTTTAACGTACTACCTCTTTCCAAATTGTTGTCGCTACAATATTTGCCCGGCTGAATCTTTATTAGTGCCCTGATGTTACTATCTTTGTAGTAAAATTATATCAATTCGAATTACAATACTGAAGATAAATGAGTAAGTTAGGAAGGGTATTGGTAGCCATGAGCGGCGGCATTGACAGCTCCGTGGCGGCAGTGATGTTGCATGAGCAGGGCTATGAAGTGGTGGGGATGACCATGAAGACATGGGACTACGCATCGAGCGGCGCCAGCAAGAAGGAAACCGGCTGCTGCAGCCTTGACTCGATCAACGACGCCCGCAACATAGCCGTGCAGCTTGGCTTCCCGCATTATATCATAGACATACGCGAAGAGTTTGGTGATTTTGTGATCAACCACTTTACGGATGAATACATAGCCGGTCGCACGCCGAACCCATGCGTGCTGTGCAACACACACATTAAATGGGATGCCTTGCTGCGTCGCGCTGACCAGCTGGGTTGCGATTTTATCGCGACTGGACACTATGCCAACATCCGCGAGGAAAACGGTCGATATGTGATATCCAAAGGCTTGGACGAGAGTAAGGATCAGTCCTATGCCCTGTGGGGTATCTCACAAAAGAGTCTGGCCCGTACTATTTTCCCATTGGGAGGGCTGCGCAAGACTGAGATTCGCCAGATGGCGATGGACCGCGGCTTTACCGAGCTTGTAAACAAGCCGGAGTCTTACGAGATCTGCTTTATACCTGACAACGACTACCGTAGCTTCCTGAAGCGCCGCGTAGAGGGTCTGGAAGAACTGGTGGCCGGTGGAGAGTTTGTGCTCGAAGATGGTACCATAGTGGGTAAGCACGAAGGGTATCCGTTCTATACCATCGGGCAGCGCAAGGGCCTGGGTATAGCACTTGGTTTCCCGGCCTATGTTACCCGTATCGAGAAAGACGCTAACCGCGTTGTGCTGGGCAATTACGAAGATCTGGCAAAGAATGCCATGACAGTGGGCAAGCTCAACATGGTGAAGTACGAGAACCTGATCGGTCAGCCTATACCTACCATTACGAAAGTAAGGTATAACGACCCGGGTACAGAGGCCATTATCGAGCAGGAAGGCGATAAAATGAAAGTACACTTCCTGAGAGGTGTGCACGCGATCGCGCCTGGGCAGGCTGCCGTGTTCTACGAAGGCAACGATGTGATCGGTGGTGGCTGGATCGAGACGAATTTTAACTCAGACTATAACCTGAACGTGTTGCAATAATGAGAAGAGCCCTTTTGCTTCTGGTTGTGCTGTCCGCTTTTGTGGCTGGCTGCGAAAGTAAATACAAGGACCCTGACCCGGTCGCGATGGGCTACGACTATTATCCGCTGGAGATAGGACAGTACCGGGTGTACAATGTTACTGATATAAGGGTTTCCAATAATATTAGTCATACCTCCCAATTTCAATTGCGTGAAAGGGTAGACACGAGCTTTCATGACCAAACCGGACAACTCGTTTATAAAATTGTTCGCTCTGTAAGACCAAATGAGAACAGCGGCTGGTTAGACGACTCTGTTATAATCGTAAATAAGTCAGAGCGGATGGTATTGGCAATGAAAGATAATACGAAGTATATAAAAATGGTGTTCCCCGTTGATAGACAAAAAATATGGGAGATGGATGCCTACAATAACAGGGTTATAGTTGATTCGGTTGCTAGATTGTATCAAATTAAAGAGCGTTACACTTATGAAAATGTAGACCAATCTTTTAATATTGAGGATATTGAATTCTCGAATACTGTTACAGTTAAACCTATAGTACACTTTGTAGAAGGTAGAATAGATGAACGTCGAGAGGTTTATGCTAGAAATATTGGTCTTGTGTATCGTTTATTTAACAAATCAACTCCCTGTGAATTTACCAGTAGAAATGATTGTCCTAAGAATGTGGGTTGGATAGCTAGCGGCCACGAACGGGAGGAAATCTTAATCGAGCACGGTAAACTATAAGACTTATTATGCGATCTCTCACCCTGTTCGTCTGCCTCCTGCTTCTAGCCCTTTCTGCAAAGGCGCAGGGGAGTGGCGGCGCAGAGCAGAAGCATCTGATCTACTTCACTGACAAAAACAATTCTCCTTTTACGATAGCACAACCAGCGCTATACCTTTCAGCCAAGGCAATCGAACGCCGGAGCAAGCAGGGTATAGCGCTTTCCGTTCGTGACCTGCCTGTTGACCCAACTTATTTGAGCGGGCTGAAGGCAACGGGCGCGAAGGTGCTCTATACCTCCCGTTGGTTCAATGCAGCCGTCGTGCAATGCTCTCCTGAAAAACTGGCCGAGTTGCAGACACTCGCTTTCGTAAAGGGAGCTCAACAACTCAACCGCTTGCCAACAGCAACATCCGGCAAGAAAGGCACGCAATCCAACGATAGTTTAAAGCTTGCCAGCGCCTCTTTCGACGCTTCTTATTTTGGTCCCTCATTCCACCAGTCCAACATGCTGGGTATACCTGAGTTGCATGCGGCTGGTTACCAGGGCGAAGGCATTACCATTGCCGTGTTCGACGCTGGTTTTCCAGGCGTGAACAGTATTAATGCTTTTTCACACATTTTCCAGAATGGGCAGTTAAAGGGCACTTACGATTTTGTTGGCAAAAAGACAGATGTTTACGGACACAGTCAGCACGGCACTTCGGTGCTGTCGACGATGGCCGCCTATGAACCGGGCCGCATCGTAGGCACGGCCCCTAAAGCCAACTATTACCTGTTACGGACAGAAGATGCGGCTACCGAGCATAACATTGAGGAGGTGAACTGGCTGCTAGCCGCCGAGTTTGCTGACAGTGCCGGGGTGGATGTGATCAACTCTTCGCTCGGCTATACCTTGTTCGATGCACCTTCTTACAGCTATACCTACAGCGAGCTCAACGGCAACACCACCATCATCACCCGCGCAGCTGATCTGGCTGCTGCCACCGGTATGCTGGTGGTGACGAGTGCTGGCAACGAGGGCAACAAAGCCTGGCGCTATATTTCAGCACCTGCCGATGCCGACTCTGTCCTCACCGTAGGCGCTGTGGATTCGCTCGCGGTGCATGCACTCTTCAGCTCCGTTGGGCCTACGGCAGATCAAAGGCTAAAACCGGATGTAGTGGCGATGGGGCAGCAGGTATACGTGCTGTCTTCTTCAGGTAACTTAGGCCGCTCCAGTGGCACCTCTTTCTCAGGACCGATCATGGCAGGTATGGTCGCCTGCATCTGGCAGGCACGCCCGAAGCTCACCAATATGGAGTTGCTGGAATTGATGCGCCAGTTAGGTAATAATTACAACAACCCCAACAATACTATCGGTTACGGCATTCCGACTTATAGCCGGCTTGTAACAGGTATGGCGGATGAACTGGCGGCTGGTATCAGCATCACCAACCCGGTTTCGGAAGAGCCTATTGTGCTGCGGATGGATGAAACCTGGCAGCAGGAAAACGCCCTGGCGCGGCTCTATGATGCGTCTGGTAAGCTGGTACATAGTCAGATGCTGTTTGCACATCAGGCGGTGCATACGCTCAGCATCAGACCTTCCCGGCTCAAAAAAGGCATATACCTTTGTCAGGTGAGTTCCAACAGCAGAAACGTCACCCTGCGCTTTGTCAGGCTCTGATGCCGCTGTGTTTGTTTTTCACACGATGGATTCTATCTTAATTTCTATATTTGTTTCATGAAACCAATTATTGCCCCCTCTGTACTAGCTTCTGATTTTGCCAACCTGCAGTCCGAAGTAGAAATGCTGAACGAAAGCCAGGCCGACTGGCTTCATATCGACATCATGGATGGCCGTTTTGTGCCCAACATTTCATTCGGATTTCCGGTGCTGCAGGCCATTCAGCGCCATGCCATAAAGCCGCTTGATGTGCACCTGATGATCGTGGAGCCGGAGCTTTACATTGAGCAGTTCAGAGAGGCGGGAGCCGAGATCATTTCTGTGCACCTGGAAGCCTGCAACCACCTGCACCGTACTATCCAGCAGATAAAAGCAACGGGAGCCAAGGCTGGTATAGCCCTCAACCCCCATACTTCCGTACAACTGCTCGACGATGTGATCGCGGACGTGGATCTGGTATGTCTGATGTCGGTAAATCCTGGATTTGGCGGACAGAAGTTCATAGAAAACACCTACCGCAAGATCGAATCCCTGAAAAACCTGATCATTGCCCGCAATTCCAAGGCACTGATTGAGATTGATGGTGGCGTGAATCAGCAGAATACACCTTTGCTATTGGAGAAAGGGGCGGATGCTTTGGTAGCCGGCAGCTTCGTGTTTAACTCAGCAGATCCGTTGAAGACCATCGCCAATCTGAAAAATCAGGCCTAATTCAAAACCTAAGCACCCCTTATGCACCGATATCTTGCGGTATGGCTCTTAATGCTGCTGCCAGCAGGTGTCTATGCACAGCAGGGTATCATAAAGGGTACGGTTCTGGACCAAAACCGCCAGCCACTCGAAATGGCCACGGTAGGGGTGCAGGGCCGTACCCTTGGCGCTCAAACTGATGCCCAGGGCAGGTATAGCCTCAAAGTACCTGTTGTTGAGGAAATCGTTCTGGTAGTGCGTTTCCTCGGTTATAAGCAGCAGGAGCGGCGTGTGCGCCTCGAGGCAGGGCAGGAGCTGCTGCTCGATTTTGTATTGGTAGCCGACCCGCAGCAATTACGGCAGGTGGATGTGCGGGGAAAACGCGAAGACGATACCCGCGAGCAGGTAAGCGTGACCAAGCTGGATCCGACACTCACGAAAACCCTTCCTTCCGCTTTCGGGGATTTTAACATGATTTTGGCCACGCTGCCCGGTGTGACCAGTAACAACGAACTGTCCTCGACCTATTCGGTGCGGGGTGGCAACTACGACGAAAACCTGGTATACGTCAACGGAATCGAGATTTACCGTCCTTTTCTGATCTCGGCGGCCCAGCAGGAGGGGCTGAGCTTCATAAACCCCGACCTGGTGGCCAACGTGGAGTTCTCTTCCGGAGGCTGGCAGCCTAAGTATGGCGACAAGCTGTCCTCGGTGCTCAACATCGAGTACAAGCGACCCACTTCTTTTGCCGGATCTGTGACCGGTAGCCTCACCGGGGGCGCCATACACCTGGAGGAAGCCTCCAAGAATAAGCGGGTTTCATACCTGATGGGCCTACGCCACAAGAACAGCAGGTACATGTTGCAGGGGCTGCAGGTAGACGGAGAGTACCGGCCCACTTTTACAGATGGGCAGGTATACCTGAGTTTCGATCTGGGCAAAGAGCCAGAGCGCACTAAACTGGGATTGCTGGGCAGTTACGCGCGTAACAATTTCAGGGTGGAGCCCGAAGACCGCACCACCACTTTCGGTACCCGCCAGGCCCCCCTTCGGCTGCTGGTGGCTTACGAGGGACAGGAGAACATGGAGTACGATACCTATCAGGTGGGAGCCAATCTCAGTCATCAGGTGTCGGAAGAGTTATTGACAGAATTTATCATTTCTGGCGTACACTCGCTCGAGCGCGAGTTTCGGGATATAGAGGCCTTGTACCGACTCTGCGACGTGAATACGCTTGGGCGCAACGACAAAGGCGAATGCCTGCGTGACCGGGGCATCGGCAGCCAGTATGACCATGCCCGCAACGCCTTGAAAGCGCTGGTACTAGCTGCTGAGAGCCGCAATACCTGGCGCCTGAGTGCCCGCAGCACCGTGCTGGCCGGAGCCAAGGCCAGCCTGGAGCGCATCAACGATCGCCTGGCTGAGTACGGCTTCGTGGATTCCTCAGATTATGTGACCATGGCTTATCAGCTCGATCCAGAATTGATTCTACATACCCAGCGTTATAACGGCTATGTGCAGCATACCTACGAGTTGGATTCGCTCAAAACGATCACCTATGGTATCCGGGCCAGCTACTGGAGCTACAACAATGAACTAACCATTACCCCGCGGGTGCAATATTCTTTTATCACCCGCCAGAATCCTGACCTTTCGTTTAAAGCAGCTGTCGGTCTCTACTACCAGCCCCCCTTTTACCGGGAGCTGCGTAATTTCCAGGGCGAGCTAAACCCGGACCTGAAAGCGCAGCGTTCTTTGCATGCCGTGGTAGGTAGCGACTATCTTTTTAAGACCTGGGACCGTGACTTTAAGCTGACCACTGAGGTCTATTACAAGCACATGACCAACGTTGTGCCCTATGATCTGGACAATGTGCGGCTGCGCTATTACGGACAAAACAATGCAAAAGCTTATGCAGCCGGTTTTGACGTGCGGGTGAACGGGGAGTTTATAAAAGGGGCGGAGTCCTGGCTGAGCTTAGGGATGATGCAGACGCGTGAGAACGTGCAGGGTGACTCCAGCCTCATATACAACAGTTCCGGCGAAATAACCGGAAGCCAGGATCGGGGGTATTTGCGCCGACCGACAGATCAACTATTGAACATTGGCGTGTTCTTCCAAGACCACCTGCCCGATAACCCAACCATCCGGATGTACCTGAACGCAGTGTATGGTAGTGGACTGCCATTTGGTCCGCCAAATCGTCCGGATTTCCGCAATGCTTTTTCAGGCAAGTCTTATAAGCGTGTGGACATCGGGTTCTCGAAGCTTATAGCCTTAGGAGATGACCTGACGGAGCGAAAGAAAGTATCGTTGGAGAGTCTTTGGATAGGCCTGGAGGTGCTCAACATCATCGATGCAAAGAACCGCATTTCCTACAGCTACGTCACAGATGTAAACGACCTGACCTACGCTATACCTAATTTCCTGACTGGCCGGCGCCTCAATCTTCGCTTCATCGCCCGGTTTTAAACAAAAAGCGGGACTCCGATAGTCCCGAAGCCCCGCTTTAATTCTTATCTCAGCGCTATTACCTGCGTTTTTTCCATTCATTATACGCCGATTCGATCTCCCGCGCATACGTCTGATAACTTTCCGGCTCCTTGGGTCCCAACTGCATGGCCTTTGCGCTTAGGTTAACCGCTACCTGGTATTCTCTGTTCAGCGCATACAGCCTGGCTTTCACCCAGTTATTAAAAAAAGTCTCTTTAATGGCGATCGACTTGTTGATGTATTGTAAAGCTTTCTCGTGCTGGTCTTTGCGCGAGGTCAGGTAATCGGCAGCCTGTGCCCAGGTATACCAGTCGTCAGGAGCGGCTTCCTTCAGGGCCTTATTAATGTTGGCAAGCGCCTTTTTCTCAATTTCAGTTTCAATACGGATCGTCACTTTTGAATTCTCCCAGGTTAGGTTCAGTGTGCCGGTGTTAGTGCTGATATCACTAAAGGCGAACTGCAATGTTTCCTGGAAAGGAATCTTAGTCGGCGTTACCCGCAGGTATGCCACGTCATTTAGTTCACTGTAGCCTTCCAAACCCCAAAGCGTGGTGTCTTTGTTCAGCACAATGTTCCATTCCGTCTCATTTTCTGGCAGGATAAAGAAAGAATAAGTACCAGCCGGGACACGTTCGTGGTTCAGGAAAAGATCATCTTCGAATGTGATCAAAGTAGCCTCGTTGGCGCCAGCTCGCCAGAGCTTTCCGTAAGGCACCAGCGATCCAAAGATCTGACGCCCCTTAACACCAGGTGCATGGTAGCGCACCGTTATCTCAGTCAATCCAATAGTTTGTTTCACCAAAGCGGCAGGACTGGCCTGCGGCAGTTTGATCTGGGCGGCCGCTTGCTGACTAAGTGTGAAGCAAAAAACAAGGGCCAGTAAACTGAGCAAATACTTCTTCATGATCTATATACGTGTGTAGCGCCTTCGGTAGTATGTGCTTATACCGAAAAAACTATGCCAAAGCTAGAAAAAATATATATAAAATTTTTGATACAAAGTTAGCTAAAAATAGCATTGGTTTTCAAAGCACCATTCGCTATAACATTTCATAAACCTTGCTAAGGGTCTAAAAATTGGATGGTAAGCTTGCTAACAATAGTTGAAAGGTATATAAACTTTAATATAATATATAAATAAACTAAAAAATTATTTGAAGAGTATAACCTTTGAGTTGTAATTTTGTATAAAGCTATTAATTAATTTACATTTTATAAGCTTAGGTGTGGTTTTAAGAGAACATGTCTTCTATAGTGTTGCTATGCATCAATCAGGAGAGTCATGTTCTTTTTTTATGTCTAAGCTATAATTGTCACCAACATGCTACTACCAGTTGCACCTTAAATCATCAAGGTGAGATGAATTGAAAAACTTTTAACCCTAAACCCTTTATTACTACTTTATGAATGGTAAATTTTTACTAAAACGAACATGGGGCATTTCGCGCACTTTGCAACTGCCGTTTCTGGTTACGGTGTTCCTTATACTGACTGCATTTGGTGCGAGTGCCCAGAGCGGTGCTACAGTCATAACAGACAAAGAGGACTATGCACCCCGGTCAAATGCCGTTTTTACTGGAGCCGGCTTTAATGCCTTTGAGGATGTTGTTTTAAAGGTTAAGAACCTAAGTCAACCTTGTAATACAATAGCTCCAGATTCGTCGTATCTGCCCTGGACTGTTAAGGCAGATGCTAGCGGTGCATTTGTAACAGATTGGTTGGTTTGTGATTGTCCGGGTGATTCATTAAGATTAAAATCTGTCGGACAAACCTCAGGGGCAGTTGCTTATGCTTATTTTACTGATGCTGCTGAATTTATAGCTACAATTACACCAACATCTTCTAAAGCCTCAGCTTCAAGTATTTCTTACAAAATAACGATTAGAAACCAGAATACTTTAGGGACAACTACTAGTTTAAGCTCCTTTAGAATCAAAGTACCTGAGGGTTATGGAGCTCCGGTATATATAAGCCCAGTTGCAGCAGATCAAGACAAATCATGGGGGGCAGGATCTTTTAATGTAAATACTAGAGAGATCAGTTTTGCAGCTTTAGGTGGTAACAATTCACTATCTAGCACTCAGGAGTTAAATTTTGTTGTTGTTTTGAATAATCCTATAGTACCTGGTAATTATATATGGACAACAAGTGCGTATAGCAACACAAATTATGGTGGTAATAGTTTTGCGGTAAATCCATCAGCTGGGCAGCCTAAAGTTTCTATAATACCTGACTGTACAGCACCTTCAATTTCTTCTCAGCCAGTCTCTATAAGTCCTGCATTAGTTTATGGTAATGACGCAGTCTTTACTGTATCAGCAGCCGGAACAGCCCCCTTGTCCTATACCTGGCACGAAGGTATTACTTCAAATGGTACTACGATGTGGTCTGCCCTTTCTGATGGAGCTATTTACAGTGGCACTGCAACCTCAACCTTAACATTGTCGAGCCCAGGTGCTGCATTGACTGGCAGACAGTACAGAGCAGTTGTGTCAGGAAACTGTGGGACGCCGGTAACCAGTGAGCCTGTTGCTTTGAATGTTGAAAAAGCGACAGCTACTGTAACATTGGGAGACCTAACGTTTGACTATACTGGCAGTGCTAAATTCGCCACTGCAACAACGGACGCAATAGGTTCAAGTACTTTCACTATTACTTATGATGGCTCAACAGAACAACCTATTAATCATAAGCCTGGAGGTTATGCAGTAGTTGCTACATTACTGAACGCTAATTTCTCAGGTAGTGCAACAGGCACGCTTCTGATTAATAAAGCCGATCAAGTCATCATCTGGGAAAATCCGGCTTCTATCACTTACGGCACGGCCCTTTCAGTTACACAACTCAATGCCACTGCCCTGGGCGGTGCTACATTGACTTACACTCCTGTGGAGGGTACAGTGCTCAACGCCGGCGATCACGTGCTGACTGTTTCTGCTGCAGAATCAGACAACTACAAGGCAGCTAGCGAAGAGGTGACACTCGTGGTGAATAAAGCTACTGCAACCTTTACACTTGGTGACCTCACACATACGTATGACGGTACAGCTAAAACTATACAAGTTGCTACCGTACCCGAAGGCTTAACAGGCGTGACAGTTAAAAACGATGGTCAGGTTAACGTGGGCACTTATGCGGTGACTATCTCAATAGATAATGAAAATTACAAAGGATCAACCGCTGCAGATCTTAAAATCGACCCTCGCGCTATCACTGTGACTGCCCATGTAAATCAGTCGAAGGTATACGGCACAGCTGAACCAGCTCTTACTTATGAGATTGCTGATGGCAGTTTGGTTAACCCATCGCACTTGGCTGGAGCTTTAGAAAGAGCAGTAGGTGAGAATGTAGGTTCTTACGCGATCAACAAAGGCACATTGGCAGCTACTTCAAACTACGCGCTGACATTTGTTGGTGCTGATTTCGAAATCACCCGACGCAGTGTGGCTGTGACTGCTGATGCCCTAAGCAAGGTATACGGCGCTGCTGATCCGGAATTGACTTATCAGGCTACGTCAGGCACTGTAGTGAATAATGATACTTTCTCTGGTGAATTAGAAAGAGCCGCTGGTGAAAATGTTAGCACTTACGCCGTTTCGTTGGGTACCCTTAGCCTGGGTAACAACTATAATCTGAGCCTCACCGAAGGTACACTGTTCACTATCACTCCGAAAGCGCTGATAGCGTCTATTACTGCAAGGGATAAGGTATACGACGGCACTGCCACTGCTACTGCTGCTGGCACTGTGGAAGGACTTGTAGAAGGCGATCAGGTAGAGGTGAACGTTAACAATGCTAGCTTTGCTGATAAGCATGTGGGTAGTGGCAAGACTGTAACAGCCGGTGTGTCTATTATGAGCACCAACTATACCTTGAGTAACAATACAGCTTCAACAACTGCAGGTATTACTGCCAAACCAATCGCTGGTTCATTTGAGGCGAATAACAAGGTATACGATGGTACTGATGCTGCAACGGTATCAAGCAGAAATCTGCAAGATGTGATCGGACAGGATGATGTTCAACTAACTGGCGGCACGGCCACTTTTGCTGATGCAAATGCAGGAAATGGTAAAGTGGTTACTATTTCAGGTGCAGTGCTCTCAGGTGATGATAAGGACAATTATTTGTTAACTGCTGTAAGCACAGCCTTGGCAAACATTACCCGGAAGACTGCTTCAGTAACGCCTATTGCCAACAGCAAAACGTACGGTGCTTCAGACCCTGCCTTGGAAGGTGAGTTAGAGGACTTCCTGGCTTCGGACAAAGTGACTGCTTCTTACAGTCGCCTGGCGGGTGAGACTGTTGTCGGCGGTCCTTACGCCATTACTGCCACACTGAGCCCAGCCGATGTTCTGAGTAATTACGAGATCACCTACAACACGGCCGAATTCACCATCACGAAAGCAGATTTGGTTGTGACGGCTGACGCTGCTGAAAAAGTGTATGGTGATGCTAACCCGACCTTTACGGGCACGATTACAGGTATCAGGAACAACGACGACATTTCAGCTTCCTACACTACAGTAGCTGCTGAGACAAGTGAAATAGGGGAGTATGACATCAGTCCTTTGCTAAGTGGCGATGCACTAACGAACTACACTGTGACATCAACTAATGGTACTTTGACGGTGTTAAAAGCTGGTTTAGCAGTAGTTGCACATGATAAGGCTAGAATCTTTGGAGTGGCAAATCCTGTGTTGGACGGTACATTAACCGGCATCAAGAACGGCGATGCCATTACAGCCATCTACAACACAGCGGCTGATGAAGCTTCGAATGTAGGAACTTACTCTATCACAGCTTCACTTGTAGATTCAAATAATAAGTTACGCAACTATACTGTAAGCAACACGTCTGGTACGCTTACTATCATTCAGGCACCAGCTTCCATTGCCGTGACTGGTTTGTCTAAGACTTACAACCGTGCTGAGCAGGCAGCCACTGTTACGACTTCTCCTGAAGGTTTGGCGGTTACTGTAACGTATGATGGAAGATCAGACGTGCCAACGGCAGCAGGTTACTATGCAGTAGTAGCAGTGCTGAACAACAGCAATTATAGCGCTACAGATGGTGAAGGCACGCTGGTGATTGCTCCGAAAGAAGTGACTGCAGCCTTGGCAAATGCAGGCAAGGTATACGATGGCACGCAAACCGCTGGTGGTACTACAGCCACCTTGGATGGGGTTATCTCGCCTGATGATGTTACAGCTACAGTAACGGGTGCGGTTTATAGTGATGCAAATGCAGGAGATAGGACCATTACAGCTACAGTATCGCTCGCAGGAGACGATAAGGCAAACTACACGCTAGTATCTGTAACACCTGCCACCGCCACTATTTCTCAAAGAGCTGTTACGGTTGCTGCAATAGCGAAGAGCAAGGTATACGGTGACAGCGATCCAGCCTTAACTTACGTGCTGAAGATGGGCAATCTGGTAGATGGCGACGATTTTAGTGGCGAACTAAAAAGAGAAGTTGGTGAGGACGTTGGCTCATATGCCATCAACCAGAACTCACTGACCGCGGGCGCTAACTACACGATCACGTACGAGGCTGCAAATCTTACTATCACACCGAAAGCGATTACTATCACAGCTAATGCGAAAAGTAAGACCTATGGAGATCTAGACCCAGCACTGACCTATGCTATCACGACAGGCTCTCTCGTAGGTACTGACGCCTTTACAGGTTCGCTTTCCAGACAAAACGGTGAGAACGTTGGTACTTTTGCGATCGAGCAAGGCAGTGTTGCCCTGAGTAGCAACTACTCGCTAACTTATAATGGTGCTGATCTGAGTATAAGTCCGTTGGCAGTTACTGTAACAGCAAACGCTAAACAGAAATATTGCGGTCAAGCAGATCCCGCGTTAACCTTTGTGTCAAGCCCTGAAGTAGGTTCTACGTTGGCAAATGGTGTACCAATCAGCTTTACAGGAGCACTATCCAGAGTAGCTGACGAAACCGTAGGTACATATGCCATTGGTCAGAGTACGCTCTCAAACAGTAATTACTCCATCACTTATGTACCCGCAAACCTTGATATTCTAGGTATAACTGTTGATGCAAGCGCCAGCAGCAAACCTGTAGCATTGGGCTCATCAGCGAGTCTGTCAGCAACTGTGACAGCTGGTACTGTAGGTATTGGTGCTGTTCCGGTGACTTTCACTGTTACTGATGAAATTGGTAAACCTGTTTTCAGTATCGAAGCTACATCAGATGGATCAGGAGTAGCGAGTGCGGTAATTCCAAGTTCAGCTTTACCGCTGGGTGTATACAAGGTAGAGGCTGTGGCTGGTTCTGCATGCTCTTCATCAACAGCTTATATACCTGTGTTTGATGCGAGCGGAAGCTTCGTAACCGGTGGTGGATGGATTGACTCTCCAGTTGGCGCGATGCCTGCAAATCCTGAAGCAATTGGTAAAGCAAACTTTGGATTTGTATCAAAGTACAAGAAAGGCAGCAGCCAGGTAGACGGTAACACAGAGTTCCAGTTTAGTGCGGGCAGTATAAACTTTAAGAGTACCATACACGAGTCTGGCTCGCTGGTGATAGCCGCTGGCAAAGCTACCTACCGCGGCACGGGAACTGTGAACGGTGCATCAGGTTACAAGTTTACTATAACCGCTATCGATGGTGATTGGAAAGGTGCAACAGAGGCAGACAAATTCAGAATTAAAATTGTCGATGGAAGAGGTCAAACAGTATATGATAACCAGATTGGCAGCGCTGAAAACTCCGGAGATGCCACTAAGTTAGGTATCAATGGTACAGGTGGTGGCTCTATCGTGATCCACGAAGCAAAAGAGCTTACGGCCAGCAACGGCAAAAAGCTCGAAACAGCTGACCAACTCGAAGGCTTGTCTTCTGCCCGTTTCGATAACTATCCAAATGCTTTCTCTGACAGAACGACGATTCGCTTCGCTTTTGATACGGAGCAGCACTTCGCGCTGGAGGTATACGATGTGAGAGGCTCGCTGATCAGAAAAGTGGCGACTGGCAAGGCAGATGCCGGACAGGTATACGAGTACGAACTGGATGCCCGTCACCTGGCAGAAGGCGTGTACATTGCCCGTCTGATCACTGGCTCTAAGGCGCAGTCCATTAAGATGATCCTCAAGAAGTAAGCTGACGCTTGCCGGGTCTTTTGGCCCTTAAATAAAAAGGCACTTGTCGTAACGGACGGGTGTCTTTTTTTATGCCCAAATTATACCTCACAGAAAAACAATACCGGCGCTTGTTTGTATAAAACAAAATCAACTGTACCTTTGCAGCAGCAGATGAGCATAACCACGCTATATAGCATTCTTTTCACTTCTACGGCAGCGCCTGCTGCCTGTGGTTCTGCTGCGCATCACCATCATTTCCATCATTCCTCGTAAGAGGAATAAAACAATCATATAGCCCCCTATAGGGTCATTGCACCCTTTCTATACTTTGCCTTTAGCAAGGTCATTTGTATTTGTACCCATTTAATCCATTCAACATATATGCTACGTTTAGCAATCCAGAAATCCGGTAGGCTGAGTGAAGACTCGCTCAAACTGATCCGTGAGTGCGGTATCTCGTTTATCACCAGCTCACTCAAACTCAAAACCGAATCAACCAACTTCCCGCTCGAAATCCTATACCTGCGTGATGACGATATACCGGGCTATGTGGCCGATGGCGTGGCCGATATAGGTATAGTAGGAGAGAATGTGCTGGTAGAGGAAGGCATGCAGCACCTGGCCGTAGAGCAGCTGGGCTTTTCTAAATGCCGGCTTTCGCTGGCGGTGCCGAAGGGCGACCCATACGAAGACATCAGCGACCTGCAGGGAAAAAATATTGCCACATCCTATCCTAAACTGCTCCAGGCATACCTGGATGAAAAAGGCGTGCAGGCCAACATCCACACCATCAGCGGTTCTGTAGAGATCGCCCCCAGCATCGGGCTGGCAGAAGCAATTTGCGATATCGTGAGTTCGGGCAGTACTCTGATCAGCAATGGGTTGCGCGAGGTGGAGCGTGTGTTCAAGTCACAGGCGGTCCTGATCGCGAACGGCGGCCTGAATGCTGAAAAGCAGGAGATACTGAATAAACTGTTGTTCCGCATCCACGCCGTGCAGCGCGCCCAAAAAGCGAAATATATTCTGCTGAACGCCCCGAACGAGAAGATTGCTGAAATCAGCCAGTTGCTGCCGGGTGCAAAATCACCTTCTATTCTGCCACTGGCCGAAGAGGGTTGGAGCTCACTGCACTCGGTTGTAAATGAAGATGATTTCTGGGAGATCATTGAGAAGCTGAAAGAGGCTGGTGCACAGGGCATATTGGTAGTACCCATTGAAAAGATGATCATATGATGCGCAAAATAGAATATCCGGCCCGAGCAGACTGGCAGGAACTGGCAAAGCGACCCACTCGAAACTATGAAGACCTGGAGGCAGGTATAGCCCAGACCTTCCAACTGGTGCAGGAGCAGGGCGATGCCGCTTTGCTGGAGCTGACGCAAAGGTATGATGGCGTAAAACTGACAAGCTTCTTTGCTACGCAGGAGGAGATTGCAACGGCAGAATCTGAATTGTCCGCCGAACTGAAAGAAGCAATTCTGCAAGCATATAGCAACATACAGCTTTTTCATGCGCAGCAGGCCGAGCAGCCTAAACAGGTGGAGACCATGCCAGGCGTGACGTGCTGGCGCAAGAGCGTGCCGATCGATCGGGTGGGCTTATACATTCCGGGAGGCACGGCACCTTTATTCTCAACTTTACTGATGCTGGGGGTACCTGCCAAACTAGCCGGTTGTCCGGAAGTGCTTTTGTGCACTCCACCTTCCAAAGACGGGAATATACATCCGGCTATACGCTACACAGCCTCGCTGCTAGGTATAGATAAAATTGCCAAGGTGGGCGGTGCACAGGCTATTGCAGCCATGGCCTTCGGTACGGAGTCTATACCTGCGGTGAACAAGATTTTCGGACCGGGTAACCAGTACGTGACTGTAGCAAAGCAGATGCTCAGCAAAACCGGGGTAGCCATCGATTTGCCGGCCGGACCATCCGAAGTGCTGGTAATCGCAGACGACTCGGCCAACCCTGCTTTTGTAGCGGCTGATCTGCTTTCGCAGGCGGAGCACGGTGCTGACTCGCAAGTGGTGCTCTTAACTACTTCTGCCCAACTGCTAAGCAGCGTAGCGCAGGAGCTACAGGCACAACTGGAGATTTTGCCCCGCAAAGAGTTTGCCGCCAAAGCTTTACAAAACAGCTTAGGTATACTGTTTGGAAGCGTAGATGAAATGCTGCGTTTTTCAAACCTGTACGCTCCGGAACACCTAATCCTGTCTATCAACAATTTTGAAGAGGTACTGGACGATATCACAAACGCCGGTTCTGTCTTTCTAGGCAACTATAGTCCGGAATCGGCGGGCGACTACGCCTCTGGCACGAACCATACCCTGCCTACCAACGGCTATGCCCGCGCTTACAGCGGTGTGTCGCTCGACAGCTTTGTGAAGAAGATCACTTTCCAGCACATCACGCCGGCAGGCTTACAGAACATTGGGAAAACGATTGAAGTAATGGCTGCTGCGGAAGGTTTGGAAGCTCACAAAAATGCAGTAAGTATCAGGCTAAAGGAGGTGCAAAATGTTTAACCTGGAGAGAATTGTACGTCCGAACGTACTGAAAATGAAAGCCTACTCCTCCGCACGTGATGAGTTCAAGGGCGCGGCCAGTGTCTTTGTGGATGCCAACGAAAACAACCTGGGTAGCCTGGCCGGAGAAGGATACAACCGTTACCCGGACCCGCATCAGAAAAAGTTGAAAGAGAAGATAGCAGATATAAAAGGCGTGAAGGCATCCCAAATTTTCCTGGGTAACGGCTCTGACGAGGCCATTGATTTGCTGTTCCGGATGGTATGCCGGCCGGGACAGGACAGCATGCTGCACCTGCCGCCAACATACGGCATGTACGAGGTGTCTGCTAACCTGAACGAGGTGCAACTGGACGCTGTGCAGCTGACACCCGACTTTCAGATCCCGGTTTTGGAAGTGCTGCGGCAGGTGAAAGACACGACCAAGCTGATCTTTGTCTGCTCACCCAACAACCCTACCGGCAACCTGATCGAGGCAGAAAGCATCGAAACCCTGCTGGATAATTTTGACGGACTGGTGGTGGTCGACGAAGCCTACATTGACTTTGCCGATGCGCCTAGCTGGTCCACGCGATTAGCCGAGTACCCGAACCTGGTCGTTTTGCAGACATTCTCCAAAGCATGGGGTATGGCGGGTTTGCGGTTAGGTATGGCCTTTGCCTCGGAAGAGATCATCGCGCTACTCGACAAGATTAAGCCGCCTTATAATATAAATGAAGCCACCCAGGAACTGGCGCTGAAAGCACTGGAGCAGACAGAGCAACTGGCCTACATGGTGGAGGAGATCGTGCAGGAAAGGGAGATGCTGACTCAGGCGCTTCCGACGCTGAATGCCGTGGAAAAGGTATACTCTTCGGATGCCAACTTCCTGTTAGTGAAGGTGAAAGAGGCTAATCGTCTCTATACCTATTTACTGGAGCAAGGCATTGTCGTACGCAATCGCTCCGGTCTGCCCGGCTGCGAAGGCTGCCTGCGCATATCCATCGGCACCGTAGACGAAAACCAGCAACTCTTTCAGGCCATTGCTAAATTTAAATAACTGTAGCCGTCAGCATGCTACATGCTACCAGATAGACTAACATTAATGAAAAAAGCATTATTTATAGACCGTGACGGCACCATACTAGTCGAACCGAAAACGGATTTTCAGGTGGACTCTTTCGAAAAATTCGAGTTCCTGCCAAAAGTGATTCGTAACCTGTACAAGATTTACAAAGAGCTGGATTATGAATTGGTCATGGTTACCAACCAGGACGGACTCGGAACAGATTCTTACCCGGAGCATACCTTCTGGCCTTATCAGAATAAAATGCTCGACATCCTAACAGGCGAAGGTATAGCGTTCGCTGACATCCTGATCGACCGAAGCTTTGAACATGAAGGGCTGGAGACCAGAAAACCAGGTATAGGTATGATGAAAAAGTATCTGTCCGGTGAGTATGATCTGGAGAACTCTTATGTGATAGGAGACAGGCTAACGGACGTACAACTAGCCAAAAACCTGGGTGCCAAGGCTATTTTTATCGGTGAAAAATCGGTAGAAGAAGCTGCATTATGCACCAACGATTGGGACGAGATCTATACCTTCCTGAAGCTGCCGGCCCGTCGCGCCACGATCAGGCGCCAAACGAATGAGACGGACATTGCCATTGATCTGAACCTGGATGGTACCGGTAGGATGGACATCCATACCGGCCTTGGCTTTTTTGACCATATGTTGGAGCAGCTCGCAAAGCATGGCAAACTGGACCTGAGCATACAGGTAAAAGGTGACCTGCACATCGACGAGCACCATACCATTGAAGATACCGGATTGGCCCTTGGCGAAGCTTTTCTGGCTGCATTAGGAGACAAGAAAGGTATTAGCCGCTATGGGTTTTTATTGCCGATGGATGATGTGCTGGCGCAGGTAGCCATTGACTTTAGCGGAAGACCCTGGACCGTATGGGAGGCTGAGTTCAAGCGCGAGAAAGTCGGGGACATGCCGACTGAAATGTTCTTCCATTTCTTTAAGTCGTTCAGCGACGCGGCCAAGTGCAACCTCAATGTGAAAGCCGAAGGGCAGAACGAGCACCACAAGATCGAGGCCATCTTCAAGGCATTTGCCAAAGCGATTCAGGTGGCGGTAAAACGCAATCCGGAAGACAACTCTATACCTAGCACGAAAGGGACTTTGTAAAATGACTGGAAATAAAAAGGCTGACTGTAAGTTAACAGTCAGCCTTTTATCTGGTTGTAAGCGGTTGGTTGGATTTTAGCAGGCGCGCAACCAGTCGCTGGCTGCTTCTATATCATCAAAAGTTTGAATAAAGCTTTGGTCTTCTGTGCAGTTGAGCGTCTTGTCAGCGGAAAGGCGACTAAAAGTGCTCGGAGAGTATACCCAGGCAAAACATTCCAGCCCGGCAGCCTGCATCCTCGGGAGCCAGTCCTGGCCCACCCATTTGGAGGCCCCTGACCAGATCCCTTCCACGTTCGTATTGTCGTTCAGCACCTTGGTGCAGTTCGATTCCAGCAGCAGTTCCAGAATTTTCTCGCAGCCAGCTACTACGGTGTCGTAGTTCTGGTAGCCGCGCCAATTTACATATAGCCAGCCCTCCGTGTGGTTAAATTCAATAAGTATATTACTTTGTCTGTGTAAGATTTCGTTTCTAACCAATTTCATAGCACCCTCTCCAATATATCCGGCTTTACCCCAGTTTGCTGGCCTAGGTTCTGTTCTAAACCATTGGCCAGGGTAAATACATACAAGTGGAATTGGTTCTACTCAAAAATCAGACCCAAACAGTGTCCGCCAGCCAGGATGCTCCAAATAGCTGGCAAATAAAGTTTAACCGTAAGGAGCATGGCGGTTGCTTTTACAAAAAATTCCCAAATAAGGAATTTGCTGTCCCAAATCAAGGTACGGGCGATTATACAGGCAGCGTACAGTTTTTTCTAAAAAGTTGAGGATGGATCTGGAGGCATCTGATCAAAAAATATTTTCCAGAGAATTTGTATTCCCCGGTTTAGCCTTTACCTTTGCAACACAGGGGGCCATATTCCCTGTTTTCAAAAAAGCACATGATCCAAAATTTTCTTCATACTGCATGGTGGTGGCACGTTACGCAAAGTCTCGTGAACAGCCCCGCTATGTATATTATGAAGAGATAGTATAGTCTATAGCCAAAGGTATAAAAGCCTGCTGTTCGCCTGAACAGCAGGCTTTTTTGTTTTTAATTCTATTTGAATGATGACAAAGTATAAGATCACGACAACTTATAAGCGGCTTTTGGCCGACACACTTACACCGGTGAGTGTATACCTGAAACTGCGCGACCGTTTCCCAAACAGCATCCTGCTGGAGAGCTCGGATTACCACGGCGCAGAGAACAGCTTCTCTTATATCTGCTGCAGTCCGTTGGCGAGCATCAAAGCCGAAAAAGAAGTTTTGACCGAAGTGTTTCCGGATGGCAGCACCGTAGATACGCCCATCACCAAAGAGCTGAATGTGCCTGCGAGACTGTCTGCTTTTGCCGGCAGATTTGAGCCTGAGCAAAACAACTTCAACTTTATCAGCAATGGTTTGTTTGGCTACATGAACTACGATGCGGTGCGCTATTTTGAAGACATCAAGCTCGATTTGCGCGCCGACTGCCAGCAGATGCCGGACCTGTACTATGCCGTTTACCGCTACATTATTGCCATCAACCACTTCACCAATGAGGCTTTTATTTTCTCGCATTCTTATGGAGAGGAAAAGGAGACAGGTATAGTACAGCTGGAGGCCCTCCTCAACAGCCGCAACATTCCGAGCTATACCTTTAAGTCGATAGGTGAGGAGGCATGTAACATTAGCAGAGAGGCGTTTCTGCAAAATATCAGGCGGGCGAAAGAGCATTGTTTCCGGGGCGATGTGTTTCAGTTGGTATTGTCGCGTCGCTTTGAGCAGGCTTTTCAGGGTGATGACTTTAATGTATACCGGGCCCTCCGCTCTGTTAACCCCTCGCCATACCTGTTCTACTTCGACTACGGCAGCTTCAAGATCTTTGGCTCTTCGCCGGAGGCGCAACTGGTTATCAAAGACGGCAAAGCCAGCATTTTTCCGATAGCAGGTACTTTCCGAAGAACCGGTGATGATGCCGCCGACGCTGCACTGGCCGAAAAACTCCTGGCTGACCCAAAAGAGAATGCCGAGCACGTAATGCTGGTAGACCTGGCACGCAACGACTTGAGCCGCAACGGGCACAGCGTGGAAGTGGAGACTTTCCGGGAAATACAATTCTACTCGCACGTCATTCACCTGGTATCCAAAGTATCGGGGCAGTTGCACAACCAGGAAGACTCGCTGCAAATGGTAGCCAGTACTTTTCCGGCCGGTACACTCTCTGGTGCTCCCAAGTACAAGGCCATGCAACTGATCGACCAGTACGAAACCACTAACCGCTCTTTTTACGGAGGCTGCATCGGCTTCATGGATTTCAACGGCAATTTCAACAGTGCCATTATGATCCGCTCTTTTCTGAGCAAAGACTATAAACTTTTCTACCAGGCCGGTGCAGGTATAGTCGCCGCCTCTGACGAAAACAGCGAATTGCAGGAAGTCGACAACAAACTAATGGCCCTGCGAAAAGCCCTCACCTTAGCACAGGAGATCAACTAATATGAAAGTTCTGTTAATCGACAATTACGATTCGTTCACTTACAACCTTGTGCACCTGTTGCAGGAACTGGGAGCTGAAGTAACCGTGCGTCGCAACGACAAGACAAGCCTGGAGGAAGTGGCGCAATTTGATAAAATCATGCTTTCGCCGGGACCCGGTATACCTGATGAGGCCGGGATGCTCAAGGAAATCATCCGGGAGTTTGGGTCGAGCAAAAGTCTTTTCGGAGTATGTCTAGGGCATCAGGCAATAGGTGAAGTGTACGGCGGTAAGTTATTAAACAGCAATAAGGTATGGCACGGTATAGCAACTCCTGTTGAAGTGATTTGTGAGAAAGAACCGCTTTTCCGAAATCTGCCGAAGCACTTCAACACCGGCCGCTACCACTCCTGGTTGGTGGAGCAAAACCTGCCTGACTGCCTGGTGCCAACGGCAGTAGATAATTCCGGCAATATCATGGCGCTGCGCCACCAAAACTATGATGTGCGTGGCGTGCAATTCCACCCGGAGTCCGTGCTGACAGAGCATGGGCGGGAGATGATCAAGAACTGGCTGGAAAATTAGACATAGGAATAAGTGACAAAGGACTAAACAGCGATTAACAAGATGTCCTTTGTCTTCAATCAAATAATCATTTGTCAAGAGCAACATGAAAGAAATACTGAATCACTTATTTGAACATAAAACCCTGACCCGGGAAGAGGCACGGGAAGTGCTGAAAAACATTGCTACTGGCAGGTATAACCAAAACCAGGTTTCGTGCTTCCTGACGGTATACATGATGCGCAGCATTACGGTGGAGGAACTGGAAGGCTTTCGCAATGCCTTATTGGAGCTTTGCCATCGGGTAGACCTGGATGCTTATGATCCGATTGATCTTTGTGGCACAGGCGGTGATGGCAAGGATACCTTTAACATCTCTACGCTTTCATCCTTTGTGGTAGCGGCAAATGGCATTGCGGTGGCTAAGCACGGCAACTACGGGGTTTCTTCTTCCTGCGGCTCGTCGAACGTGCTGGAGGCGCTAGGTATAAAGTTTACCACCTATACCGACAAACTGGAACGCAGCATCGCCGAGTATAACATCTGTTTTCTGCACGCCCCGCTTTTCCATCCGGCCATGAAAAGTGTCGGGTCCATTCGGAAAGACCTTGGCGTGAAGACTTTTTTCAACATGCTTGGCCCGATGGTGAACCCGGCTTTCCCGAAGAAACAGTTGGTGGGTGTTTTCAGCCTAGAACTGGCCCGCATGTTTGGCTACCTCTACCAACAGCAGCCTGACATCCGATATAGCATCCTCCATACCTTGGACGGTTACGACGAAATCTCCCTGACCAGTCCTTTTAAAGTGATTGCAGATAATAAAGAGCAATTGCTCGATGCCAATGACTTGGGCCTCGGTCGTCTGGAGCACAGTCAGATTAAAGGCGGAGGAGGTATAGCGGAGTCTGCCGACATTTTTCTAAAGGTGCTCAAAGGTGAAGGCACGCCTGCTCAAACTGATGTAGTCGCCGCCAATGCAGGTATGGCCATCAACTGCGCCCGTCCCGAAACGGCTGTACCTGAAGCTGTGCAATTAGCTAAAGAAACACTACAATCCGGCAAGGCTTATACCTTGTTTAACAAAATGATACAGGATACAAAGCTGGTGACAGCCTGATTATTTCAACAACTTCAATTTCGATAACCATGAATATACTCGACCAAATCATCGCCCATAAATACAAAGAAGTAGAAGAACGCAAGGCACTATACCCGGTGAAGCTACTGGAGAAGAGTTTATACTTCGAAACACCTTGCCTATCGCTGGAGCGCTACCTGTTGCGGCCAGACAAGAGTGGCATCATTGCCGAGATCAAGCGAAAGTCTCCTTCCAAAGGCGATATCAACCCGTACGTTTCGGTGGAACGCACTTCCATTGGCTACATGCAGGCAGGAGCATCGGCATTATCTATCCTGACGGACTCACACTATTTCGGGGGCAAGAACGAAGACCTGATGATCGCCCGCAAGTATAATTACTGCCCGATTCTGCGCAAAGACTTTACAGTTGACGAATACCAGATCGTAGAGGCCAAGTCTATCGGAGCCGATGCCATTTTACTGATTGCGGCAGCTTTGGAACCCAACAGACTAAAACAACTGGCCGCTTTTGCCCGCTCTTTTAGACTGGAGGTTTTGCTGGAGGTGCATTCTCATCAGGAACTGGAAGCGTCGCTTTGTGAGAACGTGACAATCGTGGGAGTGAACAACCGCAACCTCCAGACTTTCCAGACCGATGTTGCCTTGTCCCTGGAGCTGGCGCAGCACATTCCGGCAGGTATGACCAAGGTGTCGGAGAGCGGATTGAAATCACCTGAGACATTGGTGGAGCTGCAGCAGGTGGGTTATAATGGCTTCCTGATCGGGGAGGCCTTTATGACAGACGGTCGTCCGGAGCGTGCCGCTGCTGAGTTCATCCGGGAGCTGCGCCAACTGCAACAGCGCGATTCGCTTGTGCAGGCGCAGTCGTAAACTCAAATTACACATAACACTATTCAAACGATCGGCAGAATGAAAGACCTGAAAATAAAAGTTTGCGGTATGCACGACCCGGAAAACATCCGGCAGGTCGCTGCACTACAACCCGACTACATGGGCTTTATCTTTTATAAAGGCTCCAAGCGCTACTGCGAAGGCCATATCACCCCGGAACTCTTAGCTGAGCTTCCGGCAGGTATAAACAAAGTGGGTGTTTTCGTGAATGAAACTACAGAAGATATACTGGCTACCGTAGAGAAATATGGACTGGATCTGGTGCAACTACATGGCCATGAAACCCCGGGGCAATGCCGGGAATTGCAGGAGACAGGTATACGCCTGATCAAGGCCTTTTCGGTAGATGATCGTTTTTCCTTCGAGAACACCTTGCTCTACGAACGTTACTGCGAGTTCTTTCTTTTCGACACGCGTGGCAACAACTTTGGCGGCAACGGTACGGTCTTCGATTGGGAAATGCTCAAAGGCTACTTCTCACCTATACCTTACTTCCTGAGCGGGGGTCTGAATCTGGAAAACCTGCAGAGCAAAGAGTTTGAAAAGCTACGGCCAAAGCCCTTTGCCATTGACGTGAACAGTGGTTTTGAGCTAGAGCCGGGGCTTAAGGATGTGGAAAAGCTGAAAGAGCTAGTCACATTGATAAAGGAAAGAGACTAAATTAACTGTCATCTCGACGACAGGAGCGATCCAGATCCAAAGCTATCAGATTTCTCCCGCTGTCCGAAATGATAAAATAAAAATATCACATGAAATATTCAGTAGACGATAACGGATTTTACGGCAGGTTTGGCGGGGCTTATGTTCCCGAAATGCTATACCCCAATGTGGAGGAACTGCGGCAGAATTACCTGAACATCATGGCCGAGCCGGATTTTCAGGAGGAAATGCAGAGTTTGCTCCGGGATTATGTGGGTCGCCCGACGCCATTATACTTTGCCAAACGCCTTTCCGAAAAATATAACACGAACATCTACCTGAAGCGGGAGGACCTGAACCATACCGGTGCACACAAGATCAACAACACCATTGGGCAGATCCTGTTGGCTAAGCGGCTGGGCAAAACCCGCATCATAGCCGAGACAGGTGCCGGTCAGCATGGCGTGGCCACGGCTACGGTTTGTGCGCTCATGAACCTCGAGTGCATCGTGTATATGGGTGAAGTAGATATTGAACGTCAGGCGCCTAATGTGGCTCGTATGAAAATGTTAAGTGCTACCGTAGTGCCCGCCACCAGCGGCAGCCGCACGCTTAAAGATGCGACCAACGAAGCTATCCGCGACTGGATCAACAACCCGGAAGACACCTATTACATTATAGGTTCTGTGGTAGGTCCGCACCCGTACCCGGACATGGTGGCGCGTTTTCAGTCAGTGATTTCAGAAGAAATGAAAGCGCAGTTGCTGGAGAAAACAGGCAACGAGAATCCGGATTATGTCGTGGCCTGTGTGGGCGGCGGCAGCAACGCGGCCGGTGCTTTTTACCATTACCTCGACAGGCCTGAAGTAAAGCTGGTCGCCGTGGAAGCCGCTGGCTTAGGTATAGACTCCGGTGAGTCCGCTGCTACCTCGGTGCTAGGCAAAGAGGGTATCATTCACGGCAGCCGCACTTTACTAATGCAAACCCAAGACGGGCAGGTGACAGAGCCTTATTCCATTTCCGCAGGCCTGGACTACCCGGGTGTGGGACCGCTGCATGCGCATCTGCATAAGTCAGGCCGTGCGATTTTTGAGAGCATCACCGACGAGGAAGCACTGCAGGCCGTGCTGGAACTGACCCGTCTGGAAGGCATCATACCTGCGCTGGAAACAGCACACGCTTTGGCAGCAATCGGCAGACTGGGCGCGAAGCCAGATGAAGTGGTGGTAATCAACCTTTCAGGGCGCGGCGACAAAGATTTGGCAACTTACTTAAACAGATTCAATTTCGATGACAAATAGAGTTCAGCAACTATATGCCCAAAAGCCAAAAGGCTTGCTTTCAGTCTACTTCACGGCCGGCTTCCCTAATTTAGAAGATACGGTGCCAATTATACTGGAATTGGAGAAAAACGGGGTAGACCTGATCGAGATCGGTATGCCTTTCTCGGACCCGCTGGCTGACGGCCCGACTATACAGCAAAGCTCCGAAGTAGCGATCCGAAACGGCATGACTATACCTAAGTTATTTGCACAACTACAGGATATCCGGCAGCATACCCAGATACCGCTGGTGCTGATGGGCTACCTGAACCCGGTGATGCAGTATGGCGTGGAGCGCTTTCTGCAGAAAGCCAGCGAACTAGGTATAGACGGATTGATTTTGCCGGACCTGCCACTTTCGGACTATGTGCGGGAGTACAAGGTGGTGTTCGAGAGGTATAAGCTCAGCAACATTTTCCTGATCACACCGCAGACGCCGGAGCGTCGCATCCGTGAAATCGACACCCACACCAATGGTTTTATTTATATGGTATCGTCGGCTTCGGTGACGGGTGGTACTTCGGGGCAGTCGGTGGTTAACACTACTTATTTTGAGCGGGTGAAAGGGATGGGCTTACGCAATCCGGGCATCATCGGATTTGGTATACACAACCAGGAAACATTTGCTCAAGCCTGCCACCATGCCAGCGGCGCTATAATTGGCAGTGCCTTTATCAAGGCATTGGCCAAAGAAGGCAGCCTCAGCGAAAACATCAGGACATTTATTCAGAGCATCAGACAGAAAGAAACAGCATGATCATACAATTGCAACAGGGTATACCTGCCGAACTACTGGAAGCTATACTGCAGGAAGTGAATGGTATCGGCTTTAAGGCCAACGAAGTAAAAACACAGGAAGCGCACTACATTGTCGGTATCGGTAAGAAAGATTTTGACATCCGCACGCTGGGGCAGTTGCCGGGTGTGGCGGACATTCACCGCGTGTCAGACGAGTACAAACTGATCTCCCGCAAGTGGCGCGTCAATCCTACGCTAATCGACTTAGGCGATGGCGTAGTGATCGGAGAGGGCAACTTCAGCATCATGGCTGGTCCGTGCTCTATTGAGAGTGAGCGGCAGATTGAGTTGGTAGTGGAGCACCTGAAAGCCAACAACGTGAAGATCATGCGGGGCGGCGTGTTCAAGCCGCGCAGTTCTCCTTATGCTTTCAGAGGTATGGGGCTGGAAGGCTTGCGCATGTTCCACGAACTTTGCAGCCAGAACGGCATCAAAATCATCACCGAAGTCATGCAGGTATCGCAGATAGAAGACATGGTAGACTTTGTGGATGTGTTTCAGGTAGGTGCCCGTAACAGTCAGAACTTCAATTTGCTGGACGCACTGGGTGAAGCACAGAAACCCGTGTTGCTGAAGCGGGGCATCTCCGGAACGATAGAAGAGTTGCTGCAAGCTGCTGAGTACATCTTTTCCAACGGCAATGAAAAGATCATGCTGTGCGAGCGCGGTATACGCTCCTACGAAAACTCCTACCGTAATGTGCTGGACCTGAACGCTGTGCCGGTGCTCAAAGCCAAAACTCACTTGCCGGTAATTGTGGACCCATCACACGGCATCGGCCTGCGCGACCATGTGGAACCGATGTCGTTGGCTGCTGTAATGGCTGGAGCCGACGGCGTGATCTACGAAACGCATCAGAAACCGGAGGAAGCTTTCTCAGATGGACAGCAGACGGTGAATTTTCAGGAATCGGAGCGTTTGATTAAGCGGATGCGGCAGGCGTATGAGTTGCGGGAAAGTTTTTAGATTAGTATATAAAAGTCCCCATTTGAAGTGAGAGGTGGATGTTAATTCATACAGGAGCCAACACCCCTGTAGTCCCCTCAAGGGTCAGTCTCCATATAAGCACAAAAAAGCCCGGTACTGAATGGTACCGGGCTTTCTGTTTTAGTTTGCTTTTTTCTCAAGCGTTTCATCTAACCATTTGAAGAACTCACGCTGCCACACCATGGCATTCTGCGGCTGCAGTACCCAGTGATTTTCGTCAGGCAGGTATAGCAAGCGGCTCTTGATGCCTTTGAGTTGCGCTAGCTGGAAAGCCTGCAAACCCTGCTCTATGCCTACACGGAAGTCCTGACCGCCCTGTACAATCAAAATCGGCGTATCCCACTTGTTTGCTAGCTCGATCGGGTTGTACTCCTTGTAGCTTTGAGGTGATTTGGTCTCCCAATAAGGACCCTTTAATTCATTGTTGGCGAAGAACATCTCCTCGGTAGTACCATACCAGCTTCGCATGTCGAACAGGCCATCGTGCGCAATAAAGGTTTTGAAACGACCTTCGTGAAGACCGGCCAGCATAAACACGGAATAACCGCCGTAGCTCGCACCAATCGCACCCAATCGGTCTTTATCTACATAAGATTCTTTTGCCACATCATCGATAGCAGACAGGTAGTCTCGGATAGGTTGACCACCCCAGTCACCACTGATCTGTCGGTTCCACTCATCCCCATGGCCCGGCATACCGCGACGGTTTGGTGCCACCACGATGTAACCCTGAGCCGCGATCAGCTGCAGGTTCCAGCGGTAAGAGTAAAACTGTGTGAGAGCCGACTGCGGTCCGCCCTGGCAATAAAGTAGTGTTGGGTATTTCTTGTTCGGATCGAAGTCCGGTGGGTATACCACCCATGAGAAGAGGTCTTTGCCATCGCTGGCTTTGATCGTGCGTGGCTCCACTTTGCTCTTCGCCAGCTTGCCGTATACCTCGTCATTCACTGTGGTCAGCTGCGTCAGCTTGCCTGACTTGGTTTCCAGGCGGTATAGTTCCGGAGCACGGTTCATGTCGTTACGCGACACGATCAGGTTATTGCCAGTCTGCCCCACGATACCGTTCACATCGAACTGTCCTTTCGTTACCTGGCGTATACCTTTAGTAGTGAATTTGTCGAGGTTCTTAGTGAGCGCGATCTCATATACCTGTATCGTGCCTTTGGTTGGGGCCACAAACCAGATCTTGTTGCCATCATTGCTCCACTCAAATCCGTTGATCGTCTCGTCCCAGTCTTTGGTCAGGTTGTGCTTTTTGCCTGACTTAGTGTCCAGCACGATTAGCTCGTTCTGGTCGGCTTCGTTTCCGTCTTCGTCCATGGCCAGCCAGACCAGTTTAGAACCATCAGCGCTGTAAATAGGGTGGGTGTCGTAGCCATGGTTACTCTCGGTGAGGTTAGTCGTCTTGCCGCTGGCGATGTCGTAGTGGTAGATGTCTGTGTTGGTGCTTACGGCATACGCTTTACCGAACTTTTTCTTGCTCACGTAAAGAATAGCCTTGCTGTCCGGGCTCCAGATCACGTCTTCTTTGCCCCCGAAAGGCATTTGTGGCGCATCGAATGGTTCTCCCTTCATCAGGTCGACTGGCGTACCTAGCTGGCCGTTGTAGTAGCTGGCGAAGAAGATGTGCTGAAATTTACCGTCTTCCCAGGTATCCCAGTGACGGTAGTTCAGGTCGTCGTATACATAGGCATCCGATTTCTTTAGTTCCGGGTAGATGTCGGTACTGTGCATCTTTTTCACTTCCACTTCACGGGAGAAGAGCAGGTGTTTTCCGTCCGGCGAGAAACGCACGTTGCTCAGTCGACCTTCCACGTTGGTCAGTTGTTTTGGCTCGCCCTTGCCACCTGCTAACTGCCACAATTGGCCTTTGTGCAGGTATACGATGTTGCCGGTAGCCTTGTCGATGTGCACCACGCTTTCACCGCCTTTGGTCGAAGTCAGCTGGGTTGGTTGTCCGCCCGTAACAGGTATAGCATAGAGGTTGCGCTCGGTGTTGTTTTCCTCCACATTGGGGTAGCTGATGCCATAGATCACAGATTTACCGTCGGGAGTTATGGTTTCTGCAGAAACCCGACCCAGCTTCCAAAGCAGTTCCGGGCTCATGCGCTGTTGTGCATGCGCCATTGTCACGGCAAACACACCAGCCAGTATCATTATCTTTTTCATACTTCAAAAATACCCAAAACCTGACATTCTGAAAAGGTAATTGAGCTTGCCAAGAAAAAAGAATCAGGTATAATCATGGTATTACGTTGGGCGTACCCTATATTTGTAGCAATGAAAGGCACACTGGCACATCTGCACCATCATGCACGAAACAAAAGTTTCGGAGCCGCTAGCCTATGGATTTGATTTAATGTATTAAATACATATTTCCAAAAGCCTGACTCCGAAACGAGTCAGGCTTTTTTTGTTTATCTGAATCAAGATTTAAGAATTGACAGGATTGGAGTTGCTTAAAAACTTTTAGGAGTTCTCTCTGTTTCGTTTTGCGAACATTTTTGAAACGTAAACTGAATCAAGCCTAAGGTTGCAGACGCTTTAAACACGTTCTATTTTATCTATTATTCATTAGTCACTAATTTATTAGTCATCAAATAAATGAACCTCGTTATAGTTGATTACAAAGCTGGTAATGTGCAGTCGGTGCTGTTTGCACTGGAGCGGCTGGGGGTGCAGGCTACGCTAAGTTCTGATTTTGAAACGATCAAGGCGGCAGATAAGGTGATCTTTCCGGGAGTGGGAGAGGCTTCATCGGCCATGGCGCAGCTGCGGGTCCGCAATCTGGATAAGTTACTGCCAACACTCGAGCAGCCCTTTTTCGGGGTGTGTTTGGGTATGCAGTTGCTCTGCGATCATTCTGAAGAGGGCGATACGGACATGTTGGGCATCATCCCTTTGCCTGTCAAGCGATTTCAAACAGACCTGAAAGTGCCGCACATGGGCTGGAACCAGCTGGAGAAGCTGCAATCGCCTTTATTTACAGGTATAGCCGAAGGGGAATACGCCTATTATGTACATAGCTTTTATGTACCGCTGAGTAAGTATACCATTGCCCAGACTTCTTATCCGGAGCCCTTCTCGGCTGCCTTACAATATAAAAACTTCTACGCCGCGCAGTTTCACCCTGAAAAAAGCGGTCCTGCCGGTTCACAGATCATCAAAAACTTCCTTGCCTTATGATGGAGATTATACCTGCCATTGACCTGATCGGTGGTCAATGCGTGCGCCTCACCGAGGGTGACTTCGACCAGCAAACTACCTACGACAGCAACCCGCTGGAAGTAGCCAAACGCTTTGAAGCCAGTGGTATCAAGCGCCTGCACCTGGTGGACCTCGACGGCGCCCGAGCCCGCAAACCGGTAAACTTAAATGTTCTCGAAAGCATTGCCGCCAACACCAACCTTGTTATCGACTTTGGCGGTGGTTTGCAGTCAGACGAGGCGGTGAATCAGGCTTTTAATGCGGGTGCTGCGCAGATCACAGCCGGAAGCATAGCGGTACGTGAGCCGGAGAAGGTAAAAAACTGGCTCCTGCAGTATGGCGCAGACAAGATCATCATCGGAGCGGATTTTAAAGGCACCAACATCGCTATCAGTGCCTGGACCGAAGAAAGCAAATACCCGCTGCAGGATTTTATGTCAGGTTACCTGAAAACCGGTGCCAAACTGTTCATCTGCACTGACGTGAGCAAAGACGGCAAGCTGCAGGGACCATCCACCAACACCTACCGTCACCTGAAACTCACCTTGCCCGATGCCCAGGTGATTGCCAGTGGTGGCGTCACGACCGTGCAGGATCTAGAAGATTTACAGGAGATTGGCGTAACTGGTGCCATTATTGGCAAAGCGATCTACGAAGGAACAATCACATTAAAGGACTTAGCGCGATTTTTATGTTAACCAAACGCATTATACCTTGTCTTGATATCAAGAATGGTCGCACCGTAAAGGGTGTCCGTTTTGAGAACATCCGTGATGCCGGCGACCCGGTAGAACTGGCCAAGTGGTATGCAGAACAGGGTGCAGACGAACTGGTGTTTCTGGATATCACCGCCACCAACGAAGAGCGCAAGACCTTTGCAGAACTCGTGCGCGATATTGCCCGCCACATCGATATACCTTTCACAGTGGGTGGCGGCATCAGTGCTGTGGCTGATGTGGAGGTGCTTCTAATGGCCGGTGCTGATAAAGTGTCGATCAACTCCGCTGCCATACGCAACCCGCAACTGGTGGAGGATTTGACACTTCGCTTTGGCAGCCAGTGCGTAACCATGGCTATCGACACCAAGTATACCGAAGCCACAGGTTGGAAGGTATACGCCCGTGCCGGAACCGTAGAAACCGAACATGCCACCGTGGATTGGGCCAGACGAGTGGTAGACTTAGGAGCGGGCGAGATCCTGCTCACCAGCATGAATAACGATGGAACCAAAGCCGGTTTTGCACTCGACATCACAAAGGCCGTTTCAGAAGCTGTTTCCGTGCCTGTTATCGCCTCAGGAGGCGCCGGCACCATGCAGCATTTCGCCGACGCATTCCAGATAGCCCATGCCGATGCTGCCCTCGCCGCCAGTCTTTTCCACTTCCGTGAACTAGGTATACCTGATCTGAAGCGGTTTCTTAAAGCCGAAGGCATAGCGGTGAGAGTGTGATTTTTGATTGAGTGATGGAGTGGATGAGTGAATGGTTAAAAGAACCTTTGTAGGGACAGGTCGTGACCTGTTGGAATCGTGCACCAAATAACAATTTAACAATCTTAAAATTACCCTATGTTAGATTTCGATAAAATGGACGGCCTAATACCTGCCGTTATACAGGATGCTGAGTCGTGCCAGGTGCTGATGCTGGGCTACATGAACCAGGAGGCATTTGATAAGACGCAAAAAGAGGGGCTGGTAACGTTTTTCTCCCGCTCGAAAAACCGCCTCTGGACCAAGGGTGAAACTTCCGGCCATACTTTAACGGTGGTTAATATAGCCGAAGATTGCGACAACGACTCGCTCTTAATCAAAGTAAATCCCAACGGACCAACCTGCCATACCGGTGATACTAGTTGCTTTGGGGAAGATGCATCCGCTAAACGCATGGCGGCTATCCAGTTTATTGCCAGACTCGAAGAGGTGATTCAGCAACGCAAAGCGAACCCGACGGAAGCATCCTATACCAATTTCCTTTTTGATAAAGGCGTGAACAAGATTGCCCAGAAAGTAGGGGAAGAGGCTGTGGAAACCGTGATCGACGCCGTGGCCGGCAAACTGGACACCATGAAAGGGGAGGCTGCCGATCTACTCTACCACTTACTGGTGCTGCTGGCAGCTACCGGACTGGAGTTAGCCGATGTGGTGGCTGTGCTGCAGGAACGTCATAAAAAATAAAAACCAGTCGCGTTTGCGGCTGGTTTATACCTTATAGAGAAGCAAATTTGTTTAGTGAGCGTTTACCAATTTCAGGTTATTGAAACTGCCTTTTAAGTTAATGTTGCACTTGCGGGGTTTAGTCGGGTTGCTCTCGTAAGAGGTAGGATCTGTCACATTGCTGATCATCACTTCAAAACTGCCGCTCGCCAGGCCAGTCGTGGCATTGTATGCCGTGATCTCAATCATGCCTTCCATCCGGTTACCACTGCTGAACAAAGCGCTTTTGCTTGTCTTGTTGTAGTAGTGGTAGTAGGTAATATCGGCACGTCCCTTTTTGTTGTTGGAAAGCGAACGGATTGGATAGGTGCCGATATAGCCATTCAAAAGATCCGCTTGCTTAATATTAAATACCACGGCATCATTGCCAGTCGGACGGGACGGCGCAAAATCTAACTGTAGTTTTTCTTCATCCGACAAGAGTTGCATTTCCCTCAGGCTAAGGCTGTAGACTGCTTTTTCTTCCTCCTCAGATTCCAGATAATTAAATGTCCTTTCCATGGTAGCCTCCACTTTAGGTACGATCGTGGTGCTCTCATCATCTTTCTGGTCACATGAAAATGTAAAAAATGCAATGACTAAAAGCCATGTTGAAGGTATGATCTTTTTCATAGTTTTAATTTGACTATAAAGGTATGAAAAAGAATACTATATCTGCAATAAATATTACATATTCTTTATATAAAATGTTTAATCATATCAGTGATTTCTCCTCCTTTTTCCTCCTGCACAAAGTGACCGGCCTCTAAACGCTTTACTTCCGCTTCCGGAAATGCTTGTTGCCATTTATCAAGTAGATGCAGCGGTAGAAGATTGTCTTTCTCTCCCCAAAGAATCAGTTTAGGTATAGCACGAAGCTTTTCACGCTGCTTCCAAAGGCTGGCAAACCACGGCCCAGCCTCCTTCAGCGCAACGGCAAAGTGCCAGGTTCCAATACGGTTACGACTGTTGTTGAGCGGTTTCAGATAATGATGGTGCACGTCTTTGCTGAGGTGACGTTTCTGGTGGTATCCTTTAGGCAGGAGCATGCGCGCCGAAAAGCCCAGGTTCAGGTATAGGAACTGCCCGACGCTTCCATTGAGAAAACCACTGATTTTCATCATCTGCTTTTCGTTTTCCAGCGACCACATCCAGGTATTTAAAATAACCAGACGCTTGACATTTTCCGGATGCCTGAGGGCGTAATTTAGACCGATTGGACCGCCAAAATCGTGTACCACCAAGGTAATGTCTTTCAGTTGAAGCTGATCGATCAGTTGCTCCAGGTTCTGTGCGTGTGCTTCGGGGGTATAGGAAAAGTCCACTGGTTTGTCGGACAGTCCAAAACCCAGATGGTCGGGGGCTATGCAGCGGTGGGTTCGGCTTAGCGCCTTGATCTGCTGTCGCCAGACAAACGACCAGGTAGGCGTACCGTGCACAAACACGATGGGTTCGCCCTGCCCTTCATCCACGTAATGCATCTGACCGGTTTGTAGCTGCACCGTATGGTGCGTAAAAGGGTACAGAATGCGGTCAAGCCAGTTAGGTGATTTCATATTGTTCTTTAAATCAATCAACAATCACTTCTTGTACTTCATAATCAGGAGGGAGGCCACGTCATCGATGGGGTAGTTGTCGTAGAGCAGAAAATGGCTTGCCATACCGTCGATGGAGGCGAAGAGGAGTTTGGCTTCGAGGTCAGGGAAAGGGATGCCTGCCTCGATCAGGTTTTGCCGGATGCGGTCTTCGATGTAGGCTGTTTGCTCTTGCATGCCGTCCATCAATTTCCTGACTACTTCAGACTGTATCCGGATGCCGTGCAGCAGCTTCCAGAAATCCTGTTTCTCCTTCAGTAGCTTCACAGTTTGCCGGATATGTTGCTCTATACCTGAGCCACCTTGTTCAGGCGTTTGTACAAAGGAGGCGTGTATGTCTTCCACACTGCGCCGAAAGATCTCTTCCAGCAACTCGTCTTTGCTTTTGAAATAATTGTAGAGCAGGCCGAGTGACATGCCTGCTTGGCTGGCGATGTTGCGGATCGAAGTCGCTTCATAACCCTTCGATGCGAATAGCCCTAAGGCTACCTCAACCAATTTATTAATGCTGTATTCTCTTTTTTCCTGAAACCGGGGCATTTTATCCTGAACATTTGCTCAAATATACAATGATTGAACGTTCGTTCATAATTAAAGTTGTGCATTTAGTTGGTTTGATCTATCCATAACGACAATTCCTGGTGCTCGCGTATTCACAGACTCCATATTTACATCACTCGTCTTCCGTAGTTGCTGTATTCAAAAACATAAGCCAAGCGGAAAGGTGGTGAACACATCATGCCTGTGTTCGTATTCAACTGAAACTAATCCGAAACGTGGAAATAAAAACGCTCTTCCGTAAATGGTGGGTATGGCTACTCCTCATTCTTGCGCTATTCTTCATCCTCATTGGCTTTATCACATCACTATATTTTAACCCCTGGCTACAGGAAGAACTGGAGTCGCGGGTAAAAACAGAATCGAACGGGCTCTATACCTTAAACCTGCATGGCCTCGATTCGTCATTACTAAGCGGACGCATCACAGCGGACTCCATCCAACTAGTGCCTGAATTTGAGTTATGGGATAGGCGCCACGAAGCCAATCAGCGCGACACTATAGAAGTAAAGGCGCCCCGCACCCTGATCGATCTCAATACAAACAGACTGGTATTGGCAGGTATAAACTTCCTTGGGATTTTGCGCGGAAAACCACTTGACCTGAGCAGGCTTCGGGTAACTAAACCAGATATTCTGATCACAGTAATGCGCCAGGATACTACTGAAAGTCATGAACCGCTGCACAAAGCCGTAGATGGGATCATGAAAAACCTGCAGATCGGGAGCATCGAAGTAACGGAGGCCTCACTGCGTATACGGGAAGGACGGGATGCGAAATCAGATCGGATCGTACTCGAAGATCTAATGATGACAGTGAAAGACTTCAACCTCGACAGCATCGCCTTACAGGATGAAGAACGCGCTTACTACGCCCGCCGCATTGCCATGGAATCGGGAAAAGCCGAATTCACGCTGCCAGAAGGCACTTACAAACTTCAGGTAACAGCGCTTAAAGCCAATACGGAAGACGGGACGCTCAACATCGGCAACCTGAAACTGATTCCGCTATTGGAGAACGCAGCCCTCGCACGTTTAAAAGGGAAAGCCGTTTCGACGATTCGACTGGAGGTGCCGGAAATAAACCTGAGTGGCGTAGATTACAAAGTGCATTCCAGATACAATAACCTGGCAGCCAAAAATATAGTGATCAAAAATCCATCTTTGAGCGCGTACATGGACAGGAAGAATTTTGCAGTGAAGGGAAATAAATCACTCCCGCACGACATTATTCAAGAGCTAAAGACAGGGTTGACCATCCAAAAGATAGAGGTGCAGGGGATGCACATCCGTTACGAAGAGCTTGCGGAGGAGGCGACAGAGAAAGGCATCATTACCTTTGAAAACCTTTACGCAACGATCAGCAACGTGACCAACGATAAAAACCGGATGTCCGCCAAGACTCCGGCTGTGGTGGAGGCAAAAACGGAGGTATACGGAAAAGCACCACTTTCCGTCACCATCAGGCTGAACTTATTGGATCCGGATGGCTACCATACCATACAGGGCACAGCCGGGCCCACCGATCCGGCGGTGCTTAATCCGATTTTGGAGCCGACTACGTTTATCAGCGTGAAAGAGGGCAGTCTGCAGAAAAGTGATTTTAAGATGGAACTGTACCGCAACAAAGCCAGCGGCAACCTCAATGTGCGTTATCAGAATTTTAAAGTGGATGTGCTGACAAAGGACGAAGATAAGCGCCAATCATTTGCCAAAAAGCTTCTTTCTAAAGTGGCTAATAAAATTGTGATCAAGTCCGATAACCCGGAAGTAGGGGAAGCACTTCGTGCTGGTAATATTGACGTGGTGCGCGCCAGAAACCGTTCCGTTTTCAACTACTGGAAAGACTGCCTGGTCAGTGGTTTCCGAACTGCGGCAGGCATCGAAGGTATAGGCGCTGACCTTAAAGACCCCAACAGATAATACTGAGGAGTTAGTTGCCTGTTGTTTTGATCAAAAGCTTGCGGTATTTGGTAAAAATACTTGACTTGGAGACGAAACCAAGGTATAGCTCGTCCTGGAGAACGGGCAGGTTCCAGGCGCCTGTTTCATCGAATTTCTTCATCACGTCGGCCATGGTATCGTTGTGGCGCACTACGGTAGGGCGCGCCGACATCAGTGCTGTCACCAGTACCTTGTCATACTTCTCCTGTTTAAACATGATTTCGCGCACATCTTCGAGCAGGATGATGCCTCGTAGTTTTTGTTGTTCGTCCACCACAGGGTATAAGTTGCGGCGGCTCTGAGCAATCACATCCACCAGTTCGCGCAGTGTGGCAGTATACCTGACAGGGTGAAAATCAGTCTCTACTAAGTGGCGGATCTGCATGATGTGAAGCACGGTGCGATCCTTGTTCGCTGTAAGTAGTTCTCCTTTCTGGGCCAGTTTCTTCGTGTCGAGTGAAAAGGGTTCAAAGTACTTGACCATGGCATAAGCGGAGGCCGACACGATCATCAGCGGAATCATCAAGGTATAGCCGCCTGATATTTCAGCGATCAGAAAGACGGCAGTGAGTGGAGCGTGCATAACACCACTCAGGATGCCGGCCATCCCAACCATTGTAAAGCTACCTTCGGGCAATTTGTGAATCTGCAGCATATTGGTGAGTCGGCTCAAAAAGAAACCAATGTGGGCTCCCACAAACATAGCAGGCGCAAAGTTGCCGCCATTGCCGCCCCCTGCAATTGTGAAGGTCGTAGCCGCAACTTTTACTAACGCCAGCATCCCGACAAAACCCAGCACCAACCATTCATTCGTCCCGAAAAACGAAAGCCAACTATCTTGCAGCAGTGCTTCAGGCTTACCACTCTCCAATAGTTTAACAGCTCCATACCCTTCGCCGAAGAGCGGCGGAAACAGCATGATCAGCAACCCGAGCAGTACACCGCCCACGAGCGCCCGGCGGTAAGGCTGGTCCTGAAAGGGCTCAAAAAGTGCTTCGATGCGCCATGCTGCCCGGCTATAATAAACTGACATTAGTCCGGTGAGTATACCTAGCAAGATGTAAAATGGCACATGCGATGCGGCAAAGAAACCTAACTGATCAGCAAAGAAAAGCTGCTCTTCTTTTAGGATAATGCGCGAACAGAGGGCGCCCACCACAGATGACATGATCAGAGGTATAAACGCAGCAATACTAATGTCGGCAAGGAGTACTTCGATAGCGAAGAGCACACCCGCAATAGGCGCATTGAACACAGCCGCTATACCTGCAGCCGCGCCACAAGCCAGCAACAAAGTACGGTCGCGGTAGTTGAGGTGGTATTCCCGGCCGAAGTTAGAACCGATGGCAGAGCCTGTCACCACAATAGGCGACTCAAGACCAGCCGAACCCCCAAAGCCAGCTGTGATACCACTAGTGAGCACATGCGAGTACATTTTGTGCGACTCCACCAAACTCGACTTCTGAGAAATAGCATGCAGAATACTGGCTGTGCCACGACCAAGCTGCCCCTTAAACATGACCCTCACAAGAAACACCACCAATAAAATGCCTACAAGTGGGAACACCACCAGCCACACCGGCTCCTCGAGCAACCGGTTGCCATAGGCCAGCAACTGCTGAATGTAGTGCACCAGTGTTTTGAGGATTACGGCAGCAAGTCCGGCTGTAAGGCCAACCAATACACTGGAAATCAGAATGAAATTGCGGGTGGAGGTATGTCGGCGAAGCCAAAGGAGAGGTAATTTATACTTGCGGAGCTGTGGCATGTGGGACTATACGGGAAAGATCAGCCGGGTTTACAAAAAAAGACCACTTAAAGTTTGGAACAAAAATCTGCGGTCCTAAAAGTATAAATTTTAGTCGCCTAGAAAAAAAATAACACTGGAAATCTAACCTGTAGGGCCGTTTCTTAGTTATTATATTGGTTAAGACCGAACCAGAAACGATACAATAAATGCCTATGCACCACGAGCCCGACAGAAGTGGAAACCTGATACTGAAAGACCTGCGCGGCCATTTCCATATCATTGGAGATGTGCACGGCTGTTTTGATGAGCTAATGGCGCTGCTACAAAAGCTTGGATATGAGGTATATGATGACAAAGCAGCAGGCAGATACCGTGTGACACCGCCCGAAGATTGCATGGTGGTGTTTGTAGGCGATCTGGTGGACCGTGGTCCGAACTCGCCGGAAGTGCTGCGCCTGGTCATGGACATGGCAGAGCAGGAGGTAGCCCTTTGCGTCAGCGGCAACCACGACGACAAACTCTACCGCAAGCTGATGGGGCGCAACGTACAGGTCCGTCATGGTCTGGAGCTAACCATGGCCCAACTCGAAAATTATGACCAGGCTTTTATCTTAAGGGTGCGGGAGTTCCTGGGCCATTTGCCGCACCACATTATCCTGGATGAAGGTCGCCTGGTAGTGGCACATGCCGGTCTGGAAGAGCGCTTGCACGGGCGGCACAGCAAATCGGTGCGCGACCTATGCCTGTATGGGCCTACCACCGGGGAAACGGATGCACATGGCCTGCCGGTTCGCCTCGACTGGGCCGCAGAATACTCCGGCGTGGCGGTAGTGGTATATGGGCACACGCCAGTACGGGAGCCGCGCTGGAAGAACAACACCATCAACATCGACACAGGTTGCGTATTCGGAGGCAAGCTAACAGCCCTGACGTATCCAGACCACATCCTGACCACTGTAGAAGCTTTCGATACCTACGCTGACTCCATCCGTCCTTTTTTACATCATCCCACACATTAATCCTGCTATACCTGCTGCTACAGATGCTTGTTGTCCCGCTCGTGGTCGCGGTGCGTGCTGTGCTCTTTGTGCAGATAATCTTTAAACTCCTCCAGGTCGGTACGCTCCCAAAAAGGGATCTTGTTGCGCACAGCAGTACGCCCGATCACGTGTGCTGCCACCGGGGATGTCAGGAGTGTAAAGCCAATGATCAGCAACACTTTTAATAGTATGTCGGGCTCATTAAAGTACGTTCCCATCCCTGTCAGAATGAGACCAACCCCCAGCGTCGACCCCTTGGTGATAGCTGACATGCGGATGTAGAAGTCCGGGAAGCGCAGAAGCCCGATGGCAGCGATCAACATAAAGATCACCCCCATGATGATGAGCACCGAACTGATGATTTCGCGGATGAGCAGAAAATTTATGTTTTCGAACATAGGCTATCGGGTTGATTTCATGAGATAATAGGCAAAAGAGATTGAGCCAAGAAAACCGAATAGGGACAGGATAATGGCTACGTCAATAAAGTCGTGGTTGCCGGTGAGCTCCGTATAGATCGCCACAATACCGATGATATTGGACACGAACATGTCAAAGCACGTAATGCGGTCCGGCAGCGTAGGGCCCAGCGCAAACCGTATACCGATCAATACCAGGCAAATGCTGAGGGCAGCCATGGCGAATATGAGAGTGAAGGAAAATAGGCTCATCGGGTCAGGTTCAATATGCGTCGTTCAAATCCGTCTTTAACTTCCTGCTTGGCGGCTTCCACATCATTGTCTTTTACATAAAGCGTGTGCATATAGATAAACTTGCGGTCAGCGCTTACATCGATCATCAGCGAGCCCGGTGTCACAGTGATCATAGTAGCCAGCATCGTAATTTCCAGGTCGGTCGTGACAGAAAGCGGAACAGCCAGCACAGCAGGCTTCATGCGGTAATTGGGCGTCAGGATGTCGTAGGCAACCCTGAAATTGGCCACCACTAGCTCTTTCAGGAAAAAGGCAATCAGACTGATCGCCCGCGGCAGTTTATGAAAGTAGGAGCGGTGGTAAGAAGGTGTGGTCAGCCAGAGCAGAAACATGATAAAGGACGCCACCAACACTGCCCAGACCGCATTGTAAGGCACCATGGGATCACCATATTTGAAGTAAAGGTAACTGCCAATGAAGGCGATCAGAAAATGGGCGATAAATGTTTTCATACTATCTTTTCAATACGGCGTTAATGTATAATTCGCTGTTGAGAAGTTGCTCGGCCGCCAATTGCGCCATCGCCACCACCGGCTCGGCATAAAGCCCGATAAAGAGAATAAACACCGTCATTATAACGACCGGCAGGTATAGCAGGCGGTTGTGGTGCTGCTTCTGCTCCGTCATCACTTCCAGCAAAGGGTCCGACTCCGGTTTCTTTTTCCAGAATACCTCATTCCAGATTTTGGTCATCGAGAAAATGGTCATCAGGCTGACAGCCAGCGAAACAAGCACAATGACAAAACTGTCGATCTCAAAGCCGGCCTTGGCTAGCATAAACTTGCCCCAGAATCCGGAGAAGGGCGGTATACCTGCCAACGAGAAGGCCGATATAAAAAACAACACCGACAGTAAGGGTTGCTGCAGGTATACACCGCCAAGTTTTTTGAGCGCGAAGGTGCCATGGCGGTGCGCCACCACACCACTGATCAGAAAGAGATTGGTCTTGACCAGGATGTTGTGGATGATGAAGTAGATGCTCCCCGCTATGGCCAGGGGCGTAAACAGCGCCAGTCCCATGAGCATATACCCGATCTGGCTGACAATATGGAAGGACAGGATCTTGCGGAAATCGTTTTGCGAAGCGGCGCCCAGCACCCCGAGCACCATGGTAAAACCTGCCAGCACCGTGAAAAGCGGAATAGTCAGATCCTGGTCGGTCACAAATATCAGCGTGAAAAGACGGATAAGCGCATACATCCCTACCTTGGTAATGATGCCTGCTATAAAAGCGGAGATGGCAATTGGCGGGGTATGGTAGGAGGCCGGAAGCCAGAAAAACAGCGGAAAAATGGCAGCCTTTATACCGAATGCGATCAGGAAAAACATGCCTGCCATATTAATAAGAGCCGGATGTGCAGCCGGCGTGCGCACGAGCACAGCCAGCTCAGCCAGGTTGAGCGAACCCAGCGTGCCGTACACCACTCCTATACCTGCCAGCAGAAAATTGGTAGCCAGAAAGTTGATGGTCACATACTTGATCGCTCCCTCCAACTGCGGTTTGGTACCGCCCAGCGCAATCAACACAAAACAGCAAATCAGGAGCACTTCGAACCAAACAAAGAGGTTGAACAAATCACCCGTGAGACAGGCTCCCGACACGCCCAGTTGCAGGACGAGGAGCACTGGGTAGTAGCCGAACGTCTGACGCGCCTTATCCAGCCCCTTGATAGAAAAAAGGTAAACAGCCATACCTGTGATGGAACCGCTGATCACAATCATGGCACTGAATAAGTCCGCCACCAACGTAATGCCATAGGGTGCGGGCCAGCTACCGACTTGGGTGGTGCGGATGCCGTTTTCATTTATATCGAAGAGCAGCATAAAAGAAGCAATCAGCAGACAGACCTGGGCCATGATGCCGACAAACTGTTGCGCGCGCACAGACCGCCAGAAAAAGAGGCTCAGGATAGCCCCATACAGCGGAATAAGTATAGGCAACATGATGAGCAGGTGGTTCATAGAGGGCGCTTAGTGGTGTTCTTCTATCTGGTCGGTGGTGCTCATGTCGTCGAGGTCGGTGGTGCCGAATGACTGGTATACCCGCTTGATGAGCACAATGGTAAAGGACTGAATGCCGAAGCCGATCACGATGGCAGTGAGCAGCAGCGCCTGTGGCACCGGGTCGGCAAAAGGCTCTACCGCTACATTTTCATCCGGCCCGATAATGGCCGAGCCCCCGCGTGTCAGGCGCCCAATGACGAAAAGGAAGAGGTTGGTGGCCAGGCCGGAGAGGATCAGACCAAGTATTAGCTTGAAGAAGTGCCGGTGCAGGATCAGGTAGATGCTCGCAGAATAAAGAATTCCGATAATAAAAGGCAGTATGAGTTCCATGGCTTATTCTTCTGACATCACAAAGGTTATTTTGAGCACCACCCCGATTACCAGCAGGTATACCCCTAAATCAAATAGTATCGGCGTACCCGGTTTACCCAGCACAGGTATGTAAAAATCACTCCAATAGGCGTGCATGAAAGGCTGACCGGACAGTAAACCGAACACCCCGCTGGTGGCAGCCAGAAACAAACCCGTAGCGATAATGTAGACAGATTCGATGCGGACCATGTGGTGCTTTATGTCCGGATGCCGGGCCATTTTCCTTCTCCGCCACACATTCACGCGCATCATCCGCATCAGGTAGAGCGAGCGGCTTTGGTTAGGCTGTCGCGGGTAGCCGTAAAGGTTCAGCTTCAGGAAAGTGTCGACGGTGTGTTGCGGACCGTGTGTCATGGTATGGAATACGAAAGCGATGGACCCGATGAGACCTCCGATAAAGCCACCGCCCGGGTGGTTGTGGCCCCGAAACAAGGTATAGACCGAGAAGATGATGAAGAGAGGAATGAGGATGCGAATGGCGGTCGCGAGTATAATGGTTTTCATGGCTTTTCTCCTTTCTGCATACGTAGTTTCAGCATGGCCATAATCCCGATGGCTGCTACGGCCAGCACCACGATCTCGCCGAGTGTGTCAAAAGCCCTGAAATCTACCAGGATCACGTTGACGATGTTGCGCCCATGCGCGAGCAGGTAACTGTTTTGGCCGTAATAGGCTTTTAACTGCGAGTCGAGCGGATACTGTTTGACGATCAGGATGACGTACGTCATCACAGCCCCGAAAGTAAGTGAGATCAGTACGTACTTATAGCGCTCCGTGGCGTGAGAAAGGTATTTGAAGGTTGGGAGCTTGTGCAGAATCAACACAAAGATCACGACCGTAAGTGTTTCGATGAGCAATTGGGTGGCAGCCACATCCGGCGCACCAAACAAGATGTAAAGGAGCGCTGCCGAGTAACCAACTATACCCATAATGGCGATGGAGGTGAGGCGGGACTGTGACTTAAACAGGAAAACGAGTGCCGACACGATCATGAGCAGCAGCACCACTTCGTACAGGCGCAGTTGAGAGAGCTCATGCAGACGGTTGCCAAGTTCCAGCCGCGGCCCGTCGTCCCACAGCGCGAGCACAACCAGGGAGATCTGTGCCGTAACAATGGCCGCAATGTAGCTGCGCAGATAGCCATTCTGAATCGTAGCGGTAATTTTGGTTGCTCCGATCAGAAAGCCCTTGAGCGTGAGTTGGTACAGATTGGCCGGCCCGAAAAGGTACAGTTTGTTAAATCTACTGGCGTAGCTCAGCAGTCGGTTAGCGTAACGGTACACCACGTAGCCAAGCGCCATGGTTAACAGACTCAAGCCCAATACCAGGTTAAATCCGTGCCAAAGGGCCAGTTCAAACACCTGCTCTACACCCAGCATGGATTCCGCTGCGCGGCGCAGCAGCGGCGTCACAAAAAAGCCCGGCAGCAGACCAAACACAAGTCCTGCGGAGGCCAGCACAACAGGTGGCAGGTATAGCAAGAGCTTGTCGGGGTGTTGCAGGGGAGTTGGCTTCGTACTGCGGCGCCAGAAGACGCCAAAACCCAGCGCGATGGCCACGGCCACGAACACCATTCCCGAGAAGAAACTCACTGCAAAAAGCATCCACCGGAAGGGGCTTTCCTCGAGGGTGGCTTCGTATAGCAATTCTTTGCCAATGAATCCGAAAAAAGGAAGCAAACCCGCCATGGACATACCTGCTAGCAGCGCCGCAATGGCCGTGTAGCGCATGGAGCCGGACAAGCCTGTGAGCTGTGTCAGGTCGCGGGTGCCGGTGGCGTGGTCCACGTTGCCGGCCACCAAAAACAGGGTGCCTTTGTAGAGGGCGTGCGCCAGCAGGAAAACCACCATCGCCTCCATAGCCGGAGCAGTTCCTATACCTGTCATGGTCACCAGCAGCCCCAGTGCGCTGATAGTGGTATAGGCCAGTATGGCTTTCAGGTCGGTATGTTGTGTGGCAAGCAAAGCACCCAGCACGGTGGTGATGCCACCCACCAGCATCAGGGTATACTGCCACTCGTCGGTGCCACCCATCACGGGAGTGAGCCGGGCAAGCAGGTATACACCGGCTTTTACCATAGTGGCTGAGTGCAGGTAGGCGCTGACGGGCGTTGGTGCTTCCATGGCGTTGGGTAGCCAGAAGTGAAAGGGGAACTGCGCCGACTTGGTGAAAGCACCCAGCAGGATCAGCACGAGCGCAGGCAGGTATAGCGCATGGTTTGTTACGAGATCGCCCCGCTCCAGCAGCTCGCTCAAGGTATAGCTACCGCCTGCCATGCCTAGCAGAATCAGGCCGCCCATCAGGGCCAAGCCGCCGAGCCCGGTGACGAGCAGTGCCTGCAGGGCGGAGTTGCGCGATTTTTCCTTGTCCTGGTTAAAGCCGATGAGCAGGTATGAGCTAATGCTGGTGAGCTCCCAGAATACAAAAATGGAAATAATGTTGCCTGCCAACACAAGCCCGAGCATCGCCGTCATGAACAGCGTCAGGTATAAATAGAACCGTCCCAGCAAAGGATGACCTTTGAGGTAGCCGCCCGCGTACAGCATGATGAGGGTGCCAAAACCCGTGATGAGCAAAGCGAAGAGCAGGCTGAGTCCGTCCAGGAAAAAGTGCAGGTTGATGTTGAGAGAGGGAGCCCAATCATGCAGTTCGCCTAATTTGTCGCCGCCAAGCACGGCGGGAGTGAGGGTGAGCAGGTATACAAAGATGGAAAAGGGCAACGTCGCCATAGGCACTAATACCCACTTGCCTAGCCAGCGGTGAAGCAGAGGCGCGGCAAATGCCAACAGGAAACCTGCGAGTATAGCTAAAAACATCAAAAATGCTTAGTTTGTAAATGTATCCGTATTAAATTCGTAGCTGATACAACAATTAGTACCAATCTGCGCATTTAATGTTACGTCGGGGGCGAAATAGAGGGGGTGAGTACGAAAAAGAGCAGCGCAGCATATGTTAACCCATAAACCCAAACATTATCATGAACTCGCTGAAACGTATTATGGTGGGGCTCGACCTGACGGAGATGGACGATACACTCATCCGCTACACGGCTTTTCTCTGCTCCATATCTGAAATAGAGCATGTGTACTTCATCCATGCCGAAAAAAGCCTGGATATACCTGACGAGGTACTTGAAAGCATGCCAAACGGGATGCCGGCCGACGAAAAACTGCGCACTGCGCTTGTTGAGAAAGTTGGACATTACTTCGGACCCGATAGCCGGGTGCAGGTAGAAGTGCAGGTAGTGGAAGGCTCGCCACTGAAAGAATTGCTGCACCTGTCTAAAGATAACCAAATTGACCTGGTGGTGGTAGGACGCAAATTCCGCATGCGCGGAAGCGGTGTGCTGGCCCAGAAGATTCTGCGCAACGGCCGTGTGAGTGTGCTATTTGTGCCGGAAAATGAAGATACCGTTCTAAGCCACATTATGGTCAGCGTCGATTTTTCGGATTATTCCCTGATGGCGCTTGAGCGCATGCTCAATTCAACGCTCCTGAGACCTGATGTGCGCATCACGTGCCTGCACGTTTACCAGGTGCCTACCGGTTACATCACCTTGGGCATCAGTTATGAGGACTTTGATGAACGCATGCAAGGTTTCGCCCGCAACAAGTTTGAGCAAGTGCTGGACCGATTCCCTGCGTTGAAAGACCGTGCAACCCTCCGACTTGTAAAACAGGAAAACGAGGATGATGTAGGCGAATTGATTATGGTGGAGGCCAAGCGTGCCAAAGCTGACATGCTCGTGATCGGCGCTAAGGGCAAATCGGCTGCCGCGCTGTTTGTGCTGGGTAGCACAACCGAGAAAATTTTGCGCTACAACGACGACGTTCCGATGATCGTGTATAAGAAAGAGCAAGAGGAGATCGGCTTCCTGGACGCCCTGCTGGGAAATGACTAATGAATTCTCAATTTTCGTTAATCATTGCACATTATTCATTAAAAAGACCTGCTATACCTGCGTGTGTAGCAGGTCTTTTGTTTTGCCCGCCACCGCCAGCACCAGCAGGCCGAGCAAGCCGGCCACAGCAGCAGCGGCGTAAATGCTGATCTTTACAAGGTTAAGTTGCTCGGTGGCAGGAAACACCTGCTGCGCCTGAAAGAGCGACAGCATAAAGCCGGCTCCCAACAGCAGCGTACCGCCCGTCAGTTGTCCCCAGTGTACGGTGGCAGGTATACGCGCTATACCTGTCAGCGAGGCCAGCCAGGCAAATAGCAGCATGCCGATGGGTTTGCCGAGCACTAGTGCCAAGAATATACCCATCGGGACAGGCCCAAGCAGGTCACGCCAGGCAAAGCTGTTGTAGGTAAAGGGCACAAAAGCCAGTGCGAAAAGGGGCAGGGAGAGGTAAGCTGCCCAGGGCAAAAGCCTTCGCTGCAAGCGCCGCAACGGGGACAGGGTCTTTGTGCAATTGAGGCGCAGGGTATGGGCAGCGGCCTGGAAATCCTCTTCTATTTCTTCGCCGGGTTCGGGCCGCTTCATCATGCGCAGGGCGTGGAGCTGTCCCATTATGGTATCGGTGGTCGTCACAAAATCTTCTTCCATCACCCTCGAATGAATCGGAATGACAAGTGCCAGCAACACACCCGCCACGGCACCCTGCACACCTGCCAGCAGAAAGCACAGCAGCATCACCAGGCCCAGCAGCAGGTATAGCCACATCGTACGGTTGCGCAGCGCCCGCAACACTACCAGCAAACCAAACACACCCGTAGCAACCGACAGCACCAGCAGGTTTTGGATAGAGGTATAGAGGATCACGCTGAGCAGCAAACTGGCTATAGCTTGCATGATGGCAGTCGAAGACAGGAACACGCGCAGCGAAAACGGCAGGGAATTACTCGCCAGTGCCAGCAGCGCCAGTACGGCCGCCACATCAGCCGTTGCCACCACACTCCAGCCTGCCTGCGCAGCTACCGGAGCCAGGTATAGGTATAGCGCCGCAGGTATAGCCATACCTCCAGAAGCCGCAGCTACAGCAAACATTCTATCAGGCCACTCCTTTAGCTCACCCACCCGCAGTACCCGTTTCAGTTCGAGCCCCATAACCAGGTAGAAAAGCGCCAGCAAAACCTGCTGCACCCAGAAGCCGATCGGTTTTGAAACGCTGTAGGTCCCCAATGTAATGGTCAGTGGGTTTTCCCACAGGTATAGCCAGGAAGCACCCCAGGGAGAGTTGAGCCACGAAAGGGCCAGCAAAGCGACTACCATAGTAAACGTACCTCCACGCGCCAACACCTGTTCGAAACTTTCGAAGGAGTAAACGATACGATGGATCAAAGTCGGTTTAGCAGCCAAGGTATAAAGAGATAGCCATATTCAGATACACCATAGAGACGTAGCTAGCCCTGAAAAGTTTTGGCCCAGCTATACCTATTAGCGAAAACCATATAAAAGCAGCAACGCCCTCTATCCGGCATGTATTGGATGGAGGGCGTCAGGTATAGCTCAGTTAATCAAGGCTGGAGGTACATCATTCCACCACCTGTTTGTCGATGTAGCGGGAATTCATGATACTGAGTGCCCCCATATACCGAAGGTTGAAGCTGATCACATCACCCACCTTGTAGTTCTGCTCGTTATCGCCCAATTCCACTACCAGCATGTCGGAACTGGCACCTACTACACTCAGACCATGGTCTTTGGGGAGGAGGTATTTCGGGTTGATGTCCAACAGCCCGACATCCAGAATGGCGCGGTGTGATGTTTTGCCGTAGAGGCTTTCGTCTATTTCGAAGCTCTCGCCGCTGGGGTTTTCAGCCAGCATCCCGATCGGGATCATGGGTTTCTCATTGAGCTCGATGATCTCGGCGCAAAACTCAAACACATCGTCGTACATACCTTCAAAGGTCTCGCCGGTGAACAGGTTGAGCCCGAAATAAAGCGCCTCACCAATCCGGAAATGGTTGACACCCCGCGGCATCAGGTGGTTGAAGAGCAGCGGAATTGTAACAGAAGTGCCCCCCGACACCCAGGGGATTTCGATGTTGAATTTGGCGTCGATGATCTGCTTGTATAGGCTGAGCTGAATCAGTTTGTCCTGCGTGGGCATCACGCCGTGCAGGCAGTTGAAGTTGGCACCAAGACCGATCACGGAGATACCGGGTAGCTTAAAGATCTGGGCATAGAAGTCCACCAGATCATCGCCCATCACGCCTTCACGCAGATCGCCCATCTCAATCATGATGATGATCTTATGCGTTGTGTTTTGCCTGACGGCCTCTGCTGACAAAAGCCGAATGATGTCGAGCTCGGTTTCAAAGCTGACGTCGGCGTAGCGGATAATGTCCGGGATACTTTGTTTCGGCGCTGGTTTGATGTAAACGGTTTGCACATCGGGTGCCATGTTCTTGATGGCGATCAGGTTAGACACGCGGGAATCGTGTACCTCCTTTACTCCCAGATCGAGCACTTCCTTCAGGAAAGTTTCTTCGCCGCAAAGCAGTTTGGTGACAATGCCCCAGTCGATGTTCTTTTCACGAAAAATCCGGTCGAGGTGGTTGTAGTTGTGTCTGAGTTTTTTGCGGCACAGTTTTAAGACGGCCATGCTGTTATCGGATAAGTCTGTATTCTAAATATTTGTTGGTGAAGCCCATTTTCTCGTAGAGGTGGCGGGCCGGGTTGTCAGGTTCTACGTGCAGGGCGATGCTGCCTTCACTTGTCTCAGCTGCCAGTTGCACCAGTTTTTTGCCTACGCCCTTGCCACGCTGGTTGCCATGCACAGCTACGTATACGAGTATGTTCTCCGGTATGTACCCGCTCATACCTGTATTGTTCAGGATAAGTGCGCCCACAACTTTATCATCTTCCCGGGCCACGATCACCGAACCGCCCTTTCCCTCTGCATCCGACAGCGCGTAGTCCATGCACTTGGCAATGTCCTCGCGGGCGTCACCGTACTGGTCCAGGTGATGGAACAGGAAGTCAAGGACCTCATCGCGGTTTAATTGCTGGTGATTGGCTGGGGTATGGATCTCGTATTGGACGGAGTTGTTTTCTGCCATTTTTCTTTTTCTGTTTTATTGGGGTAAAGTATTGTTAACGTAATGTAAAGTACAAGGGCAGCGGTGAGGCCAAATAAATTAGGATCGAGGCCGTAGGGCAAGTTAAAGCTTAGATCGAACCACGGCATGTTTACGAGACCTTCGGTGTTCATGGTTACCTGCAGCAGAATAGTAGTAGCGCCACCCACGAGCATAGCCCAGAAAGCTGCCACGCTGCTGCGTCGCTTCCAGAACAGCGCACCAATAATGGGCACAAATAGGCCGGACACCATAAAAGCGTAGGAGTAGAGCATCAGGTCGAGCACGTTGGTCATGTTGGTAGCCAGCCAAAGCGCAAAGGCTCCGACAAGGAGTGTGATCAATTGCGACAAGCGCAGCATCCTGGGCGAATCCGGGTCGGTATTAGTGAAATGCCCAATCACATCCGTTACAATATTGCCCGACGAAGCCATCAGACAACTGTCTGCAGTAGAAAGGATGGCGGAGAAATAGGCAGAGAGCATCAGGCCCATTAACCCGACCGGCAGCACCGAGTGCAGCAGCATCGGCAGCCCCGATTCCGGGTCTACTGCAGCGCCCATTCCGAGTGCGTCGAACATACCTTGCTCAGCAGCCACCCGGGCCAGTATACCTAAACTCACACCCATAAATGCCATAATCGGCCACTCAAACAAACCGGCCAGGTACCAGGCCCGTTTAGCGGTTCTCTCATCTCGACAGGCGTAGATGCGCTGGTAGAGCGTCATACCTACAAACCAGATTGGAATGATGGTAATGGCCCAGTTCACGATTTGCTGCCAGGTGATATTGGTGAGCGTGAGAAACTCGGCCGGCAAGGTGCTGCGAATCGCCTCCATGCTGCGACCGGACTGCGCTGAAAGCCAGGCAAAGTCCGTGAGTTGGCCAAAGCTGATCTGCTCCACACCACCACCAACTGCCAGAAAAGAAACAGGTATACCAATGAAGATGAGTCCGCCCATCAGGATAGCCCATTGTATAGTGTCGGTATAGATAACGGCTTTCATGCCACCCATCACGGTATAAACCACCGCTATGATGCCCATGATGAGAAGAGCAGTATTGAGGTCGAGGTTCATGAAGGTGCCGCTGGCCAGTTTGGCACCCGCCAGAATCTGGGAGCTGGTAAAGCCGGTATAGCCGATGGCCGAGATGATGCCCGCCAGCAGCGCCACCCGAGCGTTAAAGTAGTGACCGAAGATCTGGGGGAAGGTGAGGAACTTGTCGAAAGCCGGATTGCGCTTGACCTTGGGTATAAGAAAGACCGCTGCCAGCCAGGCACCGAGCAAACCGGTAAAGAGCATCCAGGCACCCGAAAGTCCCATCACGAAGCCGAGCCCGCCCAGGCCAATCGAAAAGCCACCGCCTACATCCGTTGCCACTACTGAGAGACCAATGTGACTGCTTCCCATGTTCCGGCCTCCTACATAATAATCGTCTGCACCCTGGTTCTTTTTGAGAAAGTAAAAACCAACGCCCAGCATAGCCAGCATATAGAGCACGAAGATGGTAAGGTCAATAATGTGCATGTATTAGAATAGTATAATTTTGTGTAATGCTTATCAGTATCGGGTATTTTGAATATACTCAAAATCCTTTTAAAAAGCCCGTTTTAGTCTTGAAAAGCGCTCTCAAGGGATAGGATTAGCTAAAACGGTGTGTGGTTTTTATACAAATCGCGTGAAAACATGCAGCGACTGGTAGCGGGTCAAAAAGAGGGTTAAAGGGCAGGTTTTGTTAGGATAATAATATTTAGACAGAACTAATGAAACGGGTTATTTAGCCCGGTAGATTAGTTTTGAAAAGGAGGAGTTCTAGGTTAAATTATTATGAATATTGGGTTGAAAATTTAGATAAATGCTTATATTGGAAGGGCGCTATATAAGTGCAATAGTTGAAGAAGGAAGTTCAGTTAGGTATGGTGCAGCTAGCTGGAGTAAGTGCTCCTGCAATGCTCTAGTTGGCGTGCATGTGAAAGTATAGAATGGAAATAAAGAACTCTATCATATTAGACGAAACTGACCAACTCCTGTTGCTTCACAAGTGGGAAACGGTTTTTTTAATAGATAAAAGAAGTAGTTCTGTTCTGTTGCAAGAAGAGTACGTTAGTGACCCAACATGCGGAATAATAGACAAGGATAATAAATGGGCTGTTGTTGCTGGTGACCATTTAACAGTTTGGAATGAAGGGAATACAAAAGTTGTAGATGAACTGGCTGACATACATTCAATAAGAACAAAGAATACAGATACTATAGAAGTTTTGATTGACCCATGGAGTACTAAATCTTCAATATGGAAGGTGAATGTTCTGACCCTTGAAAAATCAAAAATTAGGGACTTCTTGGAGTATAGAGACAAACCTTACACAGAAGAAGTGAACTGGTAAAAACACGAAACGCCAACAAGGTTTATACCTTATGCTTCGGCTGATAGCCTCTCATAAGGTATATACGAGATGTTAGGTGGTTTTCTAAAAGGCCACTTGCTTGCTAATTCAGACAAAATGAAAATAGAAACACATTCTATAAACGACACTAAAATAGCCGAAGTGACTTCGGAAGACAGGATAATCAATAGTATGGAAGACGGAGTGGACTTATTAGGGAGCCTGTACTTTCAGGGATTTGATCGAATTATAATACACGAGAAGAACATCACACCTGACTTCTTTGAACTGAAGAACGGAATGGCAGGCGAAATACTGCAAAAGTTTTCCAATTATCGCGTCCGTTTGGCTGTCGTTGGAGACTTCTCAAAATATACCCGCCAGAGTGTTCAAGACTTCATTTATGAGAGCAACAAAGGCAAACAAGTCAATTTTGTGAGCTCTCTTAAAGAAGCGCTGGAAAACTTTCCCAATAACTGAAAACTAAAAGCAACAGATAGCCATTGCTAAAATGAAAAAGTATTTCACCCCGCTACTTTTCCTTATACCTGTTGGCATACTTTCTTATTCTTATAGCCTGACGAGTTTTCTGTTGCTTGCAGTCATTGCCCTGTGCCTGACAGCTTTATTGGTGGTAGGTATAGCAAAGATTTTTCGCCCAAGCCTCGATCAAAAATGGATGAGACTGCCTTTAATTATAACAACTATTTGCGCTTTGGGTGTGCTGGTTGGCCTGCTGCGTCCCTTAGATCCTGCAGTGGTGAACGCTGGTGATGCGAGCCAAAAGTTAGCCTATGCTTATGAAACAGACCAGGCAGACCGCATGACCGTTGGCGCATATCTTAGCCTGTTCGAAGATAGCATGGCGGAGCGAGACAGCATAAGACTCATGCAAGTCACCCAACTCTACCAGGACAAACAAATCAGCTTGCCGATCGATAAATTTTATGCCGCTTTTGTGTTCCATCACAGCAAGAAAAGTGAACTCTATGAGATTGCTCAAAAGCTGGCTGGAGAAGCTGCTGCGGTAAGCGAACTAAAGGATAATTACGTGGTGCAATGGCTGGCCAAAGCAACTTACGACAGGTGGCTGGTCTCGCTCGGAAAACCTGAGAAGTATGGCACGCAAGACAAGTTTAGCATTAGTGTGGAATAGCTATTTTAAAACATAGAGATCACTATGGGAAATTCAAAAGAAGTAACGACGGAGCAAAGTAAAACACTCCTCGACACTCTCAAATCCCGCTTTGAGAAAAACATGCAACGCCACACAGGTATAGCATGGGTGGATGTGCAAGCCAGACTGGAAGCGAACCCTGCTAAACTGTGGTCGCTGCTCGAAATGGAGACAACAGGAGGTGAGCCTGATGTGGTGGGACAAGACCCGAAAACCGGCGAATTCATTTTCTTCGATTGCGCAGCCGAAAGCCCTAAAGGGCGCCGGAGCGTTTGCTACGACCGCGAAGGACTTGAGTCCAGGAAAGAGCACCGACCGGAAAATAATGCGCTGGATATGGCTGCTGAAATGGGCATCGAGATTTTATCAGAAACGGAATATCGGGAGCTACAGAAGCTTGGCAAGTTCGATCAGAAAACCTCAAGCTGGATCCAGACACCAGCCGACATCAGAGAACTTGGAGGGGCGTTGTTTGCTGATTTCCGCTATGGATATGTGTTTGTGTACCACAATGGGGCGCAATCCTATTACAGTAACCGGGCATTCCGCGGCTCGCTGCGGGTCTGAGCATCTTCAGCTAGCTAAGCTATACCTTGCACCAGCCAGTATCATTTTAGATCGATCAATTAAACAAACTTATACCTACATGAAAAAACTTTTTACCCTTTTGCTTTTAGCTGCTTCCGGATATACTGCGCAGGCACAGGTGGTGGATGTATCTTCGGCCGAACGCTACTTTGAACTGGTAGACACCCTGAAATCAGGTAAGCGACTGCACGATGCTACCTGGCAGCAATTTCTGGCCATGGAAGGCAACCAACAGTACATCGAAAACCAGAATTACAAGGAAGCTTATCTGAACAACTTTCGCAAGACAATGGAAGTGGTTTACATGCCTGAGCATGACAGCCTCCTGCAAGTCCGGTTACAAGACCGGCAGGCGAACTACATGACCTACAGCATTCACGTGTACAAAGCGCATGAAGCAGAACTGCGTCAATACCTGGCGCAGTTGGCTGCCGATAAAGAGGACTATTTGAACACGATGTACCAAACCTGCTACAGTATGCTGCCAAAACGCATGCACAGCAAGAACCCTGAAACCGGCGTATACCTGATCGCGCTGGGCAACGATGCGGTGGCTCATAAAGGAAACATAGTGCTTAATGTTTGGCTCGAGTACAAGTTCAACCAGGTGAAGCCCGGCGCGGTGGGTGGTCATGAACTGCACCATACCCTCAACAAACCAAAGCGCTATGATGTGGCCGAAAAAGATAAGAGTCTTCTGTTGATGCTGGAACTGCTGATGAACGAAGGCGTACCTGATCTGATCGACAAGAAATATGCGGTTGCGCCCCACATGCCGGACGATATGCAGTGGGGAACCTACTTGCTGGACCTGGGCAAACAGCACCTTCCCAAAGTTGATGCCGCCATCAAAGTGATAGCCTCCGGCGAAAAGCAGTACTCCAGCAAAGAAATAAGAAACCAGGTGATAGGTATGAGTGGTCATGTGCCCGGCTTCTACATGAGCGATGTGATTGAACGAAACGGGCTCAAAAAGAAGCTGGTGTCGAATATGGACAATCCATTCCAGATCATCTACCTCTACAACAAAGCTGCCCGCAAAGACAAATCGAAGCCCTTTGTTTTCTCTGACGAAGCCGTTGCCTACCTCAAGAAAGTAGAGTCCGGAGCCAAAGTTTTAAACTAAAGCTATATTTGTCTGCTACCTCAGGTGGGGTCGCAGACACAAAATAAAAACATGAAACATCTTTCACTTGTCTCTTTCAGTCTTATGACTGCTCTTCTGTTGAGCGGCTGCACCACAGATACCGATCAGGCCGCGGCTACTGCTGCCAGCGAAGTACAGGTAGTGGGAGCGATGCGTAATGTGATGTGGAAAAGCGAACTGGCTGGCACGATCGACCTGGATTCGATTACCGGGAAAGAGCAGCTGTACGGGTTGGGGCCGGTAGAGTACTTGGCGGGCGAGTTGTTGATCATGGATGGGAAGTCCTATAAATCGGTGGTAGTGAGTGACACGACCATGCAGGTAGAAGAGACCTTTGCGGCCAAAGCCCCGTTTTTTGTTTATGCCCGGGTGCCCGCCTGGCAGGAGCGCACCTTACCGGACTCCATCCAAACCATGCAGCAACTGGAGCTATACCTGGACAGCGAAACCCAAAACAGCAAACGGCCATTTCCATTTAAGGTGAGCGGCGAAATCGAGCATGCAACCATCCACATTGTCAATCTGCCGGCTGGCTCTAAAGTTAGTAACCCTGACGAAGCCCACCAGGGGCAAGTGAATTATACGCTGGGCGATGAGATAATTGACATTGTCGGTTTCTTCTCGACCGAGCACAAAGCCGTGTTCACCCACCACGACACTTTCATGCACCTGCACCTAATCACAAGTGACCGTTCTAAAATGGGCCACCTGGATGAAGCGGCATTCAAACCGGGCAGTTTGACGCTATACCTGCCGAAGGAATAGCGCAACATTGCCTTATTCATAACAGCTGCTATACCTGTAGGAAGTCCTCAGGTATAGCAGCTGTTTCTTTTTTCGGGTTTTTCCTTATTTTTTTGAAATACCATGCAACGGATAGAGGTTAAATTGCATCTTAACTATATATTGCGGTAAGAATTCTATTGCTTGCTGCTTCTACCTTAATCCCTTTTTATGAAAACTAATTTAGCGTCCTTTCTGTGCTATACGCATTCCCTTGCCTGTGTTCAAACCTGCTCTGGTTTCAGTTCACAAAGCTAAGCCCCTTACTACTTCCTGACATTCAAGCTTTCTAATTAGCCAGATATTCCTATGCGTTTATTTTCCTGTCTGCTTACCCTTTTACTGGTCCTGTTTCAGTTCTCACTTTCTGCGCAAGGTATACGCGGGAGCATCAAAAACCAGAAAGGCGAAGCGCTACCATTTGCCTCGGTTTACATCACCAATCTCAACAACGGCTCGTCGAGCAACGCGAACGGCGATTTTGAGATAAAGCTGCCAGCCGGAAAGCACACGGTGGTGGTGAAATACATCGGCTATGAAGCGCAGCAGGTGCAGGTCGAGATCACGGATAGCTGGGTGCAGCAGGATTTCCGATTGGGAGAGCAGTCCTTTGCCCTAAAAGAGGTGCAGGTGAAGGGCAAAGGGGAGGACCCGGCTTATACCATTATGCGCAAGGCCATCGCCAAGAAAAAATACCACCTGCTGCAGTACGACAGCTACAAGATGAAGGTATACGTGAAAGGAACCGGTGAACTGACCGATGCGCCTTTCTTTCTGAAAAACAAACTCAAAGAAGAAGGGGTGAAGCTGAACGAAGCCTATACTTTGGAATCGGTGAGTGAGATCAAGTTTGCCCAACCCAACAAGTTTGAGGAGAAGGTGATCTCCATCCGCACTTCAGGCGATAACAAAGGGAGTATTTCGCCGATGACTTTTGTGAGCGCGAGTTTCTACAATGATAAAGTAGTGGAGATGGTGTCGCCACTTTCTCGTTCCGCTTTTGCCTATTACAAGTTTCAGTACGAGGGCAGTTTTCAGGAAGGCAACATCGACGTGAACAAGATAAAGGTGACCCCACGCTCCCGCGGCGATAATGTGTTTGAAGGCTACATCTACATTATAGAAGGCTACTGGGCCATCCACAGCCTCGACCTCAAAACCAGCATGATGGGCTTCCCGATCAAGGTGAAGCAGAATTATGCCGAAGTAGCCCCAACTGTCTGGATGCCGACCACGCACCAGTTTCATTTTTCTGGCAAGGTGATGGGCTTTGGGGGTGAGTTCCGCTACCTGGCTTCCAGCTCTGATTACCAGGTGGTGCTCAACAAAAAGCTGGTGGCGCCCAAAGAGATCATCGATGAGAAAGTAGAAGAAGTACCCGAAGCCATAGCCGCTATCAAGTCGAGCAATAAAAACCCCAACCTGGAAGCATTGGCTAACCAGGACAAACTGACGCGCAAGCAATTCCGGCAGCTCATTGTACAACAGGAAAAGGAAGCCCTGAAAGAGCAGAAAGATCCGGAAGTAGTGTCGGAACGCAGGTATACGGTCGACAAACTGGCCACCAAACGCGACTCTGCCTACTGGGATTCGGTGCGCCCTGTGCCGCTTAGTGACAAAGAACTTAAAGGCTACCAGCGCGATGACTCCCTGGCGCAGATCAAATCGGCTGAGCTGACAGGCAAAGACTCCACAAAGGTTATCAAAAAGAGAAAATTCAAGCCGCAAGACCTGGTGATGGGTGGCGGTTACAGACTATCGCCGCGAACTCGCGTGAACATCGATCCGACTTTCACGAACGTGTATTACAACACCGTAGAAGGTTGGAACGTGAATCTGAGCGGAAAGCTGCGCCACCAGTACGACAGTCTGCGTCGCAGTTTTGAAGTTGCGCCTACGTTCCGATATGGCTTCGACAGCGAGACATTCTACGGCAAGGCACGCATTTCGCATGCTGTGAGGACCAAAGGCAAATCGCATTTGCTATATTTGGAAGGAGGTAAGTTTGTGGAGCAGTTCAACAGCGAAAACCCGATCCATCCGCACATCAATACGCTCAGCACACTGCTTTTCCGCCGCAACTACATGAAGATCTATGAGAGGAGTTTTGTGGAGACCGGATTCGAATACAAGCCATCGGTTTGGTTGAAAGTGAGCGGAAATATGGAGTGGTCGCAGCGCAACCAGCTTTACAACAACACCGACCGCAGCTTCTTTTACACTGATGAAGACAGAACCTTTACCCCCAGCACGCCGGACAATGTGGAGCTGGAGAGCACCGAGTTTCCAAAGCATGAAGCGCTAGTGCTGCAGGCTAACCTGAGTTACCGCCCTGTGCAACGCTATCGACTATACAACGGCCGCAAGATTCCGATTATGGAGCGCTCGCCGGAGTTGCTGTTGATGTACCGCAAAGGTATTTCAGGAGTACTGGGAAGCGATGTGAACTTCGATCAGGTGCAACTGGGCATCAACCATGCGCTGGCGTTTGGCGTGCGGGGCAAGCTGGAGTTTGAATTGCGAGGCGGTACTTTCCTGAATAGCAAGCGCATGTACTTCATGGACTACAACCACTTCGACGGCAACCGCACTATTCTGACTAGCCTGAAACCGGCCGGCTCGTTCCGACTGCTCGACTACTACCAGTACAGCACTAACGGCAGTTATTTTTCAGCGCACACGCACTACCAGTTCCGCAAGTTCCTGCTTACCCAGATTCCGGAAGTGCGCTTCACAGGTATAAAGGAAAACGTTTTCCTCAACTACCTCAAAACGCAGCACTCGCCGCACTACTATGAAGTAGGTTACTCACTAGACAACGTGTTCCGGGTGTTCCGCTTGGAAGCAGCCGCCTCTTTCCACGACCGCAGCTTCCAGGAGATTGGTTTCCGGGTAGGTATAGCGACGCTGCTTAATTTTAATCAGAGGTAGAGATAACGGGTATAGGACATAAGTGCAGTTTTCCCTTTTTAAAGGCGGAAATGGGCAGTTGTCTTGAGCTGGCGATGAATAGTTCGGGATGGTATAAGTTCAGCAGATATGAAGCTGAACTTATACCATCCGGGCGTCTGCTGCGTGTCTGAAGTTTGCGAGCCACAGCGTCAGGCCTGTTTCTTTTGCACTAAAACAATAATATTCAGTATCGATACTATCTTGTCTTAAAATCTACGTATATAGATAAGACTGATTCTCTGTGTCTTACGTAGGTCTTCCCATGACAAGGTTTTCTTCCTTTCTACTGCTTTGTCTTTGCTTCTGTCTGTCATTTTCCGAAGCGATGGGGCAGGCGTTTGCCAGCGATACTGTCTACTTCACCTCCAAGCGCAAAAGCATCACTTTTCCTTTCAAGCTGGTCCATAACCTGATCATCATCCCGGTGCAGATCAACGACTCGCAACCCCTGAATTTCATTCTGGACTCCGGTGTGAAAAACACGCTGATCACCCGCCTGAATTACTCCGATTCGCTCAGTCTGAACGAGGCCGGTCGCATTAGCATACAGGGGCTGGGCAGCGGGCATGAAATGGAGGCGATCTACTCGAGAGGCAACGTTATGCGCATGCCAGGTATAGTAGGCGTCAATCACCAGGTATACGTGCTGATGGAAGATGTTTTTAACCTTTCTACCCGTATGGGGATGGCCATACACGGCATCATCGGCTACGACATTTTCCGGAATTTCATTGTTAAGATCAACTACAGCAGTAAAACGCTCACGCTTTACCGACCGGACACGAAGCTCAAGGTTCCGAAAAAGGGCGAGGTATACCCGCTCCACATTGAGAACACCAAAGCCTACGTGGAGGCGGATGTACGGCAGCATAACGGGGATTCCATTAAAGTGAAGCTGGTGATCGATACGGGCGCAAGTCACTCTATATCGCTATACCTGCCAACGGATGAGCGTCTGCAATTACCGCCTAAAGTGATGGAAGCCTACCTGGGTCGGGGTTTGAGCGGGGATATCAATGGCAAGATCGGTCGCATCAACAGTTTTTCTCTGGGCAGGTACGAGCTGCGCGATCTGCCGGCATCTTATCCAGACGAGGAGTCGATCAAAGCGGCCCTTAACCTGGCAAACCGCAACGGTAACATAGGCTCGGATATTCTGAAGCGTTTCACCGTGATCTTTGACTATCCGCACGAGCGCATGGTGCTGATGCCCAACAGCAAATACAGCGAACCGTTTTACTATAACATGACCGGTTTTGAGATTAGCACGCCATTGCCCGGAGCCAACTTTTACATCGTGTCGCATGTCATAGAGGACTCACCTGCCAAAGCGAGCGGACTGCTGCCCGGCGACCAGCTCATCAACATCAACGGCCGCGATTGCACAGAACTGGCGCTGGACGAGCTGCTGGAGCTCTTCGAAAGCAAGCCGGGCCGAAAGGTAAGACTAAAGCTGAAGCGCGACTCTAAATTGGTAAACGTGGAGATGGTTTTACAGAGCCGGATCTAACTTAGGCCTGCTGCATATCCGTGTATACCTGCACCCCCAATAAAATCACCGCCATTACAATCAGGCCTATGCCAACATAGAACCTCACTTTAGGAATAGGGGCAGCCACCAGATTGCCGGCCGCATCGGGTTTGCTAAAGCGTAGGTTGGATAGGATAAGACCGTTGCCGAAGCTCAGCCAAATGGCCGCCATGAGTGGGTCACGAGTCAGGAACAGGTAGGCCGTGCCGATGGCAGAAAAGATGAGGCCGATGATAACGCTGAGGGATAAATTCTTCATTGCGCTGCAAGATACGCAAAGCAGCTAAAATTTTGAGTAGTGCGCTTTGTTACCAGCACAGCATTTAGATGCTAATTTCAAAAAACAGAGATCTTTTAAACTATATGTTGTAACATTTTGTAGTAAGGTGTAAATTTTATCATAATCTACAATTAATTGTTGTAGATACCGATATTAATTGCAAACCTTTGCTTTCTGGAACAGGCAAAGACCTGTTTTTATAAAATTTGAACCAACAAATTGAAATGAAAAAAAAGCCGACTTTATCATCTGCGATGGTAAATCACCTTTCTCTGAAGGGTGCGTCTTTTTCTATTCTGTCTGCCAGGATAGTTTTGAGGGCTATTAATGCCGTGGTCCGTTACAGGCCCTAGGCCGACGTGCTTCCCGACTACCCATGTGGTAGTCATTCTTCCCCAATTTTTTTATGAGTGATTGTTGCCTGAAGAAGGTATGCGCAGCCGTATATCCGTTTCAGAGCATTGTTTCAATTATTTCTAATTCTGTATCAGCTGGTTATGCGCAAGCATAGCCTGGTATATAATTTCTATAATGAATCCATCTCCTTTTATCATTACCGTTGCCACTGCGCAACACACCAGCTATGCGCAGCAGATCTGCGACGAAATGGAATCTTCGGCCAAGGCCAGAGGTACAGGTATAGCCAAGCGTACCCCGGAGTACATTGCCCAGAAAATGCTGGAAGGAAAGGCCGTGATCGCCCTGGACGTGAACGGCGTTTGGGCTGGCTTCTGCTACATCGAAACCTGGAGCCATGGAAAGTACGTGGCTAACTCAGGTCTCATTGTGTCGCCGGAACTTCGTAAAAGCGGTCTGGCCAAACTGATCAAGAACAAAATTTTTGAACTGTCGCGCACCAAATACCCGGATTCAAAGATATTCGGCCTAACTACCGGTTTGGCCGTGATGAAGATCAACTCTGACCTGGGTTACCGCCCGGTTACTTATTCCGAGTTGACCGACGACGACGCATTCTGGAACGGCTGCAAGAGCTGCGTGAACTACGAGATCCTGGTGATGAAGAACCGCAGCAACTGCCTCTGTACCGCCATGCTTTACGATCCGGCACGTGAGCAGAAACCGATTGCCCGCGAGCAGCTCCAAATCCTGACTCCTGTGGAAGAACCGTCTATACCTGTGGGTTACGGCACGTTTGCGCAAAGCCACGGAAACCAAAACACTAACCCGACAAGCATCTAACCCATATTATGAAGAAGAAAGTTGTTTTAGCCTTCAGCGGCGGCCTGGATACCTCTTACTGTGTAAAGTACCTGAAAGAAGAAAAGGGACTGGAAGTGCATTCTGTGCTGGTGAACACCGGCGGATTCTCAGCAGAGGAGCTGCAGCAGACCGAGCAGCGAGCCTACGACCTAGGCGTGACGCAGCACACCAATCTGGAAGAAACAGAATACTATTACCAGAGCTGCATCAAGTACCTGATATTCGGAAACGTGCTGAAGAACAACACCTATCCCTTGTCAGTGAGTGCCGAGCGCGTGACGCAGGCCATGGCCATCGCGCGCCACGCTAAAGCCCTGGGTGCTGACTATGTGGCCCACGGAAGCACCGGAGCTGGTAACGATCAGGTGCGCTTCGACATGATCTTCCATGTGATGATTCCGGATATCGAGATCATCACGCCGATCCGTGACATGAAATTGTCGCGTGAAGAAGAGATTGAATACCTGAAGCAGCACGGCGTGGAATACGACTTCGTGAAAGCGCAGTACTCGATCAACAAAGGCATTTGGGGTACCTCAGTGGGTGGCAAAGAAACCCTGACCTCGCACCAGCCACTGCCGGAATCAGCCTACCCAACGCAACTCACCAAAGAGCAACCTGAGCGTGTGACGCTGCATTTCGTGAAAGGCGAACTGACAGGTATAAACGACAAGGTATACGAGAGCCCGGTACAGGCAATCCAGGCGCTGCAAGGTATAGCAGGTCCTTTTGCCATTGGCCGCGACATCCATGTGGGCGATACGATCATCGGCATCAAAGGCCGTGTTGGCTTTGAGGCAGCTGCCCCGATGGTGATCATTAAGGCGCATCATACCTTGGAGAAGCACGTGCTTACCAAATGGCAGCTTTATTGGAAAGACCAACTGGCAACCTGGTACGGCAACTGGCTGCACGAAGGACAGTTCATCGACCCAACCATGCGCAACATCGAGACCTTCCTGCAGGAGACGCAGGAGAATGTGACCGGCAAGGTACACGTGCTGCTGGCGCCTTACCGTTTCCAGGTAGAGGGTATCGAGTCGGAGCATGATTTGATGTCGTCGAAGTTTGGCAGCTACGGTGAAATGAACAATGCCTGGTCGGGTGAGGATGTGAAAGGCTTCTCCAAGATATTCGGCAACCAGGCCATGATGTACCACAAGATCAACAACACCGAACTATAATGTCAACAAGTATAAAAGCAGGTATAGTAGGCGGAGCAGGGTATGCCGGTGGTGAACTGCTGCGTTTAATACTGCTTCACCCGAATGTTGAACTGGCTTTTGTACAGAGCCGCAGCCAGGCAGGTAAACCGGTATACGCCACGCACCCTGATCTGCTGGGAGAAACCGAAATACTGTTTTCAGCTGACGCCGCTATACCTGTGGATGTGCTTTTTCTGTGCGCCGGACATGGGGAGGCGGCCAAATTTCTGGCAGAAAACGAAGTATCTGCTGAAACAAAAATCATCGACCTGAGCCAGGATTTCCGTTGGAATGAAGGTACGGCCACTGCCAACGTAAATGCCGATGGCCGTAGCTTTGTGTATGGTTTGCCGGAACTACAGCGTGAGCAGATTCAGCAGGCGGAGCACATTGCCAACCCGGGCTGCTTTGCCACAGGTATACAATTGGCTTTGCTACCGCTGGCCAAGCAAAATCTGCTGAATACCGATGTGCATGTAAGTGGTATCACGGGTTCTACAGGAGCCGGCCAAAGCCTGAGCGCGACTTCGCATTTCAGCTGGCGCACTGAGAACGTATCGACCTACAAAGTGATGGAGCACCAGCACCTGCACGAGATCAAGCGCAGTCTGAAAAGCCTGCAGTCCGAAGGTCAGCCGGACATTCACTTTATACCTTACCGCGGTCCATTTGCGCGCGGAATCTTTATTACCGCATACCTGCAGTCGGACCTTTCGTTGGAAGAGGCCCAAGCTATGTACAAGGACTATTACAAAGGACACCCTTTTACCCTGGTGACCGATCAAAACCCGGACCTGAAGCAGGTGGTGAACACCAACAAATGCGTGCTATACCTGCAGAAGCTTGGCAACATGCTCGTGATCACCAGCCTAATTGATAACCTGCTAAAAGGAGCCGCCGGACAGGCCGTCCAGAACATGAACCTGGTTTTTGGTTTGGACGAAACGACTGGCTTAAAGCTGAAAGCTGCGGCTTTTTAAAAGTTTTATAGCGCGAGCGTCCTCGCTCGTGTTTAGTATAGAGGGGGCCTTTGGCCCAGTTGTATGTTTTCTCAGTTTAGCACAAGGGGCCGGAGGCCCCACGATAGCAAGTCACGAGCGAGGCCGCTCGCGCCATAATTCAGACAAATAACAATCAACAACCAGCAATTCAACAATGCTCACATACCCAAGAACTCTGTTCTATACCTATTTTCTAACCTCTTACATCTAATTCCATAGCCATGAACCTCTTTGATGTATACCCGCTCTTCGATATCGAACCTGTAAGAGCAGCCGGTCTGTCTGTTTGGGACAAGGAAGGCAGAAAATACCTCGACCTCTACGGCGGCCACGCCGTTATCTCGATCGGTCATTCTCACCCTCACTACGTAAAGCGCATCGCGCGTCAGCTATACGACATCGGCTTCTATTCCAACGCCGTGCAAATGCCGATGCAGCAGGAACTGGCCGAAAAGCTGGGCAAAATCAGTGGCTACGAAGCCTACATCTTTTTCCTGTGCAACTCCGGCGCCGAGGCTAATGAGAACGCCCTGAAACTGGCTTCTTTCCAGACGGGTCGCAAAAAGGTCATTTCCTTTAAGGCCTCTTTCCATGGCCGTACTTCAGCTGCTGTCGCTGCCACTGACGACCCGAGCATTGTGGCGCCGATCAACCAGACCGATAACATTATTTTCCTGCCGTTTAACGACGTAACCTCTTTTGAGGAGGCGCTGCAACTGCACGGAGGAGAGTTGGCTGCTGTGATTGTGGAAGGTATACAAGGTGTAGGAGGGGTAAACATCCCGACAGTTGATTTCCTGAAAGCACTGGAAGCAGGCTGTAAAAAAGTTGGTGCATTATTGATATTAGATGAAGTGCAGTCAGGTTATGGCCGCTCAGGTAAATTCTTTGCGCACCAGCATGCTGCCGTCCAGCCAGATCTGATTACGGTTGCCAAAGGTATGGGCAACGGCTTCCCGGTAGGTGGTGTGCTTATCAGTCCGGAAATAGAGGCACGTCATGGTATGTTGGGTACAACATTTGGAGGCAACTACCTGGCCTGCGCTGCGTCGCTGGCTGTGCTGGAGGTTATAGAGAAAGAGAATCTGCTGGAAAACGCCACTATCATGGGGCACTACCTGAGAGAGCAGCTCGAAGGGATGCCAGGTATAAAAGAGGTGCGCGGACAAGGTTTGATGATCGGGATTGAACTCCACGAACCCTGCGCTGCCATCCGTAAAGAACTGCTGAACCAATATGGTATCTTTACGGGAAGTTCTTCCAACAAAAACACATTACGTCTGTTGCCCGCTCTCACTATCAGCAAAGCGGAAATCGATCAGTTTTTGAAAGCCTTTTCATCCATTCTTACCAAAAAAGTAACTGCCTGATGAAGCAATTCACTTCCGTACACGATGTGCAGGACGTCGCCGCTCTGGTGAACGAAGCACTCGAACTAAAAAACAACCCTTACGCGCATAAATTGCTCGGTCAGGATAAAACCCTTGGCCTGATCTTTATGAACCCTAGTCTGCGTACCCGCCTGAGCACACAAAAGGCCGGTATGAACCTGGGTATGAACGTGATGGTGATGAACCTGGACAAAGAAGGCTGGGCACTGGAAACCCGCGATGGCGTGATCATGGACGGCACCACAGTGGAGCACATCCGTGAAGCTGCTGCGGTGATGGGCCAGTACTGCGACATCATCGGCATCCGCTCTTTCCCGAAACTGCAGGACAGAGAAGAAGATTATAGCGAGGATCTCCTCAACAAATTCATTGAGCTGACCGGCGTTCCAATTGTAAGCCTGGAATCAGCGACACGCCATCCGCTCCAGAGCCTGGCCGACCTTGTAACAATCAAAGAGCAGGCGGCTGCAGGTAAGCGACCAAAAGTCGTGTTGAGCTGGGCTCCGCATATCAAGCCCATTCCGCATTGTGTTGCCAATTCATTTGCTGAGTGGATGCAGCAGGCGGATGTGGAGCTCGTGATCACCAACCCGGAAGGCTACGACCTGGCAGAAGAGTTTACGAAAGGTGCGCAGGTACTGCACAACCAGGACGAGGCTTTGCAGAATGCCGACTTTGTGTATGTAAAGAACTGGTCGAGCTACGAGCAATATGGCAAAGTGCTGACAGACGGTGAGGGCTGGATGATCACTAATGAAAAGCTGGCCCTGACCAACAACGCCAAAGTAATGCACTGCCTCCCGGTGCGCCGCGGTTTAGAGCTAAGCCATGAAGTGCTGGATGGTCCAAACTCACTGGTGATCGAACAAGCGAATAATCGTTTATATGCTGCGCAGGCTGTGTTGAAGCGAATTTTGGAGAATAATTGAATTGCTCATTCGCTAACGCATTCATTCACTCATTAAAAAACATGTACATAGTTAAAATAGGCGGCAATATTTTAGACAATCCGGAACGCTTGCAGCGGTTTTTGGAGGATTTCGCGCAACTGCCTGGTCCGAAGCTGCTGGTGCATGGCGGCGGCAAAATAGCCTCTACTATTGGTTTGCAGTTAGGTATACAGCCAGCTTATGTAGAAGGTCGCCGCCTGACCGACGCTGAAACCCTCAAGCTGGTGACGATGGTATACGCCGGACTCATCAACAAAAATGTGGTGGCACAGCTACAGGCGCTCGGTTGCAATGCCATCGGGATGACCGGCGCTGATGCCAATGCTATACCTGCCACCAAACGCCCGGTCACAACGGTAGATTATGGGTTTGCCGGGGATATTGCTGGTCCCGAAACCATTAATGCCACCGCCATACGTGCGCTGCTGGATGCCGGACTTACCCCCGTTTTTGCTCCGCTCACCCATGATGGAAATGGCAACCTGCTCAACACCAACGCTGATACCATCGCTTCAGTACTGGCAACAGCACTAGCACCGCATTATGAGGTACAGTTGGTGTACTGTTTCGAAAAGAAAGGCGTGTTAGCCGATGCGGAAGATGATGCTGCTGTTATACCGCATATTGATCAGTACAGGTATAGCGTCTTGAAAGCAGACGGAGTCGTAAAAGATGGGATGATCCCCAAGCTGGACAATGCGTTTGCGGCGCTTCGGCAGGGCGTGAGCGCTGTGCTGATTGGAGAAGCGGAGGGGCTGCCTTCTCTGGCTGATTCCGGTCAATTTTCAGGCACTACCATCACGCTCAGTCATGCATAAGGAAAACTTATACCTGGAGGCGCTGGAACTGCTAAAGCAACTCATCGCTATACCTTCCTTTAGCAAGCAGGAAGACAAAACTGCTGATCTGCTGGCTGGTTTTCTGGAGAGTAAAGGGGTGAAGATAGAGCGCAAACTGAACAATGTTTGGGCGTTTAACAGGCATTATGACCCGTTGCTGCCCACGCTGTTGCTCAACTCGCACCATGATACTGTCAAACCCAATACCGGCTATACCCGCGACCCCTTTGCTGCTACTGTTGCAGATGGTAAACTCTACGGACTGGGAAGCAATGATGCAGGTAGTTGTCTGGTGTCGCTGCTCACAACTTTTCTTTACTTTTATGAGCAGACCGGACTCAGGTATAATCTGGTTTTTGCGGCTACGGCTGAAGAAGAAATTTCAGGTAAAAATGGGCTGGAGTTGATCTTACCTGAACTAGGTGAATTAGAGGCAGCTATTGTGGGTGAACCAACGCTCATGCAACTGGCCGTGGCCGAGAAAGGCTTGCTGGTGCTTGACTGTGTTGCTAAAGGCCGATCCGGGCATGCGGCCCGTGAAGAAGGGTTGAACGCAATTTATGAGGCGCTGCCGGATATCATGTGGTTTCAGAATTTCCGTTTACCGGAAGTTTCCGAGCACCTGGGCCCGGTAAAGATGTCAGTGACCATAATACAGGCAGGCACGCAACACAACGTAGTGCCCGATCAATGTCAATTTACAGTAGACGTGCGCCTGACCGATGCCTACTCCATGGAAGAAGTGCTGGAAGTGATTCGCCAAAACGTAAAAGCAGAAGTAACACCACGTTCCATGCGACTCAAGCCTTCTTCTATACCTTTGCAGCACCCCCTGGTAAAAGCAGGTATAGCACTTGACCGTAGCACTTATGGCTCTCCGACGACATCCGATCAGGCGCTGCTCTCTATACCTTCGCTCAAACTCGGACCCGGTGACTCCGCACGATCGCACATGGCAGACGAGTTTATTTACCTGCACGAGATAGAGCAAGGTATAGCGCTTTATATTGATATCCTCGAAAGGGTAGTAAAGTAGTACCTGGGCGGGAATCGAACCTGTTACCTGTTATTCCGAATGCAATGAGAAATCTGATAAAATTTGGCAAGTAGACCTATCAGATTTCTCTCTGTGTTCGAAATGACAGTAAAAAATCACTCATTCACTCAATCACTAACTCACTCAATCAAAATATGAAACTCTGGCAAAAGAACACCGACGTTAAAAAGGAGATCGAACAATTTACGGTGGGTCGCGATCCGGAATTTGACATGCAGTTGGCTGCTTTCGATGTATTGGGCTCTCTGGCGCATACACGTATGCTGGAGCAGGTGGGTTTGCTGGAGAAGGACGATCTGGACGCTTTACAGCAGGAGATGAAAGCCATTTATCGTCGCATCGTGGCTGGAGATTTTGAGATTGAGTCAGGCGTAGAAGACATCCACTCGCAGGTAGAGTTGGAGCTGACGCGTAAGTTGGGTGAAGCCGGTAAGAAAATTCACAGCGGCCGCTCACGTAACGACCAGGTGCTGGTGGACCTGAAGCTATACCTGCGTTACGAACTGCAGCAACTGGTACAGGAAGTAAAACTTTTGTTTGATGTGATGCAGGAGCAGAGCGAGCGCCACAAAGACAAACTACTGCCCGGCTATACCCACCTGCAGGTAGCTATGCCTTCGTCCTTCGGTTTGTGGTTTGGTGCCTATGCCGAAAGTCTGGTTGATGACGTACTGCTGCTGCAGGCGGCATATAAAATTACGGACAAAAATCCACTGGGCTCTGCAGCAGGATACGGTTCTTCCTTTCCGCTCAACCGCCAGTTGACAACGGATTTGCTCGGCTTTGGCACCATGAACTACAACGTGGTGTATGCGCAGATGGGTCGGGGTAAAACGGAGCGGGTGGTGAGTACCGCCATGGCTTCAGTAGCGGCTACGCTGGCGCGGATGTCGATGGACCTTTGTCTGTATATGAGCCAGAACTTTGCTTTCGTAAGTCTACCAGATAACCTGACTACGGGATCGAGCATCATGCCGCATAAGAAGAACCCGGATGTGTTTGAGATCATGCGCGGCAAGTGTAATAAAATGCAGGCCCTTCCAACTGAAATCTCCATGCTGCTCGTCAACCTGCCTTCCGGCTATCACCGGGAGCTGCAGTTGCTCAAGGAATCGCTTTTCCCGGCTATCACTGAACTGAAAGATTGCCTGCAGATGATGACCTTTATGCTGCCGCAATTACAGGTACGCGATCAGATAATGGACGAAGAAAAGTACAAGTATGCCTTCAGCGTAGACGCCGTGAATGCGGAGGTATTGGCAGGAATGCCTTTCCGGGATGCTTATAAAGTGGTGGGCGAACGAATTGAAGCAGGCACCTTCACTGTTCCGGAGTCCGTCACCCATACCCACGAGGGCAGCATCGGTAATCTTTGCAATCAGGAAATCGCTGCCTTGATGGACCAGGCAATTGGTGGCTTCCAATTCGAAAGAGCAGAGCAGGCGCTGAGTGAACTGGTAAAATAAGTTGAAATGAAAGGCCTTGTGCATGATAGCACAAGGCCTTTCAATTTCAGGTATAGCTTACTTTTCTACCTGCCATTTTTTAATTCAGATGGTAATTCTGCGGCTTGATGTTATTCAGTTTTCGGGTGGCTTGCAGGAGTGTGATCACCAGCAGGCCTATAAACACCGACATACCAATCACCAGGTAAGAGAGAATCTTCAGTGTTTTTACCTGTCTGTCAGCCGACAGGTACAATTCTTTTCCTACTTCCCCCTGCAGCCTGATCAGTTCGTGTAGCGGCACCAGCAAGTGCAGGAAAGCCTGATGCCCTTCTGTACGGTATAGGTGCTCTGCCTGTGCTTTTTCTCCTTCGGTGCTTAGTTTTAAGATGTGATCCTGCACCGCCACCAGCTTTCCAAACTCTTTATTATAGGTAGCCAAACCGGCGCTTTCGCGCTCGATTAGGTATGTTTGCTCAAACTGGTTGATCAGTGTTTCGATCTCCAGTGTATTAGCTTCCACAAGCTTTTGCAGACGGTCCTGTTCCGCGGCAGAGCCTGAAAGAATATGGTCCTCCAATGTCAGGCGGTTCTGGTAATAGCGTTCCATCACATCCGAAATAACCAGCGAAGGCACCAGGCGGTCGTGGTATACCTCGCTAAACTGGTTACTCACCCGCCCGATGCTGTAGCTGGCAAACCAGTTCGCCAGAATAATGATAGCAAACACTGAACCCAGCGCAAATGCCACTTTATCACGTTTTGTAATCCGATAGGCCCAGTTCATATTAAATAAGCGTTATGTAAAAGACAAGATACGTTTTCGACTTATATTCCCCAATATAAACCTGATTTATTGAGGCACTGATCCTGCGGCATACTGTTACTTCTTCTTTCTAAAATACAGATAACTTCTTTCATAGTCCGCGTATAACAGGCACACTGATATTAAGTGCAACACAAAATAGCTGCCTGTGATTCCGATCAAGATCCATACGCAACCTGATGACTCCACCTGCGGACCTACCAGTTTGCATGCGGTGTATCGTTATTTCAAAGACCCCATCTCGCTAAGCGAGGTCATCAAAGAAGTGCCATACCTGGACGAAGGCGGCACACTGGAGGTTTTGCTGGCCTGTCATGCCCTCAAGCGGGGCTATAAGGCCCGCATCTATACCTACAACCTGCATATTTTTGATCCTACCTGGTTTCTGCTCACCAACGAGGAAATCATCGTGAGACTGGAGGAGCAACTGGCCTTTAAGAAAGGCGGCAAATTTAAACGGGCTACCCTGGCTTACATTGATTTTCTGCAAAGAGGCGGCGAGTTGCGCTGCACTGACCTGACCAAAGGGCTGCTGCGGGAGTATTTTGAAAAAGGCATTCCGCTGCTCACAGGACTCAGTGCCACTTACCTGTACCAAAGTTCCCGGGAAACGAGCGATGAAGCCGGCAACTCCATTTACGACGATGTGCGTGGTTACCCGATGGGGCATTTTGTGGTGCTGTGTGGCTTTGCCGATGATCAGAGACAGATTGTGGTAGCAGATCCTTATCAGGAGAATCCTTTTTTTCAAAACAATTACTACGAGGTGAAAGCATCGCGCCTGCTCAACTCTATTATGCTGGGCATGGCTACTTTTGATGCAAACCTGCTGGCCATCAAGCCAGTGGACTCTGAACCCATCGACGAATAAACCATGCGAAAAATAGTTGTAGTGGATTATCCCAAAGACTGGGATGTGGCGATTGAAGACGTGGAAGTGGTGGATGTGCAAACCTACCTGACAGATACCGCCTATACGGACATAAAGAATGCCCGAATTTTTAACCTGTGCCGCTCTTACAAATACCAGAGTGCCGGTTACTACGTGTCCTTGTTAGCCGAGGCCAGAGGACACAAGCCTATACCTAGCGTGGCCACCATGCAGGACCTCAAAAGCCCGACCATTGTGCGGGCCATAACCGTGGAGCTCAACGACCTGATCCATAAAACGCTGGGTAGTCTACGGTCCAAGTCTTTTACCCTGAGCATTTACTTCGGGCAGAATGTGGCACAAAAGTACGAGAAGCTCTGCAAGCAATTGCACGACCTGTTCCAGGCGCCGCTCCTGCGGGCGCAGTTCGTCTATAAAGATGAATGGGTGCTACAAAGTATTTCGGCTATACCTATCAACGACGTACCAGAGCATCACTGGCGCTATTTGCTGCGTTTTGCGAAGTCCTATTTTGCGAGACACCGCTTTTCGGGTGCTAAAATCGGGCGCAACAAAATTTACGATCTAGCCATACTGGTAGATCCGGATGAAAAGGAACCTCCGTCCAATAAGAAAGCTTTGCAGCATTTTGTAGAGGCTGGTGAGAGCATGGGCTTTTATGTTGAGATGATCACGAAAGACGACTACCGCAGATTGGCTGAGTTTGATGCACTCTTTATCCGCGAGACTACATCAGTCAACCACCATACCTACAAATTCGCCCGTAAAGCGTATGCCGATGGCCTGGTGGTGATCGACGATCCGATCTCAATCCTGCGCTGCACCAACAAGGTATACCTGGCCGAATTGCTCACCAAAGCCAAAGTTCCTATACCTAAAACGATGATCATCCACAAAGACAACCGCGATCTGGTGGAGCAGGAGCTCGGTATACCTTGCGTGCTCAAGAAACCAGACAGTTCTTTTTCGCAGGGTGTTGTGAAGGCCAAAGACAGCGAAGGACTGCAGCGGGAACTGGATGAGATGCTGGTAGATTCTGAGCTGATCATCGGGCAGGAATTTACACCAACGGATTTTGATTGGCGCATTGGTATTATGGACAAGCAGCCGCTTTATGCCTGCAAGTACTTCATGGCCAAGGGACACTGGCAGATCTATAACTGGAGTGGCAAAAAGAACGATACCGAAGGTGACCACGAAACGGTGCCGTTTGAGGAGGTGCCCTTCGCAGTGCTGCACACGGCCATCAAGGCGGCAAACCTGATCGGCAACGGGCTGTATGGAGTGGATATAAAGGAGATTGACGGAAAAGCCTATGTGATTGAAGTGAATGATAACCCCAGCATCGACGCCGGTTGCGAAGATCAGATACTCAAAAAAGAGCTTTATACCGCTATCCTTAAATCCATAAAGAAACGCATAGATGACAACAAGAACGTTAGAACAGATGAGTACTAAACCCGCGACATTGCACCTGTTTGAAGGCTATGGTGTGGAGATGGAATACATGATCGTGGACCGGGACACCCTGCAGGTACGGCCCATCACCGACCAGCTGATCTATGATGAGGTAGGTGCCTATGTGTCGGATGTAGAGTTTGGCAAAATGGCCTGGTCCAATGAACTGGTCCTGCACGTAGTGGAACTGAAAACACAGTCGCCCGCTCATACCCTGGAAGGACTGGAGAATGATTTTCAGGAGCATGTCAGGAAGATCAATCAGCTGCTCGAAAAGCATAACGCCATGCTGCTGCCGACGGGAGCCCACCCGCTCATGGATCCTTTTAAAGAAACCAAACTCTGGCCACACGAACACAACGCCGTGTACGAGGCCTACAATCGCATCTTTGACTGTCGCGGACACGGCTGGGCCAATTTGCAAAGCACACACTTGAACCTGCCCTTTGGCAGCGATGAAGAATTCGGAAAGCTGCACGCTGCCATCCGGATGGTGCTGCCGCTTATACCTGCCCTGGCTGCGTCTTCCCCTGTGCTGGACGGTAAAGTCTCTGGCTTGTTCGACACTCGCCTGGAGGTATACCGCCAAAACCAGCGCAAGATTCCGGCTATTGCCGGCAAGGTAGTGCCTGAGGCTGTGTTCACCCAAAAAGATTATGAGGAGCAGATCCTGAACCGCATGTATGAGGCTGTGGCACCACACGATCCGGAAGGTGTACTGCAGGAGGAATTCCTGAATTCGCGCGGTGCCATTGCCCGCTTCGACCGCAGTGCTATCGAAATTCGCATCATTGACATTCAGGAGAGTCCGGTAGCGGACATGGCCGTGCTGCAGGCTGTGGTGGCTGCCATACAAGCTTTGGTAGCCGAGCGTTGGGTGGGCATAGAGAAACTAAAACAGTGGGATGAAGACCGGTTGTCGGACCTCTTCCTGCAGGTGGTACGCAAAGGACAGGAGGTTGTCATCAACGACCGTGACTTTATCGATTGCTTCGGCTTTGACTGCAAAGACAACTGCACGGTGGGCGAACTGTGGAAGCACATTGTAACCGAAACGCTCAACCTCGAAGAACAGCCCTGTGTGGCCTATGCCCTTAATGTGATTTTGTCGCGCGGCTGCCTTTCCAAGCGCATCGTAGAGGCAATGGGCGAAAACCCTGGTGAGCAGGATATCCGGCGGGTATACCTGAGCCTTGCACGTTGCCTGGAACAAGGCAGCGTTTTTATACCTGAAAAGCCATGCTGAGATTACTACTGACTTGTGAACACGGAGGAAATCTGATTCCAGCTGCCTATGCACCACTCTTTCAGGGGCACGAGGAAATACTGGAAACACACCAGGGCTACGACATCGGTGCACTGGAACTGTACAATACCCTGAAACCCATTGCTGATGTTGGTTTCTATGCTGAGACCAGCCGGCTGCTGGTGGAACTGAACCGTTCCCTCCATCATGCCAAGCTTTTCTCAACTTATACCCAGGTACTGCCGCCTGCTGAAAAGGAGCGGCTGCTTGAAAAACACTACAAACCCTACCGAGAGCAGGTAGAGCAAATGGTATCGGATTTTGTATCAGCGGGAAGGGGCGTGCTGCATGTGGCTGTGCATACCTTTACACCGGTACTGAACGGAGAGGAGCGCCAGGCTGACATTGGACTGCTCTATGACCCGAAACGCAAGTACGAACAGGCTTTCAGCAAAGAATGGAAAGCGGCCCTCAACAAAGCAGACAAAGACCTGCTGGTCCGCTTCAACTACCCGTACCTGGGTATAGCTGATGGCTTTCCGACATACCTGCGGCGTAAATTCACGGCCAATGAGTATGTGGGCATCGAACTCGAAGTAAACCAGAAATTCCCGCAGCAAGGAGGTGCTCGCTGGCAGGAATTACAGATGCTGTTGGCCCGTACGCTTCAGGAACTGGTAAACCGTAATGGTGCTTTGTTTTCGAAGCATACTATTTAGAGAACAAAATATGTTGTAATACAGTACTAATGTTATATATGAAGAGTTTTGCATATAACTTTAGCACTATCTCTTTCATTAGCTAATACCCAAACAGGGATCACTCTTTTTATTTTTAATAAATTAAAATCTAAAACTATGAAGATCAGAAGTTTACTTAACCTGGTGTTTGTTCTTGTAGCCGCGCAACTGATGTTTGCCTGTAGCTCAGCCAAATACTATGAATTTGCCGGCCACAAGCAGGCGCCTTATAACGACATGAAAAAGCCTGCGCCAAAGCAGGAGGTAGCCCCTAAGATTTCGTTGAGTGAAGTCGCTATGGCTGCAGCTGAAGAAAAAGCTACAGAAAAAGCAGTAGCCGAACCTGTGCTCGAAGCTAGTGCTGCTGTACCTGCCGCTCCCGTTGCGCCAGCTCCGAAAGTTGCCCCGATCGCCCCTGTTGCTGCAGAAGAAGTGACGGTGACAGAAGCTGAGGCACTGGCCATGGCGAAAGAGCGTCTTGCCAGTATGACCAAGGCCGAGAAAAAAGAATTTAAGAGAGAGATTCGAGAAGCTCTGAAGCAAGACCGTGGAGGCGATTTAAGTATCATCAAAATTATTCTGGCTGTACTGCTTCCTCCATTGGCTGTGTTCCTGCACGTAGGTATAGGCACGCAGTTCTGGATCAGCCTCATCCTGACGCTCCTCTTCTGGATTCCGGGAGTGATCTACGCGCTACTTGTCGTGACAGACACCATCTAAAGTCCAGGCTTTCTTCAAGTCTTAAAAGCACTGTCCTCCGGGGCGGTGCTTTTTGTTTTATACCTGTTAACCCCCGGTGCAGGATTGCGTTTTATACCTGTAACTGACCTTTATACCTATACAAGCATGGACTACAAGGACTATTATAAGATTCTGGGCGTTGAGAAATCTGCCTCCCAGGCCGATATCAAAAAGGCCTACCGTGCTTTAGCCAAAAAGTATCATCCGGACAAGACCAAAGGCGACAAAGCGGCCGAAGAGAAGTTCAAGGACGTCAGTGAGGCTTACGAAGTGTTGGGAGACGAACAGAAGCGAAAGCAGTACGACGAACTAGGTGCCAACTGGCGACAATTCCAGCAGCAGGGCGGCCAGTACCAGGGCAGGCCCGGCGGTGGCTATGGTGGCACTTCTTACCAGGGCGATATGGGGGATATGTTTGGTGGCGGAAGCGGTTTTTCTGATTTCTTCGAGCAGTTCTTCGGAGGTGGATTTTCGCAGCAGGGCGGAGGCTTCCGGGCAGGCAGGCGCGCACCCAAAGGCCAGGACTACGAAGCCGAGATGCTCATCACGTTGCAGGAAGCTTACAGTGGTACCTCTCGATTATTAACTGTCAATGGCCAGCAACTGCGGATTACCACCAAGCCTGGCGTGTCGGATGGCCAGGTTCTCAAGATTAAAGGCAAAGGTGGTCCGGCGGGGGCGGGTGGTACGGCCGGAGATCTGTATATCCGGGTGCAGGTGCAGGCTTTACCGGACTTTGAACGGCAGGGCGACGATCTGCACACGAAACTGAACCTCGACATGTACACGGCTACCCTGGGAGGCGAGATGCAGGTAAATACACTGACCGGCAAGCTGAAGCTTAAGATACCAGCCGGCACTCAAAATGGCAAGACCCTGCGCCTGCGCGGAAAAGGGATGCCAGTGTACGGCAAGGCAGACCAGCACGGAGATTTGTACGTAAAGATAGAAGTGCAGCTGCCTGTACATCTATCGGAAGAGGAGCGGGGCCTGATGGAACGACTCAGGGAACTGCATCAGCGCAAGACAGCCAGCGTATAAAAAGCGAAGTAGAATTTTAAGCCAAATGCCATGTTAATGACCATCGACCATTTCAGTATCCATAGCCCGATCGATAGCTTTGTAGACAGCCTGGCCGATAGCAACCTGACCTGCTACGCCAGCGACTTGCTCGAGCAACAAGGCTGCAAAAGCCTACAGGAACTGAGTGAGGCGGTAAAGCGCGCCACAGAGGTGTGTAATTGTATGCATGTACCGCTCAAAGAGAATTTTAAAGTCGTCTACCGCTCACGAAACGGAGAAGTAGTGCAGGATTGGCGCCTGTCCCGCATGGCCTATTTACTCACCGCCCTGAACGCGGATTCCCGCAATGCCTCTGTAGCCCAACTACAACTCGAAATGGTAAACCAGATGCTACGCCATACCTGAATCAGTAGCTTGTACGTGTGCAAACCCTTCTTTTAGCAAAGCCTCCTTCCAGCCGAACTGCAGACACAAGCGTTCAAAGTGTTGTGGGAGAGGCGCTTTTATTTCAATAAAACTTTTCTGGAAAGGATGGGCAAATGCCAGCGAGGCCGAGTGCAACAGCATGATCGGGGACTCGAGTTGTTCCCGGAACATTTGGTTGTGCCGCCAGTCTCCGTGTCGCTTATCCCCCACAATGTAATGCCTGATGTGTGCAAAATGTTTCCGGATCTGGTGCATGCGCCCCGTTTCGGGCACAACTTTAACCAGCGAGTAGCGGGCCGTGCTGTAGCGGCCGACAGGTATAGGCAGCTCTACTGTCGCCATGCGCTCATAGTGCGTCGCGGCATCCTGTGGTGCTTTGTGCTTGTGGTCTTTATCAGAGCGGATGGGACTGTCGATCGTATCCTTTTCAGGGGTATAGCCGCGCACGATGGCGTAGTATACCTTATCGACCAGCTTTTCTTCAAATGCTTTTACCATTGGTGTAACAGATTCCGGGTTTTTAGCAAAGAGTAATACGCCGGAAGTGCCGCGATCGAGGCGGTGAGCTGCGTATACCTGATAGCCTAACTGGTCGCGCAGCATCTGGAGGGCAAACTCTTTTTTCTCCTCTGCTATGCGCGTGCGGTGCACCAGCAAACCATTGGGTTTGTTCACTGCTACATAGCTTTCGTCCTCGTATATGATCTCTAGCACGTTAAATTTTTTTTCGACAAAGATAGCCTAACTTGTAAGAATTGAAGGGAAAGCTGCCTATACTTGCCGAAAATCTTGGAGAAGAACACACAGCATGGCCATATCGTTTGACAACCTGAGGAGAGGTAAAAAGTATGTGATGGAGAATTACGGCGAGCGCTTTGAGTTTCAGGTGCTTGATATGCCCGAGGAGGGAAGTTACCTGGTGAAAGACCTGCATACGCTGGAGGTATTCAATTTGAACGACCTGATCCGTTATGGCCGCGGCAAAGATTTTGACATGCAAGAACTATAGTATCAGGTACTTCTGGTGACTTTTCCTTTCAGGTCCCAGTGGCTGCGCACTACCTTGCCGGTTTTGCTGTCACGCACGATCTTACGTACATAGCGCTCCCCAGAGATCGCACCATCTTCCAAACGCTTACCGATGAATAAGGTAACAGCTTCGCCATTTTCATTAGTGATGAACGTGAGGTCCTTGCCATTATAGTGCTGGTCAAGTTTGCTGTCGGGCGCATACAGTTTGTCAAGCTTTTCGAGTAGTTTAGGTCCCAGTGCCATATGTTCTACTATAGTCTGCTTCAGTTACAGAAATTCAATTATAAGATAAATGACTTGCCAGCGTACCCCAGACCTGGGCATCCTTCGCGTCATGAAAAACCTCGAATTCAATGCGTTTTGTGCTCAGGTCGTTGATCTGATTGCATATTTTGTGCGTAACAATTTCCTGGAATACATCGATGGGCGTAACGCGGGCAAACCGCTTCAGTGAAGTTTGGGTTAACCGGCTGGCTGCCAGTTGAGCCAGGGAGTGCTGCATCGATATATCCACTTGAAACCCAATGCTGTTATCGGTCACCCAGCTCGCAGCCTGATTCGAAATGGCCATGTCAAGGCCTTTTTCGTAGCTGCATAGGAGCGCCTGTTCATCTGGGGGAAGGAGCCATTTTAGGTATACCTGATTGGAGTTAGAGTCGTAGCTGATTTGGCAATAGTTGTCTTTATATTGCTTCATGTTTGTTTTCAAGTAATTAGGCCGTATCAGTACAATAATATTTAGGGTTCTATAGTTCAATGACCTTTACATTTAAAGATTTATTAGTAGGATAATTAAATGAATTGCTGACTATAAGTAACTTTAAGTCAATTGATTGGGTAAAAAATACTAACAAAAAGATAATCCAAACTATTACTATGTTCTATGTACATGAAAATAAAGAACATTTGGTGCACAGCAGCAATTACCTTGAGATCAGGGTGAATGCAGGAGAAAAATTGTTACTATCTAATTGGCAGGGATGGCTGGACTCAGCAAAAGGACACTCAGGTTGTATGAAAATTCTAGATTTAGTAAATGAATATAAGATTACTAAAATTTTGAATGACAACTCCAAGGTGACAGGCCATTCGGGAGACACTAAATGGATGGGCAAGGTATGGATACCCGGTTTGCGTGAAGCAGGCGTACAGTATTTTGCCTGGGTGTATTCTTATGAATTCTTCACACAGCTTGAGATTGACAACACGGTGGACAATAGCTCCGGTATTGCCATGCGCACTTTCTTCCTTCCGGAGGATGCCCGGCAGTGGCTGCAGGATTCCTAACCAGGTATACCTTCTTTCGTATACCTTGTTACAAATTCACTTATGCTATGCAGCCAAACCAGCACACCAATCACTTCTATGTATACATCATGGGCGATCAGTCCCAGCTACAGCTGAGCATTGGCGTTTCTGAAGACCTACTCCAGCAAATGTCCGGCAATGAAGGCCGCTCCGGACAGGCTAAACTAGTGTATTACGAGCACTACGACCTGGAGGAAATAGCACGGGTGCGTGAACAGCGCATCAAATCGGCCGGACCTGAGGATCATCTACGTCTGGTGGAGTCCATGAATCCTAACTGGCTTGACCTGACAGATACACTGTGCTAGGTTAATTGGCCGCCATTCTACCCACTATTTTACATTAAGTTTGTCTCAGGCGACTGTACCTTGTATCTTGTCAGGTATAGGACGGTGTGCCATGCACCTGCCGGTATCTAGCTATCGCAATGAATAAAATGCCACCCCAGCAAAACGAGAACGTACGCATGCAACTACTTGTGCTGGTTGTGGGTGTGTTGTTGCTGTTTGCCAAGTTCCTGGCATATTACCTTACCAATTCCAATGCGATTCTCACCGATGCCTTAGAATCCATTATCAACGTGGTGGCCGGTGGTTTTTCACTCTACAGTCTGGTACTTTCTGCGCGGCCAAAGGATCTCAACCACCCTTATGGGCACGGCAAGATAGAGTTTGTGGCTGCCACGCTGGAGGGCTCCCTGATCCTGGTGGCAGGAGGGGCCATTATCCTTAAATCCTTTTATAACCTCTTTGAACCACAAGTCATTTCCAGACTCGACTCAGGTATATACCTGATCGCGATTTCGGGCATCATTAATTTCATAGTTGGTTACATGACCGAGCAACGTGGCAACAAAGCCAATTCCATGGTGCTGGTGGCGGGAGGCAAGCACCTCAAAACCGACGCATATTCTACAGCAGGTATACTGATCGGTCTGCTGCTGCTATACCTTACCGGACAGGTATGGCTGGATAGTGCGGTGGCTATCCTGTTTGGCGCTTTCATCTGTTACACTGGCTATCGTATTCTGCGGGCCTCGCTGGCAGGTATAATGGATGAGGCGGATTATGAATTACTAAAACGCATTGTGCGGGTGCTGAACGATAACCGGCGCGAAAACTGGATCGATATTCACAACCTGCGCGTGATCAAATATGGCAACACGTTGCACATAGACTGCCACCTGACAGTGCCGTGGTACCTCACCGTATTGGAGGCGCACGAAGAGGTGGAGGCCGTTGGAGCGCTCGTACGGGAACAGATCGATCCTGATATTGAGCTATTTATTCATACAGACCCTTGTGTAGAAGTATCCTGTCCTATCTGCACCAAATCAGATTGCAACGTCCGGCGGGCGCCGCTAAGAAAGCGGGTGGAATGGGACCTGGATAAAGTGATCGCCGATAAAAAACATGCTATTTAGGTGCCGGATAACGGATAAATGAAAACGTGGGAGGGGATTGCTGGATTTTTTTAACAAAAACCATCCGCCGCGGTTAAATTAGCGTAGCCAATAATAAGGCTTGTGGCGTATGGTTCGGAAATATACCTTTCTTTTGTTCCCTCTTTTACTCCTGCTTTGGATGTGTACAGAATCCGGAGGGGAGCAGCGTACTTTTTTGCAACAAAGTGCCTACAGTTACGGCGATAGTCCGGATACCGTCGGGCTCAGCAAAGCGACTTTTGCAGGTGGCTGTTTCTGGTGTACCGAGGCTTATTTTGAAAGGCTAAAAGGCGTGGACCGCGTAGAGTCCGGCTATACCGGTGGGAGAGAGGAGCAACCTACCTACGAGCAGGTGAGCTATGGTAAAACGAGTCATGCCGAAGCGGTGCGCATCTGGTATAGACCAAATGTCATCTCTTACAAGGAATTGCTGGAGGTGTTCTTCGCCACGCACGATCCGACTACCTTAAATCGCCAGGGGCCTGATGTAGGCAAGCAGTACCGATCCGCCATTTACTTTCACGATGAAAAGCAACGGAGCCAGGCCAGTAATTACATGCGCGCTCTTGAGGATGCGGGTACATTCCGCAACAAAATTGTGACAGAGCTCAAACCTGCCGGCAAATTCTGGATTGCCGAAGATTATCACCAGGATTATTACCGCAACAATCCCGACGACCCTTATGTCGTATCCATTGCCAAACCCAAGGTTTTAAAGTTTGAAGACGCTTTCCGTAGCAAGTTGAAAGACAGCTATTTGAAACAGAAGTAGACCACTGAAAATTACAGAAAAACTAGTTGAGAATATCCATAAAACTTTGTATCCGTATTAGGACAAAAAATTGTAACTAAATCACTACAAACTATGGACTTTTTACTCAACTTATTAGTAAGTGCCGGTGTCATTCTGTTATTGGCCTATGCACTGCCACAAGTGCACGTGAAGAGCTTTTTAACAGCTCTTTGGGTGGCTTTTCTGATTGGTCTTTTCAATGCAACGATCGGCTGGTTGCTGCGCGGCGTGCTTAACCTGGTGTCTTTTTTCCTGCTCGAAGCTATTATAGGCCTCATCGTTACGACGCTCATGATCAAGCTGGTTGACATGCTGGTGCGTAATTTTAAGGTAGATGGCTGGTGGCCTGCCTTTGTTATTGCCATTGCAACAGCTATAGCCCTGGCTCTGCTAGGCTGGGCAAGGGGTGGAGACGAAGAATATGCGAAGCTCGATAATCAGCCAAAACTGGAGCAGTATTTCGCTCATGCCAAGACCGCTGAAGCTAATACGATCCGGTTTATTTAAGAATCTACAACAGGTATAGCAAAAGTAGCCAGATGAGTCATCTGGCTACTTTTTTTATGTTTAATAATGAATGGAAATTTAGAATCCCTGCATTATATTGTTTTAGCTATATTTAAGTGAAGAATAACTCGACCTTAACTGTAGCATGAAAACAAATTTTATACTCCTCTTTTTCTTTGCCCTTTTCTGGCAAAGTGCACATTGCCAGCACATCAATTTCGAGCATGATTCTTTGGATGCGGTTTTATTGAAGGCGCAGCGAATACGCAAACCAGTTTTTATACTCATTTCCGGGCCCGAAATCTCTAAAGAAGTACCCAGACAAATGCGTGAACAGATGGTAGGATCAGGACTTGATCATCCGGAAGTCACAGAGACATACAACAGTCAATTTGTTAACTTCAAAGCCCCTTATAAATCTGCGGTCGGTATTCGCCTGGCTACCAGGTATAATATACGGGCATTTCCGACCTTCCTATACCTGAGTTCAGAAGGTATACTGATCCATCGCAATCATGGAAATTACAGTTCCCCAAAGCGCTACTTAGATGATATCAAAGCGTTTCAGGACAAGCAGAACAGCACGCATAATTTAAGTTACTTCGGGAAGGAGTTTGAAAAGGGGCGGAGAGACGTTGATTTCCTGAGACAATACCTGCAGTTACACAAAGAAATGGGAGTGGAGCCAGCTACAGAGTTACTGGACGCTTATGCCAGCAGTCTGTCAGAAGCAGGTATAATGTCTTTTTCAGAGCTGGTCTTTATTTATGAATTTGGACCTGTAGTCGGTAGCCAGGCTTACGTATATGCCCGTCAGAAACAGACACTTATCGATAGCCTGTATAGGACCTTGCCGTACGGGAAACGCGTTGAGATCAACAACAAGGTCATTGGCAATACCATGCGGAAAGCCATTGAAACAAAGGACAAACAGATGGCAGCGCGAGGCGCGGGCTTTGCACGGAATACCTGGTCCAGTGATCCGGCTCGTGGGCAAAGGATCTATTTGAACAACATGCTCAGTTTCTATAGAAGCACCAAAGACACAGCAAGTTATATTCCTAGTGCCATTCATTACTATAACCGTTACTTCATGGCCATTCCGCAGGATTCTGCTGCGAAGATGGTGGTCAGGGAAAAACAACTGCTACAGGCACGCAGAGCGTCTGGTGCAGCAATGGCTGATAATGTGCGGGATACAGGTCAGCACACAGAAACCATGGTCGTGACGCGGTTTGAGACGGTGCCCAGTACCTATACCATGGAACTGAACAACGCTGCGTACTACATCTATCAGACTGGTACAAATAACAAAATGGCACTGAGCAACGCTGCAGATTGGAGTAAGCGTACTGTGGAGCTTGATCCGACTGTTGCCTTTTACCATACCTATGCGATGTTGCTCTACAAACTGGATGACTTCAAAGGGGCTGAGGTTAACATACAGACTGCCATCAAACTTGCTAAACAAAACAGGACACCGACGGATTGGCTGCAGGAAGAATTGCGCAAAATCAAAACAAGGAAATTGTAATCAACTTGTATCTCAGAAACGAGATGCGTCTACTTAACATAAAGTATATTATCAGTGACACTTATTATAGAGTATAAATGCTCGTATATAATCAGTCTTATAATTTATATTATGTTAAGTATGTAATATGGTAATAAGAAAGGGAGCCTGTTATAGACTCCCTTTCTCATATCTTAATCGAATATTTCAGATTAGTTCTTCAGTTTCTTGCCGATTCTCTCCGCATCAGCAGTACGCTTCAGGCGCGTATACACACGCTGCAGGTTTGCTAGTGTGGCCTGGTCTTCTGGCTGAATTTCAAGAGCTTTCTCGAAGTATGGCAATGAAGCTTCGTAGTGCTTTACGGCCTGCTTCTCAAGTGCCGGACCTTTCTTCTTGTAGGTAGCGTAGTCCATCTTGGCTGCTTTGTTGTTAAATTCGCTGCCTTTGTTGTACTCCAGTACACCCAGGTTAAAGAATCCGTCGAAGTTGTTTGGATCTACTTCTACAGCTTTCTTGTAGTTTTTGTAAGCCTCGTCGATGTTTCCTTTGCGCTCCTGCAGGTTACCACGAACGGCGTACAAGCTGGCATTCTTAGGGTCGGCCTCGATCGCTTTGTCAAGCTTCGCCATCGCCTCTTCTGCACGGTCGTTTTTCAGGTAGTAACGCAGCTCTTCCTGCATCAGGTATACACTGTTTGGATGCTTCTCCAAACCAGCAGCTATAGACGCCATTACCACATCGTCGGGTGCTTCAGTGGCCTGCTGCAACTGAATTTTGTTCTTGTATACATCTTCCGTTGTGTGGCCAATGCTGATCAACTTATCATAATACTTCACCGCTGAGGCATAATCCTGCTTGGCAGTTGAAGCATAAGCAGCATAAAGTACAGCTGTTGTATCTTTAGGGTTTACCTTAGAAGCCATGTCATACTTGGCGATGGCATTGTCCCAGTCCTGCTTGTTGTGGAATTCAACTGCCTGGTTCAGGATTTGACCGTACAGCATCTCCATACGCTCAGGCACCATTTTACCGAATTGTCCATTTTCACCGTCAATTTCCAGCGTTTTGTTAAACGAGGCAAGCGCCACTTCCGGTGTTTGCTCAGTAGCCAGTTTACCATAGATCGGGTTACCGATCAGGTCCTGGTTGATCACACCGTGGTAGAACCAGGTTTTCGCTTTATCATGCGTCTTTTTGTGCTCGGTTGCTTTGTTAATGTCAGCCAGCGCTTTGTCCAGCGTGCCATTCTTGTGGTTAAGCACGGCGCTATTCACTGCCGAGTTCTGAGCGACAGCAACCTGAACGGTTACAGCTGCCATGGCTGTCATCAATATTTTTTTCATACTGTTCAGAGATTGGTTTTTGTTTATTTGTTTGTTAAACGATAATTAAATAAAATAAAATTCCATTTACAGATTAAACTTCATCTTCATCAACCTCAGGGTCTATCTGAGTGTCTGGCTGCAAAGAGTCTTCCGGTTTCAGTTCTGACTGCTCCATCAGGGCTTCAGCTACTTCTTCTTCGTTCTCCATTTCTACTTTTGCAACCGATGAGATCTGGTCACCTTCCGTGAGTTTGATCAGTCTTACCCCTTGGGTAGCACGACCAATTACACGGATATCGGCTACACGCAGACGAATCGTTATACCTGAGCGGTTGATGATCATCAGGTCATCTGTATCTACTACGCCCTTAATAGCCACCAACTTACCGGTTTTGTCTGTCACGTTCAGGGTCTTCACTCCTTTTCCGCCGCGGTTCGTTATACGGTATTCTTCCAGCAAAGAGCGTTTGCCGTATCCATTTTCGGAAACAACCAGCAGTTCGGTATCCTCGTTTTCTACACAAACCATACCAACAACCTTATCATCTGGTCCGGCTAGTGTTACGCCGCGCACACCGGCAGCGTTACGTCCCATCGGCCTAACCTGGCTTTCATTAAAGCGAATGGCACGACCAGAACCCAGTGCAATAATCACTTCGCTGTTGCCGGTCGTAAGCTGCACATCCAGCAAACGGTCGCCTTCGTTGATCGTGATCGCGTTGATGCCATTGGTTCGAGGTCTTGAGTAAGCCTCCAACACGGTCTTCTTGATCGTACCGTGTTCCGTACAGAATACCAGGTTGTGGTTCAGTACGAAATCCTGGTTCTTCAGGTCACGCACATTGATCACCGCTCTGATTTTGTCGTCTTTCTCAATGTTCATCAGGTTCTGAATAGCGCGTCCTTTGGTGGTCTTCCCTCCTTCCGGAATCTCGTATACTTTCATCCAGAATACACGGCCAAATTCGGTGAAGAACAGCATGTGATGGTGCGTGCTGGCAACAAAAAGATGCTCAGTGAAATCACTTTCTTTAGACGCAGCAACGCCTCTCGAACCAACACCACCACGGCTTTGGCTACGGTACTCACTCAGCGAAGTGCGCTTGATATAGCCTTCATGCGAAATGGTGATCACCATGCTCTCTTCCGGAATCATATCCTCGTAAGAGATATCGCCGGTAGAAGCTTCGATGCTGGTGCGGCGCCCGTCACCGTAGCGCTCTTTTATCTCATTTAATTCATCTTTGATGATCTGCATACGCAGGCCTTCGTCGTTCAAAACAGAAGTCAGGTAGTCGATCAGTTTCATGATCTCTGCATACTCTGCCTGAATCTTGTCGCGCTCCAGACCGGTCAGGCGCTGCAGACGCATATCAAGTATAGCACGTGCCTGGATCTCTGACAGGGCAAAACGCTCCATCAAACCATTGCGGGCAATCTCCGGATCACGTGACGATCTGATCAGGTTGATCACTTCGTCCAGGTTGTCGAGGGCAATCAGCAAGCCTTCCAGAATGTGGGCGCGCTTCCTGGCTTCGTCCAGCTCAAACTGTGTTCTGCGGATCACCACCTCGTGTCTGTGCTCTACGAAGTAATGGATCAGCTCTTTCAGGTTCAGTGTCATCGGACGGCCTTTTACCAGGGCCACGTTGTTGACACCAAACGAAGATTGCAGCGCAGTATACTTGTATAAGTTATTGAGTACTACGTTAGGTATAGCATCACGCTTCAGGTCATACACAATGCGCATGCCGTCTCGATCTGACTCGTCTCGTAGGTCGGATATACCTTCTATTTTCTTGTCGTTGATCAGAGCCGCAGTCTTCTCGATCAGAGAAGCCTTGTTGACCATGTAAGGAATTTCCGTTACAATGATCTGTTCCTTGCCAGCTGAATTCGTCTCAAAGTTGGCGCGCGCACGCATCAGCACGCGACCGCGGCCTGTCTCGAAAGCAGCCTTCACACCATCGTAACCATGGATGATACCACCTGTCGGGAAGTCAGGGGCTGTCACATAGTGCATCAGTTCAGCTACTGTGATCTCCCTGTTATCGATGTAAGCGATCGTTCCGTTTATCACCTCCGTCAGGTTGTGCGGTGCCATGTTGGTGGCCATACCTACTGCAATACCGGATGTGCCGTTTACAAGCAGGTTCGGGAACTTGGCCGGCATCACAGACGGCTCTTTTAGGGAGTCGTCGAAGTTGGGCACAAAGTCCACGGTGTTTTTCTCGAGGTCAGCCAGAATCTCGTCGGCAATACGCTTGAGGCGGGCCTCCGTGTAACGCATCGCAGCCGGCGAGTCGCCGTCTATCGAGCCGTAGTTACCCTGGCCATCTACTAGCGGGTAGCGCAGCGACCATTCCTGTGCCATACGCACCATGGTCTCGTATACCGAGGAGTCACCGTGCGGGTGGTACTTACCCAGCACCTCTCCTACAATACGGGCTGATTTCTTGTAGGATTTGTTATAGGATACCCCCAGTTCAGACATACCGTACAGTACACGGCGGTGTACTGGCTTCAGGCCGTCTCTCACGTCAGGTAAGGCTCTGGAAATGATAACAGACATTGAGTAATCGATGTATGCACCGCGCATCTCGTCTTCAATGTTGATCGGTATTATTCGTTCGCCTTCGTTCATGTTCAAGGTCTAAATAATAGTTTTGTGTTGGTTAATATACTAATCAGGCAACAGCCTGCACTATTCGTTAATTCTTGCGCTGGCTCTTGTCGTTGCTGCGCTTGCGCACCTCCCCTGTTTGCTTGGGCAGCTTTTCGCCTATCTTAGGGTTCTGCTTTTTGTAAATGGGTTGGCCGCGAAACTCCTGTTCGCCATGCAAGTGCTCCATGCGCACCTGGCAGGAAGAGATCGGACACATCGGTTTACAGGATGAAACAGTCAGAAGCAGCAGAGCAGCGCTAAAGAGTAAAAGCAATCTAATTTTTGCCATGCATATCGGGTTAAGAAGAGCACTGGAAACAGGTGATTTGCTCTTGTATCCTTATCATACAAAAGTAGTGAAATTTGGATTAATAAACCAGCGTTTCAGGGGATAGTTTAGCTACCCAAAACATTGGTTTTATACCTGTTTTGCTGCTTAGAGAGGGTGAAAACCATTTATTGTAAAACCGCCGTCTACTGCCAGTGTTTGCCCTGTGATATAGGCGGCCGCCGGCATGCAGAGAAAGGCCACGGCGCCTGCCACATCCTCGGGCTTGCCAATCACACGCATCGGTGTTCTGATGAGCACTTCGTGCAGGTACTGTTCGTTCTGCAGCACGGTCTGGGCAAGGGGCGTACTGATGTACCAGGGAGCGACGGCGTTCACACGAATCCCGTCTCGGGCCCACTCACCTGCCAGGTTTTTAGTTAGTTGCACCAGTGCGGCTTTGGTCATCCCATAAATAGCACCGGTCCGCACATGCGTCAGCCCTGCAACGGAAGTCACCTGAATGATATTGCCCTGTCCGGATGCTTTGAGCAAGGGGTAAAAACTACGGCATAGTTCAAAGGCAGAGCGCAGGTTCGTGCTCATCACAAAATCATATTCGGCCTCTGTGTAGTCGGTGGTTGGCTTCCGGATGTTGGTGCCTACGTTGTTTACCAGTATATCGAGCGCTCCCCAGTGGCTGTGGACTTTGTTAAGCAGGGCCTGTCGGCCTTCTACAGTGCTTACATCGGCTGTTAAAACTTCCAATCTTTCCGGAAAATTCGCCTGTAACTGTTGCAGATCCTCTTCTTTGCGCGCCACTGCCAGCACTTCGGCGCCTAACCCGATAAATTCTTCCACTATGGCTGCGCCTATACCTTTGGAGCCACCTGTTACCACAGCTTTTTTGCCGCTAAGCAACCATCTTGCTGATGTCATATGCCTGACTTTAATTTTTATTACCCAGTATCCGGTGCAAATAAGCTTTCAGATAATTGCCGTCTATTTTCGGACGGTTGTTGATCTCTTCGAACTGAAGGGAGCCATCCTGCTTACGCCATACGTGGTATACGAACACATACTGCCCCTTGCCTTCCTGCCAGCCGTCAAACTGACCAAAACGCAGGTCCTTGATGTGAATGCCCTCAGGGGCCTCCTCTACCGCATAGTAGCCCTTTGTGATCTGTAGCAGACGCTCCATTTTCGGATCGCCCCGGTACTCATCCAGCAATTGTTCCTGGCGGGGCTCAAAGCTATACCTGATGATTTGGTCTTGGTCCAGCAAGGAGTAGAAGCCGTTGTAATAGCCGTCTTCTGTTGCCGCTGTAACAGACCAGAGCAGGGTGTTCATGGGAGTGGCTTTCACGATCTCTGAGTCGTAACGTATACCTTGCGCTTCCAGACTATCCCTGAAAACGCTTTTAGCATAGGCCTGTGCTCCGAAAGAGAATACAATGTAGAGTGAACTGATGATTAATCCTGCATTGTTCCAGCGCCTTCTTTTAGGATTGCGCCGGTCATAAAACAGCACAGCGATCACACAGATCAGGAAAGGAACCGTATAAAATGGATCGATAACGAAGATGTTGTAGAACGCTACGCCGTAATTGCTGAAAGGCCAAAGGAGTTGGGTGCCCCAGGTAGTGAAGCTATCCAGTATAGCATGGGTCGTGAAGCCCAGGAAAAACAACAGGGTCCAGTCCCGGAAGGTGGCGTGCTCATTTTTGTAAAGTCGCCAGAGCACCCAGCCCAGCAAGGGCGAGGCGATGATGGCAAAGAAGAAGGAGTGCGTGATGGAACGATGAAAGCTCAGTTGCCCCACCATGTCCAGCAAAGGATTGGCCAGTACGTCCAGATCAGGTATAGTGCCGGCTATGGCGCCCCAAAGCAGTGCCTTGTTGCCCAACTTACGGCCGGCCACCGCTTCGCCTACAGCGGCTCCCAGTACGATCTGCGTCAGTGAATCCATGCCTATTTAATGATCGGTGCGCGCTTAAACTCTTTCTCGCGGTCGAAGAGGAAACGATAGGTCACATACGTTTTGAGGACGCGGCTGCCTACCTGCTCCACCACCTTCATCATTTTCGGGTTAAAGTCCCCGATCCAGTTCATTTGCAGATCGTAGTAAGGTATGTTGGGGTTGCCTTGTACCAGCTTGGCTGCAGACACCACCATAGCGGCCTCTACGCCTTTTCCCTGGCACTCCGGCGTGATGCCGAACACAATGCCATACATCGTCTTGCAGGACCCTCTCCAGCGGTGGTAAATGAATTTGATTTTGCCCCACGTATCCAGTTTCCCGTTCACGTGTTTGAATAGCTGATTCAGCTCAGGTATAGCGATGAAGAATCCGGCGGGCTCTCCTTTGTGGTAGGCGAACCAGATGATCTTTTCGTCCAGCACTGGTTTCAATGCCTTCATGATAGACTTGGCTTGCGCTTCACCCATGGCTTTCACGCCTTCGTGCTTCACCCAGCCTTTGTTGTATACGATCCGGAAATCCTCGGCATATTTGTCCAGGTTGTTTTTGTCGATGTGCTGAAAGGTATAATCCGGGTCAGACAGGATGCGTTGCGCCTTTTCATGGTATTCCGGCGTAAGCGGATCTTCTACAGTACGGTAGTAAACGTACTGATTGAAGTATAGCTGAAAGCCGTAGTTCTCGAACAGTTGCTGGTAGTAGGGATGATTGTAATTCATGCAATAGGTAGGCTCCAGGAAGCCGTCCACCAGCAAGCCCCACCACTTGTCCCGTTCCCCGAAATTGATCGGGCCATCCATGGCTTCCATGCCTCGTTCCTGCAACCAGTGGCGGCAAGCCTCGAAAAGTGTGTTGGCCGCCTGCTGATCGTTTATACAATCAAAGAAGCCCATGCCGCCGGTCGGCTGCTCAAAGGAGTTCGCTGTTTTCTTGTTGATGAAAGCGGCCACCCTGCCGATAGATTCCCCTTCTTCGTCCTTTAAAATCCAGCGGATTGCTTCACCGTCACGCAGGAGCTTGTTTTTCTTAGGGTCGAATACCTGGTTCACATCCTTGTCAAGCGGGCGGATATAATTCGGGTCTTTGCGATAAAGCCTTATTTGTACTTTAAGAAATTCTTCGGCCAGTTCGGGAGTGTTTACTTCAATCAGTCGCATAGGATGTATTCGGTGCTTGGATGATTCCCCAAAATAAGTCATAAAACTTGAAAAAGCATATATAGCCTCAGTTGTTAGGAACCAAAAACGTTGAGAGGGACAGCAGATGTGGAAGTTGGAAGGGTATAAATACAAAAAAGGCTTCAGAAAAATCTGAAGCCTTTTAAGAGCCCCCAGTCGGAATCGAACCAACGACCTACTGATTACAAGTCAGTTGCTCTACCAGCTGAGCTATGGAGGCGGTAAAAGTGCAAATAAAGTTGAGCCCCCTGCCGGGATCGAACCAGCGACCTACTGATTACAAGTCAGTTGCTCTACCAGCTGAGCTAAGGAGGCGATACTTTATTTATGTTGCCCTATCGTTCTAAAGCGTTGCAAAGGTATAATAAGGTTTTTAATATACAAACACCCGTTACTGGATTTTTCGCGCTTTTGCGATAAGCTTTTGAGTATCAAACAGAAATTTTTATCTTCTGAAAGCGGCCAGCTGCCGTTGCAGGATATCGATGCGTTTCTGCGTGTCATCAATGCGGCCTTCATATTCCTCGCGTAGTTTATCGGCGTTCTTGGAACGGGCAAAGAAGTCGAGGTTCGTGCGCAGGGTCTGTATATCGTTCTGTAGCTGGCCAATTTCGCGACGAATTGTCTGTTCTTTCTGGTATAGCTTCTGCGAAGCATCCGGACTGTTTTTCAGGCGGTCCACCTGCAACTGCGCCACGATGGTCATACGTTCGTCGTAAGGCAGGTCAGGAACACGCTCCAGGTACCGTTCCATCAGAGAAAGGAATCGCTCCTCTACCCGCGTGTTCACACGCTTGTTGCTGGCATCCAGGGTGTCCCATTCTGCTACGATCCTGTTGAAGTCATCCAGTGAAGTCGTCGTGTTGGGTTGTGTCAGTTCCTCCGTTATACGGTCGCAAAGGGCCAGTTTTTCAGAAGAGAGTTTTTCCATTTCGGCACCCTTCTGCTGTTCCTGGGCCTGCTTGCGGTCGAAGAACTCGTTGCAAGCCGCTCTGAAGCGCTGCCAGATCTTATCAGAATGCTTATCCGGCACGCGGCCTATGGTCTTCCACTTCTTCTGAAGCTGGATCATTTTCTCTTTGGTCGTATTCCAGTCGGTGCTTTCCTTCAGACTCTCGGCCTGCTCACACAACTCCGTCTTCAGGCGCAGGTTCTGTGTTTTCTGCTCATCCAGGCCTTTAAAGAATTGGTTCTTGTGCTGGAAGAAAGCCTTGTAGTTGCCCCAGAAATTTTTGTTAACCTCTTCAGCGTATTCTTTCGGTACAAGGCCGGCGCTGTCCCACTCTTCTTTGAGCTTCTGGATCTCGTCCGTCTTGTCACGCCATTCGTTGATGCGGTCTGTGTTAAAGTTCTGGAACTCCTGCAAACGGGCCAGCAGCCCGCGCTTCTTCTCCAGGTTAGCCATCTCAATTGTTTTGCGCTCTTCCATGTACGAACGGCGCTGCTCGTGCACTTTCTCTGAAGCCTGAATAAAGCGCTCCCAGATCGCGTCGCGCTGCTCGTTCGGCACAGGTCCTATGTTCTTCCACTCTTCATGCAAATGGCGCAGTTCCTGGAGGGCTTTGTTGATGGAAGGCTCGTTCTGAAGGGCCTCGGCACGTTCTATCAGCTGCATTTTGGCATCCAGATTGCGGCGCCTGTCCAGCTCCTTCATTTCGAAGAACATGCTGCGGTTGTTGTAGAAGATGTCGAGCAGGGCATGGTACGAATCCCACAGTTCTTGCGCTTCACCTGGCGGCACGGGTCCGATGCTCTTCCACTCGCCCTGCAGCTTCTTCAGTTCGTCGCTGCTGTTTTTGGTTTCTGCAGACTCCACCAGGGTACGCAGTTGCTGTAGCAACTCGCGCTTGCGCTCCAGGTTGCGAACGCGCTGTTCTTCACTGAGCTGCCGGTCCTGGTAGCGAGCCTCCCGGTAAGCGGCATAGAGCTGCTCGAGTTCTGTGTGCGCTACAGGCGCATGGTAGTCAAAGTCTTCTTCGGTGCCTCCTTCCTGTCGGAAACGATCAAGTGCCTGGCCCTTTTCAATTTGAAACTTATCCTCGTACTGGCGATGGATTTCCTGTATCTTTTTGTACTTGCGCTTTGCGTCAGGCACTTTGAGAAGTTGGGTCAGGTGATGGCGTATATCCTCCAGAGGCATCTGGCTGTAATCTGTGTGGTCGTCCTCATCCAGCTCTTCTTCGTCGTGGTGCTCATCAGCAGGCACTACAGGCGCCTTCGTATCGGTTGCCTCAGGTGCTGCCGTGGTGGCAGATGAATTAGTATCTGTTGTTTCCGTTGGAGGGGCTGCTTCTGTAGCTGGTGCCTCAGGGAGGTTTGCTTCAGCAAATACCTCGGTTATTTCTTCTGTTTCTGATGTCTCCTCCTCGGAAGCCAGTGCTGGGTTGATTTCAGGCTGGACTTCTTTGGGCACACCTGCATCGGATGGCTTGTCCTGTGCGCTTTCCTTCTGTGCGTTGATCTCGGCGAGGCGCTGTTCTACAATGTCCATCGGAGACGAGGCCTGTTGCCCGTTGGCTTGTGCTTCGTCTTGTGGCCGGGGCTTGTTGGCCTCAGCTCCGTTTGCGTCGGTGTGCTGTTTATCAGTTGTCATGACTTCAGTTTTTAGTCCACTTTTTGTCAGTTCAGGCGGGGGTCTACCGGGTAGTTTGAAAGTACCTTGTATTTTCCGCCCATTTGGCGCAATATGTTCCGCCAAAGTGTATCTGCTTCCAAATTAAATAATTTATTCGCAGCATTGTTGTTTACGATCCAAACATTTTTGTCGATCTCCTCCTGCAACTGGCCGGGTGTCCATCCGGAGTAGCCAAGAAAAAACTTGATATCTGCCGGTGTCACCTCGCCGGTGCCAATCAAAGTGCGCAGCGATTCGAAGTCGCCCCCCCAATATAGGTTGTTGTTCAACTGCACTGCCTGAGGCAAGTCCGCTATCTGGTGTACGTAGTGCAGGGTGTTGTACTGCACTGGCCCCCCTATACCTAATTCGGCCTCAAAGGTATCGTTATATACATCAACCACATCAGACAGCTTAAGGTTTGACAAACGGTTCAGTACCAGCCCAAACGTTCCCTCCCCTTCCACGTGGCTGCAGATCAAAACCACGGTGCGCTCAAAATTGGGATCACCCAGGTATGGCTCCGATATCAGAATACTGCCGTTTTGTGGTTTATTCTCGCTTTCTTCCTCCATTGTTTTCCAGGGTTTAATTGCTTTACCTTACATAAACTTCTGGCCTGGCAGGCCTGGCAATTGCTATTTATACCTATTACGGAAACAACACATAAGGGTACAAATCCTGTCAAATGCCAACAGCGTTCAAAAACATCCGCCTTTCCACATAAAGTCTGCCAACACTGGAAATAAGTCTTCTAATTTTATAAAATATTTTTAAATTATTGCAATATTAATTAAAATTTAAGCCTCAGCCGATTATTTTATAATTTTGGGCAAATCATCGCTTTCGCTATGCCGCTCCAACACAACATTGCCTCTATCCGGAAGAACTACTCCCGGCAGGCGCTTACAGAAGAATCCGTTTCCAACGACCCGCTCGACCAGTTTAAGCTATGGCTCAACGAAGCCATTCTTTCTGAAGTGCTGGAGCCAACTGCGCTCGTGCTGTCCACTGTGTCGGCCGATTGCCGGCCTTCGGCGCGGGTGGTGCTTTTAAAGGAGGTCTCTTCTGATGGTTTTGTGTTCTTCACCAATTACGACAGCCGCAAAGGACAGCAGCTGGCCGAGAACCCATACGCATCGATCACCTTTTTCTGGGCGGAGTTGGAGCGGCAGGTGCGTATAGAAGGAACGATTGGGAAAGTGACAGAGGATGTGTCGGATGTGTACTTCCACAGTCGGCCGCGCGGCAGCCAGATCGGGGCCTGGGCCTCGCCTCAGAGCCGTGAAATTGAAAGCCGTTCGGAATTGGAACAGGCGGAGGCGAGGTATGAAAAGGACTTTGCCAACCTGGACGTAGTGCCGCGACCGCAGCACTGGGGAGGCTATGTACTGAATCCCGATCGCATCGAGTTCTGGCAAGGCCGTCCTAACCGCTTGCACGACCGCATCGTGTTTGAGAGAGCCGATGCACAGTGGTCCCGCAAACGTCTAGCTCCCTGATTTTATACCTGAAAAACTTATACCGCTAAGAGCTATACCTATACCTGTAAGCAAACCTGATGGCCGAAATATTACCCATTAAAGCGTGGCGTTACAAAGAAGAGCTGAGCCAGTCGATTGAAGAACTGACCTCTCCCCTTTTCGATGTGGTGTCGGCAAAACAGCGGGAAGCGCTGTACCAAAACCCGATCAACAGCATTCACCTCTCGGTTCCTCGTGGCGAAACGCCAGCCGATACCGCGGCCGACATGCTGCAGGAATGGAAAGCCACCGGTACGATCGTGCAGGACCCGCTGCCCAGCATTTATGTGTATTACCAGTATTTCAGGCTGCCCGGCAACGACCGCGAGTACTGCCGCAAGGGATTCATTTGCCACATCAAAGCCTATGACTGGAACGAGGGCGTGCTCCTGCGCCACGAAAACACGATACCAAGTGCCGTGAATGATCGCATCGATCTCCTGGATAAGACGCTGATGAACACCAGCGCTACTCACGGGCTGTATACCGATCCTGATTTCGTACTGGAGCGCTACATGGACGAGAGCATCCAGACGCCGCTTTATGTGACCGAAGACTACCAGGGCGTGCGCGACGTGCTGGCCGTGATCCACGACCACGACGTGATCAGGCACTTCCTGGAGGCGCTTGAATCGCGTCAGGTACTACTGGCCGATGGGCACCACCGCTATGAGGGTTCGCTCGAGTACCGTAAGAAGCGTATGGCTGCTAATCCGAATCACACCGGCACGGAGGCCTACAACTACCACCTGATGTACCTGACCAACACCGAGGCTGACGACTTGCGCATTCTGCCAACACACCGTGTTTTGGAGAGAATAGACCTGACGGACGAGGAGTTTCTGGAGCGCCTGCGTGCTTATTTTGTGGTGACACCCAAAGAGGATGCGTACGAACTCAATGAAGTGATCGTGGGTAAGAACTGGGCCTTCGGGCTATACCTGTCAGGCAATGCCTACAAACTGCGCCTCAAGCCGGAAGTGCACCACCTGATCGATTGGCCAGTTCCCCAGGAAGTGAAAGACCTGGACCTGACTGTGATGCATTATTTCGTTTTCGCAAAGGTGTTAGGTATAGACCGGGAAGCGCAACGCGACTATCCTGGACTGAGTTACGTGCGCAATTTTACGGCATGTGTCAGCCAGGTGGACTCCGGCAAATCGCGTTTGGCCCTGATCACCAACGAGGTTTCGATGGAACAGGTGAAAAGGGTATGTTACAGCGGGGCCATCATGCCACAGAAGTCCACCTTTTTTTATCCGAAAACAATCTGCGGATTCTTATTCAGCTCAATCAAAGAAAATGAATTCATCTCGCCCGATACTGCTTGCCTCTAACTCTCCGCGCCGCAAAGAACTTTTAGCCGGGCTTGGACTTCAGTTTGAGGTGCGGGTGAAAGAAGTGCACGAGGATTTTCCGGAACACCTGCAGCGCGAACAAGTAGCTGAGTTTTTGGCCTCCCACAAAGCCGATGCTTATACCTCCGACTTGCAGAACGAAGTACTGATCACGGCCGACACCATCGTTTGCCTGGGTGAGCGCATCCTGAACAAACCTGCCGATGCTTCGGAAGCCTTTGCGATGCTGCGAGCCTTATCCGGAACCCATCATGAAGTGATCACGGGTGTTTGTATCCTGACAAAGAATTCCAAGACCATCTTCCATGATGCAACCAAGGTATACTTTAAAAAGCTGAGTGACGAGGAAATCAACTACTACATAGAGCACTACCAGCCCTTCGACAAAGCGGGTGCCTATGGTATACAGGAATGGATCGGCAAGATCGGGATCGAGAAGATCGAGGGTTCCTATTTTAACGTAGTCGGGCTGCCTGTTCAAAAACTCTATACCTATCTCAAAGACTTGCAGGTTATTGCATTGTAACTGTCTGATACATAAATTATTATTAATACGAAGGTATAGCATAATTAAAATTCCGGTCTTATACGGAACAAATTGCCTGGTCTCTAGCCTTTCATACTACCATACTGCTTTAGCACAAGCATCATTTCAACATCAGCTCATTAAATAATCATCATATTTATATTGGATGCCATATAGCAAATTATACCTGGCCAAAGGAAAAGAACACTCATTGAAGCGTTTTCACCCGTGGGTTTTCTCTGGCGCGATCAAAAGAATTGAAGGAACGGAGCCGCAAGAAGGCGACACCGTAGAGGTATACTCCAACCAGCGTGAATTCCTGGGCATAGGTCATTGGGCGCCGGGTTCCATTGCGGTACGGGTGTTCTCCTTTGAGAAGGTCGAGTCGGATTATGCCTTCTGGAAAAGCAAGGTGCAGCAAGCCTATGACTACCGCAAACGACTTGGCCTGATCGACAATACGCACACCGATGTATACCGCCTGGTATACGCCGAAGGCGATGGCGTGCCCGGCCTGATTGTGGACATATACAAAGACACGGCTGTGATCCAAACCCACTCTGTGGGCATGTATTCGGTACGTGAGTACGTTGCCAAAGCACTGCAGGAAATTTACGGTCCGCACCTGAAAGCGGTATATGACAAGAGCGCAGAGTCACTTCCCGCAAAGTCGCCGGTGCAGGCTGAGAATGGCTATTTGTTCGGCGAGTCGAGTGGTGGCGTGGTGGTGACCGAGAACGAGCACCAGTTTTTCGTGGATTGGGAAAGCGGCCAGAAAACAGGTTTCTTCATCGACCAGCGCGAGAACCGGGAACTATTGGCCCGTTATGTGAAAGACAAGTCGGTGCTGAACACTTTTTGCTATACCGGTGGTTTCTCGGTATACGCCCTCAACGCCGGTGCCAAAGAGGTACACTCAGTTGACGTGTCGAAGAAGGCGATTGAGCTAACGATCAAAAACGGAGAACTGAGTCAGGCTCCTGATCGCCACGAAGCCTTTGCCGTCGATACGTTTGAGTTCCTGAAAGGAAAGGAAGACCGCTATGATGTGATCATCTTGGACCCTCCTGCTTTTGCCAAGAGCCAGAAAGTGCGGCACAATGCCGTGATGGGCTACAAGCGTCTGAACGCCGAGGCCATGAAGCGCATCAAACCGGGCGGTATCCTGTTCACCTTTTCGTGCTCTCAGGTGGTAGATAAGTACCTGTTCAACAACACGGTGATGGCAGCCGCCATCGAGGCCGGCCGTAACATCAAGATCATGCACCACCTCTCCCAGCCCGCCGATCATCCCATTTCTATCTTCCACCCCGAAGGCGAGTATTTGAAGGGGCTGGTGCTGTTTGTGGAGTAAGGAAAGTTTAGGAGTTACTGTGTATTTTTAATTTCTTCAATTGAAACAAATACAAAGGCCCGCTATCATGGTGGGCCTTTTGCTTAAGTATAAGTTCTCTATATTGATAATCTCCTAAACTCCCCAACTCTTAAACTCTAAAACTGAGGGCAATTCCATGCGGATGCGCCATTCTTTAGGATAGTAGTTGTTGAGGCGGCTGCCTACTTGTTTGGCCCAGCCGAGGGGCAAGCCTTCGAATTGCAGCAGAATCCAGTCATTACTGTTGCCGCTGATGCCGATGTCTTCTTTGCGGAGGTAGCGCAGTGCTGCTTCCTGTTCGAGCTCTTCGGTGCGGAATGCTGCTTTGTTGAGGTGCTGCGACAGCGCCAAGTCCTGCAGAGGTTTCAGTTTTTTGCCTTTCGCTTCGGCTATTTCGGTGCCGGCGTGAATCACATACAGGTTCTGGTAAAGCTCGTCTACTTCTTCAAAGAGATTTTCAGTTATAGCCGAGATCACTTCCCCATGCTGCACCCATGCAAAGCGGTCTGGCTCCACTAGCCAATCGTTGACCAGGGCTTGTTCTTTTTTGCCAGCCAGTGACAGCTTATACTTTTTCTTTTTCGTTGATCGCTGTGGCGCCTCATATTCCCCGGCTTTGCGAATAACGCATAAAAAGAAGCCTTCACCCTGCACCTGGTGCGGATAGAAGCGATAGCCGGAAACGCCGTCAAGCGAAGTCGCCTCTACTCCCCATGCCGGGTCCAGCGCAAATGAGAGCGGTTGCGCCTTTTCCTGTTCAGCTAGCCAGGCAATGTTCTGTTCGTTTTCAGCCAGGTTCCAGGTACAGGTACTGTAGATCAGGATGCCGCCCGGCCGTAGGGATTCCCATACGTCCATTAAGATACGCTGTTGGCGCTGGGCGCAGAGGTTCACATTCTCGTCTGACCATTCGTTCATTGCCTGCGGGTCTTTTCGGAACATACCTTCGCCACTGCAGGGAGCATCTACTACCATCACGTCAAAAAACTCAGGTAGGCGGCCGAAGTCGCGCGGGTCGTTATTTGTCACCACTACATTTCCGCTACCCCATTTAGTCACGTTCTCGGCTAGAATACTGGCGCGGCTACGGATTACTTCGTTGGCTACCAACAAACTGTCAGGTGAGATCAGGCTGGCGATGTGGGTCGACTTGCCGCCGGGCGCGCCGCAGAGGTCCAAAACGTGGAGCGACTGGCTGAGATCCACATGCTGACGCAGGGCCTGCTCTAAAAACATGGAACTGGCCTCCTGCACATAGTAGCCCCCGGCGTGCAGGCGAGGATCCAGCGTAAACTGTGGACGCACTGGCAAATAATACCCCGTTTCTGTCCAGGGTATACGCGGCAGGTTTGGCTGTCCAGTCAGCTTGTTTCTGTTTAACCGGATACTGGTGGGCGCGGCTTGTTGCAAGGCCTCCTCAAATCGGGTATAGTCAGAACCCAACTGCCTTTTCATGCGCTGCGCAAATGATTGTGGTAATTCCATCCCCAAAGGTACGGTAATTTGACCTTTTCGTGAAAAGGTTGGCTTTACTTGTTACTCAGAAAATTGTTTTTCTGCCAGCGTCACGAATTCCTGCATAACGGGGATGTCGGCCGGACACCAATCGTAATTGGCCAGATCCTGAGGCACTACCCAGTGGTAAGACCGGTGTTCTTCGGGGTTAATCGCTCCTTTGTTGTACTGGCAAATGTAAGGTATAAGCTCAATGGTTTTGTCGCCGTAGGTATGAACCACAGGCGTAAGCCGCCGCACCGGGGTGATGCTTAGGTTAAGTTCTTCCTGTATCTCCCGTACCAGGCAGGCTTCCTCTGTCTCACCTTCTTCTATTTTTCCGCCCGGGAATTCCCAGAGCATGGCTTGCGGCATGGTTTCGCTGCGCTGGGTGATCAGCACGCGTCCAAACTGCTCGATCAGGGCACAGGTTACTTTTGTAATCATAGCTTAAGGTATAAAGATTATGCGGATGTATGGGCTTTTACTTTGATACTATTTTGCTTAAATATGATTCTGACCAGTAGAACACCATACCTGCCACGAGGCATATCGCCAGACTCAGCGTAATATTTGTATCGTCCTGCACCAGGCCAAAGTAGAGCACCTGTACCAGAAAAATGTGGTAAGATGCTTTGCCAAGGGTCGCCATAGCCTGGAATGCTATAAAGTCTGATTGCCTTGGGAAAGCCAGTATTCCCAGGTAGATCAGCAAAGCCGCATAAGGGAAAGTAAGAAACACCTGCGCCTGCCATTCCGGTCTGAAGTAAGGGAGACTGATACCCTGATATTGATAAAAATACAGGTATACCCCACTGGCAATTCCAGTCAGGATCAAGAGCCAGCTATACTTGTTGTCAGAACTGGTGATCAGACGAGATAGCCACAGGCCTAAGCCAATGGCTGAGAAATACCGGAACAGAGCGGCATCGTAGAGGTAGCGGTCCTCTTCGAAATAGCTAATCTGGTAGGCTACCAGCTGGAAGGCGATCTCGATGAGTACCAGCACCAAAGTCGTACGCACTGGCCAGCAATTAAAGGTATAGCCGATCAGCGGAAGGACTAACAGGGACTGCAGCAAAAGCGTGATAAAGTAATTGCCTTTGCCTGAAACTGGCAGTACTCCGATCAGGTTCTTCCAATCCAAGGTATAGACATCCCGAGCGTATACCTGTTCCCAAACGTAGCCCGCTATCAGAGAGATGCCATACATGATCAAAAGCGGAAAAAGGATGCGCAGAGCTTTCTTCTGGAAATAATGCAAGGTATAGAGCTGACCAAAATGCAGGGTCTTGCTGCCGTAGGACATCCCCAGATTCAAACCCATCAGTACCATAAAAATCGGAACGGCCTGCCAGATGTGAAAGACCGCGTAGCTCGCCACCAGCTGCTCACGCGAGAGCGAGTGCAAGAGAAGCACGGCAATGATGGCCAGACCCTTTAGGATGTCAATTTGCTGAAAATGCTGTTTCATGTGTCAGGCTCGGCCAATTGGCATGGGCTTTAAACGCGAAAGGCACACCACCGGGTATGCCTTTCGCGCTATTTGGCAGCTCAACTTAGGTGAGCTTTTCTTTCAAAATCTCAAACTCCACTGCCGGCGCGATGCGCTCATACAGAATCAGGTATACCGCTTTTGTGATTGGCATATTTACTTTCAGCTTTTTGTTAAGCTCGTAAATGCTCTGCACGGCATAATATCCCTCCGCTACCATATTCATCTCGATCTGAGCTGATTTCACGGTATAGCCGTGGCCGATCATGTTGCCAAAAGTACGGTTGCGGCTGAACTGCGAGTAAGCTGTTACCAGCAAGTCGCCCAGGTAGGCCGAACCGTTCAGGTCACGGTGGATTGGCATGACGGCATGCAGAAAACGCTCGATTTCCTGCATCGCATTCGAGACGAGTACTGCCTGAAAGTTGTCACCATAGTTCAGACCGCGGGCTATACCGCAGGCCAGCGCGATGATGTTCTTGATCACGGCGCAGTACTCGACCCCGTCCAGATCTTCGAGTGGGTTGGCTTTCGTGTAGCGGTTACGCAGCAATTCACAGAAGCGCTCCGCCGTAGGCAGATCATACGAGCCGATGGTCAGGTATGACTGCTTCTCCATCGCCACTTCCTCGGCATGGCACGGACCGGCAATGACCAATTGGTGGCTGTTCGGTACGTTGTACTGTTGACCCAGATAATCGGTGATCAGGATGTTCTGCTTCGGGATCATTCCCTTGATAGCAGAAATCAGCACTTTACCTTCCAAGGCATTTTGCTCCAGACCGCTCAAAGCCTCTTGTATAAAAGCCGCCGGTACTGCCAGTATAACCCAGTCCGCCCCGGCTACGACGCTACGCAGGTCCGTTGAGGGCTTTACGTAGTTCAGGTCGTAAGTCACGCCGCTCAGGTAGCGCGGGTTATGGCGGTAATTGATCAGGTGCTGCACATCGTTCTCGTTGCGCATCCACCAGTGTACCTGCGATTTATTCTCTGACAGGATCTTCACCAGCGCCGAGGCCCAGCTACCCCCTCCTATTACTGCAATTTTTTCCAAATCGGATGTTTATTTTTCTTCACCATTCGCATCAGCCAAAGCTGATTTGTTCAGTGACTTCTCGTCTTTCACGGCCACTTTGGCACCGTCTTTCAGGGTTTTCGAAACAGCTCTGAAAGGACCTGAAACTACCTTCTGTCCTTCTTTCAGGCCGCTTAGGATTTCGATGTTATCGAAGTCGCTGATGCCCGTTTTCACCTTCACAGATTTAACCGTGTTGTTGGCATCATGCACAAATACTACCTCTTCGATCGGGCCGGCAGGTGCTACAGGGGCCTCTTCCGCATTTTTGTCTGCGTCTTTTTCTTCACCATTTTCGCCTTCTGCCTTGGCTGGCTTGTTAGAACGAGTTGTCACTGCCGACAAAGGTACAGATAAAACATTGCTTTTGCGCTCTGTGATGATATCAACTGAGGCGGTCATTCCCGGGCGGAATGGACGCGCGTTCTTATCTGCCAGGTGGCTGTAAGACTCGTTCAGCAAGCGGATACGCACCTCAAATTCGGTTACTGCCTCTAATGATGCTGCGTCTTTCGCTGTGTTCGCAATCGAGGTCACAATGCCTTTGAACTTCTCGTCGCGGCTTGTGTACGAGTCCACTTCCACAATTACGGAGTCGCCCATACCTACCCGGATGATATCGTTCTCGTTCACGTTCACACGCACTTCCATGTTGTTGAGGTTGGCAATGCGCATGATCTCCGTACCAGCCATTTGGGAAGTACCCACCACGCGCTCTCCTCTCTCCACATTAAGTTTTGACACGGTTCCACTTACAGGTGCGTAGATGGTCGTTTTGTTCAGGTTTTCGCGGGCATCGTTCAAAGAGGCCTGCGCATTCTGAATACCAAATTCGGCGGCGCGAACACTCTGCGCCAGTGACTCTATCTCCTGCTTACCGGCTTCGTACTGCGCTTTGATCTGCTGGTACTCGGCTTCAGAGATTACTTTCTGGTCAAACAGGCTCTTGTTACGCTTGTAGTTTTGCTCTACCTGAGTAAAATTAGCACGCGATTGTGCAAGACGCGCCTTTGACTGTGACAGGTTAGCACGGGCTTGGTTTACGCCAGCCGTCTGCATGTCTACCAATGATTTGTAGTTATCGGGACGTATGCGCACCAGCAACTGGCCCTTTACAACAGAGTCGCCTTCCTGTACGGTCAGCTCAATGATCTCACCCGATACGTCCGGGCTGATCTTTACTTCCGTTTCAGGTTGCACTTTGCCTGAGGCGCTTACTTTTTCAACGATCTCGGTGCGCTTGACATCCGCCAGCACGACCTCCGTTCCTTCTTCTTTGCCGATCCAGCCTGCCTTTTTAGCTACAAGAGCCAGTACAAGAATCAGAATCAGTCCGCCTATCAGGGTGTAGATAAGCTTATTAGATTTTTTTGCAGCCATAATTTTATATTAGAAAGAGAGGTCTTTGCCCTGGTAGAAATCCAGAACTTTTAGTTTAAAGGTATATTCATATTTAGCTTGTATCAAGCTGGACTGGGCAGAGCGATAAGTGTTCGCTATCACGTTGAAATCTACGGTATTGATCACACCACCCTGGAGCCTTAATTCAGCATTGCGGAAGTTCTTTTCAGAGGCGGTTACCTGCTGACGGGCCGCTGCATAACGACGCTGCGCCGCAAGGGCATCCACATACGCCTGCTCAATCGTCTGGCGCAGGTTGTTTTTAGCAATATCGGCATTGAGCTGGGCATTCTGCTGCTGTAGCTTGGCGCGCTGCACATTGGTGCGTACCTGCAGGCTGTTCAGGATTGGGATTTGAAGCGACACACCTGCCTGCGTGTTCAGGTTATCATCCCACTGGCGGAACATGCCATAGTGCTCATCAATACGGCGTGTTTCCACGTTTTCAAACCACAGCGTCTGAGAGGCGTTGCCTGTTTCGTTTAAGTATACGGTTTGGGGCACACGGCCATTTACTACCCGCTCAATATCTACCAATCTGCGACTGGTACTGGCATATCGGCTTCCTGCACCTGCAAAAAGGCTTAGACGTGGGTAGTAAGCGCCCCGTGCTACACTAAGACCAGTTTCGGCGCTGCGCAACCGCAGCTCTGTTGCACGAATGGCGGGAAGCGTCTGCAAGGCTACATCGTATACCTGGCTTCCATCCACGATCACCGGATTCTCATCAGGCTCCGGAATGTTGGGTATCTCTACCTGAAACTCCTGATTGGTAGGTATATTTAGCAATTGCATTAGAGTCAGTCTGGAAATATCGCGCTGATTCTGTGCTGTGATATGATTCAGTTCGTCTGTTGCCAGTTGCGATTCAAGGTCTAGTACAGAGTTTTCTGCTAGGCTGCCTGCTTTGAAAAGGACACGCGTGCGGCTCAGTTGCTGGTTAGTCAGGTTGCGTTGCAAATCAGACACACGCATTTGCTCGTTGGCAAACAGAATGTTCAGGTAAGCGGTCACGATCTGGATCGTAATGTCGTTTTGAGCAGACAGATACTCCTGCTCACTTGCCTCCAGATTCAGACTATTCTGCTTGATCTGATTCACCTGCTGAAAACCTGAGAACAGCGGCAGCGATGCATTGATCGAGACGTTGGATGTGCGTGCGTTCTGTGTTTGCAGGTTAAATGACACCGGATCCTGGAAGGAACCCGTGTTGAAGCTATAGTTGCCACTTGCGTTGATGCTCGGCAGTCGGGCAGCCCGCGACTGATTCAGATCGGCTCTGTCAAGATCACGATTAAGGCTGCTTTGGCGCACATTCAGGTTGTTTGCTTTGGCATATTCAACTGCTTCCTGCAGCGACCAGATGCCATCGCCCCCTGCTCCTTGCTGCTGTGCCATGGCAGAACCAAAACCGCCTACAGTTAAGCCAAGAGCCAGTAACAGCACTTTGTTTGACATTTTTTTCATAGTATGATTTCTTCTTAGAGATCGATATTCGGTATGTAGATCACATGCTTCACCCAGCTCAACTGCTTCAGGTACTCCAATGTGATGGGCTTAATGCCCGAGTCCATCTCAATGAACTGGCGGGCCATCTCGTTTCTGCCCTTGCGGGACACGTTCATTGTGGCAATGTTGCAGTCATCGTGCGCGATTACAGTAGCGATAAAGGCAATGCTGCCCTTCACGTCATCCGCGTCGATGATGAGGGTATGCAAGTTGGCCGAAAAGCTGGCAGTAAACCCGTCTACCTCCACAATATTGATCACGCCACCTCCCCGGCTCTGCCCGATCACTTCTACCTGGCGGTCTCCTGCCTTCAGATTCAGCTTGATGGTGTTAGGGTGCATGGTAGAGGCATTGCCAACAGAACGGAAGGTATATTTCAGGCCGCGCTCTTTAGCATGGTCAAAAGCCTCCTTGATGCGCTTGTCATCCGTTTTGAAGTCCAGCAGGCCGGCCACGATGGCGCGGTCAGAACCGTGGCCCTCGTAAGTTTGAGCAAAGGAATTATAGAAAGTAATGATGGCCTCTTCGGGAGCAACCCCTAATACCCGTATCGCCGCGCGCGCAATGCGCACGACACCAGCGGTATGGGAGCTTGAAGGACCAATCATGATGGGACCTATCATATCAAAGACACTGCTTTTTTCTGCCATGGAGATAGAGCGGGTAAATATCGTAAAACCCAAATTTAACAAATAAGGCTAATGATAACATTTTTTCGCCGTTATATTCTCTGGATTTCTACCAACAGTCAGATTTACTCTATTAAAAGAGTCATTAAGACCATTAACTTTCGATTGTATTAGTTTAATCCACAGGATTCCTGTACACAGGATGTTCGTAACACACAGAAGGTTGCCTGCGAGTCGTGGATTTATTTCCCTTGATTTATGTTTTGAAGATAGAGCGCGATAAAAATTTGCTTGATGCCGGAATCTATGCGATTGTTTTACTTTATTTGTAAGCTAATGGCGACTCATCAACCCCCATCTGTATACCATGGAGCAACAACCTTTTAAGCCGGAAGTGCTGGAGCAGCTCAGAAGACTGGAAGCCAAGTACGTGCCGCTCGGGCAGGACCTGGCTGCCTATCTGGAAGGGCTTTACTACACAGACTACCTCAACTACTGGGACTACATTCACCTGGATACTTTGTTGAGTCTGCAGAATCCGCGCACGTCTATACCTGATGAAAAGATATTCATCATGTATCACCAGATCACGGAGCTGTACTTTAAGCTCTGTCTGGAAGAATACAGACAAATAGGTGAAGATAAGGAGCTTATAGGTGATGTGCTCCTGAAACGCTTGAAGCGCATCAACCGCTATTTCGAAAACCTGATCGACTCATTTGATGTGATGGTGGACGGCATGGATCCGAAACAATTCCTGCAGTTTAGAATGGCACTAATGCCGGCCAGCGGTTTCCAGTCGGTACAGTACCGGATGATCGAGATCGCCTCTACGGAATTACGCAACCTGACTGATAAAGAGAAACGCAAAGCGCTGGGATTGCAGAGTACTCATGAAGAAATGATGGGCTGCATTTATTGGAAAGAAGGCGCTACAGAAGTTTCATCCGGTACCAAGACCCTCACCCTGATCCGTTTTGAGGAAAAGTACACCCAACAGCTGATTCAGTTTGCAAGGCAGTATCAGGACATGAACGTTTGGTCTGCCTACAAGCGTTTGTCTGAAGAGGAACAGCAAAACCCACGACTCATTCGTCAGTTGCGTGAACTGGACAGCAACGTGAACGTGAACTGGCCGCTGATGCACTACAAATCGGCCGTTCGCTACCTGCAGCGCGATCCGGAAGTGATCGCCGCTACCGGGGGCACGAACTGGCAGAAGTATCTGCCTCCAAAATTCCAGAAGCGCATCTTCTACCCTGAGGTATGGAACGAAGAAGAACTCGAAAGCTGGGGCAAAGGCTGGGTAGAGAAAGTGCTGAATGGGGATGTTTAGGATTTTTGAATGATTGATTGAGTGAATGAGTGATTTAAAAATGGTTGAATTGTTTAATGGGTTGATTGCTGGTCAGTTTGCATTTACTTTTTACCTGTCAATGTAAAGTGTCAGCTTTCTCTTTATATACTACTCAATCAAAAATAATAAAAATCACTCATTCACTAACTCACTCTACCACTCAATTAAAACTTTAAGGATAACTACCTTACTAATTGTAAATGAATAAGAAAGAAGTTGAAGTCGTGTTATCGCCGGAAGTGGCTTACAACGACGAACTGTTGGAGCGTGAGCTTATTGTAAGTGCCGGTCTCAAGCCGGATGATGTCAAACACATCCACCGTATCAAGCGCTCTATAGATGCGCGCGGTCGCCAGGTTTTGCTCCGTGTACGGGCCGATCTATACCTGGATACCCCTCCTGCCGATATCCTTTCGGCCAGGTATACTTATCCGGATGTCAGCTCAGCCAAAAAGGTCATCATTGTGGGCGCGGGTCCTGCGGGTTTGTTTGCAGCTCTGCGCTGCATTGAACTGGGATTAAAGCCTATCGTGTTGGAGCGCGGCAAAGATGTCCGTTCCCGCCGTCGTGACCTGGCCGCCATCAACAAAGACCACATAGTAAATCCTGATTCGAACTACTGTTTTGGCGAAGGCGGTGCCGGTACATACTCCGATGGCAAGCTATATACCCGCTCCAAAAAACGCGGCGATCTGCAGCGTATCCTTGAGATTTTTGTGCAGCACGGCGCTACCCGCGACATCCTGTTCGATGCGCACCCGCATATCGGTACTAACAAACTGCCCCGCATTATCTCCGCTATCCGCGAAAGCATAGTAGCTGCCGGCGGTGAAGTACTGTTTGACACGCGCTTGACTGATTTTATACTGGAGCATAATGAGATGAAAGGCGTTGTAACCCAGGATGGTCAGGAATATACCGGTGAAGCCGTGATTCTGGCAACTGGCCACAGTGCCCGTGATATTTTTGAGTTGTTGCACCACAAAGGCATCACCATCGAAGCTAAGCCTTTTGCCATGGGCGTGCGTGTGGAGCACCAGCAGAAACTGATCGACAGCATCCAGTACAAGTGCGAGGACCGTGGTTGCTGGCTTCCGGCCTCTTCGTACGCGCTGGTGCACCAAACGGTATACGACAACAAACAGCGTGGCATTTTTTCGTTCTGCATGTGTCCGGGCGGCTTTATCGTGCCCTCGGCTACGGCTCCCGGCGAGGTGGTGGTGAATGGCATGTCGCCGAGCCGCCGCGACTCTAAGTTTGCCAACTCAGGTATAGTCGTGGCGATTGAGTTGGAAGACATGGAGTTGGACAAGTACGGTCCGCTTGCCGGACTGCGGATGCAGGAAGCGCTGGAGCGCAAAGCCTGCGAAATGGCCGGTGGCACCCAAAAAGCCCCCGCCCAGCTCCTTCTCGACTTCACCCGTCAGAAAACCGGCGGCGCTTTATTGGAAACATCTTATCAGCCTGGTCTCACGCCTGTAGATATGAACGAACTGTTCTCACCAGCCATGGCCTATCGCCTGCGGGAAGGATTCAAGGCCTTTGGCAATAAAATGCGCGGCTACCTTTCGAACGACGCGCAGATCATAGGAGTAGAAAGCCGCACCTCTTCCCCGGTTCGTATACCGCGTGACCGTGAGACAATGGAACACGTGCAGATCAAAAACCTATACCCTTGCGCAGAAGGCGCGGGATATGCAGGTGGAATTGCGTCGGCTGCCATGGATGGGGAGCGCTGCGCCGAGAAGATTGCGGCCAAAGTGCTGCGACAGGTATAGCCGATGATATTGTATTCGGTTTATACCTGCTTGCGCTGTAACGTTTCTGTGCTGATCAGGGTTAAATAGTTAGATCAACATATCTGAACCATGAAAAAGACACTTGTACTGGGTGCTACCGATAACTCTTCCCGCTTTGCCTACAAGGCCATTCACCGATTGCAACAACACGGACATGAGGTGGTGCCAGTGGGCATCCGCAAAGGAGAAGTTGGCGGGCAGCCCATTATCACGGATAAAGAACAGAAAATTGAAGGGGTTGACACGGTGACACTTTATGTAGGACCGCAAAACCAGCCGACCTGGTACGATTACATTATTTCGCTTCAGCCGAAACGCATCATCTTCAACCCGGGTACGGAAAACCGTGAATTGGAGCAAATGGCGGAGGATGCAGGTATAGAAACCATGCACCACTGCACGCTGGTGATGCTGGCTTCCAGCACCTATTAAATTTTTCCGGAATTTTTACTTGGGAGCTGCAACCTCCCAAAAAGCCGGGCGTATAAACCAATATAATCAAAGTTTGCAGATGGCATTTGTTGTCTATGCGAATTTTAGAAAAAGGGATCTTTCAAGAGATCCCTTTTTTGTTTTTACGCCTCACGCCGCAGTACTTCCAAAGGCGGCCTGTTAAGCACGCCGCGGCTATTGAGCAAGCCCACCGCTACAGTCAACAAAGTAACTACCACGAAAATAATCAGTAGCGGCCAGAGCACTGGCACAAACTCCATTTCAAAGCTGAATACTGCCAAGGCCCACGCAGCTCCGAAGGCAATGACACAGCCTACAGCGGCGGCCAGTATACCTAGCATGGCGTATTCCATCAGTGTTATACCCAGAATCTGTTTTTTGTTAGCGCCCAGTGTGCGCAAAAGCACGCTCTCCTGCACCCGCTGGAATTTGCTGACATTGACAGAGCCCACCAGTACCAGCAATCCGGTGAAAATGCTAAAAAGCGCCATGAATTGAATCACAAAAGAGATCTGGCTAACGACTTCTTCCAACGTACGCAGGATCAGGTCGAGGCCGATGGCGGATACGTTCGGAAAAGCCTCTACGACACGGCGTTGGAACTGCGCGGCCTGTTGCTCATTGTCACTGCGGGTCATCAGCACATGGAATTGCGGCGCCTCCTCCAGCACGCCCTTCGGGAAAAGCATCTGGAAGTTGGTCTGCACCCGGTTCCAGTCCACGCGGCGTATGTGGGCTACACGTGCAGGTATAGTCGCTCCCTGTACATTGTAAACCAGAGAGTCTCCTACTTTCACCTTGATGCGTTCTGCGTACCCTTCTTCCAGCGAGACAGGCACTTTGTCGCCAGCTTTATACTGTCCTTCGCTCCACTCACCGGCTTCCGTCTTCTCAGAATCACTTAAATGGTCGCGGTAGGTTACCCGGTATTCTCGTGTGAAGTTCCTCGGCCTGATTTCCAAAGTTGTGTCTTTGCGCACATCCGCCAGGGTCAGGTTATTGATTTGTTCCAGCCTTACCGTCACAATCGGGTCGAAGTACAGTATCGGTAGCCCTTCTTCTTTGGTTAAGTTGGCTACCTGGTCCCGCTGACTGTTTTGGATATCAAAGAGTACCAGGTTGGGCTGGTTCTCAGTGCCGGAGAGCGACACCTCGCTCAGCAAAGTGCGTTGCACCATGAAGAGCGTACCGATCAGTGCCGTGCCCAGACCAATCGATACCATCAGCAACAAAGTTTGGTTGTTTGGGCGGTATAGGTTTGCCAGGCCCTGGCGCCACACGTAGCCCCAGTGGGTCGGGAAAAAGCGTTTAACGGTCCAGGACAGGCCTTTGGCGAGCAATGCCAGCACCAGGAAGGCCGCAATGACACCTCCTGTAAAATAGAGCGCCTGCCACCAGGTGCCTAATTGCCAACGCGAGAAGACTACAATAAAGCCAAGCAGCAAACCATAAACTGCCCAGCGAAGTGCGTCTTTCTGGTTGGTCAAATGTTCTACGGTGGCCCGCAGCGTAATCAGTGGCGATACCTGTCGGATGCTTAGTAATGGCAACAGTGCAAAGAGCACTGATACCACTACTCCCATTAGCACGCCTTGTGTAGCGGCGGCCGGTGAGAAGTAAGCGTCCACACTGACAGGTAGGAAGGTTTTGAACAGCTCCGGCAGAATCAGTTGCACGACACTGCCCAGAGCCGCGCCGGCTATACCTCCTATCAAGCCCATACCAATTACCTGGAAAAGGTATACCAGGAAAGCCTGTTTGCCGCTCATACCCAGACAGCGCAGAATGCCGATGGTTGCCAGTTTGTCGCGCATGTACACGTGCACGGCGCTGGCCACGCCCACGCAGCCCAATAGCAACGCCACAAACCCGACAAGTGCCAGAAAACGGGCTAGTTCATCATAAGAGCGCCCCATGCTCGCTTTCCGTGTTTCCACGGTGTCGTAGAACATGCCAAGTTCCTCAAAACGTGGGTCCAACTTATTGCCCAGTGTATCCGGCTGCACGGCTTCGTTTAGATCGTAGTAATAGTAATACGAAACCCGGCTGCCGCGCTGAATAAGGCCGGTTTCCGGCAGGTATTGTCTGGGAATGTACACCACGGGCGCTACGGCAGCGGTCATGGCTGTTTGACCAGGTATGCGGTGAAGCGCCCCTTCTATAGCAAATGTCACAGCGCCAACCCTAATCGAGTCTCCGATCTGGGCTTCGTACTGCAACATCAGGTTATAGTCTACGAGTGCGCGTTTGTCTTCCCGAAAACTGCGGCTGGCCTCTACCGGGTTGGTCTCGATGGCTCCGAAGTAAGGAAACTCACCCTCCAGTGCCCGCACCTGCACCAGACGGGTATCATTGCTTTTCACAAAATAGACCATCGACATCATGCGGTTCTCGTCAGAGCGTTTACCCAGTGTGCTCACGGAGTCAATGATAGCCAGGGAAAGGGAGTCGGGCTCTTTGTTCATGCCCATCACCAGATCAGCCCCGATCAGGGTCTTGGCTTTCTCGTCGATGGCTAACTGCAGACTGTCCCGGAATGAGTTGATGGCGACCAAGGCGGCTATACCTAGCACAATCGATGAAAGGAACAGCAACAGCCTGCCCCGGCTGCGACGGGTATCGCGCCAGGCCATTTTCAGGAGCCAGGGTATATTCAGTTTTGGTCTATCCGGATTAGGCTTATTGTCAGACAAGGTATACTTGATGTTTAGTGAGATAAGTATTTATGAACCTGTTGCTTATGATTAATTAGGCAAAAGAGTACTTAGACAAAGGCAAAGGCGTGAAGAGTATAAAACCTGTTGTTGCATTTTCTGTAAACTTCGGCCTCTATCATCTTTTGTCAAAGAATTCTTGTGTCAGGAGTCTACTCAGAGGCTGGAGTCTTCCGGCTGATGCACTGTTTCAGCAGTCCTCGTGTCGGACACCACATGTCCGCCTTTGATGCGGATGATGCGCTGCGTCTTTTCGGCCAGTTCCAGGTCGTGGGTCACGAGCACCAGCGTGGTACCGGCTTCGCGGTTCAACTCAAACAGGAGTTTCTCCACTTTATCACCGGTTTCCTCATCCAGGTTACCCGTTGGCTCATCGGCAAAAAGAATGGTAGGTCGGTTCGAAAAAGCCCTTGCCAGCGACACGCGCTGTTGTTCTCCCCCTGATAATTGAGTCGGATAGTGGTCGTGGCGTTCGGCTAGGCCTACACGAGCCAGCAAGTCCATGGCTTCGCGTTGCACGTTTCGCTCTCCGCGCAGTTCCAGCGGTACCATCACGTTTTCGAGCGCTGTGAGCGTAGGTATGAGCTGAAAATTCTGAAAAATAAAGCCCACGTATTGGTTGCGAACCTGTGCCCGTGCATCTTCGCTCAGGTTGTCGAGCTGCACGCCGTTGAGGATGACGGAGCCGCTACTAGCCCGGTCGAGTCCGGCGCACAGACCCAGCAAGGTCGTTTTGCCGCTTCCGGATGGTCCTACAATAGCGCAGGTGTCACCAGCTTGCAGTTTAAAGTTGATGCCCTCGAGCACGGTCAGGTGACGGTCGCCGCTGTCGTAGGTTTTCTTCAGGTTATTGATTTCTAGTATAGTAGACACGTAGCTTGTGTTTTTTGAAATTAAACGACAGGTATAGCACTACAGGTATAGAAGTACGCTGTGCTATTCCCGAACCTAATAACTTATAGAGGTCGTTATAGGTTTTAAGATTGATAAAACTAAATTTAGGAAAAAAATCAGGTACATGAATAATAAGAGTAAGTATATCCCCCTTTTTCTAGCTTTCTACCTTACCCTGCCAGGCTGCGAACAGGCAACCACCACAGAGCAGGTAGCAACGGAACAACAGGTACAGAATGACTCAATCACGACAGCCGAAGCCCCGAAAAATGAGCGCATCAAGACCATCGTGTTTTTCGGTAACAGCCTCACCGCCGGCTATGGATTGGAGCCCGACCAGGCCTTCCCTGCCCTTCTTCAGGAGCGCATCGATTCGCTGGGTCTGCCTTATAAGGCCGTAAATGCCGGACTGAGCGGCGAAACCTCCGCCGGTGGCAAAAGCCGTATTGACTGGTTATTGAAACAACCGATCGATGTGTTTGTGCTGGAACTGGGCGCTAACGACGGCTTGAGAGGTATAGATCCGGCTTCGACCTATGATAACCTCGGTACGATCATCGACAAGGTGCGTGAACAGAATCCGGATGCGGAAATCATCCTGGCAGGTATGCAGATGCCGCCAAGCATGGGGCAGCGCTTTACGAAAGAGTTCGAGCAGGTATACACCCGACTGGCGGAAGATAAAGATGTGGTGCTTATACCTTTCCTGCTGGAAGGCGTGGCCGGTGACCGGGCATTGAATCAGGGTGATGGCATTCACCCGACTATAGAGGGACAACGCATTCTGGCGGACAATGTATGGACGGTGCTGGAGCCAATATTAGTGGCCAATAGAGCGTCCTAAGGCACTTTTTAAAAAATAATTAATTTATTTTCAAATATTTGTAACCAAATACAACCTCTGCCACGTATAAAAGCATGGCTAAAAGTTGAAAGTTTAATTAATAATTAATCCTTTCAAAAAATAACAGCGCTGGTCCCTTTATTGGAGCCAGCGCTGTATTTTTTTAGATCAATGCTATACCTGTTATTCTTCTGCTACTTCCGATTTCATCTTCTCGGCCAGGACATAATAGGCACCTTTCGTGATAATCTGTGCTGTTTCAGGAAGCGCTTTCAAAGGTTTCACTTCCATAAAACCACTCTCGGCTATACCTGTCTCCACTTCCTGCATCCGGAATGTGGTAGGCCCCTCTTTTACAAACACGTAGTGCTTGCCTTTGTAGCGCACTACTGACTCTTCGGGTAATGCAGGCAGCTCCTGCTTTCCAGCCAAAATCTGTGCATTGACATACATGCCTGGCAGCAGGTTGACATTTTGGTTATTCTCCAGATCGGCATGTACCGTTACCATGCGGGAATCGCCCTCAAATGCCCTTCCCAAAGCAAATATCTCTGCTTCCAGCGGCTCTCCTGCCACGTTTGGTAAGGTAAACAGCACCTTTTGCCCTTCTTTCATCTTATTGAAGTCACGCTCAAACACGCTGAGTTCCAGGTGCAAGTGACGGTTGTCCACGATCTCAAACATTTGCTGACCTGGCTGCGCATAGGAGCCCATGTTCACGTTGATGACCCGCACATAACCGCTGATAGGCGAAGTAATGGCGAAGGACGAGGTGATCTGTCCCGCTTCCACGTTCTTCGGGGAAACGCCCATGGCAGTGAGATGGGTAGCAAGTGCCTTGAGGCGAGCCCGCTGTACCTGCACATCCGACTCAGCCTGTTCGAAACGCTTGCGGGAACCCACTTGCTCTTCGCTCAGCGTGCGCTGTCGTTCGTAGTCCTGTTCGGCAAAGCGCAGCTGGTTGCGGGTAGTCAGGTACTCTTCCTGCAGCTTGATCAGCTCCGGGTTCTGGATGGTAGCCAGCACTTTCCCTTTCTGAATGTACGCTCCTTCTTTGACAGGTATACTGCGCACCACGCCACCCATTAAAGGGTTGATACTGGCTATGTTTTGCGGTGGCAGTTGAAGTTGACCGTTAGCTGTGATACGGGCCGATAGCGGCTTGTTCTCAATTGATCCCAATTCAATGTTGCCTACTTTTTGCTGCTCTTCCGAAAAGGTAACAACAAAGGGTGATGAGCTTGCGGTCACTTCCGTTGTGGCGGTCTCCGTTTCTTCGGCAGGTGCCTGCTTAGAGCATGCCGCCAGACTGATAAGTCCGCAAAGGGTGATGATTCTGATTTTATATGCTGTCATGTTATTCGATTCCTGCTGTGAATTCTAAACTGATAATGGTTTGATTGTAGTCGCGTAGCGCGTTGAGGTAATTACTGCGCAATTGGTAAGCCTGGTCCAGCGCCTGTACATACTCCACGTAGTCGATGTCGCCAGTCTGGAAGCTGAGCTCAGCCGCCTTGTTCATCTGATTGGCCTGGCGCAAGGCGCCCTGCTCAAAGAAAGCCAGGGTATTGCTATGCTTCTGAAGTTCCTGCGCCAGATTTTGCAGTTCCGTCAAGAGCAGTTGCTGCTGGTAGCGTACCTGGCTCTTCACGGCCTCCTCGTTCATTTTAGCCGCCTTAATGCGCGATCGTTGCGCACCAAACCAAAGCGGAACGGCTATACCTACTTCATAACCCGTGAAGCGGTCGCCAGCGCCATACACTCTGTTGGGATTGTCACGCGGAGCCTCTCCTCTAAAGGTCTGATTGAAGTAGCCTAACGTAAAGTCTGGTAGGATACGCGATTGCTCCAGTTGTTTCTGCCTTTCGGCTACCTGCGTGGCGCTTTGCAAAAAGGCCAGGTATGGATTAGCCGCCAGGGCTGTGCTATCGGCTTGCAGGAGCAGTTCCCGCTTGCTTAATCGTTCTTCAGCAAACTGAAGCGGCTCCTGTGCCTGCAGGAGTTGTTGAAGACGACGCTCCGCAATTTGCTGATCTGCCTGTGCCTGCTGCAGCTCTGTTTTTATACCCAGGCTGCGGGTTTCGGCGGTTGCCTGTTCCAGGTAACCTGTCTCCCCTGTCTGGAAACGAATGGTTGCGGCCCTGGTGAAACGACCGTACAGGCTATCCTGCTGCTGGAGCAGGCGAAGGCGTTCGTTCTGGTATTGCAGTAGGTACCAGGCAAGCTTAACATCCCGGATCAGCTCCCGCTCCACTATCTGCTTTTGCGCCTCGGCCTGTTGGATGGTGGCGTCTGCCAGTTTGGCCTGGTCGCGGTAAACCGTCGGGAATGCGAAATGCTGGGATGCGGAAATGTACTCGTCCTGGTTGGTGGTGTTGATTTGCCCGCGACTATAGGAAAGGTTAGTCTTCGGGAGGTCGGTGGCCGCCCCGCGCAAAGCTTGTTCACGCTCCACGCTATAAGCAGCGCTCTTCAGGCCCAGGTTATGCTCACGGGCATAATTGATACTTTGCTCCAGATTCAAAGGAGCCTGTGCAGATTGCGCCATACCCTGGCCGGCGAACAACACACCGCTTGCAAGCAGCAACAATGTGATGAAGTGTGCTCGTACAGTTTTGCGGTGAACCTCTTCTTCAGCGGGTTTTTCATTGGAAGAGAAAACATAGTAAAGCACCGGCAGCACCACAAGCGTCAGCAAAGTGGAGGTAAACAAACCTCCGATCACTACCGTTGCCAGCGGGCGCTGCACCTCTGCTCCGGCAGAACCGGATAGCGCCATTGGCAGGAAGCCCAACGCCGCTACGGAGGCCGTCATCAGCACGGGTCGAAGGCGTACGCTGGTGCCTAGCAGCACTCGTTCGTATGCATCGGTCATCCCTTCCCGCTTGAGTTGGTTGAAGTAACCGATCAGTACGATGCCGTTTAGCACCGCCACCCCAAACAGCGCGATAAAACCTACGCCAGCCGAGATACTGAAAGGCATGTCGCGCAACCAGAGCGCAAAAATTCCGCCGATGGCTGATAAAGGTATAGCAGTGAAAATGAGTAGACTTTGCTTCACGGACTTAAAGGCAAAGTATAAGAGCAATAGGATCAGCAGCAGGGCGGCAGGAACCGCAACAGACAATCGTTGCTTGGCATGCACCAGGTTCTCAAACTGACCGCCGTATGTAATGAAATAGCCCGCCGGAAGCGGCAGTTCGCGGTCCAATTTTTCCTGTATTTCCGACACAATCGACTCCACATCGCGCTCGCGCACATTGAAGCCCACCACAATGCGGCGACGGCCATCCTCACGGGAAATCTGCATCGGACCTTCTTCAAACTTAATGTCGGCTACTTGCTGAAGCGGTATTTGTCCGCCCTGTGGCAGTGACACAAACAGGTCTTCGATATCATTCAGGTCGTTGCGGGAACCGCCTTCCATGCGCACAACCAGGTCGAAGCGGCGGTCACCTTCGTAAATGGCCCCGGCTGTCTGTCCGGCAAAGGCTGTGCGAAGCACCGCGTTCACGTCCGCCACCTGCAGACCGTACTGCGACATGCGGGCGCGGTTGTAGCTTACAACAATCTGTGGCAGACCGGTTACTTCCTCCACGTAAATGTCTTGCACACCTTCTACGGGGGCAATCAGTTTGTCAACTTGTCCAGCCAGATCAGAAAGCTGGTCCAGGTCCTCCCCAAAAATCTTGATGGCCACATCCTGTCGGGCTCCGGTCATCAACTCATTAAAACGTAACTGGATCGGTTGCTGGAAGCCGTAGTTTACGCCCGGTAGCACTTTCAGGGCCTCGTCCATTTTGGCGGCAAGTTCCTGACGCGTGCTCGCGCTGGTCCATTCGTCTTTATCTTTGAGCAGGATCATCACGTCAGCTGCCTCAATGGGCATCGGGTCGGTAGGAATCTCAGCAGTTCCTATTTTGCCGATCACTTCCGTTACCTCCGGGAATTGGGTCAACAGAATTTCGCTGGCTTTAGTGGTTGTCTCGATTGTCTGGCTGAGTGAGGCACCGGGTACCAGTCGCAGGTCCATGGCAAAGTCACCTTCCTCCAGATCAGGAAGAAATTCGCCACCCATGCGGCTGAACACAAATAGGCTGAATGCAAAAAGAATCAGGGCTGCTCCGATGACGATTGCCTTGCTACGCAGGGCGAACGTGATCACGGGACGGTATACTCGCTCCAGAAAACCCATTAGCCTGTCAGAAATGTTTGGTTTGTGCTTGGTGGTCTTGCTTAACACCAGCGTCGAAACCATCGGCACATAAGTCAATGACAGGATAAAAGCCCCCAGAATGGCAAAGCTTACGGTCTGTGCCATCGGCTTAAACATTTTCCCTTCTATGCCTACCAGTGCCATGATCGGCAGGTATACGATCAAGATGATGAGCATCCCGAAGGCAGCGGAGTTCATGATGTTGGAAGCTGCATCCTTTACCTCCAGGTCCATTTCGCGCTGCGTCAGACGGCGGAGTGGCAGGTCCTTGTTCTTAACGACAATGAAGTGCAGCACGCCCTCCACTATGATCACAGCTCCGTCCACGATCAAACCAAAGTCAATGGCTCCCAAACTCATCAGGTTACCTGACACGCCGAACACATTCATCATACCCAACGCGAAAAGCATTGATAAAGGTATAACAGAGGCTACCACGAGTCCTGCCCGCAGGTTGCCCAGCAAAAGCACCAGCACGAAAATCACGATCAGGCCGCCTTCGATCAGGTTGGTGGCCACCGTATTTATTGCCTTACTCACCAGATCGCTTCGATCCAGGTATGCTTCTATTATGATGCCTTCCGGCAACGAGGACTGGATGCTGGCTACTTTGTCCTGCACGTTTTTGATCACCTCAGAAGAACTGGCGCCTTTTAGCATCAACACAATACCGCCCACTACTTCTCCTTCGGTATTTCGGGTCAGGGCACCGTAGCGCACTGGATGGCCATACTGGACCTTGGCCACGTCGCGCACTAGTACGGGCAGGCCGTTTCGGTTGGATACGACGATCTGCTCAATATCCTCCAGCGTACTAACCAGCCCTAGACCACGGATGAAGAAAGCGTTCTGGTTTTTCTCGATGTAAGCTGCGCCGGTGTTTTCGTTATTCTGCTCCAGTGCCCCGATCACGTCGGTCACAGTCAGGTTCATGCTACGGAGGCTTGCCGGGTTTACGGCCACTTCATACTCCTTCAGAAAGCCGCCGAAGCTACTTACATCCGCCACGCCTGGCGTCCCAAGCAGTTGCCGCCGCACGATCCAGTCCTGGATGGTGCGAAGCTCTGTCGGACTGTACTTTTTCCCACTTTCAGGATCGGTCACCAGCACATACTGGTAGATCTCGCCCAGGCCGGTTGTAACGGGGGCCAGTTCAGGCGTGCCCATGTCCTGTGGGATCTGCCGTGCAGCGTCGCCCAGGCGCTCCGTTATCATTTGCCTGGCCAGGTACTGGTCGACCTCGTCCTTAAACACGACCGTGATCACTGAAAGCCCGAAACGCGATACAGAGCGCATTTCAACTACATCCGGCACGTTGGCGAGCGCCATTTCAATGGGGGTAGTAATGAAGCGCTCCACTTCCTGGGCGGCTAGTGTGGGTGAAGAGGTGACCACCTGCACCTGGTTGTTGGTGATGTCGGGAACGGCGTCTACAGGCAACTGTGTCAGGGAATAGGTTCCCCAGACGATCAATGCCAGCACCATCAGCCCGATCACCAGTTTGTTGTGTATCGAAAAATCGATGATCTTATTAAACATGGTAAGCTTGATTTTAAATCAATGGAATAGATATGCAGCAAAACCGCAGGCGCTGTTTCGGGCCTGTGGAAATACTTTCACTGCATTTAAATTGAGTTTATGATCAGTCTACCAGCCGCGGCGGATGCCACCAGGCAGAGGCGATCTTGATTTCGCCTAACTCCGGGTAGATGAGTGGTTTGGTCTGAGGAATGACAGCTACACGGAAAAGAATATGTTCCGGTTCTACTGCAACCGTAAAAGTAGCACAACAGCCACAGCTACAAAAAAGCGGGCACGTGTCTTCGTGAAAGGGTGATTCGCCGGTGGTGTCGGCAACGTCGATCAGGTTGGGATGATGCTCGTGGCTGTCCATGATCTTATCTGTGCACGGCAGGCAGGCCGTCCATAACAGGAATAGGGAAAATAAGATGGCCACGAGTTTCATTTATACAAATATAAGCCATTCTATTTTAAACAGGTCCCAATAGCCTTAATTCAGAATTATTCTTGAGAAACTGAAATTAGTTCTTTTTTAATTTCTTTCGAGAAGAGCAAAATGTTTAGCAAGCTGTAAACTGTTCCTTAAAGAAGATTCAATATTTTGAACAACTCAAAAAATAAATAGCTCAGGAGCACAGAACTTTTAAATTCTTCTGTGCTTCTGAGCTAGTACACAACTGATGCTAAGAAATTTGCTTATCTAGCTTTATCGCATAATTATTATTGCTGAGCTTTTATAAATAGGTGAAGTAATACGTTATTCTGACTCACTTATAATTATTTAATGTGCAAGAGCTTTGTGCTATTTATGTTACTTTGAGTTTTCAGTTTTAAAATAAACCATCCTTTAGCAATCTACCTGGCAGCGATTTTTATTGCATTATTGCTGCTCCCATTTGCCTCCATGCAGCCTGATCGGAAAAAGCGTCCATGAACGACACTTCAGGTCGAAGAAGCAGAGTATTTCCAGATGGTTGCGAAATGGAAATATACGTTGCCTTTGGAATCTAAACAGTAAAAGTAATCTTTAACAAAAAGTGTTCTCCCTCCATACCTAGCACGAATGACTAATGCCCCTGCTTGGTGAAGGTACTTTGCAGGAGACACCACAGCCCCTGTGGTTATGAATGGAAGTTCTCTTGGCAATTTCGAGATGCCTGATTCCTAAAGATCCTCGTAAGCGACGAGAATGCCACTGCTGTCCGGGCGGAATAATGTATCAAGATAAGAAGCTGATAAAATAGAGCAGCTCTATATAACTGTCATCACAGAGAATCTAGAGTTATAGTTGTAACTCTATTGTATCCGCAAAGTCACGACACTCTACTCTGGCATTCCTAACAAATCGCTCTTATCTATTAATTACAATTGTCTGAGTCAAGGTATGGCTTTTGCTTTGAAGCCGGAAGGTATAGACACCGTATGGAAGACTTGGTGAAAACTTTAAATCTTCCGTGAAACCTCCGTCTACATCGGTTTTCATGTTGAAGCTAGCCACCTTACTGCCTACGCTACTAAATAATGTTAATGTAAAATCCTCTGAGTTACCCAACCCAGTCACCTCTACCTGCACCCCCTCTCCTAATGATGGGTTAGGAAACACATGCATTGCAGGCTGGTTCTTATCTTCTGAGAGATTACCGGCAGGACGAGAATTTGTACTCAAGGCACTAGCGCTGGTAGAAGACTGTGTTTGATTGGTAAAAGCATTTGAAGTATTGAAAACAACATCCACCCAATAGTTGCTGGATGCGTAATTGCTGTTGGGGAAAGCAGGGCTATTGGTGTAGCGATAGATACCATTGGCCTCATTCGCATCATTTCGAAGTCCGGTGAGGGATCCATTTACTACGGCCTGACTAAAGCCGAAGTCATCTACAGAATAATATCCGGCACTGCTATGATAGGAAATTACGTAAGTTGTACCTGCTGTGATGGCCACTGGAGACGCAAAGGAAGCCTCCTGCCAACCAGAAGCCGTCTCATTGGCGAAGGTAACTGAGGCCATGAGAGTGCCGGTAATGCTATAAAGTTGCCCTGTATGGGTGCCACTATTACCGCTCTGTTTATAGAACCGTATACCTGTGACGAAACCTTCAGCGCTTGATTGGAATTTCATCCCTAACTGTAGAGCATTCCCATCGTTCTGCAGGCTACCATTTGGTGCTGAATTAGGTTGAAACACTGTGCAGGGACAATCTGAGGTGGCGGCATTGACCGTTACACTCACTATTGCAGAGGTTGTTACTGCTCCTGAGTTGTCAGTCGCCCTTGCCGACAAAGTATAATTCCCAGCAACTACGTTTCTCCATGCAAAACTATAGGGACTAGCTAAATCTTCACCGAGTTTTGTTACCCCATTATAGAACTCTACTTTGGTAACGGTGCCATCCTGGTCTGAAGCAGTGGCTGCAATGGCGATAGATCCAGGTGCTGTGAAGGTGGCATTATTGGCTGGTGAAGTGATAGTAATTGTAGGTGGTACATTGGCAGGGGAATTTACATTAATCGTTATTGCGGCTGAGGTTGTAAAAGCTCCACCATTGTCAGTTGCCCTCGCTGTGATTTCATAGCTTCCTGCCGTCACTCCTGTCCAGGTATAGGTATAGGGGCTCGTGAAATCCTCCCCTAACTTTGTACTTCCGCTATAAAACTCTACCTTTTCTATACTGCCGTCTGTATCAGAGGCACTGGCTGCAAGGGCGATAGTGGCAGGAACTGTGAAGGTAGCGTTGTTGGCTGGTGAGGTTATAGCCACTGTCGGTGCTTGATTCGCAGCATTGACAGCTATGCTTACTGGGCTTGATGTAGTGACACCCCCTGAGTTATCCGTTGCCTTCGCCGACAACTGATGCGTACCCGCTGCCACATTCTGCCATGAATAGCTCCAGCCATTTCCTCCATCAACATCCTCTCCCAGCTTCGTTACCCCGTAAAAGAACTCTACCTTCGTAATTGTGCCATCGGAATCAGATGCCGCTGCAGCAATAGTAACAGAGGCAGGCGCCGTGAAGGTGGCGTTGTTAGCCGGAGAAGTGATTGAAACGGTTGGCAACTGGTTGGCGGGCGGTGAATCTGTGTTGAAGACTACGTCTACCCAATAATTGCTGGATTGGAAACCAACCGATGGAAAAGCAGGTGAGTTAGTATACCTGTATACACCATTTACGCCGCTTTCTCCGTTAACCAACGCCCGAAGTGGCCCATTTACAACTGCCTGACTGAAATAATTATAGTCTGAAGTGTAGTTTCCTGCACTACTGTGGTAGGAAACAACATAAGTGGTACCAGCGGTAACAGCTACAGGTGAGGCAAAGGTAGCCTGTTGCCACCCTGAAGTGGTCTCATTTCTAAAGGTGATGGAAGCCAGTAAGGTTCCGTTGCTGGTGTGGAGCTGCCCTGTATGGGTGCCCGTGTTGCCTGTATATTTGTAGAAGCGCACTCCTGTCACAAGTCCATTCACAGTACTTCGGAATTTCATACCTACCTGTATTGCCCGCCCGTCGTTCTTTAGATTGCTTACAGGTATAGCAGTAGGTTGGAACACGGTACAAGGACAACCTGACGGAGCCGGACTTACTGTGACGTTTACAGCTGCCGAGGTGGTAACTGCATCGGTATTATCAGTTGCTCTGGCCGTAATTTGGTAACTTCCAGCCGCTACATTGCCCCAGGTATAGGAGTATGGACTCGACAAATCCTCGCCTAGTTTTGTTTCCCCTCTGAAGAACTCCACCCGGGTCACAGAGCCGTCGGTGTCAGACGCGGTGGCAGCTATGGTGATGGTAGCAGGTGCTTTGAACGTGGCACTGTTGGCCGGCGAGTTAAGGCTCACCACTGGTGCTTGATTGTTTGAAGTAACGGTAATATTGATTACAGTAGAAGTAGCAGTAGCTCCACCACTGTCAGTCACCCTCGCAGTAAGTTGGTAAGTACCCGGTGCTACACTATTCCAGGTATAGGTATAAGGACTGGTAAGGTCTTCTCCCAGCTTGGTCGTACCTTGGTAAAACTCCACCTTACTCACTGTTCCATCTGCGTCAGAGGCCGAAGAAGCCATACTGATAGTAGCGGGAGCTGTAAAGGAGGCATTGTTAGCAGGTGATGTCAGAGAAACAGTGGGTGCTTGGTTTGTGGCTGCGTTCATGACAATTGCCACAGTGCCCGAAGTGGTTGTAGCGCCTGCATTATCAGTGGCTCTGGCAGTGAGCTGGTAAGTTCCCGCAGGAACATTATTCCAAGCAAAGCTCCAGCCATTGCTGCCATCAGCATCCTCCCCCAACTTAGTCGGGCTATTGAAAAACTCCACTCTTGCTATACTTCCATCAGAATCAGAGGCAGAGGCTGCTATGGCGACGGAAGCGGGAGCTGTAAAGGAGGCATTGTTAGCCGGTGAGGTAATCGAGACTACAGGTGGCTGGTTACCCGGTGAGGACGCCGTGTTGAATACCACGTCCACCCAATAGTTGCTCGCCGAGAAGCTACTTGTCGGGAAGGCTGGTGCTGCTGTGTAACTGTATACGCCGTTTGCTCCATCCGTGCCGCTCTGTAGGCCGGTCAGAGGACCATTGATAATTGCCTGATTGAAACCATTATCGTCAGCGGAATAGTTACCTGCGCTGCTGTGGTAGGAGATAATATACGTAGTGCCTGCCGTAACTGCCACAGGTGAAGCAAAATTTGCTTGCTGCCAACCAGTGGATGTTTCGTTGCTGAAGGTTACTGTGGCGAGCAAAGAGCCAGTGCTACTGTAAAGCTGGCCCGTGTGGGTACCCGTGTTACTGATCTGCTTATAGAAGCGCACACCTGTAACAAATCCATTGGTCGAGGCGCGGAATTTCATCCCAAGCTGCAGCGCTTGTCCGTCATTCTGAAGCGCTCCTGTTGGAGCACTCGCAGTTGGAAATACAGAACATGGGCAAGCCACAGGTGTAGTTGTTCCTCCAATCGATACATTGACAACAGCAGGTGAGCTCAAATTTCCAGAGTCATCAAACGCTCTGCTCCTAATCGAAGCAGGGCCCGAGCCACTAAGGGTCCAGTTGAGTGACCAACTTGTAGTGCCAGTCGCCAAGCGCCATGTGGCGCCACCGTCTGTTGATACCTCCACACCAGCTACAGTATTGGCATCTGCAGCAGTACCACGTATCGTTATGGCGACTCCATTTGCTAAGTTTGTCCCCTCAGCGGGTGATGTTATAACGGTGGTAGGAGCTTGGGTATCAGTTGAAGCAGTAGCAGCCACCATGCCGGGCCTAGGGGTACCAGGCTGCACACTCATGTCTGCAAACAAATTTATGGTAGCTTGTTGCAGCGCCACACTTGGGGCTGCACTTCCCCTGTCATGGTTGCTGTCCAGCCCCCATGAGTATTGTACGGTACCAGCACCAAACACAAGTGCCCCGCTACTATGCTTGTAGAGTGACAAGTGATGCGTTTTGCCGTTTATTATGGTCCTTGAAAGTATGATTCTACCGCTTGGGTACGTTGACCTGTATTGTTCTTGTTCAGAGTTCCACTCGTAACCTATGATTCCGTTGGTTAAGGTTGCTGTTTGACTGCTACCAAGTGATGCTATACTCGTGTTTCGCCAAAAACGCAGGTTGCTGTAGGTGCTGGGCACTTGGAGTGCTGCAGTGTTTTCTTCCCAACTGATTTGACCTGTCAGCTCATTTTCAGGGTTGCAACCGTCTACTAATTGGTCCCCTGTTCTATACTCACATCCACTGCGCCATAGCCCAGTCCATTCCGGGCTAGGGTCACATTTGCCGGTACAGGTATTTTCACCAGCTCCACCTTCTTTATAGCATACCAGCGTACGGTGAGATTTCCCGCTTCCGTCAATGCTATTTTCCCAACGCGTCTTCCAGTACACTTCATTCCCACTGAAAAATGCGAGGTGTGTACCTGCGTTGCGGGCTGCTGTTACATGAGCCCGTTGTACGCCTGACCAATATTCGTCGTGCCCTACTGATAAGAATACTTTATGATTTTTGATGAGATTACCTCGGCGATCACTGTCAACATTCGTTGTGTACGTCACGTCATACCCATTGGCTTCCAACCATCTTATCATTGGGTACTCTGCATTGAAAAGCCAGTCTTCCTGAGGACCGCCACCGCCGCCGCCATTCCGTGTGATAAATGGCCTGTTATAGCTCACTTTAACGGCCTTGCCTCCTGAACCAGTATAAAGGCTTTTTCCATTGTTGTTATCTCCATATATGTTATAGGCCTGCCAGGTAGCATCAGCGGTTTGGAAAAACAAATCAGAACTGCTGTCGTCCTTTCTAACAATGAAGGTTATATGACTTGAGCCGCCCGTGTCTGTCCTGGTCAGTTTGGCAATGTATATACCTGACACCGCTGTGTTAGGTATAGCCCAGCTTGCAGACTCCGCCCAATTGCCACAGTCTACTAAACCAGTAGATGAATTAGTGAGACAATTTGGCTGGCTTTGTGGTAAAGCAGCCGTAACTGTAGCATTTCCCTGGAACCTGGCTCCGTTGCCTTGGTAGTAACCCAATCGGTATACACGAATGGTATAAGCTCTTGCGTTGGTCTTTATTTTGAACCGGGCTGTTTCCCCTATATTATAACTGATGTCTGTTGCATACCCTTGGATAGATAAATCGCCAGCCCCACTGATTTGCCATTCAGAAGACGGATTTCCAGCCTTCGCATTTTCAACCACAATGGAGTTTTGTGCTGAGACTTCTAATATGTTTATGCTGCAGATTAGAGACAAAAAGAGACATTTCAGTGTGACTGACCAAAAGCTACCTTTGAAGAAACTCCCATCAACACTTTTGGATAAACCTTGTCTGTGATAAGATTTTCCAGCCAGCTTTTGGCTTACGAGATTAGCGTTGCATTTCATTTGTCTCTATTTCAAAAATTTTGGAGCATAAGCATAAGTTTTGCATTAAACATCGAATTCTACAGTCAGAACCGACCGCCTCACTTTCCTGGAAATTGAATCATCTGGCCACTGTTTCAGATAAACCATACAACAGCGCGATAGACATATATGGGTTTACAATAAGTCTTATTTAGCTTTCTGTAAAATAAAGGGCTTCCATTGGGGCATCCGTTTTTCATCTAGAATAGTGACCACCAAGCCCCGTATATCATTTGGGAACTCTATTTCATGTTCTTTACCATCTCCTGAAAAGCTCCGCTCCGCTTCCCCTACCTGCACTGTGTAAGTAGTAGGTGCCGCATCTGCCTTGTCCTTCTTGATAGAGAACTTCCTTACTTTATCAGGCAACGTAACGTGTTCAGGAACTTTATCTGTTGGAGATCTGGCGGCTCCAATCTTCAGGTTAACAGACTCAGGAACATTGCCCTTCTGCACCTTTACAGTGAATTCCTGTGAAAAAGAGATGTATGGAAGAGCGATGAATAGAGTTATAAAGAGTAGTTTCATGATAGTGCTTGTTTAGTATATGCGTCTGATTTAAAATCTAAAGAAAGAGTACTGGGACCGGTATAGTGTTATTCCAGTCCCAGTAGGAAGAATTACCTTTCAACTATGAGTCTGGTAGTAATAGCACCGCTATCTGTCTGAAGCCTAATCAGGTAGAGACCTTTCGCTAATCTGGAGCCATTAATCTCTACTGCGTTGCGCACTCCGGCTTCGGCTCGTCCCTGCTTCAGAACCTTTACCAAGGCTCCTTTTGAATCATATAGATTTAGTGTATACTCCCCATTTTGAAGAAGCGTGAAGTTTATGTTAGCCTTGTCCGAGAACGGGTTAGGGTAAACGAGCAATCCTTCACTCTCTACTCCCTCTATCGCTTGCAGTGTATTTACTAAGTTTGCAGCAATACCTGTAGAAGTGAAAGTAAAGGAGATGGTCCTCGGGGCGCCCGGTGTGCCGGTGCCGTTGGCGCCCGAGTAGGGGGTGGCCCGGAGGGTGTAGGTGCCGGTGGCCGGCGGGTTCCAGTTGCCGTAGTAGTAGTTGCCGTT
>NZ_JALKAA010000004.1 GCF_024171605.1 Pontibacter sp. HSC-36F09 | reverse complement strand
CTTTTTTTTCATCTTTATGTAAGGAATAAGTTTGAATCAAAAGGTAACGCTTATCCGCTGCTTTTTAAAACCAGCTACCGAAGGTTTAGTGCAACACGGCACATAAGCCAAGCTGCGCCTGCGCCTTGCCCGTTTTATGTGCGAGACCGTTAGTTGAATTAAAGAAGTGTATCATGTGCCCTACTTACACCCATGATTGGGGCAGCAGTAAATTAGCATAAAAGCACACAATTTTTTATCAACTGGCGGGGGCACATGAAGTGACAAATCCAGATTCATTTATCTCGGTTTGATTAGTCGCGTTTTCTTCGCTTTCGTTCGATTTAAATGTATTGCTACATTGACCAAGCACCACCCATATAATTACAAAAATTAAAATCGTACTGAAGCATCCTCCACCTAGTTTTTTAGCGCCATAGCCAGCAAGCAATCCTCTGAATAAGTTATTCATAGTAGTATTTTTATGTTTCTCGTTAGAAACGACATTTGGAATATGAAGTTTTACTTACTTGCCCAACCGTTCCTAAAAAGTTATTTGCACAAGGTATATGGTAGGCTTGCCGCTTTATCCTGGTCTAAAGGAGTGGTAGCTAAACTTAGAGATACTTGAAAAGACGAAGGTTAGAGATTTCGTTGAGCATAGAGCAGAACCCTATACTGAATAAACAAACATGATACGCCAACAAAGCACAGGGATTACGTTCGGCTTACGCCTCACACATTGCCTGTTCTAATCCGTTGTCCGTCAGTTCAGAAATCAATCATCCTAACTAAAAATCATTAAAATGACAAAGGAAAACGTAGTTTGGATAACTGGTGCTTCGTCTGGTATCGGCAAGGCAATGGCCTTTGAATGGGCAAGTTTAGGATATAAAGTAGCTCTTTCCTCCAGGCGTAAAGAACTATTGGATAACGTGGCAGTCGAGATCAATCACTCAGGTGGGGTAGCATTAGCGATTCCGTGTGATATAACGGATGAAAATGCTATTGAAAATGCAGTCCAGCAAATTATTGCAACCTGGGGCCGTTTGGATGTTGTGGTAGCCAATGCCGGTTTTGGTGTTTTTGGAGGTATAGAGAAGCTAACAGCCAAAGATTGGAATAGACAATTACAGGGTAATGTCACAGGCTTAGCCTTAACAGTTAAATATGCCCTGCCCCATTAAAAGAAAAACAATGGAAGGATCGGTTTGGTGGGCAGTGTGGGGGCATATCTTCCTAATCCTAATTTGGGTGCATATGGGGCTTCAAAAGCTGCCGTACATTCTATTGGTCAGACTTTACAGGTTGAGTTAATGGGTACTGGGGTGAGTTGCATGATGATGCATCCCGGATTTGTAGTTTCTGAAATTGCAAGGATCGACAATGATGGCGTTTGGCATCCTAAGCGACCAGATCCACGTCCGTCAAATCTGATGTGGCCTACTGATAAAGCTGCGAAAGTAATGGTTAATGCTATTTTGAAACGAAAGAGAAATTATATTTTTACTGGCCATGGCAAAGCATTTGTATGGTTGCAACGATGGTTTCCCGGATTGATGAGACTCATCATTTCAAAAAGCCCGAAACCAGACGCCTAAAGAGAAAAGTAAAGTAAAACACATATTCTGACCTTGAAGGAAAAAAGGGGAAGCCGAACGCACAAGAGCAGCGACAGGTTACTTTCTCTATCAAAATCAAAATAATCTAAGTCTTATCTAACTATTATCCCACTCATTTTCATTACCTTAAATGATATTTAGGTACTTTTCAAAATTCCGACAGGTATAGCAAAGCTGCTTCATCAAGAACAAAAAAACCACCTCCTATGGACGAGATCAAAAAAGAAGACATCAAGCAAGAAGTGTTTGACCTGTATGACGACTATGCCCACAACCGCATCAACCGGCGGGATTTTATGCAGAAGCTCTCGATCTATGCCGTAGGCGGGCTTACGGTTGGTTCGCTTGCAAGCTTTCTGATGCCGGATTACAGGAGCAAGGTACAACTCACAGCCGACGATCCGCACATCATCTCGGAGTATATTACTTACCAGTCACCCAAGGGCGGCGGCCCGATAAAGGCGCTGCTGTCGATACCGGCTGATGCGAAGAAAAGACTTGGAGGCGTGGTGGTCGTGCACGAAAACCGGGGCCTGAATCCGCATATCGAGGATGTGGCCAGAAGAGCGGCGCTGGCTGGGTTCATCTCACTTGCACCAGATGCCCTCACTCCACTCGGAGGCTATCCGGGTACGGATGACGAAGGCCGTACATTGCAAAGCCAGCGCGACCGCAACGAAATGCTCGAAGATTTTATAGCGGCGCACGATTACCTTAAAAACCACAAGAACTGCAATGGTAAAGCCGGTGTGGTAGGCTTCTGCTTCGGTGGCTGGATCTCGAACATGATGGCCGTGCGTATACCTGATCTGGCAGCTGCTGTTCCGTTTTACGGCGGTCAGGCTCCCGTTGAGGATGTACCACAGATCAAGGCGCCGCTCCAGCTGCACTTTGCCGAGCACGACACCCGCGTAAACGAAGGCTGGCCTGCTTACGAAGAGGCTTTGAAAGCGCACAACAAGAAGTACACCGCGCACTTCTACCCTGGCACAAACCACGGTTTCCACAACGACACCACACCCCGCTACGACAAAGCAGCGGCCGAACTCGCCTGGCAACGCACCGTCGACTTCTTCGATCAGCACTTGAAATAACGGCTCACAGCTATACCTGACGCAGGCAGATGATCAATTTCAAACTACGCCCCTGGACATTCGAAGACCTTGAAAGTCTGGTGCGGTATGCTGACAATTTCAACATCGCCCGTAATATGTCGGATATTTTTCCGCACCCTTATACCTACGAGAAAGGCAGGGCATTTATAGAAATGGCAACCAAAGGAGATCCACCGAACATTCTGGCAATAGAGGTAGAAGGCGAAGCTGCCGGAGGTATAGGCATACACCCGCAACACGACATTTACCGGAAAAACGCCGAGATGGGCTACTGGCTGGCCGAGCCATTCTGGGGTAAAGGCATCATTACGGAGGCGATTCGCCAGATGGTGGACTACAGCTTTGCAAACTGGGATATCACGCGCATTTACGCTCGTCCTTTTGGGTATAATGTCGGCTCGCAGCGCGCACTCGAGAAAGCGGGTTTTGTGCTGGAGGCGAAACTGGAGAAGACCTTTTACAAAAACGGAAAATACCTGGATGAACTGATTTACACTGTCAGGCGACCGGCTGAGTCTGAATCTCAGGTATAGCATTTCCAGTTTTCAAACACAAAGGCCAGTCCGTAACACATACAGACTGGCCTTTACTTTTAAGCAGGTATAGCAAACGGTCAGGAAGCAAATACCTCTTCCGGATTTTTGAAAGCCTTGAACTCAAGCGGGTTTTTGCTGTGATCGAGAATGAACATCGTGCGCTGCTCTCCTACCTGACCTTCGTAGCGGGTATAAGGCTCCACCACGAAAGGTATAGCATGCTGCACCAGTCGCTCGCGCACTTCATCAAATTGCGCATAGCTGAGCAGGCAACCAAAGTGCGGCACCGGCACACTGATGCCGGCCACTTGTCCGCAGTAATCGGGCTCGGGTATGCTGGCGCTCACGTGGGCAGAAAGCTGATGACCGAAAAAATCAAAATCGATCCAATGCTCGGTACTGCGTCCTTCTTTGCATCCTAAAATGTCCACATAAAACTGGCGCGTCGATTCGATGTCCTTCACTTTGAAGGCATAGTGAAATGGGTTCATTTAATATCCTTTGGTTTTAGAAACAACGTTAATGAGGTCTTCCCCATGGCGCATGCGGTCGTAGTTTTCCAGAATTTGCGACACAGCCGAAGCCGGATTGGTAATGCTGGCAATATGCGGCGTGACATGGATTAGCGGGTGCTCCCAGAACGGATGCTCCTCCGGCAGTGGCTCTTCCCGAAACACATCCAGGCTGGCGCCGGACAAATGCCCCTGATCGAGTAATTCGATCAGATCTTCATCTACCAGATGCTCACCACGCGCCACGTTTATGACATAGGCTCCTTTGGGAAGCTTGCCCAGCGTGTCCTTGTTCAAAATATTGGCGGTTTGGCTGGTTAAGGGCAACAGGCAGATCAGGATGTCGGCTTTTCCCAGAAAAGTGGTCAGCTCCTCTGTCCCAGCAAAGGTTCCGACACCTTCCAGCAGTTTAGGAGTGCGTGACCAGCCATGTACTTTAAAGCCGAGTTTGTTTAGCTGCTGCGCCGTGTGCATACCGAGCACGCCCATACCCATCACCCCGATCACGACGTCGGCAGTGCGTTTGTAGCTGTGCTGCTTCCAGGTATGGCTGCGCTGTGCCTCCTTATACCTGTGCAGACCGCGCACGTGGTTCAGCACCTGGGCGGTCACAAAAGTGGCCATGTCCTGGGTCAGGTTTTCGTCTACAATGCGGGTGATCTGTATACCTTGAGGAAGCTCGGGATCGCGGAGAATATGATCGACACCAGCGCCTGTGGAGGAGATGCATTTCAGGTTCGGAAAGTTAGCAAAAGCGCCCGGCGGGTGGTTCCAGGCCAGGGCAAACTCCACTTCTTCGGCTGGACCTGTGTCCGGATAAACATGTACATCTAAGCCCGGACGGCGTTCCTTCAGGGCATTTTCCCAGCGGCTCGTGTTTCTGCCCTGGCTGAATATGGTGATTGACATAAAAGTTGTAAGTCTGTTCGGTGATGCGTGGCAAGGTATAGCCTGCCCCTGCTTACGTGTTATTCGGGGTAAGTCTGCTAAATTTAACTAATCTTGCACAAATCTTGTTAAAGAGAAATCAAAAGGCTGGCAAAAGGTTTAAAAGAAGTGCCAGATCCAGCTACCTTATACCTAAAACTGAAGAAGATGGAGCAACTGAGCTCAAAAATTTATAGAAAAGAATTTGTAGAAGCGTTTGCAGGTGATGATAGCGGCACGCTCACGCCACGCCAGACACCGGGTGTACTTTACAGCAAAGCCAAACCTACGCCGGTTGAAAAAGTAACGCTCCTGGCCTGGTCAGATGCGCTGGCCAGCGACCTAGGTATAGCCAAGCCAACGGAGCAGCAGGAGATCGACATACTGGGCGGCAACCGCGTGACGGATACCATGTACCCTTACGCCGCCTGCTATGCCGGTCACCAGTTCGGCAATTGGGCAGGTCAGCTGGGCGACGGTCGCGCCATTACGCTTGGAGAGTGGGAAGCGCCCGACGGTAAAACCTGGGAGCTGCAGTTGAAAGGCGCCGGCCTTACCCCCTACTCCCGCCGCGCTGACGGGCGTGCTGTGCTGCGCTCTTCAGTTCGAGAGTATCTGATGAGCGAAGCGATGTATTACCTGGGTATACCGACCACCCGTGCGCTCAGTCTGGTGAGTACCGGTGAGCCGGTGCTGCGCGATATGTTCTACAACGGCAATGCGGCCTACGAACCGGGTGCGATCTTGATGCGGGCAGCGCCGAGCTTTTTGCGCTTTGGTAATTTCGAGATGCTGAACGCTCGCAAAGAACTCGATAACCTGCGCCAGCTTGTTGACTGGACCATCAGCCGCTATTATCCGCATATTACGGGTGAGAAGAAAGTGATCGATTGGTTCAAAGAGATCGTGGATCGCACCGCCCACCTGATGGTGGAGTGGATGCGTGTGGGTTTTGTGCACGGTGTGATGAACACTGACAACATGTCCATTCTCGGCCTGACCATTGACTATGGCCCCTACTCCTTCGTGGACAATTACGACCTGAACTTCACCCCAAACACCACCGACCTTCCCGGCCGTAGGTATGCCTTCGGAAAGCAGCCTTCGATCGGCTACTGGAACCTGGGCGCTCTTGCCGGAGCATTGTTGCCGCTAACCGACAAAGACCAACTGGTTGCCACGCTCGAAACATTTAAAGACGTCTACTGGACAGCCTACTACGCCATGATGGGACGCAAACTGGGCCTCGACCAGGTATCGCAATTAGACCGCGACCTGATCAGTCAGTTCGAGAAAACACTGTCCGAACTACAGCCTGACATGACCATTTTCTACCAGTTGCTCATCGACCTGCCGCTGGCTGTAGAAAGTGAGGATGCAGTAGCGGATTTCTTCAAACGGGCCTTGTACGATGACCTGACAGCAGCACAAAAAACAGCACTCTACACCTTGATCAGCAACTACCTGGAGCGACTGAACACGAACAAGATCAAGCGCTCAGATTCTCAGGAAATGATGCAAAAAGCCAACCCACGTTTTGTGCTCCGCAACTACCTGCTGCACCAGGCCATCGAGGGATTAGAGAAAGGTGATGACACCCTGTTTGTGAAGCTACAGGAAGCGATCAAAGAACCATATTCCGATAAGTTTGACGAATTTTTCCAGACACGTCCGGAGTGGGCATCGCAAAAGGCAGGATGTTCCATGTTGTCGTGTAGTTCGTAAGGGTTGTCGATTTCCATTTAATAAGGGCCTTTTTCCTTGGGAGAAAGGCTCTTATTAATTTTAAGGTATAGCTTCGTTGCTGAAGTTTCATATGCATGATTCACATCCCCCTGCCCCCTTCGAAGGGGGAGTTTCATCCCAGCCTTCCCCTTTTGTCGAGGGCCCCTACCCCCAAAACAGGGGAAGGAGCGGTGCACGACTAACCCACCCCTGCCCCTCCCGAGAGGGGAATCTCTGCCATTATCAGAGTCAGGCATAAGTACTGTCGTTACTTTCACAGCTCCCTGGCAGGTATAGCAAGAGTAACTTGCCCTTCAGCTATGAAACAAATCACATCAGCCAGGTGCACCATTACGACTACCCACTGTCTGAGCGTTCAGCGAGTTTGGGGAGTCTTGATTTTTTTGCTTACTTTTTTCATCAAGGAAAAAAGTGAGTGCCCGCCGCACAGGCGAAGCAATAAAACAAATCAGGTTAAGGTATAATTAGCTGTCACTACGCCAATTACAAGCTGGTCACACAGACAACCATATTTGCGATATCCCTAAACTTACGGCATAAATTTTACACTGGGCCGGAGGCCCCACGATAGCAGACACGAGCGAGGACGCTCGCGCCATCAGCCATACTATACAAGCCAAAAAAGAGCCTCTGACAACTCAGAGGCTCTTCCATATTCATTTTAGGAATCAAACTTAAAAACTCTTCCGATGCATCCTCACCGGAAACAACCGGTAATCCATTAAACTCACGGCATACGGAAACCCGCGCCAATGCACAACCGGTACATGCCGGGCGGGGCTTGGGCCCTTGGTGTCAGGTATAGCCAGCATGGTATTGCCGATGTAACTCAACTCCCCCTTATCAATCGCTAACTTACTCGCTACATGCTGCAGAAAAACCTCTTTATCGGAATCCGAAGACGTGAAGGAAATCTCGCGCGAAATAGTAGCGCCACTCTCCAACTCCGGCGAGTAGAATACGCGGGAATAAGTTTCGATGGCAATAATAGGAACAGCTAACGTCGGTACTTTGGCCTGCAGCACATCCGGCGGGGCCATAGGCGCCTGATTGGCAACCCGCTTCACCATCTCCGTTACTTTCTGGGCAGTATAGATGCCCTTGATCGTTTCGGATTCGATGCGTTTGAGCACCTGCTCTACCTTCGACTCAAAAGGCTGACCGGGATTCTCCTGCCGGGGCGAAGCAGTAGGTCGTGGCTGTGCCTGGCCTGGCGGACGTGGCTTTTGTACCTGCGCCAAAGGCTTTGGCTTCTCGCGCTCCGGAATGTAACTGTCTTTGATGTGCCGCTCGTGCACGTTGATTACCGTCGTGAAGGTATTGATAAAGTGCTCCGTGTTCTGTACATGAAACAGCTCCAGTTCCTGAATGCGCTTGCGCGTCACCAGGTAATTGTGCACCAACTTGGTCTTTTCAAAAACGGCCAGCAACTTTTCGGCGTGCGGTGTGTGCTGATAGCGCTCGTAGAGTCTGTGCAGGGCATTGAGCCGGGCATTGGAGGCACGTATGTACTGCATGGCACGGGCATCTGCGGCACCGGGATGCGTGACAACTGTGCGGGTGTTCTCCTGCCCCATTCCGAAAAGCGAACGAAAAAAACCGATCATTTAGACAGGATGCGTTTGAGGTGCTGGGTTTCGATTTCGACTTGCAGTTTTTCGGAGAGTTTCATCTCTTCAAACACATTGTCGATGTGCTGGATATAGAGGTCCAGCACCGCCTCCTGCTCGTCGCTCAGGATACGGTGCCGGACGGCTAGTTCTTCTTCTTTCTTATCCCCTTTGTATATCATTATTCAATTTCGATCTGCTTGGACTTGCCGAAAGTGCCGATGATCTTGCTGTTGAGCTCTTCCTGCACCTGCGCCAGTTCTCTTACGGCTTCTGCGCGTTTCTTGCTGCCTTCTTCTGATATTTTGATCACCTGATCGAGCGTTTCCACCATGTCCTTGTTCACTTTCTTGAGCGTATCCACATCCACAATGCCGCGTTCGTTTTCCTGTGCCGCGATCACCACGTTTTTCTTGAGCAGCTCAGAGTTTTTGCGGAGCATTTCGTTGGTAGTGTCGGTCACTTTTTTCTGAATCTCGAGTGCTTTGCGCTGCTTCTCCAGACCAAGGGCAATGGCTACCTGCTGACGCCATACCGGAATCACGGTCACAATGGAGTTCTGGATCTTTTGGGCCAGTACATCATTGGTAGTCTGGATCATACGGATCTGCGGCATCGACTGCGTAGCAATGGTGTGCGACAACTGAAAGTCGTGCACTTTCTTCTCCAAACGCTCTTTAAAGGAGATCATGTCGCTCAGGCGCTGCACAGCCAGTTCATCCTGTCCGCTTGTTTCCACCTCTTCCTGCATTTTCGGGATGATGTTTTGCTCGATATCATCGATTTTCATCTTCCCGGCCGCGATCACCGAACGGATCTCGTGAATGTATTCCACCGCCTGATTAAACATCACTTCCAGACTGGTCGAGTCTTTCATGATGCTTTGGCGGGTGCGCTCCAGTTTCACTACCACATCGTCCACGTTAGCCGAAACGGTATTGTATTGCGTAGCCAGCTGCTTCGACTTATCAGATATCTTTTTTACAAACGGAAGTCTGGAAAAGAACCCGCCTTTCTCCTGTTCCTCGATCTTGATCATGTTGATCTGGTTGAGGAGTTCGTTGATGGCCTCACCTGCTTCGCCGGAATCTTTGGCTTTTACTTTGGTGAGCAGTTCGTTGGAATAGTGTCCCAGTTTACGCTGCGTCTCCACACCAAAATTGCTCAGACTTTCCGGGTTCCCCGGATCTATGGATTTAGAGATCGCAAGGGCTTTCTCCTGTATCTTCTGTTGATTCTCTACGATCGTGATCTCTGTTTTCGCTGTTTTTTCCATCTTGTTTTATTACCTGAAAAGGTTGTGGTTGATTAGGTCCAATGAGTTTAAGTACTTTTTGATGTTCTCGTGCCGGTCGGTGGTCTCGTACCATTCAATGTCGTTGAGGGGCAGGTACTCGCCCAGCAGGTCGCGCACTTCACTTAGCAATGCTTCGCCTTTTTTATTTCTGAAATCAGGATTGCGGTACTGGGCGCTCACGTACTCTACCTTCACCTGCCCGGTCTTGGTGACGGCCAGTTCGCGCACCTCCACCACCAGCTCCGACGACTTTCCGTTATCAGTCACGATGGTCTTATACACGCCTTTGTTGCCTTCCTCGAGGGCGGCAGCGCACTGTTTGCGCACATCAAGAAGGGCCTGCCGTAGTTTGCGGTTCGGTATCACGTAGTGCCCCACAATGTAACCCAGTAAAGCTGCTATTAAGAATGTCCAAAAAATCACTTTTGTATTAATATAGTTAAAAGCTCAATTACTTATGTAATGAAGCAAAATAAATTGAAGTAATCAAGTGTAGGCGGGACGGATGTCTTTAGCATTGACCAATCAAAGCCTGAATGATTCCTTTCTGCACTGTTTCTGTCTATACCTGACCGGCCTTCTTTCATCTTCTATACGCGGATGCGATTGCACGGGCTGTCGCCGGGGCCGGGATAGGATTAACAAGGTATAGCGTGCGCATGTTCCCGTGGCGACTGTGTCTTATGTTTGTCCTATTACGCAAAACGGGCCGCTGCCTTTACGTGGCTTGCCGATAAATTCGGGGGTTTTGTCTATTTTGCGACCAATTCTATACCTGATTTCATACCTTCGCTTGCATGCAGCACCGGCATTTTATTTTGCACAAACCCTACGGCTACATCAGCCAGTTCGTCACCGACAAGAAAAAGCAGAAACTACTGGGTGAATTGCACGATTTTCCGGCCGGCACTATGGCCATCGGGCGATTGGATGAGGCAAGTGAGGGCCTGCTCCTGCTCACCACCGACGGCAAAACGAGCGAACTGGTGCGCGGCAAGCATGTGGAGAAGGAATATTATGCCCAGGTCGACGGCCTGATTACCGACGAAGCCATCGCCCAAATGCAGGAGGGCGTTGCCATCGGATTGTACGGCGAACAATACGGTACCCGCCCCTGCTCCGCTTTTCGGCTGGAGAATGCGCCCGATTTCCCGGAGCGCAGCCGCCGCATCCGCGACGATCGCCATGGCCCGACCAGTTGGGTGTCCATCACCATCTCAGAAGGAAAAAACCGGCAGGTGCGCAAAATGACCGCCGCCGTGGGTTTCCCGACATTGCGGCTGGTTCGTGTGCGGATCGGAAATATCCGGCTACAGGCGTTTGATCCGGGTGCAGTGGCCGAAGTAGAAAACTTTGATTTGGGATGAAAGGAGTGGCTTATACCTTAAAATTTCCCCGGCTATTAAACCAAAGTGGCATTCACAAGTCAATAGAGGGCTTTCAGCTTAAGTAACGCAATTTTACTATATTGAGCGGGCTTACGCTTTACTTATCATACAAACAATCCATACCTTAAACATTACCATGAAGAAAAACCCTATTCACATGCTGGCCCTGGCTTTGATGCTGTCAGGCGGTGTGAGCAGCGTGGCTTTTGCGCAGCGACCACAGCAGCAACAGCAGGCGCAGAAACCACAAGATCCGGTTATCGAGAAAATCATCAAGATGGCCAATGAAAACTCACAGCTCGAGAAACTGGGCCACGAACTGATGGACGGCATCGGACCAAGACTGGTAGGCACCCCGCAGATGAAGCAGGCCGCTGACTGGGCTGTGAACAAGTACAAAGGTTGGGGCATTGATGCCCGCGTTCAGAACTACGGCGAGTGGCGCGGCTGGGAGCGCGGTGTGACGCACATCGACATGGTGCACCCACGCGTTAAGTCAATTGAAGGTATGCAACTGGCCTGGAGCCCTTCCACTCCTTCTAAAGGCGTAACAGCTGAGGTGATCACCATGCCGGAATTCGCTGACTCGCTTGCTTTCAAGCGCTGGTTGCCAAGTGTGAAAGGCAAAATGGTGATGGTATCGATGAACCAGCCGAGCGGACGCCCGGAGTACAACTGGAAAGAGTTCGCCACACCAGAGTCATTTGAGAAAATGAAGAAAGTGCGTGACGAGCAGAACGCTGCTTGGGGCAAGCGCATTGCCGCCACCGGCAAAAACGCCCGTACGCTGCCTGTTGCTTTGGAGCAGGCCGGTGCTGCTGGTATCGTGATGTCAAACTGGTCACAAGGTTTTGGCGTGAACAAGATTTTCAGCGCTTATACCAAGAAAATCCCTACCGTTGATATCGCCCTCGAAGATTACGGTATGCTGTACCGCCTGGCCGAGAACGGCAGCAAGCCAAAGATCAAAGTAGTGGCCGAGTCGAAGCATTCTAAGAAGCCGGTTCCTACGTTCAACACCATCGCTGAGATCAAGGGCACTGAGAAGCCGGATGAGTATGTGATCCTGTCTGCGCACTTCGACTCATGGGATGGCGGTACAGGTGCTACTGACAACGGTACCGGCACGATCCTGATGATGGAAGTAATGCGCATTCTGAAGCAGGTATACCCGAACCCGAAGCGTACCATTCTGGTAGGTCACTGGGGTAGCGAAGAGCAGGGCCTGAACGGTTCGCGCGCTTTCGTGGAGGACAACCCGGAGATCGTGAAGAAGACGCAGGCTGTCTTCAACCAGGACAACGGTACCGGTCGCGTAGCCAACATCTCTGGTCAGGGCTTCCTGAACTCATACGACTACATGGGCCGCTGGCTGAACGCCGTGCCGCGTGAAATCACGAAAGACATTCAGACCTCATACCCTGGTTTCCCGGGCGGTGGCGGTTCTGACCATGCTTCTTTCATTCCGCACAACATTCCTGCCTTTATGCTGAGCTCCCTGAGCTGGTCTTATGGCAACTATACCTGGCACACCAACCGCGACACCTACGACAAAGTGGTGTTCGACGATGTGCGCAGCAACGTGATCCTGACGGCTATTCTGGCTTACATGGCCAGCGAGGAGCCGGAACTCGTATCGCGTGAGCGTAGTGTGATGCCGGTTAACCCACGTACGGGCGACCAGATGACCTGGCCTGAGGCAAGACCTGCAACCCGCAAAGGAGGTTTAGACTAAACTAACATTTCGCAGGTCGTATACCTGCATTTCTAAAAGCACAGCCGCTGCAGACTTTCTGTAGCGGCTGTGCTTTTTTTGGCTATACCGACCTCCACTCCGACCATCGTTTTTGAAGGCAATTGTAAGTTTTCTTGCAGAACACCGTATAAAACTTTTGGCAGTGCCACATCCTCATTCGCTTTCGTGCTGTCGCCTATACCTGAAACCCGAAGACACACATGATCGGTAAATCGACATACAAAGCCGCACGCGAAGTAGCCCAGATTGCAGAAGACCATTTTGCCAGCCAGATCAATGCAGCCAAAGAAATAAACGATACCAACCTGGCGACCATCCCCCCGGCTCGCATCATCGAAACCATGATCGATGCCGCTTTCTGGGCGAGCCTGCGACGGGAAGAAGGGCATTCCCCCAGATTATCGCTTGCCTTTCTGCGGCCGGAACAATCTGAACAACCGTTGCTGTTCGAACATCACCTCAGCCTCACCTCTGCTGTTCTCACCAAGATCGGGCCGGGTGTGGAGCGCCCGGGCATCCACCTGGGCGTGTGGTACGAAGGAGACTTCCTGCACATTTGGGGGATGACGCGCAGTATACCTGATTTTTGCTTTGTGCTCGATGTTTCAGAGCCCGGTCTGTTGGTGATCAAGCACCGCCGAAAAGATGGTTTTGGCAAATTTGTGAACGTGGCCGTGCTGACAGGAGATCAGGTAAAGATCGTAGACGAACAAAGCGTCAACATACCTGATTGTCCCGATCTGTTGTACTCACTGCTGGGCTTCAGTTCGCTTACCGTTTGGAACAAGTCACTCAATGTGCTGGTGCAGCTGGCTGTGTCGATGCGCTCCCATCAGAAAGGCGGTATCCTGCTGGTGGTGCCTACAGGTTCAGAGACATGGCGCGAGTCTATCCGGCACCCGATGCGGTATGCGGTGGGGCCTGCCTATTCTGAACTGGCAGAATTGATGCTACGACAAGACGATAAGGACCCGCTCTGGCCGGATGAGATGAAACGGGCGATCGATGCGATGGCAGGGTTCACGGCCGTGGACGGCGCTACTATCATCAGTGACAAGTATGAACTGTATGGTTTTGGCGCCAAGATTGACCGAAAGCTGGGAAGCACTCCGGTCGAAAAGCTGATTCTGACGGAGCCGGTGATCGGAGGCGGAGCCATTATTGACCAGCCTGCGCTGACTGGCGGCACACGTCATTTGTCGGCGGCTCAGTTCGTATACGACCAGCGCGACGCAATTGCACTGGTCGCTTCCCAGGACGGCCGCTTCACCATCTTCAGTTGGTCCACCTGCGAGAACATGGTGCAAGCCAACCGCATTGACTCGCTTCTGCTGTAAGAGCTATTATTCAACTCGTAAGCGGCATCTTCAATGGCTACATGGCAGAGTTTTATAGGGTTATGATGGTAATGAAGCCTTTAGAAGTAAATTTTGGAATAGCCAAGCCGCAAGGCATCGTTAAAAAAATCCCGCCGCTTATACCTAAACAGCGGGATTTTTTAGAACGATGCCTTACACAAGCCCCGATAGCAACTGGGTTTTGTTCCCCAGTATACCTGCTGCGTCCCCGCCCAGCCAATTGTGCAGCAAAGTGGCGTAGATGTTTCGGAAGTCGATGCTATACCTAAGGTCACCCTGGTCGAGATCCTGCAGGTTGGGGGCATCATTGTAAATGCCCGCCTGCTTTAGTTTTCCGCCGATCAGGAAGAGATTGTTGGCCGTGCCGTGGTCTGTTCCGTTGCTGGCGTTCTGGGCGACGCGCCTGCCAAATTCTGAAAACACCATGATCACGGTATTGTCAAACTCCTGCTGCTGCTTCAGGTCTTCCACAAAACTGTACAGGCCCTCTGAGAGCTCCCGCAACAGGTTTGCCTGCTGCCCCGCCTGCCGCACATGCGTGTCGAAACCGGTGAGGGAGGCATAATACACTCTAGACTCTACTCCGGAGGCGATCAACTCTGCAATGGTTTTCAGGTTACGGGCAAACTCCCCGTTCGGATAATCTTTTTTGCTGCGGTATACCTTGGTTTTCTCCTGCAGGTAACCAGCCGATTGCTGCGTATCGATCAGGGTTTTGTAGAGGTAGTCGACCTGGTGGTGCATGTGGTCCTGAGCATGTAACTGCGCCGCCTGCTTCAGGAACTGGTCGTTGGTCGCCTGAAAAAAGCGCTTCACATCCTGTACGGCTATACCTGTGTATTGCGCTCCTTTCAGTGCCAGGCTGAGCGTGTCGTCTACCTCAATAGCGGCGTAGTTGGCCGAAGGCCCCGATAAGCTGTCGAGGTAGCGGCCCAGCCAGCCGGTGCTCAGGTACTCATTGGAGGCGCTGGCAGAGTGCCAGATGTCCATGGAGCGAAAGTGCGAGCGGTCCGGATCCGGGTAGCCCACACTGTTGAGAACAGACACGTAGCCCTGGTCGTAGAGGAGGCGCAACTTTTCCATCGCCGGGTTCAGCCCGAGCCCTTTGTCCAGCTTGAGCACTTCCCGGGAAGGTATAGCCAGGCTAGGGCGCGCTTTGTAATACAGGTCGTTCTGGTAGGGCACGACGGTGTTCAGGCCGTCGTTGCCGCCGCTGAGCTGGATTACCACCAGCCTTTTGCCGTTGGAGTTGGCCAGCAGCGGCATCCCGCTACGGTCAAGGCCATGCAGAAAATTGGGCACCAGCAGCATGCCCGAGGCCAGCGCCGACATTTTGATAAACTCTCTTCTGGAATTAGTTGCCATAGTGCAAACGTGAGCGGTGGAAAACTAGCATAACTGGTACTCAGGTAAAGAAAGCAGCCGAAGCGTCAGCAGCGTGATTTTGTCGGTGTATGCGGCTCCCGATGGTATGTGCTGGGTGAGCAAAGCAGCAATTTCTGGTTGCAGCGGCACTTGCAGCAGCTTCTGGCTAAGTTCCTCGATCAGCTCTCGGTCCTTCACTTTTTGCAGTTGCTGGTGCAGTCCGCTCAGGTCGGCTTTGGCGCGCACGATCCGTAAACCATCCTGCCGGCGCTTTCGCGGGGCGGTTGGCTCCGTATCGTCGTCCGGTTTTAGGTTGACTTCCAGCGCCGCTTCCTGCAGCAGCGCTGGCCCGACGCGCAGCCGGAATGCGAGCGTGGAGCTATCGATCCAGTTGCGGCCCCCGGCCCAGCCACTCACATTAGGCGGCCTGAACAGCTCCTGCCCCAGCGCCCGCTGCAACACCAGCGGACCGCGGCCATCGGCATAGCTCAGGTCAAACTGGCGTTGCAAACCCGCCAGCAGCTCGATCGGGGATTTTATTTTGCTCCCGACCACATCCGGCCCGTAAAACCATTTCGATGTGAAGATCTTCTCCAGCAACCTGGGTATATCGTAGCCTGTTTCGTAAAAGTAGCTGCTCAGGCTTTGAATGCGCTCCGGGTTCAGTGTATCGCTTACAAAAAAGGCATAGAGCTTCGCTGTCAGGAATTCAGCTGTGCGAGGGTTCTCCACTATCATTTGCAGAATCTCCTCCCCAGTAAAATTTCCTCGCTTCCCCATAAAGGTTTTTTGGCCCCGGTCGTGCTGTCGCGCACGGAACACGAACTCACCCTGTGGGTTGTAAGACCAGCCGGTAAAGGCGCGGGCGCCTTCCTTGATATCCTGTTCGGTATAGTGTCCCCGGCCCAGTGTAAAAAGCTCGAGCAGCTCGCGGGCAAAGTTCTCGTTGGGGCGCTGTTTGCGATTTTGCTGGTTATTGAGGAACTGCAGCATGCCGGGGTCCTTGGAGATGGCCAGCAGCAGGTCGGGGAATTTGCCCAGTGCATGCTCGCGGAGGGTGTTGTGCTGCAGCAGCGCAAAACGGGGCTCCCGCAGGCGGCAGGCAAAGTGCCCGTGCCAGAAGAGGGTCATCTTTTCGCGCAGCTGGGCTTCGGAAGTAGCCATTTGCTGGAGCCAGGCGTTGTTGAGGAGCACAAATCCTTTAATCCGTTCCCGCTGCCGCAGCTGGCGCATCTCGGCATCCTGCATATCGGTCTGCAGGTTTGTTTCTGTTTGTGGAAGCGCTACCTGCAGGGGGACTGCCTGGCTCGAAGCATGAAGGAGCTCGCGAACGGCCTGTTTGATGCCGGGGCTTGCCTGATCAGGCCTGAAAGGTATACCGAAGCCAGCCCGCCAGTAGAGGTGCTGTAGCTTTTGTTCGCGTGCTGAAGTTTTCATGCAGATGCCATTTAAACTTAGATGAAAAAGTCTCATCAGGGTTTAAATATACCTGAAAATATATACTGACAGGTATAGCCTCTAATAAACTTACAGCCAGTCGGTTCAAGCCATCCTGCCACCAAGAATGTCAGGCCTGCATTTCTTTATTTCCATACCTTTCCCGTGCATCCAGAATTTGGTTGATGTTGAGCTTGGCCCAGTCGGCAAGTTGCAAAAGCTGCAGCAATAGCCCCTCTCCCAGCGGCGTCAGGCTGTACTCCACGCGGGGCGGAATCTCAGCGTATACTGCGCGGCTCACCAGGCCGTCTTCTTCCAGCGAGCGGAGCGTGACGGTGAGCATGCGTTGGGAAACGCCATTGATTTGGCTTTTGAGTTCGTTGAAGCGTAGTTTTTCCTCCTTCCCCAGCGTGAGGATGGTATAGATGGACCACTTGTCTCCGAAACGGGCCAGAATATCCTTTATTGGGCAGCAGGACGTAACATCTGCTTTGCTGCACAAAACTTTATCGATCTTTTTCTGGATTGCAAGTCGCTGACTATCAACTATAGTTACTTCCATGTTACTAGGTGCGGCTAAAGTGCCTGCTTGACAGGTACAAATTTAACAAATACCTTTGAGTTACTAAAAGTAACCTAGTTATGAAACATTACTGGGTTTTTAACTGTTGTATAGACATGAATATCCTAGAAACTTTGCAGTGGCGCTATGCCGCCAAGCGCATGAACGGCCAGCGCGTGCCGTCCGATAAAGTAGAACGTATTTTAGAGGCCATCCGATTGGCTCCCTCATCCATGGGTCTGCAGCCTTACTCAGTGCTGTTGATTGAGGACGAAGAACTGAAAAAGCAGATCAGATCAGTTGCTTACAATCAGCCACAGATCGAGGAAAGCTCTCACTTGCTGGTATTTGCCGCCTGGGACAATGTCACCACTGCGCATATCGACGAGTTCATTTCGCATACCGCTTCAGAGCGCAACATGCCTGTCGAGAACCTGCAGGACTTTAAAAACACCTTGTTAGGTACAGCCAAAGGCAATACACAGGAGCAGAATTTCAACTGGGCTGCACGCCAGGCATACATCGCTTTTGGGGTGGGACTGGTAGCTGCTGCCACCGAAAAAGTGGACGCCACCCCGATGGAGGGTTTTGATGCCGCTGCGCTGGACAAACTGCTCAATCTGCCTGAAAAGGGCCTGAGAAGCGTTACCCTGATGCCGCTTGGTTACCGCGACACCGCCAACGACTGGCTGGTAAAACTGCCGAAAGTAAGACGCCAGAAAGAAAAATTCGTACTGGAAGCATAAGCTTCAGCACAGCATGTTTCAGCCGGCGGCTGCCTCAATCGGGTAGCCGCCGGCTTACGCATTTAAATTAATGACCATGACAAAGCAGAAAATCAAAATAGACATCTTTTCCGACATTAACTGCCCCTGGTGCTACGTGGGCGAGCGTAGACTCGACAAAGCGCTGCAGCAGGTAGGAGACCAATACGAAGCCGAGATTAGTTTCAAAGCTTTTGAGCTTAACCCGAATATCCCACAGGATGGCCTGGGCCGCCTCGACTACTTTAAGGGCAACTACGGCGAGCAAATTGTGGCACAGGTGCCGGCAATGGACCAGCGCATGACCGAGGCCGGTGCTGAGGAAGGTATACAGTTCAACTTTTCGGAAGGTATGACGGTGAACAACACCTTTAATGGTCACCGCCTGATCTGGCTGGCTGGCCAGTACGGTGTGCAGCACGAAGTAGCGAGTGCGTTGTTCAAAGCGTATTTTACTGACAACCTCCAGATGAACGACACGGCGGTACTCAAGGAAATAGGGACAACGCAAGGTATACCGGCTGAGCGTTTAGAGAACTTTTTTGAAGGCGAAGAAGGCAAACTGGAAGTACGCCAGATGGAAGATTTTGCCCAGTCCGCAGGTATAACCGGGGTGCCCGCCTTTGTAATCAACGACCAATACCTGGTGAGCGGTGCCCAGCCTGCCGAAACTTTCCTGAATGTATTCAAGCAAGTAGCGCCTACCATCCAGAAGCTCGACATCGAAGGCAACAGATGCGAAGTGGGGGGTGTGTGCTAATCAAGGACAAACAAAACATAACCATGGCAGATAAAAAGCTAAGCGATATCAAACTCTCCGTACTCGACCTGGTGCCGATCCGCACCGGCAAAAGCATCCACGACTCCTTTCACCACAGTCTGGAATTGGCACGCCACGTCGAGCAGCTGGGCTATACCCGTTACTGGCTGGCGGAGCACCACAACATGCCCGGTATTGCCAGCTCCGCAACGGTCGTACTGATCGGTTACATTGCCGGTGGTACATCTACTTTGAGGGTAGGCTCCGGTGGTATCATGCTGCCCAATCATGCCCCGCTGGTAGTAGCAGAGCAGTTTGGCACACTTGAGAGCCTGTACCCCGGCCGCATAGACCTTGGGCTGGGCCGTGCGCCCGGCACCGACCAGGTAACAGCCTACGCCCTTCGCCGCGACCTGCAGGGCAATGTGGAAGATTTCCCGAACAATGTGGCTGAGTTAAAGCAGTACCTGAGCAAAGAAAACAGCACAGCCAAGGTGCGCGCTATACCTGGCGAGGGCCTCGATATACCTGTCTGGATTCTGGGCTCGAGCACTTTTGGGGCACAGCTGGCCGGTATCATGGGCTTGCCTTATGCTTTTGCCAGTCACTTCGCCCCTGCCGCCCTGCACCATGCTCTCAAGGTATACCGCGACAGTTTCAGGCCGTCTGAGCAGCTGCAGGAGCCTTACGCCATGGCCTGCGTGAACGTGGTGGCCGCTGACACAGACGCGGAGGCAAATCATCTGGCAACTTCTCTTTACCAGTCCTTCCTGAACGTGATACAGGGCAAAGCCTTGCCAATGCAGCCACCCGTGGAAAGTATGAAGGACCGTTGGAGTCTGCAAGAGGAGTATGCGGTGAAGCAAATGTTGCGCTACAGTTTTGTGGGCAGCAAGAAATCGGTGCAGGAAGAACTGGAAGCCTTCGTGGAGGAAACACAGGTGGATGAGCTGATGATCTCAACGGGCATTTTTGATCCGGAGAAGCGACAGCATTCTTATACCTTGCTTTCAGAAATTACAGCTCTCCAGGGAAAATAGTATTAGTAAAACGGCCTGGTATTGTATACCTGGTCCGCTCTCAAAAACAGACCCGAAGCGATGTACGGGTCTGTTTTTTTATACCTATACCTTCCCGTAAGTATTGCCTACCCCGTATACACTGCCGCTCTCCGGCTTTTCTGAATCGATTCGGTTCCATCACGTACAACTAACTTATCAGGACATCATTTCTAAACACATCAAACTTTAGCACATGGAAGAGGTAGCAAAGAAAGATCAGAACAGTTTTATTGAGCGTCTGGCGCAGCGGCTGGGTATATCAGCAAATGCCAGCACGATTTACGGTGAGCCGGTGGAGCGGGACGGCGTTACGGTTATACCTGCGGCCAAGGCCATGTATGGTTTTGGTGGTGGCAGTGGCTCCAAAGCGGGCGAAGAAGGAATAGGCGGCGGCGGTGGCGTGGCCATTAAACCGGTGGGTTATATCGAAATAAAAGACGGTAACACAAAGTTCAGATCTATCCCGGATCCGGAAAGAGTCATCAAAATAATTGGTGTGAGTGGTGTAATGGCCTTTATCCTGTTAAGAACAGTTAACAAACTGGTTAACAAGCGAAAACACTGATCAGTTAACGGTGGTTAACCAGTCTGCACAGGTATAAGAAAACCGTTACTGCTTACTGTCCCCCGCTTTGGCTCTAGGCGGGTTGATCATGATGTGCGCCCCATGTGTGCCCGGATGCATGATCCAGGGCATGGCAACCGCACCCTGGTCTGGTTTGATCGGAAGGCCAGTGCTCTCGGCAGTCGCCCAGGGAATGTAAACTACGTAGCGCAGATAGCCATCGGCCACTTCACCGGTGCGAACGTTCACCTGCTCCTCCGGTGCACTGTACACGAAGAGCGAAGTCGGCTGCTTGGGTAAAGTCAGCTTTCCACTTTTGGCTTCTTTCTCGCGGGTCCCGAAAATATCATTGGCACTCATACCTTGCTTGCGCAGTTCACGGCCACGGGCCATAAAAGGCTCTAGATCGCGGTGGTAGCACGACACCGAAAAGCCTGGCTGGCTTGGGTCGTCGGCCAGGCAGATTAGTTCATTCGTACCTTTGCGCAACGTCACTACCTCCCCTTTCTGATTATAACCCAGCACGGTGGCACCTTCCCGCTTGTCGGCAGGGGCAGCCAGCACGGCAGTCTTTATCTGATTCTCAGCAGCAGGTATAGTCGTATTTTGAGCTTGGGCGCTATACGCTAACAACAGGGCGAAAACACAAGTGAAAAATTGCTTCATATCGTTACGGGGCTAAGTGAAAATGACAAAATAAAAGCTACCTGTTCAATTTTACCCTGTACGAAGAAAACCAGGAAAAAGCTTAGAACTCCCTTACAGCTAAGGCTCAACAAGCTACCTATACCTGCGCACGGGCACCTTGAATCCAGTCAGCTATACCTATCAAGACATTAACATATTAAGATATTTTAGTTATCTTAACGCTATCAACTAATCGAAGCATTGCCCATGGCCGAGCCGAATTACCGACTACAGCATTACATGTTTCTGCTCAGCAAGCACTTCCGCAAAATTTTACTTGGACTGTTTTTGCTGATCATTTTGCTTACTTCCGTCAAGACGGTGGGCCCTGAAGAAGAAGGCGTGGTGATGTACGTAGGCCACTACGACCGCACGGTACAGCCCGGCCTGAACTTCATTTTACCTTTCGGGATAGAAGAAATGCAGAAGATTCCGGTACAGCGCCAGCTCAAGCAGGAGTTTGGTTTTAGAACGACGGATTTAGAGCGAAACACCCAGTACTCGAAAGCAGATTTCAACGACGAGTCGCTGATGCTGACTGGCGACCTGAACCTGGCGAATGTAGAATGGGTGGTACAGTACCGGATCGTGAACTCTTACAACTACCTGTTCAAGGTGCGCGACGCCGAGAAAGCCCTGCGTGATATGTCGGAGTCGGCAATGCGTAAAATTGTAGGTGACCGCACCGTGAACGAAGTCCTCACCGTGGGTCGTCAGGAGGTGGCCACCAGCATGGAAGAACTGCTACAGCAAATGTGCGATGAATATGAAAATGGTATTCGCATCGACCAGGTGGTACTGCAGGACGTGAATCCTCCGGAAACGGTGAAACCGTCTTTCAACGCCGTTAACCAAGCCCAGCAGGAGCGCGAAACCCTCATCAACCAGGCGGAGTCGGAGTATAACCGCATTATTCCGCGTGCGCGTGGCGAGGCCGATGAAACGGTTCAGTTGGCCGAGGCTTATGCGCTGACGCGTGTCAACGTGGCTACGGGTGAGGCTGCCCGTTTCAACTCGCTTTTCGAAGAGTATGTGAAAGCCCCTGAGGTAACCAAGAAACGTCTATACCTGGAAACGATGGAACGTATCCTACCAAAAATTGGTGGAAAAGTGATCGTAGACGAACGTGGCAACAACGTGCTGCCCCTCCTAAACCTGGATCAAAACAAAACACAAACGCAAACGAAATAGCCTGTGAAAACCCCAAAGATACTATCGCTTTTAGCCGCTGTGTTGCTACTTACCCTGCTTTTCACCAGCGTATTTGTGCTCGACGAAACCAAGCAGGCCATCGTCACTCAGTTTGGCAAGCCCGTAGGCAAACCACTCACCCAGCCGGGCCTACACTTCAAAATCCCGATCGTACAAAAGGTGCAGTTCTTTGATAAGCGTTACCTTGAGTGGGATGGTGATGCTAATCAGGTACCTACCAAGGACAAGAAGTTTATCTTCGTGGATTCCTATGCCCGCTGGCAGATCACCAATCCGCTGCAGTTCTTCATCCGTCTGCGTGACGAGCGTTCCGGCCAGTCACGCCTCGACGACATACTGGACGGCGAGACCCGCAACGCCATTGCCAGCCACGACCTGCTCGACATCGTGCGCTCCACCAACCGCGAGCCCGAGGTATCGGACGAGGTAATGGAAGACCTGGAAAACCTGGATAAGATCACAGTCGGCCGTGACAAGATTGAGGCGCTGATTCTGAAACGAGCCAACGAACGTACCTCAGACCTGGGTGTGCAGATCCTGGATTTCCGCTTTAAGCGCATGAACTATGTGGACGAAGTGCGTAACCGGGTATACGACCGCATGATCAGTGAGCGTAACCGGATCGCCGACCAGTTCCGTTCCGAAGGCCAGGGCGAGGCCCGCAAGATACAGGGTAACAAAGAGCGTGACCTGGCTCAGATCACTTCCCAGGCCACCCGCGAAGCCGAGGTGATCCGCGGTAAAGCCGACGCGCAGGCAACATCTATCTACGCTTCCGCCTACAACCGCAACGCACAGGCTCGCGAACTCTATTCCTTCCTTCGCTCTATGGAGACGCTTGAGAAATCTTTTGATGACAAGACGAGTGTTATTCTGTCTACTGACTCGGAATTGTATAAGTATCTGAAGCGGGCGAACTAAGGAAGTTTAAGAGCTGAGGAGTTTTGGAGTTTGAAAGCTGTGATAGAGCGATGCTATACCCAACGTCGTATCCATTCGGTGACTTAACACTGGCTTTTGCGGACATCCATGTCCGCAAGCATTTCTGCAGGGGACATCCTTGTCCCCGTAAACCTGCAAAACCTACTCACGGGGATTAGGAAATCCCCTACAGTTTGCTTCAGGATTGATAAATCCCGAAGAGCAGTTTGGAAGAGCTTTTTATATAAAGTGGCTAACTGTAGGGACAGGTCGCGACCTGTCCGAATCGTGCATAAGGATTTTTTGCTAACGTTCGTAGGTATAGGCTGATATGAAATATCTGATTATTGACAACACAGGTATACTACACAACTTAGTAGGCAAGGCTTGAAGGCTCACATTTCACTTCTTTTTTCTTCTCCACCCACCCTCAAAAAAACGCCTGATTTTGCTGAAGGGCGAAAGGCAGTGGTAGGCAACGTAAAAGAAAATTAAACTCACTAAAATTAATAAATGTCCGCCATAGCCTGAAGCAGAAAGTGTTTTGCCATGGACACCAACCGCCACCAAATCATTTACGATCATCCATATACCACTTCCTAATAAGACAATGGCAGCGATTAAAAAATTGATAAAATCGCGCTTACTTGTTTTAAATTTCATTGTGCAGGCATATAAAGCAGAGGCTAAAACAGCGACAATTGCTCCCCGGCCGGTGTGATATCCGCCACAGACAAGGTGCTTCCGAAAATATCGCCCTGACAGCTAATGTTATACACGGGGGTCTCTTCAAATCGGGAGGCAACTACTATTTCAGTACCATCGGCACAGGTCTCGAACAAACTCTTCGCCAGTTTCGGGCAGTTATTGTCTTTGGAGAGGTGCGACAGGAACACATGGCTCATGAAGGCCGGCTTGTGAGCCACAAACAGCTCTAGTGCCTGCTTGTTGGACATGTGTCCATGGTTGCTGCTAATGCGTCGTTTAAGATAATAAGGGTAGTAACTCTGCTCCAGCATACCCTCGTCGTAATTCGTTTCCAGGAAAGCCGCATGGCACTGCTGGAAATGCCGGATGACGTGATCGCATGGGGCACCAATATCCGTAAACACACCAATCTTCACGCCATTACCTTCCACCACAAAACTGTGCGGGTCAGCCGCGTCATGAAACTTCGGGAATCCGGTAACGGACAAGCCACCGATCTGCACCGGCTCGTATCCAGTAAAGGACACTACCTCTACCCCACTCAGGTCCATGCGGGAACGGTACAAGGTACTGGTTGTAATGTAAACCGGCAATTTGTACTTACGCGCCAGCACCGGTATGCCTTTGATGTGATCGGAGTGCTCGTGCGACACAAAAATAGCCTTCACCTTGCGCATGGACAGACCTAGGCGGCGCATACGCATTTCGGTCTCGCGGCACGAAATGCCGGCATCTACCAGCACGGCTTCCTGCTCGTTGCCGATGTAGTAACAGTTGCCGTTGCTGCCGGAATTTAATGAGGTGATGGCTAATTGCATAGAAGTACAAAGGTCGGGTTTTTAAAGGGATAAGTCAACTCGCTGAAGTTCCAAAAATTTGATTTTTATACCCTGTTATAAGGGAGTACAAAAATATCCAGTCTACTTATACCAACCGCATAAGCAAAACCAAGTGTTACTGATTACTTCTTATGATTAATTTCTGAGAGAATGAATCGGGTTAAAAACGAAGCTATACCTGAATTCATTTGCATGGATGGATAATTATTGTATTTTTGATATATTAAAACTTTAAAAAGCGTATTCACTTTCCGTTAAAGATTAAGAGTAAGAAAGCCTATGCCTGAATTAAAAGTTCAGGTGTTGCATGACTTTCTCTAAAATACCCCCTTTATCAGCAAAAGGAGAACGAGGAGTAAACTGCCTGGCCTAATATGGCAGCTATACCTGGATGGAGCGGCATGCTGAATCTTTCACGATGACAACCCAACCTTCGGGTTTGATCAATGCATTTGTATTTCTCAGCAAAACCCTCATCTATATGAAAAAGCTTCTCATCCTTTTTATTGTTTTTGCATTGCCTATGGCAGCATTTGCACAAACGAAACAGTGTATCATCAAGGGGAGGCTGAGTTCAGGCCTAACCGACACGCTCCGGGTAGTATCCATCTCTAAAAGTTACCCTCTGTCACAAAATGTGCTCATGAAAAACGGGGAGTTTTCATTCACGCTTCCTGTTGATGAGCCTTACATGGTCAGCATAGGAGATGATCATACCGGGGGAAAGGTCTTCTTTGTAGAGCCCGGAACCATTTTTTTCAACGGGGTTAAGAAGCTACATGAGGCAAAAATTCACTCGTCTGCTCCCAACAGCCTGAATAACCAACTCGCTGATTTAGAGATGCGAATCACGCATGCCAACGGAGGTAGTATCCCTGCCATTCAGGATAGCCTTGCGGCTGCCATGAAACGAAAAGATATGGTGAGAGCGGAGGAGTTAAAGGAGCGAATAGCGAAGGGTGAGGCATTAATGAAAACAGAAATCATATCCTTTATCAGGCAGCACCCAACTTCCTATGCAAGCGCCTTTCTTTTGCCTGCCATTTACAATAAAGAGAACCCGGAGGAATCTTTGGCTCTGTTCAGATCGCTGAGCCCCGAAGTGCAAACCTCTGACATGGGACAGCAATTTATGAGTCTGACGGTCCCTAAGAATACGATTGCCGTCGGATCCAAAGTCCCGGCCTTTGCCCTTGACCACAACACCCGGAAACTCACGCTTGATCAGTTTAGAGGCAAGGTGGTGCTGCTGGAGTTTTGGGCGAGCTGGTGTGCACCCTGTTTAAAAGAAATGCCTGAACTCATCAAAATCGCGGATAGCCACAAGCAAAAGGGATTCGAGGTGCTGGCTATTTCGCTCGATGTGGACGATGAGAAAATGCGGAAAGCCATGGACAAGTACCAGATGCCTTTTATTCATTATACTGACTTGAAAGGCTGGTACAGCCATTTAGCTGAGAAGTACAATGTAAATGCTATACCTTATAATTTCCTGATAGATCAGGAAGGTAACATTGCGGCCATTAATGTGAAAGGCGCCGAACTCTCTGAGAAACTGGCTAGTCTGTTGAAGTAAGTAACCGACCATATAAGATAAAAAAGCCCCTGCAGTAGCTATACCTGCAGGGGCTGCTTATTTGGCTAATGCTATACCTTAAATCTCTTCGGCTTCCAATCTGCTCGGCTTAAACTGACTGAGCACATCCTTTATACCTGCCAGTCCGCCGGAGATGTTTTCCATTTCGGAAAGCACCTGCCCTACCTGGTTGTTGCCACCAAAGCCTTTGAGCTTGTTGTTGCGCACGAACGTGGCTTTAATGTCTTCCCAGCGCTGCGCCTCTGCCTCGGTCATGATGCCGATGAGCTGCTTGAACTTGAGCATGTTGGCTTCGGCACCGGAAGTGAGCGTCTGCGACTCGGCTTCGTAGTGCGACAGGATCAGCGTCTGCAGTTCCTGGTCATTCATGATCGGCATGACTTTTTCGGCCAGCTTGTTCATGTTGCGGTAAGAGCCTTGCAGCTTAAAGGCCGGCTCTGTGCGGTACTCCTCTGCCTGCGCCGCTGATCGGATGTACTCCAGGTTCACCTTCAGGATCACATCCTGAATCTTGAGCAGCTTTTTCAGCACCAGCACATACTCGTTCAATTCGGCTGCCAAGTGGTTACCTTCAAACTCCAGCCCTTCGCTGTTGCCGCTATCAGCCAGCTGAATCAGCGCGTAAATATCTTTCTGACTCTTTGCCGTCAGCTTTGCCAACACCGTGTTGGAGGTCAGGGAGTTTTCGATGTAGCTCAGTTTGAACACGTCTTCGGTATCGCCGATGATGTCACCCAAATTGTAGATGTCGGCACGGTTAGCAAGCATGTCCGGGATGCGGAACTTCTCTCCTGTTTCGGTGTAGGGGTTGCCGGCCATCACCACGCATACCTTCTTACCCCGGAAATCATAGGTTTTGCTGCGGCCTTTGTACACGCCTTCGATCTTGCGCTGGGCATCGCAAAGGGAGATGAATTTCTGCAAAAACTCGGGATTACAGTGCTGGATGTCGTCGAGGTAGATCATCACGTTGTCACCCATCTCAAAGGAAAGGTTCAGCTTCTCCAGCTCTTCGCGGGCAGCGGCATTGGGCGCCTCCTTCGGGTCCAGCGCTGTTACCTGGTGCCCGATAGCCGGACCGTTGATCTTCATAAAGATAATGCCCAGGCGGTTAGCAATGTACTCCATTATGGTCGTCTTACCATAGCCCGGCGGAGAAAGCAGGAGTAGCATTCCCATCAGGTCGGTGCGCTTGGCCTCCCCTGCCGTGCCGATCTGCTTGGCCAGGTTGGCGCCGATCAGCGGCAGGTATACCTGGTCGATCAGTTTGTTACGCACAAAGGAAGACAGCACCCGCGGCTTAAATTCGTTCAGGCGAAGCGCCTGCTCGGCCTGCTGCGTCATGTTCTTTTTGAGCTCCGTGAAAGCTGTAAAGGCCGTAGCAGTGCTGCTGGTATAGTCGCGGAGGCGGTGCAGAAACTGGTGATAGTTCAGTTGGTAGCTTTGGCCCTGTACCTGCTGGTGCGCGCCCTGCATACCTTGCAGATTTTCTTTCAGCACCGTGTGCACAACCTGTAACGGGTTGTAGCTGTCGGTGAGCAAGAGTGTCGCCACTTCGGCCACAAACTCGGCCTTGTCATGCTGACCCGCCTGCGCGATGTAAGCCTTCAGCCAGTGCTGAATCAGTTCGAACTGGTGCGCCACATTTTCCTGCAGCGCCTTCACCGAATCTTCAAACCGATCCAGCACCTTGCGCTCCGTCAGGAAATGCTTGAAGCCAACATAAAGCACGTCGGCCTGACTGTCGATAACAAACTGGTTGCCTCGGGTGAGCTCATAGAACAGGTAAGCGCCAGCCTCGGCGGCACTGGCTTCTTTGCAGAGTCCCGTCTCCTGCTGGAAGGTATAGAGTTCCTGCTGCAGATCGGCTTTCACATCATCAAACTCGTGTGTGTCGGGGAAGACCTGCAGGATGGCGCTTATACCCTGGAGCTGGTGATGGAGCGTTTTCTTTTTGGCTTCCGGCAAAAACACCTGCCAGTATAGCTGCGCACAGGCCCGGTCGATGGAGGTATAGCGCAACAGATCGGCTGTTTTAATCAGGCGAATCAGGGCTCCTAAAATAAGGGCCGCGTCGTGATCATGCACACCTTTCATGTAACCTTCGTTGAAGCGCACGGCCATGAATTTGTTCACATATTCCGTCAGCTCTGCCTCCGTGAGTTTGTGCAGTTCATCAATGCTTAGGTATAGCAGACTGTTATCCGTTTGCTGACCAGCTATACCTTTGTCCTGCGCCGCTTCCAGCACTTTAAAGGCCAGGTACTCGGCACGGTATACCTGGTGGTTTTCCGACACCAGCGTCTGCTCCCACACCGGACGGTAGCTCAAAAACTGGTCATCAGTGATCTTCTCAAAAAAGTTGGTGCCGGTAAGGTGGTAGTACATGGCGTCATCGCGGTGCACCACGCTCAGTTCCAGCGGCTGCGTATTTACCGTAAACTGATGTTTGCCGAACTTGAGTATGTTGGCGCCCTCTACAAACAGTTCCTGCTTATCCTTGAGCTGACGCACAGCGTCTTCCTTTAGGGTTTTAAGGCGACTCTGGATGGTGTCAGCCTTCACGGTGTCGCCAATCTTGAGCAATTCCTCCACCGTACTCCGCACCTTCTCAATCATGAGGTCGGAGGCGAAGTAGCCGTTGATTTCGTTTATCGAAGTTAGTTTTCCGGCGCGATTTTGCACCGCTTTCAGGATGCGGTCGGCGGCTTGCTGCAGACTGTTGGCTCGTTTGTTCTGCGCCTCCTGCAGCTGCACCTTCTTCGATTCGAAAGCACTGTAGATTTCCTCCCGCTTGACCGTGAGCTGCTCAATGAACTCATCGAAATCCGGGAATCTGCCTTCCAATTCCTCCAGCTGCACCATCAGTTTAGCCAGGTATTCTTCACACTTCTGCGGCGAGTCTGATACATCAAGGTAATTCACTACACTCTGGCTGATCAGCTTGATCTGTGAGTTAAATTCGGCCTTACCTTCCTGACTCAAAAGTTCTTTGCGCTTGCGGCGCAGCGTGGCTTTGGTCTGGTTGAAGGTGGCATAAATGGCCGAAATGGTGTCGATGATGCGGGTGGTCTGGGTGGCATCTTCGATCTTGAGGTTACTCACCACATCTATCAGCATTTCCAGCTCCGCCGATACCGCCGCAATCTCTTTGTCGGTCGCATCGGCCTCCACTACCTTCGCTATACCTTCGATCGCGGTATTGATCTCCTTTACCTTCTTCTCGTAAGGCGCCAGTGCGTTGGGCTGCAACAGAAACTCAACCGCTCCGTTGGCTGTTTCCTGCGCAAATTGCTGCAGTTGCGCCTCGTACTTCTCGATGGTCGGCAGGTCGGTGTAGCGCAACTCTTTAAGCGAAATCACTTCACCGCGTATACCGCGTAGGTCGGCCAAATACTTCACATAATCGTTGATGCTTTCGGCCTTTTTGTGCTTCAGCGTCTGGATCAGCGCATCGGCTTGCCCCAGCACCTGACTGATCTGCGCCTGCGTGTTTTTCTTGATGCTGAGCACCTTCTCGTACTCCTCCACGGCCGCCGTAGCCGTCTGCCGGATAGCCGCAAGCGGGGCCGCCAGGTTGTAAGTTTCCGCACGGTTGAGCCAGTGGTAGGAGTCCAGCACATCCGTCGTTTTCTTGATCAGATCCAAGTATAGATTGGCGTATGAATCGTCTTTGTGGAGCAAGGAAAGCACCTCGTTGCTCTCCGCCATCGCCCGTACAATATCCTTGTTACCGATCTTATAGAGGTAAGACTCCTGTGTGACAGGTATAACGAAGTTCGGTCCGATGTAGGGCGTCTGCCAGATCTGGATGGCGTGGTGCTTCTGCGCCTCTTCATCCGCCCGGAAATAACACAGCTCCCCGTTCTCGTAAATGGCATAGCCGTGGCACACGATCGGCGTTTCGATCTGCTGCGTGATCAGGTTGTAGGACAGCAGGAGGTATACGCTTGACTCCTTGTTGTAGAACACATACAGGAAATCCTCGCCGTTCGGGGAAGCAATGCGCTTCTCGAAGAGCATGTCCTGTAGGTTGTTGTCGAAAGCTTTGAACTCACCCGTCTGCAGGTAGTAGCCATAGGCGTAGATAATGCCCTGTCCGTCCGGCAACAGCACACAGCTGTGCTCCAGCGCGTCGATGCGGCGGGCTTCCTGCAGCTTGGAGTTGTAAACGAAATAGCGGTAGTTATTCTCGCGGTATGGCCGGATCTTCAGGATGATGATATTGCCAACCACGGCGTAGTAGATTTCCGAATCATCCAGCGTCTGGTCTTTGTCCTCGACTTCTTCGGAATAAATGCCACGACCGGAGTCAGTGTTGTCTTCTACTTTAATGGTCAGATCACCGCCGACCGTCTCCACAAACACCTTGTCCTCGATGGACACGTGCGGGTGCTTGCCTTTGCGCTGTGCCTCTCGGGTGGTGCGTTTCCAGCTGAAGTCGTGCTGGTTGGGGAACACGTACTCGTGATCGCTGCGGTTATCGATGTAGGTGATCGTGTCGCCTTTGAGCAACCACTTAAAGGTCTTGATATCGTTCAGGCCTTTGCCCACCCGGAACACCATGTAGAGGTAGTTGCCGATGTGCGCGAACTTGACGAACTGGGTATTCTTGTAGTATTTGTAGAGTTTCTGGAAATCGTCCTGAAAGGTCTTGACCTGCAGCACATCCAGCGACTGCTGATGAAAGCTGTGGCCTTCGTAAGTATAGACACCAAACACATCCGACAGCTCCACTTCCGACTTGAGGCCCAGGTACACGTTGTAGCCAAAAAGCAAGGTATAGCCCACCGGCACCATGTCCCAGGGCACACAGTTATTTTCGGTGGTAATGCGCTCGGTCGTGATCAGTTGCGTCTCAATGGCACCAAACACGCTCTTCCGCTCCTGGTTCAGCTGTTCCAGTTGCGCACGCAGTTCGGCCCCGCTTTTTTGCAGACGGTTCCGTAAGATTTCATAGGTACCACCCTCTAACTGCACGTTTTCGGCAGTGGCAATGGTGGTGGTATTGGTATCTTCCATGTAGGTGGAGGATTAAAAATTGAAGATGGGTAAGTCTGATGGCGCCTAGTTAGGTGCCATTATTTTCATAGCTTAATCTGCACTAATGGTTTTCATTAACTTATAGGTGGTACATGTGATACTAATGCTTTTACTCTTTATTGTGATAAACTAACTACTTACTTATGACAACATTCTGAATGAATTGCTTTCCGTAAGAAGTTGGTCTTATAAGCCCTCTTTTAAAGTCGATATCATAATTATCGCTCACAATTTCACTTTTTAATTGTGCTAATTCTTCATCAATTTCTAAAGGCTCATATGTATTAGGTGCTGTCATAGATAAACCCGATGGTGATTCAAGAATACCTAATCTACACAGATTGTCCAAGTAGGAAGGCAGCATAGTTACTTGACTGACTGTAACAGCTTTGTGCAAATGTGAATATTTAGGATATTTGAGTATAAACCCTCCATTTTCATCTTTAGACTTTGCGTTAATATTTATTATTGGATAAACAGATTTATCCACAAATGCAGATAATAAGACTGCTTCGTCTGAAGTGAGATTTTTGATTATTTCAACATATCCAGGATGCGCACTGTGGATTGTTGCTTTATCCATGGCAGTTGCTAAAAGGTTTGCAAAAAGTTCTCTTAGGTTTTCATCATGTCCGGAATACTTTAAGGCTTCTATCGCTGGTCCCGCTACTTGTGGAGGAGGAGTAACGATATTTTCTTCAGGCACTTTACTTAGTTTTTCAGCAACTCTGTTAGATACAAATTGTTCTATCTGCTCATATCCCCAAACTAAAACCTTTATTGGAGCTAATGCAATGTTAACAGTCTTAGTGATTGTTTCTAGAGATTTACCTATTTGTTGGGCAGATGGCTGAATTGCATCTTGGTAAATTGGTATTGCCTTTACTAAACCTGTAGCAGCTTCAATAGTGGATTTAACATTTGAATCTGGTTTTGATAATTCGTTACTCATAGGATATATTTATATACACAAATGCATTGAAAGGAAAACGTTTTTAGGCTTCAGAATTCATCCATGACTCTTGATCTATAATTTAAATTCATCATAGATAATACATTGATTTAGGAAACACGCGACTTCTTAAAAAGTCGCGTGTTTTTTTGATCATAGCATTACTCTTTGATGATTAATCTTCTCAGTATACCCTAACTAATCCTAGTTCAATGAAATATAAGGCTTGTCCGCGATCCCCATCGCCGTAGCCGCTGAGGTCAACTGCTTCAATGTGTTCAGCGTGCCTTCATCAGCACTGCTCTGCATCATCTTCAGCAAAATAGCCGACACGCTCAGGTTGCGCACGTCTTCGGAGGTCATACCGAACTGGTTGATGAACTGCTGCAGGTTCTCGCGGAAGTCCACATGGCCGTTGCCGTTTGGCTGGAAGAAGGTCTCCTTCACCGTGTTCAGCACTTCGCTGTTACCTACCAGTCGGTCTACCTGCTTGCCTTTGGTGATGGAACCCACGATCTGGTCGAAGAACATGGTCTCGCCACCCACGATGTCGATCTTCGCTGACTTCAGCGCCTCGGAAATTACTTCGGCCTGAGAAGCGGCAATGTCTTTCTGGATGCTGATGTGTGCCAGTTCGATCGCTTTGTCTTTCTCCAGACGCAGCTTGAACTCTTCGTGCTCTTTGCCTACGCCGTCCAGTTTGCGCATGGCCTCTGCTTTCTCCTCTATACCTTTGGCGTCCACCGTGAACTTCTCTCCGATCACACGGGCCTCTGCCAGACCGCGTTTCTCTTCGGCGGCAGCCAGGTTCTCTACTACCGTCGCATCGGCTATACCTTTCTCCTTCGTCACTTTGGCCGTTACCATACCCAGTCGCTCGTCGGCTTCGGCTTGTGCATTGGCTTTTGCCTTGATCACCTGCGCTTCCGCCTCACCTTCCTTCTGACGGGCATGGGCTTTGGCTTCCATTACCTGTGCTTCGGACAGGCCAATGGCTGCTGCCTGCGCGGCTTCCGCCTCGGCCATGGTCTTGATCGCCTGTGCCCTGTTGTTTGAGGATACCTGCTCCGCCTCGGCATCGATCAGCATTTGCTTGGCGCGGAACTCCGATGCCTGACGGGCTGCTTCGGCACTCTTGATCTCTTTCACCAGCGACTCTTCTGCTTCACGCTCCGCGTTCTTAATCGCCACGGCTTTCACACGATCTGCTTCAGCGAAGGCCCTGGTGTCCTTGATTTTCTCTTCTTCTTCTACCACGGCTTTTTCCACGGTCACACGCTCACGGATAATGCCCTGTATGTTTTTGCGCTCTTCTTCAATGGCTTTCTCTTTCTCGATCTGAGCGAGCGATACGATACGCTCCTTTTCATTGGCCTCCAGCAAACGCGCCTGCTCCACACGCTCTGTTTCGATGGCGTCGGTGCGTTGCTTGCTGCGCTCAGCTACCAGTATCTGGCGGTCTTTGTTCTGCTCGGCAATTTTCACTTCTTCGTCGGTGGCGATGCGGGCTTTTTCTGCTTTCAGGCGCTCTTCGTGGCGCACTTTTTCCATCTCGGCAAACTCACGCGATTTGATGTTGGCAATCTCGCGCTTTTGCTTTTCTTCGTTTTCAGCCAGCTGTTTCTCGAGCTCCAAAATGGTTTCCTGGGCCTCTACGTCCTGCTTTTTGATGGTCTTCTGCTTCTCGCGTTCGATCAGGTTGGCCTGTACTTTCTGCTTGGCCGTCAGGTCGATGATCTTCTTGATACCCTCGGCATCGAGGATGTTGTTCTCGTTCAGGTGGGTGAGTGGGGTCTGCTCCAGGTAGTCGATCGCGCAGTCGTCCAGTACGTAGCCGTTCAGGTCGGTGCCGATCGTCTGCAGAATCTGACGCTTGAAATCGTCGCGGCTCTGGTACAGGTCCACGAAATCGAAATGCTTGCCTACTGTCTTGAGTGCTTCCGAGAACTTGGCATCAAACAGGCTCTCCAATGCCGAGTGGTCAGAGGCACGCTTACAGCCAATCGATTGTGCCACTTGTATCACATCTTCCGGCGTTTTGTTCACGCGCAAAAAGAAGTTCACCTTAATATCAGCGCGCAGGTTGTCTTTACAGATCAATCCTTCGGAGCCGGTTCTGGAGATCACGATCGTCTTGAGCGTAATGTCCATCACCTCCAATTTATGGATAACGGGCACTACAAAAATACCGGAGAAAGACACTTTCGTATCGCCTAGACCGGTACGCACCAGGGCCTCGCCCTGAATGGCTTTTTGGTACATTTTGATAACGATGGCGATAAAGCCAATCGCGAATACCGCCAGTATAATGACGATAGACAGGGATAAAGATTCTAGCATGCGAATTAAATGGTTTGGTAAGGTTCTATAAGGTAAAATTTGTTTTCAGCATTGTACTCGAGCACGAGCGCGGTCTCCCCTTTTTGCACAGCGGAGCCCTGGGTCGTTCTGACATTCAACAGAAGCGGTGCGCCGGTCGTCTTCACGGCAGCCTGGCCCAGCTCGTTGCCGTTGGCAGGCAAAGTAACCGTGCAGATCTGGCCGATGATAGCGGCAGCCGATTCGTGCTCTTTCTCCATGGCAGCAAACACGCGAATGAAAGGCATGGTCAGGAATTTAGCCACAAAAAGCGCTGTGATAAAGGACGGGATCAGGTATAGCCAGCCTAACCAGGTATAGCCATCGTTGAGGTAGTAATTGGCCAGGATCGAGATCGCCCAGAAAGGCAGCGCCAGGAAAGTCAGAAATACCATGAAAGGCACCTTGCCCAGGTTGAAAAAGGCCAGGACATTGTTGAGCCAGCTGACGGCCGACACGCCATCTGCATCCACATCGGGCGCTACATCCACATCGAAAAAGTCGAGGTCCAGCAGGCCGAAGATGACGGCCAGCCAGTAAAGCAGCACGAAGGCCAACAGGGCGGTTGGGAGGATGTTAACGGCGGAAAAAGTAGCTTGTAAAAGTTCGTTCATAGGCAGAAGCAGGTTGAAAAAAGTATTGTGCTATAAATATAAAAGAATATTCATAACAAAGCATATACTTTTGTATTTCGCTCCTGGAAAAAAAGAGAAGTACGCACCATCCGCTATCTTTGCACTGTTATTTACAAATGACAGTCTAACAAAAAACTGCCCTGCTTATACATGCAAAGCCGCTACAGCAAAGAAATTATACCTATTGAAGGATGGGAACGCGAAGAGACATTCCGGTTTTTCAGCACTTTCACCCAACCGTTTTTTAACGTGCACACGGAAGCGGACATCACCCCGCTATACCTATATTGTAAACAGCACGGCTTGTCGGTTTCGCTCGCTTACATGCACGCTTCCGTGCAGGCTGCTCGGCAGGTAGAGAACTTTCTGCTACGCATTGAAAACGGACAAGTGGTTAGGTATAGCGGACTGGACCTGTCTACTACCATTCTGAAAGACAACAAGCAGATCGCTTTCACCCACTTCCCCTACCACGAAAAACTGGAGGATTTCTGCGCTGAAGGTGCCCGTATTATTGCAGCCGTAAAGCAAAGCGCCAAACTGTTCAACGGCCATCAGGGTGCAGACCTGCTGCACATGACCACGCTGCCCTGGTTCACTTTTAAAGGTATGGAACACGCATTCTCGATCGGCCACGAAGACCCGGGCGTGCCCAGGATTGGGTATGGCAAACTGGAAATGCGTGACGACAAGGTATACCTGCCCATCAGCATCGGCCTGCACCATGCCCTGGCCGACGGCTACCACATGCACCTGTTTTTGGAAGAGCTGACGCAGGTAGTCCAACGCTATACCTTGTAGAATTCTACGTATTTATTGCGCTATACCTGAAGCAAGTATTAAACGCACTGATGTTTCAACTTTTTCCCTAAATTTATCTTGCCGTATATAGTGATAACCAATATATTGGGTGGCAGTTGAGGCTCATCCCCAACTGATCTTTCTTACCTTTTATCTTACCAATATGTGGCGATCCGTTATCACTGGCACCGGCAGTTATATTCCGACAGAAGTAAAAACCAATCAGGACTTTACCTCTCACAATTTCTACACTGATCAAAACGAGCCAATCGGGGTTTGCCCGAATGTGGTCGTTGAGAAATTTCAAAAAATAACAGGTATAGCGGAGCGCCGCTACGTAGCCTCCCACCTCACTACTTCCGACATCGCCACGCTCGCGGCCGAAGAAGCCATCCGCAGCAGCGGCATCGACCCCGAAACGCTGGACATGATCATCGTAGCGCACAACTTTGGCAATGTACTTGAGGGCACGATACAGTCCGACGCCGTGCCTGCGCTGGCCAGTCGCGTGAAGCACAACCTGAAGATCAAGAGTCCGAACTGTGTGGCTTACGACATTCTGTTTGGCTGTCCGGGTTGGGTGCAGGGTATGATCCAGGCCGAAGCGTTTTTCAAGGCAGGTATGGCGAAGAAGGCGCTCGTGATCGGAGCCGAAACCCTCTCCCGCGTGATCGACATGTACGACCGCGACAGCATGATCTTCAGCGACGGTGCCGGTGCTTCGGTGGTGGAGTACCAGCAGGTGCCGGAGGACGGCAGTGGTATACTGGCCAGTTGCGCCCGCAGCCACAGTATAGAGGAGGCCTACTATATCAACATGAACAAGTCCTACATGCCGGACGGCGACCCGCGGGTGCGCTACATCAAAATGAAGGGCCGCAAGGTATACGAGTACGCCATCAAGCTAGTACCGGAGGCCATGAAGGAATGCCTGGATATGTGCGGCGTGGACATCAGTGACGTGAAGAAGGTGTTTATACACCAGGCCAACGAGAAAATGGACGAAGGCATGATTCAGGCGCTCTTCAAACTTTACGGCAGACGCGACATTCCGGAAGACATCATGCCGATGAGCATCCACTACCTGGGCAACAGCTCTGTAGCCACCGTACCAACACTCTACGACATTGTGCGCAGGGGACAGGATGAGAAGCATGAGCTCAACGAGGGCGACATTATTCTGTTTGCTTCCGTAGGAGCAGGCATGAACATCAACGCGATCTGCTACCGGGTATAATTTATACTTCTAAACCTTAAAATGAAGGCCTCACAAAAATAGTGAGGCCTTCATTTTTTATTCAGCTATACCTGCTCCTTTATTCGCCGGATCAACTCCTGCATCCGCTCATAATGCGAGCCTTTCCAGTAGGCCCGTTTGCATTGCTGGCACTGGTAAAACTCGTCGAAGTAGAGTTTGGTTTTGGCTGGCAGTTGTTCCAGCACCTCCTGTTTTTCGACCGGTACGATGGGCCCGTTACATACCATGCAGCGGGTGAAAGGCTGGAACAGATCGGCTAGTTTATACCTGGCGAGCACTTCCTGCAGTTGCTCTTCGGTTTGCTGGGAGCGCAGCCAGTAGCCGGCAGGTATAGCCTTGTGCTTGAGCAAGTTCACATCCCGCGTGAGCAGAATCCGTTGCTCTTCACTGGAGATCTGAACAAGTTCCGGATCATGCAGTTGCTGCTCGTATACCGTGTCGAAACCCAACATGCGTAAATAACGGGCCAGCGAGCCGAGGTGCACATCCAGCACGAAACGTGGCTCCGCTATACCTGGCAGCAGTTCCGCCTCCCCTCCTTCGTATGAATATACTTCCACCTGATCACCTGCCTGAATCCGCTGGCTAAAACTTAATTCTTCCCCATTTACCAACACGTTTTTCACCTCAAGATGCGGCACGCCCATCGCCTCGATCATGTCTTTTACTGTCTGGTGCTCTGCGAAGGTATAGAAGATGGCAGTATGCCGCTGGCGGGGCCGCAAAAAGTCTTTCAGGGAGTCGTGAAACCGGAAAGTAGCGGTATAGGACATGGGCACAAGGTATAACCAAGGTATACGCACCAAAAATAAAAGCGCCCAGGCAAAACCCGGGCGCTTTATCAATTAACAAAAACCAGTCTTTACACTTTCACAAACTTAATTCGCTCTTCTTGTTTCCTCTTCGGCACTACCGGTGCGGCGGCGCGACGGACCAGACTGCGCCTGCCCGAAACGGTAGTTGAAGCTCAGGGTCGCCACCTGCGTGTCGCGGCGCTGGTAGAAATTCTCTTCGTAGCTGGCCAGAGCGGTATAGCCGTTGGCTTTGTTGGTATAGAACACATCCGATACATTCAGCTTCAAACTTGCTTTTCTGTCCCAGAACTGCTTTTGCACGCCCACCGACATAAACCATAGCGGGTCAACTTCCAGGAAGCCATATACCTCCCGGCTGCGGTACACACCCACCAGTTCTGCTGACCAGTCGTTTGGCAGCTTGATCGTGTTGTTAGAGTTCAGGTTAAAGGTCGGGGTGCCGTTGCTCAGATCAGTGTCGGCCACAAAGCCCTTATAATGACCATAGTAAAGGGTGCCGTTGTTCACGCTGTTGAACCAGTTTCCAATCGAGAAGGGAGCTGTAACGGTTAAGCCGTAATAATCGAGCGAAGCTAGGTTGCGGAAGGTTTGCACTACCAGCTTCTCCCCTTCTTCGGCAGGCGAGAGCACCTGTACCATCACATCGGTGGTGCGGCTGTAGCTGAGCTTGGTGATGAAGCGCTGATCCAAAGTATGGGTCAGCTCGAAGGAATAGGACAGCTCTGGTTTCAGGAAGGGATTGCCAGCCGAGTAAGTGCTTGGGTCCAGAAAGTTCTTGAAAGGGTTGAGCTGATTGTAAGAAGGACGGTTGATGCGGCGACTCACCGACATGCCCAGGTCGTGCTTTTTGTTCAGGCTGTAGTTAACGGCTGCACTCGGAAACAACTGGGTATAGTTTCGGTCAAATTTCTGCCCGTCGGTCAACTGCCTGCCCTTCGCGATGGTGTTTTCCAGACGAAGTCCCAGTTGCAGCCCTGTCTTTTTCCACTTCTTGTTCGCATTCACATAGGCAGCGTTGATGTTCTCGTCATACAGAAAATGATTGCTTTTATCAGTGTCCAGTTCATTGCCGCCGTTGCTTCGGTCGTAGAATTCCAGGTCGTTGTCGGCCGTTACCAGACTGCTTTTTAAACCGGCTTCCAAATTCCCTCCTATACCTGCCAAGGGCTGACGATAATCGGCGCGGGCAGACTTGATAGTCAGGTCACCGTCCAACGTGCCGTAGAGCAGGTAAGGGTCACGGATCTGCTCGTTGCTCAGGTTATAGTAGTTGGTGGTGAAGTTCTGCTCGTCGGTGTTTCGGTACGAAATGTAGTCCACGTCAGCCGTGATCTCACTGCCCAGGCTGTCTATTGTGTGCTTCAGGTTGAAATTGTAGGCCTGGTTGCGACGACCGTGCTCCACATCGGCGCCCGTCACAAAAGAGGACTCCGCCTGCCCGTCTGCATTGATCACACTGGAACGGTTGTTCGTGCCACGGTCTATGTCCGACGCAAAGCCGCTGGCTACCACGCCCAATACTGTTTTAGGTGACAAAAAGTAATCAGCCCCTACCCTGCCGCTGTGGTTGTTAAACACAAAGTCGAACCTGTTCTGTTGGTCATAAGCGCCAATGAATGCACCGTTTTCGTCCAGGAAGCGGCGGTAAATGTCCAGGTCGTTGAAGTCTTTGCGCAGTACGTAGTTGTAGCTGCCGAAGAGGTTGAATTTTTTAGTGCGGTGATTCAGCTGCACGCCCTGGTTCGATTTGGCAAAGCGGCCCTGTCCGTAAGAGGCGCTGAGCGTGCCGTTGGTGCCCAGGCTTTTGTCACGTTTCAGACGGATGTCGATGATGCCCGAGTTACCGGCCGCATCGTACTTGGCCGAAGGATTGGTGATCAGCTCGATCTTCTCCACGCTGCTGGCGGACATGCCGCGCAGCATATTGGCGAGCTCCGAGCCCGACATCGGCACCGGTTTCCCGTCCACCATCACGATCACGCCCTGGCGACCGCGCATGCTGATGTTGTCGTTCTGATCGATGACCACGCCCGGCGCCTTCTCCAGCACCTCGAGTGCCGTGTTGCCCGCCGACACAATGCTGTTCTGCACATTTAATACTGTTTTATCGAGGTGCTGCTCGATCAGCGGTTTCTGTGCTTCGATCACGACCTCTTTCAGTGCCGTGGCAGACTGGCTCATTACAATCGGATTTAGCTTGAGGGCTTCTGCTTCAGCGTTTACGTTCGCTTCCATGGCCTTTGACTTGCCGAAACCGACCATGCTGGCCACCACCCTATACCTGCCCACAGCTATACCTTCAAACAGGAAGGCGCCGCTTTCATCGGACAGCGTACCCTTTACGAGTGAGGAGTCAGCTGCTTTGAGCAGGAGTACGTTAGCATAACCCATCGGCTTGTGCGTAGTTTCCATCACCTTGCCCGCGATTGTGGCCTGCTGCGCCGAAACGGAAGTGCAGACAAAAAGAAAAAACAGCAGAAGCAGACATACCTTGTCACTGTGTTGAGACTGGAGAGATAGAGAATTTTTCATGTGCGCTCAGTATTTATTTTCCATAGTTTGATTTTGCTGATTCTAATTGTGTGCCAGCTACATAATATATTGGTTATCTGATCCTTAAACATTTTTTTAAACCTTTTACTATCTTCTGAAGTGTCTGAAAATGAACACCCTGTTCTGAATTTGAACACACCCTGGCAGCAGGTATAAGCAATAGAGAGAGGAGATAGCATGAGGGTTGCTTTGAGGCAGGAAAAATCAAGCGAAGAAGCATGACTTTAACATATTTTTAACGCTTGACCGTATAAATTGCCTAATATTAAACTGCCATCCTTTATAACCCAGATCCGAGCATGGAGTCATATTTTGAGCTCAAAAAGAATAACACGACTATCCGAACCGAGGTCCTTGCCGGCTTCACTTCTTTTCTGGCAACGGCTTATATCATTGCGGTGAATCCCGCCATACTGAGCCAGGCGGGCATGCCTTTTTCGGGAGCGCTGACTGCTACGGTGCTGGTGTCTTTTTTCAGCAGTCTGATGATGGGACTGTATGCCCGCAACCCAATTATTGTAGCGCCAGGTATGGGACTGAACGCCTTCTTTACTTTCTCGGCAGTGTTGGGGATGGGTATAACATGGCAAGTGGCGCTAGGGGCCGTTTTCTGGTCAGGCATCGTATTCCTGATGCTCTCCGTGTTTAAAGTGCGTATCCTCATCGTGAAGGCCATTCCCCGTCCTTTGCGCTATGCCATCGCTGCAGGTATAGGCCTGTTCATCACCATCATCGGTTTTGCCAACGCTGGTTTTATTGTTCCTGATGAAGCTACCACGACGGGCCTGGGGCCGCTCTCTCCCTCTGTGCTTACTTTTTTGGCCGGCTTGTTTTTAATGGCCATTCTGATTGCCCGCAATGTGACGGGCGCCATACTGGTAGGTATAGCGCTTACCACGCTGGCCGCCTATCCGCTGGGTCGCTGGTGGGCGATGGATGCGGCCCCTGTCATCAGTTGGCAAGGCCTGTTCGCTGCTCCCGACTTCAGCCTGGTTTTGCAGCTGGATCTGGTTAACTCGCTGCAGTTTGCAGTTTTCCCTGTCATTTTCGCCTTCGTATTCACTGATTTATTCGATAGCCTTTCTACATTCGTAGGCTTGGCCGAAGCCGCCAACCTGACGGACGAGCATGGAGAGCCCCGCAACGTAGGTCGCTCGCTGACCGCCGATGCGGTGTCCACCACCATAGCTGGTTTGCTGGGTTCCAGCCCCGGCACCGCCTACGTAGAGTCGGCGGTAGGTATAGAAGCTGGCGGCCGCACCGGTCTGACCGCGGTTGTAGCCGGCTTGCTTTTCCTGCCCTTCCTGTTTCTGGCGCCGCTGCTTTCCATGATACCGGCCATTGCCACTGCGCCGGCCCTGGTGCTGGTAGGTGCCTTCATGGTGCGCCCGATTGTCCGGATCAACTGGCTGAAAATGGATGAAGCGATCCCTGCGTTTCTGGCCATGGTGCTGATTCCCTTCACCCACTCTATCTCGCAGGGTATCATCTGGGGTTTCCTCAGCTGGGCTGTTTTGAAAGTAACGACCGGTCAGAGTAGAAGTATCCCGATCACTTTGTGGGTCATTGTTGCCTTTTGCGTGCTGGCCCTCGTTATGCAGTCACATTAAGCACTTTGCCTATATTATATTAATAGCATCTTCCTTATCTTAGGGGCTTTCAATCCGAACCCTATGATCAAAAAGTTTGCTCTAGCAGCATTGCTGGCCGCCGGATCGGCGCTTTCAGTTGCTGCGCAGGACGCACCCTCCTGGATGCGTTACCCGGCCATCTCCCCTGATGGCAAAACCATTGTTTTCACTTACAAAGGAGACCTCTATACCGTACCGGCAGCAGGCGGAAACGCAACACCACTTACGCTGCACGAGGCGCATGACTACATGCCGGTGTGGAGCCACGATGGTAAGTCGATCGCTTTTGCCAGCGACCGCTACGGCAACTTCGATATTTTTGTGATGCCTGCTACCGGTGGTGCCGCCCAGCGCATCACCTTCCATTCGGCGCACGAGTACCCGTATGAGTTCAGCCACGACAACAAGACTGTATACTTCGGCTCTACCCGCCACGACGCGGCCAGCAACCGGCAGTTCCCGACGGCTTACCAGCCGGAACTATACCAGGTAGCCGTGTCGGGCGGACGCGTGAAGCAAGTGCTTACGACGCCGGCCGAAGAGGTAAAGCTCAGTCGTGATGGCGGCAAAATGCTGTACCAGGACCGTAAAGGCGGTGAGAACCAGTGGCGCAAGCACCATGTTTCTTCCGTTACACGAGATATCTGGGAGTACGACACCAAAACCGGCAAGCACACCAAACTCACCAACTACGAAGGCGAAGACCGCAGCCCGGTGTTTGCTGACAACGACAAAACGATCTACTACCTGAGCGAGGCGAGCGGCACCCTGAACGTGCACAAAATGGCTGCGCAGGAACCTGCCAAACCCGAACAGGTGACCTCTTTCGAAAAACACCCGGTTCGTTTCCTCACAGCTGCACAGGATGGTACCTTGAGCTTCAGCCAGAACGGCGAGCTCTTTACCAAGAAGCCAAACGGGCAGGCGCAGAAAGTGAACGTGCGCATCGCAACGGATGTCAAGACCAATAACGAAAGCATCCTGAAAGTGAACGGTGGCCTTCGTGATCTGGCGGTATCCCCAAATGGCAAAGAGGTGGCGTTCATATACCGCGGTGAGGTGTTTGTGAGTGCCGTGGAAGGATCGGTGACCAAGCGGATCACCAACACGCCGGAGCAGGAGCGCAACGTGAGTTTCTCACCTGATGGCAAATCGCTGCTATACGCCAGTGAGCGCGGCAAAAACTGGAAGATCTACAAGACGGACATCGTACGAAAGGAAGAGCCTTATTTCTATGCCTCTACCCTGCTAAAAGAGACACCGCTGATCGAAAATGAAAAAGAGAACTACGACCCGCAGTTTTCGCCAGACGGCAAAGAAATCGCTTTCCTGGAAGATCGCATTACCCTTAAAGTGCTGAACCTGGCCACGAAGCAGGTACGCACACTGCTCAATACCAACGAGCTGTTCTCGATGCGTGACAACGACCAGTACTTTACCTGGAGCCCTGACAGTAAGTGGATATTGTTTGAATACTCGGAGCCTGGTTTTGCCAACGGCGAAGTGGGCATTATAGCGGCTGACGGCAAGGGCAAAAAGATCAACCTGACCGAAAGCGGCTACAGCGACTACGCCCCCAAATGGATGATGGGCGGTGAGATGTTGATCTGGAACAGCACCCGCGACGGCATGCGTGCCCAGGCCAACAGCGGTGGTGCTCAGTCCGACATTTACGCCATGTTCTTCACCCAAGACGCTTTCGATAAATACAGACTGAGCAAAGTGGACTATGCCCTTGTAAAAGAGCAGGAAGAGAAAATCGCCAAAGAGAAGGAGAAGGCAAAAGAGCAGGAGAAAAATAAGAAGAAGGCCAAAAAGGAAGAGCCAAAGAAAGAGGAATTCAAGATTGACTGGGATGGCCTGACCAACCGCAAAGCCAAACTCACGCTGCACTCTTCCAGCCTATCCGACGCCCTGGTGTCGAAAGACGGCGAAACACTCTACTACCTGGCCAAGTTTGAAAAAGGCTTCAACCTGTGGTCGACGAACCTGCGCAGCAAAGAAACCAAAATGCTGGTGACGCTGAACGCCAACCGCGCCCGCATGCTGTGGGACAAAGAGCAGAAAAACCTGTTCCTGGAATCGGATGGTAAGATCGTGAAGCTGGACCCGAGCAACAGCAAGCAGGAAACCGTGAAAGTAGACGGCGAGATGATCCTGGACATGGCAGCTGAGCGCGCCTTTATGTTTGAGCACGTATGGCGCCGCACCAAGCAGACCTTCTACACCGCCAACCTGCACGGCACCAAGTGGGATGAGCTGAAACCCGACTACGAAGCCTACCTGCCGCACATCAGCAACGACCACGAGTTCTCCGAAATGCTCAGCGAACTGCTGGGTGAACTGAACGTGTCGCACTCCGGTGCCAGCTACAGCAAAAACGACCCGAATGGTGACGCCACGGCCTCGCTTGGCATCTTCTACGACCAGACCTATACCGGCAACGGCATCAAACTAGACGAGGTGATCGTGGGCGGTCCGTTGGACAAAGCCGGCCTGAACCTGAAGTCAGGTATGATCATCGAGAAGATCGATGGCGAGACGATCACCCCGGATAAAGACCTGGCGCAGTTCCTGAACCGCAAGGCAGGCAAAAACACCCTGCTGACCGTGACGGACGCCAATGGCAAAAACAGCAGAGACATCACCGTGAAGCCGATTGCGCAGAACGAAGAAAATCCGCTGCTCTACAAGCGCTGGGTGCGCCGCAACGCAGAGGAAGTAGATCGTTTGAGCAACGGTCAGCTGGGCTACGTGCACATACCGGGCATGAACGACCCGAGCTACCGCACCGTGTATGAAGAAGTGATGGGCAAATACGCCAATCGCAAAGGTATGGTAGTCGACACCCGCAACAACGGCGGCGGCGACCTGGTGGCAGACCTGGCCATGTTCCTGAGCGGACAGAAGTTCCTGGACTATACCACCGACACCCGCTCGACCGGCTTTGAGCCATCCTTCCGCTGGACGAAGCCGAGCATCGCGCTGGCCAACGAGGCCAACTACAGCGACGGCCACTGCTTCGCCTACAGCTACATCGACCTGAAGCTGGGCAAGCTGGTAGGTATGCCGGTACCGGGCACCTGTACCTTTGGCGGCTGGGAAATGCTGCAAAACGGCAGTGTGCGCTGGGGCGTACCACCACTGGGTGTGAAAGACATCAAAGGGCAGTACCTGGAGAACCTGCAGACCGAGCCCGACGTGAAAGTAGCCAACGCCTACGAACTGGTAAGCAAAGGAAAAGACCAGCAGTTGGAGGCAGCCGTACAGGAACTGCTCAAAGACCTGGAAGCACAAGGCCAGGCCCAGAAATAGGCTAAGCTCGTATACCAAAATCTAGAAAGCCCCGGCAGTAGTCGGGGCTTTTTGGTTTGATGGGCTGTTGGTCACGGCACCATCAGTTTCAGTAAGAATCTGTCATTCCGACCCATGGGAGAAATCCGGAATATTGTGGGCAAAGGAAAATTTCAAATCTCTCCAGGCTGTCGAGATGACAGAGTGGGTTCAGTATCCTTTCATGGGTTTGGAGTTCTCAAACTTACCGAGCATTTTAGTAACTTCGGAACCATACCTATACCTGCAGAAGCATGCAAGAGATTTACGAGACGGTGGTGGTTGGCGGCGGCCAGAGCGCCCTGGCCTGTGGCTATTACCTGCGCAGAGCCAAGCTAAACTACGTCATGTTGGATGACCAGCCAGCGCCTGGTGCCTCATGGCGCAAGTACTGGGATTCCCTCACCCTCTTCTCTCCTGCTGCCTTTAGCAGTCTGCCCGGTTGGCTGATGCCGGAGAGCAAAGCCCCTTTTCCATCGCGTGAAGAAGTGATCGACTACCTGACCAAGTATGAGCAACGTTACGAATTTCCCATCGAGCGCCCTGTGCAGGTTCAGGAGGTATGCTTTCGTGACGGGCTTTTCGAAGTAAGGAGCGCCCATAAAACTTACTTGGCGCGTACCGTAATCAGTGCAACAGGCACGTTTCGGAAGCCATTTATACCTAACTACCAAGGTGCCGAGACATTCCGGAAACTGCAACTGCATTCCTCTGACTACAAAAATCCGGAGCCATTCAAAGATAAGCGGGTATTGATAGTAGGTGGCGGGAATTCGGGTGCGCAGATTCTGGCAGAAGTTTCGAAAGTGGCCAATACCACTTGGGTGACCCTGGACGAGGTGACCTTCCTGCCCGACGACGTGGACGGCCGTGTGCTCTTTGACCAGGCATCGGCACGCTACTACGCCATGCAGCACGGGAAGGAAGTCAATCCCTCCCAGTTTCATGTGGGCAATATTGTGATGGTACCTGCCGTGAAAGATGCCCGCAGCCGTGGGGTCTTGCACACAGTAAGACCTTTCCATCGCTTTTATGAAGACGGTGTAATATGGTCAGACGGCCAGCAGGAAAAGGTGGATGCGGTGATCTGGTGTACCGGCTTTGGTTACGCGCTCGATCACCTGGACTGCATGAACCTAAAAGACCAGAAAGGCAAAGTAGAAGTAGAGGGCACAAAAGCCAAACACCAGGCCGGCCTGTGGCTGGTTGGCTACGGCAACTGGACCGGCTTCGCCTCCGCTACCCTGATCGGTGTCGGCCGCAGCGCACGTCAGACGGTGGCGGAGATTCAAGATTTTCTAAAGCAGGTATAGCGCGCCTCAGGTATAGCCATTTGTATTTAACATAAATAATCAACCCTAAACCAATTATAGCACTCAGGCGGGATGTACATCCAGTTCTTTTATCTCGGATTTGTAAGCCGGTGGCAGGATTAGGGATTTGATCAACCAGTCGGCACGCAAATGACGGCTCAGTTTGTACACGCGTAGCACCGGCCTCAGCGCCGACCACTTACGCAGGCCAAGCTGTGTACGCACGGTGGCGGGCATGATCAACTTCTGCCCTTCTAGCAACAGCTTATACCTGACGGGTCCCAAATGCTTGCGGTACTGCTTGTACAAATCGGTAGTGAAATGGCTGGAGGCCAAGTTTTCCTCTAAGTGCTGCTGTCGCATTTGCCGCCAGGCCTGGTAGTTATCTGGCAGCCCTTGCAGCCCCATGCGCGTGCCTACTCGCCAGAAAACCTCGAATACATTTTCTTTTTCGGGCTCAGTTAACGCCCGCTCCAACAACTCAAACGAGCGGATGGAATAGTCGATCAGCATGAACAACACGTCCCGGTAGGCCCAGTCAGGTATAGCCATGCCGCGTTTAGCCTCTACCCCGGCGTGTATCTTGGCCATGGTATCGATCGCTTTGTGCGCACCTTCCAGACTGGAGAACACGATCTGCCGGGCATAGCCTACCGTCGAGAACAGGCGTCCCAGAGGGTCGGCCGGTAGCCGCCCTGTGAAATAAAGCCAGTCCACCGCCTTGTTGAGGGCAAACTCGGCCGAAGCTCCTGCAAAAATGAACAGGATGGTGTCGCCCTTTCCCCAGATTTCGCGCACTACGCTGTCTTGCTTTACAAAGTATTCCATAATAAGAGAACAAAGGAGGTGGCCAAAATGTGCTGCTAAGGATGCTACTTTCCTGGTATAACATACCACGTAGCTTAAAATCACTTTATTGCACTGATAATCAAATACATAAATAAAACAATATACTTATTTTCGATAACAAGCCTTGCACGCTAAAAAATTTTGTGCTTATCTTTAGGTTCAGCTTTTAGCCAAACTGAACCCCGCTTAGCCTGCCCACATACTTTTGGGACGGGCTAAGCGGAATTCTTTTTAGGACCATTCATAATTCCAAATAATGGTTCGCCTGTAACCTGCAATCCTGTTCTCAGCCTGCCTTCTCAGCACACAGTTGCCTAAGTAACTCCAAACTTTCTGAAAAGCAGCACATTTACATGGAAGATATGAATCACAACGAGTTAGTTTTTGTGATCTGTCGCTGCTTTTGTTTCCAGATGCTTTTCAGTGCCTGCCATCTTACCTTATCTTTGGGAAAATGAACACGCCTATGCAACCCGACTCCTCCATGCTCATAGAACTGGTACGCATGAAAATGCCCTTCGGCAAGTACAAAGACACGGTGCTTTGCTATTTGCCTGTCTCATACCTGGAGTGGTTTGCCCGCGAAGGCTTTCCGCCAGGCAAGCTCGGCATGCTGCTGGCTACCCTCTACGAGATCAAGATCAACGGACTGGAATACCTGCTGGATCCACTTAAGCGGCAGGCCCGAAAACGCTAGGGTTATACCTAATTTTATCAGACTACGAAGAGTTGATTCAGATGATTGAGCTCTAAAGAACGCCCGCCTTAGTTATAGTCATCGGGGCTATACCTACCGTAGCTCGTCGAAACTGTATTTGGCGTCGTTCCAGAACGCGTCGAGGGCAACGATGCGGGGTTTGAAAAAGGAGATCAGCGCGGGCCAGTCATCCTGTTTGAAGACGCTCACTCCTTTCAGTTCTGTATAGATGCGGCTGATTTCTTTTCCGTATTCGTCTGTTGTGTGCAGGTCCCAGGTCCACTCCTCTCCTACCGTATCGTGCAACAGCTCCTTCAGTGCCTCAAACTGCTCAAAGAACATTTGCTGTATCTCCGGGTCCGGCTGCGTCATTTCGATGGCAATGGAAGCCTGCTTTTTATCAGCCTGCATGCGGAAGTACACGTTCTTCAGGCCCGTCTTGTAATTGATCCAGTTGGTTGGAATCCCTTCCGCTGACAGCACGGGGGACATATATTGTCCGAATGCTGTCCAGAATGCCTGTCTGAGTTTTGAAGCCTGTTCCCGTGTATACATGCAGTAAAATTGGTGATTGTAGAATTAAATAGCAAAATCAGAAGTGCAGCGCAGTAATCGTCATATAGGGTAAATAGTACGTAAAAAGGATGCTATACCTACAACGAGACACCCATGAAAAAATCGATTCTTCTATACCTTTTGCTCGTCACAGCGGTCAGCTGCCAGGCACAGGACAACCAAGAAACCCAACAGCCTGCCCGGCAAGTGGGAGGCCCCTGCGAAGGTTGCGAGGCGCTGCATGAGTACGGCGATAAGCCGCTTAGCCCGACGGACACCCTGCCCGCCTTTCGTTTGGGTGCTGAAAACAAGCTCGTGCTGACGGGTACCGTATACCTGCCCGATGGCAAAACGCCGGCGCAAGATGTCATTCTGTACGTTTACCACACCGACGTAACAGGTATATACCCTAAAAAAGGAGATGAAAAAGGCTGGGCCAGGCGGCATGGCGATACCCTTGTCGCTAACCGCGATATCACGTTGGGGCTTCATATACCGGACTACACTCCCTAACAAAAAATGGCTTAGTGATACCAGACAAGCGTTTTCTGCAACTTAAAAATTGCATTATCGTTGCTTGTTACATATTCAGTCTCTGCGATATACCTGCATTTTGGGTGGTACCAGGAGGCATAAAAAGACAAAACGATGAGAAAGAACATAATAACCGGATTATTGGCATCCGTGTTCCTGATAGGCAGCTCCTGCCAGACCAATCCGGTTACGGGTAAAAAAGACGTGATGTTCATGTCAGAGAGTCAGGAAATAGCCCTTGGCAAGGAAGCGGACCCACAGATTGTAGCAGAGTTTGGACTTTACGAGGACCCCAAACTGCAAAGCTTCATCAAAGAAAAAGGTCAGCAAATGGCTAAAGTCTCACACCGCAGCAACCTCAACTACGAATTCAAGATCGTGGACTCCCCTGTGATCAACGCCTTTGCCGTTCCGGGAGGGTACGTGTACTTCACGCGCGGCATCATGGCCCACTTCAACAACGAAGCGCAGTTTGCCGGGGTACTCGGCCACGAGATCGGCCACATCACGGCGCGCCACTCAGCACAGCAGCAAAGCAAGTCTATTCTGGCGCAAGGAGGCCTGCTGCTTGGTATGATTCTGTCGCCTACGATTGCGCAGTACGGCCAGGAGGTGTCACAGGGACTTGGTCTGCTGATGCTCAAGTATAGCCGCGATGCGGAACGGGAGTCGGACGAGCTGGGCGTGGAGTACTCGACCAAGATCGGCTACGATGCTTCCGAAATGGCTGACTTTTTCACCACACTGCAGCGCAAGCAGGAGGAAAGCGGTCAGGCGATCCCTTCTCTCCTGTCGTCACACCCTGACCCGGGCGACCGTTACAATACTGTGCATCAACTGGCAGATGCAGAACAAAAGAAACAGAACCTGACTGACCCGAAGGTGGGGCGCAACAGCTACCTCAAAATGATTGACGGCATAGTCTACGGAGAGGATCCGAAACAGGGCTTTGTAGAGAATCAGGTTTTCTATCATCCGGTTCTCAAATTCCAGTTTAATATCCCAAGTGACTGGGGCTACCAGAACTCCCCGCAGCAGGTACAGATGGGGCCAAAGGATGGAAGCGCCGTGATGGCACTAACCCTTGCTCCTGGAGCCAGCCTGCAAGAAGCTGCCCAGCAGTCGTTGCAGAATTACGGCCTACAAGTTGTTGAAAGCAAAGAGGTAACTGTGAATGGGCTGCCTGCCATTGCGGTAGTGGCTGACCCACAGCCCCAACAACAGCAGCAGCAACAGCAACAACAACAACAGCCTTTGCGCACGCTCACGTACTTTATCCAGCACGGCGAAAACATCTACAGTCTGATGGGCATTACCACGGCACAGAACTTCAACAACTACTTCCAGGTTTTCAGCGGGAGTATGCAGAGCTTCAAGGTGCTCTCGGACCCTGAAAAGCTGAACCGCAAGCCGGAGCGCATCAGCATCGTAACGGTTCCGAAGGCCACCACACTGGCCCAGGCACTGCGCAGCAACAACATGCCTGATGCCCGCCACAACGAACTGGCCGTGCTCAACGGCATGCAGCTAAGTGATCAGCTACCTGCTGGCACCCTGATCAAAGTAGTAAAGAAATAGGTATAACCAGTATACAAAGAAAGCCCTGCCTCCTTTTCAGGAAGCAGGGCTTTTTGCTTTGCGCTATACCTGTCGGATAGGCCTTTATTCGTTTACCTTGAGCAGTTTATGCACCGATTTTTTTCCGCCCTGCTCTACCTGCATGTAGTAAATGCCCACCGGCACCCGCTGTAACCGGAGCTGCTCCTGGTGGCTTTGCTGGTGCTTGAGGAAGCGAACGTGTTGCAGATTGCGTCCAGTCATGTCCACCAGCTGTACCTGCACCGGCCCGCGATAGTCGCCTTCCAGGTGCAGCACGGTAGTCTCCTGCATCGGGTTCGGGTATACGCTCACACCATTTTCGGCCAGTTCCTCTTCTGCTGAGAGTACGAGTCCCTGCCAGGGCACTAAGTTAGGCTGTGGCGTTTCGAGCTTTTTGGTGGTATAAATGTGGAACTCGCCCGGCTGCAGTTCCATCGCCTGGCCGGGGTCCTCGATGCTGTTTTCCCTACCTGTAAAGTAATCGTACCATACCCCAGTGGTAGGAAAATTGGCGTTTATCTGCTGCGCCCGCACATCAAAATTACCCAGTATGAACACATCCATGTCTTCATGAAAAAGGAAGATGCGCTTTACCTGGCCACTCAACTGGAGGTCGAAATCGTTGGTTGTGAAGGCCGGTTCGTTTAGTTTGAGCTTGATGAGCTCGGCGTATACCTGGTATAACTTCTGCCGATCGGCTTGCTGCTGGTATTCCCAACGGATCGGTTTCTGGCCCGTCCGGCCGTTCTGGTCGATGGACACATCATACCCCAGTTCCCCGAACTGCCAGATCATCTTCGGACCAGGTATGGGCAGGAAGAAGGCAGCATCCAGTTTGGCGCGGTCAAGGGCGGTATTCGGGGTGCGGGTATTATAACTGCCGTTGCGGTTACCATTGTTGAGCACATCGTATAGTATACGCTCTTCGTCGTGGCTTTCCATATACCCGATCAGGTATGGGTTTTCCCAGGTGCGGTTTTTATAAGATATCCCCTGCGGGTTGGCCAGCACGCCTTTTGCCATGTTGCGGTAGTCGTGGTTGTGGTTGCCCCAAAACAGCATACCGTAGCTGGACAATTCTTTTTCTTCCTGGTTATCTGCAAAGTGCTCCAGTATCACATAGGCCGATTCGTCGTAGCTTCTGATCTCGTCATAAATGCGCTTCCAGGTGGCGACGCGGCCGGCATCATAGGAACTCCAGGCGCCCACGTTATCACCAGTGTTTTTCTGTGTAAAGCCCTTCGAAAGGTCAAAACGGTAGCCGTCGATGTTGTACTCTTCTATCCAGTGGCGGCTCACCCGCTCCACCAGTTCCTTGGTGGCTTCGCTCTCGTGGTTGAAGTCGAAGAAGACGCTGAAGGGGTGCGTGGCCCGCTGGTTGAAGAACGGGTTGTTGGCCGCCGGCTGGTTGCCGTCCCAGTACATTTTCACATAAGGGTACTCGTAATCCGCCTGGTTAAGCACAATGTCCAGGATGACGGCAATACCCATTTCGTGCGCTTTGTCGATGAAAGCTTTAAGGTCGTTTTTGATGCCGTAGGCTTTGTCGGGTGCAAAAAAGAAGATCGGGTTGTAGCCCCAAGAGTCGTTGCCAGAAAACTCCATTACCGGCATCAGTTCGATGGCATTCACGCCGAGGCGCTTGAGGTAGGTGAGCGTATCGGCCAGCACCTTGTAGTTGCGGGCCTCGATGAAGTCGCGCACGTGCAGCTCGTAGATCACCAGGTTTTCCGGATCCGGTCTTTCAAAGTCCGTCACTTTCCAGGTATAGCCGGGCTGGTTGGTCTGAAGTACGGACACAATTCCCTGTGCTCCCTCCGGGTAAGCTTTGAGGTTAGGGTACGTGCTGACAGGTATGTACTGGTCCATGGCTGGGTCGAGGATCTTCTCGGTATAGGGGTCGGCCACGGCCAGCGTGCCATCCACCAGGTACTGATAGGCTACCTCCTGCCCTGCCGGCAGGTTATTCAGCTCGATCCAATAGCGGTTGCCGTCGGGGGTACGCTTCATCAGGTATTCCGGCGAACTCTCCCAATTATTAAACTCCCCAATGGCGTACACAAAATTCTTGTGGGGCGCATACAGCACCAGCACGGCGCTGGAGGCACCCGTATAGTTCACGCCATCCCGCATACCTACCGGCAGCGCTGCCACAGCCGGCTGCGGCCTCACCCGAAAGGTGAAGCTTTCAGTGGTGGTTGCAGTGCCAAGTTTCGCCTCAATGGTGACGGTTCGCAGCACACCCTGCTGGCTGCCGGCATTGATCGTGGTCTGTACCTGATCCGTGTTGCTGGCGCTATACACCACCGCATTATCCAACTTCACCGTCACGTCGGCTTTAGCCGAGACAACGGCCCGTACAGGTATAGCGCTGTTGGCCGCCACAAAAAAGTCCTTCTGCACAGGTTCGCGCAGGGCTACCTGCAGACTGCCGTCATAGAGCTGGATGATAAAGTCTTCGGTTTGGGCGGTACCATTGCCGTTTTTCAACAGCAGCCCCAGTTTGTCGATGGTCTGACCGGCCGGCACTCCGAAATAAGTGCGGGGCGTGAGTTTTATCTGCCAGCGGTCGTTGCCGAGCGAGGTCATCTTGCCAGGATTGAAAGGCTGATTAAAACTCGTCTGCCCGGCCGGCTGGTACAGGAAGGCATTTGGATTGCCCACAACGCCCGCACCCGACCACAGGTATACGTCGTCGGTCTTGCCCAGCAGTCCGGCAGCACGCCCGTCTTTAGCCTGCTTCACATCAAAAATGATCGTGATTTCCTGATCGCCGTTGGGGAACTCAGGTATAGTTTGGACTGCCTGCGCCTTTGCCTGCCATGTTATACCTGCCAAAAAAACAAAAAGGATCAGCAAGTGGTTGAGGTATTTGTTTGCCATAAAGGGGGAATTATGAATGAAAGGTATTCGGGTACACAGCAGCAAGCAGGCTAGTCTTCTGTCTATTACAACATGCGCCAGGCAGAGCAGATATGCCCAAATCCTCAGTTACATGTTATAACACCAGATACGATTGTATATTTTTCAGAGCCTAAAGGTATGATATCCGATTAAATTCTAATATAATTGTTGTAATCCGTTTCGAAAACGGTGCAATCGCGCATGGACGAGCAGGAAGTTTGGGGCAGGTTTAAAGGAGGAAGCGAAGATGATTTTTCGCTACTGTACCGTCATTTTGCTCCCATCATGCTGCGCTACGGCAACCGGATCACGTCTGACAAAGAACTTATACGCGATTGTCTGCAACAGGTATTTTTTTCGCTTTGGAAGAGCCGTACCACTGTTGGCACCCCTGCCAGTGTGCGGCATTACCTGCTCAAAGCCATCCGCAACGAGCTCATCAAAAAAGGAAATCGCGCTAAACTGCATGAAGAATTGCCCGAAAATTACCACTTTGAGCTTGAGGATTCTCACGAGCAGACCATGATCCAGTTGCAGACGGCCGAGCTGACGCGCCAGCGGATCTCAGAACTACTCTCGCAGCTTCCGGCCCGCCAACGGGAAGTCATCTTCCTGAAATACTACGCCAACCTCAAGTACGACGAAATCGCCGCCATCATGGACATCGGGCAGGACTCGGTGTACAAAACGACCTACAAAGCCATCGCCCGTTTACAGCAGCTGCTCCACAACAGCGCCCTCCTGCTCTTTATGCTCTTCTATTAGGGGAAAATTATCCCACTCACTTACAATACTTTATAAATTATTTTAATTTTTTATAGCCAAAAGGAGGGATAATTTCTGACCCTGCCGGCTATTGTCTATAGTGTGTGCCTATACGCTAAAACCGCCCAATAAACAGACGCCTTACATGAACTACGCAACAGCCACTGCAGCTGAACTGGCAGCCGACCATGACTTTATACAGTGGGTCAAATACCCTACGCAGGAAAGTACGCTATACTGGTCGCAGTTTGCTGAACAATACCCCGACAGGGCGCAGGAAATGGCGGAGGCGCGTCATTTAGTATTATTGCTGTCGCAGGAACAGGCTGATGACCATAGCTTCGACGAAGATGCACAACTGGTGTGGGAGCAACTGCAGGAAGCGATGCAGCATGATCGGGAGCGCGGACCGGATAGTGGCCGTGTGTTCTCGCTATGGGGCTATCCCCTCAAAACCTGGTCGTCTGCGGCGGCCGTCATCACTCTGTTGTTAGCTTCAGCCGCCCTTCTTTTCACCCGCCAAAGTGCTGAGCCGGTCACCTACGCCACTGGTTACGGAGAGAAGCGCATTGTCCAACTTCCGGATAAATCCGTAATAGTACTTAATGCCAATTCAAGTATAACTATTCCTGAAAAATGGGAAAAGAATGAGCCCAGAACTGTTCAATTGCGCGGCGAGGCTTTTTTCTCGGTAACACAGCAGGCTAACAGACAGCAGTTTATCGTGACAACCAGCAAAGGCACCAAAATAAACGTACTGGGGACGGAATTTAACGTATACGACCGAGGCCAGGAAGACCGGGTTGTATTGGCGAGCGGCAAAGTAAGGCTGAGCGCCACACAAAACGGTGCATCCAGACAAATGGAAATGCAACCCGGCGATCTGATAACAGTGTCTGCAGCAGGCGGTCTTAGCCACCGTCGCGTAGACCCGGAACTATATACTGCCTGGCAGCACAACAAGGTATATTTTGACAATTACACACTGCGTGAAGTAGGCACGCTGATCGAGCAGCAGTATGGCTATCAGGTAGAATTCAGTGGCAAAGAGCTTCCCGGGCAGCGCATCACGGCCTTCCTGGAAGTAAAAAACCCCGAAGACATTCTGAACACACTAGCTGAGACATTTGAACTCAAGATCACCCAACAAGAGAACACTATATATATAAGCTCACTATAAATTAACCTCATAATCTATGTCAAATAAATCTACTAAGAGACTAGGTTCCTTTGGTTTGGCAGTAGCCCTGTGCTGCTTTCAGGTACCGGGGACCGCTCAGGGTTATCCGGGCCCTGGTCCGAGCCTTGCAGTAAACCACACCTCCGGACAGGCCCTGACAGCCAAGTCGCTCAAGGATTTGCTCAATGATCTCAAAAACTCGCACGGCATACAGTTCTCTTACCAGGCCAGTCTGGCCGACGACGTGCAGCTGATTGTGCCAGAGCCGAAAGGCGGCGTGCAGAACGTGGATGAGTTCCTGAGTGCCACGCTGGCCAGCAATAATCTGGCTTATAAAAAAGTGAGGGGCGTATACATCATCTCGAAGGCACGCCCTGCCGCAGCTAGCACCACAACTGTGGTAGCCAAACCACGCACGGCGGTACAGCAGGATGTAACCGTTAGTGGCCGCGTGTTAGACGAGAATGGCGAAGCACTGCCAGGCGTAACGGTTGTACTCAAAGGCACTACCCGCGGTACTGCTACCAATGCCAATGGCGAGTTTACACTGCCAGCCCCTTCTGAAGGCGGTACGCTGGTGTTCTCTTTCATTGGTTACGCCACACAGGAAGTGGCCATCGGTGGCCAGACTGACTTCAACATTACAATGCGCACCGACGCCCGCGCTCTGCAGGAAGTGGTAGTGGTTGGGTATGGTACGCAGCGTAAATCCGACATTTCGGGCGCCGTAACAGCGATCTCCTCCGAAGACTTTGTGCAAGGCCAGATCACTACTCCAGAGCAGTTGATCCAGGGTAAGGTAGCCGGTGTGCAGATCACACCAAACGGTGGCGCGCCTGGCTCTGGTAGCCGCATCCGCATCCGTGGTGGTGGCTCTCTTAATGCCAGCAACGATCCTCTCATCGTTATCGACGGTGTGCCACTCGATAACTCAGGTGTATCAGGTGCGGCAAACCCGCTCAACTTCCTCAACCCGAATGACATCGAGACTTTCAACATTCTGAAAGACGCTTCGGCAACTGCCATCTACGGTTCGCGCGCTTCCAACGGTGTAATCATCATCACGACCAAAAAAGGCACTGCCGGGCAGAAGCTCGCGGTAACCTTTACAACACAGCACTCGCTCTCCAAAGTGGGCAAAACAGTTGATGTGCTAGGAGCTGACGAGTTCCGAAGTGTAGTGAACGAGCAGGGCACTCCTTCGCAGATCGCACTGCTCGGCAACGACAATACCGACTGGCAGGACCAGATCTTTCAGACAGCCTACACCACGGACAATAACCTGAGCATAGGCGGCTCGGTGGGAAAACTCCCCTACCGTGTATCGCTGGGCTACCTGAACCAAGACGGTATATTGCGCACCGGTAACTTTGAGCGTGGCTCAATCGGAGTCAACCTGAACCCGAGCTTCCTCGACGACCACTTAACCGTAAACCTGAACTACAAAGGAGCGATCACCGACAGCAAGTTTGCTGACGTAGGCGCCATTGGGGCGGCTGTGGCAATGGACCCAACACAGCCTGTGATGTCTGGCAGTGACGAGTTTGGTGGCTACTTCCAATGGTTGGACGCCAACGGTCGCTACAATCCGCTGGCTACCCGCAACCCGGTAAGTATGCTGGAGCAGCGCGACGACCGTGGTGAAGTAAAGCGCCACATTGGTAATGTACAGCTGGACTACAAGCTTCATTTCCTGCCTGACCTGAGAGCCAACCTCAACCTGGGTTTTGATCGCTCCAACAGCAACGGCACCACTTTATACCCGGCCGCCTTTGCACCCGAGGCGCCTAACAAAGGCAGAAGTACCCAGTTTGAGCAGGAGAAGAAAAACAGTCTGGTTGACTTCTACCTGAACTACGTGAAAGATCTGACCGGCATTAACAGCCGCGTCGATGCAACAGCCGGTTACTCCTTCCAGGAGTTCGAGAACGAGAGCCCGCAGTTTATCCCAACTAACGCAGAGGGAACACCGCTGAGCGATCTGGAGCCAGGACTTCCTACAAACGACTTCTACCGCCTGCGCTCTTACTTTGGCCGACTGAACTACGTGCTCCTCGACCGCTATATCCTGACAGCCACCGTGCGCCGTGACGGTACATCACGCTTTAGTGATGACGTTAGATGGGGTACATTCCCGGCGCTGGCACTGGCCTGGAGAATCAACGAAGAGGCATTCCTGAGAAACTCACCGGCTGTATCTGAATTGAAGCTCCGTTTAGGTGTGGGTGTAACAGGCCAGCAGGACATCGGTCCTTTCTTTCCGTACCTGGCACGCTATACAATAAGCGACAACACAGCACAATACCAGCTCGGCGACCAGTTCTACAACCTGCTCCGTCCGGAGGGCTATGATGCTGGTATTAAGTGGGAGGAAACGACAACCTATAACGCAGGTATAGACTTTGGCTTTGCCAATAACAAAGTGAACGGTAGCCTCGATTACTTCTTCAAAGACACCCGCGACCTGTTGGCCCTCGTATCGGTTCCTGCCGGTACCAACCTGGTGAACGAACTGATCACAAACGTAGGCAACCTGGAAACAAGAGGTCTGGAAGCAGCCCTGAACTACGTGGCCATCAGCAACGAAAAGCTGACCTGGAGCATCGGCGTTAACGGTACGTACCAGAAGCGTGAGATCACGAATCTGAGCAAGGTCGAAGATCCAAACTTTGAAGGCTACCCTGTTGGCACTATTGCCGGTGGCGTGGGCAACAACATCCAGATCAGAACGGTTGGCTACGCCCCGGATGTGTTCTATGTATACAAGCAAGTGTATGACGAGCAGGGCAAACCGATCGAAGGCCTGTATGCCGACCTGAACGAGGATGGTGTGATCAGTGAAGCTGACCGCTACCGCTACAAGAAGCCAGAGCCGGATTTCTTCCTAGGCTTCAACTCTAACCTAACCTATGGCAACTTCGATTTTGGCTTTGTGATGCGTGGCAGCGTGGGCAACTATATGTATAATAACATTTACTCAAATAACGGCGCCTACCGCTCCTTTATGTTCCCGGGTTACCTCACCAACGTATCGCCGAACGTGCTGGAGACCAATTTCATGAACTACCAGCTGTTCTCTGACTACTACATGGAGAACGCCTCGTTCCTACGAATGGAGAACATCAACTTTGGCTACAATGTGGGCAGCATCTTCAACGAAAAAGCGAACCTGCGCCTGAATGCCAACATCCAGAACCTGTTTGTAATCACCAAATACAACGGTCTTGATCCTGAGATTGCCAGCGGTATAGACAATAACTTTTACCCAAGGCCGCGGGTGTACACCTTAGGTCTGACAGTTAATCTTTAATTCGTCCCTATTATGAGAACTCTGAATTTCAGAAATATAAGAAACATAGCACTGGCAGGCGTTATTTCCCTGTCCGCTGCCTCCTGCGACCACGATCTGGACATAGAGCCGAAGTACGATGTGGTGTCGGCCAATGTTTACCGCGACTTCGCCAACTACAAGCCCATCCTGGCAAAAATGTACGCCGGCTATGCCGTGACAGGCCAGCAGGGTCCTGCCGGGCGCCCCGACATCAGTGGCATCGACGAGGGTTTTTCGAACTACCTGCGCCAGTACTGGCAGGCACAGGAACTGTCGACAGACGAGGCGATCATTGCCTGGAACGACGGCAACCTGCGCGACCTGCATGACATGGACTGGACTCCGGCCAACGAATTTTTGCGTGCGCTTTACAACCGTATCTTCTACCAGGTATCGCTCACAAACGAGTTCATCCGCGAAACGCAGGACGGCCTGCTGAGCGAGCGAGGCATCACAGGCGCCAACCTGGAGGAAGCCAAGCGTTTCCGTGCCGAGGCCCGCTTCCTGCGCGCACTGAGCTACTGGCATGCACTCGACCTGTATGGCAACGTGCCTTTTGTGACGGAAACAGACCGGGTAGGCTCTTTCTTACCGGAGCAGACGATGCGCGCCGAGCTTTTCAGTTATGTGGAGAGCGAACTGCTGGCCATTGAAAATGAGCTGGGAGAGCCGGGCTTTGAATATGGTAGAGCTGATAAGGCCGCCGCCTGGACGCTGCTTGCCAAGCTATACCTGAACGCGGAGGTATACACCGGCCAGGGCAAATATGCCGAAGCTGTAACCTACTCTAAAAAGGTGATCGACTCAGGACGCTTCCAGTTGGAGGCAGAGTACGGCCACTTATTCCTGGCAGACAACCACACCTCCAGCGAGATCATTTTCCCGATTACCTTTGACGGGATGCGCACCACTACATGGGGCGGTATGACCTACCTGGTGCACGCACCGGTTGGGGGCAGCATGAGCGCAGCCGCCTTTGGCATCAACGGTGGCTGGGGTGGTCTTCGCACTACCAAAAACATTGTGGAACTTTTCCCGAGCACCAACGCAACCCCGGATGAGCGCGCTATGTTCCATACCGACGGACAGAGCCTTGAGATTGGCGATATCTTCACCTTTACAGAAGGCTATCCGATCACGAAATACAAAAATGTGAACAGAGCGGGTCAGGCAGGTTCTGATCCAAGCGGTAACCACCCGGACACAGATTTCCCGATGTTTCGACTGGCTGACGTGTACCTGATGTATGCGGAGGCTGTGCTGCGTGGAGGAGGCGGTTCTGTTGCTGACGCGTTGGGCTACGTGAACCAATTGCGTCGTCGCGCCTATACCGATGCCGCCGGAAACGTGCGTAACAACGGAGGTGCAATCAGCCAAGGTCAGCTTACGCTGGATTTCATCATTAACGAGCGCGCTCGCGAGCTGAAATGGGAAGGCCACCGCAGAACGGACCTGATCCGCTTCAACAGGTTTACATCAGCTACCTATGTTTGGCCGTGGAAAGGCGGTGATCCGGAGGGCAGAGGTGTGGAGGAATTCCGCAGACTTTACCCGATCCCAACCACAGACCTGACTGCCAACCCGAACCTGACGCAAAATCCTGGCTATACGCGATAATCTGAAATATACTGGAAGCTAGCTGCACAAGCAGTCGGCTTTCAGGTAGGTAAATCACTTTTTGAAATCATCAAATATGAAAAGCACGATAAATAAGTTATTCACCTTGTGCCTGATGTCGCTGGTGCTGTTCTCATGTGAGAAAGAAGAAGAGCAACTGGTACTGCGTTCGGGTGCCGTCCCTACCCTTGCTGCCACAGCCAACAGTGTGGAGCTGGCTGCTGAAAACAAAGCAGAGGACGCTATCACCCTGAACTGGACCGCCGCTGACTACGGTTTCCAGGCAGCTGTTACCTATACCCTGCAGTTTATTGCCGAAAGCGGCGATTTTGCGGAAGCCAGGGAAGTAGAAACTACTGCGGGTATGCTGAGCGAAACCCTTACTGTGGCAGAGCTGAATACCCTGGCTACGCAGCTGGGTCTGGCTCCGAACAACGAAGGCACGATGCAGGTACGTGTAAAATCCTCGGTAGCAGAGAGTGTTACACCGACTCACTCCAACGTGGTGTCATTCAAAGTGACGCCATTTCTCGACATCATTGAGTACGTGTCGCTGTGGGTGCCGGGCAGCCACCAGGGCTGGGACCCGGGCAAAGCACCCAAAGTGTCATCTGTTAAAGACGACGGTGTGTACGAAGGCTATGTGAACTTCCCTGATAACAAGACGAATTTCAAGATAAACCCCGCACCTAATTGGGACAACGACTTTGGAGGCACCAGCAGCGGCAACAAAGGTACACTGGTTGCAAAAGGGAGCGACCTGCAGGTGGACGGCGCAGGCTACTACCTGCTCAAAGCCAACACCAACCAGTTGACCTGGGAGGCCATTAAGACAACATGGGGCGTAATAGGTGACGCCACCGGCAGCTGGGATAACGATCAGGACATGACTTACGATGCGACTGCTCAGGTATGGAAGGCCACGTTACAATTGTCTGTTGGAGAGATCAAGTTCAGAGCCAATGACAAATGGGACATTAACTTAGGTGACGACAATGCCGATGCCAGCCTGGAATATGGCGGTTCCAACATCAAAATAACAGAGGCGGGTCGGTACGAAGTGGTGTTGAATCTGGCCAACCCAGGTAACTATACCTATACACTGACCAAGCTTTAAGATGCTACACTCGCACCCAGACTTTACAAAAGTATCCTGCTGCGAACAGCTACTTTAATCCTAGCAAACCCGACAGGCAGCTCCGCTCTGTCGGGTTTTCTATGTTAAGCCCACTTGATCATCCGTATTCTAAACCCAAGCCACTCCCACGAGCCTAGCTACACTGGTGGGAATGGGTACACATAAACAACCATGAAAAAACGAAACCTGCATCACCTCCTGCTTATAACTGCGCTATACCTGGCGACGGGATGCAGTGCACCTACAGTACTCGGCAGTGAAGTCGGGATTAAGTCAGAAGCCAAGGCCAGTGAGTGGCCGCACAGTGTGAGTTACGAGATCTTTGTGCAGTCTTTCTGCGACTCCGACAACGACGGCATAGGCGATATCAAAGGCATGACTTCGAAGCTTGATTATCTGGATGAGCTAGGTATAGAAGGCGTCTGGCTGATGCCGATGAGCCCCTCTCCTTCTTACCACAAATACGACGTGAACGACTATACCGGCATTCACCCCGACTACGGCACAATGGAGGATTTTAAGACCTTTGTGGAGGAGGCGCACAAACGCAACATCAAAGTGGTGATCGACCTGGTGGTGAACCACTCCAGCAACCAGCATCCCTGGTTTTTGGAGGCGGCCAAAGACGAGAAAAGTCCTTACCGCGACTACTATGTGTGGGCGCACAAAGACGATCCGCAGACCAAAGGCGAGGGCAAAACGACTGGCGATGACTCCCACAACGTCCAGCATTGGCATGAGGTGAAAGGCAGCGACTACAAATACTTCGGCTACTTCTGGGGAGGCATGCCCGACCTCAATTTCGACAATCCGAAAGTACGGCAGGAGGTATATAAAGTAGGTCGCTACTGGCTCGAGGAAGTGGGTGTGGATGGTTTCCGTTTGGATGCGGCCCGCCACATTTTCCCGGATGACAGACCAGCCGATAATCATGCTTTCTGGGAGGAGTTCAGAGCCGAGATGCAAAAAGTGAAGCCGGACGTATACCTGGTGGGTGAAGTATGGGCTGAGGCTGATGTGGTGGCCCCTTATACCAAAGGCCTTCCGGCCCTCTTCAACTTCGAGATGAGCTGGAAAATACTTGATGCTCTGAAGACTGGAAATGGCGATTCGCTGGCCATCCACCATGACCGCATTATCAACACGTATCAGCAGGTGAATCCAAATTTTGTGGACGCCACTATCCTGAGCAACCACGACCAGAACCGCATCATGAGCGAAGTGGACGGCGACTTGAACAAAGCTAAAGTAGCGGCGGCATTACTCTTTACATTACCTGGCGCTCCATACGTGTACTATGGCGAGGAGATCGGGATGCAGGGCAAGAAGCCGGATGAGATGATCCGGGAGCCTTTCCTGTGGGACACCAAAACCAACGACGATTGCCGCACCACCTGGGTAACGCCGAAGTTTAGCACCGAGCAGAATGTGAAGCCAGTGGCACAGCAGGCACAGGATCCGAACTCGCTCCTCAACCACTACAAAGCCTACATCCAGCTGCGCAACAGCAGCAAAGCCCTGACACAAGGAAAACTGGAACCGGTGAACCTGAGCAACCGGGCGGTGAGTGCCTTTGTGCGTACCATGGGTGATGAATCAGTACTGGTACTGCACAACCTATCCAGCAAAGAAGTGAGCGTTACTATACCTGCCAGTCTGCAGGAGCACAAGCAGCTGATTCATCAGCACAATGCTGCCAAACTGTATGGTTCTACAGCGCAGCTACCACCGTACAGTTCCCTTATCATTAGAAAATAAACCAACCCGAAAAGAGTTTATGAAAAAACGAAAAGGCCTCTATACCTTGCGCTCCCTGGCGTTCTATGCTTGTCTGAGTGTCGCGACACTGACAGGCTGCGGCGGCAAGCCGGGTCAGCCCGGACAAAGTATGAGTAATCAAGTGAACAACATGGAAATAAAATCCGAACCCTTCGGCACCGCCCCTGACGGGCAGGAAGTGCAGCTCTATACCCTGACCAATGCCAACGGCATGACCGTCAAAATCACAAATTACGGCGCTATTGTCACCTCTATTCAGACACCTGATCGTGACGGAAAATTAGGCGAAGTAGCGCTCGGTTTCGACAGCGTGGACGATTACGTACCCAACGATCCGCATTTCGGGGGCATTGTGGGGCGCTATGCCAACCGCATTGCCAAGGGAAAGTTCTCTTTGGACGGACAAGAGTATACCCTGGCTGCGAACGATGCACCCAACCACCTGCACGGCGGCATCACCGGTTTCGACAGAGTGGTGTGGCAAGCCGAGCCCCTGCAAAAGCAGAACGCGATCCGGCTGACGTACGTGAGCAAGGATGGCGAAGAAGGCTACCCCGGCAACCTTACTGTGGTGGTGACCTATACTCTAACAGGCTTTAACGCCCTGAAGATCGACTACGAAGCCACTACCGACAAAGCCACCCCGGTTAACCTCACCAACCACAGCTATTTCAACCTAAGCGCGGGCAAGGAAAAGGACATCCTCAACCACATCGTCACGATCCACGCAGACCAGTTCACTGCTTCCGACAAGACGCTTATACCTACCGGCGAGCTGAAGCCAGTGAAAGGCACGCCGTACGATTTTACCACGCCAACCCGCGTAGGCGACCGCATCGAAAACCTGCAGGGCTATGGCTACGACCTGAATTACGTGGTACGCAACGGTGGCGACAAACTGGTACCTGCTGCGACTGTGGAAGACCCCAGCACTGGCCGGGTGATGCAGGTTCAAACCACACAGCCCGGCATCCAGTTCTACACCGCCTATCACCTGGACGGCACCCTGACCGGCCACAACAACACGACCTACAACCGCTACGCCGGCCTCTGCCTCGAAGCCCAGCACTTCCCCGATTCCCCGAATCAGAAGAGCTTCCCTTCGACAATCATCCGGCCAGGCGAAAAGTACAGCGAGACGACGGTTTATAAGTTTGGGGTGAAGGGGGAATAGTTTGTCTGGATCTTTATATAGCGCCCTTACCCCAAGGATTTACAGGATTAAAGGATTGACAGAATTTTCATGGAGGATTAACACCTCCCTGCCCCCTTCAAAGGGGGACTTTTGGATACTGCCATTCTACAGGTATAAGCTTCGTAGCACTGTCTAGCTACCCCGGGTCCAACCACCCCTGCCCCTCCTTGTCCAAGGAGGGGAGTTTCGGCTACCGCCACTATGAAGGTATAAGCGCAGTAGGATTTGACACATACCACATATACCACTGGCACGCGTCGAAAAACTAACTTGCCCCGGTAGCTATACAACAAGTCACATTGGCCCGGTGCTCCAATGACGATTTTTTGTTTGAGCGGTCAGCGAGTTCAAAATCGTCTTGATTTTTTTGCTTACTTTTTTCATCAAGGAAAAAAGTAAGGCCCGCCCGGCGAGGGCAAGCTATGAAATAAAAGCAGTGACTATACCTGCAACCAACACGGGTATAAAACATTACAAACATTGATCATGAAAAGACACTATTACATACATACCCTGGGCCTGGCAGCCCTACTAACAGCTACAGCCTGCAAAACACAGCAACCTGACACGGGCAACACCGCCGACACCGGCACAACTACCGCTACAGTCAGCAGCGAAAACCCACTCTGGCAATCCCAGGCCTACAGCTTATACCCTGATCGAATCGTGCAAGGCGACTATGTGGCCAAGGCCATCTCCCCTACCGAGATCACCTCCAGTTACCAAAGCCCGGCCAATGAATTCCAGTCGCCGGAGATCATGTTCAAGTTCAGCATCAACAGCAAGGACAACGAGATGCCACCGGGTATGGACCACCAGTTCATCTGCCTCGCCGAGGAAGGCGGGAGCTGCGAAACCCCGATCATCAAGTTTGGTCAACAGCTGAAAGCGACTCCCCCCGCTCCACCAAAGGCTTTTCTACCGCCAAACACACCACTGACGGTGCGGGTGGATATGCGGGAAGTGCTGGCAGCTTTTGAGAAGAACGGTTTCTACACCGCCTATAACGGCAGCAAGGTATACAAAGACGATTTCAAGGGAGTTTATATTGCCGGCAATACGACTCCCCTTTCCTGGGACTTCGACAACCTGGCGAGTCGCAAAGGCATGCAGCTCGAAGACCCGGACGGCGATGGCATTTATGAAGTGACGCTCACCATGAACGCACACCGCGAAGAGAAATTCACGGCATCGCACTGGAAGCTGAGCTCGAAGATCGACCACTATCCGCAGTACAAATCTGACTATGTGCTGACCGATGCGCTCTATAACATGACGCTGGAGGAAGTAGTGAAGAACATCGAGGCCGACAGCACTTTCCGGACGGGCAAAGAATGGGCCGGCGTGTGGACCCGAGACATCAGCTACGCTCTGATACTAGGATTAGCCGCCATTGAACCGGAGATAGCCCGCAAAAGTCTGATGCGTAAAGTGAAGAACCAACGCATCATCCAGGACACCGGTACTGGTGGTGCCTATCCAGTGTCGACCGACCGCATTGTGTGGGGCATTGCCGCCTGGGAAATTTACACTGTTACCGGTGACCAGAATTGGCTGCGTGAATCTTACGAGATCATCCGTAACTCTGTGGAAGACGACCTGCTCAATGCCTTCGACCAGAAAACGAACCTGATGCGCGGCGAATCCTCCTTCCTGGATTGGCGCGAGCAGACCTACCCTAAATGGATGCAGCCCGCTGATATTTACGCTTCGCAGAACCTGGGCACAAACGCCGTACATTATCAGGCTAATACGCTGTTAAGCCAGATGGCGACCATGCTAAACGACAAACAGGCGGCTGACAGGTATAGCCAACTGGCCGCGCGCATCAAGGCAGGTATAAACCAGCACTTGTGGCAGGAAGATAAAGGCCATTACGGGCAGTACCTGTACGGCCGTAACTATATGTCACTCTCCCCGAGGTCTGAAGCGCTGGGCGAGGCCCTGACGGTGCTCTTCGGTATAGCAGATTCTGACAGAGCGAAACAAATCGTGGCCAACACACCGGTGTATGACTTTGGTGTGCCGAGCATTTTCCCGCAGATCCCGAACATTCCGCCTTACCACAACAACGGCATCTGGCCCTTCGTGCAGGCCTACTGGACACTGGCCGCCGCCAAAGCCGGCAACGAAACTGCTACTCTGGAGAGCCTGAACGCCATTTACCGCCCAGCTGCTTTGTTCCTCACCAACAAAGAGAACTTTGTGGCCAGCAACGGCGACTATGCCGGCACGCAGGTCAACTCCGACCGCCAGCTTTGGAGTGTGGGCGGCTTCCTGGGCATGACCTACAAACTGCTTTTCGGCATGAACTTTCAGGCGGATCAGTTGGTGTTCAAACCCTTTGTGCCGGAGGTATACAAAGGTAATCATCAACTCACCAACTTCAGGTATAGGAATGCCGTGCTCAACATTGAGATGCAGGGCTTCGGCAACAGCATTCGCTCGATCACCCTGGATGGTCAGCCTCTGGAAGGTGCCGCTATACCTGCCAGTCTTACCGGTCAGCACAATATACAGATCGTGCTCGCTAATGAAATAAGCGACAAGGGCAGCCAAAACAAAGTGGCCCACCACGTGACGCCTCCTGCCCCCACTGCCACTTTCGCTAATGGCAGGTATAGCTGGCAACCTGTGGAAGGAGCGGTGAAGTATACCGTGCTGCGTAATGGCAAGCCAATGCAGGATACCAAAGAAACAGGTATAGCAGTGCAACCCAATGGCTATGCCGAATATCAGGTGATCGCGACCGATGCGGCAGGTTATGGCTCTTTTGCCAGCGAGCCAATTCCGGTGTATGCCAAAGCAATGGAACAGGTATACGAAGCGGAAGCAGCAGCTACCCCAGCCAAACAACCATACAAGGGCTTCATGGGCAAAGGCTTTGTGGAAGTGAGCAAAAAGACAAACACGACCATCAACTTTAAAGTAAATACTCCGCAGGCCGGTTTGTATGCCATTGACTTCCGCTATGCCAACGGCAATGGCCCGATCAACACCGACAACAAATCAGCCATGCGTACCCTCCGCAAGGGCAAGGAAATGGCCGGTACCATTGTGCTGCCACAGCGCGGCATCGGCGAGTGGAGCGACTGGGGCTATACCAACAAGGTATGGGTGCAGCTCGAGAAAGGCACCAATCAACTGTCACTCACTTTTGAGCCGCAAAACGAGAACATGAACGGCGAAATTAACCAGGCCATGATCGACCACCTGCGACTGATTCGGATACAATAGCTATTCAATACGTATCATTCCGAAAGCCCCGGCTAAATAAAATGGCCGGGGCTTTTTTGTTGTACTAGCATCTTCTACCGCCAAAAAGAGTATAGGGTATAACTTAAAATACAAAAGATTACACAACGAGAAGTAACCGACACCGAAAACACCACCTGGACCTGCGTGCAGGCCTATGGCACCCTATCAAAAGAAAACGCCGAAAAGGCAGCCGAACTAACCGAAGACACAAACGGCGAGGTGACGGTGGTCTGCACCCCAAGCGGCGGCGCCCAGACGGTGCGACTGCAGCTGCCAAAAGACTGGCTGGAGGCTGTAACCGACGAAGAACTGGTCGATCAGATCACGGCGCAGCAGCATTAACACCTTTCAGGTATAGCTGCTACCAAACACCAAGGCATTTCGTTATATTGGCAGGAACACATTTCGACAGGCATGCTCTCTCACAGGCACGAGATTTTTATGGAAGTGGCACGGCTGCTGAGCTTTACCAAAGCCAGCCAGACGCTCTTTATCAGCCAGTCCGCCATCAGCAAGCACATCAAAGCGCTGGAGGAGTTCTATAAAACCGGCCTCTTTGAGCGACTAGGCAACAGCGTGGTGCTCACGCCTGCCGGCAGGCTGCTGTACGACAAACTGCTGTCGGCCAAGCAACTGCAGCACGAGCTGTTCCAGGACTTCAAGCAGCTCAGCGAGAGTTTCTCGCCGCAGGTGAACATGGTGTTGGGGGCCAGCACCACCATCTCACTTTACATCCTGCCACCTGTGCTTTCAGCGTACCTGCAGAAGAACCCGAACGTGCAGCTCGACCTCAAGAACCGCAACAGCGAGAACATCCTCAAAGCCCTCCTCGACCATGAAATAGACCTGGGCATCGTGGAGGGTGTCAATAAGGTGAGCAACGTGACCTACATGCCTTTTCTGACGGACGAGGTGATCGCGGTCTGCTCTTCGCGCAATCCGCTCAAAAAGCAGCAACTCGAGATCCGTGACCTATACGATATTCCGCTGGCGCTGCGCGAACGTGGTTCGGGTACACTGGCCGTGCTGGAAATGGCGCTGGAGAAAAAACAAGTGAAGCTGAACGAACTCCCTATTAAAATAAGACTGGGCGGCACGGAGGCCCTTAAAAACTTTGTGCGGGTAGATACCTGTCTTTCCTTCCTGCCCCGGCAGGCTGTTATTAAAGAGTTGCAGTCAGGCGAACTGGTACAGGTACCCATCAACGGACTAACCATCAAACGGAGCTTCAACTTCATCCAGCGCAAAGGCACCGAGAATAATTTCCCTTACAAAAACTTCATTCAGTTTACCAAGCGTTATTATTCCAAAATGGAATAGCCTATTCCTTTTAGCTATTTTGTTTGGTCATATCAGGAGTGCAATTTGCCGTAGATACTGATATGAAAACGACGCTTCAACCTCTTATTAGTCACCTGAGCACCCTGACCTGCTCCGGCTGTGGCGCCCCTTACTCTCCTTTTGATAAACAAACGGTCTCAGCCTGCTGCCAGCTCCCGCTTCTGGCTGGCTATTCCCCTGACGTCGTGCCTGAAAAAGAGGCATTGCTCACCCGGGAAGGCACCATGTGGCGCTACCTCGAAATGCTGCCTGTGCTGCACAAAGAAAACATCGTGAGCCTGGGCGAGGGCTATACCCCTATCCTGGAATTGAAGAACCTGGCTCGGAAGTACGAACTACAGCATTTACTGCTGAAAGACGAAGGGCAGAACCCAACCGGTTCGTTTAAGGCCCGCGGACTGAGCATGGCCATCTCCAAAGCCAAAGAGCACGGCGTGGAGGGCTGCATTATACCTACGGCCGGCAATGCCGGGGTCGCGATGGCCGCCTATTGTGCCAAGGCAGGTATGCGCGCCACCGTGGTGATGCCCCGCCATACGCCCAAGGCTTTCCGGGACGAGTGCTACTGGTATGGAGCTGAAGTGGTGCTGGTGGACGGCCTGATCAACGACTGTGCCGCCAAAGTGAGAGAACTCAACAGCAAAGGCGAACTGCTGGACGTGTCGACACTGAAGGAGCCTTACCGCCTCGAGGGCAAGAAAACCATGGGTTACGAAATTGCCGAGCAAGGCAACTGGCAACTACCGGACGTGATCCTATACCCGGCAGGCGGCGGCACCGGGCTGATCGGCATCTGGAAAGCCTTCAAGGAAATGAAACAAATAGGTTGGCTGCCGGAAAACATAAAGCTGCCCCGCATGGTGGCCGTGCAGGCCGAAAACTGCCGTCCGCTGGTAGAGACTTACTACGGAAGGCAGGCAAACGCCCATAACTACATGGGCAAACCAACCATCGCCAACGGACTGGCTGTTCCGCGTCCGCTGGGCGAGCAACTGATGCTGCATACGCTGCACGAATCTGGTGGAACGGCCATCAGCATTTCGGAGGAGGAAATGATTACCGGTCTGAAAGAACTCGGCACCAGCGAAGGGCTGTTTGTAGCACCGGAGGGAGCAGCCGTTTGGATGGCTACCCGCAAACTGCTGGACACCGGCTTCATTCAGTACGACGAAGAAATTTTGTTACTTAACACCGGCTCCGGGCAGAAATACATGGAGAACCTGAGCGGCTATCAGCCGGATTAAACGATGAGGGATTGATTTAATAGAGTACCCTTTTACAAAAACGGGATAGAAAGCGGTCTTCCACCAAGGCTGTTACCAAAAGCGTCGTCGGTAGTTATCGGCGGCGCTTTTTTTTATATACAAAGCCATTGTAGTAGCGCTGCTACTCCTGCCATCCCGTAATCTTTCGAACTTCAGGGTATCAACAATTAATAGGAAAAGCGCTATCTTCACTTGTGCGACACCCAGGCAGCGGTGTTGTACTTATACCTTATACCTGAAATTTTATGTCAACGATTGCACTCATCGCCCACAACAACAAAAAAACAGAACTGCTGAACTGGGTAAAAGAAAACCAGCAGGCTCTCCGCCAATACAAACTGATCGGCACTACCAATACCGCCAAGCTGATCAACGAACTGCTCGACTTGAACATCGAGCCTTTCGGTCACGGCCCCAGTGGTGGTGACATTCTGCTGGCCGCCCGCCTGCTACAAGGACAGATCCAGAAAGTGATTTTCTTTATCGACGTGGAAACCCCACACGGCCACGAGCACGACATCCAAACCCTCATCCGCACGGCCGTTCTCAACAACATCCCGATTGCGTTGAACCGGGCTTCTGCCAATTTGATAGTTCTGGAGCGGGAGGATTAGGGAGAGACCTTTTGATATGGTGTCAATAACCGTATGTATTCGCTTTTGAACAAGTTATAAGCCATTTTAAGGATTAGATGAGAATACAAAAAGTTCGTGGGCATAAGAGACGCCATAAGCAAGTTGAAGAGTGGAGACGGAAAAATCTGGATCTTAATCTTGACTACCTGAAGAGGAATGGAAGTGACCACATAGACATAATAGTGCATCCTTGGTGTGACATCTCAATTATCAAAAGTTCTGCACCAGCACCGAAGGGGAAGATTAAGCAAGAAATCCTCAAAGGGCTTCTTGATATTTATGATTGCTGGAAATTACAGCTTGACCAGTTAAGTCAGCCTTACTATTTGAAGATTTGGCTTTACGAGCCACGGTTTTCAAGGTCACAGGTGGTTTGTGCTATAGGGAATAGGATAGAGTACTATGAAAATATTTTCCACAAACCATCTAAAGTTAAGGCACTCCAAACACGCAACTATGGAATTCTAAAGAATAGGCTTGAACAGTTTAACTGGGACTACCATTTAGATGAAGACAGCTACGATAATTGCGAAATTGGAGAACCAGAATATTATGTTTCAAAACAAGATTTTGAAGAAACTAAAGTATGGTTTGAGAAGCAACTTAGGAAACCACATCGGACAGAAAAGCTGGATGAACCAATAGGTAACATAACAGAAGTATACTCTTTTAAACGTGGAAGCCTTTGGTTAGGCATGAAAAAATAAAGTCTTATAACCCCACCTTTACCATAGCTACGCCATGGCAAAACCCAGTCCGTTGGTAGTAACAGCATACAAAATCTAAATAAATATTTGAAAATGAATTTAATCAAGATCATATTCGCTTGCGCTTCCATGCTTTGCTTAGGAAGTTGCTCATCCAGCTTAATAACCACTAACGGGAAGAAGTGGAATGAAACAGAAGTTTTACAAAGAATAACTGATGAAACAGTATTTTTTGTAGACTATGAAAAGGTGGGACATAAAAGTGCTTTAAATAATATTGATCCCAATGACATTGCCAAGATAACTATCTATGAAAAATCAGACAAAAAGGTACCAAAAAATATAAAGAATAATATAGAAAATGGCGTTGTCTTGTTGATAACTAAGAAATATGCGATCAGTAAATACAGACCTAAACTCTCAAGTATTTCAAAAGAATATCATGATAAAACAATAAACGAGCCCGATGACAGAGATAACTTAATGTATGTCATCGATGGTGAGATATTAAAACCTAATGTTGAGGGTATGCTAATAAATCTAAATTTTTCTAAGGTTAAATCCATAGTGGTACTTTCTGCAGATGAAGCACAAAAAATTTATGGTAGCACCGCTAATAATGGAGTAGTGATAATTAGATAGTACTTCCGTCAACAACGGAAGCCTTAACCCTTATTATAACAAGAGCTTCTGCTGTACGAGCCCGTTAGGCAGTCATTTTATAGCGACACCGAAATGAACTTAGAAAAACTACAACAAAGACTCGATGTAAACGGACTTGGAAAGTATTTTGATAGGTTGCAACCATCATTGAGAAACACTATCAGACTTTATCAAACAGAAGCCGACGACAATACTATAGGTATAGGACAAACTAAAATTGGTGGTAATCCTGATTTACCTAACGAAATTGCCTGGGTATCAGAAACCAACACGATTGAAACAACAGAAAAAAAGTTTCTGATTTTCAGCAGCAAAAAACAAGAGACGATCACAAAACCACTATCCTTTATCGCTCAAATAAATCTGACAGAAGTTTCGAAATTTGATAAAGACAATTTGTTGCCAAAGTCGGGCATGCTGTATTTTTTTTATTCAGCAGAACAAGAAGCTTGGGGCTTTGATTATAAAGACAAAAACAAATTCAAAGTAATTTATTGGAACGGCAATTTGTCTGAATTACGAAGAAATGATTTCCCTAACGATTTGCCAGGATATTCCTGCTTTAAACCCTGTTCAGTTGAAGTGAAATCTGAAATCAGTTTGCCTTCTTACGGACACGAAGTTTATGATGATTTTGAAGATGGAGAAGACGACAAATTCTGGGAAGAAGTTTATGATGACGGAAATTTAAATAAACTTTTAGGCTACTCTGACAACATTCAAAATGATATGGAATTTGAGTGCGAACTTGTAACAAATGGGCTTTATTGTGGTGACCCTTCCGGCTACAACGATCCTAGAGCGAAAGAACTTGAACCAAACGCAAAAAACTGGCGACTTCTTTTACAAATTGACAGTAACGAAGAAAATGGAATGATGTGGGGAGATGTAGGACGCCTTTACTTTTGGATAAGGAAAGACGACTTACTGAATCAAAAATTTGACAAATCTTGGTTTAGCTTACAATGCTGTTAGACTGAAAACGAACTCCCAACAAGGTTTACTAACCTCCCCCATGGAAATCACCTATCGATCAGACTTCACCCCAGACACGCAGCTCATCATCGACCTGTACAACAGCTCAGGTATAAACCGCCCGACTGCAGACCATGCGCGCATCGAGAGGATGTATGCTAACTCCAACCTGGTTGTGTCGGCCTGGGATGGAGAGAAACTGATAGGTATAGCACGCTCACTGACCGACTTCTGCTATACCTGTTATTTGTCAGATCTAGCCGTTCGGAAGGAGTATCAGAAAGAAGGAATCGGCAGGCAGTTGATTGCTTTGACAAAGGAGATGATTGGAGAACAAACGATGCTGCTGCTTCTGTCAGCTCCGGCCGCCATGGAGTATTACCCCAAAGTAGGATTCGAGAAGGTGGAAAACGGATTTATGATCAGGCGAACCAGGTAAATACCAGACCTTCAACTCTCATCAAAAACCTGATCAGGACATAGCGCTATACCTGCAGGTATAGGTATAGCCAGGTATAGCTTCCTCTCTATTTTAAGAACTTGTATGTTCATCTGCGCCATAAGCCAGCAAGTCGCCGGGTTGGCAGTCGAGTGCTTTGCAGATGGCTTCGAGGGTGCTGAAACGAATTGCTTTGGCTTTTCCGGTTTTGAGTATAGACAGGTTGGCCAGCGTGATATCCACCTTTTCTGAGAGTTCGTTCAAAGACATTTTTCGCTTGGCCATCATCACGTCCAGGTTCACAATTATTGGCATGTCTTATACAGTTAGTTCGTTTTCAGCCTGAATCTCCACCCCGCGTTTAAATATCTGGGAGATAATGAATACCAGTCCCGCCATTAAAAAGAAGCCTTCGGTTGACCAGTGATCCAGGTTTATTATTTGCCTTTTGGCAAACCACTCCGTCTGTGCGTTATATAGCAGCGCCACTGCCCAAATGCCGATCAGCACATAACTGATCTTTTCCAGCAGGACTGCCACTTCCATAGTGAAAGGGTTTGTCAAGTTCACTTTCGACAAGGCTTGGATCACCAAATAAAAAATATAGGCTTTCAGGCCCGAAAAGGCAATCATCAGGGAAACAACCTGCGTGTAGTACCAGAAACTGTGCTCCCGCAGATCATACAGACTCAAACCTTTATATAGATTGTGTGAAGCTTCCGGATTGTACAAACTCACACCAAAGGAAGTCATAATGGCGCCTGTTTTTACCAGCAGGCCAATGAACGCGATCCACGACAGTACGTACATCACCCGGAGAATCTGCTCAGTTCTGGTTTTGCCTGGTGTTTTCATAGTTTTATCATTTAGATAGATCGAAAGTAAAAAATTATTTATCGTAAAACAATAAATATTTATTAAAATTTGATAAAAAAGATTCCACAGCACATCGGCTTTCCCAAGCCGGTTCACGACCTAGGGAAAGACGATGGCAACCTGCCCGGGCTTTTCCTATACCCGTATCCCAGAATTCCTTATGTTTTCCTAACTTGCATATTCAACAGGTTCCTATTCACCCTTGCTTAAACCAACGCACGCTCGATGAACATCATCAAAAACCTGAAGATCAGGGATAAACTCCTTCTCCTGCTGGCCCTGCTCCTTTTCCCGCTCGTTTATTTTGTGGCCACCACCGTGCAGCGTGAGCTCGAAGACAACGAGAAGCTGAAAAATGAAGTGGTGCAGCTAAACGAGTCAGAAAAAATCTCTGATCTGGTGCATGCCTTCCAGCGGGAAAGGGCCCGTATCCTGGCCGCCTCTGCCGGCGACTCCGCCTTTATGTTGGATGCCCGCGCCCAACGCGGTTTGACGGATGCAGCCGGACTGGAGTTGACCAATTTCCTGAGCGAGACCAACCGGACTTTTCCGGCCCTCAGCATGCTCGATGACCTCAAAAAATACCGTAGCGAACTCGATAAGGGCAAACTAGACCCAGAGGATTTCCGGCGCTATTCTTCAGATTTTATTTTCAGCATGCTCAACCGCATGGATGCCAGCGCCATCGGCATTAACAATTCTGAAATCAGCAAGCAGTTGATCAGTTTCAAGAGTCTATCGGAAGCAAAGATACACCTTGCCCGCATGCGTAGCTTGCTCATGAAATCTCTGCAGGAAGGGATTTTCTCATACCAGGATTATGCGCAACTGATGGCGCAGTACACCGCACATTCTGCTGCCCTTGGGGAGTTTTACCGTTATGGCGAGAAAGACGCGGTCAACGTGGTGCAGCAAATCGTGGTATCGGACGAGTACAAGCGCGGCGACGCCATTCTGAAAACATTTCAGGAGAATCCCGAAACAGACTTAAACAGGTTTCAGCCTCTCAAAGTCTATACCCTTTTCACCAATAACATCGAGGCCCTGCGCAAAGCGGAGGTAACCCTGATAGACCAGATCAGAGCAGGAGTTGAAGCCGAGACCATAAGCAAAGAACGCTACCTGCAGATACTGTTTGCCAGCCTGGCGGCTATCCTGCTGCTGGTTGGCTTCCTGTCTTATTACATCATCAGTCTGATCTCCGGCTCCCTTGCCAGCCTCAAAAATGCTGCTGACCGCATCCGCTTGGGTGCCACCGACGTGCAGATCGACATTAACAGCACCGACGAGATTGGCAGTGTAGCTTCTTCTTTCAGAGGGGTGGTCAAGAAAACGGTGATGCTCTCGGAGGTGACCAAAGCCATTGGCCAGGGCCGCTACGATATGGATGTGGAGCCACAGAGCGAGGCAGACACGCTCAGCCTGTCCATCCGCACCATGAAGGAAAACCTGCACTCCTACACCACCGAGAATGCCAACCGCAACTGGGTGCTGACCGGCGTGGCCGAACTCAGCAATCTGATCGGGGGCGAGTCCACACTCGACAACGTGTCCAAACACGCCCTCTCCTACCTCTGCAACTACACCGACTCCGAAGCGGGTGTGCTATACCTGCACAACAACGCGGGCAAACTAGAACCTGCCGCCAGCTATGGTTTGCAAAAGAGCAAAGCGCAGCTGCCTGTGTTTGAAGTTGGAACCGGTACAGTAGGTCAGACGGTGCAGGAACGCAAGGTAAAAGTGCTCGAAGGCGTGCAGGAAGAATACCTGCGCATCCGCACCGGTCTTACTGATATTGAACCGGCCACGGTCATCATCATGCCGCTCTATTTTGGCAACACCATCGTTGGGGCCCTGGAACTGGCTTCCCGCACGCCTTACACCGAGGTGCAGCGCCGCCTGCTCGACTCCGCCTCCGAACGCATTTCAGTCCTCATCCATACCCTGCAGGCCCACCTGCATACCCAGGAACTGCTCTACGAAACACAGAACCAGGCCGAGGAATTGGAGACCCAACAGGAGGAACTGCGTCAGCTTAATGCCGAGCTGAAGGCATCGGAAGAAGAACTGCGCGTGAACCAGGAAGAACTGCAGGAAAAGAACGCCGAGCTCGAAGAAAAAGCACAACTGCTGGAAGAACAGTACGAGGCACTGGGTGCCAAGAACAAGGCCCTGGAGGATGCCCGCGAAGCGATCGAACTGAAAATACAGCAGGTCGAAACCGTGAGCAAGTACAAAAGCGACTTCCTGGCCAACATGAGCCACGAGCTGCGCACCCCGCTCAACAGTATCCTTATCCTTTCACGTCTGCTGGCCGACAACGCTGAGAATACGCTGTCCACCAAACAGATCGACCATGCCCACATCATCCACAAGTCTGGCAACGACCTGCTGCGGCTGATCAACGAGATACTGGACCTTTCTAAGATCGAGTCAGGTATGGTGAAGCTGGAGACGGAGGAGCTGCAACTGTCCGACATTTCAATGAGGCCGATGTTTAGGGAACTGGCTGCCAAAAAGCAGATCAACTTCAAAGAGCGCCACATAGCAGGTGCATTCGACAGCATCGTGACCGACCGTTTCCGATTGGAGCAGATCCTGAAGAACTTCATCGGCAATGCCATCAAGTTTACCGACGAGGGCGGCGAAGTAGAGTTCCAGGTATACCTGGTTACGCAGCGTCCCGCTTTCAGATCGGAGCAGCTGCGCGAAGCCCAGGATGTGGTCGCCTTTGCCGTGCGCGACACAGGTATAGGTATAGCACAGGACAAGCAGGAGATGGTGTTCGAAGCCTTCCAGCAAGCCGACACCTCCACTACCCGCAAGTACGGTGGCACGGGTCTGGGACTTACGATCAGCAAAGAGCTCGCTACTTTGCTGGGCGGCGAACTGATGCTTGAGAGTGAGCCGGGCAAGGGCAGCACCTTCACGCTATACCTGCCGCGTGTGCCATTCGGCGCAGTAAATGGCTCGGCTATACCTGCGCAGCGACAGTCTCCTGCCCATAATTCAGCGTCTCGTCCTGCCGCAGTTGCTGGTCCATCATCGGCGCAACAAAAGAGCCAGAGCATGGGGCAGGTTTTCCTAAACATGGAGCGCCAGGACAAAAAAGATATCTGTGTGCTGATCGTGGAAGACGACAAGGGCTTCAGCGACATCCTAGCTGACTTCGCCAAGGCCAAAAACTTTAGGGTGCACCAGGCTTTTACGGGTCGCGACGGCCTGCGCATGGCCTTGCAGCACAAGCCCGACGCCATGCTCCTCGACATCCAGCTACCCGACATGTCGGGTTGGGACGTGCTCAAAAAAGTGCGTGAAGACAAGAACCTCCGCAATATCAACGTGCATGTCATGTCGGCCTACGACAAAGAGGTGATCGGGGAGCACGCTGAAAACGAAGAGTACCTGCCAAAACCAGTAACACTCGAAATGCTGAACAAGGCCTTTGGCTCTATCGTGAACAAGTCGGGCGCGAACATCGAGAACATCCTGATCGTGGAGGACAATGATATTGAGAACAAAGCCGTGGCCGAACTGCTGCTGGCACACGGACTCAAGTCAACCTCCGCCTACTCCGCAGAAGAAGCCGAAAAAGTGCTGGCCAAGCAAAAAGTAGACTGCATCATCCTTGACCTGAACCTACCGGGTATGAAAGGCTATGATTGGATGAAGCGCATCAAGTCGCAGACCAAGCTCGGCGACATTCCGATCATCATTTACTCCGGCAAAGACCTGAGCGAGGAAGAAGAGACGAAGTTGAAGGAGTTCGCTAACACGATCATCATCAAAAACGAGTACTCATACCTGCGCTTGCTCGACGAGGTGCAGCTCTTCCTGCACAAGGTCAACCAGAAGCTGCCGCCGGGCAACGAGTTCAAGATGAAGCTGCACGTGCCCGAGGAAGTGCTGCGCGGCAAAAAGATACTGGTGGTAGACGACGATGTGCGCAACATCTACTCGCTGAGCAGTCTGCTGGAGCTCCACGGCATGCAGGTAATAGCTGCCTATGATGGCAAGGAGGCCCTTGAAAAACTTGACACCGAAGCAGGTATAGACATGGTGCTGATGGATGTGATGATGCCGGAAATGGACGGTATAGAAGCGACAAAACGAATCCGGTCGGATTTACGTTTTAAGCAACTGCCGATCATTTCACTCACCGCCAAGGCCATGAAAGAAGACAGAGAAAAATGCATTGAAGCCGGGGCTTCTGACTATATTCCGAAACCAGTAGATACCGATAAATTGCTTACCCTGATGCGGGTTTGGTTGTATGAAGCCTGAGCAGGATGATTTGTTTGAGCTGGAGGTAGAGGCGCTCATCAAGGAAATACACACAGCTTACGGTTACGATTTCAGCGGCTATGCCCGGGCCTCGGTGTACCGCCGCATCAAGCGCTTTCTGGGGCAGAAGCACCTGCAGAGCATCGGAGACCTGCGCAAGTTTTTGTTCACGGACAGTTTCTTCTTCGAGAATTTCCTACAGGAGATTACCGTGAACGTGACCGAGATGTTCCGCGACCCTACGTTTTACAAGTCGCTGCGCGAGAACGTGCTGCCGATCCTGTCTACCTACCCGTTCATCAAGGTATGGGACGCGGGCTGCTCTACCGGCGAGGAGCTCTTCTCGCTGGCAATCCTGCTGGAGGAAGAAGGGCTGCTGGGTCGCACCAAGATCTACGCTACCGACATCAACCAGAAGGTATTGCGGCAGGCGAAGGACGGCATCTTCTCTGCTACAAACATGACGGCCTATACCGCAGCGTACTATGCAGCGGGCGGTAAGCGAGATTTTGCAGAATACTATACCAGTAACTACGGCAGCGTGAAGTTCAACTCGTCGCTGGTCAGGAATGTGGTGTTTTACCCGCACAACCTGGCTACCGACAGCTCGTTCAACGAATTTCACCTGATCGTGTGCCGTAACGTGCTGATCTACTTTAACCGGACACTGCAGGAGCGCGTTTACCAGCTTTTCGACGAGAGTCTGGTAAGTCTGGGCTACCTGGCATTGGGCAAAAAAGAAACACTGGCCATGTCAGACATCAGCAACAGGTATGACTTCGTAGACAAAAACAACCGTATTTACCGTAAAAACTCCTGATGCACGACACATCCAGACTGATCGTAATTGGTGGATCCTGGGGCGGCATACAGGCGTCAATGAAAATACTGCAGGCCCTCCCTGCCGACTACAGCATTCCCATCGTGCTGGTGCTGCACCGTTTGCGCAATTATGAGGGCAATCTGCAGGAACTCTACGAAAAAAAGCTGGCGCTGAAAGCGGTGGAAATTGATGATAAAGCCCCATTGGAGGCTGGCCACGTCTACATTGCCCCAGCCAACTACCATGTGCTGCTCGAAAAAGACCATACCTTCTCGCTTGACGATTCAGAGTTGGAGAACTACTCGCGCCCTTCTATCGACGTGACTTTTACCAGCGCAGCCGATGTTTTCGGGAAAAATACGGTGGGGATATTACTTAGTGGCGCCAGCAAGGATGGAAGTTCAGGATTAAAGTATATATTTGACCAACGGGGCACCGCCATCGTGCAGCACCCCGGCGAAGCGGAAATTTCCACTATGCCGCTGGCAGCCATCCAGAGCACACCCGGCTGTAGTATCCTAAATGTTGAGCGCATACAAGCTTATTTGCTAACCTTACATGGACACTGACCACGATATCTTACCTATTACGACCTTGCCTACTACTACCCATCCGGTAAAGATATTGCTCGTGGACGATAAGCAGGAAAACCTTGTCAGCCTGGCGAGCCTGCTGTCGGAAGACGGCGACAATACCGACTACCTGCTTGCCAATTCAGGCGAAGAAGCCCTGAAAATTGCTTTGCAGGAAGAAATAGCCCTTATTTTGCTGGATGTGCAGATGCCCGGTATGAACGGTTACGAAGTAGCCCGCTACCTGCGCGATATTTCCAAAACACGCGACATTCCGATCATCTTCGTGACGGCCATTAACCAGCAGGATGTGCATGTGATGGAGGGATTTGAGGCCGGTGCCGTGGATTTTCTGTTTAAACCCCTGCACCCTGCCATCACCAAGGCCAAAGTAACGGCTTTTGTGCGCTTTTACCTGCAAAAGAAAGAAGTAGAACTCGCCCACAAACGCACCCAGGAGATTAACCGCGAGCTGGAAGAAAGAGTAAACGCCCGCACAGCCGAACTCACCCGCGTGAACAAAGACCTGGACAACTTCGTCTATACCGCCTCACACGATCTGAAAGCCCCTATTAATAACATCGAAGGGCTGGTAGTGGCGCTGAGAGAGGTGCTGGATAACCCCGAGCCTGATCACGGTGAGTTGAACATCATCATGCACATGATTCAGGATGCCATCGGTCGGTTCAAGCACACGCTTATGGACCTGACTGAAGTGGCCAAGCTGCAGCACCAGGACGAAGCACCCATCGAAAGTGTTCGGTTTGCGGAGTTGATCGATGATGTGACCATGAATATCCAGGACCTGATTCTCAAATACGACGCCACGATCGACACAGACTTTTCTGAGGTGCCGGAAATGGTTTTTTCACGAAAAAATCTGCGCAGTATCGTCTATAATCTCGTATCGAATGCCATCAAGTACAGCTCACCGGAGCGTCCGCCGCTGATCGAGGTCAGCACTTACCGCGAAGGTGCCTATACCGTGTTCCGTGTCAAAGACAATGGGCTTGGTATAAGATCGGATGACCGGAAAAAGGTATTTGACATGTTCAAGCGCTTGCATGCGCACGTAGAAGGCACCGGCGTCGGCCTGGCTATCGTGAAGCGGATCGTGGAGAACTGCGATGGCAAAATAGAGTGCGACAGCGAACAGGGTAAAGGCTCAGAATTCAGGGTATACCTGAAGGGAGTTTAGAATTTAGAAAGCTGATATTCAGGTATAAAAAAGCCCCTTCCGGATGATTCCGGAAGGGGCTTTGCTTTATAGGCCTAAGTTAGTGTTACGCCTTCGCAGGTATACGTTTCAGCGTATCCAGCAGGAAATCCCAGTACTTCTGCACCGAGCTGATCTGTACTTTTTCGTCAGGTGAGTGTGCGCCGCGGATGTTAGGTCCGAACGAGATCATCTCCATTTCCGGATAATTTGCCCCGATGATACCGCACTCCAAACCGGCGTGGCAGGCATTCACGTGGGCTTCCCCGTTATACTTCTCTCTGTAGAGGTCACTCATCAGCTGCACGATGCCGGCACCCGGACGAGGCATCCAGCCCGGATACATCCCGCTCAGTGACACGGTAGCACCGGCTAACTCAAGTGCGCTTTTAATTCCAGCAGCCAGGTCCATTTTCTCACTGTCCACGGAGCTGCGCGTGAGGCACTGCACGGTCAGTTTGCCGTCCTGCACCAGCACGCGGGCTACGTTGTTGGAGGTCTGCACCAGGTGTTCAATGTCCGGACTCATGCGATACACCCCGTTTTGGCAGGCGTAAAGCGCACGCAACAAATCTGCCTGATAATCAGCTGGCAATACCTGCGCCGGAGCTTCTACCTGCTCTACCGTCACAGCCAGATTAGGATCAGTCGTAGCATGCTCGTTCTTCAGAATGGTCGTCAGTTCTTCCACAAACTTTTCGAAAGCTGCCGCCTCGCCAGCAGGTATAGCCACCACAGCCACCGACTCACGCGGAATAGCATTGCGAAGGCTACCCCCGTCGATTGAGCCGATGCGCAGGCCAACTTTTTCAGCAGCCTGGTGCAGCAAACGGTTCATTAGTTTATTAGCATTGCCGCGACCCAGGTAAATGTCCATACCGGAGTGTCCGCCAGTCAGGCCTTTAATGCTCAGCTTATAACCTTTCATATCGCCGTTTATACCTTCCGGCTGGTAAGTGTCGCTGGCGTTAATGTCCACACCGCCGGCGCAGCCGATGGTCAGTTCGGTGTCGTCTTCGGTGTCGAGGTTAAGCATGATCTCAGCTTCCAGCACCCCGCCTTTCAGGCCGAGGGCACCGGTCATACCTGTCTCTTCGTCTATCGTAAACAACGCCTCAATGGCTGGATGCGCAATATCCTTAGCGGCAAGCAAAGTCATGATGGAAGCCACACCCAGTCCGTTGTCAGCACCCAGTGTCGTGCCGCGTGCCTTCACCCAGTCACCGTCCACATACATATCGATGCCCTGCGTGTTAAAATCGAAATCTGTATCTGCGTTTTTCTGGTGCACCATGTCGACGTGGCTCTGAATCAGCACCGTTTTGCGGTCTTCCATACCCGTTGTGGCGGGTTTCTTGATGATGACGTTGCCGATCTCGTCCTGGATGGTTTCCAAGCCGAGTTTCTGACCGAACTCCATCATGAAGGCAACGACACGTTCTTCTTTTTTGGATGGCCGCGCCACGGCGTTCAGGTCAGCGAAATTATTCCAGAGGGCTTTCGGCTCGAGTGCTCTTACTTCAGTGCTCATGTATGATTGTTTATGTCTAATGTTGAATTTCTTATCCGCTACTGCCGGCGGCAATGTGGCGCTAAGGTAGTAAGAATATGGGAAAGGTTTTGGTTTGCGGGTGTATACTCAGTGGTTGCAGTATAGCTATTAGCTGTGGCGCAAGCGTCCCCGCTTGTGTCTGCTATCGTGGGGCCTCTGGCCCCGTACAAGTTATAGCTGGCGTGGTATACCTATACCTAGCGTAGCTTAAGCCTTCCTATACCTTAAGCTAATTTGTTTTATAGCTTCGCCTGTGCGGCGGGCACCTACTTTTTTCCTTGATGAAAAAAGTAAGCAAAAAAATCAAGACGCTCCAAACTCGCTGAACGCTCGAACAGTGGAGCGTCGTTTTGTGCACCTGGTTAGAGCTATCTGTTTCATCGCTTACGGTGCAAGTTACTCTTGCTATACCTGTCAGTGGTGTTTGATGCGTACTACGAAGCCTAGACCTGTGAAATGGCAACTCCAGACTCCCCTCCTTAGACAAGGAGGGGTTAGGGGTGGTTGGACCCGGTATAACAGAACAATTACAACGAAGTTTATACCTGTGGACTGGCAGCTACAGGAGAGTCCCCCTTTGAAGGGCAGGGCCGTTAAGTTCTACCAAATTCTCCCCTTGAGGGGAGCGCAGAGGGGTGTTGACTGATGTAAGAGAAAAGCAAATTAGCTAATGATTGGCATTCAAGGATTGAAGTTACACCCCTATAATCCCCTCAAGGGGATAGTTGTCTGCAGAACTTAACGGCCCTGTACTTCGAAGGGGGCAGGGGGATGACAATCGTGCACGAGAATCCTGTAAATCTTAAAATCCTGTAAATCCTGATTCAGACAAAAAAGGTAGGAGGATAACAACCATGCATAAGATTTCTGTCAATCGTCTAATCCAAAAACTTGTTATAAATTTTTTCCAAACCCCTGCGTCTTTCCGCTCCCCTCCCCGTCATCCTGATGAATTTAAACCAAAACAATAAAGAATTCATCACATGGAACCGATCTATCAATTCGCAACACCGCAGTCTGTCAAAAATCAAAAAGCAGCGCAGCACAGCCAAACGACAAAAGAACAGCAGCCGGATGCGCAGCATACCTGCAACAAAGCCGCTTGTGAGCGCCAACATAAAGGGGCCTCTCCCCTCCGCATATTAACCTTGGTCTTGCTATTGAGCATGGCCCTGCAAACAGCGGCGCTTGCTCAAACGACTATGGTAATTGATGGCGGCAAGAAACCCGCAAAAGAAAATAAGTTGGATGTGGCCATCCGATCTTTGGATGACATCACCTTTCCGGAAGCAGATTTCAAACGGGGCGCCTACCTGAAGCTGCGCACAGTATACGTAGATGTGCCCGTCAGCAAGTTCAAACTGAAGCCTTTTCCGGCCAATAACTCTGCTGAGACCCGCGCTGAACTCGACTTTCTGCTATACCTGCAAAAGAACCGGAATGCCGAAGCCATTAACCGTACCGAAACCTTGGCTGCCGTATACTACGACCCACTGACTACCAACCCAACTGATGCGGACTATACCCGAAACCTCAACAGCTTGTTCTACATCGGGCGCGATCTTGGGCCATGGTTCAATGCAGAAAAGCTGCCGGTTACATCAAAGGTATTTCAGCATGTAATACAGGACGCTACTTATTATATCTTCTCACTCAAAAACGACTTCAAGCGCCCGAGACCATACCAACTGGACAGCCGCCTGGAAAACCTCGAAGCGCCGGGACACGCCTCCTACCCGAGCGGACATTCTTCAACTTCCCATGTGCATGCCTATATTTTGGGCCACATCTTCCCAGAGTATCAGGATCACTTCCTGGGTGTTGCCAGTGACATGGCCTTCTCCAGAGAAACCCGCGGGGTGCACTACCCAAGCGACTCGGAGGCCGGGAAAGAGTTTGCCCGCCAGTTTGTGCACAAGCTGATGAAGAGTCCAAAATTCCGTACTGATCTGGAAGCCATGAAAGCGGAAATTATTCAGGTGAGAGCCGCTAGCCAGCTCACCAAAAAGTAAAAGTGCTGGGGCTGGCAATAGGATAAAAAATTCCGACTGGAAGTAGCGGGAAAGAACAAAACCTATCGTACTATTGCAGCCTGAAATTTATAGGATAATGGAACCTTGGTTAGGATATGCACTCGTTGCCATGCTCACAGGGGGCGTGGCAATGGTGTTTGCGAAGATGGGAATGAATAACAATGCCAACGAGCACCTGGCTTTGGTTATACGCACGGGGGTGCTGTTTATGATGGTGCTCGGGCACGCGCTGTACGCAGGCGGACTCAAAACAGCCCGGCAAATCGACAACAAAACGCTCACCTGGTTCATACTGGCCGGCGCCTGCACCGCCGTCTACTGGATTCTGTACTTTAAAGCCATCAAAACAGCCGATGTGTCGGTGGTGGCGACAATAGACCGGGCAGGTATACTGGTGACGGTAGGCCTCTCATACTTTTTGCTGAACGAGCCGCTCACACCGCGCCTGCTACTAGGTATGGGTGTGATCTTGTGCGGCACGCTAATTTTGATCTGGAAATAGGCGATGATACAGCTTGTACCGATGCAAGCGGAGCATGCAAACGAGGTACTCCGCATCTATGGCGAGGGCCTGGAAACCGGCTACTCGACCTTCAACACCGAAGTGCCCACCTGGGAAGAATGGGACCGTAGCCATCTGCCACATACCCGTTTGGTGGCGATTGAAAACGATGAAGTGCTGGGTTGGGTGGCGCTGCTGCCTGTGTCTTCCAGAGCCTGCTACCGTGGCGTGGCTGAGTTCAGCATTTACATTGCTACCCACCACCGTGGCAAAGGTATAGCCGACCAACTGATGCGCGCTATGATCGAGGAGAGCGAGGCCAACGGCATCTGGACGCTGCAATCCTCCACCTTCGCCGATAATACCACCAGCCTGCGCATGCAGGAACGGCACGGTTTCCGGCAGATCGGCTACCGCGACCGCATTGCCCAGTTGCACGGCGTATGGCACAACACCATTCTGCTGGAGCGACGCAGCGATAAATTCTGAAACGACAAAGGCCATGTAACTCAGGGCCTTTGTCGTGATACCAGTAGGTATAGCCTTCTTGATTAAGCGCTATACTTATAGGAACGATGAATTAAAACACAAACTATACCTGCCCAAAAATCTGCTACTGACTCTGGAAAAACACGAAGTCTCATTCCGTTTCCTACAAGTATAGCAGCGTACACATCAGCCTTGGTATCTATATGGTGCGCATGGTCATTGCTTTGTAGTCCCAAACTGTGATGTCGTGGCCATACTGGGTTTGATCGATGTAGGGGCCCCGGCAGATTTTCTCTTTGGGTGTTTCCACATCGTACTGCTCTTTGGCCCGCAGCAGCAGCTCGTCCATCAGCCAGCGGGGTATGATGTCGCGGTCGGATGGGTACACAAAATGGAAGCTCATGAACTGGGCCAGCACAAGCTGCCAGTGCTGTTCGGTATAGGACCAAAGACGGTTCCAGTCGAGCTTTTCGCCGCAGCGCAGGATGAGGTGGTTGATGTCAGAACCATCGTAACGCTCCCGGTTCTGTACGTACAGTTTGCACCAGATGAGCTCTTCGGGCGGCATAAACTTCACTTTGACGCCATACAACTCGCCTTCAGTGGCATACTCAAACCAGCGGTCGTCCACAGGGCATAGGCTGGCCGGGTTGTTGTAGATCAGGTCCATCAGGTGATCTTCCTTTTTGGCTTTGGCCAGCCAGCGGGGGTCAGTCATTTCGGTATAATAGCCGCTCTCAGCAAAGGTTTTGAGGATTCGCGGGCACTCTCCTACTTTGCAGAAAATGTCGAGGTCTTTGGTGGCCCTGTTGATTCCCGTATACCTGTCCAGCGCGAGTCCGCCTCCAACCAGAAATTTCGCTTCGCTCTTCACTAGCAGGCTCAACGCCTCTTTGTAAAAGTCCCCCGCCTCCAGCTTTTTTGGGGTTTTTTGCCCATTTTTTGACATTGTGCCGGTAGCTATACCCGTGGACTGGGCCTTTTTTATTTTTGTATTATTCAGTTGCTTGTTCATTTGTTCATTCAGGCTCTAGGATCTTTGAAATGTTCAGCAGGAGACAGCATGGCCTGAAGACTGCTTCTATCGGAAACGGTCTAAATTGTACTACTCCTAAATCTAAAACTGAGGTAAGTGGTTTACTGTAGAAGCGCCGAATTGGTTGTAGCGGTTACTAAATAAAGATTAACCCAGGGCAAGACGATGAAATAAGTCTAAAAATCAGCCAAATAATTTAACTACAGCGTTGATTTGCTTAGTAAAAATCCAATGCTGAACTAAAGGTGTTGCCGGCCTTCACATAAAACGGAAAGTTGGCGGTGGCGACGTTCCCCTGGCCGTCGTACACATAGGCGTACAGCCGGTAGGCGCCGTCCCGCTGCGGGGCTTTCAGGACGGCGCTGTTGCCCTCCGTTTGCTGGATCACATCAGGTAGGGCTTTTGGCTTTTGCTCTTTGATGGCGTTGCCGTCTTCACTCACGGTTTCAGGCAGCAGCTCCCAATCTACCCGCAGACTATCGCCATCGGCATCAGTTGCAAACACGGCTACCGTGGACAATTCGCCGGGCTGCAGGTATACCTGGTCTAATGGAAAAATGCCCTTGAGGGACAGGTATGCAATGTGCGGCGCCCTGTTGAAGTTCCTTTTCCCGCTCCATATCTCGCGCATCACCTGCGCCATTTCGGTTTCTTCGCCAGTTTCGGTCATGATGCTGAACCAGGTCGGTGTCGTTTCATACTTGTAGCCCCAGATAAAAGCGTAGGCGCCCAGGCAGCGATCAGCGTCAGCCAGTACGGTTTTCTCATACCTTTCACGGGCGAAGGCGGCTTTCTCAGAACTGTTCTGTTCGATGGGCGCATACCACCAGGTGGTATTGGTTTCCCAATATCCGCGTCCTCCGAACTCGGCTATCACATAGGGACCATTCCAGTCCGTTCCGCGTAATTCAGTAGGCAGGTCGTGCAGGGCTCCGAATGAGTTGATAGACAGAATGTCGATGGCCGGACAGCGGCGGTTGATTAGGTTCACCACCTGTTTTGGCACGTTCATCACCGTGGTCGTAGTCGGGTGATTGGGGTCTACTTCGTGAATCATTTCGGCCACGCCATTCACGGCATCCCATACCTTCACGTTCGACCCTTCCGCGTACAGTTCGTTGCCCACCACCCACATCAGCAGGGCCGGATGGTCTTTGTATTTGAGAACTTCCGCACGCAGGCGCTCTCTCTGGGCGGCCACGTCGTCTTTGTCGTAGTAGTTAAACCCTTCCCGCTCACGCTCCATCCAGAGCCCCAGCATCACGGTCAGGCCTTGTTGATGCGCTTCGTCCAGCAGGCGCTGGGTATCCTCGTCGGTGTGCCATACCCTAATAGAATTGCCGCCATAGGCTGCTACCTTGTCAAAATGTTCATATCCAGCGGCCCCCTTGATAAAGTACGGTTCACCGTTGCGGTACAGGGTATACTTGTCGCCCTCTTTCACTACCTCTACCGTGCGGCCTTTTTTTACATATTGCTGATTATCAGATGTTCTGAACGAACAGGCGTTGATAAGGAGTAAGCAAAACAATAAAATTGTACTCTTACTGGTAAGATAAACCATACTGTGGGTGAACATATAGTCGGATGTAGCGGGGTATGTGTGATAAAATTCCGGGTAAAGCAATAGAACTTTTGAGGCTAATACGAGTATAAACTTCAGATGTTATTGTGCCAGGCAACCCCGAATCATACATAACAGCACTTGCATGATAAGTAAGCCACCCCTAAGATAATACACGACCCCTTTTACTGATGTATAACATTCCTGCCAGTAATCCGAAAGTGCAGCAAGCTTCTATTCCCGGCGTTGTTCCCAAACAGAAAGATATCCTGACAATCCGGCTGATGATCGTGATGGGCCTCATCACGATGGTACTTTTTCTTTACTGGTTCATCGATAAAGACCATATCGGCTACCTGCCACTCTACATCATGCTGACGACTGCGCTGGGTTTCAAACTCCTCCGCACCCTGCATGAGTGGTACCACTACTTCGATGTGAGCGTTCCGGTAAAGCCCAAACTGCGCACTAAGTTTAAGGTCGATGTGCTCACTACTTTCTGCCCCGGCGAGCCCTACGACATGATCATCAACACACTGGAGGCCATTCAGCGCATCCGCTACCCGCACACCACCTACCTTTGCGACGAGGCCGATGATCCGTTTCTGCGGAAGGAATGCGCGCGTCTGGGCGTGATCCACGTTACCCGTACCCAGAAGATCAATGCCAAAGCCGGCAACATTAATAATGCCCTGAAGCAGGCCACCGGCGATATCTGCCTGGTGCTGGACCCGGACCACGTGCCCGTTCCCGAGTTTCTGGATGAGGTGCTGCCTTACTTTGAAGACCCTGAAATAGGTTATGTGCAGTGCGTGCAGGCCTATTACAACCAAAAGGAAAGCCTGGTGGCCTATGGCGCGGCCGAGCAGACCTACAATTTCTACGGCCCGATGATGATGGGCATGAATGCCCACGGCACGGCACAGGCCATTGGCGCCAACTGCACCTTCCGTCGCAGCGCCCTCGACAGCATAGGCGGACATGCTGCTGGTCTGGCCGAAGACATGCACACCGCCATGCAGTTGCATGCCGAGGGCTGGAAATCAGTTTACGTTCCCAAGATCCTGAACCGTGGCCTGGTACCTGGTACCCTTTCAGCTTACTACAAACAGCAGGTAAAGTGGAGCCGCGGCACGTTTGAGCTGCTTTTCACGGTATACCCCAAGCTGTTCAGCCGCTTCACCTGGCGGCAGCGCATCCACTACGGTACACTCCCATTCTACTACCTCTTCGGAGTGTTCAACCTGATCGACTTCCTGATTCCTTCGCTGGCCCTGATCATGGCAGAGTTTCCGTGGTATGTCTCGCTGGGTGAGTTTCTGATCATGTTCACGCCGTTTTTCCTCATCTCCATTGCCATCCGGCAGTATGCGCAGCGCTGGTACCACGAGAAAAATGAGAAGGGCTTCCACCTGTTCGGCGGCATTCTGCGCACCGGCACCTGGTGGATTTTCCTGCTGGGGCTCATCTACTCTATTTTCCGGGTGAAGGTGCCCTATATTCCAACGCCCAAAGACGACAAACCGAAAAACAACTGGCTGCTGAGCCTGCCTAACATCCTAATGATCGGATTGATGCTTGGAGCAATCGCCTACAGCCAGCACCTGTACGGGCACCTGTATACCAACCCCTATGTGCAGATGATGGCCATGTTCTCGCTTGTGAACATCAGTATACTGGGTTCGGTTGTGGTGATCGGGCAGGAAAAGTTCATACAGTGGGTACGCCACAATGTATTGCACGCCAATGCCCTGCAGCCTGTGTTGCAGCCGCTCCGGCTAGCCATCTGGCGTACGCGGCACAGTTTCTACGACGGCATCCGGTACGTGGCCATTGTCATTACCATGGTGTCCGTGGCCGTCTCGACCAGCTTCCTGTTATTTGGATACAAACCGTATAACACCTCCCAGCAGCAGGACAAGCCCCTCGTACAAAAGCCTGTCAAGTCAGGGTCTCGCACCCATACGATCCTTCCTGCCAACCTGCTGACCACTCCTCACTAAGTCCGGTCACAAATTACCCAACAGTTGAGGTTCGCTCCCGTTTATAAGGATAGTGTATTGATGTAAAACGCTAAAACTTAGAACTATGAACAGACACTCATCAGACCGGGATTACGACCGCCACGAAGGAGGTTTCCATACCCATCGCTCGGAACGATACCGTCATCCGGAACAGGACAGCGGTTATCGATTTGACGACTACGGCTCCGCTGCGCACGGCGGCTATGGTAACGAGAGCTACCAGGGCACCTGGGGCAACCAGGGCAATGAACGCGGCGGGTCGCGCAACTATTCCAACGCCAACATCACCGACAGCAACACCTACAGCACCTCCCACAACTACGGCAACATGGGCAGCTACGGTGGTGCCCAGGGCTTTGGGGACAGCAGAGGCGGCCATCATGATTCTAGTCACCCCTTCGACAGCGGCATGGGCTCGCAGGGCAGGTATGGCAGTGAAGGCAGAGGATCGATGGGCAATCGCGGCTACCGCGAAGAAAGCCGGGACTACAGCCGCCACAACCGCTATGGCGCCGACCGAGAAGACTTGTATGGACACGAGGTGTCACGCCGTTTTGAGGGCCGTGGCGGGCAGGAGCGCTACGACTTTGAGCGCGACGACTACTACAGCTCCAACTACGGCGATGATCAGGGCAACTACATGGGCAGTGGTTACAACCGCGCATCCCGTAGCAGGTATGGCGAAGGCGACTACGGCTCGAGCGGCTACCTGCAGTCAGGCAGCCAAACCAGCAGGGACCGCGATCGTCAGAACCGCTCACGTGAATTCAACACGGCTCAGAACCGTTGGAATACTGATTGGTAAGCAGGTATAGCTTCCCGTTTAGGCAATGTGTACCTAAATCGGAAATCCTGACAAAATTCTGAAAGCAGGTATAGCCTGCCAAAACAGCAAAGGCGCAGCTTATCGTTGCGCCTTTGCTGTTTTGGCAGGTTCTTTCGGTTGGATGCACAACTTCAGTATCTCTTTTTTGGTGCCGTAGAAGATATTGCAGTCCACAGGTCCTCTTATACCTTCGATCACGCCGCGGTCAGTGTGCTGCCAGAATGAAAGCAGGGCCCGGTCGGTGCGCTGCATTTGCAGCTCTTTCACATTGTAGTGCGCAATCCAGAGGGTGTATTCATCAAAGAAGCCCTCCAGGTAATCCTTATAAAAGCTGTACCCGGTATAGATGATGGGTTTTACGCCATAGGCCCGCTCCACGTGCACCAGCCATTCTTTAATATCGCCCCGGAAATGGTTGAGTGGCTGCTTGCCGCGCACCTCCACATCCAGCACGGGGGGCAGGTCGCCGGGCTGCAGCACCACGGTCTGGATGAAGTTGCGGGCCTGCTCCTCCGGCGACACGTTGGGCCGGTAAAAGTGGTAGGCTCCCCGGATGATGCCCACTTCCTGCGTTCCCTCCCAGTTGCGTTCGTAGTGACTGTCTTTCAGCTTTACGCCTTCGGTGGCTTTGATAAAGGCAAAGGATACATCGTTGTCGCGCACCTTCTCCCAATGGATCTTACGTTGGTATTTGGACACGTCTATACCTAGTATGGTATTGCCGAGCGGGCTGTGCCCATCCGGCCAGATGGGCTGCTCCTTTTCCCGGAAGAACTCCACGTAGAGTACCAGCAAACCAATAGCCGCCACTACCCCAACTCCGATCCAGAAGGGTAGTTTGGACTGCTTCTTCTTCCCTTTTTTCCGCTTAGGCGCAGCACGTGGCGCCTTTGGGGCCTGCGTGGCCTTCTTGGGCGCCTTGATGGGCTTTAGTGGTGCGGGCGTTTTAACGGTGCTCATGGTTTGTTGCGGGGGAAGCAAAGATATGCCTTTCATGCAAATGGAAGGTATAGGTGAGGTTAAAAAAGATTGCCGACCAAGCAGACTATACCTTAGCGAAACTTATGAGAATATCCCGGACTGCTATCCTGAGTTTCTGGCCAAACAGAATTTGCTAATATCGTAAAAGGTAGTCTACAAGAAAGTGATGGTATGAAAAACAGCAGAGAGCGACTTTACCGGGATGTGGGGAAGCTGACAGGTATAAAACCGGCACGGAACTACCGGAACCTGGAGGCATTGAAGGAGGCAGTCCGGTACATCAAAGGTGAATTGGAGCAGTTGGAATGTGAGGTTAGGGAGCAGTCCTTTAAAGTCGATAACAGGACCTACAAAAATGTGGTGGCCCTGTTTAAGGGCAACAGTAGTGCCGAACGCATTGTGGTGGGAGCACATTATGATGTATGTGGCGAGCAGCCCGGCGCCGATGACAACGCCAGCGGTGTGGCCGGCTTGCTCGAAACTGCCCGGCTCCTGCACCAGCACAAACCACCGCTACAGCATGATATCGAACTGGTCGCCTATTGTTTGGAGGAGCCGCCCTACTTTGCCAGTGAGGACATGGGCAGTGCCGTGCACGCCCGAAAACTGCATGAGCAGAAAATAAAGGTGCGCGCCATGATCTGCTATGAAATGATCGGTTACTTTTCAGATGAACCTCATTCACAGAAGTTTCCGGATTCAGAACTGGCTAAACATTACCCTCATACCGGCAATTTCATCGTCGTGGTCGGCAAAACAGGCCAGGAAACCTATACCCAACAAGTGCGTGACCTCATGCGCCAGCATACCGACATCGATGTGCAGTCGGTAAATCTACCGGCTAGCTTCGGGCTGGCGGGCCTCTCCGACCACCGTAACTACTGGAAGTACAACATCAACGCCATCATGATCAACGACTCGTCCTTCCTGCGCAATCCGCACTACCACCAGACCAGCGACACCATCGACACGCTCGACTTCGACAAAATGGCGGGTGTAGTGCAGGGAGTATACGGAGTTCTCATCCGCCTGTAAAAAGACCCGTGCTTATAGCTAAATTCCGTCAGGCACCGGCTACAGGTATAGCCATCATTAAGCTAACTTATACCTGCCCTATACCTGACAGATGCTCTAGTCGTTTGCCGTCCAGTCTGGTATAACTTCCCATCACATCGGCAGTCAGACAGGAGTGGACCGGTAGTATACCTATCAGATCACCGATCTTATACCTGTCGAAGAGTGCTTCGCTGGCGCGCAGCGTGCCGTGCTCCTGCGAAAGCGACACCACCTCTATACCTTCCAGGGGCTCTGACCAGCCGTTTTCGGACAATTCCACCACACGCCCATAGATCAGAGAACCATCTGCCGCGGCCAGGCTGTCTTTAGAGAAATGTACACTACCACCATGCACGATGATCTCGTTGCGCTCCGGGTGTTTGGCGATGACCGGACAAGCCATACACACTGCTATCTGTCCGAAATTGCAGGAGCCAATGTGCTGCTGAGTGAGGTCGTAAAAAACATAATTGCCCGGCCTGATCTCGTCTACCCCGCTGAAATGCTGCAAAATACTAAACGAAGGCGTGTCCCCTATCGATACCTTCAGCGATGGGAAGCGGGCCTTATACCTGTCGCGGACCAGGTTCAGGAGGAAAACAGTGGTGTGGTGGATGGTGCGAATGGCATCGGCATCGGTTTGTTTGTAGGTATGGCCGTCGTGGGCGAGCACGCCTGTGAACTGCAGCAAGTCGCTTTGTTCCACCAGTGTAACTATCGCATCGAGTTCATCGTGACTGTGCGGCAGGATGCCCGTGCGGTGGTAGCCGGTATCGATCTTGAGCCAGAGGTTAACCGGGTGTTGTAATTCTTCTGCCAGCGCCTGCACCGTTTCGATGTTCACGGCCACCAGATGCAACTGCACTTTAGCAGCCAGTTCATTTACCAACGCCATCTCCCGGATGTTCACAGGTATAGCCACCAGTATATCAGTCCAGCCATGAGAGGCAAAGTAGCGCGCCATTTTGAGCGAAGACACTGTGATGCCCGTTGTGCCTGCTTCCCGGAACCACTCCCCGACCTGCGCCGACTGATGCGTTTTGTAATGCGGCCGCAGCCGTACATTGTTGCGGGCGGCCTTTTCAGCCATCATGGCAATGTTCTGGAGGCACTTTTTTTCGTCCAGCAAAAGCGTGGTTTGCGTGATATGGTCGAGCATAGTAATTTGGCTTAACAGGTATAGCAGGCAGTTGCGTGGCAGGTATAGCACCTGATCCTGTAACAGGAAAATCATTTTTATGACAAAAATCATCCCTTTGCCCTGCCCGAAATTTCAGAAAAAACACGCTGACTGACAAATGTCATTTCTTCGGCAGTCTGTGTGCCCGACCTTTGTAAACGTAATGGAGCAGATGTCTGCTTCGGTATAGAATAAAGAAGAGTCGATTATGAAAACTGCTGTCACCCCCGCTGAACTACTGGCCAAGTACGATGTACCTTCGCCGCGTTATACCAGCTACCCCACCGTGCCGTTCTGGGACGAAAAGCCCCTGACCGAAGAGCGTTGGATGAGCCATGTGCAGCAGGCTTTTCGTGCTACCAATAAAAAAGAAGGCATCAGTCTATACCTGCACCTGCCCTTTTGTGAGCAGCTGTGCACGTACTGCGGCTGTAACAAGCGTATCACCAAAAACCACGCAGTAGAGTCGCCCTACCTGGAAACCCTGCTGAAGGAATGGGAGCAGTACCTGGCGCTTTTTGATGAGAAACCACGCATCAGGGAGCTTCACCTGGGTGGCGGCACACCAACATTTTTCAGTGCGGCCAATTTAAAAGACCTGCTGGAGCGATTGCTGGCCCCTACCGAAGTGACACCCGACGCGGCTTTCAGCATCGAGGTGCATCCGAACGCTACCAATGGCGAGCAGCTGCAGGTGCTTTATGACCTGGGCTTCCGCAGACTGAGCGTAGGTATACAGGACTTCGACCCGCGTGTGCAGATCGTGATCAACCGCATCCAGACCTTCGCCAAAACAAAAGAAATTTTTGACATCGCCCGTGAAATCGGCTATAACTCTATCAACGGCGACATTATTTATGGTCTACCCCACCAGACTGCAGAGAGCGTGCGCATGACGATCGAGAAAGTGAAAGAGCTGCGTCCGGAGCGCATCGCCTTCTACAGCTACGCCCACGTGCCCTGGAAGAGCAAAGGCCAGCGTCGCTATTCTGAGGCTGACCTGCCGGCACCGGAAGTGAAACGCGGTCTGTACGAACTCGGCAGAGCCATGCTGGAAGAGGCCGGCTACATCGAAACAGGTATGGACCACTTCGCCCTGCCGGAAGATGAGTTGTGCATTGCGGCCGATAACGGAACTTTACACCGCAATTTCATGGGCTATACCGCACGTCATACCGAATTGCTGATCGGCCTGGGCTGCTCCAGCATCTCTGACACGGGCACGGCCTTTATGCAGAATATCAAAGAAGTGGAAGCCTACGAAGAAGCTGTTCTGACCGGACATCTGCCAATTCTGAAAGGTCACGAGCTGACGGGCGAAGACATGCTGCTGCGTACCCACATCCAAAACCTGATGTGCCGCGACTACACCAGCTGGTCTGCTGAAGAACTGCCTTATTTTGTAGATGCCCTTATGCGCCTGCAACCGCTCGCCGACGACGGCCTGGTAGAGTACAGCAACCACGACATACAAGTGCTGCCTGCCGGTAAGCCTTTCGTTCGCAATATTGCCATGTGCCTGGATGCGCGCCTGTGGGCCAGCAAGTTAACCGTACCGATTTTCAGTAAATCTGTTTAAGATAAGTTTAGTTTAGAAATGGTTTAAAGCTTTTATTGTTACTTTAAACCGCCCGAAAATTCCGGATGGGGCCTTCCCTTCCGGAATTTTGTTTTTACGTACCTTTGCCGAAACAGCAACCTGACGCTCTATGTCATTCTTATACATCAAAGCCCTGCACATCATCTTTGTAGTTACCTGGTTTGCGGGCCTCTTTTACATCGTGCGCCTGTTCATCTACTTTGCAGAGGCAGAAGAAAAACCGGAACCGGAGCGCAGCATTCTGCAGAACCAGTTCCGCATCATGCAGAAGCGGCTGTGGTTCGGCATCACCTGGCCCTCGGCGGTGCTCACCCTGATTTTTGGAATTACGATGTGGCACCTGTATGGCGGCGGTTTTCCGGGCTGGCTTGTCTGGAAGCTGGCTTTTGTAGTGTGCCTGTACGTGTATCATTTCCTGTGTCACAGCATTTTCAAGCAGCAGCAAAAAGGCATCATCAGGTATAGCTCTACCCAGCTACGCATCTGGAACGAGGTGGCCACAGTCTTTCTGATCGCCATAGTCTTTCTGGTGGTCCTCAAAAACGCACTGAGCATGGTTTGGGGCATCGTGGGACTACTCCTGTTTTCGGCTATGCTGATGCTGGCGATCCGCATTTACAAACGCACCCGCGAAGCAAAAGCATCCCGGTAATCAGCTCAACAATTCGTGCTTTGCCACGGATTTCGTAACTTTGAATAAATAGAAACCCCATGAAACAAGCCGTTCTAAAGCCCAACGAGAGAGAACTGATTAAACTGACGCGCTTTTTTAGCAAGCGTGCAGCCAAGCTGATGGAGGAAGGTGAGCTTAGCGCGGAACATTCCCAACTGACTGCTGCCTGCCAGAACCTGGAGACGCAGCTGCTCACGCATGCCACCAACCGCACTGCCATTATGGACAAGCGGGAGCGCCTGCTCAACATCATCGAAGACAATGCCCAGTGCCCCAAGTGCAGCAAAGCCGACATGCTGAAGCGCACCGGTTCGACCACAAACGAGTACGGCTGGAAATGCAATACCTACAAGTGCCGCCGCTGCAACACGGGCTTCACCTGGAACCGCCCGAATAATCCCTGGGACATGGTGGAATTTCTGGAAATGTACATCGGTCAGTTGCAACTGGCTATGGCCGCCGAGCAAAACCAGGATGTGATCAACCACACAGAAGACGCTGTAGCTCAGATGAAAGAAAGCCTGAACCGTCTGCGCCCGGTGCTGCAAACATCAGACGAAGAAGTGGATGCCTTGCAACAGAAGGAAAAGGAAATGGACAAGCTGATTCATCAATTCAAAACCTACCTCCAGATCGAAAAGATCAAACTAAACGCTTATCCGGAAGAGGAAGAGACTGAAGAGGAGGATAATCAGTAAGTGCCTTTTTGCTGTCGCTTCTGAAGTAAAAAGGTAGTCTACTGGAACGAGTAGTAGTTTTTAATCCGACAGCAGATAGGTATCAGGACATAAAATGCAAAGAGCCGGTGCAACAGGTATAGGTATAACAACCTGCCTGATGCACCGGCTTTCTTAATTACAGGTATAAGCTAACGTCGCTTCCGTCCGCCGCCCTTGGCTGCCGGGGCGTTGCGACTGGCTCCTCTGGCACCTGCGCTGCTCTTCCCTCCTGATTTTTTAGCACCCGGCCCTTTCGAAGCACCGCGCTGGCCTTTGCCTCCTTTCGCATCACTGGCTCCGAAACCGCTTTTCTTGCCTGCACCACCCTCTTTTCGGGGCGGCCGGTTGTTGGTAGTTGACTTCTTACGAGCTGGTTGTGAAGATGATGTTTGATTTGTTGCTGCCTTTTTTTTGCTCACTGACCCTTCTTCCGTTTTTGCTGAGTCAGCCACCTGGCTTTGGATTGTGGCAATTTCTTCGTCGGTGAGTTCGCGCCATTGGCCGAGCGGAAGCTTAGCCAGGGTAATGTTCATGATGCGGATGCGCTGCAGGGTCTGCACTTCGTAACCCAGTGTCTCGGTCATGCGACGAATCTGTCGGTTCATACCTTGTGTGAGGATGATGCGGAATTTGTTTGCACCCAACTGCTCTACAAAGCACTTTTTGGTGTTCACACCGAGGATCGACACACCACTACCCATCTTCTGCACAAAGTCCTCATTGATTGGCTTGTCCACCGTCACGATGTACTCTTTCTCGTGCTTGTTTCCGGCCCGCAGAATTTTGTTTACGATGTCGCCGTCGTTTGTCAGGAAAATCAGGCCCTCTGAGTCTTTATCGAGACGACCAATCGGGAAGATACGCTCCGGGTAGTTAACAAAGCGGATGATGTTATCGCGTTGCGAGAGGTCGGTGGTAGTTTCGATGCCAGCCGGTTTGTTGAGCGCCAGATATACGGGTGCCACCTGGTTCCATTGCAGTGTCTTGCCGTCTACCTGTATTTTGTCTTTGCCTTTAATCCTGGCACCGACCTCAGGCAATTTGCCATTCACCAGCACCCTCCCCTGCTCTATCAGTTTATCGGCTTCGCGGCGCGAGCAGATGCCGGCGTCGCTGATGAATTTATTCAGGCGGATGCCCTCGGCTGTGTTTTGTGTCATAATCTGAATAGGCCCAGGTATAGCCCGGACCAGTATTTATACCTTGTAAAATAACGAGAAATCTTCAGGAATAGCTAACCTCTTATACCTACAACCCCTGCACCAGCAGGTACCAGACCGCTAATGTGATAAAGGAAAGCGGTATACCGAAGCCCACCATCATGGAAGCCAGCCGGGGTTTGAGTCCGTAAGAAATGGCCACGATGGAGGCGGTGATCATGGGTGCCATACCTGCTTCGAGGATGCTCACCTGCACCACCGGACCACGCATGCCGAGCACCAGTGCATATAGCACATAAATCAGCAGCGGCGCCAGAATCAGCTGAAAAGCAAGGCCCAGGAACAGAAATCGCCAGTGCTTGCTCTTGCGTTCGATACGCAGCTGCATGCCCACACTCACCAGCGCCAGCGGCGTCACAGTGCTGCCCAGTCGGTTGAATACTTCTTTCAGATCAGCTGAAAAATGCAGATTGGCCACGTTCATAGCGAAGGCGATGATAAATACGATGAATGGCGGGAAAGTGAGAATCTTGAGGCCGATGGCTTTGAAATCCGGTTGTCCTTTGGAAAAGTAGGCAGCCAGGGCTATACCCAGCGTAGAGACCACCACGAAAGTACCGGGCAAATCAACGAGAATGGCTGTTTGCAAACCCTGCTTCCCATAAAGCGCTTCGATGATCGGGAAGCCGACAAAGGAAGTATTGCCCAGACCGGCAGTGAGAATCAGGCAGCCGATCAGCTTTTTGGACCAGCCGTAAATGCGGCCCAAGGTATAGAAAAACAACGCAGCTGCCCCAAAGCAGATCCAGGCCACGCCCACCGGCAACAGCACGGTGCTGTCCAATTCTACCTCAGGTATAGCAAAGAGCGCCAGTGCAGGCAGCGAAATATAGATGATGAACTGGTTGAGCACCACCGGTGAAGTGCTCGGGAAAGCCGGTACCCGCCGCAGCAGCACCCCCACAATCAGGCAAAGAAAAAGTAAGATGATACTGCTCATGCAGGCTCGGGTATAAATGAAACCGCAAAGCTAGGTATACGGCGGCAAGTATAAGGTATAGCGCCCCGGAAAAATTACTGTTTCCTGAACAGCTCCGCGATCATGCAGCGGATACTACCACCCCCTGCTTTTTCAATCATATGGATGGGCAAGTATAGGATATGCTCATTATGTGCCTGCATGCGCTCTAGTTGCTGAGGCGTCAGGCTTTCATAAGCCGCCTTCGACATCACCAGAATGCGCTCACCCTGCTGGTTTTCGACCTGCAGCATGTTGCCGGCAAAGTGCTGGTAGGTCTGCTCTTTGCTGATTTCGATGATTTCTTTCCCGTTTTCAGTCAGACTAGTTTGAAGCATTTCGCGGTCCTGCTCTGCTACCGTTTCCAGCGCCACCACGGCATAGGTATCGCCCACGCACATCATCACGTTGGTGTGGTAGATCAATTCTCCTGCCGAACCATAAGCTTCGAATGTAACTGCCTTGTAGCCCAGCTTATCGCAAAACTGCCGCAATACATCCTCATTCGTGCGCGGCGATACAGCGGCATAGGCTATCTTGTTGACCCTATCGAGCACCATGCTTCCCGTTCCTTCCAGGTATACCGGCGTTTCCTGCTCTTCAAAAAACTCCAACATCACATGCTCCTTACACTGGCAGGCATGTTTTATTTGTTCGATTACTTCCTGCCGCCGCTCATTTCGTCTGCTGGCGGAGGCCATCGGGTAGGTCACCAAATGCCCTTCGGCATGTGTAGAGAACCAGTTGTTTGGAAACACAGAGTCAGGCGTGCCTGCATTCTCAGGATCGCGCATGGTGATCACCTCCACTCCCAGGTTCCTTAGTTCTGCCACCGCATTCCTAAACTCGAGTAGTGCGATATCCTGCACCTGACCGGGAGTAAAGTCACGCAGCTCTTGCTGAAAGCTGTTGGTTGCAGCCGCCTCCGGGTTATACCCAAAGCCTGTCGGCTCGATCATCAGAATGATGGGGGTGGTTTGTTTCATGTTTTTGCCAGATATTCAGTTCAATCAATACGCAAAATAGGAATTGAAAATCGGTTAGCCACAATCGCAATTAACAAATTTATTCGTCAGCATTGCGGCTCATTTCCTTTCCAAATTTAGCTAAACCAAACTTCAAAATAACCCAGGTTAAGTTTTCGAGAGCCACAATTAAGCTCTTATTAATCATATTCTAATACATGAGCATACCTTCTCAACACATCACCACTGCAGTTATATACCTCATTTGCACTGGTAAATTCCTCCTGTATTGCAGGTAGCGCTTAAATCATTGATTCCTATTGCCGTATGTAATCGTATTAATATACCCTATACCCTTTTCCTTAAGAATGTACAGGAATTGGCAGGATACCAGCTCTGAAGACCTTGGGTATTCATTAACGACCGTTTCCTAGTGTATTCGATCCGTTTACTCCTCAAGATGCACCAGTCACACATATTAAAGTAATTACATCTTATATTTTATTTATATAGTTCAACATTACTCGTACTATAAAAGACCAAACCTTTCATCTGAGTTTATCTTAATGCCCTTGTTTACGAACGAACCGGTACCAGCCAATCAGCAGGAGAATAACTGACTTGACGCTATTCGATTTATAGCGTAGCCGAGCTCAACAATATGTTCTCTGTTACCATGATTTTCTGATCGATGCGCAACTGTAATTTTTAAGCTATTCAGTAGTAACATCATTATGAAAGCCTGTTTTGGCATTGTCACATACTTCAACTCGTTGTCTCACATTTTTTTTGCTAAGCTAATGGAACAACTTTTATTATTAGGGAGAGCGCTGGTCTTGGCTGTCCTTCTTATCATTCCCACATTCGGTTATACACAAGCTACCCAGGAATGGGTCGCCACATATAACGGTCCTGGAGACAGTCAGGACGGGGCAACAGCCATGGTAGTAGACGCTACAGGAAATGTGTATGTGACCGGCTTCAGTTATACCAGTAGACCAGTCAACGATTCAGAGGCGTCTAAGGACATTGCCACAATCAAATACAACTCGGCTGGTGAGCAGCTATGGGTGGCAAGGTTTAACGGGTCAGTAAACGGAGCAGACCACGCCGTGGATATTGCCCTAGATGCGGCCGGTAACGTCTATGTGACTGGTTACAGTGCCGACAGTGAAACCGCAGACAGTGACCCCCGATCCAGGTATGATTATGTGACTATCAAATACAATGCAACCGGGGACGAACAATGGGTGGCCTATTATAATGGCCTCGGAAACGGTTGGGATCAAGCTACGGCCTTAGAGGTCGACGCCGCAGGCAATGTGTATGTAACGGGTTCTGTTTACGTGGACGGTCCAGGCTTTGGGGGCAGCGCAAACTATGATTATGCTACCATCAAGTACAACACAGACGGCGACGTGCAATGGATAAAACGTTACAACGGGCCTTCCGGCCTGTCTGACAGAGCCACCAGTCTTGCCTTGGACGCTTCTGGCAATGTATACGTTACGGGCACAAGCCTTGATATTGCTGACATATTCCTTAGAAGCGCGGCGACTATCAAATACGATGCAGATGGGAATGAAGTATGGATAGCCAGGTACAGCGGACTTGAGCATTTGTCTAGCGTTTACGCTAGCGATCTTGCCCTTGACGCTGACGGCAATGTATACATTACCGGCTACAGTTGGTCCGAACTCGACTCTGATGACCTGCCCATGTATGACTACACGACCTTAAAGTACAGTTCAGCCGGTGTGCTGCAATGGGATCGATTCTTTGACTCCGGTGAACTGGCAGTTTACCAGCCTGCTTCGAGAGATGATTTTGCCCGGGCGCTGGCTGTGGACGACGAGGGGAATGTCTACGTAACCGGGCAAACTGGCAACAGAGAGGAGGACCCTGATAATGCTTTCCTCACCATCAAGTACAGTACGCTGGGAGATGTGCTTTGGGCCGCACCTTTTGATGGACCGGGCGGACCACAGGGAGGCGGTGGCAATGACATCGCCTTGGATGCTGAAGGGAATGTGTATGTCACTGGCGCTATTACCATGACGCAAGAATGGCAAAATACAGACTACGCCACGATCAAATATAGTCCGGAGGGTGTACAGCAATGGCTGATGACCTACAATGGACCGGGTGATTACATCGATAATGCTGTTGCCATATGGTTAGATGCTGCAGGCAATGTGTATGTGGCAGGGCAAAGCTATCTCGACGACGAGAGTGTGTATTATACGGACTTGGACTCTGAATATGCCACGATCAAGTATTCACAAGTTATCACAGAGGATGTCAGCTGTAGCAATGGCAAATTACTCATTTGTCACAATGGTCGCCTCCTGTGCTTACCTCCTACAGCCGTGCAGGCTCATCTGCGCAACCACAAGGGCGATAGAATGGGCCGCTGCACTTCAGAGCCTTTAGAAAAACATACACTGTCTATTCCGTTGCGGGTATACCCCAATCCTTTTCAGGACTTTGCACAAGTGGAGTTTGCACTTTTTGAGAAAGGGGAATATCGCCTGGAGCTTTACAACGCCAGCGGCAAAATGCTGGGTGTAGTAGCCCAGGGTTACAGCGAAGCCAGCAAGCTGGTGAGCAAGCAACTGCAGGCTGGAAGACTGCATCAAGGCATTTATTACCTGAAGCTTATCACTCCGGATGAAACACAAACGGTTAGACTAGTGCTGAAATAATAAGTGCTAAGGCAAACAGGTGAGAAATCATTCTACTAGAAAGATCATCATTCCAGATACTTTTGTTTTTAATTAAATTTTATCCATAATTATTTAAACTAAATCAATATAAGGTAGTATAGAATATTAGATCCTTCTATGGATTTATTTGCTGCTCCAAACTCTTTTAGAGCTCTACCCTCACTAGGCTGACACAACAGCCTTAGAGCGTTAGGTATGCAATTTACCTGCTACAACCTAGTCTTTTGACCAACTTTGTTGGCACAAAGACTTAATCACTCATTACAATGGATCCACTGTATGTATTCAGCCTTGCTGGAGCAGGAGAACTATGTGCTTTTGGGTCTACTACTGTATTGCTGCGGATTTTTAAACAGCTACTGGCGATAGGTATAGGCTTAGTCACCTTATTGATTGATCTCATTTTCAAACATCCTACAATATGAAAACAGGTATACTAAGTTTCATCTTCAGTCTAATGCCAAATGTCCGATCTTATTCATGGCTCTTCCTGGCAGGTTTATTCCTATCGTTCTGTTCTCCTCATTTATCGCATGCACAAACTCTGGAGTGGGATAAAACCTACGGAAGCAACGGTGAAGAAGCAGTTACTTTTCTGCAGCAGACCAGCGATGGGGGCTATATTCTGGGGGGCTCCTCCGATGCCAACACCTCAGGAGAAAAGTCTGAAAACACCCGTGGTGAAACCGATTTCTGGGTAGTCAGAATTGATGCGGATGGCAATAAAGTATGGGACCGGACATTCGGGGGTAGTAATTTCGATGAACTGCAATTGATCCAACAAACGGCAGACGGCGGTTACTTCTTGGGGGGAACCTCTTACTCTGGGATCAGTAGTGACAAGTCGGAGGCAAACAGAGGTACCTGTGACCCGTGGTGCTCCAGTGACTTCTGGGTCATCAAACTGGATGCTAACGGTAACAAGCAGTGGGACAAAACATTTGGAGGAGGTGACTTCGACGGTTTAACTACTTTACAACAAACGGCAGACGGAGGATATTTACTAGGTGGAAATTCAAGTTCTGGAATCAGCGGTGATAGAACAGCCGCGCCTAGGGGAGGTACAGATTATTGGGTGGTGAAACTCGATGCCTCAGGCAATAAAATATGGGACAAAGCCTATGGGAGCGACGAAGACGATTTACTCTCCTTCTTACAGCAGACCGATGATGGTGGTTTTATTCTGGGAGGATCGTCTATTTCAGGCACTGGTGGCGAAAAGACAGAAGCGTCAAAAGGCGGAACAGATTACTGGTTGGTGAAGATTGACGCTACCGGCAGTATCATTTGGGACCGTACATTTGGGGGCAATGAATCAGACAGGCTCTCTGCTATACAACAGACTATGGACGGTGGCTACATGCTGGCTGGCACTTCCAGTTCAGGTATAAGTGGCGACAAAACGGAAGCGAACAAAGGGGATTGTTCATCCTGGTGCTCGGCCGATTACTGGATTATTAAGCTAGATCAGGATGGAAACAAAGAATGGGACCGCACCTATGGGTCAGCAGAGCTGGACGTACTCTCTTCCATTAAACAGACCGCAGACGGTGGTTTCATACTGGGCGGCTACTCTTATGCCGAGATCAGTGGCGATAAATCTGAGCCTAACAGGGGCACTTGTTTTGAATTCGAAGGTTACAGAGACTGTTCCTCCGATTACTGGCTCCTGAAAGTTGATGCAAATGGTTACAAGGTATGGGACCGCACGCTTGGTGGAGGTGACTACGATCAGTTGTTTGCCCTGGACCATACTGCTGACGGCGGTTTTCTGGCAGGCGGGGGTTCCTTGTCCGGAATAAGTGGTGATAAAACAGAAGCATCCAGAGGCCCTGGCGGCTCGGACTTCTGGATCGTAAAACTAAGCGGCGAATCTGCCTGCACACCACCTACTCCTGTCATTGCTGTTATTCCTTCTTCTAAGGTATATACAGGCGGTGATCCAGCAACTATATACCTGGGCTATGGTCCACAGCGAGTACGCCTGCAGGCAAGTGGGGCTAAGCGTTACGAATGGAGTCCAGCTACTGGCCTGAATAGCACAACCGTAGCTGATCCTATTTTTACACCTTCTACTGCCGGCACTTACACCTTCACGTTGACAGCCTATAACGGTACCTGCTCGGCTATCGCTTCCATAACGATCACAGTGGAGGATGCACGTTGCGGCAATAGCAAAGTGCTGGTTAGTCACAATGGGAAGCCACTTTGCATCGCAACTGCCGCAGTAGAAGCTCACCTGCGCAATCACAAAGGAGACAAACTCAGCAACTGCACACCTGCTTCAGTAGTAGCTGGCACCCCAATCATTGCACTAAGGGCTTATCCAAACCCTTTCCAGGACAGAACAAATGTAGAGTTTTCGCTTACTGAAACTGGGGCTTACCGCCTCGAGTTATACAACGCTAATGGCAAATTGCTAAGTAAAGTCGCACAAGGCAAAGGCAAAGCGGGTCAATTGGTAAAGCAGGAACTAGAAAGCAGAAAACTGAAGGAAGGAATCCATTATCTGAGACTGATCACGGATAACGAGGTACAAACCGTTAGACTGGTTCTAAAGAAATAAAAAACAAAACCGGCTATACCTTCAACAGGTATAGCCGGCTCAACAATGAACAATAAGCAATCAACAATTAAACAGCCTTAGCCTTTTCCTTTAGCCAATTCAACTCCTCCTCGTTCAGGTGCGGGCCGAGCTTTTCTACTACCAGTTGGTTGTAGTTGTTGAGCCACTTGATCTGGCGTTCATCAAGCAGTTCTTTCTTCACCGGAGCGGTGTCGATCAGAGCCAGGGTGAGGTGCTCGAAGGTATAGAATTCTCCGAAGGAGTTCGACTCGTCCGATATAGTTAGCACCAGGTTTTCGATGCGGATACCGTACTGATTTGGTCTGTAGATGCCCGGCTCTACCGAGGTGATCATCCCCAGTTCAATATCTACTGGTGTGGGCGATGGGTTGAACACATGCGGACCCTCGTGTACGTTCAGGGCAAAACCAACACCATGGCCGGTGCCGTGGCCGTAATTGCGGGCGTGGTCCCAGAGCGGTTTGCGGGTAATGGCATCGATCTGGTAGCCGCGGGTGCCTTTCGGGAAGCGGGCAGTGGCGCCGTCGATCATGCCTTTCAGGACTAAGGAATAATCAGTCTTTTCTTCTTCAGTTAGATTGCCTAGCGAAATCACGCGGGTGATGTCGGTGGTACCGGTAGTATATTGTCCACCAGAGTCGAGCAGGAACAGACCGTCTGCTTTCAGCTCCACATCACTCTCCGGCGTGGCTTTGTAGTGAGGCAGGGCACCGTGCGCTTTGTAGCCGGCAATGGTATCGAAGCTTTCGCCAATAAAGCCCTCTTGCCCGGCCCGGAAGTCACGCAAAGTATCTGCCACGGACATTTCGGTAATGCTCTCCTTGCCCAGGTTCTCTTCCAGCCACTTGAAGAAGCGGGTCAAAGCCACGCCGTCTTTCACCATGGTTTTGCGGGTGTTTTCTACTTCCACTTCATTTTTAACAGCCTTGAAAAAGGTTGTCGGGTTGGTATTCTGGATCACGCGCGTGCCAGATGGCAGTTGCTTGTATAGGGCGTAGCAATTGCGTTTCGGGTCGATCAGGATAGAAGATCCGGGAGGAAGTTCAGCCAGCAGACGCTCTACCATTTCGTATGGCTGCAGCTCTACGCTGTCGGCCATCAGCTTTTTCTTGTCAGTTTCGCTTAGTTTGGCCTGGTCAATGAACAGCACCGTGTTCTCCTGACTGATCAGCGCAAAGCTGAGAACGACAGGGTTGCACTTCACATCGGCGCCGCGCATGTTGAAGAGCCAGGCCATGTCGTCGAGCGAAGAAATCAGGTAATAATCAGCTCGTTGCTTTTTGAGGGACTTGCGCAAGTCTTGCAGTTTGGAAGTAGTAGATTGCCCACTTGTCTCCTCTCCTATCAGGTAGGCGGCAGCAGTTGGCAACTCCGGACGGCCTTCCCAGATCGGATCCAGCAAATCGTGGTCAGAGGCCATTGCTATACCTAGCGGTGCCAGTTCCTGCTCCAGCAGTTCCGCCAGACCCACTGAAATCAGCTTCGCATCGTACCCTACTACTTCGCCCTGGTTCAGGCGGTTGGCCAGCCAGCCAATGTACTCGGGTGCGTGCTGTACCTGCAGTTTCACCAGTTCAAAACCGCTGCCGGCCAGTTGCTCGCTTGCCTGCTCAAAATAGCGGGCATCGGTCCAGAGACCGGCAAAGTCCTGGGTGATAACAAGCGTACCTGCCGAGCCCGTGAAGCCCGAAGCGAAGTAAATGCATTTGTAGCGGTCGGGCAGGTACTCGCTGATGTGCGGGTCTGCGGAAGGAATGATGTAGGCGCTTAATCCCTGCTCTTTCATTTGCTGGCGCATAGCGGCCAGTCTCTCTTTATAACTCATAGTTTGTATGGCTTAGTGAAAGAGGCAAATTAAGGAAAGATGGGGAGAAATGCGCAGTTTCTGGCTCTGATTACTGGTTTATCGGCTGGATAATTTTTGCCTGAACGGGAAATATCGATTAGACAAAGCGCAGCTATACCTGATTAAAAAGCGGGTGCATTTACTCTTGGAAAATCTCGATTTCCACCCGCCTGTTCAGGGCCCTATTTTCCTGGGTAAAGTTATCTAATTTCGGAGAAGACTCCCCTAAGCCATTGGCCGAAATGCGGTTGGCGGCTATACCTTTTTCCTGCAGGTACGCTGCTACAGCGGCTGCCCTCCGCTCAGAGAGTGCCAGGTTGTCTGCTTCGTCCCCCACATCATCAGTATGCCCCACAATCCGGACGCCCGCCTGCGCCTGCTTCGTCATGAAAGCAGCCAGTGAATCGAGCAGCGGGAAAGCCACTGCTTTGATGGTATGCTCTGCGGTAGCAAAGTTTACATCGCCCAGCGTAAGGGTACTGCCGATGGCGATGGGCGCGTCAGCTGTCGACGCCAGTGGTAGCGCGGCATCCGATTCAGCAGTCGCTTCCTTGTCAGCAGCCGCCTTGGGCACCACGCTGAAGTTGTCGTAGCAGTAATAAGTGCCTTTGGCCTTGCCGCTTTTAGGTTCCTCGTCACTTTCAACGGTGTCCGGATTCATGACACCCAGCGCGGCAGTATTGGCTCCCAGAAAATTCCCGATCAGCAGGTAGCGCTCACCGCCTGTGGCTTTATAGGTGCCACTTACTCTTTCCCAGGATATGCGGGAATCCAGTGGCGCTCCGGTGGCAGTTTGGAGGGAGATATACGGTATAACGGCCGCTGTCAGGGGGTACTCTTTGAGTCCGTATACCTGTTTAATGGCTGCCAGAGGTCTGCTTCTAAAATGTACTGTCACCTCACTGATGGGCGGCTCCATGACAGAGGCCCGGATGGTATAGAGCGACACCACATACTCCTGTTTTTTCCGAAGCGGCTTCGACAATTCCACCTGCGTCAGCTCACTTGCCTCAAAACTAAACCACTGGCAAAGACAAACTTCCCCGAATTCAATATTGGAAAGCTGCCTGGAAGGTGTTTCCGATTGATAGGCATTGAAGTAAGGTGGGTACTGCAGTACCTTATGTTCTACGGAGGCAATATCAGGTGTGCCACTTACCCCTTTAAATCCGATGACGCCCCCTTTCAACTGCTCAAGTCCGGGGTTCCGGACCAGATTCTGCGCCACAGCCTGACTCAGGTATAGGCTGAGAAGTAGGTATAGCAGCGTCGCTTTCATTTCTGTTTTTACGGGGATGAATGGCGGAAGGTATAACGCATACGATAAGCTGCTATACTATTTATAGTTGAGTTAAAATCGCAACTACAAACAGCTGCAGCCGAAATTATCGATATCGCTGTACCACAGGTATAGCCACTTCCCATTCTCGTCTTTTGCAATTAGAGCCCGAAGCGGGGTATGCAACCCCTGGTTATCCGGAAAGGCATCTGCATACATAAAATAGAGATTTTCGGTACCTGTCAGTTTAGCGATGGATTTAGCCTGGTCGTGACTGCTGGGGCAATCGGCGCAGTCTGGGATCAGATTAGACTTGAACCAGGTATCAAAAGCCGGATTGTTTTCATAGGTCAGGTCGAGCGGCAGGCGGCTGGCAAAAAGCACTTCATCCCCACTTTGCAATACCTGCTCATCAAAGGTATAGTGATAGTATTCAGAACATTCGCTTTGGTAATACCCCAGCTCCTTTATTTGGGATGTTCGGGCTGTATTTGTGGTGTAGAGGTATACCTGGGGTTTGCCGGCAGGATAAACAGATTCAAGTAGCTCAGGATAGTGCACCAAGCGTGTTCCAGCGCTGTTTGCCCAGTCAGGCCCAACCCATTTCTGCAGCAACGCAGCTTCTGCTGAAACATCTGTAAACTCGTTAGGTCTGTCCATGTCCGGCACTGGCTGCCCAATGATGCCCAATGGCTGGTTCGGAATCTTGAAAACTGGGAACAGCGCTTGTTCAATGGTCAGGCTAGGCTGCCTGTGATTGCTGTTGGTAAACTCCTGCTTAAGCTGTGTCAGAAACCGACGATTGTTGGCGGTGAGATTGCTTCCGTTGTCTGCCAGAATCCTGTTAAGGTATGCTACTCGCACCGAATCGTGCACATTCAAAGATGCATAATAGGCCTCACACTTTTGCCGCATAGCTTCCATTTGCTCGTCCGTGAGCTCTGCAGTAGTTTCAGTCGATAGTGTTGCTTCTGAGGTTGAAGCAGTAGCAAGTTCCTGCACCGGCTGTTCGTTGCAAGCCATCAAGAGCATCGCTACAAGGTATAGCACATAGTTTGTTTTCATATTTTCTGGGAAGGATTTTCTGTTGCATCGAAGGTAGCTTCACATCTACCCACACCTAAAACTAATAAAAATCAACAGAATACTATATTTAAATCATTTCCTCTCCATACTGCCCTCACAAAACCGCACAAACTGTTCATTATTGAACAGGTACAAACCTCTAAAAATCAACTATTTTCAACTCAACTAGCTACAAATCAACAATATACATTATTGGCATCTAAATTGGCTATACCCTCACGAGCAAAACCCAACTTCAGACAATGGATCGTGAATTATCAGCCAGCACCAGACAAGCCCGGAAGCGGAAACGCATTTGGCAAATAGGTATAGCCGCTGCCTTGGTTGCAGTTGCTATCCTCGGATTCAGAAGCCTGATTACACCCAGCATTGCCAGGTCAGAACTCAGAACTGCACTAGTGGAGGAAGGGCCGGTTGTGGCTACCATCACCGCTTCGGGTACAGTGGTGCCGGAGCACGAGCAGGTGATCACCAGCCCCATCCAGGCACGTATCGAGCAGGTAGTGCACAACACGGGCGAGCAGGTGCAGCCCGGCGACCAGATCCTGCTGCTCGACAGAGCCTACACCCAGCTAGCCTACGACAAACTCAAAGACGAGCAGGAACAAAGCCGCCACAAAACAGTGCAGCTCAACCTCAACCTCGAAAAGAAACTGAATGCCCTGGCATCGCAGCTGGAAATAAAACGCATGCGGGTGAAGAGTCTGCAGGCGCAGCTTGAAGATGAACAATACCTTCTCAAAATTGGTGGCGGAACGCAGGAGAGTGTGAAGCAGGCCGAACTCAACCTCCGCATCGCGCAGCAGGAACTCGAGCAGATCGAGCGTGAAATCGTAACAGAGCGCCAGCTTTTAAAAGCCGACGAACAGGAACTGCGCTATACCCTGGCCATGCAGAGCCGCTCGATCGAGGAGCTGCAGCGCAAAATGGAACAGGCCGAAGTGCGTGCCACACAGCCGGGCGTGATTACCTGGGTGAAAAACGAGATCGGTAGCAACGTAAATGCCGGCGACATCATTGCCAGACTCGCTGACCTGAGCAGCTACCGCGTGCAGGCTACTATTTCTGATGCTTTTGCCAACCAGATCAGCGTTGGAAGCAGCGTAACTGTTCGTATCAACGACACTAACCTTACGGGTAGTATTGCTTCCATCAAACCAACCGTCGAAAACGGCATCGTCACCTTTCTTGTCGCCCTTGATGAGAAAGCTCACCAGCAGTTGCGCCCGAGTCTGCGCGTGGATGTGTATGTGCACACTGTTGCCAAACCAAATACGCTGCGCGTGAAGAACGGCCCTTACTTCAGAACGGCCAGCAAACCCCAGGTATACGTGCTGCGCGACGGTGAACTGATCAGAAGAGATGCGAAGATCGGAGTGAGCAATGTAGACTTCTTGGAGCTGGAAAGCGGCGTGCAAGCCGGCGAACAAGTGGTGATCTCTGACCTGACCGAATACCAGCACCTCGACAAAGTGAAAGTGAAGTAAGTTGGAAATTGGACAAAGGACTTTGTGACAAAGGACAAAAGATGAGAAAAAGAAAAGTCCTATGTCTATTGTCAAGTAGTCCTTAATCAGGAAGAAGTTCTGATTCGCAAATAAAATCATGAAAGAATTATACAAAATTTGTTTGCTGTTTGTTATGCTGCTGCCCTGTCTGCCAGGTATGGCACAGCCTGCTACACGCACTTTGCGTCTGCAGGAAGTGATTGCCCTGGCGCAGGAGCAGTCAGCAACAGCAAGGCAAGCAGAGACCAGCCGCGAGAACAGCTACTGGCAGTGGCGCAGCTTCAAGTCCGATTACAAGCCGCAGCTCAGCCTCACCGGTACCCTTCCCGATTTCAGCCGCACGATTACGCCCGTTACGCAGCCCGACGGTACCACCGATTTCAAACCGGTATCGATCAACAACTCTGAGCTGGGGCTGAGTCTGAGCCAGGTGGTAAGTCCGACCGGTGGACGGGTGTTTGTTACGTCGCTGATGCAGCGCTTCGATGACTTTGACCGCGATCAGACCCGCTACAACGGCAACCCGGCGATTATAGGTATAGAGCAACCCCTGTTTGCTTATAACCAGTTGTCCTGGGCCAAAAAGATAGAGCCGCTCCGTTACCAAGAGTCGCAGAAGGTATACCTGGAAGAGCGCGAAAGCATAGCCGTGAACGCGACCAGACTATACTTTGACCTGCTGCTTGCCCAGACAAACCAGCGCATCGCGAGCCAGAACCAGTCGAGCAACGATACGCTATACCAGATCGCGCAGGAGAAGTACAAGCTTGGTCGCCTCTCTAAAAACGACCTGCTGCAGCTGCGCCTGGCGGTATTGAACGCCGAACTGGCCATGGCACAGGCGGCCCTCGATCAGCAGACCGCAGCGCTTGCCCTTAAAACCTACATCGGAATGAAAGAGACAGACCAACTGGAGCTGATAACGCCCGAAGGTATACCTGCCACAACCGTACTCGCCGAGGTAGCGCTTGCCGAAGCCCGCAAGAACCGGAAAGAAAGCATCAACTTTAGCAGAAGACTGCTGGAGGCCGAAGCACTGATGGCCAAAGCCCACGGCGACAATGGCTTCAATGCCAGTCTGTTTGCCACCTTTGGCCTTACGAACCGCGGCGCCTCCTTCACCGACATCTATACAAGTCCCGAAAACCAGCAGCGGGCCCGCATCGGTTTCAGCATGCCGATCATGGACTGGGGGGGGCAGCGCTCTATTTATAAAGTAGCAGAGCTGAACAAACAGCTGGTGCAGTATACCGTGGACCAGGAAGACGCCAACTTCGAGCAGGCTGTGCTCACGCAAGTGAACCAGTACAACACCCTGAAAGCCCGCATCGCCACCACCGCCGAAGCCGACGCCATTGCAGAAGAGCGTTACGAAATTGCCCGCAACACCTTCCTGATTGGCCGCATCAGCATCACCGACCTCAACATCGCGCTCGCAGAAAAAGACCAGGCCCGCCGCGCCCACATCGCCTCACTAAGCGAGTTCTGGACTGCACACTATATCCTACGATTATTGACGCTTTATGATTTTGAACAACAGCAGGTGATAGAAATGAGCGAATGAGTGATTTAGTGAATGAGTGATTATATATAGGTATGAAGGAAGAGTTGGGGAATTTAAAAATGTACAGCGACCTGCCCGAATCGTGCACCAACAATTTAACCATGCAGCAATTCAACAATTTCATTGACATTAGAAACCAAGGTATAAAACTATGATTACGTTAAAGAACATCGAAAAAGTTTACCAGACCAAGACCATTGAGACGGTAGCGCTGCACAACGTCAACCTGCACATCCCGAAGGGGGAATTCGTGTCGGTGATGGGCCCTTCGGGCTGCGGCAAGTCCACGTTGCTCAATATTATGGGCCTGCTCGATGAGCCAACCAATGGCATTGTGGAAATTGACGGCCTACCTATCAGCAGGTATAAAGACAAAGAACTGGCGCACATCCGCAACCAGAAACTTGGGTTTGTGTTCCAAAGCTATCACCTGATCAACGACCTGAGCGTGCTCGATAACGTGGAGCTTCCGCTGCTATACCGCACCGGCGTGTCTGCTGCCGAAACCCGCCGCCTGGCGCTCACTGCCCTGGAAAAAGTAGGCCTCAGCGCCCGCACCAAGCACTACCCTACCCAGCTTTCCGGTGGGCAGCGCCAACGTGTGGCCATTGCACGTGCACTGATCGGTCAGCCTGAGATCATCCTGGCCGACGAACCGACCGGTAACCTCGACTCCGTGATGGGAGAGGAAATCATGAACATCCTGCTCAACCTCAACCGCCACGACGGCACCACGATTGTGATGGTGACGCACGACGAGAACATGGCCCAGAAGACCGAGCGACTCATCCGCTTCTTTGATGGCCAGCAGGTGTCCGATGCCAAAACCACTGCTTTCGACTATCAAAAGGTATAGCCATGCTGAAAAATTACCTCAAAATAGCTTGGAAGGTGCTCTTGCGGCGCAAGTTCTTCACCTTCATCAGCCTCTTCGGCATCAGCTTCACTCTAATGGTACTGATGGTGGCCACTTCCCTCTTTGATCACACGTTTGGGCCACAGATACCGGAGCGCGACATGGATAAGCTTTTGTTCGTCAATATGATGCGCGAAGAGCATTCCGAGGGCTACTCAAGCAGTGGCCCACCGAGCTACCACTTCCTGGACCGCAACGTGCGCACCCTGCAGACGCCTGAACAAGTATCTATTAACTCCATGTTCTTCCAGGTGAACAGCTACATCAACAACCGCAAACTTGCCCTGGACATCAAGTACACCGACCGGGAGTTCTGGGACATACTGGAGTTTGAGTTCCTGGAAGGAGGCCCCTTCGGACAGCAGGAAGTAGCAGGCGCTAGCCGTGTGGCCGTCATCAATGAGAACACCCGAAACCAGTATTTTGGTGAAGGTGAGGCCGTCGGTAAAACCATAGAAGTAGACCAGGTGAAGTACAAAGTAGTGGGTGTTGTAAAAGATGTGCCCGTGCTGCGCGTGAACTCATACGCTGATGTTTGGGTGCCCATCACGCTCAGAAGCCAGGACTTCAACAAACCTGGGTTTAGGGGGTTATACTTTGCCACTATTAAAGCGCACAGCCCTGATGATGTTCCTAAGATAAAGGATGAGTATGCTGCTATGCTTCAGAAGCTGGAGGATCAGCATGCAGTGAAGGGCTCCAAACTTTCCTCCTTCCCTGACACGATTCTGGAGGCTTTTGCCCGGACCTTCCTGGGAAGAGGAAGAGAGCCCGGTCTGGCGATACTTTACACAATTCTAGCTGGTTTGACATTCCTGTTCATGCTGTTACCTGCCATCAACCTGGTCAGCATCAACATCAGCCGTATCATGGAGCGCTCCTCCGAGATCGGGGTTCGCAAAGCCTTTGGGGCCACCTCATCCACCATCATCGGGCAGTTTATAGTCGAGAACGTCTTCCTGACACTGTTGGGCGGTATACTTGGTTTTGCGCTCTCGGCTGCTGTGCTGAAGCTCATCAACGACAGCGGTGTGATTGTGTATGCCAATCTGGGACTGAACCTGCGGGTGTTCACCTGGGGGCTGTTACTGAGTTTGATTTTTGGATTGATTTCCGGTGTGTACCCTGCCTATAAAATGTCACGCTTAAAAGCCGTAGAGGCACTGAAAGGAGGCTCCAAATGATACGCCATCTGTTTAAATTAATCTGGAACAGGAAGAGAAGCAACTTCCTGCTCATAACCGAGATTTTCTTTTGCTTCCTGGTGCTGTTCGCGGTGCTGAGTCTGATCGTTTACAATGTGCGCAACTACAACAAACCGCTGGGCTTCGAGCATGAGAACGTCTGGCTGCTGTCCATGCGTCCTGACACTGACTCAACTGCGCTTAATCGACAGACCTTAGAGCAGATTATGCAGCGCGCCAAAGGCTTTCAGGAAATTGAGAGCATGGCGCTGACCAACAGCAACGCCCCTTTTGCCTTTAGCCAGATGAATAACCAACTTTCTTATGGAGAGAAAATGATTATGGCCAACGAGTATCTGGTCCAGGACGACTTCGATAAAGTAATGCGGATGCAGGTGAGCCACGGACGCTGGTTTGGGCAACAGGACAATGCCTCCCACCACTACCCTATCGTTATAAACAGGGCAATGCAGCAGCAGCTGTTTGAAGGAGAAGACCCACTGGGTAAATTGTTGCATCGTAATGACTCTTCCAACTACCAGGTGGTAGGTGTGGTGGAGCATTACCGGCCAAGCAGTGAGTATACGGCCGAAGAACCAGGTTTTTTTAACCGTATCCAACTGCCCAGAGATGAAAAAGACTTTTATGGGGAACTCCTGATAAAGGTAAAACCGGGTATGGGCGTGGAGTTTGAGGAGAAAATGGTGAAAGAGCTTTCAGGTATAGGCAAGGGCTGGACCATGGAAGTAACTACCCTGGAAAAAATGCGCCAGAATAAAGCCAAGGTGGCTAAAGTCCCGATGATAGCCCTGACCATTATCTGCGTCTTCCTGATTTTAAACGTGGCGCTTGGTCTGTTCGGAGTGCTCTGGTACAACATCAGTCGTCGCAACAGTGAGATTGGTTTGCGAAGAGCAGTGGGTGCCGCCTCCAGCCAGGTATACCGGCAGTTTATTGGCGAGGTGCTGGTTTTGGCTACTTTTGGCCTGGTGCTGGGCGTGGCATTTGCCATTCAGTTTCCGCTGCTGCAGGTGTTTGAGGTCGAATCGACGGTATACTTAATCGCGCTAGGTATAGCGATAGGGCTTATTTATCTCTTAGCCATTGGCTGCGCCTTCTACCCCAGCCGGCAGGCCGCTGCCATACATCCGGCCATGGCATTGCACGAAGAATAATAAAATATAATTGACAAAAAACTTAATTTAGAGCAGACAAACAGCACGCTGAGCATGATCCTGATAATAGACGACGATGTGGCCGTTCGCGCTTCGTTGAGCATTTTGCTCAAGCAACACGGTTTCAAGACAAAAGAAGTAGCCTCTCCGAAGGAGGCGCTGGAAATGGCGCAGCAGCAGGCCTTGCAACTCGTGATCATGGACATGAATTTCTCCATTGAGACTTCTGGCCATGATGGGCTGGAATTACTGGGGACATTCAAGCAGCGGATGCCGCAACTGCCCGTCATCTTGATCACGGGCTGGGGCTCCATCAGCCTGGCGGTGGAGGGGATGCGGCTCGGTGCAGCGGACTTTATCACCAAACCCTGGAGCAACGACTACCTGCTGCAGGCCGTGCGCACGGCGCTCAGTCTATCGCAACAAGCTCCGGTTAAAGACGAAGCCCTCACCCGCAAAAAGCTCGACCAGCAATACGATTTCAGCAACATTGTGGGACAGGACCCGCAGCTGCTGCAAATCCTGAAGCGGATCGGGCAGATTGCGCCAACCGACGCCTCCGTACTGATTGAAGGCGAAAGCGGTACCGGCAAAGAACTGATCGCGGAGGCTGTGCACCGCAACAGCCTCCGCAAATCCCAGCCATTTGTGAAGGTTAACTTAGGAGGCATCTCATCTAGTCTGTTTGAAAGCGAGATGTTCGGACACAAGCGCGGCGCCTTTACCGACGCCAAAGCCGACCGGGTAGGCCGCTTCGAAATGGCCAACAAGGGCACCATTTTCCTCGATGAGATCGGGGAACTGGACATGAACAGCCAGGTAAAGCTGCTGCGCGTGCTGCAGGACCGCACCTACGAAGTGCTCGGCGACAGTCGCTCCCGCAAGCTCGACATCCGGGTGGTGTGCGCCACCAACCGCAACTTGGAGCAAATGGTAGAGGAGGGCAAGTTCCGCGAAGATCTTTTTTACCGCATCAACCTGATCAAGGTGCGTATACCTTCGCTGCGCGAGCGCCCCGATGATATTCCGCTGCTGGTGCAGTTTTTTGTGGAGAACATGAAAAAGACCTACCACCGTCCGGAGTTGGAACTGAGTCCCAAAGCGCTGCAGTGGCTGAAAGAGCTCCCCTTTCCGGGCAACATTCGGGAGCTAAAAAACCTGGTGGAACGGACCGTTTTGGTAGCCGAAGACAAAGTACTGAGCGCAGAGGACTTCCAGGCGCAGGCGCAGCAAGGCCCCGTAAAGACAGGCGACAAGGCCCTGCCAGCCGTTGGCACCATGACGCTGGACGAGATGGAAGCCTCCATGATCCGAAAATCCATGGCCTATTACCACAACAACATCAGCAAGGTAGCCCGTGCATTGGGGCTGAGCAGGGCCGCTCTCTACCGTCGCCTCGAAAAGTTCGGCATCCCGTATGAAGCTCAGGACTAAGTTTATCTTTTTTGCGGTTTTCATGCATGGCCTTTTGGCGGCTATGGCTTATTTCCTGCTGCAGGAAAACAAGTTGCTGTTTATAGGGATGGAGGTACTGGTACTGATTTCCGTCGTGCTGACTATCAATCTTTACAATGCCTTTTTCAAGCCGCTCAACCTGATCCGGGCAGGTATAGAGTCCATCCGCGACAAAGACTTCTCCACCAAGTTTGTGCAGGTAGGGCAGCCGGAACTGGACGAGCTGGTGGACGTGTACAACCGCATGATTGAGCAGTTGCGACAGGAACGTGTGGCTCAGGCCGAAAAACACTTCCTGCTCGAAAAGATCATTCAGGCCTCTCCTGCTGGCATCATCCTGCTTGACTTCGACAACCGCATCGAAAGTATAAACCCCGCTGCGGAGCGTTTCCTATACCTGTCCAGCCAATCGTTGCAGGGCAGCGACCTGGCGGCACTGCCCAACACCTGGGCGCGGGAACTGACGCAGGTACAGGCAGGTCAGCCCTATACCTTCCGCCTCAACGGCATCCGTACCTTCCGGGCACACCGAGCGCACTTCATCGACCGCGGCTTTCAGCGGGCCTTCATTATGCTGGAAGAACTCACTGAGGCCATCATTAAAAACGAGCGACAGGCTTATGAAAAAGTTATCCGGATGATGTCGCATGAAGTGAACAACTCGACCGGTGCCATCAACTCAATTCTGGACTCGGTGCAGTATTATACCCCACAGATTGACGAGGAGCACCGAGAAGACTTTACCTATGCCCTGCAGGTAGCCATTGACCGGAATGCCAACCTGAGCCGGTTCATGGCTAACTTTGCGGATGTGGTGCGCCTACCCGCCCCCTCCAAAAAGCCGGTGCAGCTGCAGGCCCTGCTCAAACGGCTCGAGCGACTGATGCTGGCACAGCTGGAGCAACGGCAGATTCAGCTAACGATGAAACTCTCTGACACCCCGCTTTGCATTTCTTTGGATGAACAACAAATAGAACAAGCCCTGCTAAACATCCTGAAAAATGCCATGGAAGCCGTGAAATCGGATGGCAACATTTGGGTGGAACTGCAGGAGCAACCGCTCTGCCTAACCATTACCGACAACGGCGAAGGTATACCGGAGCACGTCCGCCCCATGCTCTTTACTCCTTTCTTCAGTACCAAAGAAACCGGACAGGGCATTGGCCTGACCATGATTCGGGAGATCTTACTAAGCCATGGCTTCCAGTTTTCGCTTGAATCTGACAACAAAGGGCTGACCTCTTTCAAAATTCTCCTAACCTCAGAAAACACCAAATAGAACTAATTCATCAAAAAGCTACTCTGGCCCCTACTTTTATTGAATCATTTTGATAATCATCTAAATTTTATTTTGAATGTAACTTCATTTACTAAATTTCGTAATCGCGCGCATACAACCTATGTTATAACCCCCTATATTGGTTCTACCGTTTGTTTATTTACACATTAAGATGGAATACAATATTATAGTAGCCCCTACTCTCGAGACGCTGGCAACAGAGGTTGCCGTATTATTTCCGCAAGGCTGGAAGCTGAAAGGTGGAATTATTGAGCACGCTGACGGATTCTCGCAACAGCTGATACGCAAGGCATCCGATAAACTGAAACAGAGCCAGATGCCCGCGCCCCGTGCCAAACAGCGCCGCACCAAATGGATTGAATAATTAGTATACGATATACCTTACTATCAGTAAGTGAGCCACCTTCTTCGTGCCAAACGCATGGGGAAGGTGGTTCTGCTTTATGGTAGTCCCTTTTTATAACAGCAGCCGTTTCACGTTGCCCCACCTGCCGCGACAACTCCTGTCTCAATATAAAATATATAATTATTCCAACAAATCATTTATGCACGAATATACACGTTGTGCAAATACAGTGTTATCCTGTGTTAATAATTACCGATCTCGAAAAATAGCAACATTCTGATTTAAAGAAACTTGCAATTCAAAACTCTGACTGCCAACATTAAATTCACATAATATTTTTGAAAACAAGCATCTTTTTGTGGCTCCTATAGTATATATGGCTGATACAATTTTTTGGGTACTTCATACCGAAACACAAAAGGCATGCGTACTCATTATCATAAAATCAAAATAAACGTACGAGTATCATCATTCACAACACCCTTATACAAAACACATGAGAAGAGTCGTATACCTCCTGCTCCTAATAATAAGCGCGACCTCGTGCCTAAGCAAAAAAGAGCTTGTATACATGCAAAATGACAACCTGAAAGAGACAGTGGCTACGCCCATGCAGACCACCTATAAGCCTTACCAGCTACAGCCTGCCGATGTGCTCTCTATTAAGGTACAGAGTCTGGAACCAGAAATTTCCAATATCTACAACATCGTACCTCCCTCCAGCGCCTTTGGCTTTGCTGACCCGGGCACCATGTTCCTGAGCGGCTACTCCGTGGACGACGAGGGCAACGTGAACCTCCCGAACGTGGGCAAAGTGAAAGTGTCGGGCCTCACCCTGCAGCAGACACAGGAGCTGATTCAGCGCAACGTGGACCGCTACATCACCAACGCGACCGTAGTGGTAAAGCTCATTAACTTCCGGGTAAGCGTGCTGGGTGAAGTGAACCGCCCGGGCCAGTACTTTGTGTACAACGAGCGCGCTACACTCTTCGATGCGCTGGGTATGGCGGGAGACCTGACCCGCAGTGCCGCCCGCGAGAACGTGAAGCTGGTGCGCCAGACGCCCGGTGGTTCCGAAGTAGTCCTACTCGACCTGAAAGACCCGAATATCGTACAATCCAAATACTACTTCATGCAGCCTAACGATGTGCTGTACGTAGAGCCGTCCGTTGCGCAGGTGAAGCGTGACAACCTGGTGTCGCTTAATGTGATTACCATAGCCCTGGGTGTTATCTCTACGGCGGCAGTTATCCTGAATTACTTTAAATAGTACCCATGAAACGAAAAAACACAGCGCACGAAATAGACTTAAGAAGCTGGCTGTTCAAGTTCCGGACCAGATGGTATCTGTTCCTGGCTTTTGTGATGGTAGCCATGGCAGGAGCCTATGTCTATGTCAAAAGCTCTACCCGCGTCTACGCGTTTAAATCCACCCTTCTTTTGGGTGATCAGCATACCGGTTCTAAAAAGGCACAGGAGCTTCTCAACCTGCTCGATGTGCAGAACAAGGGCATTAAGGTGGAGGATGAGATCGGCATTCTGACCTCAGCCGACATGATTCGCAGTACCTTAAAGCAGCTCGACTTTTCGGTATCTTACTACAAAGTGCCCGACCACTGGCTGAATACCGGCCTGGACCTTATTAAAGAGGAACAGTATGACAACGCTCCGTTCATCGTACAACTTGACACCAGTTCGCTCCAGATCGTGGACATTCCGCTGGAGGTGCGCGTGCTCAATGACAAAGAGTACGAGCTGACTGTGAAAGCCCAAACCCCTCCCCTGTATGATTACACGACGCATACTGTGAAGCAAATCGTACCGGAGGTGAATTTCACTAAAGTGCTGGAATTCGGCAAGCCTTATAAGGACAAAAACTTTAGCTTTACGATAAAGCGCGCCAATCCTGACGACAAGATTGACGCCAAAAAGCACTATTTCGTACTTAACAGCCTGGAAAGCCTGGTAGCCCAGTACGCTGGCAGCCTACACATTAAGCCAATTGAGCGCGAGGCGCGGGTACTGGAACTGAGCACCAAAGGCACCATACCTGAAAAGGAAATGCTCTTCCTGAACACACTGATGAGCACCTACGTGGCCCGTGACCTGGACGAGAAAAACATGAACGGTCAGAAAACGCTCGAGTTTATCGACGAGCAGATCTCCGGCCTGACCGACTCGCTCCGCCAGAGCAAGCAGGCGCTTTCGTCTTTCCGTTCGGCTAACCGCATTGCCAACATCGATGTGCAGTCTAACATCAGCTACGAGAAACTCGCGCAGCTAGAAATGGAGAAGTCGAAGTTAAGCACCGAGAAGCAGTATTACGTGACGGTACTCGACCAGATTGAGGATGACGAGAGTTTTACACAGGCAGTGTCTCCTGCAGTGGCGGGTGTACAGAACCCGAACCTGGCGAACCTGTTCACGGAGTTGTCTCGCCTGAACCAACAGCGCGCCTCTTATAGCGTGAGTGCCACAGCAGACAACCCGAGAATTAAGGTAATTGACAGTGAGATCAAAAGCACGCGCAATGCCATTATAGCGAACATCAAAAACCTGATCCGCTCTACCGATATTTCTATTGCCAACGCCGACAAGCGCATTGGCCAGCTCGAAACAGGTATAGCGAAAGTGCCGGAGCACGAGCGCCGCCTGATGGACCTGCAGAACCAGGCCGACTTCGTGAATAAGAAGTATGACTTCCTGCTCGAGAAGCGTGCCGAGGCTGCCATTGCCCTGGCGACCAACACCACCGATAAAAAGATAGTGGACAAAGCTGCCATGTGGGGTTCTGGTCCGGTGAACGTGAAGCCGAAGATGATCTTTATGCTGGCCCTCGTCCTGGGTCTGATCATACCTGCCGTGCTTATTGTTCTGATGGACAACGTGGACAACACCATACAGGGCAAAAACGACCTGAACAACGTAACCAACATTCCGTTCCTGGGTGTGATTGCGCATGGCACCAAGGCTGACAAGCTGGCAGTTAAAAACAACCCGCGCTCTGCCATTGCCGAGTCGTTCCGATCGATCCGCATCAACCTACAGTACCTGATGTCTGAAACCAACTTTAAAGTATTGGGCGTGACGTCATCGGTATCGGGCGAGGGCAAGACGTTTACCTCGGTTAACCTGAGCAGCGAGATGGCCATGGCCGGTAAACGCACCATCCTGATTGAGTCGGATATGCGCAAGCCTACCTTTGGCAAGTACTTTAACACGCACAATGCGGCCGGTTTGTCCTCATACCTGAGCCAGGGATTGCCGCTGGAAGAAGTGATCCAGAAGACCGATATCGAGAACCTGGATATCATTTCGTGCGGTCCTATACCTGACAATGCCATTAAGCTGCTGGAGCACAAGCGCATGGCCGAGCTAATCGCCAAACTGAAGGAGCAGTATGAGTACGTAGTGATCGATACACCGCCGATCGGGTTTGTGGCCGAGTACTTTATCCTGATGAAGCACATGGACGTAAACCTGTATGTAGTGAAGCATAAGTACACCAACAAGGACATGCTCACCCAGGTGAACGACCTGTACGCAGCCCGCAAGCTGAAGAACATCTACATGGTGATTAACGACCTGAACTACAACAATACCTACGAGTACGGATACAAGAAAAAGGGCAGCTACTACTACGCGTAGCGCCAGAGCAAGAATTAATTGCGCGCTTGATTAGAAAGGTGCTGTAGGATGCAGATTCCCACAGCACCTTTTTTCAAGCGAAGCACGATTACCTGAACCTATACATGAGTAAAAATTTAGCTTCGAAGGCGGTTAGCGGGTTGAAATGGAGCTCGGCGGGCACCATCGCCAACGCCGTGATGCAGATTGGCTATACCTCCGCTATGGCCCGTCTGCTTGCTCCCGAGGCCTTTGGTCTGGTAGCCCTTTCGGCCGTTATCCTGCGATTCGGTTACTATTTCGCCAATCTGGGCCTCAACCAGGCCATCATCCAGAAAGAAGAGCTCACTTCTGAAAACATTCGGGCAGCCTTTACCTCCTCCGCCCTGCTCGGAGCCATATTTACCGTACTGGCCTGGGTGCTGGCGCCGTATGCAACGCTAATTTTCGATATGCCCGAAGTGGTGCCGATTGTGCGCGTCATGTCGCTGGCCTTTGTGGTGGGAGGCGTGTCTGCCACGGCTACCAGCCTGTTGCAGCGTAACATGCGGTTCAAGGAGCTGAGCATTGTAGAGACAGCCTCGTACGTGATCTCATACCTGGGCGTAGGTATACTGCTGGCCTGGTTGGACTTTGGTGTTTGGAGCTTGGTATATGCCTCGCTGGTACAGCAGGCGCTGGTGGCGATAGGCGCTCATGCCATGGCTCGTCACAATGTGCTGCCGGTCGTGCGCTGGGAGGCGTACAGGGCATTGTTAGCCTATGGTAGCAAAATGTCCGTCATCAGCTTTTTTGAGTTCATCTATACCGAGTTGGCCACGCTGCTGATTGGCCGTGTGTTCGGCGCTTACAAACTGGGTATCTACAACCGGGCCTTTATGCTGGTGAACCTGCCCATGTATAACCTTACGCGTACGGTGTCACGTGTGGTGTTCCCCTCGTTCAGCAAACTGCAAACTGAAACGGAGAAGCTTTCCCGGGTATACCTATCCAGCACCACCCTGCTGGCGACTCTCATTATACCTGTCTGCCTGGGCATTATGGTGGCTGCGCCAGAAATTGTGCACGTGGTGCTGGGCGATCAGTGGCTCGAAGCTATACCTGTGCTGCAGGTGCTCAGCCTGGCCATTCCGCTGAGTTTTGTCACCATGTTTGCCGGCATCGTGTGCGACGCCAAAGCCGTACTCAACTGGAAGATCGTCATCACGATCACGCTGATTGTCGTGATCAGTGGCCTGTTTTTCCTGCTCCGCGACTATGGCCTGGTAGGCTTCGGCTTTGCGCTACTGATCAGTGAGCTGGTTCGCATCGGTATGTACCAGACCCTGATGAAAAAGATCCTGTATCTCTCCTACTGGAAACAGCTGCGCGTATACCTGCCCGGCATCTTGAACGGAGCTGTGGTTGCCATCGTCGTATACCTGGTGAGCAACTTGCTGCGTAACATGGAGTTGCCGCACCTGGTGATCCTGATCTCACAGATGATTGTGGGCGGCTTTATCTTTCTGGCTATGATCCTGCTCTTCCCGCACAGTGCACTCAAAGAGCAGCTGCACATGATCTTTTCCAAACTGGGGGTGCAGGACAACCCAAGCTCCTACTCTGGCCGTATGCTAATGCGGTATAGAAAGAGCCTGACAAAAGAAACTGAGCAGGTATAAACAGGGTATACACACAACAATGACAACACTAGTTAGCCAGCCTTGGCTCGTCTAATGCATACTAATTTACTTTAGAAGAAAACCAAATGACTATAGGAGTAGCTGGGCCCGTTGAATTGCGAATACTTGACTGGGACCTGAAAGATACGAACTTACCCCCGACCAATGCGTTCCCCCTCACCTCGCACTTTATCAACGCTTTGCTTAAAAGAGGTTTTAAAGTAATCGCCTATACCAACTCGACCGAGATAGCGGAGCCGATGGTGTTGGAGAGCGGCAACCTCAAGGTATGTATAAGCCGCCAGAAGCCGCAGCCGGGTCGCCGTTTCTTTCTGTTCGAGGTGGAAGACCTTCGGAAGATGATGGTAGCGCATCCGGCTGATTTCATGAGTGCTTTCTGGAGCTATGAATTTGCCTGGGCCGCCCTGAAAACAGGGAAACCCACCGTGGTGAGCCTGCACGATGTGGCGTTCCAGATCCTGCGCAAAATACCCGACATGTTCCGCCTGGTGCGCTGGATGATCAATTATATCGTCGTGAGCAAGGCGGATTTCCTGCTGGCCAACTCAGCCTATACCTACAACCAGCTTGATAGTAAAACCAAATCCAAAACCAGAGTCATCGACAATTTTTATCCAAGTACACTGGAGCAACGCCTAGCCGCTACTGCCCAAAAGGGAAATTATATCATTACGGTAGCCCAGGGCTTCACACACCGTAAAAATATCGAGACCGGATTGCAGGCCTTTGCCCTGCTGCGCAAGCAGTTTCCGGACCTAGAGTACTACCTGGTGGGGGTCGACTCTGAAGAGGGAGGCCTGGCACAGCAGTATGCGCAGAAACAAAACTTAACAGATGGCGTACGGTTTATGGGCCCGATGCCTTATGACGAGGTGTTCAGGCTGATCCAGAATGCCCAGGTGCTCCTGCACCCTTCCAGGGAAGAGTCATTTGGCATGGTGCTGCTCGAGGCAATGGTGGCCCGTACGCCGACAGTTGGGGGCAAAGACAGTGGCTACATTCCGCATTTGCTCAATTATGGCAAAGCAGGCCTGCTGTGCGACGTGGAATCACCTGACTCGATGGCGGCCGAAGTAGGACGTATTCTTTCGGACCAGGAGCTGTACCAGACGCTCGTAGATGAAGGCTATACCTATGCGGAGGAGAATTTCTCTGAGAAGGTGATCGTGGACCGGCATTTGAAGTACTACAGCGAGATTTTGGGCAAGCCCCTGCAGCCTGCGGTACAGTCCGGTAAGCCAAAGCAGGTTGCCTAAACGGGTTACTGTGAGCCACTTTCCGAAAATGGCTTTAGAATGAAACAACCGTATGAAATTTAACTACAGCTTTATATTCATTATCCCGCTTGCCATGATCCTCATCATGGACAATGCTTTTACGGAGTTGGCATTCCCGCACAACCTGGAAGCGCAGGGCAACATGCTGAACCTTTTGCTGAAAGGTATGGCGGCTGTTTCGTTTGGCTATAGCGCTTTTTACTTTAAGCGCATGTCGCCCGTCATGCGGGTAGCCTACGTACTCACGACGTTGTATGTATTCGCCATGGTGTTCGAGTCGTACTACTTTTATGGCACCCCCATGGTGTACCCACACGTATTCCAGAAGCTGTTTTTATTTTACTTCATTTTCTTTGTCTATACCTTCTACAAGGGCAATTTTCACCTGAAGTTCTCGCATGTAGTCTGGTTTATACTGGGCGGCTTTTGGGTCAGCGTTATCGTGGTGCATCCTGATAAGCTTAGCCTGGGCGCTTTTACCTCACATGAGCGGGGGGTGTACGCCTCTTCCGTATACATGCTGGTGATACCTTTCATGTATTTCCTGAGCAAATACATTTTCCACGGCAAACTTATGAGCCTGTTTATGGCTTTCTTTATACTGGTCTCGATCGTTTTTTTCCAGCACCGGACCGTGTGGATATCTACTGCCATCATACTGGTTGTGTATTACCTCCTGATCAGGTTTAAGTCCGGCCTATCGATCAACTTCGCTGCGAAATTCATGCCCATCGGTATCGTGCTATTGATCGCAGGTATTGCCAGCAGTGCCTTCCTGTTCTCGACCAACCCGGAGATTATTACCAAAATACAGGACAGTTTCTCGGATATAGAGAACTTCGACTCGCAGGGCACGGGGGGCTGGCGCTACATACAGTGGATGTCGTACCTACCCTTCATTCAGGATAACTGGCTGGTAGGGATGCGCTTCGAAGGCTTTGAGCTGCCCATCCAGTTCTGGCGCGACGATACCAACGAGCCCGTGTTCGACGATGGCCAGGGGCACCACTTCCACAGCTTCTATGTAGACATTTTGTTCTACACCGGCTTTGTCGGACTCGCCATTTACTGCATCATGCCTATTTACGCCATCGTGAAAGGCCTGCGCTCGAAAGCCATGACCGTAAACCAGATCATCCTGATCGCCTTTATCAGCACAGGCTTTGCCTACGGTTTCTCATATGTACTGCCCGTGTTTTATTATGCCGTGCTGGGCTGGGCCATCGTTTACATGGAAGAAGATGGCGTGGAGCGAACCAGTTACCTGCGCGATTTCGCCTCCCGCTGGAAGGCGAAAACCATTGGGCAGTACCGAAAGCTAACAGCCGCCTGATTACGGTAACTTCTGACGGCAATTTCAGTATACAAAACAGACATATCGTTATACCTTAATATTATGAGTAATTCTATTCCCACGACCCCTTTGCACACACCCGTGCTGTTAATCATATTCAATAGAGCTCATACCACACAACAAGTATTCGACCGTATCCGCCAGGTAAAGCCAGCGCGACTCTATGTAGCCGCCGATGGCCCGCGACCTGGCGTGGAGACAGATATAGCTAAATGCGCCGAGACCCGGCGCATCGTAGAACAAGTGGACTGGGACTGCGAGGTGAAAACGCTTTTCCAGGAGAAAAACTTAAAGTGTGGTGTGGCACCTGCTACAGCGATCAGCTGGTTCTTTGAGCAAGAAGAGTCCGGCATTATCCTGGAAGACGACTGCGTACCCTCCAAAAGCTTTTTCTGGTTTTGCCAGGAGCTGCTCGAGAAGTATAAGCACGATACGCGCATCATGCACATCAGCGGCAACAACTACCTCAATGGCTGGCGCAGAGACAATGATTACTCCTACTACTTCTCAAACAAAGTGAACGCCTGGGGCTGGGCTACCTGGCGCAGGGCCTGGCAGCTGTTTGACTTTAACCTGAAAGCCTACCCAGAGTTGAAAGAAAAAGGCTACCTGAAAGGTCTGTTCCTGAACAAGTTTGAAGAAACTTATCGCCTGAGCAAGCTCGAAGAAGCTTTCGCCAGTATCTCGAACGGCGACATTTGGGATTACCAGTGGGAGTTTACGGTATACAGCAATTCAGGGCTTTGTATTGTGCCGGAGGTAAACCTGGTGCGTAACATCGGCTTCGGAGAAGACGCCACGCACACGTTTAACACCCACGATAATAAGGCACAAATCAAGGAAAATGAGATCGCTTTCCCGCTGCGACACCCGCGTTTTGTGGTACGAGACATCGAGTCAGACACCAAGAACTTTAATCACTTGATCAAGGGCAAGGTAAGTTCAAAACTCAAAAGCATCCTGAGTTTTAATTTGTAAAACAATTTATAACAACCTTTCTGATTTTCGTAGATAGTGCTGCTTAGCTGCAACGCTGACAGCATAATCTGCACCTATTATCAGATTCACATTTGAAACATATGATCAGCATCATCATACCTGTATTTAACAGAAAAGAATATACCCGGGAGTGCCTCCTGTCTTTAGGCAAACAAACACACCAGCGTTTTAAAGTGGTTATTGTGGACGATGGCTCTACAGACGGCACAGAAGACATGCTGCGGCAGGAATTTCCGGAAGTGGAAGTACTTAAAGGCAGTGGCAGCCTGTTCTGGACAGCCGGCGTAAACATGGGCATCCGGCATGCCCTGAAGCAAGGCGCTGAGCTTATCATGACCATGAACAACGACGTGATCACGGATGAGCGCCTGATCGAGAAAATGTACTACTGGCATGAGCAAAAGCCAGAAGCCCTTTTGGGAGCGCTCGAACTGGATGCCAATACGCAACAGCCTATCTTTGGGGGGGAGCGCTTAAACTGGCTGCTGAACACCATTGAAGAAGTATTGCCTACCCTGTCGAAAGATGAGCAAAAGGGCCTGCATGCGGTGACCCACCTGCCAGGTAGAGGCTTGCTTATACCTCGTGCAATAATCGAAAAGATAGGACTCTTCGACCAGGACCGCTTCCCGCACTACATCGCAGACTACGACTATACCCATACGGCCAGAAGAGCGGGATTTGAGCTGTACGTTAACTATGATGCCAAGCTGCTCACTTACCCGGAAGAAAGCGGGGAGCGGCAGATTAGGAGCGACAAGAACTTTAAGAACTACTACAAGCACCTGTTCGACCTGAAGGGCGGCGGTAACCTGCGGGACTTTACAAGGTTCACACTGAAGAACTGCCCTGCTCCTTACATCCCGTTTCACCTGGCAAACGGCTATACGCGCAGGCTGTTCGGGTATTTTTTGAAATAACACTCCCTGATGCACCAGGCCTTTGATTTGAAGAAAGGATTTCCATACCTCATAATACTAAGCATTGCTATTCCCCTGGCGGTAGTAGCAATGCTTTTTGCTTATTATTATACCCAGGGGCACCTACCTGGTGCAAAAAGAAGTGCCAAAGCCACAACAGTCGGCTATGATGATCCAATCGTGATCACGAAGAAGGGCACTTACTCCGGCAACTGGGAGTCAAGGGACTCTGAAGTAGCTGCTGTGGAAATTAGAACATCGGAGCCCGTCATTATCGAGAACTCCAACATACGGGGAGCCGGCTACCTGATCAAAAGCTGGGGACATGCGGCCAACATTACCGTTAGAAACACCAGAGGCTACGGCCTTCCCCCCACCCCCTGGATTCTGTATGAGAAGCCCCGGCGTTTTCTGATTGTGAACGATTTCAAGCATGTGGTGGTAGAGAACTGTTACCTGGAGAACACGGCCGGTATCTACATCGGAGACGCCTACAAGGGCAATGGCAGTCCGGACAATACCGTCAAGATTCGTTACAACGTGGCAAAGAACATCGACGGGCGAATTTATGAGGGTTGGTACCGGTCACAGTTTGTACAATTCAATTTCCGAAACCCGATCCAGCATGCCGAAATCGCCTGGAACGAGGTGATCAATGAGCCGAACAATTCGCTTGTGGAGGATAACATCAACCTGTCGAATTCACGCGGCACACCGGCCTCTCCCATCCGCATTCACAACAACTACATCCAAGGAGCCTATCCCTACCCGGCCAATAGTAAGGAATACTCCGGTGGTGGCATTATTGCGGACTCCTGGTATGAGGATGGCATGGACGATCCGAAAGAAGTGGCCACTGCCTATGTTAAGGTATACGACAACCAGACTGTCAACCTCGGCAATTATAATTACGCTATCGCAGGAGGCAACAACATCGAAGTTTTTAATAATCGTGCCGTTAACGCCGCCCGTTTTGAAAATGGTGAGAAGTTTAAGATGTGGACCCAGGGACTGTACGGCTACGACTTCTACAAAAAGAATGCTACTTTCAACAATACATTCCACAACAATGTGATCGGAATTATGGGGCAGGACGGCAGAAATGACAACCATTACTTTCCGGACGGGACAGTGCGTGAGCACAGCAACAAGTTTATACAAGGTGAGATAACAAAACAAAGTGAGCGGGCGGAGTACCATACCTGGCTGACAAAACTGGCGAAAAACAATATCCTCCTTGGCTCCACTTTAGCAGAGCCCTCCAAATCCAAAGAATCAAGCGGCATTCAATAGCTGACAAATCAGCAAGCAGCAAACTGGCTCAGCGAAGGTACAGCCTCCCTTTATACCTTTGGTTTTTGTACTCGCTGATAAGCTGTCACCTCACTCTACCCCCCGAACCCAGATATCCCTAATCTCCTAATTCAAAGGTATAACACCATTTATAATTCGGACACAAAAAACCAGGTTATTGAATATATTATATTTTATATATTCATGCATTGGACTGATTCCGAAGTCGAAAATAGGCTCAGTATTGTATATTTTTAATTAATATTTATTACTTTAATTATAGTAATTAGTGTCAATATTATATTCTTGGTTTTGTATTTTTAAAATTTTTGTAACTTTTTTCAAGTATGCATAAAATCAAAAACCTCGTTAAATAGCCTTTAAACGCTATTTTTTCATCTTATTCAAATTGAAATATCCAAGGTTGCTATAATTTAAATAAGAATAAATCACAAAAGTCTGGTTTTTCTAAAAAATTCCTACTTATATTTGCAACAACTTATATATGAAGATAGTCGCAAGGATCTACCAAGCTTAGTATTTTCATAAAAAGCAACAGGCAGTACATCTGCTTCTGTATCAGAAAACAGGAACAAGCCTAGTGCCTTATAAGGAGTACATTTTTTAATTTTTCAACTTTTAGCCAAAAAGATGAATACAATTTCCACTCAGGAGACTAAGTGGACGGGGACAACTCTGTCTGCTTTTATCCTCACACTCGTAGCCTTTCTGTTCTCGACGGGTTTCGTTAACGCCCAGACTTATAGCGGGCCATTAGTAATCACAAAAGGAGGTACTTACACAGGCAACTGGGAATCAAGAGATTCTGAGGTAGCTGCTGTCGATGTTCGTACTTCTGAACCTGTAACTATCGTTAATTCGAACATTCGTGGTGCCGGTTATCTGATCAAAAGCTGGGGCTATGCCGCCAACATCACCGTAAAAAACACAAAAGGCTACGGCCTTACCCCTACTCCTTTCAGGGATTACAAGAAACCACGTCGTTTCTTAACTGTAAACAACTTCAAGAACGTTATTGTAGAGAACTGCTACCTGGAAGGTACAGCCGGCATTTATGTGGGCACGCGCTATGAAGGTGACGGATCTACTAACAACACGGTAAAAATACGCTACAACAAGGCCAAGAACATTGACGGACGTGTATACGGTGGTCAGCGTGAGCACTCGCAGTTCGCTCAGTTCAACTACCGTGGTAACCTGCCACATGCCGAAATTGCCTGGAATGAAATCATCAACGAGCCAAACAATTCGTTGGTAGAAGATAACATCAACCTGTCGAACTCACGCGGTACTTCCGGTTCTCCAATCCGTATCCACAACAACTACATCCAGGGCGCTTATCCAATCCCTGCTACAGAAACTAAATTCTCAGGTGGTGGTATTATTGCTGACTCATGGTACCAGGATGGTATGGGTGATCCGGCTGGGGTAGCTACTGCTCACGTGAAGGTATACGACAACCAGACTGTAAACATCGGTAACTACAACTATGCTATTGCAGGCGGTAACAACATCGAGGTATACAACAACCGTGGTATAAACTCCGGCTTATTTGACGATGGCACGCGTGTTAACACACACAACGTAGGTCTGTACGGATACGATTACTATAAGAAAGGCGCAACTTTCAATGCAGTAATGCGCAACAACGTTACCGGCGTAATGAGCCAGGGCAACTTATTCGACAAGAACTACTTCCCTGATGGACTGGTTAAAAACGAGAACAACCCTTACGTTGGCGGTAACATCACGAAGCAGCACGAAAAGAACGAATATACTGCCTGGTTGAATAAACTTAGCAGCAATGGCATTGTACTAGGCCCTAACGGTTCAGCTCCGGTTACCTCACCTACACAGCCAGTACAGGATCCGGTAGCTACTGCACCTGCTGAGCAGACGCCAACCTCAGGAACTACTGGTACGACAACAGGTACTACTGGTACTGGTAAGATAACACGCGATTACTGGTCAAATGTGCACGGCTCAACGGTGAGCGTGATCCCAGTGAACACAAAGCCTGCCTCGACTACTGAGCTGACTTCATTCGAAGCGCCAGGCGGCCAGGGCAACAACTACGGCCAGCGCATCCGCGGCTACGTGACGGCCCCTGTTTCAGGCCAATACACCTTCTGGATCGCTGCCGACGACGCGGCTGAGCTATACCTGAGCACTTCGGAGGACCCAACCAAGAAGACCAGAATCGCCCTTTCCAGCACCTGGACCAACCCGCGTGAGTGGACCAAGACCAGCGGTCAGCAGTCGGCCAAGATCACCCTGGAAGCCGGCAAGCGCTACTACATCGAGGCGCTGATGCTGCAGGGCGGCGGCGGCGACAACCTGGCCGTGGGCTGGCAGTTGCCGAACGGCACGCTGGAGCGTCCGATCGCTGCAAATAGATTGTCTCAGATGGGAAGCACTGCTCCTGTGGCAACAGTAACAGCACCTACTGCAACGACAACACCTGTAGGCAAGATCACACGCGATTACTGGTCAAATGTGCACGGCTCAACGGTGAGCGTGATCCCAGTGAACACAAAGCCTGCCTCGACTACTGAGCTGACTTCATTCGAAGCGCCAGGCGGCCAGGGCAACAACTACGGCCAGCGCATCCGCGGCTACGTGACGGCCCCTGTTTCAGGCCAATACACCTTCTGGATCGCTGCCGACGACGCGGCTGAGCTATACCTGAGCACTTCGGAGGACCCAACCAAGAAGACCAGAATCGCCCTTTCCAGCACCTGGACCAACCCGCGTGAGTGGACCAAGACCAGCGGTCAGCAGTCGGCCAAGATCACCCTGGAAGCCGGCAAGCGCTACTACATCGAGGCGCTGATGCTGCAGGGCGGCGGCGGCGACAACCTGGCCGTGGGCTGGCAGTTGCCGAACGGCACGCTGGAGCGTCCGATCGCTGCAAATAGATTGTCTCCAATCGAGTCTCTGACTGCGTCTTCTTCGTCAGCACTTACTGCTGAGACAACTGATACAAACATCAGCTTCGAAAAAGTAAGCGCATACCCTAACCCATTCAACGATGTGGTAACACTCGACCTGGGCAAAGAGGAGATCAAGCTGCAGGAAGTTGTTATCCTGGACCAGGCTGGTACAGTGGTATACAAAGAAGAAAACCTGAAGGTAGAGAACAACAAGCTGGTGATGAACCTGGCTGCTACCGGACTAAGAGCAGGTCTGTACTTCCTGAAGTATACTGACAACGCCGGCAAAAGCGCTACAATCAAGCTGATCAAAGAGTAAGTGTATCTTACAAAAAGGATCTTCCTGGGTTGATCAAGGGACAGAAACAATAGACTACTAGGCTTGGCCAATGCCAGCCGGATAATAAAAAGCGGTGCAGGAGTTTTCCTGCACCGCTTTTCTGTTCTATAGCAGCTCTATACCCGATCAGCAGAAAGTCTTAGGACCGAATATAAGGTTCTCAGAAGTTATATTCATGACCCCATTTTAGGTAATACAGCGACTGTATACCTGAAACCGGAGGTTTCCCTTTATCCTAGCATACCTGAAGATCAGGATACGTCATTCGCTACTAGTTTTTGCGAACGAATTTCCAGGTATACACCCCTTTTTGAGATGTTGTCTTCTCCGCATCCGGTGCCTCTTCCGGGAAACCGGCATATGGTTTTTCTTCTGTCCAAGTCATATCTGAACCTGAGATAGAGCTAACAGTGTACTTTCCCCTATCGCTACCTCGCTGCAATTCAATTATAGTCGAATCGTTAGGGTCTGGGAAACTGTAATTCATTACTTCTGGCTGACTTCCTGGCGCTGTAACAGTTAACTGTTTGCCGTTAAAGCTAAAGACCGTCTGATACTGAACTGAGTCAGTGAACATAACCTCATTTTGATCTGAATAGTAAACTCTTTTGATCTGTGTGTTGGTCCAGTCGCCACGCATCTTCGCATCAATTTCTGAAACTGGTGGCTCCAACTTTTCATCTTTGTCCTTGTCGCATGAAGTAAGGAAGAGCGCGAAAAGTATTGGAATTATAAATAGTTTTTTCATAAAATAATACAATTAAATTTAGTAAAGGAATCTGAAACCTAATGATCGGGTGTTTATCTGGCGGAGAGTATTCGATGTTTTTCAAGCATAGTACGAGCTATAATTAGTAGGGTTTATCAAAAAACTGACATCTACAAAATTTTATATATAAACACCTTATATTCAATAAATTATTGAATATAATTTAAATTTATAGCCTGCTCGTATACCTAAAATCAGAGCAAGTCTCCTGACGCCGCAGGATAGTTATCGCCGGCTTTACATGACTGTACTTCAGTCTCGCCCGGTATTCGTCATGCAGCATCGTCTAGGCCTTGTTCTTTATGCTTTCAGTTCAATTGCACTAACGGGCCACCACGAGCTTACGGTTAAGGGTTTTGTTACTACCAGCCACTGTCAGGTTATAGATGCCAGGTTTTAAGTTTGCCCCGACCGGCAACGTCAGGTATAGTTCACCAAGCTCATCTGTCCGTACCTGCCGGCTAAACACTTGTCTTCCGGAAGCGTCCGTTATCATAAAGGTCACATCTTCGCTCTCTTTCAGATTGGCAACCTCGATTGTCAATTCATCTCCTACTGCGGCCGGATTCGGATACACCCTGAACGAGGAAGCAGCTGGCGAGCGGTCCTGTACCAGGATGATATTGGAGTAGGTAGCGGTTCCATCCAGACGAACCAGCCGGAGTCTGTAATAACCCTGTTCTTTGAGTGGTTTTTCGTCCGTAAAGGTATAGTCAAGGGCAGCCGTAGTGGTGCCCGAGGCTTTCACCTGGCCGATGGCGGTGAAATTCTCACCATCCTCAGATCGCTCTATTTCAAAGTAATTCGTTTCCAGCTCATAAAGGGTTCTCCAGTCCAGCAGAACGGTTTTCTGGTTGAAGCCCTCGCCATCTGCGTAGCGTCCTTTAAAGTTCAGGATGCCTGTCAGGTTATTGTACACTTCTACGAAGCGCTCTCTTATTTCTTCTGCCGTCAGCGCTCTGCCAAAGAGTTTTACTTCATCCAGGTCACCTTCGTAGTGGTAACTGTTAAGCAGACTCGCATTGAAGTAGCCAATGTTAACAGGCGACCGGCTACTAAATCCAAAATCATACACGAAGTTGCCGGCGGCAATTTGCTCACCATCCACATACAGCCTGGTAGCCCCGGAACTGCCATCCCGCACCGCCACGAGTTGGTGCCAGCCTCCGTCATTCAGCTTGGGGCCGCTGGAGCTGATAAGATTTCCTTTAAACTCGATGTCTGGCAGGTAAAAAGCAGCTTTTCGGTTTTGGTCGAGTCCCAGCCACCACTGCGAAGGCGAGTCCGTGGCATGGCGCCCGATCAGAACCTGATTCTGGGCTTCACTACTACCTTCTTTGGTATCGGTGCGGAGCCATAGCTCGATCGTAAAGGTTTCATTCGCTTTCCAGTCAAAGTTAGGACTGCCGATTACATCAAGCCCCGTGTCCTTTCCATTAAAACGCTGTCCCCCTTCTACTGCACCTTTCACGGAGGAAGGACGGCTTCTTGCCTGGGCAACTGCATCAATCGGCGTATACACGTCCCGGTAATTAGGGCCTGAATTTTCATTCAGCTTCCAGTGGTGCAGTATCCCGATGCTCTCTTCCGTGGCGGCTCTTACCTCGACTTGAAAGCGTTGCGGGGCGCTCTCGCCTTGGCTGTTATTGGCTTTCACCTCCACTGCGAAGCTTCCGGCGGCTTGAGGCACCCAGGAGATGAGACCCGTACCCGCGTTGATGGTCATGCCGGACGGGCCTGATATTAGGATGTACCGAGGGGCGGGTTTGCCAGCGGCATTCACATCGTACTTATATTGCTGGTTGACTGTGCTAAACGTAATGGGCGTCGATACGATCTCGGGGCTGATGTCTTCAGGTCCGCAGTAATTGCCTGCTCCGTGATTGTAGCGGTCACGCGTTGCCTGTTCGGACAAATTGGTGTCATAGACCAGCAGTTCGTCAATTATGCCGTCAAAATAATACTTCGAGTCAATATCAATGTACCCGATTGTGACAGGGCTGGATGACTCCATACTGCCGCGGTATTCTCTTATTTCGGTCCTCCTGTCGTCTACCCGAAACCCATCTACATACAGTTTGGTAATCTGGGGGCCACCTTCACGAACTACTGCCAGGTGGTGCCACTTGCCATCGAACAAATTGACAGCTTTCAGGTAGTCCTTCATGGTATGTGGGGCGCCATAATTATCCTGCATGTCAAAAACAGCATACCCCTCCGGGTCCACCCCCAGCCACCATGCCGTCAGACCATCACTCGATTTGCGACCAACGATTACCTGATTGGATGACTTGCGGTTTACCTTCACCCATACCTCGAGCGTAAAATTATGATTGGGTCCCCATTGGAATTTTTCTATCTCACTGAATTGAAGGCCACTGGAACCGTTGAAACTTTGCCCACCCCCAAAGCGACTAACAGTTGGGGCAGGACAGCCTGTACAGATGGCACTGGCGCTGGTTATGTAATCTGTGTAGCTGCCGGCCACTTTTTCGTCAAACCCGAAGTGATGCACCAAACCGGGAGGGCAGTTCGTCTGAGCCTGCGCCACATCCTGAGCTGCTAAACCCAGCAGCATGCTAAGTGCACCTGCCAGGGCTATTTTGCGCTTACCGCCCCAAGGGTATAAAGAAAGGTACCGGAAAATGTACCTGAAAGAAGATGCTATCATATAAGCTCACTAAGTATCTGTATCACGGCATTTAATAAATGCTCGCTACTTTGATTTGGGTTGTATTAGGGTCTCGTTTAGGGCTGAACAGCTGTTGTTCTACTTAAAATACTAATTCGCAATACTGCATGTCCTTTACGGAGAGTATAGGACTACTGTTGTATTAGAGTACAATAATATTACGCCGTAGCGGCTCAGATGTTCGGCTTTGCAGCATACTTAAATTGTCCACAAAGCAACGGGCATATAAAAAGGTACTGGCAAGGAATATAGCGGCCAAAAATTGAGGAATACAGATCTGATAACATAACCTGCCTGGCACACGACGGCGCAGCCGAATAGCAGATAAGCCGGTCAATGCAATTTTTTCATTTACCTAACAGCCATTTCAGACAAGATGCGTATAGAAAGCTGCACAATTAGAATTAGTCTAAGGCGCCTCTACTGCCGGTAAAATATATATCGAAATCCTAAACCTTTTGACCCGACACTAAATATAATAGGGGAAAATGCCTGCTGGTTTCATCTGTCACAAGTCAGGGACGGGTTGAAAGCAGACAAACGGCATAGGACTACACGCTTCTCTCGATCCATAACAGCGTCTGCGTATGTTATTCAACTCTACTGAATTTTTCATATTCTTCCCGGTAGTAGTCACGCTCTACTTTTTGACACCCCCGAACCGAAGATGGCTCATTCTGCTGCTAGCCAGTTACTACTTCTACGCCTCGTGGCGGCCCGCCTATACCCTGATCCTGATCGGGTCGACCCTGATTGATTATTTCTGCGGTCGTGCCATGGGCAGGTATGGCGATGAGGAAAAACACAAACGCAAGCCCTACCTCTGGCTCTCGCTGTTCTCTAACCTGAGCATACTCGGCTTATTCAAGTATTACAATTTCTTTAACGACAGCGCACGGGAGGTGGCCTCGGCCCTGAACATGAGCTATGCCATGCCGGCTTTTGAGCTGCTGCTGCCGATGGGTATCTCCTTCTATACCTTCCAGACCATGAGTTACTCGATCGACGTGTACCACGGGCGCATTAAGGCAGAGCGGCATCTGGGCATCTTTGCGCTGTTTGTCACCTTTTTTCCGCAGCTGGTGGCTGGCCCTATTGAGCGGGCGGGGAACCTGATCGGACAACTCAAAGTGAAGCATGAGTTCAGCTACGAGCATGTTGTGGCTGGTTTGCGGCGTATGGGCTGGGGATTTTTCAAGAAGATCATGATCGCGGATAACCTGGCCCTGATGGTTAACCAGGTATACAACAACCCAACCGACTACGAGGGCATCACGCTGATCATCGCCACTGTTTTTTTCGCCTTTCAGATCTATTGCGACTTCTCGGGCTACTCTGATATCGCCATCGGGGCGGCGCAGGTGATGGGTTTCCGGCTGATGGAGAACTTCCGCAGGCCTTACTTTTCTAAGAGCATCTCTGAGTTCTGGAGCCGCTGGCATATTTCTCTCTCGTCCTGGTTTCGTGACTACCTCTACATTCCGCTGGGCGGCAACCGGGTGGTAAAGTGGCGCTGGTATTACAACCTGTTCATTACGTTTTTGGTGAGCGGGCTGTGGCACGGCGCTAACTGGACATTTGTGGTTTGGGGTGCATTGCACGGCTTTTACCTGGTGTTTGCTATCGTGACGGCCAGTCAGCGAAATGCCCTAGCCAGATCGCTGGGCCTTATGAAAAGCCCGCTGTTCTACAAATGGGTACAGGTGCTGAACGTGTTTGCGCTGGTGCTTTTCTCATGGGTGTTTTTCCGGGCCAACTCTATCGGGGAGGCCTTTTACATACTGCAAAGCAGCGTGACAGGTATAGGCAACGTCCGGCAGATGCTGGCAGGTATAGACCTGCAGCATATTCTGTTCATGGACCAGGGCTTTAAGGTATTCGCCGTGTCTGTTGTCTCGATCATGATTATGGAAACGGTGCACCTCATACAGCGGCACGGCAGCGTATCGCAGCTCATTGGCCAAAAACCCGCCGTGGTACGCTGGGGACTTTATTATGCCGCCATACTTGCGGTGCTGCTTTTCGGACAGTTCGGACAGCAGGAGTTTATCTATTTTCAGTTCTAGATGGCACACGAAACAAATAACAACGAGGTAAAAAGGCTTCTCAGGAAACTAGCGCTGCTCGTGCTGCCGTTCGTGCTGTGGCCCATTATAGAGGCTGTTGTGCTGCCGATGGACACCTTCACCTTCCGGGTATGGGAAACCATTTCGGTGAAAAGTGTGCGCCTGTTGTCTGGCCCTTTTTACCCGAACATGCACCTGCGCATGGAGGAAGAGGGCGAACTGGCCCCGCGCACCCCCTATGCCGAAAAGAAGCAGGTCGAGTGGTACACCGACCCTTACGGCTACCGCAACCGCGACACCCAAGCCGAGGTGCTGTTGATCGGGGACTCCAACATCACCGGGGCCAAGCTCTCGCAGGAAGAAACGCTGGCCGAAGTACTGGAAGGGGAACTTGGAAAAGAAGTATACTCCTTTGCTCCCGCTACCGTCAACCGTTTTCTGGGCACGAGGCGTTTCGAGGAAAATCCACCTGAGATGGTGGTGGTTTCGAGCATTGAGCGCCGTATACCTGAGCTGCCCGCCGTGGGTGCCACAGGTATAGGCAACAAGCTCCGCGACCGGACAGGCGCCATCATCAACTCGTCAAAAGTGCTGACCTGGCTAGCCGTGACGGCAGACCGCATTTCGAAGCTGGCGCTCTACCACCGCACCCTGGCTAACATTGAGCGGAAGTTTGGCAAAAAGCAGTACATCCAGTACCAAAACGAATTTTTCATGGAAGGCGAGTACGCCAACCGCTCCTTCACCGACGAAGAAATAAAACAGATTGCCGATGTGTTGGAAGGCTACAAACATGCGCTGGCAGAACGCGGTATACCCTTCGTGTTCATGCCTATACCTAACAAAGAGAACATTTACCATCAACTACTACCATCGGCGCGTAAACCGGACTTTCTGCCCCGGCTTGTGGCTGAGCTCCAAAGCAGAAACGTAACAGTGGTGGACACGCAAGGCACGTTCGAACACCTGTATCAAAACGAAAAGAAGAAGCTGTATCCTGCCGACGACGGGCACTGGAACAACATAGCGGTGGCGGCTGCCGCTAGCCTGCTGGCGCAACATTTGCAGCAGGCAGATGACAGCACTGAGCTCAACACCCGGCACCTGGTGAAACAGCTGGATTAATGGTACAACACAGCCAAATTTGAATTACAAACGTATAGCAACTATTACTCACCTTATATATATGAAACCAAAGGTATTTTACGATAAATCTACCAAACGTCTGAAAAAGATTCTTGGACGTATCATCCCCCATAACACCCGATTCAGACCTATTGGCGTTTGCCAGATTAACAAAGGTGGTCAGACTGACTGCCCCACATCCGAGGTGAAGGTGCATAGCATCTACCCTAACCTGACCACCCCGCTCGAGATATCAGAGGACCTCTACAAGGCCTGCTCCGACTACTGGAAGCCGATGCGCAGCGTCACCACCGACTACGTTGTGGCAGAGGTGCCCAACGGACGCATCTACACAGACAATGAGAGCAGCGTGGCGATCGTATCGCAGCAGAACCGCATCATAGAAAATGTATCGCTTAGTCTGGTGGATGGCAAAGTGGTAAGTGCCGCTAAGAATAATATCTTTACCCAGAGTTATTTCCAGGCGCCTACCCGCTTTCAGGGCACAGTGTTCAGCATGCTGACCGGTGGCGCAGGACTCAACAACATCGGCCACTGGTTTATGGATGTGCTGCCGCGCCTGCACCTGCTCCGCGAAAGCGGCCTTTACAACGAAGTAGACTGGTTTTTGGTGCCCAGCACACGCTACAGTTATCAAACCGAGACGCTGGAACTGCTGGGTATACCTGCCGAGAAGATCATCACATCGATAGAATACCATCACCTCACCGCTGATCGTATCATCGCCTCCACCGCGCCGCGCGGAAACCATACCCTGGTGCCGCGTTGGCTGGGCAAGTACATCCGCGACTCCTTCCTGCCTTTGGTACAGCATGAAATCTTACCTGCATCTGAGCGGGTACCTTACCTGTACATCAGCCGCAGCGACTCGGCTATGCGCAATGTACTGAATGAAAAGGAACTGCTGGAGGCCTTGGAACCCTATAATTTTAAGTCGATCGTTTCGAGTAAGTATAGCATTCTCGAGAAGATCCGGATGTTTTCACAGGCCAAAGTGGTGGTATCGGCTACAGGTGCCGGCCTGATCAGTATGTTCTTCTGCAAGCCGGGCTCCAAGATCATTGAGATCTTCCACGAAGGGTTTGTGATAGAGCCTTTCTATGATATCGCCACTAAAATAGACCTGGACTACGATTACATCATCTGCAAAGGTGACAAGCCGGTGCACAATGCCGACGAAGGCCAGCGCCAGCACTTGCTAGTAGACACCAATCAGGTAGTGGAGATCCTTGAGAAAATGCGAAAGAGTTCGGGAAAGAAAAGTAGTGTGGAAACGGTTTAGAACCTGTTTCTAGGAAAGATTTGCCTCTGCGACTTCGGTTGCAGGGGCTTTTTTCTTTTTAGACCTGATCACATCCTCATATATGGAGACGAGCATGCGGTAATTCGCCTCCGGGGTGTATTGCGTTTCATAGCGCTGCCGGGCGGCTATACCTAAACGCTGCGCCAAGTCCTGATCGTGCAGCAGCATACGCACTTTTTCGGCCAACTCAGCGGGCTGCCCGGGGGTATAGTGCAGACCGTTTATACCATCTTCGACCAGCTGTTCCGCTCCGCCTATTTTGGCGGCTATGGCCGGTGTGCCAGTCGAGAAAGCCTCGATGATGGTCATGCCGAATGTCTCCATCCATTCCGAAGGAAATATAAGCGCTTTGGCAGTTTTCAGCTCCTGCTCCACCCTGTTCAGTTTCTGGTAGCCTAAATATTCTACATTCGGATAGTTTGCGGCATGCCGTTCCACTTCTTCGCGCATGGAGCCATCCCCTATTATTTTAAGCTTAAAAGGATACAGTTCCGTTGCCTTCAGGAGTGTGCCGATCCCTTTCTCCGGAGACAGCCTTCCGACAAAAAGAAAGTGGTCCCCTCTTTCTGCTACACTCAGACCAAGGTCAGCCGTGAAGTTCGGTTTCACAACCAGCTGCTCTCGTGTGGGTTTGAGAGAGGAATTGAAAAACAGATCGCTGCCCCCTTGTGTGAGCGTGATGAATCGATCCACTTTGTGCTGCCAGGTACCCAGTAGTTTGTGCACACCTGTGGCCAGCACGACGGATGCCGTTTGAAACATGGAGTTTCTGTAGGCTTTGTCCAGTATGGCTTGTAGCGGAAAAGCCTTGTGCACGTTCTCCATGTGGGTGCGGCCGTTATAGTGCAGGTAGGCGCTTGGGCAGATCAGCCGGTAGTTGTGCAGGGTCATTACAACAGGCACACCCAATTTATGAGCGACATCAAACACAGCAGGCGAAATCAGGGGGAAAAAGTTGTGCACGTGGATGATGTCCGGCTGAAATTCATTGATTTTATCCTTCAGCATGCGGGCGCTTTTGGTATTGTATACCACACCGAGCGCAGCACCAAGCTTTTCAGTGACCGAGTTTACATCTTCGTTAGAGAGCGTGAATTTAGCCACCGTATGCCCATGATTTTCAAGTAAAGCCGCCTCTGCATAGAAAACGGTGTCTTCGCCAGCGGAAATTTTATAATGGTTGTGAACTTGAAGAATGCGCATGTAAAGGGTGAGTTAAATCAATGATTCTGTTACTGTAAAGAATTAAAATCGCGTCCGCTCCAAGGTATAGCCCTATACCTACGAGATACGTGTATACCTGATCGCCTGTTGGCAGAAGCATATCCATCATGCAAAATCCCGACTGGGTCAGGTATGGCCCGGGCGGGATTTTGCATGATGCCGTATTTTATAAACCTGAGGGTTTAGGCGATCGCAGTTGTGTTGGGTGATTGTGCTTTGTTCTCCGCAAAAGCAGAAGCGAAATACAGGCGCTGCTCTTCCCGTAGCTTGTCGATGGTTCGGCCTTCCGGTAGAATCACATCATCATAAGTGAGCACCTGGTCCTTCGGAATGTCGCGTTTGAGCACACAGCTTTCGGCTATACCCATTGGTAGCAGGTTCTCGCGTTCTGTCACATCGGCGTTTTCGCACAAACCGTAGGTCATGTAGTGGCCGATGCCATCGATGGTCTCACCAGCTTTTAAATCTTTTTTAGCGGCGGTCACTACTTCCACATAAGGTCGATCAAGCGGTGTGAGAGCAGCGTCCTGGAAGAGCACGGCTCTGGCGATGGTGAGCGGTACTTCGAGGTGGCAGAGGTGGTACGGGGTATAGAAACAGTACAGTGGACCCTCGCCCATTTTGTAATAGTTGAGGTAATGCTGCTGCCGCGGATTGTCCTGCGTAGCAAGGACAAACACGCCGCCGGCCGGCTCGGCTATACCTACCACGTAGTCCACAATGCCGGGTCCATTGGTGAGTTCTTCCAGTGGGAACAGATTCACCGACTCCCGGATATTGGCTCCTTGGGGTGCATATGGCCCCAGCATGCCGCGCTTGGCCACGCGCATACCTGTTCCGTTCGCCACAATGGCCTGCTCAAAGGAAATCTTGGTACCATCTGCAAAGGAAGTGACCATGGCAGGGTTCTGTCCCCAGCGCTTGGCAAAACCCTCCTGCGTAGTCGGGTTTCTGTAAGGGTCATGCAGACCTTTGATGTTGCCGCAAAGCACGGGCTTCATGCCGATGGATTTCACGTAGCGGTACAGGTTCATGATCACACCGGGCTGGTCGCCGTCCACATTCGTGAACACGACGCCCGCCTTGTCAGCGTATACCTTCAAAATCGGACCAACCGTACCGTCTACTTCTGCATCCATCATGATGGTGTGCTTGCCGTTACGGATGGCCTCCAGTGCCACCTGCGCCCCGAATTCCACAGCACCGGTTACTTCAAGAATAGCGTCTATACCTTCGGCGCGACACAAAATCATCGGGTCGTTAGTAATGCTATACCTGCCCTTTCGGATGTTTTCCTGCAGGGCCTCCACAGAATCAACTTCCTGCACGTCGGCTATACCCGCCTCGTTGTACGTTTCACGGGCACGGTCAATGGTTCGGTTTGAAATCGCCACCAATTCCATACCTGGCACATGGTTTTTTATTTGCAACGCCACACCCTTGGCCATAAAGCCGGCTCCTACCATCCCCACTCGGACAGGCCTACCTTCGGCTTCTCGTTTGGCTAATGCGGTATCTATAATGATCATAAGTTTCTTTCCAATTAATTGTTGCTATACCTTAAAGAGCGGACTCTTCAGGTATGGTCTCTAGCAAAGGATGGTTCTGGTCTTTCTCCGAGATGATCTGTGGCTCCATCGGCCACTCAATATTGAAAGCCGGGTCGTTCCAGCGATGGCCACGCTCTGCTCCCGCCGCATAAAAGGCCGTTACCTGGTACATTACATCGGAGTTGTCCTCCAGCGTGAGGTAGCCGTGCGCGAATCCTTCCGGCACATAAAGCATGCGGTAATTGTCAGCAGTCAGTTCTACGCCTATCCATTGCTTATACGTTTCAGAGTCCGGACGCAGGTCTACAATCACATCGTAAATAGCACCTCGGGTACAGCGCACCAGTTTGGTTTCGGCGTGCGGGGCCAGTTGCATGTGCATGCCGCGAAGGGTACCCTTTTTGTAATTATAACTTACATTCGCCTGCACCAGGTTGGTGTTCAGCTCATGCTCCTCAAACTCCTGCTGGCAATAGGCACGGCCGAAGAAGCCACGCTCGTCCTCCAGCTTTTTGATGTCGATGATGTAGGCGCCTTTTAGCTTGGTTTCTGTAAAGATCATGTGTGTTGATGTATTTGAGAACACCTGCAAAGGGCTGCCTTGCAGGTGTCTGTCGTTTAGATTAGGATGGCAGGTATACGGGTTGTTCTTCTCCCAGGTATTCGGCAATCTGGCCCAGCGTAAATTCTTTGATGTCGGTTATACCTTCGTGGTAAGTCTTATACCAGCCGATGGTGCGCTCAATGGCCTGCGCTGAGTTGTACTTCGGCGTCCAGCCCAACTCTACCAGCGCTTTGCTAATGTCAAGTTTGAGCAGACCGGCTTCGTGTGGCTGGTTCTTGAGCTCCGGCTTGTCGTAGCTGCCTGAGCCCCATACCTGTAAGGCTTTTTGCACCAAATCCTCCACCGGACTGTTGTCGCCGGCCTGTGGACCGAAGTTCCAGGCACCCCCAAAGGCTTTCGGATCTTCCGCCATTTTAGCACCAAGCAAGAGGTAACCGCCCAGCGGCTCCAATACGTGCTGCCACGGACGCACCGCATTCGGGTTGCGCACCGTCACCGGCTCTCCTACCCGCAGCGCCCGCACAATATCCGGTATAATACGATCCTTGGCCCAATCGCCACCACCGATCACGTTACCGGCACGCGTGCTGGCAATCGCTTTCTGATGATTGTCGTAGGCCTCCGGGTGGAAGAACGAGCGGGTGTAGGACGAGATCACCAGCTCTGCACAGGCCTTGCTGGCGCTATATGGATCGTAGCCACCCAGTTGATCGCTTTCGCGGTAAGGGTATACCCATTCCTTGTTCTCGTATACCTTATCCGTCGTGATCAATACTACCGTGCAGGGCTTCTCGAGTAAACGCACGGCATCCAGCACATGGGCCGTACCGATGGCGTTCACGGCAAAAGTCTCCGACGGAAACTCGTAGGAAAGACGCACCAGCGGCTGCGCGGCCAAGTGGAAGATAAAGTCCGGTTGAAAGCGTAAGACTGCTTGTTCCACGGCTTCTTTGTCACGGATATCGGCAATCACGGAGTCGCACAGGCTGTCGCCGTCCATCAGGTGGTACAGGTCTTCGTCGGTTTCAGGTGCAAGCGCGTAGCCCATCACCTCAGCGCCCAGGGAATGCAGCATTTGCAACATCCAGGAGCCCTTGAAGCCAGTATGGCCCGTCAGAAATACTTTTTTATTTTGATAGGTTTGCTGCAGAAATTCTCTCTTCATCAGCTTATGTTTCGCTAAAAGGTCAGGTATAGGATATGTTATACGCAGGCGCAAACATTACGTATACCTACGGCCGTTTAGGCATTTACGGGTTGGTTTTTGATTACATTATACCATGGCGCATTGCCAGCCTGAATTAATTCCTCCAGGTAGTTTTTGTCTCGCAGGGTGTCCATTGGTTGCCAGAAGCCGGTGTGCTTGAAAGCCGACATCTCGCCTTCGCGCGCCAGTCGCTCCATCGGCTCGCGCTCCCAGGTGGTGTGGTCACCGTCGATATAATCAATCACGGATGGTTCCAGCACAAAGAAGCCGCCGTTGATCCAGGGCTGCTCGCCGCCTTCCGGCTTTTCCTGGAAGTGGCGCACATGCGTGTCTTCACCGGAAAGCGTGAAAACGCCGAAACGACCCGGCTGCTGCACAGCGGTCAAGGTAGCCTTGGTGCCCTGCTGCCGGTGGAAGGCAATAGAGGCGCTGATGTCGACGTCGCTCACGCCGTCGCCATAGGTCAGGCAGAAGGTTTCATCGCCAATGTAGTCGCGTACGCGCTTCAGACGGCCGCCCGTCAAAGTGCCTTCACCCGTGTCCACGAGCGTCACTTTCCACGATTCTGTTTTGTTCTGGTGCACCTCCATGCTGTTGTTGTTCATATCGAAGGTCACGTCGGAGTTATAGAGGAAGTAGTTGGCGAAATACTCTTTGATCATGTGACCTTTGTAGCCGCAGCAGATCACAAAGTCGTTGATGCCGTGGGCCGAGTATATTTTCATGATATGCCAGAGGATGGGTTTTCCGCCGATCTCCACCATGGGCTTCGGCCTGATGCCACTCTCCTCACTGATGCGGGTTCCGTATCCGCCTGCCAGTATTACAGCTTTCATTAATTTCTAAGGGTTTGGGTTGAATTTATATTTAAATCTGTCATCTATACGACAATTGCTATATTTTGATTTTGATAATGTTATTTTTCTGAAGGCGGCAAATTAGCTACCTGATAGTCAGGACCTCACATGTTATAACACGCCTCAGCCGGTATCCTCCCGTTCTTATACCTGCATTTGGCGGATAGGTTGGACCTTTGCCGAGTATCCTCCAAAAAGCGCCATTTTGAAAATCGGGAAGATCGAATGAAAAAAATGCGCTGCGGGCTTCTATACCTGCACAGCGCATTTTTTGTTGGCTAGCTTACCGTAACGGTGGTGGCTTTGCTATGTTTATCTTTTGGAAAGAGTGCATCTTTCAGGGTCAGGTATACGAAGGTGCTGTTGGTGACGAGGTAGCGCTTCCAGAGCCGCTTTGGCTCCTGGTACAGCCGGTACGTCCACTCCAGCGACAGGTCACGCGCCCACTTCGGCAATCGCTTCTCCAGACCAGCGTACGTCATGTAGGCCTGGCCTACGCCCAGCATACACGCTTTCACGCGACCTTTGTGCTCAGCCATCCAGCGCTCCTGCTTCGGGCAACCCAAGGCAACAAACACCAGGTCAGCTCCTGTGTCGTTGATCATATCCACGATCGACTGGTCCTCAGCCTCAGTCAGTTGGCGGAAAGGCGGCGAGTAATGGCCCGCTATTTTGATGTTAGGGTGCTTCGCCTTGGCTGTGGCGACTACAGCCTCCAGCACATCGTTTGTAGAGCCGTAGAAGAAAACCGACTTGCCTCTAGCAGCAGCCTCTTCAATCAGGCGCGGCATCAGGTCCATACCCGGCACGCGGTCCTGCTGGTGGCCGTACTTCAGCTTCATCAGTTTCGACAAAGGCCCTCCGTCCGGCGAGGCCACATCTGCCTCGTTTAAAATTTTATTGAATCCCGGATCCTGAGAAGCCTCTACCAGCATATGCACATTGGCAAAGCACACATAAGAAGAGTCTCTGTTTTCGGTCATCCAGAAGACCTGCTCCACAAATTCATCGAAGCGGCCAGTAGTAATGTAGGAATTCAGTAAGCGACGCTTCTGCTGCAGGGGTGCTGCCGTTCTGCGTAGGGTGCTTGGTTCCATTATATCGTTAGTATGCATTTTTCTCGCCTTTCACCATGTTCCACACGGTCAGGAAAATGATTTTCATGTCCATCATGAAGCTCCAGTTCTCCATGTATTTTACATCGTACTCCACACGCTTCTCCATCAGGTGCACTTCTTTGGTTTCGCCGCGGTAGCCGCTCACTTGCGCATACCCTGTGATACCCGGTGTTACGAAGTGACGCATTTTGTACTTATTGATCACTTTTGAGTAGTGGTCCAGCTGCGACACCAGGTTTGGACGCGGTCCCACTACGGACATATCGCCGAGCAGTACGTTGAAGAATTGCGGCAGTTCGTCCAGGTTAGACTTACGCAGGAATGCTCCTATTCTAGTAATGCGCGGGTCTCCTTTTGTCGCCTGCAACTCCGTGTTGTTATTCACACGCATGGTTCTGAACTTGTAGCACACAAACAGGCGGTTCTTTTTACCAGGACGCAGCTGTTTGAAGAAGATCGGACCCGGCGAGCTAATCTTGATAGCCAGTGCAATGATTGGCATCACGATCGGGAACAGCAGCAGGATAACGGCAGAAGAGAAGGCAATGTCAAATACGCGCTTCGCAACACGGTTGGTCACTTGCTCCAGTGGCTCTTTGCGCACACTGATCATTGGGATGTTCTGGTAGAAGTACATATTCACTTCACGCTGCACAATGGCGCTGAAATCAGGCACAATACGGAAGTAGATGAAGTTCTCGTCAGCAAACTCTGTCAGCTCGTCGATGTGCTCTTTGTCGTTTACAGGCAAGGTATAGTATACCTCGTCGATGTTATTTTGAAGGCAAAACTCCTGCAGGTCAGACACATTGCCTTTTACCATGCTGCTGTGCTTGCTCAATTCATCGGCTTTATCTGAAAAGAAGCCCATAAACTTGCGGCCCGGTGCTTCGTCGTTGCTGAAGGTCTGGTGCAGGTTAATGGCGGCCGGTCCCATCCCTACGATCACATAGCGGCTGTAGGCCATATCTGATTTGGAGAAGTAGCGCTGGGCCAGGAAAAGAACCACGCGGCTAACACCGATCAGCAGTGCTGTAAACAGGTAGGTATACAGCAGCAACAGACGAGACAGATGCTCCAGGTTGAAGATTACGATACAGCTGGCCAGGATCACGGCGTGTATCGCAAAGGCATTCAACAGGTTGCCCGTCTTTCTGCCCACTGGCAGGAAACCGTCGACTCTGAAAACAAAGTTCTTGAACCCTGATACGATCCACCACACAAGCGCAAAAAGCACAAAGAAGATACTGTATTGATGGGTGAGTTCCAGATCGCCGTATCTGAAAAGGTTTGAAAGCTTAAATGCGAAAGCTATCAGCGTAATGTCTAGTATTAATAAGATTATTCTATTAAAACTATTATAGTGTCTGTATTTGTGCATAACCTGTAATTGTACTTATTGAATCATAATTCCCTTTTTCCCTAAATTGACCTTCTAACGCCTCTCGCCTTCAATCACTTTGTCAATCCCCTCGTTGCTCCGGGAGCAATGACAATCTTAATGTCTGTATTCACCTTTATATTTTAAGTCTTATTTCTGTTTTAGGTCTTTCTCTGCCAGATCAATTTTGGCTTTGAGTGAACTATCAGAATTTAGACTGAAATACGACTGCATTTATATTAAGGTTTATTAATTTATCGCTAAATCAGGAATAAAATTTAAAGCGATAATATTAACATATTTATATTTTTAAATAGTTATAAGTTAAAATAATAACATATAACTTTGGTATATAATTATTCTTATAATATACCCTTGTGCAGCCTATCATTTCTTAAAAGGTTACATACAGAAGCCTGTTTATCCTGTAAAAAAATATTTGCATCCACCCTAAGATCTCAAAAGCGATTTTTTAAAACCTGGTACCCGAAAGCGGATTTCTATTATTGGAGGATACACGCGAATACATTACTTGGACACCCCTAGACATACTTTAATAACATATCAAAATAATCCAAAACGCAATCTGATTATCTTTCTGCAGGACGTGTTAGAAGGCAGGAATTTGCTGGAAAGTGGGTGCTGGCAGGCTACCAGAACAGAAACAGTTGGTAGAGGGATGAATCACATAAAAGGTCTAAAAGACCAGTTCATAAAAAATTTACAATTATTTGAACCAAGTAACTTTAAAAAACATTTTGCACAATACGGGCAGACCATGAAAATGTTCGGCAAAAGGTGATAAAAGTTTTCAGGTTTCGAAATTCATTTTTATGATACCCTGATAACTATCTGAGCGACATAAGAAAGAGCCAGTAGTGCTCCTTTTCTCTAAAGATATCCCCTGAAACTGAATTGAATTTTCCGGCCATAGCCATTTTCATATAAAAGCATTCATCTATAGCAAACTTATACAGAACCCTCTATGCAACTGGTACAAAAGAGCCTCGCGTTTGTCGTGCTCACCCTGCTTTCTGTGCTTTGTTTTGGTGCAAAAACCTTAGCGCAAAGTTGCACTCCTATTATAACTATTTCGGGCTCCCCTTCGCTGTGCGCTGAGGGCAAAACAACCCTTACTGCCACACAGGCAGCTAGTTACAATTGGTCGAACGGCGCAACCACCCGAAGCATTACCGTCACAACAGCAGACACTTATACGGTGACTACCACCTCTGAGGATGGCTGTACCGCAACCTCGGCACCTGTCCAGATCAGAGAAAGACCCGATGCCACTATCAAAGACCCGCTGTATGACTTTACCTATTGCAGCTATACCGGTAGCGCTAATTCCTTTAAGCTGGAAGTCGAGAATGCCTCCAAAACGGCAGCCACTAACACGGGCTATACCATTAGCTGGGGCGACGGCAAAAGCAATACCTTCGGTACTGATTTTGAGCGAACCAGCCATACTTACACGGCCGCCGGCCTGTACACCATCACCGTAACCGCCACCGACGCCGGCGGCTGCGAAGGCACCTTCACGGAAAAACTGTTTATCGGCAGCAACCCCGGCCTGGGCATCACCAGCGATGGCAACAACATCGACTGTGCCCCGGTATCCTATGGCTTCCGGATCACGGGTGTGGAAGGCAACTCACCGCACACCGTCTATACCTTCCAGTTCGACGACGGCACGCCAGCCTATGTTTTCAAGCACAACGAACTGCCTGCCGACCGTGTCTTGCGCCACGAGTTCCTCGAGTCATCCAAAGACAAGCCTAACGGTTTTACCCTGAAAGGCACCGCTACCAACCAGTGTAACGTATCGATTGCCACGTTTACCGGCATTCGTATCTCGAAAGGCCCAATAGCTGATTTTGCCATCGGCAATGTGTGTTTGAACGAGCCGGTTCGCTTCCAGGACAAGACCAAAAACGGCTACGATGCCTCTGCCAGAACTGACCGCTACCGTGTACAATGGGAGATCTTCCCGGAAACTGGCTGGAGATTCTCTTCCGGTAATGGCACAACACTTTCTCCGAATGTGGTTTTCAACGAACTGGGCGAGTACCTGGTCCGCCTCACCGCCTACCCGCTTGACCCAAACTCCACCTGTTTGCCAACCGTGAAGGAACAGATGATCGTGGTGAACGACGTTCCGAAAGCAGCTTTCGACCTAACCCCGGACGACGGCGTGTGCGCTCCTGCTATTTATAGAGCCCAAAACAACTCCACTGGCGCAGACCTGAAGTACACCTGGACAGTTTCGGCTACGGAAGGCTGGAGCTTTGCCGAGGGCACGAATGCCAACTCCGAAAACCCGGTGTTTAGTTTCGACAAATCAGGCTCCTATACCGTTTCCCTGCTGGCCAGCAGCTTCTGTTCTGCCGTGAGCGAGCAAGAAACTGAGATTACTGTCATCCATAAACCGATTGCCACGCTTCCAGCAGCGCAGACCTACTGTGGACCACAAACCATTGCTTTTTCAGAGGCTAACCCTGCCCACAGACCGGTGTATGACGCTCAGTCGGGCACGATCAGCTCTTACCGCTGGGTAGTGAGCGGGGGTAATGGTGTAACGTTTGAAGAAGGAAGCCATGCAGGTTCTGCTTATCCGGTGATTCGTTTTGTTGAGCCAGGCACCTATAGCGTGAAAGTAACAGCCACCAACGAGTGCGGTGACTCAGAAGAAGCCACACAGCAAATCACCATCGATGCTATACCTGAGCTCGAGCTGAGCGCTCCAAAAGAAGTAGTCTGTCTGAACAGCGGCATCATGCAGTTGCAGGCCTCGCAAAAAGGCGGCACCTGGAGCGGCTCTGAGTATATATCAGCTGATGGACAGTTTAACCCGGCTGCTGTTGGCACCTATACCTTAACCTATACCTATCGTGCTGGTGTGTGTGAAGTTTCCGAGTCTATCACGATCACTGTGAATGACTTACCAGTTGCCCCAACCGTGCAGCCGGTGGCGACACTTTGTCCGGGCAGCACCGCATTACTACAGGTGCTGCAGGCTGAAGGCAGCGTGCAGTGGTACGACCAGCCAACCGGCGGTCAGTTGCTGCACGAAGGCAGCAGTTTTCAGACTTCTGCACTTGATCAGACTACAATATTTTACGCCCAGACCACAGTAGAGGGCGGCTGCGCAAGTGTACGCACGCCACTCAAAGTAGAGGTATACCCGGCCACTCCAGCTCCTGTGGTAGCCCCTGTTACCCTCTGCGGTGCAGGCAGCAGTGCTACGTTGGTGGCAGAAGGCAATGCCGGCACCTACGAATGGTTTGCTGATGCAGCAGCTACTCAAGCTTTGGAGACAGGCAGAAGCTTCACTGCTAATAACTTGCCGGAAGGTATCAGCACTTTTTATGTGCGTGGTGTGACGAACGAATGCTACAGCGCTGTGGTAGCCGCAACTGTCACGATTTTACCTGCCCTCGACCGCAACATTCTCACTGAAGTAGCAGTGATCTGCGCAGGCCAGTCACCTGCTCAGCTAACTGGTTCCTCTCCTATCGGCGGCAACGGCAACTATACCTATACCTGGGAAGCCAGCGTGACAGGCGCTGACGAGGGATTTGAAGTATTAGCCGGCGCTACGGGCGCTACTTTTCAGCCGGGCACGCTTAACCGCACCACCTGGTTCCGAAGAACGGTAATGTCAGCAGGTTGCTCCCATACCTCTGCTCCTATTGCTGTCACAGTTACACCTGTCATCGATCAAAATACAATCACCGCCATTGCTCCTATTTGCGAAGGTGCCGAGGCACCTGCCCTGGTTGGCAGCGAACCAACTGGCGGCACGGGCAGCTATACCTATACCTGGGAGTACAGCACAACAGGCACCAGCGGCAGCTTTAGAGCAGCAAACGGCAATAACCGGGAGCAGCACTACAACCCGGGAGTGTTGAACGAAACTACCTGGTTCCGCCGCAAAGTGACTTCCGGCACTTGCCAGGAACACATCAGCGAAGCCGTGAAAGTGACGGTAGTGAAGTCGATCACGATGAACTTTGTATCGGTGCAGCAGAACACGATCTGCAGTGGCAGCACGCCATCTGTTATCATCGGCAGCATGCCGCAGGGTGGCACTGACCAGAAGACTTACCGCTGGGAGATGCGCACCGAGAACGGCAGTTTTGAACCAGCACTTGGCACCAACACAGGCCTGAATTATACCCCGCAGATCAACGACAAAACCATGCGGTATCGTCGTGTGGTGTCGGGCGGACCTTGCGGCGAGAACGTCAGCACCGAAGTCCAGATACTGGTGCAGCCTGCTATTACAAGTAATACCATCCAGATAGCCGGACAGCCGGTTATTTGTGAAGGCACTGCTGCCGCTACGCTCACAGGTGCTCAGCCCACCGGCGGAAACGGCAGCTATACCTATCGCTGGCTATACAGTACCACCGGACCGAACGCAACTTTCAATCCGGCTCCTGGTCAATTTACTGATCAGAACTATACCAGCCCTGCTACCCTTACTCAAACTACCTGGTACATGCGTGAAGTAGTATCGGGCGAGTGTATCAGCAACTCAGGGGTGATCGAGGTAACGGTTGTAGGCTTGCCAGCAGCACCGGAAGTAGCTCCTGTTACAGTATGCGAAGGCAGCTCAGCCACCCTGACCGTGAACAGCCAAACTACTAACACCTTCCGCTGGTATACCAACGCTACTGCGCAGGACCACCTATATGAAGGCTACAGCTTTGAGACAGAGGTACTGCACCAGACCACAACTTTCTTTGTAGAGGCAGTGAACGTGAATGGCTGCGGCAGCAGCGAGCGCCGCCCTGTAACGGTTACGGTCAACAAGCGCATCGACAGCAACAGTCTGACAGCCCCGAGTGCCCCAATTTGCGCCGGCCAGCGTCCAGAGGTGCTGACAGGCACTACTCCGACAGGCGGCAACGGCAGTTATACCTATCGCTGGGAACGAAGTGAGCAAGGACCTGAAGCCGGCTTCAGCCCAGTAACGAGTGCCCATGCAGCCTCTTACCAGCCAGAGGCGCTGGAGAAAACAACCTGGTTCAGAAGAGTGGTACTGTCTGGTCCGTGTGAGGCGCATACCAGTGTTGCTGTAAAAGTAGACGTATTGCCAGCCATCAGCAACAACACGATTGCAGTTGAGAAGAGCACCATCTGCGCAGGTGATGTGCTGCCACAAATAAAAGGCGCCGCGCCAGCCGGTGGCAATGGCAGCTATACCTATCTGTGGGAAAGCAGCCGCGATGGTCAGCACTTTACCGCCGCAGCAGGCACCAACAACCAGCCGGACTACCAGGCCCCTGCCCCACTGACCGAGCGCATGTGGTACAGAAGAGTGGTGTACTCTGCTCCTTGCCAGCAATCCGTTAGCCCGGTTCTGGAGATCGTGGTGCAGCCGATAATTGCTAATAACACCATCACCACACAATCGCATGCGGTATGTGCGGGCGATACGCCAGATGAGTTGAAAGCTACCCGACCAACTGGCGGCAATGAGCAGCCGGTATACCTGTGGGAAAGCCGCACCGAGGGTACTGAATTTGCTCCAGCCGCAGGTAACAACACCGGCATGAACTATCAGCCGAGCCAGTTATCAGAAACTACCTGGTTCCGTCGCAAGGTAGTGGCTGGTGAGTGTTTCAATACTTCAGCAGAAGTGCGGATTCTGGTGAATGCAGTAATTGTGAACAACACGATCTCTGCAGATCAGGTGATCTGTACGGGCACTGCTCCGGCCAAACTCACGGGCTCACAGCCGACAGGAGGCACCGGCAGCTATACCTATTACTGGGAAGCAGCAGGCAACGACGGTGTGTTCCGCAAAGTAAACAACAGCGCATCTGTCGACCTGACGGTGGGCATCCTGACCACAACAACCTCTTTCCGACGCGTGGTGGAGTCCGGTCCGTGCCAGCATGTGTCGAATGTGGTGACTATTACGGTATCGCCTGTCATCAGCAATAACACCATCGGTCTGAACCAAAGCATTTTCCGTGGCCAGACACCGGCTCCGCTTTCGGGGACCAACCCGAGCGGTGGCGCTGGAGCGGGCACCTATACCTATCTGTGGGAAAGCAGCTACAGCCAGCAGGGTGGCTATCAGCCGGCAGCAGGTATAAATAACGGACGTCATTATACCCCGGAAGCGCTGCACGAGTCAACCTGGTTCCGTCGCCGTGTGTTCTCAGGAGGTTGTGAAACCACATCCGATCCGGTACTAATTGAAGTGCACAAAGGCGTGACGAACAACAACATCTACAGTGATCAGGTGATTTGTGCGGGTAACAAACCAGCCGCGCTCAATGGCTCGGTGCCGGTCGGTGGCGATGGGGAGTTCCTATACCTGTGGCTGGCCAGCACGAAAGGCGCTAAAACTGGCTTTATGACGGCTACGGGCCAGAGCACCGGTAAGGATTACAGCCCGGCGGCGCTCACGCAGTCTACCTGGTTCCGCCGTGTGGTGCTTTCCGGACCTAAGCCAGACACCAGCGCGGCCGTGTTCATCAACGTGCGACCGCCGATGGCCAACAACCGCATCAGCACGAGCCAGACTGTTTGCTTTAGCACGGCACCATCTGTGTTAATTGGTACTCTGCCAACCGGAGGCAGCGGCAACTATACCTATAGCTGGGAAAGCAGCACCAGCGGTCCGGACAATGGTTTTACAACGGCTGCCGGTGGCAACAATGGCAAGGACTTCCAGTCAAGTGCGCTTACCCAGACCACCTGGTTCAGAAGAATCGTGACTTCGGAGTCGTGCGAGCGCTTGGTGAGCGAGGCCATAAAAGTAACCGTGACGCCACTGCCAGACATGCCGGTTGCGAGTAGCCAGACCATCTGCCACAGTACCAAAACCACGCTGACCGCTTCAGGCAAGGGCGGCAGATTGGAATGGTACAGCGAAGCAAAAGGCGGCAACCCAATCCAAGTGGGAGCTAACTTTACAACGCCAGTACTTACCAGCACTACTACCTATTATGTACAGGAAGTGGCTGCTTCGTGTGCCAGTGAGCGCCGTCCGGTAACGGTGACAGTGCCTGATCCGAGCGCCCATGCAGGTATAGACCAGACCCTGATGCTGGGCAGAACCGTGCAGTTGGAAGCAACGGGCGGCGCAACCTATACCTGGTCGCCGGCTGAGGGCCTAAGCAACCCGAACATTGCCAACCCATACGCCAAACCGGAGAAAACCACGACCTATACCGTGACCGTGACCAACGAAGCAGGCTGTGTGTCTACGGACGAGGTGACGATTACGGTACAGCAGCTGGTGTACGTGCCGAACACCTATACGCCCAACCAGGACGGCGTGAACGATGTGTGGGAAATCCTCAACATTGAGCAATACCCGAACTGTAAGGTGCAGGTGTTCAACCAGTGGGGCAATACCGTGTTCAGCTCAGAGGGCTACAAACTGCCATGGGACGGACGCCAGAACGGCAAAGAGCTGCCGATCGCCACTTACTATTACCTCATTCAGCTTGGCAACCAGGAAAAACCGCTTTCAGGAAGTGTGACAATTGTTAAATAATCGTCTATGAACAAACTTTTAGCTTTAGGATTTGTGCTTCTGCTGGCTACCCAGGCCATGGCGCAGCAAAAGCCGCAGTACTCCCAGTATACGCTCAATAACTATCTGCTCAATCCAGCCATTGCAGGTATAGAGGATTACGCCGACGTGAAAATCGGCACCCGGCAGCAGTGGTCCGGATTAGAAGGAGCTCCCGTGTCTTACTATGCCACGATTCATGCACCACTGATGAAAGAGCCGACTCCCATAACAGCGGCGCAGCGTAACAGCTCGCCCGCCAAGGAAGCCACCACCAAAAAGCCAACTTCTTACCGTCGCATCAGGCCGCACCACGGTCTGGGCGCCATGGCCATGACGACGGCCACGGGTCCACTCAAGCGCAGTAGTTTTAACGTGAGCTACGCTTACCACCAGCCGCTTTCCCGCACTTTGCGTGTGGCTGCCGGTGTGGCCCCGGGCCTGATCCAGTACAACCTGGATCCCTCGGCCGTGCGCGTCATCAATCCGAATGACAAAGCCATCAACGACGGGCGCATCAACGAGATGAAGTTTGATCTGAACTTGGGCCTTTGGCTGTACTCTTATAATTATTATGTAGGTATAGCCGGTGCGCAGCTTGTGCCCAGCAAGCGCGAACACCTGACAACTGGAAATGCTACTGACAACAGCGGCCGACTGCAGAAGCACTACTTCCTGACCGGCGGTTACAGGCTGGACGTGTCGCCTGACCTGGCACTTATACCTTCAGTGATGGTGAAAATGGCACAGCCAAGCCCGGTGTCGGTGGATGCTACACTCAAGGCCATGTACAGCGACCGCATCTGGGCGGCAGCCTCCTACCGTCACAACGAGTCCGTAGCCGTGATGGCTGGGGTTAACATCAGTTACCTGATGGACCTGAGCTATTCTTACGATGCCAGCGTTTCGCCATTGGGCAGCACCAACTCGGGCAGCCATGAAGTAGTGCTGGGCTTAAAACTGCGCAACACCGCCAAGATTATCTGTCCACAATGGGCCTGGTAAGCTAATCAGTACAGGTTTAAGAGATTTTAACGAGCAGCCAATGGCTGCTCGTTTACTTTTATAAGCACTAGTAAAACACAAAACTTTTACATATTATTACAGTATAGTTATGTAATCATCCCTATCAACTATGGCTATCAAACAGATCCTCTCGACTTTTATGGGTATTGTTTTCATTGTTTTCGCTGCTATGCAATACAATGACCTAGACGCTGTAGTTTGGATAGCCATTTATCTGGTGGCGGCCATTTTCAGTTTCCTGGTGGCTTTCAACAGGATAAACCAGACTATACTCTTCATAGCTTTTGCTGCTTATGCGGTAGGGGCTGTGTTCTTCTGGCCTGCTAAATGGGAAGGGATAACAATCTGCGGGGGCGATATCAAAAATATTGAGGAAGCGCGTGAGTTTCTGGGTCTGGCCATCAACAGTATCACAATGCTGACTTTTGCCTTGCTTAGCAGAAGCAGAGCCCGGCTCCATCCCAGGAAACCAATATACCGGCAAGGAAAATGGGCAAACTGATTGCTCAGCCTGCCCATTCTTTTATATATAAGCGCCCTTACTCTATAGGCCACTTCTTTTCCTCTACTTATACCTGTTCTGCCTTGAAACCGGCTTTTTCTACTGTGCTCTTAATCGTTTGCGCATCCAGGCTATCGGTGTTTACTTCCAGAATTTTGTCCGGATTGTCAGTATCCACTTTCCAACCCTGCACCCCTTCCAGCTTGTTCAGATGAGGTGTAACAGCTTTTATACAGCTCCCGCAATTAATGGTCGTCTTAAATTTATAGGTCTTCATATTTAACATAATTTATAAACTGATTAAAAATAACTTTTATAATTTCTTTCCGCGCAGACGCAGACTGTTGCTTACCACTGAAACTGAACTGAGGGCCATGGCTGCGCCCGCCACCATCGGGTTGAGCAAGAAGCCAGTGACCGGGAACAGTAAACCGGCAGCTACAGGTATACAGATCACGTTGTAGATAAAGGCCCAGAACAGGTTCTGGCGAATCGTACGCACCGTTGCCCGTGAAAGATTGATGGCCGCCGCTACCTGCATCAGGTCAGAGCGCATCAGCGTGATGCCGGCTACATCCATCGCCACATCAGTACCATGGCCCATTGCAATGCTGACGTCAGCAGTAGCTAAGGCCTGCGCATCGTTTATACCATCTCCCACCATGGCCACAACTTTGCCCTGCTCTTGCAGCTTTTTCACAAAATCGGCCTTGTCACCTGGCAGTAATTCGGCTTCGTAATGAGTTATACCTACCTGTCGGGATACGGCAGCTGCAGTTTGTGCATTGTCTCCGGTGAGCATGTATACCTCCAGACCTGCTTCGTGCAGGCGGGCTATACCTTCAGCGGCGGCAGGCTTAATCGGGTCGCTCACCGCGAACACACCCAACGCTTTTTGCCCGTTGGCAAAGTATACGGCCGTTTTGGCATTTTCCTGCAGCTGTCGGGCGGCATCTTCCAGCTGGCTTTCAATGCTGATACCTTCCTGGCGCAGCAGCTTCTTGTTTCCGGCAAAGAATTTCTCTCCTCCAAAGGCCGCTTCCACTCCCATACCCGTGACGCTGTTAAAGTAATCCGGCTCCAGGGTGGCTATACCTTGCTCTTTGTAATAGGTATAGATGGCCTGCGCAATCGGGTGCTCTGACTTCGCCTCGATCGAATAGAAAAGCTGCTCCAGATGCTCCTGGCCTTCTACGCCCTCGGCCCACACCACATCGGTAACAGAGGGTTTACCCAGTGTGATGGTGCCCGTCTTGTCTAGCAGGATAACGTTTGCTTTGTAGGCATCCTCCAGGCTTCGCGCGTCTTTGATCAGGATGCCGTTTTCAGCACCTTTGCCCACACCCACCATAATGGCGGTAGGCGTCGCCAGACCCAACGCACAGGGACAGGCGATCACCAGTACCGAGATCATCGACACGAGCGCCTGAGACAAATACGCTTCACCACCCAACACGATCCACGCCACAAAGGTCAGGACCGCGATCAGCAGCACAACGGGCACAAAGATACCTGCGATCTTGTCCACCAACTTCTGCACAGGGGCCTTGCTGCCCTGCGCCTCCTGCACCATTTTGATGATATGGGCAAGCATAGTTTCCCCACCGGTTTTGCGGGCAACAAGCTGCAAACTGCCTTTTTGGTTAATCGTACCGGCAAAGAGCATATCACCTACCTGTTTCTGCACCGGAAGCGGCTCCCCACTCAGCATGCTCTCGTCTACATAAGAACCGCCTGAAAGCACTTCACCGTCCACCGGTACCCGATCGCCGGGCAACAGCAGCACAGCATCCCCTATCCGAACCTCTTCTATGCGGATCTCAGCTTCCACGCCGTCGCGCAGCACGCGCACCGTTTTGGGCTGGAGCCCCATCAGCTTTTTGATGGCTTCCGAGCTCCGGCTTTTGGCGCCTTCCTCCAGGTATTTACCCAGCAAGATAAAGGCAATGATTACGGCGACGGCTTCGTAATACACGTACGGCTCCAGACCACGGCTCTGAAAGAAAGCTGGGTATACGGTATTGAACAAGCTGAAAGCGAAGGCTATACCTGTGCTCAGGGCTACCAGGGTATCCATGTTAGCGCGCAGGTACTTGGCCTGCCCCCAGGCGTTCACAAAAAAGTGACGGCCTGCCCAGAACAGGATCGGGGTGGTAAAGGCCAGCATGGCCCAGTTGCCCCAGCTAAAGGTATTGTGAAAGAACATGCCCAGCACAAATACCGGGAAGGCCAGTACCGCCGCCGCGATGGTTTTGGTCTTGAGCACAGCCAGTGCCTGCTCCTGCCGCTCTTCCAACTCCTCCTCTGTATGCTCACCTATCAGCAATTCGAATCCAATCTCGTGCAGAGTGTCGCGTAGCTGATCAGGCTTTACCTGGGTCGGGGCATAGGCTACCTGCACCGTTTTGCCTGCGAAGTTCACGTTGGCCTCCTGCACGCCATCCACTGTGCGGAGCATGCTTTCGATGCTGGAAGCACAGGAGGCGCAGGTCATCCCCTCTACCGGGAATGTATCTTTTTTATAGGCTGTTTTTTCTATCGTTTCCATGTTGCGTTGCTGGTTTATCTTCCAATTAACTAGACAAAGGTACGCCTGTTCCATGCCCCAAGTGTTACAGTTTCCCCGGAAAGGTTTACATATTTTGGGCGATCTGATCAGTAGCCATCCCTTTTGGGAAGTATAAATTGGACCTGTAAATCAACTGCATGAAACTTATTGGGCCCATAAATTTTGTTTTTAATATAACAATTGTTTATGTTCGAGGATAAACACTGATGAAAATCAGTGCAAAATTCGCTACCCAAATATTTGTACTGCGTCATTCAGTACATTTTACCTTACCTATGCTGAAAACAAACCCGCCCACGCATCTGCATGCAGCATCGCGCACGACTTATCTTGTGCTGTTTGCGTTCGCGGGCCTATTGGCCACCCTACTTGTCCTTACCTCCTATACCTTCTGGCAGGCCCGCCAGGTGCAGCTTAGTCACGACGCTTATGTTGTGCTGGCACTGCAGGAACTCGAACTGATCGATAACCTGCAGACTAATGATGATGCCGTACACAAAGCAGTGCTCTTACACCTCACCACCGACAGCAAAGCCGAAAAAGCCGAGTACGAACAGGAAATCCGGTCTACCCAGGCGCAGAGTGCCACCATCACCAGCAAGTTAATGGCCATGATCGTAAATGACGGGCGCAAACGCATACTCGGCCGTTTTAAAAATGATACTGCGGCGCATGACACCCTGATCGCGCACCTTTTGCAGCTTAGCCGCAGTGGGAACATAGCAGAGGCGCTGGCCTATAACCGACTGGTGATCACCCCGGAGTATCAGCAGCACCAGAACCACCTCAAAGAGCTAAGCGAGAGCATACGTCAGGCCACGCGCCAAAGTGGCGAGCGGGCATCCCGGTCTATTTCTTCGTTCATAGACAGCCACAAGCTTGTTCTAGCACTCATCGTATTGATCAGCGTAGCGGCCCCGCTCCTGCTCCGCAACGTCATACAGCGGCTCCGGCAAGACAACAAATTGCTCAATGCGGAAATGCAGAAACGGCAGGATCTGCAGAAAGCCCTGCTCGACAGTCAGAAACAGTACAAGATGCTCTTTGACCTGAACCCGATGCCCATGTGGGTGTATGACCGGCTCACCATGCAGTTTTTGGACGTAAATGAGGCTGCCCTACGCGAATACGGCTACAGCAGAGAAAGCTTCCTGGCACTTAACATATTTGATATCAGGCCGGAGGATGACGTGCCGCTTCTGAAACAGCAGCTGGACCAGGTAGACAAGCTACAGTCGCAACAGAGCAGAGTGCGCCACAAACGCAGCGACGGCAGTACGTTCGAGGTAGAAGTGATCTCGCATGCCCTGCCCCGCATCGGGGAGAGTATGCCACGCCTGGTGGTGGCCATGAACGTGGATGAGCGCCTGGAAATGATTGACAAGCTGCAGACTAGCGAAAAACAGCTGCGCGAGATTAGCTCCAGTATACCGGGCGCCGTATTTCAGCTGGAGATGAGGAGCCTGTCCCACTACGCCTTCACCTTCGTCAGCGATGGTATCCGGGATCTGTTCCACATAAGCCCTGAAGAGGTTTATAATAGTACCGCTGCGCTATACCGACACATTGAGCCTGACGATGTAGCGCAGGTGCTACAGGCAATCAGCGACTCTTACCAAAATCTGTCTCCGCTGGTAGTAAGCTTCCGGATCAGACAGCCGCAGGAAGGCAGGTGGAAGTGGGTACAGACCCACGGGCTCCCTACCTGTAAAGAGGCAGGTCATGTGATCTGGAACGGCACCCTCATCGATATCACAGAGCAAATTATAGCACAGGACAAACTTATGGCCAGCGAGGCAAACTTGAAAGCCCTGCTTGACAGCTCCCCCCAGGCCATATACCTGCTAGACAAGTCGATGCGCCTGATGATGTGCAATGCTGTGGCGAGGAAGGACGTACGCAACACGTTGATAACAGAGCTAAAAGCAGGTATGAACTTTCTGGATCTGGTAAGCAAAGAAAAAGAAGCGAAATTTCGGGAGCAACATAGACGGGCCATGAATGGCGAAACGATCCTGTGTGAAGACGGACACGGCAAATACTGGCATGAAGTGTCGCTTCGTCCCGTATTTGGGTCAGACAACCGCGTGCTGGCAGTCGCCCTGAGCTTGCTCAATATCTCGGAGCGCAAACGGGCCCTGGAAACCATCAAGCGCAACGAAGAGCAACTGGCCCGGGCACAGAAACTGGCGCAGCTTGGCAACTGGGAGCTTGACATGGAGCACGATCAGATTATCTGGTCTGACAGCGTGTATGACATTTACGGTGTCAGCAGAATGTCCTTTATTCCATCGCGAACCAATATCATGCATTTTGTGCCGGAAGAAGAACATGCGCACCTGTTGGGGGCGATCGAAGCGGCTTCCAAAAACCAACAGATCCTATCGGTAGAGCACACCATTGTGCGGCCTGATGGTCAGAAGCGCACGGTCTATGAGATAGGCGAGCCGGAATATGATGCGCAAGGCAGGCTGGTACGGTTCCATGGTTCCGTTCAGGATATCACAGACCGCAAACGAACTGAGCAGGAGGCATTGAAGACGAAGAACCTGCTGCAATCCACTTTGGACAACATTCCGGAAATGATCTTCTCCGCCGACTCGACACTTAAGATGCTCTACGTGAGTTCGCAGTGCCGCGAACTGACTGGCTACACCGAAGAAGAGTTTACAGGCAAGACTAAGTTCTGGTACAAGATCATTCACCCGGAAGACCAGGAATACCTTGAACAACATATTCTGCCAGCCCTGAAAAGAGGGGAGCGACAGCACTACGAAATGCGCATCATAACAAAGGATGGGGAGTGCAGATGGTTGATGTTCCGCGTCTCGCCCAGAAAAGATGAAAACGGGCTCGTTCACCGCATTGATGGTGCTGCCTCGGACATGACGTCTTACAAAGAGGCACAGCAAAAACGCGACGAGCTGACCGATCAGTTGCTGAAGCAGAACCAGAGCCTGCAGCAGTTCGCCTACATTGTGTCGCACAACCTCAGGGCCCCTATTGCCAACATACTGGGCCTCACCACCATTTACAATAAGCACAAGCCCGACTCGCCCATGAACCCGCGGGTGATCGAGAACCTGTTCAAGTCTGCAAAACTCCTCGACACGACAATCCGCGACCTGAACGACCTTCTCACGATCCGGAGCGAGTTAAACAATGTGCAGGAAAAGATCCGGTTTGAAGATACGTTCAATGAAATATATGACAGCCTGCCCACAGAATTACTAGGGGAGCGTACCAGGCTGGAACGGGATTTTGAAGAAGCACCCACTGTGATAGGTGTTCGTAGCTATGTGCACAGTATTATGCATAATCTAATAATAAATGCTTTGAAATACCGATCGCCTGAGAGAAATTTGCATCTGCGGCTTAAAACTTTCACTATTCCTAACTATATTTGTCTGAGCGTCTCGGATAATGGACTTGGGATCGACCTGAGTAAGGAAAAAGAAAAAATCTTTGGTTTATACAAGCGATTCCATTCCCATGGAGGAGGCCGGGGTTTGGGGTTACACCTTGTCAAAACCCAGACAGAGCTGCTTGGCGGCAAAGTGGAAGTAGAAAGCCAGGTAAACGTGGGCACTACTTTTAATATTTATTTTAGACACACCCTGTAGTAATGAATACATTGAAAAGAGTCGTTTTAATCGATGATGATGAAGTGAATAATTTCGTTTGCGAAAGCATCATCCGGAATGAGAACTTTGCCGAAGACGTTTTCAGCTTTCAAGGAGCTGAGGAGGCACTTGACTTTCTGAAGTCTTCGGTTGAGCCCTCGGGAGATAAATTCCCCGATCTGATCTTCCTGGATATTAACATGCCCGGGATGGACGGCTGGAATTTTATTGAGGAGTACCGCAAGCTACCGGAACATGCTACCCAGAAGTGCAGCCTGTTTATGCTATCCTCGGCCGTGGACCGCAAAGACATTCAGTGCGCCCGCAGCCACAAAGAGGTAAAAGAGTTCTTCTCAAAGCCGCTTTCTCCCGAGATTCTCGAATTCATCAGAGAAGAGTTTTTGGTGCGGGTAGAATAATCTTTCCTTCCCCAAGAAACCAGGAGCGCATGCCCCGTCCGTACCGACGTAGCATGCGCTCCTGGTTTTTAGAGGCCTTGATTACCTAGTCTATTCGTTGGCGTATCTTCTCCATCTCCGCTATCTCTTCTTTCTGCGACCGGATGATCTCCTCTGCCAGTTTCTTCAGCTCCGGATCATGGATTCTGGCTTCTTCGCTTACCAGTATGGCCGATGAGTGGTGTGGGATCATGGAGTTGATGAAAGCTTTGTCGCCGACAAAGGACTGGTTGCGCAGCGTAATGAACGAGCCGACGATTGCGATAATACTCATGACGGTGATAATGGTGTTGAGCTTTTTATCCCTGTACATCGGCCGCATTACCAGCAGCATGATCAAAGCCATGGGCGCTACCATCAGGATGGTCATGTACAGGCGGTTAAGGTTTAAGTCAAAGTGGCTTATTTCGGCTATGTTGCTGAACATGACGGCATACATCACCACAAAGGAAAGGCCTAACATCAGCATAAACTTTCCATAGTTCCCCTTCTCCATAAGCACCTTTTTCAGTTAACGTTATCGAGCGGCTTCCGCGATGGGGCCGCTGCTTTCTTATACTCGGATGGCGACATCCCGGTTACCTGCTTGAACTGTGCCGACAGGTGCGCCACGCTGCTGTACCCTAACTGAAAACTGATCTGGCTCAGGCTCAATTCGTTGTAGGCCAGCAGCTCCTTGACCCGCTCCACTTTCTGCAGCACCACGTAGCGCGCTATCGTGAGCCCCTCCTCCGCCGAAAAGAGCGTGCTCAGGTAATGGTAGTCGCGGCCGAGTGCCTGCGCCAGGTAATCCGACAGGTTGATAATCAGGTGCTCCACCTCTCCCGAGCGGATCAGTTCGATGATGGTGATCTTGATCTTCTCGACGAGCTCTGCCTTCTTATCTTCTATCAATTCGAATCCATTCTCGTGCAAAGATTCCCGCAGTTTTTGCAGTTGTTCGGTGGTAGGCTCCTGCTCGAGCTTCACTTCGCCCAGTTGGATGGCCAATGGCTGCAAATCAAGCCTGTCAAGTTCCTGCGTCACTACTTTCAGGCAGCGGGGGCACACCATGTTGCGGATGTGTAGTGTATGTGGTTGTGTCATTATAGCTATATTGAGGTCTGTACAGGGCGGCAGCGCACCAGAACATAATTTTATCCGGAGCGCATACCTGCCTATACTTATGCAAATCTAACAAAACATTTCACCCAAACGCTCCCGCGCCTTTTTACTGAACATCACACCCCGCGGTACCTGCTTTGAATTATTACGATACACTTCCTGTTGTACCTTTATTCAACCTTTTCTATACCTGCTGCGAGGCAGTGCAGAGGGGGTATAAATAAATAAGAGCAAGCCCGAATAATAGACTTACCTTTGTAGCTTGCAATAATCAATCATACATGACATTTAGCGAATTAAATTTAATAGATCCTATCCTGAAGGCGCTTCAGGCGGAGGGCTATACGCAGCCTACGCCAATACAGGAACAGGCTATTCCACATCTTTTGGCTGGCAGGGACGTGCTTGGCTGCGCTCAGACGGGCACAGGCAAGACAGCTGCTTTCGCCATACCTGTGCTGCAAATGCTGCACAACCAGAAGAACAGAGCATCCAACACCATCAAAACGCTTATCCTGACTCCTACACGGGAGCTGGCTATACAGATCAACGAAAGCTTTGCCTCTTACGGCAAAAACACAGGCGTGCGCCATACCGTTATATTCGGTGGCGTGTCGCAGCATGCGCAGGTACAGACTATAAAGCGCGGTGTAGACGTGCTGATCGCTACGCCAGGACGACTGCTGGACCTGATCGGACAAGGTTTTATCTCCCTGAAGCACGTAGAGTTCTTCGTGCTGGATGAAGCGGACCGTATGCTGGACATGGGCTTTATCCATGATATCAAGCGCATCATCCCGATGCTGCCTAAGCAGCGCCAGTCGCTCTTCTTCTCCGCTACGATGCCTCCTGTTATTCAGGCGCTCGCCGATACCATCCTGATCAATCCGGTGAAGGTGGAGGTGACCCCCGTGTCGTCTACGGCTGAGAAAGTAGGACAGGCGGTATACTTTGTGGAGAAAAACGACAAACGCGACCTGCTCCGTCACCTGCTTTCTGATCAGGATATAGAACGCGTGCTGGTGTTCACCAGAACCAAGCATGGCGCCGACCGCGTGGCAAAAGACCTGAACAAGGCGAACATACAGGCGGAAGCCATCCATGGTAACAAGTCTCAGAATGCACGTCAGCGTGCTTTGAGCAATTTCAAGGATGGTAGCACCCGCGTGCTGGTGGCCACCGACATCGCCGCCCGCGGTATAGATGTGGAGGAGCTGTCGCACGTGATAAACTATGAACTGCCAAATGAGCCTGAAACGTACGTGCACCGCATCGGTCGTACGGGTCGTGCCGGCAACGCAGGTATAGCCCTGTCGTTTTGCGATGAGGAAGAACGCTATTATCTGCACGATATCCAGAAGCTAATCAAAAAGCAGATCAAGGTGGATGCTAACCATCCGTTCGCTTTGCCAGAGCACCTGTCAGTGAACCTGGAGAATGCCAAAAAGCCAAAAGGCCCAGCTGGCAGAGAGCCTCGCAATAGCGGTGCCTCCAGCAATGGCAACCGTGCTGCGAGCGGCAACAGACCATCCGGGAACCGTAACGGCAACGGCCGTTCAGGTGGAAACGAAGGCGGTAACCGTGCTACAGCGAGTGCTGGCACTTCTGGCCGCTCGGCGGGCGGAAATAATAGAAACTGGCGCGACAAAAAGGGAACCGGCCAAAGCAGACCATCTGTGAAGCGTGGAGCTTAGTATGTAGCTGTACCTAAAAAAAGCCCTGCCACTTCGTAAAGTGGCAGGGCTTTTTGCTTTCCGTCAGAGGCTATACCTTAAATCCGGCTTTGGTCGCTGTCATTCGGTTCTGTGTCGTCTGCACCAAAAGGCTGATCACGACTGCGAATGCCGTTTACGTCGTCGTCCATGGCAGTATCGCTGCCCTCGTATTCAAAGCCGGGTCCCTGTGCAAATTCCTCTGTGCTTTTAGGGTTGTTCGCGCCGTAGCCGGTCGTTTCGTTCCCCTGGATGTGCAGGTTTTCCAGGCTGTCCTTCTGGTCATCGCGCTCCAGTGCTCCCCCATACCCAACATTGCGCTTGGCGCTTGGATCGGGTTTGTTGTCCAAGGTCTGGCCTTTGCGGTGCTCTTCGTTTATATTCTTCGGCCTGTTGGGCGTGTTCTGTATATCTTCGTCTCTGGTTGCCATAATTCAATTCGTTTGTTTAGCTGTGTATACGATTGACCGGAAGTTCAGTTAGGTATAGCCTTCATTGTTTAACATAATTTATCAACCAAGCATTTTTATATTTCTCCCGATTCTTTCGATTATCTTTGAGCGAAATAAAAGCAGCCGATGGCACGTATGGCAACCCGATTGCGTTCCAGAGAGAACCGGCAGCGAAAAAGCTTATGAAACTATCGAAAATATACGACCCGCGGGAGATGAATTCCTACCAGTTTGTGGCCATGACGGGTCTGGTGATGACCATTCTGGCCAACATCATCCTGCTGTTCATTGGGAAGACTGTCGAGAATTTTAACGCGCTATACCTTTGCTGGTTTGTTTTCTTTGGGGCAGGCACCATCGCTAATTTCAACAGCAAACCCGACGACCACGATCACCACCACCATCATTAAGCCCAGCCTACAGGTATAGCCCACTGCTTTAGGAAAGTGCAGGTGTCGCCCCGGCATTTGTGATCGGCTTGTAGCAGGTATAGCCTATTGCTTCAGGAACTCCAGCAGCGCTTTATGAAACTGATCCGGCGCTTCGATGTGCGGGATATGCCCTACTCCGGCTAGCTCCAGTAATTTTGCGTTAAGTATAGCACCAGCCGTCTGCTGACCCAGCAACGGATACTGCCCGTACTTTTTGCGTTCCTCCTCACTTTTGATGTAGGCCTTGCCCACAACCGTGCGGTCCTCCAACCCGATGACCAATAGAGCAGGCATCTTCAGGTCACTGAACTCATACACCACCGGCTGCTCATAGATCATGGCATAGGTATGTGCCGACACGCGCGCCACTTGCGGATAGTCCGGACTGCGCAGCTGTGCGGCAGGTATACGCACCCATTCGTCATAGGCTGGCTTCCAAGAGGTATAGTAGGTCTTGTGGTAATCCCGAATGCCCGCCTCCGTGCGTTTCAGCTCTTCCTGGTACAACTCGTCTAGGTGCTTGTAAGGCACCATGCGTCGGTAGTCCTCCAGCCCGATTGGGTTTTCGAGTACCAGCTTCACGGTTGTTTCCGGATACATGAGGGCAAAGCGTGTAGCCAGCATACCGCCCATGGAGTGCCCGACCACTACAGCCTGGTTTATCTTGAGGTGGTCCAGCAGTTTTCGCGTGTGCTGTGCCAGTTGATGGAAGCTGTAATGCACTTCTGCCTTGTCCGATTTGCCGAAGCCAAGCTGATCTGGCACGACAACCCGATAGCCCTGTCCTGCCAGGAAATTAATTGTCTGCTGCCAATAGGCTCCCAAAAAGTTTTTCCCGTGCAGGAGCACGACTGTCTGCGGATTTTTGAAACTGGCGGGCGGTGACACATCCATGTAGGCCATCTTATACTTCTGCCCCTCCTGCTCCACCTCCAGGTAGCTCACCGGGTAACGGTAGGCGTAGTCGCTCAACGTGGCGTTGTAAGTTTGTTGCGACTGCGCCGCAAGCGGTAGGTGTACAAGCAAAAGGAGTATCAGTGTGTGTAGCGGTTTTTTCATCAGGCTCAGGTATAGGTACTGCTCATTTTACTTGGTGCAGGCTGTAAGAGTTATCATACAAAAAGCCCGGCGCTGCAGGCACCGGGCTTTTTTACTGAACCAAATTGCTAAACTACACTATTGCACCAACACCTTTTTGGTATGGTAACGGTCGCCCTGCGCTACCTGCAGGAAGTAGAGCCCCCGGCCGAAAGGCGTCAGGTCGATCTCCCGCTCATATGTGCCGGTTAGCTTCTCTACTGTGTCCACAAACACCTCCTGGCCTTTGTCATCCATCACCCTAACCACGGTAGTGCCCTTATTTTTGAGCGAAAACTTCAGTTTAAAGCGCCCGTTGTTCGGGTTCGGCGAGAAATTGATCTCCTCCACTTTCAGTTCTTCGCGTGACTTCATTTCCACGGGAGCCCCGGTTGCTTTGAGTTGTTCTTTGTCAGCCTTGGTCACGTCCTCCACTTTAACCATGCGTGAAATGAAGATTCTACGACCCATTTTTCCATCATCGATCCTGAAATCGGTATGTGGCACTTCTTCCTCTCTTCCGTCTTCGTGTATGCGGTATACCTTCTTCTTGCCGTCTTTCACGATTACTTTTATGTTCATCTGCTCGTGCAACCTCATCAGCGAGTCGATGCGTTCGTGGCTAGGCATCGATCGTACGACGATGCGCTCTATTTCTTTCGGGTTGATGGTGATGGCCTCTCCAACATCGCCGATATGCACGATGGATGAGTCAATGAGGGTGCGCACGAGTACCCGCGGCCCATCACCAAACAGCAGCGAGTCGCCCTGTACTATTTTGAAGCGCTTCATGACATCTTTGCTCAGGCTGTCAACCGATAAGGAGAGCACGCGCACCTCTTTCAGCGCACGCTGCATGGCACTGTCTGCCTCCAGGGTCTTCATCCTTGCCCTGAGCGCTGTGTTTCCCTCTCTGCCCAAGGAATAGGCCCTTACTTTGCCGTCCAGCAGGCGCAGATGCGCACTATCCAGCCGGGCGGCTCTCATGGCTTTCATCAAGGCCTCTTTGGTCTCGGCTGTGAAAGTGGTGTCGATGACCTCTGTTTTGCCGTTCACGGTGCGGACCATTTTGATGTGTGTTTTGTGCTTTTGCTGGCCAGATTCCTGCGCCAGTGCACCGTACAGTGGCAGGAGCCCCATCAGTAAGGCAAGGGCCAGGCTGAATAAGGTCTGCAGGTTGAGGAAGAGATTCATAGTGATAAGGTATAGAGGGTTAGTAGATCGTTTCTACAAATGTACGCTACCACTGAAGGCCGAAGCGTTAAAGCCAGGTTAAAGTCTGTTAAGGAAAAGTTAAAGTAATGGACAAGCCAGGCGAAATACGTAAATTTGTTATGTGAGCAAGCTGACTATCATAGGTGTTATCGTGCTGATGAGCATATCATTACTTGGTATGGTCGGCCTTCAGTTGTATTGGATATCGGATGCCATACAAGTGAAGCAGGAGCAGTTCGACCGCAGCGTGCACGAAGCACTGGCCCGCGTCGTGGAAAAACTGGAGACGCAGGAAGCCGTGTCAGCCGTAGCGAACGGTATGGCTACCCTGCAAACAGCACCTGTTGAGGTGGAAGAGTTGGAGCAGCCGGCACCGCAACGCGTTGCACAAGCACAAACCATAAGCGTGAAGCCAGAGTCAAAACCAGAGCCTCCCGCGCCGCCAACACCAGCCAATACAGGTATAGCGATTACGAAGAGCCCTGCTAAAAAAGAGGCTGGCAGTAGCGCCAATCTAACCTGGCAGGGTAGCTATACGATGGACAACCGGGGTATGACGCCAAGGCACTTCTTCCCTGCTGACTCGCTGATGCAGCAGTTGCTTTCTCCTACCATGCGGCTGTATAACCTCCCGGCCGAACATGCGGCCATGCTCAGGCAATTGAAAGCACACACCGATACTATGGAAGCCCATGCTATGCGTTTGAGCAGAATGGATGGTGAACGGCTCCGAAAGCTGGCAGAAAATACCATCAACCATACCCAGCAATTGAACGGCCGCAAATTCCGCATTTCGGTGGATACCCTCCAGTACATTGCCCTGCACCTGGACAGCCTGCGCCGCTATGGCTACCTGAACCACATGATCGATCCTGCCGCGATCTCTGCTATAAATGTGCAAATGGATAGCATCTTTATCTTTAAAAACGGCAAGAGACAGCGGGAGAGCATTCACGAGCTACGAAATCACTCGGGTAGCCGTGTTATTTTCAGGAGTATAGACAGGCCGCAGGAGAAGCGGATAGAAGAACTAAAGCATGCTGCCCGTTTCTATGTCCGCGCAACGGAGACGTTGCACCAGACTCCTTCTACCAAAATTGCCGGTACTACTTCTAAACCCGAACAAGCCGCTAAAGCGCAGCTTGTAGCAGCCCAACCGGCAGTAGCACCTACTCAACCTGACCCGGTTCGCGTGGAGGCTCGTAAAGAGCGCCTGAATGAAGTGGTGGAGAAGATGGTGGTGGAGTATGTTGCCAACGATAAGCCACTAGAGCAGCGACTGAACCTGGAGGAAATTAAGCCTTTGCTGCAGAGCGAACTACAGGACAAGGGCATTTGCCTGGATTTCGGTTACTGGGTGCTTTCCGATCAGCAAGACACCATTACGGCAGCTCACCTGCCAACCAACAGCACACGCAACTTTGCCACTTACAAAGCCAGCCTGTTCCCAAACGACATTTTTGACAAGTCGGATTACCTGGCTGTTTACTTTCCTGACAGCCAAGCCTATGCCATCAGGTCGCTTTGGATGATGCTGGCCTTCTCAGCGCTCTTTACCTTGATCATGGTAGCCACGTTTGGCACCACTATTCACATCATTTTCAGGCAGAAGAAGCTCTCCGATATGAAGAATGACTTCATTAACAACATGACGCACGAGTTCAAAACACCGATCGCCACTATCTCGCTTGCCACGGACGCTATCTCCAACCCCAAGGTATACGCCCGACCTGAAAAGGTGCAGTACTATACCGGCATCATCCGGCAGGAAAACAAGCGCATGAACGCACAGGTGGAGAACGTGCTGCAGATCGCCCGACTAGAAAAGGAGGATTACGAGATGAATCTGGCCCGGACGGACCTGCATGCCCTGGTGCTAAAAGCCATTGAGAGCATCCACCTGCAGGTAGCGGAGCGCCAGGGCACCGTCACAACCGAACTCCATGCCACTGCTCCTGACATGGAGGTGGACGAAGTGCACTTTTACAACGTCGTCTGCAACCTGCTGGACAATGCCAACAAATACTCACCGGATCGCCCAGACATCTGTATACGAACCTACAACACGGCCGGCGGCATCCTGCTGGCTGTGGAGGACAAAGGTATGGGCATGACACGCGACACGCAGCTGCGGGTATTTGACAAATTCTATCGGGTACCAACGGGCAACCTGCACAATGTGAAGGGCTTCGGACTGGGCCTCAGCTACGTCAAAGCCATTGTAAAAGCTCATAACGGCACTATAAAACTGCAAAGCGAGCTGGGCAAAGGCAGTCGTTTTGAGGTTTTTTTACCGGCCACTGCCTGAAAGCGCCCTGCTATGCAACCAACGTGCCCGGTCCGGCATCTTTACACAAAAGTCTATACCTAAATCCGCCACCACATGAGCGACAAAGGACTGAGCATACTGCTTGCCGAAGATGACCCTAATTTTGGGATTGTGCTGAAAGACTACCTGGAGTTGCATGACTATGAGGTGGTGCTCTCCCCCGACGGCTGTCAGGCCATCACCGCTTTTCGGAAGGGGAACTTTGACCTGTGCATCCTCGATGTGATGATGCCAGGCAAAGACGGCTTCACGCTGGCCCGCGAAATCAAAAAAATGCAGCCTGACATGCCTCTGATTTTCCTAACGGCCAAGGCGATGCGGGAAGATATGCTTGAAGGATTCAAGATCGGTGCCGACGACTACATCACCAAACCTTTTGACTCAGAAGTGCTGCTTTATAAGATAAAGGCAATCATGCACCGCAAAGGGGGAAACCCGAATACGGAGAAGCAGGAGGTGACAGAACATAGCATTGGTCAGTATCGCTTCCAGTACAAGTTGCGCCTGCTGCACTACAATGGCGACATTCAAAAGCTATCACCGAAAGAGTCTGAGCTGCTGCACCTGCTCTGCCTGCACCTGAATGATGTAGTACCGCGCGAAGAGGCACTGGTGCGTATCTGGCACGAAGACAGTTACTTTACCGGCCGCAGCATGGATGTATACATCGCTAAACTCCGCAAATACCTCCGCCACGATCCCGCTGTGGAGATCATCAACATACATGGGCAGGGCTATAGACTGTGTGCTCACAACGGGGTGATGCTCTAATGTTCTGCCTTGTGCAAAACTTACTTCCGGCTTAACCATAAGATCATTTTACACTTCATAATTCTCTCGTAGCAATAACTGGTAGCTTTCTGAAGTACTAAGCTTCTTCGTAAATTCAAAAAACCCCGCAGGTATACGCTGCAGGGATTTTTTTGAGACCGCTAAAAAAATGCAGGCCGCTTCCAATGGAAACGGCCTGCACATCTCACCAAAACACTATTACAAACAGTTCAATCTCTTTTCTTAGAAAGTAAATCCTACTGAGGCCTTGATCACCCGGTTGAAGGTGTCGAAGTTGCGGTTGGCATCCACAGTGGTCAGGCCGTAGTCGTAGCCGGCGCTTAGGTTAAAGCCACTGGCAAAGCGGTAGCCTATACCTCCGGTTGCCGCCACGTCCAGCTCACGGAAGCCGTTATTCACGTCCCACTCCTGGTTCAGAGCGTTGAAGCCCAACGCGCCTGCCTGTAACTGCACCTTGTTTGAGAGCAGGTATGAGAACTGTGGACCTGCAAAAATGTGGAAGCCTTCGCCAATGAAAATCTTTGCCAGAATCGGCATATCAATATATTCCGCCTTGTTGGTCACGGTAACACCGGCGTTCAGGAAATCAAACTGCTCCATCGGAATCTTGCCCACCAGTCGCATCCCTTTCTGAGAGTACAGAAGGCCTGGTTCGATCTCAAAACCTGGCGCGACAGGTATAGACACCACACCACCCACATGGAATCCTTCGCGCATTTGGCGGTTCAGGGAGCCATTGGTCATATCCATCAGATCCTGAGCACTGTTAATAGTTTGTCCCTGCCATTCGGCCATGTTCACACCCGCTTTAATACCGATGCGCACGGGACTTTTTTGCTGCGCATTTGCCTGAGTTACCGCCATTCCCAGAACGACGGCCAGTAGTAGAAATACCTTTTTCATCTCACCTATCCTTAAATTTTGAAAACAAAAACTCTAAGCTGCGCTGCTTGATGAATGGAATGAAAGAACCGTGCCAAATTGCGATAGGGTAAGTTGAAAATAGTTCACAAATAGGTATAAATAATTTAAAATCAGATAATTAAGATTTAAAATTATTTTTTATGATCAAAAAAACAGCCTAAAACGGGTCAAGCTAAATCGTGCTATCCATTTTGCTATAGGCCTTTTTGCACCTTACCTTTGCAGCCCCCTGGCCCACAGTCAGGCCAGGTATAAGGTATAGACAGATGAATGATAAAAGACAGGTGCGGCTCAACAGACTGGCCGTGCACCGGGTAGGCAACAAGGCGAAGGAAGAAGGCGTGATCGTTTCGAAGGAACTGGTCGACCTGCGCGACGAACAGCTCACGGATTTGCTGACCAACTACTTTCTGGCTCCCTTTAAGCAGGAGGAGTTTTTCCGCTTCCACCATACCTCCGACCTGGCTTTGAACGAGATGTTCGCCTACTCGGCCCTGATGTTCACGGAGCCGCAGAAGTTCCTGGAGTACTCGGTTCATGTGCTCAACCACCTCTACGAGCAGTCGGACCATCCCAAAGTGAAGAGTGGGGAGCTGTACGTAGTGCATTTGTCGGGCTGCCTGATGGAGGACGACATCGTGGACGCGATCGGTATTTTCAAGTCGGAGAACAAGGACACCTTCCTGACCTTTCAGGAAGACGACGATGACCTGAGCATGAACTATCATTTCGGGGTGAACATCAAAAGCGTAGACAAAGGCTGCCTGATCTTCAACACCGAGGCCGAAGACGGTTTCCGGGTAAAGATCGTGGACGCCAACAGCACTGACGCCGTGTTCTGGAAAGAGGACTTCCTGCACGTGACAGAGCTCAAGGACACCAACTTCAACACCAAAACGGCACTTAACCTCTGTAAGGATTTTTCGGAGGAGGTGTTTGCCCAGACCGACAGCAAAAAAGCCCAGGTGGACTTCATCAGCCGCTCCGTGGACTATTTTTCCAAAAGCGAAACCTTTGACCTGGAGGAGTTCACGAGCAGCGTAATAGACCAGCCGGAGACGGCGGAGCGCTTTAAGAACTATACCCAGGCCTTTGCCGAGGAGCGCGACATCGAGGGCTTCACCGACTTTGCCATAAACAAAAACACGGTGAAGAACATGAAGCGCAAGTTCCGCAATTTCATCAAACTCGACACCCAGATCGAGATCAAGTTCAGTGGGTATAATCCGGAGCAGAGTGAGCAATACGTGGAGCGCGGCTTCGACCAGGAGCGCGGCATGCATTTCTACAAGGTATACTTCCACTCCGAGTCGTAGCGTTATTTGCCAGGCAGACAGGTATAGAAACTATACCTGAACGGTCCTTGTTGCAAAGAAGCGTGCACTTAAAATACCGGAACAGTATTTGATAGAGAAGAAAGCACCTATGATCAGCTTTAAAAGAGATATGAAAAAATCAGTTCTTGCCACCTTACTTTTTGCCTTTGCCGCCACCGCTGTGTTTGCACAGGCGCCCGCTCAAAAGGCTGCCACTACGCAAAGCGCCCCTACCACATTGGAACAGCGCGCCGATGAGATAACGGCCGGTATGGTGAAGAACCTGCGCCTCAGTCCGAAGCAGGCTACCGAGCTCAAAGACGTCAACCGCAGCAGCATGAAGTTCGCGGAGACAGCCCGCAAAAAGTACCGCGATAATCCGCCCAAACTGACTCAGCAAATGGACATGATTAGCCAGACAAGGCTATCGCAGATCAAAGACATCCTCACCGAGCGGCAGTTTGCCCAGTACCAGTCGCGTCGCGAAGAGAAGATGGGTGTGCCGCGTGAGGCCAGAAGCAACCCTAACCAGGGCCAGGGGCAGCAGTACGACAACAACTACTAAACTATTCGAGAAAGAACATAATCAGAAAAGCATGGCTACCGCCATGCTTTTTTTTCATCCTACCTGCCGGCTTTCTGGCTGGCTCATCTGCTCTTCCAACTCCATATCGTCAGGTATAGACTTGGCCAATTGCAGGGCAGGTGCTTCTGGTACATCCCTTACTTCCTGCTCCCGCTGGTAGGCTGTCACGACGGCTCCCGGTGGCTTGAACAGGATGTCCCATCCTTCCCTAAGTGACCGGGCATGCTGCAGGTCTTTATAGATATCCACCCATTCGTGAAAAACCAGGTAGAAAGGGTTGTAGGAAGAAACCGGCGTTGTGAGGCCGTAGGTTGGCCTTTCTTCTTCCTGCTGAAAAGTGCCGAACATCCTGTCCCAGATGATGAAAGTAGAACCATAGTTCTTGTCGATGTATTGGGGGTTAGAGCCGTGGTGTACGCGGTGATGTGAGGGCGTTACGAAAATGTATTCGACCGGCGCGGGTAACTTTCGGATCAGTTCGGTGTGTACCCAAAACTGGTAAAGCACCGCCAACTGGTGACACACAAAGAATGTGAAGGGATCAAAGCCCAGAAAAGGCACCGGCAGGAAAAACAGGAACTTGAGGGGGGAGGTCCAACCGGTGCGCAGGGAAATTGCGAAATTCATTTTCTCCGACGAGTGGTGCGTCACATGCGTTGCCCACCAGAGTCGCTGCTCGTGCGATATACGATGGGCCCAGTACCTGAAAAAGTCAACTGCTATAAACCCGACCAGAAAACCCCACCACGACCTGGGTATCGCCCAGGGCACCGCGTTGTATATCATGATCGAGGTGGTGAAAAGCACGATCTTGATGCTCGCTCCCACGATGGCGCTGCCCGCTCCAATCCAAAGGGCAGCCATAAAGTCCCTCTTTTCATAATAATCCCGCTTCTTCCTGACGCCCACGTACCACTCTAACAAGACGGAAACCACAATGATAGGCGCTGCTAGGTGCAGGATGGTCAGGTTATCCAGTTCAGCGATTTGCTCCATTGTAAAGACTTCCTTCTCCATAAGCTAGCAAGTTAGGGCAGAGGTATAGCCTTTAGTAACGACGTCTCACTCAAAGGGTTAAGCAAAATAATATCAACATTATCCTATTTATCTGTCCAAACGATCTGGCTATTCTGTTCTTAACAGGCACCCAAAGAACCTCCTCCAGCATTGATTTTATGGAAAACACTGCGTAATCTTGTCAAAAGGTTAAGCTACATGAACATCCGTAAGAAAGTAAGAATGAATATACCTGCCGGCATCGGACGCTATGCCGCCATCGACTTGTTTGTGAAAGCTGCCGAGAAGGAGAACTGGAGCGAACAGGAGATTCAGTTTGTGATAGACGAGGTGGTAGAGGCAGAAGATAATGCCAAAGGCCTGGAGGCATTGCAGTACTATCTGGCGTAAAAAAAGCCGAGCCGGCGCAGCAATTGCATCGGCACGGCTTAGAGTATATCTCTAGTAAAGTTTAAGCTTTGTTTTGCTCAGTGGGCTCAAGTTGTAACTCAGCCTGATGCTTTTGCAGCACGCTGATGATGAATTCGATGTGCTCTTTGAGATCTACACCGAAGAGCTCAGCGCCCTTACGTACTTCTTCCCGATCCACGGAGGCGGCAAATCCGCTGGTCTTCAGCTTCTTTATCACTGACTTTGCCTCCAGCCCTTCCAACCGCTGCGGCCGCACCTGCGCGCAGGCTACGATAAAGCCGGTTATCTCGTCGCAGGCAATCAAGGCTTTGTCGAGGGTGGTTTCGTAAGCGACGCCCCAGTGGGTATAGTGCGCTGAGATGGCGTGGGCGATGCGATCCTCTCCTTTCCCGCGCAGCAGGTCCACGATCATATTCGGGTGCTTATCTGGGTAGGCCTGGTAGTCGGCGTCGTGCAGCAGGCCGGTAATGGCCCACTCTTCGGTGCTCTCTCCCAGTTTGTTGGCGTAGGCTTCCATTACCAATTCCACGGTACGAGCATGGCGCAGCAGGCTTTCGCTGGTGGTCATTTGCTCCAGTATGGTGCGGGCTTCTTGTCTTGTCATAGATGTAGTACGGGCTTTAACGAACCGAATGTAGTAAATTCAGTCTATACCTGCACATCAGACAAGTTTAATCCTTCATCGCAAAACCGTAGTAACTTGGCTGGAAGTCAATTTCTTTATCATCAGGAAATTCGGCTTTGGCAATTTTGACGTTTTCCCACCTGCCGTAAATGTTGTCTTTGCGGCCTACCAGAATATCGATACGGTTGCGGAAGCGGCGGTTCATGGTATCCCGGACAATGTACTGCCCGTCCAATTCGTCTGAGACACCGCGCACCCAAACAGTATCGCCATAATGTATATCACCGCCCCAGCGTGTCAGCATGTCGCGTGAGAGGGCAATCCAGCGGTGTTTTTTAGGGTTTTTGGGGTTAATGCGGGAGCCGTCGGCTGTGATGAGTGGGTTTCCGTCGGTCTGGCCTTTCTCGGGGTAATAGACGGTGGCCGTTACGGTAAAAGTTTCCGGGTACTCAGGATAATCGGGGTATTCTTGTACTTTTTCTATAAGTCGGGGTGATATCAGTTCTTGCTCCTTTACCTCGCTCTCAGGGTTTGAATCTTCTGGTTCCAAGATGGCCATTTCATCAGAAAAAGTTACAAAAATGGAAATCACTACTGCGAGTATTTTGACCCTAAACATATTCAGTCCATTTCGTGAAACATCATTTCTATAATAATAAACCGCTTAAACGGCGGGTTTAGAAATTAAGTTTTATGACACGTATGCGTTTAGGACAGTTAAAGTCTGTTAATTTAAATCATAAAAAGCCCTATATACAGGCAACAGATTCGAAATTTAAAGTTCTGAGTGGTGATATAATGTTTGCGTTAAAATTAAAATTATCACTAAAAATTCATAGAATTAATTAAAAATATTGCATTAATGTGTCTTATAAATCATGCCTCTTTAGCTACCCAGTATCCTTGGAATTGTAATTTACAAAGCTAGTTTATTGACCCCGTTTTAACTGCAATTGTCTAGTTTTGGTGATTCCGTTTCTTTTGGTATCTGTCATAAACCACATAAGCGATAAAGAGCACCAAACTCACCCCTCCTACCCAAATCAATCCGTTCATGAGGCGGTCATTATTTTCACCGAGCCAAGCCAGCAACACAGTGAGCGGTGCTATACCTGCTAGAGTAGCTCCAATAAATTTGAAATAGCTCATTTTAGTGATGCCGGCCACAAAGCTGACCGCATCGTTTGACAAGAAGGGAGAAATGCGGGCGACTATCACAGCCCAAATCCCATAGTCCTCCACGAAGCCGTGGACCTTCTCTTCGGCTTTGCGACCGATAATCTTGCTCACGCCGGCCTCACCAAGCCCCCGGCCAATAAAATAACCAATTGTAGAAGCCACCAGCACAGCAGTAATTGCGATCAATGAACCCCAGAAAGGGCCGTAAGCGATGATGGCCACCAGCATTAAGGCCACCACATTCACCACCACCAGGAACATCTGCGCGACCATGGCGAGAATAATAAAGATCGGCCCCCAAAAACCAAACTGCTCCACCCAATTCGAAATGCGTCCCTCGTCCCCGCTCGTCAGCACGTCCCAGCCTTCTTTGATAGCTGCCTGAAAACCAGGGAAGATGAAATAGGAGAGGATTAGTAGCGTGATAATGCCTGCCGTTACAACCAAAGGCCATTTGCTTTGTTTTACGTCTTCCTGTGTTGTTGCTGTGTTTTGCGACATAAGTGCTTGTTTATGTGTTTAGACGCAGGTTAAACTCTTTGGGTTAGGTTTCCAGCATACCTGTTTTGGTGTTAAGCCGGGCTTTCTGCTCATATTTTTTGGTTGGTTCGTCGCTCGCCAGGGTATAGCGCCAGGTATGTGGCGGCCCAGCGAGCGTGCTGCTCTGATGGCTTTGCTGCGCCGACAGCTCTCGCTGACTGAGCGGCGGCGCTGCAGGTATAACAGGCTGCTTCTTGTCGACATGCTCACCGTAAAGGACGGCAGCTACAAGGCCTGCCAGCAGTCCGCCCAGGTGGCCCTCCCATGAGATGCGTTCCTCAGAAGGGAACAAGCCATAAAACAAACCGCTGTACAGAAACAAAATAGCCAGAGAAATAGCCAAACCGGCCCTGTCGCGTCGCATCATCCCGTTGAACAGCAGGTAGCCGGCCAGGCCATACACCACGCCGCTTGCCCCCACGTGGTAGGCGTCCCGGCCGATGAACCAGGTACACAGTCCGCTTAACACGTAAACCAGCACAAAGACCCGTAGCGCAACCGGGCGATGCAGAAACAGGATAAAGCCAGAAAGCAGCACCAGCGGAAATGAATTGGATAGCAGGTGGATGAGCCCCGAGTGTATAAGCGGCCCCAGGAACACGCCAACCAGGCCCAGAAAGTCGCGTGGATGGATGCCGAGCCAGGCCAGATTCACTTCATTAAGGTATGAGAGCAGCGCCACCAACCAGATGAGCCCTACAAACAGCGTACCCGGCAGAAAACTGTAGGCAAAGCGCTCGTGTTCGGCTTTCAAGTCTTGGGGGCGCTGCATAGGAGTTGCTTGCGTCATAGATAAAGGTCTGGAGAAGGTATACATTTCTCCTTGTGGTGTGGTCAGGCTATACGTACAGGGGTGCCGCCAGGGCATGCACTCATCCTACCTGCACTGCAGCAAGATACGGGCTGTCAGCCAAAATTCGTATGCGTTATCCGTACTTTTCACGTTCTATACCGTAACAGTTCCATTTCGGCGATATCCTGAAGCGTATAAGGCCTATAGCCACAAACCAAATTCAATATTGATAAACAATAAAGGTGATTTCATCACGCGTAGCATGCAAGCCAACCCTTTTCACCCGATTGCCATCCGTCTGCCAGCACTATACCTTGGTCTCCTGTGCTGCCTGCTGCTGAGCTCCTGCGAGAGCACCGACACAAGCGGGGCTGCCTACGCCCGTGATGAAGAGGGGCAGCGTGAGTTCTTCCCGGAAGAAGTCGCCTACACAAGACCAGGCTCTCTGATAGAAGCGATCGAAAACCCCTCGCCCTGGGTAGATTCTGTCTTCCGGACACTGAGCCCCAAAGAGCGCATTGCACAGCTGATCATCATAGAGGCATTTTCCAACAAAGGCCCAAAATACGAGGCTGATGTGATGAACCTGGTCAAAAGGTATAAAGTGGGCGGTATCATCTACTTTCAGGGAGGCCCCGTGAGGCAGGCTGTCCTGAACAACCGACTACAGGCCGCCTCCAAAGTGCCCCTCCTCATCTCGATGGATGCTGAAACCGGTGTGGGTATGCGATTGGACAGCACCGTGCAGTATCCATTTCAGATGATGATGGGCGCCATCGAAGACAACGGCCTGATTTATCGCATGGGGGCCGAGGTGGCCGAGGAGTTCAAGCGACTGGGCATGCACGTCAACTTCGCCCCGGTAGCCGACATCAACAACAATCCGCAGAACCCCATTATCGGTTACCGCGCTTTTGGGGAAGACAAGCTGGATGTGACCGCCAAAAGCCTGGCCTACATGCGCGGCATGCAGGAAAACGGCATCATTGCAGTAGCCAAGCACTTCCCCGGCCACGGCGACACGGATGTAGACTCTCACTACGACCTGCCCATCATTCCGCATGACCGCGACCGGCTCGACTCGCTGGAGCTATATCCTTTCCGCGAGCTGATCAAGCATGGCATCGGGGGCATCATGGTGGCACACATGCACATGCCCGAACTCGACACGACCATGAACCTGCCCTCCACCCTATCCAAGCCCATCGTGACCAACCTCCTCAAGAAAAAGCTGGAATTCAAGGGCCTGGTCTTCACGGATGCCATGGTCATGAAGGGCGTAACCAAGTACTTCCCTCCCGGAGAGGCGGAGGCACGCGCCCTGATCGCGGGTAACGATGTGCTGGAGCGCCTCAACAGTGTCCCCAAAGCCATTCAGGCCATCGAGCAGGCGATTGCCCTGGGGTATATCACGCAGGAAGAAATTGACCGCCGCTGTAAAAAGATGCTGGCCGCCAAGGCCTGGGTGGGGCTGGACAGGTATAAGCCCATTGAGCTGGAGAACCTGTACGAAGACCTGAACCCAGGTATAGCCGACAGCACCAACCATGCGCTGGCCGAAGCAGCCATGACTCTTCTTAATAACAAAAAGAATTTTCTACCCATCCGCCAAAAAAAGCGAAGGCGCATCGCCACACTATCTTTTGGCGTGGTACGCCCCAGCATATTCCAGCGCGAAATAAACAAGTATGCCCGCATCGAGGCCAATTTTGCGCTATCCCGGAAGGCCAATGCCAAAGAAGTAAAGCAAATGAAGCAGAAGCTCAAAGGGTATGACCTGGTGCTGGTGGGACTTTACGGGCCAGCTGTCACGCCAAGCAACCGGCTGGGCTACTCCAAAGAGGCAGTAGGGCTGGTGACTGACCTGGCGCGCTCGGACAGGTCCATTATGACGCTCTTTGACAACCCTTATACCTTGAATCAGTTCCCGGACATCCACAAGAGCCGTGTGCTGATACTGGCTTATCAGGCACACATGCATGCGCAGGTGGCGGCGGCCAAACTCTTGTTCGGCAAAATACCTGCCCGCGGCAAGCTGCCCGTTACTGTAAACGAGCACTACCAGTACGGCCATGGCATCAGCAAAGACAAACCATTACTGGCCGTGAGCCCTTAAATAAGTATCTTGTAAGATTGCTTTGCGTATGATGGCAAGTATGGGCATCGCCTAAAAACAGCAACCCTAAAACTTTGAAAAATAAATGCTCAACATTAGAACAACATACCTGCTTGGCTTCCTGACAGCCCTGCTCCTCTGGAGCTGCGAAGGCAACCGCACCGCACAGGAGACTGAAGAAATAACCGTGGATGTACCCGCCGACACTGCCCGAGTGGAGCAAACGGGCCGCACCGTAGGCGAGCGGCTAGAGTCATTGCGGGGCTGGATGAACGAGAAAGTGGAACGAGGCGACACGGCTATACAGCGTGAAATGCCGGGGATCAAAGAAGATTTCCGGGTGCGATCTGCTGAAATTGAGCAGAACCTGGACAGCCTCTCCGCCGAATCAAAAGCGGAATACGCCCGACTGAAGGAACGCTACGAACGCTGGGAGAACCGACAGGAAAGACGCCTGAACACGCCACTCGACCGTGCCGAGCTGGAACAGTGGGAAGAGCAGTTGCTCCGCGAATTCAAAGAAATTGAAAACATTGCACCACAGGACATGCGAGAGGCGTACCTGACCTTTATGGGTGTGATTCGGGCCAAGCGCCGCAACTGGACGCAACATGACTGGGACTACGTAGATAATGTTTACGGGCAACTGAATCAGCGACGTGGTCAGGTAGAGAACCAGATCTCGAACACTGATAAGCTAAAAATCAGAGCTTTACAAGCTGAGTACCTAACTTTAGAAGGAGCCGCCGACGCCCAGAGTACAATGCGCAATATGCGTAATTAAACAATTGGAGGACTTTTTGGTTTAGTCCCTATACCTTTGCACAGGTATAGCCACAGGCTTTTGGTTGACGGCCTATACCTACATTAAAGCGAAAAAAATGGAAAAAGCGACATTTGGAGGAGGATGCTTCTGGTGTACCGAAGCAGTGTTTCAGGATTTGGCCGGCGTACAAAAAGTAGAATCAGGCTATGCGGGCGGGCACATGGAGAACCCAACCTATAAGCAAGTCACCTCCGGCACCACCGGCCACGCCGAAGTGCTGCAAATCACCTACGACCCGGATGCTATTAGCTACGATGAGCTCTTGGAAGTTTTTTGGGAAACCCACGACCCGACCACGCTGAACAGACAGGGCAACGACATCGGGCCGCAGTACCGCTCCATCGTGCTCTACCACAATGATGAGCAGCGCGAAAAAGCCGAAAAATACCTGAAAGAACTTGATGCGTCCGGTGCCTTTGATGCTCCGATCGTGACGACAGTAGAGCCGCTGCAAGAGTTCTACCCGGCCGAAGACTATCATCAGAATTACTTCAACACTCACGGCCACGAGCCTTATTGCAGCTTTGTGATCCGGCCTAAAGTTGATAAGTTCAGAAAAGTATTTGCAGACAAACTGAAACCCGGAGCGGCCAAATAAGTCGATACAAAATAAAAAGCGTCAGCTACCCTAAAGGATGGCTGACGCTTTTTTATTCCACTACAGTAGGAATTACCCCTGAAACTGTACCCATTGCTGGGCAATGATGGTCTTGGCATCGGCAAAGCTTTCCTTGAGAAGTTCTTCCCGGGTATAGCTCACCAGTTCAATGTGCTCGTGTTCATCGTCTTTGCCACCGCCCTCGGCATGCTGGTGCGATACTTCTGCGTAGTACAACAGCACTTTTTCAGTTGTGCCGCCCGGCGAAGAGTAAAAGGTATGCAGGTGCTGCAGATTGTCTACGCTATAGCCGATCTCCTCTTCTATTTCGCGGGCAATGCTGGTTTCCGGGCTCTCGCCCTCGTCCACCATACCTGCCACGACTTCCACCAGCTCCGATTCAGAACCTACCCGAAACTGCCGGGTCAGGATGTAGCGCTGCTTTTCGGTGTCGTATACCATGGCAGCTACTGCCGTGCCGCGGTCAAATTGCTCCCGCGTAAAGGTATGGCCGTTCTGCGCTACCGTCAGTTTATAGATCTTGAAGTAGCCATCGTAGGCCGTTTCTCTCTTTTTGATTTCCATAAGGGCGAATATAGGCAAAGCCAGGGTATAGCCTGCCATCAGGTATAGGTTAAAGTTCGGGTTACAGTTCGTTGTTGCGGAAGGCTGCTTTCTGCGTGCGCTCCGTCAGGCTGGACATGGAAAGCGGCGTTTCACTCTCGTAGCCTTTTTTGGCTCGTTGCTCGCCAGTAGGTCCGGGCAACATGCGGTTGAGCACAGCAAACAAATCGGTCGTGGTTTCTGGTGAGAGCCCATGAATGAAAGCGCCAATCTTGGCAGGTATAGACGTGACTACTTCGGCATCTCCGTGTCGGCAGGCATCCAGTATCGATTTGGCCGAATCCTCAGCGCTGATAGAAGTGAGCCGGCTCGAGTCGACAATTTTAAACAGCGTATACTCTTCTTCGTGCTGCCCCTTGACGTTGGCGTGCCGCGGACTGCCGGTCTGCATCAGGCCCGGTGAGGCGCAGGTAACGGTTATATTGTACTGTTTCAATTCGGCTCGCAAACCTTCGGATAAACCGACCAGAGCAAATTTGCTGGCACTGTAAGGCACCAGGTGCGGTACGCCCAGTTTTCCGCCAATGGAGGCAATGTTCAGAATGCGTCCGCCGCCGCGGGCCTTCATGGAAGGCAACACGGCCAGCGTGGTATAGAGGGGACCCCAGAAATGCGTCTGCATGGCCTCCTCAAAATCTTTTACGGTCATCTCCTCCAACGGACCCGCCGTGATGATGCCCGCATTGTTGATCAGCACGTCGATCTGCCCGAACTCCTGCTGCACCTGCTCGATCATCTGCTCTACCTGCACTTGTTGGGTAACGTCGCAGGGTAGCACTATCACATCGGCTCCGTTGCCTGCCAGTTCCATGCGGGCGTCTTCCAGCTGTATTTCGTCGCGGGAGCACAGCACCAGCCGGGCTCCTTCTTTAGCCAGTTGACGCGCCATGACAAAGCCCAGTCCGCGGGCGCCGCCAGTTATCAGTACCGTCTTGTTCCGGAAGCTGTAGGCATTCAACTTGCGGGTAATGGCACGGGCTGCAAGCAAAGCACCTGCTCCAACTGCCAGCCACCACAGGTTTCTTTTCTGTTCTGTTTTCATAGAATTGTAGGTATAACAGGTATAGCCGGATGCAGCATACTGACAGCTGATCCGGCTTTTTGTCTACGGTAAGGCGGGTGATGTAGGTTCGTGTACCCGAAACAGGGAGGTATAGCGCGGCTTACTTTTTCTTCTTGAAAGGCTTTATACCTTGTCGCTTGCTGGTAAATACCTCGTTTTTAGGCATCGGTGTATAGAGCAGCTTTACCGACACCACGCCGTAGTGGTCTTTGGTGTTCTCCACGCGGGTAACGTTGTCAAGGTAGTCTGTGGTAGTGATGTGGTACACAACCTCAGGCGCAACGCTGAACTGATCAGAAAAACGGAAGCGTATACCGCCGCCAAACGGAATTACACCGGCAATGGCTGGGTATGAGCGCAGGCGGTCGTAGGTGATGTCAGAATTGGGCGTCCGGTTGGTGGGGTACGAACTGGGGGTATAATACACAAAGCCAGCCCCGCCTTTAATAAATGGTACGGCAAAGCGCTTACGCAAAGAGCGGTAGTTGTTTGACCCAGCGTAGCTGTCCAACAGGTTGTACACCAGCATCCCGGAAACCTCAATTACTCTCGACTCAAAAGTGATGTTATCCTGAAAGGTTTTCTCTGACGCGCCTAACTTAATATACTCCACCTCGCCGCTGAGGGACCAGAAGGAGTTATACTTGAACAGGGCACCGATGCTGAAAGCGGGGCCGATGTCATTGCAATCAAAGCTGCCGCATATGTCGCTTTTCACAGCGGCCAGACCAGCGCCGGCTTGTATAACCAGCCCGCGCTCGGGGATCTTACTCACCCCCATGCGGCGAATGACATTATCCTGCGCCTGGGCGGTAGTGCAAATTGTAAGGGCGATCAAAAATAGTGATAGAAGGAAGTAGCTGCTCCTGTTCATGCTTCAGACAGGTTTCTCTTTAAGGTTTGTGTGGTTCGCAGACCAGGTATTGGCTGTAGTGGGCCTGCTTCCCCTATCTACGCAAGGCTAAAAGAAAGGATCATTAAAATTTATGAATACATTATAATATAGCTATGATAATATAATCATGGCTATACCTTGTTGTGTCGCAAGGCTGGTTTGATAGATGTTACTCTTTGTTATTAAGACCCAGTGGTTGAACCAGTTGCACGAAGGGACGGGCGTTTCTTGTTCAGCAGCTGAACAAAATCGATGACGAGTGCGGCCGCATCCGGGTAAAAAGTGGGGTTAATATTTTCGTACACATCCGTCGGTTTGTGGTAGTGCGGATGGTCTTCCACGCCGAAGTAGATGAACGGAATCTGGCGCTTGTGGAATTGATAATGATCGGACTGTCGAGTCCAGTCATTCTTACCCTGCTCAGGCCGGTCATGGCCTGTTAACACCCTGGCCTGCGGCCTTGGCTTGACCTGCTGCAGCAGCGGCAACAGGGCCGGATAATGATAAGACCCACTAGCGTATAGCTCGCCCTTGTCGTTCAGGCTGAGCATATCCATGTTCACATTCAGTTGGATCAGGTCCAAGGCGATCGGTGAATTTTCCAGAAAGGCATTGGCACCCTGCAGACCCAATTCTTCGCCATCAAGCGCGGCAAAGACCAAGGTATAGTAAGGTTTGTTTTTCTTAAAATAGGCGGCAGCAGCCAACAGCGCACCCACACCGGAGGCATTGTCGTCAGCTCCGTTGTAGATCTCGCCTTTGCGCTCGCCCACGTGGTCGTAGTGCGCCGTCAGGACGAGGGCTTTGTCGGTTTTGCCAGGTATAAAGCCGGTCAGGTTGACGGCTTCTTCCACTACAAGGCCTCTACTTTCCAGACGGAAGGTATGGCGGTAGCTGTTGTTATAGGTCTGCAACCCGATCTCGCTGAAACGCTTTTCGATGTACTCTTGCGCCATCCGGTTGCCCTCCGTGCCGCTCAGCCGGCCCGCCATTGAGTCGGCGGACAGTATCTGCACGTCGCGCAGCAGCACCTGCGGATCGAGCACCCTTTTCTGAGCGAGTGCAGACAGCTGCAGCGTACAGATGAGTAAGAATACAAAGGTGAGGTGGCGTTTCATAGGTTATATTTTGGGCGAATTTACTATAAAATCGCCAGCACGCCCTTATAAAAGATTAGTTGTTCAGAATAGGCCAGGCTACCCAGCTTTTCTGGCGAGTTGAAGCTTTTTTCTGCTGCTCCGCCACACGGCGCTCTACTTCCTGGGTATAGCTGCCGTCTTTCTCAAAAACCTCGCCTTTCAGCACCCATCCTGTTTTTACGTAGTCCTGTACTCTGCTTACGAGTGCCTGTAGGTCTTTTGCTTCGATTACGTCGAATTCCATGTTCGTTCCTGTTTTAGTGGTCTTACAAATGGTTGTCAGATGTGATTTAAACAAGGAGCGTGCCACTTACGTTCATCAAATATAAATGTTACAATTATTTTAAAACAAATTACAGAACCCTTCCCAGATGCCTCCAGATGCTATTTAAAGCCCAGAAAACTGAACGGGCCGATCTGCAGACCGGCCCGTTCAGGTATAGCAACTAATTGTATTCTAGTTTTTTACATTTTCTTGACATCAATAAAGGCAGGCAACTCTATCGGCCCTACCGAGGTTTGAATAGTGGGTTTGATCTGTAGTAAGATATCCGGTCGGCTGCCACCTTCTTTCTCAGAAAGCATCGCAACGAGTCGCAACAGGTTATTTAATCCGGAACCGCCGTTTTCCTCCGCCAGTTTGATAGGCGTACGTACGTTAATGGTGTTCAAGCCGTGTCGAAGTTCCACTGGCTCGTCCACGATACCGCTCAGCGTTTGCTTGCCATCCAGCAGCAACTGCCATTTTAACTTGGTCACGGTCATGCTACGATCCTGGCTGCCCTCGTCCAGTTCTACGTTCAGGCCCAGGCTAGAGTAGGCGGATAGATTGTTGTCCGAAAAGGCCGAAAGCAGCAATGCCGCCTCGCTGAAAGAGAAATCCTCGGGCCGCTTTTTGTTCAGCACATTCACACCGTTTAGCTTCACTTCATTTATACCTGACAGGCTGTACTTTGCTTCCTTAAAAGCATCAATATCGCTCTTAGTGCCGCAAGAAAATGCGAAAAAGGCGATGCCCAGCAGCAGGGCGAAAGATAGGAGATTTGTCTTTTTGATCATTTGCTTTATACTGCTCAGCGCTTGATTACTTTGCCTGAGCCCGAAATAGTTGAGTTAATAGTTGGGTTTCCCTGGTAGTACACATTTCCGCTGCCGGAGATCGTAACAGCCAGTTCATTGGCAGCGTTTACTTCCACATTTCCTGAGCCACTTAGCGCTACGCCGGCACTTTCACTACGCATCCCAAAGGACTTTACGTTGCCTGAGCCGGACAGGCTGATATCCTGTGCGCCGGCCTCTCCCACCAAGTCGATATTGCCCGAACCGGTCAGTCTGCTGGTTACCCTATCAGCCAAGGCATTTATGCGGAGGTAGCCGGAGCCATCGAGCACGGCGCGGAAGTCATTTGCTTCAAATTCATCCAGCAGCTCTATACGCCCCGACCCGATCAATTCGGCACTGTTCAGCTCTGTTACCGTCATCTGCACCTCCACCGTCTTGTGGCTGCGCAGACACCTGTCGAAACTGAGATCCCATACGCCGTTCGACACATTGGTATTGATCGCATCCAGCACGTTGGGTTGCGCCCGCACCTCGATCCGTTGCGTGGCTCCCCGTCTAACAAAAACGCGGGTATCCCCGTTCACGCGCAGTCCGCTGACCGCATCCAGGTTAAACTCCCGGGTTTCTACGTCGCCTCTTCCCCGGATACAATCCTCATCGTCGCAGGAGGTAAGCAGCAGTACGGGCAGGATAAGCAGGAGCATCCAGCGCCCAAAATTAGTAGATTTCATAGTTTTATGCAGCTTAATTAGAATTGCAAGTTAGATAAACCTGCTGCAGCTGCATAAAATTGTCTGTTCTGTCCACTCAATAATTTAATGCCATCACTAATTTTTAGCTGAGATGCCCTACCCTTTGCCCACGCTGGTTCACGAGCACGCCGCTGTCTGTCACAAACAAGCCCTGCAGGTAGTCGCTCTCGAAGTAGAAAGGATAATCGCGGTTATTGGTTCGGGCCAGCTTGCCGATGATGCGGGCGCCCCGTTCGGTCATGTGCACCAGCTGCAGACGCGTGGTCAGGAAGAACTGCTCGTCAGGCGCATTGTTGAACACTACCTTGCGCAGCACCAGCCGGCTGTCCAGTCCCTGTGCAACCGTGTTAGCTCTGGTCGGCTGCTGCATTTGCTCCCTTGCCTGCTGTGGCGGCCGGCTCCTGGTTGCCATCGATTGTTGCTGCTGTCCGTTCGCGCTGGCCATGAGCTGGGCGTCGGCGTTGCCCCACCCTTTGCTGATTGCCGCCAACCGGTAACTGCGCCCCGGATGCGTGGCAGAGCTCCTTTCATCGGAGAGCACCTGCATGGCAGCCTGTGCCTCCTCCAAACTGGCCCCCATCTTGCGGAGTACAAAGCCCGAAAATTCATCAGCCTCCAGTTCATCGGCATGGTTGCTGCCCTGACCGGACAAGGTATGGCCGTTCAGGTGATGCCCGATCTCGTGTGCCAGTATGCTCACGCCAGCCCAATCGGTATGCACCGCGTTGTTGATGGCATCCAGGAAATGCTCGTTGTAGAGGATATACCGTTTGCCGTTGTAGATCACAGCAGCGGCATTTTCGATATTGGCAGACCGTACCTCAAAGCGCGGTTTCAGTCCGATCACGTCAATGATCTCACTGATCACGTCACGGGGTGCGGCTTTGACTGACGTATAAGGCGCTGGGCCAGGAACTGCTGCTGCCCTTGCCACAAAAAGCGGAGTCAGGGCCAGCAGCAGGGCCAGGCAAATGATGTTCAATCGATTCATAGGATGTCCTTTCTGTAGATGGATAAACACAGCATATCCAAAACGAAAAATAAGAGGAGGCTGGTATAGCTTGCTATGCAAGTACTTTGCCAGATTTGTACTTTTCGTTCTCCCAGCGCGGGCACCTATACCCTATCGGAAGAAAGCCACTAAACTGCTCGGTTTACTAACCGTGATAAAGGCCGGAGACTCAATATTGCCTACTGGGGTTTTAACGGTGGGCTTGATCTTGAGGGTGAGGTGTTGGCGTATGTCCACCCGTTGCCCCAGCAGCGTGATCAGCCTCGAGAGACCTGTATAATTGGGCATGTTGCCGTCTGTGGCCAGCCCCACAGGCGTGGCGATCGACAGCCGGTTCAGTCCCTCGTGCAGCACCATGGTCTCCTCGATGGTGCCGGTCAGCGCATCCTCTCCTTCCACTTCCAGCAACCATTTCAGGCGGGTGATGGTCAGGTTTCGTTTTTCTTCGCTTTGGTTCTGCAGGGCCACATGCAGTGCCAGGGTGGCGCTTAGCTCCAGCGAGTTGCTGGTGACGGAGGCCAGCAAGCTGTCGCCCTCCTCATGCATGAAGCCACGTCGTTGCTGTATACGCTCCTCTACGTCAATTCCGTTGAGCTTGATCTCCTTTACGCTTTGCATACTATACCTGGCTTCTGTAAACGCCTTGATATCCTGTGCCTGCTTACAGGACAGACCAGCCAGCATTAGAGCCAGCGACAGAGCAACGTTCCATACTTTATTCATCTTCAGGGCATTATCATACATTCTGATATGCAAATAAAGCAATAGTTCGCAATATGTAATTCAGGTATAGCACAAAAAAAAGCAGGTATAGCCCGAGCCATACCTGCTTTTTTTCATCTTTAATGTTGCTGTATACTTACAGCTCGATCATGTTGCGCCGAGCGGCTGGTGGTGTTTGTGCTTCTCCTCGCCGGTTTCCATGTAGCGCTTAAAGTAGCGCAGGTCTTTTTCCACCATCGTCTTGAGCATCGGGTTGAGCATTTTGGCAGCTAAGCCTCCGACAGAACCCGCTGGCGGACTGTAAGAAATAACAGCCTGCACAATGGTGCCGTGACCATCCGGAGAATCAGAAAAGCGCACCTCCCCGGCATTGTCAATATCGGAGTTTGGCAGCGAACGCCAGGCAATCAGCTCGTTTTCTTTTTCATGGATGATATCCGCATCCCAGGAAACGGTGCCTATACCTCCCGGAATCTTGGCTACCCAGCGCGAGCGCTGCGGGCCATTGGACTGCACGCTTTCGAGGTGTTCCATAAACTTCGGCAGATTCTCGAGCATGCGCCAGAACTGGTATACCTCCGTGCGGGGCCGTTCTACCGTAATGGTCTTGATGATGTCTACTGATATGTCCTCGTTCTCTGCCGTATCGCGGCCAATCATCTGGTTGACTGGGCAAAATCCGGTAAAGCCTCTAAAAAGCAAAGCACCGCCTGCCAGGGCCGTGAGGATACCGGAAGTGCCGGATTGGCGAAGCCCTACCAAAACCATGGCAGCGCCTCCCACAGCGGAAAGCACCCGCTCGGGACGGCTTACGTTGATGTGGCTCGACCCGGAGGCCGGCGGAAATATATGCTCCGTCTGGAGCATTTTAGAGTAATTGGCATTGTATGTATCCATAGCTTATTGGTTTTGTTCTATTTCGTTTTAATGGATACGTGCGTTGGGGCTATTATAGTTACTGCGTGCTATTTATATCTCCCAGCTATCAGCTATGGGCGGGCATACAAGCAAAAAGCCCCGGCTGTTTGCCGGGGCTTTTTATGCCTGAGTCAGGTATAGCTTACTTAAACTTGCCTTTCAGCATAGCCAGTTTGGCTGCAAAATCATTCATTGGCTCCTCTTCGCGCTTGGTACCCGCTTTTTTGCCACCACCTCCAGCTGGTCTTGCTGCGGCCGGATCACCTTTCATGCTCAGGGAGATGCGCTTGCGCGGTACATCCACTTCCAGCACCGTTACGTCTACCTTCTGCCCAACCTTCACCACATCATGCGGGTTCGTTACGAAGCGGTCCGACAAATGACTCACGTGAACCAGGCCGTCCTGGTGCACCCCGATGTCCACGAAAGCACCGAAAGCAGTGATATTGGTCACGAGGCCCGGCAGTTTCATGCCCTCACGCAGATCCTTCATTTCGTTGATACCTTCTGTAAAGCTAAAGGCTTCAAAGGTTTGGCGTGGGTCACGGCCCGGCTTGGCCAATTCACTGATGATATCCTGCAGGGTAGGCAAGCCAACGGTATCAGTCACGTAGTTTTTGAGGTTGATCTGCTTGCGCAGTTCGTCTTTCTGCATCAGGTCCTGCACGGTTACGCCCAGGTCTTTAGCCATCTGCTCCACGATCGGGTAGCTTTCCGGATGCACGGCTGAGGCGTCGAGTGGGTTCTTCGCATCCCGGATTCTTAAGAAACCTGCTGCCTGCTCAAAGGCTTTATCGCCCAGACGGGCTACTTTCTTCAGCTCTGTTCTGGTTTTGAATGGGCCGTTCTGGTTGCGGTACTCCACAATGTTCTGCGCCAGCGATGGCCCCAGGCCCGACACATAAGTTAGGAGTTGCTTGCTGGCCGTGTTCACTTCCACACCTACGGCGTTCACGCAGCTCATCACCACATCGTCGAGCGAGTGCTTAAGAGCAGTCTGGTCTACGTCGTGCTGGTATTGGCCTACGCCGATAGATTTCGGATCGATCTTCACGAGTTCAGCCAACGGGTCCATTAGGCGACGTCCGATTGAAACGGCACCACGCACTGTCACGTCCTTATCCGGGAATTCTTCACGAGCTACGTCAGAGGCAGAGTAAATAGAAGCACCGCTTTCGTTCACCATCACTACCTGCACCGAAGCCGGCAGTTTCAGGCTCTTCACAAAGGACTCCGTTTCGCGGCTGGCCGTACCGTTGCCGATGGCAATGGCCTCTACCTCAAAACGGGTCACCATATACCTGACGGCCTGTGCCGCTTCACTTTCCTTGTGCTGACCGGTGTGCGGGTAGATCGTTTCGTTGTGCAGCAGCTTGCCCTGCTTATCGAGCACCACCGATTTAACACCGGTTCTGAACCCCGGATCAAGCGCCAGCACGGTTTTCTGTCCGAGCGGTGAAGAAAGGAGCAGTTGACGCAGGTTGTCGGCAAATACACGGATCGCTTCTTCGTCGGCACGTTTCTTTGAGGTCAGGCGCACTTCGGTTTCCATGCTCAGCTTGAGCATGCGCTTATAGCAATCTTTGGCAGCTAGTTTCACTTGTTGCGCAGCAGCATTGTTGCCTTTCACGAACATGCGCTCCAATCTTTCAAGGGCCTCTTCCTCGTCTGGCTGGGCGCTGAGCAGCAGTACCATTTCGGTTTCGCCGCGACGCATGGCCAGTATGCGGTGCGAAGGGGCCTTTTCGATTGGCTCTTCCCACTCAAAATAGTCTTTGAACTTCTGGCCTTCTTCCTCCTTGCCCATCATCACACGGCTCTTAAAGGTGCCTTTCTTCTCGAAAAGCTGGCGCATGGTGGCACGAGCCTCGGCATTTTCGTTCATCCACTCGGCCATGATGTCGCGGGCACCGGCTAAGGCTTCCTCGGCATCCTTCACCTCTTTTTCTTCGGATATGTATTGAGCGGCCTCAGCAGACACGTCTATATTTTCCTGCTCAAACAGACGCTGCGCCAAGGGCTCCAGTCCTTTTTCGCGGGCGATGGTGGCACGGGTGCGGCGCTTCGGTTTGTAAGGCAGGTAAATATCTTCGAGCACGGCCATGGTCTCAGCGGCCATGATGCGCGCCTCCAGCTCCGGCGTCAGCTTTTCCTGATCGCGTATCGACTTGAGGATGCTTTCGCGACGCTTGTCGAGTTCACGCAATTGCTCCAGGCGATCGCGCACGGCGGCAACCTGCACTTCGTCGAGGGAGCCGGTGGCCTCTTTTCGGTAACGGGAGATGAAAGGCACGGTGGCGCCTTCGTCCAGCAAGGTTGCCGTGGCCTCCACCTGTTTAATGGTGATGGAAAGCTCGGTGGCAATCTTGATTAAATGGTCAACGTTTAATTCCATGTATTTGGGTAAAGAGTAATCTAAAATAAGGTGGGAAATCGCATAGCGGAAGGTATAAAAGCAGCCCTGCCTGATTCACCCACACATTTTCCCTGTCTTGAGGTATACCTGCTCGCCTAAGGAACGTCAAATTTAACCGATATTGCCAGAAAGCGAAACATCTGGCGCTTGTAAATTGACCTGAGACCCTAATTGGCTGTCACACTGTTTGCTAAATATTTTTATACCTTCGCAGGCTTGAGATTCCGGAAACATAATTCATTCTGCCTGTGGGCGCTGCTCAGTCTGCTGCTTTGCACGATGCAGAGCTGTGTGGTGCAGCGCATCGACCACACGCCGTATGCACAGACCGACTACTACCGCCATACCTTGCAAGAGCTCGAAAAGCAGCCTCCAGTTACAAGTAAAACCGATTCGCTGCAGGTTGGCTGGGCTAAAGTAAACATCACGCCTCCTGTGGGTAGTCCGTTGGCAGGCTACGGCAAACGCAAAGGACTCAGGTATAGCGCCGTGCATGACTCGGTGTGGGTTCGCACATTCGCTTTTGACAACGGCCAAGCAGAAGTCATTTTCGTCGCACTCGATATGCTCATTGCCCCCATGACGGTTGCTGCTGCGCTGGAAAAGGAGTATGCCGCGTTAGACTTGAGTCCTGGTCAGGTATACCTGAGCGCGACTCATACGCATAGCAGTTTCGGGGGCTGGGGGCAGAAACTGGTGGGAAGACTCATGGCGGGCAGGTATAGCAAGCAGCTGGTGCAGCAGACCACCGCCCGTATCGTACAAAGTATACAGCTAGCCCGGCAAAACAAGCAGCCCTCCCAAATCGGGTATGGTACAGCTTATGCCCCTCACCTGGTTCGCAATCGCCTGACAGGTTCTTTGGCAGGCAGAGATACAACTATACGGTTCTTTAAAATAGTGCAGGCTTCCGGTAAAACGGCTGTCCTGACCACCTTTGCTGCACATCCCTCCATCCTCCCGTCTATGGATCCGGTACTTTCGCGGGACTATCCGGGAGAATTGGTGGACGAGCTGGAAAAAAGCGTGGACTTTGCCGCTTTTGCGGCCGGTGCTGTCGGGAGTCAGGCTGTGGTGGCACCGCATGGCGATACGCATGAGAGCACAGCTGCTGTGGGGAATGAACTGGCAGCCGCCCTACTGGAGAAGCTCCCGGCGGTTGAACTAACCCACACGGCCCGCCTCGGCTATGCCCGGCATTCATTGCTGCTGCCCAAGCCGCAGTGGCGTCTGAATACGAGCTATCGCTTTGCCCCTTTCCTGTTTAACTGGCTGTTTGGCAAATACCCTACTTATATCAATAGTCTGCAGTTGGGCGAGGTGCTGCTGCTGGGCGTTCCGGCTGATTACTCTGGTGAACTTCTACCCCAGCTCGAGCGGCAAGGTCAGCCTGTGGTCCTGACCGGGTTCAATGGCGGCTACATCGGGTATATTACGCCCGACCAACACTATGCATTGAAGAAGTATGAAACCCGGTCCATGAACTTCTACGGGCCGCAAAGCGGAGGCTACCTCACGGAAATCCTGAACCGGATTTTACACCGATACAAGCTTCCTCAGATTAAGTAACTTACCGGTTCATTTGGGCTAATCGCAAACCCCAATCTATTTGGCTCTGCTATTTCTATACCTACTCAACCCAATAAATACAATATTCTATTTCCATATCACCTATATTCCTATGATTGTATTGAAATAGTTATAAACAAAAGACTTAGTATATGTGTTTAACAAGTGTAGGGCATCTGTACCTTATTTTGTGTTACTTAAATATTTGATAATGGAAACGTTTTTGCCAGATATAGCTAGTTTACTCTTTTTCCTAACCTTGGCCATTTATTCTTTACTGGTAGTATTTATGCTGGTGTGGACTTACCACGATGCAGAAAGTCGCGGTGTGAGGGGCTTACTGGTCGTTATTCCGACGTTTATGACCGGAACGATCCTGGGGGTCATCCTCTGGCTGGTGTTCAGACCGGAGTTGAAGCCAGTGCCAGTAATGGTGAGGGTGCGCGAGTAAGTGATGTGACGATGATAGTTAAACAGAGCAGCCGGGTTTATACCTGGCTGTTTTTATTTTACACCTACCTTAAGTCGCTAATCTGCGTTTTTTAGACTACCAACCAAATTAAGTTCGTTAATTTGCAGTATAGCCTGATGAACGTATGAAGTCAATTCGCTTATTCCTATACCTATCGCTGTTCGGTGCCTTTTTATGGCTCAGTTCCTGCAACGACTGCGAAACTACAGTGGCCCAGTTTGAGAACGGCGATAGCAGCTGGACCGTGTACAACGCCGGCGATTCTCTTCTGATGGTTGACAGTAGAACACCCGATACGGTTCGTGTGTTTGTGAACGCACGTATCAACTCGGATCCTATACCTGGCGATGGCTTCGGTCCGGCCGATGTGTGCATTGAGCAGTACTATACCCGCCGCACCAGCGTGATGCAGCATAGCGACCGACGTTTTCCAGCCCTTACGGTTTTGGCCGTGCGTATGCCCGATTCTATTCGTGTAAGTTTGGTAGTAGCCGGCAAAGCAGAGCTCCCTATCCAAAATACCGACACGCCGGATCATGCCTCCCTTGCCGTAGGAGGCATCACTTATCAGGATGTATACGATGTCGTGAATCCGGACAGTAGCGCGACTGGGGTGAGTCGCATCCTGTTCAACCGCGAGTTTGGCTTTCTGCAGGTTGCTTATTTAAATAAGCGAACGCTTACACGGGTTCCTCCCACGCCCTAAGTCTCTGAAAAAAGTTACAACATTTATTTTTATACCTGCTTGCAACGCTTTGCCTCCAAAACGACTCTTACCAGTAGGTATAGCTATACCTGATACAAGGAACAATTCACCATTACATTCAAATTTCACCTCAATGAAACACCGTATTAAACTGGCAGGCGCATTTATTCTGGCAACCCTGCTTTTTACCTCTTGCAAAGATTGCGAAACCACGACCACTCAATTTGACGAAAAAGATGTGGAATGGCTTGTTTATGATCGGGGAGACACTGTCCGCTTTCTGAACGAGGTAGGTGACACCGTCGCGTATACCAACACGGCGCTAATAGCCGAGCAGGTACCAGGCGAAGGCTACAACATTTCTGACAACTGCATCGGCCATTTTGATATACAGGCTTACAGTGTGATGGAAGATGTGGCCAGAAACAGCGCCAGTACATACAAAAACCCAGGTCTTGCCACCTATTTCCTGAAGCGCGAAAACAGCCTGGAAGTGTCGGTGGCCGTGGATGAGCGGGGTGAGTACAAGTTAAATCTTGCCCAGCCTACCTACCCCTCTGTTGAGGTAAACGACGTGCTCTATAACGACGTGTACGAATTGACAAACAACGATGCCAGCAAGGTGACGAACGTGAAGCGCATTCTATTTAACAAGCAGAGCGGCTTCCTGAGTGTAGAGTTTTACAATGATAAGAAACTGGAGCTGATCTTCGAATAAGAAGCTATACCTATAAAAAAGCTATACCATAGCAAAGGCCCGGTGCGAAAAACACCGGGCCTTTGCTATGGTATAAGGTTTTACAAATCTTAGGCGTACTGGGCTACGCTATCGTGGTTGATGTCGTACAATACATCCAGTACTTGCTGCACGTGCTCGGCTGGCTTTGACAGCGAGTTGAACACGTACTGCACTTCCCCTTTCTTGTCGATCACATAGATAGAACGGCCCGGCATGATACCGAACTTGCGCGGCACCCCGTACAGATTCCGGATCTGGGCATCGCAATCGCTCAACAGCGTAAAAGGCAGACGGTACATCCGCTCGAAGCGTTTGTGGGAGTCGGCTTTGTCATAGCTGATGCACACGACCTCTGTCTCCAGGTCCTGGAACGTATCATAGTGATCCCTGAACTCACAGGCTTGTTTGGTACAATCGGTTGAACTGTCCTTCGGGTAGAAGTACAGCACCACATTCTTCTTTTTCAACAACTCGTAAAGTCGGAAAAAACCACCATCCAATCGCTGCAATTCAAAATCAGGGGCTTTATCTCCAATCTTAACTACATCTTTACCCATAATAAAAAAAAGTGCTAATCTCTAAAAGCCTTCCGATTGCCGAAAGGTTCAATCCGCAAAGGTAATATTCTTATTCCCACAAAAGCTATACCTGATCCTTCATAGCTTCGCATATTTTTTTTGCCCAAATTTGCAGCATGCCCCGAATCAGCGTTATTATACCTGCCTACAACGAAGAAAAATCTATCGCACACGTTATCAAGGACATACCTGCAAATATGGTGCAGGAAGTGATCGTGGTAAACAACAACTCATCGGACAATACCTCTGAAGTGGCCCGGGCAGCGGGCGCCACCGTGCTCGATGAGCCCCGTCCCGGGTATGGCAACGCCTGCCTCAAAGGTATAGCCTATGTCGCAGCCAAGCCCAGACAGGAGCAGCCCGACATCATCCTTTTCCTGGACGGCGACTACTCTGACTACCCGGGTGAACTGCCGCAGGTGGTGCAGCCTATTCTGGACGGAAAAGCCGATCTGGTAATTGGTTCGCGGGTATTAGGGCAGCGGGAAGTAGGTGCCCTGATGCCACAGCAGATTTTCGGCAACTGGCTGGCTACTACTCTATTGCGTTGGCTGTATGGAGTCCGTTATACCGATCTGGGGCCTTTCCGGGCCATCCGGTTCAGCACCCTGCAGCAGTTGGGCATGCGTGACCGAAATTATGGCTGGACGGTGGAGATGCAGGCGCGGGCGGCGAAGCAAAAAATCAGGTATGTGGAAGTGCCCGTAAACTACCGAAAGCGCATCGGCGTGTCCAAAGTGTCGGGTACGGTCAAGGGCTCCGTGCTGGCCGGGTATAAAATTTTATTGACTATATTTAAGCTCCTGTAGCCTTAACCAGCGCCACCACATGACAATCCCTCAGCTTCTTCTTGTTGCCGTGTATGGTCTTTGTCTGGCCTTTATCTTCTGCTACAGCCTGGTGCAACTGCACCTCACTTACCTTTTCTGGACCCGCCGGAAGACAATGCCTGCTCCGGAGGCTATACCTGACGACAGCTATACCTGGCCTGCGGTAACGGTACAACTCCCGCTTTACAACGAACGCTATGTGGTGGAGCGCCTGATCGATGCCGTGGCCGCCCTCGACTACCCCCGCCACCTGCTGCAGATCCAGCTGCTCGATGACTCCACTGATGATACGAGCGAATTGATCCGGCAAAAGATTGATAGGTATGCCAGCACCTGCCTGCGCCTGGAGCACGTGCGTCGTCCTGACCGAAGTGGCTACAAAGCGGGTGCCCTGCAGTATGGTTTGCAGCAAGCTACGGGAGAGTTCATTGCTATTTTCGATGCCGATTTCGTCCCAAACCCTGACTTTCTGAAGCGCACTATACCTGCATTTGATCAGGAGCAGGTGGGCGTGGTGCAAACCCGCTGGGGTCACCTGAACCAGAACTACTCGCTGCTGACCCGGCTGCAGGCTTTTGGGCTGGATGCACACTTTACGATAGAGCAGGTTGGGCGTAACAGCGGCGGACACTTTATCAACTTCAACGGCACGGCCGGGGTATGGCGAAAAAGCTGCATCGAAGACGCCGGCGGCTGGCAGTCCGATACGCTGACCGAAGACCTGGACCTGAGTTACCGCGCCCAGTTGCGGGGCTGGCGATTCCGTTACCTGCAGGATGTGAATGCTCCCGCCGAATTGCCTGCCGCCATGGGTGCGCTCAAGTCGCAACAGTACCGCTGGACTAAAGGCGCTGCCGAAACTGCCCGCAAACATCTGGGCAAAGTGCTCGTAGCACCCATGCCCTTTTCTACCCGACTACACGCTATTTTTCACCTGCTCAACAGCGGTATTTTTGTCTGCGTGTTGCTCACAGCCCTGCTCAGCATACCGATGCTGTACCTGAAACACAGTGTGCCGGGACTCGAACTACTTTTTGCACTGGGCTCCCTGCTGATCGTTAGTCTGCTGGCTTTGCTGGTTTTTTACTGGACATCCCGTTATCAGCAAACGGGTTCGGCATGGCTCACCACCCGGCGCTTTATACCTGAGTTTTTCCTGTTCCTGTCACTTTCGATGGGGATGTCGCTGCACAATACGGTAGCGGTACTGGAGGGCTACCTGGGCCGGAAAACACCTTTTATCCGAACACCTAAGCACAATTTGCAAAACCGCCTCGACTCCTGGCGCCAGCACGCCTACACCATCACCAGCCTGCATCCGGTAACTTTGCTGGAAGGGTTACTCACAGTTTATTTCGGGTACGGTATTTTGGTGGGGTTTCAGTTGCAGGATTACGGTCTGATGCCGTTCCATATAATGCTGATGCTCGGTTTTGGCTCCGTTTTCGTATACTCGCTCAACCACAGCCGCCGCGCATGAGCCTCGCCCGAAAGCACATAGCAACTTATACCTTGCTGGGAATATCGGCCCTGGTATACCTGGCACTGGGCTATGCGACGCCACGCGAGAACTTCACACAATTGCTTCTGCTCACTTTACTGGCTTTTGGCATCTATGCCTATGTCACGAACCAGAAACTGAACGTATGGCATGGCATCGGGGCCGGTCTGTTTTTCAGGTTATTATTTTTGTTTGCTATACCTGCGCTGTCCGACGATTATTTCCGTTTTGTGTGGGACGGGAGACTATTGCTGGCCGGTGAAAACCCCTTCCTATACCTGCCTTCGCAGTTTGTGGGCGAAGAGGCAATGGCTATACCTGGCCTCACGGCTGAACTGTTTGCGCAGCTTAATTCACCGAACTACTATACCTTATACCCGCCGGTACTGCAGGGTGTGTTCTGGCTGGCAGCGGCGCTTTCCCCTGAAAGCCTGACGGGGAGTATGCTCATGATGCGGCTTATTATTCTGATTGCCGAAACAGGCTCTATCCTGCTTTTACTGCGCCTCCTGCGCCGCATGGCCCTGCCCGACCGCTACGTGCACATTTACGCCCTCAACCCGTTGGTGATACTTGAGTTGACGGGCAACCTGCACATGGAGGCGCTGTTGATTTTTTTCCTGCTGCTCACTCTCTATCAATTACACTTTCAGCGGTATCTTATTGCAGCGGTGCCGTTTGCTTTGGCCATTGCCAGTAAACTATTGCCGCTGATGTTCCTGCCTTTTGTATGGCGCAAGCTTGGCCTGAAGCGTTTTATCGGCTTCGGAGTAGTGATGACAATTGTTTTATTGCTGCTTTTTATGCCGCTGCTTTCGCTGGAGGTGCTGCGCAACATCTGGCAAAGCATTGACCTGTATTTTCAGCGGTTTGAGTTCAATGCCAGTATCTACTACCTGCTCCGCTGGCTGGGCTACCAGTTGACAGGCTATAACCAGATTGCCGTGATCGGGCCGCTGCTCTCGCTGGCAGCACTGATCGTTATTTTGTCGATGGCGGCGGTGAAGAAACTGGGCTCCGTGCGCAGACTGGCCGGTTACATGGCGGCAGCACTTACCGTATACCTGCTGCTGGCCACCACGGTACACCCCTGGTACATCACCACCCTGGTTGCCCTCACCACTCTGAGCCATTTCCGTTACGCCACCGTCTGGAGCTGCCTGGCTATTTTCAGCTACTCCGCCTACCGCACCAGCGACTATACCGAAAACCTCTGGCTTGTAGCGCTGGAGTATACCTTGGTCGGACTGTGGCTTTTAGCTGAGCTATACCTGTACCGACAGCAGAAGAAGCACGCCAACTTGCCCCGGCAAAGTGTGGCGCAACCACAGTGATTTCAAGAGCCTAACCCGGTAAAAGCGTTTGGATGAAGTCAGAAACAATGTTAAATTGACTGGATGATTTTCGTCCAATCCATTGCAAGATGATTGAGGATGGGATGAGTACAGTAATGCCATTCATAGTACAGATAGTGGGAGTAGGTACTCCTGCTATACATTAGTTAGCAAAGATTTAAATGAATAAACTGATAATCGTAACAATATATATTCTGACTTGCTTCTCAATCGCAGGATGTACATCTAATTATCTGGATTATAAAGAACATATAGAAACAACAGGCCGATATAATTACGCTTTCTATATGGATAGTTGGGGCATTGGGGATCAAGGCTATTATGTACTCCAATTAGAAAAAGATATTAATCCTAAGGATGTATATGTAGAAATAAATATGGATGGCATAAACCACGAACAGCAAGACTGGATGGATAATAGGACCATACTATTCAACTATGCTGAAGCGGGTTATCATTATCAAAATCCAAATATTAAACTTATAGACAATCAGTTTTTAGTCTTTTCTAGAGGAGGATATTTTTATGGTCTCTATGACCTAAAAACTCAAAAAGACACCTTTAACATTGGTTCACCTTGGAATGAGTTTATAGAGAAGAGTGGTTACTATTCTGAAAAAATTAACAGAGAGAAAGAAGAGAAAGAATATACAAGTTGGGTTGAAAAAAATATTCATGATAATATTAGAAAGTATATTCGAGCTAATAAATAAATCCTGTGCTAACCACACCTTTACCATAGCTACGCCATGGCAAAGCCAAGTACGTTTCACAATAGCCAAAGCATGAAAGCTTTCGTATTTCAATTTGATACTCATCTCCTATTGAAAGATGCCTACGAAGGTCCCGAGTTTAATTTTAACGTCTGCCCTGTTCCTGATAAATACAGCCAATTGTCAGCCAGCGGGCGTGGATGCGAAGGAAGGTAGAAACCAAAAGGAAAGCATTCTGCTGTCGAGATATAGTGCTTTTGTAGAGGAGAGTGAGTTTTTAGCTCCCGGAGGAATCATCACCGTTACTGATTCCAAACTCATTTTCACTCCTATCAAGACATTCCTTCGTAAGCATGTAAGCATCACAGAGATTCTCGTAAAGGAAATAGCTGCGGTGAGAAGGACAAATACCTTTAGGATCGTGCCGAACGGTATTGTAATGCAACTCCAGGACGGTTCAAGTCAGAAGCATAAAACGATTGTCTTGAGAAGGAAAAAGCTTTATCACCTGCTTTTAGACCAAACAGAACGTTAAGATCTCCTTATAAAAAACACTGAACCCATAGAGGCTCAAGCAATAAATTCGGTTCAGCCTCAGCTATTACCTTTACAAAACTTTTACTCCTCCCCAATATCTCTTAACGGTTCCCTCAGAAAATCATTAAACGGTTTCACAGCTTTAAAACCTTCCAGCAAAGTGTTCATGAAATCTTTGCTGAGCACGACTTTATCAGGTAGCGGCATGGTGGCGTTCCAGCTCTTGAAGCGGAGGTACTCGATGGCGGGGTTGTCTTTGTCGTAGCCTTTTGGGGTGGTTTTGAGCTGCTCGCCCTGTATGCCACCAAAACGGTTTTTGAAGTCAGGAGCCTGAATGATACGCTCCAAGCCATCGAGGTTGTAGTCGATCTCCTGTCGCACGGCTTTGAGATAGTCAGCGGGGGGCATCCACAGTCCGCCGGCCAGGAAGGAATTGTTATTGGCGGCCAGGTGCAGGTAGTACCCCGGCAAAATAGACTTACGCCCCCCTTCGGCCACATAGGCCCCGAAGTGGTCTTTGTAAGGTCGCTTGTCGTTGGAGAAGCGCACGTCGCGGTAAATGCGAAACACCAGGTCCTTGCCCTTCTGCCCGATGGCCACAGGCTCAAAAAGGGCCATCTCATCAAGCATTTCATCCAGAAAATCCAGGTAGTTTTGGCGGGCAGCATCGTAGCGCTTCTTGTTTTCCTGAAACCACTCGCGGTTATTGTTCTGTGTCAGATCGGCCAGAAAGGCCAGCGTGTTTTTGTCTATCGTTGTTGCCATGGGCTAATCTCGTCGTGCTTATAGCGGTGCGTTGGGCTTTATACTGTCTGCCTTACGGCTTTGTTTGTGTCCTTGCCAGATTAGCCAATTTATACCTTTGCACTGAGCAAACCAATTACTCGGCACAGATGTTTTCTTGATAGGAATACGTCTTCTTTCAGCTGACTGCGTACATCCAAATACCACCCCAATTCTAACGCTCATGGCACGCCTGTTCCTTCCGATCCTGCTGTTCCTATACGCATTTCCAGGTATAGCCAGCGATTCTACGGAGGTATGGCTGTTTGTGCAGGATCAGAAACAGCAACTCCGCCAGGCCATTGCGCAGTACGAGGGGTTAAAAGACAGCACCTGGTATACCTTCCCTGGCAAGCTGCTCCTCCGCCCCGGCGACACGAGCCGCTATACCCCGTATCTGCGCGCCAACCTGCTGCTGACCGGCGACCTGGCAAGTGCCGATACCACCGAAAGTACAACGTATTATACCCGCCAGCTGGCAACAGCCGTCGTGCGGTTTCAGGCAAGGCATGCGCTCAAAGCCGACAGTATCGTGGGGCCACGCACCGTGGCTGCGCTCAACATTCCGCCCCTGCAGCGACTGCACCAGCTGCAGAATAGCCTTTACCGCTGGGAAGCTTTCAGCCGCGACCTGCCACAGCCCTACCTCATCGTGAACATACCGGACTATACCTTACGGCTGATCGACCGGAACAGTGTCTTACTAAACATGCGCACTATTGTGGGCAAGCCGAACGTCCCAACCATCGTCAACCATACCAGGCTACATACCATCGTTTTCAACCCGTATTGGTACATCCCAAACTCTATTGCCTCCAAAGAGATTTTGCCTATCCTCAAACGAAACCCCGGCTACCTGGCCAAACGGGACATGGAGCTTTTCCGGCCTAAGCCGCTGGGCGGGTGGCAAAAGATAAGCCCCTGGAGCGTGGACTGGCGCACTGTAACGGCCGCTAATTTCAATTACCGGATCGTGCAGGTCACCGGGCCGCATAACGAACTGGGACACATAAAGTTCCTCTTCGACACCCGCGTGAGTCAGTACCTGCACGACACCAAGGACAGGCAGCTGTTCGCACTCGAGCGGCGGGCCTTGAGCCATGGCTGCATCCGTTTACAAAACCCCGAGGACCTGGCGCTATACCTGCTGCAAGAGCGGAGCGGCTTATCGGACAAGCGCATTGAAAAGGTGCTGGCCTCTGACAAGGACGAGCAATTCATCCGGCTCAAAAAGCCTGTGCCCCTGATCATCGTGTACTTGACGGCATGGGCCGATGAGTTTTCAGTCATCCAGTTTCGGGAAGATATCTATGGGTACGACAAAGTGGAGGAAGCGCGGCTGGGACAGTAAGTACTAGCCCAGTTCCGGCCAGTTTTCCTGCAGGTCCTCCAACTCATCCACATCCGAAAGGTAGGGCAATAAGGTATGGCTCAGGTGCAGGCGTTCTATATCGGCAATCGTGTCAGGAAAGACGTGCTCGGTACTCCAGCGTTTATCCTGAAAAAAATCACGGTATAGGCGTTTCATGCCGAGCAGGTAGTAGCCACCGTCCAAAGCCGGACCGATCACCACTTCATGCGTCTTAAGATCCTCAAAGGCCTGGTTAATGATTTCGGAAGTAAGCTGCGGACAGTCGCTCCCGATGATGACCACCGAGGTATAGCCCTCTGCAAAAGCCGCTTCAAAAGCCTTTTTCATCTTCTCACCCAGGTCGCCTTCGGGGTGCTGAAGCTTTTTGTGGTAATGTTGCACGGGCCAGAGGTCGTCCTGCTCTACTTTTTCAGAATAGTACACCAGTTTGTCCATGGGCAGGTGCTGGGTGATGTCGCGGGTATGGCGGAGCAGGTGCAAGTAAATGTCGAGCGCCGTTTCGGGTCCCACACTGGCTGCCAGGCGGGTTTTCACCTTGCCTAGCTCCGGATTTCGGACGAAGAGCATCAAGAGGTTTTTCTCAGTCATATACTTTCTCTCCTTCGCGCAGCCATATACCCCAGGCGCGGGTATAGCCATGCACTTTTGTAGTTTGGCCTTGCTCGTTGTATACAGGCAGCCCGTGATTCACCCACTCAAACAAGCCGCCATGCAGATTTCGTACGTTGGTATACCCTGCTGCCTGTAGCTGCTCCCCTATTTTCTCGCTGCGGTAGCCGACAGCACAGTATACCACCAGGGGTGTATTTGGGGGTACGTCTTTCAGGTCAGAAAGGTCAAAGTCTGCATAGCCCACATGCCTGGCCCCGGGCAGGTGACTTACCTCGTACTCACTTTTGCTGCGGGTATCGAGCAGTAGCGGTGCTACAGCTTGCTGTAGCTGCTGCTGCACTTTCGCTACCGAAATCGTATCGACGCTATGGCTGTATAGTTGCCGGAGCATCAGATGATAAGTCGCATCAGAAGGCTGGTTGCAAGCCGGGAGCAACAGGCAGAACGATAAAACCAGGTATAACCGATGATGCCAGGTATAACGCATAGGCAGATCAGGTGGTGGAGCCGCCGCAGCTGGAGCCGGCACCGGCCGTGCAACCGTAGCAGTGCTGGTTCAGCACGATCTGCCGCTGGTCAAGCTGCGTCAGGTCGAAATCACGTATGTGCTGCGGAGTGCCGGGCTGTACCTTCAGCTCGAGCATCTGGTTAAAGTCGCAGTCATACAGGCCGCCGTCCCAGCCCACCGAAATCGTGTTGCGACACATCACATTAGCTGCCGCAACTGGGTTAAAGGCTGTTACCAGCTTTCCCATGTAGCTGCTGTAGTTGCCGCTTTCTACCAGATAATCGAGGTAGCGACTGATGGGCAGGTTGGTGATGCAGAATAGGTTGTTGAACACAATATCGTAGCCACTCTTCAGCCGCCGCTTAAACTCCGCCTCCAGCGATTTCTGACTGGCAGGCAAAAAAGCCCCCGATGGATTGTAAACCAGATTGAGTTCCAGGCCGCTTCCCTCCTGTCCGTAGCCTACCTGTTTGAGCATTTGAAGCGCCTTGATGGATTTCTCAAATACGCCGTCGCCACGCTGGGCATCGGTGCGGGAAGCCGAAAAATAAGGAAGTGAAGACACCACCTGCACCCTATGTGCCTTGAAAAACTCCGGCAGGTCGTGGTACTTCGGATTGGCCAGAATGATCGTGAGGTTGCAGCGCACAATCACTTGCCGACCCATAGCTGACAGCTGCTCCACGAACCAACGAAAATCCGGGTTCATTTCCGGCGCACCGCCCGTCAGATCAACAGTGGTAAGTTGCGGGGATTTGGCCAGGGCATCGAGGCAGAGCTGCATCGTGTCGCGGGTCATGATCTCTTTGCGGTCCGGACCGGCGTCTACGTGGCAGTGGCGGCAGGTCTGGTTGCACATCTTGCCCACGTTCACCTGCAAGATGGTAGTGCCCGTGGGTTGCAAAGGGTATAGCTGATGCTGTTGCAATTTGGCTCCGAAGAGTGGGAAATCGCCTTCCTCCGTTCCCGCATGCTGCAACACCTCCAGTTGAAAAGCCGGGTTGGCAAACTGGTGCTGCTGCGCCTTCAGCGATTTAACAGGTATAGGCATGGTTACATGGTCAGGTCCTTGATCTTGTTCATCATCTGCACGCCGTGTACCAACGCAGCACCACCTTTAATAGCGGCGGCCACGTGCACGGCTTCCATCATCTGGTTTTCGTCGGCACCTTTTTCGAGGCAGTCGGAGGTATAGGCATCGATGCAGTAAGGGCACTGCACGGCATGCGACACAGCCAGGGCGATCAGGGCTTTTTCGCGCTCGGTCAGGGCGCCTTCTTTGAAAACCTCACCGTAGTAATCGAAAAACTTGCGTCCCATCTCGGGCTGCAGCTCGCTTATGTTCCCGAATTTCTTCAGGTCTGCCGGATTGTAATACGTATTTTCCATAGAAGTATAAAGTCTTATTTACCCTTAAAGGTAACAAGAATCCAGGTACTCCTGTTTGATTAGCTCAGAATAGCGCTGAGTTGCCTGTGCAGATGATGGTAAACGGGGAGGATGTTTAGTTGATGGGAAAGGTCGGCTCCGCTTCCTGCTTCGGTCTTTTCGTCGAGCACCGTCAAGCTGCCCATGCTCGCTTGCATGCGGTAGCCGTAAAGCACCAATTCGTTCAGCAGTTCGTCGGTTTGCCAGTTGAGCATGGCCAGCGCCTCCGGGTCGAAGCTGTCGATGTGCAGGCCTACCAGGTAAGCACCGCCTTTTGTTCCCGGCCCAACCACCATGCGGCCGGTGCTGAGTGCCTCCTGTGCCAGTACGAGTTCCTTTGAGGTCAGGTCCACACAGTCGGCGCCGATACAGATAACGCGCTGGTAACCCATGGAAAACACTTCCTGAAAGGCATTGGCCAGGCGCTCTCCGAAATTGCTTCCCTCCTGCCGCTCCGGGTATATGACCACCAGCGGAATACCGGACCCTTTGGCCACAAACAAGGTATGCTGCAACAGCAGATCGGCCGCCTGCTGGTTCAGTTCGGGACCCTGCTCCTCTGTGAACGTTTTATAGCGAACCTGTTGCTCAGGAGTCTGGGCAAACAGTAAAATGACGGTATCGTGTTGAGGCGTATCCAAGAAGGAAGAGTTAAATCAGAGCGTTTTCCGATTAGCCTAAAAACCTTTCGTTGCTCTAATGAGAGGCAATTTAATAAGAAACCGGCTATATAAAAGGGAATAATTGCGAAAGAAGTAACAATATCCGCAAAATACCGCAAATAGAACTTTATCGACACTTTATTTAACCATCTATTTATAAGATCGTTTCCTGCGGCGGCACAAATGGCCCGGCTTCCGTATATTTACAACACATCCCAGATTTTAAAAAATGGCTATACAGACTATAAACCCCGCGACGAACGAAGTTATCAAAACATTTCAGGCCCATACGGCTGACCAGGTAGAACAGAAATTGAAAGCGGCCGACATCGCCTTCCAGCAATGGAAAAACATCGGTTTCGAGGAAAGGGCGCGCCTGATGAATCGCTGCGCTGAGATTCTGGAGCAGGAAGCTGAAAAGTATGGGCGTATCATTACGCTGGAAATGGGTAAGCCCGTCAAGGACTCCGTTGCCGAAGTACAGAAGTGCGCCAAGGTTTGCCGCTACTACGCAGATAATGCCGCTGATTTCCTCAAAGATGAAGAAGTCGAATCCGGAGCCAGCCGCAGCCTGATCGCCTATGAACCGCTGGGTGTGGTGCTCGCCGTCATGCCCTGGAATTTTCCGTTCTGGCAGGTCTTCCGTTTTCTGGCCCCTGCCCTGATGGCCGGCAATGTGGGCGTGCTCAAACATGCTTCCAACGTGCCGCAGTGCGCCCTGGCTATTGAAGAAATTATACACAAAGCCGGCTTCCCGAAAGACGTCTTCCATACCTTGCTGGTGGAGTCAAAGGCAGTAGATGCGATCATCGAGAATCCCATCGTAAAGGCTGTAACCCTGACCGGCAGCGAAGGAGCAGGCTCCAAAGTAGCCGAAAAAGCGGGCAGTGAGATCAAAAAGACCGTGTTAGAGTTAGGCGGCAGCGACCCTTTTATCATTCTGGAGGATGCAGACCTGGAAGAGGCTTCTTCCGTGGCGGTCAAGTCGCGCATGGTAAACACAGGACAGAGCTGCATTGCAGCCAAGCGTTTTATTGTGCTTGAAGGTATAGCCGATGCCTTTCTGGAGAAGATGAAGGAGAAGATGCAGACCCTTAAGACTGGCAACCCGCTCACCGATGATTGCGACTACGGACCGTTGGCCCGCAAAGACCTGGCCGAGGAACTGGAGCAGCAGGTACAAGAATCGGTGGAGAAAGGCGCTAAGGTAGTGCTGGAAGGCGGCCGTGAAGGCAAGGACTCCGCCTACTTCAAGCCGATGATCATCCAAAACCCTAAACCCGGATCGCCCGCCTACGAAGACGAGCTGTTCGGGCCGGTAGCGATCGTATTCGTGGTGAAAGACGAAGCAGAAGCTATCCGGATAGCCAATGACCACAGGTATGGACTGGCAGGCACCGTGTTCACCGGCGACAAAGATCGCGGCTTACGAGTGGCCCGACAGGTAGAAACCGGTGCCATGTCCGTCAACGCCATGGTCTCCTCCACTCCCGAAATGCCGTTCGGTGGTATCAAAAAATCAGGTTACGGCCGCGAACTCTCCTACATCGGCATCCGCGAGTTCACGAACCAGAAGAGTATCTTGGTGGGGTAGTTGGGATTGAGTGAGTTGGTGATGGAGTGATTGAGTGGGTTTGAGAGTTTAGAAAATACAGTCTGGAGAGTAAGTCAGATGCTAATACCGTCAAACCACAGTCTTTTTGTCATTTCGACTTTTGGGAGAAATCTGAAATATTGAGGGAGACCCGAAATAGCTCAGATCTCTCATTGCATTCGAGATGACAGTTAATGTTCATTGATTCATAAGATGTCAGATTTGGTCGCGACCTAACCGAATAATACAACGGAATTCCTCTTTGTGGGTAGGTATCCTCTACAAAGGGAGGAACAGGTTAATCGTGCACCAAACAATTTCAAAATCACTAACTCGCTCAATCACTCATTCACTCAATCACTAACCCTCACGCATACCCCACCACCTTATAAACCACAAAACCCGTTACTTCGTGAATAAGGCGATGCCAGAGCCGGAAGGCGTCGGGGTTAGGTATGAGCAATTCGTCGGGAGTATAGCGGATTTCGGAGGTATAGAAGTCGGTTGGGAAAATGTCGGTGGCTATACCTGCTTTGTCGAAACAGGCTTTGGAACGGCGCATGTGAAAGGCAGAGGTCACGAGCAGGCGGCGTTTCATTTCCGGATGCTTCTGCAACATATCGCCGGTAAAGATGGCGTTCTGGTAGGTGTTATCGCTGCGAGTCTCGATCAGGATATCTTCCTGGGGTACGCCTGCCAGTAACAGAATCTCCTGCAGCATTTCGGCCTCCGGTCGGCGGTCCAAAGCAACAGTGCCTATACCTCCTGTAATCAGAAATCTGTCCACTTTGCCCAGGCGGTAAAGTTTGAGCGGATGCAGGAAGCGGTCGGCGCCTTTGTTGGTATGTACCCGGTCTTCCGCGAAGCCGATGACCTGGGTCACACCTGTCAGGATGATGGCTACATCGTAATTTTCCACCTGTTCCAGCGGCACGCTCTCGTATTCCCAGGCACGCATGGCCACATTCGCCAGAAAAGGATTGGAAAAAACCAGCAGCAACGCGGTAGCAGAGATTAAAGTGATGCGCCGCCACTTAGGTGATCGTAGGAAAACAGCCAGCAGGAGCAATAGTGCAATCCAAATAATGGGCATCAGGAAGTACTGCAGCAGCTTAGAGAGCACAAAAAACATAGGGGTTTCAGGTATAGCAGAAGCCGCAAAGGTATAAAAGCTGCTGCACCTCTGAAAGGCTATACCTTAAAAGAACCGGCGGAACACCCAGAGCAGCAGTGAGAGCAGAATGCTGACCAGGATCATGCTGGTGATGGGCATGAAGAACTTGAAATTCTCCCGCTCCACCCGAATATCGCCGGGCAGATTGCCAAACCAGCCCAGTTTGTCGCCAGCCAGCCAGAACACCAGGCCAATCACTACAATGGCTATACCTATAATCACAATGTATTTCCCGAGTGGCTGCATGGTTTCAATATCTTAGGGTTCAACGCATGTATTTACGGCAATGCAAGTGTAGGGATTTATACCTTAAAAGCGTAAATTTGAATGTTAGAGTCACCGTAAAACACCCTATACCTTGAAAGTCTGCATTGCTGAGAAACCGAGTGTCGCGCGTGAAATAGCCAACGTGATTGGTGCCAAAACCAGAAAGGATGGCTACTACGAGGGCAACGGCTACCAGGTCACCTGGACTTTCGGCCACTTCTGCACCTTGCGTGAGCCCGACGACTACCGCCCAGAATGGAAGCGCTGGAGCCTCTACGATCTGCCTATGCTGCCGGAAAGGTATGGCATCAAGCTGATGCAGGACAAGGGCGTGGTGCAGCAGTTCAACATCATCAAAAAGCTCCTTGACAACGCCGAAGAAGTGATCAACTGCGGTGACGCCGGACAAGAGGGGGAAGTGATACAGCGCTGGGTACTCACCGAGGCCAATTACCGCAAACCCTTCAAGCGCCTCTGGATTTCCTCGCTCACCGAAGACGCCATCCGTCAGGGTTTTGCCCGGCTGCGCGAAGGGTCCGAATTCGACTCGCTCTACCAGGCCGGTAAAAGCCGCGCCATCGGCGACTGGCTTCTTGGACTGAACGCCACGCGGCTTTTCACACTCAAGTATGCGCAGGGCCGGCAGACGCTCTCCATCGGACGGGTACAGACCCCTACCCTTGCCATGATCGTGAACCGCCACCACGAGATCGCTAACTTTGTGCCGCAGGCTTACTGGGAGCTCAAAACCGTATACCGCGACACCACTTTTTCGAGCACCAACGGCCGTTTTCACAAAGAGGAAGAAGGCCAGCAGATACTAGCCGCCATCCAGCAGGTTGAACTCACCATCACCGACATCGAGACCAAGAAAGGTACTGAGAGTCCGCCCAAGCTGTTTGACCTGACCTCGCTGCAGATCGAGTGTAACAACAAGCTGAGCATGTCGGCCGACGAAACACTCAAAACCATCCAGAGCCTCTACGAGAAAAAGGTGGTTTCTTACCCGCGTGTGGACACCGTGTTCCTGCCAGATGACATCTATCCAAAGATTCCGGGCATTCTGCAGGGTCTCACCAATTATCAGAACGATGTGGCGCCTTTGCTGCAGAGTAAGATCCGCAAGAGCAAAAAGGTATTCAACAACAACAAAGTAACCGATCACCACGCCATTATACCGACCGGTGCCCAAGCCAGTCTGTACGGACGTGAGGCGGATGTATACGACATCATCACGCGCCGCTTTCTGGCCGCTTTTTATCCCGACTGTATCGTGAGCAACACCACAGTTTCGGCAGAATCGGCGGGCTATACCTTCCGGGTGCGCGGCAAGCAAATTCTGGAGCCTGGCTGGCGTGTGCTCTATGGTGCTGAAGACATCAAAATCGAAAGCACCGGCAAGGACAACAAAGAAGAGGAAGAAACAGCTGGCATCCTGCCCAATTTCGAGAAAGGCGAACACGGTCCGCACGCGCCCTTGCTTGATAAGAAATGGACGAATCCACCGAAAGAGTACACCGAAGCGACCCTGTTGCGTGCTATGGAAACAGCCGGTCGCCAGATAGACGATGAGGAGCTCAAGGAAGCACTAAAAGAAAACGGCATCGGCCGACCTTCCACCCGAGCCGCCATCATCGAAACGCTGTTCAAGCGCCAATACATCCGCAAAGACAAAAAGAAGATTATACCTACCCAAATGGGCATCGACCTGATTGGGGTAATCCGTAACCAGACTCTGAAGTCGGCGGAGATGACCGGCCAGTGGGAACGCAAGCTGCGTCAGATCGAAGGTGGTTCTTTTAAGGCGGAGGCTTTTTTGCAGGAATTACAGGACTTTGTAGTAAGTCTGGTGCAGGAAGTGAAATACGACAAAGCCACCGTGACCATGGAGGCCCAACCGGAACCTGCCCCAGCCAAAGGAGAATCTGCCAAAGCTGGAAAAGAAAAAGCTACAACTAAAAAAACCAAAGCTTCTGCCGAGGCTGCTATACCTGTCAAAGGACTTGGCGCCTGCCCCGCCTGCGACGAAGGCCATATCCTGAAGGGCTCCAAAGCTTATGGTTGTATCCGCTATAAAGAAGGCTGCCGCTTTCTGATCCCGATTGAGCAGCAGGGCAAAACCCTGACCGATAAACAGATTATAGCCCTACTCGGCAAAGGAAAGACGCCCGTTATCAAAGGTTTTAAAGACGAACAGGGCAATAGTTTTGATGCCAGCCTGAAGCTGGATGGCAATAAGCAGGTGGTACTGGAGAAAGCAGTGAAAACGCCGGAGGTGGATCCTTTCGCGACCTGTCCACGGTGCAATCAAGGCAGTATGCTCAAAGGATCCAAAGCGTATGGCTGCAGTCGCTTCCGGGAGGGCTGTCAGTTTGTAGTACCTTTTGAAATGGGCGGCAAGCAACTCACCGATAAACAGATCGGCACTTTGCTCACCAAAGGTAAAACCGGTAAAATAAAAGGCTTTACGTCGGCCAAGACCGGCAACAGTTTCGATGCGGCCCTGGCCATCAATGACAACTGGCAAGTCGTATACCTGCTCAACTAACATGCCAGTCGGCTACAAGGTATAGCCGGTAGGTATAGGTCTTACTTTACCGAGAAGAGCACTTCACCAAACGAAACATTCGTTCGGTAGTCTGTGGCGTTGATCGTCAAGGTATAGTTGCCCTGTGGAAGCTCGTTGGCGCTAAGCAGCGTATCGAATTCTAGAATCTTCTTATCAGGCAAGGTAGTGAAGTTGATGTAATCCGCATCGCCATTAACAGCCCGCACCCGTACATGCAACTCCTTCACTTTGTCTTTGTCAGAGGCTGTCAATTTCACACGAAGCCCTGAGGACTTAGCAAGCACCTGATTTTTCGTTGGGTTCCGGATCGTCAGAGCAGGCTTTGAACCATCTGGCTGCAGGCTCCCCTCCTCAAACACATCTTCGCAGGCTGTGAATGAGACAACCATCACCGCTGAGGCCAGCAATTTTGTAAATTTCATAATATATCTACTAGAGAAAAAACTAAAGGCCCGCAATTTACTAAATCAGTGTAATTTATAAAAATAAAAAAATGCAAAATATACAATCCCTAAAACTAAAGCGCGCTAATACAAACCGAGCATAAACACACCTAATTACATAATTTTCAGCCATATGAAATAAACCAGCTTAGCATCTCTAAAACCAGCTGCTTTATATAATTCAATTCTCTCTATATACATAAACCTGTTTTATTAATATTTTATTACAATTTATAATTGTGCTCATTCCGTTCGTAAGCTGTGTTATACCTGTTGTGTTGGCGTCCCTATGCTCCTAACAGTTTCTTAAATAACTTATAAGCCCTACAGCCGTAAAAATTACCGGCGCACCTTTTTTAGGCATGCCTCTAATTTGTTCTTTTTTTAAAATCTAAAAATTTAATTAAAGCTATGAGAAGCTATGAAAATTCGGGTTCAAACCCATTCAATGACAACTTCAGGACTGAGAGCAGAGGCTCAGGCAGAAATTATTATTCAGGAGAGTATGACCCAACTAACCGTATGAGAGGCTCTTACAACAGGGAGTCTTCGGGCAGAAGCGGTGGCGATTTCGGCAGTGGCCGTGATAGCTACTCATCTTCTGGCTATGGCGGCACTTCCACTTACGGCCGTTCAACTGGCTCGAACTATGGTTCGGGTTCCTCTTACGGCTCAGGTTATGGCTCCGGCTCCGGTTCGTCTAATTACGGCTCGGGCTCTAGCCGCCGCTACGGCAGCAGCGATCGCGATGCCTGGGATCGTGGTTCTGACGAGGTAAAATCATGGTTCGGCGACGATGACGCAGAGCGCAGAAGAAGAATGGACGACATGCGCGACCGTAGCAGCGACAGCTATCGCTCTAACCGTGGCTACAGCGGTTCGTCTAACTACGGCGGCTCTGGGTATGGCTCGAGCTCGAACTACGGTTCAGGTTCTTCTAATTATGGATCAGGCTACGGCTCTTCGGGCAACTACGGATCAGGATCGTCTAACTATGGTTCTGGCCTTTCTTCAAACTATGGCACCGGATCAAGCCATTATGGTTCCGGTTCTTCTAACTACGGATCAGGATCATCAAACTATGGTTCCGGCTACGGAAGCGGAAGTGGAAGCAGCTATGGTTCTTCTAACTATGGAAGCAGCCGCAGCTCAAGCGACTGGGACCGCGATAGAGACAGAGACAACGAGAGAGGTTTCTTTGACCGCGCTGGCGACGAAGTAAGATCGTGGTTTGGTGACGAAGAAGCAGAACGCAGAAGAAGAATGGACGAAATGCGTGACAGAGAGCATGACAGCGACTACAGCAGCCGCTCCAGAACGCATACCAGCTACGGCAACACTTACAGTGGACCTCCGTACTCTTATGGTTCATCTTCCCGCAGAGACTACGAATGGTAAAAAGCAGATTGATGGCTTTTGAGCCGATCACCTGATTTAAACCTTTTAAGGATACGAAAAGCCCGGCCAATATTGACCGGGCTTTTTGCATGGGAAAAATAGCACAATTTATATATTTCCTCCATTGACCTGTATGCTGCTTCTCAGTAATTTCACCCCGATTAAACCAACCCCTAAAAACAGGCAATTCCTATGAAACGACTCTTACTGGTTCTCTGCTGCGTGGCGCTTATGTCAGGCACCGGTTTTGCCCAACAGCTGGGCTTTAAAGGCGGCCCTACCTATACAACCTTTAACGGCGCCGACACCGACGGTTACAAGTACAGGGTTGGGTACACAGGCGGTATATTTCTGCAAAAGCACCTTAACAACCTGATGGGCGTGCAACTGGAAGCCCTGTATACTTCCAAAGGTGCCCGCCGCGAGATATACTCTGGTAGCAACCTGCAGACAGCCGAGGTGTTCAAGCTCAACTACATCGACATTCCGGTGCTGTTCCACGTTTCGGCCAGCGGTATGTTCTTTGATCTGGGTCCGCAGGTGTCCTTCATCTACAGCGCTAGCCACGTACACGAGGCGCACTCTAGCAGTGGCGACAAGATCGTAACCACCAAGTATAACATTTCAGACAACCCCTATACTATCGACTTTGCCTATGTAGGCTCTGTGGGTTACCGTGCCACCAATGGCCTTGGTCTTGAAGTACGCTATACTGGGGGCCTGAAAAAGATAGATGACGAAGGTGCATTCGTTAACCGCGAACGACGCAACTCGGGCTTCAGCCTCATGGTAAGCTACCTGCTCGGCGGACGCTAACACTCTCTATACCATATACCTTAAAGCCCTCCCTTTCGGAGGGCTTTTTGTTTTAGGAAAGTACTATGCTCTTGAGGGCAACATCTTATTAACCTATTTATTTCGTCATCCTGAAAGTATCTTGGCAGCACCCGGCATTGACCCTACCTTCTGCTAGATTTCTTTACAATTTGCAAGCGGATCGGCAGCAGATAAACAGGACCAGACTCCCCTGCTCCATGCCAGAGCCGTTAAATTCTAGCGAATTCTCCCCTTGAGGACAAGTGAGAACGGGAGCTCTAAACTTGCGAGCGTAGCTCTCAGAGGGGTGTTCAGAGCTGTGAAGATATCCCAATACTGCCAGCTATAAGCATTCTAGCACCGAATCTACATACCTATAATCCTTTCAAGGGGATAGTTTTTAGTAGAAATGAACTGACTCCCCTGTTTGATGCAGGCTTTCTTATTGCTTCCAACGCTTGATAAGGTATAGCAAGAACTGGCTATACCTGTACTTTCCCTTCTCATCCCACCCTAAAACACAAAACCCTCACAAATGCGAGGGTTTTGTCCGATCCAGCTGAATCGGTAGGTATAGGTAGTAGTAGTTTCTTTGTTATCTTTAGAAATCTTACAGCAGGCCGTAAATGTGCTCGTATCGCTTCATACAATTTTGCTGCTCCATTACATTCAGGTCCTTCAGCAGGCCTTCATTCAGATCGTATACCAGGCCATAAAGCTTGGGCGGATTGTCTGTTTGCATGGCGTTCTGTATGATCGGGGTCTTAAATAAGTTCAGCACCTGCTCTGTAATGTTCAGCTCCACCAGGCGGCGCTGGCGCTGTTCCTCATCCTCGATGCTCATCAATTCTTGCTCGTGCAGGCGTATCACATCCTTAATGTTGCGCAGCCAGTTATCGAGCAGGCCAAACTGTTTGTTGCTGGCCGCCGCCGCTACCCCACCGCAGCCGTAGTGTCCGCATACGATGATATCTTTTACTTTCAGCACCTCTACAGCGTACTGTAGCACCGAAAGCAGGTTCATATCGGTATGCACCACCATGTTGGCGATGTTGCGGTGCACGAAAATCTCGCCCGGGCCTGTGCCGGTTACCTCATTTATCGGAATGCGACTGTCTGAGCAACCTATGTACAGGTAACGTGGCTTCTGCCCCATGGCCAGCTTGTTGAAGTAGTCCTTGTCTTCAATGAGCTTTCGCTCTACCCACTTTTTATTATTCTCAAATATCTTCTCCATAATTTTATTTATTTCTAGTGCATATCCAGCACTTTTACTTCTTCTATATTCAAAACTTCTACAAATATACCACGCTCGTGGGCTGTTTCCTTAAAAGCCTGTATCGCTTCCAGCACATCGTAGTCTATGTACTCGGAGTTAGCCCCGTCAATAATCACGTGGCTGTCATTCGGCAATCTCTCGAGTGTCAGCACAATGCTGGCTTTGTTCAGGAAAGATACGTGCTCACTTAGTTTAATGCGGATCGTTTCTTTCTCGCGGTGATCTTCCTTGTGGAAGAAGTAAGGTGACTTGTAGTTTGCCTTCAGGATAAAGAAGATGCCTACTGCCAGACCGATCAGGATACCCACCAGCAGGTCGGTAAACAGGATGGCCACGATCGTTACCACAAACGGAATAAACTGCTCGTGCCCCAGTTTGAGCTGCCCTTTGAATAGCGTTGGCTTCGTGAGCTTATAACCCACCATCAAAAGTACGGCTGCCAGCGCAGAAAGCGGCACCTGGTTCAGGAAACCCGCCAGGAAAAGCACGGCCAGCAACAGGAACACCCCATGGATAAAGGCTGACATCTTCGTTTTGCCACCCGCCGTGATATTGGCAGAGCTTCGCACGATCACGGCCGTCATCGGTATACCGCCCAGCATACCTGCAATAATGTTACCTACCCCCTGTGCCTTCAGTTCGCGGTTGTTGGGCGTGCGGCGCTTGTGCGGATCGAGCTTATCCACGGCCTCCACGCTTAGCAGGGACTCCAGACTGGCAATGATAGCGATGGTGAAGGCCACCACATAAAGCGACGGGTTAGTCAGTTGATCGAAGGCCGGGAAGCGGAGTTCATTCTGTAGCGCTCCCACACTTGTTATCTCCGGAAGGTTCACCAGGTGCGTACCGGCTATGGCCAGCTCAGGAAAATAATTGATGAACAGATAGTTTATACCTACAGAACCCACCACCACGATCAGCGCACCCGGCACCAGTTTAAACAACTTAATGCGTTTCATAAACGGCTGCTCCCACAAGATCAATACGGCCATAGAGAGGACACCGATCAACAGCGCACCCAACTGGATAGCACTGAAGGCATGGATTATACCTGAAAAGGTATTGCGCCCGTCCGGCTGGAAGAAATTCATTTCACCAAAGAAATCATCATCTGCACCCATGAAATGCGGAATCTGCTTCAAAATCAGGATCAGACCGATGGCGGCCAGCATCCCTTTTATAACCGAGGAGGGGAAATAAAGACCGATGACGCCGGCCTTCAGAAAACCAAGCGCTACCTGCAGTATACCTGCCAGCACAACCGCCAGCAAAAAGGCTTCATACGACTGCAGGGTTTCAATGCCATTGAGCACGATCACGGTTAGGCCAGCTGCCGGGCCACTCACGCTCAAGTGCGAACCACTCAGCCAGGACACAACCAAACCGCCTACCACACCAGTCACGATACCGGCAAAAAGTGGGGCGCCAGAGGCAAGTGAAATACCTAAGCAAAGCGGAAGGGCAACAAGGAAAACGACGAGGCCAGCCGGAATATCCTTTCCGAGGCTAGCTATGTAGTTTGTCTTTAGGGGGGTTTCTTTCATATAGCAAATGTTGTCAGCGAAGGCTTCCTAACTCACATCCCTGCGCCGGCCTTTGGCTGGCAGCAGGAACATAAGTCAGATACTCACCTTATGCTCACAAATGTACGGGCGAGGTATTAAGGGAAAATTAAAACCAGATTAAAAACAAATTAAAATGTGTTTTTTGCTGAAATTAGTCCGATTGCCTGCGGTAAACGCAATGTCACGATCGTTCCCTCTGCCACACGGGAGTCAATGGAAATAGTGCCTTTGTGCAGTTTTATGATGCTCTCTGTCAGCGGCAGACCAATGCCGTGGCCATTGATGTTGCGCACGTTATTCGCCCTGAAAAATGGCACAAACACGTGCAGCAGGTCTTGCGGTGCAATGCCCACGCCCTTGTCTGTTACCTGCAACACCACCTCCCGCCGGTCCGCTGAAAGTCGCACGGTGCTGTACTCCCCCTTAGGCGAGAACTTGGCCGCATTTTCCAGTACGTTCACAATGGCGATCAGCAGCAGGGCATCGTTTCCTTTCACGATCAGGCGGTCTTCGTCATCAGGGAGGTTGTCGAAATCGATATCATACAGCGCGCCCGGGTGTCGCTTCAACGCCTGCTCGTGCGCCATCCACAGCAATTCATCGAAGCGCAAATGCGCGAGCTTGATCTTGGAAGTGTCCACGCTGGCCTGGGCAATCTGCAGCAGGCCATTTGACAGCTCGGCCAGCAGACGAGCGTCTTCCAGGGTGGAGGCCAGTACCCGTTGGTACTCCTCTTTCTCACGGGGTTTCATCAGGGCCACTTCCAGTTCGCCTATCATGGCAGTGAGCGGAGTGCGTAGTTCATGAGAAGCATTAGACACAAAGGTGCTCTGCATTTCAAACGCCTTTTCCAGGCGGTCCAGCATTTTATTGAAGGTTTGGGAGAGGTGCGATAGTTCATCTTTTCCGCCTGCATTGCTAAGGCGCAGGTGCAGGTCCGAGGCGCTGATCTTCTCCACCTCGCCCACCACTTTGGTAATGGGGCGCAGTGCTTCGCGCGCAAAAGCCCAGCCAGCCAGCAGTACCACAACCATGGAGCCCAGAAAACCAACAATCAAAATAATTTTAAGATGCTGAAGTTTGCGTAAACTGTAGGCATCCACAGAAGAAGTGAATACGATAAATTCTCCTTCGTTGTCTTCGTAAAGCGTTGCCACCACCTGGCGCTCATCCTGTTCGTACTGCACCTTGCCTTCCCGCTTCACGCGTTCGAGCACCTCAGGCGCCACCTCCAGTTGCCCGTCTCCATCCGAAAAAAACAAGCTGCCGTCGTGCCGGTAAATGCTCACCTTCTCAAAAGGAAGCACCTGATAATAGCGAATTTGGTTGCTGCGACGGGCTCTCTCACTTACTTCATCTGCCTCCAGCACATGGGCGGCCGTATCGTAGGCACGCCCCTCGATGCGTTTGTAAAAATCGTCCTGCCGGTAGAGCGAAGTAAAATAATAGATCATCAGCGAGAACAGGATCAGGAGGAGGGCAAATATACCTGCAAACTGCAGGGTCAGCTTGTTTCGGATGGTCATGCGTCGTCCTCCTTGAGCACATAGCCCATACCTACCAGGGTATGGATCAGCTTACCAGGAAAGCCTTTGTCTATTTTTTTGCGCAGGAAATTGATGTATACATCAATCACATTGCTGCCGGTGTCGAAGGAGGTCTCCCACACGCTCTCTGTAATATCGACGCGGGATACCACACGCCCCCTGTTGCGCAGTAAATAATGCAGCAGGGCAAATTCTCTTGCTGTTAGGTTAATGGGCTTCCCGCCACGGGTTACGGTCTTGCTGCCCAGGTCCATTTCGAGGTCTGCGATCGAGAGTTTTTCCCCTCCCCCGTTGTCGCCTGAGCGGCGGGAAAGGGCGCGGAGCCGGGCCAGCAGTTCCTTGAACTCAAAGGGCTTGGTGAGGTAATCGTCGGCCCCGGCGTCCAGTCCGGTGATCTTGTCGTCGGTGGAGCCGAGGGCGGTAAGCATCAGGATGGGAACCTGCGTTTTTTTCTTCCGAACGGCTTGGCATACCTCCAACCCGCTCATGTGCGGCAGTATAATGTCCAGTATGATCAGGTCGTACTCGTTTTGCAGGGCCATCTTCAGGCCAAAGTTGCCGTCATAAGCCTGATCGACTTCATACGACTGCTCTTCCAATCCTTTTTTGATAAAGGAAGCTACTTTGGGTTCGTCTTCTACCAGCAGTATTCTCATAGTCCTGTCACTATTTACGTTTTTGCCGGCACAAGATACGATTTCTCAAGAACTGAGCCGTCTGCTAGTTTGCAGTTGCGCCAATATCTGTCTATTTTAGAAGAAGAAAAGCAGTTTATGGCACACGATCATCACCATCACGGAGGCCACGGCCATCACCACGCAGGTGACAACATCAGGGTGGCTTTCTTCCTCAACCTGGGCTTCACCGTGATCGAGGTGTTTGGCGGGCTTTGGATCAACAGCGTGGCCATCCTCTCGGATGCGCTGCACGACTTTGGCGACTCCCTTTCACTGGGTCTGGCCTGGTATTTTGCCCACTTATCAAGCAGGGGCAGCGATCAGCACTTCTCTTACGGGTACAAACGTTTTTCACTGCTTGGCGCGGTCATTAACTCGGTCGTGCTGTTGATTGGCTCAGGTATAGTGCTATGGGCGTCGATCCCGCGTCTGTTTAATCCGGAGCCTGTGCATGCCCCTGGTATGATCGGCTTTGCCATCCTGGGTGTGCTGGTAAACGGATTCGCGGCCCTGCGCCTTAACAAAGGGGATTCGCTGAACGAACGGGTGGCGATGCTGCACCTGCTGGAGGATGTACTGGGCTGGGCGGCCGTTCTGGTGGGTGGTATTCTGCTCTATTTCTTCGATTGGCCTATCATAGATCCCTTGCTTTCGGTACTGATCACCGGATTCATTCTCTACAACGTGGTGCGCAACCTGCGCAAAGGGCTTCAGATTCTGTTGCAGGGCACCCCCGCCAATATTAGTTTACAGGAAGTGCGCCGTCGCCTGGAGTTACTCCCTGGTATACGCTCCGTGCACGACCTGCACCTGTGGACGCTGGACGGCATCAGCCATGTACTGACCATGCACGCCGTTGTGGAAGAGAACCTGAATCTGGAGGAGGCACATGAAGTGAAACAGCGCATACGCGACACCATGCAGGACGCGCAGATAGACCACGTTACGGTAGAGTTGGAAATGCCGGGGCAGGAATGCAGCCAGGAGCACTGCACGCCCGATCTGTCTAGTTCTGGTTAAGCTGCACCGCCTGGCGTACCAGGTCGCTGAAATACTCCTCGTCTATGTCCTCAATCGTGCGCAGTTTGATGTGCGGCAACTGACCGTTGCGGCTCACCAAGCGCTTATTTGTATCGTTAAGCTCTTTTCCGCGGAAGAAACCGAAGTGCAGCCCGCTACGCGATGAGGCGAAATAGCATACAGGTCCGTAAAAGAAATAACAGGGATTTTCCCAGCGCACACACTCCTCCAGATGGGCAGCCGTCTGACTGATGATCTGGCGTACTGCCTGCGCTAACAGCTGTTTCTCAGGTGATAATTTGTCGATGTACTCATCGACCTGGTTGGTAGATATCTTGCTTCTCATACAGGGTATGTATTGGCCTTTGTGGCCAGAGCCGTTAATTTACAGCTAAATATACATATCTTTTAATATTGGAGCAAAAAATCTGATGATGTGGTTGAGTTAAAAGTGGCGCTCCTATACCTGTCGTTCCCTGTTTGCAGGTTGTCACGCTCATCTTTTGATACTACTTATACCTGAGCATGAGGCTTATACCATTTCAAGGTGCTGCAGCAGCCTTCCTTCCAGTTCATCGAGCTGGCAAAAGCCACTGGTGAGCAATTCAGGCCCCATACCGCCTTCCATGTACACGCTCGGCAGATTCTTGACGCCCAGCATCTCCACAAACTCAAACTCCTTTTCGGTTTCGTCGATGATCTCGTCGGCCTCAAACAAAGTATAGAACAGGTTTTCCTGGATGCCAAAGGGACGCACCACATGGGCCAGCACCTGCGGGTCTGCCATGTTAAGGGCATCGGCGTAGAAGGCTGAGTGCAGTGCCCGAAGCACTTCGAGCGTGAGGGCAGGCCTTAGTCGGCGCACCACATGCAGGGCACGGCAGGCGGGCTCGGTGTCGTATACAAAATCTTCCTGCAGGAAAAGGCCATAATTGAAGGGGAGGCTGGTGCGCTCCTGCACCCGGTGCCAACTCACGGCCAGTCGCTCCTTCTGCTCCCGAGAGATAGGCTCCCGGGCATACGGGTTCAGCCCAGCGGCTACCACCTCTACCGTCAGCCGACCGTGCCAGAGGGCGCGCAAACGACGGATAACATGCGTGAAGCCGTAGCACCAGGCGCACATCGGGTCGGTTACATACAGCAAAACCGGGTTATAAGGACTGTTGACCATAGGTAAATTCTACGTTTCCTTAGAGGTTGTACACCAATGCAGGTTGTTAGGTTCAGGTATAGATCATCTTTACGGTCATACCGCCGTCTACCACCAAGTGTTGCCCCGTAATAAAACCAGCTTTCGCAGAACACAGAAAGAGCGCTGCTTCGGCAATGTCCTGCGGCTCCCCCACCCGACCGACCGGGTGCTGTTCCTTATCCTCGCGGGTATGCTGCGGTTCGTAACGCTCCTTTTCTTTTTGCCAGTTCCCGGTCTCAATCCAGCCTGGCGCGATGGCATTCACCCGAATACGATCCGGCGCCAGGCTAACGGCCAGGGAATGCGTGAGCGCCTCGAGTCCGCCTTTGGAGGCTGAATAGGCAAAGGTATCGGGCTCTGACATGAAAGCGCGCGTGCTCGTGATGTTAAGGATGGCAGGATGTTTTGCTTTGCGCAACAGCGGCAGGGCGTATTTAGCGCAGAGCATTGGTCCGCGCAGGTTCACAGCCAGCATCCGGTCGAAATCCGACATCAGCAATTCATCCAGCTTGCCAGCAAAAGGATCGGCTATACCTGCGTTATTTACCAATACATCCAGACGGCCGTGTTTGTCCTGCACTTTTTCCATCAGGGCAACGACCTCCTGCTCAACGCTTACATCGCCAGGTATAAAGGTAGCCCGCAGTTGCTGGTCCCGCAAACGCTGCAAGGCTTCACCTCCCGCTTCCTCGTCTGCATCCGTGAGCACAACCCAAGCACCCGCCTGCCCGAAGGCCTGCGCTATACCTAAGCCTATACCTTGCGCACCGCCAGTTACCAGCACGACTTTGTCTTTGTAATCCCCTGTGGCCATATTTTCTTTGATGATCTGATGCCTGCTTATACCCAACAGCAGACCCGCTGCCGGGCGGTGCTATACCTGATCCTGCAGCGGGTCTGCTTTGTGGTGCCTGTCGGCTTATCTTTTATCGAGCTGACGCTTGAGTTTTTCTTCTACGTTTTTGAGCAGCTCGTACCAGTTATCGCCGTCATCCTCAGCAAAAGCATCGTTGCCAGGTATACCTACGCGCATGCTCAGTTTTTTGGAGTCAGTGGCGTGGTTGGCCTCTTGTTTAAAGTATACGTCCACAGAGTCGATCTTCTTGGCGTGGCGCTTTAGTTTGGTGATGGTATTGCGGATATGCTGCTGCACGTCGTCCGAAATGGAAATGTCTACAGCCTGTACATCAATCTTTATTCCTTCGAAATTCTCTGTATAGTTCATGTTCTGTCTTATGTGTATTTTCTGAATGCAGGAAGCCTTTTGAGCGGCATCCCAGTGCTGAATTTAAACGGAGGCAAAGCATTAAAGTTTAGCTGTGCAAACACGCTGGCAGAAGCAACATAGCAGCCGCCCGGCTCGTTTTTAAGCATATTCACCCAATATTTAGCGTTATGCAAAACTTACCTATCAACTGGCTGACAGAAGGATTGCTTGACTTTGAATTTAAGAAATATCGTTTGCTGGCCTACCTGCAGGCTGTCCGTGCCGAGTTCGGGCAGCAGCGCCTCTACCCTGTTTTTTCGGACCTGATTATGCACTACCGCCACCTGAAACAAGTGCAGGAGCACAAGAAACTGGTGTACGAATCCTTTCCGCAGCAAATCACCCGCGCTGACTTCGAGAAGCTGGAGTTGGTGTATGAAAAGATCGTGGAGGACGACGAGACCATGGCCCAGATCGAGGAGGTGATCCAATATGCCGCACCGCTTTTTAGGGAGGCCGTCAGCGAGGGCAAGGAGCTGTACGATTTCATTGAGAGTCACCTTGAGATCAACCCCGTGGGCATTACGCCGATGTACTTCAACGAGGGCTACTTATTTCTGGATGCTTTCCCCGGCAAGGAAACGCAGGTATACGTGTACCGCATTACCGTTTTTGAGAACACCTTCGAGAAGTACCGCGGCATCAACACGCAACTACTCCGCACTGTGCGTCGCGGCCTGGCCCAAACACATGAAAACCTGAAGGTACAGCTGGTCAGAGAAAACCAGGAACTGCCCAACCCCGCCACCTTTGTTGTGGTTGCCAAAGTGCCCTGCCCTATCGACAGCGCGCTGTTGCCGATCGCCAAGCGTTCGCTAGTGAAGTACGTGACCCGACTGGCAGCCTGACTTGGTGTAAAAGGTATAAATGTATACCTTCGAACCTCAGAAAACGAAATAACCGATATGGAGATCAACCTCACCCGCGTAGACCAGGACTATCATTTTGAAGCCAGAGGCGCTGCCAATGTAGCCATTAACATTGACGCTAACCCCGAGATCGGTGGCCACAACCAGGGTGCCCGCCCGATGGAGCTCATGCTAATGGGCCTGGGTGGCTGCAGCGCCATCGACATCATCAGCATCCTCAAAAAGCAGCGCCAGCCGATCGAAAGCTTCGATATCAATATAAAGGCCGAACGCCAAAAGGTCGAGGAGTTCAACCTTTTCAGCACCATCCACATCCATTTCAAGCTAGGCGGTCAGTTGGACGAGGACAAGGTACGTCGCGCCATTGAGCTTTCGTTGGAGAAATACTGCTCTGTAGCGGCTATTCTGTATAAGACAGCAACGATTACGCATTCCTTTGAGATTGTGTAGTTAGTAGCTGCGCAATACGAATTACCCCATCCCAGCCTTCCCCTTTTGTCGAGGGCCTCTACCCCCAAAACAGGGGAAGGAGCTTTGGCTATACCAGTTCCTCTCTGTCATCCTGAAAGGATCTTGGTTGAAGGAAGGTTAACCAGTTGCTATAACACACCCCTCTCAAGAGGGGATTTCCTGAAGCCACTCAATTGCAGGTATAGGTGTTGGAGCTGCGGTTTCGTGTGCACGATTAACATCCCCCTGCCCCCTTCGAAGGGGGAGTTGCTGCTACTGCCACTTCTACAGGTATAGCATCGTAGCAAAACTAGCCCCCTGGCAGGTATAGCAAGACTAACTTGCCCCTGCAGCTATGAAACAGATCACTTTGCCAAGTGCACTTTACGACACTCCACTGTCTGAACGTTCAGCAAATTTGGAGGGTCTTGACTTTTTTGCTTACTGGGGGTAGGGGCCCTCTTTCTTTTCATCAAGGAAACAAGTAAGGCCCGCTCGGCCAGGGCAAACTATAAAACAAGTCAGGATGCTATACCTGCTACAGACACTACGCTAGTTGCAAACTGGCCTTCTGCAAAACCACATTTACGCCTTTGCTAAACTTGTGGTATACTATACCTATACTTGGGCCTGAGGCCCCACCATAGCAGACACGAGCGCAGACACTCGCGCCATTAAGGCCTTGCCGTAGAAGAGAAGCTATGAAAAGAGCCACATTCTATGCATACATCTGCAGCAGCTATACCTACATCCCCCCTTTCCCTCCACCAACCTCCCCTATTTCCCGACGAAAGGCTAATAGGCTATATTAGGCTATTCATATAGAAATGCGGTGCCTTGGTATATTCTATTTTCAGGACTCAAAAACTAGCTTTTCCTTTACTGAAGCAATTATTACGGAAGACCGGAGATATGAAGAGAACACATTTACGCCAACTAGAAAAAACTATGAAAAAGAGCCTGCTGCTTGCCCTGCTTGGGTTGAGCACCGTACCGGCTCTCGCGCAGGCACCGCAGGGTGCCCCGCAACAATCCACGGCAGGTATGGCCGCGCCGCGTGGCAACGCTACTATCGTTGGTATCGTGCAGGACGCTGACACAAAAAAACCAGTGGAGTTCGCTACGGTTGCCCTGATCAGCCTGGCGACGGGCAAACCAATCGACGGGGCAATGGCTGACGATAAGGGTCGCTTCACGATCAGCAAGGTAGGTATTGGTAAATACAGACTGCAGGTGAGTTTCCTCGGCTATCAGCAAAAGCTGGTAGAAGACGTAACCGTATCATCTGACAACGCCAGCGTAAACGTAGGTGCGGTGGCCATTGCCTCTGATGCCAAACAGCTAGGCGAGGTGGTGATCACAGGCGAAAAACCATTAGTAGAAGAGAAGATCGACCGCACAGTGTATAACGCCGAAAAAGATATTACCAACTCGGGTGGCAACGCAGCCGATGTACTGCAGAAAGTGCCTTCCCTGGCGCTCGACAACGACGGTAATGTACAGCTTCGTGGCAGCTCGAACGTGCGCGTGCTTATCAACAACAAGCCTTCGGCTATCATGGCGGGTAGTGTGGCCGACGCCCTCAAGCAGATCCCTGCCGATCAGATCAAGTCGGTGGAAGTGATCACCAGCCCATCTGCCAAGTATGATGCAGAAGGTACAGCCGGTATCATCAACATCATCACCAAAAAAGACGGTGGTCTGCAAGGCGTGACCGGTTCAGTGGCAGCCACGGCCGGTACACGCGGCAGCAACGCCAACGCCAGTCTCAACATTCGTCGCGGCAAACTGGGCATCAACGGCACCTTCGGTGGCAACATGTTCTACAACCATGGCAACATGACTAACACCATCTTCGCTGGCAACACAACCAGCAACCAGTTTGGCAAAACCCGCATCAATGGCAAGTTCATGAATGCACTGGTAGGCTTTGACTACGACCTCACGCCGAAGAACAACATATCGGGCAGCATCCGAAGCAACGGCGGTACTTTCCGGATGGAAAACGACCAGGAAGTGACCAGCCGAGAAGGCGACAACCTGATCCAGGACTTCCGAAACGAGATCCGCAACCGCAACCAGCGCATCGGTACCGACTATAACCTCGACTACACCCGCACGTTCAGCAAGCAGGGACAGGAACTTGCACTCCTGTCGCTTTACTCGGTAACCAACACCGACAACGACATCCGCCAGGACTATCTGAACGAGGGCAACGATCCTTATCTGCTGAAGCGCAACCTGAATGAAGGCGCTAACAAGGAATTGACTTTCCAGGCGGATTATACCCATCCGTTTGCCAACAAGACCATACTGGAACTGGGTGCCAAGTCCATTTTCCGCGATGTGGAAAGCGATGCCCTTTACCGTGACATCCTCAACTCAGGGGACGAAACCCGTCGCATCGATGCTTTCTTTTACGAGCAGGATGTGTACTCTACTTATATGACGTACGGCTTCATGCTAAAGAAAAAACTGAACGTGAAAATGGGTGGTCGCTACGAGTTCACAGACATCCATGCCGACCTGCAGGGTGACAATGACTACAGCCTGGACTATGACAACTTTATACCTAGCGTGGCCTTGTCGTACAACCTGAAGCAGAAGCATACATTCCGTGCCAACTTCACACAGCGTATCCAGCGTCCGTCGTTGTTCTACCTGAACCCGTACGTGCAGGAGCAGACTTCCAACACCCGTGTGCAGGGTAACCCCAGACTCGATGCAGAACTAACTGATTTATTTGAACTGGGCTACAGTACCTTCTTCAAGACCACTTCGATCAACGTGACCGGCTACGTGCGCCATACTGACAACGCCATCGAGACGGTAGCGACAATTGATCGGGAAACAGATGCGAGCGGTCTGCCTGTGGATGTGACAACCCTTTCGTTCGACAACATCGCCAAAAACAAAACCTATGGCGTGAGCTTGTTCGGAAACACCAAACCGACCAACAACTGGACGATTGGCGGTAGCTCTAATTTCTATTTTGTAGACCTGAACGGAAAGTACGCCAGCAACAGTGGTTGGATGTACAACATCAACGCCAACTCGTCTTATACCTTCGGAAAGGGCATCACTGCACAGTTTAACGGTGGCTTCAACTCCCGTCGCATCCAGCTGCTGGGTGAGTTCGCTGCCTTCTCTTACCATACCATCGCCATCAAGAAGGAGCTGTTCGACAAAAAGGGCGGAATCAGCCTGGGCCTGGACAACCCTTTCAGAGAGAGCATGCGCATGCGTAACGATGTGCGTGTAGAGGAATCGCCGACCAATCCTAGAGCCTATAGCCAGGAGATCCGCATCAACAACTTCAACCGCGGATTCCGTGTGAGCTTCGATTACCGATTCGGCAAGATGGACCAGCAGCGCGCGCCTAAGCGCAAGAAGAGCATCCGCAACGACGACGCCAAGCAAGGCGACGGCAACGGCATGAACTAAAATTTTAACCCATAACTCTTAACCAGCAAAAGGCCCTCCGCTAAGGAGGGTTTTTTGTTTTCTGCCAGCATTCTCTCCCCTACTTTCAGCCCTAAGCATAGCTCCATTTCTATACCTGACCACGCTACTCAGGCAGCAGGTATAGTGGCTGTTTCGAACGACTGTCCTGTTTCACCCGTATATCAAGGTATAAGTTTTGTTTAATTTTAAGCTAAGAATAAAATGCACGAAGCAGAATATAGAACCAGAGGAAACTGGAATGAACTGAAAGGTAAGATCAAAAAATCTTACGCTGACCTGACCGAAGATGACCTGACTTACCAGGAAGGACAACAAGACGAATGGCTCGGCAAACTCCAGCAGAGGACCGGCAAAGCAAAAGGTGATCTGAAGAAGTGGATCGACTCGCTATAAGCTAAATAAGCCTTTAACAGCTAAAAACACCCCGCATCGGCTACGGCCTGATGCGGGGTGTTTTTTTATACCTGCACAAATACGCACTATGTTAAGACAATATTACTTTTATATTAATTAAATATACCCTATATTCAACGGATCTAACCTTACTATTTTTAAAACAAATTATTGAATTATGGGGAAAAAACTACTTTCCATCATTTTGCCGCTTATGGTACTCTGGTCCGCCAGCGCCTTTGCCCAGGACAGGGCAGTAAGCGGTAGGGTGACAGAAGCCTCGACGGGCAATGGCCTGCCTGGGGTAAGTGTTGCCGTTAAAGGCACAACAATTGGCATCGCCACCGATGCGCAGGGCAATTACCAACTTCGCGTGCCCGAAGCCAATGCTACACTTGTTTTCCGCTTTCTGGGCTATACTACCCAGGAGGTAGCGGTTGGCAACCAGAGCACTATCAATGTCAGTCTACAAACCGATGCCCGGCAACTCGACGAAGTAGTTGTAACGGCGCTAGGCATTGAGCGTAGCGAGCGCTCCCTGGGCTATGCCACGCAGCAGGTGCAGGGCGAAAACCTGACTTTGACCAAAGAGCAGAACGTGCTGGGCTCGTTGTCCGGTAAAGTGGCAGGCGTGCAGGTAACAGGTTCTTCCGGTGCCAGCATGGGCGGTACCCAAAAAATTAAAATCCGGGGTGTAAACTCCCTCAATGGTGGCGACCAGCCCCTGATTGTGGTGGATGGCACCCCTATTTCCAACGCCAACTTTGCCGGTGCCGACCAGGCTGACTACGGTAACCTGGCGCAGGACATCAACCCGGAAGACATCGAGTCGATCAACGTGCTGAAAGGCCCTGCTGCCTCTGCTCTGTATGGTATACGCGGTCAGTATGGCGTGATTATGATCACGACCAAGAAAGGCCAGAAAGGCGCGAAAAAAGTTGGTGTACAGATCAACTCTGCTTTCTCAGTAGAAAAAGCTGTGAACTTTATGCCGCTGCAGAACATGTATGGTGGCGGCTCCAGCCAGACCTGGCGTACCCTGCCAAACGGCGACAAATATGTGGACTTCTCTGTAGATGAAAGCTGGGGACCTAAGATGGACGGCACACCCGTTCGTCAGGTATACAGCTTCTACCCACAGGACCCGGAGTATGGCCAATTGACGCCTTTTGTACCCCATCCTGATAACATTCAGGACTACTACGAGACAGGCTATAACCTGAACAATGGTGTGACTGTAACAGGTGGTAACGAGAACAGTACCTTCCGCCTGAGCGTGAACGACACCCGCGTAGAAGGTGTAGAACCAAACACCTTCCTCAACCGGAACAACGTGGGCCTGAGCGGCAGCCTGGACCTTTCTAAAAAGATGACGGTGTCTACCAACATCAACTACGCCCGCAACAATGCCCAGCGTCCTTCACAGGGCTCGGAGTACGGCGCCCGCTACATGGTGCAGTGGTTCCAGCGCAACGTGGACATGAAGCGCATGAAGAACTACAAATACGATGATGGTACTTTCCTGAACTGGAACCTGCGCAGACCGAGCACAGCCACTGGTGAGGTTACTAACTTCAATGCACTGTACTGGAACAACCCTTACTTCGAGGCATACGAGAACATCAGCAACGATAACCGCGAGCGTGTGTTCGGCGACGTAGGCCTGACCTACCAGATCCTGCCTTCGCTGAAAGTGAGCGGTTTTGTGCGCAACGATAGCTATACCCAGAACATTGAAACCCGCCAGGCTTTTGGTGGCAGAAGAGTACCGGCTTTCACAACTGGTAAGTACCAGGGTCGCGATACTAACTACGAGTTGCTGGCACAATACAACAAAGAGTTCGGCGACTTCTCGCTTAACGTAAATGCCGGTGGCAACATTTTCGACACTCGCTATACCTACCTTTCTATGGCATCGGTGGGCGGACTGGCTACACCGGGCTTCTACCACATCGATGGCTCCATTGACCGTCCGAGCACGAACCAGTATCTGCGTCGCAAGCAAATCCGCAGTATGTTCGGTATGGCTTCTGTGGGGTATAAAGACACGTACTTCATCGACGCATCATTGCGTAACGACATCTCCTCTGCCCTGCCACCAGACAACAATTCGTACTGGTATCCATCTGTATCAGGTAGCGTGGTATTCAGTGAGCTGATCGACTGGTCGCCGCTTTCTTTCGGTAAAATCCGCGCCAGCTACGCACAGGCAGGCTCTGACCTTGGTCCTTACGAAATCTCTCCGTTCTATTCCGTGGGCACTGTCTATGCAGGAGCCACCAGCGTGAACACGCTGTCGGTGCCGGACAACCTGAATAACCCGTTTGTAGAGCCATCATTCGCACATTCGTATGAAGCTGGTTTGGACGTGCGCTTCCTTAATGGCCGCTTAGGTTTGGACCTGACGCTCTATCAGCAGAAAAACAGAAACCAGATCCTGCGCCTGCCGGTATCCGGTACGAGCGGGTATAGCTCCACAACAATTAATGCAGGTCTGATTGAAAACAAAGGTATAGAAGTGGCTTTGTCCGGTACGCCGGTTCAGTCGAGCAACTTTACCTGGAACAGTATTTTCAATGCAGGCCGCAACCGTAACATGGTGGTTGAGCTTCACCCGGAAATTGACGTGCTGACGCATTACTCGACCACTTACTCCTCTGTTACCTCCTATCTCAACTCCTACGAAGGCCAGCCTTATGGTAGCCTTATAGGCCAGGCTTACCAGCGTGACCCTGCTACCGGCCAGAAGCTGATCGGTTCCAACGGCATGCCGCTCTATACCGATGCTACCCACAACTTCGGTACAGTGCAGCCTGATGCGACAGGTGGTTGGCAGAACATTTTTAAGATCTGGAAGTTCGACCTCTCTGCTATGATCGACTACCAGTTTGGCGGCCAGTTCTTCAGCCGTTCTAAAATGCTGGCCGTGCGTACCGGGCAAGACCCACTCACAGTGGCTACCAACGACCGCGGCGCCAATGTACGCGATCCGCTGGAAGCAGGCGGCGGTGTGAAAGTAGAAGGTATCTACGCTCCGGGCACGACAGTGGGTGGTGTAGATGTGAGCGGTCAGCCAGCCTCTAACTACGTGAGCGCGCAGTCATACTACAACACCATAGTGGGACGTCGCGTGTACGAAGAGTGGCTCTACGACGCTTCTTACATCAAGCTGCGCGAACTACGCCTGGGCTATACTATCGACAAGTCTATGCTGGGCCGTCTGCCGTTCCAGACAGTGAGTGTTGCCCTGATCTCCCGTAACGTGGCACAACTGTGGCAGAAAGCTCCGGAAGGCATCGACCCATCCGAGATTTCAACCGGCTCCCAGTCCATCAGCTGGTACGAGTCAGGTATGACCAACTCAGTACGCTCTTACGGCATTAACCTAAACATTACTTTATAAGGAAGATGAGAATGAAGAAAATATATGCAGTTCTTTTGTCGTGCTTTTTGCTGGCGAGCTGCGATAAGTTTGACGAGGACATTAATACTAACCCGAATCAGCCGAGCACTTCCTCGGGTACGCAGCTGATTGCCAATGCGGCGCTTTCGCTGTCGAGCCTGAGTGCCACGCCTTCTGCCCAGTTTCATGCCCAGTATTTGTCCGAGACACAGTACCCGGGCGCGTCCCTCTACCCGGATGGTGGTACCAGCTTTTACTGGATTTACCAGGGGCCACTCATAAACCTGGAAACAGTGCTGACGACTGCTAATCTGAGCGCGACCGAAGGGCCTGTGAATAACCAGCTGGCAGTGGCCAAGATCCTGAAGGCTTACTATTTCTGGCACATGACAGATCGCTGGGGAGATGTACCTTACAGTGAGGCCCTGCAAGGCGCCGAAAACTTCACGCCTAAATATGACACCCAGGAATCGATCTACACCAGCCTGTTCACCTTGCTTGACCAGGCCAATAGCGAGATCACGACCGGTAATATCTCCAACGACATCGTGTACAACGGCGATATTAACAAGTGGAAGCGCCTTGGTAACACCATACGTATGCTGATGGCCCTGCGCCTGTCCGAAGTGGACCCTACCAAGGGTGCCGCTGAGTTCAACAAAGCCCTGGAGGCAGGTATTATAACTTCCAATGCAGACAACCTGGTGTTCCGTCACCTGGCCGATGCCAACAACCAGAGTTACTGGTACGGGCAGGTATCGAACCAGAACCGGGAGTGGTGGGCATTGACCGAAACGCTTGTGAACGAGCTGAAGCCAGTAGATGACCCAAGACTGGAGGTATACGGCACACCGGCCCGCACCTCAGGTGAATACAGAGGCTTGCCTTTTGGCACAATGGAAGGTCTGCCAAACGTAACCAACTACTCGCTGATGGGCCCAGCCATCTGGAAGCAGGACGCACACATACAGCTGGTTACTTACGCACAAGCCCTGTTTGCCAAAGCAGAGGCCGCCAAGCGTGGCTGGATAGCCGGTGGCGATGCAGAAGCTGAAATAAATTACAACAAAGCCATTGAGCAGTCATTGCTGCAGTGGACGGGCAGCACAGCCGGCGCTTCAGATTTACTCAGCCAGGAAGGTGTTGCATATGATCCGGGCAACGCCATCGAGCAGATCGCGACGCAGCGCTGGATACACCTGTTCATGCACGGCTACGAAGCCTGGGCTGAATGGCGCCGCACCGGCTACCCTGCCAACCTGGTGGAGCCTGACGGTAAAGCGGTGCCCCTCCGCAACAGCTACCCGGCCACAGAATCCTTTAACAACGCTGCCAGCTACAACGAGGCAGTTCAGCGCCAGTTTGGCGGACAGGACAACCTGTATGGCCGTGTGTGGTGGGATAAGTAAGAAGTTTGTTTAGTTGAGTGTTTAGCAAACGCCGCTCTCCGAAAGGAGGCGGCGTTTGTTTTGCCAGGGTATGGGGTATTATTCGGAGTCGAGATCAAGACTATGATGTCATGTCAGTGCATTAATTACTGAGGTAGATATCCATTTTATCAGAGAATTAGAGCGGAGGAAAAACGTAGCAGTTAGAGAAAAGTAACTAAGTTTTGCAGCTTTTCGGATATTAACCTAACTCTAACATATATATCCTAGGGAATGGTTATAAACAAAAAGCACCTACCTCTCTGCGAGATAAGTGCTTGATTTTCTGTGGGCCCACCTGGAATCGAACCAGGCACCTACTGATTATGAGTCATTACACCTATTTATCACTTGCTATCATATATTTTCAGATAACCTCATAATCAACTATTTATACACTAATCGTTTGCCTAAATTATCTTATATTTGCCTTTGTTTACATAGAACATGTGCAAATCATGTGCAAATTGTGTTTAAAATGATTCTGTATGAAAGGCGTCACCACCTCCATTTTTTTAGATAACCGCCGACCTTTAAAAGATGGGACTTACCCCGTTAAGCTTCGGGTAACGTATAAAGGCGTAAGGAAATACTATCCTACTTCCTATAGCTTTACTCAAGAAGTCTTTGACAAGGCTCTCTCTCCAAAACCAGGCAAGGATCTCAAAGACTGTAAATTGGAGCTACAGGCGATAGAGCATAAAGCAAATCTAGTCATCGAAAAACTCCCCAGCTTTTCTTTCAGTGAATTTGAAAGGCGCCTGTTCAACAATTCAGCAAGGAATGAAGTGTTTTCCGCCTATGACGAAACCATAGTTAGGCTTAGCAGGGAGGGTAGGGCTGGCACTGCTGACAGCTATGAGAGTGCACGTACATCCCTCTGGTGCTTCCACCACGGGAAAGCTTTTACAGCGAGAAAGGGGGTTTCTAAAAAGGAAATTTCAGCTAGAAAAGAAGCTATGAGCAGCTATACCCCTCTCCCGTTTACCAGCATTACTCCACATTTCCTACGTGATTATGAGCAATGGATGAAAGAAGGCGGCCGTTCAATGACGACCATTGGAATGTACCTGAGAACTTTGAGAGCCCTCTTCAACGATGCCATTGCTTCAGGGGATGTTAATCCTGACCTGTACCCGTTCGGAAAAAGGAAATTCCTAATCCCTTCTGGCGAAAATATCAAGAAAGCGCTCACATTGGCTGATATTAAGAAAATCTTCTCTTATGAGCCTGCCTCAGACAGTGAAGCGCGCAATAGGGATTTGTGGGTATTTTCCTACTTATGCAACGGTATCAATATAAAAGATATAGCTAGACTTAAGTATAAGCAAATTGGGGAGAGCTCTATCAGCTTTGTGCGTTCCAAAACTGAACGCTCCACTCGCCAGCAGCTTAAAACAATCGTAGCCGCACTAACCCCACAGGTGCAGGAAATTATTGATAAATGGGGAAATGAGCCTCTTTCTTCTGAAACCCATGTTTTCCCGATACTTACTGCTGGCCTTACACCAGAGCAGGAACTGGCAAAGGTCAGACATGCAACTAAAACCATCAACACATATATACAACGGGTCGCCGATGCCGTAGGGATTGAGAAGCACGTAACTACTTATACAGCTAGACATTCCTTCTCAACTGTATTAAAGCGCTCCGGAGTACCCACAGCATTCATTTCTGAATCCTTGGGGCATACGAGCGAAAAGACGACTCAGCATTATCTGGATTCTTTTGAAGACCATGCTAGGCATGAGGTCGTTAGTAGATTAACTGCTTTTCCAGAGGAGTAATATTAAGCAACCATATATTTTTTTTATTTTTTTCCTAGCCAAAGCCGCTGCTATAAAATATTGGTTTTAAAGTATTTAAACCATACCGAATCAAAATATAGCCTTCCCAACTATAGCCTTTACTAAAAAACATCAGAACGTTTGAATATAGTGCCCTGTTTAGTGGTTGGTGCATCGATACATGCTGCCACGTACAGGTACTACAATCCAATGCGACCGGATTTTACCGCCCTTCAATAAGTATCAATTAATAAGCAGAGTGTATTTTTTATTCTTAATTCTAGCAAAATGCAGAATTATCACGAAGTGCTTGAAAAGCTCCAAACAATTGAGCAGGCACTATTATGTCAAAACATTTATTTTAAGCCGGTATTAAACTTAAAGGAAGCTAGTCAGTACATTGGCATAAGCACTAGCTTCCTTTACAAGCTGACTAGTTCCAGGGCAATCCCCCATTCTTGCCCTAATGGCAAGATGCTCTTTTTCAAGAAAGAGGATTTAGATGCTTGGATGCAGAGCAACCCACAAAAAACTAGATCTGAGATTTCAGTGGCTAGCGTAGCTTCTATGACCAAACCAAGAAAGGGGGTAGCGTAATGGCACAGCAAGCAAAACCACTATCCAATATCACAGATCAATTAGCTGATCTGCCTGCTTTTCCTTCCAAGATTTACCAGAACTTACCTCAAATGCTTCAAAAAGGAGTTGAAGCTTTTGAGAGCGATAGACAAAAAGATGTGTTCTTAATTGGGGCGCTCGTTGTCTGGAGCGGCTTCCTTGATAACACGCAAGGGATATACATGGGTGAGCGTCTCTACCCGAATATAAACGCCTTTATTGTTGCACCTGCCTCAGGAGGTAAATCATGTTTTAAACATGCCAAAGCTTACGGAGCTCTAGCTCATGCACAATTGCTTGCTGAGAGTAAAACGTTAGCAAGAGAGTATTATTTACAGAAACAAAAGTCAAAAAAAGACCTCGATAAAACCATGAAAGACCCTCTTGCCCCTCCCCTTCGGATGGGTTTCATACCTGGGGATGTTACCTCTGCTGCACTTATAGCAAGGATGGAAGACAATGGGGGCAAAGGAGTGATTTTTGAGACTGAGGCAGACAGCATCTCCAATAAACTCAAAGACAAGCATGGGGGACACGATACAATATTTAGGCAGACGTTTCACCACGAAACAGTGAGTGCGTCACGTAAAAACATGAATGAGCACATCGAGATTAATGTACCTCGCCTGTCAATCGGCACTACTGGCACGCCTGACCAGGTACGTCCTCTTATCTCCTCAACTGAAAATGGGTTATTCAGCCGATTTTGCTTTTACATGTTTGCGCAGGAGTCTGAATGGAGAGGAATGTCTGACAAATCCCACAAGTTAAACAAAACTGAATATTTCAAGGGTTTAGAAAATGAAGCATATACAGCATTAAAGTTCGCACAAGCTCATCCTACTGAGTTCTGCTTTACACCAGAACAAGAAAAGAGGTTTGATCATCAGTACAAAGTATGGCTGAGGGAAACTATTGGCATCTATGGCAGAGATGCAGATTCAATAATCTATAGATTAGGGACTATTACCTTTAGAATCGCCATGATTTTGTCTGCCATCAGGAAAGCTGAAGAACAAACAAAGGGAAGAGATTTAACATGTGTAGATATAGATTTCGAAACCGCCCTATCCTTGGCAGAAGTCTTTAAAACACATGCGACATTCCTTTATTCTCGATTTGCTCCCCCTGTAGTGCAGCGAGTTCAGGACAAGGGAATGCTTCAGTTGTTCGAGCTACTCCCAACACGTTTCAAAAGGGCTGAAGCAGTAGCCGTAGCAGACCAGCATGGAATACCCTTGGGAACATGTAACACCTACCTGAACAAGATGGTGTCCAACAAGCTGATAGCACGTCCTGACGATAAAGAGTGGACTTATGGGGAGTATATAAAGTTGGAAGACAAGACGCATAAATAAGCCTAATAAACTTCATAAAGCTTATAAAGTGTAAATTGAGAGCCCCGCCTTAGACAGGTGGGGTTTCTTAATTTTATGAGGTTTATGAGTTTTATGTCTTGTATTATTGCGATAACCAGCAAAGTTAAATAGCCCTCAAAGTGGCCAAACTTTACTACTTTAATACTTCACTTTCTCCTTGTAGAAGCAAGCCTTCCTATACCCTCTCTTCGTCCAGTTTGATAAAAAGAACATGAATACCAGTGAGTTACTTAAGAAACCAATAAAATACGTCATATTCCCTATCATCAAGCTGAGAAAAGAAGGCAGTGTTTCCACCACCCTCTTCCTTATCAACAGCTATTGACTCCTGCTACGTTCTTTCAGTGGTTTGATTTTAAGGAGGAACCATCTCACAGAACAATGCCTAAGAAATTCAGCATAACTCCCATTTCAGCTATTTTATGCCAGTCGCTACAAACTGTGTAGGAGGCGTATAACTGAAATAATTATGAGGGTATAGCTTACCCCCAATAAAGTATAATAGAAGCCCTGAATCAGAGCTAAGAATCTTATCCACTGCTTTACTCTCTCCAACCTTTATGTCTCTTATAGCTTTAACACAACTCACTTGGAAAGGGCAGTGTACTCTCTGGAGTTTGTATTTTGACATGAAAAGGCAACTGTCAGAAAAGCTATGGGATTCTGGATTCAGAAGCAGCTTTGTTAGTGACATATGACATGGAGGCTATTTAAATAAAAAAAGGGCAGCCAATCGGCTACCCTTTAATTGATTAGTTAGTTAGGCAGCTGCCTTACCGAAAACTTCCTGCTCCATTGTCCGCTCTAACGGGTCATAGTAATAGGTATAGCTCAGGGAAATGATCTCATCTGTTCCCGGAATGTGATAGTCATAGGGGTCACATTCTATCTTCTCTATGTTACCCGGAAGCGTTTTCCCTATAAGACCTTGACACATCGGGTCATTGAATGTACAGGGAATGGTACACGTTTTAGCGGTCGCATAGAACCTGCCGGACTCTTTGGACTGAACCAATTCCATTTCCCCTTGTAGAAGCAGTACGTTGAACTCTCTGCCGTCCTCAGACGTGCGCTTTTTGAAGTCAGTGATTGTTACCATTACTTTTTTATTAAGTGTTATAATTCAACGGGGGGTACCTCCACCCGCTGGAATGGGTGGGGGGCTTGCTATGGGGAGAGTGGCTTTCTGACTTTCGCAAAAATTTTGGGAAAAGTTTTAAGGCTATCTTATATTATGTTAGGCATAACTAACATAATCAGAAAAGGAGGAATAGCTGTAAACTCTGGTAAACTAGTGAATAAATATCCGTGAAGCTTAGCGTAAATCATGCCTTGATACCTTTCACTATGTTTTAGTGTTATGATATGTATAGAGCATAGTTTGAAAGCATTCAGACTTCAAATGCTTTATCAGATTATAAGATTAAATACTTAAATTAAGAGAGTTATGAAAGATTATTACATTGAAGAAAATGCCCATGCAGTAACTATTAATTTTGAATGGCAGGGTAGTTATCGTCCTTACCCTATACCCAAAAAGGAATTAGGGATGGCTCAAGGACAAGAATCGATGTGGATGATGCAGGTTTTAGATAAACCGTGGGCGAGTAAGAAAATGCTGCACGATTTAGCAGGCTATATTAAGCGCTACAAACCTGACAACAAAATTGACTGGGACTCAACATTCAGCATCGTCAATTCATGTTACAACTAAAAGTATAGCTATAGCCCCAAAGCACGCTGTTTATAATTAAATCTCGTGCTTTGGGCTTAATTTCATTAGCCCAAAGCTTAAGCTGCTACTATCATTATTCCTGATTATAGGAATCTTACTGGTTCATGTTTCATAGACAATCTGCACTAAAATGAACTACAAAGGCGTTCCAATCATTTTCCATGCAGAAGGTGCGCATGATCCAGTTCACCACATCCCTTCCATTCGACTACCTCCTTAAGCGGCTCTACAAGTCGGGATTCCCCCTCACGATTTGGCATTGCTAAAATTTCAAACGTAATTGAAACACGGCATATTCCTCTTATACATTCTCGAAGAACCTCACCGCGTACTGGCAGTAATCGATAATTTTCTCCTTGTCCGTTTCAAACTCCTTGCGGCTTCCCAGATAGTTACGGCAGGTAGGTGAGATTTCCTTTCCTGCTGACAATTCCTGATAAGATATACATTTGATGTGCTTCTTGGAGACAAGCACGATTAAAGCATTCTGGTAAGGATAGTCTTTGTTTTTGTCAATGTCTTGTAACTGGAAGGTACCGCTTGCCCTGAACTTCACCTCGATAAAATGCGCCTTTCCATCTTTATAAACCACCAAGTCAGGCATTCTACGGATTTCCATTGCCACATCATCCTTTACCCCTTTCAATAGCTCCATGATACCAGGAATGGTATTTTCCATACCATACTTAAAAACCTGAAAGCCCAGCGAGAGAAACAGTTGCTCGACTAGTGTCTCCGCTATTCTTCCCTTTATGAGATTAAAAACCCAGTTGTTCTCTTTGGTAGGATAGCTTGCTTTTACAGCAGGCGATGCCTCTTTTTGTTCCAAAACTGCAACCTCGCTCCCTTCCTTGCTTTTGTAGCACTTGAAACACAGGCCACCGTTGAATTTAGTAAAGTCACCACACTGGACACATTGAGCCATACCGAAAAAAGATTAAACCAGAGATAGCTTACCAGTTAATCAATTGACGACATTAACCAGGTAAGCATATCATAACACTTAATTTAACCAATATAGCAAATTCCCTATTAGCCGTACAGCTTGAGCGCTTTTTACCTGTATAAAATTCATAAAATATAGATTTTGATAAGAATAACACAAAAGCTATATTTACCTGTCTAAACACCAACTGAAAACATGCTTAACAAGAAAGCCCTGACAGAGCGTGATATCTGCACAAAGTTTATTACGCCTGCCCTGACAGCAGCCGGATGGGATATTCAAAAGCAGGTTCGCGAAGAGTGGGCGTTTACCGATGGTCGCATCATTGTCCGTGGGCATAAGCACACACGCGGCCAGCGCAAGAGAGCAGACTATGTGCTTTTCTACAAGTCTACCATGGTGGCCATTATTGAGGCTAAGGATAATAATCATTCCGTCGGCCATGGCATGCAGCAGGCAAAAGACTATGCCGACATCCTGGATATTCCCTTCATCTATAGTTCTAACGGTGACGCATTTCTGGAGCATGACAAGTCAGTAAAAGAAGGTATAGTTGAGAAAGAGCTATCGCTTGAGGAATTCCCCACTCCGGAGGCATTGTGGCAACGCTATGCCACTTTTAAAAACCTAAGCCCGCAGCAGCAGGAAGTGGTAAAGGAGGAAAACCATAAGGATGAAACCGATCTTGCCCCTCGCTATTACCAGCAGATTGCCATCAACAGAACGATAGAGGCTGTAGCCAGAGGTGAGAAGAGAACGCTCCTAGTTATGGCAACCGGTACAGGGAAAACCTATACCGCTTTCCAGATTATCTGGCGACTATGGAAGGCCAGGACTGTGAAGCGTGTGCTATACCTGGCTGACAGAAATATACTAGTAGACCAGACTAAGACAGGCGACTTCAGGCCTTTCGGCTCTGATATTATGACCAAGATTCAGAACCGTCAGGTAGATAAATCCTACCAGATTTATTTTGCGCTATACCAGGGTCTCACAGGCAATGAGGAAGACAAAAACATCTTCAAGCAGTTCTCCCCAGACTTCTTCGATATGGTAGTAGTGGATGAGTGCCATCGTGGAAGCGCAAAGGAAGAATCGGCTTGGCGGGATGTGCTGACCTATTTTGACTCTGCCATACACCTGGGGCTAACCGCCACTCCAAAGGAAACAAAGGACACCTCCAATATTACCTACTTTGGAGAACCGGTCTATACCTACTCTCTGAAACAAGGTATTGACGACGGCTTTTTGGCTCCCTACAAAGTAGTGCGCATCAGCCTGAACGTGGACGAAGGGTACAGACCCGAGAAAGGAAAAATAGATAAGTATGGTCATGAAATAGAGGACCGTATATACAACACCAAAGACTTTGACCGCAACCTGGTTATAGATGATCGCACCAAGGCAGCAGCCAGGAAAATATCAGAATACCTGAAGCTGACAGATCGTATGGCCAAAACCATTGTGTTTTGTGTGGACACGGAACATGCTGAGCGCATGCGACAGGCACTGGTAAACGAAAACAGCGACATGCTACAAACTTACCCAAAGTATGTGGTGCGCATCACCGGTGATGATGAGATTGGCAAAAAGGAGCTTTACAACTTCTCCTCAGTTCTTGAGAAAGAGCCTGTTATTGCAACTACATCGAAGCTTTTAACAACGGGTGTAGATACCAAGATGGTAAAGCTGATCGTGCTGGAAGCTGGCATACAGTCTATGACGGAATTTAAACAGATCATAGGGCGTGGCACCCGCCTGCGTGAAGATGACGGTAAGGTATACTTCTCTATCATGGATTTCAGACAAGTAACCAATCTGTTTGCAGATCCTGATTTTGATGGAGATCCTGTTGTTATTTATGAGCCAGGGCCAGACGAACCGCCTGTTCCTCCTGTTAAACCAGATGATAAAGCAGGGCCTGATGATAAAGACGACGATGATCCTATCACAGATCCGCCTTTCGGACCAAAGAAGTATTATGTTAACGATGTAGCGGTAGCAGTGATCAATGAGCGGGTGCAGTATTATGGTGCAGACGGTAAACTGATCACAGAGTCATTAAAAAACTATTCCCGCAATAAAATATTAAGCGAGTACACTTCCATGGATGATTTCCTGATCAAGTGGAATGAGAGCGAACGTAAAGAAGCTATTATTAATGAACTGGCAGAAAAAGGTGTGCTATTCGAAGAACTTCAGCAGGAAATAGGTAAAGACATGGATGCCTTTGATCTGATCGTTCACATCGCTTTTGATAGACCACCACTTACTCGGAAAGAAAGAGCTGAAGAAGTAAAGAAGCGCAACTACTTTGAGAAGTATGGCTCCGGAGCCCGGGAAGTGCTACAGACTTTGCTTGAGAAATATGCCGATGAAGGTATAAGTTCTCTGGAGAACAACTCTGTGCTGACTGTTAAACCCCTAAACCAATTTGGAACCCCAATCGAGATTGTAAAGCGCTTTGGTAAGAAGGCCGACTTTGAGAAGGCGATTAATGAGCTTGAACAGGAGCTTTACAGGTCTGCATAGGCTGTGTTTGTCGGCATTAGGAATTGCATAACTTAAGAATGTTAACCCCCACGCTAACTGAAAATATGCTAAGTGATTACACAAAACTATTAATAGCTTTTAAGGCTATTCCTCAACCCAAAAGAGTTCGGACTCTTATGGAGATTTCAGGTTACCCACACTACGAAAATGTTTGTAGCAACATCCTGAAGTTTTACCTTAATCCTAATGAAGAGCATAATTTGGGTGATTTAGTTCTTAACTCTTTGATTCACTTAATTGATGAAGATTTCAGGTTTGACCTCGACTTTGAAGAAATTGAGGTTATAAGAGAACTGAGAACAATTAACGATAAAAGGTTAGATATATTAGTTCTTACTAACAACTATGCAATTGGGATTGAAAATAAAATTTTTCACCATTTACATAACGACTTAGCAGACTACTCTAAGACAGTAAACTCTTATTGCTACAACACACGAAAGCCTGTTTGTATAGTTCTGTCATTAAATAAACTAACTTCTCCAGTAGATCAGAACCTTATACTTAAGAATCATTTCATCAATATAACTTACGATCAACTTTTTCAAAACATTAAGAAGAACATTGGTAGTTATTTAAGAAGCAACAACTCTGTATATGTACACCATTTAACAGATTTCATACGAACATTAGAGAACTTAACAAATAAGACAATGGAAGATAGAGCACTATTGACATTCTTCAGAAATAACTCCGAAGCTGTACAAGAATTGACTGACAAGTTTATTGAGTACACAAACTCCATTTACAAAAAAGTAAATGAATTAAACAACATATTGCCAAGCAATGAATTTGCTCCCTCAGTTCATAGGCAATGGATTTGGGATGGAAGAAGAGAAGGACAGAAGAAAGTAGCCTTAGTTCATGACTTTAAAATAAGTGATACATACCATATTGCTATTGACACTTGTGTTGACATAAATGGATGGGAGATTCAGCTTTTTGGTCGAAATCACCAATCTGACGACTACTTATATAACACCATGTGTAATGACAACGATTTTTTGCCAAAAGCTCTTGACAATTATGAGCGGAACGGAAGATTAATCTTTGACAAGTTTAACATAGAGGTAGAAATTTCTACAGTTGCTCAAAGTTTATCTGAGCTTCTGAACAGGATTGAAGATTACAAAAAGCGCGCAGAAGAAAGAAGTATGATAACCCCTGCGGAAGTACAGTAGCAAATATTTAGCATAAAGGTGTTGTTGCGCCTTTATATTCAGCTAAAAAATTAGACGCTACAGCGTGCGCAGTTCTTAAGAGTAGCTTGAAAATACAATTACAGAAAATTACGCTTACAAATACACTTACATGAGTAACCTTTCAGGTATAATAAAATCCATCCGAGACATCATGCGCCAGGATGCGGGAGTGGACGGAGATGCACAGCGTATCTCCCAGATGGTGTGGATGCTTTTTTTGAAAGTTTTCAGCGACAAGGAGGAAGAGTGGGAACTAACCATAGACAACTATAAATCGCCTATACCTGCCAAGCTACAGTGGAGCAACTGGGCTGCCGACGAGGAAGGTACGACTGGTGATGAGCTGCTCGACTTCGTGAACAACGAACTGTTCGAGACGCTGAAGAACCTGGACGTGGCACCGAAAACCGACCCGCAGGGCTGGATCGTGAAGCAGGTGTTTGAGGATACCTACAACTACATGAAGAGCGGTACGCTGATCCGCCAGGTGATCAACAAGATTAACCAGATCGACTTTAACTCCTCTTCGGACCGCCACCTGTTCAACGACATCTACGAGAACATGCTCAAGGAGCTACAAAGCGCTGGCTCCTCGGGCGAGTACTATACCCCGCGTGCGGTGACGCAGTTTATGGTAGACATGACGGCTCCGCAGATCGGCGAAAGCGTGTTAGACCCTGCCTGCGGAACGGGCGGCTTCCTGACCTGCGCGATTGAGCACGTGCGTACCCAGCTAAGCAACCCCAGCGACATACAGACGCTACAGGAGAGCTTTCAGGGGGTAGAGAAAAAGCCGTTGCCGCACATGCTGGCTACCACCAACCTGATGCTACACGGCATGGATGTCCCGGTTATTCGACACGATAACCTGTTGGTGCGTTCTTACGACAGCTGGGGGCCGAAAGACCAGGTAGACATTATCCTGAGCAACCCACCGTTCGGGGGAACAGAGGAAGAAGGCACCGACGCTAATTTTCCGCCCAAGTTTAAGACTAAGGAAACAGCCGACTTGTTCATGGCACTCATCATGCGCCTGCTTAAAGATAACGGCCGCGCAGCTGTGGTACTGCCTGATGGTACACTTTTTGGCGAGGGTGTGAAAACGCGCATCAAAGAGGAGCTGCTTAGCAAGTGTAACCTGCACACCATCGTGCGCCTGCCCAACGGCGTGTTCAACCCTTACACCAGCATTAAAACCAATCTGCTGTTCTTCACAAAAGGTGAGCCTACCAAAGAAGTTTGGTATTTTGAGCACCCCTACCCTGCCGGAGCGAAAAGCTATAACAAGGGCAAGCCGATCAATATAAAGGAGTTTGACCTGGAGAAAGCTTGGTGGAATAACCGTGAGGAGAACGAGTATGCCTGGCGCGTGCCCGTGGAGGAAATTGTAGCCCGCAACTTTAACCTCGACATCAAGAACCCGCATGCACCTGAATCTACTTTAGGTGTACCTTCAGAGATTTTGACAAAGCTGCAGGAGACAAACAGGCTTGTAAAAGCGCTGCAGCAGGAGATTGTAAATGCATTGGAAGAATCCCTGTTAAGCTAAGCCGCACATGTTACTACTGGAGCAATTCGAAAACCTGACCCTGCATCCCAAAAACGCAGCCAGGCTAAAAGAACTCGTCCTACAGCTGGCCGTGCAGGGAAAGCTAACCGAGAACTGGCGCAGACAAAACCCTGAAGTGGAGCCTGCCGCTGTACTGCTGAAGCGCATTGAAGCGGAGAAGGCGCAGTTGGTGAAGGAGAAGAAAATCAAAAAGGAGAAACCGCTGGATCCAATTTCAGAGGATGAAATACCTTATACTTTGCCAGAGGGTTGGGTTTGGTGTAGAATGGGGGATATTGGATATACTAACATTGGCTTAACTTATTCACCTAAAGATATTTCTGACAAAGGCATACCAGTATTGCGGTCTTCGAATGTTCAAAACGGCAAAATTTGCTTAAATGATTTAGTTCGTGTAGACAGAGCTGTTGACGAGAAGGCCATTGTTAAAAATGGAGATCTGTTAATATGTGCGAGAAACGGAAGTAAGAAGCTTGTAGGAAAATGTGCCATCATAAACGACTTAAAAGAAGAAATGGCTTTTGGTGCTTTTATGGCTATTTTCCGCTGTGAGTATAACTCTTACATTAAGTATTTTATTGAGTCACCAACATATCGTGAAAGCTTAGAAGGAGTATCAACTACAACTATAAACCAAATAACTCAAGGTAATTTAAAGAATACTCTTCTCCCACTCCCTCCCCTTGCCGAGCAGGAAGCCATTGTGGCGCAGGTGGAAGAGTTAATGCAGAAAATTGAGGAACTGGAGAAGCAAACGGCAGAACGCATACAGCTGAAGCAGCACCTGGGAGCCGCCGCCTTACAGCAATTAACAGCCGCCACCGACGAGGAACTGGAGCAAAACTGGCTTTTCCTGAAGCAGCACTTCCAGACGATGTTTGATGAAGCCGCGAACGTAAAAAAGCTCCGCGAAACCATCCTTCAGTTGGCTGTGCAAGGCAGACTCACCGCCACCTGGCGCACCCAAAACCCCACCACCGAGCCAGCCTCCGATCTTCTTAAACGCATTCAGGCAGAAAAGTCGCAACTGGTAAAGGAGAAAAAGATTAAAAAGGAAAAACCGCTGGAGCCTATTTCAGAGGATGAAGTGCCTTATACTTTGCCGGAGGGTTGGGTTTGGTGTAGGTTAGGCTTTGCAACCAATTTCATAGATTACAGAGGCAAAACCCCTCTAAAAATTGAATCTGGCATAAAGCTGATTACTGCAAAGAATGTAAAAAAAGGCTTTTTCTCACCTACACCAGAAGAATTCATATCAGAGGAAAGTTACAAGTCACATATGACTAGAGGTATACCAAATAAAGGTGATATTTTGTTCACTACGGAAGCACCTATGGGTAGCGCTTGCTTATTAGAAGTAGATCCACCATTTGCTTTAGCTCAAAGAATCATTACCATACAACCTATAGTTATAAATTCTAAATACTTACTTCACACCTTCCTTTCTGCTCCTTTTCAGGGACAGCTACAAGAAAAATCTTCTGGAATGACAGCAACAGGTATAAAAAGCGCTCGATTAATTACACTACCTATACCCATTCCTCCCCTTGCAGAACAAGAAGCCATTGTTGCCAAAGTAGACCAACTTATGCAGTTATGCGATGAATTAGAACACCAGATTCAGCAGTCGAAGCAAGAGACGGAAGCGCTGATGCAGGCAGTAGTGCAGGTGGCTTTGCAAGTTAATGAGGAAGTGTTTAGTTAAAATCCCTTACAAATATTAGAATCTTAGCAATAGCCAATGGAGATAGTTTACTTCTGGATTGGAGAATTCAGGAATATTAAAAAGTTAGGAGTCAATTTTGGCTCTGAGTACATCTTCAATATCAAAGAAGAAGGTGATAAGTATGTAATTACTGGTGAAGAAAACAAGAGTTACATAAGAGACTTTTTCAGCTTCGAAGAAGGTCAGAGTGATATTATAAACTTATCGGCAATAGTAGGTGATAATGGAAGCGGTAAAACTAATTTCTTAGAAGCTTTTAGAAGAGCTATAACAGATGAACGTAGTCATTTTGATTATATCATCATTTATAAGCGCAAAGTAAAAAATGATATAAATTTTCATGTTCGAAGTACCGTAGAATATCAATCCCAAATTCAAATGCTGGATATTCACGAACACGTAATTCCACATAATGAAGTAATTTTTTATTCTCCTACATTAGATTTATCTATTTACCCTATTCGTAATGAAACCCCGATAGGAATAGACGTCTCTTCTAATTGGCTGCTTTTTGCAGACTCACATAATGAAACCTCTGCTCGAGAGAATCTACATATTGTAGAATATCACAAAGCTCAAGACAGTCTTAGGCAAATCAAATTAGTCAATAAGAATATCTTAACTAATGAAATCAAAAATAAGATTGATATACCTAAGAGGGTTGTAATTAACACCGTGAGAACTGACTTTCCTCATGATGCTACTGATCTTTCAAGGGTGAGAAATGTACCTCATACATTTAGAAAATACTATAACCTTTTGGTAGAGAAGAGCAATGTAGTAAATGATCTAGCACATGAGGAAGATGATGCCAGGCGTTTGTATGGCGACAATTCAGAAGAATACCTTTACATACGAAAACAAAAATGTTTTGCTTTTTTTCTTTACCACCTAATAACCAATATTTACTATAATCTAGAGAAAACAAATCATTGGCTAGATCAAGGAGAAGTAGGTATTTCTCCTGAGGATTTAGAAAAGCTAAATCAAGAGGATGCTACAATTGCTTTTTTAAGAAATCAAGACCTAATTGATTTCAGCGCAACGGGTAGTTTCATAGAAGAAACTAAGAAAAGTATATTCGGAGGATATCCAAGGGAAGAAAGTAATGATTACTGCAGTTGGACCGTGCTGCCTACAGAAACTGAAGCAGTAATTAATTCTTACGAGTTGTACCTGCTATCATTAGTAAATTTTTCTGATTATGGAGGACCAAATGGGCTGCTTGATTTTGATTGGGTTGGGTTGAGTACAGGTGAAAGAGCTTTATTTAATCTTTACTCTAGATTTTATTATGCTAAGAATCAAATTTCAGTAAGACGAAAAGAAAGATATAAGAAAGGTATAAAGCCTTTGCCCAACATTATATATATACTTATAGATGAAGGAGAATTAGGCTTCCACTTACAGTGGCAAAAAGACTACATTAAAGAATTGATTACTTGGTTACCAGAGCTACTTTCCTTCAAGGATGGGGCAGAAGTATATAAACCTAAAATCCAGCTGATTTTTGCTACACACTCACCCATTAGTTTGTCAGATGTACCCAATTCACACATTATATATTTAAAGAAGAACTACAGCAATAAAACTACAGCTGTTCTAGAAGGTCCAGAACGTCCTACAAAATCGTTTGGAGCTAATGTGCATACCTTGATGGCACATTCATTCTTTCTGAATGACGGACTAGTAGGTAAACTAGCTGTAAATAAAATCAATGGGGTGATTGCCATTTTGAATGATAACAATTCGATGGCAGAAGAGCTTGAATATGCATCAAAAGTAATCTCTATTATTGATGAACCACTATTGAGAAAGCAACTGGAACTTCAATTAGCTCAAAAAGAAGGAAAGACTGAGAAGGAGTTTTTGGAAATGGAGCTTGCTCGAATTCAAGAGAGATTAAGAAATCTATAATTCACATGATTCATATTATAACAACAAATACAAAAAGCGCAGCTCAAATTCATAGTCATCAACTTACTCCTACTCTAAAGGAAAGAATTAAAAGTAGCTCTTTAACGAAGGATGTTAAAATATATTTAGACGACAACCTTGAAGATGTTTTAACAGGCACTCCAACAAGGCTGGTAGAAGTTCATGAAGAGTTTAAAGCTTTAATAGATAGAAGAGACAAGAAAAGAGTTGTCAAAGGTATTAAAGCGATTTTTAAATATGATTTATTTATAGAGAAAAAGGTAGGATATAACGCATATAACCTTGCTGAGAACTTAGGAATGAATGTTTGTCCTTACTGTAATAGGGAACATACAATAACTATCAACAACAAAGAAGTAAAAGGACAACTAACTAGGCCAGATTTTGACCACTATTTGCCAAAATCTCAATACCCATTATTCGCTCTTTCTTTTTACAACCTAATTCCGAGCTGCAAAATATGTAACAGTACTTTTAAAGGGAAGAAGAATGTCAAACTAAAGACACATTTACACCCTTATGTAGATAGTATCCTGAGCCACGTGAAGTTCGACTATAAGGAAACTGTAAACGCTGCCGGGGAAAAAGATATTGAGATTATTATAAAGCCTATAAAGGATTGTAAAGATAAAATTAGGATTGCTAAAAGCCTTGAGTTGTTTAAAATTGAAAAGGTCTACAACGGGCATAAATATATTGTCAAAGACCTTCTAGATAAGAAAGATGAGGCAAATGGTGATTACCTAGAAATTTTGGCAAATCATACATATAAGAATCTTAAAACATCAAAGGAACGCCTCTACTATTTCGCATTCGGTACTTATCAAGATGAGAAGGACTTTTATAAAAGACCTTTTTCAAAGCTCGTTTATGACATTCTAGATAAGGAGAAAATGCTAGAATCTCTCACAAAAACTGAAGATTACTAAACAAGCAATTCTATGTCTAACATAACAGTGATTAATAAAATCGAGCTTCATTACTTCTTTAATAATGGGTCCCACTCCATGGATGCCTATGTAAGGAATAAGTGTGAAGCAGAACTATTAGCCATAGTTAGAGAGATAGCCACGCTTGCAGGTATACAGCTAAAAGTCGAAACCGAGCCTTATAAAGAAGGCGGACTAAGAGAGATATTTGAGCTGATAACAAAAAATCAGTTTCTGCTACCAATCATAACCAGTATCATAAGTGGTGTGGTCACCGGTTTTGTTGTACACAGACTAAATTCTGACTCAGAATTCGAAGATTTGCAAAAGCAAAAGCTTAGGTTAGAAATCAAGAAGCTAGAAAAGGAATTAAACGAATCCAGCCGCTCTGCTATAACCCTTGACACCACTAAGGCTGCAGAAGTAATCAGCAACAACAGCTATAAAATCGCAAAGCATAAGTCAAACTTTTATAAGGCTCTAGCTAGTTACCCTAAAATTACACAAATCTCTTTCAGCAGGTTGAATTCGAGTAATGAAGAAGTCACCGAACCCAGAGTAGTATCGAGGCAGGACTTTGACCAGTTCATCTTGGATACAGACGAGTTGCCTTCCGTCTTAGATAATCAGGCTGAGATAGAGATTATTTCGCCTGTTCTTAAACCCGGCCCCTACAAGTGGAAAGGGTATTACACAGCATTGGGTGAGACAATTGACTTCTATATGAAGGATAGTGAATTCAAGTCCGACATTCTGAGCAAAGGTATAGCCTTCAGGAGCGGCACCCGCATTGACTGTGTCCTTGAAATCGCCCGAAAAATAACGGAAACAGGTGAGATAATTAACTCTTCGTACGCTGTATCTACCGTCCTGACTGTTCGTGATGATAAGGCCACTGTTGAGACCCCGCAAGGCAAAAAGTATAAAGTGGATATCCAGCTTCGAAAAAAGCAGCTGGACTTGTTTAGCTGAAGCCCCTACCCTATCTCCGGAACCGAACACATAAAATAAAAGGTGGATATATACGAACTCAAGAGCCTCTTAACAGAAGTCAGCCATATTTCTAAACGATATAGCGATTTGGCTCAACTGACAGGTGAAAACTTTAACATCTTTAAAATACTGAGCCTTCAGACGGCAGAAGTAAGAGCACATTCCGCTTTCTTGGCTGAGTTGCTCAATCCTTGTGGTGCTCATGGACAAGGAGATTTATTTCTCAGTCTATTTGTCGAGCAGTTGGGAGTTCAAGGCTTTGATACGCGAACTGCCTTTGCCGAGGTGGAAAAGTATACAGGTATCATTAACGCTGATTATACTAAGGGCGGGAAAATAGATATACTTATAACTGATGGTACAGGCAAACACATCATTATTGAAAACAAAATTAATGCTCAAGATCAGAAAAATCAGCTGCTTAGGTACTACAACTTTGATCCAAGAGGCCAACTCTATTACCTGACGCTATTCGGCAATAGTCCTGCATTAACAAGTACAGATGGTCAGCTCTCTGTTGACAAGTATAAGCTTATTTCTTACAGTAATGATATTCTTGATTGGCTGGAGAAGTGCAAAAAAGAAGCAGCATTACTGCCTACTGTACGCGAGAGCATAGTACAATACATCAATCTTCTACGCTCACTCACTGACCAAACCTCCACAGAAAAAATGAAGGAAGAAATAAAAGCACTCCTGTCACAGAATCCGGATTACGTAGATGCCTACACCACATGTGAGCAGGCTGTGAATGAGCTCCTAAGCGACGCAAAAAAGAAGTTTGTCGAGACGTTTAATCGTAAGTTTTCATCTGTTGATATATCTCTTCAGGAGGATTCATGCATTCAGGTTATGTGGGGTGAAGATAGTGACGGAGTTCATTTTGGCTATAGGTATCAAGAAATTGGTAAAAGTACAGGCAACCCAGAGCAGCCAAGCTATTACACTGACTTGCTAAAACAAATAGAAAGCAACAACCAAATGTATTCCAGCGTGTGGCTTTGCGGCTGGTTTAATCCTAAGCCTTTTAGCCGGTATGGAAAATTCGAGCACCTAGACCGCAAAGAAAGAATCAAGATGGCAACAGACTCTACATATTTGGAGGAGTTCATTGACAGACTAATTGCTCAGGAAAGAGAGGTTACAGAAGAACTAAGGAAAAGAATAAAATTAGCAGCCGAGCTGCAGCAGTAACACACTACATGAAACAAGCTCTCTTACAGCTTTGATTCTATAATTACACAACCACCAAACTTAATATTTGACCCATAAAGATGATGAACGAATTCAAAAAATATTGCCAGCAGCTTTTTGAAAACTGGTTGTCAGGAAATATTGGTTTCAATGCAAACCAGGTAGCTAATTTCCAAGATGAGTACTGCCCTGAGCCATACCTTATACTTAGCGGTGATTTTGAAGAAGGTAATACGATGTTTTTCCTGACCAATAATCCAGGCGGAGGAATGGAGTTTCAGAGAAGACACAACATACTTGATAATAAGAGTATCATAAATCCGGGGCTGTCTTATGAAGAAAATGCAAAGGTGTTATCCAGCCACTATTTAAAAACGCTAAAAGGAACCCCGAAAACCAGGATTGAGAAAATGATTGAGATGGGGCGAGCCCTTGGCTACAACAATGTTGTTCAACTGGAGTCCTTTCCCTTCCACAGCAATAGCTTCAACCCTGCTGACAAAGCTTTTGTGATTCAGCAAAGTCAAGTACTGGGCAATCCTATCCACGAGTACACTTCATTACTCAGAAACCTGATGGTGGGTAGATCAGCTGTTACGCTTTCTGTTACATCCAATGATTGGATGAATTTTCAGGCTGACCTCATTGGCTTTGGCTTACAAAACTGCACCACAGTAATAACAAACACAAGCGGCCCAGGCAATGCTTCTGGGTGGTTCTATTATACATCCGATGAGCAGGTTTTTAAAGGACTAACAGCCGTAGCTGGATCATATACTTTACCTGGCGGTGCTAATTTTCAGAAGATACTGGATGTGCTGCACAAGCACGCTGGCCATAATGTATCTCAAAACATTGTGAGCACCGATAAGCCAGATGTTAAACAATCACCTACTGAAAAACCACAGGCGCAACAAGCACCTAAGCCAGCGATTCCAGAAGGAAGATTAACTTACAAATCTAATAGGAGAAACGGTGAAGCAATAGACCTTATCAAAGGAGAATTGCAAAAGTTGATAGATAAGAATTCCTGGAGATTCGTACTTCGGCCAATAAATCTTGGCATTGAGAGTGTCCTTTGGGTGCAGGCGCAAGATGCAACAGCCAGAAAAATTACTCCAAGGTCTCGCCAGTTGATTGAAGGTGGTAGAAAATTACATCCCGACGCAACTGGAGGGTTGGATGATGTGCAAGAGCGCCTGGAGGAAGCAAAGCGTCGCCTAATAGATTACGCTAATACTTGTGGTCTGTAAAGCACAATTCATAGCCGGCATCTGTTACCAAACAAACTATTCCCAAATATGGCATTCGAACCGAATAACATCACCAAAGAGCACATCCTTAAAGCAGTAGCTCGCATAAAATCTGAGAACATCGATCTGGTTCCTTCTACCCGTTGGAATGTGCTAGTTGGCAATGAACAGTTTCCTCCAAAAGACCTTATGCGGCTAGCTCATGAGGAGATGAATGGGGAGCGTATTTGGTTTAATAGTGGTGGGTATGCTACAAACAGGTACTTTGAAAAAATGGGTTATGCTATAGTAGAAAAAGACAGTTTGGCTGATCCTATCAAAGAGCTAATAGCCAAATATAAAATTGATCTACAGGAGAATAAACTTGCAGATGAAATCTATAAATGGAAGTTAGTTAATCAGTATAAGGGGAGACCTGACCTAACAGCGTCTGATTTTCTAGAAGAACTAAAAGGTATCAACTACTCTAATCTTATTTATGGTGTAGGTATAGCAGTTATATATCATCTTGCCAAAGATAGAGCAGAGCCATACAGGGAATGCTTTAAAGTACTGTTCAATGAAAGCCTTCCACTGGCTGAAAGGCTAGAATTCTTCCATACAGAAACATTGAAGCTTTACCGGGAATTAGTCCCTGAAGATAAGTACTCTCACCATCAAGATGAGAGAACGATGGCTACGTTCCTGGCTTTCCATAATCCGGATAAATATCCTTTCTACAAAGATTCTTTCTATCAAAAGTATTGTAAGTTAATCGGTGTAAAAGCAAGGAAAAAAGGTGAAAAATATCTGCATTACCTGGAGTTACTGAATGAGTTTATATCAGAGTATCTAGAGCCGGATACTGAACTATCAGATATGGTAGATAATCTCATACCTGAGGATGCCTTCAAGGATACCAATCGCAAAATTCTTGCTCAGGATATACTCTACAGGATGCTCGACAAAGGGTTGGAAGAAATTGAGATAGGAGATGCTTCTGTCTTTAAAGTATCTATGGGTGATTTTACTGATAAGGAAATAGAGGAATGTATTTCTCAATGCAAAATCCTGGTTCATAAGGATACCAAATCACTTGGCCGTAGTAACGAGAGCCAAGGATCAGTCTTTTCTGAAAAGATGAGAGTCGGAGACTATTTTTACTTGACACCTGGTAATAGAAATGTGGCTGTTAGTTTATTAGGTAGAATCACTGGTGATGCAGTTCCGGCTATTTACAATGGTTACGGAAATGGTGGCTGGCTTGAAAGGCCTTTTGAACTTGTGTCTATACCAAAAAATAAAACTAAGTATAGAGGCACTCAGAAATGGTGGACTCCTAATAGTAATAGTACCTGTGTTATTATTAAGGAGGATGAATTAGATGAAGCAAATAAGTACCTATTCGAGCCTTATTTTATGACTAAGCTAGTACAAACTCCTATCAATCTAGATGATAACGTTGACCTTACATTGCAAGCTGGAAATGATATTAATCTATTAAAAACACCTCAAACACCTTTAAACATAATCCTCTACGGCCCTCCAGGAACCGGCAAAACATATAATACTATAGAACTTGCCGTTGAGTTGATAACAGGAAAGAAAGATTCTGCTCATGCAACAAATAAAAAGACATTCGATCAACTGAAGAAAGAAGGTCAGATCGAATTTATCACCTTCCATCAGAATTACTCCTATGAGGATTTTGTGGTAGGTATAAAGCCAGACTTGAACCATGCTGACTTGAAGTTTAGAAAGAATGAAGGTATCTTCTACAATATCTGTGAAAGGGCAAAAAAAGAGTATGATAAGCAAGGTGATAAAAAGCTAGATAATAATAAGCCACAGGTCAAAGTAAACTCTTCCCCTTCTCTTAAACCTTTTGAGGAGGCTTTCAAAGAGTATTTCAAGCCATTGATAGAAAATGGTAAAGAGGTTGAAATTTCGATGAAGTCAGGGAAGACACTTAAGATTATTGAGATTACTGGTGAAAGTATAAGGCTTGAATATCATAGTGGTTCAAAAGACCATTCGTTGACAAAAGCGACTCTAAAAAAAGCCTATGAAGATCCTACTGCTTTTGACAGAGGAGAATTTATCAAAGGTGGCCCTCGAAATAACTATAGATATGTTTTAGAAAAACTTTGGAAACAGGGCTGGCAATCCAGTGCAATTGGGCACTCTAGCACAGTTGAGAAATCCAATAATGTATCGCAGCTAAAAAATTATGTACTGATAATTGATGAGATCAACAGGGCCAATATCTCCAGAGTATTTGGTGAGCTGATCACGCTGCTGGAGGAAGACAAGCGCCTAGGAGCCGAGAACGAGCTAAGACTTACTCTACCAAATGGAGAACAGGATTTTGCCCTTCCTCCTAACCTATATGTACTTGGCACTATGAACACCGCTGACAAATCTATTGCGCTTGTTGATATTGCTCTTCGAAGAAGGTTTGAGTTCCGAGGGTTTTACCCTACTAAATCAGTTATAAACGATCTTGCCGCAGAGGGAAAAATGCATGACGATGTGCCTGATCTGCTAGCGGCTCTCAACAAGAAGATATTTGAAAAGAAAGGTGCAGATTTCCTGGTGGGTCACGCTTACTTCATCAACAAGATAACAGACCAAGACCTATACACTACTCTGAAGCGAAAGGTCATACCACTGCTCATGGAGTACTTCTCTGGTAAAGTTGACTTAGTGCGCGATCTATTCAGTAACAGCGGCTATGAAGTAAAATATGATACAGACAACTACGATTGGGCAATAGCCAAGGCTAGACATGCTGTTTGAATATAGTGCATTCCACCCGCTCGGTAAGCTTAACAGAAAGAAGCTGGAGTCTTTCCTGCAACAGGTATGGAAAGACCGTTATATTGCCTATGCTGAAGAGTTCTTCGAGGAAAATACCGCGCCAGAAGAAGAGAAGCAATCTCAGCCGTTTCTGAAGTTTGATGGGAATGATTTCAAGACGCAGAACTTTATTGGCTTTATTCAACAGGATGGAGAAACAATCGAAATCTATCCCAAGGTCTTCAAAAGGGAGCCATCTGTTAGCAAAGCACTCATGTTGGACCACATCTTCTATTGGTTCAGCTACTGCAGCAAGCTACACTTCCCTGTGCTGGATTCCTCTTTGGATAAACAGGATGCAGACCCTTTACCTGAGTTACTGATCTGGCATTTTGCCAATTACACCGCTGAGGTAATAGCCACACAGCCTTACAGCCAGTATGAAGAAGTAACGGAGGTGCTCTACTCCCCTAAAGGCAGGATAGACTTCAGCGCCTACATCCGCAACGGCATGACTACCGGCAACTACCACCACATTGACTGTGTGCACGAGCCGTTCCTATACGACAACACGCTCAACCGCGCCATAAAATATGTGTGCCGTCTACTCCAAAGCAGTACCAAGCTCGCAAGCACCCAGTCGCTGCTACAGCAAATCACCTTCCAGCTGGATGAGGTGGAGGATGTCCCCTGCTCAGCCTCTGATTTGGATACAGTATCGCTTAATCCCCTCTTCACAGAATATGCAACCATCATCGAATGGTGCAAGCGCATACTAAACCAGCAGCTGTATTCCTCTCACACCTATGACAGCCTGCAGTGGGCTTTGCTGCTGCCGATGGAGTATGTGTTTGAAGATTTTGTGTTAGGCTTTGTCAGGAAGCATTTTGGAAATGTCTACAAAGTGCATGCACAGAAGTCGGACCTCTACCTTTCAGACAGCCCCAAGGCCTTCCAGATGCAGCACGATATCTTTCTGGAGCATAGAAAGACAGGCGAAAGGATCATTATCGACACCAAGTATAAACCTCGCTGGGATCTGAGACACACTGACATTAAGCAGGAGATGGCGCAGTCGGACATGTACCAGATGGTCAGCTACGCTTACAGAAGAGGGTGCGAAAACGTGATTCTGCTCTATCCTAACACTTCAGAGGAGCTGGCGGATGATTATACATTTTGTATCCCATCAGGTCTTGGAGAGGGGATTATCAATGTCAAAGTAAGTGAGGTGCCTTTTTGGAGCAAGAATAACCAAAAAGTCATTGAAGAGGGACTAATGAAAGCCTTGGCAAGTTTATTGAATATCAATTAGGGCGAGCATTAACCTGTGTAAGCAATATTGGAGTCACATAATCATGCTGTAAAGGCAGAAACTACAGACCCTTATTCGAAGAAACGTGTGCAAATTGTGTGCAAATAAAAAAGCACTTACCAGATTTCTCTACGTAAGTGCTTGATTATCAAGTGGGCCCACCTGGAATCGAACCAGGCACCTACTGATTATGAGTCAGTTGCTCTAACCGAATGAGCTATAGGCCCGTTCCCTTAAAAGAATGTGCTTCCTTTGATTTGGGAGTGCAATTCTACATATTTGTGCTGACAATTTCAAATACCAGACCAAAAAATTTCGTGGACCTGACAACTGTTAAAAACATCATATTCGACCTTGGCGGGGTCATCATCAACATAGATTACCATAAAAGCATACGCGAACTGGAGCAGTATTGCACCGAAGGCCATACCATCGAATACAGCCAACGCGCACAGTCTCACCTCTTTGACCTCTTCGAGACCGGCAACAGCAGCCCCAGAGAGTTTCGTCAGCACCTGCGCGAAGCCTACCACCTCGACGCCACCGACGAGCAGATCGACGATGCCTGGAATGCCATGTTGCTCGACATTCCGGCTGAAAGAATTGAGCTGCTACGTGAGCTGGGCAAAAAATACCGCATTTTCCTGCTCAGCAATACCAACGCCATCCACATGAAGCGTTTCAACGAGATGGTAGAACACAGCTTCACCATGCCGAGTCTCGACTCGCTGTTTGAGCAGGCCTACTACTCGCACCTGATCGGTCAGCGCAAGCCCGACGCCATTGTGTTTGAGCAGATACTGGAACAGAACGACCTGAAGCGTGAAGAAACGCTCTTTATCGACGACAGCATCCAGCACATCGAGAGTGCCCGAAAAGTGGGCTTGCAGACACTCTTCCTGGAGCCGCCGCTTACTATCAACCAGGTGTTCAGGGATGCGGTTTCCTAAGCAGCAAAACAGGTATAGCCTGCACCTGCTGCTCTTTGTGCTCACCCTGATCACGACAACCATTGCCGGGGCCGAGTGGCGTTTTGGCAAGTTGTTCTTCTGGGGGCCGGAGGGATTTTCGTGGACGGGTACTTTTAATTGGGCCGAACTGGCAGCCGGGTTATACTTCTCTATACCTTTCCTGGGCGTGCTCACGGTACACGAGTTCGGGCATTACTTCACCGCGAAGCGCTACCGGGCCGACGTATCATTGCCTTATTACATCCCACTGTGGTTTGGCATCACGTCTACCATCGGCACCATGGGGGCTTTCATCAGGATCAGGAGCCGTATTTTTTCCCGGCAGCAGTTCTTCGACATTGGCATTGCTGGTCCGCTGGCCGGCTTTGTAGTGGCGATCCCGCTGCTGTGGTATGGCTTCACGCACCTGCCCGACCCGGATTTTATTTTCACGATCCATCCGGAGTACCAGCAATTCGGACTCGACTATGCCCAGTATGTATACCAGGGTGATGGTAATTTCTCGCTCGGCAAGAACTTGTTGTTTTGGTTTTTCGAACGCTATGTGGCAGACCCGGCGCTGGTGCCCAATGCCTATGAAGTGATCCACTACCCGCTACTCTTTGCGGGCTACCTGGCTTTGTTCTTCACGGCCCTCAACCTGCTGCCCATCGGTCAGCTGGACGGCGGACATGTGCTCTATGGCCTGATTGGGTATAAGCGCTTCAACCAACTTTCGCCGATCTTCTTCAGTTTGTTTATCCTGTATGCCGGAATGGGGATGATCTCCCCGCACCAGGAGCCGCTCTGGGATGACAGCCTTTTGGTAGTACTGGCTCCTTTCGTGTTTTTTGCCTTCCGGGGCATTCTGCACGACAACCGGCATGGCCTGATGGCGGCGTTTGGAATGCTGCTGGCGCAGTACAGCCTGGCTGAGACCTTCCCGGAAGTGGCAGGTTACATCTGGGTATGGCCGTTGTATGTGCTCTACCTGTTCTTTGTGCTGGAGCCCGCCACCCCGAAACTGCGCTTTACCACTTACTTGGTACTGATCGTGTTGGTCGTGCAGCTTGCAATTTCCTGGCTATACCCTACAGCCGACGGCTATAGCGGTTGGCTGGTTTTCGGTCTGCTACTCTCACGCCTCATGGGCATCTTCCACCCCTCCTGCCCGAATGAAGCACCGCTTACGCCAGGCCGCAAGGTCTTAGGGATATTGGCATTTGTGATTTTCCTGCTTTGCTTTAGTCCAACGCCTTTTGTGATTGAGTAACCTCCCCCTTGCCCCCTCCTAAAAACAGGAGGGGGAACTTTCATCCTAGCCTTCCCCTAAAAACAGGGGAGGGAGTCTGTAGCTGCTATCTGACAGGTATGAGCTTTGTAACTGCAGTTTCTTGTGCACGATTAACATCCCCCTGCCCCCTTCGAAGGGGGACTTTCTGCCATTATCAAAATTAGGTATAAGCTCTGTAGCTTCATTAAGGATTCATGCACCACTGGCAGGTATAGCAAGAGTAACTTGAACGTGAACAATGAAACAGATCACCTCAGCCATGTGCACCATTACGACTACCCACTGTTTGAGCGTTCAGCGAGTTTGGGGAGTCTTGATTTTTTTGCTTACTTTTTTCATCAAGACAAAAAGTGAGTGCCCGCCGGCCAGGCGAAGCTATAAAACAAAATTAGTTACTAAAGCTAAAGCTTTTGCTACAACACAACCATTGCTATACCTGGAACAGCCATATCCACCTTAGCATGAGCAAGTAATACCTAATAGAAAAAGGGGCCAAAGGCCCCTTCTAAAGCAGACACGAGCGAGAACGCTCACGCCATACTCCATACTCATCCTTACCCCTGGTAGCCAGTAATTCCCCCAACTAGGTTACGAACCTGCTTGAACCCCTGCTGCTGCAGAAAAGCCTTGGCAGAAGCCGAGCGCATACCTGACTTGCAATGCACGATCACTTCCAGGTCTTTGTAGTCTTCAATGTCATCGAGGCGTTGCGGCAAAGCTCCTAGCGGGATGTTCTGTGCGCCTTCAATTCTGCTTTCCTGGTGCTCCCAGTCCTCGCGAACGTCAATAATGATGGGCGTTTCCCCCTTGGCGAGTCTTTCCTTGAGTTCCTCGGCCGTAATGTCTGTTGTAATCATAATTTTAGTAGGATGCGTTTGGTAGTGAATGTATGATGGTCGGTTTCAATTCGGATGGTGTATAAGCCTGGCGAAAGTCTTGGGAGGCGCACTGGTTCCTGCCAGACTGTTGCTTTATGGCGCAGAATCTCACGCCCGGTTACGTCGTAGAGCGAAAAAGATCGGTAAGGACCTGAGAAATTCAGAATGCCGGTATTGGGATTCGGGTATACCTGCAGTCTTGTCTCGAGGGCTTCTTCTTCCAGACCCAGTGCCTGCCCGGCCATCACAGGGCGCAGCATAACAGCACCTGCATTGACAGAATCCTGCTGCCAGCCACCAACTACTGTGTTGTAAAACAGGCGTCCGGTGGTTCCGGCATTGCGGTCAAAGCCGATATTCAGGTATAAGGTGGCGGGTTGACTGAAGCCTACATAAAAAATACCCCCTACCGGAACCGGCTGATTCAGCTCCACTTCATAAAAAGTGTTGAGCCCCTCGTTCTGCTGCACCGGAAAAGATTGCTCATGCAAGGTGCGACCCGGACGTCCGTTGTCGTCAGCCCAGATGCGGAAGACGATGGAGATGTTGTTATGTTGCACACCCACCTGCGGGAAATGCACCCGGAATGCCCGTACCTGATCCGGAGCAGCCACTTCGAAGCGCTGCGCCACCTGGGTGTTGCCATAGGTATAGAGACTGCTGTAACCGGCCTCAGCTGTACCATCGTCCAGGGCAAAATAATCGCTGAAGGTGGTACGTTGCAGGGTGCTGTCGTTGGCGCGCTGCCGGGCGTTCTGTTCTTTTGTATCGAGCCAGAGACCGTGCTCCAACACAAAGCTTTCCGGATTGAGGTTAAGATTGCTGATGCGCGGTGTTGCAGTTATCGGGCGCTGCCGTGCCTGGCCAGGGATAAGTCCTTCTTCCCGCAGGAAGGTATCGACCGGCGAAGCGCCAACCTGCTGTATAAAGGCACGCCACGCAATGGCTCCCGGCAGGTCGCCCAAGTTATTCAGGCTGGCTGATATCTCATCGCGCAGGTATAGCTCGGGGTTAGCCAGAAACTGACGGGCGGGCACTGCGGTATAATCCATCAATGACGAAACGCTCTCGCTGATGCCGATGTCGCGGGTGGTGTTTTGGCCACGACGACGATTGCGGTCCAGCTCCACGTAGTCCAGGTTCCAGACGTCGCGCAGGGCATTGCGGGTGCCTTCGCTGCGGAAACGGAACTGAAATTCGTCGTGCAGAAAGCGTTGCTCCCGAACCGCTACCCAAGCCTGTGCAAATTCCGTCACCAGTCCCGGTGCGGTCTGCTGCCATACCTGTACCCAGGTGCTGTCGGCATCTTTGAACTCCAGGCGCAAGAAGCGTGGGTTGTTATTGTTTCGCTCCGGCGCACTACCCTGTCCACCAGACTGCCAGTAAAAACTCAGGTATACAGAGTCGGCTGGCGTGAGTCCCCCCAACCGGATAGGCTGCGAAGTGAGCGTATCGGTCGGACCAGCGATGTTGCTGCCATAGGGATTTCCCTGCGCATTGAGCCCGTCGAACGTAGCCACATTGCGTGTCACCGGCCGAAGGGCGAAGCGGTTGTTTACGTAAGTGCCGCCGTTGATCCAGCAAGCCGGATCAGGGGTGATCACAGCACCGGAGAAATCATCAAAAAATGGTAGCGAAAGCGGATCGTTCTCTGTGCGGAGTTGATAGGCGCTGCTTGTAGGTATACGCTGCGGGTCCTGCTGCAAGGGCGTCAGTACGCCCTGAGCCGAAGCAAAAGAGCCGCAGCAGAGCACTACCATCGTCAACAGAAACCGTCTTATACCCATACCTTAACTTATATAAAATGCGCCCGTCACAGTGAGTAGCGGGCGAATTTATTAGTCTATACCTTGCACAGGCTCTTCGCCAGCCACCCAAAGATCCACCAGCTCGCCTGTTCGTATCTTGGCTTTCACATCGGCGATCGGACGCTGACGAACAATCGTACCGTCCGGCTTTCCGCTGCCTGCCACATAAATGATATTGCCCAGCTGGAGTTTCTGGCCAACCAGCAGCACCGAAGCTTCGTCGAGTGGCATACCTACCACATCAGGCACTTCAAACTCGGTATTACCCAAACCGTCGCCCACATGTAAGTCTACAACAGCGCCTTTCGGCACCTGGTCGCCCGGCTGTATCTCTTTACCGTTCACAAACTGCTTCAACACAGCGCCATGCTGTAGATCAGGCACATTGGTTATCTTTCCGCGACGCAGATTGTAGCTTTTAAGGATCAGCTCTGCATTCTTCACCGACCCGTCAATCAGCTTTGGCATCTTGATCATCGGCGGGTTTTTCATGTTGATACTGATGTAGATCTTGCGGTTCTCCTTCACTTTGGAGCCCGGTGACGGATCTTGCGTCAGAATTTCAAAAGGCTTGTACTCCGGGTGATAGCTGGAGTCGTTTACGAAGTAGCGCAGGTTCTGTTCTTCCAGAAAAGGCTCCGCATCCGGCAGCTGCATGCCCGTGATTTTCGGTACCGAAATAGTCTCGCCGTGGTTGGTGGCCGACGGCAGGTATAGGTAGAAGAATCCGAAGATCAACCCGGCCACGATCACTCCCATCAAAGCCAGATGTACCAGCACCCCCACAAATGAATTCGTCTTTAACATTTAATTTATTGTTGATTGTCTGCCCCCTCGGGACTTTTTAATTTTGTTTTAGTGATTGAGTGGCTGAGTGATTAGAGAGTTTAGTTATTCAAAAATAAAGATTTAACCCAGACAGTAAGTCGAACAATGATTCGTTTATTTAAAAACTCAATTAACCCTTGAATCACTCATTCGCTAATTCACTCCATCACTAACTTCTAAACTTACACATTCCTCGACTTATACCCTTCCAGCTCCTTGGCCCGCTCGTTTCGCTCCACACCAAAAGTAAGGATGCGGTCGATGAACTCGTAAGGCTTGTAGCCGTTGATGGCGGTCTGGTGGAAGATGCAGGTTGCCGGGGTCATACCTGGCAGGGAGTTCACCTCGATGATGATGGTCTCCACCTCGTCGTTATCCAGCACGCGCACAAAAGCGTCGATACGGGCATAGCCTTCTATGTTCAGGATCTGGGCCACTCGCTTCAGGTCTTCCTTCACTTGATCAGATATCTTCTGGCGGCGCTCCGGATCAGCAGCATAACGGGCCGGGGTGATGTTCTGCCCCTCTCCTGCCAAGAACTTCTCTTCCAGCGACAGCACTTCGCCTTCAGCCAAAGCTTCCGACGCTTCGAACACTTCGTAATCAACGGTGCCATCCGGTGCATACCTGGTCAGCAAACCACCGGTGATTTCCAGGAAGTGTTTCGCTCCGTTTCGGCTGATGAGTGTTTCCACCAGGTAGCCTTGTTTGTTTGGAAATTCTTCTTTGAAACCAAGCGACAGTGTTCTGGCGCACTCCGTGTCCAGCTCCTCCATTTCACGGAAGATCAGAGTTGTAAAGGCGTCCAGTTCCGCGCGGTTCTTGATCTTTTTCACAGCCGAGCTACAGCCATCGTCGGCTGGCTTGGCAATGAACGGATAACGGAATTCGGTTTCCAGACTCTGGTAGAAAGTTTCTTTGTCTTTCAGCCAGTCCTCTTTCCAGGCCATGCGGTGATGCGCTACCGGCACGCCATGCTTGGCAAGAATCTCGTTCGTTTCGTATTTGTTAATCGTGATCTGAGAAGAACTGATGCCGGAACCATTGTAAGGTATAGACAGCTTCTCGAGCTCCTGCTGCAAAGCACCATCCTCACCCGGACGACCGTGCAGGGCGATGAACACGGCATCTACCATGTTCTGCAACTGGGTATAGGTCAGGCGGCTCGGTTCATCCAGACTCTTGCCAGTATACTTGCGCGTGATGCCTTCAGCTTCGCTGATGATTTCCTGCAGTACCGGGTGTGGCTTACCACCTTCTTCAAAGTGATGGATTTTCTCCTTGATGTCGTCAGCATTGTCTTTCAGCATAATGTTGATCGGAATGCTGTACAGACGATGGGCCTCGTTGCTGCCTGTCAGGAAGATCGGCAGCGGCTCGTATTTAGTGGAGGAAGAAAGCTTTTCGTAGATGTTACGACCGCTTTCCACCGAAATATGTCTTTCAGATGAATAACCACCCATGATTACCCCCACCCGGATCTTGTCGTGGCGGTGGGCGTTTTCCTCGCGGATGGCATTGTCGAGTTTACTCAGCAGTTTGGTCAGCGACACGGTATCTTTACCAGATTTCAGTCGTTCAGCCACTGAGGTTCGGATGATATAAGTCAGGAACTGCGATGGGTTCAAGCCGATCTCCGCCGCCTGGTGGAAGAAGAAAGACGACGGCAGCATACCCGACGTTGTGTTCGGGTCGTTCAGGAAGATGTTGCCTTCTTCGGTGATGAAACCATCGAGACGGGCGTACACGTTGAAGCCCAGGTCCACGAACAGCTTGCTGCAGGCCTTACGAATCTCCTGAATCTGCTCGCTTGGCAAATTGATCGGTGTGATCTTGCGTGCCAGACCTGGTAGATACTTCGAGCGGTAGTCAAACACCTCATTACCCTTCACGATCTCAGTTGGTGGCAAGGCAATCGGCTGACTGGCTTCGTCCTGCACTACGATGCAAGAGAATTCACGTCCATTGATAAAGGCCTCCACCAGCACCTGCTGCTCGTGCTCGACACTGGTCAGCACGATGGTTTCGGTATCGGTTGTTTCAAAGGTATGGTTGATGTGATTCAGCAACTCTTCCGGGTGATAAAGAATAGTACCGTTTTCCAGCACCACCGGCATGCCGATACCCTCGCGGATATCCACGAGTTGCTTCATGCTGGCCACCTGCTTCTCCTCACCCAGCGCCTGCCATTGCGCCCTGTAAATATTCTTGGTAAAGAAACTACGGTCCATACCCTGCTCGAACAGCTCGTAGTTGTGCTCCTTCACAATGGAAACGCCGATCGAAGAGCCCTGATGCGGTGCCTTCAGCACCAGCGGTAGACCTAAATCAGCTACCAGCGACTCGAACAGCTGCTTACGATTGTTAACATCCTTCCACTCAGCGTACTGCACTTTGCGGTAATCCGGCGTCGGGAAGCCATGCTGCCTGAGCATCTCCTTCTGCGCCGCCTTGTCTATACCTATCGCTGATGGGAGTATACCTGAGCCAGAATACGGAATGTGGTACCACTCAAGCAAACCCTGAATGCTGCCGTCCTCGCCGTACGGTCCGTGTAGGGCCAGGAAAGCGAAGTCGAAATGATTTTTGAATTCATGCGGCAACAGGCGCTTCCCAGCTTTCGCAATAATGCGGTCCTGCTCCTCCACGCTCATATCACCTAACGACTCCAGGTAGATCTGCAGTCCGTGCTCACTCTCCGGCAGGGCCTCCACCGGCGGGTAGAAGTCGCGAATGGTGCCTTTATAAATGTACTGCCAGTCCAGCAAAATGAAGTTGCCAAGGCTGTCGGCAAACACCGGAACGGCTTCAAAAAGGGCTTTATCGAGGTTATCGTACACGGTGCGGCCACCTGCAAATGAAATCTCCCGCTCACGGGATGGTCCGCCAAATATTATTCCTACTTTCATGGTATGCAAAGGTAACAAATACACTCAGTATTTTAAGGGGCAAAAGATACAGGATGCTTTTGGATTTACATAGCAAAATCGGGATTTATGATGCTTGCTATACCTATAACGGTGGAGGTGGTGTAGAAATTCGATGTTTAACCAAGAGGGAGGTGGTTTGCCGGGCTGGCAGCTGGGAGTATTATGTCTGATGACGCGAGCGTATTCGCTTGTGTCTACTATTGTAGAGCCTCTGGCCTAGGTAGAGGCATAGCAGTCAAAAGAAACCAGCACTCTACAAATAGGTTCACTCCGAAAAAGCTCTTTCGGAACTTTAAATCCGAAAGCAAACTGCTGGGGATGTCCACATCCCTTTGAACCAGTATAGGTATAGCAACTGCTTGTAGTAGGTATAGCCACCTTCAGTGCTCTTTAGCTTGCCCTGGCCGGGCGGGCCTTACTTTTTTCCTTAATGAGAAAAAAGAGGGCCCCTACCCCCAAAGTAGGCAAAAAATCAAGACGCTTTTAAACTCCCCGTACGCTCGAACAGTGGAGTGTCGTAAAGTGCACCTGGCTAAGGTGATCTGTTTCATAGGTTAAGGGCCAAGTTACTCTTGCTATACCTGCCAGTGGTTATAACAGATCCTACATTGCCTATACCTACCTATACCTATCAATCAGCAATGGCAGGAAACTCCCCCTTTGAAGGGGGTAGGGGAATGTTAATCGTGCACCGCTCCTTCCCCTGTTCTTAGGGGAAGGCTGGGATGGGGTAATTCATACCCTTTTCCCTATATTTGTACACCCATTTACGCTTACCGGAAACAAAAACTCCGCAAAAACGAAAAACGAGTAAGACTAACGAAAAAGACAAGTACATGAAAACTGTAGACGCGTATAACTTTGCCGGCAAGAAAGCTTTGGTCCGGGTGGACTTCAACGTGCCACTCGATGCTGACTACCGCATCACCGACGACACCCGTATCCGTGCGGCTGTGCCGACTATCCAGAAAATATTGAATGATGGCGGCGCTGTGATTCTGATGTCGCACCTCGGTCGCCCGAAAGCCGGACCGGAAGAGAAATACTCGCTGCGTCACCTCGTGGACCGTCTTTCACAGGAATTCAACACTACTGTTAAGTTTGCAACTGACTGCGTAGGCCCTGAAGCGGCGCAGCTGGCGCAAGACCTGAAGCCCGGCGAGATCCTGCTGCTCGAAAACCTGCGCTTCCACAAAGCCGAAGAGAAAGGTGACCCTGAATTTGCAAGAGAACTTTCCACATTAGGCGATGTGTATGTGAACGACGCCTTCGGAACTGCTCACCGCGAGCACGCTTCTACAGCTGTGATCGCCCGCTACTTCCCGAACGATAAGGTGATGGGCTATGTGATGCACGCTGAGCTCGACAATGCCCGCCGCGTGATGGACAATGCCGAGCGCCCTTATACCGCCATCATGGGTGGTGCCAAAATCTCCGATAAGATCCTGATCATTGAGAAATTGATGGACCGCGTGAACAACCTGCTGATCGGTGGTGGCATGAGCTATACCTTCGTGAAGGCAGACGGCGGACAGATCGGTTCTTCGCTGGTGGAAGAAGATAAAGTTGAGTTGGCCGGCCGCCTCATCGCGATGGCCAGAGAAAAAGGCGTGAACCTGATGATCCCGGTTGACTCCATCATTGCCGATGAGTTCAGCAACGATGCCAACGTTGATACATCCCTCAGCCACCACATCAAGCCACTCTGGATGGGCCTCGACATCGGACCAAACGCACGCGAAATGTATGCCGACGTGATCCGAAACTCAAAGACCATTCTGTGGAACGGCCCAATGGGTGTGTTCGAAATGTCAAACTTCTCGGTAGGCACTGAGGCTGTTGCCGAAGCCGTGGTAGACGCAACCCGCCGCGGTGCTTACTCGCTGATCGGTGGTGGTGACTCGGCTGCCGCTGTAAACCAACTGGGATATGCTGACCGTGTGTCTTACGTGTCAACCGGTGGCGGTGCGCTGCTCGAGTACATGGAAGGTAAGACCTTGCCAGGTGTGGCTGCCATTGAGCGTGATGATTATTAACCTTTGAAACTATGCTATGGCACGAGCGTCCTCGCTCGTGACTTGCTAGCGTGCGGCCTCAGGCCCCTATTGCTAAGCTGAGGCAATTCACAACAGGGCCGGCGGCCCACCTATAATAAGCACAAGCGAGGACGCTCGCGCTATAGAATTACCCATATACAAATCCCCCGCTGCTCTTCAGTAGCGGGGGATTTTACTAAACTGCACATAGTGCTGTTACCTTACCTATCACCCACTTAGTTTTTACACAAACCTATACCTGATCACTCCGGTCCTTTTTAGCTCTGAAGACCGGATAAATTCTTTAAGAGCAGGAGACTAATATGAAAATCTATACCTTGTTGCTAGCCGTTTTGCTGGCAAGCCCAGTTGCTGTTGTGGCACAGACGTCGGATGGCAACCCACCGCTTTTCAATTTCAAACGCGGCGTTGGCGTGGTGACACCCGATAGTTCTTTTTCTGTCAACATGCGCTTCCGCATGCAGAGCCGGGCGATGTATAACTCGATTTCCGAAGACGACTTTGGGGTGTCGGAGTACGAAATGCGAGTGCGACGATTGCGTATGCGCTTCGAGGGTTTTATGTACTCGCCTAAGCTGACCTATAATATCCAACTTTCCTTTTCACGCGGCGACATGGACTGGAACATGCGCGACCAGTCCAACATCAACAACAGTCCCAACGTGGTGCGCGATGCCGTGGTGTATTACAAACCGAACAACAGGTGGCAGTTCGGTTTCGGGCAGACAAAACTTCCTGGCAACCGTCAGCGTGTGGTATCTTCCGGCGAGCAGCAGTTTATCGATCGCTCCATCGTGAACGTGGGTTTTAACGTTGACCGGGATTTTGGTTTTCAGGCGGTGTACAACAACGGCATTGGCAATTTCCACTATTTGATCAAAGGAGCGCTTACTGCCGGAGAGGGCCGCAACGTGTTCAGCACGGACAAAGGCCTGGCCTATACCGGACGCGTGGAGATTCTCCCCTTGGGTAAATTTACCAACGGAGGCGACTACTTTGAAGGGGATCTGGAGCGCGAACCCACCCCGAAACTGTCGCTGGCCGGCGGCATGAGCCATAATGAAGATGCCCGCCGCACCGGCGCGCAAACTGGTCGCGACTTGTACGAGCAAACTGACATACAGACCTATATTTTCGATGGTTTGCTTAAGTACAGAGGTATAGCCCTGTACGCCGAGTACATGGCCCGTGAGGCAGACAAACCGATTACACTTAATGCAGCAGGCGAGCGCCGCTATGTCCTGACGGGCCGTGGGCAGAACTACCAGCTCAGCTATATCTTCCCGAACAATGTGGAACTGGCTGGCCGCTACTCCCGCATCACGCCAAACCGTGAGGTGCGTTCTCTGGAGAATACCGAAGAGGCCTATGTGGCAGGCGTGACCAAATACCTGCGCGCGCATCGCCTGAAAGTACAAGGAAATGTGGCCTATCATTCACAAAATGCTTATTTATCTGTCAACAACGACTACCATTGGACGGCCGGTGTGCAGATTGAGCTTGGAATATAGACCGGCAACAGGTATAGCAGCCCTCCGCTAATTTAATTGCGTATTCCCGATAATGTGCGGAACTTGCAAGCCCTAACATCTGCGTATGGAAGAACAGAAAAACAACCCCCTGCATGGCAAAACGCTCGAGCGCATCCTGGTGCAGCTCGTAGACTACTATGGCTGGGAGGAACTTGGGTATAAGATCAATGTCAACAGTTTCAACATCAACCCAAGCATTAACTCCAGCCTGAAGTTTTTGCGCAAAACACCCTGGGCGAGGCAGAAGGTGGAAGAACTCTACATCAGGACTTTCTCTAACAATTAGGGCCACCTCAGCAGTCAAAATATGAAAGATTACAAAAAATATTTTATCGTGCCGGCCGCCCCGGAAGAGGTATACGCGGCCCTTACCAACCCCAACACGATACAGCTCTGGTCAGGCGATCCGGCTGAGATGTCGACGGAACCGGGCTCGGAGTTCTCGCTCTTTGAAGGGAACATCGTCGGCAAAAACCTGGAGTTTGAGGAAGGCAAGTTACTGGTGCAGGAGTGGTACTTCGGTGAGCAGGAGGTTAAATCCATCGTTACAATCAAACTGCATCCGCACAAGCACGGCACTTCTGCCGAACTGCGCCACCTCAACATACCTGACGAGGCCTACAATGACATCGTGGAAGGCTGGAACGAGTCTTACTTTGGTGCTCTGATCGAGTTTTACGAAGACGAGTTTTAGGCTTTGAGCTTTCTAGAAGTATCCGGCCTACAGGTGCAGGAAGACGGCCATACCGTGCTGCACGACATCAGCTTTGCGCAGGGCGAGTATGAGAAACTGGTGATAGCGGGCGAAACCGGGTCCGGCAAAAGCACCCTGCTGCAGGCCATTGCCGGTTTGGTGCAGCCCAGTGCCGGACAGATTACTTTTGAGGGCAAGCGCGTGATCGGTCCGCACGACAAACTGGTGCCGGGCCACGAAGGAATTGCCTACCTGTCGCAGCACTACGATTTGCCTCAGTTCCTGCGGGTGGAGCAGGTGCTCCGCTACGCCAATACACTGCAGGGTGATGAGGCCGAAACGCTGTACGAGGTATGTCGTATCAGTCACCTGAAGCAGCGCAAAACCAACCAGCTTTCGGGTGGCGAGCGCCAGCGTATTGCCCTGGCCCGCCTGCTCAGCACCTGGCCAGACCTGCTATTGCTCGACGAGCCTTATTCCAATCTTGACAAAGGCCACAAAGAGTTACTGAAAGAGGTGATCCACGATATCACGGAGCGGCTCGCCATTACTTGTATCCTCATTTCCCACGATCCGCACGACACCCTCTCCTGGGCTGACCGCATTTTGATAATCGAAGGAGGCCGCCTCGTGCAGCAAGGCACACCCGAACAGGTATACCGCCACCCCGCTGACTCCTATACCGCTGGTCTTTTCGGCAACTTCAACCTCATACCTGCTGACTTAACTTCGGAATTTGCAGCCCGTCTAGGTATAGACAGCCAAGGTCGTGACCTATTGGTGCGCCCGGAGCACTTTAAGTTTGTAATTGATCCTAGCGGGGCTCTGACGGGTACTGTGCAAAAAGTGATGTTCTTTGGCGGTTTTTATGATGTGCAGGTGCAATTAACAGGCATCAGCGTCACTGTCAGAACACAGGCTATACCTGCCGCTACAGGCGAAAAGGTATACCTTAGAGTAGAGCGGGAGCATGTGAGCTTTGTTTGATCAGGTATAGCCTCAGTCGACCATATTCCCATTCGACATTTCCCGCTCGCGCAGCACCCGTGCTGTTACGAGCAATTGCCCCACGTGGCGCATGCTGTGCTCGGCGGCATGAAAGAGCAAGCCCATCACTGTAGACTCTACCTGCGCGCGTCCTACCCTTCTGGTTTCGGTCAGGCTGCTTTCGTCTGTCTGCCGCAATTGCTCCAAGGCTTTATCCACCTGCTCGTTAAACTTCTGCACCAGCGTTTCGGACTGCCTGTCCTGCCCTACCGGCTTGCCCTCGGCATACAAAGAGGCTAGTTGCTGCTCGGTTAATTGTTCGCCGCGGGCATAGGTAAAGAGGCGCTCCAGTATGCCAGTGAGGTGTTGCAGGTGGTAGCCTACTGAGGCCACTCCCGCAGGTCGCTCCCAGAGCAGTTCGTCCGGAAAATCCTGCATAAAGTTTCCGACTTCTTCGCGAGCTTGTAGCAGTGCATGGGCTGCTGGTTGCAGCATGGCGGGCACATCAGGCAGCGGTCCACGCAGCCAGACTTCGAGGTTTTTGGTTTGTGTCATAAGTTGAAGGGCTTGTATATGAGCGATGTACGCAATCAAACAGTAAACAGTCTACCTAACTCGGTTTTTTCAAGTGCTTATGATGCCACGACCTCTATAATTTCTGTTTGCACCATCCGCGGATTATACCTAATATGCAGCCATCCTATTGTATAACCTATACCTGAATTTTATGCCAGCTTACATCATTTTAGACATAGACGTGACAGACAACGCTACTTATGAGGAGTACAAAAAACTGACGCCAGGCTCGTTGCAACCTTACGACGGCAAGTTTATTGTGCGAGGCGGTAATCCTCAAAACCTCGAAGGCGACTGGACTCCAACCCGCATCGTGGTACTGGAATTCCCGACCATGGAGCAAGCCAAAGCATGGCACTCTTCTGATGAATACGCCCCAGCAAAAGTCCTGCGCCAGAGTGCCTCCAGCACTCAAATGATCGCGGTGGAAGGTTGCTAAATTGCTAAATTATTAATGGTTGAATTGTTGACTGCTGATTGCTGATTATTAATTTTTGGGTTCACGGTTCCCATGTATGATTGGTGCACGATTATCTGTCAGAATCAGGATTTACAGAATTTTATAATTTTCAGGATTTAATTAAAAGGGACAATCAATTTTGAGAATCATTCAATCCTTTAATCCTGTAAATCCTGATTCTAACAATTCAATCTCTCCTATTCAAATAGTTAAGCGCCTCTTGTACAGAGATCAGATCATTTTGCTCGTGGTAGCAGCGTATACGTTCCATTTCTCCGGCAATGAGCCCTGCGCGGGTGTCTTCTAGCTTGCCCTGCGAATGCGTCACTTCCTCCTGCCAGGGCATCGCCTTGCCGGGCAGACTGTACAGGTATAGCTCCGGAAACTCACGAAGGGCAGCCGTGATGGCCGTCATAAAAGCGCGGGGCTGCTGGAATGGGGCTGCCGTGACCACCAGACTTTTGAAGCCTTGCTCCTTCGCATAGCGCACCGCCGATGTCGCTTCGATCAGGGTATGCAGCAGGTCTGTATCGGCGGGCACAGGCGGAACAGGTATAAGCTGCTCTTCTCCTATACCTAATTTCTTCATTTCCTTTTTCCATACCTCAAAACCGGGATAGCCGCTCATGGCCTTGGTGCCGAGGCAGAGCACTTTGTCGCTGCGTCCGCTCTGCAAAAACTGGTGGGCCGTTTCAAAGGCTGCCTGCTGGTTATCTTCGGTCTGTCCAAACAAAAACAATCCGTCTACAGGCTCGTCAGGTATCGTATCGCAAAGTGCGCGAATGATGAGTTCTTCTATCATAGCTCCGCTTATACGCAACAGAAATGCGCAAGGTATACCCGCAAAATTGCCTAATTTTGCGCATGATCAAATTTCTGCTACCCTTTGCCCTTCTTTTATTTAGCAGCATGACCGCCATGAGCCAGTCAAAAACCGAAACGCCTGTCGTTGTAAAACCCGTGGAACTACAGCTGAAAGGTTACAACAGCCGCGACATCGACCTGTTTGCCAGTGCCTTCAGCGACACCGTGAAGGTATACCGCCAGCCGGGCGTGCTCACCTACCAAGGCCGCGACGAACTGCACAAACGCTACGGCGCTATGTTTGCCAACACCCCGGATCTGCATTGCGAGATTGTGAACCGCATTGTGGCGGGTGATGTGGTGATTGACCACGAGAAGGTGCAGCGCAAAAAGGGAGAGCCGCGCACCGACGCGATCGCCGTGTATCGCGTGAAAGATGGCCTGATCGTGGAGGTGACGTTTATACCTCCTCACAACCAATAACCTAAAACCTGCTATTGTGCATAGCTTATACCTTGACATGACCAGCAAAATAGACAGCATCATATTCGACCTGGACGGCACCCTGTGGGATGCCGCCGAAACAGTAGCCAAGGCCTGGAGAGCTGCCCGGGAGAAAGTTGACTTTGAAATACAAGAGATCACTCCTGACAAGGTCCGCTCCATTGCCGGCACCCAGCACAACCTGATCTTTGATAAGCTGTTCCCGCAACTGAACCAGGCACAGCGCCAGGAACTGATGGAGGTGAGCGGCCAGGAAGAAATGGCCCATATCCGCAAGCACGGCGGCAATCTGTACGAAGGACTGGAAGAAACGCTGGAATACCTGCACGCCAAGTACCCCCTCTTTATCGTGAGCAACTGCCAGGATGGCTACATCGAGGCCTTTCTGGAGCGGCACGATCTGGGCAAATTTTTCGGTGATTTCGAGTGCTCCGGCCGCACCGGCGATTCCAAGGACATCAACCTGAAAGCCATTGTGGAGCGTAATAACCTGCAGGCTCCGGTCTATGTGGGGGACACCCCCGGTGATCTGGAGGCCGCACAAAAAGCGGGCGTACCGTTTGTTCATGCCGGCTACGGCTACCGCGAAGTAAGCGAGTACGAGCACCGCCTCGAGCGCATCGGCGACCTGACCACGCTTTTCTAACATCTCCGCTATGATCTTCGAAGCGCAGCCTGATGATATTGATGAGCTGTATGAGCTCTGGCGCCTGCTGCTTGATATGCAACAGTCCTATCACGTTGTGTTCAGGTATAGGCCGGGCAGTGAACAGACCTTAAAAGCGGAGCTGCTCAACCGCCTCAAGGACAAAAGCACGCGGGTGTTTGTGTACGAGATTGATGATATTTGGGCAGGTATGCTGGTGGCTAGTCTGCGGCCCGGCTCTGCGGGCTTCAAGCTTTCCAACAAAGGCTACATTGGCGAGACGGTAGTACGGAATGAGTTCCGTGGCAAAGGAATTGGCAAAGAGCTGTTCGAAGCCGCCCGCAAGTGGCTGAGCGACCAGGGGGCTGACCACCTGGAACTGCAGGTATCAGTGCACAACCCGGGAGGTATCCGCTTCTGGGAATCGCTGGGTTTTACGCCCTCTACGCAACACATGGTGCTGCCCTTACGGGAGCCGGGAAATTCGAAAAAAAACTAGGCAGGAAGCGTAAACAGAAGCTTCGGGGATGCGTAACGCTATATAAGCAACGCCATATGTTGCCACCTCCGAACAGCTTCTACTTACGCATACCATGGTTCTAACTCTACGCACCCTTGCGCCCCTTCTGGCGCTTTTGTTGCTGCTCACAAGCGGCTGCGACAAAGAAAAAGAAGATGTATCGCCTCTCCCTGCTTCGCCGGTTTACAACAAAGAGGTCGCTTTCAGGATTTTCACTGAAACGGATTACAGTGAGGCACGCTGGCAGGATTCTAAACTGAAACTGAACCTCAAGGTGCGCCGCATCAGCACAAACCTGCCAAAGGAAGTGATCGTGCTGGATACCACTTTCGGCTGGATGCCTTTTCAGGAGCTTCCGCTCAGGGGTGCCCCCCTGCAGCTGGATAAGCAACTGCAGGGGATTCACAGGGAACAGGATCAGCTTGTGCTGGATGTCACCAAAACCGTATCTATCAACGGGTACGAAACGGTGTTCCGGCACAACCAGTCCCTGGACCATGACAAGCGGCAGGAAACCGTTGAAGTGAAACTGTAGCCTCCCCGCAAGTTAAGGGCGCAACTCGTATACCTTGTCGTACCAGGTTTCGGCCACTCTGCGGAAAACTGAAAAGCCAGCTGCAGTAGCCGCTTTTTGCAGTTCGTGCTCGTGCCCGTCAATGCCGCGCTCTACCCGGTAAACGTGCTCTGCCACTGTCGGTACAACCCTGGTAGAGCGCAGGCGCTGGTACTGCTCTTCGCTGACGATGCTACCGTCTTTTGCTTCTGCAATTACCAGTACTCCATCCGTTTTAAGCACCTGGCGGCATTCGGTCAGTAGGTCCTGCAAATTTTCCCCCATGTGGTGCGCGCTCTCGATCAGGGTGATCAGGTCGTATTGGTAGGCGTACACGTGCTCATCTGTAGCGCACTCAAAGTGCGCGTTCGGTATGTGCTTTTCTTTGGCCAGCAGGTTGGCCCGCTCCACAGAGGAGACATACCTGTCGAAGCCAAGGAAGGTCGAATTGGGGAAGAGACCTGCCATTACCAGCGTAGAAGCTCCGTGGCGACCGCTGCCCAGGTCTGCTACTAGTATACCGGATTCAAGTTTCGCTGCGAGCCCCTCTACACCCGGTATCCAGCTGTGCAGCAGACTGGACAGGTATTCCTCACTGAAAAAACGTCCGGACACATCGGAAGGCAGCAGGCTTCGTAGTTTTACATAGTTAGCAGGCAGCACGTGCGTCAATTCCATCGGTTTGATGAGCTGGTTGCCGTTTGCTTTCATAAAGCGGTTGCCGACATAGTAGGGACTGGTTGGGTCGGTCATGGCGGTGGCGTGTGGTTCGGGGAGGCAGAAGGTATCAGCCTCTTCCTCGTGCACCAGGTAACCGTCTGCGGCCAGGCTGTCGGCCCAATGCTTCACCAGTTTGATGCTGGCTCCGGAGTTTCGGGCTATCTGGCCCACTGTCATGGGCCCGGCGTTAGCCATTGCTTTAAATAGCCCCAGTTGGCTGCCCAGGAAAGACATTCTCACCCGCTCGGCAGCACTCAGGTCGTCCAGCACGTGGTGCGCAAAATCCTCTACCCTTTCAGGACGGCCTCTTTTTCGTTGAATTGTATTCTCTTTCATTGTAGTAAGTGTTTAGTGTGATTATAACAACCTAAAATTAAACCACTTACCGCAAGAAGTATTGTATGTATTCCGGAATAATTTGTACAGACTAGAAGCTCTTTCTTATTTCCAATGGCGTCTGACCGGTCTTGCGTTTCATGAAGTGACTGAAGTGGGACTGATCCTCAAAATGGAGCGTATAGGCAATCTCGGCCATGCTCATTGCTGTGTTGCTAAGCAGTGTGCGGGCCTCTTGCAGCAGCCGGTTGTGGATCATTTCGTGCGGTGGCTTGCCGGTGGTGCTCTTCACAACATCTGACAAGTGCTTAGGCGTGATGTTGAGCAGGCTGGCATACTGCTGCACCTCGTGCATATCGCGGAAGTGCTCATCGACCAGGTGCTTGTAGGCGCTTGTCAATTGCACGGCACGTGTCGCTTTCTCTTTAATGTAAACGGTATACCTGGCTTTGTAGCAATCGCGGATGAGCAACAGTAAAATGTGAACATAGTCGCGGAGCAGTTGCGTTTTCTCCCTGGAGTGGCCACTATGCACCTCCAGGATATTCTCGAAGGAACGCTGCACGAGGTTGCTTTCGTTGGCGGTGAGGCTGATAACGTGCTCGGCTTCCAGGTCGAAGAATGGGAATTGCTCTGACAAGCCGCCCAGAACAACTGGTTCTAAAAAGGTCGTTGTGAACTCTATACAGTAGCCTTTGCATTCCTTTATATTGGCAGAAGCATAGAGTACGTTAGCCGGAACGATAACCAGATCATTTGGCATCAGCCAGCGGTGTTTGTCATCAAGCCGGATATCGTGCAGGCCGTCGAGCAGGAGGTAGATCAGGTTAAAATTTCTCCGCAAGGCTGGAATCCCCAGCTTTGAATCAACATTTTGGTGCCTCTCCTCCATGCGTCCCGGCAGGAGCTGAAGGCCCGGATCATAGGGCCGTGTATCGTGGTTTATTTTTCTTTCAAAGGCAGCAATTGTTTCAAAGGTCAATATTTCATTTCTGGGCACAAATTTCCTGTTAAATTTCCCTACATACCGTCTATCCTCTATCTCGCCCGTAATGTGAAAGATGCTCCTCCTGCAAGAAATCACCGATGACCACTTGAGCTGATCATTCCCGAAACTTGCACGGTTTCTCTACTAACAACAACATAGTTTCACCAAAAAAAGTATCATTTTTAAATCGTTTAGTCAAAGTTTAAAGTCGGTTTTTGGTGAAATCATACCTACTGGCGATGTAGGGTATTCATCTGCAAGCTAACAGGAAACTGTACCGGATGGAAAGCAGGATATTATTGGATTAGAATATGTTCAAAACAAGTCGAAGTCCCTCTTCAGACAAGAACCTTAGACCTGTTACAGACAGAAAGAACGAGTCTGCCTAAAGAATGCAGCTGATCGTGTAAGTGATCTGGTTGATCTGTAGCGAAGGTATAACCAGGTATCGGTATAGCTTAGACCTTTACCTCATTTTCCAGTTGCCGCCCTTGCTCGAAGACTGTGATATTTTGCATAGTAACGGCTGTTATTCTTTACAGGGCATTGCTCGTGAGAAAGGCCTGATGGCCGTATACCTTGGAGCTGAAAAAGAGGATGTTCATAGCCGTGTGATTTTGGAAACCACATAATAGAGTCATACGCAAAACACTGGTAGGTTATACCTGTTCTGTTGCCAAGTATAGCTTGCCGCTCTCAGCGTACTTCACGATGCCGGTGTCCACCAGTTCGCGCAACATTTCCGTCACGATTTCAACATGTTTGGCTTCGAACTGCTGCACTAGCTCTTTTGGCAACAGGTTTTTGGTCTGTACTGCCAGTAGCAGTTGCTGTCGCAAGGCTTTCTGCTCCTGCCCTTCCCGCTCCTTTTTGCGCTGCGTCAGACAGTAGTCGCAGATGCGGCAACTTTTGTCACTGATTTCGGCGAAGTACTCCAGCAATAACTGTGTACGGCAACGGTTGGTGGTCTCAACATAATGCGCCATTTCTTTGGCTTGTTTCAGGGCACGGTCGCGCAGCTGCTCCAGCTTTTTGTGGTTGAGCGGCAAGTTGGCGGCATCCAGACGGGGAGAAGTGAAGACCAACTGCGGGGCGTCGTGCTGCGGTTCGTATACCAGCACCTGCAGCTTGTGCAGGTACTCGAGCTTGCGGCGCACTTCCTGCTCCGGCTTCCTGAGCTGTTCGGCCAGTTTACGTTCCGATATCTTTACAAAACCCGTAAAGGCCTCGCCACCATACATCCGCAAAATCAGACGCAACAGGGCATCGTGCTCCGCATTGGCCACCTGAAACTCATAAAGAGCCATGTTGTCAAGCAACAGGTATAGCCGCGACGGACTGTAATAGGCTTCGTTTAGCTGCACATAGCCTTCCCCTTCCAGCCGTTTGATGGCGTGGTGGGTTTCGAGTGCAGACAGCTTGTAATTTTTAGAAAATGCGGCCAGATCGAAATCGAAGCTGCCCATGAAGCCACTGCCCACTGCGATCTGGTAATAATTAGCAAGGCACTGGTATACCCGCCGGATCAGCTCCAGGGGTGGATGTGCCTCCTTTACTTTCTGCAGCAGGTCTTTGGTATCGCTGGGGCCGTAAAGCAGGGTAGCGTAAGCGTACTTTTCATCACGCCCGGCACGGCCTGCCTCCTGGTAATAAGCTTCCAGACTTTCGGGCAGATCGAGGTGCACAACCAGCCGTACATCCGGTTTGTCGATGCCCATTCCGAAGGCGTTAGTTGCCACAATCACCCGTACCTTATCCTCAATCCAGGCCTGCTGTGTTTTGTTGCGTTCTTCAAATTTAAGCCCCGCATGGTAAGCAGCCGCAGGTATACGCCGGCTCTGCAGGAAACGGGCTATCTCCACCGTCTGCCGTCGGCTGCGCACATACACAATAGATTGTCCAGGCATACGGTTCAGGATCTCGAGCAGGCGGCCCACTTTATCTTCAGTATAGAGGCAGGAATAAGAAAGATTAGCCCGGGCAAAGCTCTTGACAAAGACATTCTGCTTTTTGAAAGCCAGCTTCTCCTGTATATCGATGCGCACCTGCTCTGTTGCGGTAGCCGTAAGGGCCAGCACAGGTATAGCCGACAGTGTTTCGCGCAGAGCGGCCAGTTCCAGGTATGGCGGCCGGAAATCGTAGCCCCATTGCGAGATACAGTGCGCTTCGTCCACGGCCAGCAAACTCACTTTCATGCGTTTCACCCGCTCCTGAAACAACTCGGTCTGCAGCCGCTCCGGTGACAGGTATAGGAACTTGACGTTGCCATACACGCAGTTGTCCATGGCAATATCGATCTCGCGCCGGTTCATACCTGAGAAAATGGCCACGGCAGGTATACCACGCTTTTTGAGCTGTTCCACCTGGTCCTTCATCAGCGCGATCAGGGGCGTGATCACCAGGCAAATCCCCTCCATAGCCATGGCCGGCACCTGGAAGCAGATCGACTTACCCCCACCCGTCGGCAGTAGTGCCAGCGTGTCCTGCCCTGCCAGCACCGACTGGATAATATCCTCCTGCAAAGGCCTGAACTGGTCGTAGCCCCAAAAGGTGCGCAATATGTGGTGGATGTCTGGCAAGGGAATATAGGTATGGGACAGCGAAGATAAAGTATAGATGACAGAAGTCAGAATTTTTCACTACACATACCTTCATTTCCATCGCAAGTGGGAAATCCTGATCTGGTGTTTGGGAAAGAATTTGAAAGAGCTGATTAAGCGCTAGACCTGTATCCTATACCTGGCTGAAAGGACGGAAAGGACAATCGTGCACTAGAAAAACTCGCGGCGTAGCGATGGCAGGAGAATAATGCGAAGGCTAGAGGGCATAAAAAAAGCCTTCCGGAATCAGTTCCGGAAGGCTTTTTTGCTGTGGCAAATCAATTACAGGTTTATCGACACTCCCAATGTACCAAAGCCGAATGCGCCACGGCCACCTTCAAAGTAGACACCCACTGTCTCGTTGAACTTATACTTTACGCCCAGTACCGGTCCGATAAAAAAGTTTGTGGAGTTGGCATATGAGCCCTGAAAGTCCTCGTCTCCGGAAAAAGTCCTGAATTCGAGTCCCACCAGCAGCGTACCGTACAGGTCCAGCTTCTCTTCGCTGATACTCGCCCCCAAGGCTTCGTTTATTAAAGGAACAGCGTGGTAAGTAGCCCTGGCTCCTACTGAGGTGAAGTTCCATTTGTAGTCATAGCCGTAGTTGCTGTACTTCCAGCTAGCATAGCCAACGTAAGGGCCTACACTTATACTTTCGTGAATTCCTTTCTCGATGGAAGCTGTTACCGGGATAAACGCACCTGAGCGGTTGCCTGTAAACCCATAGCCATAGTAGCCCAGCGATGTTCCTGCATGAATAAATAGATCGCCCTGTTCATAGGCCTTCTTCTGAGCGAACACACACTGCATCATCAGGCAGCAGGCAAAAGTTAAAAGTAATTTTGCTTTCATAAGATATTAAAATTAAAATGGATAATATCGGCAAATATATATATTTAACTATATTTTAAAAAAACGTTTCATTAACTGCTTCAAACACCTACCATATCCCTCCAAATAAATTTTATAAGGCATCTCGAATCCGATACCAGAGACTAGCAGTGTAGAAAAACAAAAAAGCCTGCCTCTTTAGAGGCAGGCTTTTACTGGTAGATTGTTCTAATTAAGCAGCTGCAGACTGACCATCTTCACGGTCCTCAATCACCTTTTTCAGTTTCTCGATCGCCTGTGAGGCACGCTCTTCGTCAAATCGGTTGATGTTGAGCAACATCTTGGTCTTTTCCTGGCGCGTGATCACCGGGTTGTTCAGCAGACGGATGATCTCCTCTTTCTGCTTGGCCGATGCGTAGCGTACGCCTGGAGTAGGTTCAGCGTCTGCGGCAGCTGCTTCAGCAGCAGCTGTGGCAGGGGCAGCCTTCATGGTTGCCTTCTTCTCGGTAGGAACAGCTGGCTTGGCAGACGAATCATTGCCTGCGTAGTCCATTTCCTCTACCGGAGTTGGCTCGTAACCAGCCGCGCGGATAATCCAGGCCAGAATGTTGCGGTACGCCTTACCAATGGCACGGGTCTGCGCCATCGAGGCAATCGCGAACTCCTGGTAGTACTTTTTGCCCTGCTCTTTGTTGGAGCAGATCGCAAAACCGGCACCCACTACCTGCTGACTGCGCAGGTCGAGCAGGTTCACCTTCGCCTGGTACTTGATCTCGTCGTCGGTGCTGATGTTGACCACATGCTCCACCACCGGCAAGATACCCAGACGGGAACCGGCATACTGCCAGCCTTCCACGTTTACGTACTCTTTACCTTGTATATTTTGATATAACCTATTCTCTTTTATAAACTTAGCCAGGTCAACAGCTAAGTGAAGCGTCTCATCAGATTTCGCTATATCATAGCTTTCTACCTTCGGCTTCCTCTCCACTTTTGTCTCTTTATTCACTTGACTCATATCTAGTTAGTTTTCATGTTTTAGTACATATATCAAACATACCTGCTCCTGAAATGGTGCAAAAAATCACAAAAAATATACATTATAAATAACTGATTATCAGATATTTATAAATTAATTTCAGAAAAATATGTTTCCCCTCGTAATTGTCTCCCATTTAGCACAAAAAGGCAAAGGGGGGATATATTGTACGTGAAAATTACAATGGAGGTATGGGTTTGAAACAAAGAAGAGGGCCTCGGGAGCGGACATAGTTGAAAAGCCAGCCAGAGAGGGCCAAGTATAGTCCAGGAACAATGGTTATAGATATAGGTATAGCCTAGGCTCTAACCTCCTGCACGATCAGACCGTCTTTCATGACCAGCTTGCGGTCGGCCATAGTGGCCAGCTGTTCGTTGTGGGTTACGATCACAAAGGTCTGGTTGAACTCGTCGCGAAGCTTGAAGAAGATTTCGTGCAGTTCCTGGGCATTTTTGGAGTCGAGGTTACCGCTGGGCTCGTCAGCGAAAATGATGCGCGGCGAGTTGATCAGGGCGCGTGCCACGGCCGTGCGCTGCTGTTCTCCACCCGACATCTCCGAAGGCTTGTGGTGCATGCGGTGGCCCAGGTTGAGCATACTGAGCAATTCGGCTGCCCGCTCGGTTACCTCAATCTCCGGGCGACCGGCCAGGAAACCGGGCAGGCAGGTGTTTTCGAGGGCTGTGAACTCAGGCAGCAGGTTGTGGAACTGGAAAATGAAGCCGATGTGCCGGTTACGAAAGCGTGCCAGTTCAGACGCATTCAGGCGGGAAATGTTCTTATCATCAAACAGTACGTCGCCGGTATCGGCCGAGTCAAGCGTTCCCAGAATGTGCAGCAGTGTGCTTTTGCCAGCGCCCGAAGCGCCAACAATGGAAACAACTTCGCCGGCATGGATGGTGAGGTCTATCCCTTTGAGCACTTCCAATGAACCGTATTTCTTGTGAACGTTAACGACTTGCAGCACGATCTGGCGATAATGTTTGACGATGGATTATCTGCCAAAGCTACAAAACAAAAGGTATAAGTGAGGTACCTGCCTTCCGAAATTTAGCAGTAACCTCAGCTCCGGGCCAGACATGCGGGAGCAGCGTTAGCTCCTGTTATCGTGAAAACACCTGTGGTGTCAGGCGCACTTAGTCGCAATACTCGATTTTCACGTCAGGGGTATCATCTTCCATATTCTGATTTGGTAAAATAACGAATACGCCATTCCCATAATCCCATGTGTGCAGGCTATAACCGGAAGACTCAGCCAGGTATACAACGGGTTCCCACTCATTGGAATTGTCTCTTTTTATGTAGATCTTCTGAATCTGGCTGTTGGCTGGAAGGTTTGAATAGAAATTGTAAATGTCGATCTCCATGATCCAGGAATAGTCCCAGACAAGATCTTTGAAGATGAATTCTTTTGGATCAGAGCAGGCTGGTACTTCTGTCGGAACAATAATGGTGACTGTCACCGTATCTTTAGCAGTCAATTTATCGGCATCGGTCACCGTCAGCTCAAAATCATAATTGCCCGGCATAGAAAGCTCACTTGCATACGCTTTGACATCAGAGAAGTGTTGCTTGATGTTGACAGCGGAAGGCCCTGCCATTAATCTCCACTGATAGGAGACAATATTAGAATCTGGATCTGTGCTGGCACTGCCGTTTAAAACGTACTCTTTATAGGGACGATACATGGTTGTATCATTGCCGGCGTGCGCGACTGGAGCAATGGCTTGTGTTCGGGTGTCAATTGGAGCTGCGTCTTCTTCCTTGTCACAAGCGACGCATAGCAGTAAGAGTGTAAATATTAAATTTCTAGACGAGTAGAGGTGCCTTTTCATGCCCTTATTTTGAAACTATTGTTTTGTCATATACCTTCCATTTTTAAACACAAACCATTCATTTTCAGATCTGTAACCCTTCTATCGTTACCACTATAAGATGTACGAGATCGTTGTTCGATTAGAGCCCCAAGCATTTGGTTAATTTGGTGAAGCCATTGCAAGCTGAGGTAAAGCCGCAAAATCTTATACCTAATTAAAAATCCAAACCGGGTATCTGGTTTTAAAATTCGCGTAAATACTCGCGGCATCATTTTCTTTTGTGTATTATCTGTAATTCAGTATTCTGTAGCTCAAGGTTATGTTTGTCAAAGTTACTATCCGACAAAAGCTGCTTAAAAATTAAGCCCAGCTCATAGCCCTTATCTGAAGGATCAACTCTCAACCTCTGTAGTTACACTTTCCCCGTTTCGTCTTCTGCCCTCTTCTGATTTTCCAGCACGTCTTTTACATACAGCTCGTTAATTATCACCATCAGTACAGCCAGTATGGGGGCGGACATCAGCAGGCCCAGGCCGCCCTGAAGTATACCCAGCAGCACTTGGAAAAAGAGCAGCAAGGCAGGAGGCAGATCCACCGTTTTCTGGAAGATAATGGGCGTGATGGCGTATGTCTCCACCATCTGAATGCCCCCGTAGACAATGATGACCAGCAGTGCCATATCGGGGCTCACCGTCAGTCCGATCAGCACGGCAGGTATACCTGCCAGCCAGGGCCCGATGTTAGGTATAAAGGCCAGAAAAAAGGAGATCAGACCCAATGCGAGCGCCAGCGGCAGGCCAATAATCATGTACCCAATGGCCGTGCTAACACCAATGATCGCCATGGCCGAGAGCATCCCCAGCAGCCACATTTTCAAGGTATAGTAGCAGCTGTGCAGCACTTCCAGCATGCGGGTGCGCCGGTGCTCGGGGAATAGCTTTACGAAGCCGTGGGTATAGAGCGTCGGGTTTGCCGCAAAGAAGAGCGCCGTGATCACCACAATGAAAAAATCCGCCAGAATGCTCAGCGTGGACGAGAAAGCACCCGAAAGGCGTTGCAGGATCTCCCTTTGCTCCGGCATCATCCGCTTGTAGTCCTCGGGCAGTTCCTCTACCAGCCGTTGGCCCCAGTTATACTGGCTCAGCCATTCCTTCAGACTGCTGAAAGCCTGCGGTATCTTTTCGCGCATCTGGTCGCCCTGTTCGTAGATGGTGGGAGCCACCAGCAAAAAAGACCCTATCAGCAAGCCAAAGACCAGCAACGTTACCAGCAGTAAAGCCAGCCAGCGCTTCAGGCCAACGTGACGCACCACCCAATCGGTGAGCCCGCAGAAAAGCACGGCCATCAGGATGCCGGCAAAAACCAACAGGAAGAAGTAAGCTGCCTTGACCAGCAGGAAAAACCCGGAGGCTATCAGCAGCACGATGAAAGCAGCCAGCGCTACACGTTTGGCAAATGAATCTTTAGGGGGCATGGTCCGCTTTTTTATAAGTTCAGTTATAACGCACGAATTACGTACACTTACTAAAATCTATGTTCTACAGTTACTTTCCCTGCACACAGGGAAGCGAATGCCTGATCTGAAGAGAAACACCAGTCGCGGCAGGCAGCAGACAGCGAATCCCCAATATTTTAAAAACCTATTTCTTGAATTTAAGCCGATAAAGGATTACTTTCGTGCGTCCAATAAAACTGAAAGCATGAACATACACGAATATCAGGCTAAAGAGATTCTGAAAAGCTACGGCGTTCGCATACAGGAAGGCATCGTGGCGGAAACGCCAGACCAGGCTGTAAAAGCCGCTATGAAACTGACCGAGGAAACCGGCACAGGCTGGCACGTGATCAAAGCGCAAATTCATGCGGGTGGCCGTGGTAAAGGCGGTGGCGTGAAGCTGGCTAAAAACCTGGATCAGGTGAAGCAGATCGCTAACGACATCCTGGGTATGACGCTGGTAACGCACCAGACTGGTCCTGAAGGCAAACTGGTACAGAAAGTACTTGTGGCGCAGGACGTGTACTACCCTGGCGAATCCGATCCGAAGGAATATTACCTGAGCATCCTGCTGGACCGCGCCAAAGGCCGCAACGTGATCATGGCATCTACTGAAGGTGGTATGGACATCGAGGAAGTGGCTGAGAAAACGCCTGAGAAGATCATCAAAGAGTGGATCGATCCGGCTGTAGGCTTGCGTCCTTTCCAGGCAAACAAGATTGCGTTTGCATTTGGTCTGCAAGGCGAGGCTTTCAAGGAGATGGTGAAATTCATCAGCAACCTTTACAGAGCCTATGTGGAGACTGACTCTTCCATGTTCGAGATCAACCCGGTTCTGAAGACTTCTGACAACAAAATTCTGGCAGTAGACGCCAAAGTGGATCTGGACGACAACGCCCTGTTCCGTCACAAAAACCTGGCTGCCCTGCGCGACACTGCGGAAGAAGATCCGTTGGAAGTAGAGGCAAGCGCGTCGAACCTGAACTACGTGAAGCTGGACGGCAACGTAGGCTGTATGGTAAACGGTGCTGGTCTTGCCATGGCCACCATGGACATCATTAAGCTTTCTGGCGGCGAGCCTGCTAACTTCCTGGACGTAGGGGGTGGGGCAAACGCACAGACGGTTGAAGCTGGTTTCCGCATCATCCTGAAAGACCCGAACGTGAAGGCTATCCTGATCAACATCTTCGGCGGTATCGTTCGTTGCGACCGTGTTGCCAATGGTGTGGTTGAGGCTTACAAGAACATCGGTGACATCAAGGTGCCGATCATCGTTCGTCTGCAGGGAACTAACGCGGAAGAAGGCGCCCGCATCATCGACGAGTCTGGCCTGAAGGTATACTCTGCCGTAGCGCTGAAAGAAGCTGCCGAGAAAGTGAAGCAGGTATTGGCTGAAGTAGGAGCTTAATCCCAGCACATATCATAAAAGCAAAAGGGGCTGCCAGTGATGGCAGCCCCTTTTGCTTTATACATGTTGCAGGTTTACACAACTTCCAGTTCCACATTGATATTGCCGCGTGTGCCGATGGAGTAAGGACACACCTCATGCGCTTCATTTACCAACTGCTCTGCTTTCTCTTTGTCGAGTCCCTGCAGGTGCACCTCCAATTTCACGCCCAACCCGTATTTTCCGTTTTCAGACTTGAGCAAATCCACATGTGCCTTTACAGTAGACTCCGGATTTAACCGGATATGTTGCTTACCGGCTACCAGAAGTAGTGCACTCTGAAAACAGGCGGCATACCCTGCAGCGAACAGCTGTTCCGGGTTAGACTTCCCCTTCTCCCCTCCTAATCCTTCGGGCAACGAGAGTGGCATATCAATCACGCCATCTGATGATACAACATGGCCGCGACGGCCGCCGGTGGCAGTAACCTCTGCCGTATACACTTTTTCCATAGCTTCCTGATTTCGTTTGCTTGATTTGAAATATTATTTACTAACTCCCGAAATCTGCTTATTGTTTTAGGGATGAAGCAATTAAGAGTCTAATATCCATTTATACCTGTTCATTATACCTTTCAGCATTATAATTATCGCCACTAAAATTTCCTTTTTAGCGCATTGTTTCTATTTTTGCAACACGGTAAGCACCCGTAGTTCAATTGGATAGAATATCGGATTTCGGCTCCGAGGGTTAGGGGTTCGAATCCTCTCGGGTGCACATCAAGAAGCCTTACAGCAATGTAGGGCTTTTTTTATGCCCTGATTCATGCAATTTTCCTCACTCCTGCCAGACTTGCCGGTATTTCTATATCTTTGGATGATGACTCCAGAGTATCGGATACTATCAAAAATTATAGACCAAAAATGGAGAGGCCGAAAACGCAGCAACACGAACTGCTCCGTGTACTTACTTTAAAAGATGCGGTGGGCGTTGGCCTGGGCGCCATAATCGGGGCAGGTATTTTTGTTGTGACCGGCGTGGCGGCTGGTTTGGCGGGTCCCGCCTTTTTGATGGGGTTACTATTTGCAGGTATGATTGCGGCCTTCAATGCGCTGTCGTCCGCACAGTTGGCTGCCGTATACCCGCACTCCGGAGGCACTTATGAGTATGGCTACCGCTTACTGAATCCCACGCTCGGCTTCTCAGCAGGCTGGATGTTCCTGATCAGCAAGCTCTCTGCAGCGGGTGTGGTTGCCATTGGTTTCGGGAGCTACTTCTACCAGCTTATACCTGTCTTTTCTCCTTTGGTCCTCTCGGTACTGGCTGTGCTCCTGCTGACGGTGGCCAATTACTTCGGCATCAAAAAAGCCGGCATGCTCAATCTCATTATTGTAGCGCTTACGCTTGTCTCGCTGCTATACCTGGTGTTCAGCGGTATACCTGCTATCAAACAGGAGAACTTTCAGCCCTTTGCGCCCTTTGGTATGGCAGGTATAGCCGAGGCGGCGGCTTTGCTGTTTTTCGCTTTTACAGGGTATGCCCGCATTGCTACGCTGGCAGAGGAAGTACGCGAACCCCATAAAACGATTCCCCGTGCGGTCATTATCACCATCGTTTCGGCCATTGTGCTGTATGCGGCCGTTTCGCTTGTAGCGGTTGGCGTGATTGGCGCAGAGCGGATGACTGACAGCAGATCGCCTTTGCAGGTGGTAGCAGCTGCGTTGAGCACGCCCGCTATCCGCACTGTGATCACGATTGGTGCGTCTACCGCGATGCTTGGGGTGCTGCTGAGCCAGATTTTGGGGATCAGCCGCATGATGCTGGCTATGGGGAGACGGCACGATCTGCCGCCTGTGTTTGAGCAGGTGCACCGCCGTTTCAGGGTTCCGCATGTAGGCATCCTCCTCACAGGTGCAATCATTCTGCTGCTGGTGCTGGCGGGCTCCTTCGAATTCATACTGCGTTCGGCCTCATTCACGATTTTGCTCTACTACAGCATCACTAACATAGCTGCATTAAAACAACCAGACTCGGATCAGCTCTACGGCAAGTTTATACCTGTACTAGGCCTTATGGGCTGCCTGGCCATGTCGGTGTCATTACCGCTTCAGGTTATTCTTTCCGGGCTTGGCCTGCTGGTGATCGGGTTCGTGCTGCGGTTGCTGTTTCATAAGGTATACGACAAGTAATTTGTCCTAAACTAGTTAAGCTAACCGGGCATTATACCTGTAAATAATTTAAGGTATAGATGCAGGCCTGGTCTTGCTATGAAAGAACGTTTTTGCTATGTTGCGAAAGTTTTCGGGGTGTAGCGTAGCCTGGTATCGCGCCAGCATGGGGTGCTGGAGGTCGTGGGTTCGAATCCCGCCACTCCGACAATAAAGGGTCTTTTACATTATGTAAAGGGCCCTTTTTATTTCACTCTTGATGCAACAAGACGGATAACTAAGGCACTTTGGCATTATCAACAATCACCAAAGCATTCTTCAACCTGATTATGCAGTTACCCTTGTGGCGTGAATTTCATCAACTACAAGAACTGAAAAAGATAGAATAATTGAAGTATTCTGATTATATACTGTAACTTATGATCTAACAAAGACCTTTCACAATAGCTATTATGAAATTGAATCTTGACAATTTCCCTGAGGCACTTCCCTATCCAGAACTTATGTCGTGCCCCAATGAAACTATTCAAATATATGAAGGCACTTATTTGTTAAAAAACGATCTACTCGAGTTAATAGTGAATGGAGTGATCGAATTTAAATGGTTCCCACGATCTAGACCTGTTCTCACAGGAAGTACATTAGTAAATTCACTTGATGAGTTCATGGCAATGACTGAATCTAACAAATTCAATATCATTATTAACGGACAACATTTCAGTGAATGCTTTTTAACTGAGATGGGATTTAATAATCCGGGTGAGTTAGCGTCTATAAAAGGCACTATAGCAGGAAGGCCTGTTAAAGGTGATTCTACTATCAAGGTAGACGCTGCTTATTTCTACATCCCGAATCTTCTTAACCTTAGTGGAGCGACTATTAAGCGCTATTCTGGTGAACAAGTACAAACTTGGCATTCAAGAATATTGTTTGAGAATGCCAAATATACTATCATACTGGATAAGGACTTTGAGTACATGAATAAAGTAAAATTGCTTAAGGATAGTGGCGGATACTTCTTTTTATACAAAGGTGAAATAAGTAAGAAGAATGGCAGTCTCTCAATTGATGAAGTGAGAGATATTTTACAATGCTTTTCAACATTCTTGAGCTTTATTAATGGTAGGAGTACATCTTCAATGTTTACTCATGGTTTCTATAACAATGAAATCATTTGGGTCGACTACACCTCTAATTTCATTGAGCCATTTATTGGAGTGAAGCATTGGGTTGAAGAACGACAAGCTAAACATCTAAATAATCTTTGGAATAATTTCAATGAAATATGGAGGGATAATGATGGCAAATATGTACTTGAAACGGTAGTAGGCTGGTATCTTGACGCTAATTCCTTGAATGGTGGACTGCATGGTTCGATTGTGATGGCTCAATCTGCTTTAGAATTAATTTATAACTGGCATGTCATAGAAAAGCAGAAGTTAATTTCAGGTAAAGACGCAGATAATATTGCTGCTTCAAACAAAATAAGGTTGTTACTGAGCTTAATAAGTACCGATTATAATATACCTGAAGGGCTTCGGGAGTTAACAAAGTTTAGTAAAGAAGCAGACAAGAAAAATCAACTAGATGGTCCAGAGCTAATAGTTCAAATTCGGAACGCCATTGTACATTCTCAAGCAGAAAAAAGAAAAAACCTTAATACAATATCTTTTGAAGTAAGAAAAGAAGCTTTAGAACTTTACATTTGGTATATAGAATTATCACTTCTATTTATACTGGATTATGAGGGGAAATACAGTAACAGGTGTTCTAGTGAGGTTTTTCTTCATAGTAAGTTAACCCCTTTGCCATGGTCCAAGAACAATTAAATTACTTAATTATATTATAGATCCTCGGAAAATTTAATCTCAAATTTTATATTAAAAACAGCGCTTCTAGCCGATACGATGTTATTAATGGATCACCTATACTTCCTAATTTTAAATATACACTTGGTACACCACCAGCGCCCTAACGAGTTAGCAAAATTTCACTACCTCTCCTCGTTTTAGCTAAATATCATTCGCACCTACGACGGCATCTCCTCCACCAGCTGCTCTATACCTTTCTCTATTTGCTCGCGCAGCTTTTCAGGTTTGTCGGAAATGATACGCTCTGCCGTGCCCTGCCACATCAACTCGTTCTGCACAGGATCTACCAAGTGCACCGACACCGTACCTACGCTATAGCGCCCCACTTCCACTTCTTCGCTCTTCCAGGTATAGCGGCGCTGCCCAATGTAGCGGGGCGGATCCGTTATAATATTCGTTTCCCTCGTCTGCACCTTTCTGTCCACTACGATGCCCAGGTTGATCAGCAGATCTGCTTCGTCCACAGACGGAGCCTGCTTCAGACCACGCTGTTCCAGCTGACGGGCAAGCTCCTGCTTCAGAAAATGCACGTGCCCCTCATAATCAGGGCCCATATTCTCTACATCAGAATCCACCTCCATAAAGGCAAACTGACGGTAGGTTGCCAGCGTAAAACCGGGCGCGGGCTCAGACTGAATACTCGTGGCAGGGCTGCAGGCCGACAGCAGTGAGATTAACAGCAAAGCAGTACTAAACAACAGGTTTCTCATTTCCGAAAGTCCTTGAGTCTTCACAAAAAATAATTGTGTATACGTAAGTCGTAATACGGGATACATGCTTCGATTGCAATTATTATACCTAACTTAGCATGTATCCTACGCCAGAATCCTTTGTGCGATGTAAAATTTAAACATCGTCTAAACCATACGTCCATAAGCTACGTTTTGCCCTACCATGAACACAACAGCACAAGTACTAGAAAAAAACAAAGAGCGCATCCTCGAAAAGTGGATGCAAAATCAGCTGTCTGATGCCGCCCTCCGGGATGACCTGATGACCAATGATGAATTGCAGCGTCAATCGAGAGAGATGCTGGACGGCCTGCTCCGAGCTGTTTCCAAAGGCAATTACGACAATATCTATGACACTGATTTTGAGCAGGTAACGGATACACTCCGAGACATCTCCATTACCAGAGCCAGGCAAGGTTTCAGCCCGCGCGAAACCGGCGCGTATGTGCTGAGCCTGAAGCAGTCTGTGATTGAGGTATTGGTTGAGCAACGACAAGACGACACAAGCATGCTCTACCGGGAAATCATGCAGCTCAACACCCTGCTCGACAACCTGAGCATCCTCACCTTCGAAACCTTCATCAAAGGACGTGAAGAAGTGATTTTGCGACAGACCGATGAGATCAGCGAGATTTCTACGCCGGTGATCCGGGTGTGGGACGGTATACTTGCCCTTCCTATCATCGGCACGCTGGACAGTGCCCGCACCCAGGTTGTGATGGAAAACCTGCTGCAGGAGATCGTGAACACAGGCAGCAACATCGCTATTCTGGACATCTCCGGCGTACCAGCTGTGGACTCACTGGTAGCACAGCACCTGATCAAGACCGTAAGCGCTACCCGCCTGATGGGTGCCGAGTGTATTATCAGCGGTATCCGGGCCGAAATTGCACAAACCATCGTGCATTTGGGCATCGACCTGTCCAACATCAAAACCAAGGCCAGCCTGGCCAGTGCACTGCATCTTGCCTTTAGCATGACTAATCTGGAGGTGCGTCGCACAGAGCGTCACAAGGGTCCGAAACTAATGCGCTAGAATGATGGAGAGGATACCGATTTTAAAAATGGGGCCTTTTCTGCTGGTTACCATTCAGATTGACCTTTACGACAGATTAGCTCTGACGCTGGAGAACGACCTGATCAACATGGTAAGCCAGACCGGAGCACGGGGCGTATTGATTGATATTTCCACGGTAAGCATCGTCGATTCATTTATGGGCCGCATTTTAGGCAACATCGCCTCTATGTCGCGCATTATGGATGCCGAAACTGTAGTAGTAGGAATGCAGCCCGCTGTGGCTATTACACTTGTGGAGCTCGGCCTAACGCTGCAAGGTGTATACACTGCCCTGAATGTAGAAAAGGGCATGGAATTACTTAACACTAAACTAGGCGATAACCTGGAACTAGACGACGACGAGGAGGAAGACCAGGATGATCGTAATGACTAAGGACACGATGGAGATCGTGCGCGAACAGGATGTGGTACCGTTCCGCAACCGCGTGCGCGAATTTAGCACCCGTATAGGTATGAGTCTGGTAAACCAGACCAAACTGATTACGGCAGCCAGCGAACTGGTGCGTAACATGCTCAAGTACGCCAGCGGCGGCAAAGTAATACTCGAAATTATCAGCTATAATGCCAAAACCGGCGTAAGACTAACCTTCAAAGACGAAGGCCCAGGTATACCGGATGTCGCCATGGCCATGCGCGATGGCTTCTCTACCGGCAGGAGCCTTGGTCTTGGTCTGCCCGGCGCCAAGCGACTAGTCAACGAATTCGACCTCAAAAGTAATCCGGGAGAAGGCACGACCGTCACTGTCATCCACTGGAAAAATGGACGTTAACCAACATTACCGCTTCGCAGTACCCGATCGGAGCCACGCCAGCCTCACAAAAAAAGATATTACGCGCCTTGCCGAGAGCTTCGCCTTGTCGGAGGGAGCTGTGGGCAAAGTGAATATCATTGTGTCGGAAATGCTTACCAACCTGGAGAAGCATACAACACAGGGTGGAGAGTTGCTGGTAAAGGCCATCGGAAAACCCATCAAAGGAATCGAGATCATCAGTCTCGACAACGGGCCCGGTATGGCTGATCCTGAACGCATGCTGGAAGATGGCGTATCGACCTATGGCTCTGCTGGCGAAGGGCTCGGAGCAATCAGGCGGCAGTCGGATGTTTTCGATCTTTACTCACAGCCTCAGGTAGGCACGGTCATCTTGACCCGGGTATACAAGTCGGCTAAGTCTTTACCTTCGGCACGACGCTACGAAATTGGCAGTGTCATGGTACCCAAGCCCAAAGAGGTAGACTGTGGTGACGGCTATGCCGTCATTCACCACGAACGGGGCGCTTACCTGCTTGCCCTCGATGGCCTTGGGCATGGTACGCACGCACAGGAAGCAGCACAACTTGCTGTCAAAACCTTTTGCGAAAACCCTATACCTGATCCGGCTCAGGCACTGCAAGTCATCCACAATGGCATTCGTCGTACCCGGGGCGCAGTAGGCTTTGCCGCCAGCATCGACATCACGCAAAACAAATTCACGTACTGTGGCATTGGCAACATTGCCGGCAAGCTTTTCTCTATGGAAAGTTCGCTGGGTTGTTTGTCTTACAAGAATGTGATTTCCTACAATGGCATACTCGGCCATAACGTGCCGGGCACTTTCAACAACCAAAGCCTGGACTGGAACCGTAACAAGGTGCTTATAGTGCACAGCGACGGACTGAAATCGCGCTGGGACCTGAGCCGCTACCCGAACCTGCACCGCCACTCGCCCACCACCATTGCGGCTGTTCTTTACAAAGACCACAGCCGCCAGACAGATGACACGCTCGTACTTGTATGCAAAGCTAAACCGTAGTCCATGCCCAGGAGCCTTCTCAAGATAAATATTGCAAACGAGCTGGATGTGGTGCTGGCTTACAGGCGCGCTATGCAGCTGTCTGAAAAAACAGGTATGGCGCAGGCTAACCAAACCAAGTTTGCAACGGCCGTGTCAGAAATCTGCCGCAACGTGGTGGAGCATGTAGGCAATGGCACCATTCAGTTTGGCATTGTGCAGGAGAGCGGCCACAATTACCTGGAAGCCAGGGTTTCAGACCGCGGGCGCGGCATCGGAAACCTTGACCAGATTTATGACCGGGCCAGATATGCCAGCAGCACCGCGACGCGTGGCATGGGCATCGTTAACTCCCGCAAGCTCGTCGACTTTTTTGAGATCAAGACTGAGCATGAGCAGGGCACTGCCGTGACCCTCCGCAAGCGTATACCTACACAGTCGCCTGTCGTGACCAAGAGTCTGAAGGAAGTCTGGTTGCAGGAGTTTAACGATGAAGAAGGTATATCGCCGTATGCGGAGATCAAAAAGCAGAACATGCAGCAGCTCGAACTGCTCGAAAAGCTGCGTCTGCGCAACCTGGAGGCAGAGCAGCAACTTCAGGAGATCAGGAGGCTGAACCTGCAACTCCAGCATTCCAACTTCGAGATACAGACGCTTTCAGAAGAACGGGAGCGCCGCAACCTGGAGCTCCAGAAAGTGAACGCAGACCTGGACGCCTTTGCACATACCGTTTCGCACGATCTGCGGTCGCCCCTGCAAAACATCGGCGGCATTATCAATTTTCTGGAGAACAGTCTGCAAACCGGAAATAACGAAGACGCAGCTTCTCTCCTACCGATGTTGCGGGAGCAGGCCAGCAAGATGGACAAACTGATTACAGGTATACTGGCCTATTCGCTTGCCGGTCACCACAGCCTGCACCGCCAGATCGTATCCGTTCGGGTTGTACTGCAAAAAGTGCTGGAGTCGCTCTTTATACCGGCGTCTTTCAGAATAATACTGCCGGATGATATGCCAACCCTCTATACCCAGGAAATTTACTTTTACCAGATTTTCAGCAATCTGCTTGGCAACGCGGTGAAGTATCACGACAGACCCGAGGAGGCCGTAATTGAAATAGCGTATAGCTTCGAAGCTGACCATATCTTGTTTACAGTGCAGGACAATGGCCCGGGCATAGCCCCCGAAGACCAGGAGCAGATCTTTAGCAAATACGAATCGCTGGGCCACAACCTGACACGCTCCGACAGTTCGGGCCTGGGTCTTGCCATCGTGAAACGCATACTCGAGGAAAAGCGGAGTGATGTATGGGTTGAGTCAGAAGGGCGTGGTGCCCGCTTCGTGTTTTCGTGGCCGGCCAGCGAAGTGGTAACCGAATCAGAGGAGAATGAATAAACAACAAAGCCTGTATACCTTGCGGCATACAGGCTTTGTTGTTTATAGTATGGATTACACTATTTTTTTCGTTTCTGGAAAAACTCGGCCAGTATTTCTCTTACATCGTGGTTGGTAAGCGCCTTAGAGAAATGTTTTTTCACTTTCTTGAAGCTTTTGATGCGCTCTAGGTCATAAAAGCTTGCTGAGGAAGTCAACATCAGGATGATCACATGATCGCCGGCATCCAGGCCTTTGCGCTGGTATTCCTCCAGAAACTCAAAGCCATCCATCATGGGCATTTTGATATCCAGAAAAATAAGGTCAGGGCATTTAAAAGCCTGGTCAGGCTTCTCGCCACAGGCTTTGCTCAGATAATCGATTGCTTCTCTACCGTTCTTCAGTACCAGGATTTCTCTGGCTACTTTCATGTCGGTCAACAGGCGCTTGTTCAGATAATTCGTGGTATCGTCGTCGTCTACCAACAGCACTAGGTCAAGCATTTCGGATGCTTCCTTCATAGTTAGTTTTTTATCTCTCCTAAATCAACGGTAAGCTACAATTTACACCTCCGGATACTCATCTACCCGGTTGTGCCACTAACATATCGTAAACAATTAATGTTCAATATTGCGACGCTTTATGTACTATATCGCCATTTTATGAAAGCGACACAGAACATACTATACCATAGCGCCGCAAAAGTACACTTTTGCTTGTAGAATTTAAAGATATATCAGCTGTTAGCACGTTTAAATTTTCCCAGCGATTATTCCTTCCTTCACCTTGACGTGGACTTTTCTCTTCTTTTTGCTTTTGCCCCACCACATTACAATGCCTGTCACCCACAACGTGGCGGGCACCAGGCCCAGAAAGAACCAGAGTATGCGCGTGATCCAACCTCCAATTTCCCCGAAGTGTGTCGGCACAAACCAGTTGCGGGTAAGTTGCGTGCCTGTTGGAGCCGTGTGCGGATTGTAATCATACACGGTAGCACCGGTGTATTGGTCCAGGTATACCATCGGGCGGTACTGCGGACCTGCCTCCAGTTCGGATGATGCCAGGAAGGTCAGGTTGAGAGTTGCTGCGCTATCGGGAGCCATGACAAGGGTGCGCGGCACGTATCCGGGGTATAAGGCATCCATCCGATCGAGTGCCTGATACACGGTGAGCGGCGCCGCTCCCCGCAGAAAAGAAGAACGCAGCGCTTTGACGTACGGTGTCGGTTCTTTGGCTAGCGTCAGCTTATCTACTACCGCCTGTGTCTGCTCCTGAAAGCCAAAGTATGCTCCTGTAATGGCGGCCAGGAACAGCGGTATGCTAAAGTAAAACCCAAAGACATTGTGCAGGTCGAAATTACGTCGTTTGAATGAGGCATTGGGCTTGAGGCGCAGCTTGTCCCTGAGGTTCTTCATTTTACGTGGCATCCACAGGTATAGCCCCGTCGAGAGTAGCACAAAGGCCAGCAACAAAGCACTTATACGTGTAATCATTGCGCCGGTCTCGCCCATAGCCAGGTGACGGTGCAGGTCCAACACGGTGTCCATTGCACCGCGCCGCTTCTCAAGCTGACCAATATAGTTGCCGGTTGCCGCGTCGAAAAATTGAAACTGCTTATTGCCCTTTACCTTGAAAATGTAGTTCTCCAACTCCCGCACCGGGAAGAAGATGTTGGTCACCTGGCCTCCGAACTGCTCTTCGGCATTTTTTACGACAAGGCGTACCTCCACAGGTATAGCTTCTGGATTGGAGCTTTTGTAATGCTCAGGGTATAGCGCCACTGTCAGTTCGGGCTGAAACACATAGAGCGAGCCCGTCAAGCCCATAAAGGCTAGCACGGCGCCCGCTGTCAGGCCGACCCAGAGATGTAACTGAAGGAGGAATTTGCGCATATACCTTAACTTGAAATCGGCGACACCGCCCCTGTCAGGACAATGCCGCCGATACTATTTATCTCTGATTCGCTTTCTTAAAATCTAACTCCTACTGTACCCTGCACCGTAGTAGGCGCACCCGGCATAATCACGGTTACGGACTGTGAGCCTTCGTAGTACTTCACGTTGGTCAGGTTCTTCACGTTCAGGGCCGCATGGAAGCGTTTGCTGTTGTAAAACATGGTCGCATCGTAGCGGGTGTAGCCTGGCAGCATAAAGCTGTTGGCGTCATCTACCGGGCGATCTTCCACATAAGTAAAGCCACCACCAATGCCCAGACCCTTCAAAAAGCCATCCTGTAACTCATAGGTTGTCCAAAGGCTGCTGTTGTTATACCCCACGCCTCTGAAGCGGCGACCTACGGTGCGTTTTGGATCTTCTGCACTCAGCGCATCCTTCGTTACGCGGGCGTCGGTATAGGTATAAGTGGCGATCACATTCAGGCCAGGCAGCACCTCCCCTGTGATATCGGTTTCTATACCTTTGCTCTGCACCTCGCCTAACTGCACGCTGGCGCCGCTCTGTGTCGGGTGGGGCACCACCACATTCTGGCGCGTGATATCAAAGTAAGCAGCCGTCAGGTTCACACGATCATTCAGCAAACCGATTTTTGTACCGGCTTCATACTGCACTGAAGTGATCGGTTTAAAGGCTTCGCCCTCCAGCGTCTGTCCTATACCTGGCTGGAAGCCCTTGGAGTAGTTGGCGTATACCGAAACCGGTCCGTATACCTCATACAGCACACCCAGTCTTGGGTTAAAGGCCTTGTTACTTTGCCTGGTTGTCTCCTCTTTCATGCGGTTCTCTTTCTCCTGTTCCCAGAAGTCGTAGCGACCGCCGAGCAACACCTTCAGGCGCTGGTTGATCGTGATGAAGTCCTGCAGGTAGAAGCCCAGCACATCTACACGGTCCTGGTAGTCCTGTGAGTAAGCGAGCAGCGAATAATCCTTTGGTTTGGGGTTATACTGTGGATTCAGAATGTCGAACACGTCGTAAGGAGCACGTTTCACCCAGATGTCGAATATCGAACGCGAAATCTCTATACCTCCCACGGCCTTGTGCTCTATCAGTGCGCCCGTGTTAAAGTTGGCGTACAGCTCATTCTGGGTAGCGATGTTGCGGTCGTAGGTGTCCTGGTCCTGGTGCTGACGATTGATGCGGAAAGAGCCGTCTTTCAGAACGGTGGTCTGCTCCACTACGTCGCGTGTTTCCGTGGCGTAGTTGTAGTTAAAAGCGTGGCGGAAGCTCAATGCCTCTGAGAATTTGTGCTGCAGGTTGTACTGCGCCATGCGGTTGGTAAACTCACCTGTGTTGCTTGGCTCAAACACCACACGGCTTCTTGGTACGGGGGCAATCTGGCCGTTGATAGAGAAGATACCGCGGTCAGATGGCTGGTCGTGGTTCAGGAACTCGGTCTCTACCGTCAGGGACGTCTTGTCGGAGAAATCGTAGGTGATGGCCGGGGCCACGAAAATGCGCTTGGTCTTTACAAAATCACGGTAGCTGTCAGCACGCTCGTACGCGGCGTTCAGCCTGTATTTAAATGTCTTGCTCTCGTTGAAGGCACCTCCTAAGTCGATGGCAGGTCTCACTAAACCAAAGTTATTGGCCGTGATCTGGATATCCTGGAAGGTATGGGCTGTTGGTTTTTTGGTGGAGATGTTCACCATACCGCCCGGGTCGCTCACGCCGTACAGCACAGACGCCGGGCCCTTCATTACTTCGATCTGTTGTATGTTGGCGCTCTCGCGGTAGGTGCGCACGGTGTTACGGAATCCATTCTTGAACACACTCTGCATATCGGTTCGGAAACCTCGGATCTGGAAGATGTCAGAACGACCGCCAAAGCCCGTCTCCATACTCACACCACTCACATTACGCATAGCGTCCTCTAAGCGCAGCACCTGTAACTGGTCCAGGGCACGGCGCGACACTACCTGCACCGACTGTGGCACCGATTTGATAGGTGCCTCCATTTTGGTGGCGGTGGTAGCCGTGCGCTGCAGGTACTCGCCACTGCGATGCGCCGTTACCTGCACCTCGCCCAGCGAATGCGACGACGTGGCCAGGTCCACATTTACAAACGAAGCCTTCCCTCCTGCTACTTCCAGCAACTGCTTTTGCAGGGTATAACCTATACCCGAGGCAACCAGCGTATAGTTACCAGCCGGTATGTTTTTGATCAGGAATTTTCCCTCGTCATCGGTAGTGGAGCCGTAAGAGGTGCCCTCCAGCCCCACGCTGATACCAGCTATACCTTCACCTCTTTCGGATTGGATGCGGCCTTCGATGCGGCCAGTGGTTTGTGCAAATGCTTGCTGTGCCAGCAGCACAAAGGTAAAGACGATAGTGAGTATGCGTTGCATGTATCTTTAATTAGATTAATTCTAAAAAGTGATGCAAAAGTAATCACCATCTCTATAACAGAAAAGACTTATTTAGATAATTTCTAAATAAGTAACAAAAAAACATCCAGAGCATATCAACACTTGCCTTTATACATCCTTTTCAAGTCTTTTCAAGTATCTAGAGTGATACCTGTAAGTGGTATCGCTTTACACTGAACCTGAACTGAAAGATATGGATACTTACAACCTGAAACCCGAACACATGCGTGCGCCCAATAACCTGACACGCGAGGAAATCGAGAAAAGCCTGGAAGAACTTGACAGCAAGATCAAAACCCTGAAGGCCCGCGCAAACGCCACGGCTGCAGACTCAAACCATACCTACCACGAGCATGTTGCCGCGCTGGAAGCCAAACGTGAGCTTATCGCCAGCAAACTAAGCGACCAGGAGGACAGTCAAAGCAAATGGCAGGGCTTGAAAGACGGCCTCGACAACCTCAAAAAGGACATGGACAACCTGTTCAAATAAAAACAAAAAGCCCCGGCGCTAGGTATAGCGCCGGGGCTTTTTGTTTTTATTTCGACCTCAGACTAGCCAGCCACAGGCTCACGGAAGCCCACCCAGGTAAAGCGCTTGATCACATACTCAGGGTTTGTGAAGGAAGCGTTACCGGCCGGGTTGCCACCCGTCACGTGGAAATCAGAGAAAGCTGCGTTCTGGTTCACGTAGATGCCGCCCGTCAGGTTAAAGCTCACCGGAGTGCCCGCCAGACTCATCTCATCCATGATCTTCTCTTTTGTTTCTTCATCTGTGGTATAGGCACCGCAGGAGATCGCACCGTAATTCATAGCCATCTCTTTTGCCAGTTCAATCGATTGGTCTGTGTCCTTTGTTTTGATGACAAGAGCGATCGGGCCAAACAATTCGCGGCTGAAGCTTTCTTTCTCTGTCGCATCCACTTCATAAATAACCGGCGTACAGATGCGGGCGTTGGCAAACATCGGGTTGCTGATGTCGCAGGTGCTCAGCACTTCTTTGCCTTTCACGCTGGCTGCTTCTTTCACACGCTCTGCTGTGGACGGATTCTGGATAGCTCCCAGTATGTGCGGCCCGGCTTTCGGGTTATTCACCAGGCCCGTTACGGCATCGGCCAGTTTCCTCACTACTTCTTCGTATGGCATCACTTCTTCGCCCACTTTTACGCCGCTTGCCGGCACAAAGAAGTTCTGCGGAGCCGTACACATCTGTCCGGAGTACAGGCTAAGCGAAAAAGCCAGGTTCTGGGCCACTTTGTCAATGTCCTGCACCGAATCAAGTATGATCGAGTTCACACCAGTTTTCTCTGTGAAAGTCACTTTGCCTGGCAGGCTCTCCACGTAGTTACCGAACTCCGTACCACCAGTGTAGTCGATCAGTTTTACCTTCGGATTCTCGGCCAGTTCTTTGGTGATGAGGCGATCGTCCGCGTCTACTCCCAACTGGCAGATATACGGGCTCAGGCCGTTTTCTACCAACACCTTCTGCACTTCTGATACCACAATCGCGATAGGCAGGACTGCTTTCGGGTGCGGCTTCACGATAACCGGGTTACCGGTAACAAGGCTTGCATACATGCCTGGCACGGTGTTCCAGGTAGGGAAGGTAGAGCAGCCGATCACCAAGCCTATACCTTTCGGAACGGCACGCCAGCTCTTGTTCAGCTTCAGGTTATACTTGCCCATTGGCTTCTCCCACTCCATGTGTTCCGGAAAACGCGTCTGCTCTTCGTAACCTGCCGCGATCGCCTCCAGCGCCCGGTCAGCCGCATGCGGACCCGACGCCTGGAACGACATCATATAGGCCTGGCCGGTGGTGTGCATAGTAGCGTATGCAATCTCGAAAAATCTGGTTTTCATGCGCTCCAGCGACTCTACCAGAATAGCAGCGCGATCAACCGGTTTTACTTTGCGCCACTGGTGGAAAGCCTCATCAGCACGCTCCACCAGCGTTTCTGCACTGAAGTAAGGGTACTTTATACCTAATAGCTGCTGCTCATAAGGCGATTCTTCCTGACCTGACCAATTTTCAGCTCCATCATGCACCAATTCTGTAAACTTGTTGTTAAGATGCTGCTTATACCTCTCACGACCTTCTTTATCAGCATTTTCGCCGTAAATATCAGGCATTGGGTTTTCAGGATATTGGGCAAAAAAACGACGCTCATGCAAGGCTTTCACAGCGTTTTCTAGAATGGGAAGATGTTTATTTTTCAAATTCGAGGTCATAGTATTTATTTTATATAATTAAACACATATATTAGAATCAATTGTTGGAAAGTTACGTATTTTTTTATTAAGCTCGGGAAGCATCTTTAAATTTCGCCGTGCTGTATGCGCTTTACTTTATACCTCTCCCTGCTCAGGCAGAGGTTGTATTCACCTAATAGTTTAATATGATTTAATGTTTACCCCAGGGCCAGTGGTTTACCGCTGCATACTATCTTTCCTGTTTCTAGTCCTGAGTTCGTCCTTGTTGGCTGCGCAGCATCTGTCCGCTCCAGCAGGTATAGGAACAACGACTAAACCGCATACTGTCGTCTACAAGCTCAAGCCGCAGTCCGGCAACCAGCTGCGCATGGCTGCCGGAAACCCCATGCAAAAAGCTTTGCAAAAGGTAGGAGCCAAATCAGTGGAGCAGAAATTTCCGGATAAAGCCCCCTCCCCTTTTGCCCGGAAAGCCCATGTGGATCTCTCACTTATCTACGAATTGAAACACGACCCTTCGCACAATCTGGAAGCCGTGCAGCAAGCCCTGTTGGCAACCGGTATGGTAGAGTACGTGGAGCCGCTCTACGAACGGGTACCCCTCTACCAGCCCAACGACCCCTCTGCCGACTCCACCAAAACCTCGCAGGCTTACCTGAAAAACATACAGGCCTATGGCGCATGGGCCATACAAAAGGGCGATACAAACATCATAATAGGTATATTGGATACTGGTTTCAGGCTTACGCACGAAGACATTCGTCAGAAAATCAAATATAATTACGACGACCCTGTTGACGGTATTGATAATGATGGAGACGGACTTATTGATAATTTCTTCGGGTGGGATTTTGCAGACCGAGACAATAACCCAGATGATGACAGTCCTTACCGTGGGCATGGGGCGGGTGTAGCCGGCGCAGCGATCGGTCACGCCGACAATGGAGTAGGCATTGCAGGAGTAGGTTTTAATACCAAATTTTTACCAATCAAGGTTTTTCCTTCTACTGAATATGGCAGCTTTGGAGGATACGAAGCCATTGTATACGCAGCTGACAAGGGTTGTAGTATCATTAATCTGTCATGGGGCGGGGAAGGGTCTTCTAAATTTGAACAGGACATCATCAATTACGCCGCACTTGATCGTGATGTGGTCATTGTAGCCGCTTGTGGTAATACCAATGCAAAAGTTAATATTTATCCTGCAGCTTATGAGAATGTACTCTCAGTAGGAGGTACTAACAACGATGTGAAAACCAGTGGCCAAACCTGGAATTATAAAGTTGATGTTACCGCTCCCAGTTCCGGTATTTATACTACAGCTATCTCAAGAGATGATGCTTATAGCAGAGGATATGGCACATCTTATGCTTCTCCTCAGGTGGCAGGCGCTGCCGCTTTGTTGCGTTCTCAGTTGCCACACCTCAACGCCGTGCAGGTAATTGAGAGGCTGAGAGCTACTTCAGATAATATCTATCACCTGTCTGGTAATGCTTCTTATTTCGAACTTCTTGGCAGAGGCCGCCTGAATGTGAAAAGAGCGCTTCGGGACATTCAGGCAAAGTCAGTGCGTTGTACTTCTTTCAGCGTCGTTGACAACAAGGTGGCTCAGATCGGCGACACGCTGCTGATTCACCTGAGCATGATGAATTATCTCGACCCTACTACTGCCCTCAAGTTAACACTCACCTCAACCTCGCCTTTTATCAAGGTGTTGGATGATAATGAACTCAACATTGGTGCCATGGGTACGCTGGCGACAAGTAACAACCACAGCAAGCCATTCCGGTTTGTGGTGCTCCCCGATGCGCCTCACAATGCACAGGCCACTTTCAGAGTCGGTTTTGCGGACGGCGCGTACCAGGACTTTCAATACTTCCAGTTACCGGTCAACCCTGACTACCTGATGCTGACGGCCAATAACCTGCATGTTACCCTGACCAGTAAAGGTAACCTCGGGTATAACGGGTATAATTTCGGACAGGGCATCGGTATCACCTACAAAGGCGGCACTTCCATGATTTTTGAAGGTGGGTTAATGGTCGCCGCTGCCCCGGACCGTATATCGGACAATGTGCGCAATGCCAGTTGGCAAACGGACAATGACTTTGTATCAGTGAAATCTGCCCGGCTGCGCCATAACACAGAAGATGCGGATCAGGAGATCAGTGGCGTGATGCGCGACAAATTCCCGGCTCCGGCCCAGGCAGGCGTGCAGGTGAGCTACAAAGGCATGGCCTGGAGCGAGTCTCCTGACGCCGACTATATTATTTTAGAGTACCGCATTCGCAATGTCACGCCAGACACGATCGAAACGCTCCATGCCGGCCTGTTCGCTGACTGGAATATAACGGATGCCTACATGAACGTAGCCGACTGGGACGAAACGCTGAAAATGGGATACGTCTATAACATGGGACAGGCATCGCCTTATGCAGGTATAAGTCTGCTTTCGGTCACCCCTCCTTCTTATTACGCAATCGATAACCTGTCCGGGGGCTCCTCTACCTTTGCAATTGCCGACGGCTTTAGCACACAAGAGAAAAATAAAGCACTTTCGGGTGGCGTGGCCAGGAAGAAAGCCTGGGGCAGCGGCTACGGCAATGATGTGGCCCATGTCGTGGGCACGACGGCCAACAAATTAGCGCCGGGCCAGAGCCAACTGGTTTCGTTTGCCATTGTGGCCGGCGACGATCTGGAACATCTTCAACAGAACGCCAGAGCTGCGCTCACAAAATACCAGGTCATGAAAGCCGGGCCAGCGCCTTTGGCCATCATCGATACAGTGTGTGTGGGTGCTTCGATCAGCCTGGCGCCAGCAGGCGGCAAACAGTTCAAGTTTTTTGCTGACGAAGCCAAAACAAAGCTCCTAGGCGCAGGCAGCAACTTCAAAATCACCGCACTCGATACGAGCACTATCCTCTACGTTTGCAACGCCGACTCCTTGTTTGACAGTCCACTGGTACCTTTCCAGTTGGTGGTAGCCAATTCTCCCATAGCTGGCTTTAGCATCGTGCAGCCACAAGAACAAATGGAACCCGGCAAGAGCATCGACTTTCGCAATGAAAGCGAGCATGGCAGCAGTTGGCGATGGAATTTTGGCAACGGAGACACCTCCACGGAGCAGCACCCCAGCTATACCTATGAACTGCCTGGCAACTATGATGTTTCCCTGATTGTCTCGAATTCTTCTGATTGTGGTGAAGACACTGTTACGCGGCGGATAGAGATCAAGCAAGTCGAAACTATAATTCCTGCTCCTCCCAATTTCCTGGTATACCCGAACCCGGCTGTGCACGAACTGCATATTGCTTTGCCGAAGGCGGACGCCCCACTCATCCTGTTCATGACGGATGCCATGGGACGGCGGGTTAGTCTGAAACTACGCAGCCGTATGCCGCACGAGGCCATTTTTGACCTGAACGGTCTGGCAGAAGGGTTTTACATTGTTCAGCTGACGTACGAAAACAATACCACGACGAGTCGCCTGCTGATCATCAGACCATAACCGGAGCTATACCTTAGCACAAGCTATACCTTGCAGTAAAACAAAACGCCCCGCTCTGTCGAGCGGGGCGTTTCTATTATGGGCAGCTAACTGCTAATTAACCGTTAGCTGACTGCTTTTGCTGCAAACGGATCAGGTTAAGGGCTGAACCAGCCTTGAACCACTCGATCTGTCCTTCGTTGTAGGTATGGTTTACCATGAAGGCATCCTGAGAACCGTCTTTGTGCGTCAACACCACTTTCAGCGGCTGACCCGGTTTGAAATCCTCCAGACCCAGGATATCGATCGTATCTTTCTCCTCGATCAGGTCGTAGTCGGCTTTATTGGCGAATGTAAGACCCAGCATACCCTGCTTCTTCAGGTTGGTTTCGTGGATACGTGCGAATGACTTCACAATAACGGCACGAACACCCAGGAAGCGCGGCTCCATGGCAGCGTGCTCACGGGATGAACCTTCACCATAGTTCTCGTCACCTACTACTACGGTACCGATGCCGGCAGCCTTGTAAGTACGGGCCGTGGCAGGTACGGTGTCGTAACCACGCGTCATGTCGTTGTATACCTTGTTGGCCTCACCATTGAAGGCGTTGATGGCACCAATTAACATGTTGTTGGAGATGTTGTCGAGGTGACCACGGTACTTCAACCAAGGACCAGCCATGGAGATGTGGTCAGTCGTACACTTGCCCTGTGCTTTGATGAGTAGCTTCATACCTTTCAGGTCGGTGCCTTCCCATGGCTTAAAGCCTTCCAGCAACTGCAGACGGTCAGACTTCGGATCTACTACCACTTCTACGCTGCTACCGTCTTCGGCTGGGGCTACATAGCCTGCGTCTTCTACGGCGAAGCCCTGTGGTGGCAATTCGATGCCTCTTGGCTCATCCAGCATTACTTCTTCTCCATCGGAGTTGATCAGCTTGTCAACCAGTGGGTTGAAAGTCAGGTCACCGGCAATAGCGAAAGCAGTTACGATCTCAGGAGAGGCCACGAACGCGTGTGTGTTCGGGTTGCCGTCGTTACGCTTGGCGAAGTTACGGTTGAATGAGGTGATAATGGAGTTTTTGCGGGTCGGGTCGTCGGTGTGACGGGCCCACTGACCGATGCACGGTCCGCAGGCGTTTGCCAGTACCACACCGCCCATCTGAGCGAATGTATCCAACAAGCCATCACGGGCTGTTGTGAAGCGCACGAGTTCAGAACCCGGCGTGATGGTAAACTCAGCTTGTGCAACCAGTTTTTTAGACACCGCCTGCTCAGCAATTGAAGCCGAACGGGTCAAGTCTTCATAAGAGGAATTGGTGCAAGAACCAATCAGACCTACTTCCAGTTTAGCTGGCCAGTTGTGCTCTTTTACAACAGCAGCAAACTGAGAAATCGGCCAGGCAGCGTCTGGCGTGAACGGACCGTTCACGTGCGGCTCCAGTGTAGACAAGTCGATCTCGATCAGCTGGTCGTAGAAAGCAGCCGGGTCAGCGTATACCTCGTCGTCTGCACGCAGGTAGCCTGCCACCTCGTCCGCCATTTCTACCACTTCTTCGCGGTTGGTGGCGCGCAGGTACGCACGCATGCTGTCATCGTAAGAGAACACTGAAGTAGTCGCCCCGATCTCGGCACCCATGTTACAAATAGTACCTTTGCCGGTACAAGACATAGACTCAGCACCTTCGCCGAAGTACTCTACGATAGCGCCCGTTCCACCTTTCACAGTCAGGATACCGGCAACTTTCAGGATCACGTCTTTCGGTGAAGTCCAGCCGCTCATCTTGCCGGTCAGTTTTACACCAATCACTTTCGGGAATTTAAGCTCCCAGGCCATGCCGGACATTACGTCTACAGCATCAGCGCCACCCACACCGATCGCGATCATACCTAGACCACCGGCGTTTGGTGTGTGGGAGTCCGTACCGATCATCATACCGCCCGGGAAGGCGTAGTTCTCGAGTACCACCTGGTGGATGATACCGGCACCTGGCTTCCAGAAGCCGATGCCATATTTATTTGAAACAGAGGCAAGGAAATCGTATACCTCTTTGTTTTCAGTATAAGCGTCTTGCAAGTCCTGGTCAGCACCTACACGAGCCTGGATCAGGTGATCGCAATGTACCGTAGAAGGCACAGCCACCTGCGGCTTGCCAGCCTGCATAAACTGAAGCAAGGCCATTTGCGCTGTGGCGTCCTGCATAGCCACTCTGTCCGGAGCGAAGTCCACATAGGTCTTGCCGCGCTCAAAAGACTGTGTCGCGTTGCCATCGAAAAGGTGCGCGTACAAGATTTTCTCTGTTAGGGTAAGCGGTCTGCCTACTGCGTTACGGGCAGCATTCACGCGCTCGGCCATCCCGGCATACACTGCCTTGATCATTCCTAAATCAAATGCCATAGTTTTGCTATTGTTATGATGTTTAATGCTTCATTGTGAAGTTTACAAATGTACGAAATATGAGTGTTTAAGCACAACATTAGCGGTCATGAATATAACATTTCCACCACCGCCTGTGCTATTCGTTCTCATGTTTCGCATTTAACGATTCCTTCTCGTAATTTTGCCGTATGATACGTACTTGTTTTAATACCCCGGCAAGGCTGATTTTGTTGTTGGCTTTGTCATTCACGCAGCTATTAACCTCCTGTGGCTCTATGACATCTACTGATAACACCATCAAACCGGGTTCTTGGCGGGTTGCCCTCCAGGCCCAGGGCCAGGAGATTCCGTTCATCATGGAAGCAGAAGAACAGAACGGCAAGACCGTGCTATACCTGGTGAACGCCGATGAACGCATTCTGGTGGATGAATTTCATCAAGAGGGCGATTCGCTCCGGATACGGCTGCACATTTTCGACGCCGACCTGATTGCGAAAGTAGACGGCGATAAAATGGCCGGCCGCTTCACCCGAAACGACCTGTCCAAGCCCTACTCCGTTCCTTTTACAGCCGAGCATGGCAAGACCAATCGCTTCAAGGAAAACCCCGCTCCGGCTACTTTTGACTATACCGGCAAGTGGGAAGTGACTTTTACAAAGAAAGATGGCAAAACCTACCCGGCTATCGGTGTGTTTGAGCAGAAAGACAATCACGTTACCGGCACATTCATCACGCAAACCGGCGACTACCGTTACCTGGAAGGTCAGGTGGAAGGCAATGAGCTGAAGCTGTCGACTTTTGACGGCAACCACGACTACCTGTTCACAGCCAAACCAAGTGCGGACAGTACGTTGCAAGGCGAGTACTTTGCCGGCCTCTACGACTACGAGTCCTGGACAGCCAAGCGCAACGAGAACGCCGAGCTGGCCAACGCCAACGAACTGACTTTCCTGAAGCCAGGCTACGAGTCGCTGGAGTTTACCTTCCCGGATCTGGAAGGGAACAAGGTATCCTTGTCGGACGACAAGTACCAGGGCAAGGTGGTGCTGGTGCAACTGCTGGGTTCCTGGTGCCCGAACTGTATGGACGAGACCCAGTTCCTGGCCCCTTACTACAGCAAGAACAAAGACCGCGGCCTGGAGATCATCGGACTGGGTTTTGAGCGCACGAAAGGTTACGAGCAAGCCGTGCCGCGCCTGACTAAGATGAAAGACCGCTTTGACATCGAGTACGACCTGCTCTACGCGGGTCCGGCCGACAAAGAAGCTGCCGCGCAGGCATTGCCGGCGCTAAACCATGTCCTCTCCTTCCCCACCACCATCTTCATCGACCGCCAGGGTAAAGTGCGCAAGATCCACACCGGATTCTCTGGCCCCGGCACCGGCAAGTACTACGAAGAATGGGTAGCAGATTTTAACAAGACGATGGATGAGCTGCTGGCGGAGAAAATTTAATTGTTGATTACTGATTGTTTGATCGGCAGGTATAACAAAGGCCGCTACTAGTGCAGTAGCGGCCTTTGTTTTGCATACCTTTTGCCCTTTTATGTTGAACTCAGTACCTAAAATTTAATTTTCTCTCACTTTCGTAGCTCTGGAGCTACACTAGTTTCCGAAGCCGCACAATCCGGAACGTGCCTCCAAGTGCAGCCGGCTCATTCAGCTCCACCTGCAGGGAAGTATGGCTGGCGATGCTGCCGATGCTGCGGTTGATGTCAGAAAAGAGCGTACCGGCTACCTGGTTAAAGAGGCGCCGCAGCAACGAGGGTTTCTGCCCGTCGGGTAAAAACTTATCGAAAACCATCACCTTGCCGCCCGGCTTTAGAACCCGCTCTACTTCCTTGATGCAGGCCACCGGATCAGGTATAACCGCAATGATCAGGTGCAGGATAACAGCATCGAAACTATTGTCAGGATAGGGCAGTTGCTGCCCGTTCATCACTTGCGCCTCCACAGGTATAGCTAACTGTTCGGCACGGGATTTCAGCCTGCTGATCATGCCAGGGGTAATGTCGTTGGCAGTGATGTGAGTGTATCCTTGCAGGTATGGCAGGTCAAGTCCGGTACCCGCACCGACAATCAGGATGGCGTCATTGGGTTTGGCTTGCAGCAGCTGGATGGAACGCTGGCGGTGCTTTCGGAAAACCCGGTCAGCAATCAGGTCATAAATGGGCAGGTATACCGTATAGCGCAGCCGGTTCCAATTGTTGGTATTGAGACTCATTTTTCACAGGTTTTTTTGCACCCTCAAAATTACCTACGCATCTGCCTCTAAAGATTACAGATTTCAATAGGAGGTTTACAGATATTTCTGATTGGCTAGGTATAGAAATAGCGGCTTCCCATTTGTCATCCCGAATACTGATGAGAATACCGGGTCTATTATAAAGATTTCGACAATCCGGATTTTCTCTAGTAGTGGGGGCCTTCCTCCCCAATTCTGTCATCTTAAGGCCTAATTTGTCATTCCAACCCGGGAGTGGGGGCTCTCGTTTTGGGAGAAATCTGCAATAGTGCGCGAATATTGAAACAATCCAGATCTCTCCTTTCTTCGAGATGACAGCTGGAGTTAATCATGGCTTAAGTTGACGGTATTGGGCTCCTACCCCAGGTCAAAATGACATTGGAATTGAAAAGCAGATTCGCCTTTGTCAGCTAGGGATAGGTATAGGTATAGCTGTTACCTAAGACATTCGAGAGAACTGCACACACTCCGAGGTCAGAACCACAGTGTCAAAACAATTTAACCATCAACATTTAACTATTCAATCCTACTTCTCGCGCTCTATCGTGTAGGCGATCAGTTGCTCCAGGGAGGTGCGGGATGGGGAGGCGGGGAAGGTATGGAGGATGGCCAGGGCCTCGGCGTGGTATTGGTTCATCGCCTCGATGGTGTACTGTATACCGCCAGAGGTTTTCACATAGTCGATCACCTGCTGCACGCGCTTGTTGTCGCCGTTGTTGTTTTTCACGTTGTAGATCACGCGGCGGCGCGTCATCCAGTCAGCTTCGCGCAGGGCGTGGATCAGCGGCAGTGTCATCTTCTTTTCCTTGATGTCGATGCCAACCGGCTTGCCGATCTCTGCCGTGCCGTAGTCGAACAGGTCGTCTTTGATCTGGAACGCTATACCTACCTTTTCACCAAACAAACGGGCTTTCTCGATGTCCTCTTTGGAGGCACCGGCAGAGGCAGCGCCTACCGCGCAACAGGAAGCAATGAGCGAAGCGGTTTTCTGGCGGATGATGTCGAAATAGACAGACTCATCGATGTCCAGGCGGCGGGCTTTTTCGATTTGCAGCAACTCGCCTTCGCTCATCTCACGCACAGCATTCGACACGATCTTAAGCAGCTCGTAGTCATCGTTTTGCAGCGAAAGCAACAGGCCTTTGGAGAGCAGGTAGTCGCCTACCAGCACGGCAATCTTGTTTTTCCAGAGTGCGTTAACAGAGAAGAAACCGCGGCGGTAGTTGGCTTCGTCCACCACGTCGTCGTGCACAAGGGTGGCCGTGTGCAATAGCTCGATGAGAGCGGCTCCGCGATAAGTGGCATCGCCGATGGCGTCGCCACGGAAAAGCTTGGCCATAAAGAACACGAACATCGGCCGCATCTGCTTGCCTTTGCGCTTTACGATGTAGCTCATGATCTTGTCGAGCAGCAGTACCTTAGACTTCATTGAAGTCCTGAACTTCTTCTCGAACAGCTCCATCTCCTGGGCAATGGGCGCTTGTATTTCCTTTAGGCTAATGCTCATGCGATATTCCGCAATATTACAAGGTGTGGGGGTCGTTTCCAAACAAGTAAAGCAAATCAGCGTTTAAATAATCTTAAGTTGAGCCCGCAGGTATAGTTTACCAACAGCATAGCCTCGTGCTGGTTTACCGCTTGCTTAAAATAACTATATTGCCTTCTGATAATACAGCACATCGCGCCATGGCAGACACACTTAAAGTAGACTTCGTGGTATACCCGGAGCACGAGCGTCCTTTCACCGCTGACGCCACTTATACCCAGGACGGAAACAGAAAACCGGTCGTCATCTACACCCATGGTTTCAAAGGTTTTAAGGATTGGGGCCACTTTAACCTGCTGGCTGATTACTTCGCTGGTCAGGGCTTTGTGTTCATCAAATTCAACTTCTCCCACAACGGTACCAGCATCGACAACGATTCGGACCTGCACGACATGGAAGCTTTTGGCCGCAACAACTTCAGCATTGAGCTCGAGGATTTGAAATCGCTCCTCGACCTGGTGCACGACGAAGAAGGACCGCTGCCACAAAACGAGATGAACCTCGACCGCATTTACCTCATCGGCCACAGCCGCGGCGGCGGATCCGTTATACTCAAAGCTGCTGAAGATACCCGTGTAAGGGCCGTGGCCACCTGGGCTGCTGTGAATAATTTTGACCAACGGTGGGATGAGCTGGAAAAAGAATCCTGGAAAAAAGAGGGCGTGCAGTGGGTGACCAATGCCCGCACAGGTATACGCATGCCGCTCTACTACCAGATTGTAGAAGATTACCTGGCCAACGTGGAGCGACTGGAAATTCCGAAGGTGATTCAGAAAATGCAGCAACCTCTGCTTATACTCCATGGCGAGGAAGATGAAACGCTGCCTGTGCAGATGGCGCACGATCTGCATACCTGGAAACCAGATGCCGAACTATACCTGCTGCCCGGCGCCGACCACTCTTTTGGCGGACAGCACCCTTACCCGCAGGAAGAATTGCCCGCAGCAGCCAAAGCAGCTGCCGACCTGAGCATTGCCTTTTTCAACAAACATGCCTAAGCTATACCTGCTCCTGGGCGGCAACCTCGGTGACCGCCCGCTATACCTGTCTCAAGCCCGCGAACAGATTGCTGCACAGGTCGGGCCCATCGTGCAAAGCTCCTCCCTCTACGAAACCGCCGCCTGGGGTAAGACCGACCAACCCGCTTTCCTGAACCAGGTGCTGGAAGTCAAGACCTTGCTCAGTCCGGAACAAGTGTTGCAGGGTATAAACCAGATCGAACAGGAATTGGGGCGCATCCGGCATGAGCACTGGGGAGCCCGCGTCATCGACATCGACATGCTGTTCTACGATCAGCTGGTCATGCAGTCGCAGCGCCTGACCATCCCCCATCCGCAACTGCACCTGCGTCGGTTCACGCTCCTTCCGCTGAGCGAGATCGCCCCGCAGCTTATGCACCCGGTGCTCAACCAGCCGGTAACACAGCTCCTTCAGGATTGCCCGGATAAACTCCCCGTTCACCTCTTTGTTTTGGCCGCTAACTAACGTCCTGCGGGCGAGCTATGATTTTTTCTGAAAATGCCTTACTTTATACACAGGCTAAGCTACAGAAACAAAATTTTATCTATATTGTAAGGTAACTATACTTGCGAAGTATACGTGATACGATGTGCCATTTGCGCGCCTCTTCTGACTAGCATATGAACGACCTGCTCACCATCATCACCAACGAAAAAAAGAGCCTTTTGCGGGGCTTTCTTGTTGTGTTCATACTGGTATTTCCGTTCACTTTTCTACCTGTCCTGTTCAGGCAGCGCGCACCATTCGAAACATTTAGCCAACAGATACCAGAGAAAGCCCTGGTTGCGGCACTGGTAGCGGTAGGCATCATTATCCTGCTGTTGCTCAATAACTATGAGAAACTTCTGAAGAAAAAGCGACTGTATGATTTCCCCGCCTTCACGTCGCTACATTTCAACGGTGCTGTTGAAGGATATAATGCCATTGTGAAAGAAATTTCCACCTACCTGTTCGGCAAAGTAGGTGATTATTTTTTCAGGGTGAACATCATCAATCCGAAGCAGGAAAACGTGCAGATCGAACTCTCGCCGCTCATCCATATAGGCCAGAACCAGGAATTGCTGGACACGCTCATGCAGGAACTTCATCTGAAAGAGAACCTATACCTGTCCCGTGTGATCAGCCTCCCGGAAGAACTGTTACAGCAGAGCGACGTCATTAAAAATGAGCTTTTAAAACTGTCAGACGAGTTAAGCAGACTGGGGGTAACGCCGTTGGCCGTGGACGAGAATGGCCGTTAGGCTATACCTGATTACCGTTATCGAGTCAAATGCCTAACATAAAAAATAGACCATTGCAGCAGCGGCCGCAATGGTCTATTTAAATTTCACGCAAAGTATTATGCGACCGAACTTACCTCAGCAGTACGTTCGATCTTTTTCACCAATCCCTGCAGTACTTTGCCCGGACCGCACTCCACAAAATGCGTGGCGCCGTCAGCTACCATCTGCTGTACCGATTGCGTCCAGCGCACTGGGGCTGTCAGCTGGCTGATCAGGTTTTGCTTGATCTCTTCCGGATCGGTGTGCGGCATGGCGTCTACGTTCTGGTAGATCGGACAGATGCCCTGACTGAAGGTTGTTTCGTTGATGGCTTTGGCCAGTTCTTCTTCTGCCGGCTTCATGAGCGGTGAGTGGAAAGCTCCTCCAACTGGTAGCGGCAGGGCACGCTTAGCACCGGCTTCTTTCATCTTCTCACAAGCGATCTCAATCCCTTTGTTAGAACCAGAAATAACTAGCTGCCCCGGGCAGTTGTAGTTGGCTGCCACTACTACTTCCCCTTCTATAGAAGCACATACCTCTTCTACCTTCGCATCGTCCAGACCCAGTATAGCGGCCATGGTAGACGGGTTCGCCTCGCAAGCTGCCTGCATCGCCATCGCTCTTTTATACACCAGTCTGAGTCCGTCTTCAAAGCTCAGCACCTTGCTGGCAACCAAAGCCGAAAACTCGCCCAATGAGTGACCTGCCACCATATCCGGGTTGAAATCCTGGGCGACGGCCGCCTGCGCTACTGAGTGCAGAAAAATAGCAGGCTGTGTTACTCTGGTCTGCTTCAGTTCCTCGTCAGTGCCACCGAACATGATCTCTGTAATGTTGAATCCCAGGATTTCGTTTGCTTTTTCGAACAGCTGACGAGCCGTTTCGTGCTGTTCATACAGGTCCTTGCCCATACCCACAAACTGCGACCCCTGGCCCGGGAAAACGTATGCCTTTTTCATGTTAATGCTTATTGTTGATTGTTAGTTGCTGATTGTTGAATTGCTAATTTGTTGATGGTTGAATTGCTGAAAGGTTGAGGACTTAATTGTAGCTTCTGTCTTGTCCCATTTATACCTGCCTTGATTACGTTTCAAGATATAGCCAACTTTTATCACTGTCTATACCTGTCACTACTTATACCTGTTACCAAGGTATAAAAGTCAGCAATACAAGCGATAGCCGTTCGGCAAGCTAAAGCCCAACAACTATTTAACCATCAACAATTTAACAATTAATCAAATTTAGTATGCCACAAACCGGGCCCTTTCTTCGGGGCTGGGCAGCATGCAGGCTTCGTTGCGACCTGCTATGCGGTAGCGGTGTTTCGCGATGAAGCGGTACACAAAATTGCGGAAAGATAAGGGAATAAACCTAAAATAATAGGGCACCGACCACGGAAAATTGAGATGGCGGGCAATGCGAAGGGCGGCTTCTGACTCGGTATAGAGCTGGCCGTTTTCGAAAAAAAGTATGGAATCAGGCAAGGGATCAGGCACTAGCTGCTGCGGCACGAGCTGCTCTACCAACCCGGATTGCAAGGCAGCAAAATACAGGTTCTGCCTCGTGTTATACTTCAAAGCGATTTGTATGCTGGCCTGGCAAAAGCCGCAGGTGCCATCGTAAAATACGATGGGCAAATCCTGCAGCCGGTCCAGTTCCTCGTTTGTCATTAGCGTACTATTTCTACCCAGCCTTTGTATTTAGTGCGGCTGCGTTCAGGGTCAATGGATATAACGTCTACCTCGGCTTCGTAGTAGTAAACGCCATCTGTGAGGCGTTTACCATCGTTGTCGGTGCCTGGCCAATTGATATACGGGTCTGCACTGCTTTCGTATACCTTCACGCCCCAGCGGTTAAATACTTTGAAGGTAGTGGAGCGTATGAATGCCGCCCTCGGATCCGGTCTGAACACATCGTTTTTGCCGTCATCATTTGGCGTGATGATGTTCGGCAGCTGGAAGAAGAAGCAGTTGTCCTTACACTCTTCGTTGCTTGACTCGCTTTCCTCTCCTGTCATGCTGGTAGCCGTCACGTAGTAGCAGGCGGCAAAAGACTCCAGCCCGGTATGAGTATAGGTGGTCTCTTTGGTCGTGGCAATGGCGCGATACTCCGTCTCGCCCGGTCCTCTGAAGTACACGGTGTAGAAGTCGATCTCGCCTGTGCAGCCATCCCCTATCTTCGGCACCCAGTTCAGCACATTCTGGTAAGGTGGCTTGGTTGGGTTTGCGAAGAAGGCCTCGCAGTCCAGCACATCCAGGGTCAGCTCCGGCGGACAGATCAGGAGTGGGGTTTCCACGCATACTTCCTGGCTTAGGTTCTGCAATGGTTCCGGTAGTCCTTCTATCTGGTAAGTGCCCTGGGTGCGCACCACGTAGCAGTAGGTCTGCCCACGCTCCAGCGGTGCGGCGGCAGTGCCATTGTCCACAAAGGTACCACCGGTGGCCGAAGCCGTCACGCTTCCTACCTGCACCAACTCACCATTCACGACCCTAAAAATCTGATGTTCGAGTACCTCATTTTTCCAGGGCACATTGTAGGTCCAGTTCAGAGAAACCGCAATTGCATCGTCAGTGCCTTGTACCTGTGCTGCCAGTCGCACGCTGGAGGCGGAGGTGGAGTCGCGCAGCATGTTAGGGGTAGGGCCGCCCGCAGTACGGGTGCTGTAAAACTCAAGTTTATAGCGGTACGCATTTGCCTCTGTGTTCAATCCGCTGTTTACGAACACTGTATCGCTCAGTCTGCGTGAAGAGAACACCTGCTGATAGGCTCCACCCGGCTCCTGCCCTACCTTGCGGTATAGCCTGTATTCAAAAGGAGCATTCAGACGCTCTATACCTGGACCAGGCTGCGTCCAGCGAACGGTGATCTGTCCGTTGGTTCCGTCGGTGCGGTCTACTGTTACGTTGGTAATATAAGGTATGTCACGCTCCAGCACAACACAGGCTTCCAGCGAGGCGATGCTCTGGCCACCGCCAGGCCGTGGGAACTCTGCATAGATCACGTAGCAGTACTCCGCTCCTGCAGTCAGGCCCTGCCCGTTGTTATTGTCTAAAAACTCTGTCTTGTCTTTGCCTACTTCGCCTATAAGTGTATAACCCGCACTGGCCGGTACGCCGGTCTCGCAAGGCCCTGGCCGCCAGCCCGACGGTCCCTCCCGCCTGTAAATGCGGATCGTGGAGGCATTCTGACAAATGTAACTGTCCCAGGTCAGGCGCACGGATCGGTCTTCACCGGTAGCCAGCAGGTTCTGAGGAGCCGGCCCTATCACCGTAATGCGGTATGGCTGCAGGTCAGCCAACTGCCTGGCGGGCGGCGGCGGATTATCCTCTGCTCTGAAAATAAGTTGGTAAGGGTTGGCGCGAACATCGTTGCAGGAGGTGTTCCAGACTAACTGTCCGGCTGCACGGCCTGGCTGGTTGACAGTCCCTCTGAAAGTAGCCGGCGGCAATATACCGCCTGTACCCGGTACGGTAAGGTTGATCAAATGTCCATCCGGGTCGGTAGCAGTGATGGTGGTGCGCAGCGTTTCGCCAGCCACAATACAGGTATCGCGGGGCACGAGTACCGGCGGTTTGTTACGGGCATCCACTACCAGGATCTGCATGTCGCGCACCACGGTGCTGATCAATACGGGAGCAGCCCCTGTTGTACGCCACTCCTCTACTACAAAGGCTACGTTATATTCTCCCAGTCGGCAGGGAGCATCCCAGGTGAGCTGCCCGGTAATGGGGTCGAGGGTAAAGGTGGAAGGTCCGGTGTTAGTAGAGTTACGGCAGTTGTCCACCGTATGCGGATCGCGGTAGCCGGGCACGTTCGTGATCAGGCCAGTTGCCTGGTTGCGGTGCTGGGGCTGTATCAGTTTGTAAGCAAGACTATCACCATCAGCGTCAATCGCTCCCGGGTTGTGCACCCAGCGTTCGCCGGCAGTAGCTTCGTCAATTGGGGCAACCTGCAGAATAGGCGTACTGTTCAGGCCACGCAGCGGGTTGATGGAGATCGTTGTAGAAATGGCAAAGGTGAGCTGGTCAGTTGGGGCGGCCATGTTCAGGATGCCGCCGTTCCGGTTCTCTCCCACCCATGTTACGGTATAGGTACCATTGGCCGGAAAGGTATACTCCCACTTAAATTCCTCGCGGTCTACATCCGGCTTGATATTGGTGACAGACAGGCGTTCCACTGTGACGGTCTCTCCTGTCCCCATCGAGATGAACACCCTGGGGTCATCGGCTGTGGAGGAGGTTTTGGTGTACATCACCATGGTGAAAAAGAACTTCCGGGGGTTCGGATTGGGACCTGTGTCCCTGACGGCGGTAATGTCCCCGGCCCGGATGTGCGTCGCCTGCGCCACGTTTGCATACCCCAACAACAACATTAATACCAACAGCACTATGCGGCCAGGCAAGCAACAGCTCAAGCGTAAACTATTTGGCATAAGCGTAGAGTTAGATTTGGCGCTGAACAAAGGTAAAATGAAAACTGAAATTTTACCTTTTTATTATCAACAAAAGCGAGAAAAGTAGGTTTATAATATATGGTTTTCAGTCCTACGCATTGCAATTTAGATTGATTCAAAATATGCTATTTAATTGTTTTATACAGGCTCCGCTTGTACCTTTGGGCATTAAAAAGCATTCATTACTTAACCTTCTAACAAATACAGATGAATTGGTTTACTAAAACGTTTTCCAGTACAATCGGACGTAAGATCATCATGTCGGTAACGGGCCTTTTTCTGTGCTCCTTCCTGGTGGTGCACCTTGTGGGTAACCTTACGCTTTTTTACCAAGATGGCGGCGAGGCATTCAACATCTACTCCCACTTTATGGCTAACAACCCCGTTATCCGCACGATGGAAATAGTACTGGTACTTGGATTCCTGTTCCACATCTACGATGCGATCGTGCTCACGCGCCGTAACAAGGCCGCCCGTCCTGTTGGCTATGCTGAGAATCATCCGCAGGAGAACTCTACCTGGTCTTCGCGCAACATGGGTCTGCTGGGTACAATTATCCTGGTGTTCCTGCTGGTGCACTTGTGGAACTTCTTTGTGCCGGCCCGCTTCGGAGAGCTCGAGGGTGTTCCAAACGCTGAGTACACAAACCTGTACGCTGAAGTAGTAAAAGCATTCAAAAACCCAATCTACGTAGGCCTTTATGTTATCGCAATGATTGCATTGGCTTATCACCTGATCCACGGTTTCCAGAGCGCGTTCCAGTCTCTGGGCCTGACCCACAAGAAGTATACGCCGTTCATCAAAACGTTCGGTGTGGCATTCTCTGTGCTGATCAGCCTGGGTTTTGCGCTCATCCCGCTTTACTTCTTTTTCTTCGTTAACTTGTAATTAAGCTAATATACTTGCTATGATATTAGATTCTAAAATCCCGGAAGGCGCATTAGCTGAAAAGTGGGATAAGCATAAATTCAATGTGAAGCTGGTAAACCCGGCCAACAAACGCAAATACGACATCATTGTAGTAGGTACCGGCCTTGCCGGTGCTTCTGCCGCTGCCACACTGGGCGAACTGGGCTATAACGTGAAAGCGTTCTGCTTCCAGGACTCTCCACGTCGTGCGCACTCCATCGCTGCACAGGGTGGTATCAACGCCGCTAAAAACTACCAGAACGACGGCGACTCGATCTACCGTCTGTTCTACGACACCATAAAAGGTGGTGACTACCGCGCCCGTGAGGCCAACGTGTACCGCCTGGCGCAGGTGTCTGTTGACATCATCGACCAGTGCGTGGCGCAGGGTGTTCCATTTGCCCGTGAGTACGGCGGTCTCCTGGCCAACCGTTCATTCGGTGGTGCACAGGTATCGCGTACGTTCTACGCGCGTGGCCAAACCGGACAGCAGTTGTTGCTGGGTGCCTACTCTGCCCTGAACCGTCAGGTAGCCTATGGCAAAGTAAAAATGTACCCACGCACCGAAATGCTGGACCTCGTGATGGTGGACGGCAAAGCGCGTGGCATCGTGGTTCGTAACCTGATCACAGGTAAGATCGAGTCGCACAGTGCACACGCAGTGGTGCTGGCAACTGGTGGCTATGGCAACGTATTCTTCCTTTCTACCAACGCGATGGGCTCTAACGCTACGGCGGCCTGGAGAGCGCACAAGAAAGGTGCTTTGTTCGCAAACCCTTGTTTCACCCAGATTCACCCAACCTGTATACCTGTATCCGGCGACTACCAGTCTAAACTGACACTGATGTCCGAGTCGCTTCGTAACGATGGCCGTGTATGGGTGCCGAAAACGGTTGAGACTGCCCAGCGCCTGCGCAAGGGTGAAATCAAAATAAACGATATTAAAGAAGAAGACCGCGACTACTACCTGGAGCGCAAATACCCTGCCTTCGGTAACCTCGTGCCACGCGACGTGGCATCACGCAACGCCAAGTTGGTATGCGATGAAGGCCGTGGCGTAGGTTCCTCAGGTCTGGCCGTGTTCCTTGACTTTGCTGATGCGATCAAACGCGAAGGCCAACCGGCCATTGCTGCCAAGTATGGCAACCTCTTCGAGATGTACGCCAAGATCACAGATGAGAACCCTTACGAAAGCCCAATGCGTATCTACCCTGCGGTACACTATACCATGGGTGGCCTTTGGGTCGACTACAACCTGATGACCAACATACCGGGTCTCTACGCAACGGGCGAGTGTAACTTCTCTGACCACGGTGCTAACCGCCTCGGTGCTTCGGCCCTGATGCAGGGTCTGGCCGACGGTTATTTCGTGATCCCTTACACCATCGGTGACTACCTGGCACAAACGCCTTACGACAAGGTGAGCACAGAGCACCCTGCCTTTAAGGAAGCTGAGCAAAACGTGATGAGTGTTACACAACGTCTTCTTTCTATCAAAGGAAATCGCACGGTAGATGATTTCCACAAGGCGCTTGGCCTGATCATGTGGGATTACTGCGGTATGGCCCGTAACGCCGAAGGCTTACAGTTTGCCAAGCAGGAGATCCGCAAACTGCGCGATGAGTTCTGGCAGAACGTGAAAGTGACCGGCGTAAACGAAGAACTGAACCAGACACTGGAGAAAGCGCACCGTGTAGCTGACTTCCTGGAGCTTGGTGAACTGATGGTTGACGATGCTCTGCACAGAAACGAGTCTTGTGGTGGTCACTTCCGTGAAGAGTACCAGACACCGGAGAACGAGGCACTGCGAGACGACGAGAACTATGCTTATGTAGCAGCCTGGGAATATACAGGAGCTGGCAACCAGCCGGTGCTGCACAAGGAAGAGCTGAAGTTCGAAAACGTGAAGCTGACACAGCGCAGCTATAAATAATTGATATTGAATAAGTACGAGTGCTTGTTGATCATTAACTCATTCGTAAATTCTTAATTCGTAATTAAAAAGAGAGATGGCTGGAAGTAATCCAAATGCTAAACCAATGGACCTCACATTGAAGATTTGGCGCCAAAAAGATAAAAACTCTGCAGGTCAGCTGGTAACCTATCCACTAAAGAACATATCTCCGGATATGTCTTTTCTGGAGATGCTGGACGTGCTCAACGAAGAACTGCTGGTGAAAGGTGAAGATCCTGTAGCATTCGACCACGACTGCCGCGAAGGTATATGCGGTATGTGCAGCTTGTTCATCAACGGCCGTGCGCACGGTCCGGAGCGCGGCACAACCACTTGCCAGTTGCACATGCGTCACTTCAACCACGGCGACACGATCACGATCGAGCCTTGGAGAGCAGCTGCTTTCCCGGTGCATAAAGACCTTATCGTAGACCGTTCTGCCTTCGACCGTATTCAGCAGGCTGGCGGTTACGTATCCGTAAACACAGGTGGCGTGCCTGACGCAAACGAAATTGCTATACCTAAGACGATCGCTGACAAAGCGTTTGACGCTGCTACCTGTATTGGTTGTGGAGCTTGTGTGGCGGCTTGTAAGAATGCTTCGGCTATGCTGTTCGTGAGCGCTAAGGTATCGCAGCTGGCGATGCTGCCGCAAGGCAAGGTAGAGCGCAAAACAAGAGTGGAGAACATGGTAGCCCAGATGGACGTGGAAGGCTTTGGTGCCTGCTCAAACACTGGTGCCTGTGCTGCTGAGTGCCCGGTGGGTATTTCGCTGGACAACATCGCGATGATGAATATGGAATATCTGGGAGCGAAGGCAAGCTCTGAGAACGTATAGTTTTCCTGATCCTAATAAGCTTAAAAGGCGAGACAGGAAACTGTTCTCGCCTTTTGCTTTTATATTCGCATTTGTATTCTGACATCTATACCATTCTGCAAACCATAGAGCTTAGCGTCTGTTTACAGAAGAACACCATATGACACTATGATCACCATAATAACGGGCACCAACAGAACCTCCTCCAACTCCAGAGCAGTTGCCAACCTATACGCCAGGCTGCTGGACGAGCGCCAAATTGATAACCAGATACTCGACCTTGCCGATCTCCCGGCTGACTTTACGGCTTCTGCACTCTATGACAACATTGGCACCAACCAAGCCTTTAACCAGCTAAGCGCTGTCATTGGTGATTCAAAGAAATTTGTTTTCATCGTCCCGGAATACAACGGCTCTTTCCCAGGTGTGCTCAAGGCGTTTATTGATGGACTCTCGTATCCCAATACCTTCCGCAACAAGAAAGCCGCCCTGGTAGGTCTCTCTTCCGGGGTACAAGGCAGCGGCTTGGCCATGAGCCACCTGACGGATATCTTCAACTACCTGGGAATGCACGTGCTGGCACTAAAGCCCCGTCTGGCCCAGTTCGAGAAGAACTACGATGGCACCGCCATCACAAACGAGCTATACCTGGAGTTGCTGAATCAGCAGATCGATCAGTTTATCTCTTTCTGAGACACAGGCTATAACCTACGACCGGCTGAGCATGTGCTGTCTTTTTTCGCTCGTTTGACCGATTAACCTGACCACTGTTGCGTTGCTTCTTTATAAGGTATGGACAGGCAATGACAAGGCCCCAATTTTATTATTGCGCGTTTATCCCCTGCTTACACTCGTCAACCTGTCTGTTTGGGTGATGCTTGAAAGCCATGCGACGGCCTGCATTGATCTTCTATCAGACAGCTACAAAACTCCTGTTGCTACTTTTTGTACCAGCCACTTTTGTGTGGAACCTGTTCTTGAGTGAAGAAATAAGTACAGGACAGGTATAGCCCTTAACGAAATCAGGCACAAAGCAAAAGAGCCCACCATAATGGCGGGCTCTTTACATTATTAGAAAACAGGATAAATGATTAGTCTACATTGTCATGCAGGAAGCGGTTGTCGCCCAGTATCTCGTTGTCATCGTTCAGGTTGAAACGGGATATGTTGCGCTCAGAAGAATGCGTCACTGAATCAAGGGCCACATTGCGGCGCAGGTATGCAGGCACATCCATCTTTTCTTTCATGGCTTCGCTCGTCGTCATGTCGGTGCTCAGCATCTTCAGGCGCTCACGGCGCTCGATGGCTTTTTGCCGCATCAGCTCACGCTCTGCTTCCTGACGTTTCGCTTCGCGAGTGGCATAGTCTTCTTGCTGTGGTGCACCAAAACCGTTGCCGAACTCTTGTGTAGTGGAACCTTCCAGGTTAAAAACGCGACGCTGCGGTTGCTGCTGAGCCGGCTGCTGTGGCTGAGGTGCCTGCGGCTGCTGGAACTGCTGTTGCTGCGGGGCCTGAGGCTGCACAGGCTGCTGCGGCTGCTCTACCATCGGACGACGGATCTCGAACTGCTGCTGCACAGGCTGTGGCGGCTGAGGGGTAGCCACGGGAGCTACTACTGGCTCAGGAACGAAGTTCACCATTTTGGGCTGCTCCGGCTTGGCTGGCTCAGCTACTTCTATTTTTTTTTGACTTTCCAGGTCAAATACTGTTTTTTTTGGCTCAATGATCGCCTCAGCGCTGCTGGCGAAACCAGTGGCGATTACCGTCACACGGATGCTCTGACCCAGTGAAGAGTCGATGCCGTGACCGAAAATTACCTCTGCTTCCTGGCCGGCTTTGTCCTGGATATATTCTGTGATTTCAGTCAACTCATCCATTTCCAATTCAGCCTGGTCACCAGACATGATAGAAAGAAGGATTTTCTGAGCACCGTGGATATCAGTATTGTTAAGCAATGGAGAAGAAAGCGCCTCTTCAGCGGCACGGAGCGCACGGCCCTCGCCTTCTGTCGTTGCAGAACCCATCACTGCAGCTCCAGAATCTTTCATAACCGTTTTCACGTCTTCGAAATCGACGTTGATCTCGGCTGTAACGGTAATAATTTCAGCAATAGATTTAGCGGCAGTGGTGAGTACGTTGTCGGCCTTCGCGAAAGCCTCACGGATCGCCAGGTTGCCGAACATCTCACGCAGCTTGTCGTTCAGGATAACGAGTATTGTGTCGCAGTTTTCGCTTAGCTCTTTGATGCCGTTTTCTGCGGCAATCTTTTTCTTTCTGCCTTCGAAGCCAAATGGCGCCGTTACAATACCTACTGTCAGGATACCCAGTTCTTTAGCGACTTTAGCGATAACGGGTGCAGCACCTGTACCAGTACCACCCCCCATACCAGCCGTGATGAACACCATTTTGGTATCGTTGCTGAGTAGCTCACGAATTTCCTCCTTGCTTTCTAGAGCGGCGTGCTTTCCTTTTTCAGGGTTGGCTCCAGCTCCCAGACCTTCGGTCAGGTTCAGGCCAATCTGAAGTCTGTTGGGTACGCTGCTGCTTTTCAGGGCTTGCATATCCGTGTTGCAAATCACGAATTCTACATCCTTGATGCCCTGGCCGTACATGAAGTTCACCGCGTTGCTGCCTCCGCCCCCGACGCCAATCACCTTGATGATGGACTTACCGCTAGACGGCAGGTCAAAACTGTACATTGATGTCATGCTAAAATCTCCTGCTATTATGGGTTTCTAATAATTATGCTTCTAACTAATCGATATCGTCCGACAGAAGGTCTTTAATTCTGCCAAGAAATCCTTTACTGTTGCTGCCTTCTTTGGGGGCAGCTTTGGTTACTACTTTATTGTATACTTCCGGTTGCTGTACTTCCACATGCTTCTCCTCGCGCTGGTCGAGCGACTGATAGCCGGCCAGCACCAGGCCAACGCCTGTTGCGTGCATCGGGCTCTTCACCGCATCGATCTTCGACTTGCCCAGGTGCTCGTTCGGATAGCCGATGCGGGTATCCATGCCGGTGATGTACTCTACCAACTGCACCAGGTTCTGAAGCTGCGCGCCACCACCCGTGATCACGATACCGGCGGCCAGGCTGTTGCTATACCCTGAACGAACAATTTCTGAGTAAATCAGTTCCACGATCTCTTCCATTCTCGCCTCAATGATATAAGCCAGGTTCTTCAAAGAGATTTCCTTTGGCGTACGGTCACGCAAGCCAGGTATAGAAACGATCTCATTGTCTGACGCCTCGTCAGCAATCGCCTTTCCAAATTTCACCTTCAGTTGCTCCGCCTGGTTCTGCATCACCATGCAACCCTGCTTGATGTCGGAGGTGATGATGTTGCCACCGAAAGGAAGAACTGCCGTGTGGCGGATAATATTGTCTTTGAAGATAGCAAGATCAGTCGTGCCGCCGCCAATATCTACCAGCGCCACCCCTGCTTCCTTCTCCTCGTCGCTGAGCACCGACATGCTCGAGGCAAGCGGCTCCAAGATCAGGTTGTCGATTTCCAGTCCGGCGCGGGCGATGCATTTGTTGATGTTGCTGATCGCGTTTGACTGTGCCGTGATGATATGGAAGTTGCCTTCCAGTCGCACACCCGACATACCTACCGGATCAGTAATACCTTCTTCGTAGTCCACTTTGTACTCCTGCGGCATCACATGGATGATCTCGCTGCCTGGAGGTGTCACCAAACGGTACATATCGTTTGTCAGACGATTCACATCGTCTACCGTTATCTCATCGTCCGTCATCTGGCGGGTGATGCTGCCATTATGCTGCAGGCTCTTGATGTGCTGACCGGCAATGCCCACGTTCACTACCTTGATATTGATGCTCGCCTGATCTTCGGCCTGCTGAACTGCTTTCCTGATCGCCTCAACGGTTTTGTCGATATTGCTGACAATACCGCGTACCACCCCTTCCGAGATGGCTTTGCCCATCCCAAGAATTTCCAGCTTTCCATACTCATTCTTCCGACCAACAAGTGCGCAAACTTTGGTTGTGCCGATGTCCAAGCCTACTACAATTTTGTCGTTCTGCATATGCTGTATATGTTATTCACAAATAATCTGATCTTCGTATTCCACGTTGACTCTCTTATATTTCTCCCAGCCCATCACGGGTAGTACTTCTTTATAAAAGACCATCAACTTCTTAAATTTCTGTTCCGCTTCGTCCGGTTTTCCAAACTCAATGGTGTGCTCCCCTACTTGCGGCAGGAAAGATACTTTGCCCTTTTCATCGATATGCATCTGGGCTAATTGGGCTTTCCAAAACTGGTCGTTCTCGATGAAACGTAGCAGGGAAAGGTAGGCCTGGCCTGTAGAATCCTGGAAGAAATCCCGGCCGAACGGTCTGCTGGACCGGGTCTTCGTAATAGGTATGACACGAGCGGTGTATCTGTCGGAAAGGGGCAGCATATTCCCCTCTGCGTCGATGTAGACATCCTGATCTGGTCGTATAATTCTTGCTATAGGCCTGTTCTGTTTTATGCTTACTTGTATGTTGCCGTCCAGGGCTTTGAACACTTCTGCTTCTTTCACAAAGCTGTGCGCTTCAATGCGCTTTTCGAGGTTCTTCAGGTCGATCTGCTGGTTGGGCAAACCCTCCAGTTTCCGCTCTCCCTCACGGGTCAGCAGGTCTCTGACTTCCTCTTCCCCAATAAAGTAATTATTGTACTCATTATCAATTGTTATTGACACTTTCTCACACTTTTTTTCATTTTGGCGAGAGGAAGCGAACCCTGCTAGTGCAGCCATGGTAACCACGCTACAACATGCAAAAATTAAAGATTTTATTTTACTATTCAAGCCCATATCAGTTATTTTCTAAAATATTTTTTATAGGCTTCACTAACGTATCAATATCACCCGCTCCAACTGTTGCGAGTACCTCAAAATCAGCATTTTCGGACAAATAGGCCGTCACGTCTTCTTTATGCAAAAGTATTTTCTTCGGGCCGTTCACAAGGCCTAAAATCATTTCTGATGTCACGCCTTCAATTGGCTTTTCCCGTGCCGGGTATATGTCCAACAGTATAAGCTCGTCGGCAGCGCTCAGACTTTGTGCGAACTCAATGGCAAAGTCACGGGTACGGCTGAACAAATGCGGCTGAAATACCACGGTCAGCTTTTTATTTGGGTAAATGGCACGCAAAGATGTCATAAACGCATCGATCTCTTTGGGGTGATGCGCGTAGTCGTCAACGTATACCTTGCCCTGCCCTTCGTACACAATTTCAAAGCGACGCTTCACACCTCTGTAAGATGCCATCGCCTCCCGCAACTTGTCTTCTGACACACCCATGATCTGACCAGCTATGAGGGCGGCCAGCGCATTCTCCACATTGTGATATCCGGGCAAAGCCAGTTTCAGACGGGCTATGTTACCGAAGGGTGTTACAGCGTCAAAACAAAAGCTGTATCCCTGTATCTCAAGCTGTTGCACATGGCTTTGGCCTTCATCCAAGCTGTAGCGAATCACCCGTACGCCGTCCTGCACTTTTTCAAGTAATCGCGGATCGGTAGCGCTGTGCAAAATCAGGTAACCGCCGGGCTTCACCTGACTGATGAACTTCTGGAAAGTCCGGATCATCTCCTCTTTATCACCATAGATATCGAGATGATCGGGGTCAGCCGAGGTTACGATGGCGATGTCCGGGTATAGCGTCAGGAAAGAACGGTCGTACTCGTCAGCTTCCACCACAATCGTCTCTTTCTCAGCCGTTCCTTTTCCGATCAGCAAGTTCGAGTTCAGGTTCGTGGCTATACCTCCCAAGAAAGCGGAACAGTCTACGCCGCCTTCGTGCAGCAAATGCGTGACGATGGAAGAAGTGGTTGTCTTGCCATGCGTCCCGGCCACGGCCACCGTATAAGCCGAGCCCGTGATAATGCCCAACACTTCTGAGCGTTTTTTGATGGTATAGCCCTGCTCCTTCAAGTAAGCCCATTCGGTATGCTCTGCAGGTATAGCCGGCGTGAGCACCACCAAAGTAGCTTCCCTGTTCACCAGTATTTCTTGTGGCAACTGGTTCACATCATCTTCATAATGTACCCGGATGCCTTCCTGCTCCAGCGCCGCGGTGAGTGGGGTGCGCGTTTTGTCGTAACCCCATACCGGAAGCCCCCGGGCATTGAACCAGCGGGCGATAGCACTCATGCCGATGCCGCCGATGCCAAGGAAATAGATATAGCTATAATCTTCCAGTCTCACTTGATCAACTTTAACAGTTCGTTTACAATATCGACAGCGGCATTTGGCCGCGCCAGTTTCAATATGTTCTGCGACAGACGGTGTTGCTCTGCCTCGTTTCCTGCCAGCTCTAATGCAGCAGGTATAAGTTGTTGCAGTGCATCGGCATCACGCACCAATAAGGCGGCTTGCTCCTGCACCAGCGACATGGCGTTTTTAGTCTGGTGGTCTTCAGCCACATTCGGCGAAGGCACCAATATGCTCGGTTTTCCGGCCAGGCAAAGCTCTGAAATCGAAAGCGCTCCGGCTCTGGACACCACCACATCGGCAGCGGCATAGGCCAGATCCATCTGCCGGATGAAATCGAAAGCGCGTATACCTGCGTTGGTAAACGGCTTCTCCAGTTCCTGCGCCTGCGGATAAAATGCTCTGCCCGTCTGCCAGATCAGTTGATAACCTGCCTCTGCGACCTGCTGCAAACCTGCGGCTATACTTTGATTTATCGTTCTGGCACCCAAGCTTCCGCCTATCACCAATATTGTTTTCTTTTCAGAGGTCAGTCCGAAGTGCAACAAGGCCTCGCGGCGTTTGCCTTCGAGTTGCATGATGTCTTTCCGAACCGGGTTGCCTGTCAGCACCAGCTTTTCAGCCGGGAAGAAGGCATCCATGTTGTTGTAAGCCACGCAAATCTTCTGCACCCGCTTCGCCAACAGCTTGTTGGTTATACCTGCATAAGAGTTCTGCTCCTGTATCAGGGCCGGAATCTTCTTAGAAGTCGCTGCATACAACAGCGGACCACTCGCATAGCCTCCCACGCCTACCACGGCATCCGGTTTGAAATCGCGGATGATCTTGTGCGACATCCGGATACTGGAGATCACTTTCCAGGGGAAAGAGAGGTTGTCCAGTGTGAGGCGGCGCTGCAATCCGCTGATCCAGAGCCCCACGATCTTATACCCCGCTTCCGGTACACGTGTCATTTCCATACGCCCGATCGCTCCCACAAACAGGATTTCCGCATCAGGGTGCAACACCTTGATCTGGTTGGCAATGGCAATTGCCGGGTATATGTGCCCGCCGGTGCCACCACCGCTGATGATGAAACGATATGGACGCTGCGGATTAGGCATTGGCCGTCACTTTAGCGGTTGAATTAAATGATTCTTCCCCCTTCACGGTACGGCTCACACTCAGGATGATCCCGATGGATATACCCGTGAAAATCAAAGAGGTACCACCCATACTCAGGAGTGGCAGCGGCAGACCCGTAATCGGACCCAGCCCAACGGCTACGCCCATGTTGATCATACCTTGCAACACCAGGCTGAAACTCAGACCGGCTGCCAGCAGACCTCCGAAGGCACCGTTGCTTTTCGTGACCGTGACCAGGCCCCGGTAGAGCAAGGCCAGGTATAGAAAGAGCACCAATAACCCTCCCAGCAAACCGTATTCTTCCAGTATGATCGCATAGATAAAGTCAGAGTAAGGGTGTGGCAGAATATCGCGCTGGTCGCTGTTGCCGGGGCCTTTGCCCACCACGCCGCCCGTAGCAATCGCGATGTAGGATTGCTCTAGCTGGAAAGCGGTTTCAGACTCGTCGAAGAAGGCCTCTACCCTACTGATGGCCGTGCCCAGACGCTGACCTGCCGCTAAACCTACCCCACCCAACATGGCACCCGCTATGACAAAAACTGCCAGCGATTTCATCGGCACGCGACCAATAAACATCAACAAGAGACTAGTCATGAAAAGCAACACCGCGGTGGAGGTATTCGTCAAGGCGATTAGTGCGCAGATAAAAGCGGTCCAGGCGAAGATCGGCAGCAAGTTGCGTTTCCAATCGTCGAGGTTGTTTTGCTTCTTGGAGAGCATACTGGCCAGGTATGAGATCAGGGCCAGTTTCGCTAAATCTGAAGGCTGGAAAGTCTGGTTGATCACCGGGATCGTGATCCAGCGTGACGCTTCGTTGATGTTCGAACCGAAGAAGAAGGTATAAAGCAACAGGGGAACCGCCAGGATAAGCGCTACCAATGAGAGTCGGGAATAATAGCGGTAATCGATCTTGTGCGCCAGCCACATAAAGGCCAGACCAATGAAGATCAGCGAAGAGTGCTTGAAGAGGAAGTACTCGGTGTTACCGTCTTTTTGCTTGTACGCCAGGGTACCGGTAGCCGAATACACGACTGCCATGCTGATAAGCGAGAACATCAGCACGATGCCCCAAAGCACTGCGTCCCCTTTCAGGTTTCGCTGTAACCACTGCTTGATCATATTACCTTTGGCTAAAAATTAAAAATCTTACTTTTTCAAAACTATCTTCTCCACCGCCTCCCGGAAGCGCTGCCCCCGGTGCTCGTAATTGTTGAACAAATCGAAACTGGCGCAAGCCGGTGACAACAGCACCACATCGCCCGGCGTCGACAACAGGCGGCCCATTCGCACGGCATACTCCATCGAAGTGGTTTCCACCACTACCGGCACAATGCGCCCGAATGCCTCTTTTAGCTTGTCGTTGTCTTTGCCCAGACAAACCAGCACTTTCACTTTCTCTTTGGCCAGCCCGGTCAGCACGCTGTAGTCGTTGCCTTTGTCCACACCGCCCGCAATCCAGATGATCGGCTGCTTTATACCTTCCAGGGCATAATAAACGGCTTCCACGTTGGTTGCTTTCGAGTCGTTGATGTAGGTAACCTCCCTCGAAACCGTGATCACCTGCAAGCGGTGCTCGGCGTTTTCGAAGGTCTCCAGCCCCTTTTCAATCTGGCTGTCTTCCATGCCCAGTAGCTTGGCGACCGTCACGGCAGCCATGGTGTTGTACTGGTTGTGCTTGCCGATCAGGGCCGAGCGTGAAGCGTCAATGTCGCCTTCGAAGAACCTGATGTTTACTTTAACATGTGTTCCTTCACATAGTACTTTCGCACCTGTCGCTGCTTGGAGCGAGAATGGGATTGTGGTTCCGCCAAAAGCCGCAGAATCGAACGCATTATGGATAATATCATCATCGTTGTTGTAGATAAAATAGTCCGCGCCGCTCATATTCTGCGCAATGCGCATCTTAGAGGCGGCGTACTTGTTTAAGTCATAGCCATACCGGTCTAAGTGGTCTGGCGTAATATTTAACAGTACTCCAATATGTGCTTTGAACTGGTACATGTTGTCGAGCTGAAAACTGCTCAGTTCCACCACATAATACTCGTGTTTATTGTCAATCACCTTCTCAGCCAGACTCTCGCCGATGTTACCGGCCAGTCCCACGTTTATACCCGCACTCTTGAGCAAGTGGTAAGTCAGCAAGGTCGTCGTGGTCTTGCCGTTGGTGCCCGTGATGCAGATGAACTTCGCATCGGTATACCTGCCGGCAAACTCGATCTCTGAGATAACCGGAATCCCACGCTTGATCGCCTCCTGAATGATGGCTGCCTTCTCCGGTATACCCGGGCTCTTGATGATCTCGGTTGACTCCAAGATACGCTCGAAGGTATGGGTGCCTTCCTCGTAAGGTATAGCCGCTGTTGCGAGTTTGGCTTTGTATACCTCCTTGATATGGCCCATGTCAGACACGAACACATCAAGCCCCTTCGCCTTAGCCAGCAATGCTGCCCCAACGCCACTTTCTCCCGCTCCGAGTATCGCCAGTTTCATCCTTCTTATCGCAGTTTAAGGGTTGCCAATGTCAAGATCGCCAGCATGATGCCCACAATCCAGAAGCGCGAAACGATCTTGGATTCGTGGTAGCCGTTTTTCTGGTAATGGTGATGCAGCGGCGACATCTTAAAGATGCGTCGGCCTTCACCATATTTCTTCTTCGTATACTTGAAGTAGCTCACCTGCAGCATCACCGACAGGTTCTCTACCAGGAAAATGCCGCACAGAATAGGTATAAGCAATTCTTTGCGCACGATCAGGGCCATCACCGCAATGATACCGCCAATTGCCAAACTACCTGTGTCGCCCATAAACACCTGCGCCGGGTATGAGTTATACCACAGAAAGCCCACACAGGCTCCCACAAAGGCCAGCGCAAAAATGGTCAGTTCACCTGAGTTCGGGATGAACATGATATCGAGGTAGTCCGCGAAAATGGTGTTACCGGATATCCATGCAAAAATCGCCAGCGTGAGGCCGATGATGGCCGACGTACCCGCTGCCAGACCGTCGATGCCATCGGTGATGTTAGCACCGTTGGATACGGCCGTGATCACCAGGATCACGAATGGGATGTATAGGTAGCACGACCAGCCTGCGAAAAGCGGACCCGCGAAAGAGAACAGATTGCAGTAGTCGAGCTCGTTGTTTTTGCGGAAAGGAATGGTTGTGATCATGGATTTGATGTCCACCCATTTGCTCGTGGCGTTCACGGCGGAGGTAGAGCCATCGGTGAAAATGTACTGTCTTACGACAACATCGTCACTAAAGTATAGGGTCAAACCCACAATAATTCCTAAGCCAATCTGACCCAGCACCTTAAATTTTCCAGCAAGTCCCTCTTTGTTCTTTTTGAACACTTTAATATAGTCATCCAGAAAGCCGATCAGACCAAGCCATAACGTCGAAACGATCATCAACAGGATGTAAATATTGTCCAGACGGGCGAACAAAAGGGTTGGTACCAGGATAGCCAACAGGATGATCAGACCGCCCATGGTTGGGGTCCCTTTCTTCTCCATCTGGCCTTCCAGACCCAGGTCGCGGATGCTCTCGCCTACTTGTTTGCGCTGCAGCATTTTGATCAAGCGGCCGCCAAAAATCATTGCAATAAGTAGTGAAGTAAGCGTTGCCATACCTGCCCTGAACGAGATGTATTGAAATACACCCGCCCCCAAAAGGTCGTATTCACGGTCAAGGTATGTAAAGAGATGGTAGAGCATTTAATCTAGCGTCTGTTCGTTTTTCTGTTGTTTTCTATAGCTTATTTACCAAGCTGTTGCATGGTCTCCTGCAGCACCTGTTTATCGTCGAATGGGTATTTTACGCCCTTTATTTCCTGATAAGTCTCGTGGCCTTTGCCAGCTACCAAAATGATGTCCTCTTTGCCGGCCAGCATGCAGGCCGTGCGAATCGCCTCTCTCCTGTCCAGCACGCTCAGCGTTTTCTTGAAGTCCAGCGGTTTCACGCCTTTCTGCATGTCTTCCAGTATCGCCTGCGGCTCTTCAAAGCGCGGATTGTCCGATGTCAGGATCACTTTGTCGCTCAGGCGGCAGGCAATGTCAGCCATCACCGGGCGCTTCGTTGCGTCGCGGTTACCGCCACAGCCAACTACTGTTATCACCGTTTGCAGTGGTGTGCGGATTTGCTGAATTGTGTTCAGCACATTCTCCAGCGCATCCGGGGTATGGGCATAGTCCACTATACCTGTGATTTGTTCCGTCTCCGACACGATGTAGTCGAAGCGACCCGCTGCCGTATTCAGGCTCGAGAGCACAGTAAGGGCTTCTACAGGATCTTCATTAAGCAACACCGCCACGCCATAGGCCCCCAAGAGGTTGTAAGCATTGAATGCCCCGATCAACTTCGCCCAGATTTCATGACCATCTATCTCCAGGTGCAGTCCCTGCAACGTGTTGTCGATCAGGCGTGCTTTGAAGTCGGTTATCTTGCGGAGTGAGAAGTAGCGCACGTCGGCTTTGGTGTTCTGCACCATCACCGGACCGCGCTTGTCGTCGGCGTTGATCAAGGCAAAGGCACCGGCCGGCAGCATATCAAAGAAAGATTTCTTCGCCTTGATGTATTCGTCGAAGGTGCCGTGGTAGTCCAGGTGATCGTGCGTGATGTTGGTGAACACACCACCGGCAAACGTTATACCTGACACACGTTGCTGCACCATAGCATGCGAACTCACCTCCATAAAGGCGTAAGCGCAACCTGCCTTCACCATGCTGTCAAGCAGCGCATTCAGGGACACGGCATCGGGTGTGGTATGCGTCGACGGGATCACCTCCTCATCGATCTGGTTCTGCACCGTGGAGATCATGCCCACATGGTAGCCCAGTTCACGGAACAGCTTGTGCAGCAAAGTCACCGAAGTGGTCTTGCCATTAGTACCCGTTACGCCCACCAGTTTCAGTTTCCTGGATGGATGGTCGTAAAAAGCAGAAGCCATCAAGCCCAAGGCCTGACCGCTATTATTTACTCGGATATAAGTAACATCTCCGGCCAATTCCGCAGGCAGTTCTTCGCACACAATGGCAACGGCTTTCGCCTCCGAAGCTTTCGCCATGAAGTCGTGTCCGTCTACCTGCACCCCGCGCATGGCCACAAACAGCACCCCTTCGCGTACCTGGCGCGAGTCGAACGTGATCGACTCAACCATTACGTCAAGTGGGCCGTGGCTTTCCAGCACGGTTATGTCTTTCAATATGTCCTGGAGTAGCTGCATTAGCTCAGTACAATTGTAATTTTAGTCTCTTTATTAATTTCAGTGCCCGCCTGCACCGACTGCTTCACAACACGCTTGCCCATCCCTTCCACACTCACTTTCAGGTGCTGGTTGCCCAGGATGAAGAGCGCGTCGCGCAGCGTCATGCCCGTTACGTCCGGTACCTGTCCGCCCCTTATCGTGTGTGGCTCAAATTTCAGCGAGCGCATTTGCGGCGTCACGCGTACCCACTCGTCGTCATTAGTAGCTGTGGAGTGGTTGCTGATACCGATCTTATTCAGAATTAGGCTCAGGTCATCGAAACTGCCGGCTTTCACTTGTGGCAGGCTGTCTTTGTTTGGTACCACTCGAGCGCGCAGTGGCTGGTGCATGGCCAGGTCACGGGCGTAGGCCTTGTCAGCCACTTCCTTAAACACCGGCGCGGCTACGTCGCCACCGTACACGTTCACCCCTCTCGGGCTGTCGATGATCACAATGCAGCTGTACTTCGGGTTGTCGGCAGGGAAATAACCTGCAAACGAAGTGGAGTACAGTCTCACATACTTGCCGTCTTTCACTTTCCGGGCAGTTCCGGTTTTGCCGGCCACTTTATAGTCAGCATTTTTAAGATTTTTAGCAGTACCGTTCTGCACTACGCCTTCCAGCATCGTGCGCACCTTTTTGATTGTCTCTTCCGATGCAATGCGCTCGTTCAGTACGCGCGTCTGAAAGGTCTGTACCACTTGGTCAGCGCGACGAATCTCCTTCACGATGATCGGTTGCACCTTCACACCGTTGTTTGCCACGGCATTGTAAAGCGCCAGTGTCTGGAGCGGGGCCAGCTTCATCTCGTAGCCGATAGACATGGAGGTGAGCGTAGTACCATACCATGTTTTGTCGCTGGTGTTCTTAATATATGGCCTTGCTTCGCCGTCCATCTGGAAACCCAGCGTGCTGCTCAGACCGAACTTGTGCAGGTAGTCCACAAAAGCCTGCTGGTTGTCTCCAAAGTTTTCCTGTATCAGTTTCGCTATGCCGATGTTAGACGATTTTTCAAAGACATCCTGTATCGAAATCTTTCCGTATCCGCCGATTTTCACGTCGGTCATGGTCGTGTTCTTAATGCGGTACCTGCCGTCGCCGGCATCCACTGTGTCAGCCAGTCCGAGGTTAGTATGCTCGAACAGGGCCATCATCGAGGCCAGCTTAAACGTGGAGCCTGGCTCTGTACGTCCTTGGTTACCAACAGCGTAATTATAGTCTTCAATGTAACCTCCCTTGGTTTTACCCAAGTTGGCCATTGCCTTGATCTCACCTGTCTTCACCTCCATCAGGATGACGCAACCGTAGTCGGCGTTCTTCTCCACCAAAGCCTTATAAAGGGCATTTTCCGCCACGTCCTGCAGGTTGATATCGATGGTCGTTTTGATGTCGTAGCCGTTCTGCGGCGCCACTTCAGTACCGTCGTAGATCGGTTTGTTACCGCCCGCTATACGCTCAAAAAGGGCCTCCCCGTCGGTGCCCGCCAGATCGCCGTTGAAGCTGTACTCCAGGCCGGCGCCGTTTTTATCCTCATTAATAAAACCGATCGTACGTTCGGCCAGCATCCCGAAAGGCTTGAAGCGCTTCTCTACTTTCTCGAAGATCACGCCGCCCTTGTTCTTGCCCGCCCGGAAGATCGGCCAGCTCGCCATTAGTTTCTTCTCCTGGTAGTTGATCTGGCGGCTGTTGAGTCGTATATACCTTCTGCCGGCATGCCGCGCATTTTTGATCTTGCGGCGGTAGTATTCCGGCGACTCGTCTTTGTAGAAGCGTGACAGCAGCATGGCCAGCGAATCTATACCTGTGTTGAAGGTCTCTGCCTGGGCAATGGCCGGATCGAAGGCCACGCGGTAAAATGGCAGCGACGTGGCCAATATGCTCTCGTTGTCGGAGTAGATATTGCCACGGGTAGCCGGTACCGGTTGATAGCGGATGCGGCGTTCCTTCGAGATCTGTTTCCACTTGGTACCGTCCAGCACCTGTATCTGTACGATTTTGTACATGATAGCACAGGCAAAAAGACATACCAGCAAAAACACGATCCGTACACGCAGTACGATAGACTTTTTAATATTCATCTTCCGCAACTTCTACTTGATAAGGTGGAGATGAACTTTCAACCAGGCCCAGCGGTGCCACGTTGCGCGCCACTTCAGACTGCTTGCTGGCGCCCATATAATCTGACTTCAGGGTGGTATAGTCCGCCCGTAAGTCTTCTGTTTCTACTTTGATTTTGGCAATTTTGCGGATGGTCTTCTCGGCGTAGTGGGTGTTGCCGATGTAGAAGAGCGTTATACCTGTCAGGAAAAGTACGTGCGGCAGGTACTTGGTCGGCACGCCTTCCTGAAACAGAAAATCAACATTGGTGTATTTGTCCAGCCACTTGAACAGGCTGAACCCCTTCTTTTTAGCCTTTACCTCCGGCTTTGCCTTTGCCTCCTCCTCGTGCTTCACGCGCAGCGTGTTGCCTTTGGGTGCGGCAGCTGTCTTAGTCATAAGGTTAGGAGCCATAGTTAAGTTTGGGTTACGACACTGTTGTTAAATCTCTTTCCACATTCGCTATCTCTTCTCTGCGATTCTTAGTTTGGCGCTGCGTGAGCGGCTGTTTTCAAGCAATTCCTGTTCGGAGGCTGTTATCGGCTTGCGACTGACGGCGTCGAGTGGTTTTTTCTCGTTGCCGAACAGGTCCTTTTCCACTTCCCCAAAGAATTTGCCCTTGGCGATGAAGTTCTTCACCAGCCGGTCTTCGAGCGAGTGGTAGGACATGACCACCAGTCGTCCGCCCGGCTTGAGCACTTCGGCCGCCTGCTCCAGCATTTCCTCGAGCGCCTTCAGCTCGTCGTTCACTTCGATACGAAGCGCCTGAAACACTTGCGCCAGGTACTTATTCTCCTTCCCGCGCGGGGTGCAGGAGCTGATGGCTTTTTTAAACTCCCCGATCGTCTCGATCGGTTGGCGCGCGCGTTGCGACACGATCACACCGGCCAGCGTCTTGGCGTTTTTCACTTCGCCGTATATGCCGAAGATCTTGTGCAGCTGCTCCTGGCTATAGGTGTTCACTACCTCGCTTGCCGGTATACCTGACTCCGGGTCCATGCGCATGTCAAGCGGACCGTCGAAACGGGTCGAGAAACCGCGCTCGGCTTCGTCGAACTGGTGCGATGACACGCCCAGGTCCGCCAGAATGCCGTCCACTTCTTTGACTTTGTACAGGCGCAGGTACTTTTTCAGATCCCGGAAGTTGGCGCGCACAAACGTGAAAGCCGGACTGTCGATCTTCTTCGACTGTTCCTCCGCGTCGCGGTCCTGGTCAAACGAGTAAAGCTGACCGGTCGTCAGCTTGCTGGCGATTACCCTAGAGTGACCGCCGCCTCCAAACGTCACATCCACATACACGCCATCTGGTTTGATTTCCAGCGCGTCGATGCATTCCTGCAACATGACTGGTCTGTGGTACTCCATTAAATCAAAGGCTCTGCAGCCGGTTTATCTCCTAAAAACTTCTCGGCCAGTTGCGAGAAACTCTGCTGGTCCTTGATCAGGAAATCTTCATACCTGTCCGGGTTCCAGATCTCGACACGGTTGCCAAGGCCCACCACAATCGCTTCCTTCTCCAGATCGGCGAAGCGGGCCATGGTGCGGGGAACGATAAAGCGGCCCGTGCCGTCCAGCTCGATCTCCGTGTTGCCACGGAAAAAGTTGCGCTGAAACTGGCGGTACTCCTCATTAAACTCGTTCAGACCCGCCACCTTGTCGTAGATCGTCTTCCACTCCGATTTCGGGTAGAGCACAAGGCAAGGTTCAAAACCCCTTGTCAGCACAACATGATTGCCCGACGCCTCCGGCAAGTTGGTTTTTATCTTTGCAGGTAAAACCAACCTTCCCTTCGGATCAATCTTGCATTCGTATTCGCCAGACAGGAAGTTCATGTATATGACTGTTGACTCCGTAGAGTTTTCGGAGTATACAAATGTAACGAAACAACAAATGCTCGCAACCACAATCTCCCACTTTTTACCACTTTGTGGATAAATTATGGTTATCCACCCCACTTATCCACATTATCCACATTTCAGACCTTCATTTTGCGGATAAGTTTATTTGCAGGAAATATGCCTTTTCGTTAATATACGAGAGCCCTTATATTACAACTTGCTGAAATACAGTTACTTAAAACTCAAAACAGGTATAGCCGGACCCTGCTCCAAGATGTTTTGAGCAAAAGTGGGACGAAGTGGAGAATGTGGGACAAAGTGGGGCACAATCCCGCGAGTGGATAAAGGTTGTGATAAAAGTGGGGGGATTATCCGTATATTTGTGATGTGAATCAGACCATCCGCCATACGGTTTTACTGCTGCTGACCCTGAGCATTTTGCTCGGCTCATTTGGGGTGGCCCTGAGTGAGCAACTGTGCCTGAGGATGACGACCCCGCAGGAGCAGGACGGCAGTTGCTGCCAAAAGCCTGGTACGCAGAAACATAATGAACAGCAAGGAGATGAAGATGACTGCTGCACAACAGCGTTATCCTTCGAAAAGCTGGAGCCTGTGTCCTCGCTGAAGGGCTTTACACTCGAACTTCCGGTTTTCTTTAAGGTCAATTTCACGCCACTTTTTGCCACCTGGTCACCGGCTGTTGCCACCGACCAGCGCATTCTCACCTATTCCGACAGTTCGCCCCCGCTCTACGGACGCCAATTATTGCATTCCCTACACATCCTGATCGTCTAGATTCTCAGTTTGCCCCTAACCGCACTGCTTTTTATACCTGTGCCTATACCTGCATTCTGAAAATTTAAGCGATTACGATTTATGTATTTCTCTATACCTGCGCAGCAGCTCTACCGCATCTTCAGCACGCTCGCACTCTTTATAAGCATCCTCTACCCTGCCACTGCCCAGCAACTCACAGGCAGAGTGGTCGATAAAACGAACAATTCCCCCTTGATCGGGGCCAGCGCGGTCTGGAAAGGCACCACAAAAGGCACTTCTACAGATGCTGCTGGTAACTTCACGCTGCAACTGGCGGATGCTGCTACACCCCAGATCATAGTCTCATACCTGGGGTATAAGCCGGACACCATAGACGTCAGTGGCAAAACCAGTATCACTGTCGCGCTCACTTCCACCGGCTCTCTCAAAGAAGTCGTGGTAAAGGGACAGCAAACACGCTACTCAGCCCTCACTCCCACCAACTCCCAGATCATTACGACCCGCGACCTGGAGAAATCGGCCTGCTGTAACCTGGCGGAAAGCTTTGAAACAAATGCCTCTGTGGAAGTAACGACGACCGACGCGGTCTCGGGCGCCAAACAGATCCAGATGCTGGGGCTGGACGGTTCCTATACCTTGCTCACCACCGACAACGTGCCTGCCCTGCGCGGCCTGTCTACTCCCTACCGTCTCAATTATCTGTCAGGCACTTATATCGAATCCATCGACATCATCAAAGGGATGGGTTCGGTGCTGAATGGCTATGAATCGATTTCGGGACAGGTAAACGTGAAGCTGCGGGACCCTGAGAAAACAGAACGCCTATACCTGAACCTGTATGGCAACAGCCGGGCCAAGCTCGATGCCAACCTGAACGTGTCGGCGCAGGTGAGCCCGAAGTGGAGCACGCTCCTGATGCTGCACAGCGACCACCTGGGCAACCGCGTGGACCGCAACAAGGACGGGTTCATGGACCTGGCGCTGGGCACGCACCACAACGTGTACAACAAGTGGAAATATGCCCACGGTGATACCTGGGTATCGGAGTTCGGCTTTAATGCCCTGCGCGAAACAAAACTGGGTGGGCAGATGGATTATGTGAAAGGTGAGCCCGTGAGCCCGACGCAGCATTATGGCACCGAATCCGAGACCGAGCGCCTGTCTTTCTTTAACAAGACCTCCTATACCTTCCCAGGGAGGCCATACCAGAGCCTGGGCTTCATCACCTCGGGCGTGCACCATAAGTTCAACTCACTTTATGGCCGCAGGCAGTACAACGGGGAGCAGAACACCGGTGATTTGCGTTTCATTTTCCAGTCCATCATCGGGCACACGGGCCATACCTATAAAGTAGGCGCCAGTTTTTTGTACGATGACTATACCGAGCTATTGGAGCAAACCAGGTTGGCTCGCACCGAACGGGTTCCGGGCATTTTCGCAGAATACATTTTCAGTAATGCTGACAACCTGACCATCGTGGCCGGCGCACGAACTGATTTTCACAACCTGTACGGCACTGTGTTCACCCCGCGCCTGAACGTGAAGTATGACCTCACGCCCAACACCATTTTCCGGGTCGCGACAGGCAAAGGCTTCCGGGTAGCTAACCCGATTTCGGAGAACACGGCGGCTTTGGTTAGCAACCGTGCCTTTACGTTCCGGGAGGCGCTGGAGCCGGAGAAAGCCTGGAATGTGGGCGGATCCTTTACACAGTACTTCGACTTGGGCGGTCGCCCTGGCGCTTTCATCACCGACTACTACTATACCACGTTCCAAAACCAGGTGGTGGCCGACATGTACAGCAGTGCCAACCAGGTGGAGTTCTACAACCTGCAAGGTCGCTCCTTCTCGCGCAGTTTTCAGGCAGAGTTGCAGTACGAGGTACTGAAGGGCTTTGACGTGAAGACGGCTTATAAGTACTTCGATGTACAGACCACCTATAACGGTGTTTTGCAGCAGCGCCCCATGATCCCACAACACCGCTTTTTTGTGAACCTCGGCTTTGCAACACCCTTCGACAAGTGGCGTGCCGACCTGACCACGCAGTTTTTCGGGCAAATGCCGCTGGCTTACATGGAAGGCCACGGTGGGAAAGCGGACGTCCGTAAATCGGATGCTTTCTATACCTTGAACGGGCAGGTATCGCGGGCTTTCAAGCGCTGGGGAATTTATGTGGGTGGCGAAAACCTGTTGAACTTCAGACAGCCAGATGCTATTTTAGGAGCTGATAACCCCTTCGGTCCGACCTTCGATGCCAGTATGGTATGGGGACCGATCACCGGCAGGGTAATTTATGCAGGTATACGCTTTAAGATTGAGTAGCGGCACATCATTTGCACAGCTCCAACAGCTTTAAAAGAGAAAAATCATTATCATACATTAACATTCACCAATAATAAATATCCTTATGAAAATCTTCAGAAACCTCAGTTTAGTATTTGTGATGTTCTTTGCCACGCTCGGCGCACAGGCTCAGAGTGGCAACGAGAAAACAATCCAAATCAAGACGTCAGCCGTGTGCGACATGTGCAAAAAGAGCCTGGAAAAAGCGATGGCTTACGAGAAAGGCGTTAAAAAATCGAACCTGGATGTGGATTCAAAAATGCTGACAGTGTCCTTTGATCCTAAAAAAACCAACGAAGACAAGATCCGCAAGGCGGTGAACGACACCGGCTACGATGCAGACGACAAGCCCGCTACGCCGCGAGCCTACAACAAGCTGGACGATTGCTGCCGCAAGGAAGCCGGCGCGCACTAGGGCTCTTTGAGACAAAGGATTTTCCTAACAAAGGACAAAAGAGCGCACCTTCTCTTTAATCCCCGAAGTCTACAAAAGATGAAAAGGCCTGCTCCTGCACTGCCAGAAGTAGGCCTTTTCTATACTTAAAGTCTTTTGTCCTTCGTCTAATGGCCCATTGTCAAAATCCTTCAGGATTTCGCTTTATACAACTGCCACCACGGCAGGTAGGGCTTGTCGTGGTGCTCGTAGTGGTAGCCGAAGAAGTAACAACTCACAAAGGCCCAGAAGTGATTCTTGGACTGCGTGCCGGACTTATGCCGGTTATCAGGAGCGTGTTCGCCACGGTGTGGCAGGTAGGTACCGAAATAGAATAGCTGGAACGTAGCGAGTATGGCAGGCACCATCCAGAACATCACCACATTCTCAAGCGGAAAAAAAAGCTGGAGCACATTATAGGTAATGGCCATCAGCACGATTTGCCACCAGGTAATATAGTTTTTCAGAAAGCTGTAGTACCAGGGCCAGAAGGAACCATGATGGTAATCCGGGTCCTCTTCAGTGGCTACATGCCTGTGATGCTGGTGATGTTTCGGCAAAAGCCTCGGGTACCAATTGTAAGCAAAGAGAAAAGCGGTAACGGTACCGATAAAGCGATTCAGTTTTGGTCGGCCGGGAGCGACCACGCCGTGCATGGCATCGTGTGCAGTAATAAAAAGCCCGGTATACAGGTGCATCTGCAGCAACAGAAACAGGTAAGGCAGTGGCGTGGCGAAATCAACCGGGAAGCGCAGCAGGTATACGAGCAGGCCAAACCAGCACGCCATAATGATGGCGGCGATGGCTATACCTCTGTTATCTCGTTTGATCGTCTTCGCCATAGTTTTTTGACAAGAGATATTTTGACAAAGGACGGGATTAATTACCAATTTCGTGTGATGGTTACCTCAGCCGTCTATCCCGTGCTATACCTGCATTTGCCAGGTTGGATTCGCCTGTACTACTAAAACTTTGAGCTTTAACTATACCTGTTTTACTTGCGGCTATACCTTGTTTGTGGTAGCTAAGCTATACCTGACTAAACGGTTCCCCGCAGCAATAAATCGCGCACTTCCTCCATCAGCCACATCGGTGTAGAAGTAGCGCCGCAGATTCCCACTTTGTCGTCGTCGGCAAACCACTCAGATTGAATTTCCTCTACTTTCGACACAAAGTATGTGGCCGGATTAGTGTCTTTGCATACCTGGTAAAGCACTTTTCCATTACTAGACTTGGTGCCCGACACGAAGATAATCTTATCGAACTGGGCCGCAAACTTGCGCAGGTCTTTGTCGCGGTTGGATACCTGCCGGCAGATGGTGTCGTTGGCATCTACTTCGTAGCCTTTTTGCTCGAGCGTGTCTTTGATATTGTAGAAGTTGTTAGTGCTTTTGGTGGTCTGGCTGTAGAGCGTGATTTTTGACGGCAACTCGTGCTGCATCAACTCATCCAGATTTTCGAACACCACTGCCTTGTTGCTTGTCTGCCCCAGAAGGCCCATCACTTCGGCGTGCCCGTGCTTACCATAAATAAAGATGCGCTCGTCTTTGTCGTAGGATGTCTTGATGCGATTCTGCAGCTTGAGCACCACCGGACAGGAAGCGTCTATCAAGGTCAGGTTATTCTGCAGGGCCATGTGATAGGTGGCAGGTGGTTCGCCGTGGGCGCGAATTAGTACGGCTTCATCGCGCAGCTCCCGTAGTTGGTCATGGTCGATGATGCGCAGGCCACGCTTCTGCAGCCGCTCCACCTCCACGTCGTTGTGCACGATATCGCCCAGGCAATAGAGATACCCCTGCTCGTCGAGTAGGTCTTCGGCCATTTGAATGGCATAGACCACGCCGAAGCAAAAGCCTGAGTTAGAATCGATGGTGACTTGAAGGTTTCGCATATACCTTTATACAGCCAAGCGTTGATATTGTTTAACAGCAAAATGCTGTTTTAGGCCTTCGTAAATCGAAATCGTGAGCAAAAGCATCAGCATGGAGTACATAGAGTCCTCCGCAGGTATAGACACGATGCGCAGATTCAGGTTGTGGCTGTTGTTATACCAGACAATGGGCAGGTAGGTGAGCACACCGTTCACCAGCAAAAACGGCACCAGGTGCACGAGGTAAGCCAGATAGAAGCGTCCCAGCTTTTGGGTGTTGAAATAGTAGTAGTGGGCGCCCAGCATGGCCGCCAGCAAAGTAAAGGTGATGGAGGTATAGAGTTTCTCGAGATTAAAAACCGCCAGGAGCAAGAGCACAGGTATAAGCACAAAGGTGATGCCCTTGGCATAAGGCTGCAACAAGTCTTTGGTGATGTAGGCGTTCAGGCACTCGTAAATAAAGACGCAAGCGTAAGGCACCGTGATAAAGAAAAGCACTTCTTCGAGCGGCAAATTGAAGAGATAGATACCCACCAGATACTCGGGATTAAAGCCCCATATACCTGCCTGCGTGAAAAGTTCATCCCAGATCATGAACAGCGCCGCGTTGATCAGGATGGCCGGCCACAGGTATGGCCAGTTCTTATAAAAAGCCACTTTTTTGTCGAAAGAGAGCAGCAGCGGGAACAGGATGGTGAAAATGTTCAGGTATAGGTATAGCGGCATCAGGGTTTAAATCGGTATGCGTTTGAGTCTTTGTTTTTCTTGTTCGGTGCAATGATCTTTGGTCAGCATAAAAGCACGGATGTCGCGAGCCATCTCGTTAGACAAGCCGGATTTCGGGTGACGTTCCAGACCGGCGATAATTTTGGCTTTGTCGGCTTCGAGGTTCTTGCTCAGGTTGAGGTAGCGCGGCACATAATGCTCTACCGTGAAGCGCAAAAACCGTATTTCGGGACTAGAAGCATCCAGCTGCACTGCCTCTTCAAATATCTCAGAAGACTGCTGCAAATGCTTCATCTTCATGTAAGGGTTCCAGACGTGCTTGGCCATTATCGCCTCTGACACTGCCTTGTAGGCCAGCACCACAGGATTGTTGTCCTCGTACTCGCTCATCAGCTTATAAAAATCACGGCCGGCCTTGCTGTCTTTGCTGGCCTCCAGAAACTGCACACGCAGTACGGACAATTTGTAATCTTTGGATTTATCAGCCAGCGCTGTAAAACTTAAAAACAGGAAAACGAAAAGTATTGGTAAGCTATTCTTCACGTGGTTAAATGGCGTTTAGTTGGTACCTGACATAGGAGCCCAAAAGTAAGGCAAACTTTGTGTTATCAGGTACTCTTACGCGCTCATTTAAGATATGGGTTGCCGGTAGCCCTTTGATTTTCCGGAAAAGCTTCTGGTAATAGACGTAGGCCAGGTATACGCCCATGCGTGCCGAACGGGGCAAAGCGAGTATGCCGGCGTACGCATCCTCAAAATCCTTGGCGATGTCGGCCTCTATCTGCGCTTTGCACACATTGTTAAAGGTATGGATATCCACCGCCGGAAAGTACACCCTGCCACGGTCCTTAAAGTCGCTTTGCATGTCGCGTAAGAAGTTGACTTTCTGGAAGGCCGCCCCCAGGCTGCAGGCCGGTTTCTTCAGCCGCTCAAACTGTTCGTCATCGCCTTCGCAGAATACTTTCAGGCACATCAGGCCCACTACTTCCGCCGAGCCATAGATGTACTCTTTATAAAGGGCCGGGTCATACACGTGATCATCCAGATCCATGGCCATGCTCTTCAGAAACGCCTCAATGTAGGCACGGTCAATTTTATACTCGTTCACCACGCACTGGAAAGCATGCAGCACCGGGTTCAGGCTTATACCTTGCTCAATGGCCTCAAAAGTCTGTTGGCTGAACTGGTCGAGCAATTTCCTTTTATCGAAGTCATGAAAGGTGTCTACAATCTCATCGGCGCAGCGCACAAAACCATAAATCGCATAAATCGGGTCATGAAATTTGCTGTGCAGCGTCTTGATACCGAGCGTAAACGACGTACTGTACGCCTCCGTAATGAGCTTGCTGCATTTCAGGCAGGTGTCTTTAAATAAATCCATAGTATTACTGGGGCGTTAATTGCTCACTGGTAATCGCTGACCCGGCGCCAACGCATAATCCTTCGCTACTTCCTTTGCTACAACCTGCCCCGAAATCAGGGACGGTGGTACACCCGGACCAGGCACCGTTAGTTGACCAGTATAGTACAGGTTCTTCACTTTTTTGCTTTTCAGGCTGGGCTTGAGCAGGGCGGTTTGCATGAGCGTATTTGCCAGGCCATAAGCATTGCCTTTAAAGGCGTTGTAATCGGATATGAAATCGCGGTGGGCGTAACTGCGCTTGTATACCACGGCACTGCGTACTTCCTGTTTGGTCAGGCGCTCGAGGCGGTCCATGATCAGGTCGTAATAGCGCTCCCGCAATTCTTCAGTATCTTCTAAGTCCGGCGCTACTGGCATCAGCACAAACAGGTTCTCACAACCTTCCGGCGCAACACTGGCATCGGTTACTGAAGGCGCCGACACATAGAACAGTGGTTTAGCAGGCCATTTCGGGTCGGTATAAATCTCGTGCGCATGCGGTCCAAAATCCTCATCGAAGAACAGATTATGGTGGCGCAGGTTGTCAAGCTTCTTGCCTATACCTAAGTAGAAAATCAGGCAGGAAGGCGCCATGACCCGCTTGTCCCAGTAGTCGTTTGTATAACTTCGCAAGTCCGGCGCTAACAGATGGCGCTCCACATGATGGTAATCGGCACTGGCCACGACCACATCGGCCTCGAACATACCTGTGGCAGTTCGCACGCGGCGGGCTATACCTTGCTCCACCTCAATCTTCTTCACATCTTGGTTGTACAAAAAGGACACCCCCTTCTCCTCAGCCAGCTGCACCATCCCTTCGATAATCTTATACATGCCCCCCATCGGGTACCACGTTCCGAGGCTGATGTCAGCATAATTCATCAGACTATAAAGTGCCGGGGTATTTTGCGGCAGCGCTCCCAAGAACAGCACCGGAAATTCCATCAGCTTGATAATCTTTTCATGCGAAAAGAAGCGGCGGATATGCGCGTGTATGGACTGAAACACATCCATGCGGAGCACATCCAGCAGCAAGCGCAAACTCATGAATTCACTCACCGAGCGACCGGGTTTGTAAACGAGCTGGTTTATACCTACCTCGTATTTATAAGACGCCTGTTCCAGAAACTTGTCGAGACGGGCGGCACTACCCGGCTCCCATTGCTCAAAGAGTGCCTTCAGTTCGTCAAGCGAAGCAGGCACGTCTACAAAATCAGCTTCGCCAAACACCACAGTATAAGACGGATCGAGCCGCACGAGGTCATAGTAATCAGAAACGGTTTTGCCGAACTTGTTAAAGTAAGACTCAAACACGTCGGGCATCCAGTACCAGCTTGGCCCCATGTCAAAGGTATAGCCTGCCTCTGCAAAACTTCGGGCACGGCCGCCGGGAGTGGCGTTCTTCTCGAGCACCGTAACTTCGTAACCCTGGTCTGCCAGACTGGTGGCGGCCGAAAGTCCCGAAAAGCCGGCACCAATCACGATTACTTTTTTTGACATCATCTAGAAATTTACTAAAAATCCCAGCATTAGTTGTAGTTAGTCGCCATAAACCTGTAGCAACTTCTTCAGTTCCTTGCGGGCAATGTGGATGCGATTCTTCACTGTCCCGATCGGAATGTTCAGTTTTTCAGCTATTTCCAAGTATTTATACCCAATGTAATACATCATAAAGGGCGTGCGATGTTCTTCATTTAATTTGGCAATAGCCGCTTTTATATCACTCATCACAAATGCCGCCGTGCCTTTGTTAACTGTCACAAAGCTGTCGTCTGTGTTTAGGTACTGCAGATACTCTGTGCTGTCAATATTGCTGCTGCGCTTAGTTATCTTGTTGTAGTTGTTGATAAACGTGTTCCGCATGATGGTGTATAGCCATGCTTTCAGGTTAGTGCCGGTGTTGAACTTGTCGCGGTTAGAGAGCGCCTTAAGCAACGTTTCCTGCACCAGATCTTTGGCATCGTCCGCGTTGCGGGTCAGGTTCATAGCTACCGGCTTCAACGAACCAGCTGCCAACTGAATATGATTGGAAAATTCTACTGCCGTCATAATGTTTAATTTTTATCTTTAACAACTAAACAATTATACGGTATATATAAATTTAAGCCAAATTTTGTTTAGCATTTTTTCAATTAAAGTAAACAAACAGCACTGTTTACAAAACTTGGTTATTGAATTTTACCCAACAAAAAAGGCCAAACCCAATCGGATTTGACCTTTATTGTTGAACTATCCCTGCTTCAGGGAGCTGTTTAACTTTTAAATATTTTTTTTCAACACCGCTTCAAAATCGTTGATGCAACTCAGGCGGTGCGTATTTTTTGGGTATTTAAGAAAACTATGCTGCGCCTGGTAGCCATAGAAATAAATACGCGCATCTGGAAAAGTTACTGCCACCCGCTCAATATATTCCTGCACGAGCTCCCGTTCCGGCACTATTGTCAGAACCGTACAAATGATTGCGGGCTTCAATTGCTCGTAGGTTTGCTTCAGATCTTCAAAAGGCAGGTTCTGGCCCAGGTAGATCACCTGATGATGGTGTGCCCGGATTAGGTAGTTCATAAAAAGCAAAGCGATCTCGTGCAGCTCACCTTCCGGCAGGTATAGCAGATAGGTAGGTGTGTCTTCTGTGCGTTTCACCACTTGCCCGTCTATGGCCACGATAAGTTTCTGCCGCACCAGATTGCTCACAAAGTGCTCGTGCGCAGGGCTTATGTTATTGGTTTGCCACAAAATGCCAATCTTATGCAGGAAAGGGTATAGCACCTGTAGCATAGCATCCTGAAAGCCCAGTTGCAAGGTTACAGTGGAGAATGATTTGTCGAACCGCTCCTCGTCCATATCGATCATAGCCGTAACCATGTTGTTGATGTGGTGCGAAAGCGTTGTACTCTCCTGTTCGGCCAGTTGCTGCACTGTCAGCTTTAGCTGTTCGGGGCTCATCCTGGCAATTTTAGATATCTTATACCCTTGCTCGTTCAGGAGTGAGATATTCAGAAGTGTTTTTAAGTCAGCGTCGCTGTAATACCGGATGTTAGTGTCGGTACGCTGGGGACAAAGCACATTGTAGCGCTGTTCCCAGATGCGGATGGTATGAGCTTTGATACCTGAGAGGTGTTCTAGCTCTTTGATGGTGTACTGCGCCACGTCTGTTCCCCTTGTTGTTGTTTTTGTAGAATTGCGTATGCGGACCTAAAATACTTCGGTGCCACCCACAGCATACCATAAGATTCTGAGCCGTCGCGGGCCGTGTGCTTATGATGCATTTTATGCGCTATGTTTAAGGCTTTGAGGTAAACATTAGACGTATTACCAAAAAGCCTGATGCGCCTGTGGATGAAAACATCGTGTATCAGGAAATAAGCCACGCCATACAGTGTAATGCCTGCGCCAATCCAGAACCGATAATCAATGGGCTCGCTGCCGAAAATAAAGAACAGCATGGCGAGGGTTCCATAATAGGCAAAAAACAGGTCATTCCACTCAAAGGCGTGCTTATGATGCGTATGATGAGACTTGTGCAGAAACCACAGAAAACCGTGCAGCACATACTTGTGCATGGCCCAGGCCACGCCTTCCATCGCTACAAAAGTGATTAACATTATTCCAAGCCCCATCAGCATACTCATCCAACAACAAGTTTAACAAATGGTTTTGAAAACTTAACAGAAATCTACCAACTCAGTGACTGTTTATTTAAAAAGGCATCAATACCGCGCTGACAATCCTCACTGCCACGGGCCACGGCGTTCATCTCGGCGGCATATTGCAAGCCCTCTTCCAGCGACATTTCCTGCACACGGGCTATCATCTCTTTGGTCACCTCCATGCTCTGTCGCGAATTTTCTTTGCAAAGCTTTTGGGCGAAGCCAAATACTTTTTCTTCCAGTTCGTCTGCGGGCACCACGTAATTCACCAGACCATATTCCTGTGCCTCGGCAGCCGAGATCAGGTCGCCGGTAAGCAACAGTTGCTTGGCGTGGGCCTCTCCTATTTTGCGTAGCAGAAACACTTTAACAATGGCAGGTATAAAGCCGATCTTCACTTCGGTGTAGCCGAACTTAGCCTCAGGAACCGTAAACGTGAAGTCGCAAATGGAAGCCAGTCCGCAGCCGCCCGCTATGGCATGCCCGTGTACCTGGGCAATCACCACTTTCTTTAAGGTATAGATCTGACGGAAGAGCTCCATCAGGTGGGTGGAGTCGGCAAGGTTGTCGTGGTAGTCGTATTGCTGCAGGCGCTGCAGGTACTCGAGGTCGGCACCGGCACAGAACACCTTGCCCTCGGCACGCAGCACAATTACTTTGCAGGTTTCGTCGTCTTCGGCGGCGGCAAAAGCGCGCTTCAGTTCGGTTACCATTTCAGCATTCAGGGCGTTTCGCTTTTCAGATCTGGTCAGGGTGATATACCCAACACGCTCCTTTACTTCGTAGCGCACGAAATCCATGGTTTGCGTGATAGGTGGTTGTGTTGTGTCAGTCATGGTAATGTCTTCTAAAATTGGTTTTCTTACACCGGCAAGCCGGTATCAGGTATACGCGAGCAAATAGCTAATGCTCGAAAAAGATAAGCAAATTAGGTGAATGTCTCAGCAAAACAGGTACAAAATCTTAGGCAATAGTCGAGTTGTCCTCCACACAGCCTGCGGTCATCAGTTAATCTTCTGTTAGATTTCAAGTAAAGGGAAAAGGTATAGGAGCCGGATATTAACTCAACCCAAGGGCTTAAACTCCGTAAAAATTACTTGCTAACGAACGTTAGGTTGTTTACATTTGTTGTTAGCTATATAAGAAGTATAATTGAGCAGGAAAGAACAGATAGAGCAGACGGCTACGGCCTTATTCAAGAGCAGAGGTTTTTCGGCCACATCCATGCGTGACCTGGCCAACGCCCTGGGTATAGAGGCGGCCAGCATTTACTCGCATATCCGTTCCAAAGAGGAGATTCTGCAGCGGGTATGCTTCCGGATGGCAGAAGAGTTTTTCGGAGCGATTGAAGCGGTAAAAGATGAGGATGCCAGCGCTACTGAGCAACTGAAATGCGCTATTTCAGCGCATGTGCAGGTACTCACCCGCAACACGGAGGCTTCAGCGGTGTTTCTGCAGGAGTGGCGCCACTTGAGTGAGCCTTACCATACCGATTTTTTGGCCCTGCGCGACCGGTATGAAAATTACTTCCGCGAAATCATCCGCCAGGGTATAGCCAGCGGTGAGTTTCAGGTGCCGGACGAGAAGTTTGCCGTGTTGACGATACTCTCAGGCCTGAACTGGATTCATACCTGGTACAAGCCGGAAGGAAAAATGAAACCTGCGGAAATATCCGGAAACCTGTCGGCCATGCTGCTGAATGGTTTAAAGACGAACCTTAACTAGTTTACCTATACCTAACCTTAGCCGGACTGACCACCTTAACAGTCCGGCACTTTTTACTAAACCTTAAAACTGAAAATATTATGTACGGAGGAGGAAACGTTTTTGAAGCTACCAAATTCGACAACCTGCAGACTGAAGACCCTGCAAAGCTGGCTGAGTTTGAAGCGCGTATCGCCCATGGCGAGAAAATTGAGCCGAACGACTGGATGCCTGAGCTCTACCGCAAGCAACTCATTCGTATGATTGAGCAACATGCGCACTCCGAAATAATCGGTGCGCTGCCGGAGGGAACGTGGATTACCCGCGCACCGGGCTTCCGCCGTAAAATGGCCCAAATGGCCAAGGTGCAGGACGAAGTTGGTCACGCACAGTTATTATATAGTGCCGCCGAAACACTGGGCAAAACACGCGAGCAAATGTTGACTGACCTGATCAATGGCAAGAGCAAGTACTCAAACGTGTTTAACTACCCCGCCTATACCTGGGCAGACTCCAACATCATTTCCTGGCTCATTGACGCAGGCGCGATCGTAAACCAAATGGCAAATGCCAAAGGTTCGTACGGTCCTTACTCCCGTGCGCTGGAGCGTATCTGTGCAGAGGAAGCTTTCCACCTGAAGTATGGCCACGACGCTGTAGTGCACATGGCAACCGGCTCACCCAAGCAACGCGAAATGATTCAGGCTGCGCTTAACCGCTGGTGGCCTCCTATTATGACCTTCTTCGGTCCATCGGACAAAATGAGTACACACACCGAAACGCTTATGCGCTGGAAAGTGAAGATGGCCTCTAATGACGAGTGCCGTCAGCAGTTCCTCGACATGTATGTGCCGAAGATCTGGGAACTTGGCCTGACTGTGCCAGACCCGAAACTGAAGAAGAACATGGAAACCGGTCAGTGGGAATATACCGAGCCGGATTGGGATGAGTTCAAACGGGTAATCAACGGGGACGGTCCTTGCAACGCCGAGCGACTTGCCGTGCGCCGTACCGCCGAAGAGCGTGGTGCCTGGGTTCGCAGAGCCCTCCTCAACCCAAAAGCAAAATACGTGAAGCCATTGGCGTAGCCAATAGCAAATTAGAAATTATGAATTAGAAATTGATTTGGAGTATACGCTCTTTGAAAGGCTTGGCTTCATTTCTATTTTCTAATTATTGAATCATAATTAGCGAAGCATGAGCTTAAAATCATTAGACCCGAGAGTAACCCGACTGAACCTGCCGGAAGGCGAGGCGCCCGCTATTGAGCCGAAGCAGGAGCTGGACCAGTTTGAAACATACGAGGCTTTTCATCAGAAAAAAGACGGAGCCGCCCATACCTATGTCGGCCCGGTGCACGCGCCAAACGAAGACGTGGCTTTCCTGTTCGCAAAAGAGCAGTATAGCCGCCGCTTTGCTTGTGTAGGCCTTTGGATTGTCCGCACTGAGCACATTCAGGTGACACCCTATGTAGGCGACCAGGAAAATGTATACGACATGATGCCTGTAGAAGAACCGACTGAGCGCAGCGAAGAAGCTGAGGCTTACGAATTCTTTCACCTCAAGAAACGCGGCAAAGCGCATGCCCATGTAGGTCGCGTAATGGCGACTTCTTACCAGGAAGCACTACAGGAAGCACGAAAACAATTCGGCGAGAAAGGCCCGATTGTAAATGTTTGGGTGATGAAATCGAAGCATGTGCTGCAGTCAGCGGAAGAAGACAAGGACATGTGGACCACTATACCTGAGAAAAAGTACCGCGAAGCCATCGCCTACAAAGTGATGGACAAAATCACAAAGTATAAAGAAGAACACAAAACGACTGCCTCCTAATGAACGAGCTCGCGATAAAAGACCTTTTATACAAACTCGCCGACGACCAACTGATACTTGGCCACCGCAACTCCGAGTGGACCGGCTTCGGCCCCATCCTCGAAGAAGACATTGCCTTCTCGTCGATGGCGCAGGATAAAATCGGCCATAGCCTGGCGTTCTATACCTTGCTACAGGACCTTGGCGAAGCTGACCCGGATACGGTTGCCTTTACACGCAACGCTAACCAATTTCACAACAGCCAGTTGGTAGAGCTGCCAAACGGCGAGTACGACTTCAGTTTGATCCGTCACTTCCTCTACGACAACGCCGAGATCATCCGTTTCGAGATGCTGAGCCAGTCGAGCTACGAACCCATTGCCAAAGTTGCCACCAAGCTGAAAGGCGAAGTGAAATACCACGTGCTGCACGCCAACACCTGGATCAAGAACCTGGGCTCGTCTACAGAAGAAGCCATCCTGCGATTACAGTCCTCTTTGACCGAAGCTATACCTTACGCATTAAGTATGTTTGAGCCATCGAAGTTCGAGCAGGAGTTAATTGAGTCTAGCGTATACGCTGGCGAGGAAGCCGTGAAAGCCGAGTGGTTGAAGCGCATTCAGGCTGTTATTGAAAAGACTGATTTGAAGCTACCAGATCTGCATACGATTGAGCCAAAGTTTGGCGGTCGCCACGGCGAGCACACCGAGCACTTACAGCCGCTTCTCGACGAGATGGCCGAAGTGTTTAAGATAGATCCGACGGCGGAGTGGTAATTGGTTTTAGGACTAAAGACTATTTGACAAAAGCGGTATTGCATTAAAGTAAAGTCATTTGTCTTTTGTCAAAATATCCTTTGTCAAATAATAATCATGGAACTGACGAAAGAAAATATATTGACCCTATTGGAGGAGGTGAAAGACCCTGAAATACCGGTGTTGTCACTGGTGGATTTGGGAGTAATCACGGTTGTGACTATTTCTGACGAAGGCCACGTGACGGTGAACATGACGCCGACTTTTGCCGGTTGTCCTGCCATGGACTACATGAAAAAGGACGTGGAGCGCACCCTGGATAAGTATGGCATTACCAACCATACCGTGATTATGTCTTTTGACCAGCCCTGGGACAGTAACAAGCTTTCGGAGAAAGGGCGTCAGCACCTAAAGGAATTCGGTTTGGCACCGCCCCCAAAGTATGATTTGATTCTCGATCTGGACATCCTGGAACATGTAAAATGCCCCTACTGCGACAGCGAAAACACAGATTTGCGCACACCTTTCGGCTCAACATTATGCCGCTCCATGCACTACTGCAACGATTGCCGGCAGATGTTTGAGCAGTTCAAGCCGTTGTAATTACATTGAGAAAGAAACAGAAAATCGCCTGTTGGAAACAACGGGCGATTTTTTGTTTGAATCAGGATATTGAGGATTTAAGAGGGCCCCTACCCTCACGGATTTTCAGGATTCCTGTGCACGATTAACATCCCCCTACCCCCTTCAAAGGGGGGGTTTCCCGCCGGTGTCGATTTATAAGTATAAGACGTTGTAGTTACTGTCACAAACCACTGGTAGGTATAACAAAGGTAACTTGCACGCTCACTACGAAGGTATAGCATCCGCCAGGTGCACCAAACGACACTCCACTGTTTGAGCGTTCAGCGAGTTTGGAGGGTCTTGATTTTTTTGCTTACTTTTTTCATCAAGGAAAAAAGTAAGTGCCCGCCGCACAGGCGAAGCTATAAAACAACTCATTATGCTATACCTGCAAAAGCCAGTAGCTACGCCAGCAAGGTATAGGTATACCCCATTTACGCTCCCCTCGCAAAAACAGCAACTGTCTTCCCGCCCAACAACAATTCCAAACTTTCTTCACTTACGCTATACCTCAACTCCGCGTCATTCAACACCCGCAAAAACTGGCTCTCCAACTCCATATCCGGACAAGCCATTCTGGTTGCGGCGATGGGACCGAAATTGATTTTATCACCGATTGGCTCAAGCGTGCCCGTTATTCTGTTGCAGCCTGCTCTTCCAGAAACCCTGCCTTCATCTAAATTTATGTTCAAGGAAGGTTGATTTTGTTCAGCATCTTTGGTCTTAATAGCTTTCCCTTCCAACTCAACCAGATTCCAGGTGCCGTTTAAGCGGGAGTCGCGGAGGTACATGCCGCAGCCTTTGTATTCCATATCGTTTTTCAACACTGTTACAGTATAAGGAAACTCACGGCCAGACATGGTGTTGACGCAGTTCTCTTTCATCAACCGGATTTCCAGGTTTCCCGAAACGGTCTGAACTCTGTAGATCGTCCCCTCCCCTGTCTCAGGCTTCTCAGCGACAGGTATAGGCGTCAGCACGCTGCCATCTTCTTCGTCCAGCAGCCGGAACTCAATCATTTTTTCCAGGTCAATTTCCAGCGACCAGAACGGCTCATTGCCAGCAGCGGCAAAGTCGATACCGCGTTCGTACTTCTCGCGCCACAGGCTTGGGTTGTCCTCCGGTTCATCGGGGCTCCTCCGACGAAGACGATAGGCATCGGCAAGAGGGGATTCAATCTGGTTTCCGTCGCCATCGAGCATCACCAACGCTTCGCCGTCCAGGGCAAACTGGTTGTTACCTGTGCCTTGTTTGTTCAGCTGCACCCTGCCATTGCCTACACCCCAAGTACCCGACTGCACAAAAGGCGTCGCGCTTCGGCCCTGGTACACCATACGCTCGCGGTAACTGCTGTCCGGGTTAATATCCAGGGTATAGCGTATGCCCGGGCAATCGGCACAGGGGATGGTACCAATCCACGTACCCACGGCTGCCCGCGCTACCTCGGCATTCGACAGAGGCGCATCCGATTGCGAAACGGAAGTTGGCGCGGTGGAACAGGCTGTAGCGATGCACAGCAAGAGAATCCCGACGAGAAGCAAGCGATTGAGCAGGTTCATTTTTCTTCGTGAACAGGTATAGGAATCTCTACGATAAAGTTCCTGGTACTGGTAGCCGAGGTTCCAAAAATCGAAACGGGCAGGAAGCTATACCTGCCAAACCGCTGCCAATAACCGAGTATGTATACAAAAGCCCCGCCGCTACCTCTCGGGTAACGGCGGGGCCTTGTGATCAGGTATAGCTATACCTTATATATTGGCCATTTCGCCTTTCACAAAGTCCACCAGACTCTTGATATACGCGGTGCTGAAATCGAATTTGATGCCCGCAGCTTCATACACTTCGCCGATCGTGACGGTATAGCCCAGGCTGAGGGCGCGCTTGTAAGCAGCCAATCCCTCCGAAGGATTTTCTTTGTAGTTCTTCCACACGGCTATCGCTCCTAATTGCGCCATGGCATATTCTACATAGTAGAAAGGCACCTCGTAGATGTGTAGCTGCTTTTGCCAGATGAACGGCTTATACTTCTCGAGCCCGCTCCAGTTCACCTCCAGGTGATTGAAACGCCCGAAAATATTGAGCCACTCCTGATGGCGTTCTTCCTGTTTGTGTTCAGGGTGTTCATATAGCCAGTGCTGAAACTTATCCACGGTAGCTACCCACGGGAAGGTCTCGAGTACGCTCTCCAGGTGCGTGCGCTTGGCTCGGCGCAACTCGTCTTCGTCGCTGAAGAAGGTGTCCCAGTAGTCCATTGAAATCAGCTCCATGGACATAGAAGCTAGCTCGGCCACCTCTGACGGCGGATGTTTAAAAGCGCTTAACGTCAGATCACGCGTCAGGAAAGAATGCACCGCATGGCCGCCTTCGTGCAGCATCGTAATCACGTCGCGCAGACTCGAAGTGGCGTTCATGAAAATAAACGGAACTCCAATCTCGTCCAGCGGATAGTTATACCCGCCCGGGGCCTTCCCCTTTCTCGACTCCAGATCCAGGTGCCCCATTTCACGCATGGTGGCCAGGCAGTCACCCAGGTATGTGTCAAGGTTATAGAATACCTGTATGGTCTTCTCCAAAAGTTCTTCACCTGAATGGAACGGCTCCAACGGGGCTTTTCCGCTCGGGTCCACGTCGAGGTCCCACGGGCGCAGGTCGGCTATACCTAGCTTCTCTTTGCGTTCGTGGTCTATACCTGTCAGCAAAGGCACAATGGTCTCCTCGATGGACTGGTGGAAATCAAAGCAATCCTGCGGGGTATAGTCGAAGCGGCCCATGGCAGCGAACATGTAGTCCCGGAAGTTATCGAAGTCGGCGTTTTTAGCCACCTGCGTGCGGAGCTTCAACAGTTCGTCGAATAGGTCGTCGAGTTTCTGACGGTCCTGCGTGCGGCGCTCCTGTATGGCACGCCATGCATCTTCACGCACGGCACGCTCATTGCGCTTCAGGCGGTCGGCGGCGCGCTGCAGGGTCATTTCCTCCCCGTCCAGCGTCACGGTCATGGCCCCTGTTATGGCGGCGTACTGTTGCTGTTTGGTGCTGATTTCGGTATTGAGCGGAATGTTCTCTTCACGGAAAATCTCCAGCGCACGCTCCACACCGCGCAGGTAGATGCGGTAATTGTCTTTATCAAGCCCGTTCACATAAGGCGAGTGCATCAACTTCAGGTTGAGCTCGTGGTCGTAAGGGGCTATTTGGGGCTCTATCTCTGATACGAAATACTGGAAAGCCTTTGTGATGTCCTCGTTCTGGGTGTCGCAGGTCATGCGGATGTAGCGCCAGCCCAGGTCTTCGGAGAGCACGCTCTCAAGCTCGCTGCGGTCCTTCATCCACTTCTCCAGCTCTTCCACCGAGTTGATGGCACGGCTTTTCAGTTCTTCAAAATATGGCTGTATGGTTTCCCAATTATCTATTTTAAAGTCTTCGGACAGGTAAACCCGCTTCTTTCGTTCGGGTACTTGTATCATAGCTTCTGTTTTACTCATAGATGGTTCTGTAAAGAAGAGGTAATATAGACACTTCTCCTGAAAGTGCAAAAAAAAGCTGCACTATATATGTAAAATATAGTGCAGCTAAACTGATTTATAACAAATATTTTCTATCCTATTTCGATGACCACATTGGAGGTTAACGGATGGCCCACACAGTTGAGTACGTACCCTTCGTCTAGCTCGGCATCTGACAGCCCTTCGCGTTCATCCAGATGCACTTTTCCGCTCAGGCACTTGCCGCGGCAGGCAGTACACAGTCCAGCCTGGCAGGAGTATGGCAGGTCCACGTCCTGGTCCAGGGCAGCTTCCAGTATGGTCTGGTCCGGCTCCACTGTCACGGTGTACTCGGCTCCCTCGTAAATAATGGTCACAGTTTGGGTCGTAATCTCGCCATCATCATCCGAGGAAGACACGTCGCCGTGGTGCTCCTGCTCCTGTTGCTCCACCAGCTTGTTGCTCACAAAACTTTCCCGGAAAATGCGGTCAGCAGGCACGTGGAGCACATTCAGGGCCTTGCGCACCTCCTCCATCATCCCATCAGGGCCGCACATGTAATACAGCGCATCAGTCGTTTTGGACAGTTGCCGACGCTCGAGGATCTTCAGGATCACGCTTTGGTTCATTCGGCCGCGGTAGTCGCAGGACTGCTTGGGCTGGCTGTAAATATACTCCACACGTAGGCGCTCCGGGTTGGCATCCTGCAGCTCCTGTAGCTGCTGCTTGAAGATAACGGAGTCTTCGTCGCGGTTGCCGTACAGCAAGGTCACCTTTGTGTTGGGCTCCTCTCGCAGGGCTGCTCTGAGCATCGACATCAGGGGCGTAATGCCGCTACCGGCCCCGAAAAGGATGATATGACGGCTCTTGTCCGCCTCCGGCACGAGATTAAAATTACCGAGCGGCTCCATTACCTCAATTTCCTGTCCAACTTTCAGATTATCAAGCAAATAATTGGAAACCAGACCACCTTCTACACGTTTAACAGTTACTGAAAGTCTACTGCCCTCGTTCGGGGCGCAACACAGTGAATAAGAACGGCGGACTTTCTTTCCGTCTATCAGAAGGATAAGTGTCAGGAATTGACCTGCCTTGAATGGAATCGGTTTTTTATCGGGATGTTCTAAGTGAATCGTAATCGCATCTGATGTTTCGCGGGTTATTTCCACGACCTTCAGCATGAAATAAGGGCTACTCATATCGTTTTTATACTAGTCTATTAAAGGGAAACATGGTTTCAGACTGAAAGTTACGACAATCTGGCCTGTTCAGTGAAAATTTCAGGTAATTTTTAAAACCGATTTCCTGAATCACGTATTATAACCAAATCATTAACAGAAAGAACGCAGGATGAAAAAAAACTGCACATTTGTAACATAGTACATACAAGTACTGTAGTCGGGTACTAACCAGCCACCGCATTCCGTTCTTTACCATACAATTACTGAAAACACCAATGCTCTACAAACTAACTCTCAAAAACTGTGAAAAAACCGTAATGGTGGACGACCGCACTTACGAGTATATTCAAAACAATGCATACCTGCAGCAAATTGATTTTTTGAAGCACCTGCGCATTCACTCTAACGGTTACGCCTTCTTCCAGAAGAACTGGCCGCTGAAAAACGGCAAGTACCGCAACGAAACCATTTACCTGCACAAAATGATTGGCGAACAGCTGATTGAAAAGCCGGAAAGCAACATCAAGCTTTATGTGCACTTCAAAAACGGCAACAAGCTCGACTGTCGCCTCGAAAACCTGGAGTGGGCTCCCCTCTGCAAGATTGTACGCAACACAGCCAAAACGGAGAACAAACTGGGCGTACGCGGCGTGCACAAGGAGGCTCAGAAATACCGCGCTATCATTCACCATAACAAGCAACGCATCAACCTCGGCACCTTCGACACGCTGCAGGAAGCTGCGCAGGCTTACAGCAAAAAATCCGAAGAGCTTTTTGGCAAGACCAAAAGCCTGAAGACACTCTCCAAGTATGTTGAAGAAGTAGCATAATTCTTCAACATACTTGCCTGGCGGAACATTCCCCGCCTTACTTCTACATGCTGAATACCGAAAAGAAACTTAGCGATATTCTAAGACGGCACACTGTTGCTTTTGGGCCCGTACTCGATGCGGACCTGAACGGCGAGTATGTGTGCCGTCTTGATTTTACGGCAGCCAACCAGCTGCTGCAGCAAACCGACCTGCGCAACACCGAAGCCTTTAATGAGGCCGTGAACCAGCTATTGCAGGAACAGAACGCCAGCATCGGTGTGGGCGGCTATATGGAAAACCGGTTCATCTACCGTCGCAGCCAGCACTTCGACGTGGCCGAAGAGAGCCGCGACCTGCACTTAGGTATAGATGTTTGGCTGCCTGCGGGCACAGCCGTGTTAGCCCCGCTCGACGGCAAAGTGCACAGCTTTGCCGACAACGCCAACTTCGGCGACTATGGTCCTACCATCATCCTGGAACATGAACTCGAAGGAGTGACGTTCTATACCTTGTATGGTCACCTGAGCAGTGCTTGTTTGGAAGGACTGTCGGTTGGCAAGGAAATCCGGAAAGGCGACAAGATTGCCGAAGTGGGTCCGTTCCCGGTGAACGGCGACTGGCCGCCGCACCTGCACTTTCAGGTGATGTGCTCGATGGATGGGAGAAATGGAGATTATCCGGGTGTGGCGCGACTGTCGGAACAAGCTGTATATGAAGGCCTTTGCCCGAATCCAAACCTGATTCTGAAATGCCGCCACTTGGCTTAGTTTTGCCTTTACTGTAGAAATTGACCAAATTTGAACTCTGGTACCCGCTCATAGGTGCCAGAGTTTTGCTTTTAACACAAACCAGACCTATATGTCTAACCTTTTTAATTTTGAAACTTACAGTGCCACTATCACCAATTTTGTGATGGTGTATGGTATGCGTTTGGTAGTGGCTGTTATCACTCTGTTAGTTGGCCTTTGGGTTATCAACTGGCTCAACCGCCTGGTGTATAATTTAATGGTGAAGAAGGATGTGGATGTATCGCTGCGCCCGTTCCTGAAAAGTGTCATGGCCGTTGCCCTACGCGTGCTGCTGATTATTCTGGTGATTGCGCAACTGGGCGTCGAGATGACCTCGTTCATTGCCATACTCGGCTCGGCCGGTCTTGCCATTGGTCTGGCCTTGCAGGGTAGTCTTGCCAACTTTGCGGGCGGGGTGCTCATTCTGACCATCAAGCCTTTCCGCGTGGGCGACTACATCGAAGCGCAGGGGCAGGGCGGCACTGTAGACATGATCAATATCTTCAACACGGTGTTGAAAACGCCTGATAACAAGACGATTTTTATACCTAACGGTCCGCTGGCCAACAGTGTGGTGGTGAACTATACCATCGAGAAAACCCGCCGCGTGGAATTTAATTTTGCCGTATCGGTAAACAACGACATAGGTAAGGTGCGTCAGCTTTTGCAGAATCTGATACAAGCCGACAACCGTGTATTGCCTGACCCAGCGCCAGCCATTGTGGTAACCAATTTTGCCGAGCACTCCCTCACCTTGAGCGTGAGAGTTTGGGTCGAAAAAGAGAATTACTGGGCTTTCTTCTGGGACATGAACGAACACGCCAAGTCAGCTTTTGAAGAGCAAGGTATACAGATGCCGGTGCCAAGAAGAGAGATGGTAGGTGGTGCAAGTAATGGGCAAGCACCGAATGCGGTACAGCAGGTATAGGTTAGTGGAAAAGGAAACGGCAGCTCAGGTATGGGCTGCCGTTTTTATTTCACAGTTAATGTCAAAAATAATCTAAAACCAGTAGTTACTCCAACAATCAATTCAACCGATATGTATCATGTGTAATTATGTCGATTGTAATAATGTCACCCTTTCTATAATTTTTATCTAGAAACCAGTTTTTTAAATTCTTATTCCCATGCACTCTTGGTTGTCCATTTTGGTTCGCAAATAAGAATCGACCTTGAAAACAATATTGACTATCATGTCCTAAATATATATTTACGGGCATAGGTTCTTCTGGTAAAAAATTTAGGTCCTTTTTCGAAAAATTAAAAAAACCATTCTTCAAGTATTCTGACCCTAATTTGATTTTAACTGTTTTCAGTATACCTATGATTGGTGGAGTAGTTTCTAAAATCACATTGTCATCTTCTTGCGGCAATTCTTGTACTTTTATCCTGTTGTTACCCCTATAATTCCATTGAGGGCGAATAGCTGCAATTAAGTTATCTTCTAATCCTGCAGAAAGACTAACCTTATAATTTTTAAACATAAGGTTTGCCTTATCCAATAAGACAAATATTTGCACAACTCTATCTGCTTTTAATTTATTTATAATTTCATTCTTAACTCGAATATTAGTTCGTTGCGAAACCGCGGCATTTTTATAGCCATTCATACGACTTCTTAAAGTGCTTGCAGTCTTTCCAATATACATTACCTGTTCATCAACAATAAAAGCGTATAGTAAATCTTTCTCACTCAGACATTCTGAAATAGAATGATTAATCCCATCATTATAATACCATTCACCTACCTTAAAAAACTAAGCTCAATTAAACTTTTCATGTAAAATCATAATTAGATGAAAATGAACTAAGTTACTTAAATAAGGTCTAATCACCCCCTAATCAAACTTAATCGCCCGAACAGGCTTAATGCGGGCCACCATGGCGGCAGGTATAAGAATGGCGAGCATGGTCATCACAAGCGTGATCACGTTGAGGGCGATGATGATAGGAAAATTCCAGCTGATAGGAACGGTGTCCATGTAGTAGTTTTCGGGGTCGAGGGGGATAACCTGGAAAAAGTACTGGATGGCACAGAAGCCCAGGCCGATGACGTTGCCCCACAGCATCCCTTTGAGCGTCAGGTTGAGACCGCGGAAGTAAAAGATCTTCCGTATCTGGGCGTCGGTGGCACCGATGGCTTTGAGAACGCCAATCATGCTGATGCGCTCGATGATCATGATGAACACCGTGGACACCATGTTGAAGGTCGCCACAAAGATGATCAGCACCAGAAAGATGATCACGTTCTTGCGCAAAAGTTGCAGCCAGTCGAAGAGTTGGGCATGCCGGTCGGTTATTTTCTCGAGCTGCAGGTCGTAGTTCATCTGGTCGAACACCTGGTCGGCCACCTGATCTATCTGGTTGAAGTCCTTGAGCAAAATTTCCACGCCGCCCACCAGGGTATCGGGCCAGTTGTTTAGCTCGCGGATCAGTTGCAGGTCACCGATGACAAATACCTCGTCAAACTCTTCCAAACCGGTGTTGAACACACCCACCACCTTCAGTTTTCGGGCCCGCGGCGGATTCTGGATGAAGTAAAAGATCGCCTCGTCCCCTACCTTTAGCCTGAGTTTGTTCGCTATTTTACGACTGAGCATGACATCTTTGGAAGAGGCCGTGTCCGAAAATGTCACCAAGCCGCCCTCGTCTAAGTTGGCCTGCATGGCGCTCAGGTCGTAGTCTTCGCCCACGCCCTTCATCACCACGCCCAGTACCTCGTCCTCAGTCTTGATGATAGCAGTTTTGCGGGCGAAGCCCTGAATGTGCTGTATACCTGCTATTTCCTCGGTGCTATTTATACCTGTGGCCGTGCTGATGGGAGCGCCTTCGAAGGAATTGTTGGTGTCGTACTTACTGATTTGCAAGTGCGACCCGAAGCTGAAAATCTTATTTCTTATCTCATCACGGAAGCCCTCCAGAATTGCAAACGACACAATCATAATGGCAATGCCTGCAGCTATGCTTATAATTGCTATTTTTGTCACAGACGTGGTGAAAGAACCAGCCTGTACTTCGGAAATCTTATCAGATATGAATTTGGATACGTTCACTCGCTTGCGTCTAAACTGCCTTAAAGATAGGTATGAATTTTGACTTAGAACCTGTTAAAGTTTCGTTTTTGTAAGCGAATCTCCAAACCCGACCTTGAAAAACCAACACTGATGACACAACCATTTGCTATACTTTGCAGCGCCCTGTTGCTGAGCTTCAACAGCTGCACCCCGAAACAGGCACCTGCCACTACCGCCGAGCAAAACGCCCCGGTTACCGAAGAAACCACCCAAGCCCCTGCTCAGAAACCGCTGGTCCTGGGAGCCGAGCAGCTCGACCGCTACCTGAAGCTTCTCGAAGGCAAGCGTGTGGGTATGGTCGTGAACCAGACCTCTGTAATTAGCAAAACCCACCTTGTGGATACGCTGATCAGTCGCGGTGTGGAAGTGACCACCATCTTTGCCCCTGAGCATGGTTTCCGTGGCGAGGCCGACGCTGGTGCGCACATCAAGGACGCGAAAGACACTAAAACGGGCCTACCAATCATTTCGCTTTACGGCAGCAACAAGAAGCCTTCGAAAGCCCAAATGCAAAACCTCGACGTACTCGTGTTCGACATTCAGGACGTAGGCACGCGCTTCTATACCTACATCAGCACCATGCACTACGCCATGGAAGCCTGTGCTGAAAACGGCAAAAAGATGCTCGTGCTGGATCGCCCCAACCCGAACGGTCACTACGTGGACGGTCCGGTGCTGGAGATGGAGCACAAGTCCTTCGTGGGCATGCACCCGATTCCGATTGTGCACGGCCTTACGGTGGGCGAACTGGCCGAGATGATCAACGGCGAGAAATGGCTGGAGGGCGAGAGAAGCTGCGACCTGACCGTAATCAAGATGGAGAACTACGACCACACGATGGCCTACGAGTTGCCGGTGCGTCCTTCGCCGAACCTGCCAAACCCACAGTCCATTGCGCTATACCCGTCCATCTGTTTCTTTGAAGGAACAAACGTGAGCGTAGGACGTGGCACACCTACTCCTTTCCAGGTGATTGGCTCGCCTTTCTACCAGAAGAAGGACTACTCCTTTACGCCTGTCAGCACCCCGGGCGCTACTGACCCGCCGCACAAAGGCGTGAAGTGCTACGGCATGGATCTGACTGACCCGTCTTTTGCGCAGCCGTTTACGCTGAAGTACCTGTTGGAGATGTACAACAACTCGACGAACAAGGAGAAATTCTTCAACAACTTCTTCGAGAAACTGGCGGGCACCTCGGAACTGCGCAAGCAAGTGATTGCCGGCAAGACCGAAACCGAGATCAGAGCCAGTTGGGAGCCAAACTTGTCGGACTACAAAGTGCTGCGCAAAAACTATTTGCTATACCCTGATTTTGAATAGATACATGCAGGACTTACGAATCGTGTTCATGGGCACGCCCGACTTTGCGGTGCCTACCCTGCAAGCACTCGTCGAACATCATTATAAGGTAGTAGCTGTGGTCACGGCACCTGACAAACCGGCGGGTCGCGGCCAGAAGATACAGCAATCGCCTGTGAAGGAGTACGCTGTATCGCAAGGTATACCGGTGCTGCAGCCGACCAACCTGAAGTCAGAGGCTTTTCTGGAAGAGTTGCGCAGCTACCAGGCGAACCTGCAGATCATCGTGGCCTTCCGGATGCTCCCGGAAGTGGTCTGGGCAATGCCCGAGCTGGGCTCTTTCAACATACACGGTTCCTTGCTGCCGCAATACCGCGGTGCGGCGCCTATCAACTGGGCCATCATCAACGGTGAGAAAGAAACAGGCGTTACTTCCTTTTTTCTCAAGCACGAAATCGACACCGGTGACCTGATTTTCCAGGACAGAATACCGATTCTTGAGGAGGATGATTTCGGCAGCCTATACGAAAAGCTAAAGCACACAGGAGCTGAGTTGGCCGTGCGCACGGTACAGGCCATTGAGCGCGGTGAAGTGCAACCTCAGCCGCAGCAAATTACTGCTGAGACGAAGCATGCGCCAAAGATTTTCAAGGAAACCTGCGAAATCAACTGGAATCAGCCTGCCCGTCAGGTACGAGATTTTATACGCGGCCTATCCCCCTACCCGGCCGCCTGGGCCCGCTTCGATGGGAAGACGTTTAAGATTTTCAAGACGGAAGTGCTCGAGAACACTGCTTATACCGTAGCGCCAGGCCAGCTTCAAACCGACAACAAAACCTACCTGCACGTGCAGACTTCCGCCGGCGCTCTCTCGATTCTGGACCTGCAAATGGAAGGCAAAAAGCGCATGCCCGTGCAGGATTTGTTAAGGGGGTATAAATTTGAGGTATAGGGAAGGCAAGTTTAGGTATAGCAAAGGTTACAGGTATCATGACTACCTAACTTTATGCTTGCCAATAGGCACATTCTCTAAGCACACATTAACACATTAAAAAGCACATTAACCTATGATTGCCATCGTCGTCGCCATAGCCCAGAACAACGTTATCGGAAAGGATAACCAGTTGATCTGGCATCTACCTGCCGACCTGCGCCACTTTAAGCAAAAAACCATGGGCCATCCCATGATCATGGGCCGCAAGACGTTTGAATCTATCGGCAAGCCCCTCCCAGGCCGCACAACCATCATCGTTACGCGGCAAGAGGATTATAAGGCAGAAGGCTGCATCGTGGTGAACTCGGTGGAAGAAGCAATTGCGAAAGGCAAAGAACTGGACAGCGAGCAAGTGAGCATTGTCGGCGGCGCTGAAATTTACAAGCAAGCCTTATCTTTTGTGGATACGATCTACCTGACCAAAGTGCATCATGACTTTGATGGCGATACTTTTTTCCCGGAGCTGAAGGAAGAAGAATGGCTGTTGGTTAGCGTTGAAGGTCACGAGCCGGACGAGAAGAACAAATATGCCTATACCTTTAAAGAGCTGCGCCGCAAGGTATAGCCGCAAGGTATAGCCGCAAGGTATAGCCGCAAGGTATAGCCGCAAGGTATAGCCGCAAGGTATAGCCGCAAGGTATAGCCGCAAGGTATAGCCG
>NZ_JALKAA010000003.1 GCF_024171605.1 Pontibacter sp. HSC-36F09 | reverse complement strand
GCTCTTTTTTTTCATCTTTATGTAAGGAATAAGTTTGAATCAAAAGGTAACGCTTATCCGCTGCTTTTTAAAACCAGCTACCGAAGGTTTAGTGCAACCCTGCACAGGCTCCATACTTCGGCTGCGCCTTGTTCACAGCCTGTACTAAACGTTATACTAGAGAACTAATTCACCTTCCCCACATACTCTAAAAACCCCACCTCCCTCTATGAAAACAACCTCTACCCTACTATGCCTGCTTATTGCCATCACATTTGCAGTACCAGTCCAGGCACAGGACTGTAAGTGTGCTGATGCGTTTGAGCAGTCGGTGCAGGTATACGAAAACGACTATGCCCTATTTCACATCAAAGTAACAGACCAAAACAGGGAGCTATACCTTGCAAACAAAGCTGTGTACCGCGACAAGGCCAAGGCTGTCACAGCCATTGAGGACTGCCTGCCTGTACTGAAGCAATGGCTGGCGTTCTTCAGGGATGGGCACAATAACATAAAATTCACCGTAGCTAACGGCAGCCAGCAATTGCGCGAGCACATAAAGGTAGACAGAGCCACTTTTATCACTGACCTGAAAAAGATACAGAAGAAGAAAGCATACCGGGCTAATGACCTGCTGGGTATCTGGAAGTATGGCGCTTATGAAGTGGGCATTATGCCTGACCCTAAGTCAAGTGACCACAAGCGGGATTTTGTTGGGGTGGTCCTCGAAAGCAATAATGCCATCTGGAAAACAGGAGATGTGCGTTTTGAGCTGAACCAGGTATACGGAAATGATTATGAGGCCGTGTACTACATGGATGACAACAGCAGCCGACAGTTTAAAACAAAACTGCAGAGCCCCGAAAAGCTGGAATTCGTGTCTTATAACACCTGGCACAAGGTATGGCCCGCTGCCAAAGGGACAAAACCACCGGAAGAGATCGCGCGCTACAGCGACTTTCACTTCAGGATGCTAGAGGGTGATGTGCCCTACATACGCTTCCCGAATTTCTATGAGAAGCAACCCGCCTTTGTTGACAGTCTCCTCAAAGCCCATCACCAGGAACTGATCAAAGCAGAATTCATCATCATCGATGTGCGGGACAATAATGGCGGAAACGACGCCGTATACCTGCCGGTGCTGCCTTATGTATTATCCGGTCCTGTACAGATCCCCAACATTGGCACCTGGCTGTCCGAGGGCAATTTAAAATCGCTGCTGGCTGGCAAAGATCCTGAGAAGATGGACGAGGCCGATAAGGCAGAGTATGATTACGTGATGTCATTAAAAAACACGATGTTCTGGTATAATCAGGAAAAATATGCCCGCACCTACAAGCCCGATACCCTTTATGCACCTAAACAAAAAGTGGCTGTGCTGATAAACGCGAAAACGATCAGCTCCGGAGAGACCTTCGTGTACAGGGCCCGCCAAAGCGACAAAGTGATCTTGTATGGACAGAACACGGCCGGTATTGTCGATGGTTTTATGGTGCTGACCAAAAGTATCGGCTGCTTTGATCTGCGCTACCCTTCTACCCTTCGAGCCCGTGATGTGGCCGAAAATCCGATTGACCCTTACGGTATGGCCCCTGACGTATACGTGAGCCCGGATGCAGACATACTCGAATTGAGTATACAGCACATGCGCCACTTACTGAAAGCAGGTAAAACACACCCCTCTAATTAGGTATACCTGATATACCTTTTCTTATTTCTGAATTACGCACTCATGGTTTACTTAACCACGAGCAGGTACTTTCATGTGCTAAGCAATTCGTTATTTGCAAACTACTCTCCTCAATTCCGTACAAAACCAAACAGTGTATGGTGGCTCCTGAAAAATCGGGGTGAGTACCTTAATTTCAGCAAATATGATCTACATCGTGATGGGAGTAACAGGAAGTGGCAAAACCACGGTCGGTCAGAAACTTGCCGGCAGGCTGCAGCTCCCTTTTTATGATGCAGACGATTACCACCCCCTGCAGAGCATTGATAAAATGCGCCAAGGTATACCTTTGAACGACCAGGACCGGGCACCCTGGCTGGCACAGTTGGCCGGTTTGATTCCTTTTTGGGAAACAAATGGAGGTGCCGTATTGGCCTGCTCTGCCCTGAAGGAGGATTACCGCAAAAGGCTGCAAACTGTTCCGGACATTAGCTGGATCTACCTGGATGGTTCCCGCGACACCATCCTGAAGCGACTGCAGACGCGGCATGCGCACTTCATGCCGCCTGCCATGTTGGAGTCGCAGTTGCAAGCGCTGGAGAAGCCAGCCTACGGCATACACGTCGATGTTTCCTTAAGTCCTGAGCAGATCGTACAGGAAGTAATGACTAAACTAGAGCATATGAACCCACAATCAGAATTTGGTGTGATCGGCCTTGGTGTGATGGGCAAAAGCCTGGCCCTGAACCTGGCCAGTCATGGTGTGCGTGTTGCAGTATATAACCGTCACCTGCCGGGTAAAGAAGAAGGTATAGCCGAACAGGTAATTTCCGAAAACCCTTCCTTCACTAGTATAAAAGGCTTTGACCAGCTTGAAGAGTTTGTGCAGTCGCTGGAAAAGCCGCGCAAAGTACTTCTGATGATCTTTGCTGGCGCCATAGACGCGCAGCTGGAAGCACTCATCCCGCTGCTGGAGCCAGGCGATGTGGTGATTGACGGTGGTAACTCCTATTATAAAGATACGACAAGGCGTACTGCGCTGCTCTCCGGCAAAGGGCTGCACTTCGTGGGTACCGGCATATCCGGTGGTGAGGAAGGCGCCCGCAAAGGCCCGTCCATTATGCCCGGCGGTCCGCGTGAAGGATTTGAACAGATAGCCAAATACCTGGAGCTGATCGCGGCCCGGGACAGCAAGGGCAAGTCCTGCACCACCTACATTGGACCTGACGGAGCCGGACATTTCGTGAAGATGGTGCATAACGGGATAGAGTATGCCGAGATGCAGGCATTGACGGAGGTTTATTCGCTCTTACGCTATATGCTAGGTATAGCACCTGCTGATATTGCTGCCATTTTTTCAGATTGGCAAAAGAATGGATTGGGAAGTTACCTGCTGGAAATCACGATTGACATTCTGCAAAAGAAGGAAGGTGAAGAACTACTGCTCGACAAAATACTGGATCAGGCCGAGCAGAAAGGTACCGGAGGTTGGTCGGCAGCTGTAGCCCTGGAGTACGGCGTACCGTACGATACTCTTTCAGCCGCTGTGATGGCCCGGGCGCTTTCCGCCATAAAAACCGAACGGGTAAAAGCGGCAGACCTCTACCAGAAACAAAACCCTAATGTTACGATCGATGAAAACAGCTTTGTTCACAGTCTGAAGCAGGCCTACCAGGTAACCCGCATTATCAATCACGAGATCGGCTTTAGCTTAATGCGTGAAGTGTCTGTGCAACTGGACTGGAACCTGAACTTAAGCGAAATTGCCCGCATTTGGACCAACGGCTGCATTATTCGCTCTGAGCTGATGGAAGAGCTGGTAGAAATCTACCAGCAGGAGCAGCGCCTGCTCATGGCCCCTCCTATCGTTGATCGGATCCGAAACGCGCGGCAGGGTTTTGCTTCTGTCGTGGCGCTGGGGCTACAGTACGGTATACCGCTGCCGGTGCTCTCTGCTGCCTTAAATTATTTCTTAGGGTATAGTACCGCTGACTCAGCGGCCAACCTGATACAGGCGCAGCGGGATTACTTTGGAGCGCACACTTACCAGCGCAAGGACAAACCTACCGGAGAGTACTTTCATACTAACTGGAAAGGTTAAATAAATACTGGATAAATATAGTGTTTAAACATCTTTTTAAAATTACATCACAAGTGATATAAGTCACTTCTGCCGCTGACTACCGTCATAAGAATAGAAGAGTTACTGGTGTTCTTTTGTGAACATAAAGACACTCTAACAGCTATTCTTATGAAACGGTCACATTTACCAAAAGCAATACGGCTGGCCATGATGGGCATTTTCTGCCTCGGCATCGCCTCTTCCTGTGGCACCAAGACCACAAATGCTGAAATCTTAAGCTCCCTCAACGAAACGGCCGCTCCCACTGAGATGCCCGTGATCGAAGCGGAGTTGACGGATGCCCCACTTGTTCCGGCTCCTATCACCCGCAAGCACCCGGCCAAAGTGGTGGTGCGCCTGGAGGTGACCGAAGTAGTGAAGAAACTGGCTGACGGCGTAGACTATACCTTCTGGACCTTCGGCGGCTCAGTGCCAGGCAAGTTCATCCGCGTACGCCAGAACGACGAGGTGGAGTTTCACCTCATGAACCACCCCGACAGCAAGAACCCACACAATATTGACTTGCACGCCGTGACCGGCCCGGGCGGTGGCGCTGCTGCCACTTTCACAGCCCCTGGCCAGGAAACAGTGTTCAACTTCAAAGCCCTCAACCCTGGCCTGTATGTGTACCATTGCGCCACAGCGCCGGTAGGTATGCACATCGCCAACGGTATGTATGGCCTGATCATGGTGGAGCCGGAAGAAGGTATGGCGCCTGTTGACAAGGAGTACTACGTGATGCAGGGTGATTTTTACACCAAGGGAGGTTTCGGTGCGCCTGGCCTGCAGCCATTCGACATGGAGAAAGCCCTGGACGAAAGACCCTCTTATGTAGTGTTCAACGGCTCTGTGGGCTCTATGACAGGCGACAATGCCATCACCGCCAAGGTAGGTGACAAAGTACGTCTCTTCGTGGGCAATGGCGGTCCTAACCTGGTATCCAGCTTCCACGTCATCGGTGAGATCTTTGACAATGTGTATGTAGAGGGTGGCTCAACCGTGAACAAAAACGTGCAGACCACGCTGGTGCCTGCTGGTGGCTCCGCTATCACAGAATTTAAGGCTGACGTGCCAGGCAACTATGTGCTGGTAGACCACTCCATCTTCAGAACCTTCAACAAAGGCGCACTGGGTATGCTGAAAGTAGAAGGACCGGACAACCTGGCAGTATTCTCCGGACAGACCGAGCAGAAGATCTACCTGCCAGAAGGCTCTACCGTACAGGAAATGCCGAAGTCTAACACACCGAAAGCTGCCTTCGCCTCTAACAAGGACATGCGCCTCGAACTGGGCAAAACCCTCTACGCGCAGAACTGCCAGGCCTGTCACCAGGCAGAAGGCCAGGGCATTAAAGGCGCCTTCCCTCCGCTTGCAAAGTCTGACTACCTGAATGCCGACGTAGATCGCTCTATCGGGGTAGTAGCCCACGGTCTGGAAGGCCAGATCAAAGTGAACGGCGAGGTATACAACAGTACCATGCCGAAGCTGAAACTGTCTGACGAAGAGATCGCCAACGTGATGACCTATGTGGTAAACAGCTGGGCTAACAAAGGTGGTGAGATCACACCGGAGCAGGTGAAGAAAGCCAAAGCCAAGTACAAGCACTAATCCTTAACAAGTATCAATCATGCGACGACTTCTGACAATCTTGCTGATGCTCGGAGCCTGTAGTATAGCACAAGCACAAAAGGGCTCTCCTGCCGACATGGTTCATGTGAAGGGAGGCATTTTTGTGCCGCTTTACGGCAGCAACAACCAGGCTGTGACGGTGCAGGGCTTCCAGATGGACAAGTACCCGGTCACCAATGCCCAGTATGAGGCCTTTGTAAGCAAATACCCGAAATGGCAGAAGTCAGAAGTAAAGGCGCTTTTTGCAGATGCCGGCTACCTGAAGCACTGGGCCAGCCCGCTGGGCGTGGGTACTGCTTCTGACAAGCTCAAAGACAGTCCTGTGATCAACGTGTCTTGGTTTGCCGCCAAGGCATACTGCGAGTGCCAGGGCAAGCGACTGCCTACTGTAAACGAATGGGAGTTTGCCGCACTGGCCAGCGAATCGAAAAAGGATGCTTCCAGCGAGCCCAGCTTTTACCAGCGCAGTCTCGATTGGTACAGCCAGCCAAACCCTAAGTACCTGCCACCTGTGAAGGACGCCTTTAAAAACTACTACGGTCTTTATGGTATGATAGGACTGGTATGGGAATGGACCTCTGATTTCAACTCGGCCCTGATCGTGGGTGAGTCCAGACAAAACGCCAGCATGGACAGGCAACTGTTCTGCGGAGCCGGTTCTGCTGGAGCCAGTGATGTAAAAAATTATGTGGCCTTTATGCGCTACGCCTTCCGCTCGAGCCTCAAAGCCAACTACACAGTGGCAAACCTGGGCTTCAGATGCGCGCAGGACGCTCCCGCACTAACCACAGCCAAAAAATAATCTAATTGTTATGAAACGCTATACCTTATACCTGTTCATGTTGATCTCCCTTGGTTTCACAGCCTGTCAGCAGGAAGTGGCCCATGAAGAAGACAGTTGCTGCACCAAACCACTGGCCGCTGAAGAACTGCCCGACGGCACCGGCAACCTGGCTAAACCTACTGCCGGGCTAACTGATATGTCGCTTTACCAACTCGAGTCTGACTGGCAGAACCAAAACGCTGAGGCCTTGAAGCTGCAGGAATTCCAGGGCAAAGTGCAGCTGGTGGCCATGGTCTATACCCATTGCGGGTATGCCTGTCCGCGCATCATTGCCGACCTGAAGCGCATCGAGATGGGACTGGACCAATACAAGCGGGAAGACATAGGGATCGTGCTCGTGACCATGGACCCCGCCCGGGACACACCGGAGCGGCTGCTGGATTTTGCCAAGTCCAACAACCTGGACCCGAAGCGCTGGACACTGCTGACCAGTGAGCAGGATAACATCCGAGAGCTGGCCGCCCTGCTGAACATGAAGTACAAAGTAGAACTTGACGGCGAGATTTCCCACTCCAACATCATCACGGTGCTCAATGAAAACGGCGAGATCATCCACCAGGCCGAAGGACTTGGCGTAGAACCCGATGAAACCGTTAATGCCATCAAAGGCCTGCTGCAGAAAATTTAAGGTATAGTCTTTAATGAAAAATCCCTGGACGATGCACTTGCATGCGGTTCAGGGACTTCTGCATGTATAGTAATTAATCAGAAATCACACTTTAACGAAGCTTTCCACCAGCCAATGCCCTCAACTTGAGATAATGCTCTTGGTGACATCCATGTCCAGAAGCTTTATAGAGGGCCCCTACCCCCAACTGTTGGGAATGTCCACATCCCCGTGCTTAGGTTTGCAGGTATACGGGGATTAGGAAATCCCCTACCGCATGCTTTCGGATTGATAGATCCAAAAGAGCCTGTGAGCCCGTCTGCAGGTATACGGGGACAAGGATGTCCCATGCAGACAAAAACTCGGTTATGTAAGTCCGGATCAGAAGTTAATTATTTTGCGGTTTAGGAATTTAGTGACGCAGTAAAGTTTAGATAAAATGACGGCATCAGGTGTACTGTGCAAAACAGTATTGCAGGTGCACGATTCGGACAGGTCGCGACCTGTCCCTACAAAAAACTAATCCTGCAGTAACTCCATATTCACTCCATCACTCCATCACTCCATCACTCCATCACTCCATCACCCCTTCCCTCGCATCTGCTTCTCCATTGCATCCCACATTTCCTGCGGGATCTGGTCGAAGGCATTGAATTCACCGGCGCCGTAGAGCCACTCGCCACCGTCTATCGTCACCACTTCCCCATTTACAAAGGCGGCGTAGTCAGACACCAGATAGGCGGCCAGGTTAGCCAGTTCCTGGTGCTCGCCGAAGCGGCCGACAGGTATACGCTTCACCGGGTCGAGTTTATCGGCAAGCTGTTTCGGGAAGAGACGGGTCCAGGCGCCTTCGGTAGGGAAAGGTCCGGGAGCGATGGCGTTGGAGCGGATGCCGTACTTAGCCCACTCAGAAGCCAGGGAGCGCGTCATGGCCAGCACGCCGGCTTTGGCGCAGGCTGAAGGCACTACATAACCGGAACCGGTCCAGGCGTAGGTGGTTACAATGTTGAGGATGGTTCCCTCCTGCTTCTGCTCAATCCAGTGTTTGCCCAGCGCCAGGGTACAGTTGTAGCTTCCCTTGAGGACGATGTCGGTGATCACGTCGAAGGCTTTGTGGCTGAGGCGCTCTGTCGGGCTCACGAAATTGCCTGCGGCATTGTTGACCAGCACATCCACCCTGCCGAATTTGTCGAGCGTGGCCTGCAGCATGGCTTCGATTTCGTTGTACTTGCGCACATCGCAGGCAACGGCCAATACCTGACCACCGGTTTCCTGCATCAGCTCTTCGGCAGCTTTTTCGAGCACTTCCTGTTTGCGGCTGCAGATCACGGCGTTGGCACCGAGCTCCAGAAAATATTTTGTCATGGAGCGGCCCAGGCCGGTGCCGCCACCCGTTACCACAATGGTTTTGCCTTTCAGCGCGCCTTCTTTCAGCATAGGTTCTGCCTTCATCGTCTTATTTTGTTTGTTTTAAAAAGCTAACGTATAATTGTCAGGGCTGACTAGCTAAAGATAAGAACCAAAGGCGAAAATAAGAGTAAAAGAAGCATTCTTTTGCTGAAGCAATATAAAACTATGGATCTAAAAACTATTGAAGCAGAACTGAAGGCGGCAACCGACGGACTGCTCATGATGAGCGAAACAGACGCCCCTTTTGAATTCTACCATGCCGAAAACTTCCGGCACGAGAAACTGGATAAAGAGACCGTGCTACGACTGGCGGGCATGCCCGCCGAATATCCTTTCGAGGAACTGGAATTAGGTTATTTTTTCCGGAACATGACCCAAGCAAGACCAGAGGCAGGTGAAGAAGGTATGCAGCAGGCAAACCGCTTCCAGCACCTGGAAAAGAAACTGCACGAGCTCTTAGAAGATGTGAAGGTATACCGCGTCGGTGAAACGCAGAAACTGGTGCTGATACTGGGCCGCACATCCGATGGCGAGATTGCCGGCCTCAAAACCTTGGTAGTTGAAACCTGATCAAACGAAAAAATCCCCGACTGGAGCAGCCGGGGATTTTTTTATAGAGAGATGACGTAGCTATACCTCAGGAGGTCGGACCATTGTCCACCCGGGCCTCTATCACTTCCTGAACCGCAGCAGACACATTGGAGAGCACATCATAACCCGTCTTGCTCTCGATTGCGTCCACAGTTGTGCGGTAGGTTGCCCAACTGGTGCTAATGCTGTTGGAGTTCGGGGTGTCGATCGCGATTACACGGGTGCTGTTTGTCACGCGACCCACATCATTTGTGCCCTCCGGCAGCACCATGATCACTTTCCATATCCGGTTCGGCACCGTTACCTTGCCGCCCGCCAGTGTCTCCTTGTAGCCTGCGCTACCTGTCCCGCCTTTGCCATATTGCCCCATGATAATATAGAGTTCATTGCCCTGGCTTACCAGTTTGCGGCAATAGTTCTCCAGATTGGCCCAGGTCTGCTGGTTGTTTGTCGGTGCCTGCGGAATCATGTTGGACATCAGGAAGGTGTCCGAGTTATCTGTGACCGTAAGCGTACGATCCGCTGACGGCGTGTTATGTCCACGATCGAACCCACTGCCCGTGTAGTCTGATGGAAGCACTCTGTAAAAGTTGTCCGGCAGCGTGTTGTCCCCCCGAAAGTCATCCTGACGCGGTGTACTGCCCATCCAGGCGCTGCTCAGGTGCCAGCTCACCCAGTTAGGCGTGCCGCGGTAAGAATTGTAAGACATGGCGTACTGTTCCTTTTGGATAAAGTAATTCGAAAAACCCGTGTTTGCGTCGCTCGGATTACCCATAGCTAGGTTGTCACCTTTGGGAACCACTTCGTCTCCTTGCGAACACGATACCAACATCCATCCGACAAAGGCGAAATAGGATATGCGTTTAAAGCTCTTTAGCATTTTGTAAACTTTCATTGAGGCGGTAAAATTGCCATTCTGACTCGAAGCACGCAGTATCTGAACTTCATATTCACGAAAGTTTATATAAAAACGTAGAACAGCACTTGATTGACCCTATGTAATTGCTAGTATCTATAAATAATTGGTTCAGATTGATACTAAATGAGGCGGGCAGGATCTGTACAACAAGTTAGCAACGGCTATACCTAAAAATGATCTTGTAGCAGCTTGTTGGCCGCGATAATGCCGCTCAGGCAGACGCCTACGATCCCCTGCCCCGGATAGACGGTATCCCCGCAAACATAGGCGCCTTTGTGATCGAGCCGGGCGTCTTTCATTTGCCAGGGCTTGATGTCGCGGTACTGCGGATAGCCGCCCACCATGCCGTAGGCTCTTTGCGTCCAGAAGATCCAGGCGCCGGGGGTGGCCGAATCCAGGTATAGGATGTCTGCCCGTTTCAGCATACCTAATTCCTCCATTTTGGTGATGATGGCTTCTTGCAATTGCCTTTTGTCATAAATCCGAAGAGCAGCCGGGTCGGGAACGTGCGTGCTGATCGCTACTACCCGCTCCCCTGCCTTCGCTCTGAATTCGTCAGCCGGGTGACTGTAACTGACAAAGAAGCTCTTACTGCCGATCAGTGGCAGACCCTCCGGCACGTGCACCTGGTGGTGCAGCACAGGTATAGCAGGTGCATGGCGGAGCGCGATGGCCATGGTGAAGGCGCCATTCAGCTTCTCAGAAGGCAATAAGTAAGGCCTTAATTTCTGCCTGACCTTCTCGTCTTGAAATAACTGATAAGTATCGTTCAGCGGAATACCACTGATCACAAAGCGGGAACGGTAGGTACCTGCCATACAACGGACTTCGTAACCGTCTGACTGAGGCACAATCTGGTTTACATGGTGCCGGTACAAAATGGTGCTGCCTTGTTTGTTCAGGTATAGCTCAAGTGCCCAGGCCAGCCCGATCATGCCACCTTCCACATAGTAGTTGCCAAACAAGGTATAGCATAGAGCAGTTGCGCCGAACAGTTCATTCACTTCCTCCAGGTGGTTTTGTGCCGTGATCAGCAGCTGCTCGTTCACGAAGTCAGTGAAAAGTTTATTGTCCAGCAGACGATACCGTTTGAGCAAGTCCTTCATGGTTCTGAAAGCTCCCGGCAACAGAGAAAGCTGATGCGGGCGCACTTGTCGCATAGCCTGCCACAGGTCCTGCACATTCGAAAATGGAAATGATTGTTGCTCCAGCGAAGTGCGCCATACCTGCTGGCTAACGCGGTAGCAGTACTCCCAGAAAGGCCGCTGACCCTCCGGTCCAAACACGCGCTCCGCTTCTTCAATCCAGGCTTCGAGATTGCCATAGCGTGTCAGTAGTTGCCCATCCGGCAGATGCACCTGCATAGGAGTTTGGAGTTGAATCAAAGGGAGTTCTATACCTGTCTGATCGAGCAGGTAGCGCAAGGGCATGTGCTCGTCCAACCCGACCAGGGTAGTGGCCCCCGTCTCAAACCAGTAGCCTTTGCGTTTGTAAGAAGAGGCGCAGCCACCAGGGTACTTGGCCTGCTCCAGCACAGCTACTTTCAATCCTTTATTCGCAAGCAGGGCAGCGGCTGTGAGCGAACCAAAACCAGAGCCGATCAGGATGACATCGTACTGCATGTATGTATAAATTTAGGCTTACCTTTGTCGCAAACGTTAACAAGTGAGCTTACGGAATGTTAACTACAAAACACCAAAGCGATGCAAAAGAAAGCTGACATCAGTGTCATGGGTTGCGGCTGGCTCGGCCTTCCGCTGGCAGATGCCCTGGTACGTTCCGGCCACAGGGTAAACGGATCCACTACTTCCGAGCCAAAACTGGAGACACTCCGCCAGGCAGGTATAAATCCCTTCCAGGTTAACCTCTCTGATCCACAACTAGACCAACAGGTACTCGAAGATTTTCTGCAGGCGGAGGTGCTGGTGCTCAACATCCCTCCTAAGCTTCGTGCTGATGGCGGTGAGAGTTACCTGCAACAAATGACTGTATTGCGCAAGGCACTGCTAGCTTCGCCCGTTAGCCGCGTGCTGTTCGTATCCTCGACCTCGGTATACCCAGAGCTCAACCGGATTGTGACGGAGGAAGACACCAGCTTTACCGATGAACTTGACCCGAACAATACACTCCTAAAGGTTGAACGGATGTTCCAGGACAGTGAGAACTGGGTGTGCACGGTGGTACGCTTTGGCGGACTGGTTGGAGTCAACAGGCAGCCGGGTCGCTTCCTGGCAGGCAAGCATGATTTGCCAAACGGCGATGCGCCTGTCAATATGATCCACCTCGAAGACTGCCTGAACATACTGGAGCGCATTATCGCGCAGGAAAAATGGGGCCAGGTATACAACGCCTGCGCAGACGAGCATCCGAGCCGGAGAGCTTTCTACGAAGCTGCCGCAAAAGCCCTTGACCTGGAATCCCCGACTTTCAAAGATATGGAAGAAACCCATTTTAAGCTGATCAGTAGCCAGAAATTGAAAGACGACCTGTCCTACGTTTTCTCCTACCCCGATCCAATGGCCTTCTTTTAGCCGTTTAACAATTTAGCAATTCGTTAACATGAAAATAGTAGTGATAGGTGGCGGGGCGGCGGGCTATTTTGGTGCCATCGCCTGTGCGCAGTCCAATCCTAAGGCACAGGTGACCATCCTCGAGAAGAGCAACAAGCTTTTATCGAAAGTGAGGGTTTCGGGTGGCGGCCGCTGCAACGTGACGCATCACTGTTTTACACCTACGGTTTTTGCGCAGCATTACCCTCGAGGCGCCAAACAGCTAAAGGAGGCTTTCAAGACCTTTGGGGCAACCGAAACGGTGGAATGGTTCGAGAGCCGGGGCGTGAAGTTGAAGGCAGAGCCCGACGGGCGCATGTTTCCGGTGACTGACAATTCACAGACCATCATAGACTGTCTGCAGCGTGAAGCTGCTAAAACCGGTGTGGAGGTGAAAACAGGTATAGCCGTGGAGCGCATCGAGCCACGGGCTGAGAACCGAGGCTATACCTTATACTTGAACAACAACCGTGAACTGCAGGCCGACCGGGTGCTGGTGAGCACTGGAGGCAACCCCAAAAGCCAGGGTTATGATTGGCTGCGGGCGCTCGGGCATACTATCCAGGAGCCGGTCCCTTCCCTCTTTACCTTCAACGTGCCGGGCTCACCGCTCAAAGAGTTGCAAGGGGTCTCGGTGCCGCAGGCCAGGGTACGCATAGCCGGTCAGAAACTGGAGTACGAAGGGCCGTTGCTGATCACCCACTGGGGCTACAGCGGTCCGGCTGTTCTCAAACTTTCCGCCTGGGGCGCCCGCCTGTTTTACGGCATGGACTATCGATTTACGGCTATGGTCAGTTGGGTGCATGACCAGACAGAGGAAAGCCTGCGTGAGCACCTGCACAATTTCCGCAAGGCGCACCCCAAGAAGGTAGTGTCCACCAACCCGCTTTTCGGTTTGCCGCAACGACTGTGGAAAGCGCTGACAGGTATAGCCGGTATAGGTGACGAAGTGAAATGGGCCGAACTGCCCGCTAAAAACACGAACAAACTGGTGGAGGCCCTGCTCCGGATGCCCGTCGAGGTGGACGGTAAGACCACGTTTAAAGAAGAGTTCGTGACCTGCGGTGGTGTGGACCTGAGCCAGATCAATATGAAAACGATGGAAAGCCGTCTGCACCCGGGTCTGTATTTTGCCGGTGAAGTGCTGGATGTGGATGGCATTACGGGTGGTTTTAATTTTCAGTCCGCCTGGACGACCGGATACCTGGCGGGCCGGGCCATGGCCGCTTCCATATACTAGCATAGCGATATATCCATTTTGGTAACAAAAACTGGTGGAATGCAGTACATCAGCATACAAAAACTAAAAAAAATATTACTATGGAAATTAATAAAGAAGTTCACTCAACCGTTCACCATCTTATTGAAAGATGCAAAGATGGTGTAAAGGGCTATAAAACTGCTGCCGAAGACGTTGAAGACCAGGACCTGAAAGACCTGTTCCGTAAATACGCTGTGCAGCGCGACAGCATGATCACTGAGCTGCAGGACCAGCTGCACAAAATGGGAAAGACGGATGACGAGACCAGCTCCATCGAAGGCACCCTGCACCGCGCCTGGATCGATATCAAAGCTGCCCTTTCTTCGAAAGACAGAAAGCGCATACTGGAAGAGTGCGAGCGCGGTGAAGACTATGCCGTGAAAGCGTACGAAGAAGCGATGCAGAAAGACCTGCCAGGTGAACTGAAGCCAATCATAGCGCAGCAGTACCAGGATGTGAAAAACGCGCACGACCACATTCGTTCACTTCGTGACAGTGCCTGATTTCTTATAAAAGGTAGATAAAATAAAAAAGGAGCTGCAAAAGCTCCTTTTTTTGTGCCTCCGGCTTTTGCGGAAGGTATGGGCGGGTATAAAAGTAATAAGCCTGACATCCGTCTGATGTCAGGCTTATCAGTTCTAACTGCGTAAAACAGTAGAATAATCTTCCAACCTTTTTATGATACCTTCTTTAACGGAAAGGTATAGCCAAGGTTACGAGCTTCTGGATAAATATTTTAAAACAAAAAGGCTGACGTTTCAAGTCAGCCTTTTCTAACAATTCGAAGCTTTTACACTTCAAGCGTTGTATACCTATTTATACGATTCTACCTTTTGGCAGGTTCGGACAATTAGAATCTTTTTTTGCGGAATCCGCCACGATCACCACCGCTGCTGCGACGGTCACCGCCTCTGAAAGAGTCACGGTCGCCACGGCCACCGAAACGGCTTCCACCGCCTCCGTATCCGCTGCCACCGCCTTCTCTGCGTGGTCCACGATCACGTTCGCCACCATAGCCTCCGCGGTCACGATCACCAAAACCACCACGGTCGCCACCGCCGAAGCGCTTGCCACCACGATCGGCTCCCCGGTCACTGAAACCGAAGTCTTCTCTATTGCCGCCACCAGCTTCGCCTTCTTTCTTCTGCGATTTTTCTACGATCACGGTGCGTCCGTCCACTTCGATGCGGCCCACTTTCTGCAGAATGTCAGCCGTGTATTCGGTTGGCACCTCTACAAAGCTAAACTTATCGTACAGGTCGATGTCGCCTACTTTAGAAGCAGGTATATCAGCGTTCTGGCTCAACAGGTCGATCAGATCTTTAGGATGCACACGGTCTTTTTTACCGATGGTGATGAACAGACGGTCGAAACCGGCTTTTGGTCCACCCATGCTTTTTTCTGCCTCTTTGCCAGCTTCTTTTGTCTTGGCTTCTTTCAAAGACATCTTCAAAAGAGCAGCAGCGATCTCAAGGGAAGTATATTCTTCGTTTACCAGGCTTTCGATTTTGGCAATGTGCTTGGTCAGGTTGCCCTTCTCCAGTACTTCACGCACCTTCTCCAGGTATACGCTGGTACGCAGCTCATTCACGTCATCGTAAGTAGGTACCTGCTGAAGCTGGATATTGGCTTTGGTATAGCGCATGATATCCTTCAGCTTGTACATGTCAGAGCGACCAGACACGAAAGAGAAGGCACGGCCAGACTTTCCGGCACGGCCTGTACGACCGATACGGTGCACGTAGGCTTCTTCGTCCTGCGGGAGGTCGTAGTTGAATACCGCCTCTACGTTATCCACGTCAAGACCACGGGCAGCTACGTCAGTGGCTACCAGTATCTCCAGCGTTGCGTTACGGAACTTGCCCATCACGTTAGAGCGCTGGTTTTGGTTCAGGTCACCGTGCAGGGCATCGGCGAAATAGCCACGGGCCTGCAGGTTAGTAACCAGTTCATCCACCATACGCTTGGTATTGCAGAAGATGATCACCGACTTCATGTTGTGCATGTCCAGGATGCGGGAAAGTACTTCCTGCTTCATAGAGTTACGCACCTCGAAGTATACCTGGTCAATGTTGGTTACCGTCAGTTCCTTGTGCACCACTTTCACGACCACCGGATCGGTCTGGTAGCGCTTGGTCAGGTCCATGATCGGCTTGGACATCGTAGCCGAGAAGAAGATCGTCTGGCGCTCTTCCGGCATTTTGCTCAGCACAAACTCGATGTCGTCACGGAAGCCCATGTCGAGCATTTCGTCTGCCTCGTCCAGGATGATCTTTTTGATCTTGTCCAGTTTCAGGGTACCGCGTTCGATGTGGTCCATCACACGGCCCGGCGTACCGATCACGATCTGCACACCCTGCTTAAGGGCACGCAGCTGACGATCGTAAGCCTGTCCACCGTAGATAGGCACAATGCTGATGCCTGGCTTGTACTTAATAAGTTTCTGGATTTCTCCGGCTACTTGAATAGCCAGTTCGCGCGTTGGGCACAGGATAAGGGCCTGTACACTGCGGTCGTTCTCGTCGATGCTCTCAATGGTAGGTATACCGAATGCGGCCGTCTTGCCCGTACCCGTCTGGGCCTGGCCAATAATGTCGCGTCCTGCTAAAACTACCGGGATTGCTTCTGTTTGGATGGGAGATGCTTCTTCGAAGCCCATGTCAGCGATAGCTCGCTGGACTTCCGGCGAAAGCGGAAGCTCGTCAAATCTGATTTTGTTCATTCTGTTATAATAACTTTTTACACTTCATCTGGAGACAGCCTGTCCATAAACCCTTCTTTACGAAAAAGAAGTCCGACAAGAAAAAAAATCAACCAGGTTATGCTCAAAAAAAGCGGTGTAGCCAGTTATACTTAAATCAGACTGATTCCAAATCGGCTGCAAAGATACGCAGAATAAATGAAACCGTCGTCATATGACCTAATTTATTCTTTAACAGACCAGTGCAAAACAATAGGTATTATTCGATTAAAAAATTGTTCTGATTAAATGGTGAACTATTATATTTATTTCAAATTATTTTTTATTTTGCGTCAAAATACTCCAAAAAATTATTGAAATAAGAAACTGCGATTTTGTTTGCCCGTAAATGGACTACATTCACACTAGAAATCAAGCCATTAACTATTATTAAAGTTTTTCATTGGTATATCCAATAAGAAGCTCGTAGTTTAGTATATAACAGGATCAAAATCAGTTCAATTTTAAATTGTGCCAAGCTAGCGTGATTTATATAGGCGATTTATCCGGTTTTGGTATCTAGTTGTTGTCTCCGCCCCCTTCCCTTTGCCTGAAAGCAAAATTTGAAGCCTGAACTATAAAAATGAAATTTCACTATTTAAAAATACCGTAGAACTTTAACCCTTTAATCCTTTCTAATTATGTTACACTTCTCCAAAATTACAGCTAAAAGCAGGGACTTTCATTTGATCGCCTCTGGCGCACTGGCCTTTAAGATCCATAACAAGATCCTGAAAGACGAAGACTTCATGAAGGGAGCCAAGGTCTCACGCAATCTGCTGCCAAACAATGCAGTTATCAAGACCGATAAAAGTGAGGCTAAAGTGTTCTTTGTGATCATCTCGGACCTGGACAAAATGAATGCTTCCAGCTTGTGTAACATGATTGCCAAGGAACGCGCAAAAGGCAGTTATGCCGTATGCCAGGTGATTCCAATGTATTACAACGAGCCCTCTTTCAAGGCGCTGAAAATGCTGCGTCAGAATTTTGATGAAGTGATTGAACTGAACAAACTGACCCTGGGTGGTGGTAAAGCGCTGATGAGCACTGAGCAGCAGCACTGCATCATAGCAGATTACTCTATCTCGATGGCTCGTATTGTGCGAAATGTTTGCGTAAACGACCATGCTCCTGCCAAGGAGAAAGAAGAAAAGAAAGGGCAGATCGTATACGCATAACCCTTTACTATATATAGAAAGGCAACAGGCTCCTTCGCGCAAGCGGGGGAGCTTTTTGTATTTTATACCTTGACGGACAAACACTTGCTTTGAGCACTCATTATTTTAAACCCTGGCGCTGGCATAAGCCCCACAGGAAATGTATCTTTAGAATCCCGTTTAAAGCTGCCCGCTATGTCGCCAAACTTCAAGATACTCTCCTCCTCAGCAGGTTCCGGTAAAACCTATACCCTGACCAAAGAATACCTGAAACTTGCGCTCCATAGCACTGACCCGGATTATTACCGTTCCATCCTGGCAATCACGTTTACCAACGATGCCGCCGCAGAGATGAAGGAGCGCATCCTGGGGGCACTGCGCAATTTTAACGACCCCAACCTGAGTGGAGGGGAACTGCTGAAGAGTGAAGACTTATTGGACAAGATCACAGCTGAATTGCAGGTTCGCTACCCGGAAGAAAGCTTTGACAAAGAGCAAATCCGCCAGCGAGCCGGTCGCCTTTTTACGCAAATCCTGTACAATTACAGCGACTTCTCTGTCAGCACCATCGACAGCTTTGTCAACAAGATCGTGCAGGCCTTTACGAAGGAGCTGAACATACCCTACAATTTTGAAGTTGACCTCGACTCGCAGACGCTGGTGAGCTCTGCTGTGCAACTGCTACTGGACAAGGTGAGCAACCGGAAAGACGATCTGCTCTCGGAAACGCTGGAACACTATGCGCTGGAAAAAGCCCGCGAAGGACGCAGTTGGAATACCCTGGCCGATGACCTGGCTGACTTTGCCAAAAATTTGTTGAACGAACAGGTATACGAAGCGGTAACAGATCTGCAGGGACTCACGCTGGAGGATTTCAGGGAGATCCGGAAACAACTGAAAACTTTGCAGGAAGGTATACTGGCCGCCCTGCAGGAAGATGCCGGGAAGGCGCTACAGGCTATTGAGCAGGCGGGCCTCTCCCCTTCCGACTTTTTCCAGGGCAACCGGGGACTTTACGGCTACTTCAGCAAATTTAACCGCGAAGCAGACCTTACTTATGGCAACAATTACGCCCGCCAGACGGTGGAAGATGATAAATGGTACGCTGGCAAGGCCTCCACGGCTACCAAAAACCAGATCGACAGTATACGCCAGCTGCTCACGGATCTCTATTATAATATTGAGTCGATAAAAGAGCAGTATGCCGGTACATTTACTCTGATCTCGGCGGTGGTGCCGCATTTATATAAGGTGTCGGTGCTGAACGAGCTGGAGAAATGCCTGCAGGAAATTAAGCTCGACCGTAACACGGTGCATATTTCGGAATTCAACAAGCGCATCATCGACATTGTGCTCAAGGAGCCTGTGCCCTTTATATATGAACGACTCGGTGAGAAGTATAACCACATCCTGATCGATGAGTTTCAGGACACTTCGGTACTGCAGTGGAACAACCTGCTGCCGCTTGTCGACAACGCCCTGGCTTCCGGGCACTTTAGCATGGTGGTGGGGGATGCCAAGCAGGCAATTTACCGCTGGCGCGGCGGGGAGATGGAACAAATCCTGCACCTTTACAAAAACAACACGCACCTGCTCTACGAAAACCGTCGCCATGGCAACATGATCCGGGAGCGCTACGAATCTGTGCGTGAAAACCTAGCTCCTGATGTGCTGCAACAGAATTTCCGTAGCCGCCGCGAGATCATCGAGTTCAACAACAAGCTCTTTACTTTCTTTAGTGAGCAACACAAGGTATACGGCACCTTCACCTCCATCTACGATGACAAGTTTGTGCAGGAAGCACCCATAACAGGGAAGGCCGGCGGGCATGTGCAGATCATGTTCACTTACCCTGATGATCTGAATTATAAGTACGACCTGAGCAGCTGCGTGCGCACAGAAATATTTTACGATGACTATACCCATGAACAGGAACTCAGCTATGATGCCAGTACGCTGAATATGGTGATCGAACTCGTGCGGCAGGGACTGAACGATGGCTATACCTTAAAGGACATGGCGATACTCTGTCGCACCAATGCCAAGAGCAAGCTGATTGCCAATTTCCTGAAGGAAAAGCAGTACGATATCATCTCGCAGGATTCGCTTTCGCTGCAGTTTGCCGAAGTGATCAATCTGATCATTGCCATGTTCCGGGTATTCAACCGCCCGAACGACACGCTCGCCAAATCAGAGGCGCTATACCTGATCTATACTGTTACGCAGGGTAAAGTGCCTACCACAGAACTGGCCCAAACAATCGCCCGCATTTCCAACCAGACGGATCCGCAACTGTTCTTCAACTACCTGCGCAAAGTAGGTTTTGATGTGAAGGAACGTGAGACGGGCAATTTGTCGCTCTATGAACTTACCGAGCAGCTGATCCGCATTTTCAATTTGCTGGGGCACAACAACGAATGCGAGTACCTGTTCCGTTTCCTGGATCTGGTGCTGGAGTATAGTCTCAAGAACAGTAATAACCTCAATAATTTCCTGGCTTATTGGGATGTGCAGAAAGAAAAACTCAGCATCAACACGCCCAAAGACCGAAACGCCATCACGATCACCAGCATTCATAAGGCCAAGGGGCTCGCCTACCCGATTGTTATCATTCCGTTTGCGGACTGGAGCACCGAGCCGCAGACCAGGGCATTGATGTGGAGCCGTCTTTCTGATGAAAACAAAGTGATGGGCAAATTGCGCAGTGTGGCCGTGAACATCAGTTCCAGACTGGAGCATACCGAACTGGCCGAACAATACAATACCGAGATCGAGAAGACCTTTATTGAAAACCTGAACATGCTCTACGTGGCCCTCACCCGCCCCAAGGACAGGCTATACCTGATCGGCAACGGAAAGGACCTGCTGGAGGAGCATAAGGCACAGAAGGCACTGGAAGGAACAGCCAAAAATGTGAGTCACCTGCTCTACCGCTACCTGGTGGCAGAGGGGCTTTGGGAACCCGGCAAGCTTTGCTACCAAGTATACGCGGGTCAGAAAACGAAACAGGATAGTGGCAGCCGTGAAATCGGGCCTGTCTATACCTTGGATTACCTCCAAACCAATGATTGGGCACAGCGACTTCAGCTCAAGCAGCACGCCAACAACGTGTTCGACTTTGAGACGCAGACCGAGCAGCGCATTCTGAACAAAAAGCTGCACTATGCCCTCTCCCGCATTCTGACCGCGGCACAACTTGATGACGTGCTGCGCCAGATGGTATACCAAGGCATTATCAGTGACCGGGAAAAGCCTGTATTGAAAGAACGCTTGCTCCAGGTGGTCAATCATCCGCAGATCAGTCAATACTTTTCGGGTGATGTTATTGTGGAGCACGAAAAAGAGCTGCTCGACGCCCGCGCCTACCTCTACAAGCCCGATCGGGTGGTGTTTGATGGGGACCAGGTGGTGTTGCTGGAGTTCAAATTGCCGCCTCCGCTGGAAGAGCACCGCAATAAACTCGATCATTACGCTGTGCGCTTCAAGCAACTGGGCTACGATAAAGTAAAATGCCTGCTTTATTACTTTGATACCGAAGAACTGTATGAATGGTCTTATGGCGGCAAAAGCCAGCAAATAGGCCTGGCATTATAACACTTACCTGACATTAACAACCAATCATAAAATGGACAAAGCAGCTCAAACCATGATCGATAACCTGGAAAAGAACACCGGGAAATCTCTTGGAGAATGGATTGGCGTGGTGCAGGGCACAGGCCTTCAGAAACACGGTGAGATTATAAAATATCTGAAATCTGACCACGGATTCACACATGGCTTTGCCAATTTGGTCGCGCTTAAAACGAAAGGAACGGATGCCGGATCGGCAGAAAAACCGGAAGATCTGATAGAAAAGCAATACAAAGGAAAAGAGCAGCTCCTGCCTGTTTATGAGGCACTGACTGCGCAGCTAAAACAATTTGGTGCTGATATAGAACTGGCTCCCAAAACTGCCTATGTGAGTGTGCGCGGCAAAAAGCAGTTTGCCCTGATCCAGCCTTCTACCAAAACCAGGTTAGACGTTGGTATCAACCTGAAAGGCCGGGAACCGGAAGGCAGGCTGGAAAAGTCAGGCAGTTTTAATGCCATGTGTTCGCATCGTGTAAAGCTGCAACACGCAGATGAAGTAGATGCCGAGCTGATTGGCTGGCTGAAAGCGGCCTATGATGAAGCCAGGTAGGGTATAGCTGCAAGGTATAGGTATAGCAGTTAGGTTAACAGTAATCAAGTAAGCGATCAAAGGGAAAAAATGGAACAGAGAATTACACTAATCACATTAGGCGTCAGGAATTTGCAGCGTTCAAGAGAGTTTTACCAGAACATCTTTGGCTGGCAGCCTCTCGAAACCAGCACAGAAAGCATTATCTTCTTTCAGCTGAATGGCCTGCAACTGGCACTGTTCCCGCAAGAGTCGCTGGCAGATGATGCGGGCTTGGAAGCTGACGGCAAGGGTTTTAAAAGTTTCTCGCTGGCTTATAATGTGCACTCCGAAAAAGAAGTGGATGAACTGGTGGCAGAACTTGCCGGCAAGGGTGTCCGGGTGCTCAAGCAACCGGAAAAAGTATTCTGGGGAGGCTACAGCAGCTACATCGCCGACCCGGATGATAACCTCTGGGAAATAGCCTATAACCCCTTCATGACGATGGATGAAAAGGGAAACGTTGGGAGTTAAAAAGTTCGATTACCTATGAGGACAGGTCTTAAACCAATGTCAACTTTAGGAACAAGGAGCGGGAATTGTCATCTCGAAAGGATTGAGAGATTTGGATTATTTTAGGCTTACAATACTTCAGATTTCTCCCCAAGCGAGGGCCCCTACCCCAGGTCGAAATGACAAAAGATACTTACTATGAAGGTGTCGGGTCACAGTCTGGCCGTATCGTGCACTAACAATTTAACCTTCAACAAAATTTAACAATTCACTCCATCACTCATTCACTAAATCACACAATAACAAAGTGCAGACCTTTCTTGAGCTAGCGGCAAAATACGTATACGAGAAGTATAAAGAGAACATCAGCGAACTGTGCATTGTGCTGCCGTCGCGTCGTGCGAGTTTCTTTTTCAAGAACGCCTTGGCGCAGGCTGCTCCTGAACCTATCTGGTCGCCGGAGGTGTCAGGTATGGAGGATTTCATTACCAAGCTGGCTAAGGTGGATGTGCTGGAGCCGATCAATCTGCAGCTGGAGCTCTACGACCTGATGCGGGAGCAGGACCCAAACCTCGACTTCGACCAGTTCATCACCTGGGGTGGCACGCTGCTCGACGATTTCAGCCGCATTGACCAAAACCTGGTAGATACTTCTAAGCTATTTGAGTATGTGAGTGAGGCCAAAGCGTTGGAGCGCTGGGACCCTGCGAACCTGGGTAAAGAACTGACGCCTGCTGTCAAAAAATACTTCAGTCTCTGGAATAACATCGAGAAGACCTACCATAACCTGAAAAACCACCTGGAGGAGCGCAAGCAGGCCTACACAGGTATGGCTTTCAAGATCGTTTCCGATAACATAGAGCAGCTGGCCAAGTCACCGGAATGTGCCCAGTACCTTTTCATTGGCCTTAATGCGCTTACTAATTCAGAGGAGAAGATCATCCGCACGCTACTGAAGCACAACAAGGGTGAAGTACTGTTTGATTCCGATGACTTTTACATGGAAGATGGTACCCCAAACCGGGCGGGCAGTTTCCTGCGCAGGTATAAGAGTACCTGGAATCTGCCGGAATGGCGCTGGCAACAGAATTTACTGCTTACCGACGAGAAAGAGATTAACGTAATCGGGGTGGCCAATGCGAGCATGCAGGGCAAACTGGCCGGGCAGCTGATCCAGGAAATCCGCCAACGTGACAAACACGCGCAGGTAGCAGTGGTAATGCCTGACGAAACACTGCTGCTTCCGGTGCTGCACTCTATACCTGAAGAGGTGCCGAATTATAACGTAACGATGGGACTTAGCTTCAAAGGTACGCCGCTCTACAACCTGATCGATCTGCTTTTTGATGTGCACCTGACGGGCGTGACGCAGCTGCAGGAGTCGGGTTACAAGGTATACCAGTACCATCACCTGACGGTGACCAAGCTGCTCTCCCACCCTTTCATCCGCAGGTATGAGCTATACCTGAACGAGCAACCCGACAAGCAGCAACTTCACGGCTTTGTACAGCAAGTGCTCGACCAGATCGTGCAGGACAACCGCGTGCTCATCACGGCCAACGACTTGCTGAAAATGGGCAAGCACGAGCCGCTCTTTGAAGTGCTGTTCAAGTCCTGGCGCGACTGCGACGACATCATTGCCTCGCTTTACCAGCTGATCGATCTGCTGCATAAAATGTACAGTCACCAGCCCAGCACCATTGAAACCGAATACCTCTATATTTTCTATACCATTGTCAAGCGACTCGATACGATTTTCGACTGTCGTGAGCAAAAGATTTCAGTGCGCAGTTTCCGCAAGTTCCTCAACGAACTGATTGGGCGTCAGCGTTTACCTTTCAGCGGAGAGCCTATCTCGGATCTGCAGATCATGGGTATGCTTGAAACCCGTGCGCTCGATTTTGAGAACCTGATCATCCTGTCGGTGAACGAAAACACGCTGCCGGCTCCGAAACGGCACGAGTCGCTGATGCCCTTTGATGTGCTGAAGCAATTCGGACTTCCTACCTACGCTGAAACGGAAGGTGCTATGGCCTATAACTTTTACCGCCTGTTGCAGCGCGCCAAAACTGTGAACCTGCTCTATGTATTGCCTTCCGATACCTATGGCTCGGGCGAGAAAAGCCGTTTCATTCTGCAGCTTCAAAACGACCTAGCGCTACGCAACCCGAAGATCAAATTTCGCGACCTGACGGCCACGGTGGAGCTGCGCGATCAGAAGAAATATGACGAGGATATTGTCATTCATAAAGATGCTCAGACACTGGAGCAACTGCGGCAGGAACTGAAGCGTGGTCTCTACCCCTCGCACCTGAACATGTACATCAACTGTTCGCTACAGTATTACTTTAGTCGCATTGCCAAGATCAGGGAAATTGACGAGGTAGAAGAACAACTCGGTGCCGACCAGTTTGGTACCATCGTGCACCAGGTGCTGGAGGATTTTTTCCGTCCTTTTGAGCAGAATGGCAAACCTATCGAGAAGCCGCATGTGGAGCAGATGCTACAGGAGCTGCCAGCCAAGGTAGAAGCTGAATTTAAGAAAGTAACACGCGGTGCTACGCCAGAACGCGGCATGAATTTCCTGCTTTTCAAAGTAGCCGTGCAGGTGCTCGAAAAGTACCTGGAGAGTCTGCTCAAATCGGACGACGAACTGCCGCTCTATGTCCTGCGCCTTGAAGAGCAACTGGAAACCACCCTGCAGGTTCAGGTCGGCGACGAACTTATACCTGTAAAAGTGGCTGGTAAAGCCGACCGCATCGACCTGAAAGGTGCAGAGCTGCGCGTAATCGACTACAAAACCGGTAAAGTAGAACGCAACCAGGTGAGTGTGAAGCCGGATGATGTGGACCTGCATTTTATCACCTCGCCTAAGTATGATAAAGCGCGACAGCTGTGGCTCTATGAGTACATCCTGCAGCGTAACCTACAGCAGAAGCCGGAACTACTGCTCCGTAATGCAGCTCACATGGACCCTGCACGGATTGTGCCGAAATCAGGTATACTATCGTTCCGTAATCTCGACGCCGGCGTCCTGACAGCAGATTTTCCTTTTGAACAGGCAACAGGTCAGGATTTTATTTCAGCATCCGAAGCTTTACTCACGCGCTTTGTGCAGGAATTGCTCGACCCGAATGAAGTGATCCGGAAAACGAAGGAGCTGGAAATCTGTCAGTACTGCCCTTATCGGGGGATTTGCGCGCGATAATCAGAAAGTATCAGATTTTCACAATATTGTTTTAGCTGAGCATGCAACGTTCTGGCAATTATGGGTATCATACCTTAAAAAGAAAGCCTATGAAACGATTGATGCTATTCAGACACATTATCCTCTTCTGTTTATCACTGTTCCTCTTTTCGTGTGAGAAAGAAGAAATATCAGAGCCGATTGAAGTCATCATGCCCCTGCAGGTCGGCAATGAATGGGTGTACGACCAGATAGAATACAATACCGATGGAGATGTGCTATCAAAAAGCTCGTTTAGACGGCAAGTGATGAAAGACACCCTGATCAATAAAACCACCTGGTACGTTCTGAACAACGGCATGATCGTCCGCAATGACAAGGACGGTTATGTGTACTATAGAAAAGATGCCAGAGAGCACTATATCACCTACCCTAGTCCGGAAATGTCAGGCATTGCTTATGGGTATCAGTATCCTAACTATACCTTGTGGATCTACCACAGAAGAGCAAAGGACTTGGTCACTATACCTGATTCGCCCCATGCTAACCAAGCCTATGAGTTCAGCTTTGAAAGGCAAACCGAACAAAAAGCATCTTCTTCACTAAGTACTACCTGGATGAACGAATACGTGACGCCCGAAATTGGGATGATCCGGACAGATTGGTACTATGCTGACTCGGAAAAACTGATGCGGCGCTATGAATTGGTAAGCTACCGCGTGCAGTAAATGGCAGGATGGCTATACCTGTTTTCTGAAATGGTATACCTGATTTTTTGATATTAGCTCCAAAAAATCAGGTATCGTTTATATAGAGCTTCCGGTATTCTGCGTTGATAGAACAGATCATCTTTCATACTTCATACATTTTTTGTAATATCGGATTCTTAATATTTCTCGATAAACCTGATTGCATTGCGTACCTCTATTATCACCCTTTTTCTTGTACTGTCATCAATTGCCGTTTACGGTCAGAGCACTATCCTGGAGGCTGTTGCGATGCCCGGTGACGGTATCTATACCTTGTTGCGCCGTCACGGACTCAATCCTTCGGAGCATCTTCAAAAATTCGTGGAGATCAACAAAGACCGTTTCGGCAAAGACCATGGCCTGATTGTCGGGAAAACCTATACCTTACCTGAAAGCGTCACTTCAACCGACAACACCACCGTGGCTAGCGACAATACCCGGGTAGCCGCTGTGGACAGTAAAACACGTACTGATCTGACTGCTGAACCTGCCAAGATTTCTGCCCGAGTGCTTGAAACGCCGCTGTTTGGCGAGAAGTATTCCAAAGTGGAGGTGAAAAGTACAAAGCTGCAGGGCGCGGTATACTACCTCAGTTCCGGCCATGGCGGACCCGACCCGGGCGCTGTGGGCAAATATGGCAGCAATGACTTGGCCGAGGATGAGTATGCTTACGATGTGACTATCCGTTTGGCACGGGTACTGATGGAACAAGGGGCCACAGTGTATATGATCGTGCAGGACGCTGACGATGGCATTCGTGATGAGGGGGTGCTGAAGATGGACCGTGATGAAATCGTATACCCCAACAAGAAAATTCCGCTAAACCACAGTGCCCGCCTGCGCCAGCGCACAGAGGCCGTAAATGGTCTATACCTTAAACATAAGGGCGCCTACCAGCGCATGTTGGCCATCCACGTCGATAGTCGTAGCGAAAGCCAGAACATCGATGTCTTCTTCTACCACCACGAAAACAGCAAGGACGGCGAGCAGCTGGCCAAAAATATTCACCAGAAGTTCACGAACAAGTACAGGCGCTACCAACCCAACCGCGACTACTCAGGAAATGTAACGCAACGCAGCAGCCTTTACGTCATTAAGTACAGTCATCCGCCCACCGTATTTATCGAGCTCGGCAATATTCGCAACGTAAAGGACCAGCGCCGCTTCGTAATAGCTGATAACCGGCAGGCATTGGCCAACTGGATTTACGAAGGGCTACTCTCCGATTACACATCTGAATAAAAAGCAGGCCGGGCACTACAAATAGTGTCCGGCCTTTTGCTTTAAAATTCTTCCTAACTATCCAAGCAGGTAAGACTGCCTATACCTGAACCGGCTAATACATCTCACCTTCTCTTCTTTTTGTTTGATCTTTTTTGACGACGCTCTTAGATAAACATCCTACCCAGGGAAATACCTCTATTAATCAGTTCCGTCATCAAACGCATCTCTTCTTCAAGGGCAGATTTCTTCAATTCTATTTCAGTTTACAAGAAGTCAATCGGAAAGGACATTAAAATGTAATTGCTTGATTCTGAGCTATTCAGAACAAAACGATATGGCCTGCGTTATTGTTAATGTTTAGACTATGATTATTCAAATACAAATTATTGTAAACTCCTAATGCTATACCTATGAAAAGAATTTACCTTCTATTTACATTATGCGCTTTTTTTACAACAGGCTCGCTTCTGGCGCAGGACACTTTAAATATTGAAAAGCCCCAGACATCGGCTGCGGTGGCTAACGAATCTATTCAGCAAGGTAACTGGCTAGTAGGTGCCAGTATTGGCTCAATCGGTTACAATTTCAAATCCGAAACATTCCAGCTAATACTCGAGCCGAGAGCTGGCTATTTTATAAGCGACAATGCCGTACTTGGTGTGCAGGCCCAGATCGGCCTCATGCTTTATGACGGCGGTGAAAACTTCAGTTATGGACTGACTCCTTTTGCACGCTATTATTTTCCGGAAGGTGCCTCCCCTAGCAGCCGCTGGTTTGGCGAAGCGTTGGCTGGTTTTGCCGGCAGTTCGCTAAAAGACAGTGATGGCGACCGCATTTTCAGTTCCGTGCTGGGCTTACGGGCAGGCTATGCGCATTTTGTTGCCCGCAACGTTGCCATTGAAGCCACACTAAACTATACCCGCACCAGTGCCGATGTTTCAGTCGATACCAGCACTTCCGGTCTTTCGGTCGGTGTCGGTTTTCAGATTTACCTGCCAGGTCGCGGTACTATGTAGAACACGCTACACTCTAAATAAAAAGCCCGTCTCTTCAGCAGAGGCGGGCTTTTTATGTCTCGTCTTATACGTTACGGTAGTACTTTCTCGATCAAATGTCTGCTGCCATCAATTTTATGGGTATAGGGTAAGCCTAAAATCTCAGCGATCAGCGGGTATACATCCACATTTTCGAAAGTTTCTACTTTTGTGTTCTGTTTAAAAGCGGGTCCCCAAGCATAAAAGGTAGCGTGCATCTCCTTTACTTTGGTGGCGTCGTAACCGTGCTGGCCGGGAGATGGCGGACGTGATGAAAAATGAAATACCTTTGGGGCATCCGACAGCAGCAGGATGTCACCTACGCGGCCGTACTTATCATCTTTGGCTCCGTAGTGCAGGTGTTTGGGCATTTTGTTTTTCCTGTATACCTGGTAGTCCCTGGCTTCCTTCTTCAGTTTGCGATAAGTGGGCTTTATGGCTTTTTTGTCTTTGGCATGCAGTTCCACAACCATCCCTCCTCCGGATACCATAAACTTGGCCGTATCGATGGCAGCAGGCATGGGAAGTGTGTTCTTTGTATCTACCTCCAGCATTCCATGATCCGACACAAACACGTAATTGACAGGCAAGCCTGTTTTGGCAACAGCTTCGGTCAGCATTTGCAAGTGCTTGTCTAGTTCTAATACAGCCTCCTTAGTTTGTGGCGCATCCGGGCCATAGCGGTGACCGGCGTGGTCTACCTCGGGTAGGTAAAAAGTGATCAGATGCGGCCGCTTTTCGGCAGGCAAATTCAACCAGTCAACTACTGTCTGGATGCGACGCTCAATCGGCAATACCTCGCTGTACTGGTAATGATAAGTAGGCAGTATACCTTGCACGGGTGCTTCTGAGCCAACCCAGAAAAAACTGGCCGCTACCATTTGCTGCTGTTCTGCCAGCACCCAAAGTGGTGTGCCGCCATACCAGGTGCCATCTTCCACTTTGCTGCGGTCGCGCATGCTGTAGTGTTCCTTGCGTTGCGGGTCGTAAAAGTAATTGTTGATCAGGCCGTGGCTGGCAGGGTATAGCCCCGTCACAATAGAATAATGATTCGGGAACGTCTTGGACGGAAAAGCCGGCAGCATCGACTCTGCTTGTACTCCCTGAGCCCGCATGGACTTCAGAAAGGTAGCGTCATACTTATCGGCATAATCATAGCGAAAACCGTCTGCCGAGATCAGGATCACATAAGATTTCTGCTGTTGCGACGGGCTGTTATACCTATCCTGGATAACGCGCTGCACTGTGTCTACTTGTGCGAATGCCAGTCCTTGCCAGAGCAGGCAAACCAGCAAAACGAAGATCTGTTTCATGGAGCGAAGATACGGCAAATGCTGCGTAGCTACCAGTCTGCTTGTTTTAAATTACTGTTAAGCGTGGGCAGGAGACGAATGAATTAACGAATAGATGAAAAATTAATATTTATCATTATACAACATACCAGGATTGTTTATCTTGCCTATACCCACTATCCTTAGAACAGATGCTAGACTATACTCCTCCTTTCACACTGACTTTTCTGGGCGGTGCCGGCACCGTGACCGGTTCTAAAATATTGCTCAAAACAGATAAGCACCAGGTGCTGATCGACTGTGGTTTGTTCCAGGGATTAAAGCAACTGCGCCTGCTCAACTGGCAAAAACTCCCGTTGAATGTCGAAGAACTGGATGCGGTAATCCTGACGCACGGTCACCTGGATCATTGCGGCTACCTGCCCGTGCTTACCCAGAATGGTTATAACGGTCCCATTTATGCCACTACTCCAACTCGGGACGTAACCGAAATCATTCTGCGCGACAGCGCCAAAATACAGGAGGAAGACGCCGCCAAAGCTAACCATGGAGGCTACAGCAAGCATCACCCGGCCAAGCCGCTTTATACCTCCGAAGATGTGGACCTGACCATGCCGCTCTTTGATACACACCTGGACAACGAATGGGTGATCATCAATGAGGATATGAAATTCTGCTTCCGGAAAAGTGGTCATATTTTAGGTTCTGCTTTTGTGGAACTGAGATGCAAAGGCCGCACTATCGTGTTTTCAGGTGATATCGGTCGGCGCAAACCACTGCTCATGGAACCGCCTGCTTTTATAAGAGAGGCCGACTACCTGGTACTGGAGTCTACTTACGGCGACAGACTGCATGAACAGGCCTCGGCTTACAACGAGCTACAAGCCTATGTGAAACATACCATAGACAAAGGCGGGGTGCTGGTGATACCAAGTTTTGCCGTGGAGCGGGCGCAGGAACTGCTGCTCATACTCAACACCCTGCGTGAAGAGCGAAGCATACCCAACATACCGATCTACCTCGATACGCCCATGGGTATTGATGTGACGAAGCTATACCTGCATCACCGTGATTGGCACAGTCTGAGCGATGCCGAATGCCGCACTATGATGAACAACGTGCAGGTGATCCGTGAATTTGAGCAGACACTGCGCGTACTTGATAAACCTGGACCAAAGATCGTGATTGCGGGAAGCGGTATGGTGACTGGAGGAAGAGTACTTTACTACCTGCAACGCCTGATCCACGACTCGAATAACACCGTGTTGTTGGTAGGTTTTCAGGCGCCTGGTACAAGGGGCAGTTTGCTCCTGAGCGGTGCGACCGAGATAAAAATGCAGGGCAATTACTACCCAGTGAATGCCGAAATACAGCAAATTTCCTCATTGTCAGCGCACGGCGACCAGGCAGATCTGCTTTGGTGGCTCAGTCATTTTAAAAAGGCGCCGCTACAGGTTTTTCTGAACCACGGTGAAGCACAGGCACTGGAAGCGCTGCGATTGAAGATAACTGACTCACTGGGCTGGGGCTGTACCATTGCTGAAATGGGTACCACATACGAACTACACTAGCGCCCTTTATTTGATAAACAGGCGCTTATCGAATACAAAAGGCTCTGTTTTGAGTATGCGGACCTTGTGAAATTCAGGATGGTGTGGATTTACGAGATAATTGAATGTGCCCTGCACGGTGGCTGATGGTACTTTTAAGATAAGGTATACCCCATCCCGGACGTAACTGTCCCCGACCTTTTGGGTGACGCTGCTATGCGGAAATGATTTCCAGGAAGCAGCGAGGTCCTTTTCATGTATCTCCCCGATTGGAGCGTCATCCGGAATATCTATTGTAACCAGGTAGTAATCTTTGGGTACGATACCCAACGGCATGTGCACGGCTATCTCTACTGTACACAGGGCGATGGATTCGCTGGTATAGAGCACAGCGGTTCCTTTGCTGTTCCATCTGCCTCCTGCCAGTTCAGCTCCTTTACCGGACAGGTCATTGCAATACAGTTTTCTGCTGAGGCGGTATACGATCATGCGAGCACTCCATGTTCGATGCGGGTCAGTTCGTCGCGCAACAGACCAATGCCAAACGTGCTGTCGAGCAGTTCTTTGGGGCGTATACCTCCCAGGGCCACGTTTTTGGCTTCCAGCCAGGCATCGAAGTCTTCTTTTTCGCCGAACACCTCTACCCCTTTATTATACACGAGCGTGATTTCGAGTATCTTTTCTGAGTGCAGCGGATCAAATTTGCGCTGCTCTTTTTTGTAGCGCTGAAACGTACGCTCTGACAAATGCAGAAAATCAGACCACTCGCCCAGGCTAAAAGGAATCTTGTTGGCGATGTTCTGAAAAGTGGCGTACTTTATACCTTCGCGTACAGTGGTGATTAGCATAAACACGTCCCTGTCATCCAGCAGACTGAAGTTAATTCCAGCATTCACTTTTAGTGCCTTTCCCATAATCATTTCCTTTTATCAAATATACGAACATTGTCGTAAATAATCCGACAAGTTGCCAATTTAAATTTTACTTAGACTTTCGCTATCCATAACTTAATAGGTGGCGTCCGGAAAAACAATTGGGCTATACCTTTGTGGAGATGGACTATTAGACCATTATCAAACGGATAATGACAAAGGAGGCACTATTTCGGAGACGGGCTCGTTTGAAGCCAGAATCAACCCGCTTTACGCATGCGAAGCCACCTCATCGCTTTTAGATTAATCATAGCAGGCTCGATGGTCGCCTGCACCTCCCAAAACGCCATCACCGAAAACAGAGAGGCACCCCGTCCAGAACTCACGATGGCCGATGTCATTCCGGCCAAACAAGCACTGACCCTGCAGGAAAAACAGCAGCAAAAGAAAATGCTGGACAAGGATGCCAAACGGTTCAAGAACCTCAAAGCCGCCTCGGGCTACTATGCCTTTCAGGCAAAGCGCACTTTCAATGAAGAGAAGCTGGACTCCGCGAACTACTTTTTCGGGCGCGCCTGGCTGATGGATAGCACCAACAACGAGGTATACTGGGGCTACGGACTTGTGTACGGGCAGCAGAAGGCGTTTGATAAAGCCCTCTTTTTGCTTTACCATGCGCTTGAAAAAGACCAGCACAATCCTCGACTGCTCACCGATCTGGCCACCAGCCACCTCGGCCGGTTTTATGCCGAAAGCAACCCAGAAGACCTGATGCAGAGTCGTAAACTGCTCGAAAGCGCCGTGCGCTACTCCCCCGACGCTGCGGATGCCTATTACAAATTAGCCATCAGCCACTATTACTTGCAGGAGTACGCAAAGGCATGGAGTTACCTTCACAAAAGTATTAGCAAAGACAAAGGTATAGCAGACGCTGCCTTCATTGCCGCCCTGCTGGAAAAGCAACAGGACCCGGCCGGGAAATACCAGTAAATGACAGGACGGCATTTGTAATTTCAAGACAGGTGGTGTAAATTTAAAACCAGCAAGCATTACCATACCTAGCTGATACCATCACATGAAAAGAATTTTCCTGGCTGCAGCCACCATTATACTGAGCGCCTCCATGTCCTTTGCGCAGGAGCAGCAGCCTGAATTATCCCCTAAAGTACGCCCGATGTTTGGGCAGGTAGCTAAAACAGACGCTGAACAGAAAGCCGATGAAAAATTCCTGACAAGTTGCGACAAGAGCTTTGAAAGCCGCACGGAGGCCAGCAACTTTTTCATGGAGCGCGGCTGGGAGTTTATGAACGAAGGGCAGGTAGACACCGCTATGTACCGCTTTAACCTGGCCTGGCTGCTTAATCCGGACAATTTTAACACTTACTGGGCTTTCGGGGTGGCTGAATACAACAGAGGCAATGTAAGCGATGCGATCGGTATGTTTGACCGCGCCTTGAAATACCAGCCTAATAATTCTTTGCTGCTCTCTGATGTGGGCTCTGCTTATCTGCAGCAATATATCGCAGACAAAAAGAAGAAGAACCTGAAACAAGCCGCCGCCCTCCTCGACCGCTCCTTAAAGGCAGATCCGAACAATGCCTTTGCCATGTCGAATTTAGCGCAGGTGCACTTTCACAACAAGAAATACGCCGAAGCCTGGGATTACCTACACCGTGGTCGTGACCTCAACATCATGTCGCTGGATTATAATTTCCTAACAGAACTCATGACCCGCATGCCCGACCCGAAAGGCATGTTCCGTCTCGAAACTGAGGCGCCCGCACCAGCCAACTAAAAAAAGGACAACACTTACGTACCATCCAACCTTAACGATTGATATGAAAAAGAATTTCTACAGAGCTTCCCTCTTCCTTTTTATCGGGAGTCTTTCGCTATCATCCTGCGTTGTTTCCAAAAAGAAATACGATGACCTGATGACCCGCAAAAACGCCCTGGAACTGGATAAATCTGACCTAGAGCAGCAAAAGTCATCCCTGGAAAAAGAGAAAGCCCAGTTGGAGCAAGAGCGTGCCGAACTGGAGCGCCAAAAGACAGAGTATCAGCAAAGTCTGCAGCAAGCCCTGAAAGAAGGTAAAGCACTGGGAGATAACCTCAACATGAGCAAGTCGCAGATCGACAAGCTGAACGCCGACCTTAAAGCTCGCGAACAGCGTCTGGCCGAACTGCAGCGCATCCTCGACGAGAAAGACAAAGCCGTAAATGCCCTCCGCTCAAAAGTGAGCAACGCCCTGCTTGGCTTCAACGACAAAGACCTGACGGTGAATATTCGCAATGGCAAGGTATACGTGTCGCTGGCAGAGCAATTGCTGTTCAACTCCGGCTCTACCAAAGTGGATCCAAAAGGTGTTGAAGCCCTGAAAAAGCTGGCCGCCGTACTGAAAGAGCAGCAGGATGTGAACGTGGTAGTGGAAGGCCATACGGATGATGTGCCGATTGCCCGCGGTACTGTAGGTATGCAAGACAACTGGGACCTGAGCGTGCTTCGTGCTACAGAAATTACCCGCATCATAACACAAGCCGGCGTGCAGCCTGACCGTGTAACGCCTTCCGGACGCAGCCTTTACGTACCACTCGACAATGCCAAAACAAAAGAGGCACGTCAGAAAAACCGTCGTACCGAGATCATCCTGACGCCTAAACTGGACGAACTGTTCCAGATCCTGGAGTCAGCCTGATCAGCCTAAAGCATAACAAGAAAGCCAGCTTCGTCAAGGAGCTGGCTTTCTTGTTTTACAGGTCTAAGGTATAAGATGTAATTCCTCAGACTTGAGGCTGCACTTCGGTTTCAGGTATAGGTATAACCGGTATATTTAGCTCAGCTATAGAATTGGCAGGTATAGTACCGGCAACTGATGCCGGTTTCGGCAAAACCCGCTTTAAAATTGGAAGTAGCGCAACGTATAGCAGCGCGCCAACAGGTATAGCCAATATGGCCCAGGCCGAAACAGCAGCCAGGTTGGCCACCCAAAGCTTGTTGAGTGCAGCCAGCCAGTCCAGTCTGAACATAGCGATCATTTCGTCCAGGGACAGCTTGAGCTCATCGAGCCCAAACATGAAGATACCCGCCTTGATAAAAGGAATGATCAGCAGTAGTTGCAGCGGATGCACCAGGTAGCTGACCAGCACCGTGGCTGCGATGTTCAGCCGGAAACGGGCAGCCAGCGCGGTTCCCATCACCGTGGTGACGCCCAGAGCAGGCAGTATACCCACCACCGTGCCCAGCGCAACCGTAACGGCAAGCTTGTGCGGTGTCATGCCCTGCCGAAGCAAATTGAGCACAGGGTGTACGATGCGGCGCTTGAAAAATATGGTAATGATGGAGGTAGACAATCCGTTGGCTAAATTTAATTTTGTTGAGTGACAGGACTATAGAGAAGACGCCTTAAAACTTAAAAGAGTTGCATGTACTCCAGCTTAAATAATGACGGGCTGCCTCTTTTGGGTTAATGCCGGGAATCCACCAAAGTAACCTGTCAGCAATAGTAATGTTTAGGTTATTTTAATTAGCTCAAAAAGCATTCCACATCATGTTTTAAATTTCCTGAATGGAACAGAACGAAAGACTTTCTTAAGTGTGAGTGTGTACACTACTTGCCCAGATTAAAATAGGGCTACAGATCGGGAGAAGGAGAAAGTATATTTTAAAAATGCCCGGAACGGAAACCGCCACAACCATGCCCGGCGCCGCAGACTGCTCCTACCATATTGCCGAGAGAGGTAATGAGTGGATAAATGTTGACGCAACACCCTGTAATGTTGGGTATAAAGATGTTATTTTCAGCTAATGCCTTCTTCAGAAAGCGCAACAGCGCGTCAAGGACTTTTGGCAGATCTTCCTGCACCACTAAGGTATAGTGGAAAGGAATTACCGGAACAAATAGTTAGTAAGTAAGCTTTTAATCCTGTTTACTGTTTTTACTGTTATCTGCCAAATCCTTCATACAGAAAAAAATAGCGAAGGGGATATATGGGAATCCGTACCTTTGCGCTTCACGTACGCATGCCTATGGCTTCTTTTGATCAACTGGGACTCTCCCCTGCGCTGTTGGAGCGCCTCGCTGAGCTAGATTTTCACACCCCTACTCCTATTCAGTTTTCCGCTATACCTCCACTCCTCAAAGGGCAGGATATAGCCGGACAAGCCGAGACGGGCAGCGGAAAAACAGCTGCCTTTGGTTTGCCGCTTCTGCAACAGATTGACACTAACAAACAGGTTATACAGGCACTGGTACTGGTACCTACACGCGAGCTGGCCGTGCAGGTACGTCACGAAATAAAGCAACTCGCCCAGAAGATCGACAACCTCAAAATCAGCGCTTTTTACGGCGGACACTCTTTTTCACAGGAGCGCGCCTCGCTGGCTTTTCCGCCACAGGTGCTCGTAGGCACACCTGGACGTTTAACCGATCACCTTTACCGCCAGACCGTTGACTTTGGTCAGGTGCGCATGCTCGTGTTAGACGAAGCTGACAAGCTACTCGAAATGGGATTTGCCGATGAAATTGACCAGATTCTTGAGGCTATACCTAAGAAGCGGCAGGCGGTGCTCTTCTCAGCCACCATGCCCGACGAAGTGAAGCAGCTGATCTCTGATTCGCTTAAAAATCCGCAGTTTGTGCAGGTTTCGCCCAACGCTATACCTGATCAGGTGCGACTTACAGGTATAAAAGTGGCGCAACCAGATAAGCAGCAGGCCTTGCTCCATCTTTTGCAAAGCATAAACCCTGCCGGAACGGTCGTGTTCTGCAATACCCGTGGCGCCTCCGACGATGTGGCGGCGATGCTGGCCAAGCACGGCTTTGGGGCCCGCTCCCTGCACGGCGGTATGGAACAGCAGGACCGCGACAAAGCCATGACGCTCTTCCGCAACGGCACCACGCAGGTGCTGGTCGCTACGGATCTGGCCGCCCGCGGACTAGATATTGCCGCTCTCAAAAACATCATCCATTACGAATTGCCAGACGACGAAGCCGCCTACCTGCACCGAAGCGGACGCACCGGTCGCGCTGGACGAGGCGGCGAGGTCTATACCTTCGCCACAACACGCGACGAGCAAAAGCTGCGAGATTGGGGACTGGTACGAATGGATGAATGGCTGAATACCGCTGAACTGGCTGCACGTGTTGAGAAAGCTGAACCGGAATCCACAGAAGCCTTTGCTACACTCCACATTAATGCCGGCCGGAAAGACAAGCTGAGTCCCCGCGATATAGTGGGTGCCCTGATCGCAGCAGCTGGTCTGAAGGCCGACCAGATCGGTCGCATTGAAGTGCAGGATAAAGCCAGCTATGTGGCTATACCTGCAGATAGGGCTCAGGAGATTGTGGAGGCGCTAACGACTGGCAAGATCAAGGGTAGGAAGTTTCGGGTTGGTTTGGTGAAGTGAGAAAGATTGTCGGGAAATATCGCAGCCCAATTCTGTCAAATTAAGAGTTTTTTGTCATTTCGACCTTTGGGAGAAATCTGAAGCCTAACAGGTATCCCAAAATAATTCAGCCCTCTCAATTCTTTCGAGATGTCAGAAGAGTCCATTATTCTAAAACTTAATGGCATTAGGTCACAAACCTTCCGAATCATGACCGGTATACCTGAAATGAAAAGAGGACTTACTGAAATATCAGCAAGTCCTCTTCTAAATCTCTACCATGTCTAACGCTGGTTCTTTATTTCTTTAGCATCTTCAGCCTTGGGCGCATCCTTTTTGGCACAGCACGAAGCCGTAGATTTGCCGTCTTCTTTGGCTGTGGCGGAAGCTTCCATCATATGGCAGGACCCGGCTTTCTCGCCTTTTTTGGTTTTGCCATCTTTGCCGGCATGTTCCATTTTGCATTTGCCGCCTTCGCAGGCGAGGGCTGGTGTGGCCATTCCGGCACCAACAAATCCTGCCAGTGCCAGGGCTAAAAAGAGTTTCTTCATATCAGTGGGTCAATCAATAAGGTTAACAGCATACTAAACTTAAACTGTACAGTAAATATACACCTCTAACCGAATTGACAAAATGACTCACATCACTTTTTAAGCTCTTCCGCCACAGAACCAGCTATTTACCTACCCGTGAGAACCATTTGTCGCGAAATTATCCCTGACACAGACTATGGTGAGTGACCTTGAGCTTTTGCCTTTACTCCTTCTCTGTTTCTAGGGATTAAACAAAAAATAATTTGTGCCTAATCCAATAAGGATGGCCATATTTGCGTGATAGATTAAAGCATTTCCCTTTTTTATGATGATGAAGAAACTACTGGCTATTTTTATTTGCTGCCTTTGGTTTGTGGGCGCGCAGGCACAGGAACAAACAACACCGCAGGAAGACAAACTCAGCCGTCTGATGGGTGAGCGTGAACAGCTTATTCTGGAATACCAGTATTACAGCGGGCAAAACAGCAATTTCTGGGGCAAGCAATCCAAAAAAGACCTCCTCAACATCATCGATACCCTCAAAGAGATCATCCGCAAAGATTCTGAACTGATCTCGGCTGTAAAGGAGGCCAGTGTGCGTAGAATTGCCGAAAGCACTGTGGAGAGCCAGCGGGCAGGTAAAATGATCCAACAGGACGAGCGCCTGATCAATAACCAGATCACCGACCTGAAAGGGCAGATCAGCACGCTCGAGAGTCAGGCCAAGAAACGCGAGCGTGTTATTTTGGACCTGAAAGAGCAATTGAAAGCAACCGACGAGGTACGTTATGGTAAAGACCGTGTAATTGCTATTCTGGGTGGTGCTGCGCTCCTCTTTTTCCTATACGCAGTCTTCTTGCAGGTTAGGTTGAGCACCAAGAAGGCACCTAAAAAACGTAAGAAGGCCTAAAGTCGTATAGCTGCCACAGGTATAAGAAACAGCCTGTTACAGCGGAATTATTTGGCTCACGCTTTTTGTTATAAAACGATACCTTTTCAGGTATGGAAGAACAAGACAAAAGCTACGGAAAAGGCTGGCGCTTCGTACCCAGCCTTTCTTTTTTAGATAAGCATGATCGACATTTTTGAAGAACTGCGGCAGGTACAGGACCTGCTGAAAATTGAACAGGAAGAAGACCGGCAGCAGTACAAACTGAAGGCACTGAAAAGCTCCATAACGGAGCGCAAACAAATGGGCCTTTGCTGGTATCCGGTTGTAATCTCTAAAGAGGAGATTGGTTTCGGCAACAAGGTGGTGATTGAACTGGAGCGAACCTCCGACCGCGATCAGCTGCACCTTTTCCAGCCCGGCAAAACAGCTTCTCTTTTTACGAACGGTGGTGAAAAAGCCAGCCTGAGCGGCGTGGTGCTGGGCGTCAAACGCAACAAGGTTATCCTGGCCACCAACAAAGAAGACCTTCCTGATTGGGTGGATGCCGGTCGCTTGGGCATCGAGCTGACTTTTGATGAGATCAGCTACCGCGAGATGGAGATCGCCATGAAGAAGGTGCAGGAAGCGAAGGGTACACGTCTGGCCGAGCTCCGCGACATCATGCTAGGTATAAAGCCCGCTACTTTCACTGATGAGAAGCTGGAGGAGATCCAGGCCCTGAACGAGTCTCAGAATGAAGCTGTGCAGAAAATTGCGCAGGCCAAAGATGTGGCTATCATTCACGGACCTCCGGGCACAGGCAAGACTACCACGCTGGTGCAGGCCATCCTCCATACCCTGAAATCGCAGAAACGACTGCTGGTGACTGCTCCTTCCAACACAGCCGTTGACCTTTTGACCGAGAAGCTCGCCATTGAAGGCGTGAACGTGATCCGCATTGGCAATCCGTCTCGTGTGTCGGATGTACTGCTGGAGCATACCCTGGATGCGCAGGTGATGGCGCACCGGGCTTACAAAGATCTCAAAAATCTGCGGAAGACGGCTGAAGAGTACAAGCGCATGGCTTACCAGTTCAAACGCAAATTCGGCCACCAGGAGCGCGCGCAGCGCCAGCTTTATAAAAACGAAAGCCACCGCCTGCTCGAGGAAGCCGACAATGTGGAACACTACATCACCGACGATCTGCTGGACAATGTGCAGGTCATCACCTGTACATTAGTGGGCGCGGCCAACAAAGCCATCCGTCACCTCACCTACGACACTGTATTCATTGACGAGGCGGCACAGGCTCTGGAGCCGGCCTGCTGGATTCCGATCAGCCGCACCAACCGTGTCGTGCTGGCTGGTGACCACTGCCAGTTGCCTCCTACTATCAAGTCACTGGATGCGGAAAGAGGTGGACTGAGCGTGACCCTGTTTGAGAAGTGCATCAACCGGCAACCGGAGGTATCAGTGATGCTGAAGACGCAGTACCGCATGCACCACCACATCATGCAGTTCTCGAACCAGCAATTTTACGGTGGCGAACTGGTGGCACACGAAAGCGTGCACAGTGCCGAGCTGCACGGGTATAGCCCGATCTTCGCACCTGACATGGCCGTGGAGTTTATCGACACAGCAGGTTGCGGGTATAACGAAGCGGAGATGCCCGACACCATGAGTTCTGCCAACCCAGAAGAGGGAGACCTTTTGATCAACCACCTATCGAATCTGTTGAAGGACTACGACGAGGAGGCTGAAGTAGCTCCGCTGAAGATTGGGGTAATTGCGCCTTACCGTGCCCAGATCAACTACCTACAGGACAAAGTGGAGCATACTCCACGTCTGCACGATTTGCACCAGAAACGCCAGCTGAGCATTGGCACCGTGGACAGCTTTCAGGGGCAGGAGCGCGATATCATTTGCATGAGCCTGGTGCGCAGCAACGAGCGGGGTGAAATCGGCTTTTTGGCGGACGAAAGGCGCATGAACGTGGGCATGACCCGCGCCCGTCGCAAGCTGATCATTGTAGGCGATAGTGCTACGCTTTCAACTAACCCGTTTTTCGCTAGCTTGATCGCTTATGTCGAAAGCATTGGAGCCTATAAAAGTGCCTGGGAGTTAACTGAGAGCCTTCCTTAGCGTAGGTATAAGTTTAGATTTTAATTTATTCATCGTCAGAAGGTCAAGCAAGTTAAGCCGCAGGGGTTATGCTTCTCCGGTAAATCTTTTTACCTTTCTGATACCAAACCAAAACACAACATAATGAAAATTGAAAAAAACAGAGTGGTGACGCTTACTTACGAGCTTCATATTCAGAGCGAAGGCGGTCAGCAAACCCTCGTTGAAACTGCTAATACAGAAAATCCAATGGTGTTCATATACGGCTTGAGCGGCCTGCCAGAACAGTTCGAAGAAAACCTGGACGGCAAAAGTGCAGGTGACGATTTCGAATTTAAACTGGACTCAGAAGCAGGTTACGGTGAGTTCGACCAGAACGCAGTAGTTGAATTGCCAATGAGTGTATTTGAAGTAGAAGGCGGTATTCCGGAGAACATGCTGGAAGTAGGTAACTTCATTCCGATGGCGGACAGCGAGGGCAACCAGCTGCAGGGCCGTGTAGCCGAAGTAAAAGAAAACGCCATTCTGATGGATTTTAACCATCCGCTGGCCGGCAAAGAGCTTTACTTCAAAGGCAAAGTAGAAAAAGTGCGCGAAGCAACTACTGAAGAGCTGGACCACGGACACGTGCACGGCGAAGGCGGTGTGCATCACCATTAATCCTATTTGATAAAAGATTTTTTCGACAAAGGACTATTGGACAAGGGACTTTGTCAAAAGCTGAATTGCTAAACACAAAAAAGAGCCGCAGGTATAGCGGCTCTTTTTCGTTTTAAAGGTATGGCAGGTACAACCTTGAATGAGATGAACTGAACTCTGTTCTTATACTTTCCTAAGTAGATTCAAGCCCTTCCGGAAAGTCCTTTGCCCTCTGTCACAAAATCCTTTGTCAAAATAATCACCTTAACTCCGGCAGCACCTCCTCTACATAGGCGATCAGCTCCGGGAAAAAGAGCGAAAAATCTGCATCGTACAAGGTATAGTTTTCCAGCAACTCCTCTCCTGCCCTTTCCATACCTGACTCAAAGGAAGTGCGACGGCTCAATCCACCAAGGGCTTGTGCTATACCTGTAACTTCGGCATACGAAAGAAGCCAGTTCTGCCGCATCATGTAAGGGAAAAAGTACTGTACCCGCTCCGGTAAATTTGGCAATTGCTGGTTGATTAAGGTATAGACGCGGGAGGTATAAGCTTCCAAAGGTTCAGCAGAAAATTCAGCAAATCGCCTGGCCAGGAAGTGGTCGAAGTACAGATCGGCCACCACCGGAGCGTATTTGCGGAAGTGCGGGCGCAGGCGGGCTTTGGTCTCACTCACGACCGGGTGTGTGTCGGTATAGGTATCTATCAGGCGGTGCAGTCGGATACCCCGGGCTATACCTTCCGGGTATAGCTCCAGCTGTTTCCCCTTCACGGCATCTGCAATAAAATTACCTATCATGAGCGCTTCGTCGTCGCCGGAGAGAAAAATATGGGCCAGGTAGTTCAAATCAGTTCGGCGTGATTACGTATTTATTTAAACATCTTGCTCGATGCCTGGTTGTAGGAAATTTGGCAGAGGCTAACAAACTCTTTGGCGAAAGCACCCGTACTCAAATACAAATCCAATTTACAACATATCACTATGAATAACGAACAAAAAGAGAATCTGAATAAGCTGATAGACTTGGTTAAGGACATTGATTATACCATGATGACGACTATTGATGACGATGGAAGTCTGAGAAGCCGCCCCATGAGCACTCAAAAAATAAGTGAAGATGGGGTGATATGGTTTTTTACAGGTTATGAATCAGGCAAGTCCCAGGAAATCGTGCACGACTCCCACGTCAATCTGAGCTATTCAAAGCCATCGGACAATGTCTATGTTTCTATTTCAGGAAAGGCGAAGCTAAGCAAGGACAGAGCCAAGATAGAAGAGCTTTGGTCACCGGAATTGAAGGCCTGGTTCAAGGGCGGGAAAGATGACCCGAACATCGGTCTGATCAGAGTAGACATTGAAAAGGCTGAATACTGGGACTCTCCCAATAGTGCTGTTACCCACCTGATCGGTTTCGTGAAGGCAACATTGTCTGGCGAAAGCTACGATCCGGGCGAGAATAAGAAGATCAACCTATAGGCATAGCGCCAGGTTAAAATAAAGGAAACACCTGCCAAACATTTCCGTTAGGCAGGTGTTTTTGATTTATTCCTTTTGTAGATTGCATTTGTACTTACTATTTAATACCGAACCCCTTGCGACGAGTTACAACACAGTCTGACAGACTTACCACACTGACGCTTTTCGGTTTTCGGAAAGGCCATATCCGTTGGGGTTTGGCCCAAATGGGCACCAAAGGAGCCGAACTAAATCATGTTCCCGGTTTATTATTTCACAAATTGCTTGGCAGCGGCCAAGGCAAAGGCTTCAGCATAAAGCCTAACTTCAGAAGGTATGGACTGATGTGCACTTGGGAAAGTGAAGAGGCAGCCGACGAATTTTTGGAGCGCTCCGAGTTAATACTGGAGTACCGTTTGCACGCCTCCGAGATCTGGACCGTGAAACTGCTGCCGACACAGGCGCACGGACTCTGGGATGGGGTACAACCCTTTACGCCGCAGTTGTCAGAAAAACAGCACGATGGTCCGGTTGCGGTGCTCACCCGGGCTTCTATTAACTGGCGGGCCTTGCCACAGTTCTGGCGCTTCACCCCTAAAGTGAGCAAGTCATTGGAAGAAGCAAAGGGGCTGATCTGTTCAATTGGGCTGGGTGAGATTCCGCTTATCCGGCAGGCTACGTTCAGTGTGTGGGAGTCGATGGAAGCCATGAAAGCCTACGCCTACCAAAGCGCGCTACACAAAGAGGTGATCAAACGCACACGCGCTGAGAATTGGTATAGCGAAGAGCTTTTTGCCCGTTTTATACCTGTCGAAACCCAAGGCTTGTGGAACGGGGCTGACCCACTAGCCAAAGTAATCAGCAATACCTTACGTTAAGCCTATTTTCTGGACCGGTTCAGGATATCCTCCATCAGGTCTATTTGAATCTCCTGAATTTCGAGTAAGCGCTGGTTCTGGTGCACGATCAGGTGGTCGATCTTTTCATGCAGCAGGCGTATCTCCAACTCCGCTTTCAGGTTTACTTTGTAGTCATACTCAGAGCGCTGCCGGTCTTTTGCCTCTTTGCGGTTCTGACTCATCATGATGATGGGCGCCTGAATGGCCGCCAGACAAGACAGGATCAGGTTGAGTAATATAAAGGGGTATGGGTCAAAAGAGCGCGTGGCAAGCAGGTATGCGTTCACCAGCATCCAGACCAGAATGAACCCGAAAAAAGCCATAATGAAGGTCCAGCTACCACCAAACGTCGCAATCCGATCGGCCATCCGGTCTCCAACCGATAGATTTTCCCGTAGTTCCTCCTCGATGTTGTTTGATAAGAGTTCGTTTTCCTGAATGCTGTCGAGCACCTCCTTTTCAAGCTCTGAAATCTCACCGAGTTCTTTTTCCAGCATTTGCTCCATGTACTTTTTGCGGTACAAGTTCATATTGCCTATCGCCACATACGACCCGTCAGTAAAGTCCGGGTAGTCGGCCTGAATCAGCTGAAAAATCGGCCGCCGGATGGTAGCTCCCAGCGCCAGTTGATTTAAAGGGAGTTGCTTTTTGGTGAGGTGACAGACGGCGGTTTTCATGCCCTGCTTGCTTTGAGCGCTTCTTCCAGCTTGGCTATCATAGCATCGTACAGGCGATAGCCACGACTCAGCAGACTCAAGTTGTGGCCAACGAGCAGGTATACGCTCGGAAAGGCATTGGCCTGCAGGTGACGGGCGATCAGGAAATCCTGTTGAGCCTTCTCTTTCATTTCATTGGAGTGAAACTTCTCCAGGAAAGTGTCTTCCGCTATACCCAGTCCCAGCGCGATCTCAGCCAGCACCTCGGCTTTGGTCACGTCGTTGTTGCGGGCATAAAAAGCGCGCTGCACTTCTTCGGCCATCTCCAATTCTTTCTCCGGCTGCAGGTAGCGCATGGTCACTACGGCCCGGCAAGCGGGTTCTGTGTCGTAAACAAAAGTGTCGCGCTCAAAAAAATCTAAATCGAAAGGCTGTCCGGTGGCCTTCCCCACTTCCTGCCAGTGTTGCTGCACCGCCGCTTTCATCTCATCACCCATTGGCTCCGTCGTGCCCGGACGCAAACCGCCGAGCACCAGCTTGAAGTTCAGCTTGCCTTCCTGTTCTTTTTTGAGCTGATGCAGCACCGGTGCAAATCCGTAGCACCAGGAGCACATCGGGTCCATCACATAGATCAGGTGCGGCACATCCAGCAAGTCGTATTTTTCCATTTTTTTCTGTTTTGCTTCAGATTGCAAAGGTACTTTTTTGATTGTTAAATGGCTAAATTGTTAAATGGTTGAATTGTTAGATAGCTAATTGTTTGGATATTGTGCAAGCGTTCTGATTTTTGATAATTTGTATTTCTGTAAACTGATAATATCTTCTCCATTACAATTCGAACGAACAATCCTGGGGATACCTGTTACCTCTTTACTACCTGTTTAAACAGCCAGGAAGTTGCCCTAAGCCTATACCTGTCGCATAACCAGCAACCCCTAACAATTCAGCAATTCAACAATAAACAATTCAACCATTTAACAATTTAGCCATTTAACGTATCTTAGCAGCTTGTTTTGATCAAGCGAATACACGAGAAACTATGTCAGAGTATAATTTCAATCAGATTGAGAAAAAGTGGCAGCGCTACTGGGAAGAGAATCAGACGTTTAAAGCCACAGAAAACACCGACAAACCGAAGTACTATGTGCTGGATATGTTCCCCTACCCTTCTGGTGCGGGCCTGCATGTAGGGCACCCACTCGGCTACATCGCCTCTGACATTGTGAGCCGCTACAAACGCGCCAAAGGGTTTAACGTGCTGCACCCCATGGGCTTCGACGACTTTGGTCTGCCAGCCGAGCAATATGCCATCCAGACCGGGCAGCACCCGGCCATCACGACCGAGCAGAACATTGGCCGTTACATCGAACAGCTGAAGAATATTGGCTTCTCTTACGAGTGGGAGCGCGAAGTTCGCACCTCTGATCCGAGCTATTACAAATGGACGCAATGGATCTTCATGCAGCTCTTCAACAGCTACTATAATTACGCGGCTGACAAAGCAGAGTCCATCGACAAGCTGATCGCATCGTTCGAAGCAAATGGAAACGCAGGTATAAATGCCGCCTGCGACGAGGACACTCCGGCTTTCACAGCTGAAGAATGGAACGCCATGAACGGGCAGGAGAAAGCGCAGATGCTCCTGAAGTACAGGCTGACCTACGTAGCCGATGCTGTGGTCAACTGGTGCCCTGCCCTGGGAACGGTGCTGGCCAACGACGAAGTAGTGGGCGGCGTATCGGAGCGCGGTGGTTATCCGGTGGAGCGCAAACTGATGCGCCAGTGGATGATGCGCATCACTGCCTACGCCGAACGCCTGTTGCAGGGCCTGGAAGGTATAGACTGGCCGGAACCCGTGAAGGAAATGCAACGCAACTGGATCGGTAAGTCCGTAGGTGCCGAGCTGGACTTCGCCATAGAGGGAGGTGCTTCCGAGAAGATCAAGGTATTCACGACCCGTATCGATACGATCTACGGTGCCACCTTTGTAGTACTTGCTCCGGAGCACGAACTGGTAAATGAAATTACGACCGAAGCCCAGCGTGCTGAAGTGGAGCGCTATGTAAACGTAGCCAAAAACCGTTCGGAGCGCGAGCGTATGACGGATGTGAAAACCGTAAGCGGTGTGTTTACAGGAGCCTATTCCATCAACCCTATCTCTGAAGAGCGTGTGCCGATCTGGATCGCGGATTATGTGCTGGCTGGGTACGGCACCGGTGCCGTGATGGCCGTTCCAGGGCACGACTCGCGCGACTATGCTTTTGCCAAACATTTTAAATTGCCGATCAGGGAAGTTGTAGCCGGTGGCAATCTGGAAGAAGAAGCCTATGCTGCTAAAGAAGGAAAGATCATCAACTCCGGTTTCCTGGACGGGCTGAACGTGAAAGAAGCCATTTCCGCAGGTATAGCCAAAGCCGAAGAACTGGGCGTTGGTAAAGGAAGAACGCAATACCGTATGCGCGATGCTGTGTTTAGCCGGCAGCGCTACTGGGGGGAACCGGTACCCGTTTACTTTAAAGACGGTATACCGCACTTGCTGGACGAAAACGAGCTGCCACTTGAGTTGCCGAAGATCGACGCCTACCTGCCAACTGAAACAGGAGAGCCGCCACTCGGCCGCGCGGTTGATTGGAAATACAAGGACCAGTATGAATATGAACTGAGCACTATGCCGGGTTGGGCTGGTTCGAGCTGGTACTGGTACCGCTACATGGACCCGCAAAATGACCAGGCCTTCGCCGACAAGGCCAAAGTTGAGTATTGGCGAAATGTGGATCTATACATGGGTGGTGCCGAGCACGCGACCGGTCACCTCCTCTACTCCCGCTTCTGGAACAAGTTCATGTTCGATCTGGGGTTGGTAGTAGAACAGGAGCCGTTCAAAAAGCTGATCAACCAGGGTATGATCCAGGGTCGGTCAAATTTTGTGTATAGATTAAACATTTTGTGGAATGTAGATGATCCTAACAAGGAGATTAATCTACCACCTATTTACGTCTCACAAAATATAGCTTCGAAATATGAAAAAGGTCAACTTAGTGATCACGATAAAGAATACTTTTCGAGTGTGATTTCTAAAATATCAGATAAGTATAAGAGTCTTATCAATGATAGCTCACTAAGAGCATATGATCTAAAAGGTTCGAAGATATCTCAACTTCACGTGGATGTGAACATCGTGGAGAATGATGAACTGGACTTGGAAGCTTTCAAAGCGTGGAGACCAGAGAATTCCGAAGCTGAGTTTATACTCGAAGACGGCAAGTACATCTGTGGAGTCGAGATCGAGAAGATGTCGAAGTCGAAGTACAACGTGGTGAACCCGGATATACTGGTGGAGCGCAACGGGGCTGACACCCTGCGTATGTACGAGATGTTCCTGGGGCCGCTGGAGCAGTTCAAGCCCTGGAATACACATGGCATGGACGGTGTCACCAAATTCCTGAAACGGTTCTGGAAGCTCTTCCATGATAACGAAGGCAATTTTGCCGTGTCAGACGACGAACCAACAGCTGCAGAGTTAAAATCTCTACACAAAACCGTGAAGAAGGTGGAGGAAGACATTGAGCGCTTCTCGTTCAATACCTCCGTTGCCACGTTCATGATTTGTGTAAATGAGTTAACACCCCTCAAGACGAACAAGCGGGCCATTCTGGAGCCGTTGACCATTGCGCTGGCGCCTTATGCCCCGCATATCGCGGAGGAGCTTTGGGAAAAACTGGGGCACACCGAAAGTATCACGTTCGCTCCGTTCCCGGCCTGGGATGAAAAGCATTTGGTAGAGAATACGTTTGAGTACCCGGTATCCGTGAACGGCAAGACTCGCGGAAAGTTAGCCTTTGCCATTGATGCACCACGTGAAGAGATGGAGCAGGCGGTGCTGGCGGATGAGCAGATTGTAAAGTTTTTGGAAGGAAAAACACCAAAGAAAGTGATTATCGTCCCTAACAAAATCATCAACGTGGTGGTATAAGGAGTTCCATCTTACCACTAACTTTTCCAAAAGCCGCTAAGACCCCAAATCTGGCGGCTTTTGGTTTTTAGTAGCAAAAAAAAAGGATAGCCTGTTGAGCTATCCTTGTCATGTGGTGAGATGTTTTTTTACACTACTTCATTCAACTGTAGAGCAGCGGAAAGACGTACCTCTGCACTAGAGATCGACTCCCGTGCTTTAGCCAGCAGGCTGGACAGTGTGGTTGCCTCTTCCTCGGTCAGTCCCTGTAGCAGGTTATCAAGCTTATACAGGTTATTTCCGATATGATCCAACAGCCTGAAGCCCTTGTCGGAGATTACGATGTTCACCAGACGCTTATCAGTGCTGTTACGCTCTACTTCCACCAGTCCTTTGGTTTTGAGGCGGCCAACCAGTCGGGAAGTGTCTGACATCTTGTCGAGCATATTATTGCGCAAAACCGAAGTGGAAACTGGCTTAGGATAGTGCTCGCGTAAGATGCGAAGAATGTTGTATTGCTGGCCTGTTACGTCATGCTTTCTAAAAAACTCTTCGTAACTGTTAAGCAGCAAACTGTTTGTTAGGATAATGTGTAGACTAGCATGTTGCCATTCGTTTCTGTAGGCAAAAACGCCTACTCCTTGTTGAGAGTGCATAGTGAGATTTAGGGTGAATAGTTGCGAAAATGATCTTAATATACATATAAACTTTTGTATATGTTACAATCTTCACATCAACTATTTTACACTAAAATCTTCATTTAAATTCTTTCAGAGACTTTTTCAGACAAAACACTCAAAAACAGGCAGCTGGGTGCATCTTATGTTATAATACAATGCTGGTTTATGCGGGATTCATATTTTTTGAGGCAGATTCTGGAGCAAGAAAAATTATTGTTGTAACGATATTTCTTGACTTTATTATCTAGGCAGGCTTCTGCGCTCTAGGTAATTTGGCCACGACCAAGGTATAAGACAGGTCGATCAATGATTTGATAAACTCCAGTGGCAAGCCTGCTTCAGGAATTACAGTGTTCCAGTGCTTCTTACTCATATGGTAGCCGGGCAGGATCTGGCTATACTGCTCCCGCAAAAGAACGGCCTGCTCCGGATCACATTTCAAGGCTATACCTTTCTCATACTCAGACAGGCTACAAAGAGCAAACATTTTACCGCTTACTTTAAATACAAGTGTGTCTTGGTCAAAAGGCATCTCCTCGGTGGTTCCCGGTTTTGCCAGACAGTAATCCCTTAAGTCTTCGATGTTCACGACGGAAAGCTGATTACCAGTGCTTGATAACGAAGTAAACCATGGCCGCCAAAAACATCAGAATCGAGATCTTGTTGATGGTGTGCATGGCCCGGAGGTTGAAATTAGTCTTCCGATTCGGGTCTTTTTTTCGAAAGAAGTAGGTAGCCACCTCTGTAAAGTCAAATAATCCTTTCATTGTGCGGTAATTAATATTTTAAAAACATGGCGGGCTACTATACCTACAACCACTTACATTACTTTAAATCAATCTGTTGACCTGTATGGTAGCATTAGCTATACCACTACGCTTCCAACTGCACAGGTTCAATCCACTTCTCATCCTCCCGGATCAACTCGATCAATTCATCTACCGCCCTGTCGGCAGGTACAGATTTCTTGACAACAGTTTGTCCGCGATACAGCGCAATCTTGTCTTTCCCGACACCCACATAGCCATAATCCGCGTCGGCCATCTCACCCGGACCGTTAACAATGCAGCCCATGATTCCGATCTTCACACCTTTCAGGTGATCGGTTCTTTTGCGGATCATGGCAGTGGTTTCCTGCAAGTCGAACAGAGTACGGCCGCAGCTTGGGCAACTGATGTACTCGGTTTTGCTCATGCGGGTACGGGCAGCCTGCAGAATACCGAAGCTCAGGTTGTTCAGTTTCTCAATTGTGCTTAACCAAGCGCCTTTCTCTTGTGCTGGCAATAGTTCTGTGCCCAGCATGATGCCATCCCCGAGTCCATCGATCAGCAAGCCACCAACATCTGTGGAAGCGTACAGTTGTACTTCATCCGTCGTTAAGGCACCGTAGGAACGCTTGATGATGGCCGGCGTGCTGACACCGTTGTTCATCAGGCGGAAGAAACATTTGCGTAGTTCCGGCATGGCGTGCTCATTGTTGGTACACACCACGAGCACAGCCGTATGGTCAGTTTTCAACCGCTCCATCAAATCATCAGAAATACCGTTGATATCGGCTTCTATGAAATTCAGCTCCGGATGAAGTTGGGTAGCCTCCAGGTATTGCTTTACCGTGAGCAAAGGATGCCGATGCTCCTGGTCTTCCACTAATTGCCAGGGCACATAGTTGATGATTTCCTTCAGACCGTTCGGCAGCATGAAGTTGATCGGGTGGTCGCCGGTATAGATGAAGTCGGCTCCCAGATCGTTCATATTGAATTTGTCGAGCAGCATCGAGTATAAGTGCCCGACACTTTTCAGGTCAGCGTATTGTACATCGCGCAACTGGCTTAGGTCAGCCAGCACACGCGGCACATTCTGATGTCCCACATTCTCTACTTCCGCCGTTTCCCGGCGATGGTATTGAAACGGGTCGATCGGGATATTGCAGAGTGGCTTGATCGGCTTAGCTTTTTCAGCCCGGTAGGTATAGCGGTCGATGAGTGCTTTGGCCACCGGGGCCTCGGCTTCCGGCGCTTCTGTCAGGGACACGCGCACGGTGTCACCCAGTCCGTCCTCCAGCAAGGTGCCTATACCTACTGCCGACTTAATTCGGCCATCTTCAGCCTCTCCGGCTTCTGTTACACCCAGGTGCAATGGGTAGGGCTTCAGTCCCTCCTCTTCCAGCTTCTGCACCAGCAGGCGGTAGGCCTGCACCATCACCTGCGTGTTCGAAGCTTTCATCGAGATGACGATATTATAATACTGCTCGTCTTCACAGATGCGCAAAAACTCCAGTGCGCTCTCCACCATACCTAGTGGCGTATCGCCATAGCGGCTTAGGATGCGGTCGGAAAGAGAGCCATGGTTTGTACCGATGCGCATAGCCGTGCCGTGTTCTTTGCAAATGCGCACCAGCGGCACAAAGCGCTCGCGTATGCGGTCCAACTCAGCCTGATAGGTTTGGTCGTTGTACTCAATTACCTCAAACTTCTTCTTATCGGCATAGTTGCCCGGGTTGATGCGCACCTTCTCCACGATACGGGCAGCCACCTCAGCGGCATTTGGTGTAAAGTGAATGTCGGCTACCAAGGGGGTATTATACCCACGGCGGCGCAATTCGGCTTTGATGAGACGCAAGTTTTCGGCCTCCTTGATGCTTGGCGCCGTAATGCGGATGTATTCACAGCCCGCCTCGATCATCCGGATACACTGCTCCACGGAACCCAGTGTGTCCATGGTGTCCACGGTCGTCATGGATTGCACCCTGATCGGGTGATGGGCGCCCATCGGCACCTCGCCAATCTGTACTTCGATGGTTTCTCTGCGTTTATACTCTGTCAGGCTGGGACAATAGATCTTGTTCATATATACATGAGGCCTTCCAGGCCTTCGCTAAAGCTTCGTTCTCTTAACTTATTTCAGACCTGCTTTGTTCAACAGGCATGCAGCGTAAATTTAGCATCATTATTTTAAAGAGAGGTAAGCATCGCAAGTTTTGTGGCAGTTTCGCATAACCTGTCAGTCTCTAACCTCTGCTCAGGTATAGCCGGGTATAGAAATTATCAGTATATTGTTGTATAAAACGCCTAATCTAACGTTTAAGCTATTTATAACATAGTGAACCTGAACAGGATAATCAACTTAAGAGGTAAAACAAAATGATACATATGAGTGCCTATATACCTAAAAACGCAGATGTCAAGTTCCGTTCCCTCCTGCATTGGGGCAAACTGCGGCAGGAGCAGCTGGGTGAAGCCTTCCTGATCACCAAAGATACCGTACTGGGCTTTTTGAAACGACAAATTGAACATGGCAACTGGCGTGGTGTACTAGAAGTGCTGAAAGGGAAACCGATGACCCGGGCCGGCAGGTATGTATTAGACGAACTACGCAGCAAGGCCGTCAGGAAACTGATCATGCGGATGGGGCTCAGGCCGGTCATTGCTACTGCCCTTGTAATAGTACTTTTGCCTATCATACTGGCCAAAGTAACAGGTGAAGTCGTCGGCTGGATCAGGAACAGAAGCTAAATAAAAAGAGCGCCTAATGCAGGCGCTCTTTTTATTTACAGGATATTGGTTTAGCGTCTGAACATCAGCTCGCGGTATTTTACCAGTGGCCAATCCTCGTCGTCCACCATCAGCTCTAGTTTATCTACACTCGTACGGATGGCCTCAAAATAAGGCATTACTTCCTCGTTGTAGAAAATCGCCTTCTCGCGTACATTTTCAATCTTATTAGCCACCTTACGATGCTGGATCATATCAACGGCATTGGTCTGGATCGTTTTGATATGGCGGGATATACGCTTGATTGAGTCTAGCGTGGATTCGGTGAATTCATCTTCCAGCCCCAGGTCCTTCAGGCCGCGAATGTTCTGGATCAGCTTGTTCTGATAGGCAACAGCCGTCGGAATTACGTGGTTGAAGGCGAGGTCGCCCATAACGCGTGACTCAATCTGGATTTTCTTGATGTAATCTTCCAGCAGGATCTCGTGGCGGGCGTGCAGCTCTTTTCTGGAAAGGATGTTGTGGCGCGCGAACAGGTCCTGCACTTCTTCACTGCTGTATACATCCAATGCACGAGGCGTGGATTTGATGTTGGACAAACCACGTTTGGCAGCTTCATCCTCCCATTCTTTAGAGTAGCCGTTGCCCTCAAAACGAATCGCTTTCGAAGCTGCCACATACTCGCGCAGCACCTGAATGATGGCCAGCTCCTTCTTCATGCCCTTGTTATCGATCAGATCGTCCACCGCTATCCGGAAGTCGATCAGCTGATCGGCTACGATGGTGTTCAGCACAGTTATAGAGGAAGAACTGTTGGCAGAAGAGCCTACGGCACGGAACTCAAACTTATTTCCCGTGAAGGCAAAAGGCGACGTACGGTTACGGTCTGTGTTATCGCGCAGGATCTCCGGTATCTTGTCTATACCTAGTTTCAGGTACATATTGTCGCCCTTCTCCATCGGAACTTTGGCAGTACGCTCCAGTTCCTCTAACACTGCTGTCAATTGCTGGCCCACAAATACCGACATGATAGCCGGGGGCGCTTCGTTGGCACCCAGACGGTGGTCGTTGCTGGCAGAGGCGATGCTGGCACGCAGCAGGTCGGCGTGCTTGTGCACGGCCATCACCGTGTTCACAAAGAACGTCAGGAACTGCAGGTTTTCCTTTGGCTTTTTGCCAGGTGAAAGCAGGTTCACACCTGTGTCGGTGCTCATTGCCCAGTTATTGTGTTTTCCACTGCCGTTTACACCTTTATAAGGCTTTTCGTGAAGTAATACTTTAAACCCATGACGCTCGGCTACACGGTCCATAATGTCCATCAACAGCTGGTTGTGATCAACGGCCAGGTTGGCGTCCTCAAAGGTTGGGGCACACTCAAACTGGTTTGGTGCCACCTCATTGTGGCGGGTGCGCAATGGTATACCCAACTTCAGAGCCGACTTCTCGAAATCTACCATGAACGAGTGTACGCGGCTAGGTATAGAACCAAAATAATGGTCTTCGAGCTGCTGGCCTTTTGCCGGCGCATGACCAAACAAGGTACGGCCCGTCATCGCCAGGTCAGGGCGCGCTTCGTACAAGGCGCGGTCCACCAGGAAATACTCCTGCTCTATACCCAGTGTAGTGTTCACTTTCATTACCTCCTTATCGAAATACTGACAAACCGGCACAGCGGCCTGGTTGAGCAGGTTTAACGATTTTAGCAGTGGGGTTTTATAGTCCAGCGCCTCACCGGTGTAGGAAACGAAAATTGTAGGAATACACAGTGTGCGGGTGCCATGGTTCTCGATAAGGAAGGCTGGCGAGGACGGGTCCCAGGCAGTGTAGCCACGTGCCTCAAAGGTATTGCGTATACCGCCACTCGGGAACGAGGAAGCGTCTGGCTCCTGCTGCACCAGGGCACTTCCCTTGAAGCTCTCGATCGGATCGCCCTCACTGGTCAGGTCGAAGAAAGAATCGTGCTTTTCGGCTGTGGAGCCAGTTAGCGGCTGGAACCAGTGCGTATAGTGTGTGGCCCCCTTGCTCATGGCCCATGTCTTCATGGCAGCAGCCACAGCATCGGCCAGAACACGATCCACTTTTTCACCGGCATCAATGGCAGCACATAGGCGTCTGAAATTCTCGGTAGACATGGTGGCACGGAGAGCCGAATAGCCGAGCACGTTTTCTCCATAATACTCTGAAATTTTACTGGAAGGCAGCACTAACTCTGCCGGTTTGCGCTGACTTACCAGTTCGAGCGCCTTGAAACGAAGAATTGCCATGGGGAGAAAGAGGTTAGGGTATAAAATCTGACCAAAGGTAAAAACCAGATTAATAAGTTGTATCTGATAGGGTGTGTTTTTTTAGGGGGTCAACCAAGTTTTTTAGCAGAATGTTTCCAGAGCCCCCTATTTAATTCAGGGGTGTTATTAAAAATATCACCTAAAAACACAAATAGAGGTATAGGTAGCTACAATATTATCGTCCTGAATTATAATTGAAGAAGCTGCGTTTAAGAGAGGACGCATAAGTTGTATATTTGCAGCCGTGAAACGAAGCCTTTTATATCAGCCACTCTATTTTCTATTCTGGGTGCTCTACTTTGTTGCAGCAAGGGCCATATTCCTGCTTTACCATGATAACCGCACACAGGAATTGTCGCAATCTGACCTTTGGACCATCTTTGCAAAGGGATTGCGACTCGATCTTTCCTTCAGTTCTTATGTGAGTGCCATCCCTTTTCTGACTATCCTGGCCGCTGCCTTGTTCCCCGGACTGCGGGTGCGTAAGTTTATCCGCTACTATACCTATACTATATTAGTGTTGCTGTCGGTGTTGATGGCCGTAGACCTGGAGCTCTATACCTACTGGGGTTTCCGGCTCGACTCCACTCCCATGCTATACCTGAACACGCCGGGTGAGATGGCGGCCTCTGCAGCGGCGGCACCCATCCTGCTGCTGAGCATCATTGCGCTGGCCACCAGTCTGGTGTTTGCCCTGCTTTTCCGTTTCACCTTCGATTACAGGAATTACCACCTCAACTTCTCGAAGCTACGGTATGCAGGTATAGCCCTGTTGTTCACCGCGCTGCTGATTTTGCCTATGCGGGGAGGCTGGCAGCAAATTCCCATCAACCAGAGTGTGGTGTATTTCTCTGAGAACCCTTATGCCAACCATGCGGGCCTCAACATGCCCTGGAACCTGATGGATACCATGCTGAAGTATAACGAGGAGACGCGCAACCCCTATCAGTACATGGACCATGAGGCCGCCGCTGCAAAAGTGGCTGCACTATATGCCGCCACTGCGGACTTTTCTGAGAAAATCCTTCGCGTAGAACGACCGAATGTGCTCTTTATCATTCTGGAAAGCTATACGGCCAAGTATGTGGAGCATCTGGGCGGAATGCAGGGCGTGACGCCCAATCTGGACAAGCTGGCCAAAGAAGGGATCAGCTTCACTAAGCTCTACTCGAGCGGCGACCGCAGCGAAAAAGGTATGGTGGCGCTTTTGAGCGGCTATCCGGTGCAGACCACCACCTCCATCATCAAAAATCCGAAGAAAACGGAGAAACTCCCCTACCTCAGCCAGGTATTTAAGCAGGCCGGGTATGGTACGTCCTTTTATTATGGAGGTGAACTGGAGTTTGCTAACATCCGCTCATACCTGCAAAACGGTAAGTACGACCGCCTGATCGACAAGCATGATTTTCCGGCCAAGAGCTATAACTCCAAATGGGGAGCACATGACCATGTGCTGTTTGAGCGTGTACTAAAGGACCTTGCCAGCGAAAAAGAACCATTCTTCAGCACCGTCTATACCTTAAGCAGCCACGAGCCATTCGAGATTCCTATACCTGCCAAATTCAAGGGAGATAAAGTAAGCGACAAGTTCAAAAATTCGATATACTATACCGATTGGGCACTGGGTCAGTTTATCGAGCTGGCGCGTCAACAAACGTGGTGGGATTCTACGCTGATTGTGCTGGTAGCAGACCACGGTCACCCATTGCCATACGACGACCCGAATTACCGCAGCACCAAATTCCGCATCCCTTTTATATTAACCGGTGGCGCAGTGGCTACAAAAGGTCAAACGATTTCTACCATTGGCAGTCAGACCGACGTTGCCACTACTCTGCTCTACCAGTTGGGCTTGCCTTACCAGGACTTTAAGTGGAGTCGCAACCTGTTGGCACCAACCTCCTACCCTTTTGCGTTTTATGTTTTCCGGGATGGCTTCACTTTCATCACGCCGGGTAATGTGCTCTCCTTCGACAACGTGTCCGAAAAACCAATCATCAAAGGCAAGGGGGTAACACCCGAGCAGGTTGAGTTGGGAAAAGCCTATATGCAATACTCCTTCGAGGATTTTGTAAGAAAGTAGATGGCAGGCAGCGATATCAGGTATAGGGCGTTAAAAGCGTGCGGCCAGGTATAAGGTATAGTATTGGCTGACAATAGCTTAATTACATCGCGGCGCGTTCACGCTTTGAAAGTTTTAATTCTTATCTTTGCACCCTTATTATGAAAAAGGTAGCATTTTATACACTGGGTTGTAAGCTCAACTACTCTGAAACTAGCACCATCGGTAGAATATTCCAGGAGCGTGGTTTTGAAAAGGTGGAGTTTACCGATACGCCCGATATTTACGTGATCAATACCTGCTCTGTCACCGACAATGCAGATAAGAAATGTCGCAAGATCGTAAAGGAGGCGCAAAAGTACTCCCCTAACGCATTTATAACCATTGTGGGCTGCTATGCCCAGCTCAAACCAAAAGAGATCAGCGAGATTCCGGGTGTTGATGCCGTGCTAGGTGCCGCTGAGAAGTTTCAGTTGGTAGACATCCTGGAGACCTTCGAAAAGAAAGAACAGCCGCAGGTATACGCCAGCGCTATCAGCGAGGCCAACACGTTCCATAACTCCTACTCCTTCGGCGACCGCACCCGCACTTTCCTGAAGGTGCAGGATGGCTGCGACTACTCATGTACATTCTGTACCATTCCCCTGGCGCGTGGCAATAGCCGCTCCGACAGCATCGCTAACGTGGTGCGCTCTGCTAATGAAATAGCCGAGTCAGGCGTGAAAGAGATTGTGCTGACAGGCGTGAACACCGGCGACTTTGGTTTGCAGAATGGTGAGCGCTTGGAGTCTTTCTTCGGACTGGTACAGGAACTGGATAAGGTGGAAGGTATAGACCGTTTCAGGATATCTTCGATCGAGCCAAACTTACTCAAGGATGAGATCATTGAATTTGTGAGCCAGAGCAAGCGCTTTATGCCGCACTTCCATATACCGCTACAGTCAGGTTCCAATAAGATACTGAAGCTGATGCGCCGCCGCTACCTGCGCGAATTATACACGGACCGTGTCGCTACCATTAAAAACCTGATGCCGCACTGCTGCATTGGTGTAGATGTGATCGTAGGTTTTCCTGGCGAGACAGAAGAAGATTTCCTGGAGACCTATAACTTCATCAATGGGCTTGATGTGAGTTACCTGCACGTGTTCCCTTACTCGGAGCGCGAAAACACCATGGCACCCGATATGCCGGGCAAAGTGAGTATCAAAGACCGCAACCGCCGGGCTGATATGCTGCGCATCCTTTCCGAAAAGAAAAAGCGCTATTTCTATGAGCAGAATGTTGGCCGTGAGTTTACAGTGCTGTTTGAGGACGATGTGAAAGACGGCGTTATGGAGGGTTGGACTGAAAACTATGTGCGTGTAGCGGCCAAATACGATCCTGTGCTGGTCAACGAAACAAAGCACGTACGGCTGACCGGTATCAACGAGCAGGGCCTAATGGAGGCCGAAGAAACATATATAGAGGTACTGAAACATTAAAAATTCTGAATTTTTAAAAATTAGCCCTATATTTTCAGTCTGAAACAATCAATAACAGTTTAATTAACTACTTGTGAACCTATCTAGAATCGTTTTGGGAGTTGCTTTGGGCGCTCTAGTAACTGCTTGTAACACAGATCAAAAACCTCAGGCAACGGGCACTGCCACTACTTCGGCAACCAGCACAGACAGCCTGGCTACTACTGGCACAACTGACATTGTGTACATCAACTCAGACTCGCTGCTGACCAAGTATGAGTATTTCAAAGACGCTCGTACGCGTTTCCAGTCCAAAACGCAGAAGGCCGAGAAAGATTTACAGTCCAAGGCATCTGCTTTCGAGAAAGACGTGCAGAACTACCAGCGTAACGGCGGCGGCATGACCGTGGAGCAGCGTGCTTCTACAGAGCAGAAACTGGCACAGCGCCAGCAGCAGTTGCAACAGCAGAGCCAGACTACCGGCAACCAGCTTGCTACGGAAGAGGCAGAAGAAATGAAAAAAATCTACGACCGCGTTGAGGCGTACCTGCAGAAGCTGAGCCAGGAAAGAGGTTACAAAATGGTACTGACCTACTCCAGAGGCCAGAGCGCTATTTTGTACGGCGATAACTCCCTGGATATAACAGAAGAAGTACTGACTGGCTTGAACAACGAGTACGACCAGGAGAAGGCAGCGGCAAAGACTACCGACACGGCTGCTACCAAAAAGAAATAACCTGACAGACAGGTATAGCAAAAGAAAAGGCGGGTTTTATACCCGCCTTTTTTATTTTAGTCAGTTACTGCAATTGCTGATACCCCGTTATCCGGAATACTTCTCCCTCCACTATATAGGGGATGCTATACCTGTCCAGCACCTTTTGAACCAGATCCGTATAGTCTTCCTGCAGTGTAGGCGCTAGCAGCCCCGCACCAATTTCTTTCAAAGCTTTTATCTCCAGCCACTCAATGTTGTTCAGACCCGTCTGCTCCAGCTGATTCCACCAAATGGGTGCATACCCAACTGGCTCCTTATCGTCCTGCAAATACTTCATGCGGACATTCAGATCGATCAGTGACAGCTCGCACATTGCTCCGATCTGCTCACGCCACTTCGTTTGATTCAGAATTGGCACCAAGCGTTTCTCTTCTAAGAGACGGGACAATACATCTACTGGTTCGGCCATAGGTTATTCGTAGCGGAGCGATTCAATCGGGTCGAGTTTGGAAGCACGACGTGCTGGGTAAAATCCTGAAAGCACCCCCACCAGCACACAGATTGAAAGACCAACAAACACCCAAATCCACGGAACTATAAAGCCGCCCTCTCCAATCAGAGAAGCAATGCCATTGCCCATCAGTATACCCAGGAAAATACCAACTATACCACCCAGGATACAGATCACTATGGCTTCTATCAGAAATTGCTGCTGTATCTGTTTAGCGGTTGCTCCCAGCGCCTTGCGAACACCAATCTCACGCGTACGCTCGTTTACTGACACCATCATGATGTTCATCAGCCCGACAGAGGCACCCAGCAAGGTGATGAACCCGATAACAAATCCTCCTACTTTCAGGTACCCGGAAATCTCGTTCAGACTCTGGATCAGGGAGTCGCTTCTTCTGATCTCAAAGGACTCTTCCTGACCTAACCGGTCCTGACGCACATTGCGCATCACCCCTGTCGCTTCGCCCATCACATAGGTGAGTTCTTCGGGTCTGGAGATGGAGGTCTTAATATTATAGGTCAGAGTGCCTGTACCTGCCTGCGGAATCTGGCGGCCAGTTTCGAGCGGAATCAGGATCATGCGGTCCCCGCCGCTGCCTCCCATGCTGCTGCCGCGTTTCTCCAGTTCACCCACAATTTTGAAACGGCGTCCCAGAAAGGTGATGTATTGGTTGATAGGGTCTGTTTTCGGGAAGAGCTTGGCAGAAATCTCTTTACCGATAATGGCAACGTTTGTTCCTAGCTCCAATTCATAAGTCGAAAATGAACGTCCGCGCTCGAGGTTCAGGTTCTGACCTGCCAGGTAGAATTCGTCTCCGGCTATCACGTTAATATTCGGGTTCGTCTTGTCAGTAGCACTTTTCACAACGGTAGCACCCGAGACATTCGCTGAAAGGCTTACCTGCGCCTTCTCTCCCATTAGTTCTTTATACTTAATAGCCTGATCGTATGTGATATTCGGATATACCTTTTCCGTTCTGCTCTGTCCGCTGTTTCCATTGCCGCTGTTGAACTTTTTCCGGATATCAAAGGAGTTGGCCCCCAGGCTCGAAAAGGTCTGGTTCAGTGAGTGCTTCATGCCATCTACTGCCGTGAGTATACCTACCAGCGACATAATGCCGATCGAAATGATCAAGCCCGTCAGGATGGTGCGGAGCAGATTGTTTTTGATGGCTCGAATACTTTCCCGTATATTTTCGAACAGGTCCATAGGTTGGGTCTTATATGCGAAACGTTCCCCCTTGCGTTAAGTATAAGAGGGAACCTCTGTTTTCTAATTGACCTCTAATATCTGAAAAAAGAACCAATTTCAATACATTTGTTACCATATGTTAAGCCCATGAAGTCATTCCGCCTTACTCTACTGCTTGCCGCATGCCTAGTGCTCCCTTTTCAGGCGTTCAGCTCCATGGTACTGATACCGATGGACGAGACGCAGAAAGACCATCTGAAATCGTATGGGGCAGCTTACTGGGTACTTTCCAAAAGTGTGTCAGTTGACTGGCTGCTGAACTTCAGGGGCGGAAGTTTCGCTTTTCAGCATGCACCGCAGCTCGAAAATGAACTCGTAGTTCGGGGCATCAGTTACCAGGTTATTTCGGATGCGCAATACAACACCATCCTCACCCAGATCAGCGATCCGGAGGCGAATATGGACGTGATGAAATTAGAGAAAGTGCCGAAGATCGCAGTCTATACCCCAAAATCTAAAATGCCCTGGGACGATGCAGTGACGCTAGTGTTGACCTATGCCGAGATACCGTACGACAAGGTATACGACGAAGAAATTATACGCGGAGACCTGCCTAAGTATGACTGGTTACACCTTCACCACGAAGACTTTACGGGCCAGTATGGAAAGTTTTACTCCAGCTACCGGCACTACCCCTGGTACCAGGAGCAGCAGCGCGAATCAGAGGCTTCTGCCAAGTCGCTCGGCTTCAATAAAGTGTCTGATCTGAAAGGCGCTGTAGCACGCACCATCCGCGATTTCTGTGCTGGAGGCGGCTTCCTGTTCGCCATGTGCTCCGCCACCGACACCTACGACATCGCGCTTGCTGCTGAAGGTATAGACTTTATTGAAGCGATGTACGACGGAGACGGCTCCGATCCCAATGCGCAAAGTAAACTGGACTTTGGTAAAACCTTTGCCTTTAAAGATTTCTCGCTGGTGCGTAACCCGCTCGAGTACGAATACTCCAACATTGATATGCAGCCACAGGAGCGCGGCTTGACGGAGCCAAACGATTTTTTCCAGCTCTTCACCTTCTCAGCCAAGTGGGATCCTATACCTACTATGCTAACACAGAATCATGCGAAAACCATTAAGGGATTTATGGGACAGACCACCGCCTTCCGTAAAAGCCAGGTGAAGCCCGAAGTAGTAGTAATGGGCGAGAACAAAGAAGTAGGCGAGATTCGGTACATGCACGGCACCTTCGCCCGGGGCACCTGGACCTTTTATGGCGGCCATGATCCGGAGGATTACCAGCACCTTGTAGGCGAAGACCCGACCGACCTAGCCCTCCACCCCAACTCCCCCGGCTATAGGCTTATCCTGAACAACATCCTTTTCCCGGCGGCTAAGAAGAAAAAGCAGAAGACGTGAGGGGTGAATTGTTAAATTGCTGATGGTTAAATTGTTGAATTGGTCATTATCCCATTCAGGTTTTGAAAGCGATTGTACGTGAACGTTCCTATACCTTGCTCCTAGTTATCTTACAAGAACAAGGTTAGTTTGAATAAACAATTTAACGCATCCACAATTTAACAATAAAACTTAATGCATCCTGTCTGGTCGAGGCTCCAGGTTACGGATGATCGCTGCTTCGATCTCGAGCAGTTCTTTCAGGCGGTCGTCCACAACGTCGGCGGGCATGTACTCTTTGGCTAGCTTTACGAAGCTTACATAGTGGCCTGCTTCTGATACCATCAGTTCGTAGTAGAATTTCTGAAGGTCCACGTCCTGTATGTTTTTCCAGAGCAACTTGAAGCGCTCGCAGCTGCGGGCCTCGATCAGGGCATTTACCAGCAGGTGGTCCATCAGCTGTCTTTCCCTCAAGCCCCCTTTGCGGATGTGTTTGGTCAGTTCCACCACATACTCGTCAGGGCGGTTGCGTCCCAGCCCCCAGCCGCGCTTTTTTAGCTCAGCCAGCACACGCTCGAAGTGACTCCACTCCTCGGCTACCAGGTCCGTCATCTCTTCCACCAGGCGGGTTTTATCCGGGTATTTCACGATCAGGGATATACCTGAGGTCGCCGCTTTCTGCTCACAATAGGCGTGGTCTACCAGGATCTCTTCAATGTTTTTTTCGGCAATATTCACCCAACGCGGATCTGTTGGGAGTTGCAGGCGCAGGATGGTTTTAGTGAACTGAGAAGACATAAGTAAAAAATCAATTAATCGAAGAACATCCACTTGATGCCGAACACAAAGCTTGTGCGCATACCAGGGTAGTACGGTGTGGTAAAGTAACCGGGCGCAGTCAGATCGGAAGCGATGTTTGACATCTTCAGGAACACGTTCAGGCTCTTGATATCCGCCGTGATAAACACATCTGCTATCGGGTAAGGCTCTATGGTGAAGCCGTTCTGCAGGTGGAACTGCTGTGTCACCGGCATGTAGGCATCGGCCATGTAGGCGGTAGGCGTATATACCTGCACCCCAAACTGGCCTATCAGCGCTCTTCTGAACAAAGCCCCCTCGAAGTAGAGCTTGGAATCAAAGAGCCATTCCGGCATGCGGAAAACGGGCGCTTCGTTGGTGTTGGTATAAGCTACAAAGTTTTCGAAATGAAACTTGCCAAAACGAATGTGATGCTTGAGTTCTACACCGAATACCTGCTGGTTGTCGGCATATTGGGCTGGTACGGCAACCGTGTCGAAGTAAATGTGGCGTTTGATGTGGTTGAAGTGACCGGTCAGCAGCACAAACTGACGCTCGCCTAGCTTGCTGGCAAAGGTTGCCTCCAGACGATCGGTTACCGAGTTGTTGAAATAGTTGATCCAGTCGAAGTGGTTACTGATTAAACGTTGCTCTACAAGAGAGGGGGAACGTAAGATGCGGCTAACACGGCCCTGCAGAGGGCCCAGTTTGGCAGTAGCGCCCACTTTGTAGTCATTTGTCATCTGAAACTCACCATCAAAGGACAGCAGCGCCTGCTTGTACATAAGCCGGAACTCACCGCCTACAAACAACTGGTTGAGGCTATTACTAATTTCATTGTATACCTCAACAGTCGAATCCTGCTCTGCTGTGCTGAGCACCCTGTAGTCCAATTTGGAGTTACGAAACTTGGCGTAGGCTTTGTAAAAAGAGATTTTGTTGTTGCCCGTTACGCCTGCCACATTCTCCATTTCACGGTAAGCGCTGCGATCATCCGTGCGGTTAAGCCCCGAAAGCACGCGTGGGTAAAAAACGGGCGAACGTTCTTCATTTGCCAGTCTTTGAATAGCATCATCCTGAAAAATATTATTCTGGCTACCCCAATCAAAGCTATGGAAAAGCTTCAGGTCCTCTCCTGCCAGCTTATACATGTGCAGCAGGTGGTAGTTGTTGCGGAGTTCACGTGTGGATGCCTGGTCCAGGTTAGTAGTCGCCTGCTGGAACAGAAAACGGTTTGCCTCCTCGGCTGTTATACCTCCAAACTCTATCTGCTCGTGGTTGAGATGGGTGAAATTGGCAAAAAGGTTGTAATTCTCGTTTTCAGAGCGGTAGTGGGTAAAAGCCTTCACGGCCTGGCTGCTCATGATGCCATCCCGATTAGTTACACCTGGTCCTATCTGCCTGTTACCGGAAATGATCTGGTAAGCCACACCGGCATTCCAGCGCGGGGTAATGTTGCGGGCATGTGTAGCTTCAAATATCTGTTCACCACGCTGACCCTGAACATAATAAATGTGAGAGTAAGGAGAACGTGTGTCGTAATAGTTGATGCGGCGTGGGTCATAGGCGTAGCGGTCAAACACGTTTTTACCCAGGCGGGCGCCAATCTTGTTCGGTACTCTGAAAAGGATGGGTTTGGAAGCCGTCCCGACGTTGCCCAGATGCTGAAAATAAGCCGTGTCCTGATACCAGAAACGTTCATTTTGCATGTTGTTGATGCTGGTATCGATGCGCTGCAAGAGATAGCGTCCTTCCAACACATCATTTTCAAACAACTGCAGGGTTGTTTTAGGACTGAAGAGCGCTTTGGTCGTGTCATCAATAATCTGGGACTGTGCCTGCGCGGCGCCAGCCAGACCCACCAGGAGCCATATTACTGCTAAGAGCTTACTTTTCACAAGCCAAAATTAGTGATTTTCGTGCAACCCGTATACGTACCTATTGGAAGTATCAGGTGTATTCGTTTAAATTTTATCCGTTTCAGTAGATTTTGCCGCTTCATAAGAACCAATGTGCTGCCTGATCAAAGCATCAAAAGCTTCCCCCTGCTGCAAAAAGAATACCTCAATGGGCACATAAAAAATGGGCAACTGACTTGTATGAGCTGCCAACGCCTTATCCGTTAACTTCACAGCATCTTTCCGCGTCGTGATGATAGTTAGACCGTTACCCTGCTGTTGTTCCAGTATCAATTTCAGCTTCTCCAGATCGGCTGAGGTATAGCTGTAGTGGTCTGCATATGCCAGGTGCTGCACCACCTCGTGCCCCTTATTAGTCAGGTAGCGCAGCAGCGGCCCGGCATTGGCTATACCTGTCAGCAAAACCACACGCTTGGTCAGCTGCGCTGCATTGCCTATACCTACCGGCTTGCCATAGCGAAAGGCGCTGAAGAAAACCGGTGTGCCGGGCCGGCTATACCTTTGTACCCGTTTGGTAATGTCGGCAAGTTGAACAGGCGACAAATCAACCGGGCACTTAGTCACGATAACCGCATCCGCCCGTCGGGCACCCTGCCGATGCTCACGTAGCAAACCGGTTGGCAGTACATGATCTTTGTAAAACAGACGTCCATAGTCGGTCAGCATCAGATTCAGCGAAGGATGAACAGGGCGGTGTTGCATGGCATCATCCAGGAGCACGACCTCCGTATCCGGTTGTATGCGAAGCAACTGGGCTATACCTGCTGGTCTGCTTTCGCACACCGCCACCAGCGCCTCCGGGAAATCGCGGTGGTACTGAAAAGGCTCGTCTCCCAGCGTTTCAGCCGTCGCGTGTTCATCGGCCAGCACAAAGCCCTTGCTTTTCCGGCGGTAGCCCCTGCTTAGCACCGCTGTTTTTTTGTCTGCTACCAGGCGCAGCACGTACTCGACGTGCGGCGTTTTGCCGGTGCCTCCCACTGTCAGGTTCCCAACCGAGATAACCGGTACCTCAAATCGCTCTGATCGCAGCCAGCCTTTGTCGTACAGCCAATTCCGCAACAGCATGATTCCGCCATATAGGATCGAAAAAGGCCATAAAAGGTAACGCAAAACAGTCATATGGGTCGGCTATACCTTGCAAAGGTATAGAAATATGCGCAAAGCCAGCGATTGTACTTGATTCGTATACTCTGAATACACTATATTTAGTACCGACAATATCCGACCCAACCTCCTTCACATGAAAACGAACCATACCATTGCCTGTATTTTGCTCTCGCTGCTGCTCAGTGCGGCCGCCTGCTCCCCCTGCGCCACCATGCGCTCCGACCCACCGGCCCCTGTATCTTTCTACCTGGTAGATGCCTCCGGCAGCAGTGCGTTCAACAACCCCGGTGCCGGTATGCACCCCGACTCTATTCAACTGATGCTGGATGGAGAACCCTTTAACTACCTATTTACAGGCACCGATGAAAAGGTGAACAACCTGGTATTTGAGACGTATCCGGTTATCTACACAAAGTCCAGGGTCCGCATGCTGCTCCAGATCAACAGCCAGAACACCGACACGCTCGACATCGCCTATACCGTGAGCCGGGGCAAGTGCTATACCGACTATACCTACTCCGCCTTTTACTTCAACGGCAAAGAGCTCAAGCGCCAGCCGGAGACCGGTTATCTGCAACTCCAGGTGCTTTAAATTTCCAGCCTTGGTCTGATCTTCGTAATTTGGTAGTTTCAAAAGTAAACCGAACAATGAAAGAGAAAAGCACCATAGGCGATATTATAAAGGTACTCGAGCAATATGCTCCCATCCCTTATCAGGAAAGCTACGACAACTCCGGCCTGCAGACCGGCCATGCCAGCGACGAAGTAAAAGGCGTGCTGCTGACCCTCGATTGCACCGAAGCCGTTATCGAAGAGGCCATTGCCAAAGGCTGTAATTTAGTTGTGGCGCATCACCCGGTTATCTTCAAAGGTCTCAAAAGCCTGACGGGTCGCAGCTATGTGGAGCGCACCATCATCAAAGCCATCCAAAACAACATTGCCATCTACGCCTGCCACACCAACCTGGACAGTGTGCACAATGGCGTGAACGCCAAAATCGCTGAAAAGCTGAAGCTGCAGAATACCCGTTTGCTCACCTCCAAACCGCATACCCTCATGCAACTGGCCTTTTTTGTGCCCGTTAATAATTCCGATGAGGTGTTGAACGCCATTCACAAAGCCGGTGCCGGGCAGATCGGCGAGTACAGCGACTGCAGCTTCCAGGTACAGGGCACCGGCCGCTTCCTCCCCTCCGAAAATGCTGACCCGACCATAGGCAAACCGGGCAAACCGGAGCAGGTACAGGAAAACCGCATAGAGGTCATTTTCCCGGCCTTCAAGCAGCAGCGCATCATGCAGGCTCTGCTGGAGGCGCATCCTTACGAAGAAGTGGCTCATTACTTAACCCTGCTCGAAAACGGTAACCAGGAAGTCGGTATTGGAATGATCGGTGAACTGACGGAACCATTGTCGGAGCAGAATCTTCTGGACTACCTTAAAAAACACATGCAGCTGTCAGTTATTCGCTATACCCCTGTAGGAGACAAAAAGATCAAGCGTGTAGCGGTTTGTGGCGGATCGGGCAGTTTCCTGATAAAGGACGCGATACGGCAGGGCGCTGACGCCTATGTGACGGCTGACGTGAAGTACCATGAGTTCTTTGACGCCGAAGGAAAGCTACTCATCGCCGACATCGGGCACTACGAAAGTGAGGTATTCACAAAGGAGATTTTTTATGATACAATTTCCAAAAACTTTGCTAATTTTGCAGTCTATTTATCGGAAGTAAACACAAACCCTATCAGATACACCTAATTAACTACATGGAAAGTACGGTAGCCAGCAAATTAGAAGCACTGCTAAAGCTTCAGAGTATCGATTCGCAGCTTGATGAAATCAGAAGAGTAAGAGGCGATTTGCCAGAAGAGGTTCAGGACCTCGAAGATGAAATTGAGGGCTATGAGGTAAGGGTTCGTAAGTTTGACGATGAAGTGGCCGCGCTCAACGACAGCATTGCCCAGCGCAAGCAGTCCATCAAAGATGCCGAAGGTCTGATCCGCAAATACGAAGACCAGCAGACGAACGTCCGCAATAACCGCGAGTACGACGCCATCACCAAAGAAATCGAACTGCAGAAACTGGAAATCCAGATCGCAGAGAAGAAAATCAAAGAAGCGCACTACCAGATCGAGCAGAAGATCAACGAGATTGAAGGCACAAAAAACCGTCTGGAAGAGCGTCGCAAAGACCTTGACACCAAGAAGCACGAGCTTGATCAGATTGTAGCCGAGAGCGAAGAAGAGGAAAAGAACCTGGAAAAAGACCGTGATTCAGCTGCCAATCAGATCGAAGAGCGTTTGCTGACAGCTTACAACCGTATCCGCAAAAACGTACGTAACGGTCTTGCCGTGGTACTGGTGAAGCGTGATGCCTGCGGGGGTTGCTTTAACACAGTACCTCCTCAGCGCCAGGCCGATATTGCAGCTCAGAAAAAAGTAATCGTATGCGAGCACTGTGGCCGTGTTATGGCAGGTGTTGAGCAGCGTATCTACTAAATCATTGCTGTGTTGAGCGTAATGCGCTTGCATACATACCTAAAAAGGATGGCGTTCGCCCATCCTTTTTTTTTGTGTCTATACCTGTTCTCTCCTATACCTGGAGAGGCAGCCTCCGTCTACAGCCCCGCTGTGCGCAAAGCCTATGAGGCCACAATCAGTTTGCGCATACCGGAAGGTCGCCGCCTGCTACAGCAGGAACTCTTACATAACCCTGACAATGCTGCTGCCCTTCTGATCGCCAACCAGCAAGACTTTCTCACCTGGGCCATTCAACAAAATCCGGAGGTATACGCAGGTATACTGGCACGACAGGAAAAGCGATTGCAGCAGCTCAGCAGTCTTAGTGATAATACCGTGTGGGTAGGCTATGCCCTGGCCGAAGTGCGACTGCAGATCGCTTTAAGTAAATTGCTGCAAGGCAATAAACTGGGCGCCGCCTGGGATTTACGGCAGGCCTACCTGCAATATTCTGCCAACGCCCGGCTCTACCCCGACTTTCTGCCAAACCGTAAAACGCTAGGTGCCCTTCAGGTGCTTATCGGCTCCGTACCTGACTCTTACCGCGCGCTGCTCAACATCATCGGTATGCAGGGAAGCATCGAAACAGGTATGGCCAACCTAAAAGTTGCTGCGACTAAAAGCAATCCATTTCGGGAAGAAGCACAACTATTGCTGGCGCTGCTGCAGCATTTGGTTGATCCGGAATCAAATGACGCTGCTGCCGAATCGGTTTTAAAACTTAGCAGGCAATCTCCTGACAATCTCCTATTCAGCTTCGCTGCCATGCACGTGCTCAAAAAAACACATAAAAGTGATATAGCTTTGCAGGTATACCTTGACCGGCCGCAGCAAGCGGGCTACCTGGCTTTCCCTTACCTGCATCACATGGCGGCAGACCTATACCTGTACAAAGGCGATTTCAGCAACTCCATTAAAACAAACCAGTTGTTTCTGTCACAGCACAAAGGTGAAAACTATCTAAAGGCAGCAAACTACAAGCTATACCTGGCTCACTGGCTGGGCGGACAACCACAGCAAGCAGAAAAGCACATTACCCAAATAGCAAAACAGGGCCTGTCTGAAATGGATGAAGATGCCTATGCCGCTCGTTTTGTGAAAGAACAGCCTCACCCTAACCGCTATCTGATGCTGGCCCGCTTGAAATATGATGGTGGCTATTATCAGGAGGCACTCGAGGTCATGAACATAATGCCACTTAGGCCCGAGACTATACCTGCTGAACGGACCGAGTACTATTACCGCAAGGCCCGCATCTACCATGGACTGGAGAATCTGCCACAAGCCAAGCGCTACTATGAGCAGGCCATTGAAGCGAGCCAGAACACAAGTCTGTATTTTGCTCCCTATGCAGCCCTGCAGTTAGGCTACATTTACCAGGACGAGCAGAAACCCGACACTGCCAGGCAATGGTATACCAAAGCGCTGGCTTACAAAGGGCATACCTATAAAAACAGCATAGACGGCAAAGCCAAACTGGCCCTTCAAACGCTTAAAAAGCTGTAAACCCATGGCCTATACCCTCCATATACCTATACCTGACCTTCCGGTTCCACTGGATTCATTTCGCCTGAAGGCACTATACTGGGCGCAGCAATTTCCGCTGGTAGCCTGCTATACCTCTAATGGAATACCGTATCCTTATGATGGTTTTGATGAATTAATTGCTGTGTCCAGTAGCGAACCTATTAAGTGGGAGCAGGATAATGCGTTTGAGGAACTGCAGCAAAAATTAGCAACACAGCAGCAACTCTGGTGCGGTTACCTGGGCTATGACCTCAAGAATCAGGTAGAGAAGCTGAGCAGTCGAAATAGAGATGAAGTAGGCTTTCCGGACATTTTCTTTTTTGAGCCAGAGCTATACCTATACTTTTACGAAAATAGTGTAAGTGTCTACAGCAAAGAAGATAACATCTCTGCCATCTTATCTCAAATCCAGGCAACTCCTATACCTGAAGACTTCAACACGTCGCCTGTTCAACTAAAAAAAAGGGTAGCTAAAGAGGCTTATATCCGGAATGTGGAGCAAGTAAGGGACTATATTCGGGATGGTGAGGTCTACGAACTGAATTACTGCATGGAGTTTTTCGCCGAGAAAGTCAGGCTGGCTCCTTTGCCCCTATACCTTCAGCTCAACGCCCTTTCTCCCACCCCTTTCTCGGGTTTCCTAAAGTACGGCGACCTCTACCTACTCTGTGCTTCACCGGAGCGCTTTCTGAAAAAAGAAGGTCGAAAACTGATCTCGCAGCCTATCAAAGGCACCATCCGGCGCGGCGCTACACCTGAGGAGGACCAGCAACTACAGCACCAACTACGCCACGACGAGAAAGAACTGGCCGAGAACATGATGATCGTAGACCTGGTGCGCAACGACCTGCGCCGCTCCTGCGCTACGGGCACCATTAAGGTCGAGGAGATGTTCGGGATTTACGGCTTCCGGCAGGTTTCGCAGATGATTTCGACCATAACAGGTGAATTAAGACCTGAATGCGATATAGCCGATGCGCTGAAAGGGGCATTTCCGATGGGTAGCATGACGGGCGCACCAAAGATCCGGGCAATGGAACTGATCGAAGACCTCGAGGTGACCAAACGGGGACTTTATTCCGGGGCTTTCGGCTACCTGAAGCCGAACCAGGATTTCGACTTCAATGTCGTTATCCGAAGTTTGCAGTACAATGCAGCTACAGGTTATATGTCCTTTATGGTGGGCAGCGCCATTACCTACGACTCTATACCTGAACAGGAGTACGAAGAGTGTCGGCTCAAAGCGCAGGGTATACGGAAAGCTCTGGGACTGGAATAAGTCATCAGATTTAAAGAAATCCTCTGCCATTCTGTCACGTTTTAAAGCAGATTATAGTATATTTGCACCTCCTAAGAGATTTTTTGAAGCATGGATCCAATCATTGATTTAGATTTTATAGATAATCGCACACCTGAGCAGGCAACTGCCGCGGCTTCCTGCGATACCAAAGTGACGGCTGAAACCAATACCGGTAAGTCCCGCAAACTGTACATCGAGAGCTACGGTTGCCAGATGAACTTCTCTGACAGTGAGATTGTATCGTCGATCATGTTTGAGCAGGGCTTTGACACTACAGCTCAGATTGAGCAGGCCGATGTGGTGTTCCTGAACACCTGCTCCATCCGTGAGAAGGCCGAAACCACTGTACGCAACCGTTTGGGTCAGATCAATTACTTCAAGAAGAAAAAGCCGGAAATGGTGATTGGTATACTGGGTTGTATGGCCGAACGCCTGAAAAAATCACTACTGGAAGAAGAAAAGATCGTGGACCTGGTGGTAGGCCCTGATGCTTACCGCGACCTGCCCAACCTGATCAGTGAAGTGGATGGCGGACAAAAAGCGGTGAACGTGCTGCTTTCCCGTGAAGAAACTTATGCCGATATCAACCCAATCCGTCTGAACAGCAACGGCGTGAGTGCTTTTATCTCGATCATGCGTGGTTGCGATAACATGTGCTCTTTCTGCGTGGTGCCCTTCACCCGCGGTCGTGAGCGCTCGCGTGACGCCCACTCGATCGTACGTGAAGCTGAAGCGCTAGTGGCACAAGGCTATAAAGAGGTCACTCTCCTGGGCCAGAATGTAGACTCTTACAAATGGGCTTCAGAAGACGGCACAGAAAGTGTAAACTTCGCCCAACTGCTGGAAATGGTGGCGAAACTCAACCCGACGATGCGCGTTCGGTTCTCTACCTCCCACCCCAAAGACATTACAGACGAGGTGTTGTATACCATGAAAAAGTACGACAACATCTGCAAATACATTCACCTGCCAGCGCAGAGCGGTAATTCCCGTGTGCTGGAACTGATGAACCGTACCTACGACCGTGCCTGGTACCTGAACCGTGTGGATGCGATCCGTGCCATACTGGGTGAAGACTGTGGCATCTCTTCCGACATGATCGCCGGCTTCTGCTCCGAAACCGAGGAAGAGCACCAGGATACGCTTTCGCTGATGGATTATGTGCAGTACGACTACTCCTATATGTTCTTCTACTCCGAGCGCCCAGGCACCCTGGCTGCTCGTAAACTGGAAGATGACATTCCGCTGGAAGTAAAGAAACGGCGATTGGCCGAGATCATCGAAAAGCAGCGCGAGTGCTCCCTGAACCGCAACAAGCGCGATATAGGGCGCATGCACCGCGTGCTGGTAGAAGGATTCTCCAAGAAATCTGACCAGCAGTTGAGCGGACGCAATGACCAGAACAAAGTTGTGATCTTCGACAAGAAGCATTACCAGAAAGGCGACTACGTGAACGTATTTGTTAACGATTGCTCCGTAGGCACCCTCTTCGGCGAGGCGGTTGATTAATTTGGAGATTTGAAAATTTGGAAATTTGAAGATGACGAAACGTATACTTTGCTCTTCTAAACCATTTTCAAATCTGCTTATCTCCAAATCCTCAAATCTTAAGACATGCGCAACATCGATATACAGAGCATAAAACAGCGTTTTGGCATTATTGGCAACTCACCCTTGCTTAACTACGCCATACAGGTGGCTGCCCAAGTGGCCCCAACCGAAATGACCGTGCTGATTACGGGTGAGAGCGGCAGCGGCAAGGAGTCCTTTTCCAAGATCATACACCAACTGAGTCCGCGCAAGCATGGACAGTTCATTGCCATTAACTGCGGCGCTATACCTGAAGGCACCATCGACTCGGAGCTTTTCGGTCACGAAAAAGGTTCATTTACTGGCGCCACAGATACCCGCAAAGGCTATTTTGAAGTAACGGACGGTGGCACAATCTTTCTCGATGAGATTGGTGAAATGCCTCTTGCCACACAGGCTCGTCTGCTTCGCGTGCTCGAAAACGGTGAGTTTATCAAAGTTGGCTCTTCCAAAGTACAGAAGACGGATGTACGGGTAGTGGCTGCTACCAATGTAAACCTGATCAATGCCGTGGAAAGAGGCCGTTTCCGGGAAGACCTGTATTACCGACTGAACACGGTGCCAATCACAGTTCCACCTTTGCGTGAACGTGGCGAGGATATTTACCTGCTGTTCAGAAAGTTTGCCTCTGACTTTGCGGAACGTTACCGCGTTAAATCCATTACGCTTACGCCAGATGCGGTGGAGGAGCTTTTGAGTTTCCGTTTTCCGGGTAACATCCGTCAGCTGAAAAATATTGTCGAGCAGATATCGGTGTTGGAGTACGAACGTGAGCTCGACGCAGCCAGGCTAAGACACTACCTTCCCCGTGAGCAGGGTGGCAGTCAGGTTCCGGCTTTGCTGGCCAGAGAGAACGGTGCGGACCACTCTTTCTCTGAGCGTGATCTGCTGTACAAAGTACTCTTTGATATGCGGCGCGATGTGTCGGATCTCAAAAAACTGGTATACGAACTCATGACACGGCAGTCCGGCGACAACGAACTGCTGAAAGAGCACAGTCACTTGTTTGAGAACATTGAGCAGGTAAATCATGTGCGCCCTTACAAGAGCGCTGAGAAACCCGAGCCTTACTACCTGCCTGTGCAGCAGCCACGTGATGATGAAGAATATGATGAGCGTGTAGAAGACATCTCTCATGAAACTGAGGAAGAAGGCCTGTCGCTGGAGTCAATGGAGAAGGAGATGATCCTGAAAGCGCTTAAAAAGCACAACAACAAACGGAAATACGCGGCCAATGATCTGGGTATTTCGGAAAGAACGCTGTACCGCAAACTGAAGCAATATGATATTGAGAACTAAAACCCTTGTCCTGTGTCTGACTGTGCTGGTAGCCCTGTGCTGCAATGCCTGCGGGGTCTATTCTTTTACAGGCACCTCCATCTCCCCTGATATCAAGACCATCTCGATCCAGACGATCGAGAACACGGCCGGCGAAGGCCCCTCCAACCTCTCGCAGGTGGTCACCAACAGCTTCAAAAACTATTATCAGCGCAACACAAACCTGACTGTTTTGCAGCGCGATGGCGATTTGCAATTAGAGGGACAGATCATTACTTTTACGCTGACGCCAAACGCGGTACAGCGCGATGGGAATATTGATCAGGCCACGCTGAACCGCCTCACGATGGGCATTCAAATCCGCTTTACGAACGCGAAGGATCCCGAGCAGGATTTTGATCAGCAGTTTACGATCACTGAGGAGTTCCCTCCGACCGTGGACATTACAAGCATACCACCCGCTGCCATCGACCGCATGACTGAGCGATTGGTAGCCGATGTGTTTAACAAGTCGGTTGCAAACTGGTAGTCATTACATAGCACCATTACCTTTAACCCTTACATGAATAAATCTGCCTTTCTTAAACTGATCAAGCAGGTATCCGACATTTCTGACCAGCAGCAAAATGAGCTGGAGCAGGTGGCGGCCACCTTCCCTTATTGCCAGACGGCCCATCTGCTGCTGGCAAAGTCAGCTTATGACAGAGGCAGCATGCTCTCAACACAGCGCCTGCGCCGGGCCTCGGCCTATGCAACAGACCGTCAATTGCTCAAGCGCATCATTTACGCCGCTCCCGTACTGGAACCGGTTTATGCCGAGGAACACGAGGAGCTAATTTCAGAGGAAACAGAGACAACCTCGTTGGATGCTGTCACCGCTGAAACAGAAACTACAGTGAAGGCTGAACAATCCGTTATAGCGGATGCTGAAACAACAGTTGCCATACCTGATCAGGAAGAGATTGTACAGGAAGAAACGCTGGAGCAGGTATACAGCCCTGCCCCTGCCGACCAGAGCGTATACCTAGCCGAGGCTACAACTGAATCTGACACAGAAACCCCTGATGCAGAAATAGATTCAGAGCTTGCCTTGCTGTTTACTTTTAACAGCATCAGCTCCTCTTCCACTGACTTGCTGAGTCAACGAGAAGAGGAAAACCTTGAAGAGGCGGCACAGGAATCTGAATACGCATACCTCTCTGAAGCAGCCGAAGCACTGCATGACCTGGAAGAAGAGCAGCCTAATGAACCAGACGCTGAGGCGCAGACTATACCCGAGTTGCAGTCAGAGCCGGATCTGGAGGACGAACTTCGAGAGGAACCACCGCTAACTGAATCTTCAGAGACCAGTGTTGAGCTGTTAGATGAAGAAGATGAGCCGGCACAGGTAAATGCGGAAGATGCGGAGATCAACTATTCGTTTGACGAAATTGACCGCCTGTACGCCGAAGATGCCCTTGGCTATTGGATGGGCTCCAGCCGCCTGGGTGAAGTGCTGCAGCTAAAGGACGATTATACCCGAACACGTCCCCTAGGCTTTCACCCGGAACTGATCTTAGAGTACAGCAAAACCCACGAGCTCGAAAAAGCAATCCAGCCTACAGCACATGTGCTCAGCAAACAACTTGACATTATCGACCAGTTTCTTAAGCTCAACCCGAGGCTCAAGACCATGGCCAGCCTGAAGCTAAAGCCTGAGCCACAGGAAGATTTATCCCTCAAGAGCTCTAAAATAAAGAAAGGGATGGCGACTGAAAGCCTGGCCAACATCTTTATTAAACAAGGAAAGCCCAAAAAAGCTGCTAAAATTTATGAACAGCTTATTTTGAAATATCCGGAAAAAAAGTCTTACTTTGCCGAACAGATCGAGAAATTACAAAACATAACATAAAATGTATATCGCCCTAATCAGTATCATTCTTTTCATTTGCGTACTTCTTATATTAGTAGTACTTGCTCAAAACCCTAAAGGTGGTGGACTTTCAAGCCAGTTTGGCGGCGGTGGTGCCAGCCAGCTGATGGGCGTGAAGCGCACAGGCGACCTGCTTGAGAAACTAACCTGGGGTTTCGCCATTGCGTTGGTAGTATTGACGCTTGGTACACACATGATGATCGACACCAGTGCTGATACAACCATCCGCAGCGTAAACGAAGAGCGTGCCCGCCAGATGGGTACTCCAGCTGCTCCGGCTCTGCCAGGAGCTGAGTCTGAAGGTGACATGTCGATTCCTGACGCAGCTGAGATCCCTACTATGACAGACACTGCCAAGTAGCATTAACTTATACCTAAAAAAGCCGGCCTTTAAAGCCGGCTTTTTTGTTTTCGCACCTCGCTCCCTGTCACTCCCTCCTGCCAGTTCATGCATACCTGACATAGCCTGACAGAAATGTCAGTCAGCAAGTGGCCGAAAGCTGCTAAAATGGCTCAAATTGGCAGAGAAACGGCCTTGGCACAGGAAATGATAGGGACAGTATGGTTTCAACGTTATATCATTAACCACAAAAACTAAAAACATAACAAACTATGTCAATCAGCATTAAACCATTAGCAGACAGAGTGATTGTAGCTCCTGCTGCAGCAGAAGAAAAAACGAAGTCTGGTATCATCATTCCGGACACTGCTAAAGAGAAGCCACAGCGCGGCGAGATCGTAGCTGTAGGCGAGGGCAAAGTATCTGAGCAAGGTGCTCTGATGAAGCCACAGGTTGCCGTTGGCGACCAGGTGTTGTATGGCAAGTATGCAGGTACCGAGATTTCCATCGACGGAAGCGATTACCTGATCATGCGTGAGTCAGATATTCTGGCTATCCTTTAATTTTTTCCATTTAATTAAAACCAAAGCAATATAACTATGGCTAAGAACATCACATTTGATGCTGAAGCTCGCCACAAGATTAAGTCTGGCGTTGACAAACTGGCAAATGCTGTAAAAGTTACCTTGGGTCCTAAAGGCCGTAACGTAATCATCGATAAGAAATTTGGTGCCCCTACCATCACAAAAGACGGTGTATCCGTAGCGAAAGAGATCGAGCTGAAAGATGCGATCGAGAACATGGGCGCACAACTGGTAAAAGAAGTAGCCTCTAAAACTGCTGACCAGGCTGGTGACGGTACTACAACTGCCACTGTATTGGCTCAGGCTATCTACACGGCTGGTATCAAGAACGTAGCAGCTGGTGCCAACCCAATGGACCTGAAGCGCGGTATCGACAAGGCAGTTCACGCTGTAGTTGAGAACCTGCGTTCACAGTCTAAGAAAATTGAAAACTCTTCTGAGATCGCGCAAGTGGGTACTATCTCTGCCAACAACGACTCTGAAATCGGTAAAATGATTGCCGATGCGATGGACAAAGTTGGTAAAGACGGTGTGATCACGGTTGAAGAAGCAAAAGGTACAGAGACTGAAGTTAAAACTGTAGAAGGTATGCAGTTTGACCGCGGTTACCTCTCTCCTTACTTCGTGACTAACGCTGAGAAGATGGAAGCCGAGTTCGACAACCCTTTCATCCTGATTTACGACAAGAAAGTTTCTACCATGAAAGAGCTGCTTCCAGTATTGGAGCAGGTTGTTCAGACTGGTAAAGGCCTTGTGATTGTGGCTGAAGATGTGGATGGCGAAGCTCTTGCTACCCTGGTAGTAAACAAACTGCGCGGTTCCCTGAAGATCGCTGCTGTAAAGGCTCCTGGCTTCGGCGACCGCAGAAAAGCTATGCTGGAAGACATCGCCATCCTGACTGGTGGTACTGTGATTTCTGAAGAGCGCGGTTACAAGTTGGAGAACGCTACACTGGAATACCTGGGTAAAGCCGAGAAGATCATCATCGACAAAGACAACACGACTGTAGTAAACGGTGCTGGTCAGAAAGATGATATCGTGGCTCGTATCAACCAGATCAAATCTCAGATGGAGTCTACTACATCTGACTATGATAAAGAAAAACTGCAGGAGCGTCTAGCTAAACTTTCTGGTGGCGTTGCCATCCTTTACATCGGTGCTTCTACTGAAGTAGAGATGAAAGAAAAGAAAGACCGTGTGGACGATGCGCTGCACGCAACAAGAGCTGCCGTAGAAGAAGGTATCGTAGCTGGTGGTGGCGTTGCCCTGATCCGTGCGCTGGATGCCCTGAACAACATTGACGTTTACAATGCGGACGAGCAGACAGGTGTAAGCATCATCAAAACAGCACTTGAGTCTCCACTTCGCACAATCGTAGCCAACGCCGGTGGCGAAGGTTCTGTAGTGGTACAAGCTGTGCGTGAAGGCAAAGCTGACTACGGTTACAACGCCCGCGACGACAGATACGAAAACATGTTTGCGGCAGGTATCATCGACCCAACCAAAGTAACGCGTCTTGCGCTTGAGAACGCTGCTTCTATAGCCGGCCTGCTGCTTACTACGGAGTGTGTAGTATCAGAAGAGCCATCTGAAGAAGGTGGCGCGCCAGCCGGCATGCCAGGTGGCATGGGCGGTATGGGCGGCATGATGTAATCGACTCCCATAGTCTATATAACAAAGCCCCGGGCCAATAGGCCTGGGGCTTTGTGTTTTTAGGTATAGCCATGTATCCCTGCTATACCTATACCTATTGACGAGTTATCAATACGGGATTAGGCCCTATTGCAAATCGCGGATTTGGATGGTGATATCATGTGGGGCCGTCTCGTCACCCCCGAAGTATGGGTAAAGCTGGTAATGGCTGCCCGCCGTGCTACAGTGTCGTGGCAATGATACTTGTTTATCATTTACTTTAAAGGTATACGCCTTCTCCCCTAACACAAGTTCATACCTGTTTGTCTGGTCAGGCTGCACCGAAGTGATATAGGCTGTGTTACGTTTCTTGTTACTGTAGGTATAGGCGTGAATTTCCAGACGCCCATCGTACCAGCGCCAACCAAAGCGCGCACTGTTAGTGTGGTGGTCTGTCTCGCAATCAGAGAGGCCGTACAGCTTGTTGATGTCAGCCTGATTGCCCGGTACACTGGTCGTGTAAATAGCGGTACTGTCGAAGGTCGCCTCAAAGCGAATAGAAGAGGTATCGACAAACTTCAATGGGTTCTGAGTCGTGTGCCCGCCCTTTTTGATGGTAAAAGTAGTGTTCGCCGGCTCTGGTACAGGAGAATCAGTATTAGTGGTGGTAGTGGTAGTTGTCTCTACCTCGCATGAGACAGCTACAAACATAATGGAGGCGGCTAAAAAAAAGCGCCTGATCGATAAATGCATGTAAATAGTAATGTGGCTAAAAATTGTAATTATAGATAAACACCAAGCCACTAGCTAACAGGCAGTTCAGCGCTGATCCGAAATTTTTCGCAATATCACGAATAGCACTTTAAAAACAAAGAGCCCGCACCTGTTAAAGTGCGGGCTCTTTTTATATGAGAATATTCAGATTAGTGAATACCGTGCATCCACTTACGCATGATGGGAGTCAGCAACAGCGCTAGGACAGCAAAACCAAAGGCCACATAAGCAATTTGCTCAAACACGCCTGTGTAAACCAGCAGAGAAGCCATACCTGTAGCAGCCTCGCCTTCGGTGCCGCTTACGGCGGTCAGCTTGGCGATAAGACCTGCTATATAGTGTGCAAAAGAAGATGACAGGAACCAGATACCCATGATAAAGGCTACAATCTTCTTTGGAGAAAGCTCCGTTACTTTTGAAAGACCCACCGGCGATACGAACAACTCACCTGTCGTGATGAACATGTAACCGAGGATCAGGAACCAAATAGACACTCTGCCATCAGCGTCGGCATAATTAGCACTCCAGGCAAAGATCAGGAAGCCCAGACCAAGCTGTGCTATACCCAGCGCAAACTTAACCGGCGTGAATGGATTAACACGACGCTTGGACAGGAACACCCACATGGCCGAAAAAGGTAGGGCGAAGAGGATAATAAAGAAAGGGTTGATCGAGTTGGTCTGAGCCGCGTTCATGAAGGTAAGGTTCACGTTACGCTCAGCAAATAGTGTGAGTGAAGAACCCGCCTGCTCAAAGAATGACCAGAAAACCGTGATGAAAAAGGTAAGTAGAATCACCACAAACAGGCGCTGACGTTCTACACTGTCTACTTTCACCAGGTTGTAAATCAAAACAAGAGCAATAACTGGCAGCAGGATGTAGTTCATCACGATGTGCATGATAGAACCATCAAAAATCGTTTCGCCAAAACCAGGCAGATCAAGCGTACCATTGAACAGCAGCAGACCGAAAACTGGAAGCGACAGGAAGCTCAGAATCGTGATCCAGGCTTCTTTTGTAACGCCTGCCACACGCTCCTTGATAACAGCCGGCTCCGGCGGAAGACCATTGCTACCGAATACGCCGCTACGGCCACCTTGCCAGAACATGATCAGGCCAAGCAACATACCAACACCGGCGGCGCCGAAGCCGAAATGCCAGCCGTAAGTCATACCTAACCAACCACAAATAAGTGGTGCCACCATGGCGCCAATGTTGATACCCATGTAAAAGATCGTGAAACCTGCATCGCGGCGCGTATCACCCTCTTTGTAAAGAGTACCTACCATTGTTGAAATATTTGGCTTGAAAAAACCGTTACCTACAATCAAAAGGGCAAGAGAACCGTAGAAGAAAACAGGATGCTCAATGGCTAGTGCAAAGTGGCCCAGCGCCATCAGCACGGCACCCAGCATAATAGCTTTGCGGTAGCCCAGCAATCTATCGGCAATCATACCGCCAATCACCGGAGTGGCATAAACTAAGGCTCCGTATGCTGCGTAGATACCAATTGCGATCTCGTCGCGGTTGGCAAATGACTGAAACAGGTTGTTTACCATGTAAAGCACCAACAGGGCGCGCATGCCGTAGAAGCTGAAACGCTCCCAGAGTTCGGCAAAGAAAAGGTAGAAAAGCCCCTTCGGATGCCCGAACATTTCCGGTCCGGTAGGGTCAGCGCCAATCGGTGCATTTTGCTCACTTACCTGGTCAGTAAGCGTATGATCTTGATAAGACATAGGGTTTGTTAGTTGATTGTTGAGTTAGTTTTGTTCAGTTTAGCATACAAAGAAGGTAAATATATCGGTTTAAACACTTACTGACAAATTTTTTTGGTGGAACGCCATTAGCAGACCTCTTTTTTAATTATAGCGACTAATCTTATTTTAATATCTAATATTTTATATTTTTGTAGCACCGTTGTGAAACAAACAGTTCACTTAAAAACCCCTTTATTTTCAAATGAAAGAATCTGGTAATAAATCAGGCAAAGTAGGTCTGGAGAGCCTGGGCATTAAAGAAGCGAAAGAAGTGCTCTGGAACCTCACTCCTGCCGAGCTAGTGGAAGAGGCTCTGAAAAATGGCGAAGGCGTACTCACTGACACTGGCGCCCTGATGTGTGACACAGGCAAGTTTACAGGTCGTTCTCCGAAGGACCGCTTTGTGGTGAAAGACGCCAAAACTGAAAACACTGTCTGGTGGGGCGACATCAACATAGCGTTCGATCCCGAGAAGTTCGACAGACTCTACGACAAAATGGTTGACTTCCTGAAAGACCGTCGTCTGTACGTACGCGACGCGTATGCAGGCGCTCACCCGGACTACCGTCTCGATTTGCGCATCGTGAACACACAGGCCTGGCATAACCTCTTCTGCAACAACATGTTTCTGCGTCTTAGCAAAGAAGAGCTTAAAGACCACAACCCTGCCTTCACGATCATCTGCGCTCCTGAGTTCGAAGCTGATCCGGAAGTAGATGGCACACGTCAGGCTAACTTCGCGATCATCAACTTTACCCGCAACATCATCCTGATCGGTGGCACTGGCTATGCAGGTGAAATGAAGAAGGGTATCTTCGGCGTGTTGAACTACATCCTGCCTGAGGAGAAAAACACCTTGTCTATGCACTGTTCGGCCAATGTTGGCAAAGACGGCGATACGGCTATCTTCTTCGGTTTGTCAGGTACAGGTAAAACTACCTTGTCTGCTGACCCTAACCGTGGACTGATCGGTGACGATGAGCACGGTTGGACTTCAGACAGCGTGTTTAACTTCGAAGGCGGTTGCTACGCCAAGGTAATTGACCTGAGCCGCGAAAAAGAACCACAGATCTGGGATGCCATTAAGTTTGGGTCTATCGTAGAAAACACGCGCTTTATTGAAGGCACACGCACAGTAGATTACGAGAACAAATCTGTTACGGAAAACACGCGTACAGCTTATCCAATTAACCATATTGATAACGCGGTAGAACCATCCAGAGCTGACATTCCAAAGAACATTTTCTTCCTGACGGCTGATGCTTTTGGTGTACTGCCTCCCATCTCGAAGCTAAACACCAGCCAGGCCATGTACCATTTTATTTCTGGCTATACAGCGAAGGTTGCCGGAACTGAAGTAGGCGTAACAGAGCCACAGACTACGTTCTCTGCTTGTTTTGGAGCTGCTTTCCTGCCATTGCACCCTACTAAGTATGCGGAAATGCTCGGACAGAAGATGAACGAGAACAACGTAAACGTTTGGCTGGTAAACACAGGCTGGACAGGTGGTGCTTACGGTGTAGGCTCTCGCATGAAACTGCCTTTTACCCGTGCCATGATCACAGCAGCCCTGAATGGTGAGCTTGACAACGTGAAATATACAAAACATCCAATATTCGGTGTAGAAATGCCAAACACCTGTCCGAACGTTCCGGCAGAAATCCTGAACCCACGCAACACTTGGTCTAACAAGGAAGAGTACGATGCGAAAGCCACTGACCTTGCTTCTAAGTTTGTGAAGAACTTCAGCAAGTATGCAGATGGTGCCAGCGAAGACATCCTGGCTGGTGCGCCACAGGTAGAAGTTTCTATCAACTAAGATAAAATTATCGTCTAAGAAAGCCTTCCTGCTTAAGTGGGAAGGCTTTTTTTATGCAAGTCAGTCTGTTTCCTTGTTACTAAAATGACTACATTCGTATACCTGTAGCAGGCTTTGTAATTCAACCGATACTACCGTGCACTTATTCTATACCCCCGACATCAGTTCTGACATCTATACCCTGGCCGAAGACGAATCCAAGCACTGTACCCGTGTGCTGCGCTTGCACCAGGGCGACACCGTATACCTGGTGGACGGGCGGGGTGGCAGGTATACAGCCATCATTCAGGATGCACACCAGAAGCGCTGTCAGCTGCAGATAATAGACAAGCAGCTCGAATATGGCAAACTTCCTTATTACGTGCACATTGCCGTGGCACCGACTAAGAACATGGACCGGATTGAGTGGTTTGTAGAAAAAGCTGTTGAAATTGGGGTCAGTGCGATCACTTTTCTGGAATGTGAGCACTCCGAACGCAAGCAGCTCCGCCTCGACCGCATTGAAAAAATAGCGGTTAGTGCCATGAAACAATCGCAGAAGGGTTACCTACCGTTTCTGAACGAACTAACTCCATTTCAGCGCTTCATCAAGACCTGTATACCTGAGGATACCTTTATTGCGCACCTGGAAGATGATGCGACCAAATCGATTAAAGATCATTACAAGCCTAACCGCCAGCATTGTATTCTGATCGGTCCGGAAGGTGACTTTTCTATCACCGAAATTGCGGCTGCCTATGAAGCAGGTATAAAGCCCGTTACGCTGGGTCAGAGTCGGTTACGCACTGAAACAGCCGCCTTGGTTGCCTGCCATACCTTACACGTACTACACGATATCTACGCCCCGTTATAAACTTATAAGTTCTGATTTATGAAGCGCTCCCTCCTATTCCTATACCTGATGCTGTTTTGTGGTACACTGGCTGCACAGCAGAAGTATAGCTTTAAAATAGCCAAACTGAAGTATAATGGAGGTGGTGACTGGTATGCGAATAAAACTTCCTTGCCAAACCTGATCAAATTCTGTAATCAAAACCTGAACATGAACATCGCGCCGGAAGAAGGCGTGGTGGAAGTCGGAAGCCCTGAACTCTTCACCTATCCCTTTGTGCACATGACAGGGCATGGCAATGTGGTGTTTTCAGATGCAGAAGCACAAAATTTACGCAATTACCTGATCAGCGGCGGTTTCCTGCACATCGACGACAACTACGGGATGGACCAGTACATCAGGAAAGAGATGAAGAAGGTATTTCCGGAATATGAGTTTGTTGAGTTGCCTTTTGATCACCTGATCTACAATCAGAAATATACCTTCAAAAACGGCCTGCCTAAAATCCACGAGCACGACAACAAGCCGCCACAGGGCTTTGGCATCATCCACAAAGGCAGGTTGGTTTGCTTTTATAGTTACGAAACAGACTTAGGCAATGGTTGGGAGGATGCAGAAGTACACAACGATCCCGAAAATAAAAGACAGGAAGCACTTCAGATGGGCACCAATATTCTGGCCTATGCCCTCACGCAGTATTTGTAGTTGATTCTATACCTGAGACTAATCTTTACCAATCTATCGCGAAGAAGTATTCTCTTCAATCTTGATTCGCCCAGATAAGAAGCGCATATCGCACAATCTATTAAAGACTAAGGTATAACTAGTACTGTTTCCGGTTAAAAATCTCTGAAAGTATAAATGCCTGGCGAACAGACTGCGGATTGTGCAGCAGCTCACCATAAACATTCGGCACTGCCTTACGCTCCAGCTTCTTTGTCTCGTACAGGGCATCCGCTGCAGCAATGCGCTCCTTCCTTTGCTGGTTATAGAGTCGGGCTTGTTCCGGATTTTCCAGCGAGAGCGCACGATTAGGTGTCCGCTCTTTGGTTACCGCCTTCGTGATTGGTTGCAAGACTGGTTTGGGCTTTTCTACAGGGGCTCTATTCTGCTCATTAGCCCGCTCCATTTTACTTTGCATCTCCCGCAGAATATCCTCAAATGAAGTAGCAGGGGCTGCCGGTCTTTGCTGTCGTGGCTGTGATGGGGAGGCAGGTATAGGTCGTGGTGTAGGGCGCTCCTGGTCTGCACGGTTCCTCGCTGGTCGTTCTTCCAATGGACGCTCCTGCGGTGCCGGGGGCCGGCCATCTTCGTCAGGCGTCTTAAAGGCTTTGCGCCAGGCCGTGTAAATGAAATAAGCCACAATGGCCAGTATGTATAGAATCAGTTTAAAATCTTCCATGCTCTCGGTCTCTTATCAAATATAGCATAAATAATGTATTCCACCGGTATACTACCTGCATATTTATACCGCTCCCTTGTGATATGGTAAACAAATTAGTCTTATTTTTGAGTTTAGTTTGAATAGATTCCGCAAACGCGAATGCAAGTATCAAGATTAGAGATTAAAGGATTCAAGAGTTTTGGCGACCGTGTCGTCATTAATTTTGATGAAGGAATTACAGGTATAGTGGGCCCGAATGGCTGCGGCAAATCCAATATTGTGGATGCTATACGCTGGGTGTTGGGAGAACAGAAGACCCGAAACCTGCGCTCCGACAAAATGGAGAACGTGATCTTCAACGGCTCCAAAACCCGCAAGCCGGTGCAGATGGCCGAAGTGTCTATTACCTTCGACAACAACAAGGGCATCCTCCCGACCGAGTACTCCCAGGTAACCGTTACGCGCAAGTACTACCGCAACGGCGACAGCGAGTATATGCTCAACGGCGTAACCTGCCGACTCAAAGACATCAATGAGCTCTTCCTCGACACAGGTATAGGATCTGACAGTTACGCCATTATTGAGCTGAAGATGGTAGATGAGATCCTGAACGATAAGGAAAACTCCCGTCGACTGTTATTTGAAGAAGCTGCTGGTATATCCAAGTTCCGTGTGCGCAAAAAGCAGACGCTCAAGAAGCTGGAAGAAACTGATGCCGACCTGGAGCGTGTAGAAGACGTACTCTTCGAGATCGGCAAGAACATGAAAACATTGGAACGCCAGGCAAAACAGGCGATTAAGTACTTCCAGTTAAAGGATGACTACAAGAAATTCAGTCTGGAGTTTGCCCGCCGCAACATCAACCAGTACCAGCAAACGCTGGAGCGGCTGGAGCAGGATGTGCAGCGCGAAACTGAGCTAAAAGAGAGTTATGTGCTGGCTGTAACAGAAGCTGAAGACGCTATTGCCGACCAGAAATCCGAACTGAACCTGACACAGGAGCAGCTGGCCGAGATGCAGAAAACCATGCAGGTGCAGACAGCCAAACTGCGCCAACTGGAGAATGATATCAAGCTTAAATCGGAACGCAGCAATTTCCTGAAAGAGCGAATGACGCAGCTTCGGCAGCAGATCAGTCAGGATACTGCCAACCTGGAGCATACACAGGAGAGTATTGTAGAGCTGCGTGACGAACTGATACAGGTACAGGACAGTTTTGCAGGTGCCGAAGAACAAGTGAATGCATTAAAAGAGCAGCTGCAGGAGGCGAACGAACAAAAGCTCAGCCTGCAGGAAGCTTCCCAAGAATTGTCGCAGGAACAGCGAATCAAGCAGAATGCCGTATTCCAACTGAATAAATCTCTTGAGATCAGCCAGGTTCAGATTCATAACCTGACACAGGATTTGGAGCAACTCAGACAGCAACAACTGACAGCCGACGAAGACGCAGCCCTGCTGCAGGAGCAACTACAGGAGGCACAGGCCGAGCTGGAAGACAGGACCTCTACCCTTGTGAGTTTGCAGGCTAAGGAAGAGTCGCTGCTACAGAATATTGAGAAAACAGAAACTGATATTGAAGGGCTGAAAGAACAGCTGGTAGCGCTAAACCGAACACGTGACGCTCGTCAGAACCAGTACAACCTGACCAAATCACTGGTCGAAAATATGGAAGGTTTTCCGGAGGCGATCAAGTACCTGGCGCAGTCGAAAGACTGGAAAAATCCAGCTCCACTCCTTTCAGATATCATTGTCTGTGAGCCTGATTATAAGTCGCTTATCGAAAGCTATCTCGAGCCCTACATGAACTTCTTTGTGGTAGAGGAACTGCAGGATGCCGTAGATGCTATCGCCTTGCTCAAGCAGCACAACAAGGGCCGTGCAAACTTTATTATCCTCTCCGAAATTGAAGAACTGGAGCCGACAGCTACCTTTAGTGAGGGAGCTTTGAAGGCTGCTTTTGAGGTCGTAAAAGCTGATAAGAAATATAGCAACCTGCTCAAGTACATGTTGCGCAATGTGTACATCAGCGACGAAACTGAAGAAGACTTTTCAGCAGAAGACTACCGCACGATCATCCTAAAAGACGGTTCCGCTATTAAGAAGCCGCTCAGTCTTTCAGGAGGCTCGGTAGGCCTGTTTGATGGCAGCCGCTTGGGGCGCAAGCAAAACCTGGAGCAACTGTCCGAAGAGTTGGAGAAACTGCAACAGGGCGTAGAGTTGATGCAAAGCCGTATTAACGCACAGCAGCAGATTCTGCTCAACTACCGTAGCGAGTCACAGAAAGATGCGATCAAGCAGCTGGAAAAAGAGGTGGCAAAACTCCAGCAGGAACTACTCACGGTTCGCATTAAAAACGAGCAGCACCAGCAGAACCGCAAAAACTTCGATCAGAAGCAACAGGAATTGCAACAGCGCCTTGACGATCTATACGTGCAGAGTCAGCAGATTTCGCCACAGGCTGAGGAGGACATGCAGGAACTGAAGCAGTTGGAGGAGCAAATGGCTGTACTCAATTCGCAGATTAACCAACAGCAAGAGCAGATTACGGTGATCTCAGGTATGTACAACCAGGAGAACATCCAGTTTCACCAACTCAAGAACCGCTTTGGTTCTCTGCAGCAGGAAATCAGCTATAAGCAGAAGACAGTAGAGACGAACCAGGAGCGTATCGCCGGTCTGCGCCAGGAACTGGAGAAATCAGAGGAAGAAACAGTTGAAGCTACTGATTTTATAGAAAAGAACGAGGCGCTGGTTCAGTCTATGGTGGAAGCCCGCAGCGAGTTTGGCTATGAACTGGATGCTGTAGAAAAGAAATACTTCAGTATGCGAGGCGAGCTCGACGAGAAAGACAAAACCATACGCGAGCTGCAACGCAAGCGTCAGAATGCGGATGAACTACTGATGCGGATGCAGCAGACCATTAATGATACACGCATTAAACTGGTGTCAGTACAGGAGCGTTTGGGAGCTGAATTTAATATTGCAACCGAAGAACTGGAGCAACCTATACCTGAGCTGGAGCACGATGGACTGTTCCAATTGAGTAATGAAGAGCTGAATAAGAACATCAGTGAGATCAGAACATCGCTGGATAAAATGGGCCCGGTGAATGCCATGGCGGCCGAAGCTTATGTGGAGATCGAAGAGCGCAACAGGTTTATCACAGAGCAGCGGGATGACCTGGTTAACGCCAAGAATGCGCTTATCGATACGATCAACGAGATCGACACGGTGGCAAAAGAGAAGTTTCTGTCCTCATTTAATGAGATCAAGCAGAACTTTATCCGGGTATTCCGCAGCCTGTTTACCGAAGAAGATAATTGCGACCTGGTACTGACAGATCCGAAGAACCCACTGGACTCGCGTATCGAGATCATGGCGCAACCAAAAGGCAAGCGACCGCTGACGATCAACCAGTTGTCGGGTGGTGAGAAGACTTTGACGGCTATCTCCCTGCTCTTCGCCATTTACCTGCTCAAGCCGGCACCGTTCTGTATTTTCGACGAGGTGGATGCACCACTGGACGATGCGAACATTGACAAGTTCAACAACATCATCCGTACCTTCTCGAACGAATCGCAGTTCATTGTGGTAACGCACAACAAGCGCACTATGGCCTCTACAGACGTGATGTACGGCATCACTATGATTGAGGCAGGTATATCCAGGGTTATACCTGTAGACTTAAGACAAATCGCTTAGCCGATTGGCTATACCTGAAACATAAAAGGAGTCGGTCTTAACAAACGGCTCCTTTTATGTTTCTAGCGAAAATGTTATTCGATCCAATCAGCTATATCTGGTATACCTTATACGTGACCAACAAGATTGCGAAAGGCCATGCTATACCTAAGCAGCCTCTATTTCTTTTTGCATCTTTTTGGTAAGTTTTGACTTAACGAGTTCATAAGACTGCTTAACATAACTTTCCCACTCCTGCACAGATAGGCGATCCCAGGTCTGAACCTGCACCCATTTGTTTCGCGCCATGTAGGGAGCCGGAATTATACTTGCTGAGGTAGCCAGTTCATCAAAAGCATCATCCGCCACCTTAAAGGATACGCTTGGTTCCCCGTCCAGACTTGTCACGCAAAACATTTTGCCACCGATCAGAAAACAGAGGTCATTTCCCCATTTCACGTCTTCTGTCACACCTTTCAGGCTCAGGCAGTAGGCCCTTAATTTTTCTATATTCATCAGAAGATCAGCTTTTAAAATTGTGCGCGTTACAGCACGCCATTTTCTGGAAACTTGCCTTGCTTGGTGCGGTAAAATGCTTTGATTTTCTCCAGATCCGCTTCTACATCTCCTGTCGGATAAATAGATGGTCCTATACCTGCCTCCTTCTTCGCATAGTCGACATAGCCAAGCACAATGGGCACTCCGGCACCTATCGCTACATGATAAAAGCCCAAACGCCAGCGCGGCTGGTATTTGCGCGTGCCTTCTGGTGTTACGAGCACACACATATCACCTGGAGTTTCTTTAATGATCTTGATCATGGCGTCCACCATTCGGGTATTTTTAGAACGGTCGATAGGCAGGGCCCCCATCGATTTGAGAAGGCCGCCAAAAGGAAATCGCATGAATTCCTTCTTAATCGTGAAGCGAATGGGGGCTTCCATCATGTAAAAGGCTGCGCGGGCGAAAATGAAATCCCAGTTGCTGGTATGGGGCGCAGCCACCATCACACAGCGCCGCTGGTCAGGCGCCAGGTTGCCATTCAACTTCCAGCCTGCAAGTTTGAAAATAAGTTTAGAGATCGCTTTTGCTAACATAAAAAGGCTATAAAAAAATGCTAATCCACGACTCGATCAGAGCGACTGGATTAGCATTTCAAATATAGTATATTCTCTGTTAAATCTGAACCTAGAGAGCGCGTTTGATCACATGGGATTTCTGACGTAGTAAATAAGCCTGCAAACCGAAGCCGATCATAGGGCCAAATTCGCTGTAAGCTCTTCCATCTCTGTCAACTTTCCGGAAGTAGCGCATGGAGAGTACCGGTTCCAAAGAAAACTGTTTGTTGAGGAAGAAGGCATAGCCCAGGCCTACCCCACCTTCCAGGGCTTTATACTTCTGGCCAACATCATTGAAGTTATGAAGACCTGCCAGCATGGTCAGTTCGCCAAAGACACCATTGAGCATATAGTATCTCACGAAAGGACCAGCCATGACAAACGTCTCCCTGCGTGGCTCGCTCACCCTATCTGAAACATCGTTTAATTTGTTGCTCTGGTGCAGTACGCTCAGATCGAGACCTACCACTAAATCTTCGAGAACGAAATAACCATTCTTACTGCGCAAATTAAAATCGATGCGGCGCCCATCTACTTTCTGGCCCGTGCTGTTTAATTCGCTGGATGTGACCTGGTAACTCCCCTGGAGATTACCGCCTAATAGCAAAGAGCCATGCTTGATTTTGGCTCTGATAAGTGAACTCTCGTTTTCCTGGGCCCTAAGAGAACAGATTCCAATAAGAAATAGGGCTACAATAAGGGTAAAGGTGCGTTGTAGCATAGTGGGTTTGGGTTGTATATGCAGGTTTTACGATGAATATTAAAATAAGATCAAAATCATCTTCTAATATTAACAAAAGTACATGAGAAAAAGAATTTATTTTTGTCTTTTTCTTTTATGCTCAAGTAGTTACCTGCAGTAATTGCTCTTTAATATTTATAGTGTAATTGTAGCCTATTTCAAAAAGTTCATCTGCCTTACTGAAACTCATTAATCTGTAATGTTTTAGCTCGGGCGGTTCCATGAAAAAATCAGCAAGATGATGGCGGAGTTGCACGTTGTTATTAATGGCCAGGTGCGCCGTGCGTTCTATCATACTCCGAAGGCTGGTGATGCGCGCATCATGATTTATCGGGTTACTATGCACGCCAATCTTAACATCACACTTTCCTGACAGGGCTTCGATCGGGAGATTGTCGAGCAGACCGCCGTCATTAAGCAGCATACCCTGAAAATGCACGGGCCTGTACAGAATAGGCACTGCAGAAGAGGCAATCAAAGGTTTTATCAGTTCGCCACTCGAAAAATTTACTGTGACTCCGGCATGCATATCGGTTGCTCCGATGATAACGGGTATGCTCAGGTCTTCGAAAGAGGCTTGCTCACCCAGGTAACGGAAATACAGCTTTTCAACCGCATCAAGGTGTAGGATACCTACCTGCCCGATAGCCAGCCGCATGATGCGGTAAATACGTAGCTCTTTTATAAGGCGCAGAATGTCATCTGGTTTATAGCCTGCAGCATAGAACACCGCCACAATAGCCCCTGAACTTACACCGGAAAGTATGGCCGGCTTTATACCTAATTCGTCAAAGGCCTTCAGCACACCTAAATGGGCAATCCCCCTGGCGGCGCCTCCTGACAGTGCCAGCCCAATTTTCTTCATTAAAGTTCGCTAAGTGAGAAGGTTGAATCCAGCCTGATCCCTTTTTCGGTATATTGTACCGTGCAGCACTCATTTACGGCATCATGCTCCAGGTATAGCACAAAATTCTCGTAGGCTGCCATTTTAAGAAAACGGGCTTTTTCATCCATCGTCAGCAGGGGGCGCGTGTCATAGCCCATCACATAAGGCAGCGGAATATGACCTGTGGAAGGCAGCAGATCAGCCATGAAGGCCACTTTACGTTCTTTGTAAGGTATAATCGGTACCATCATCTTATCTGTATGGCCATCAGCATAAAAGATGTCGAATTGCGGGAAAGGGGATGGCTTGGTAGGATCAATAAATTGCAGGTGACCGCTCTCCTGCATGGGCAGGATGTTCTCTTTCAGGAAAGAGGCTTTTTCTCGTGCGTTAGGCTGCGTTGCCCATTTCCAGTGGTCGGGATTAGACCAGTAAGTAGCATTCGGGAAAACCAGTTCCAGGGCGCCTTCGCTGTTCTTATACTTTACGCCTCCTCCACAATGGTCGAAATGAAGATGGGACAGAAAAACATCCGTGATATCCTGATGCGAAAAGCCTGCCGCATGCAAAGATTTCTCCAACGTGGCCTCTCCGTGGAGGTAGTAGTGACTGTAAAACTTAGCATCCTGTTTGTTGCCAATGCCATTGTCGATCAGAATGAGACGATCACCATCTTCGATCAGGAGACAGCGCATCGCCCATGTACATAAATTATTTTCATCGGCCGGGTTAGTTCGCTGCCAAAGTGATTTGGGCACTACCCCAAACATGGCACCACCATCCAATTTAAAGAACCCGGTATCAATTACATGCAGTTTCATAATTATATCTCGTTAGGGAATTTGATCTATTTAGCATTAGAGAAATGATTACCACTCTTTACTAGCAGCGTCCTCTTTTGTTATCGTGAGCTGCCTAAAGTTACCAAAACAAAAAAAGGTGACAAAGCCTGTCCGGCCCGCCACCTCTTATATAGTTGAGAAGCTAATTCGCTATGTTCAGGATTGCGTTAACTCCTAAACTCTAATTAGCCTTCCTGTACCACGCCCATGGCAGAGAACTTCTCGATGCGTTGCATGATGCGGTCTTCAGGTGCTATACCTTCCAACTCATCCAGCATTTTACAAATCTCTTTCTTGAGTGCACGCATCATTTTATCTGGTTCTGTGTGCGCTCCCCCCAGTGGCTCTTTGATGATACCGTCAATCAGTTTATTTTGCAGCATGTCAGTAGCAGTCAGCTTCAGGGCTTCGGCTGCCTGCTCCTTGTAGTTCCAACTGCGCCATAAGATAGACGAGCAGGATTCAGGCGAAATCACCGAGTACCATGTATTCTCCAGCATCATTACACGGTCGCCGATGGCTATACCCAGGGCACCGCCAGAAGCTCCCTCTCCAATGATAATGCAGATTACCGGAACTTTCAGCATGAACATCTCTTTCAGGTTGCGGGCAATCGCCTCGCCCTGTCCGCGCTCCTCAGCCTCCAGTCCCGGAAAAGCACCCGGGGTATCGATGAAAGTAACGATAGGACGGCCAAACTTCTCAGCCATTTTCATCAGTCGGAGTGCTTTACGGTATCCTTCGGGGTTGGCCATACCAAAGTTGCGCATCTGGCGCTGCTTGGTATTGCGGCCTTTCTGCTGCCCGATAAACATGATACTGCGGCCATCTACTTCACCAAATCCACCTACCATCGCTTTGTCATCGCTAACGGTACGGTCGCCGTGCAACTCCACGAACTTAGAAGTGATGCCTGCAATATAATCTAAGGTATACGGTCTGTCCGGGTGGCGCGAAAGCTGCACACGCTGCCAGCGGGTCAGGTTGGCATAGGTTTCTTTCTTAAGCGTCTTTATTTTTTCTTCAAGCGCTTTGACTGCTTCCGAAACGTCTACCTGGCTCTCATTGGCCAGCTTTTTCATTTCCTGCAGTTTGCCCTCCAGGGCCGCTATAGGTTTCTCAAAATCCAAAAGCATAAATCCTCATTGCTGATTGAATCACAAATTTAACAGTTTCGGAATATGGAATGGCTATTATTCGAAATTTATCGTGCATTGCAAAAAAAGAATATTTGGTTTTGAGCGACTTACGGTTTCAGGCTAAAAATATAGGGGTAAAATATAGCATTGGTCTTGCAGAATCGAAATTTACCGTCTACATTTGTGACACTTTAACGGATAGCGTTAAGGAAATACAGTTTGGTCTGGTAGTTCAGTTGGTTAGAATGCCGCCCTGTCACGGCGGAGGTCGCGGGTTCGAGTCCCGTCCAGACCGCAGCTTAACCCCTGCGGTTATTAGTAGTAAAGCAACAGGTTTTACTGTTTTTAAAATTTTGGTCCGGTAGTTCAGTTGGTTAGAATGCCGCCCTGTCACGGCGGAGGTCGCGGGTTCGAGTCCCGTCCGGACCGCAGAATTAAACTGCGGTTTATTTTTCAGAGTAGATGACTCTGATCTTTTCTAAGTATTGGTCTGGTAGTTCAGTTGGTTAGAATGCCGCCCTGTCACGGCGGAGGTCGCGGGTTCGAGTCCCGTCCAGACCGCTTAAAAGCTCTTGCGAAAGCAAGGGCTTTTTGCGTATATAGACCTCCCTTCCCCTGCCGTACCTATACCTATACCTATACCTATACCTATACCTATACCTATACCTATACCTATACCTATACCTATACCTATACCTATACCTATACCTATACCTATACTTGGGCCAGAGGTCTCACCATAGAAGACACGAGCTAGGACGCTCACACTATCAGACTCCTTAAGTTATTGCCAGAATTAGCCTATACCTGAGTTAACTCCCCTATCACGCTCAACTTTTTACTTCTAAAATTATCTACCGAGCTATACCTGTCATCAGTTGAGCTATACCTATTATCAGTGAATTCCCTATTTTAAAATACCAAACTAACTGGTTCGGATAAAAAAACGGCAGCCCCACCAAAGTGAGACTGCCGTTTTCTATCTGAGCTATACCTTGTTTAAAGTATAAGCGATTATTCGTGGTAGTTGAGGATGCGGTGACCGCCTTCCATCAGGTAAGTGTCGCGCTTGAAGAGCTCGATATCGTTCTGCATCATATCCGTTACTAACGCCTGCAGGTCGTACTTCGGCACCCAGCCCAGCTTTTCCTTCGACTTGGTAGCATCACCAATCAACAGTTCCACCTCTGTCGGACGGAAGTAGTTCGGATCCACGCACACCACTTCTTTTCCAATTTCCAGTTGGTACTCCGGATTGTTGCAGGCTACAATATAACCTTTCTCGTCTACGCCCTCGCCCTTAAACTCAAGCTCGATACCTACGTGGCCAAAGGCCATGCGGATGAAGTCACGAACAGTTGTTGTTACACCTGTAGCGATCACGAAGTCCTCCGGCTCGTCCTGCTGCAGGATGCGCCACATGGCCTCCACGTAGTCCTTGGCATGGCCCCAGTCGCGCTTGGCGTCCAGATTACCCAAATACAGACCGTCCTGCAGGCCCATGGCGATGCGGGCGGCAGCACGGGTGATCTTGCGCGTCACGAAGGTCTCGCCACGGAGCGGGGACTCGTGGTTGAAGAGGATGCCGTTGCAGGCGAACATGCCGTAAGCCTCGCGGTAGTTAACCGTGATCCAGTAAGCGTATAGTTTGGCCACTGCGTACGGCGAACGCGGGTAGAATGGCGTGGTCTCTGACTGCGGAACTGCCTGCACCAAACCATACAGTTCTGAAGTAGAAGCCTGGTATACTTTCGTCTTCTTTGTCAAGCCCAAAATACGGATGGCCTCCAGGATGCGGAGCGTGCCCAGTCCGTCGGCGTTGGCCGTGTACTCGGGCGTGTCGAAGCTTACCTTCACGTGGCTCATGGCGGCCAGGTTATAGATCTCGTCGGGCTGAGTTTCCTGGATGATGCGGATCAGGTTAGTGGAGTCGGTCAGGTCACCGTAATGGAGCTTGAAGTTAATGTTCTTCTCGTGCGGGTCCTGGTAGAGGTGGTCGATGCGCTCGGTGTTGAACATGGAGCTACGACGCTTCACGCCGTGTACTTTATATCCTTTGCTAAGCAATAATTCAGCTAAATATGCGCCGTCCTGTCCGGTTACGCCTGTGATAAGGGCTGTCTTCATGTGATATACTTCTTTAATGTAATTCTCTTTTTATGGTTGTATAGAATGTATGACTAGGCTGTCACGTATTTTTCTTTAAAATCGGCATAGGCGAGTGCTATACCTTCACGGAGTTCAATTTTGTGCTTAAAGCCGAGGCTGTGAAGCTTGCTCACGTCCATGAGCTTGCGGGGCGTGCCGTCTGGCTTGGTGGTGTCGAACTCCAGCTCTCCTTCATAGCCGATCACGTCCTTTATTAGCATGGCCAGCTCTTTGATAGAAATATCTTCTCCGGTTCCGATATTCACCAACTCGCGGCCGTCATAGTTGTCCATCAGGTATAAGCAGGCAGCTGCCAGATCATCTGCGAAAAGGAATTCGCGTTTTGGACTACCCGTACCCCATACGGTAACAGTGGGTGCGCCGTTGTCTTTCGCTTCATGTATTTTTCGGATCAGGGCCGGCAGCACGTGCGAGTTCTGCAAGTCGTAGTTGTCGTTATACCCATAAAGGTTAGTCGGCATCACGCTGATGAAATTGCTGCCGTACTGGTCGCGGTAAGATTCGCACAGCTTGATGCCCGCAATCTTGGCAATGGCATAAGGCTCGTTTGTCTCCTCTAGCGGCCCAGTCAGCAAGTACTCTTCCTCAAGCGGCTGTGGCGCCATCTTCGGATAGATGCACGAAGAGCCCAGGAACATCAGCTTCTTCACCCCCGTCACGTGGGCAGCGTGAATGATGTTGGCCTCGATCATCAGGTTGTCATACAGGAACTCAGCCCGGAAAGTGTTGTTGGCGTGAATCCCCCCTACTTTAGCAGCTGCCAGAAAAACGTAGTCGGGCCTTTCGGTTTCGAAAAAATCCTGCACGGCCTGCTGGTTGCGCAGGTCCAGTTCCGAAGAGGTTCTGGTGATGATGTTGGTGTGACCGTTGGCCTCGAGTTGGCGCAGAATGGCAGAGCCTACCATGCCCCGGTGGCCAGCAATGTAAATTTTAGAAGTTTTTTCCATCGATAAAAAAGTACAAATATGCGCCCTATAAGCGCGCTGGACTTACCAGTTATTTAATTAAACGTTATTGACCGGGATTGAGCGTTCCGGATTCAGAATATCTACTGAAATGCAGGTCAGGTACGTGCCTGCAACTTAATCCTATGACGCAGCTTACGCCAAAGTTGACTCCATTGTTCGGTTCAGTGCAAATTATATTAAAAAAATTTGATATAAATCCATTATCAAGCAGTGCAAATACTGCATTTGTTGTTACGGACAGTCAGGCAGGCTAAAAATCCACCTGCAATCCGTTCGTAATCGCATAGATAAAGCGGGTAACCGGAACAATCGGTTTGTCTTCGTATGTAAAGTTAAAATTCGTGCGCATGGACACCCGGCCTATCAATTTCACGGTCAGGCCCAGATCCCCGCTGATGCGGTTACGAAAACGGCTGATGTTGCGGTCATATCCTGTCTGGAAATAGGCGATGTTATTCGTCTCTACGTGCTCCGAAAGTTTTGAGCGGAGACTCACATAATTGGAAGACTTCAACAGATCCGATACACGGGTCACTCCCTCTTGCTCCGGGTCTTTCCAACGCTCGTGCTCGTGCATCAGGCCCGTGCCCGCAAACCACGAGGTATTGTCCGTGCGATAGAGCAGCCAGCGCACGCCTCCTCCCGTCAGAATGCGCCGCTCCAGTCCGCGGGCCATATCGGCCTGGTACTGCGTGAACAACTCATACGACACCTTTCGACGACTAAGTAGATTTACTCGGAAATGGGAGTAGCCGTTGCTGGCTACCGTATTGCGCAACTCACGGGAGTCGTAGTTTACAAGCAGGTAGTTATAGTAGTTGAGAAACAGATAGGTATGCTGTTTTGAAATATAAGCCAGATCGCCGTTAAAGGTCAGCTGCAGAAAATTATTAGGATTGTTTCGCCCTGCATTGCGGTTGAACATCGAAAAGTTAAGCCCAGCATTGCCTGTTACAAAATCTGCCGTATCACGCTCGATCCTGGACCTTTCAATATTGAGGATCTGAGCCTCTGCAGTCGGTGCAGTATTGACGAACAAAATCAACATTAAAAGGGCGACGGCAGGTATAGTACGCATGATCATAGGCTTAGCAGGGTGAGCAGGTATACCTGCAAAGGTATAAAGCCCGGGGGAGGTATGAAAATAAGGCCCCTTTTCATAACATTTGGCGTCTCAGCCGTTTTATATCAAGAGAGGCTTATACCTCCACTATCACAATCACCTTTAAGAATAAAGCTTATGGCAAGAAGTTCAGCACAACTGGTGACGGCTATACGCCAGACAGCCGACCGACTGGCACAAGGCGCCAATTACCAGTGGGGACACATGGGCAGCTGCAACTGCGGCCACCTGGCCCAAACCATTACCCAACTCGACAAAGGGCACATACACGGGGCGGCCATGTGGCGGCACGGCGACTGGAGTGAACAATTGCGCGATTACTGCCCCCAAAGTGGATTGCCTATGGATGAGATCATCGATCAGATGCTTTCCTGGGGTCTTACCAGGGATGACCTGGCGCACCTGGAGAGTCTCTCCGATAGAAAAGTGACTGAGGCACTTCCACCCAATAGGCGCTATTTGAAACACAACCTGCGTGATGATGTGGTCCTATACCTGCACACATGGGCCGCTCTGCTCGAACTCGACTTAGTCCAGCTGCCATCAATGCAAGGTATAGAAGCGCTTGGAACAGGTATAAAGGTATAGTCATAACGTTGCGGCTTAGCGGGATATTTCGCAGTTTTGGAGCTTATACCTGTTATTATGCAGCAACAAGCTATTATTGACGAAACCGCTCGCTATGTCAGAGAGCAATTGGAGGGCGAAGGCTCCGGTCACGACTGGTGGCATATTTTCAGGGTCTGGAAGAACGCACGCTACATTGCCTCACAGGAGAAGGGCGCCGACCTGTTCACTGTTGAACTGGCGGCGCTGCTGCACGACATTGGGGATCACAAGTTTCATAACGGAGACGAAACCGTAGGACCGCGCCTGGTGCGGGAATGGCTGGAGAAAAAACCATTCGATGAAGTGTTCATTGCCACAGTGTGTGACATCGTCAGCGGTCTTTCTTATAAAGGAGCCGGTACCTCCTCTGCCATGCCTACCCTAGAAGGCCGTATCGTGCAGGATGCGGATCGTCTGGACGCCATCGGTGCGATTGGCATTGCCCGCACCTTTGCCTACGGGGGTCATAAGGGAAGAGAACTCTACAACCCAGGTATAGCACCTGTGCTGCACGACAATTTCGAGGCTTACAAATCAAGCACGGCGCCGACCATCAACCACTTTTATGAAAAGCTGCTGCTCTTAAAAGACCGGATGCACACCTCGACGGCCCGCTCCATGGCCGAAAAGCGCCACCAGTACATGGAGGATTTTCTGAGCCAGTTCTATGCAGAGTGGGAAGCAAAAGACAATACGGAGAATCCCTAAAAACTAAAATGGTTAGCATCTGGTTTGAAATGCTAAAAAAACATACCTTTACTGTATGGAGATCATAGTAGGTATAGCGGCATTTCTGGTAGGGCTCGTGATAGCCTTTCTGGCTATGAAAGGAAAAATAAGCGCACTGCAGGACAAATTCAACCAGGCAGTCGTGGCACAGGGTGTTTTGGAGGGACAGGCGAGGCACCAGGCGCAGGAAGCCGAAGCGCTTAAAGGGCAATTGCGGGATGCGCAGTCCGAGACCATGGAACTGACCAATGCGCTGACCAAGACCGAATCTGACTACGAACACCTGCGCCAGCGGATGCACGAGCAGGCAAAAGAACTGGAGCAACTCCGCGAAAAATTTCTGCAGCAGTTTCAGCACATCTCCAACCAGGTACTGATGACGAATGCCGAGCACTTCAACAAAGCTTCTTCTGAAAACCTAGAGCGCATCCTGTCTCCTTTGAAAGAGCGCATCCGCGAGTTCGAAGCCAAAGTCGACCAGACCTACGAGAAAACACTTAAGGATAGCATCTCACTAAAAGAACAGATCACGCAGTTATCGGCCCTGAACCAGCAGATGAGCCAGGATGCGCTTAACCTGACCAAGGCCCTGAAAGGTGAAAACAAAACACAAGGAAACTGGGGTGAATATTTGTTGGAGAGTCTGCTCGAAAAATCCGGTTTAAGAAAAGGAGTGCATTATGAGCGTGAAGAGGTATGGCAGAACGATGAGCAAAAGGTATACCGCCCAGATGTGATCATTCGCTTACCAGATACTAAGCACCTGGTCATCGACTCTAAGCTTTCGCTCGTCGCCTATGAAGCTTATTGCAGCTGCGAAGATGACTCACAGCTGGAGACATACCTGCGCAGTCACATCACATCGATCAGGACACATTATACGGATCTGGGGCGCAAGAACTACCACCGCCTGAGCGGCATCAATTCCCCTGATTTTGTGCTAATGTACATTCCCATTGAGCCGGCCTTTAACCTGGCGCTACAGCATGACCAGAACATTTTTACGGATGCCTTTGACAAGAACATTGTCCTCGTGACCACCTCTACCCTACTGGCTACTTTGCGTACCGTTGCCGGCGTGTGGCGCCAGGAAGACCAGAAAAGAAACGTACTCAGGATTGCAGAGGAAAGCGGAAAACTCTACGATAAGTTTGTAGGATTTGTAGAAGACCTCAAAATGGTTGGCCGCCATCTGGAGCAAAGCCAGACCGCCTATAATGGTGCCATGAACAAACTCACCGAAGGAAAGGGTAACCTGATACGCAAAGTGGAGATACTGCGTGAACTTGGCGCTAAAACAAGCAAGCAACTGGATGAACACCTCCTGCAGGAAGCTATCGCTGTTCCCGGGGAGGACATCGACTGATAAAAAGCAAAGGCAGTGGGCAAGTCTATAGCCTAGCCCATTGCCTTTACTCGAAAATTTCGATTAGTAGTTAGCCTCAACGGCTGGAACATCTACCAGGATAAAGGTAGCATCGGCTGTCGCTTTTATCCCAATAACCTCCAGGTCATCCAACCTAATCTGGTCATGCCTATCGGCTTCCACATTGTTGACCAGCACACTGCCTGTCAGCACATAGATCAAAGTTCTGCGAAGTTTAAAGGTTCTGAAATCAACCTCCTCTCCTTGCGTGACGCTTCCATAATATACTGTAGAGTTAGAGTTGATGTAAGCCACATCTTCTAACACTTTCTGTCCGGTCACCAAAGGTATAAGCTCGTTTTTAGCCTTCAGGAATCCGACATCCATCACTTCATAGGAAGGCGCCAGCCCGCGCTTGTTCGGCAAAAACCAAAGCTGGAGCAAGTGGATTTCCTCGTCCGTTTCGTTCGTTTCGGAGTGGGTGAGCCCTGTGCCTGCGGTCATGCGCTGCACCTGGCCCGGCGTAACGGTTGTTTCATTCCCGATGTTATCCTTGTGAGTGAGTTCACCTGAGAGCACTATAGTCATGATCTCCATTTCAGAGTGGGGATGCGCGGGAAAACCGGAGCGAGGAGCGATATAGTCATCGTTGAAGACACGCAAAGGGCCGAACTCCATGTTTTCCGGATCGTAATAATCTGCAAAAGAGAAAAGGTAGTGAGAACGAAGTCCTTCGCCTACCTGCGCCTCATATCTTTGGGAATCGGTAATTAATCGTATCATATCGCGCTTTTGTTTTATGCTATGCCTTTACGGATAATGCCGTTTGTAGTTAACGGACCAATTAAAACAGCGCTAAAACAGTACATCCTGCCTCATTAGAGACAGGATGTACTACTGTTCCTATACCTAAAGGTACAAGTTATTCGGCTTTCTTCAACTTGAGCATCTCCTTCTGAAGATCCAAAACAATAGACGACAATTTGTCAAGTGAGATGTCAGCAATGGGGAAAGTAGAGCTGATGTAAGATTTGGCTTCCCAGATCTCCACCACATCATCTACCGAAAGTTCATAAGGCACATAAAGCGGGTTGTCAGAATGGAGACGCAGGGTAGCAGCCTCTTTCACTTTGTTGAATACCCGCTTAAAGACTACGCCTTCCTTGCCACTCACGATGATGCAGGGGGTTCCGTCTTTCAGAGTATTCCAGTCCTCCACATACCTCCCGACAATGACAGTACCGGAAGACAGCGGCAGCATAGAGTCTCCGCTAATCTCGAACGCGCGATAAGTGCCGCCGCTTCCCAAAGTAGGAAGCCGGAAACGAGGAAGCTCCTCAATAAACTCCGGATCGGCATACCCGTTGAGGTAACCGGCGCTCGCCTTGTGGGGCACCAGCTCTATATTTTCACGATCATCCTGATCAACCGTAATGGCCAGCACGCGCAGTTTGCCACCACCTGACTGACCAACTTCTGGTTTATAGTTTGGATCTGACAGGTCAGCGGTGATGAGTTCGTCTAAAGAAACCTCGAAGAGGCGGGCCACATTCACAAGGGTACTTAATTTTGGCTCTGCCCTTCCTTCCTCATACGCTCCTACCAACGAACGCTTGATCTCTAACTTTTCGGCAAGCTGTGCCTGGGTATACCCAGCGTGCTTGCGAAGATGCCTTATATTAGATGTTACCTTTTCCACTATTATTCTTTCTTCGGGTCCTGACAATAAATAGGGCACGCTTGGTGCCGGCATGTAAACTTACTAAATCTATACGTATTATACTAATTTTATTAGCAAATATTTGTTGTAATTTTTAGTTATATTTATAAAAACCTATACGCAGCTTAAAAGTACAATTTTACTAATGCATAATTATTTTAATTGCTTATAAAATACCTCCTGATAATGCAATTAAAATTTAGTTGCACAAAAACTTGCTTTCTTACTTTTTATCCAATTATCTTTCGTAAAAAGTAACTGATAACGTGTATTATATGATAAAAATCTACTAAAACCTTACATTCCTCCCCTCTCTTTACGAGACCTATATCTTCAAGAATCCACATTTTAAAATGTAGACAGGAATTTTCTATTCATCTAAATTTGAAGCCATCATTAAATTTTTACAATTTTTGACTTGCTTTAAACTTTTTAAAAATACGTGTTGTTACGATACTTTGTGAAAAAATAACTTCAATTAATTACCCAATCCAACCAAGCTTATATGATGAACAATTCTACACTATTTAAAGCGTTGTCAGGTTTAGCACTGGCTTCCGTATTCACCCTATCCAGCTGTCAGAAAGAGGACTTTATGGAGGAGCAGTTTCAAACAGATTCTGTTCAAATAAACTCGCAACACGGACAGGCTATACCTGGCCAATACATTGTAGTATTTAAAAACGGTTCCAACAATTTAAGCGCAACTGGTGTGAGTGCTATGTCCATAGCGGGACGTGCTGCCACAGTGGCGCTTCGTGAGCGAATGTTACTCGCTTCAGGTATAGAGCGTGACGCTATACAGCAAACTTTTGAAGGAAATGTAAACGGTTTTGCAGCTCGACTGACCAAAAATCAGTTAGAGCAACTGCGCAAAAACTCCGAGGTAGCTTATGTTGAGCAAGACCGTATTATTATGCTTGCAAAGCCTGGCACTGATAATACATCAGCGAAAGGTAACAGTGGTAAGACCAAGGATACGAGTGATGACACGACCACAAAAGGGAATGGCAAAACAAAAGACGGCAGCACGGATACAAATACAAAAGGCAACGGTAACGGTAACGGCAAGAAAAAACCAACTGAGCCAGCCCCAACTGAACCAACTCCTACAGAGCCAACGCCAACCGAACCTACGCCGACTGAGCCAGCGCCTACGGAGCCCACTCCTACAGAACCATCTCCGACTGAGCCAGCGCCAACAGAACCTGCTCCAACTGAGCCTACTCCTACAGAGCCAAGCCCGGAGCCGGAACCCGAGCAGCCTACCAACAGCCCATATGCTAAAATAACGCCTCTTACAGGCGAAACACTGCCTTGGCACATTGCGATGAACGGCTATGGTGACGGTACCGGTAAAACGGTATGGGTGATCGACTCAGGTATTGATACGGATCATCCGGACCTGAATGTTGACCTTCAGCGCAGCGCATCGCTTATCTATGGGGATGCCTCCATTGAGGATGGTTTTGGTCACGGCACGAATGTGGCAGGTATCATCGCCGCCAAAAACAATGGCACCGGCATGGTGGGTGTAGCAGCTAATGCTACTATTGTGGCCCTTCGCGTATTTGATAACACAGGCTATGGCACAGTATCGCGTGCTATCAGTGCAGTAAACTATGTGATTAACATGGCGAAGCCTGGTGATGTAGTAAACATGAGCCTCGGATCAGGTATCTCCAGCACGCTGGATAATGCCGTGACGAATGCGGCCAGCAGAGGCATTCTGTTTGCCATCGCAGCTGGCAATAGCGCTACAGATTGCTCTGTAAACTCCCCTGCCCGTGTAAATGCGACCGGTGTGTATACAATTTCTGCTATGGATAGCTATCAAAATCTCTGGTCAAGCTCCAACTACGGTGCTCCAGTTGACTACGCTGCTCCAGGCGTGAGTGTAACTTCTACGCGCATAGGCGGTGGTATCGGCAGCGCCGGAAGCGGCACCTCCTTCGCAGCACCGCACGTAGCCGGCATTCTGCTTCTCCGTGGCGAAGTGATCTCGCAAGGTATTGTGAATGGAGACAAAGACAACTGGCCAGATCCAATTGCTTCAGTGGAGTAAATCTCATACCTTATAATAAAACGGAAGGCCGCTCTTTGCAGAGCGGCCTTCCGTTTTTACCATTCACTGACTATTATTTTACCAGGCGTATTGCATTTTGTACATGGCAACCGACAGTCGGATCTTGAAGTACTCGTAGCGCTCTTCCAGGTGCTCAAACAGATCTTTCAGCTTGGCATCCTTTCCGAGATTTTCTATCGCTTCTGAAATTGCCTCGTACTCACGCTTCGATACAAAATCGTGAACCGGCACATCGTATCCCTGTTCCAGTAGCGTGGCCAGGTGGGAATATATCGTCACAGGATTCAGATTGCGCCGCCTTGCTATTTCCTCCGGACTTAGTCCCTGCTGATATGCCTCCCAGGTAACCAGGTGCGTAGCACCTTTGATCGCACTGCCTTTTGCCTGCTCTTCTGTCAGAAAAGCAATGATCTCATTTATAAAATCATAACCGTAGCGCTCGAACTTCTGAGCTCCGACCCCACTGATCGCTAACATGGCAATACGATTCGCCGGCTTCTCAGCTGCCATCTCCTGCAGTGTGCTATCGGTGAACACAACATAAGGCGGAACGTTCTGCGCATCGGCAAGGCGCTTGCGCAAAGCCCGGAGACGCTCGAACAGGGCATCTTTAATGATTTCGCGTTTTGGTTTTTCCCGTTGCAGTGTTTCGGTCTGCTGCTTGGCATCCTCAAACTTAACAAGCTCAATCTTACGGCCATCAAAAAGTACCTGTTTGCTCTGCTCCGTCAACTTTAAGGTATAGTTTTGGTCATAGGCCAACTCGACCAGACCTGCGTTGAGCATCTGGTGCAGGTAACGGTGCCAGTCCAGGGTGCCAATATCGCGACCTGCCCCGTAGGTTTTGATGCGATCGTATCCGCCGGCCATTACCTGGCTGTTGCGGGAGCCGCGAAGCACGTCAACCAAGAGGCTCATGTTCAGTTTTTCCTGCGAACGTGCAATGGCAGACAAGGCTTTCTGCGCGATTAGAGTACCATCAAAGCGGCTAGGCGGATTGCGGCAAATATCGCAGTTGCCGCAGTCCTTAGCCATGCCCTCGCCAAAGTACTGGAGCAAAATGCGCCTACGGCAGAAGGTGGCTTCGGCGAACTGCTGCATACGTTCCAGTTTCACCAGTTGCAATTCGTTCTGAGCCTTGTCATTCTCCGACAGCATCGAACGCAAATTCATGACGTCAGCAAAACTGTAGAATAAGAGTGCGTCCGATTTGGCACCGTCGCGACCGGCCCGTCCGATCTCCTGGTAGTAGCCTTCTACATTTTTAGGCAGATTGTAGTGGATCACCCAACGCACATTGGATTTGTCGATGCCCATACCGAAGGCGATGGTCGCGCAAACGATCTGCACATCGTCACGCAGAAAAGCCTCCTGTGCTTTTGAGCGCTGTTGTGCGTTCATACCGGCATGATAGAAAGTCGCATTATACCCGTTCTCACGCAGCTTGCCAGATAGGCTTTCTGTTGCTTTACGGCTCAGGCAGTAAATAATACCCGGCTGTCCGGAGCGGCGTGACAAGAAATCTGTGATCTTATTAAAGCGATTCTGCCCGGGCAGCACCGTGAGGTTAATGTTTGGCCGGTCAAAAGAAGCCACAAACACTTGGGGTTGTCGCAGCTGCAGCTGCTCCTGTATATCCTTTTTAGTAAGCTTGTCGGCAGTGGCAGTGAGCGCCACCACAGGTATAGTCGGGAACTGCTGCTTGAGTGCACGTAGCTGGGTGTACTCCGGCCGGAAATCGTGCCCCCAGGAAGAGATACAGTGTGCCTCGTCTACCGCGAAAAGGGATACCTGCAATCTTTTCAAAAAAGAGAAAAAACCTGCAGAAAGCAGTTTCTCAGGAGAAACATACAGCAATTTGATCTGCCCTGCCAAGCTTTTCTCCTCTATCTTATACTGCTCGTCCGCCGTCTGAGAGCTGTTCAGGAAAGCAGCAGGTATACCATTAGCCAAAAGCGCCTCCACCTGGTCCTTCATCAGGGCAATTAAAGGAGATACCACCACGCACAGACCAGGCATGACCACGGCAGGCACCTGGTAGCAGACTGATTTACCGCCGCCGGTTGGCATGAGCACTACCACATCTTTCTGCTGCAGAATATTCGTGATGATTTCCTCCTGCATAGGCCTGAACTGCTCATAACCAAAATACAGTTTTAATGCCTCACGTGCTTCTCTTATACCTAAACTCATGCTTTGTAGAAAGTGTAACGATGCGAAATAGATTTGCTGTCCTGAACCCAAAGTTAACCAATATCAGCGTGAAATAGGTTCATGTTTTAGGTATAGGTTTCGGATAGATCAACAATGAACACACGCAACCGTATTTTAAAGAAGTATGAACTTTATAAACCAGAAGCTATGAAATCTGAAAGAACCAATGATCTAGAGCATGTGCTGATCAAATGCATCACCGCTTGCGAGACCTGTGCTACCGCTTGTTTGCAGGAAGACGACGTTAAAATGATGGTACGCTGCATCATGCTCGACCGTGATTGCGCCGACATCTGTACCCTTACAGCGCGTTTTGTTGCCCGCGACTCGGCCCATGCCAAGCATGTAATGAAGGAATGCATAGAAATTTGTCGTCTGTGTGAAGAAGAGTGCCGCAAGCACGATCACGAACATTGCCAGAAATGCGCTGACGCCTGCCGCGAATGTGCTGACGCCTGCGAAGCTTGGATGTCACGCTAAAGACCAAGTTATCAAAACAGAAAAGCTCCTGATCTAAACCAGGAGCTTTTCTGTTTATGGTAAAGTTGCGTTTAAAAGATCATGTCTAGTATCGCTGAAATAAGAGACAGCAATAAACTGAATATAAGCGCCCACAGGAAACCATCCACATCGAAACCTCCAATTAGGTAGTCGGCCAACAGAATGATAAGCGCGTTGATGACCAGCAAAAACAAGCCTAGTGTCAGTATTGTAACCGGTATAGTCAGAATAACCAGAATCGGGCGAACCACTGCATTAAGCAAAGCTAGCACAACTGCCAGAATCAGAGCCGTTACAAATCCGTCAATATGTACACCGGGCAGTAAGTAGGCAGCCAAAAGAGCGGCTACACCGGTCAGTAAGATCTTAATGATGATTCCCATTTTGTTTCGATATATAGTGATAGATTGTTATTTCTACCCCGCTATACGGCAAATCGGGAATAAAGGTAAGACTACTGCACTTCCAGTCGCTTTTGAGATACAGCCATCCAGTTACACAGCCTGTAAAGCAGTCGCGCGCCTACATTGCCATTCCACTCACTGTCGCCGGGTGCTACTTCACATAAGTCAAAACCGATGATCTCACGCCCTGACCTCACAAGCGCTTTGATCAGGTATATGGCTTCTTCAAACTCCAGACCTCCAGGCACCGGTGTACCTGTGGCAGGGCAAAGTTTCGGGTCAAGTCCATCGATGTCAAAGCTAATGTATACCTTCTGCGGAAGCTGGGCGATGATTTTCTTACACTCTTTTTTCCAGCTGTCTCCTGCATACATATTCTCTTTCAGCACACTGTCATAGAAAATAGCAACGCGTCCGTTTGACTGATTAGCCAGTTCCGCCTCTGCCTGACAGATATCGCGTATACTTACCTGCACCAGTTTTTTGACCTGCGGCAGCTGCAGCGCATTGAACATAATCGAAGCATGCGAATACTTAAAGCCTTCATAGGCATCGCGTAAATCGGCGTGTGCATCGACCTGCAGGATGCCGTATTCATCGTGGCGCTCGGCCAACGCATGCATCAGTCCAAGCGGTGTGCTGTGGTCGCCGCCCACTACGCCAACCAGTTTGCCCTGGTCCAGGTAGCTGTGCGCCTTTGCCTTGAGCCACTGCAGCAACTCCTCCCCTTTTTCAGTCACTTCTGCTGGCAGGTTCTCAAACTCCGCTCTGTCCGTTTCCGGGCTTCCATCTTCCAGCCAGTTGATATAATTCTCTGCACGCTGGCGCAGGTTATCACTTACTACTGTCCATTCTTCAGAGATTTCCTCCATCCCTATACCCAGTTTCCAGGCGTCTTTGATGGCAGGTTCGAACAAGTCAAGCTGTGGGGAGGCATCTTTGATGGCCTGTGGTCCTGCTGCTGTACCGGCACTGTAAGACACCGTTACTTCCCAGGGCACAGGTATAAGGACAACCTCTGATTCTTCTATAGTAAATGGCAAACCGAAAAGGCCACCATTCACGTCGCCCACCCCGTTCGGGTCAAATGATGCGATCTTCTGTTGTTTGCTATTGGTTGGTCGGTTCTGCTGAGTACTCATCAGTTACATGTTCAGGTTTAGTGTTTAAAAGCTCCTTCACAAAGTTCGGGAGTGCGAAGGCAGCCATATGCACTTCTTCATTGTAATATTTGAGGCCCTCTTTTTTGGAAAACGCTGCAGCTGTCTCAGCATCAAATTGCAAAGGTCTGGCATTACCTTTTGCTGAATACGAGAAACTCCAGGTGCCGGTCGGGTAAGTAGGTATAGCCGCCAGGTAGCAGTATACCTTATCTTGTCCGAATATCTTCTTATAAGTATCGTAAATTTCAACAAAAACAGCCGAGTTGAAGCGTGGAGACTCACTTTGCGTGATCATCACACCATCTTTTGTCAGGCAACGGTATACTTCCTGGTAGAACGCTGCAGTAAACAGGCCTTCACCCGGCCCAACCGGATCAGCAGAGTCTACAATGATCAGGTCGTAGTGCTCATCAGCACACTCTTTAATATATTTGATGCCATCCTCAATCAACAGGTTCAGACGCGGGTTATCGAAGGCTACGGCTGTTTCAGGCAGGTGCAGCTTACAGGCCTCGATCACGAGCTCGTCGATTTCCACCAGCGTGACCTCCTCCAGTTGCTCGTGACGCAATAGTTCGCGTACGGTACCACCGTCGCCTCCTCCGATCACCAATGCACGCTTTGCGGAGCGGTTGCTAAGAATCGGCACATGCGTGATCATCTCATGATATACGTACTCATCCTTTTGTGTGCACATCACCATGCCATCCAGCGTCAGCATGTTGCCGTAAGCCAATGTCTCGTATACCTCTACCCGCTGATAGTCTGAGTCTTTTTTATAAAGCTGATTGCCGGTATGCTTTAGCGACAAGGCGATGTTCTCGTCACGCTCAGTGAACCAAACATCTCTTGTAATAGAACCATCTGCTTCAATGGTTTTGGCAGACGCGTCACGAAGTGACTCCAGGTTGAAGTCGTTGCGCTTCAAAAGACTTAATTGGCCGCGGCGCAGCTCCATCGAAGAACCATGACCAGACTGGAAGGCCTCTTTCAGGTAGGTATAAGAAACCCAAGGATCAACCGAGTCGCCGCAGGTAAACAGGTCTACGGCTGCATAGCCATACTCAGGCCAGGTATGGATGGCCAGGTGGCTTTCCTGAATTACCACCACTCCGGATACACCATAAGGCGAGAAGTGATGGAAAGTACTGTTGATGACGGTGGCCCCGGCCGTTTCGGCGGCGGCAACCATACTGTTTTCGATGTGGATCACATCGTTCATTAATTCAGGGGAGCAATCGTAAAATTCAACTAAAATGTGTCTTCCTAAAGCGTTCATCAATTGACTTAGTGGTTTCTTGAAAATAAAAATGCAAAAAAACGAAAACTGACGCTATAATCAAACTACGCCATCTAGTTAGAACTGTACGAGCCGTCCCCTTCACGAGCACAGGATAGCATAAAAAGCGTACGAGCTATACCTGTGGGGATAAACCAGACAGGTATAGCTCGTCAGTTATTTTATTTGAATCGGTTATAAACAGGTATACGACAAGCTGTTTATACTTTAAAAGTTCTGATGATTTCAAGCATCTTGATAAGAGTGCCTGTATCGAAAAACAATAGCAAGGGAAGTTCTATATCTTTTGAATTATGCTGGAACTTGGTGATGACCGTGAACACAAGTGGCTGGAAAAGCGGATGCTGTACCAAGATATCCTTCAGTGAGTTCGCAATGTGGCTTTTAGGCGCTTTCGGGGGCGAGCCGTAAATGTTACTCTTCAGGATGTTAGCCAACTGGGTAACCAGGGCTCCCGTTATAATATTGCTGATTTCGAGTAGCAGTGACTCCTGCATCACATTCAGTTCGCCCTTCTGCACATTCAACATGCTGAGGCACACGTTGGAGAGCAGTGTGATGTGCTCATCTGAAAAGAGCATGAGCGTAGCGCCGTTAAAGTCACCTTTTATATCAGACTGAATGATAAAGTGTGAGTTTTCATATTTGGCGATAAGCGAAATAAGGTCTTTTACTTCGATCAGCTGCACATCGGGCACCTTGAGCATGACCTTATCTTTGGCGATAGTGGCAAAAGAATCGGCGGCGCGTGCCAGTCCTATATTGAGGATTTCTTTGATAATATCCTTTTCCAACTCGGTTACATGCGTATCCATCATGTTCATCGTGTTATAAATTCCGTAATCCATCGCCTCAATTCCTCATCTTTTGTTCACAAAGTACTTAGTGATAGCAGGCACGTCCAGCACCAGGCATACTTTGCCTGTGCCGAGCAGCGTGACACCGCCATATAAATCAATGCTATCCAGTGGCTTGCTAAGTGGCTTCACTACTATATCCTGTTGCCGGTAAAGCTTATCCACTATCAGGCCGAGCTTGCGGTTGTTGTAGGTAACAATAATGATGTTCTGTACCTGTCCCTTTAACCGTGTTTTATCACCCAAACGCATCTGGCTTTCCTCCATGTTCAGGAGCTCGTCCAGGTATACGACCGTTACTGTTTCTCCTTTAATGTCGGCGACAAGCACCTCTCCTACTTCGTGGAGTTCGTCTTTATCCAGCGCTACCACGGAATCAGTGTGGATCAGTGGGATGGCATAAAAAATACTGTCTATTTCAAATAAAAGGGCTCCCTTAACGGCAATGGAAGTCGGTAATTGCAGAATAAAAGAGGTCCCTTTTCCTTTCTCTGACTCTATACGTATGCGTCCGCCAATTGAATCGATCGCATTTTTCACGACATCCAACCCGACGCCCCGGCCAGAGAACTCTGTCACTTCCTTGGCCAGCGAGAAACCAGGCTCAAACAGGAAAGAGTACACTTCTGAGTCCGGAAGCCCGTCAGCTACATCCCCTGAAACCAGATGTCGTTCAACAGCGGCTCTCTTCACTTTTCCGACGTCTATACCTCTTCCATCGTCTGTCAGGGTGATAATTACACTTTCGCGGTCGCTGCGGGCCGAGAGCTGCAGCGAACCGGCTTTTGTTTTACCCACCTTCGACCGCTGTTCAGGTTTCTCAATACCGTGCGTGATTGCATTGCGCACCAGGTGCAGCAGCGAGTCTGTTATGATCTGCAGAATATTTCGGTCAATCTGAATATCCTGACCGCTTAACTCCAGATTGACCTCCTTTTTCTCGGCAGTTGAAATATCGCGTACAACTCGCGGAAATTTATTGAACAATGTACCGATGCTTACCAGGCGCGCATCCATCACACTGTACTGCAGATCCTCTGTAATGCGGTACAAATGTGAACTCACCATCTTTAGCTCATCATTGTCCAACTCGCGACTGAGCGAGAGTATACGGTCCCGGTCAATGATCAGCTCACCTACCAGGTTCATGAGGTGGTCCAGCTTTTTGACCTGAATGTAAATGAGATCAGATAGCGTCAGGTTGCGGGAGGTGCTGAATTTCTGCACCTTGGCCAACTCTACCGTGCTATCTGAAAGACTGTCGACTACGATATCCAGGTTTCGGATTAGAACCGGGTCAATTTCTACCTGACGTTCGCTGTCGATGTTCTTGATCAGTTCACCGAGCAAGTCGATCCCATCAAACAGAACGCCTACCACTTCATCACTGAAACTCAGCTCTTTGTTGCGGATCAGGCCAAATGCTGTTTCGAGTTTATGCGATACGTCAGCGATCTGCAGGTAACCGATCGCTTTCGCGTTTGCCTTCAGGTTATGTAGCATACGGAATATCTCCGCCAGCACCTGATCGTCCTGCGGTTTTTTTTCCAGTTCGCTGATGAGCCTGTTGAGGGCGTCGTAATACTCCAGCGCTTCTGCTATAAATATCTCTTTATACTCCTGCTCTCTCGATTTCATGAATTAATGTCAGTTGTACTGACTTGCTGCTGTCCTGCTGCCACATACCGGTTGAGGTACTGGCCTATTTCTGACAAAGGCAGCACTTTGTCGGTGTTACCGCTCTCTATGGCTGATTTGGCCATCCCAAAAATGGCCGACGAAGCCTCGTCCTGTGCTATAACATGTCCCCCTTCCCGCTGTGATATGGCCATAACTCCTGTGGTGCCGTCTTTGCCCATACCTGTGAGTATGACACCTATCACGCGTCGTACGCCGCTTTGCGCGACCGCCATCATCAGCTGATCGACTGATGGCAGATCGTGTTCTGCTTCATCGCCTTCATTAAAGCCGACCTTCAGGTTGGAGGCATTTCCCATCACAGTATGTACAATCATATTTCTACCTCCAGGGGCAATAATCACATGACCGGGTCTTGGTATCAAACCTGTACGGCCCTCCGTCACGGTCAGCCCCGTCATTCCTTTGAGTCTGCGTGCGTAACTGTGCGTGAACTTTGGCGGCATGTGTATGGCAACTAAAACGGAAGCCTTTAGCTTCGGGTCTAATTGCCGTATGATTTGCTCCACTGCCTGTGTTCCGCCTGTTGAAGCACCAATCACAATGATGGTGTCTGCTGTTGCATTCCGGTGCCTCTTTTGCTCAGTCAGATGCAGAATCTGCGCTTCTTCACCTAGCATACTTAGGCGCTTTTTAGGATCCCAGTATTCGGAATCCCGTACTGCGGCTACTTTCCTGCAGATCTCCTCTGCTATGGTTCTATAGGCTGGTCTTGTCAATGGGCCTGGCTTCAGAATCATCCCATAAACTCCCAGATCGATAGCCTCCTGGAGAAGTTCCAGACTCAGCTGTTCTTTCCCCACCAACATTATGATCGGTGTCGGGCACTCACTGAAGATCTGCTTGAATACAAGTAAATGCTCGTTATCCCGAAGATCCACAGAAGCAAGTATGACGTCTGCTTTCCGGTGACGCAACGTTTCCAACACCTGAGCTCCGTTAGAAGCAAGACCTATCACTTCCAGATCAGGTGAATGACTGAGGATGCTCTCAAGCACTAGGCGAGCATGACTTGATCCGTCAGCAACCAGGACTTTCAGCCTGCTATTCTGTCCTTTCAAAGTACGACTCCTTTCCTTCTACCAACAATAAGTACTCCTACAGTCAGAATACAGCTATTCTTCCAGCGCTTTCTTAACAACCTCCAGCACCCGCTCTTCTGAGAAAGGCTTGACGATATAAGAAAGAGCGCCGTACTCCAGTGCTTCATTCACGATTACTTCCTGCCCTACGGCGCTCACAATCACGATTTTCATCTCAGGCTGCTCGGCTTTAATGCCCTTTAGCACATCAAGTCCCGTATTGTCTGGCAGGATCACATCGAGCGTAATCAGGTCAGGATTGGTTTCCTTAGCCAGTTCCAGCGCTGTTTGCCCGTTTGGAGCCTCTCCAACTATCTCATAACCTGCATCTGTGAGCATGTTCTTGAGCATGGTGCGCATATAGAAGGAGTCATCTACAATCAGAATTCTTTTCATACTTTAAAGTATAGCTTCAATTTGAATGAATTGCTTTAATTATTTTTCAGCTCCCTTATCTCATCCTGGGTCAGGATTTTATACATATCCAGTACAATGATCAGGCGGCTATTGACCTTGGCAATGCCCTCAATGTAATTTTCGTGGATATTGATATCCTGCAAAAACGAAGGAGTCTTGTCAATCTTGGTCATCGAAAGGTTCAGGGACTGTGGAACTTCGCGCACAATCACACCTATACTGTATTCCCTTGCTTCTATTACCAGGGTATAGGTAATGTGTGGATTCACGTCATTGGCCAGTGGAACAGAACGAATGCCAAAGCGCTCTTCCAGATTCATAATAGCGATAATGTCACCACGAATATTGGCCACCCCTTTGATAAAATCAGGCGTTCGCGGCATACGGGTCACATTTGGAGTTACCGTCACCTCTTTTACCTGATCTATCTTAATCCCGTACTCTTCCGCGCCAAGCTTAAAGACGATCAGGTGAATCATCTCGTCCTTCACTGCTTCAGGCTTGGCCGGACTTTCTTTAGCAGGAGCCACGGTAGTTTCAGCTGTATTACCCTTTCTGGATGCAACGGACTCAGCTGCTGATTGCTCCTCTTTCTTGTTCGTCTTTTCTTTCATCAGTTCGGGACGGTTTATTTGTTGTCCTCGCTGGTTTTATTTCTGGAGCTAACAGAGCTCAGACGTGAGTTACCAGCCAATTGCTTTTGCTTCGGCTTGGCAGGCATAGAAGCCAGACGACGGTTATTCGGGCTATGGTTAAACACCAGGTTACCATCCACCAGTTTAAAGGCGGAGATACTAATCTGCAGGTCAGCGGCAATGTCGTTCAGGTTCTGAGAAGAAGACGTAAGTTCCTGCATCGAAGCGGACAGCTGCTTGGCTGTGCTCGCCACCTGCTGTGTACCAGAGGCCGTTTGCTCGGCAATGGCTACTACTTCTTCCACATACTTCACTACATCACCGATCGATGACTTCTGTACCTCAGTTGCTGTCAGGATGTCCTGTGCCGAACGAAGCGTTTCACCAGAGGAAGCGGCAATATTTTTGAAGGCACCGGATGCTTCGAATGTCGCATTCTTTCCTTTCAATACACGGCCTTCCATGGTGGAGATCGCCATTGCGGCAGAGGCGGTATCTTTTTTCACGTCTTCTACCAGCGTGTTGATCTCGTTAGCAGATTTGCGTGATCCCTCGGCCAGTTTGCGAATCTCTTCAGCTACTACCGCGAAACCGCGTCCTGCCTCACCGGCACGGGCCGCCTCAATGGCAGCGTTCAGGGCAAGCAGGTTTGTTTGTGCGGCAATGTCGGTGATCACACCAAGTGATTTGGAAATTTCTTGCGAACGGGCACTTAGTACTTCAATTGTTTTAGAGGTAAGCGAGGCAGAACTGGAGATCTCTTCCATGTTCTTCACCACTTCGGCTACTGTTTTCAGACCCAACTGAGATGTTTCCTCACCCAGCGTGGCGGATTTGTTCACTACCTCTGCACGAGCTGCCGTATCCTTCGTAGTTTTCATGATCTCTTCGATCAGCTTGAAGGCTTGGTCTGTCTTGAGGGCCTGATTCTGGGCACCTTCCGCCATTTGCTGCATGGCAAGTGCCACATCGAGCGTCACGCGGTTCATTTCAAGGCCTTTGTCAGCCATTTCTTCGGAAGAGCTTCCTACTACCAGCGATGAGTCATTAATTTCACCAAGAAGCGCGTTCAGGTTGTCAACCGCCAGGTTCAGGGCGTTGGCCATGTCCAGAATGTCACCAGCGGTATGTGCCTCCACTTTCTGGGTCAAATCACCCTCTGAGATAGCGCGCACTACGCGGGATACTTCCAGTACCGGCGTCACGATGGACTCCAGCAGGTCGTTCAGCGTATCCACCAGTTCTTTCCAGCTGCCGCCTACACCTTGCAGAGTGGCTCGCTCGGTCAGTTTTCCTTCCACACCAGCTACTCTCGCCACACGGCTAACCTCACCCGCCAGGCGGTTCAGGTCAACCACCATGGTGTTGATCGTGTCGGCCAGCTCAGCTACCTCTCCTCTTGCTTCGAGGGTCAGTTTCTGGGTCAGGTCACCTTTTGATACGGCCGTTACTACGCGTACAATACCTCGCACCTGTGTGGTCAGGTTGGAGGCCATGGTATTTACATTATCAGTCAGGTCTTTCCAAGTGCCCCCTACATTTGGCACGTTGGCCTGTCCACCCAGTTTACCTTCTGTACCTACTTCTAGCGCCACACGTGTTACCTCACCGGCGAAAACGTTGAGCGAGTCCACCATGCGGTTCATGTTTTCCTTTAGCTCGTTCAGTTCACCTTTCACATCTACAGACACTTTCTGCGTCAGGTCGCCTTTCGCCACGGCAGTTGCCACTTTAGCAATGTCGCGTACCTGCAGCGTCAGGTTGGAGGCCATGGTGTTCACGTTGTCAGTGAGTTCCTTCCAGGTACCACGTACCTTAGGTACATTCGCCTGACCACCGAGGCGACCTTCCGTGCCCACCTCACGTGCCACACGGGTTACTTCGTCAGCGAAGATGTTGAGCGAGTCCACCATCTGGTTCAGGTTCTCCTTCAGATCCAAAATCTCACCGCGGGCTTCCACCGTGATCTTCTGGCTCAAGTCACCTTTCGCTACCGCGGTCGCTACCTTAGCGATGTCACGTACCTGAGAAGTCAGGTTGGAAGCCATGTAGTTTACGTTGTCAGTCAGATCTTTCCAGGTTCCGGCTACATTTGGCACATTGGCCTGTCCGCCCAGTTTACCTTCTGTACCCACTTCACGAGCCACACGCGTTACTTCATCACCAAATACGTTCAGAGAGTCCACCATTTGGTTGAGGTTCTCTTTTAGATCAAGAAGTTCGCCACGCGCTTCAACTGTAATTTTCTGGCTAAGGTCACCCTTCGCCACGGCAGTTGCTACTTTGGCTATACCTCGCACCTGTGTGGTCAGGTTGGAGGCCATCGTATTTACATTATCGGTCAGGTCTTTCCAAACACCGCCCACGTTTGGAACAGTAGCTTGTCCACCCAGTTTACCTTCGGTTCCCACTTCCAAGGCCACACGAGTCACCTCACCGGCGAAGATATTCAGTGAGTCCACCATGCGGTTGATGTTTTCCTTCAACTCGCCCAGTTCACCCTTCACATCCACAGACACTTTCTGCGCCAAATCACCTTTCGCTACTGCAGTCGCTACGTTGGCAATGTCACGTACCTGCAGCGTCAGGTTGGAGGCCATCGTGTTCACATTGTCGGTCAGGTCTTTCCATACCCCACCAACGTTCGGCACTGAGGCCTGGCCGCCGAGGCGTCCTTCAGTACCTACTTCGCGGGCCACTCTTGTTACTTCGTCAGCGAAGATGTTTAGCGAGTCCACCATCTGGTTCAGGTTCTCCTTCAGGTCGGCAAGTTCGCCTTTCACATTCACTGTGATCTTCTGGCTCAGGTCACCTTTCGCCACAGCGGTTGCCACATTGGCAATATCACGTACCTGCAGGGTCAGGTTGGAAGCCATGTAGTTCACGTTGTCGGTGAGCTCTTTCCAGATACCCGCCACGTTCGGCACGTCGGCCTGACCGCCTAGTATACCTTCGGTACCTACCTCACGTGCTACACGGGTTACTTCCGCGCCAAACACATTCAGTCGGTCCACCATTTCATTCAGGATGTCTTTCAGATCACCTAACTCTCCTTTCACGTCTACAGACACTTTCTGAGTCAGGTCACCTTTCGCCACAGCTGTCGCTACTTCTGCAATGTCACGTACCTGCAGTGTCAGGTTGCCTGCCATCAGGTTCACGTTGTCAGTGAGTTCTTTCCAGGTACCTTCAACATTTGGTACAGCTGCCTGTCCGCCTAGTTTACCTTCTGTTCCCACTTCACGGGCAACCCTTGTTACCTCACCGGCAAAGATGTTGAGTGAGTCCACCATCTGGTTGATGATATCTTTCAGTTCAGCCATCTCACCCCGTACATTCACCGTGATCTTCTGCGTCAGGTCGCCTTTCGCAACTGCCGTAGATACGTTTGCAATGTCGCGCATCTGAGAGGTCAGGTTGCTGGCCATCGTGTTCACGTTGTCGGTCAGGTCTTTCCATACACCACCAACGTTCGGCACTTTGGCCTGGCCACCGAGGCGTCCTTCCGTACCTACCTCGCGGGCCACTCTTGTCACTTCGTCAGCGAAGATGTTGAGCGAGTCCACCATCTGGTTCATGTTGTCCTTCAACTGGGCAAACTCACCGCGAACATCCACTGATATTTTCTGAGCCAGGTTACCTTTCGCCACCGCAGTCGCCACATTCGAGATGTCACGCATTTGCGAGGTCAGGTTGCTGGCCATAGTATTTACATTATCGGTCAGGTCTTTCCATACGCCTGCCACGTTTGGCACCGATGCCTGGCCACCGAGTTTACCCTCGGTACCCACCTCAAGCGCCACACGCGTTACCTCACCGGCAAACAGGTTCAGGTTGTCGATGGTACGGTTGATAGTTTCGGCCATGACCTTGAAGTCACCCGATACCGGGATTTGGAATGTTTCGTCGAGGTTACCACGCGAGATGTTCTTCAGTACTTTACCCACTTCGAGTACCGGAACCGCAATGGAGTCCACCAGGCCGTTGATGTTGTTGATCATGTCCTTCCAGAAACCGGAAGCATTCTCGGCCGAGGCACGGGCTTTCAGGTTACCCTCTACTCCTGCCACTTTCGAGATACGTGACACCTCACCGCCTACACCGCCGATCATTTCCACCATCGAGTTGTAGGCTTCGGCGATCTCTGCGAAAATGTCGTCGTTCTGTTTGGTCAGACGAACCGAGATATCCCCTTTTTTAAAGGCATCAAGGGCATAAAGCACTTTGTTTAGCTGTTCGCCAATATATTCCGGGCTGGATGGCAGCACCTGTTTGCGGCTCTGCTTTCCGTTGGGTGCGCTTTTCACAGCAAGCGAACTAGTGCCTGCTTCTTTTCTGGCAGCAGTATCAGGGGCTTCCGTCCTGGCTGCAGGAGCATTGGTACTTTCCTGTTTCAATTGAGGGGGCTCCTGTTTCTCCTCCACAGTCGTAGTGGCAGCAGGCATCTGCTGTTTCGCTTTCGCACGCGATGGAGTCGTCTTTTCTGGTTGGCTGGTTTCTACGTCACTAATGAGCTTGTCTTTGCTCAGCTTCAAATTTTTACCTAAGGCCATATGTTTAGGGTTGTATAGGGTTTGTTAACTGTTCGGCCCTTCGTCAGCATCAGTTTTAGCTGACTGGCTGAACAGTACAAAGGGAATGTTACTGCAATTTACTTAAAATATTGCGATTTTATGCAATCTCCTGTTATGCTTGACTGAATTCGGCGGCCAGTGCGGCATAATCTTTCGCCCCGTTGGAGGAGCTATCATAATCCAGCACGCTCTTACCGAAAGAGGGTGCTTCGGCCAGTTTCACATTTAGTCTGATCTGACTTTCAAAAATCTTCTCTTTCACGTTCTCCTGCAGATAGGCGAGTACTTCCTGACTCAGCTTGCGTCGCACATCAAACATGACCACTACGATTCCCTTAATTTTAAGTTTCGGGTTAAATGCCTTTTTTACTTTCGCGATCGTTTGCATGATCTGGTCCAGGCCCTGAAGGGTAAGTACCTCCATCTGCAAAGGTATAAGTACTTCATGCGCCGCTGTCAGCGCATTAAGGGTAAGCACCGAAAGTGAGGGTGGACAGTCAATCAACACATAATCAAAGCCTTTGACCTGCTGCAGCATGGTTTTCAGAAACTGTTCCCGGTCCGGCTGCGACACGAGCGATATCTCCACGTCGACTAATTCGTTGGAACCCGGAGCCACCCACAGGCCGTCTTTTTCGACAAGGATATCTTTTATGTTTTGTGTCCCTAAAAAGGCTTCGGCCAGCGTCTGGTCAGGCGAGGAAACAGCGAGGCTGTACGATAAGTTACTTTGGGGGTCGAGATCAACTAAGAGGACTTTGTGCCCCTGTTTGCTTAAGGCGCTGCCCAGGTTGATGGTGGTAGTCGTTTTGCCTGTGCCGCCTTTTTGGTTAATAACGGCTACTATTTTGGTTTTCATCCAGCTTTATGATGATCAGGTATAGGTGCAAAAAGTAAAGAGTGTTTAAAGCTATTAAAAAAAATTGACAAATAATGCCAGTTGGGCCGTTTCCGGGCTTACGGCTGTGTGAACTCAGCCTCCAGCTTTCCGCTTGTCACATGCAGTTCCTGCCAGGTGGCGAGCTCCAGCTTTATGGCATAAGCCCCTGCGGGGTCCAGGTAACCTACGTGCTCCCCCGTCAGGGTGCGCGACAGACTTGTTATACCTGGATTGTGCCCCACCAGCAGCACCCGCGTCAGATGGTCAGGAAGCTTAGCCAGTATGTTGACGAGCACACTTTCACGCGCATTGTAAAAGTCAGGCTCGTATTCGATGCGATCTTCATCAAAATAAAGTTTTTCAGCTACTAGCCTGGCGGTTAGGCCGGCTCGGGGGGCCGGACTGCTCAGAATGGCATCGACCTTCTGGAACGTATCCCGGAGCCATTTGCCGGTGATACGCGCCTGGTGTTGCCCATTTTTAGTAAGTTCCCGTTCAAAGTCGGGCTGGAGCGGGAAAGGATCATTTGGCTCAGCGTGCCGGCAAATGACTAACAATCGTTGCATATAAATATAAAAGTGGTCCGTATAGATAGTTTAAGCTAATAAAACAGCCTTTTAATGAAGACAATGTTGGCATGTTAAACCTATGTTATCAATTTCAGGTTGTATATGTTTGAAAAAAAATTTGAACTTTGGGCAAAATTCAAACGAATTGCCCCTAATTATAAAGGATGATAAAAAATTTAGTCATAGTCGAGTCACCGGCCAAGGCCAAAACGATTGAAGGATACCTGGGAAAAGATTTTGTGGTGAAATCGAGTTTCGGCCATGTGCGGGACCTGCCTAAAGACAACAACGCCATCGATATCAAAAATAAGTTTAAACCGACTTATGTGATCTCGAGCGACAAAAAGGAAATAGTATCGCAATTAAAGAAACTGGCAAAGGAAGCTGAAACAGTGTGGCTCGCATCGGACGACGACCGGGAAGGAGAAGCCATTTCGTGGCACCTGACCGAAGCCCTCGACCTGAACGTAGCCAAAACTCGCCGCATTGTTTTCCGGGAGATTACCAAAAACGCTATCCTGAATGCCATCAGTTCTCCTCGTGGCATCGACATGGACCTGGTGAACGCGCAACAAGCCCGTCGTGTGCTCGATCGCCTGGTGGGTTTTGAGCTTTCGCCGGTTCTCTGGAAGAAGATCAAAACCGGTCTTTCCGCCGGTCGTGTGCAGTCAGTGGCTGTGCGACTGGTGGTGGAGCGCGAGCGTGAGATTGAGAAATTCAACGCCGAACCGACTTTCCGGATCACAGCCCAGTTTGATGTGCAGGGCAAGACCCTGGAAGCCGAACTGCCTACAAAATTCAAGACGGAAGAAGAAGCGCAGGCATTTTTGCAGCGTTGCATCGGAGCAAGCTATACCATTGGCAACCTCGAGACCAAACCGCTCAAGCGTAGCCCCGCTCCTCCTTTTACCACTTCTACCCTGCAGCAGGAGGCCAGCCGCAAGCTGTACTTCTCTGTAGCTCAGACCATGACGGTGGCGCAGCGCCTGTACGAGGCCGGTAAAATATCCTATATGCGTACGGACTCCCTGAACCTTTCCGAGGAAGCAATACAGGGTGCCTCCAACGCGATACGCGATTCTTTCGGGGAGAAGTTTGTGAAGACCCGCCGCTTTAAAACCAAATCATCGGGAGCACAGGAAGCCCACGAGGCCATTCGCCCAACCGACTTCTCGCAACTGACTGCCAGCAGCGACCGCAACGAACAGCGCCTTTATGAGCTGATCTGGAAGCGAGCGATTGCCTCCCAAATGGCGGATGCTGAAATAGAGAAAACAACCGCGACCATTGATATATCGACGCAGCCAGAGAAACTGGTGGCCACCGGCGAAGTGATCAAGTTTGAAGGATTCCTGAAGGTATACATCGAATCGAGGGATGATGAAGAAGGCGGTGACGAGGATGTGAAAGGAATGTTGCCGCCGCTGAGCATTGGCCAGACGCTTGGCTTGCGCCAGATGCAGGCGACACAGCGCTACTCCCGCCCTGCCCCAAGGTATACCGAGGCAAGCCTGGTGAAGAAACTGGAAGAAATGGGCATCGGCAGACCATCTACCTACGCCCCTACCATTTCGACGATCCAGAAGCGAGGGTACGTAGAGAAAGACAGCCGCGAGGGCAAAGAGCGTAAATTCAACGTGTTGACCATGAAAAGCGACCAGATCACAGCCCAGACCAAAACCGAGATCACGGGTGCGGAGAAAAACAAACTCTTCCCGACGGATACGGCTATGGTGGTGAACGATTTCCTGGTAGAGCACTTCCCCAATGTGATTGACTACTCTTTCACGGCCCGCGTAGAGGCAGAGTTTGACGAGATCGCACAGGGGCAGCAGGAATGGGAACAGATGATGGAGAATTTCTATGGGAAATTCCATGAGCGCATCGAAAACAGCGAGAATATCAACCGTGCCGATGTTTCCGGGGCGCGTGAGATAGGAATAGACCCCGTATCTGGCCAGCAGATCATCGCTAAGCTGGGTCGTTTTGGGCCTTATGTGCAGTTAGGTGAGGAAAACCCTGAAACCGGTGAGAAGCCGGTATACGCCAGTTTGCGCAAAGGCCAGTTCCTCGAAAGCCTGACACTGGAGGATGCGCTGGACTTGTTTAAACTGCCTCGCATTGTCGGTGTATATGAAGAGAAGGAAATGAAGGCTGCCATCGGGCGCTTCGGCCCTTACATCAGCCATGCCAGCAAGTTTTACTCGCTGCCTAAAACGATGGACCCGATGACGGTAACGGCTGAGGAGGCGATTGCTCTGATCGAAGCCAAACGTAAGGCAGATGCAGAAAAGCTGATCAAATCATTCCCTGAGAATCCGGAAGTGCAGGTGCTCAACGGCAGATATGGCCCCTACATCGTGGTGGGCAAGAAAAACGTGAAGATCCCGAAAGGCAAGGAGCCGGCGGAGCTGACCCTGCAGGAATGTTTGGATCTGGCGGAGCAGACCCCGGAGAAAAAAGGCCGCGGTGGCTTCAAGAAAAAGACGGAAACCGCTACAGCCGAGAAGAAACCGGCTGCAAAAAAGGCTCCGGCAAAAAAAGCAGCGCCGAAAAAGAAATAATTAAAAAGAAGCCGCTCCAAACCGAGCGGCTTCTTTCTGTTATGCCCGCAGGTATAGGCCTACAACAGGTATAGGTATAGGCATCATCAACTTCGTGCATTGCGTTTAGCGGATTAAACCTGCTCGGGGCGTAGCCAGTAAATAAGCACAGAACAATCATCTACAAATGGGGAAGAAAAAACTCGTGGTGCTCTCAGGAGCAGGTATAAGCTCAGAAAGCGGCATTGCCACTTTCCGCGATGCGAACGGCCTTTGGGAAGGGCACGATGTTATGGAAGTGGCCTCTCCGCAGGGATGGCGCAAAAACCCGGAACTCGTGCTGGACTTTTACAACCAGCGCCGCAAAAACGCGCACAGCGTGCAGCCCAATGCCGGACACAGGATCCTAGCGGAGTTGGAGCAGGACTTCGATGTCAAGATCATCACGCAAAACGTGGACGATCTGCACGAGCAAGCGGGCTCTACCGACGTCATCCACCTGCACGGGAAACTATTTGAAAGCCGCAGTACGCTTGATCCAAGATTAATATACCCGATAGAAGGCTGGCAGCTGAACCTGGGCGATAAATGCGAACGTGGGTCACAGCTGAGACCCAACATTGTCTGGTTTGGAGAGCCCGTGCCCATGATGGAGAAGGCGATGGAGGATACCATGAGTGCTGACATTTTTCTGGTAGTAGGAACCTCACTGGTTGTATACCCCGCTGCCGGACTGGTGGACCTGGTGCCTGACGAAGCACCAGTTCTGGTTGTTGACCCAAACCTCCCCTATGTGCGCCCGCGGCCTAATCTGCACCTGTTCGAAGAGAAGGCCAGCACAGGTATGGACAAAGTTAAAACACTACTTCTGGAAAGGTATCTGTAAGGCTATACCTCCTAACTAAAGTCTGTTAGTACAAAGCCAACTCAAACTCATTACTCCCTTTTATATCGTGACTGAACGGCCTGCACTCAGCCATAGAGCCGTTTTACGCTGCCAGTAGCCTATCCAGCGTGTATCGGAGTATTCCCAGAAAATATTTTTGATGGGTGGTTAAACCTTTACGGCTGCCACCTGCTCTAAGGGGTTCAGGAAAGGCAAGGAAGCACTTTTCAGAAGGCTCAGTATTACCCTGATTAAAGCGATACATTAAAGTCCAAAACTACTACACTACTACTTAGAATGAGGAAGTTATTCTCTCTGCTGATCATGCTGATTGGCTTTTCACAAGTTTACGCACAAACCGTATCCGGCACAGTGCAGAGCGCTACAGACAAAAGCGGTTTGCCGGGCGCCAGCGTGGTGATGAAACGTGTCGCCAGCGAGGCGATTCTAACCACTTCGACCGATGTGCAAGGTGCCTTCCGCTTTGAGCGGGTGCCTTCCGGAAATTATACCCTAGAAATTCGTTACCTGGGTTACGACCTGCTTTCCAGACCTGTTCAGGTAGCGCAGGCGCCTGTTAACCTGGGCGTATTGAGCATGCAGGAGCAGAACACCCGTCTGGGTGAAGTGCAAATTATCGGTCGCGCGCCACTCGGTGAGCAAAAGGGTGACACTTCACAGTTTAACGCCAAAGCTTTTAAAACAGCTCCGGATGCAAGCGCGGAAGATCTGGTAACTAAAATGCCAGGCGTACAGATACAGGACGGCCGTATTCAGGCGCAGGGCGAGGAAGTGCGCCAGGTCATGATCGATGGCAAACGCTATACCGGCGAAGACGTGACTTCTGCCATGCGCAATATCTCCTCTGATATGATTGAGAATGTGCAGGTATTTGACGCGCAAAGCGATCAGGCTGCTTTCAGCGGCTTTGAAGATGGCAACCGACTGAAGACGATCAATTTTATTACCCGTAAAGATCGTCGCCAGGGCTATACCGGCAAGATCTCGGCAGGTTACGGCACCGACGAGCGCTACATGGCAGGTGCAGCCATCAACTACTTTAACAACGATCGCCGCATCACGGTAACAGGCCTGACCAACAACATCAACATGTTCGACTTCTCTATCGGCGAAACACCGGGCGGTGGCATGCGCGGCCGTAGAGGCGGTTGGGGCGGCGGCACCCCGACAGGTATTATCAACACGAACAACTTCGGTGTGAACTACCAGGACAAGTGGGGTAAAAAGATGGATGTGAGCGCCAACTACAACTATACCAACCGCGACATCGTCAACGATCAGTACCGTTTCCGCGACTTCGTATCAGACGAAGCAGGGCTGCAGTACACCGAAGACTCGAACAACAGAGACCGTGAGGACGGGCACCGTCTGAACATGCGCCTGCAATACAACATCAACGAAAACAACCGCCTGCTCGTAACGCCAAGCCTCCGACTTCAGAATGACGAGAGCTTCACAGGAAGAAACGCCCAAACCTTTGACTTAAACGGGACGCTGTCAGAGTCTCTGAACCGAGCCAGCTCAGACAATACCACATTTAGCTTCAACAACAACATCCTGTACTCCAAGCGATTCGGTGACTCTGGCCGCATCCTGACGACGAACTTCAACACCAGCATTAACAATGTAGAGGGTGATGGTTTCCAGTATGAGCAAACTCAAAACTTTGAGAACTCTGACAACAACGTACTGCGCGACCAGTTCATCCGCCTGGACCGTAAGAACTTCAGCTGGTCAGGTAGCACCAACTACTCGCAGCGCCTGGGTGAGAAATCACGCTGGCAGTTGGAGTACAGCATCGGTAACCAGATGCGCGACTCAGATCGCAGAACCTACGACTATGTAGAGACCGCCGGTGAATATGCCAATTTTAACATGCCGCTGAGCAGCTCATTCAAGAGTGACTACCTCTCGCAAAGCGTGGGCCCAAGCTACCAGTACCGTAACGACAAAGCCAGATTGCAGGTAAACGCCCGTTACGAGTACGCCACACTCGACACGGACAGCCAGTTCCCGGTTGACCTGAGCCCGCTGAAGCGTACCTTCAGTAACTTCCTGCCGTCTGCAGAATATGAGTTTAAGTTTTCTCAATCACAGAACCTGACGCTCAACCTGAGAACCAACACCAACGCTCCTTCTGTGGAGCAGTTGCAGGAAGTACTCGATATCTCTAACCCGCTGCAGGCTCGTATCGGTAACGCAGATCTGGAGCAGGATTACCAGACTCGTTTTAACGCGCGCTACCGTAACTTCAATGCCGAAACCAACCGCGTGTTCTTTATTGGTATGTTCGGTACCATGACCAACAACTACGTAGCCAACAGTGTATACACAACCAGTGCACCGGAAGGTATAGCCGAAGGATATGAGTTCCGTCCGGGTGCCCGCCTGAGCCGCCCTGAGAACATGGACGGTTACTACAACGTGCGCTCATTCTTCAACTACGGACAGCCGCTTAACTTCATCAGCTCAAACTTTAACGTGAACGGCTCTGTGGGATATTCCAGAATACCAGGAAAGATTGATGGGGAGGTGAACTACGCTAACAACACTAACCTTGGTGCCGGCTTCAACATCAGCAGCAATATCAGCGAGAAGATAGACTTTACAGTGTCTACTTTCTCCAGCTACAACATCGTGAATAACACACTGCGCACGACCCAGAACAACAACTTCTTCAACCAGAACACGAGCGTTCGCTACAACTGGATCCTTTGGAAAGACCTGGTATACCGCACGGAACTGAACCACCAGTATAATTCTGGTCTGTCAGCCGGCGTGGACAACAGCTTCCTGCTCTGGAACATGAGCCTCGGCAAGAAGATATTCAAGGATAAGCAAGGTGAGATTAGCCTGAGCGTGAATGACCTGATGAACCAGAACGTGAGCATTCGCCGCAACATCACAGAATCTTATGTGGAAGACGTGCAGTCAACTGTATTGCAGCGCTTCTTCATGCTGACGTTCTCTTACAACATCCGCAGCTTTAAAGGTGCTCCGACACCTGAGGAGAACATGCAGCGTGGTCCGGGAATGCACCGTGGTCGTCCGGGTATGTAATTATTGAAATGATTCCTTATATCAGAAAAGGCCTGCAAGATTTGCAGGCCTTTTTGGTTTTGGGTAAGTATAGGTATAGGTATAGGTATAGCTTATGCCTGTTCCGGCAGTTGACCCCAGATGCCGTCGCTATACCATAACCAGCCCTTGTTAATTTGCAACGGAGAGGCGATGTTGTTGTGGTAAAGCTGTCCGGTGCCGAGCCCTTGCGGCATGTGAATGTCATAATTAGCCGTGAACTGGCTGATCGCGTTTAGCCCGATATTCGATTCAAGTGCCGAAGTCATCCACCAGCCAATTTTTCGTTGCTCTGCCAGCTTAATCCAGTCCGCACTCGCTTGAAGTCCTCCTACCAGTGTGGGTTTCAGGATGATGTATTGCGGCTTTATAAAATTTAACATGTCCACCTGCTGTGTCGCTTCCTGCACGCCGATCAGTTCTTCGTCCAGGGCAATAGGTATAGGCGTATAAGCACAGAGTTGCTGCATCTGCTCGGGTTGTCCTTGCCGGATGGGTTGTTCAATGGAATGCAGGCTATACCTGGCCAGACGTTCCAGTTTACGTAAAGCTTCATCGGGAGCGAAGGCTCCGTTGGCGTCTACCCGGATGGTCAGGTCTTCAGGCCCAGCCACTTCCCGGATCCGTTGCAATAGTTCGAGCTCAGTGGCAAAATCCAGGCTGCCAATTTTCAACTTCAGACAGGTATAGCCTTCTGCCAGTTTCTTCCTGATCTGCTCCTGCATAAAGTCCTTCTCTCCCATCCAGATCAAGCCGTTGATCGGTATACCTGCCTTGCCTAGACTGAAGTCGTTTTTGTAAAGGATTTTACGGCCTCCCCGCTGCAGGTCCAGCAGCGCCGTTTCAAGCGCAAACCGGATAGCGGGCCAGTCGCGCAGATCCTCAGAATTTAGCAACTGCAGCAAATCGTCTGGTGTAAATAAATTCTCATTTACTTCTTTTTCAAACTGCTTGAGTTTCGCTTCCAGATCAGGTCGTGCGTCAATGCTCAGGCCCTGAAGCGGCGCACACTCCCCTATACCTGTTAGCTTCTGATCCTCAGAATCGCAAAGCTGAAGGTAGTATACCTGGTGCGTGCGCATGGCCCCGCGCGAGGTGCGGGCATCGAATTTGAACTGAAGCTGATGAGGCGTAACGGACAATTGTAAAGGCATAATGGCGTAAAATTAGGCTTTCCAAATTCGGCTTATCGAAAACAAAGTACGTAGAAAAAGAGTTAACACGACAGTCACAAGCACATTAAAGCTTCCAATAACACCTACTTCTCTACCATTTTGCCAACCAGCGCATCCCCATGACAACGATAACTGCCTCCATCAGCCAGACCATACTTGAGCGATTTAACCAGATTAGGGCACAGACTGAAAAAATCTGTTCTCCGCTGGAGCCAGAAGACACGGTAGTGCAGCCGATGATCGATGTGAGCCCTCCAAAATGGCATATGGCGCATACGACCTGGTTTTTTGAACAATTTGTGCTCGGGCCATACCTGAAAAAATACCGGGTGTTTCATCCTAGCTATGCCTTTCTGTTCAACTCTTACTACAATACGGTAGGAAACCGCGTGCAGCGGGCAGAACGAAGCACCCTCACCCGACCTCCGCTCCGGGATATTTACGCCTACCGCCGCCATGTGAACGAAAACATGGGTGAGTTACTGCAAACCGTGAGCGATGATCAACTAGAAGAGCTGTTGCCCGTGCTGGAGCTTGGTTTGCAGCATGAACAGCAACACCAGGAGCTACTCATTACGGATATCAAATACATCCTGAGCACCAATCCGCTTTTACCGGCCTATACCAAAACAAGTAAATCACTGAAAACTGAGGATCCGGGGAAACCTGAATTCCTGGAGGTACCCGGCGGCATTTACCGCATTGGTTTTCAAGGAGAAGGATTTTGTTTCGACAATGAGCTGGGCGTACACGTCGTGCTGCTTTCGGACTTCAGTATCATGAACCGCCTGGTGACAAATGCTGAATACCTGGCTTTTATGCAGGACGACGGGTATAGCGATTTTCGGTTTTGGCTGGACGAAGGCCTGGCTATGGTAAGAAAAGACAATCTGAAAGCTCCCTTGTACTGGCTGGAGCAGGACGGTGACTGGTTCCAGTATACATTACATGGACTCGAAAAACTGGATTTTCACAAACCAGTCAGCCACATCAGCTTTTACGAAGCACAGGCCTTTGCCGCCTGGTCAGGCAAGCGGCTCCTGACCGAGTTTGAGTGGGAAGCCGCTACACAGGTATACCCGCCCGCTTCGGGCAACTTTCAGGAATCAGGATTGTTCGAACCCAAAGCAGCTGTGCAAAACAAAGGTATGCAGCAACTCTACGGCGATGCCTGGGAATGGACCTACAGCGCCTATCACCCTTATCCCAGCTTTACAACTGCTGCCGGTGCATTGGGCGAGTACAATGGGAAGTTCATGATCAACCAGATGGTGTTGCGTGGCGGTTCCTGCGCTACTCCCGAAAACCACATCAGAACCACCTACCGCAATTTCTTTCATCCTGACAAACGCTGGCAGTTCACCGGAATTCGACTGGCACAATAAAACTATGCTATTACAAACAACGCCTAATACACTGATTGACCTCTCTCGCAAAACCGACGGTAGCCAGGATCGTGCTGCTTTTGCCAACGATGTGGCAGATGGCCTGAGCCAAAACCCGAAGCAATTATCATCCCGCTACTTTTACGATGCCACCGGAAGCAGGCTTTTCCAGCAGATCATGGCCTTGCCGGAGTACTACCTGACGCGCGCCGAGTATAGCCTGATGCAGCAGCACCGATCGGACATGGTCAGCACTTTTGCAGCCGGTGGTTTTTTTCATCTGGTCGATCTGGGTGCCGGAGATGCTATGAAAACGAAACTGCTGCTATCCGAATTGGTAAAGCAGGAAAAACCCTTCAATTACGTCCCTGTGGACATTTCGGGGTCAGCGATGCAGGAACTGAGCAAAGACCTGCGACAAACACATCCGGATCTGCTCATACAGACAGTCGTAGCGGAATATATCACGGGTCTGCAATGGCTCCAACAGCACCTGCCTGAGAGAAAAGTAGTGCTGTTTCTGGGTTCGAACATTGGCAATTTTGAGCGGGACGAGGGTCTGGAATTTATCCGCCAGATCAGACGGCACCTTAAACCAGGTGACCTGTTTCTGCTAGGGGTGGACTTAGCCAAAGATCCGGCTACCATTCTGGCAGCCTACAACGACGCAAGCGGTGTAACGGCTGCCTTTAATCTGAACTTACTGGAACGCATCAACCGGGAATTGGGCGGCAATTTTGACCTGGATGCTTTCAAACACTTTGCGCTATACGACCCACAATTGGGCGTGATGAAGAGCTTTTTAGTAAGTCAGCGCGAGCAGGAGGTATACCTGGAAGCTACCCAGAAGCGGTATACCTTTGCTGCCTGGGAGGCCATCCATACGGAGAGCTCGCACAAATATACTCTGCAACAGGCCACCGAAATGGGCCGCTCAGCTGGCTTTGAATTCGTCACGTCCTACCTTGACGAAGAGGGTGGCTTTGCGGACATGCTTTTTAAAGCTATCTAACCTGCTTGGATCGACCTAATCATCCTATGAATACGAAAAAGATCATTTTGACTGCTGCCCTGGTGCTGCTCCCGATACCGGCGAAAGCCATTCTAGCAAAGCTACGTGGTATAAAAAAAGCCACTTGAGCAGATCGATATAACTGACTAATGCAACTGGACTTGTGCTAGGGAAAGGAAAAAAGGCTAATTTTGCAGTCCTTTTTCCTTTCCCTTTATGATATCATTAGAATACCGAGACCACTTCCGAAAGAATTTCCTGCTGGCATACCCTGTGGTGCTCAGTCAGTTGGGGCACATTATGGTGAGTGTGGTTGACAGTATGATGGTGGGTCAGATCGGTACTATACCTTTGGCCGCTGCTTCGCTGGGCAACAGTATTTTCACGATCACGATGGTGTTCGGGCTCGGAGTTTCGTACAGCATCACGCCTCTGATCGCTGCAGCCGACGGCCGACGAAATTATACCCGCATCTCCCTGCTCTTACTCAACGGTTTGTTTTCCAACCTGCTGCTTGGGGTCATTCTGTTCATAGCCGGGTACTTTCTGTCACCATACATTACCTGGCTCGACCAGCCGGAAGAAGTAGTCAGGCAAGCTATACCTTACGTCAATATCCTGTTCCTGTCGATGGTGCCACTGATGTTGTTTCAGGGGTTCCGGCAGTTTGCTGAGGGGCTTTCGCTCACCAAGCAGGCCATGTACATCTCCATCATTGCCAATGGACTCAACGTGGTGCTCAACTACATCCTGATCTACGGTAAACTTGGGTTTGAACCGATGGGACTGGTTGGTGCAGGTTGGGCTACGTTGATCTCGCGTGTCATCATGGCCTTGATGATGGGGGGCTATGTGCTTTACGGCAAGCGTTTTGCTGCCTTTCACCGCTTCCTTACCTTCCGGCACCTTTCATTTGTGCACGTGTACCACATCTTCCGACTGGGATTGCCCATCTCCGGACAAATGGTGTTTGAAATGGGTGCCTTCAGTTTCTCGGCCATCATGATCGGGTGGCTGGGCGCACGCGAACTGGCCGCACATCAGATCGCCATTAACGTGGCATCAGTCACTTACATGATGGCCAGCGGCATTGCGGCGGCGGCTACCATTCGGGTGGGCAACCAGAAGGGCCTTGGTAACTTCAGAGCTATGCAGGTAGCCGGCAATAGCAGTTTTATGATGGGTGTGCTTTTCATGATTCTGAGCGGACTGCTTATGATAGCCGGAAAAAATTTTATACCTTCCCTATACCTGGACGATCCGATGGTGATCGAGCTGGCCTCTACCCTCCTCATTATTGCCGCCCTGTTCCAGATTTCGGATGGTGTACAGGTGGTGGGACTGGGAGCATTGCGAGGCCTTGAGGATGTGCGTATACCTGGACTTATCTCCCTGATTGCCTACTGGGTGATTGGCCTGCCGGTAGGGTACATACTCTGCTTTAAGCTGGGCTTCGGGGTGCACGGTGTCTGGACTGGCCTGCTGGTCGGTTTGTCAGTAGCCGCTATATTACTATTCTGGCGCTTTAAAATGCTAAGCAGTAGGCTTAGTAAATAAAATAATGCAATAGTGGCACCTATTTACACGTGACCGTGTTGCCCCGATAGAGACTTTTTAAACTTTTAGCCGATGTTTATCATTACTCTACTCCTTAGCCTACTGGTGGGCTTGCTATTGCCATATCCCACCCCAGCCGGTTCGCCGGCGACCGTTATTCATGTTCCGAACTCAGCCAGTCACACCGTTTCTAATACGGAACAACTGGCCTGGTCTGCAGAGCGGAGATTAAACTGGGAAGACTTCAGAGGGATACCTGAATCGACTAACCCGCACCATGCCCTCACGGCTGCCAACCTGGCCGTGGACGCACGCTGCAAAGACAATATGTTTTACTACGAGGTGAAGTGCGTGTTTCTTCCGGGAGAGTCCTGGTCGAAGAACAAGAAGTCGGAGAAGCTGCTGGCACACGAGCAACTACATTTTGACCTCACGGAGGTGCATGCCCGTATGCTGCGCCGGGAATTGAAGGAACTTGGAATGTCTTGTGGCAACCTAAAGACAAACCTTAACAACACGGTCGGTAACGCATTCAAAGCCTGGAAAGCTGAGCAAGATCAATTCGATAAATTGTCCCGCCATGGGCTGGATGCACAGGCTCAGCAAGATTGGGATGAGCGGATAACACAACGCCTGCAGGAATTGGACTCCTGGAAATAAGACAAAAATCAAAAGCCCTGCTTTACGACATCGCAAAGCAGGGCTTTTGATTTTAAGTTTTTAAGCAGGTTATTCTTCAACCGGACCCAGGTCTTTGGAAGCCGGACCCGTAATTACCTTTCCGAAAGGATCAAAGCGGGAGCCGTGGCAGGGACAATCCCAAGAACTTTCCACTTCGTTCCAATGCACCACGCAGCCCATGTGCGTACACACTGCCGAGCATTGGTGCCGCACACCATCTTGGTCGCAGTAAACTGCTACTTTGCTCATGCCTTTACGCATGATTTTGCCCGTTCCCGGCATCACTTCCATCGGATCTTTCACCTCACCGGGTGTCACGAAATCCTTGAACTGAGCGGCCACGTTGATGTTCTCCTTTAGGAACTCACCTACCGATTGAGTGTTCTTACGGCTCGGATCATAGAGCTTTTCCCACGGATTTGGCCTTCCCTGTATCAGATCGGTAATCAACATACCGGCAATAGTGCTGTTTGTCATGCCATGGCCCGAGTCGCCGGTGGCGATGTACACATTCTCAGAATCACCCGGATTACGTCCTATGAAACCAAGGCCGTCGACAGGTTCCAGCACCTGGCCTGACCAACGGTAGACCACTTCTTTGGCCATCGGGAAATGCTTGCGCGTCCAGCGCTCAAGGGCCTCAAATCGCTCACTCAGGTGATCGCCCTGTCCTGTCTTGTGGTCCTCCCCTCCCACAATCAGCAGGTCGAGGTCCTCTGCATTCTCACCGCCTGTTTTGCCTTTCATCAACCGCACGTAGTGGTAAGGATCTTCCATGTCCCAGTAAAGCGCATCCGGCACTTCGCCCTGCCGTACCGCAAGCCCGATGGCGTAGGTGCGGTAAGGGGCCTGTTTTGTGTGCATCGTCACCATGTCGTTGATCGGCGTGTTCGTTGTCACCACCAAATGGTTAGCTGCCACTGCATGACCTTCTTTTGAAACAGCCGATACAACCGGGCCGGTCTCAAAACGCTCAACCTTGGTTTTAGTGAAGATACGGCCACCTGCTTTGATAAAGGCGTTAGCCAGAGCAGAAAGGTATTTCAAAACGTGAAAGTGCGCCTGGTTGGGGTATTGCAGACAAGGGAACTCCGTCAGCGTACTCAGCGGGCTGCGTTTGCGAAGCACCACATCAAGCCAACCGATTTTCTGCAGCGCCTCTAATTCCTTCATCAGGTCATCTTGTTGCTTGTTGTCCGTGGCGAACAGATAGCCGTCTACACGGGCAAAATCGCAGTCAATTTTTTCATCCTTTATGATCTCTTCGATCTTGTCGATTGCCTTTCCATGGCTTTGGGCAGCCAGGCGCGCGCCATCCTCCCCGTGCAGGCGAATCAGTTCGTCGAACCGCTCATCCAGCGCATTGGACAGGTGGGCCGTCGTGCGGCTTGTTTCGCCACCGCCTATTTCTTTGGCCTCCAGCAACACAACATCGCGCCCTTCTTTTGCCAACAGGTAGGCCGTGGTAACTCCTGCTATACCTGCCCCAACAATGCAGACATCACATCGGATATTGTCCTGTAGGGGACTGGTCACAGGCATCGATATATTCTCCACCCACACGGGTAAACTTGCTCCAGATTCTCTTTTCATAGTTTATAGGTTTTGCAATAGCTTCGACAAACTTACACTTTCTGCATTTTTAACAGTAAGAAAGTCAGTTGCCTAGGATACGCGGGTATAAGCCTAATGTTACCCAAGAGGCCAACAGGAGGGCTTAACGAACTTAATTTAAAGGAGATTCCTTAACTTGGGCGTGAAAAACATACAGACAATGCATACACCCGAAGAAGCCATGCCGACCATTTCATGGCAACATTTTGAACAAACAGATATACGAGTGGGCACTATCGTAGAAGCCACAGAATTTCCGGAAGCGCGCAGACCGGCTTATAAACTGCTCATCAACCTGGGTCCACTGGGTTTGAAAAGATCAAGCGCGCAGATCACGAAGCACTATACCTTGGAAGATCTACCCGGAAAGCAGGTGCTGTGTGTGACCAACCTGGGCAACAAACAAATCGGAAAATATATGTCGGAGGTGCTGGTGACAGGTTTTGCCGACGAGAACGGAGATATAGTGCTGGCGCAACCGGCCGGCCCCGTGCCGAATGGCAGCAAGCTGATTTAGGCTAATAAGCCTGCTGCATACCTTCCAGTATAGGCACCGGCGGTTGCCTTGGAGCTACGCCCGTTGTATCGGTGGCGCGCAGTTTGGCCTCGCGAACGCTCAGCGTATCCAGAATAATCTCATAGAGTTTATCCATCTGTGTAAGGTTGCTCAGGTAGTAGCGGTAGGTCTTGCGAAAGTCTTCCTGTGTAACACCATGCTCCGCCAGGATCTGCTGCTGCTCTTTGTTGAAGACCATCAGTGCTGTATCCGGGTACATCACGTGCGTTTCGATGCGCGATTCAGCGATATGCACATCCGCCAGAATCTGCACCATCTTTTGTTCTGGCAATAAGTCAGCAGGTCGCTTTTCAGGACTTTGGCCGCAGCCAGCCAGTACGGCAAAGGAAAGTAGGTATAAAAATCGTTTCACGAATGTAATATTACGGGAATATGTCCTAATTTTAAAATCTGAGGCAAAGCCCCTACCCTATGAAGGAACTTGTTCAAAAGCTGCGCAAGTACGAGATACGCATACGCAAAGCCATCAACACCCAGATGCAGGGCGACTTCCACTCCGTTTTTAAAGGTACGGGGCTGGAGTTTGATGACGTGCGCGCCTACCAGTACGGCGACGACGTGCGCTCAATCGACTGGCACGTATCCGCCAAAGGACAGGGTACCTTCGTGAAAACCTACCGGGAGGAAAAAGAGCAGTCCGTATTTCTGATGCTGGATGTGAGCGCCTCTCAAACTGTGGGAACGGGCCGCCAGCACAAACTAGATGTGGGCAAAGAGATATGCGGCGTACTAAGCCTCGCCGCTGCCCGACAGCAAAGCCAGATAGGTATTATTTGTTTTAGTGATCAGAAAGAGCGCTACATCAAACCTGCCAAAGGGATTGAGCAGGCCTATACCTTGATTAAGGCATTAAAAGAACTGAAGCCTAAATCGGTGAAGACCAACCTCGCCGCCGGCATCAAACTAACACTTGACATCGTCAAGCGCCGCAGCATTATCCTGCTGATCTCCGATTTTATTGATGTGGACTACGAAAGGGAGCTGGCTATGCTGGCCAAGCGCCATGACCTGATCGTGATTCAGCTGCTCGACCTGCGTGAGCGCAACATGCCGAGTCTGGGCATTGTGCCGGTGGTGGATAAAGAAACGGGGAAGACGATCTGGCTCAACACCTCAGGGGCAGAATTTAAGGAGCATTATTTTGCCCAGTATAAACAGAACCAGGACCGCGTGATCAGAATCTGCCAAAAATACCAGGCTAATTACCTGGCCATACAGGCCAACGAAGACTATGTCATGCAGTTGGTGAACCTGTTCCGACTCCGTAACCGAACGTCCAAGAAAAGTGCGTAAAACCCTGATTATATTCTTTTGCATGATTTCCATTGGCACGCAGGCGCAGCTGCTGCTTCCGCCTGCTGGTGGCTTCAGCAAAGACTCGGTATATATCGGGGAGCTCGTGCGCTATACCCTGGTGCACAGGCACCCTGCAGCCCAGGAAGTGATCCTTCCGGACTCCAGCTACAATTTCGCTCCCTTCGAACTGGTGCGACAGGAATACTACCCGACCAACACGCGTGCGGGAATCAGCACGGACAGCACCGTCTATACCTTGCGTACCTTCGAGACAGCGCCTGTGCAGTCGCTAGAACTGCCGGCCATCGTGCTGCAGGGCAAGGATACGCTGCAGGTCGTGTCGCCAAGGCGGTCAGTGGTGTTGCGACAGCTGGTTCAGGACGTCTCTACTCCCCTTAAAATACACACGCAGACCACGTTGGCAAAGGTGGAAGAACGATTCGACTGGCCCATCCTACTACTCTGGATCGTCACGATAGCCGCGTTTATCACGCTGGTGTGGCTGGTGTTCGGGCAAACGATCAAGATTAAATACCAGCTTTACCGCCTTCGTAAAGACCACCTGTACTTCAACTCCAGGTATAACTCCCACGTCGACCGCTTCGTGAAAACGGGTGTGCCCACCAGTATGGAGAAAGCCGTGGCACTTTGGAAGAACTACCTGACCAAATTGGAGCGGAGCGCTATCAACTCTTTCACTACAAAAGAGATAGTGGAGTACTACAACGATGACGAACAGGTGAACGTGGCGCTGCGCCTATGCGATAAAGCCATTTACGGCAACGTTACCGCTGAGCCGGATCAGGAAACAAACCAAGCCCTGAGCATGCTGCGCCGTTTCGCCCGCAGCCGCTATAAAACACATCGTGAAATAACCGGAAATGCAAGGAATAAGCAATGACATGCTAGACTGGTTGAGCCTGGAGTGGTTTAGCCTGAGCACAATGCGCTCCTTTGACTGGGTGTACCCGTTGGTGCTCTATGCCTTGCCGGCTGTGCCTCTCCTGTTTATGATCAAGGGCCTGCTCCGCCTGAAGTCACGCAGCAAACTGGACATGGCCATGTTCGAGGGAACCGTTCACTGGCAATGGTCGAGTCTGCTTCGTTTTGTGCCAGAAGTAGTTTACATGCTGTTTGTGATGCTCGTGTTGCTGGCCTTGGCACGACCGCAGCGAATTAACGAACAGGTAGAGCAAACGTCCGAAGGTATAGACATTGTGCTGGTCATGGACGTATCGGGTTCCATGGAGCTGCAGGACATCAAACCGAGTCGCCTGGAAGCTGCCAAAGAGGTTGCTATCAACTTCATAAACGGCCGTGTAGCCGATCGCATCGGATTGGTGGTTTTTGCCGGCGATGCCTACTCTCTGGCTCCGCTCACTACCGACTACGAACTGCTGCGCGAGAGCATCCGCTCTATTGAAAACGGGATGATCCCGAACGACGGAACGGCTATTGGTAGCGCTTTGGCCGTCGCCATCAACCGTATGCGCGACTCCAATGCGAAGAGTAAAGTAGCTATTCTGATAAGCGATGGTGAGAATACAGCCGGCAGTCTGGATCCGCACATGGCCGCCCGCCTGGCTTATGCGCACCAGATAAAGGTATACACAATCGGGATCGGGAAAGACGGGCTCGTGCCCTACGACGTGGATGCAGATGGCAAAACCTTGTTAGTCGAAACGCAGTTAGACGAAAAAAGCCTGCGTGACATATCCGATACCGGCGAAGGACAGTTCTTCAGAGCCGACTCACGTGACGGTTTGCAGGAGGTTTTCCAGAACATCAACCAGTACGAAAAAACCGAGGTTCGGGAAAAACGCTTCCGTGACACTTACGATTACTACCAGGTATACCTGAAGTGGGCCCTGCTGTTGCTGCTGGTTTGGATGTTACTGAAAAACACCTTCATGACCAATGTGCTGGAAGATTAAGGAGTTAGAAAGTTGAGGAATTAGAGAAAGCCTTTTTGCTATACCTGTAAGCTAAATCTATCAATCAGGTATAGCGGCTAGCTTATACCTATACCCGTTTTTTTAAGAGAGCGGAATTTATTTAGAACACACCACATAAAACTATGTCTGTAATTGCTGATAATATCCGTTTTTTTGATGAGAAGCTGCGCGACACTCCCTGCCGTCTGGTAGCTGTTTCCAAAACGCATTCTCCTGAAATGATCATGGAAGCCTATGATGCCGGGCATCGTATTTTTGGAGAGAACAAAGTGCAGGAGTTGCTGGAAAAACGGGACAAGTTGCCCCACGACATCGCCTGGCACCTGATCGGGCACCTGCAGACAAATAAAGTAAAACAGATCGCTCAGTTCATCGATACTATCCAATCGGTTGACAGTCTGAAACTGCTGGTGGAGATCAACAAAAGAGCCGAGCAGTTTAACCGGACTTTGCCAGTCAACTGCATGCTGCAGTTCGATATTGCCGACGAGGATACCAAGTATGGCATGAGCTATGACGAAGCCGTTGCCCTGCTGCAGAGTGACGAGTACCGCAACATGCACTTTATCCGTATGACGGGTGTAATGGGCATCGCCACCAACACCGATGAACAGGAAAAACTTCGGGGCGAATTTAGAACCCTGAGAGGCTATTTCGAAAAGCTGAAAGAGACATTCTTTGCCGGCAACGACGACTTCAAGGAAATCTCGATGGGCATGACTTCCGATTGGGAACTCGCTGTAGCTGAAGGCAGTACCCTAATTCGCGTTGGCAGCGGCATATTTGGCGCTCGCAATTACAACAAATAATTATACCTTACACCATCCTTTCACACTAAATAAACCTGCACCATGCAAGAGAATACCAACGAGAACATAGAGGCCAATTACAGAAAATTCATCCAAAGCATCGTCGACTCCGAAAGCGTTTGGGGCCTGACTCACGACGAAACCTGGGCTACTTCCAGTTCTGCCGAGTACGAAGACGCAGAGGTGATCCTGTTCTGGTCCGACGCAGCAGGTGCCAAAGCCTGTGCCGAAGATGACTGGAAAGATTACAAGCCGGAATCCATCACGCTGGTCGAGTTTTTGGAGAATTGGTGCGTGGGTATGTACGGTGACCAGCTGCTGCTCGGTTCGGATTGGGATGCCAGCCTGGTAGGCCGCGAAATGGAGCCGCTGGTGGTGGCGCTTGACGTGGTGCACGAACTGAAGCAAAAGGGCAAGACCCTGGAATTCACGCAATACGACAGCCAGGATGAATTTGAAGAGCAGGTAATCGAAGCGCTGGAAGGCGAAGACGAGTAAGCTGAAGCAGAAACAGGCCGAAGGGCAGGTATAAGAATTAACGATTTCTTAACGGGTATAAGGTATAGCCTTGCCTGCCGATTCGCCTACTTTGCTGTCAAAAGATTTGCATGCTCAAAAACCTGCTTTTTGCCCCTTTCCTATACCTGCTAAGCTCCTGCATTATGCCAGCACAACAAGGCGCTATACCTGACAGCAAAGTCCGCCACCTGCCCGCTTTCGATCTGGAAGGCCACCGCGGCGCCCGCGGACTGATGCCTGAGAATACCATCCCGGCCATGATCCGGGCACTTGACCTGGGAGTGACCACCCTCGAGATGGACACGCACATCACCAAAGACAAACAGGTGGTTTTGTCCCATGACCCGTACATCAATCACGAGCACGACCTTCTGCCCGATGGCAACGAAATACCGGCTGCTGACAAGCATAAGTATGTGCTCTACCAGATGGATTATGCAACCATCAGGACTTTCGATGCGGGTTCTAAATTCTATGAAAAATTTCCGCACCAAGAGAAACTGCCTACACACAAACCCCTCCTCTCCGACCTGATCGACTCGGTACAGGTATACCTGCAGCAGAATGACCTTCCGCAGGTATATTACAACATCGAAACAAAATCAAAACCAAGCGGCGACAGCAAGCTGCACCCCGCGCCGGAGGAGTTTGTGAACCTGCTGATGGATGTGATAGAGGAGAAAGGTATAGCCGAATGGGTCATCATCCAGTCGTTTGATGTGCGCACGCTGCAGGTCCTGCATAAACGATACCCGCATATGAAAACTTCCCTGCTGGTTGAAAACGTGAAAGGACTGAACAAGAACCTGGAGGCACTGGGCTTTATACCTGATATCTACAGCCCTTATTATAAACTGATTACTCCAAAGCTGATCAAAGATTGTCATGCACAAGGTATGAAGGTTGTTCCCTGGACCATCAACGAGTTGCAGGAGATGCAGCGGTTAAAAGAGATGGGCGTAGACGGCCTGATCTCTGATTACCCGAACTTGTACCGGGAATTATGAAATGCTGGATTAATGTCGGAAATTAGCGTCTGATTCAACCAAACTATTCTCAAACCGTGACTCAAAAAGCCATACTCCTGATAGCCAGTGCCCTTGGCGCACTTAGTGTGATGATCGGCGCCTTCGGGGCGCATGCGCTGGCTCCTTTGCTGCGTGCCACTAACCGTGTCGAGACCTTTGAGACGGCTGTGAAATACCAGATGTACCATACCCTGGCGCTGCTGGCGGTTGGGTTGCTGCTGTTCAAAGTGGAACATCCGGCCCTGCAGGTTGCCGCCTGGGCTTTCCTGATCGGCATCCTCATTTTCTCCGGCTCGCTCTATACCTTGGTACTGACAGGCGTGACCTGGTTGGGTGCCATCACGCCACTCGGTGGTACGGCCTTGATCGTGGGCTGGGCTGCTCTGTTCTATGCTATTTTGAAAGCGCTTTAAGGTATAGAAAATCAATAAAACAGAAAGGCTCCCGACAGATAACCGGGAGCCTTTCTGTTTTAGGAAGGTATAGCAACTTACTGCGCTTTAGCGGCAGAAGTTGTTTTCTCTTTGATATTGGTCACGATGTAAACGTAGGTTGGTTCGCCTGTGTTAGAATGGATCGTAATAGCTTTCTTCTGCTGGCCCATACGGCCGGCGCTGTTATACTTTGCTTTTACGAAACCGGTCTTGCCCGGCATTACTGCTTCTTTGGTCCAGTCAGGTGACGTACAGCCGCAGGTTACGTCCACGCGGTCAATGATGAGCGGCTGAGTGCCTGTGTTTGTGAAAGTGAAGGTATGCTCCACCACATCGCCCTGCGTGATCTCACCGAAATTATGCTCGGTCGACTCAAAAGAGATGGCAGGACCTGATTTGGCTTGTGCCTGCGGAGCCGCGGATTGCTTTGCAGGGCCTTGCTGCGCTACGGCACCACCGGCTACCAGTGCTGCCATTGCAAAAGACAGGATTAACTTTTTCATACGTATAAAGGGTTTAGCTATTGCTGTTACGATTTGTCTGTTGTTAAGTTCTAACGTTTTGGCAGACCATCCAAATATATCAGTCAACCAATAGTTGCTTGCTAAAGTTCAGCAGGTATAGCTCTTCCGACGAACGGGTGAGCGCCGTATAAAGCCAGCGGGCAAATTCCTCGTTCACCATATCATCCTTCAAAAAACCCTGGTCCACAAACACGGCTTTCCACTGACCACCCTGTGCTTTATGACAGGTCAGGGCATAGGCAAACTTTACCTGCAATGCGTTCAGGTAAGGGTTCTGCTTCATTTCTTTGGAGCGCTCCCGCTTGTTTTTGATGTCCGCGTAATCCTGCAGCACCGCATCATATAGTTTCTTATTCTGGTCAGCGGGTAAGGCCGGTGCATCAGTGTACAAAGTATCAAGCATGATCTTCACTTCCAGCTCTCCTTCCTCCGGATAGTCGACAAAACGTACACGCACATCGGCAAAGCGAAGGTCGTACATGTCCTCATACCGGATGATCTTAGTAATCTCCACAAAGTCACCGTTGGCCATAAAGCCGATGTTAGACTCTTTTGGCAGCCAGAAATAGTTGTTGCGCACGATCATCAGGTAATCTCCTACGCCTATCTCATCCTCAGAGAAAAAGATCTGCCGCCGGATGTGCTGGTTGTACAGGTTGGCTGATTTGTTAGATCGGCAGATCACGATAGAATTCTCGACCCCGAACTTATCATACGCGTAGCGCAGGCCGTCCTCGAGCTTTTCGCCCGTCATGCGGTAAATGTCGCGCCAGCCTTTGGTATGCAGTTTTATCTCAGGCTTGTCGCTTAGCAGTTGGTCACGCAGCTGCGTAGCATTCATCAATATTCCCGAGGCCTCTGCCTGACGCATGACCTGGCGCAGTTCCAGTTCGTGTACCTGGCATCGGAAGTTCTGCTTTAAGTAATCTGCATTAAGTGCCGGGCTCAGTGCCTGGTTAACCGGGGGCAACTGGGCCGTATCACCTATCAGCAGCAGTTTGTTACTCTTGTTCTCAAACACGTAGCCCATCAGGTCCCGCAGCAAACCATTCTGCCCAAAGCCACTGTCATCTGAGATCATGGAGGACTCGTCTACAATGTAAAAGGTTTTATCCGCTTTGTTGGGCATGCGGGTGAAAGCCAGTCCTTCGGAATAAGGATTAGCCGTTTGCCGGTATATCTTTTTGTGGATGGTAAACGCTTTGCGGCCGCTGTATGAGGCCATCACCTTAGCAGCACGGCCTGTAGGGGCCAGCAGCACATACTTATATCCGAAGGTGCGGAGAATCTTAACCAGCGAGGTAACGACCGTGGTCTTGCCTGTACCGGCATAGCCTTTGAGCAGGAACACCGATTTTTCGGCTTCGGTGTCCATTATGAATTCGTCAAGCCTGGCAAAAAGCCGTGCTTGGTCCTGGGTAGGCTCAAACGGAAAACTTGTTCTAAGTGCCTCTACTGGACGCATGAGTTAAATTATTGAGTGAATTAGTGATTGAGTGGATGAGTGAAATTGGCTGGTTTGAAAATTTAAATTTGTTGACTTAGCAGGGGGTATTCTCGTGAAGATTAGTTTTTGAATGCGAATAATATTCTGCCTGGCTTCTTCTGCTCAAGCAACCTACTATCTGGTCAACCCTTAAACTTCCAAACTCTCTAACCCCTCAACTCCTCGGGGGCGATATTGGCCATAGAGGCGCTGGCTTTGGCGATCATGAGCGGCTCTTGGCCTCCTTTTACCACGTATACCTCGGCCTCGCAGAAATTAAGTTTGCGCCCCTGCTTTAGCACGTAGCCTTTAGCGAGTAGCTTCTCGCCCACTCCCGGATGGAAGTAGGACACTTTGATCTCGGCCGTTACCACATGGTGGCCCTTCGGCACCAGGCTCACGGCAGCAAAGCCGGCCACAATATCGGCCAGCGTTGCAATAACGCCGCCGTGCGCGAAGCCTTTGTGCTGCTTGTGCTTCTGCTCCAACAGCATTTCGCCCTCTACCCTGCCCACTTCTATTTTGGTTACTTCAAAGCCCATGAGCTTCATAAACTCCTGCCGCTCCAGCTTTTCTTTTATATCTGCCCGAAAATCGGGGTTGTAGGTCTGTATCATTTCGTAAATTTACCACCTATACCCCGCTAACGCAAACATGAACACACTAAACCCCAATGCCGCCGCCTATGCCGGTAAAGTAAGGCTGCGCGTGTGCGGCATTTGCCTGCAGGACGATAAACTCTTGCTCGTGCGCCACCAGCCAACGCTCAACAATGTCGCTTTCTGGGCGCCGCCCGGTGGCGGACTGCAGTATGGTGAAACCGTTGAAGCTTGTTTGGTGCGGGAAGTGCTGGAAGAAACCGGCTTGCGGACAAAGGTAAAGCGCTTCCTGTTTGTCAATGAATTTCTGGAGGAGCCGCTTCAGGCCGTTGAGCTATTTTTTGAGCTGGAGCTAACCGGTGGGGAGCTGATGACAGGTATAGATCCTGAAGCGGGTGCCGATCAACAGCTGATCGAAGAGGTTGCTTTTCTGAGTCTGAACGAAATCCGGCAGATTCCTTTGGCAGATAAACACCGTATACTCCATTACCTTTTTTCGCTGGACGATCTGTTCGGATTGCCACATCACTTTGTGCAGAGATGATCATTTTACTATATTTTTAGTATACTTGCATAGCACAATATAGCATTACCTGGAGCTCCTATACCTTGAATACCATCAACACGCACTTTCGGCTGTCTTACCAACTACAGGACGAAGCTTTTCAGCTTTCGCAGGCAGGCAATTGCAACCTGTACATTGCTATCAGTTCCAAAGCCATGCGTCTGGCTGTAGCGGATGTGGAGCGCAACAAGTTTGTGGCGCTGGAAGATTATGAACTGATCACAGTTTTTACACCCCTCCAGATTGCCGAACAACTGCGCCTGATCGCTGACCAAAGCCCCATTCTGCAGGAGCAGCGCTGGCTGGACATTCGCATCAGCATCAGCAACCAGTTCTTCACACTCGTGCCGGAAACCCTCTTTGACCCGGCCCACCAGGAAGATTACCTGCGTCTGCACAGCACCCTCGACCCACAGCACCACGTCATCCTTCACAATCGCACATTCGGCCTGGAGGCGGTAAATATCTTTGCAATCGATGGCGTACTCTACCGCATGGTTCAGAGCCTGTTCCCGGAACGTAACGTCCGGTTCACGCACCAGACCAGCGCCCTGATCAAAAGCCTGCTGCACCAGACGGACCGCAAGGCTGGCCGCACGATGCACCTGTATGTGGAACGGAATTATGTGACGGTACTGGTTATAGACGAAAATGGCTTACAGTTCTGCAATGTTTTCCATTACCTGAGCCCGGAGGACTTTATCTACTTTGTTGTTTTTGTGATGCAGGAGCAAAAGATGAATCCCGAGCAGGAGACCATCACTGTCTGGGGCGACATCACCCCAGACTCCAGCCTCTTCAACATGCTCAAAAAGTATATCAGGCAGGTAAAATTCGGCAAGCGGCCTACTGACGTAGGCTACAGCTACAAATTCGACGACCTGTTTGATCATCGCTACTTCGAGCTCTTTAGCTTACATTTTTGTGAGTGAGTGAGTGAGTGAGTGATGATTGTTATATTGCTAAATGGTTAAATTGGTAAACGATCTCCATATCATTCCGAAAATTAGATGCTTCCTTCACTACGCGAGCTCTTAAACACCGAAACCCAGGTAGCTTCAAGATATAACCACTAACAATCAGCAATTAACAATCAACAATTTAACAATTCAACCTTCAGCCAATTCACTCAATCATTCATTCGCTAACTCACTCATTAAAAAATGAAAAGAACCGCCATTTTTCCCGGATCGTTTGACCCTTTTACCAATGGCCACCTGGACGTGGTATTGCGTGGTTCTAAAATGTTTGATGAGATCATTATTGCTATCGGCAATAACAGTAGCAAGCAGCGCTACATTCCGGTTGAGAAAATGGTGGAAGTGATAAACGGGGTGTTCAGGGACCAGCCTCACATCAAGGCGCAGGCATACAAAGGGCTGACGGCAGAGTTTGCCCGGGAAGTAGGTGCTACTTTTTTGCTGCGTGGGCTGCGCAATACGACAGACTTCGAATACGAAAACACGATCGCACAAGCCAACCGCCACATCAATCCGGAACTGGAGACGGTGTTTCTGATTACCTCACCGGCATTGGCGGCTATCAGTTCCACTATCATCCGCGAGATTCACCGTTTCGGGGGCAACGTAGATGATTTTATACCTTTCCGGATTTCAGAGATTGGAGATATTCCCGCACAATAAAGGCAATGGAGGTATAGGCTTTGGGTAGTACTTCCATGGCCTCTTCCGGCGTCATCCAGCGCACTTCTTCGATAAATTCCTCTGCCTGCGGCTTCATCAGGCTGTCATCGGTACACTGCATCAGGTACCAGCTTGTTTTCTTGAGTATCTTTTTGCCCTTAAAGGCATATGAATGCCAGGTTTTTGGGAGCTTGCTCAACACCTCTACTGTGATGTTGCACTCCTCCTCAACTTCGCGTATAGCCCCATCCTGCGACTTCTCCCCTTTGTCCAGCTTCCCTTTTGGCAAGTCCCACACGCCCAGGCGATAAATCATCAGGACCTTGCCATCTTTCAGCACCAGTCCGCCACCGGCCTTCACGATCTTGAACTGATCCTTCAGGTGCTCGATCAGCTGCTTTTTCTTATTCGCTACCAGAGTAAGCGAGTTCAGCTTTTTCAGCTTTTTTACTTCCATCAACCTGATAATTCGATCAATCAACAGCGAATCAGCCCGTTTGATCATCACATCCCCTACCAGATCCTTGGACGTGAAGTGGTTGTCGGCATCGAGCACCAGGTCATAGTGATGACGGTATACCTTCTCGTTTGACTTTTTGATGATAAGCGGAATATCGTTAATAAAAACGTTCATAGGGAAAGGTGCTCGTGTATCAGGCTTGAAATTAACACAAATCAATCAATATTTCGATGTAAAGAAAGTACAGGGCGCTAAAAAGGGGAAATATTTCTTAAATTCGGCCATGGATAATCAGACGACAGCACACCAGGTAGCCTCTTTCCTGCTGGAAACGGAGGCCGTGAAATTGAGACCAGAGCAGCCCTTTAAATGGAGCTCCGGCTGGAATTCGCCCATTTACTGCGACAACCGCGTAACCTTATCCTTTCCGTACATCCGGAGCTATATCAAGCAGCAACTGGCCGACATGATCAGACAAAACTTTCCAGAGGCCGAGGCCATAGCAGGCGTGGCCACGGCAGGTATAGCGCAGGGTGTACTGGTGGCCGATCTGCTCGAAATGCCCTTCCTGTATGTACGTCCCCAACCGAAAAGTCATGGTATGGCCAACCAGATTGAAGGTAAATTAATTTCGGGTCAGAAAGTAGTGATGGTGGAGGACCTGATCTCGACAGGCGGCAGTTCGCTGAAGGCGGCTGAAGCTGTGCGGTCTGCGGGCGGGAATGTGATCGGTATGGCCGCCATTTTCACGTATGGCTTTACGGTGGCAGAAAACAATTTTAAAGAGGCAGGTATACCATTGCACTCCCTGAGTGATTACCAGGCGCTGACCAAAGCGGCCCTGCAAAAGGGTTATATCCCGGAGTCGGCCCTACCAACGCTGGCAGAATGGCGCCAATCACCGGAAACCTGGAAGGTATAAGAAACCAAGATAATATGAAGATAGGCCTCCTCTCTGACACACACGACTACGTTGACGATCAAATCCTGCGCCTGCTAGGCGACCGGGACGAGATCTGGCATGCCGGCGATTTCGGCACAGCACGGGTGGCGGAGCGTCTCAGCGAGGTGGCCCCCCTCCGGGGTGTGTATGGCAACATCGACGGGCAGGACATCCGGGTGCTATACTCGAAAGTGCTGCGATTTGAGGCCAATGGGCTGGACGTGCTCATGACACACATCGGGGGCTATCCGGGTAAGTACCATCCGGATATCAGGGATCAGATCAAGGCAAACCCTCCCGGACTTTTCATTACCGGTCACTCGCACATCCTGAAAGTGATGCCGGACAAAAGCCTGAACAACTTGCTACACATCAATCCGGGTGCAGCTGGCATGCACGGCTTTCACAAAGTACGCACGATGGTACGCTTCACTATAGAGGCGGGAAAGGTGCTCGACCTGCAGGTGATCGAACTGGGCAAAAGGGCATAAAAAAAGCGTGCCTGCTGGTGCAAGCACACTTTGAAGTCTTCGGAAAACCCGCCACCCGCAGCTTTCACAGCGTTGGCAGGCAGATGGTTTTACTTTGCCGTAAAAGACTACTCAGCAGAAGCTTCTTCTTCCTTCTTGTTCTTTGGCGCTTCACCGAACTGAGCACGCAGCTCGTCCATGTCCACGTTCTTGATAACTGGCGTCAAAAGCAATTGCTTAATTCTGGCAACCTTGTTGTTTGCTCTTGCCTTATTCTTACGGTCTTTTCTTTTAAGTCTAGTAACTCCCATCGTTGCAAAATTTAAATTTGAAGGGCAAAAGTAAGTTATTATTTTTACAAAGTAAAGTAAATCTAGCATCAAATTCGATATGAACATAACAGACCTCCGTTCCGACACCGTTACCAGGCCCACTCCTGACATGTTGCAGGCGATGTTCGCCGCCCAGGTTGGCGACGACGTGTACGAAGAAGACCCGACCATAAACGCACTGGAGCAGAAAGCAGCCGCCCTCTTCGGGCTGGAAGCCGGCCTCTTCTGCCCTTCCGGCACCATGACCAACCAGATTGCTATCAAAGCCCATACCGAGCCTATGACGGAGGTGATCTGCGACATCACGGCCCATATTTACCAGTATGAAGGAGGCGGTATCATGTTTAACTCCGGGGCATCGGTGGCACTCGTGCACGGCGAGCGCGGGAAGATGACGCCGGCTCAGGTAGAGGCGCACATCCGTCCGGATAACATCCACTACCCTCCTACCCGCCTGGTGGCGCTCGAAAACACCTGCAACAAAGGAGGCGGCTCCTTCTATACCTTGCCCGAGATTGCGGCAATCGCGGAGGTATGCAAGCGCCACAACATCGCCCTGCACCTGGACGGTGCCCGTGTTTTCAATGCGCTGGTAGCTTCAGGTGAGAATCCGCAGGAGTATGGCAAGTACTTCGACAGTATTTCGATCTGCCTTTCCAAAGGACTGGGCGCGCCGGTCGGCTCGCTGCTGCTTGGCAAAAAAGACTTCATAAAAAAATCGCGCCGCATCCGCAAAGTGCTGGGTGGCGGCATCCGTCAGGGCGGTTACCTTGCTGCAGCTGGCATTTACGCACTCGAGCACCATGTGGAGCGCCTGGCCGAAGACCATGCAAAAGCAAAGCAGCTGGAAGCAGTTTTGAACGAAGCGGATTATGTGGACTTCGTGCTCCCTGTGCAGACCAACATCGTCATTTTCAAACTCAACGACAGGTATAAGGATGCGGATTTTGTAGCAGCGCTGGCTGAAAACAATATCCGGGCTTCCAGCTTCGGGCCGCAGATGGTGCGCTTCGTGACCCACCTGGATGTGAGCGAGGAGATGTTGCAGCATGTGCTGCAGGTTCTGCACTCGCTTAACAAAAAACAAGTAGAGGTATAGCCACTGGCTATACCTTCTTTTATACCTATACCTGATAAAATCCGATCATGACAGAAAATTATTTCCCTGACTTTCCGGCTTCCGAGGTGATGGCTGTGTTCTCAAAAGATCCGATACTGGTAGGTATAGTCGGCAGGGGTAAGCCTCTGGAATCTTCAAGATCAGAAGACGTTTATTTTAAACTGCTCAGTGCCATCGTCTCGCAGCAACTCAGCACCAAAGCCGCCGCAACCATATTTGCGCGCTTCCGGGAACTCTTCCCAGACCGCTACCCGCACCCGCACCCGCACTTTGTACTCGAAACGCCGGACGAAACGCTGCGAGGTGCCGGGCTCTCCTTTCAGAAGATCGGGTATGTGCGGAACGTAGCGGCTTTTGCGCAGGGCGGGAACTTAGAACATCCGGTGATTGACGCCATGGAGGATGAAGCATTGATCCAGCACCTCACCCACATCAAGGGTGTCGGCCGTTGGACTGTAGAAATGCTGCTGATGTTTGCTTTGGAAAGGCCGGATGTGATGCCAGTCGATGACCTGGGTATACAGAATGCCATGAAACGGCACTATGGCCTGGAGGAAAGTGGCAAGGCACTCAAAGCCAGGATGCTCGAAATTGCAGAGAACTGGCGGCCTTACCGTACCATTGCGTGCAAATACCTATGGCAGTCGCTGGACAATATGCCTACGTAAAATCTGCATGTTCATAGGCGCTTCTGGACTCGTTAGGTATGCACGTTGTCCCACACCAATTCAATTACCCATTTGTATAATTTGTATAGCGAGTTTTGCCTTGCCGACAGACGAAATAATAAACCACATCGCTTTATATTTTAACTAAAAGTCACAACATTCAATTACCAACAACGATATAAAACTAACTTTTACTTTAGACTTAGTTTATATCGAAACGATGGCACACAAATCCGCTACTGACTTGGTGAATGAGGCCAAACAGCAAATCGAAAACCTTTCGCCTGACCAGGTGGAAGAAGAAATCTCAAAGGGAAATGCTACAGTGATTGACATTCGCGAGAGCGATGAACTGCAGCAAAATGGTAAGATTGCAGGCTCTGTACATGCTCCGCGCGGCATGTTGGAGTTCTACGCCGATTCCTCTTTGCCCTACCATCGCCCGGAGTTTGACAAAAACAAGCGCCTCATTCTGCACTGCGCTTCCGACGGACGTTCGGCCCTGGCAACGGCTACGTTAAAACAGATGGGCTACGAGAATGTCGCTCATATGGATGGTGGCTTCAAAGCCTGGAAGGAGGCAGGGAAACCAGTAGCTTGATGAGGTAGCAAAAAAACGCCTGCTGCTATACCTACCTTACTTTTGCCCGCTTCACCAGGTAACTGTACAGCACCTTGTCAAACGGCTCGCTGATATCCACTGGAACAAAATCTATCTTGTACTGGCCGCATTTCAGTTCCAGTTCGCGCTTGTAGTTGGCAACGGCATTGCGGTAATGCTCCTTCACCTGCGAAGGCTGCAGCTTCAGCTCCTGCCCTGTCTCCACATCCACAAACACGTAAGGTCGTTCAGCAAAGTCAAACTCCTCTTCGGTGCGGCGGTCCATCACATGGAAGATCAGCACTTCGTGCTTTTGGTGCTTGAGGTGCTGCAGGGCTGCAAAAATGGCGTCGCTGTTTTCGTGCTGGCCCAGCATATCACTCAAAATAACAACCAGTGAGCGCTTCGGAATCTGCTGAGCAATCTGGTGAATGACGGAAGCCACATCGGTCTGGGCGCGTGTTGGGGCCTCTTCCAGCTGTTTCTGGAGCAGCAACAACAAGGTATGCAGATGCGAAGCGGTGGAACGGACAGGCGTTTGATGACGGATGCTGTCAGCGAAGGTCACTAGCCCAACGGCATCGCGCTGTTTGCGCAATAGGGTGGCAAGAGCAGCCGCGCAGAGTATGCTGAAGGTCAGTTTCCCGTTGTTCTCCACCGGATAATACATGGAGGGGGAAACGTCGAGCAGGATGTGGCAGCGCAGATTGGTCTCTTCCTCAAAGCGCTTTACAAACAGCTTGTCGGTGCGGGCGTATACCTTCCAGTCGATGTGGCGGGTGCTTTCGCCGCTGTTATAGAGGCGGTGCTCCGAGAACTCCACCGAAAAACCATGGTAAGGCGACTGGTGCAGCCCCGTGATAAAACCCTCTACCAGCTGCTTGGCCAGAAATTCCATGTTCTCAAATTTCTGGACATCGGCTAAGGTGAGCGGCTTCTTCATACAGGTATAGGGCTTATTTTTTTCCGGTCGGCTTTATCTCAGAAACGATAGTCGTCATTTCGGGTTGTCCGTCATCCGGAACTTCGTGCAACTGAACCGAGGCGATTCCCTCCCGGATCAACTCGATCTCCTGAGCGGCTGCCCTCGAAAGGTCGATGATACGATGCCGGCTATGCGCCATACGATCATTGATGCGCACGATCACTTTTTTGCCGTTCCGCACATTAGTTACCTGTATATAGGTATTAAATGGCAAGGTAGCGTGGGCGGCTGTCAGCTGCGTTTTATCATAGCGTTCGCCGTTGGCTGTCCGGTGTCCGTGCATGCGGTCGGCGTAGTAAGAGGCCTTGCCGTCAGCAGAATATAGCGCTGTGTTAGCGTTGAAAGAAAAGAGAAATACTAGTATAAGTGAAAGCAAATTCATACTATACTATATATGGTCCAGTGACAAATATAGAATTTATTCTCTGCAGGGCTGCAAAATGACCGAATTTTAAATTCAAAAATTTTTATATATCAGAACAATATGTTAGCTTTAGGTTCAGAAAGTTGAATTTAACGTCTATAACACGGTGGAAGAGAACAACGACAAAGCAGAAATTTATTCCCAAAGGGTAAGAGCAGGGAAGAGAACGTATTTCTTTGATGTGAAATCAACTCGCTCAAATGACTTCTATGTGACCATCACAGAGAGCAAGCGCAAGTTTAAGGATGATGAGTTCTCGTACGAGAAACACAAAATCTTCCTTTACAAAGAGGACTTCGTGAAGTTCATGGAAGCATTACAGGGCACAATCGATCATGTTAAATCTGAACTTTTGACAGAAGAGGCGCTTGCCGCTCTCGAGAACCCAACAGAAACTGAGGCGACTCCTATACCGGTGGCCGCAGCCGAGGTATCTTTTGATGAAGAATTGAAGTGGGAATAGTTTCCACGTTTTTAGTTTAGCGAACGAGAGCCCGTGTTTCAAGCACGGGCTTTTTTTATACCCCCACCCCCTACTTTAAACTTGCTGAAATTTCGTACCTTTGCACCCTGATATAAAACAAGATAAAGATAAATGGGACTAAGATGCGGAATCGTGGGACTGCCAAACGTGGGCAAATCCACTTTGTTCAACGCCATTTCGAATGCCAAGGCAGAGTCTGCCAACTACCCTTTCTGTACCATCGAACCAAACGTGGGTGTTATCACGGTGCCTGATGAGCGCCTCCAGATCCTGGAAGAACTGGTAAACCCGCAGCGCGTGTTGCCAACGGTGATCGAGTTCGTGGATATTGCCGGCCTTGTAAAAGGAGCCAGCAAAGGCGAAGGATTGGGTAACAAGTTCCTGGCCAACATCCGGGAGGTTGACGCCATCATTCACGTGGTGCGTTGCTTCGAAGACCCGAATATCGTGCACGTCGCCGGCAAAGTAGATCCGATCTCTGATAAAGAGATTATCGATACCGAGCTTCAGCTGAAAGACCTGGAGTCGATCGAGAAGATGATGATCAAGGTACAGCGCTCCGCAAAAGCAGGTGATGCAAAAGCGAAGAAAGAGCTGGCCAGCCTCGAAAAATATAAGAACCATCTGGAGCAGGGCCTGAACGCCCGTAGCCTCGAGGCTACTGAAGACGACAAGGAAACAGTTAGCGAACTGAACCTGCTCACTGACAAGCCGGTGATCTATGCTGCCAACGTGGACGAAAACTCCATGAACGATGGCAACGAATTCTCCAAAGCGTTGGCAGAGCACGTGAAAAACGAAAATGCACAGGTTGTTCTAATTTCTGCCTCTATTGAAGCTCAGATTGCCGAACTAACGGATCCAGAGGAAAAAGAAATGTTCCTGTCTGAGTATGGTTTGAAGGAGTCTGGCCTGAACAAGCTGATCCGTGCCTCTTACGAATTACTTGACCTGATCACTTATTTTACCGCTGGTGTAAAAGAAGTTCGTGCCTGGACAATCGGTAAAGGCTGGAAAGCCCCTGCCGCTGCGGGTGTTATCCACTCCGACTTCGAGAAAGGCTTTATTCGTGCTGAAGTGATCAAACTGAAAGATTACCAGGAGTACAAGTCCGAAGCGAAGATCAAAGAGGCCGGTAAAATGGCAGTAGAGGGCAAAGATTATGTTGTACAGGACGGTGACATCATGCACTTCCGCTTCAACGTATAGCGTTTAAGACATTCTTTTACACAACTAAAAAGGCGGGATCACTCCCGCCTTTTTAGTTGATAGTCACTGAAGCTAGCCATATAAGAAGGGCTTATAGCAGGCTAACCTCAGATCGTATCAGTCTATTGTCATGTTCAAAGGTATAGCGTCCACACCTTTTCCGAAATACCCACAACTGGGTATTTATGTAGAGACTTTATCGGTTGTTGAATAAGACCTCTTCATACCCTATCAGAAGGTCGGCACGGGAACCCGGCGGACGGTAGTATATTAGGATATCGTAGGAGTTGCCTGTGGCAAAATGGCTTCCCTCAAAGTAACTGGCATCGGCTGCCTGCCCCTTTGATGGCCTAAGCGCATAGAAGTAATTGTAATACCCCTGCTTCAGGAGCAGTCTGCCTTTGTACGCCTGTTGCTCCTGGTCGTAGCGCATCCGACTCTCATCGTTAAGCAGCCAATCGGTCATTCCGCCCTGTATAAATACCTCTCCCTGCTCCTCTCCCGCCTTCAACTCAAAATCTACCCAGGTATAGTCAGCATTCACAATCGAGTTGCCATACTCCCTGTTGCCATACAACATCTTGCCATCAGCATCAGGGTCCTGGCTGTAGGCTAACCCGGCTCGGCTACGCTCCGGCTGAAGCTGAATATGCACCGGCACTGCCTCCAGGTTGATCTGTTCTATACCTAGCCCTTTGAAGCGGATACTGCGGGAATCAAATGAACGGAACTCGCTCAGGCCGAGAAAATGGTCCTTGGCTTCGAAGAACACATACTCCAGGCGGCGCTGGTCGTCACGCACAAAAGCTGGCTTCGGGTATACCTTGGCGTTGTCCCAGCGGTGGTTCTGTCGCATCACTGCTTTTACTTCCTGCGCTGGATTTACCAACGCATAGTCCTTGTAGAATACATTAAACTCAACCGGCTGGCGTGCAGCCCTTCCCTCCGGCCCGGTTGGCGCGCCTAGTTTGGCTGTCACTGCTACCAAATTCTGGTATACCAGTATACGCCTGGTCAACAGCAGATTGCCTCCCTCCTCACTAACCTGCAGCACATAATTTCCGCTAAGCTTCACGCGCGGCACACGAAAACGATAGTGTACATACGGCACCCGGGTGTTGATCGAGTTCTGCACGTCGGTAATAAAAAACTCGTTGAAGTCGTTTAGAAACTGTGCGTCATTCAGACCGGAAGGAGTCCAGTCGGCGTTGCAATGCACGAGTTTGGCCACCAATCGCTGCGGACCGGCATTCAGGCGGTCAAATTCGAGCAGGATGGGTTGCTCCTGGCCTATGGAAACAACGGCCGGCTCCAGCACGGCTTCCGGCCCTCCCGTGCCCCGGTAGCACTGCACTGAGCGTATGCTGGTGTCGTACACAAAATCTTCGTAGAGTACAGACTGTTGTGTCGTCGTACTGCCCGATGTGGCGTAGCCTTGCTGCTCGAGCGGAACACAAGCCGCCAATCCCAGGCATATAGAAGCAAGCGCTAAGGCATTGCTGAACTTACTTAAGCAAACCATTCGGTAGTATCAGTTGAATTGGGTTTATTTTCTGTCCTACAAAAAGCATAGCCGAAGATAGGAATTTTTGAACAAAGCTGCAGGTATTACGTAATGCAGCATTGTATTTTTCCTTTAATTCACTGCAAATCAATTGCTTATCACGTATATGAATTAACGCAAAATGAACACCCCTTCTATATGATAAAAGTTCTACTGGCCGGCGCAACAGGGCACCTGGGGAGGCATATTTTCCGGGAGCTGAAACAACAGGGATATGAAGTGCGTGTATTGGCACGCAATCTGAAAAAAGCACAATCCCTTTTCCCTGATCCGGAAGAGCTCGTGCTCGCCGATGCGACGAGGCCACAAGAACTGGAAGGTTGTTGCACGGAAGTAGAGGTGGTGGTATCAGCACTTGGCAAAAATCTGAGTCTTCGTCACACCGGCATCGGTTCTTTTCATGACATTAATTACGAAGCAAATCTACATCTGCTCAAAGAAGCAGAAAAGGCGGGTGTGAAGCAATTCATTTATGTGTCTGCCTTTGGAGCCGGGCAATTTCAGCAGCTTGCCTATTTTAAGGCACATGCCAATTTTGAGAAAGCATTGCAAAACAGTTCACTCACTCACACGATTCTTAAGCCCGTTGCACTGTTTTCTATGCTGGAGGAAATGGCGATTAAGGCGCGCAAAGGACAAATCGGGCAGCTTGGACAGGGCGAAAAACTTATTAACCCAATCTATGATGGCGATCTGGCCAGCATCGCCATTTCCTGCATCGGAAAACCAAGCCAGACCCTTGAACTGGGCGGACCTGTCACCTATACCCGACAGGAGCTGGCGCAGCTGGTGTGTGAAGCAGCCAGCTATAATGGCCGGGTTACTGAAATCCCTTTCGACTACGTGGAAACACTTTTACCTTTTGTTCGTTTGCTCAGCAGAAACCTATATGACAAACTCACTTTTATGACTGCCGTCAGCAAAGTAGACTGTGTAGCACCAGCACTTGGTCAGTTTAGTTTAGAAGCCTATTTTGAATTGGAGCCCCAGTTAAGCAGTTAAAGTAGCAGGAAAGGGCAAAATTTACTGGTTATAAATGAACCAGTTAGCCTGTAATGGCCTTCTTATACAAGAAAAAGTATGGGTGACTGTTTGCAAAATAAAAGCAACACGCTATATTTGCATCACAATAACACAGAATGGTCCGTTCGTCTAGGGGTTAGGACTCCAGATTTTCATTCTGGCAACAGGGGTTCGATTCCCCTACGGACTACTAAAAGCCGCTTCAGTTAAAACTGGAGCGGCTTTTTTTTGCGGCTGATCTTCAGTAAATGCTGCACTTATAAAGATTCATCTTTACCATTAGCCTGCAGAAATTCTCCTGCAGTCATACCTGTCTGGGCTTTAAAAAACCGCATCAGGTGATTGGGTTCCGGGAAATTGAGTTCATAGGAAATCTCACTGAGGGTCAGCTTCGAATGGAAAAGATAGTTCTTTATTTCGAGCAGCAGCCTTTGCTTGAGAAGGTGCTTGGCCGTGACATTGAATTGCTCTTTTACCGCTTTGTTCAAAGAAACCCGCGTGATGCCCAGCATGTCGGCATAGTCGCTCACACGCTGCTTATGCTTTATATTCATCTCAACCAACCGCTTGAATTGAAAGGCATAATGGTCATTGTCCCTTTCCATTTTTAGTTGGTTAACGACAGCATATTCCCTGTTCAGCTTCTGTAAAATGTAATAGAGCAGCGACCGTATGATGTGTCCGCTGTCGGCCTTGGGATTTACAAGCTCGGTTTTAATTTCGGTCAAAAGTGTACAGAAGCTTTGAATTGTTTCTTTTCCGACATCCATCTTCAGCGGATAATCCAGCTGGTAGAAGTACAACAAGCGAAAGGCAAATAACTTATCAGCAAAAAAGTCGTTCAGAAAATCCTCCTGGAAAAGGAGTATGGTAAAATCTTGTTCGCCCTCTTCGAAATGCCACTGCCTTTTCTGGTATGGAGAAAGGAAAATGACGCTGTTACCAGTCAATTCGATTTGATGGTCATTCAACAAGAGTTTCCCCTTGGCCTTCTTAAAGAAAACGACCTCAAAAAAATCTGTGTTAAACGGTACTTTCTTTAAATAGTCGCTGTCAGCACTTGTAAAGTGAAGTACGTTCAAGAGTACTTCTACGCCACATTCCGTCTTAAGAAATTTAAGGGTTTCCATAAGCTTACCATTGCTATACCTTGGCACAAAAGGTAGCATGTTATGTTCATGAAAATGCTACGACCAAGATAGCCCCATACCTTGACCCCAAGGATCTGCTGTCAGGCAATTTACAAAAAATGAACATCTAAAACCCTATCTACCGATCGGCTCTTGATGCCTTCTACCAATGGTTGAAGCTGTTGGCCTCTATCTTCAAGTATAAATTAATTTAAATAAAGTAAAGTAATGCCCTTATCAAAATGGTAGTATTCAGGCCATTCCTGATTTAAGTGCACCTCTTCTGCATGGGTAATTTTGCAACAAAATTTTGATAATATAGGAATTGACTAAAGAAATCACTGATAAGAATACCCCGAAAGGAGAACAACCAACAGCTTTTCAACCAGTAACAAAAAGAGGGAATGCGCCTGTCCCAGTATCTTTGCTCGATTTTGCCATTACAGGAAAAGGCTATTCTGCCATAGAAACTATACAAAACAGCATAGAACTGGCAAAGCTTGCTGACCAACGGGGATTTGCCCGCTTTTGGGTAGCTGAACATCATTCTATGCCGGCCATTTCCGTTTCTTCACCAGCGGTGATGCTCTCCAGGCCAAAGGCAAAGACAAAATGTACTTATGGACGGACTCGAGCTGTAAACACCAGTACTACCCTAAACAGAGATTTAACGAGGTTCTTAGTGTTGCTAATGCCAATGCTAACATAGTTGAGGAAGATTACCAGACATTGTTTTACTGCAGGAAAATTTAATACATAATGCTTTACCTGAATATCTGCCAACAGGTATTCAATTAAAATAAAAAAACTTCCCGCCATATACCTGGCAGGAAGTTTTTTCCTCAATCTGAAATGTTTCTTAGGCTGAAAGGAATTCCTCCGCATTCTGGACGTTAGCATAAAAGAAGGAAAGAGCGCCTAAAAAGGCATGATGTACATCAGCAGCTTTTACTACTTTTCCATTGATTTCCTGATCGCGGGAAGCACAGGCATCACCGATTACCGTACATTCAAATCCAAAGTCTTTAGCGGCTCGTGTGGTGGCATCCACACACATATGGGTCATCATACCTGTCACCACCACTTCAGTTACCTCATTGGCTTTCAGATATTCCAATAGGTCGGTGTCTCTGAAGCTATTCGGATAATACTTTTTAAATAGCTTTTCTCCTTCAAGTGGTTTTACGTTTTCATGTATCTCTACGCCCGCTGTATCCGGTTGAAAGAAAGGCATGTTAACATCAGCTGCAAAATGCTGAATATGTGCGATTGGCAGGCTATTTTCTCTGAAGTGATCGATCATTTTACGGGCTTTCAGGCTCGCCTCTACCGGTCCTTCCAGTTCCCAGGCTCCGTTTTCAAAATAATCGTTCTGTATGTCTATGACAAGCAAAGCTTTCTTACTCATAATATTTCTGTTTTAATAAGCTGAATGATAATGCAAAATTACCTTCTTACTTATAAAGACCTTATACCATAACATGACAGATACCTATCAATTTGATAAACAGAAACAGTTTTCCTGTGATATGATCAATACCTTCAAATTCTACGACTCACTTACTTCCAGTTGAATGCCTGATTAACCTTGTGGCATGATTATCCTATTAGAATCGTACAAACAAGCCTCTCGTTGTGAGCTCTGAGCAACCTGCAGGTATAGGCAATTTGAAAAGACTCCGGCAAGTTTAACCCCTATCAGGGAGTGCGTTACTTTAGGTTCTTAATGAATGAAGTACCCTCTTTAAGCTCCTGAGCCAGTTGCTGTATGGTGGTGTTCTGAAACACATCCCGCAGGGACTCACGTGCCACCTTAAATTTATCGTGCATGGGGCATGGGTGGGTCTCAGAGCATTTTTTCAAACCCAGTCCGCATTCCCAGAAAACGGCCATTCCGTCTATGGCATTAACGATATTGATAACAGGCTGCTCCAGTTGGTATTTTTCAATGAAAAACCCACCATAGGGTCCTTTTAAAGAAGTAATGATCCGGTGCTTGTTGAGAATTTGCAGAATCTTTGCGGTAAAGGCCTCGGGTGCATCTACCTCTTTTGCTATAGCTTTCACATTCAACTTTACCCCTTCTCCTGCTTTTGAGGCTATATAAACGGCTGCCCTGATACCATATTTGCACGACTTGGAAATCATATTCTTTCCCCTTATTTAATAATCCTGCTACAAACATAAAGTATAAACCCTAAGATAAGACAGAAAACTTTACGCACCGGCTTACGGTTCTAAGCTATACCTGATCGGAATGCTACTGCAGCCATTAGAAATATGTCATTGATCTTTCGGTCTTACTGGACGTTGATGAAATTTATCTGCGCATCGGCAGCTAAAACAACCGTGGCAGCAAAGTCTTCCAAAATATGCAGGCTGTGCGGCTCATTCGCTGGAATAGCTATTGTCGCACCAGATTCCAGTACGACTTCTCTTTCCTGAAGCTTGAGCACCGCCTTGCCTTGTCTGATAACCAGGAATGCATCTGATGAAGCATAATGCCGTGGCATCTCCTCACCTTTTGCTAAGCTAACGCTAAATACTTTGTAAGAAGCGTTGGCATGAATTTCTTTCATTTCCATTTCAACCACTTCAGCTCAATTACAAAAATTATTTATACCAGCATTATCTTATCTGTTCCCTTCAGACCATCAATTCGCCTTTCGAAGTTGGTTGCCATAATCAAAGCTCTTTTCTTCGCTTCCTCTGCCATCGGCCCTTCAAAATAGGTATCTACGGTGCCGATGAAAAGGGAGAGCCAGCGCTCGAAGTGTTCTCCATCTACGGGCATGGTCGCATGTTTTGCAAATGGGTTACCGGTATAGCCTCTTACCCCGAACAGCGCAGCGTTCCAGAAGGTATACATCTTTTCCAGGTGCGGCTTCCAGTAAGTATTGAGTCTGAAAAGAAAAATGGGTGCCAGCAGCTCATCGTTCCGGACCAATGTATAGAACTCATCTACCAATACTTTTATATCTTCCAGTCCCGTTATATCGTGTTTTTGTGTCATATCTAAATTGCAAATTGTGTGATAAGGTAATACAATGCCCAGCCGCCAAAAAGGATGTGCAATATCCATACCCAGTTAGGTATACTCCGTGGAGTTTCACTGCCTTCTATCAGGAACACCTTCTGATCGCCTTTGCCATAGGCACTCACCATGATGGGTAGCACACCGTCTACCACTTCATTCTCAGAAATGCCTTCCACATTTATGTCCGGCCCATTACGCACTACAAACGGAATTCTGCGGATGCCTTCCTTACCGGATGGGTCTTTGCTGACGATGCGCAGGGTATGTTCACCATCCACCAGTTTCCGGGTATCCAGCTCGAAGTTAATGGGCGATTTGAAGGAGCCTACCGGCTGCGGATCGTCATCTACAAAAATTATTACAGAGCTCTTGTCTTCCATTCTGTCAAAATTCTAATACAGTTCTTTTGATGTGGTCCCTACTTTCTTCACCCGGACGGACCAGCCATTTTATGCTAAAAAACAAACAAGCCACCACAATAACCACTGTGGCCCACACAAGGATATAGTCCCAGTCACTTTGCGGGCCGGCCCCGTGGCTGATGCCCTGCAGCACCTTTGGCTGCTGCTTCTCACACACCGGACACGCAAAGGCTGCAAGGCTAAGGAGTGTGGCGAGAACCGTAAGCAGTAATGTTTTCATAGGTCAGTTCTTTTTTAATCTTTTGTTCTCCAGTAATTGTTTGCCTGTGCAATCGTTTGAAATTCTATCGCTATTACGTGAGCTGATGCAATCAATTGAGCAGTATCGGAAGCATAAGCCGCACGTAACTGTTGTCGTACACCGGCATCCGGCTGAATAGCGCCAATAGATTTCCGGGATAACTTTATGGCAAGTTGCCGTCCTTCAAAGGGCGTGGCAGTAATAAGGCTCGGCAGGTAATCTTCTTCCTGGTTTTGCATAGATATAGTCTTGTTTTTGATATAAACTTTATGTTTCCTTATTTCTGGGCTGACTGTTTCAGCAGATCCATGATCTTCTGGACTTCTTCCTCCGGCACTTTGCGCGCGCTGTTGCCCCAGCTGCTGCGCTCGTGGTTGATGATGGCGGCTACTTCCGCAGCTGATAACTTCATATTCGTTCCAATAGCCGGCATAGACGCAAACTCCGGCCGGGCATCGTAACCGTTCATCACTACATCAATCAGCACCTCGGGGTTATCGTCCAGTACAATCTGGCTTCCTTTCAGGGGCGGAAAAGCTCCTTTCAGGCCTTCGCCGCTGGCTTGGTGGCAGCTCTGGCAGTTGGCCGCGTAAAGCGCAGCGCCATCCAGTCCCAGGTCTTCGCCGCTGCCAGTGGTCGCAGTAGCTTTTTCTTCCCGCTTGTACAGGAACTCCGGCGGGGCCATGGAGCCGGGCAGCTCCGCCTGCTTCAGCGACTGCAGGTAGGCCACCAGATTCAGGGCGTCTTTGGTTGCTACAATCCTGCCTTTCACTCCCTTTCGGAAGGCATCAGGCACGGGAACCTCTACATCGCCTTCCTCCAACTCGGCTTTCTCTTCGAACAACCACGGGTAGGCCGGCATAATCGACTCAGCTACTACCGCGCGTGGCTGATACAGGTGCAACAGGTTCCATTCAGCACTGGGTTGGCGGTTGCCTACATCGGCTAAGTCAGGGCCGGTGCGCTCAGTCCCCATCAGGGTAGCGGTATTCCGCCACAAATCGGTGCGTTGCTCATCGGCATAATCGGCCGCTATGCTGGGGCGCTTGCCCCATACCTTGTCCATATCGAGGTTACGCACCTGCTGGGTATGGCAGGCCACACAGCCGTTGGCCACATAAAGCGCCTTGCCTTCCAGGGCGGCGGCACTCAGAGGCTCTTCGCTGGGCAGCGGACTGTTGTTGTTCTGGTTGCTGATGGCGGGCATAATGGCAACCAGTATGGTGAGCAGAACAAACAAGCCGAGTGCCGTAAGGTATAGTTTTCTATAGTCGTTAAAAAAATCCATCATATGCTGTGTGTGCTAAAGAGCAACTGTTAGGAATTTAATGGGTGCTATTGTCTGCTGCTTTTATTTATCGAGGATGTCCACCAATTCATAGTCCTTCGAATGGAGCTTCTTGATGGCTTCGTCGTTAATGTTCACTGTTTTGCGCGGGTTTATCATCCGGTACATGTTGTAGGCGAACACCAGGTGCGATACCCACATCAGCGAGCCGCCGATGGCACGCCACAACCAGTAAGGCGCCATCATGGTCACACTTTCAATAAAAGGAAGCCCTTCCATCCACATCAGACCGCGCATGGTGCCACCCCACATCAGCGGAATAGTATAGAACATCATCCCGATAAAAGCCATCCAGAAGTGAATGCCTACCGTGATTTGTGGCGGCTCCTGACGCGTGAGCCGCGGCACAATGGCGTAGATGCCACCCCACAGAAAGAAAGCAATGATGCCATACATGGTCAGGTGCGAGTGCGCCACCGTAAAGTCCGTGAAGTGCCACATCAGGTTAGTGCTGCGGAAGGCCTCTGCCGTGCCCTGCAGCGAGCCCGTGAAATAGAAGATGATGCCCACAATGAAGAATGGCAGAGTATAACTGCCGGCTACCTTATGCCAGGCGCCTCGGAAGGTCATTATAAAGTTGGTAGTGCCAGACACGACAGGTATAACCATACCTGCACTGCCTACAATCGCCACCGTCTGCAGCGACCAAGGTATAGCGCTGAACACAAAGTGGTGCGTTCCGATTAAGGTATAGAAGAATATCTGCGACCAGAAAGCAAGTATACCGAGGCTGTAGGAATAGATGGGTTTGTTGAGCTGCTGCGGCAGGTAATAGTAAACCAAACCCAGCGTGAAAAGCATAAACCACATGCCCACGCCCTGATGCATGTAGTAGCCCTGTATAATGGTTTCGCCTAGTCCGTTCTGGAAATTAGGCACATAGGCCACTATGGAAATCACGATCGCAAACATCACCGCCGCCACGATATACCAGTTTGATACATAAATTTCGGTCGTCTTTCGTCGCGCGACGGTCCTCAGGTAATTGACTAAAGTGATGACCAAGCCGATGCCGAACAGCAACTGGATGGGCCAGATATACTCACGGTACTCGCCGCCGCCGTTGTTAATGCCCGCCATCAGCGCGATGGTACCCAACACAACCGATGCATTGATGAGGATCAGCGACCACCAACCGGATTTCAGGCTGTGAATCTGGATATTGCTTACCCGCGGCACAACGTAGTAGCCCAGTCCGAGCATGGCCAGCGACGACCAGCCCCAGAACACGGCATTGGTATGCACCGGACGCAGCCTGCCAAAGCTCAGCCAGCTTACCTGGTCCACATCCGGCGCCACGAACTTAATGCCGACATATTCCCCCACCGAGGTACCGAAGACAAGCCAGAAAGTGGCAGTACCTAAAAACCAAAGGATGAGTCTTGAAAGAGCCGGGTCGATGCCGGGCCGGACGATGGCCTTGCGTTTGGCCTCTATGAAGCGGATGTTGGCTCGCTCATTAACGCTGCTTAAAAGGCCCTTGGAATCTTCCGGTGAAAAAGGCCCTGAGAGCTCCTGGTTATTTAAGTGGTAATCCTGGTGGAGCCTGTCGTTTTGCAGCGCTTCCAGCTGCTCCACATTCAACGTCTTCAGGTATGCGGCAAAACGGGTGGCCTCCTCGGAGTCTTTTCTGTTCTGAATATTCTTAAAGAGTGCATTTGCCTTCACTACCAATAGAAAAATGGCGGCGACTACAGGTACAATCAGCAGGGTGATGGTGATCAGGATACCCGGCAAACTGAAAAGACCGCTATCTCCCGTGCTCTCAGATTGAGCAAAGGCGGCAGCCGGAAGGAGGCTAAAAGTTGTTAGGAATATGACGTTAAAGAGCTTTGAACGGTTTTTGGGGAGTATATAATCCATTTTATAGTTCGTCAAGTCAACAGGTTATAAGATGCTCATATTCTAAAGGTACGCAATTAATCCATAAAGGATAAGGTTATCCTTTATGGATTATCAGTTATTTTAATTCCTCTCCTACCCTTTGATAGTTTCCTAACGCAGCTTAATCACTGTGCATATTATTCGATTCAATCTTTCGGTCTACCAAAAGGTACTTTTGCTATAACTGAAGCGGCTTTTTTTGTGCTCGATATTTTATCTCGAGGTTAGGAACACTATTACATTAATATAGACTGTACCAATCTATACTAACAAATAACAGCAGAGACAGCTGATAAAGAGTGCAGAGATTTATATACCTTACAATTGTGAGCAACAAACACCATTTTCCTATACTCGGAATAAAAGAATTCCAGCTTGACCTGCAATCAGATGACAGTTTGCAGTACCACGAAATTCATGGGGAAAGGCTCATCGAAAAACCGCACAAGCACGACTTCTTTATTATACTTTTATTTGAGGAAGGAAATGGGGTGCATACCATCGACTTTCAGTCGTATAATGTAGGCGATTATCAGTTACACATGCTGTTTCCGGGTCAGGTACACCAATGGGATTTGAAAAAGAGCACCCTCGCCTACCAGCTCATGATCAGTAAACCGTTCTTTGAGTTGTTCACTTCTTCTCTGCAGTTTTCATTTGTGCTCTACCAAAACCACCCTGTCATCGAGCTGTCTCCTGCAGCATTCCGTAAGCTGCAGTACGAGTTTCAGTCTATTCGGGACGAGCTGAGTATTAAGCCAGTTCATTGGGGAATTGTGAACTTACGGAGCAGGCTGATTGCTCAATTAATCAGTCGTGAGGCAGAAAGTAAGTTTGAGGATTTGACGCTGTACCGGGCAGCCCCTGCTTTACTGAAGTATCATGCCCTGGTCGATCTTCATTTTAAAGAGCATAAAACGGTTGCCGCCTACGCCGACAGGCTCCATATTTCAGCAAATTATCTGAACATTCTCTGTAAAAAGCAGCTACAGGTATCCGCCATGTTTCTGATTCAAACCCGGATCACGCTGGAGGCAAAGCGGCTCCTACGAGCTTCCGAGATGTCTATAAAAGAAATTGCCTACGAACTGGGCTTCAATGGCCTGGCCTACTTCTCCAATTTTTTCAAGAATCAGACCGGTGTTTCGCCCCGGGGGTTTCGGAAGCAGTTATAAAATTTACAAGTTATGGCAGAAATCCTGCATCAATGCAATATTAACTCGCGGAAACTTTGTAGTTAAAAGATAACTATATGACTCCCTTACTTTCCCGCAAAGATTTTATAAAAAGTTCTTCTATTCTTCTGGCTGGTAGCAGTCTGATGTCGTGTAGCAGCGTGCTTGCTGTAAACCAACCGGATGCTGATGAGCAGACCGGCTACATCAGCACTGGTGATACACTCACGTTGAAAAATGTAAGGCTTGAAACAGGTTTTGAGTACGAGGAAGGTGAAGTTACCGGCACCAAAACTGACTTGTTCACCCTGGAGATCAGCGAGGATAAAATAAAAGCCATCCTGCCCAATAACCCGAATGCCCGGGCCATCGATGCCAAAGGCTTACTACTGCTGCCTGCCTTCAAGGACATGCACATCCACCTGGACAAAACCTTTTATGGAGGACCTTGGCAGGCCCGCCGTAAAAAAAACAGGACAGTGCAGGACATGATTGCTTACGAGCAGCAGGTACTCCCGGATATGCTGAAGACTTCTACCCATCGGGCAGAGAAGATCATCGAGCTGCTGCAATTCCATGGTGCTAACTTTGCCAGAAGCCATGTCAACATCGAGCCTACTTCCAAACTCGATTCCCTTAAAAATCTGCAGCTGGCCCTTGAAAATAAAAAGGATTCCTTTTCTGCAGAACTAGTTGCCTTCCCGCAGCACGGCATATTCCATTCCGACTCGCAGCAACTAATGAAAGAAGCTGCTACCATGGGAATCGATTATATCGGTGGTCTGGACCCGCACGCGATCGATGGAAACCTGGAGAAAAGTATGGACTTTGTCCTGCAGCTGGCACTGGACCATAACAAAGGTATAGACATCCACCTGCACGAAGGCGGAGAATCCGGCTTGAGAACGGTGGAGTACCTGATAGACCAGGTAAATGAGAATCCGGAATTGAAGGGCAAAACTTTCCTGAGCCACTGTTTCGTACTCGCCAGACTCGAGCAGCGCAAACTTGATGAAGTGGCAGAAAAGCTGGGCAATGCCAAGATCGGTATCATTTCTACCATTCCGTTCGGCAATACCATTATGCCCATCCCGACACTATACAGGTATGGCGTGGATGTTCGCACCGGCAACGATTCGATTATCGACCACTGGAATACCTTTGGATCTGGCAGCGTTTTACAGAAAGCAAACCTGATGGCGCAGCTGTACGGCTATTCTACCGAGCTGGAGCTTTCCAGATGCCTGAAACTAGCCACACACAATATCCTTCCGCTCGACGACAAGGGAAACCAACAGTGGCCAAAAGCAGGTGATAAGGCTGATCTGGTGCTGGTGGATGCCAGTTGCTCGGCAGAGGCCGTATCGCGTGTATCGCCTGTAAAATCACTTCTCCACCAAGGCAAAGTGGTGTATTAACAAAAGGTATAGCCCCACTAGTGGCATCTATCTTTATACCTACACTGCTATGCAGCCCATTGAAGAAGTAGCCACTCTATAGAGAAGGATTCCTTCCATTTGCTCAGGTATAACCTATACCCAAAACCGAGTGAAGGTATATGCGGCAGCATGCAAAATTGACTTTCTGCTCGTATAGCATTTTAACAATAAACTCCCATAAACAAAAAGGATGAAAAAAGTACCTGCCGTACTACTGCTTTTGTTAAGTAGCACCATACTTTTCGCACAGACAAAACCCCAGACCAACAAACCCAACCAAACTTCAAATACCGCCTGGATGAAAAACATACCTACAGACGACCTCATCAAATGGAGGAGGCATATTCATGAAAACCCGGAATTCTCCTTTAAAGAAGAGAAGAGAAGACAAGTAAATATGTTGAAGGCATTTTGAAAAAGCTTGATAACCTGGAAATAATCAAACCTTCCAAAACAAGCATCATAGCCGTTTTAAAGGGATCGAAGCCTGGAAAAACGGTGGCTTTCAGAGCCGACATGGATGCCTTGCCCATTCAGGAAGAAACAGGCTTGCCATTTGCCTCCAAGATCAAAAACGTAAGCCACGCTTGTGGCCACGATGCCCATACCGCGATGTTACTGGCAACCGCCACAACTTTATCTAAGATGAAAGACCAGGTGAACTGAACGGTTTACTTTGTTTTTCAACACGCTTAAGAGCAGGATCTGGGGGGAGCGCTGGACATCATCAAATCCGGTGCACTGAAGGACGTAGATGCCTTTTTCGGGATGCACGTCATGCCTAATTTCCCTGTAGGTCATGTTGGGGTTCTGCCCGATGGCGCAGCCTCCACTACCTCAGATGGGTTCTACCTGACAATTAAAGGGAAGGGTTCGCATGGTTCTATGCCACAACTAGGTATAGATCCGATCGTGGTAGGCGCTGAAATTGTAAGTGCTCTACAAACGATCGTTTCCCGTAAAGTGACCCCGGGCGAGATGGCTGTTATCTCCGTAGGAAAATTTCAGTCGGGCGATGCACCCAATGTGATTGCCGATAAAGCAGAACTGGGAGCCAGTATTGGCACCACAACAGACTCAACCCGCAAACTAATGGAGACCAGGGTCAAATCAATTGTAGAGAATATCACAAAGGCTCACGGCGCAGCGTATGAACTCGACTACATCCTTAGCTATCCTTCCATTCAAAACGACAAAGCATTAAATTCCCTGGCAAAGCAGAGCGCCATTACAGCACTTGGACAGAACAATGTATTTGATGCCCCCTTGATGACTGCAAGTGAGGACTTTTCCTATTACCGGCAAGTTGCCCCAGTCTGTTTTCTAACCCTGGGTATAGGCAAAAGTGTAGCAAACCACCATCCAAAATTCAACCTCGACGAAGATGCTTTGGAGAGCGGAGTAAAAGCACAGGTGCAGATTATTTTAGATTACCTGAACCAATAAGGTGATTTATTACTGTTACAAAAATCATATACCTGCCTGTCAGTTACCATCAGGGCTAGCCGTACTGACAGGCAAGTATAGGTACGTGGTGCACAAAAATTCTTAAACTTTCTGGACTGTACATAGTTGTCTACGTTTTAAGAACGAACATGCGGAGCCGTGGGCTTCCTGAGAAAGAATTCAAACCAGCACCATGTACAACCTGTTGGAAGCTTTTATTAAAAGCAGAACAAAGATAGACGACGCCTCCCTGAAATTGATCTGCTCCTTCTTCGAGCCGGTAAAAACCAAACGCAACGAGCTTTTACTGAACTACAACGATGTTTGCAAGCACTACTACTTTGTGAATAAAGGCTGCATCCGGCTTTTCACGATCAGCAGTGAAGGTATAGAAACTACGCGGTTCTTCGCTTTTGAAGACGGGTTCGGAACCGCCCTGCCCAGCCTGATCGAGCAGACACCCGCCCGCGAATACATGCAGACCATCGAAAAATCAGAGTTGCTCAGAATCAGCAGGGACAATTTCTATCACCTAGTCGACACCACCCCACAATTCGCACTCATCTACAGGCAGATTCTGGAGTTGGGTTTTATTACCGCCCAAAAGCGCATTTATGGTTTTCAGGGATTTGACGCACTGGAAAAAGTAAAGTGGGTCATCCAGCACCAGCCTGATTTTCTGTTGCGCGTTTCCAATAAAATGGCTGCGTCCTACCTTGGCCTCTCCCCTTCCACCTTAAGCAGGATAAAAGTCAGACTCTGAAAACGTTGACTTAGGGCAATGCTTTTGACAGGAAGTGCTGGTAATTTTGTAAAAAATTTAGTTATGATCTATAAACTGCAGTTGCTTTTGTTTCTGTTCATCCCGATGGTGTCGCTGGCACAGACCAGTGCAAAACAAAAGTTATCGGATAAACAGGCACAGGCAACGTATACAAGCGAAACGCACCAACTCACGCTGGAGTCTGCTATTGAGCTGACCAACCGGGCCCGGGTTGCTGCCAAATCGTTGAACAAAGACGTGAGCATTGCTATCGTGGATGCCTCAGGCCAGGTAATTATACTGACGCGGGGCAACGGGGTGGGAACGCACAATACCGAAGCCGCCCGCAGAAAAGCCTATACCTCGCTTTCCACCAAAACACCTACCCTGCAACTGGCCCGCAATTCAAAAGCGAATGCAGATACCGAAAACCTGGCCAACCTACCGGAGCTGTTACTATTGGGCGGTGGTTTCCCCATTTGGTACAAAGGACAGGTTATTGGAGGCATCGGTGTAGCCGGAGGCGGTGGTCCAGAAAATGATCACAACATTGCAAAAGCTGCGGCCATAGAAGACGCAGCCATACTTATACATTAATATATAGTTACACTATGAGAAAATTACTTTTATCGCTCCTGTTTGTCTTCGCAACAAGCGTTGCCTTTGCACGGACCAATACTTACCAGTTATCCAGTCACATTATAGATATTTCTACCGGTACACCTGCCAAAGGAGTTCCTGTGAGGTTAGAGAAGCTCGATGAGAAGACCCAGGCATGGAAGCAGATTGATGAGAAGATCACCGATGAAAATGGTCGCATCAAGGAGTTTCTATCCAATAAAAAGGATAACAAAGGCGTTTACAGACTTCGTTTTTTAGTGGCTGATTATTTCAAAAACCAGAAAACTGAAAGTTTCTACCCTTTCATTGAGGTCGTTTTCCAAATCAAAGACAACGATCACTACCACGTTCCGATCACGCTGTCTCCTTACGGTTACGCCACTTACAGAGGGAATTAATTAATACCATTTCCAGAGGAGCGTCCCTAACACCAGATGATTCTCTAGTCTGGCCATACCCTGGCTGAATCCACTACAACTTTTAGCCTGACCTGTTGTACCCACTCCCTTCTCGGAGTGGGGCATGGGACTGCTTTTGCCCAACTGTTCAATTTAAAGATTAAAGCAAGAACATCGGCATCGAATACCCTGATTAAAATTCATTTTTTCTACAATTCAAAAAAACATACCTATGCTTACAAGAAATCTCACGCTTTCAATGATCTTTTTGATGTGCCTGATAACCATCTCATGCAAGGACAAAGATGAATCCGGACAGAATCCTATAGACAACAGGCTGCTGGGTAAATGGAGCGTGATGTCGAAAACAGACACAGAGAAAATCGGTGACAATGAGGTAGAACGGGAGCAGGAATTGTACTCTAAAGGTGAAAAGACCTACGAGTTCACTGACAATAATAAAGTCATCATCATCGATGGCCATGGAAGGGGGCAAACCACGCTGCCCACCTGGATGACCGATGGAAAGCTCTTCATTGGCCAGGACCACCCGAATAAAGAACCTTATACGGTCACCTTTTCCGGAAACAGAGCCACACTTGTAAAAGTGGAACAGGAGAAGAAAGACGGCCAGACAATGATAGAAACCGAAGAAGTGATTCTGGAACGATAGGCAAATGCACACCGCACGGCTGACCTTATCATCCTATGCCAGTCAATGCCACTCCTGATAAAACGGGAGTGGTATTTTTGTTTTCTCTCAATAACAACAGGTATAGGTCTAATAGGCTTCTTCGGAAGGCAGTAAAGCTAAGTCGTTCACTTTATCGGCTACTAAAACAGTACCTTGTTGAAATACTTCTTAGTTTTGTAACGCAACCTGGTCCATATCTTCGGATCGCTCTAATTACTTTAAATAGTACGGTACATGTTATCGAAGAAAACAAAGTATGCTTTTCATGCCCTCACCTACCTGGCCGAGAACCAGGAGAAGGGCGCTGTGCTGATACAGGAAATCGCATCCAGTAAGAACATCTCGCACAAATTCCTTGAGAACATTCTGCTCGAATTGAAAAAGGCAGGTATACTGGGCAGCAAAAAAGGCAAAGGCGGCGGTTATTACCTCATCAAAAAGCCGGAAGAAATTACACTAGCCAAAATCATCCGATTGCTCAACGGCCCCATTGCATGGCTACCCTGCGTGAGCCTGAATTATTATGAGAAATGCGCCGACTGCGTGGATGAAGCTACCTGCAACATGCACCTGATTATGTGCCAGGTTCGGGACCAAACGTTGGCCGTTGTTGAGAATAAAACCCTCTCCGATCTTATATCAAAAACTACTGATAAACAGTATCTTAAATATTAAGCATAGATAATTTTAGTTTTTTTTAATCGCATACCCTACTTAGTTTGTAGGTTTTATGTAGTTTTAGTGCTCAAAGCAGCGCTATGCTATTAGACCAATATCTTCGAAAAGCTTTTAACAGGAAGCAAGGTCCTAAGAAGGACAGCAAATTCAAGAGCGTCGCCAAGGCATTCTCCTGGCGCATCCTGGGAACCCTGGACACCATTGTTATCTCTTACTTCATCACCGGCGAGCTGAAAATGGCTTTTTCGATCGGTTCGATTGAGGTCTTCAGCAAAATCCTGCTCTACTACGTGCACGAACGAATCTGGGAAAGATTCACCGCAAAAAACCACGCCCATGAACTTGAAAGATCAGATTCCGTCCCTGCTTGAGGAGTTGGCGGACTTGCCGCTCTCCGAAGCGCTTGCCCGAATGGCAAGCCGTTTCCCCGGTAGCATCGCTTTCTCGACAGCGCTGGGCCAGGAAGACCAGGTCATTACACATGCCATCTTTTTCAACAAGCTTCCGATCCGGATCTTCTCGCTCGACACCGGACGGCTGTTTCAGGAAACCTACACCCTCTGGAGCGAAACGGAGCAAAAATATAACAGCAAAATAGAGCCCTTCTTTCCGCAGGCCAGCGATGTAGAAGCGTACATCAGCCGCGATGGCATCAACGGTTTTTACGACTCCGTTGAAAGCCGGAAGGCCTGCTGCCATGTCCGCAAGGTACTTCCACTAACGAGAGCGCTGCAAGGAGTGGCTGTCTGGGTGACCGGGCTGCGTTCCGGCCAAAGTGCAAACCGTAGCAGCTTCAACCTGCTGGAATGGGACGAGGCTTTCCAGGTCATCAAATTCAATCCGATCATTAACTGGTCTTACGACGAGATGATCGCCTACCTGCAGGAGCACGATGTTCCTTACAATAAGCTGCACAACCAGGGATTCATCAGCATCGGCTGTGCCCCCTGCACACGGGCCATCCAGCCGGGCGAAGAACCACGGGCCGGCAGGTGGTGGTGGGAACAAACCCAGAAAGAGTGCGGACTTCATGCAAATTATTTCAACCAAAAAAATTAATATGGCTACTCACAACACGGCATTCCCCAGAGAACTGGAAGACGAGGCCATTTACATTCTGCGGGAGGTGGCCGCGCAGTTTGAGAAACCGGTCCTTCTGTTCTCCGGCGGAAAAGACTCCATCACACTGGTAAGGCTGGCACAAAAGGCCTTCTATCCTGCCAGAATTCCCTTTCCCCTGCTGCACGTTGACACGGGGCACAATTTCGAAGAGACCATTCGCTTCCGGGATGAACTGGTAGAAGAACTCGGCCTGGAGCTGATCGTGCGCTATGTACAGGACAGCATCGACCAGCAGAAGGTGGTGGAAGAGACCGGAAAATATGCCAGCCGCAACGTGCTGCAAACCGTCACGTTGCTGGATGCCATCGAGGAGTTCGGCTTTGACGCCTGTATTGGGGGCGCCCGCCGCGACGAAGAAAAAGCCCGCGCCAAAGAGCGCATCTTCTCCGTCAGAAACGACTTTGGACAGTGGGACGCCAAGAAGCAGCGACCGGAGCTCTTCGATATGCTGAACGGCAGAATCAGTATGGGCGAGAATGTACGCGTCTTCCCGATCAGCAACTGGACCGAACTGGATGTGTGGAATTACATCAGAGAAGAACAGCTGGCTATACCTAGCATTTACTACTCGCACGAGCGCGAGACTTTTGAGCGCGACGGTCAGATTCTCCCCTACTCTAACTTTATGCTAGTTTCGGATGACGAGCCGGTGAGCACCCGCATGGTCCGCTTCCGAACCGTGGGCGATATGACCTGTACGGCTGCCGTTGAGTCAACGGCTGTTGCGATCGAAGACATCATTGCAGAAATACTGAGTGCCACGGTATCAGAAAGAGGTGCCCGCATAGACGATAAGCGCTCCGAAGCAGCCATGGAAAAAAGAAAGCAAGCAGGATATTTTTAAGGTATGGACGTTCTAAAAATAGCAACCGCAGGAAGTGTGGACGATGGGAAAAGCACCCTGATCGGTCGGCTCCTGTTCGAAACCAATTCGATCACCACCGACAAGCTGGAAGCCATTATGGCGAGCAGCAAAAAGAAAGGCCTCGACTATATAGACCTGTCGCTCCTCACCGACGGCCTGATCGCGGAGCGCGAGCAGGGCATCACGATCGATGTGGCGCACATCTACTTCTCCACCCCAATGCGAAAGTTCATCATCGCCGACACACCGGGGCACTTTGAGTATACCCGCAACATGGTGACGGGCGCTTCCAATGCCAATGTTTCCATGATTCTGGTGGATGCCCGCAACGGGGTGGTGGAGCAAACGTTCCGACACTTTTACATCTCCTGCCTGCTGCGCATACCGAATGTGGTAGTGTGCGTGAACAAGATGGACCTGGTGGACTACGACCAAAAAAGTTTCGAGGAAACAAAGGCCGCTTTCATGGCCTTTGCTGAAAAAGTGCGCTTCCCGGGACAGGAAATCAGCTTTATACCTGTGTCATCGCTGTACGGCGAAAACCTGGTGCGTCAGTCAGAGCTCATGCCCTGGTACCAGGAGGCGCCACTGCTAAGTCTGCTGGAGGCTATACCTTTGGAGCAGCACCTGTCAGAGGAGCCAAGCCGTTTCCCTGTACAGTATGTGGTGCGACCTAAGTCTGAGGAGTTTCATGACTACAGAGCCTATGCGGGTAAGGTAGCCAGTGGGCTGCTGCGCAAAGGCGAGCGGGTAGTCGTGCTGCCAAGCGGACAGGAAACCACCATCGCCCGCATTGAAAAATTTGGTCGTGAAATTGAAGCGGCGCAAGCCAAAGAGTCTGTCAGTGTACTGTTGCAGGACGACGTAGACATAAGCCGGGGCGACATGATCGTGCCTCTAAGCCAGTTGCCGAGGCAAAGCCGACAGCTGGAGGCCACCATCTGCTGGATGGATAAAAAGCCGCTCCGGGCCGGGAGTACGTACCTGTTGCAGCATGGGGTAAACGTAGCCAAGGCGAAGGTGAGCACGCTTTCCAACCTGATAGATGTGGTGACGCTGGACAACAATACACAAGTCAGCGAGCTGAAGCTGAACGAAATTGCCGACGTGCAGTTGAAGACGGCGAAGGAGTTTTTCTATGATGCCTTCGCAGATAACAGAGCCAATGGTTCCTTCATCCTTATCGACGAGCAGACTAATTCGACGGTTGGAGTTGGGTTGATCAGGTAATGTTGCGGGTGAGGATGGCATCTATTATCTGTTCCCCATGCACTAAATAGTTTCCCAACTTGAGTAGATATTTAATAGCCCTTCCCCTCCGGAAGGGCTATTTTTTTTCGTAACGTTTTAACCTGGCCACTCAACTTAAGCCTACCATGCCATGTCTTCCGCTGCTTTTGTATATTGCATACTTTAGTCAGCATTCCCATGTTAAAAGCTTTTGTGTTTGGTAAGTTCCTGCCCTTCCATAAAGGACATCAGGCGATGATCAAGTTCGCCTTAACGCAGTGTGATGTTCTCACTGTGCTGGTATGCTGCAGTGACCTGGAAGCTATACCTGCGAAACGGAGACAGGGCTGGCTTGAGGATACATTTCGAGGGGAGAGCCGACTGGAAATCCGGGTATTTAATTACCTGGAAAGTGAATACCCAAATTCATCAGAGTCTTCCAAAGCGATCTCTGCCATCTGGTCCCGGAAGTTCAGTGAGCTTGTGCCAGACTGCTCTTTAGTCATCACCTCGGAGATTTACGGCAACTATGTGGCTGAATTTATGGGCATCCAACACATCGCTTTTGATGAAGAGCGGCATCAGGTACCTATCTCCGCCTCAGCTATCCGAAACAATCCGGTGGCAAATTGGGAGTATTTGCCGAAAGCAGTTAAACCGTATTTTCAGCAAAAGATCATCTTACTCGGTACAGAATCGACAGGCAAGACTACCCTCACACAACTTTTAGCTGAACATTATGGCGCTCCCTTTGTGCTGGAGGCTGGCCGTGACCTGATCGAGGACTCCAACGAGTTTGCGTTCGATGACCTCTACGCCGTGGCGCACGAACACGCCCACCGCATTATCACTTGCGATGTCTCCGATTCACCCCTACTGTTCATAGATACCGACGTGCACATTACCCAATCCTACGCCAGCTTTATGTTTGGCAAACAACTGGACCTACCTGCCGACATCTATACCTGCAACCAGGGGCAGCTGTACCTATATCTGCAAAATGACATGCCCCATGTTCAGGACGGCACCAGGCTCAGCGAAGCCGACCGCAATTTGCTGGATACATCGCACCGGGCTACCTTGCAGCGTTACGGTATTGCCTATCATGAAATCAGCGGCAACTGGCAACAAAGACTGGCGCAAGCCATCGCCCTGATCGATCAAAAGTTCTTCGCGAATTATCCTTCCATAACCTACAGCTCAAAAGCGCTGGTATAGTTCACGACCTTCATTTCTTTCATGGCAGCTACGGGGTGTATGGCAATATCTGCCGCTATACCTGTTTTAAATACCTTCTGTAAGGCAGTTTGCACTGCCAATGCTATCGCTTCGTCGCTCCAACCGGTAAAGGTGAGTCGGAAGTTTTTGTCCTGATGGAGGGTGAAACCAGCAAGCGGTAGCTCCATCATCGCCCGTGAGATCTCAATGTTATTGACCAACTCTCCGCCAAGGGTATAGAAAGGAACAGGCAGCCTGGCCTCCAGACCGACCAGGTAAGGTATACCCTGCTCCATTTCGATGCTGCAAAAGTCGCCTGTCCTATACCTGATCAATGGCAGAAAAGGGTTGTTGCCACCTGTGATGACCAATTCACCTCTTTCGCCGTAAGGCAGCGCCACATCTTTGTCTTTGTCAAACACCTCCAGGTATAGCTCCGGCCTTATTGCTCTATACCTGTCACCTTCGGCGCAGGCCACCATCCGGCATTCGGTCATCGAGTAAATATCCAGTACAGGGCATCGGAAGTAATCTTCGAGCTTTTCTCTCACGCCAGCAGTCAGTTTCATGGCAGAAGAAACCAGCACTTTTGGACGGAGAGCGGGCTCCAACTTCATCAGGTCCAGAAAAGCAAAAGGATCGCCGGTGAGTACTTGCGGATCGTACTTTTCAAGGTATAGCAACCGATCGTTCGGATCTTTCCAGCCAGCCGGGTTCAGGTTGAGCTTCAGCACACCGGCCCCGTTCAGGTAAGTCGAGAGGGAAGCGTAAGTGAGTGTTTCCTGTTGGGAGCAGATCAGGGCGATGGCCACCTTGTCTGGCGCCGCGTCGAGGAGGATGCCGTGCTGCTGCAAAATGGACTGCAGTTGCGGAATCCAGCAGGCCTGCGACACCGGGTCAAATAGCACGTCCATGGCAGGACCCGTGGTGCCGGAGGTCTGGTACACGAGCAACTCTTCCAGCGGCGCTTCCCGAGAGACAAACTCCCAGGGCGCGGCTAGTAGATCTTTCCTGCCGATGGTGGGTTGCGCTGCAAAGGAGTCAGGCCTTGCTTCATAAAAGGGAATGGTGTTTCGGCACCAGCTCAGGTATTGCTCCAACCAGTCTGGTGTTCCGCCTGCCTGCCAGAAAGTGCTGGCATTGGTGATGATATGGGCATAGGCTTTTACCTTTTCCAGGTGGGTCGCTTCCAGCCTATCGCCACTCTGGAAATTATACCGGGGCGCGAATTCATCCTGCCGCAGTTGCTGTAGAAACGACAGATCTGACAACAGCGGGAAGCGCTCTGCGTCATTCAACCCGATAGCTGGTTTCTTATTCTCTGCCATACACATTTGATGCCTCCCGGGCTTTTTGTTCTGCCATTTTGCGCCTGATCTCCCGTATTCTGTCGTACGAGGCCTGTGAGCCGCGCAGCACCGCCTGACGCTTCAAGGTATCCAATGCCTCCAGCCTGTCGGCCGCCTCCAGCGCGGTCTCACCCGCAGGTATAACCCCGCACTTTCTCAGAGCCAGTCGGATAAATTCTTCGGCCCGGTCCTCGTCCTCTACCCACTCCCGTGCCTGCACAAAAGGGCTCAATGCCTGCAGATCATCATTCAGAAAAAAGTCTATACCTGTGACCCATGATGGCTTGCCAGCAAAGAAAGGATGGTGAAAAAGCCAGCACCCCACCTGCATGGAGATGAGTTGATTTTCATCGTACTGCCAGAGGTTGACAAGCGTAGGAAGCGCTGCATCCTGCACGCTGAAGTCGCCATGCACTTTTCGGTACATGTCCTTGAGCAATACTTCGGTATGCGGTACAACACCCCGGTTGAGCGGCGGACAATGAAAAAAGTATTCCGGACAGCTCTTCAGGTGGTAAAACAAGGTATAGATGTCAATCATCCGTTCTCACACTGTAATGGTTCTGAGAAAATTCAGCCGCGAACTCAAGCAGTTGCTGCTCATTGGTCACATAATAGACGTGCCAGCCCATCTTCTTCAGGCGCAGCACTTCTTCCCGATGCCAATTTGGCTGAGAATGCAGCACCAGCGTACCGACACCACCGGCATGAACGAGCGCCTTTTCCATAGTCACCCAATTGCTGATGTTAGTGGTTTCATTAACAGCCCCCAGCATCCGGAAAATGTCGTCATCCGTCACGATCACCACATGCGACTTATCTTTTGCCGGCTTGCCAAAGGGTGTTTCGAGGCGGGGCACGCCATAGGCATAACCTGTACCCAGGTAGGAGGTCAGCACCGTTAGCACTTCGACATCAGAAGTTCGGAAGCCGTCTGTTTCCATGAAACTGCCCGGTTCTCCGGACAGGCAGCCCATTACTTTCGCCCCGGCCCTAAGAGCGGACAAACCAATGACAGTAGCCGCCAGAACGGGCCATGAAAAACGTTGCCGTGGATTTCCCATCGAACCGGAACAATCAATGCCGATGTAAACGTCCAACGGCTTTTTGGTTTCCGCATCGTCAATGTCAGACCCGTAAATTCTCTTCACAGTGTTATATCCCGGGAATATCTCAGGCGAACCAACAGCCGTTTCGATCCAGTCAATCTCATCCATCGGATCACTGATGTCCCAGCTTTCGGTGCCTTCAGGCAAACTGAGAGACACAGGGTTTGCGGCCTCCAAAGGAAAAGACACCAGGTGCGGCAAGGCGATTTCCCGGTAATAGTTATTGAGCAACTCCTGTTCATCTGCTTTGGGGTTGATCTGCTTGAAGAGGTCGATGTAGCGGCCGGGATTCAGGTAGCGCTGCCGCGGTCCTTCCCCTCCTGCTTCTACCTTTCCAAAAGCATCGCCGCCCGCATCCTTGTTCCCCGCACGATTGGCTGCTTCCACGCGTGGATCAATGATACCAGCCAATCCTTCTTCATCAATCTCCACCAGACCAGCGATCATCCCACCACCCTCTCCGGCGTATTCAGCGTCCAGGTAGATAGTGAAGATCTTCCTGGCTTTCTCATATTCCTTGTCTTTAATTAGGTAGGGATAGAGCAGGGCGGCAAACCTGCCGGCACCTTCCAGCCAGTTTTTAGCGTAACTTCTGATCAAAGAAGCAGCCAGCGAGGCGTCTGCATCGATCATAGGATCCTGTTTCTTTGGCTTTGCACCCAATGCGCCCCGATCCAGCTTCCAGAGGTACTCAAATGTACGCATGTAAAAATGCCATACCTTAGAGGTAGAAGTACCTTGCTGGTTGATCTTCTGATAAACCGCTGCCATCTGCAAATTCTTTTTGCGCTGCAGGGTGTCATTGATCAGCAGGTCCGCATACAGGTTGGCCACGAAGGGAGCCCGGTCTTCAATATCTGCCAGGCACCACCTGATCCGGGAAAGTAACACGGCATTTTCGTGCAGATTAGCCGGGGTATAAATGTGATGACCGATCTCATGTGCCAGAATCTCGACAGGGTAATCGGACACGCCTTCCTGCAGCACTTTCTCCAGATCGATCACAATGCGGTGGTCGTTCAGCCTGATCATAGCAAAGCTTCCGGTTAGCCCTTCATTTTTGGCTTGCCCTGAAGCAGCACACCAGACTGGCTCACGCAATTTCACAAAAGGACTCCAGACTTGTTTGGCCTGTTGCCAGCTATCCTTCCAGTGTTTTAGCACCGTCTCCATGGCTTGTTCTGTTGCTATCGCGTCCATCCGTACACAAATAAGTGGTGAGAACTCGCCCGCGTGAGCACTAAAGTAGAGGGCAGCAGCACAGCTGAAATCACATCATCAAAAGGAATGGCCTGCTTTCCGAATTGGGTTTTAAAAACTTCCAGTCCCTGCAGATTGGAGCGCTTCAGTATAGCCTTGGGCTGTACCGGAACATCTGCCAGCAACACACTACCAAAGGCATCGGCAAAGAAGGCGTAGGGTTGCTGTCCGTCGGTTGCCAGAAGGTGTCTGCCAAGCTGCGCCACCTTAGGCGGGGCCATAAAAACACCCCCATACCCGACATAGCCACCAGGCGCTTCTATAAATTGGGGAGCCGCCAGGCCCGGCCATTCCTGCTCAAAAGCATGGTCACTTTTCAAGTCAGCATACTGATGCAACAGCGCTTCCTTCAGCACGTCCCTCAAATTATCGAACTCCTGCTGCGCCTTTTCCCGCAGATGTGCCATACCTGCCCGCCACGCATGGATTCTTCCCAAAGCCAGAAACTCTTCCAACGAGAGGACATAGCTGAGGGTACTCTTCAAGGCTGTAACCCACTGCAACACCCTCTCCGGCTGATGCGCTCTGATAGAGTCCAGCGCCGCATTGATAGCCGATAGCAACCGGCCAGGGTATAGCGCAACCAGAGACGGCACTTGCGCGCATAAGCTCCAGGCAGCCTGGTATTCTCCTTCGTACACGATGCCTGACTTGTTGCCAAGCAGCTGCAAGGTATAGGTATAGCAGGCCCTGAAAGTCTGTGGCATATGATCCGGGTATAGCGCATCCACGGCACGCACGATAGGCTCCACCGTCTGTACCATCCACCGGCTCAGCACGGTTCTGTCGATGGAACCGTACTTCATTTCATACTCGCGATACACTTGGTTATAAAGCTCTGTATTGTCCTGCAAATGCTGGATCAGCGGCGTATAGCTTATTTTTTCCATTGCAGCCAGCGTCTGTAGTTGGTATACCTTTGGTGAAAATACTTCAGCTTCAAGATGTCGTCATGTCGATAGCCGTACAGTTTTTTCTCCTGCGACCATTTGTGCAGTTGCTTTTCAATTTCAAGCAAGCGCCTGTCCACTTCTTTCTTCGACACATTCTCGAGACCCTGCCGGAACTGCGCATCAAAATACTCCACCGGGTCCTCAGTGTCCATGTCCTGGCTCATGTACTCCTCACAGGACAGGTCGAAGAGTTTTCGCAACCACACGATCCGGTCTACGCGGTAGCTTTCGTTACCGGCCTGGTCAAAATAGGGCGATTCCAGGTGCGGCACCAGCGAATCGTGGAGCACAAAGGGCAGAATTTGCCGGATATCTTCCAGTTCTACCTGCTTGTTGCCCCTGAAATAAGCCAGTGCTTTGGCATAGATAAGCAGGGTCATGATCTTGCGCACCGACACCCCATTTTTAGTCTGTGAGCCGAGATCCTTCACTTGATCCTTTCCGGTCTCTTTTCTGAAGAGCGTTCTGAAATCCAGGCCTGAAAGTTTGGCGGTATCCTTGGTCATGTACTCCAGTTTGTCCGAAGACGACTCAAAGAACTCGAACTGGCGACAGAAGAACTCCAGTCTTTTGCGCAGCGGTGGGGCAATCGTTATACCTCTGATCTGCTCATGGATCCTGTCCATCTCCTCTTCCGTGAAGATGATCTCTTCCGGGATCATGGACTCCGGTTTATAATTAAGCTCAATTCGCTTCTGCAGGTCCTCGATGAAACGGGTGTTGAAGTGAAAGGCCCGGATCACAATATCGATCCTGTCTTTCAGGGCCTCGATCACCTGATAGGTGCCGCCGCCCGCATCATCATTTGCGGTGAGGTACCAGGCTGCCTGCGGACATTCGAAAATCTGGTCGAATATCTCGGCGTAGTTATCGGACAGCACCGTGAGCAGGGCGGACTGCGTACGGGTTGGAATGCGGTTGTATTCGTCAATGATTTTCACCCGCATGCCCAACCATTTGCGCCAGGCAATCCGGATATCAGAGGTTTTCTCGGCCTTCACCATATCAGCAGGGAGTGGATGGCCCAGTAGGTCGGAAATCGTCATCTGCGGTTGCCCATGCTGGATGGCGCGTAGCACGTCTGTCTTGGAGTAACCGGCCAGCAAGCCCATCAAAATGGAAGTAGCTGTTTTACCGCGACCCGGTCCGCCCACGATCAGGCATTTACCCCGCACGGCCAGTGTTAGCAGCGGTATCAGCACGAAACTGGAGTAGCTCTGCCCCTGTGGCAGGGTTACTTCCACCTTGCTGTCGCCGAATACAAAGCGCTTCGACTCGCCATCCTCATACTCGATGTCATAAAAGGGGCTGATGATGGCCGAGTTTGTGATCCAGAAATAAGCCTGGCGCAGTTTCTCGTCCAACCCGAGTTGGAGCTGCCCATTATCGGCACCGTCCTCATTGGCATACAGATCTTTTATATCGAATGCGGCAAACTCAGAAACATCCTGTGGATTGGTGGGTGCGGATGGCACTTTCTGGAAGAAGCCAAGGGCTTTGTTGACTATTGTATTCATTAGCTGGCTGATAGATTAGTAGATAGCACGTTGCTTCAAAAAGCAGAAATCCTATAACTTGAAGGCAGGGTATCTCACTGCTAAGCTGCAAATTTTCTCTTTATTTACCAGCCCTTTTTACATAAATATAGTTTGGACTGATTATTCAGATACGTTATACCTTTTATACCGTGATTCAATTGGAAAACAGGATAAATGAGGAAGGTCCCATAGGTCTTCTCTGAGAAAAATCACTAAATTGATCTCCTAAACCGAAACAAATGAAACGATTCCTATCCCTTTGTCTGCTGGCCCTGCCCCTGTTCCCGGTGGCGGCGCAGCAGACCCAGAAGCCGGTGTTGCACGGCAAAAACTGGGTAGCTATAACAGGCAAGCCGCTCGCTGCCACCGCAGGGGCCATGACCTTCCAGAAAGGCGGTAATGCCGTGGATGCGGCCTGTACCATGCTGGCAGCCACCTGCACCATGTGGGACGTGCTGAGTTGGGGCGGCGAAACACAGGCACTCATCTACAACCCCAAAACCAAAAAAGTAATCGCCCTCAATGCGATGGGTGTCGCTCCTACCGGCGCTACTGCCAAGTTTTTCAAAGACAAAGGCTACAACTTCCCGCCTGAAAACGGTCCTCTGGCAGCCACCACCCCCGGTACTCCCGGCGGGCTGATGCACATGCTGGCTAACTATGGTACCTTGAGCCTGGAAGAGGTGCTGGCGCCCGCCATGGAAATGGCAGCCGGCTACCCGATCGAAGCGCAAACGGCCAATAGCATTGAACGAAACAAGGAACTCATCAAGCAGTGGCCTTACAGCAAAAAAGTATTCCTGACGCATCCGGGGGAGGAACGGGAAGCGCCGGCGGCGGGTGAGATCTTTGTGCAGAAGGACCTGCTGCAGACGCTCACCAAACTGGTGGAGTCTGAAAGAGCCGCACTGAAGCAAGGCAAAAGCCGCAAGGAAGCTATTATGGCGGCCTACGACCGTTTCTACAAGGGGGACATTGCCGAAGAGTTTGTGCGTGGCTCTAAAGAGCAAGGTGGACTGATCACTATGCAGGACCTGGCCAAATGGAAGCCGATCGAGGAGGAGCCGTTAATGGTGAACTACAAAGGCGTGGAGGTATACAAGATGCAGCAGTGGACGCAGGGACCTACCCTGCTACAGGCACTCAACATCCTCGAGAACTTCGACCTGAAAGACATGGGCTACAACAGCCCCCGCTACATCCACATCGTATACCAGGCCATGAGCCTCTCCTTTGCCGACCGCGACTTCTATTACGGCGATCCTTACTTTAAACCGGAAGAACCTATGAAAGGCCTGCTCAGTAAGGAGTATGCTAGGCAACGGGCCAGCCTGATCCAACAAGACAAGAACGACGCGACCATTGGTCCGGGTGACCCTTATCCTTTTGAGGGCCGCAAGAACCCCTACCTGAAATTGCTGAAGAAAAGAGGATTTGAACCAGACACTGTGCGCCGCAACTTTGCCCCAACACACGATCAACGCACCGGTTTAATTCAGGAAGAAACTGAGTACCAGGACCGGCTCTGGCGCGGTACCACCACCATTGAGGCGGCAGACAAGGAAGGCTGGATCGTTTCGATCACACCGAGCGGGGGCTGGCTTGCGGCCACTATAGCGGGCAATACAGGTATAGGTATGAGCCAGCGTATGCAGAGCTTCGTGCTCGACCCAACGCTGAATCCTTTCAATGTGGTGGAGCCCGGCAAACGTCCGCGTGTAACGCTCACACCTTCCATGGCGCTGAAAGACAGACGGCCATACCTTTCCTTTGCGGTGCAGGGCGGCGATACGCAGGAACAGAACCTGCTGCAGTTTTTCCTCAACGTGGTGGAGTTTGACATGAACGTGCAGAAAGCAGCCGAGGCTGCCAACTTCAACACCAACCAACTCTGGCTCTCGCTCGGCGGCACCAAGACCGATGACCGTAAACCGAAGCCCGGCCACATCCTGCTCAACGAAAGTACACCTGATTCTGTGCGCAACGAACTGAAGAAGATGGGCTATACCTTGAGTTTCGGCGACCGCACCAGCGGACCGATCAACGCCATTTTCTTTGACTGGAAACACGGCAGCTTCTGGGGAGGCTCCAGCAACCACGGCGAAGACTACGGCATCGCCTGGTAAGTTTCCATACTTGTCTTCACATCACAATCCCCTTCAAATTGAAGGGGATTTTTTTTCACTAAATACCCAAACGTAGGTATTGGCAATTAAAATCTGTCCTGCTACCTTTGCAGCCACTCACATAAGAATAGTGTTTTTTCTATTTATAATTGAGCAACTACCTGTTGTGCTTTTTAATACACTTACCTACGTATGCCCTTCCGGGCTATGATTTACAGCTTAATTGTCCCATTCACTCACCCTTATTCGCATTGCATGAATCGAAACATCTACGCAGTTAAAATTGCCCTTGGACTCAGTCTCCTCGCCAAAACATTGCTGCCTGAAACAGCACAGGCGCAGCAGTTAGGTATAGCCAACAGCAATTATGCCGGCACAAACGGCCTCTATACCAATCCCTCGGCTATAGCTGATTCCCGCCACAAGTTCTACCTGAGCCTTTTTTCAGCTGAGTTTGGCGCCACAAATAACTACCTTCGCTACGATGCACCTATGTCGCTGCTGAAGCTGGCTCGTCAGGGCGAGGAGTTTAAAAGTGAGTACATCCAGGAGAACCTGAACGGCAAGCAGAAGCTCGTGATGGCCGGTGCAGACTTCAGAGGTCCGGCGTTTATGTGGCAGTTAAGCCCCCAGCACAGCATTGCAGTAACAACGCGCGTACGTGCCGCTTTCCAGGCAAACAATCTGTCAGAGGAAGTGGCGCGACTGTATAAAGTAGCGGATGGCGAAGACGACAGCTACCTGTACAAACCCTACACCGGCAACAACATGAACCTGAATGCCAATGTGTTTTCGGAGTTTGGCCTGAGCTATGCCCGGGTAGTGCTGGACCAGGGGCCACATTTTGTGAAGGCAGGTATAACCCTGAAGCGCCTCAACGGTGGCTCGGCGGCTTTCCTTAACCTGGAAGATACGGACCTGCAAGCCGAGGAAAGAATGGTAGAAGGCACTGACGATGCAGAATACGTAGTGAAACTAGATAAAGTGCATGCCCGCTATGGCTATGCGGCTGCGCCAGAATTTGACGCGGCTGAAAGTGGTGACATCCTCGGTTTGTTGCTAGGCGGCAAAAGTGCTGGCAGCGGATGGGGTGCCGACCTGGGCTTTACTTACGAGTACCGCACGAGCAACCCGGATTACCAGATCACACGCAATGGACAGCAACTTACCAACCTTGAACAAAACAAGTACAAATACAGGGTAGCTGTGTCGCTGATGGATGTTGGTGGCATCCATTACAATAACCCGGATTTGGTATGGGCTTACGACGTGACACGCACTAACAAAGAGGTGAACCTCTCAGACATAGGAGACGCAGAAACAACTGAGGATAAGCTGGACTACCTAAACGAACAGTTGGATGTGAGCGAAAGCGAAAAGCAGACTTCTTTCCGCGCCTCTTTACCCACCGCCCTGAACATTAATATTGACTATCGCCTGACGCGAAACATTTACGCGAATGCCACTCTGATCCAGGGTGTACGTGGCCGCAATTCAATCGGAATGCGCCAGAATTCGCTGTTTGCTATTACACCACGTGCTGAGTTCAAAAAGTTTGAGCTAGCTGTGCCTGTGGCCCTGCAAAATAACTATTCAGTGCTGACTGTAGGTGCTATGGTGCGTTTCATGAACTTTTACATCGGCTCTGATAACATCGGGGGTGCCCTTAACCTAGGCAAGCCATATGGCGCCAATGCCTACATTGGCGTATCGTTGCTACCTATTCTGCAACGCAACCCGAAAGAGAAGAAATCAACTCCTGCTACTGTTCAACAGCCTGGTTAAGTGCAGGAAGCTCGGTATACTTTAAACCCCGTACCTGGAAAAGGTCACGGGGTTTATTTTTTCTGATGAGTTTACCAAATTAGCAGTACAAAGTTATCTGGTCGAGCAGAGACTTTTACCTGTTGTCCTAATTTTTTTAAACTTAATTAAATTTATCACATTAGAAATATCCTACAATCCAATAACTCTCTCTTATTATCGGATTAACTTAATAAATAAAGTGCAATTACGGTTTACAATTTATTTTGTTTCAGAAACAAACATAATTTAAATTAGCATCAGAATCGCAGCGTCAGCGCTTTCAGATTCGAGCTCCTATACCTGCACTATGAAAATCGGCGCAGCCTGGGTTATCATTACTACCCAACTGCTTCGCCGCTATACATTTTTAGTACCAATTACCTTTTAACAGTATGCACCGAAGGTTGTGTGTCGCGCTATTTCTGCTTTGCATCTTCGCATGCCAGGCCGGAATCAGGAGACCTACAAATTCACAGACCCACTTGTCAGAGACCGGCTTCTTCCCTTTCTCTGGATTCCCCGATAACACTTCGCAGCGGATGACTGCCGTAGCGTCCACCACGGGCGGCTCAATGTACCTTTCACCTGCCATATCAGATATCAGCAGCAACAATGTTTTGGGAAGTGATCCTAAAAACTCAGGGGCGCAGCGCAGCATCTATTACAATGTGGAAGATGCCGACGGAAGCGTGGTGCAGCGGCAGGCCATACCTGGGTCCGCGTACATTCATTTCGACGAGACGCTCGATGAAATCATGCGGCGTTATGACGTACCGGGGCTTGCCATCTCCATCACCCGAAATGGTGAGCCGGTTTTTGTCAGAAGCTACGGTTATGCAGACAAGGAAAAAGAAGAACTCGTGAGCGACCAGAGCCTGTTCCGAATTGCCAGCCTTTCCAAGCCCATCACGAGCGCCGGTATTCTCAAACTGATACAGGACGGAAAGCTTACGCTGGCTGACAAGGTGTTTGGTGCAGAAGGTATACTGGCAGACGATTTCCCGGAACCAGCTGATCCTAACATAACACAGATCACCATCAATCATTTACTCACCCATACCTCCGGATGGCCCAACAGCAAACGCGATCCGATGCTAGTCGATGGCGCTGTTACGGCCAGAGAGATCATTACAGAGCAGGTGCAGCACCAGGTCCTGGAGCACCAGCCCGGCTCAACTGTTACTTACTCTAACCTGGGGTATAGCATCCTGGGCCGGGTAATCGAAAAAGTGACAGGCAAGCCTTATCAGAATTTTGTACAGGAGGAAATTCTACATCCGGCGAAGGTTTTCGGAATGCAGATAGCGGGCGACTCGGCAGCAGAACAGGCACCGAAAGAGGTGAAATATTACCAACGGGAGCACAATCCCTACTCGTATAACATGGCACGTATGGACGCACATGGCGGCTGGCTGTCGAGCACAGGCGACCTGATGCGCTTCATGGCCCTGATTGATCGTAACCCGGCTATACCTGACCTGATCGGAGAAAACCTGCTGCAGACTACTTATTTTGGTGGCGACACCTGGACCCACTATGGCTCCCTGCCGGGCACCACGACCGTGCTGTCCAGGGTCAACGACGAGTACAGCTTTGTGGTGCTGGCCAATACGCGCTACAACCGCTCACCCAACCGGATAGCAGATGAAATAACCGATGCCCTCCGAGAGAAAATCCTGTCCATGGAAAGCTGGCCTACCGGTGTAGAGCAATTGGCCACTAACGACTAGCGGGAGCAGCCGGGAGCTCTAACACCGCCACCACCGGCCGATGGTCTGAGGCGTAGCTTTCCGGCATAACATGCTGTGAGAGAACTTTCAAATTAAATGTGCGCGAAAAAACGATGTAATCGATGATGCGGTCGGGATTGTCTTGCGGGAAAGTAGGTTCGCAATTGGTCTGGCAGGTACGCTGAAATACACCGTCAAGCGCCGTGATGGCGGGGCTATCTGGATAGTCGTTGAAGTCGCCGGCCAGGATGAAAGGCCCTTCCTGAGCTTCGGCAATGTTGTTGATGGTTTGAACCTGCTGCAGGCGGTTGTCACTGCTCAGCACATCGAGGTGGGTGCTGCCAAATAGGATGCGTTGCCCACCCGGTAACTGCACGGTAGCAAGTGCTACTACCCGGTCTTCTGCTTTCGGTTCGGCCTCTTCAGGCAGCGGGACTTTCCGGGTATCTGATAGCGGAAAGCGCGAAAGGATCGCTACGCCATACTCGCCTCCCCCAAAATCAATGGCCTTCGCAAAGTAGTAGTGCATCCCGAGCAGCTCGGCCAGTGCTTTGGCCTGGTTTACATTTCCTGATCGTGCAATATTCACATCCACTTCCTGCAGGGCCACCAGGTCAACAGATTCCTTTCTGATGACGTTTGCAATGGTCTCCAACTCAATCATGCCTTTCTTACTTGGCGGATTGGCGTGGTGAATGTTGTAGCTCATGACGCGAAGTTGGGTCACGGGAGTTTCAGATGCGTGTTTAGGTGTACTTTGCCGAGAGCTTGGCGCACAGGAAATCAGCAGCAACAGGCCACTTAAATACAGCAGTGACAGATTGGAAAGGAAGCGCATAGGTATAGCTAAAGGTATAGTTTCGTAAATATAACGATCTGTTGGTGCGGTCGCAGCTTCTGGCCTGCTCTTTTCAGGTATAGCTTGGCGTAAGCCGGAACCCGCAACCTGATACCTGTAGCGACTAGCCTCAGACTCTACCGGATTCCAAACAAATGTGCCAGAACCCCAAAAGAGTTCTGGCACCTGCATGCTATACTTGGTCAGGCAAATTGCTATACCTGCTTCAGTGAGAGGCTATACCTGGTAAGAGACAATACAAGCTATACCTGGCAAAAATCTATACCTAGCGAACGGCACTTTCCGGCCTGGCAAGTTTCACTTCATCCCTGTATACATTTCCGAAACGATCGGTTGCCTGCACGGCAAAGGAGGTGGCTCCAACTGATGGTTTGGCAAAGAACAGGTGATCAGTTGGCTGTGGCTCCACCCATTTGTGCTTGGAAGGTTTAGCAGCTCCTTCATGCAGCTCTACTGACAAAGGATCCAGCCCGGTTTCACGAGTCATTTCGCCCATGCGCTTGCCGTCTTCCAGCCACTCCACTTTCCAGCTTGGGTCCCAGTTCCAGACGTTCACAGCCACCTGCTCCGGCTTTGCGGTCATAGCCCCTACCGGGTATACCCGCAGCTGGTGCTCGCGCGGCAGTCCCGTCGATTTGTAGTACCACTGCAATTCGCTACCCTTCACCTCATATACGCCATAGCCGCTCGGCGTACCGTCGTAGCAGATCGGGCCGGTCCACCAGGCTCCGCAGATGGTACCGTGTACGTGCTCGATGATATTGTCGCCCTCAAAGATCTTTTCGTTGAAATGGGTATGGCCCGACATGATGTGCGCTTTGTATGGCTGCAGCAGACGGTATAATTCTTTACGGTTCGACACCACACCGCCCAAGGATGGCTCTTTCTCTTTATTACGCTCATGCTGGCGGGTATAGGCCGGTATGTGCAAGCTAACTACCACCGTTGAACCGGGCTTTACAGTCGCCAGATCCTGTTCCAGCCACGCCAGCTGCCGCTCCGTCAGGTAACCAATGTATTTCTTGGCCGTGCCGATAAAGAATACATCATCCAACACCACATAATGCACCTCTCCCCTGTTGAAGGAATAATAGGTTGGCCCGAACAGCTCCTTGAATTTTTCGGTTGAGCCTTCGTCAGTACGAGCATCCAGGTTCATATCGTGGTTGCCGATCACCTGGAAGAAAGGGATACCGGCTATGGCCAGCGCCTCCTGATAGTCGTCGAAAAGCTCAAACTTGTCCCACACCAGGTCACCGCAGCCAATGCCGTGAAAAAGGGTGTCTTTTGGATAACTGCTGACCAGCGCTTTCAAGTCAGGCGCTGACTCGCGCTTCAGCTGCTCCGCGTCTGCTTTTGAGATGATTTGCGGGTCGGCCCATACCACGAAGTTGTGCTGCGTGTCGTCCTGCGCCAGGCGCTTCAGCTCGAAGTCCGCTTTGAAACGTCCCCGCTGCGGTACAATTCTTTTGTAGAAACGGGTAATGCTCTTTTCGTTTTCGAACTCGTAGCCGCGCGGTATGGACAGGTATACAAAGTCAGCGGTAGCATTGCTGAGGAGTTCGTAGCGGCCAGCCGAGTCGGTGGTCACCACATTAATGCCGTCGGTTACAGATACGCCGGCTATCCCTTTTCCGTTGGCGTATACCTTGCCGCTCAGGGTTACGGTGCTCAGGTCTTTGCCGCGGACAGGTATAGCGGGTTTGGCCTGCAGGATACTAGGTGCCAGCGTCAGGCCCATACCTGCCAGGCCGAGGGATTTAAGGAAGGATCTTCTTTTCTGAGACATTTTTAAATCAGTCTGAAATGGTTGTTTCAATTATAAAAGGAGTCGCGCCCAGTACGAGCAACGACTCCCTGTTTTCATAGCTTTTGTAGGCTTACTTTTCCCACCAAACTTTGGTGTTAATATCGTCGCCGCCCATACGCTCCACGGCTTTTTTGTAGTTCTCGCCGTTCATCTGCTGCACGTTGGCTGGGTAGCGGAAACGCACCGGCACTTGCTGGTTGTTCATCATACCTTCCATTTTAGGCAACACGGGCAGGCCTGTGCGGCGGTACTCAAACCACTGCTGGTAATCCGTGAAGTACAATGCCAGGTACTTCTGCAGCATAATGCGCTCCAGGGAGCCATCGTAAGCAGCGGCCGGATTTTCAAAGTAATCGGCCGGCACTTCGGCACCCCACTGCGCAATGGCAGCCTTTACGCCTCTTTCGTAGTGCGACTGCGCATCGGCACCGGCAATGCCTTTCTGCGCCAGCTCAGCCTTGATGAATTCCACCTCGGCATAACTCATCATGACCGCAATCATTGGTGCAGTCACCAAGGCGATGTTCGGACTGGATGGAGAGAAATCGAACTGGGCACTGTTGCTGTCAAAACCACTCGGAATGCCCTTGTAACCCACCTTGGTTTTGCCGTCTGTTAACGTTGCCTCTCCAAAGAACTTCGGACGGCGCGGATCATTCAACGCGTTCAGATTGTCGATAAAGAAAGCAGAGGCAGCACGGCCTGTTCTAAAGTCAACGGCACGGCCCCACGGCGATATCATCGGTGGGATGCCCGTAATTTTAAGGATCGCCGCCTGTTCGTTGCTGGTAAACACCGGGTTTGCCTCCGGGTTGTTGATGATCTCGGCCAGGCCGGCCACTGCATTCATCTCTGACTTGTTAGATACCCGGAGCAGCAGGCGGAGGCGCAGTGAGTTGGTGAAGCGCTGCCAGTTCGTTACGTTGTTGCCATAGAGAATATCCGTGCCGTACACCATACCTCTGGAAGTGCTGTAGAGGATGTTTGCCCGCTCCAGGTCAGCCAGTATTTTGGTATAAACCTCCTGCTGTGTATTGAAGGCAGGGTAGAAAATTTTTTCATCACCACGCGATGCGTCATCCATGGGCACATCCCCGAAGGAGTCTGTCAACAGCGAGTATACCCAGGCATTCAGGGTAAGGGCAATCGCCTCGTAGTTAGGATCTTCTGCCGCTACAGCTGCCGCCTGCATTTCCTTGATATTGGCAAGCCAGCGGTAGTAAGTGTTCCAGGTCGAGTTGCCGGCGCTCTCCCCGATGTCATAACGGTGCACGCCACCGGATGCGCTCGGGTATGGCAGTGCTACCTGCATCAGATCAAACGTGAAGGAATTGCTCCGGGTGGCGTTAAAGCTCGACACCTCATAAATGATCGGGTTGAGCAATGTGCCTGGGCTGATTTTTTCGATGAGGTTCGGGTTGATGTTGATCTCCTCGAAGTCGTCGGTACAGGAAGAATTAAGGCAGGTCAGGACAACCAGCACTGCCAGAAATTTATTTATACGTTTTGTCATTGCTTTGAAAATTTGGGAAGCCGGCCTGAGAATCCCAGGCCGGCCCAGGCTATCTTTTAGGAATTCAAATTAAAGTTGCAGGGTAACATTCATACCGAAGGTTCTGGTAGAGGGCATCTGCCCCATTTCCACTCCAGGCATAATGGTACCACCATTCAGTGCAGCCGTCTCCGGATCGAAGATCGGGAACTTGGAAATCATGGCCAGGTCACGACCGTAGAGAGCCACACTGGCCCCGTTGATAAACCTGGTCTTAGCGAGCAGCGTTTTTGGCAGATTATACTCCATGCGCACTTCACGCAGCTTCAGGAAGGAAGCATCGAAGGAGTTAGACTCCAAGTTGGCGCGACGATAGTAGCGTGTGTAGTAGGCCTGAGGCTTTACTTTTACTGTGTTTGGCGAGAAAGTGCCGTCGCCGTTGTCCACTACGCCATCGCCTATAATGAAACCATCCTCGCGGCCCATCAGCGTGCTTTTCAACTTGCCTTGTTCCGCCATTTTATGGTGCGTCTGGGAGTAAATGATGCCGCCGTACTGGCCATCAAGCAATACATTGAACCGGAAGTTTTTGTAGGTGAATTCGTTGTTGAAACCGGCCTTCCAGTCAGCGTAGGCATTGCCGATGTACTGCGTTTCAGCAGGGTAAGCCGGCAGGCCTGCCTTGTCGTACACGATTTGTCCGTCGGGGCTTCTTACAAAGCCAAAGCCGTAGATGTCGCCTGTGCTTCCGCCCACTTTAGCGATGATGCTTGCCTGGCCGCCCATGTGCAGCACCTGTTGATCGGTTCCGAGGTCCTCCGCCAGCTCCATTACCTTGTTGTCGTTCTTAGACCATACCACAGACGTATTCCAGCGGAAACCGCTTCTTTCTATAGGCGTGGCGTTCACCATCAGTTCTACACCCTGGTTGCGCACCTTTCCGGCGTTCATTACAGCCCTGCTATAGCCTGTAGTAGGGTCGAGCGGGATTTCCAGAATCTGGTTTTCCGTAAAGCTTTGATAGAGAGTAATGTCCATGCCCAGGCGCCCCTGGAACAACCTGTATTCCAGGCCGGCCTCATAGCTGGTGGTAAGCTCTGGCTTGAAGTCCTTGTTGTGTAGTGTAGTAGGCACCGAGCCAGAGGCTGCAAAGTCGCTCTGTCCGTAGTATTTTCTAGTCCTGTAAGGGCTTGTATCGTTACCCACTTTCGCCGCGGAAAGCCTCAGCTTGGCATAAGACACCTGGCGCGGCAACGTCAAGATATCGCTCAGTATAAAGCTGGAGCTGATGGAAGGATAGAAAAAGGAATTGTTTTGTACCGGCAGCGTAGATGACCAGTCGTTACGGCCCGTCACGTCCACAAATACTTTGTCCTGATAAGAGAAGGTGGCCAGACCATACAAGCTGTTCACGTGCTTGTTTGAGTGGTTTGTTGTCATCATCGGGTTGCTGAGGCCGTTGGAGAGTTTGTATACCGCTGGGATCACCAGGCCATCAATCACCCCGTTTGTCAGTCTGTATTTTTCACGTCTGGCGTTGCCGCCAAATGAAGTCCTGATATCAATATCGCTACCTATCTTATCTTTGTAAGTAACCAGGAAGTCGTTATTGATCTCATAGTCGAAGATGTTCTGCTCCTTGTAGTAACCGAGCGGAAAGTTGGCCGTGTCAAATGGACGGCGCTGCGCCCGGTCCTCCTGTCTTGTCGTAAGCGCAGAGCGCACCAGCAGGTCAAACTTCGGAGAGAACTCATAAGTAGCCGAGAGATTACCCACCGTAGAATAGTTATTCATGGCATTGGTCATCTCGTAGGCGATCACATAGGGGTTGTCGATGTAAGAGCTAAACGGGTGAATCTGTTCCAGCTGCTCTTTGCCCGCTTTCCATCTTGGCTCGTACCAGGCCAGATCCACGTTCGGGTTCTGGAAGATCATGAAGTAGGCAATCGACTGGTTACTGTAGCCGGTGCCGGGCAGGTTGTCGCTTTTCTTGTGCGTGAAGTTAATTTTTGAGTTCAGCTTCAGCTTATCCGACACGTTGTAGTTCAAGCTCAGAGCGGCCGTCATGCGCTCAAATCCGGTGTTGGGCATGATCCACTCGTTCTTAGAATGCGTCAGGGAGGCGCGTGCCGAACCACGGTCATTGCCGCCATCCACGGCTACACTGTTCGTAATGGTAGAACCTGTTCTAAAGAAGCCTTTGATATTGTCTTTGTAGGGTCTCCACAACTGGCGCTCAGCCGATTGCCCCTCCAGGGTGGGATCATACTGGTAGAAGTACTGTCCGTCAAACTTAGGACCATAGGCGCTACTGGTACTGCCTGTATTCTTGCTGTCCTCTGACACGTGGTAGGAGTAAACGGGCTTTCCGTTCTTGTCCAGCTCATGCGTTCCCTGCCCATACTCATACTGGTAATCCGGCCACTGCAGCACATCGTTAAAGCTGAAGTTGGAGTTCACCGTCACGCCCAGGCCTTTTTTCCTGTTGGTGCCGGATTTGGTGGTGATGATCAGTACGCCGTTGGCGGCACGGCTGCCATAGAGCGCGGCCGCGCTCGGTCCTTTCAGCACGGTGATGCTTTCAATATCGTCGGGGTTGATATCCGCAATGCCGTTACCAAAGTCCACCGGGATATCATTCCCTGAGCCTGCCCCATAGGCATTGTCAACTCCTGAACTGGTCATTCCGCTATTGAGCGGCACACCATCCAGTATGATCAGTGCATTATTGCCATTAGGATCCAGCGAGTTATCCCCGCGCAGCGATATGCGTGTAGAGTTTACTGGCCCTGAACCAGGAGACACCAGGCTCAGACCTGCCACTTTACCGGAAAGAGCGCTTGCAAAGTTATTGGAGCGAGCGTTGGTAAGGCTTTCGCCGCTAACTGTTTGGGTAGCATACCCCAGGGCCTTCTCTTCCCGCTCTATACCTAAGGCGGTTACCACTACTTCGTTCAGCTGATTCTGATTGGGCTGCAGCTGGATGTTGATAAAATCCTTGCTTCCGACAGGCAGTTCCTGCGCGAGGTACCCGATAAAGGACACCACCAGCACATCGTCCTGGTTGCGGACACTTAGTTTGTAATTGCCATTTCCATCGGTGATTGTGCCATTAGTCGTGCCCTTCACGGCCACACTGGCTCCCGGCAGTCCTGAGCCCTGTTCGTCGGTTACTTTGCCCTGAATGGACAGCGATTGTGCCACGGCCACCTGACAGCAAAGCAGCAGGAGCAACAAGGCAGGAAGTTGCCGTTTTAAAAGTGTAAAAGTTCTTAATAGCATAGCGAAAGATGTTGGTTTATCTGGTCGCAAAGCTATTCCGGGCAGGTTACCCCAATATTAAGGAAAGGAAATGTAAAGGTTAAGGAATCAGGAGGAGTATCCGAAAATCTTGACCTTTTAATAATGTATAAAATACCTGTACTTCATTAAAGGAGACGTCCTACACCTAATACCATCAACTTGAGCAATTGATCTATCGGATTGATCAATCCGATAGTTAGCTGTAGGGGATTTCCTAATCTCCGAATTATGAAAGATTGTAAACGCGGGTTAGGATACCCCTCAACAGATGGCAGAAGTGGAGCCTGTAATCGCCTATTCACAGGTATAGGCGTTCTAGGAAATTAGCCTCATCCCAGCCTTCTCCTTTTATTGAGGGCCCCTACCCTAAAAGAGTCGTGCACGATTAACATCCCCCTGCCCCTCTCGAGAGGGGGACTTTTCAGCTTCTTCGTAATCTACAGGTATAGCTTCGTAGTTGCAGCAGCTTTTCTGCTATACCTGGGCCAACCACCCTTGCCCCTCCTTGTCCAAGGAGGGGAGCTTGTGTTGATACTGCTTTACAGGTATAGCTTCGTAGTCGATATCACAAACCACTGACAGGTATAGCAAGAGTAACTTGCCCCGGTAACTATGAAACAGAAAGCAGTGCCGGGTGCACTCTTGACGATTTTGTGTCTGAGCGGTCAGCGAGTTTAAAATCGTCTTGATTTTTTTGCTTACTGGGGGTAGGGGCCCTCTTTCTTTTCATCAAGGAAAAAAGTGAGTGCCCGCCGCACAGGCGAAGCTATAGAACAACTCAGTTTGGTATACCTGTACTAGCTGTAGCTACACAGCAAAGTAAGCTATACCTATAGCTTACTTATAACTGGGCCAGAGGCCTTACAATAGTTGACACGATCAAGGACACTCGCGCCACTTCTATCACACCTACCGGCTCAAATGCTCTCTTTCAGCTAGCTTGAATATGTTGCCTAAGGTATAGGTATGCACGCCGGGCCGGGCGGCTATACCTGCGTTGATCATGGCTTTCGCCACTACCTTGTCTTCGTAGGGTTTGTACTTGCCTGCTATACCTACTTTATCTAAAAAGTGCATCACCTTATAGGCTACTTCCTCGCCGGTGCGGCTCTCTTTGCGGTCGCCGTGCAGCAGGCCGGGCTGTATGATGCTGATGCTCTGGAAGTCGAGCTTCTTCACATTCTCCTCCAGCGTGCCTTTCATGCGGGAATAGAAGATCATGGAATCCTTGTTAGCGCCTGATGAGGAAACCAGCACATAGGCCGGCACACCGTTCTTAGCGGCTGCTTCGGCGAACTTGTACTGGTAGTGGTAGTCTACTTTGTACTGTTCGTTCTGACCACCTGCCTGCTTGAGCGTCGTGCCTAGCGTGGAGAAAAACACATCGCCTTTCACCAGGTGCTGCCACAATTCGGGTTTGTCGAAGTCGATGAGGTGCTCTTCCAGTTTGGGGTTGGCTATACCTAGGGAACGCCTGCCAAACACGGTCACTTTGCCGAAGCGTTCGTCTGTCAGTAGCTGCTGTACCAGTTGCGTTCCTACCAGGCCGGTTGCGCCAATTACGAGTGCTGTTTTCATAGGATGTTTTATTTATCTGATTACTTACCTTGCTATACCTGCAACACGGGCTATTGTTTTCCGGTCCCGGTCAGCTGCACAGAAACATCCCATAGTTTAGCGGCCAGTTCCGGGCTAACTTGCGGATTTCGGCTACCGGGTCTGCGTTTGTAATAATACTCCCCATCCTGCCAGTCCTTGCCCGGCATAGTGCTGATCAGCCAGAGCAGGGTATCGGCTCCTTGCTCAGGGGAGATCATCAGGAAACGCCCCAGCAAACCTTCATACGCCCACCTGATCAGGCCGCCCCCTTCCCGCGCAAAACCTGTCCCGACCACCCCCGGATGAAACGAAGCCGCCCACACGCCTCTAAAGCGCCGGCTGATTTCCATGGCATGCAGGATGTTCATGAATTTGGCTGCTCCGTAAGCCGACATGCTTTTGTAGTTCTTCTGGTTTTCGAGGTCGTCGAAGTTCACGCGGCCCATGAGATTGGCAGCGCTGGAGGTATTGATCACGATTGCCTTGGAGCTCTCCAGTCGTTCCTGAAGCAGTAGTGTGAGCAGAAAGCCTGATAAATGGTTGACCTGCAATGTCATTTCATGGCCGTCTTCTGTCATCCGTCTGTCAGCAATAATGCCGCCCACGTTGTTGACCAGCACATCAATACGGGGATATTCTGCCAGCAGATCCCGGGCAAAAGCGCGCACCTCCGCGAACCGGGAGTAATCCACGAGGTAATAGTCGCAGCCTATCTCTTCGGCCAGCTTTTTGGTTTCACCGGAACGACCCGTAATCACGACCTGCGCCCCCTGCCGTCGCAGGCTTCGTGCCGCCGCTGCGCCTATACCGGAACTGCCGCCCGTAATGATGATGGTTTTACCGCTGAGGTCTGCCTGCATGTTGGTATATCTTTAATAATTAAAAAACTAAGGTAAGAACAGCTGCTGTCATACCTGACAGGTATAGAAAAACTGGTGCGGTCTTATACGATTGTTCTGGCTTTTGCGCTGTGTGGTGGATATGAGCCTTCTGCTAATAACTGTAACAACAAAACTGTCCCTTTGAGGGGACCAGCGGGGTTTTTCATGCTGTGAAAATCTGCATGGAAATTACCTTCATACTGTTAAAATCCTCGCTGGCAGGGAGGTTAAGCTCTCGGCACTGCCTCTCAAGATTCTTTCAGGTTGACAAAAAAGGGTACTGGATCCGGCTACACAACTCTTCGGGGCATCCATATCCAGGAGCTTTCTGTTGGGGATGCCCACAACCCAGCGTGTAGGTCTGCAGGTATACGGTGATTTGGAAATCCCCTACCGTTTGCTTTCGCATTAATAAATCCGAGAGAGCCTGTGAGCTGGCGTTGCAGGTATACGGGGACAAGGATGTCCCCTGCAGAAACACTTCCGGATACATATATCCGGAACAGCAGTCTTATACATACATCCGGACACGGTTTCAGGAGGAGTCTCAGCATTCAAAAGAGTATTCAATAATAAAGTCCGGTGAGTGATAAAAGTGCTCATCAAAAGCATTTACCAGGCTGCTCAGGTGGTATACGGATCAGGAAATCTGTTGCAGTCTAAGACGCGCATCAGAATTAGACTTTTTTTATTTAAGAAATCAATATATATAACTAATTCTACAGGTAAGTCGTAATCTTTCTATTGCGCCTTAGTTTTTTCAAAGATGGCGCAATGTTGATCTAAATCCTTTTAAACAAAATAAAACGACTGAAAAATGGCTGAATTAAACGTTGAACCGAAAAAGAACAGACCCATCTGGATATGGCTCGTACTGGCTCTTCTGGCCTTGCTGGCCATTATATTTTTACTACGTGGATGTGACGACAACGACGTTGACCGTGACATGGACACAGATACTACAACTGCCACCACCGCAGCCACAACTGCTGGTGCTACCACCGGCGGCACAACCGGCGCTATGGATACCGACAATCGCACAGCAACTGACGCCGACTGGGATGACATCGACCGCAATGCGCCGGTTGCCACCTACCAGGAGATCACTGACAGGGACGTGACTGTACGAGGCAATGATGAGTATGCCATTTACAGCGTCGATGAGACAATCCTGTTCGGTACTGATTCGAAGGAGATCCGCGCGGAGGCCGCACCGAAGTTAAAGCAGGTGGCACAATCGCTGAGCCAGCGCTACAACGACGGGCAGATACGCATCTACGGCTACACCGACTCCAAGGCCAGCAAAAATTACAATGAGCAGCTGGCTGAAGAACGGGCCGAGGCCGTGCGCAACTGGCTGACACAAAATGGCAACATCAGTGCCGACCGCATTACGGTACATGCGGTAGGTGAGGCCGACCCGGCTGCCACCAACCAGACCGCCGAGGGGCGTCAGCAGAACAGACGCGTGGAGATCGTGGCACGACGCGGAAACTAAGCATCGGCGGCCCCGCATGAAGTAGAATTATTCGTGCGCCAGGAACACGCGTATAACCTATTAATACCAAGCCAGCTTATTAACTATTAACTTATTACGACGATGAATACAAACGAAGATTATAATGATAGAAACCGCCTGCAGGAATTGGGCGGCAGTGACTTCCAGATAGCAGAAGGAGAGCCTAACATCAAAGGCTGGACTGTGAAAGACCCGCAGGGCAACACCATCGGCGAGGTGGAAGAACTCCTCTTTGATCCGCAGAGCCGCAAGGTGCGCTACATCGTGCTCGACCTGGAAGGCAATTACCTCGATCTGGAACCGCGCCATGTGCTCATACCTATCGGGGTAGCCGAGTTACAGGACTCAGACGACGATGTGATCCTGCCAAATATCACAGCTGATCAACTGCAGGCGCTGCCGCTTTACGAGAAAGGAAGCCTGACACGCGATACAGAAATGTCTGTCCGCAAAGTATTCGGAGGTATGGGGGCAGTTGGAGCTGCCGCCAGTGCTGCCGTAATAGGCCGGGACACCCGCGATACGAATGATTTCTACAATGACCCTGCCTACGACGAAGATAGATTTTATCGTAACAGACCAACTCCTACCGGCACACAGGAAGGCGATCAGACGATTCCGATCATCAAAGAGGATCTGAATGTTGGGAAGCGGGAAGTAGAAACCGGTGCAACCAACATTCGGACCCGCATTGTAGAGCGTCCTGTTGAGGAGCACATCAAATTACGCGAAGAGCACGTTGATGTGGAGCGCAGACCCGTTGATCGTCCGGCAACAGATGCCGATCTGGCAAATGCCAAAGAAGGTGAGATCAACCTGACGGAGCGTGCCGAAGAGGCCGTGATCAACAAAGAAGCCCGTGTGGTGGAAGAGATAAACCTTCGCAAGGACGTAACGGAGCACGACGAGACTATCCGAGACACTGTCCGAAATACGGAGGTGGACATCGACAAACTGGACCCAAAAGATCCGCGTCGAAGGAATGTAGACCCGAACGCCCCAAACAGGCCAATCGATCCGGACGATCCGACTAACCCGCCCAAACGGGAAGACCGAACGGATTCGCGAATATAATCAGATCATATAAAAAAATCCCCTCTGCCTTATCAGAGGGGATTTTTTTATATATAGCAACGGGCCTTTAAAACCCAGCTGACTACAGACGACTCATGTCGCCCTCCAGTTTTAGCAGAATGTTCTTCAGCGACTCCTCCCCCATGCGACTTGCTTCCTGATCAAACTGCTCCAAGTATAGCCAGGTAAATTTCTTCGACGACTTCCAGAGGTTGCGCAACGGCTCCTGCGTGTTCTTTAGCTGTTCCTCCCCACTGGCTATAACGGTACCGTTTTCGAGCAGTTGGTAGTGCAGCACCAGGTCAGTCGGGCGCGGTGTGATGGATTCCTCACCCGATGTGATGTGCGCAAAGATCAGGAAAATAACACTGCCCTTATTCACGTACATAAACTGGCCGGGCGTCTGCCGGATATCGACCACCAACTGTCTGCCAGCCAGCCTGTCCTGCAGGTTGAGTTTGTCTGCTGCCTGGTAAATACCGCGACGCACAGAGGTTGCCGCCTTGCCCGGATCGAGCTCGCAGGAGATGGTGGAATTCCAGCCCCAGTATACCAGCGCAGGTATAAATGAGCGCTCCAGCTGTTTGAATTGATTGCCCGTTTGTCCGGTGGCCGGTGCATTCACCACCAGCGCTTCGAGCTGCGGAAGGGCCACCTGCTCTGTCTGCACCCGTTGCTCCACAAACGACGCGTATTTCTTCGTGCCCATACAGCTCGTCAGGCCCAGGGCTGCCACCAGCAGCCAGGTAAAATTTTTCATAAGAATGGTTTTTGAGGTATACCCGCTGTGCGTAGGACCAGCATGTTAAATGCCCCTAAAGATATAGCCAGCGAGTATTTGACAAATATAGTATTTTAACCAGAATGCCAAAACAAGCCTGTATAGCTGCTGTTATTTTTCTTATCTTAGGCATCATTTCAAATCTGCAGCCCTATACCTTTATCCTTTTTTCTGATGGCACAAGTATCTATCCACGACTTCGACTGGGACCGCGACTATTATGCTTATGTGTGCATTGGCGGCTATGAATGCTACAGCGGGCGCTTCCGTGCCTGGAAACTCTATAGCCTCACCAGCGACGCCGTAAAAACCCTCAGCCAGCGAAAGGAAAAAGTACATGCGCTGTTCGAGACACAGGAAGTACTCGAAGCTTACATCAAAGCATTGCGCGAGCAGCCGGCACCGGACACCGAAAAGATCAAGCTGAACGAGATCGGCAAGCAAGGCGGCGATCAGCTGATCATCAGTTCTATTTTGTAAGCTATACCTTAAATTGAAGCCAATCCCCCACCCTGTCATTTAGACGAAAGGAGAAATCTGAACTTGATCACCGACCGCGACACCAACTTCGTTTATTTCAGCAACCTGATCAAGGAGCGCCCGGCACTATATGAATTCTGGCTATACCTGGAGAAAGCCCTTGAACGGGCAGGTATAGGGTATGGCTTTATCGAGAACACGAGTGACATCTGGTGCCGCGACTATATGCCGGTGCAGGTGACGAAGGATAAGTTCGTGCAATTCAAATACTACCCCTCCTACTGCGACAACGATGAGTACCGACACACGATCACCGATACTTCGCAGGTACAGCTTAAGTCTCTTTTGGCCGGCTCAAAGCTTCAGCATCCGCTTGTGCTAGATGGTGGCAACGTCGTTCGCTCCGGGAATGCGGTTATCTTAACAGAGCGGATTTTCAGTGAGAACAAGAAGCTTGCAAAAGAGGATGTGATAGCACAACTGCAGCATGCTTTGCAAGTCGAGGAGCTATACCTTATACCTGAGCAGCCCGATGATATGACCGGGCACTCTGATGGTATGGTACGCTTCCTGGATGACCATACCTTGCTGGTGGCAGATTACGAGAAGCATAGTAAAAGCTGGAAAGCCAGGTACGAGCGGACGCTGCGGCGAACTGGTCTACAACTTGTCAAATTTCCCAATGTCTTATCTGAGGAGCGGGATGACGATGGAGAATACACTGCCATTGGCTGCTACATCAACTTTGCCTGGATCGGTAAGGTGATCCTGTTCCCACAATTCGATATACCCGAAGATGCAGAAGCGCTGCAGACGGCACGAAGCATTTTCAGTGACTATGAAGTGATCCCTATACCTGCGCGCGAACTGGCCATAGATGGCGGCGTACTCAACTGTGTGACATGGAATGTGCAGGTATAAATACAGGTTCCGGCGAACATTTCAAGTAGAGGCCGGTTAAGTATTTTTCTTTTGCGTAGATAGAACAATCCCGAAATAACGCGCTCCGGACTATGAAAAATATCAAGACACTTGCCATTCTGAACACCGTGTTTTTCCTGCTGCACCTGGTGTCTTCGCAGCTCACGCAGCTGGAGCTTTTCAATAGCCAGACCATCGGCGAAGTGTCCGCAAAATATCCGGCGCTTTTCACCCCGGCAGGTATCACTTTTTCCATCTGGGGAATCATATACTTGGCGCTGTCTGCCTTCTGCATATACCACCTCATCAAAGCGTTTAAGGAACCCGCCCTGCACGAAGCCAACGCGGACCTGAAAGGGCTCGGCTTCCTTTTCATGCTTAACAACCTGGCTACCGGTGCCTGGACCATTGCCTGGGTAAACGAGCGCCTGCTGCTCTCGGTGGTGCTGATTTTGATACAATTGGTCACGCTGCTGCTGATCCACCTGCGACTGGCTATATTTGACAGGAGCCGCTCAGCCGCTTCCATTTGGTTTACGCAGGTGCCGCTGAGCTTGTACTTTGGCTGGATCATCATTGCCACGGTCGCCAACATCAGTTCTGCTTTGGTAGGTTTGGGCTGGAATGGCTTTGGCCTGAGTGAAGGACTCTGGACCACGTTCATGATCGTCGCAGCTACCCTGATCGTGGTGTTTGTGGTCTTTAGCCGTACGAACCCCGTGGTTGGGCTGGTCGGTGTCTGGGCACTCTACGGCATCATCCTGAAACACCGCGAACTGAATGCAGCCGAAAGCCTGCAGATCATCACTACAGCCTGGATCTGTCTGGCGGTTGTGGGTTTGGTATCGTTACTGGTGTTTTTCAGGTATGGGAGAATTGTGCAGGAACAAGTATAGCCCGGCTATACCTGACAGATGGGTGTTCTATTTCAACCACCGCCAGGCAGCTGAACGGACGCCTCATCAGGTGCTCATTTAATAAAAGTGCAAGGCCTCTTTAGTCGATCATCAACTCAATAACGAAATAAGCGACTGAGCCAACCAATAGCAGCGCAAGTGCAGTATTCGGTGTCATAGGCAATCCTGATTATAAGTGAAACATAGAACCATTTAAGTTCCTATACTATAGTTAACTTGCTTGTTTACAGAAAGTTTCGCATAAAAGCACGCCTTTTTCTAAACGATCCCTACCCTGTCATTTCGACGACAGGAGCAATCTGAATTCCTATACCTGATGAACTGGGCTGGCACCTTCCCTCACAAATAATCAAAATAAGCTATCTTCCCTTCCTGACCAACAGATCTTTCTTTACCTTAAGCCTTTGAATCCGGGTAAACGACGGCTATGCTGGCTAATGAAATAATCACCGGCAACAGGCGCTGCCGCATTGCATGCCCGGAGACCGACAAAAAGATGAAACGATTCCTTTGCTTTTCCTTCCTGCTGTTTACGTTCTCCTGCACCGTCCAGCGGCAAATGACGCTCCCAACCCGTCCGGCTGCTGCTCTGTCAGGGTCAGACTTTTACCAGCAAGCCGCCAGCTATACCTGGCAGCAGCGCGATTCGCTGGCTGTGCGGGAGATCCTGAGCGGCAATATGCCGGACTTCCTTCAAAAATTTGTGGCTATACCTGTCACCGCTACAAACGCCGAGGGCAAAACGATAGAAGCTACTTTTTATGCCAGCCCGGACTACGTAAGCATCGGGCACAACGCCAATTGGGCCCGCATCCCCCTCACCCCGATGGCCGCACAGCAACTGGCTGACAGCCTGGGTTGCTTTCTGCCTACCCGCAAAATGGTGGACACCATTTACAGGCAAGCCAGCGTAAAACTAGAGCCCCTCCCGCTCTACGCGCTCCGCGACAGTACACTTACCTTCTACCACCACCATCTCATGATCGAAGGGCAGCGCCAGGGACGTAAGGGACTTATTGCCGGCATCAAAAAAGATGTCGTGATAAGCAGCAAAGTGAGCCGGGACCCACGACCCAACCGGGTGGCCATTTATGGCTGGCACCGCACAGATGGTAAACCCATACAGCCGCTTTATACCGGACACATCAACTGGTACGTCGACTATAGCCACGGCATCCGGCTCATACAGCGCAAGCTAAAGGTCAACGGCAAATGGATGGATTATACGCAGGTGCTGCAGGACCCCGAACTTCGGCAGTTGCTTTGCGATGAGGAGGTGTGTGATATTATTGCTTATCCTGACTGATTATTAGTTTGTGTATGATTCGTCAATTACCGGTCACGATGCGTTGGGACAGGTCGCGACCTGTCCCAACGAGAATGAACCAACTGCATTGCCCTTAAATAGGTGCTGCGCGATAAAACAAATAAGTCAGGTATAAAGGTGTCCTAAACTATTGTTTGGCTTATTAGTTAAAGAGTCAAAGTCAATAATATTTGAAACGCACACTATGTCTATACTTCAATTAAAACCAACCATTCTGGTCGAGACGCCTTTGGGTACGGGCCAGGCAATTTTCTTAATCGACTATGGGATGCATCAGAACACATGCTGGGTGGTAGCCTTGCAGAAAGATGGCGTGATCAAACATTTCGATTGCAATGACGTGATCCTGTCAACGAACTATACCTATGGGATGAACCTCCGGAAAAATCACTTCCCTGTGCAAGAGCCTATTGCAGAATCAGAATAATCCCTGATTCGTCCTGCCGCCGCTTTATGCTGTTCGTCCAACTAGTTTAATCACATAAATACTCTTTAGTACGTACAAGCACAATTATGAGAAAAGCCTTTCCATTGACGGAAAGGCTTTTTGTTTTTATGCTGGCACCAAGGTCTGCAGCTACTCTTTTACACCCGCCTCAACTCGCCTTATTTGAAACTGTCACGACACGGCCAGATTGTCCGGAGGGACTAAACACTTTCAGCTTCACCTCCCCTTTTGCGCTGACCGGGCCCTTATACAACTTGCTCTTTTCGGTTGGCTCCGAACCGTCTGTGGTATAGCGGATGACAAAGCCAGGCAACTGCACATTAGCCAGTACTTTTCCATTTTCTAGGACAGCCCCTGGTGTCGGGATGCGGTATTGAAAGCCGCCGGCATAATGGCTCAAACGCGGTAGCTCCCGTTTGCCCAGTACATTCACAAAGGCAGACCAAGCCTCGTTGTAAGCAGTTTCCGCTTTGGCAGCATCCGGCTCTGTTGCCCAGGCCGGGTCGGGTGCCCAGGCTCTCTCCGCCAAACCTAATAGTTTGGGCAGCAACATGTACTCCAGTCGCTCCGGGGTTTTGATCATCTCGGACCAAAGCGGCGCCTGCAGGCCCACAATGTTCGTCCGGCCATAGGCGGTCAGTCGTTCTTTTCCTTTAAACACTACTGCGGGATTGATCGGCTTATTGTCTGTGTCCACTTTCTGGTTCTTCATGTAGTCGAACGGAATGAAGTAGAAAGGCTTGTCCAGATCCAGGTAGCCTGCCCAATACAATCCGGGCTCTTCGTAGGCTTTCTGGTAAGTCAGATCCAGGTATAGGTTAGAGGCATTGGTGAGCACCACCTTGTATCCGGCATTGGCCATGCGGTAGGCCAGGTCCTCTGCGCCCCACAGGTTGTTCCATACATCCACATGAAAGTTCTTGTCCTTGAAATCCTGGTTGGGCACATACACTTTCTTCCCGTTCTGCTCTACCCTTGTCAAGCCGATTTCTTCCCAACCCGACAGGTATAGGTTGCGGGCATTGAGCAAGTCGTTCAGCTTGCCGAAGAAGTAGTCCCAAAGATCGTATTTACCCTTTATCGATGGGTTTGCCGCTATCAAAGCGTCTACTGCTGGAGATTTCTCCCACACGCCATTCGGCACTTCGTCGCCGCCCATGTGGATGGTCTGGATCGGGGCACCAGCTTCCTTGTACATGGCCAGGATTTCGTCTACCACCTTTTCGAGGAAGGTATAGGTAGAAGGCAGCGCTACATTGATCACGTTATCGTTCCAGTTCTGTACAGAGCGATACACCGATTTATCTTCCAGGTCGCGGAGCAGGTAGCGTTTTGCTTCTTCAGGTTTCACCTCCTCCATCAGACGGGCATAACGGGCATCCATCGATCTGATCGCTGCCCGGGCATGCCCCGGTGTTTCGATCTCAGGAATCACCTTGATGTGACGCTCCGTCGCATACTTCAGAATCTCGATAAAGTCGGCTTTGGTGTAGTGTCCGCTGCCGCTTGTTTTGTCAGCCTCCGGACCTGATCCATACGATGGCTGCAGATGATCCTTCCCGTCTACTGTATGGCCGCGTCTGCTGCCCACTGCTGTCAGTTCCGGCAGACCCGGAATCTCCAGGCGCCAGCCTTCGTCATCGTTCAGGTGAAAATGAAGCACGTTCAGTTTGTAGAGTGCCATCAGATCCAGAACCTTCAGCACCTGTTCCTTTGACTGAAAGTTCCTGGCCACATCCATCATAAAGGCCCTGTGTCCGAATCGAGGATTATCCGACACCCGCACGCCAGTTAGAGAAACAGAACTTTGCTTTTTAGTTAGTGCTGCCGCCGGGATCAGCGTCTTAAGCGATTGGGTACCATAAAAAGCACCAACCGGCGTGGAGGCGTTGATAACCACTTCCTGCGGACTCACCTGCAGTTCGTAGGCTTCCGGCCCCAGCCCTTTTTTCTGCTGCAGGCGGATCGCTTTGCCTGTGCCCAGCATACTGATCACCGGCTTCTTTCCGAAGACAGTGCCCAGGTGGTCTGCCAGCATAGTAGCCTCGCGCATGAAAGCAGCATCCGTTACAATAGGTATAGCGGCGGTCATGGTAAAGGGCTTTCCGGTTTCGTGGTAAACGGCCGGCGTCGGGAATACTTTGGTTAGCTTCTCCTCGGGGATGTCGGTGATCACTTTGTTTTGCTCATAGACATCTTTCGCCTGCAGCCAGTCTACCCAAGGCTGGTCCGGCTTTTTCACGTTGATCTGCGCAGTCGCATGTCCTATCGATTTGTCATGGTCCCACACCAGGTAAAAGCCATGTGGTGTTCTGGACTCGTTCACCACCAGCCCGCCTGAAACAAACTCCAGACGTACCGAAGCCCCCGGTGCCAACTCCTTGAAGGCAGCTGTCGGTGCCATGTAGCGTAGGTCACCGTTCACATGCTCTACCTTGACAGGGGCATTTTCTGCTTTGGGTTTGAGAGTTGGGAAAGAATGGAAATACAAGGTCCACCCGCTGGCCGGCAGAGGCGTTTCACCTGCATTGGTGAGGGTGAGGACCGCCAGCGTTTGCGGCTTGCTCTCGTACTTCCCGTCCGCTATTTCATAGCTCAGCTGGAGCTTCTTGGGGTCGAAATTTTTACTGATTTCCTGCGCATAAGAGGTGTTGTAAAGCAGGATAAAGAGGGCAAGTAAAACTGCTGCCGGGGTCTTTTTCATTTTTATAAAATAATCAGGCGTGTCGATCTATGCTGAAATATAGCACAAAATAGGTAGAACAGAAACCCTATACCTGCACAAAACCGCAAGATTGATGTGACAACGCAATTCAGCCAGTCAGGTGCACGATTTTATTTTAACCCGAGGCAACCATCCGAAAAAAGTCTCCGTGATGGGGGCATCAAGATGAAAAGGAAAAACAAACGGAACACATGGCACGAATTCTTTCTACAATAAAAAAAATGCTGCTGGGCATTCTCCTTTTGGCTGCTGCGGCCTGTGCTGATGACAACGAAGAAGATCTGATGCCGCAGCAGTCCCCCCAGCAATGCGACACAAACACGGTTACTTTTTCCGGTAGTGTGGCGCCCATACTGGCCACCAACTGTTACGCCTGCCATGCAGTCAACATCGCTGAGGGCGGTGTGGTGCTGAGTAGCTACAGTGGTGTAAAAGCAAAGGTAGACCAAGGCCGGCTGATCGGTGCGATCACGCATGCACCGGGCTTCGTTCCTATGCCGCAGGGCGCAGCGAAACTCTCAGCTTGTGACATTGAAAAAATAAAGAAATGGGTAAATGATGGCGCCCTGAACAACTGACCTTTCATCATGAAACAGCTCATCCTGGCTATAGCACTTGTACTGATCACTTTTGCTGATGTGGTGGCTCAAGCGCGTTACTTCACCAAAACAGGCCATATCTGGTTCTTTTCAGATGCGCCCCTGGAGGACATTGAAGCCCATAACAAAAAGGTGGTTTCTGTTATAGATATGAGCACCGGCGAAATGGTCTTTTCGGTACCGATGAAGGAGTTTCAGTTCCGGAAGTCCCTGATGCAAACGCATTTCAATGAAAATTATGTAGAGTCGGACAAATACCCGAAGGCCACATTTAAGGGGAAAATAACTAACATGGAAACTGTTGACATAAGCAGGGAAGCGGCCTATCAGGTGCGGGTAAAAGGCGTGCTGAACATACACGGGAAGGACAAAGCCATCGACACCGTTGGTACACTGGAAGTAAAAGGGGGGCGACTTTATGGCAAATCCACCTTCTCCGTCACGCCCCAGGAGTTCGACATAGTGATTCCGCGGCTTGTACGAAATAACATCGCCAGGCGAATTGACATAACAGTGGATATCGTGTATGCTCCCTTAACTGGTAACAGCCTTTAGATATGATAAAGAAATGGTTTCTCCTGGTGATGGTTTGCCTGCAGACAGCCTTTGTGCAGGCGCAGGACGAACTGCTTAAAATAGCGGAAGCCAGTGATAGTGCAACCGCTGACCATGTGACCGGTACCTTTAAGGCAACGCGCCTGGTAAACGGGCATACTGTAGAAACGAACAGCGATGGCGTGCTGCTCTTTCTGATCTCCCACCGGTTCGGTACCTTAAACAGCGGCGCCTATGAGCTTTTTGGACTCGATCAGGCGACCATCCGCCTGGGGCTGGAGTATGGCATCACAGATCAGCTAGACATCGGTGTCGGAAGGAGCTCCCTGGAAAAGACCTTTGACGGGTTTCTAAAGTATAAACTGCTGCAGCAACAAACGGAAAAGGACTGGCCAGTCACGCTCACACTCTTTTCCAGCGCAGCTGTCCGTTCGCTGAAATGGCCGGAGGAAGAAAACAATTTTGAGTTCAGGCACCGTTTATCCTTTACGCAACAGGTGCTTATAGCCAGGAAATTTACGGAGCGTTTCTCACTCCAACTGTCCCCCACCCTCGTTCATCACAACCTCGTTCCAACGCGCCGGGCTGAGAACAATGTGTATGCATTAGGTGGCGGCGGGCGCTTCAAGATCACCAAACGGACCTCATTCAACGCGGAATACTTTTACCTGCTTTCTGACCAAACCCGCCAGGACTTCCGGAATGGTCTTTCCCTTGGATTCGATATCGAGACAGGCGGACACGTTTTCCAGCTGATCTTCACGAATGCGCAGGGCATGGTCGAGAAATTCTTTGTTTCTCAGAACACCGGCTATTGGTCTGACGGCGATATCTATTTCGGCTTTAACATTTCACGTGTTTTCGACCTGAAGGGAAAAGAAAAACAGGAATGGTGAGGCCTACTGCGACCATTCCGTAGGTTTCCGGTCCCAGCGGTGCGACTTCAGTGTCTTCAGTAATTCTTCCGGCAAACCTTTCCCATCGCTGGCCTGCAGATTGGCTTGCACGTGGGGGGCTTTGCGCATACCGGGTATAGTAGTACTCACATCCGAGTTACTCAGAATAAAGCGCAGAGCCATCTCGGCCATGGTCATGCCGGCAGGTATAAGTGGTTTCAGTCGGTCGGCATGGTCCACGCTGGCTTTCAGGTTTTCGGGCACAAAGTAGGTGCTGCGCCAGTCGTCTTTCGGGAATGTGGTTTCAGTTGTGAAAGTGCCGGTGAGGGTGCCTTCGTCGAAGGGAACGCGGGCGATGGTAGCGATATCCAGTTCGCGGCAAAGTGGGAACAGCTTGTCTTCCGGTGCCTGATCGAAAATGTTGTAAATGACCTGCACGCTGCTGATGTGGCCGGTGCGCAGGGTCTGGAGCACATTATCAGGTTCCCAACGGTTCACGCTCACGCCCATGTGCTGAATTTTGCCATCGGCTTTCAGCTTCTCCACAGCCTGCTGCCATTCCTCCTGTTCTGCCCAGATGTCTTCCCAGACATGAAACTGCTGCAGGTCGATCGTCTCTACCCCCAGATTCTGCAGGCTTTTTTCAGTATAGGAGATGATATGGTCGGCAGGAAAACAGTCTTCTAGCTTGTATTCTGCTCTCGACGGCCACTTCATATTTTTAGGCGGAATCTTGGTCGCCACGTATAGACGCTTGTCTGAATGACGTTTGAGTAGGCGACCGAGGATCTGCTCGCTTTTACCTTTGCCGTAGCCCCAGGCGGTATCAAAAAAGTTGCAGCCGCCTTCCACGGCCAGGTCCAATGAACGGTCCGACTGCTGGTCATCCGAACCGGTCCAGCCGGCCATACCCCACATTCCATAACTCACTTCACTCACCTGCCAGCCTGTACGGCCAAATCTTCTGTACTCCATACCTTGCTAATTTTTAAGTTCTCAGTTCTGCATGCATACTCTTGCCACCAGACAAGAGTTGCTGCTCAAGGTACCTCAAGTCACGAAGCTTTCCGATAGACCGGATAAAAAAGTTAATGGAAAGCCAGGTATAGGATGTAAGGCAGCCGGAGCAAGGTGGGGCCAGGTATAGAAAGTACAGAAGATAGGTATAGGTATAGACTATTAAATAAAAAAAAGAGCAGGCGCCCTATGGGAAAGCACCTGCCCGTTTTTAATGAAGTGTAATCTGCTGCTTACTTGGTTGGCGGCAGCATCACTTTGTCGATCACGTGCACCACGCCATTCGACGCTTCCACATCTGCCATGGTCACGTTGGCGTCGTTGATCTTCACACTGCTGCCATTTAGCATCACCTTCAGCTCAGCACTGTTCAATGTTTTGGCAGACATGTTGTTCGACAGATCGGTTGATTTCACGTTTCCTTCCACCACGTGGTAGGTCAGAATATCGACGAGTTGCTGCTTGTTCTCGGGCTTCAGCAGGTTCTCCAGAGTTCCGGCTGGTAAGGCAGCAAAAGCTTCGTTTGTTGGAGCAAAAACGGTATAAGGACCCGCGCCCTGCAAGGCGCCCACCAGGTCAGCTGCCTGTAAGGCCTGAACCAGCGTGGAGAGTGACGGAGTTTCAGAAGCGAGGGCCACAATGTCCTGCGAACCTGCAGTCGTGGCATCGTCGGTTGCCATAGTTTCATCGGTGGTCATGGCGTCATCCCCGGTCGTCATTTCAGTGTCCGTTGTCACGACTTCCTCGCTTTCGGTGGCTTGTTCGTTGGTGTTGCAGCCATACAGGAAAAGGGCCGACAAGAACAAAATGCTTAGTTTTTTCATAAGTGTTATTTTTAATTGCTTGATTAACAGGGAAAAAACCAATAGCCAGCACCTTTGTTCAAAACTATTTTTAAAAGGATGCGGCACTGCCACGAATTTTAGCCTTGTCACATCCCGGCACGCAAAAAAAGCACTGGCCGACAAAGCAGGCAAATGACGGAATTCCGGGAGAGATGCTTATATTAGACTTCTCATACATTACATGCCATGACAACTATGCTGAAAAACCTTTGGAAGAAAGTCTCTCTAACATCGCTTGCGCTCATAACCTTCACCCTACCCAGCCATGCCCAAAATGATAAAACGGAAGCAGACCTGCAGGCCATTATGCAGCAGCATGACATGGTCGGGCTGGCAGTTGTCGTAGTCAAGAAAGGGGATATTGTCTATAACAGATCCTTTGGTTTGAAGGATGTTGAAAGCCAGACGCCGCTCTCTAACAGCGACATTTTCAGGATCGCTTCCATCTCCAAGTCCTTTACCGTGACGGCCCTGATGCAATTAATCGAGGCGGGTAAGCTCTCTTTAAATGATGATGTGAGTAAGTTGGTCGGTTTTCAGGTACGGAATCCCAAGTACCCTAATAAGGTCATTACCCTGCGCATGATGCTATCGCATACCTCCAGCATCAACGACAGCCAGGGCTATTTTACCCTCGACACCATCGACCCAGCTAAAAACCCGAACTGGGCGGCCTGTTACAACGACTACGAACCGGGCACAAAGTATGAGTACTGCAACCTGGGCTTCAACATGGCCGGCACCATACTGGAGAAACTGACTGGCGAGCGCTTCGATCAATACGTAAAGCACCACATCCTGGACCCATTGGGACTGTACGGTGGCTATAATGTAGACTCCCTTGACGCCAGCCGCTTCGTGACACTTTATGAATACAATCCTGACTCCAGCCGATTCTCCCCTTCTCCCTCAGCCTATAACCCACGCCGGCAGGAAATCAGAAACTACAAAATGGGCTACAGCACGCCTATTTTTTCGCCTACTGGCGGCATGAAAATATCGGCTACCGACCTGGCCAAGTACATGACCATGCATATGAACAAGGGCGAGTATAACGGCACCCGGATCATCTCCAAGAAGAGTGCTAAAAAGATGCAATCAAAGATCGCTGACAATGGTTATGGACTGGCGCTGAAAACTGAGAAGAACCTGATTCCGGGGAAGGCCATAGTAGGTCACACCGGCAATGCCTACGGACTCTACAGCGCCATGTTCTTTCAGCCAAAGGAGCAGTTCGGGTTTGTGGTGATCACCAATGGTACCAGCGCCCCGGAAGTGAATGAGTATAACGTGGCACTGGCAGCGGTCATCAACAGCCTTTACAATAACTTGGTGAAATAACCTTTGCGATAATTTAACCATATAAAAAGCCTCTCCGGAAATGGAGAGGCTTTTTATATGACCAGTCTATACCTGTTATACTGTGGTGTTACAACTCGGTAGCGTTAAAGGTGTCGCCCTGATTGACATCGCCTGTTTCGAAGCCTTTTTTAAACCAGCGGACGCGTTGGGCTGAGGTGCCGTGGGTAAAAGAGTCAGGTACCACTCTACCGGTGGACTGCTTTTGAAGACGGTCATCGCCGATGGCACTGGCCGCATTCAGGGCCTCTTCCAGGTCGCCGGGCTCCATTATTCCTTTTTCTTTTTGGGTATGATGTGCCCACACGCCGGCATAGAAATCAGCCTGTAACTCTACCCTCACCATGAGCTGATTGAATTCAGTTTGGGATAGCTGGCCCCGCATGGCGTTTACCTGGTCCATGGTGCCAGTGAGTTTCTGGATGTGATGCCCCACTTCGTGGCCCACCACATAAGCCTGTGCAAAGTCTCCTTCCGCGCCCAGCTTACGATCCATTTCGCTGAAAAAGCTCAGGTCAATGTACAGTTTCTCATCGCCGGGGCAGTAAAAGGGACCGGTGGCGGCTGAAGCAAGTCCGCAGGCTGAGTTTACCTGATCCGAAAACAGTACCAACGTGGGTTCTCTATACCCTTGTATCATCGTGTTCCAGACATCTTCAGTATCTGCCAGCACCACGGCCGTCTGATCGGCCAGTGCCTGCTCTTCCGGACTGGGCTGGTAGTCGGTAGACTGTGCATACTGCGCGTCGCCACCCACAAACTGTTGCAGGAGAGTTAAGGGGTTTGTGCCTGTCAGAAACAGGATCAATATCAGAACCCCCACTATGATGAGTCCTACTTTCGAGAAAAGGAGTTTGAACAAAGGGACGAGCAGCATGGGACTGATGCCCCTGCCACCTCCGAAACCGCCTGCTGACTGACCTCTACGGTCTTCTATATTGGTGCTTTTTCTTCTGCCTTGCCATTTCATAATTATTGTTTTCTAATGCGGGTGTGAAACTATAAGTCTATAACTGATAATCGAACACTATAACGTGGAGCGACCTCACTTGGATATAGGTAATTTAGGAAGCCTGTCTCTACCGGTGTACGAAGGACCTAATGATAAGATAAATGACGACAAATCTAATTTCAGAGCCCTTGATCCAAACGTTTTCATTTTCCTTCGTATAGTCATTTTCATTTATCTGCTTTTTAGGCTTTGCCGAACTTAGAAAGCTCACATATAGGGAGAAGGCAGGTAGTTAGACACAAAATTTATGGATCATACATACAACAGGATGGCGCACAGCAAATTGATCGAGCTGAATGATGAACTTGAAAATTACTTCAATAACACGATCATCCCGCAGCTGTTCGTAGATGCAAACATGATCCTGCGTAAGTTCACGCCCCCTGCCATGCGGCACTTCAAGCTGACTTCTGATGATATTGGAAAGCACATCGTGGACGTTTCAAGCAACATCCGATTCCCTACTTTCATCGAGAACATCACCGAGGTGATCGAAAGCAGCAAGGACCTGGAAAAGGAGATCCAGACCACTGACAAGCGATGGTACCAAATGAACATCCTGCCCTACATCGTGCGCAAGGAGAACAGAACCAATGGGGTCATCGTCACCTTTATCGACATCGACGACCGCATTCAGATTCTGAAAGGTTACGAGAGCCTGAACAGAAACTATGAAAACATCATCCACTCCATCTCCCATGATATCAAAGGTCCTCTTTCAAATATAGAAGGGCTGATCAGGTTGATGCAGGAAGCGCCGGAGGACGAGGCAGACAGCCAGCGAATCAAAGACATGCTGAGCGAGTCTGTAGCCAACCTGCGCCAGACAGTGGAGGATCTGGCCGACATCCAGGCTAGTGACACGGGCTTTGCCCAGGCACCGGAACGGGTGAATTTCGAGAACATCATCGAAGACGCCAAGCTCGCCCTCCGGGACAGGATTGCAGAGACTAACGCACAGATCAACACGCAAATTGAGGAGCCAGAAATCAGCTTCTCCCGAAAAAATGTCCGGAGCATCGTTTACAACCTGCTCAACAACGCCATTAAATACCAGAAGCCGGGCAAAGCGCCCGTTATCTCCATCCGAACGGAAATGTCTGGCGACTACATACTGCTCACTGTAAGGGACAACGGCTTAGGTATAGCAGAAGATAAGAAACACTCGATTTTCGAGCGCTATACCAGACTGCACAGCGAGGTGCCAGGCACCGGCGTTGGGCTATTTATTGTGAAAGGCATGGTGGAGCAAATGGGTGGAGAGATACGGTTGGAAAGCACGTTGGGTGAAGGCTCCACTTTCAAGGTATATTTCAGGTCTTTGCGATAGGATGTAGCTGACGTCTAAGAGAAACCGCGGCGTCTTGCAGACCCACGACCGTCTAACAGAGCAGCCTTTCTTGAGAAGCAGGTACAGGTATAGCGAAAGGTGTTGAGTCAGACACCCAAGGGAGCTACGCACATAGTGTGATATGAGAGAGGCTATACCTATACCTATACCTATACCTATACCTATACCTGTGTACGATCCTGCACTTGCCTAGCGCTATACCCTAACCCCACTCCTTCCTTCTCCCGTACCCCTGCTATACCTGATCACCGCATATGAACAACCTGAAAGACTTTCTGCAGCTCGTTTGGTCAGCCGTGAAAGGCAAGGAGCAAGACTTTACGACCTTGGGCATCCGATCGAGTATTGTGCTGCTGGCAGTGCCCATGATCCTGGAGATGATGATGGAGTCGCTCTTCGCCGTGGTCGATATATTCTTTGTCGGAAAGTTGGGGCCTAATGCACTGGCCACGGTCGGCCTCACCGAAACGGTGCTGATGGTGATTTACTCGGTGGGCATGGGCGTGAGCATTGCCGCTACGGCACTGGTTGCACGCCGAATCGGTGAGAAGAACTACCATGAAGCAGGCAACGTGACTTACCAGCTCCTGGTCACGGGTGTGGTGCTAGCCTTGCTCATGGGTCTCCTGGCCACTTGGTTTGCGGCTGATATGCTTACGCTGATGGGCGCTGATGCCGCTCTGCTCGAAACCGGGCTCCGTTATGCGCAGATCATTTTTGCCGGAAACCTGGTTATCATCATGCTTTTCCTGATCAACGGAATTTTCCGGGGAGCCGGTCAGCCGCACCTGGCGATGCGGGCACTCTGGCTCGCCAACGGCGCCAACATCGTGCTGGACCCGCTCCTGATTTTCGGCATCGGCAGCTTCGATGGACTGGGGCTGGAGGGCGCCGCCTGGGCCACCACCATCGGCCGAAGCGTAGGTGTCGTTTACCAGCTTTACCACCTCCTCAATGGCAAGCACCTGCTTAAAGTCGGCCGCGATAACCTGGTCATTAGTCTGGCGATGATCAAGCGTATTCTGGCAGTTTCTTCGGGTGGCATGGGCCAGTACCTGATCGACTCTGCGAGCTGGATCTTCCTGACCCGCATTATCGCGGAGTTTGGCAGCAGCGCCCTGGCCGGCTATACCATTGCTTTTCGCCTGATCGTGTTTGCCCTGCTACCGGCCTGGGGACTCTCTTCAGCGGCGGCCACGCTGGTTGGCCAGAATCTGGGTGCCCGGAAAGCGAAGCGGGCTGAATTGGCTGTATGGCTGACGGCAAAGTATAACGTGATCTTTATGGCGGCCGTCACGCTCCTGTTTCTTTTCTTTGGTGAGTACCTGGCTGCTTTTTTCGCAACAGACAAAGCCGTGATTGCGGTGGCCTCCGAGGCGCTTCGAATCATTACGCTGGGCTACGTCTTTTTCGGGTTGGGTATGGTGATGGTACAGGCCTTTAACGGTGCAGGCGACACCCGCACACCGTCCATTATTAATATCCTGGTGCTCTGGCTGATCGAAATTCCGCTGGCTTATCTGCTATCTAAAATATTCGGATTTGGGGTAACCGGCATCTTCCTCGCCATTGCCTTTTGCCACTCGTTCCATGCGTTGGTCAGTTGGTGGCTTTTCCGGCGCGGCACCTGGAAAGCGGTGAAGGTATAAGGTATAGCCTCATAAACTCACCAAAGGTTTGAAAACAAAAAACAGGTATAGCACGAACGGCTATACCTGTTTTAGTATGGAAAGACAGGCCGGCTAATTTTGCACTAACAAGCCATTGAAATTCGCCACGAAATAAGCGTGTGCCTGCTCCGCAGTCAGGATGTGACCCTGCTTCTGGGCATCAGCAGCCAGACGGAAACCCAGCTCAGCTGCCGCCATACGCTGGATTGGTGTGCCGTGGTGGCCGTCGCTTTTAAATCCACAGTCTCCGATCTCAAAGAACAACTCGTAGAACTGCGCCACACGCTTGCTGTTATAAGTAGCACCGCGCTTGTGGGTCATGTAATAAGCAGCCAGGAAGTCGGCCTCCAGTTCTTTGTAACGCGTGGCCTCAGGCTGACTGGCGAAAGTGCCCGCCGGATACCAGGCATTGTTGTTCTTGAACTGAACCTGGTGCGCCCACTCATGTGCTAGTATACCTGTCCAGACTATGTCCTGCTCTACTCCTGTTTCAGCAAGCATTTGCACCAGCCCATCACCGATCACGATCAGGTTGTTATAAGTTGTTGCAAAACCATCAGCAGCTAAGAAAGGAGACTCCGGCAATTGATTGGAGAAGGTGTTGAAATACAGGATCTGGTCCGCTATGGCATAGGCTTGTTCTCTAGATGTAATGCCAACACCAATTAGCTCGTACACATCGGCCAGTCTTTCTCTGTCGTTCAGGGTAGCAGTGTGCTGCCCATTCAACCGGATCTGGTTTGGCATGTTCCAGAACTTCTCCAGCTCCCGCTTGCGCTTGTTCATCAGGTCGGTGTACTCACCGTTGGCACCAAAGTACTGCGTAGATTCGTCAATCATGGCACTATATTGACCTAAAGTGAGGTACGTATCATAGATCGCCTGGGCATTCGGTCCAAACAAGCCAATCAGGTCATTTGCCAAAGGTGCAAAATATCGGTTCTGAACATCAGCAAATGCTGTTGGACTACAGGTAGAGGGCTCCACGACATTGCTCATCAACGTGCTGCGCAGATTTTCGTGTATCGGTACCTGACCGTCCATTGGCTGTAAGGGCACAAGCTCCGATGCGCTCAGGTTTTTAACAGCAGTGGATTGCAGGGTGCTGCTGGAAGCCAGTCCCATCTCATCCACTTCCTTTTCACAGGAAAAAGTGATAAAAGCGAGGCCCAGGCAAAGTAGAGTAGAAGTTCTTTTGTTCATACTACGCGTAAAAAAGTAGGATTTAGATGATGTAAATTTATAAAAAAGTCAATTTTGATAATATGGCGATAACACATGAAATAGCAGTATTAAAGTTAGCTGTTCTTGTACCGAAACCAAATTTTATGGTCTTAAATATTATTTTTTCAGATTTGGGTGCTACAGGCTATTCGGGTGCTTGAACTTATTTCGTACAACCCGGAACAAACGCAGCCGTTATTGCAGGATGTAACAGAATTTTGTCTGCCAGAATCCGTTAACCTGACAGTTTTAAAGAGCTCCAACACGCCACGCATCATGTCCCTTGCACCAATCCGTCTCCTAAACTCCATAAAGCACAGTAAAATTCCATACCTGTTCTGGCTGGCAGTCTTACTGCTTTTTGCCCTGCCTGGTGTGACGCGTGCGCAGGAAGTAGAAGTAACGGAACAGGATACAGTGGTTGCTGAGGCTCCCACCTGGCCCGAAGACTCCCTGGGAAGACGCACGCCGCGGGGCACCATCTCGGGTTTCATCAAAGCAGTGGCCGACGGAGACTACACAAGAGCTGCTTTCTACCTGAACCTGGCAAGCCCCAACGACACGATACAGGACGGCGCCGCCATGGCACAGGCGCTGCAACGTATGCTGGATCAGCGTAGCAAAACCCTCCCCCGCTCCTGGATCAGCAATCTACCGGAGGGCGACCTCGAAGACAACCTACCCCAAAACCTGGAACGCATCGGTACGGCTACCGTGGATGAGCGCAACGTTGACATCCTCCTCGAAAAAACGGAGGGACCAGCGGGCGGCCCAATCTGGCTGATAGCAGCCGAAACATTAAGCAAGGTGCCCCTGCAGGAAGAAGTTCCCGCCGAAACCGTAGTTGAGAAAACGTTGCCTGACTTTCTGGAAGAAAACCGCTGGGGAGGCGCACCGGCAGGCCATTGGCTGGGCTTGCTGCTGATCGGCATTGTATCCTATCTCCTCGCCTGGGGTATCATTTCAGGATTGATTTATCTGATAGGTTACATTTGGCGCAAAACCCGCAACGAGCCGACTTATGGTTTTATCAGCGCCTTCTCGTTGCCGGTGCGACTCTACCTGGCCGCCGTCCTGTTGGTATACCTGAGCCAGCGACTGGGCATTTCGTTTGTGTTGCGGCAGCAATTCAGTGAGCTAACCATCATCATAGGCCTGATAGCAGTGTTGCTGCTGCTCTGGCGCCTGGTGGATGTGATCACAAGTTTTAGTAAGCGCCGCCTGGTGGATCGCCACAACATGGCGGGCATCTCCATTGTACTTTTCCTGCAACGCGGCGCCAAGATTGCACTGGTCATTTTCGGTGTTATTTTCATTCTCAGCACCCTGGGATTCGACGTGACCACAGGTTTGGCCGCACTAGGTATAGGCGGTATTGCGTTGGCGCTGGGTGCCCAGAAAACGGTGGAGAACTTTGTCGGAAGCGTTACGCTTATTGCCGACCAGCCCATCCGGGTGGGCGATTATTGCAAGGTAGGCGACACGAGCGGCACGGTAGAGCAGATCGGGATGCGTTCCACCAGGCTGCGCACCACCGAACGCACCATAGTCACGATTCCAAACGGGGATTTTTCTTCGCAGAAAATCGAGAACTTCGCCCATCGCGACCGCTTCCTGTTCAGCCCTACCCTTCGACTGCGCTATGACACCACGCCGCCTCAGATACAAGCCGTGTTACGCTCCCTGCGGGAAACACTCTCCGGACATCCTAAAATAGAAAAAACCAGTGCACGCGTTCGCCTCATCGAAATTACGGCTGATGCCCTGAAAGTCGAGGTGTTTTCTTACATTCTGACCAGCGACTTCAACGAACACTTAGAAATTAAGGAAGGACTCCTCATTACGATGATGGATGCGGTCAATAGCAAAGGCAAAGGCTTTGCACTGCCTGTTCAGCAACTGCTCGTTAGTAATAATGGTGCAGGTATAGAAGAGAAAAAAGAAACTTCCCCGTGAAAGCAGATTAATAAAGTCTAATACTTGTTTTTGTTCGCGAAAGCCACCAGCGAGAGCATGATCGGTACTTCTACAAGCACGCCCACCACGCATACCAGCGCAGCCGGACTGTCAAGGCCGAAAAGCGCGATGGACACCGCTACAGCCAGCTCAAAAAAATTACTGGCCCCCACCATAGCCGCCGGCGCGCAAACCGCATACCCCAGCCTGAGCTTACGACCACTGTACCAAGCCAGGAAAAAGATGAAGTAGGTCTGCAGTATGAGCGGAATGGAAATAAAGATGATGATGAGCGGATTGCTGAGAATGTTCACGCCCTGGAAGGCGAAAAGCAGGATCAGGGTGAGCAACAGAGCTAGCACACTCATAGGCTTGAGCCGGGGCAGGAACTCTCTCGTAAACCAGTCCTCTCCTTTCGATCTGATCAGGGTACGGCTCGTCAGTAAACCTGCCACCAATGGTACCACCACATAAATAACAATGCTCAGAAACAGCGTATCGTAGGGTACCGTTACATCCGTAATGCCTAACAAAAGGCCCACGATCGGCACGAAGGCCACTAGGATGATCAGGTCATTGACAGATACCTGCATGAGAGTATAATTCGGGTCGCCGTCACTCAGGTATGACCACACAAATACCATAGCCGTGCAGGGCGCTGCCCCCAGAATGATGGCACCTGCTATGTACTCGCCGGCCTGCTCTGGCGTGATGAAGGCGGAGTATAGGTTGGAAAAGAAAAGCCAGGCAAAAAAAGCCATGGTAAAAGGTTTGATCAGCCAGTTCACGATCACGGTAAGTACGATACCAGTTGGCTTGCGACCGATGCGCTGGAGGCTAGTGAAGTCGATCTGCAACATCATCGGGTAGATCATCAGCCAGATCAGGATGGCAATGGGAATATTCACCTGGTATACCTCCATCTGGCTGAGCACCTCCATCTGGTCTCCGGCCACATAACCGATCAGGGTGCCGCCCACAATACAGAGGATCACCCAGATGGTGAGGTATTTTTCAAAAAAGGCAATCTGCTTTTTGGGTTGTTGGGTTGGTTGTGCCATGCTGCTGTCCGTTCAGGTATACACATCGTAAAATTACGATAATAAAATCAACTGCAAAAATTATTTAGCAGCTTTTCAAGCCTGATAGAAAGTACAGCTATATGGTACCTATCGATGATTGAGTAGGGAAGTTTGAAACAATTAGGAAACGGGCTCCGGTTTTTGAGAAAAATCGCTTTAATTAAAGAAATCAAATTTTCAGATATAGGAGCTTATTGCTGATCGCGCGCTCCTTTAGCTGCTGGTTTGCTTTCTTTAAATGACAACTTTTAGCCGAAGTTTCCATGATCATCACCTCTATTCTCACTTTCATTGGCCTGCTGGGTACGCTAGCCATTGTAGCCTACTTGCGTCAGGTGGAAGACGCGATTGACGAAATGCAGGAACAGTTCGAAGTGCCCGTCTGCCCGATTTGCCACATCCCCCACCCGCCGGAGCAGAATGAACGGATGCATACTGGTCAACTGCGCCGCCTCAGCAATTATTACAAACGTCGCAAGACTGCCTCCAAAGGTATCGCTAGTGCACGACAGATCACGCAACAAAAAGTAACTGCCTAAGGATGGGCCCTATACCTCAGCTGAGAGCTCTTTTGCAGTGTACTTGATGTTATTGCGGAAGAGCTGGCTGAAGATAGCCTGGAAAAGTGGTGTGGGAACGTGCTCTTCGTCAAGCTGTAGCGTGGCCAGCAGGCGCATGACCTCCTGCAGTTTTACCAGCTTGCCGGGTTCGTTCATGTGGTTGAGTTCTTCCTTGCCGAACAGGAAAGTATTGGCCAACCGATCGTCGGTACGCTCAATGTAATCCATTACCTCGTATACCCTTGCGGAGAGTTCGGACAGCATGGTGTCGTTAATTACGCGATCGAATTTCCAGAGGTAGGGCACGATGGGCGCCCCAAGCTGCTGACTCCGCTCGATATCAGAAAGCCGCTTGTAGAGCACAAGCGCCAGTACCAGGTTGTTACAGCAATCCTTACATTGGACAAGCTCCCGGAATAGGGCAATTGCCTGCTGCACGGTCCGGAAAACGTTCTCCACGATCTGCTGCTCTTCTTTCTGCCAGTTATTCATGTGCACCAGGTCATCGGAGATGATAAAGCACCCCGGATTCTGGTAAACTGCCTCTTCCACAGCCTGAACCATGGCCTGGAAACCGGCGGAAGCTTTCAGCAAGCGGTTGAAGCAAATGAAGTAGGCGATCTGGTGGGTGGTCATGGGCACTTGCCGAAAGCGAAGTGTCGTTTTGATGGCTTCAGGAATATTCATAATGGAGGCCCATTAAAGGTCAACGAATTTACCCAGCATACAGGTATAAATCAAATATAACAACTTCATATTCAGGTATTCAATACCCAGAAGTGGGTATTTTTGAAGCTTATACTGTCACCACCACTTTGCCCACAGTTTTGCCCTGCTGAAACAGGCAGATGGCCGCGTGCATGTCGTCGAACGCAAATGTATGCCCCACATGCTGCGGTGCCAGTTGCAAGGCCTGCAATCCCTGCAGTAATTCGTGCATCATGTCGGTCTGCTCGTAGAGGTAGATCAGGTTAAAGCCCATAAGCGACTTATTTTCGGTGGGCAGCCTGAGCGGGTCAATCTTGGGGCGGCGCAGGTATTTCCAGAACAGGCGCGGGTAATTCGGCTTGCTGCCATGGCTGCTGAAAGAGGCATTGCCGTAGACCACCATGCGCCCCATCGGCGCAAGTGCCTGCCAGCCCTGCTCAAGTATGCGTCCGCCGATGCACTCCATGATCAAGTTGAGAGGGCGGCCGTGCAGACTGTGCATGAGTTTGTCATAGAAGTCACTGTCCCGCAAAATCACATCGCCGTAGCGCTCATGCTTTCGAAGAAAATCCACCTTGTCAGGCCGGCCCACGGTGCCGATGGTATAAGCCCCCAGTTTCTGGCAGATGCGGTTGGCCAGTATCCCCACCCCACCGGCCGCGCTGTGGATGAGCACGTTCATGCCTGGCTTCAGGTTACCAAGTTCGGTAAGGGCGTAATAGGCCGTCAGCCCCTGCACCAGAAAACCGGCGCCTTCCTCAAAGCTCCAGCTCCCGGGTAGCGGCAACACATAGCGGTGGTGGCTGTTGATGTGCGTAACGTAACCACCGAACTTGGTGGCGCCCATCACCCGGTCCCCGATCTGCCAGTTGCCAGCCTCCTCTCCCACAGCCACGATCTCGCCCGCAAACTCCAACCCAGGTATAAACGAGCCGCTTGGGGTGGCACTGTACAGACCCTGCATGGCAAAGATGTCAGCAAAGTTGAGCCCGATGGCCAGCACCTGCACGCACACCTCATCCGGGCCGGGTGACTCAAGTGATTCCTTTCGCAGCTCCAGGTTGCGGATTGAGCCCGCCTTTGTCATGCGGTATACCTGTCGTTCGAACATTGCCAAGGTTTAGTTAAAGATGTACTAGTCCTGCTTACGACAAACAGCTGCTGCAGTATGGTTATAGAAAAAAATGGAAAGGCGGTGTGGAATCCGGGGCTTTGCTGCATCTACTATATAAATGCAGCAGAATGCCTGTCTGCATCGTCAACCCTAAACGGAAAGGAGCCGCATCATGGCACAGGTACAGGAAAAACAGAACCCGGCAAAAGGCAGTAGAAAACGCGCACGCAACAAAGGCTTTCACCTGGACATGACGCCTATGGTGGACCTTGCCTCCCTGCTGATGACATTCTTCATGCTTACCACTACGTTTGCCAAACTCCAGACCATGGAGATCAACATGCCTACCGCACAAGGCCCTGACACGCCTATACCTGGCAAAAATGCCCTGAACATTGTGCTAGACGAGGCAGACAAGGTATACTACTTTTTCGGCTACCCGGGCGATGCCCCCGAAGTAAGGCAAACGGATCTTTCCACCACTGGCCTTCGCCAGGTACTGTTGGCCGAGCAGGTGAAAAGCAATCCGGATATGGTGGTGCTGGTGAAAGCAACAAAAAGCTCTCGTTTCAAAAACCTGGTGGACGCACTCGACGAGCTCAAGATAACTGACACCCGCAAATATGCCCTGGTGGAGCTTCGCGAAGAAGACAAAGCTTTACTGGCCACCCGGTAAGCAAAAGCCCTGCTTCGTGAATTCCTTCCTAATAAGTCATGGTGCATTCAACAATATTTACTTTATTGAATATACATTAAGCCTTCACCCGCTATGTTTTTAAAGTTCTTCTCGAAATCCCTTTCCACTGATGACCTGGAGCTGGTACGGCAATACCGCCGGACCGGTGACCTGGACGTGATCGGGAAACTCTTCGAGCGGCACACGGAGATGGTATACCTGATCTGCCTGCGCTACCTCGGGGAGGAAGAAGAAAGCAAAGATGCCACCATGCAGGTTTTTGAGCAGCTGATCGTGGCCCTGAAGCGGCATGAGGTGAGCAACTTTAAATCTTGGCTGCACTCACTCACCAAAAACCACTGCCTGCAACTGCTGCGCACCAACCGCCTGAAAGAAAAAGTGAGCCAGGCCTTGCCCCGCGAGCAGCACACCATGCAGCAAGGCGAAACACAGCAGGCCGACCTCGACTGGCAAGCGCTCGAACATGGCCTCGTACACCTCCCTGCCGAGCAACGCACCTGCATCGAGCTGTTTTACCTGCAGCAGAAAAGCTACCGCGAGATAGAAGAGATAACCGGCTGCGACCTTAAACAGGTGAAGAGTTACATACAGAACGGGCGCCGTAACCTTAAAATTTACATTGAAAAAAACCATGCGCAACGATAAAATACAAATAAGCGAATGGGGACTGGAGGAACACCCCTCCACAGAACTGCTGCGGCAATACGAGGAAGGTTCGCTGCCGCCGGCTACCAATTACGAACTCGAGAAGCACCTGCTCGACTGCGAGATGTGCGAGGATATACTGACGGGCATGTCGCTCGCTGACCGGGACCGGACAAACCAGGCCCGCTACCGCATCTGGCAGCGCGTGCGCACCCGCCTGCGTCGCAAACATCGTCCCAGAACAATCCTTAGCCTGGCCGACTGGCGTGTGGCATTGGGCGTGCTGATGATGTTCAGTTCGCTGGGCCTTATCCTGTTTTACGCTTACACACGCACATCCGATCAGGAAAAAGCAGCCATACATGCGGCCGAAATACTGCCCCCTAGTCCGGAAGAATTGCTGGCCCGCACGATCGATGCTGCGCTGGTGCTTGACATTCCAGCTCCGCCTGTCAGTAAAAGCACCCTTGACAACGACGGTCAGAGAGTCCCATCCGAATTTAGTCTGCAAGGGCAGGTGCTGGATGCAAACGGACAAGGTATAGCACACGCTACCATTCAGGTGCAGGGCAGTCCCTGGCAAACTATGAGCGACGACAAGGGTTATTTCAAACTCTCGCTCACAGAAGGCAGCCATACCTTACTTGTCAGCAGTCTTGGCTTTGCTCCGCAGACCTTTAGTATAGAAAGTCCAGACAAAACACTGCAACTGCACATGGAAAACAAGAGGTAGTTCCACAAAAAAGATGCGTAACAAAGCATGTCTCTTTTTGCTTTTCCCCAGCGTCAAAATCACACATGATCGGCTTTACGATGTAACCCTAGGCGTCAAAATTCAGTACTTTCATCAAGATTTTAGGGTAAAAACACTTAATTTACACCCTGATGCCCTTTGCCAGAAGAATATAGACTCCAAGATTGCTTAGATTCATGTTCCTCTACCATCCCTGGCAGAGGTCTTGGCATACTATGGAAAATAAAACATCTGCGCTGCTAAACGGTGGCGAAAAAAACTACGATTCTGACTTCTGCGGGAGCATTCCGCTACACCAGATTAACCTGATACAACCTCACGGCCTGCTGCTGGTTCTTGACAATTCGTTACACATCAGACAGGTAAGTGAAAACAGTGTTGCCCTACTTGGTCTTGCGCCCGATACGATTCTGGAACAACCACTTTCCGCTTTCGTGCCCGAAAAAGAGCTGGCTGACCTGCAGCTGAAACTCACACGGGAACAGGAGTCTGAACTGGACCAGGTGGACATCCCCTTCTCGCTGACCTTCGGAACAGGAGAAAGCAGCAAAGTGTTTACGGCCACCGTGCATCCGGAAGCAGAGCAGATCCTGATTGAAATGGAGCCGGCCCAGCGTGAGGATGACAAATCTTTCCTGACTTTTTTTCAGCAGATCAAATACATCACATCGCGCATCAAACAAGCCGACAGCACCGAGGCGATCGCGCAGATCGTAGCCGATGAGTTTAAGCTGTTTACAGGCTTTGACCGGGTGCTCGTTTACCGCTTCGACCAGCAGTGGAACGGTACCGTGATCGGCCAGGCCAAAACGGAGGACATGAGTGATCTGCTGGGGCTTCGGTTCCCCGCATCTGATGTGCCTAAGCAGGCCCGCGACCTCTACTTCAAAAATCCCTACCGCCTTATACCTGCCCGCGACTACGAACCGGTACGCCTCCACCCTATCCTGAACCCCATTACACGGCGCTTTACCGACCTGACCAGCTGCAACTTGCGCAGCGTAGCAGGCGTGCACCTGGAGTACATGGGTAACATGGGCATTTCGGCGTCTATGTCGGTGCCGCTTATTATGGAAGGCAAATTGTGGGGATTAATCTCCTGCCACCACAAAACCCCGAAAAACCCCAGCTACCAGGAGCGCACTGCTATGGAACTGCTGTCCACGATCGCGGCAGTACGGCTGGGCGCTTATGAAAAGGAGCAGCTCGCCACGATGCAAGCGCACATGCGCGGACAGCACGCCACGATGCTGGAGCAGCTCTTCAACCATGATTTTTTTGCCGAGGCACTTCTGCACGGTAAGCCAAACCTGGTAGAACTGTTGTCGCTTGGTGGTGCGGCTGTGCTGTATGAAGGTAATGTTCACACAGTGGGCAACACCCCGCCTGTTCCAAAACTAAAAGAACTTGCTTCCTGGCTGCGGCGCAACAGCTCCGACAAAACATACGTAACCAACTCGCTCCCACAGGCCTATCCGAACAGCAAAGACTACAAGGACGAGGCAAGCGGTTTGCTGGCGCTGCCCATAAACCCTGACCAGGGAGAATACATCCTGTGTTTCCGGGGAGAAGTGCTACGCACCGTCAACTGGAGCGGTAATCCTGATCAGGCCATCCGGATGGAACCGGACGGAAAGAGCTATCATCCGCGCAACTCGTTTGCGCTTTACCAGCAAACCGTGCAGCTGACCTCTCACCCTTGGAAACAGGAAGAGCTGGAAGCTGCCGAAGCGCTGCGCAGTGCTGTGCTTAGCAAGATCATCCGCGAGAAGTACTAAGTAAAAGAATTACCTTTATTACGGCTAACACAGCATGTTGCAGCAAGCAGACAATAAGCAGGAGCAAAAAATAATACCGAAGCCTGCCGATCATTACCTGATTGGCATAGGCGCCTCTGCAGGAGGCCTGGAAGCTATTCACAAGCTTTTCGACCATTTTCCTGGAAACTCCAGCTTCTCTTTCGTGATCATCCAGCACCTTTCGCCTGATCACAAAAGCCTGATGGCCGAGTTGTTGTCCAAGCATACCAGCATGCAGGTGCGCGAAGCAGAAGATAATACGTTTACAAGGCCCAATTGCGTATATGTACTGCCTAGTGGCAAGCAGCTGAGCCTGCAGAACGGACGATTGCGCCTGACCGAAAAGCCCCGCAATCGGGAGCCCAACTTTGCAGTAGACACCTTTTTTGAGTCGTTGGCCGTGGACCGCGGTCCATATGCCATTGGCGTGGTGTTATCGGGCACTGGTACGGATGGCAGCAAAGGAGTGCGTGCTATTAAAGAGGCAGGTGGATTGGTGGTGGTGCAGGACCCGGAAAGCGCAAAATTCGACGGTATGCCCCGCAGCGCCATCGACACGGGTAAAGTAGACTTTGTGCTGCCGCCGGATCAGATTCCGCACGAGATTATGGAATACACGCGTCGCACCCCGCTCGTCAAGAATATCATCCAGAACAGTAAGCAACAGGAAAAGCCAATCGATGATGAGGCCGTGCTGAAAGAAATCCTGGACCTGGTGTGCAGCCACACCCAGGTTGACTTCACGCATTACAAAAAGCCCACGCTGAATCGCCGCATCCAGAAGCGGATGCAAACCCTCAAACTGAACAGTCTGCAGGAGTACCTGGACTACCTGCACGCTAATCCGGCTGAGATCAAAATCCTCTGCCAGGAATTTTTCATCAATGTAACCAGCTTCTTCCGCGACCCGGAGGCGTTTCGTCTGCTGGAAACAAAGGTGATTCCGGATATTCTGAAATCAAAAGAAGAAGGCGAACAAATAAAAATATGGATAGCGGCCTGTAGCACAGGCGAGGAAGCCTATTCACTGGCCATCCTTTTCCAGGAGGCTTCCCATAAACTGGGTCGCCCCCTGGATGTCAAACTCTTTGCGACCGACGTAGACCAGCAGGCCCTGCGGAAAGCTTCAAAGGGAGCCTACCCTGCCGCTACCATCCGTAAGCAGGTATCAGAAGCGCGGCTGCAACGTTTCTTTCAGCAGACAGGTACCAAATACATCGTAAGTGATGAGATACGCAAGATGGTGATTTTTGCACAGCACGATTTGCAGAAGGATCCGCCTTTCAGCAAGATCGACCTGATCACCTGTCGGAATATGCTCATCTACCTCAACCCGAGCCTGCAGCATAAAGTACTCTCGCTGTTTCCTTATGCTCTGAACATGGGCGGCTACCTGATGCTCGGCCCCAGCGAGCACATCGGGGATATGCAGGAATACTTTGAGGAAGAAAATCGCAAATGGAATATTTTCCGAAAAGTGAAAGACCGCAGTAGCCTGCAACGCAGCTATGGCGTTACCGACTACCATACCAACAGCATGCAGCAAAGCCAGGCTAGCCAGTTTAAGACCACGCAGCTGAACCGCTATAACGAGGCATTTATGGATGCCCTGGCAGAGGACTTTAAAGTGACCGCTCTTTACGTGGACGCAAACTATCAACTGCTGCACGGCATTGGCGACATCAACCGCTTCCTCAAGTTTCCGGATAAGCGCCTGCACTTCAACCTCATCAAAATGGTGCCGGAAGAACTGGCCGTTGTACTCAGTGTGAGCATCCGCAAAGCCCTTAAGACCAAGCGAAGTGTGGTAGGCCGGCAGGTAGCCGTGAAGTTCGGCAAGAAAGAGCGCCTGATCCATACCTCTGTGCGCCCGGTGACGCTCGAAAAAGGCCAGCCGCCGCTTATCCTGGTCTTGCTGCAGGAAATGGGCGAAGTGAGTCCGCAGCCGAGATTAAGTGAGACGCCACACCTCTCAGACGCCGACTATTACCAACAGCTGACGACGCTGGAATCTGATCTGCGCGAGACACGCGAAAGCCTGCAGATGACCGTGCAGGACCTTAGCACGGCCAATGAAGAACTGCAGTCGAGCAACGAAGAACTGATGTCGAGCAACGAGGAACTGCAAAGCTCGAACGAGGAAATGCAGTCGCTCAACGAAGAACTGCACACGGTTAACTCCGAGCATCAGCTCAAAATAAAGGAACTGCAGGAACTCAACGAAGACCTGGACAACTACTTCCGCAGCTCCAATGTGGGGCAAATCTTTGTAGACCACAGCCTGGAAGTCCGCAAGTACACCCCTTCCGTAGAGCAGATCATGAACATCATTGGGGGCGATATCGGGCGACCGGTATACCACCTGTCGCACAAACTTAAGTACGACCGCCTGTTTGACGATGTACGCCAGGTAAACAATACCTCGCAGGAAATAGAGCAGGAAGTAGAGACCGAGAATGGGCGCTATTACCTGATGCGCATCATCCCCTACCTGAAGCGGGACGGCAACAAAGACGGGGTCGTGATCAGCTTTGTGGATGTCACCACCCTTAAAACACTGAGCAGTGTGGTACAGGGTGTGCTCGACAGTTCGCTTAGCAGCATCATGGCCATGCAGGCCGTGCGCGACAACAAAGAGCAGATCAAGGACTTCAATTGGACCCTGCTCAACAAAAAGGCAGAGGAAATGCTTGGTGAGTCGAGCGCCAACCTGATGCATGGAAGTGTGACAGCGACCATACCTCATTTGCGTGACACCGGGCTATTCCGGAAGTTTTGCCAGGTAGTGGAAACTGGCAAACCACTGCATATTGAGCAATTACTCATTTTAAATGAGCAGAAAGCCTGGTACGAGATTGCCGCCGTGAAAATGGGTACCGGCATAGCCGTTACCATGGCTAACATTAATGACAAAAAAAACAGCGAGGATCAGACATTAGAAGCCTACGAGGAACTCAAGAAGGCAGAAGAAAATTTAACCGTACTCAACAATCAGCTGGAACGCCTGGTGCAGGATCGTACCCGTGAGCTGGCAGAAAGCGAAGAACGGTTCAGGCTGGTGGCCATGGCTACCAACGACGTGGTTTGGGACTGGAACCTGGCAACCAACGAGATCTGGTGGAGTGATGGTCTCTTTAAAATGCTTGGCTTCGACGAACAGGAGATGTCGGGTGGACTGGAAGGCTGGTTCTCAAAACTGCACCCCGATGACAGGAAGGGAGTGGAGCGAAGCGTGAATGATGCCATCAACAACGGTAGAAAGCAGTGGAACGCCGAATACCGCATACAGCACAAAGGGGGCAGTTATACCTATGTTTCAAACAGGGCCTACATTCTGTATAATGAGTACAGCATGCCCTACCGGATGATCGGCTCATTTATAGACCTTTCGGACCTGAAACTGGCACAGGAGGAACTGCAGCAAACCAACGAGCACCTGATGCGCGTGATCGACGACCTGGACACCTTCGTGTACACGGCCTCGCACGACCTGAAGTCGCCTATCGCGAACATAGAAGGACTGATGCTGGTGCTGGAAGAACAGATACAGGAAGCGGAACCACTACCAGGCGAGCCGACAGATCCGCTCTTTGTCATGATCAAAGACTCTATCAAACGTTTCAAAAATGTGATCCGCGACCTGACGGATATCGCTAAAGTGCAGCGCGACGTGGATGGCGAGTCAGAACCACTCCAGATCGAAGCAGTCTACAACACGATTTACGAAGGCTTGCGGGAAGAGGCAGCGCGTAAACAGGCGGTGATCGAAACTGACTTCTCGGAGGCACCCAATATCAGTTTCTCTAAAAAGAACCTGCACAGTATCCTGTACAATCTGATGAGCAACGCACTGAAGTACAGTTCTCCGGAACGCATACCGTATGTCAAGATCAAAAGCAGCTACAAAGGGAAAAAACTCGTGTTGAGCATAGAAGACAATGGACTCGGTATCAGTAAAGAAAGCCAGGGTAAGATGTTTACGCTCTTCAAACGCTTCCACTCCCACGTAGACGGCACTGGCATGGGGCTTTATATTGTAAAGCGCATCATGGACAACTCAGGCGGGCAGGTGCACGTCAAAAGCGAACCAAACAAAGGAACCACCTTCACCCTCACTTTTCAGCAGTAAGAAGGCGGGCAATCCATCAAATTTAAAACGAACTATGTATATAGCCATGAGCCAGTTTGAGGTTGCCAACGGAATGGCAGCCGATGTGAAGGAAGCATTTGTAAACCGACCGCACATGGTCGACCACGAGAAGGGCTTTCTGGGCATGAAGGTTTTCACTCCGCAGGAAAACGAAAATGAGTTTTGGGTGATGACCACCTGGACCGACGAAATTAGTTACAGGGAATGGTACAAAGAACACATGAAGGCCTCACACGAAGGTATACCGAAAGGTCTGAAGCTGGTACCCGGCAGCCTAAAAGTGCGTTTTTTTGACATGGTGAGTGACTAAATCAGTTTTTTATCGTAGGTAAGGCAAAGACCAAAAGCCCTTATCCCGATGACTTTTTCCTCTACAAGACCCGTTGACATTCTGTTCGACGCTGCCCGGCGCGGCGATCTCCCCCTCCTCAAACAACTGATTGACGAAGGCGTTGATGTAAACGAACAGGGTCCGCGCGGTTTTACGCCCCTGATCATTGCGACCTACAACAACCAGCCCGTGGCAGCCCGCATGCTGCTGGAAGCGGGTGCTGATGTAAACGCCCAGGACTTGGCCGGGAATACCGCCCTTATGGGTCAGTGCTTCAATGGTTATGAAGGTATAGCCGAGCTCCTGCTGGAATACGGCGCTAATCTTAACCTGCAGAACGGCAGTGGTGGCACTGCCCTGATGTTTGCCACCATGTACGGCCGTACCAACATGGTCAGGTTTATGCTCGAAAACGGTGCCAACCGGGAATTGCGCGACATTCGCGGCCTGACAGCCCAGCAAATGGCTGCCCAGGTCGGCAACGAAGAAGCTCTCAAACTTTTCGAAGCTTCTACAGAAAGCACCACCTGATAAGTTTAACTTATTTTTCGGAAATTGCGGCGACATGTCGTACGCCCTTTCTATACCTGAATTGCCGGAGCTCCCCGTAAAGGAAGCCCTCCCCAGCCTGTTGCAGGCACTTGCTGCCACCAATCGTGCTGTGCTGGAAGCCCCCCCGGGAGCAGGTAAAACGACACTGGTACCACTGGCCTTATTACAAGCCGACTGGATGCAGGGTGGTAAGGTATTGGTGCTCGAGCCCAGGCGACTGGCGACCCGTGCCGCTGCGCAGCGGATGGCTGACCTGATGCAGGAGCCGCTCGGCCAGACCGTGGGCTACTGGGTGCGCATGGAGCATGTCGTATCCTCCCGCACCCGTGTGGAGGTCGTGACGGAAGGCATCCTCACCCGCATGCTGCAGGAGGACCCCGCCCTGGAAGGTATTTCCGCTATCCTTTTCGATGAGTTCCATGAACGCAGCTTGCAGGCCGACCTTGGCCTGGCAATAGCGCTGGACGCACAGGCCGTCCTGCGCCCCGACCTCCGCATTGTGATCATGAGCGCCACCCTCGACGCAACAGGTATAGGCAAGTGGCTGCAGGCCCCCGTTATCCGGAGCGATGGCCGCCTCTACCCTGTCGAAACCCACTACCTGACCCCAGCTGAGATTGCCGCATCCGGTACACGGCCCGCTGAGCGTCTGCAGCAGCTTGTGCCCAAAGCCATTTTCAGAGCGCTGCGCGAAGAGCCTGCCGGGGACGTGTTGGTTTTTCTGCCAGGTATGGGCGAGATGCGCCGGGTAGCTGAACAGATGGAAAGTAGATTGCCAAGCGATGTAGAACTGCACCTGTTGCATGGTGACCTCGCACTTAGCCGGCAGATGGCAGCCATCCAGCCATCCCCCGCCGGTAACCGAAAAATAGTACTTGCTACCAGCATTGCCGAAACCAGCTTAACCATAGAAGGCGTTAAAATTGTCGTGGACGGCGGCTATGCCCGAGTGCCGCGCTTTATGCCCCGCACCGGACTCACTACACTGGTCACCACACCTGTATCCAGAGCAGCCGCTGACCAGCGTCGCGGTCGAGCCGGACGATTGGGTACCGGTGTCTGCTACCGGCTTTGGTCCAATGCCGATCAGTTGCAACTGCCCGAGCGGCAGGACCCTGAAATCTGTGAGGCTGACCTATCGGGTTTGGCGCTGGAGCTGGCGTTGTGGGGCGTGAAAGACGTAACCACCCTGCAGTGGCTGGACGCACCGCCTGCTGCAGCCCTTTCCCTGGCACGTGACCTTCTTTTGCGACTGGAAGCAATTGACAGTATGGGTCAGGCTACAGCCCACGGAAAGGCCATCGCCTCTATGGGACTCACGCCCCGTCTCGGGCATCTGGTGATCCGGGGCCACGAACTCGGACTAACCGAAACGGCCTGCACGTTGGCCGCACTGCTAGCTGAGCGCGACATCATCCGGGCGCAACAGCCGTTCAGTACGCCACTGCCAGATCTGGCGTTGCGATTAGAATTACTGGCGGGCAAGCGCCCTCCCATGCCCGGCTTCGTGCGCGACGATAACGCCATACGGCGCGTGCAGGAACAGGCCCAGCACCTGCGGCAGCGACTTCGTGCGCCTAAAGGAACGATCGAAGTGCATGCTGCCGGTCTCCTCACCGCTCTGGCCTACCCCGACCGGCTGGCGCAGCGCGAGAGCACGGGCAAGGTACGGCTGATCGCAGGGCAGATTGCCTCACTTCCTACTGAGTTATTCTCTGAAGCGAACTACTATGGTATCGCCCACCTCGATGCGGGGCAACACCCACGCATTCTGTTGGCTGCACCGCTAAGCAAAGACGAAGTGCTTGAATACTTCGACGCACAACTCATACAAACCGAGGAGGTTCGCTGGGATGATGCCGGCGGGCGTGTGCAGGCCCGACGCATTGTCAAGTTGGGAGCGCTGGTACTAGAAGAAAAGCTGACACAACCTGATCCGGAGCAGCTGGCAGCAGCGCTCATGAAGGCCTTGCAGGACAAAGGTATAGCACGCCTCCCATGGTCTGACGAAGCAGTTCGAACCCGCCAGCGGATCACATTTTTACAACAGATTGCACCAGTTGAATGGCCGGATGTCTCAGACGAGGCGCTGGAAAAGACCATAGGACAATGGCTCCTTCCGCACCTGGCAGGCCTGCGCAGTATGGAACAGGTCAGCCGGCTCGATCTAAATATGATATTGCTATCTATGCTAACCTGGGAACAGCAGCAGGAACTGGACAAGCTGGCTCCTACGCATCTGCAGGTACCCAGTGGTTCCCGCATTGCGCTGGACTATACTAACCCCACTACCCCCGTACTCGCCGTGCGCCTGCAAGAGGTCTTCGGGCTGCTCGACACCCCCCGGATTGCGGCAGGTAAGGTCCCGCTGCTCATGCACTTGTTATCTCCCGCTTCACGCCCCGTACAGGTAACCCGTGACCTGCGTAGTTTTTGGAATACCGGTTATTTTGAGGTCAGAAAAGACCTGCGCGGGCGCTACTCCAAGCATCATTGGCCAGAAGATCCGCTGAGTGCCATACCTACACGCAGCATAAAAAGGAAAGGTAGCTAATTTGTACAAGCTTAAATCCTGAAACGGGCGGGAACATTGAGAGTTCTGCTTTAAATAGAACATTATCAAGAACATGCAAACTAAAACATACTGAATAACAACCTTTTACACCGGCAATACCGTACAATTAATCAACATATGTTCTGCTTTACTAAAAGGCGAACATTGTATTATAACAAAGTTAAAACTATAAGACCATGAAAAAGATATTATATACAGGTTTCGGTATGCTGTTTGGCACTATGGCTTTGGTAGCCTGCGATAACACAGACAGAACTGGTACTACAGCCAGCGATACTGAAAAAGTAGTTGATCGGGATTCTGTTGCTACCGAGTACGAAGTAACAGAAACTGTTGTGGATTATGACACCACCACGAATACTAAAAAGGTGGATGTTGATGACAATAATGACGATAACAACCGGGACAACAACTAAAATTAAAATATTTTTTGGGTAAACGTAACCCGACCTAAAATACCGCCGTATAAAAGAACGGCTAAAAGTTGAAAAGTTAATTGTTACAGACTAATCTTTTCAATATAGAAGAGCTCCTTTTCGAAGGAGCTCTTCTTTTTTTGTCCAATTTATAACGACTTCTTATAATTCTCCCAATTTCTCCGATAGCTGAATTCGGTCTAAACAATTTAGGAACTACTCTGAAATGTATGTTTTCTAAGAGCTGGATCTCGTTAATGACTGCTTAAAGCCTTCATCAGCACTATCTACTGGTAAGCCTGGCCTACTCATAAATGAAAAATAAAAAATAATTTCAAAAGATGTGTAACCTCTGCAAAACTGCTACCGTATAAATGAATGGCTAAAAGTTGAAAAGTTAATTGTTATAAAAACTAATCTTTTCAATAGAGAACGGACTCCTGATAAAGGAGTCCGTTCTTATTTTGTAATTACCACACACAAAAAAGGGCGCCCGGCTATGGTCCGGGCGCCCTTTTTTGTGTAAAAGACTGCCTAATCAAAGCGCATTCTTTTTCAATTCTGCCTGAAACTTCTTCAGTTGTGGTTCAATCACTTTCTTATCCCCCACTACCACCAGGGTCATGTTCTTCGGTGCCATGTACTTTTGGGTGGTTTGTTGCACCTGCTGCGGGGTGATCGCGTGAATATTCTGTACCTGGTTTTCCAGGAAAGAATCTGGCAAACCATGCAACTTCAGAAAATTAAGCTGCGACACAATGCCCCAGGGGGAAGAATTACGCAGAACGAATAGTCCCGCTTCGTAGTTCTTGATACCCTCCAGTTCTTCCGGAGAAGGTGCTTCCGTACTTAAGCGGTTTATTTCATGCAGTATCTCGCGAAGTGAGTTACCTGTGTGCTCGGTGGTCACGTCGGCTACCTGCGCCCAGTCCCCTACCCGGTAGCGGGCAGCCAGTGTGCTGTAAGGTGAGTAGGTATAGCCCTTGTCTTCGCGGATGTTGCGGGTGATGCGGGAACCAAAGGAACCACCCAGCAGGGAGTTTGTCACACGCAGCGCCATATAATCGGGATGGGAAGGATCCACCACTGGCAGACCAAAAACAATGGTCGACTGCGGGGCTCCCGGCCTATCGATGACTATCATCTCACTTTTAGTGACTGGCTTCGCAATGGTGATCTGAGGGGCTGCCCCTTTTCGCCAATCGCCTAGCTGACTGGTAAGTGCGTCCTTCATGGCTCCCTGGTCAAACTTACCGGCTACGTATACCGTGGTGCGGTCGGCACCGAACTGCTGCTCGTAAAACTGTTGCACTTGCTCCCTGGTAAAGCCATCAATCATTTTATCAGTCGGGAAATCACGGCCATAGGGGTGGTTGGGATAGAGCGCCCCTCTAAATTTCGATTGTGCGATAGCGCCCGGTTGCTGACGCAGTAGATTGTTCTGGCGCTTGAAGTCATTCTTTATACGCGCCATCTCGGACTCTGGGAAAGCCGGGTTTTTGAGCAGATCCGCCATGATCCCGACCAGCTCCGGGCCATACTCCGACAGTGCTGAACCGGAGATAAATGTCTCGTTAGGACCGACGCTCACCGACACCGAACCACCCAATCGGGCAACCTCCTGGGCAAGCTGCGTAGCATTACGTGTCGCGGTGCCTTCCTGCATCAGGTTGCCTACAATATCGGCCAGACCGTTTTGCTGGGCAGTTTCGTGTACGTTTCCTACCTGTACCACCATACTGACCACCACCTTCGGTACATCGCCGTAAGGCACCAATACAGCAGACATGCCGTTATTCAGGTCAAATTCCTGCTTGGCGGGCAATTTAAAATCCTTTGGATGGCCCCCTTCGGGTGGCGTTTGCTTTTGAGCCATCGCCATACCTGCCGACAGGGTCAGGATAGCACTCAAGGCAATTGTGAAGATATTTCTATTCATGGCGCTTAGCTTTTTGCGAGTGGGTTAACAACAAGAACAGTGCGGTTGGTCGGACGCAGGTACTCCTCGATGGTCTTGCGGAGCAGCTCTGGTGTCACTTTCCGGAACTCTGACTCCAGGCGGTTGATACGTGCCGGATCATCGTCGAACAAGGCAAAGGTGGCCAGCAGATCAGCTTTGCCGAAACCTGAGGAGGCGCTTACCTGATCGTAAAGGGAGGAGCGCATCTTCACGATCGCCAGGTCGATCAACTCCTGGTCAATTCCTTCCTGCTGCAGTTTCTGTATCTCCGCGTCCAGTACTTTCACAATTTCATCGGCATTCACGTTCTGGTCATGTATCAAGCTGCCCATCCAGAGCATAGGTCCGTTGTAATTGAACATATTGCCTAAATAGGCGTTGATGCCTCCGTCTACACTAGCGGTATAACCCCGCTCCTGCACCAGCGCTTGGTATAGTCGGCTATCATTGCCCTGCAGCAGGATCTGGTCAAGCAAGCCCATGGCGTAGTACTCCGGAGAGTTGCGTTCCGGCATGTGATAGGCAAAAGCTAGGGCCGGTCGGTTGGCCAGTTTGTCGTCTTTGGTAAAGCGCTGCTCTTTTTCCTGCCGCGGTTCGGTCAGGTCTACTGGCTCCGGCAACTTAACCGAAGGTATAGCACTGAAGTACTGCTGCACCCAGTTTTTGGCATCGCCCGTCTCGAAATCACCCACTATTACCAACACCGCATTGTTTGGAGAGTAAAAAGTGTCGAAAAATGACTGCACATCCACCAGCGTGGCTGCATCCAGGTCTTTGAGGTCGCCATAAAAGTTATGTGCGTTGTACCAGTTCTTGTTGGCATACTGCGGCATGTCTAGCCAGGGGAAGCCACCGTAGGGCTGGTTGAGCACGTTCACTTTCACCTCGTTTTTCACCACACCCTGCTGGTTGGTCAGGTTTTCCTGTGTGATGTTGAGTCCCTTCATGCGGTCAGCCTCCGCCCAGAGCATGGTTTCCAACTTATGAGCCGGTACGATCTCAAAGTAGTTGGTGAAGTCAAAACGGGTAGAGCCATTCAGAATGCCACCGTTTTTCTGAATGAGTTGAATAAACTCCATCTTGCCCAGGTTATCAGAGCCCTGGAACATCATGTGCTCAAACAGGTGAGCGAAGCCAGTGCGGTCTTTCGGCTCGTTTCGAAAACCGATATTATAGTACACAGCGATGGTGGCGATCGGGGCTGTTTTGTCTTGGGACAGTACAACCTTCAAACCATTGTCCAGGGTATAATAGTCCACTGGAATCTGATAGGCCGATTCGGTCGTTGTATTCTCCGTGGTTACGGGGGCACTCTCCGCGGTTGCCGTGGTGGTGTCGGGAGACTGGGTCGTGGTCCGCTGGCCGCAGGCACTCCAACTGAGCAGCAATGCCAGGGCGCCCCATCTCACATAGTTTTGAAAAGGTGTGTGATTCATCATGCGCTGATTTTAAAGTGGAAACTCGGGTAAGCCTTAATTCAGAACATAGTACGTAAACAAACTAAAATATATTCTAAAAAATATGTTAAAGTTTAAAATCAGCCTTATGCTATATAAAAAAAAGCCTGTACATAAATCTCTTATGCACAGGCTTTGTATTCTTGCAAAGCGATAAATTTCTTTATTCCGGCAACAAGACCTGGTCTATTACGTGAATGATACCGTTTGATGCAGGTATAGAAGCAATGATCTTGACGCCATTGACAGTTGGCTGATCACCTTCCAGACCGAGTTTCACGCGGCCTCCGTTTACCTGCCCAAGTGTCATGTCGTTGTCAAAACGCTCAGCTGGTATAACGCCCACATATACATGGTACTGCAGGATGTTACGTAATTTGCTGCGATTCTCTGGTTTCAGGAGGTCGTCTACTGTACCAGCCGGCAGTTTATCAAAAGCGGCATTGGTAGGCGCAAATACCGTGAAAGGGCCTGCATTGGAGAGCGCATCCACTAGCCCGCCTGCTTTAACGGCAGCTACCAGCGTAGAGTGATCCTTCGATCCGGCCGCGATCTGCACCACGTTCTGCTGCGACTGGTCATCAGCTACGGCAGACTGTCCTGCGGCTTGTTCGGTTTCTGCTTCAGGGGCTGCTACAGCCGTCTCGGGCTGGCTTTCCGTATTGCACGAGGTCATCAGACCAAAGGCAATAGCTATCAAGGCTACATGTAAACTTTTCATTTTTGTTAGGTGGTTTAGTTTGATGATGTAATATTCCGTAATTTTCAATCATTTAAATATGACAGTGATTAGTCAAAAAGATGATATTAGTTACTATTTAATATGAGAAGCAAAAACGAACTGCGCGAAACTATCTTCCGTCACCTGGATGGTATCGTGACGGCTCCTACGGCCTATAGCCTTCAAAAGCACGGTGTGCTGGATTACATGCTGCAACAGGAGGAAGCGTCCCTTGACGAACTGGTAGCTCAATTTAAGGCCAACGACGGCTACCTAAATGTGGCGCTGCGAGTGCTCTGCTCGCAGGGCTGGCTGGAGCAGGACCTCAATAATGCCACCAACCAGGTCACCTTTCGCATTACTGATCGTGGGAGAATAGCTTTCCCTTTGATATACCTGTATGAGGATGTTGTGAAGCTTATGCAAGTGTCTGGCAACTACCACCCGCGCAAGTTCGAAAAGGAACCCTACCAGCTTTGGGCACAAGTGGCCGACAGGTATAAAGATAGGTATAGCCTGAAAATTTCAGAGAATCCGGAAGAACGTAGTGTGCAGGAGCAGGTTTTAAAGCACATCGAAGGCCTGCTGATGGGACCGACTATTGTGCTGTTGGGCATGAACGGTATGTTTCACAAATACTTCATGGAAAGCCGCTTCAGTCCCGAGGAATTCCACGAAAACCACGAAGACTTCCGTAAGATTCTGGACCTGTTTGCCCACCTGGGTTGGTTCCGGAAGGTGCGCGACCAGTATGAGTATACCGATGAAGGCATTTTCTTTGCAAAGCGAGGCAGCGCGTACGGGGTAACGGTTTCCTACATTCCGACTTTCCGCCAAATGGATGAGCTGCTGTTTGGTAATCCGAACGTACTCTGGAATAAACCCGAAGGAGCGCCTGAACTGCACGTGGACCGCGAAATGAACGTGTGGGGAAGCGGCGGAGCGCACGCTACCTACTTTAATGTTATTGACGAGATCATTATCGAGCTCTTTAACCGGCCCATACACGAGCAGCCCAAAGGTATACTGGACATGGGTTGCGGAAACGGAGCTTTTTTACAGCACATGTTCGAGGTGATCGAGCGGCAGACCGCCCGTGGGAAAATGCTGGACCAGTACCCGCTCTTTCTGGTTGGAGCCGATTACAACCAGGCGGCGCTAAAAGTGACACGGGCCAATCTGATTAAAGCGGACATCTGGGCAAAAGTGATCTGGGGCGATATCGGTCGTCCGGATCTGCTGTCTCAGGACCTGCGCGATAACTACAACATTGATCTGAAAGAACTGCTGAACGTGCGAACCTTCCTCGACCACAACCGCATCTGGGAGCAGCCTGCGCAGCGCAACGAAAATCGCCTGAGCAAGTCGACCGGTTCATTCGCTTTCCGGGGCAAACGCATTCCCAACAACGAAGTAGAAGACAACCTGCTGGAGCACCTCAAAAAATGGACGCCCTATGTGGATAAGTTCGGGTTGCTGACCATGGAACTGCATACCATCCCCCCTGCTTTGGCAGCCGCTAACCTGGGTAAAACAGCAGCCACTGCTTACGATGCAACACATGGATTCTCAGATCAATACATTGTTGAGGTGGAAGTATTCCATAAAGTAGCGGGCGAGGCTGGTCTATACCCTGAGAAAGGTGTCTTCCATCGCTTCCCGGACTCTGATATGGCCACCATCAGCATCAACCTGCTCAAGGGTAGAAATCAATAAGTCTATACTATGTTGACCATCCGCAAAGCCGAACTGAGCGACCTGAAAGGTATAAAAGCAATTGACCAGCTTTTGTTCGGGGCCGACAGTTATCCGCTTTTTGTGCTGCGCCAGCTCTATGATATCTCGGGCGACTACCTGCTGGTAGCAGAAACAGAAAGCGTGGTAGTAGGCTATATGTTGTCGCATCTGGACCATGAAAACAAAAAGGGCTGGCTGCTCTCGCTTGGTGTGCTGCCAACGCACCGGGGCAAGCGCATTGGAGAGAAACTGATGGCTGCTACCATGTCCACAATGGAGTCCCGGGGTGTAACAAACCTATACCTGACCGTGCACCCTGACAATGCCGCCGGCATCAGCATCTATACCCGTCTTGGTTTCAGCGTGCTGGAAGAAGTAACAGATTACTACCTGGATCAAAGTCCGCGGATCTTGATGAGCAGACAAGTGAATCATTAGCTATTATTGTAAGATACTTGGTTAACGGCACCAAAATTGACTGCTAAACTTAAAACGGGCTTGTTGTGTTACAGGTAAGACACGCCTTAACACGGGCTACCCAAAAAATAAACATCATTATTTCGCTTATTTGCCTTATTTTAGGCCATTCAAAAGAGTCCTGCTAGCAGGACTTCTGTTTGAGCATTTTAAAACAATCAATCTAACATGAAAAACACAAAAGACACTACTAATCTGTCTCAGACCGTGAGAGAGTCGTCTGTCTGGAAAAACCGCCTGAGACTTTTGCTTTTCGGCGCGGCAACTTTCTGCTCTCTTGAGGCGACGGCCCAGAACGGCGGCAAACCTGCCAGCCAGGCCAAGTTCATCGACAAGTCGAACATGGATCTGAGCGTGAAGCCTGGCAACGATTTCTATACCTACGCTAATGGCGTTTGGCTGAATAACAACCCGGTGCCTGCCAAGGAAACCCGCTGGGGTAGTTTCAACCAGCTGCGCGACTTCAACATCATCGCTGTTCGCACAATCCTGAAAGACGCTGCAGCCAAAACTAGCGCACCGGCCAGTTCGGTAGAACGCCGCGTGGGTGACTTCTATGCCGCTGCCATGGACAGCGCTGCCATCGAGAAGCTCGGCTATACCCCTATCAAAGCTGACCTGGAGCGCATCAAAGGTATACAGGATGTGAACGGTGTGCTGCATGAAGTAGCAACACTGCGTAGCACAGGTGCCGCTGCCCCAATGTTTGGCTTCTATGTAGGCCAGGACCGCAAGAACGTAGAGGTGATGATCCCGCAACTGAGCCAGGGCGGTACTACCCTGCCAGACCGTGACTATTACCTGAAGAATGATGCAAGAAGCACCCGCATTCAGGATGCCTACAAAACCTACATCACCAAGCTTTTCACCCTGACAGGTACAGACGAGGCTGCTGCGAAGAAAAACGCCGAGACCATCTTCAACATCGAAAAGAAAATGGCAGCCGCGCAGATGGCCCGTGTAGAGATGCGTGACCCGCACAAGACCTACAACAAATTTGCCGTAGCCGACTTCAGCAAAACCACGCCAAACATGGACTGGAAGCAGCTGATGACGGAGCTGAAAGTAACCGGTGAAGACACGATCCTGGTAAACAATCCAAGGTTCTTCACGGAGCTAAATGGTATGCTAACCGCTACGCCGGTAGCCGACTGGCAGACTTATCTTCAGTTCAACGTACTCAAGTCTGCAGCGCCATACCTGAGCTCTGACTTTGTAGATGCGAACTTCGCGTTCACCCAGACACTATCTGGCCAGAAGGTACAGACACCACGCTGGCAGCGCATGTCGCAGCTGACAGATGGCACTATAGGTGAGCTACTTGGCCAACTCTATGTAGAGAAACACTTTAAGCCGGAAGCGAAAGCCCGTATGGACGAAATGATCGCTAACCTGATCAAAGCCTACGAGATCCGCATCAAAGGTCTGGACTGGATGTCTGCCGAAACAAAGGATAAAGCCCTGGCTAAACTGGCTACCTTCCGTCCGAAAGTGGGCTACCCAGAAAAGTGGAAAACCTATGATGGACTGGAAGTAAACCGCAATGCTTTCTTCCAGAACGTGCGCAACGCCGGCCAGTGGGGTTACAACGACATGATCAGCCAGCTGGGCAAACCAGTTGACAGAACCAAGTGGGGTATGACACCTCCTACCGTGAACGCCTACTACAGCCCGGTGATGAACGAGATCGTGTTCCCGGCCGGTATCCTACAGTTCCCGTTCTTCGACCCGAATGCTGATGACGCGGTGAACTACGGTGGTATTGGTGCTGTGATCGGCCACGAGATCTCCCACGGTTTCGATGACTCCGGCAGCCAGTACGACAAAGACGGTAACCTGCGCAACTGGTGGACGGATGCAGACCGCGCCCGTTTCCAGGAGAAAGCTGACCAATTGGTTGCGCAGTACAATGGCTATACCGTGCTGGATTCCATCCATGTGAATGGTAAGCTGACACTGGGTGAAAACATTGGTGACCTGGGTGGCCTGAGTGCTGCTTACGAAGCCTTTAAAATGACCAAGCAAGGCAAGGGCAAGAAGAAAATTGACGGTTTCACGCCGGATCAGCGTTTCTTCCTGGCCTGGGCACAGGTATGGAGAACGAATATCCTGCCTGAAACTGCTGCCCAGTTGATCCTGACAGATTCGCACTCACCAGGCATGTACCGCACAATTGGTGCGCCGGTGAACATGGATGCCTGGTATAAGGCCTTTAATGTGAAGCCAGGTGACAAGCTGTACAAATCGCCGGAAGAAAGAATCAGAATCTGGTAATTGGCGCTCTGCCTATGAAAAAGCCCTCCCGATCGAGCTATCGGGAGGGCTTTTTGTGTTGTAAGTATCGAACCGGAACAGCTGGCTATACCTCACTATCAGGTATAGAAGTAGAATACTTATGAACCTTATGTGATTTGCCTTCACCTAGCTTGTCCGGCAGGTATAAGAATACATCGCCAACCAAATTGTGTGGACAGACTGAGCAGCAGGTATAGCACTGACAATTTCCCCGAGCTATACCTTGCCCTTTACCGTTTTCTGCAAACCGAGCACCTCGCCGGTCCAGCTGCGTACTCTGTGGAGCAGCGCAGCATCATCGGCCAGCGACTCCCCATACGACGGAATCATCTGCTTCAGCTTCTGCTGCCAGGCTGCTGATTGCATCTTCTCCGGAAAACAGCGGTGCAGCAGGTTGATCATAATGGAAACAGCTGTGGAAGCCCCCGGAGACGCCCCCAGCAGCGCCGCCAACGACCCGTCAGCACCAGCAACTACCTCAGTACCGAACTCCAGCACACCGCCATGCTCCGGGTCCTTTTTAATTACCTGCACCCGCTGCCCGGCCACTTCCAGTTTCCAGTCCTCGCCCCTTGCCTCCGGGTAGTATTGACGTAGCGCCTCTAGCCGTTCATCTGATGATTGTAGCACCTGGTCAATCAGGTATTGCGTGAGTGGGATGTTCTTTACGCCGGCAGACAGCATCGGACGTAGGTTATTTACTTTGATGGACAGCGGCAGATCGAAGAAAGAACCGTTTTTTAGAAACTTGGTGGTGAAGCCGGCATAAGGCCCAAAAAGCAGTTCGCGCTTGCCATTGATGAAGCGGGTATCCAGGTGCGGCACCGACATGGGCGGGGAGCCTACAGAAGCTTTGCCGTATACCTTGGCCTTGTGCTGCTCAATTACATCCGGGTTAATGCATTTGAGCCACTGGCCGCTTACCGGAAAGCCCCCAAAACCTTCTCCTTCAGGTATACCTGACTTCAGCAGCAAGGGTAAAGAACCTCCACCTGCCCCAATAAAAACAAAATTTCCGCTTACCCTGTGCTTATCTCTTGATTCCCGATGTCGAACACGAACACTCCAACTGTTGTCAGGCCGCTGCTTTAGTTTACGAACATCGTAGCCGAAGTACAGGTTTACCCCTTCCATTTTGCCCAGTCGCTCAAACATAGAGCGGGTCAGCGCCCCAAAATTCACATCTGTGCCTAGGTCCATGCGTGTGGCTGCCACTTTCTCGAGCGGGTCACGTCCGTCCATCACCAGCGGCATCCAGCGCTTCAGCTCATCCAGGTCTTCTGTATACTCCATACCTTCAAAAAGATGGCAGGAAGTGAGGGCGGCATGGCGCTTCCGGAGATAATTGACATTGTCATCACCCCACACAAAACTCATGTGCGGAATACTATTGATAAAATTACCCGGAAGGTCGATCATATTTTCCTGTATGAGGTAGGACCAGAACTGCCGCGATATTTCAAACGATTCGGAAATACTGACTGCTTTGGCGATATCGATGCTGCCGTCGGCTTTTTCTGGGGTGTAGTTTAGCTCACAGAAAGCAGCATGGCCCGTTCCGGCATTGTTCCAGGCGTCGGAGCTTTCTGCTGCTGCTACATCAAGCCTTTCGAGTACCGTGATCCGCAAATCGGGCTGTAGTTCCTTTAACATCATACCCAGCGTAGCGCTCATTATTCCAGCACCAATCAGTACAACATCCGTCTCCGAAATATCAGGCAATCTACGTTCCTTTCTCATAAATTTCAGCTTAGTAGTTTAGAAAGTATACTACGCAGCGAGCTGTAATGGGTATGCTGAATTGAAATTTTTTGGCTTTGTTGGAGGATCGTATTGATGGTCAATGTTTGCTGGCATCAGGTGAACAGCCGGATTTTGCCAGTGAATGAATCTGTAGCGAACGGTATAAAGAGCAACCCACATAAAATTATAAATTCCTTGAACTCAAATACTTATATTGCGGTTGCTAATGCATTGAACTACAATACCCCGCTGCCTATACCTACTGACAGGATTCCTGTCTTATGAAACAAATGATGAATATGAGTACCAATATTTCAAAAAATCTATTGCCTCAGTATGCTGGTTTTAAATCATCTTATTCACCCACAACCGAGCATGAGACTGACATCCTTTCCGTAAGTTTTTGTCCGCATTACAAGCTGCTTTGTGCAAAATGGAACCGCTTTACTACTTCTGCTGAACTAAAGCAGTCGATTCGTTTGCTGGCACGTGCTACAGCTATTCTTAAAGCAGAACTTTTGCTGGTTGAAATACCTGCCGAATACAATGTAACGACAGAGGATCAGCAATGGGCGAAGAAATTCATGTACGACGCACTGCAGTATACCTCCATCCGGCGGGTGGCCCGCGTGGTACCCAGCGAGATGAATACTATGATGCGACAGACCTTGCTCACCCTGGGGGAAATGCCCTACGAAGCCTGTTTATTTGATAACTGGGAAGAAGGCTTGCGCTGGCTGCTGCGGGACAACTACAAGGCGATCGTCAACGAAGAATTTATTCAAATACCCCTCCATTTTAACCTGAAGCTTATACGCGCGGGTCTGAAGGCCAAGGGACATGCCTCCGTACCGGTTGCACCTGCCCAACAGGGCAATCCCACCAGTATACCGGAGCCCCTTCCGGATCTGATCACCATCGAAACCGATTTTGTGTCTATACTGCTGGATAAGGCGAAAAGCCTGATGCATATTCGCTGGAAGAAGGCACCACAAAGCCGTCAATACCGCTACGGAATGCTGAAGGCGGGACGCGCCCTGGTAGCGCATCGCCTAGAGCGCTTGTTGCTCAATAACCAGCGCCTCGGCGTGCTCACACTCGAAGACCAGGGTTGGCTGATCACTACATCGCAGCAAATGCTACCTAAAATGAATCTGAGAAAGCTGGCAGTGATCACCTCAGCTGATGCCCTGCAGCAAATGAGCAGCGAAAATATTGGCAAAAAGCTGAAGCAGGCCGCAATAGACCATCAGGCACAATACTTTTTGGCAGAAGAAGATGCATTGGATTGGTTGGAGCAAGATTAAGTTCTTTTGCTTAGTTAAGGATTCTTTCTGAATGGAAGTTTGTATAGTCTGCCTTATCAATTACAACAGCTGTTCTAAAATCTGATCTCCCGACATTAGAATTGCGTACTGTTATACCTGACGTTTTCTCACAAAATCACCAGTAAATTAGGCCTTTAACTAATCTTCAGTTAAAGGCTTTTTAGTTTCAGGGAGTTTTCTGTTTTTATAAGATGAGCTGCTAAATAGCACGTGCTGTTTAGTTTTGATGGGAGTTAAAACAAGAGAGTTATTGTACACAGGAGTTTTAATACGCCAGAGAAAAATGAATATTATGTGGTCTTATTGCGTTATTAGCCATGGCAATTGCCAAAACCGGACGTCCTGAAGAGTATTTCTCTCGTATGGCCTCTGAAAAACAAGGCAAGGTATGGCGTGGTTATTGCCTGCCTTTTGGCTGCAGCTGCCGCAGCAGTTGTGCAAAACTAATCTTATATGAAGCGTTTGCTCGTAAAGCTAATAAAATTAATCACTTACGGTCTCCTTGTACCTGTTCTCACCTTTCTGGGCACACAGTTTCGCCTCTTTTTTAAGAGCCAGCAGCCCAAATTCACAGCCACATACTGGCAGCAGAAAGGACAAGCTATACGTCAGTTTAACCCCCTGAAGCCACGCATGTCAGATATGCGCGCTATCCTGCGTTTTGCCCTGAAGAGTGCTCTTTTTCTTGTACTCGCTTTCACGATCTTCTACCTTACCGTGTTCACAGGTATAGTGGGCGGCGCCATACCCTCTCGCGCGCAACTGAAAGCGATCCAGAACAACACGGCCTCTGAGGTATACTCTGCTGACAATGTGCTACTGGGTCGCTACTACATTCAGGACCGCACCAACATTCGCTATGACGATATTGCGCCCGTTGCCATCGATGCTCTGGTTGCGACCGAAGACGTGCGCTTTTACGAGCACAGCGGCGTGGACGCCCGAAGCTTAGCGCGTGTGTTTGTGAAGACGCTGCTGATGGGTCAGGAAAGTGCCGGCGGGGGCAGTACCTTGAGCCAACAGTTGGCCAAGAACCTTTTTCCGCGCAAAGGCCGCCGTATCTGGGAAATGCCGATCAATAAGCTGCGCGAGATCATCATCGCGCGCAAGCTCGAAAGCATCTACTCCAAGCAGGAATTACTGGAGCTATACCTGAATACAGTGCCCATGGGAGGCAATCTCTACGGCATCGAGCGGTCTTCCCGACGATTTTTCAATACAACCGCCGACTCGCTCAAGACAGAGCAGGCCGCTGTGCTGATCGGTATGCTGAAAGCGACTACCAGTTATAACCCTCGCCTGTACCCGGAGCGCTCGCTGCAGCGTCGTAATGTGGTACTTAGCCAAATGGCCAAGTATAATTATCTTACACCACAACAAGCTGATTCTCTGAAGAAAATACCGCTTAAGCTAAACTACCGCTATATCACCCACAACGACGGGGTGGCTCCTTATTTCCGGGAGCAACTTCGGCAGGAACTCATGCAGTGGGCCGCTACACAACGCAAGCAGAATGGTCAGCCCTACAACCTGTACACAGACGGACTCAAGATCTACACCACAATTGACTCGCGTATGCAGCGGCATGCCGAACAGGCAGTGCGCAAAAAAATGGCCCAGCTGCAGCAGCAGTTTGATACACACTGGAAAGGCCGCAAACCATGGGGCTCCGATGCCTCGGTTATTCAGCTGGCCATGCAGCGCTCTGACCGTTACAAAAAACTAAAAGCAGGTGGTGCGGATGAAGCCGAAATACTGGAAAACTTCCGGCAGCCCGTCAACATGCAGGTATTTAACTGGAAAGGCAGCACCACCAAGCCCATGACGCCAATGGACTCGCTGCAATATTACCAGCGCTTCCTGAACACTGGACTCTTGTCAATGGAGCCTGCCACGGGATTTGTGCGCGCCTGGGTGGGCGGCATCAACCACCATGCTTTTAAATATGACCATGTGCGCTCCCGGCGCCAGGTGGGCTCCACGTTCAAGCCTTTTGTGTATGCCGCTGCGCTGGAGAAAGGTATAAAGCCCTGCGATTATTTCCCGAACGAGCTCACCACCTACCCGGAATATGAGGACTGGTCACCCCGAAACTCCAACGGACAGTACGGCGGAGAGTATACCATGCGGGGTGCCCTGGCCCAATCGGTGAACACCATATCTGCACACCTGATCCTCGAGACCGGGGTTGACCGGACCGTGGCACTAGCTAAGCGTATGGGCATACAACAAGACCTGCCACGGGTACCTTCGCTGGCCCTGGGCACCGCTGACCTTTCGCTGCTGGAAATGGTGAGCGCCTATGCGGCCTTTGCCAATGGGGGTTATAAAACAGCACCCATTTACATTGATCGTATTGAGGACCGGCAAAGCCGTGTCATTCACCAGCACCGTAGCCGAAGTGGCACACAGCGTGTGCTGTCGCGCGACAACGCGGCCGTTATGCTGCACCTGCTACAGGGTGTAGTAGAAGAAGGCAGCGCTGCCCGCCTGCGGACAGAGTATGGCTTGCGCATGGACATTGCCGGTAAAACAGGCACCTCGCAGGAGCATGCCGATGGCTGGTTCATCGGCATCACCCCGGAACTGGTCACAGGCGTTTGGGTTGGGGCAGAAAGTCCGAAGGTCAGGTTCAGAACGATCACCGAGGGACAAGGATCTCGCACAGCCATGCCTGTATGGGGAGAGTATATGCGTCGCGTGGCGCAGGACAAAGAGTTTGCCAGTCTTCGGACCGGCCGATTTGCTCCTCTCCCTTCTCACCTGCAAGAAATGGTAAGCTGCCCGTCTTACCGCGAAGGTCCACCGGAACCGGAAAACATCTTTGACCGGATTGCCGACACGGTCGTGAAAACCTACGAAGACTGGAAAAACCAGGCCAAGAGCAACCGCGAAAGAAAAAAGGAAGAAAAAAAGCGTAGGCAGGAAGAGAAAAAGAACCGGAAAATTCGCTGGTTCTAACCCAGGACAGCCCTTAGACCTGGAGCAATTTGTGTTTTCCCGAAGTCAGGAGAAAGTCGGGCTATACCTTATTCCGTCAAATAAGCAATGATCAATTCAAGCTTCATCTCGACGATAGGAAAGATCTGATTTATTTCAAGACCTTGGCTATATTCCAGATTTCTCACTAATAGAGTGCCTCCACCCCCAGTTCGAAATGACAGAAAAGTGCTTAATTTGACGGCATTGGGCTATACCTTGATCCAGCAGTCTCCTTCCTCCGAAATGGTTAATGGTATACCTTGAGATATTATATATACCTATGGCAGTGTCCGCACGTATTGGCCTATACCTGCCTTCCGAAGCTTCGAAACAGATTGTCTTCAGATTCTTTCCGTATACTTCGTGAAATAAACCGAATGGATGAAACTCCTGATAATTGAAGACGAGCAAGCCCTGAATGCCTCCATGGTTTCCTACCTGCAAGCGGGTGGCTATACCTGCGATACGGCCCTTAACTATCACGACGGTTCCCGTATGCTCGCTGACCAGCACTATACCTGTGTACTGGTAGACCTCACCTTGCCGGGCGGCAATGGGCTGGACCTGGTGAGATTGCTCAAGAAGAACAACCCGGATACGGGTATCATCATTATATCCGCTAAAAACGCCCTTGACGATAAAATAACCGGCTTAGAACTGGGCGCAGACGATTACCTGACTAAACCATTCCATCTGTCCGAACTCAACGCCAGGCTGCGCTCCGTTATCCGGCGCCGGAACTTCAACGGGCAGAAGGTAATTAAGATCGGAAACCTGGAAGTGTTCCCGGAGTCGGCTGAGGCGCTGGTGCAGGGCCGCAAACTTACCCTGACCAAAAAGGAATATGATCTGCTGCTCTACTTCGTCACCAACAAAAACAGGGTGCTAACCAAAGACTCTATTGCCGAGCACCTGTGGGGCGACCACATCGAATCGCTTGATTCGCTCGACTTTGTGTACACGCACATCAAAAATCTGCGACGCAAGTTGGTGGAGGCCGGTGGTGAAGACCCGATCACGACCGTGTACGGGATGGGCTATAAATTCAGCTTCTGATGCGCATACTCACCAAGACCAGTCTTTACTATCTTCTGGTTTCCGTTATCGTGTTTTTGCTGGGTGGCCTGAGCTTTTACAAGATCCTCCAGACGGAGATCTACGACGAAGTTGACGACCAACTCTTCACGGACAAAGAGAACATCATCGAATACATCCGGAGTCACAACGAGCTACCCAACGTGACCTCTGGCATATCGGAAGCCATCATTGTGAGGGAAACGAGCGCCCATGCAGGAGCCCTCGAAGCGTTGTCGGACACGCTTATATTCAGCACCTACGACGAAGAGTATGTGCCCTTCCGTAAGCTCACCTTCACCACCTACCAGGACGGCAAACCCTTCGAGTATACCATCCTAAAGTCGCTGATGGACTTTGAGGACCTTTTTGAGAGTACCATGCTGGCAATGGCCTGGATCTTCGTGTTGCTGCTTATCGGGCTGGCCGGGGTGAACTACTTCATCAACAAATACAACTGGCGCAATTTCTACGACACGCTCGAGCGGGCCAAGCGCTACAGCCTGACACAGCGAAAACCCTTGCTGCTCAAACCAACCGATACTCAGGAGTTTCAGGAGCTCAACGAAGTGCTGCAGGCCATGACCGGCAAGATCCACAACGACTACCTCAACCTGAAAGAGTTCACCGAAAATGCCTCGCACGAAATACAGACGCCGCTGGCCATTGTAGGCAGCAAACTGGAGCTCTTCATGCAGTCCGATAATCTGACGCAGGCGCAGGCATCCATGCTGGAAGAGATGCATGCCTCCATCAACCGCTTGTCGCGCCTCAACCGCTCCCTGATTCTGCTCACCCGCATCGAGAACCGGGAGTTTTCGGAGAACGAAGTCATCCCGCTACACGAACTGCTGCAGGAGCAACTCGACCAGTTGCACGAGATGATGCTGATGCACGACATTCAGGTAGAGATCGAAGCCATGCAGCCTGTATTTGTGGAGATGAACATTGGTTTGTGCGAGATCCTGATTTCCAACCTGCTGCTCAACGCCATCCGGCACAACAGCACAGGCGGCATTATCCGGATCAGCCTGAAAGCAGATGAGCTTTGCATCAAGAACTCCGGTGAGCCCCTGCAGGAAGAGCCTGTGACTTTATTTGAACGCTTCAGAAGTGGTAACAAACTTTCCGGATCAATGGGAATTGGACTGGCTCTGGTCAGCAAAATCAGCGAGCTCTACCAGCTCACACCTTCCTATACCTACGAAGAGGGCCTGCACGTGCTCCGGCTGAAGTTTCAAAAAAATATTTCATAAAATCGCGTTTCTTCAGAATTGCTTCAAATTCGGTCTGTATACCTTATCAGATACACGAAAGAATTATGAAGCTAAAAATGAAACATACATATTTATGGGCAATGGTGCTTGTAGCGGGCACCACCCTCAGCAGCTGCGATCAGATCTGGTCCGCCCGAAACGTACCCGATGCCGTAAAAGTGAAATTTGTGGAGAGTTACCCCACCATCAAGCAAGTGGACTGGGAGCGATTGGATAGCGTATACGAAGCTGAATTCAAGATAAGCGGCCGGGAGCGGAAAGCTCTTTTCCGGGAGGACGGCACACTCATCAGCTATACCGAAGAGATCGAAGAACAGTACCTCCCGAAAACAGTGGTGGCGCAACTGCAGCAGGAATTTGACCGCTACAAAATAGAGGAAGTACATCGCGTGCAGGAAAACAACGTGACCAGCTTCGTGGTGGAGCTTGAAAAAAGTGGACGCGACATCTGGCTGCGATACAATGAAGCGGGTGAGCTGATGGAGAAATCTGCACTCCCTGCTTCCAGGATACTGAATCAGTCTGCTTCCCTCCTGCCACTTGCCGACAATGAAACAACAGCAGATGACCTGGGTATGGCAGATACACGTTGGGAATTACCCGCCGAACTGCGTGAAGTGTCGGGCATCTCCCTCCTCCCGGATGGCACTATGGCCTGTGTGCAGGACGAAGAAGGCAAGATCTTCATCTATGACCTGCAACAGGAAGCGATCACTAAAGAAATCCCGTTTGCAGGACCTGGCGACTACGAAGGTATAGCCATAGCTGGCGAGAATGCCTACATTGTGCGGAGCGACGGAACACTCTTTGAAGTAGCCGGATTTATGGGCCAGAAGCCGAATGTCAAGGTATACGAAGCCTCCTTTCCAGCTACGATCAACATAGAAGGCCTTGCTTATGACCAGGAACAAAACCAGCTCCTACTGGCTCCTAAAGGCCATGACCCGAAACTGAAAATGCAGAAAGCCATTTACGCTTTTTCGCTGGACTCCAATAAATTCCAGTCAGAGCCAGTCATCAACATATCGCTGGAGCAGGTAGAGCCACCAAAGAAGGGTAAAAAGCAGAAGTCGGACTACGATGTGCTGCAGCCTTCCTCCCTCGAAAAGCACCCGTCTGACAACACGCTATACCTGCTCGATGCGGTCAACAACCGACTTTATGCGATGACGAAGGATGGGAAGCTTTCCCGAACCCTGGAGCTGGACGAGTCGCAGCTGCGGCAGGCCGAGGGCCTGACCTTTGATCAGGACGGCGCCATGTACATTGCCAGCGAGGGCGGCAAAAAAGGAAAAGGGGTCATTTTGAAATACACCAAAAGCATCAACTAGAACAATCGCCCGGCACCCCATGTGTCGGGCGATTTGCTTTAATGCAGCTGCCATACCAGGGCAATACCGCCAGCCCCGCCACCATAATAAGGCATCATGATCAGTTTATTTTGCTGCTTGCTGTGAAAACTGCGATCTATGATCTCCTGAAGTCTGGGGTAAACCATATATACGACCTCCGCCGATAGGATTCCTATACCTGCTCCGGCCAGCACATCAGATAGCCAATGTTTATCGTTGAGGATGCGCATTGCACCCGTGGCCGTGGCCGCGGAATAACCTGCTATGCTATACCAGATGCTGCGCCCTCCATACTCCTTGTGAAAAAAGGTAGCGTATGCGAAAGCCTTGCTGGTGTGCGCCGAGGGAAAGGCATCGTTGCTAGAGCCATCAGGGCGGTTGATGGCCGTGATGGATTTGAGGTTGTTGGTGATGACCCTGTTGACGAAGTGCGTCATGCCCAGTAATAGTGCCTGTTCTGCATAGTGGTGCTCCCCTTTTACGCCTGCCAGGTTTAGCCCCACCGTCAGTGCTAACGGCATGTGGTAAAGGTAGTCGTCCACACGGGTGTTGTAATCGGCGTATTCGCGCCGAACGACCCGGCGCAGGCCGCGGCTTCCTTCGAAAAGCCCTTCATCATCCATGTGGCTCACCCCCAGCCCGATCAGCAGAACAGGTATCGCTGCTTTTCTGGTGAACTCGCTGAGTTTCTTTGTCTCAGTCACCTGCGTGGTTGTGTCAGCTAATTGTTCGACAACAGTGGTATCCGGAATGTGGGGAATTTTGATTTGAGGCTGGTGAGCGAACACCGGGGGGAGCAACAACCAACTCATGAAAAAGCAGTAAACGTATTTCTTCATAGCAAAGGCCTTTTCTCTACTATATACAGGCCGATTCTGAAGAAAATCTGATTTCTACTAAAAAAAAGCCGCTACCTATCAAATAGTTAGCGGCTTTAAGTTTTCATAAGAGTTCTGAGTGGTTATTTGCTTTTCAAAGCAGCCACTTGCTCATTTTCCAGGTCCACCAGATCTTGCAATAACTGCAGGCTCACTTCGCCCGGCTTGCCTGTACCAATCAAAATGTCATCAACCCGAACAATGGGTAGCACACGCTTAGTGGTGCTGGTCAGAAAACATTCTTTGGCTTGCAGCACTTCCTCTAACCGGATGTCGCGCACTTCTGTCTTATACCTGCGGCCAGCCAGCGTCAGCACATTTTTGCGGGTGATTCCCTTTAAGATATTCTTGGCGGGTGTCACCACGGTATCATCATGCGTCACGAGGAAGAAGTTACAGCGTGGAAATTCAGAGACAATCCCGTTTTTAGCATATAGCACCTCTTCTGCCCCGCTGGCCTTTTGTTCCTGCAGCAGGCGTATACCCATGGAATAGTTGATCGTTTTCACTTCCGGCACCTCCCGCACGTAGTCATGCGTCATGATCGGAATGCCTTTGGCCACTTTTTCGGGGGAAGGCAGCGTGAGCGGGAGCTGTGTGATAAGCAGATTGGGGTTCATCGGTGTAAAGCCATCCTCGGAGTAACCACCGGTCAGGATCATCTTCATACCGGCTTCCGGCAATTGGTTACGCTCTATCAGATCGGCGATCACCTGCTTCAGTTCTTCCCTTGACAGCGGTACCTCCAGGTGCATCAGTTGTGCCGATTGATAAAAGCGGTCCAGGTATTCGTCCAGAAACAACGGACAGCCCTGCTGCACTTTCACAAAATCAAACACCCCGTAGCCGCGTTGCACGGAAAGGTCACTGACATGCAGTCGCGCCTCGCTCAGAGGTACGATCTGGCCCAGGTTGTAGGCGAAAAGCTTATCGTTTGATGGCATTGTGTTTCTTTAATAGTTTGATAACGGATTCGATCGGAAGTGTTTCTACCGTGTTATTATTTTGCCCTTTCATGGTCTCAGCCCGAAGAAGCGAATTGATGATCGCTTCTTCGGTTGCCTCAATCGTAGCCATAAAGAGCGGCGACATCTCATCATTCCGCAGAAGCGTGAAAGTCTGTGTTTTTTCTTCAGACTGATAAGGTATACGCAGCCCTTCGTTGGTGGAGAATGCGATCACGTAGTCGCCGCTGCCATTGGAAGCGATTCCACCTGTTTTGGCCAGGCCCAGCATAGCTCTTTTGGCGATACGTTCCAGGTTGCGGGCATCCACGGGCGCATCAGTTGCCACCACGATCATGCAGGAACCATCCGCACTTTCCAATATCTGTTTGCTGTACGAAAACTTACCTAACTCCTCTCCTACAGGTATGCCGTCGATCTGCAGCACGCCACCAAAATTACTTTGTACCAGCACACCCACGGTATAGCCACCCAGACTAGCGGGCAGTTTGCGCGATGCTGTTCCTATTCCTCCCTTATACCCGAAGCAGACTGTTCCGGTTCCTGCCCCCACATTGCCTTCAGCCACCGGTCCGCCTGCTGCTTGATTGATCGCCTGCAGCACATGCTCCTCTTTCACATGACGGCCGCGGATGTCGTTCAGGTAGCCGTCGTTCGTTTCACCCACCAGCGCATTCACCGACTGCACCGCTTCGTTACCGGACTGCTGCAAGGTATAGCCGACCACGGCATTCATGGCCGTGCCTACTCCTAGGGTGTTGGTTAGAATAATCGGCGACTCCAGGTTACCGAGTTCCTGCACCTGTGTGCTGCCGGCCAGTTTGCCGAAACCATTACCTACATAGACTGCGGCTGGTATTTTATTTTGAAAGAGGTTTTCGTTATGTGGTAATATAGCCGTCACACCGGTCCGTACATTATCTTTCTGCACCAAAGTGGTGTGCCCAACCCGCAGACCGGCCACATCTGTAATGGCATTGTTCGTACCGGGCTGCAGCACCCCGATCCGGATGCCATAGTCCCGAGCCCGCTTACGATCCTGTCCGCTTGCATTTACCAATACTGTCATCATAAGGATTCCTGTCAGGAGTATTTTCATAGCGGTAATCTAAGTCTAAATATGAGCTTTCACAACTGCCACGTGCCTCTCAAACCAAAGCCGGAAAAGCCATTCTCTAAAAGAAATAAGCTTTATTCTACACAATTAAGCAAAAAAGCCTTTGTTTTGCAGCATTAAAAATCCAATAATTTTATCGATGAAAAAAATAGTTTGTATTCTGCTGTTTCTCCCATTGTTTGTGTCGCAGGCAATGGCCTGGGGACAAAACGGACACCGCGCCGTCGGCCTGATAGCAGAGCAGCACCTGAAGAAAAAAGCACAGAAGAAAATCAACAGGATTCTGGCAGATAATTCTTTGGCTGAAGTGTCGGTTTGGATGGATGATATCAAGTCTGACAAAGCCTATAACCACACACACGACTGGCACTGGGTAACTGTACCGGGCGGCAAGACTTACGATCAGACCGAGAAAAACCCGAACGGTGACATCATCATGAAGATCGAGGAACTAGTGACTGTTCTAAAAGCCGGCAACCTGAATGCGAAGCAGGAAGAGGAATACCTCAAGTACCTGGTGCACCTGGTAGGCGACCTCCACCAACCACTACATGTGGGCAAAGAAGGTGATACAGGCGGGAATGCTGTGAAATTGCAGTGGTTCGGACAGCCATCTAATTTGCACCGGGTATGGGATAGCGACATGATCGACGGCAAAAACCTGAGCTTTACAGAGCTGGCCCTATTTGTCGGTACTCCTTCCAAAGATCAGGTGAAAGCCTGGCAGTCTACCGGCGTGCGTGAGTGGGCTTACGAGTCGGTACAGCTAAGAGAGCAGGTATACAGCCTGCCGGAAGATGGTCGTTTGGGCTACCGCTACAGCTATGATAACTTCAGCACCGTGGAGCAGCGCATCCTGCAGGCGGGCATTCGACTGGCGGGTCTGCTGAACCAAATCTACGGCTAAACAGTACAACATTCATACCTCCGAAAAATCCGGCAGCTACTCCATGTTGTCGGATTTTTTTATGCCTTTTTCTGGACGACTATGCATACGAGAAAGCAAATTGAAAAAAATAATAGGCCTTGAGCGTGCGCAGAAGCATATTTTAAAGTTTTTTGCAAAAAGTTGCAACATACTATGAACGTTTTACCGTTATGCAGTGTCTAACATGTATTAACAACAACATATCATGAGTAACGGAAAAGTAAAATTCTTTAATGAAACCAAAGGTTTCGGTTTTATCAAAGACAGTGAAACAAACGAAGAGTACTTCGTACACGTAACAGGTTTGATCGATGAGATCAGAGAAAACGACGAAGTAACATTCGAAGTGAAAGAGGGCAAAAAAGGACTAAACGCGGTAAATGTGAAACTGGCTTAGTCTGGTTATATATAAAGCGTAAATCAAACAAAGGGCTCCGCATCATGCGGGGCCCTTTGTCGTTTATACCTATCTGCGTGACAATTGACATACTGTAGGCTGTTCCTTTTCGAAATTCTTTTTAATTTAAGCTTTCTGAATGAAAGCTATACCTATGAAAAACCTATCGGCCAGGCGTACACTTACCGGAGTTGCGCTTTTGCTGGGACTCTGCAGCCTTGAGACGCAGGCGCAGCAGAAAACTCCCACCTTTACCCGCCAGGACACCCTGCGGGGCACCATCACCCCAGAGCGGGCCTGGTGGGACCTCACCTATTACCACCTCGACATCAGTGTGAATCCGGCGGACAGCAGCATCCACGGCAAGAACACAATTCGCTACAAAGTGCTGGATCCTTACCAGATAATGCAGATCGACCTGCAGCCTCCTATGCGAATGGAACGGGTGATGCAGAACGGAAAGCAGCTGAATGTTCGTCAGGAAGGCAATGCCTATTTTGTACAGCTGATAGACGCACAGAAAAAGGGCGCTCAAAACGAAGTGGAGGTATACTATGGTGGCAAGCCGAAGGTAAGCAAAAACCCGCCCTGGAGCGGGGGCATCACCTGGAAGCGTGATGCGCAAGGCAAACCATTTATTGCCAGTTCAAACCAGGGCGACGGCGCCAGTTTGTGGTGGCCTTGCAAAGATCATATGTACGATGAGCCGGACAGCATGCTGATCAGTGTGGCTGTTCCGAAAGACCTGACCAATGTATCGAACGGCAGACTGCGTGGCGTTGACGAGAACCCCGACGGCACACGTACCTTCCACTGGGCAGTCACTAACCCAATCAACAACTACGGGGTCAACATCAACATCGGCGACTATGTGCATTTTGGCGAGAAGTACCAGGGCGAAAAAGGCGTTTTGGATTGCGACTACTGGGTAATCCGCGATAATCTGGAGAAAGCAAAAGTGCAGTTTAAGGATGTGCGCCGCACGTTGGATGCCTTTGAGCATTGGTTTGGTCCCTACCCTTTTTATGAAGACAGCTACAAACTCGTAGAGGCCCCTTATTTAGGTATGGAGCACCAGAGTTCTGTAACGTACGGCAATGGCTACGCAAACGGCTACCGCGGTCGCGACCTGAGCGGCTCGGGCTGGGGTATGAAATTCGACTACATCATCATCCACGAAACAGGACACGAGTGGTTCGCCAACAACATCACCTACAAGGATGTAGCCGATATGTGGATCCACGAGAGTTTCACGACTTATTCGGAGCCTTTGTTTGTAGAATACCACTACGGCAAGCAGGCGGGCAGCGAATACGTGATCGGGATACGGCAGAACATACGAAACGACCGCCCGATCATTGGCCATTACAACGTGAACAAGAGCGGCTCCGGCGATATGTACCCGAAAGGTGCCAACATGCTCCATACCTTGCGCCAGGTTGTGAACGACGACGAAAAATGGCGCGGCATATTGCGCGGGCTCAACCGTGATTTCTATCACCAGACAGTGACAACCGAGCAGATCGAAAACTACCTTTCGCAGCACACAGGTCGTGACCTGAGCCGCTTCTTCGACCAATACCTGCGCGATACCCGTTTACCTGCGCTGGAGTACAAACTGGAAAAGAAAAAACTAACGTACCGCTGGACCAGTGTAGTAGAAGGTTTCGATATGCCGGTGAAGGTATACCTGAATGGCGAGGAACAATGGTTAGAACCAACAACTGATTGGAAAGAAATCAAAAAAGTAAAAGCCGGCACCAAACTGACCATCGACCCGAACTTCTATGTGCAGGAAGGGAAGGAAGTTTAGAAGTTGGAGAGTTGAGGAGTTTGAGAATTAAGAATTTTATTAAATAGGTAAAAAGAAGGCCTGCCAGCAAAATCTGGCAGGCCTTCTTTTTACTTAGTACCCACATCTGTATACCTAGGTATAACTTAAGTTAGAAGCAAAATTCAAAGTACAACCAAATATAAACTCCTCAACTCTCGAACTCTCCAACCCTAAACTCATTTCACTCCTATACCATTAAGCTCTTGCTCCAGTCGCTTGTTCCAGTTGTCCTGGGCGGTTTTGTCAAGGCTGTGGCGGGTTTCGGCGTCGTACTGCTCCTGCAACTGGTTCATTTCTCGGAAAGACTCGATGAAGTGGTACTGGATATTGCTGTTGTAATCTGAAAGCGAGAGTTCTTCGGGTTTTATTTTCTGCTTGAAGCGTTCCGACACCAGTTTGACGATATCAAAATGACGCTGCTCGTGGTTGAGCCCATAGGGATCCTGCGCATTTTCCTTTACCCAGGAGGAGCTTTTGAGCACGTATACCTTCATGTTCAGATTCAGGTGAATAATTCCATCGCGTATCTCCGTCTCGCCCTCGTAGGCAAAACTTGGAAAAACGGTAGCAGAAAAGCGGCTCGTTTTGTTGACATCCGCCTGAAAGTCATTCCAGTTGAGCGGCCGGTTCGAGTCGTAGAAAACAGTGTCCTGATCGGCTGAGCCAACGTAATCTTTGAAACTCACCTTTATACCTTTGGCCAGCCTGGGATTGGTATTGGCTTCGCGGTCCATCCAAGTGTTGAGGTAGCGCAAAGCTTCCACAATCGACTGGCGCATGGCGGGCGCTGTCACTTCGTTTCGGGTCACTGACCGCTCGTAGCGTCCACCACCCTTATACTGCAGCAGTGGCACCGTCTCCCCTTCCCGCTCCATTTCAAAGGACATGATCACTGAAATGTTGCCGGCTACCCGACCACTCGCCGTAGGTGCTTCCTTTACCTGCAGTTCCTTCAACCGGATGATGATGGGCCGTAGTGATTTGTCTGCAGGCAGGCTTTTTTGGATAAAAGTACGAAGCGCCACCTGGGCACCTCCTTGCAGATCGACAGCCTGTGACTTACCCGCCCCGCTTACCGGCAGCAGGTAGGCAACCGCTTTGCGGTCGCTGCGGTCATCTACGATATCAGCTATGTAAAACTCGCGGGGCGTAAACGGCAGCTTCTCGACTCGCAGTACGATAGGCTCCGCATTACTGCCTATACCTGTTGCCTTTGCGTAAAATATTACCAGAAACAGCAACCCAGCCATGCTGGTATAAAGTTTTTTGGACATAAAATGCATGATCAGAATATGAGCTTTTTTCTGAGGCTATACCTGTAACAGAAGCCCGGGCAGGTTTCGTTCAGTCAGTTTGAAGGAGCTTTACCGCATAAAATCAGCTGCAGTATTAAACTATTTTTTTGCAATCCAGTCTATACTTTTGACTATCTTAGCCTAACCATTCAGGTATTTCTTTTATCGCTTTATGAAAACTTCCTTTTATTTACGTCACATACTCTTATTCATCCTGGTGCTGGCTCCCTTGCTGACCATGGCGCAAAACGGCAACAGGAATAACCGTCCGAGCCCGCCAGCTACCGCCTCCGGCAAGATCGGCGATGCCCTGGTAACCATCGAATACAGCAGTCCGGCGGTCAAAAACCGTAATATTTGGGGCGAACTGGTACCTTACGGCAAAGTTTGGCGCGCCGGTGCCAACGAGGCCACCACGATCGAGTTCAGTCAGGATGTGCAGATCGAAGGCCGACACCTGGCCAAAGGCAAGTACAGCCTCTATACCATACCGAACGAGAACAGCTGGACAGTCATTTTCAACAAAGCCACCGGACAGTGGGGCACGGAGTACGATGAGCGGCAGGACGCACTGCGGGTAACGGTAAAGCCCCGCAAAGCCGCTAAGATGCACGAGCGACTGGCCTATGTGGTCGCTAAAAATGGCATCCTGATGCGCTGGGAAAACCTGGAGTTGCCTGTTAAGATAAAGTAACCACCATTTGAAAGCCGCCTATACCTGGTATAGCGCGGTTTTTTTATGTCAAACCCATAACCTCAAGCATCGATGATAAAACTACTGAAAAACACAACTGTTGCCGGACTCTCCTATTTGTTCCTGATGGGCTGCGCCGGCTCTGCCAACTCGGGAGACCAGATAGTGTCATCGGGCAGTAGCTCTGTTCCAAAAGGAGCCGCCGCCAGCTCCGCTGCCACCAATACAGCTACAGCATCAACTGAAGCCACTCAAGCTGTGCGGCAGGCTACGGAACTGGAAGGTGCCTGGCGAACAACTGACGGCCAAGGCAATGAAGTGGTGATGATCGTGCAGGACGGCTTCATGACGTTTGCCCGTTTCAACCAGCAAAACAAGCAGTTTCTGGGCACAACCGGGGGCACCTATACCTTATCCAACGGTACGTTTGAGCTCAACTATGAATTCAACACCATAGATTCTACCCAGGTAGGTACAAGTACTTCGGCGAACTATAAACTCGAAAAGGACCAGTGGACTTTAAGCAGGGACGGTTCGACAGATACCTGGAACCGCATCAACGAAAGCAACAGCAACTCCCCGCTGGCGGGCACCTGGCGCATTACGGGGCGCGAGCGTGACGGGCAGATGAATACCATGCGCCCCGGTCCGCGCAAGACGCTGAAAGTACTCTCGGGCACCCGCTTCCAGTGGATCGCCTTCAATTCCGAAACAGGACAGTTCTCGGGTACGGGCGGAGGCACCTATACCGCCGAAAACGGCAAGTATACCGAAAACATCGAGTTCTTTTCGCGCGACAGCAGCCGGGTGGGCATGTCACTCAGCTTTAATTATGAAGTAAAAAACGGCAACTGGCACCACTCCGGCCAGAGCAGCACGGGTGCGCCGGTGAACGAGATCTGGTCCCGCATTTCGAAAGATTAATTTCCTGCAGGTATGGTGGGTATAAATTGGATATCTGCCAGGCTTTCCTGAAATTGATTCCTAAACAAGCACCCACCATGAAGGACACACTAGACCATCTGGTCGTGACAAAAGCTTCAGGCGAGAAAGTACTTTTCTCTGTAGGCAAGCTCCGGCTCTCGCTCCTCAAGTCCGGGGCCGATGAGGAACAGGCCGATGAGGTGCTCCGCCAACTGGTGCCCGAACTCACACCCGGCATCTCCACCAAAAAGATCTACCGAAAGGCCTTTGCCATCCTCAAGCAGATTTCCAGCACGGCTGCTGCCCGCTACAGTTTAAAGCAGGGCATCATGCAACTGGGTCCTTCCGGCTTCCCTTTCGAGAAGTTTGTCGCCGAGATCCTGCGCGCGCAGGGTTACCTGACAGAGATCGGCGTTTTCATAGACGGCCACTGCGTGCGCCACGAAATAGATGTGCTGGCGGTGAAGGATGGCAAGCGGGTGATGATCGAATGTAAATACCATAACCTGAAGCGCAACAAGTCTGATGTAAAAATTCCGATGTATATCCATTCCCGCTTCAAAGACGTGGAAAAGGTATGGCCATCTGAAAATGAGTTTGAAATTCGCTTTCATGAGGTTTGGGTGATGACGAACACCCGCTTCACCGAAGATGCCATCCGCTTTGCCTCCTGCATGCAAATGAAGCTGGTCGGCTGGGATTATCCGCACAAAGGGGGCCTCAAAGACATTGTGGACTCGTACCGACTATACCCGCTTACCACCTTGACTACGCTTACCAAAGCGGAAAAACAACGACTACTGGACCAAAAAATCGTGCTGTGCAGTGAGCTGTTGCACCACGAGGAGCTCCTGCACCGGGCTGGTTTGAACGAGGAACGGGCCACACGTGTGATGAAAGAAGTAGAGGACCTTTGCAACGGACGCTATGCCTGACAACAACTCCAACATACTGCGCCTGCGCCGCCTCGGCATCGACACGCATACCGAAAACATCGTCTTCATGCGGGCCGACTGTCAGGTATGCCGGTCCGAAGGCTTCACGGCCAATACGCGGGTATCGGTGAACCATGGTTCGCGCCATATCATCGCGACACTCAATGTCATCACTTCTGACATCATACATCCCGGTGAAGCCGTGCTTTCTGAAGAGGGATTTCGGCACCTGCATGCACAGGAAGGAGATCTGATCACTGTCACCCATTTACGGCCTATTCTTTCGTTCAGCGAGGTGCGGGCGAAGATGTTCGGGCGAAAGTTCAACGAAGAGGCCATTCAGCGGATCATCGCAGACATCACGCAGGGCCTATACTCTAAAATAGAGATCGCTGCTTTTGTAACCGTCTGCTCCGGCGACAACCTGGGGCTCGATGAAGTGATCTACCTCACCCGCGCCATGATCGAATCCGGTTCACGCCTGCAGTGGAAGGAAAAAATGGTCGTAGACAAGCATTGTGTAGGCGGACTGCCGGGCAACCGCACCACCCCGATCGTGGTACCCATCCTGGCCGCCGCTGGCTTGACTATACCCAAAACCTCGTCCAGAGCCATCACCTCCCCTGCCGGCACAGCCGACGTCATCGAAACCATGACACCGGTTGACCTGACGCTGGAACAGATAAAGGAGGTCGTAAAGAAAGAAGGCGGCTGCATGGCCTGGGGCGGCGCTGTTAAACTGAGTCCAGTAGATGACATTATCATTTCAGTAGAAAAAGCCCTGGACGTGGACAGTGCCGGGCAAATGATCGCCTCCGTCCTGTCCAAGAAAGCCGCCGCAGGTTCTACACATACTGTCATCGACATTCCGGTGGGCCAGACAGCCAAGGTACGGTCCAAGGAAGAGGCCTTTCTGCTGGAATACTACTTCCGGGCAGTAGGACTGGCAATCGGGATGGAAGTGAAAGTGCTGATCACGGACGGATCCCAGCCCGTGGGCCGCGGTATAGGCCCTGCCCTGGAGGCAATGGATGTATTGTCGGTACTGCGTAACGAAGCAGACGCCCCCACGGACCTGCGTGATCGGGCAGTACAACTGGCTGGTTTGTCGCTCGAGGTAGCTGGTCTGGTACCCAAAGGAGGCGGTTTTGAAAAGGCAATGGGAATCCTGCAAAGCGGCGTGGCCCTTGAAAAATTCTACAGCATCTGCGCTGCTCAGGGAGGTTTCCGGGAGCCTGTGGCCGCACCTTTACAGCACGACGTAATGGCCATGTCAAGTGGCGTGGTGCGCAACATCGACAACCGGAAGCTGGCCAAAGTCGCTAAGCTGGCGGGTGCTCCAAAATCTCCGGGCGCAGGTATACGTTTTCAGGCTCCGCTCGGCAGGTATGTAAAAAAAGGAGAGCCGCTGTTTACGATCTTTTCCGAGTCGCAGGGCGAGTTGAGCTACGCCCTTAATTACCTGCATAGCTCAGGCCATATTGTAGAACTGGTTAGCCCATGAAAACCCTCGTATTTGCCCTGTCCGGAAACGAAGCCCTTGCTGCAGCATTAGCAGTGCACTTACAGGCTGAGATTGGAGAAGCCGTTATACGTCGTTTCCCGGATGGCGAGAGCTACGTACGCATTCTATCGGATGTGCAGGACCGGAAGGTCATTTTGGTTTGCACACTGCACCAGCCGGACCAAAAGCTGCTACCCCTTTACTTCATGGCTAACACCGCGAAAGAACTAGGAGCAGCCGAAGTAAGCCTGGTAGCCCCCTACCTGGCCTACATGCGGCAGGACAAGCAGTTCTATCCCGGCGAGGGTGTCACCTCCCGCTATTTTGCAGACCTGCTTTCGGGCACCGTAGACAGGCTCTACACCATTGACCCGCACCTGCACCGCTTCCACGACATGCACGAGCTATACGCTATACCTGCACAGGCGCTGCATGCCGCCCCAATTGTTGCTTCCTGGGTGAAAGCTCACATTAACAAGCCAATTTTGATCGGTCCGGATGAAGAGAGCCTGCAGTGGGTGAGTGAAGTGGCCGGACTAGCAGAGGCGCCTTACCTGGTGCTGAACAAAACCCGACTCGGCGACCGTGAAGTGCAGGTGACCCAACCCGAAATGGCCAATTACCAGCAGCATACGCCTGTGCTGGTAGACGACATCATCTCCACGGCCAGTACCATGATCGAAACCGTGCAGCACCTGAAAAAACTCACGCCACAGGCACCCGTTTGCATTGGTGTACACGCAGTTTTTGCCGAGGGAGCCTATGAGGCCCTGCTTCAGGCCGGAGCTGCCCAGGTTATCACCTGCAACACAATTCCGCACGTCTCCAATGGCATACAGGTTGACGCTTTATTAGCAGAGGCAATCCAGGCTTAAGACCTCCCTTTTTTCTGCTCCGCCGCCAGCATGTTTTCCAGTCCTTTGAAAAAAGCATCCGGATTAAAGGAAATGCTATCGATGCCATGCTCTACCAGGAAGGCAGCATAGGCGGGGTAGTCACTCGGGGCCTGGCCACAGAGTCCGACTTTGGTGCCCTTTTTCTTGGCTTTATGTAGGGTCATCACAATGAGTTGCTGCACCGCCTGGTCAAAGGGTGAAAAGATATCGCTGAGCAAGCCTGAGTCGCGGTCGGCCCCCAGGGTGAGCTGTGTGAGGTCGTTGGAGCCGATGGAAAAGCCGTCAAAGTGCGCGGCAAACTCCTCGGCCAGTAAGGCATTGCTTGGGATCTCCACCATCACGTATACCTCCAGGCCGTTCTCCCCGCGCTTTAACCCATGGTCTGCCATCAGCCTGATCACCTTCTCTCCTTCCTGCACGGTGCGGCAAAAAGGGATCATCAGTTTCACATTCGTCAGGCCCATCTCTTCCCTAACTTTTTTCATGGCCCGGCATTCCAGTTCAAAGCCTTCCTGATAGAGCTTGTGATAATAACGCGAGGCCCCACGCAATCCGATCATCGGGTTGGCCTCGTCCGGCTCAAACTGCCGGCCCCCCACCAGATTGGCATACTCGTTCGACTTGAAGTCGCTCATCCGCACAATCACGACTTTGGGGTAGAATGCCGCTGCAATAACCGCTGTCGCCTCGGCCAGTTTGTTAACAAAATAGTCTGCCTTGTTTGGGTAATGGTGCGTGAGCTGTTCAATCTTTTCACGGGCCTCTATATTCTCCACCTGCTCGAAATGGATGAGCGCCATGGGGTGAATCTGGATGGAGTTGGTAATGATGAACTCCATGCGCATCAGCCCAACACCATCATTCGGCAGAAAAGAATACTTAAAGGCTTGTTCCGGATCACCGAGAATGAGCATGGCTTTGGTGTGGGGTTTACCGAGCTTGCTCATATCGGTCTTTTTCTCGTTCCACGCGAGTTTACCTTCATACACATAACCCGTCTCCCCTCCCGCCGTCGACACAGTAACCTCCTGCCCGTCCTGTATGGTTCTGGTAGCATCGCTGGTACCCAGTACAGCTACGGCACCTACCTCCCGTGCCACAATGGCGGCATGACTGGTGCGACCGCCTTGATCGGTAATGATGGCACTGGCTTTTTTTAGAATGGGGTCCCAGTCCGGGTCGGTTTTGCGGGTAACCAGCACCTCCCCTGCTTGCAGCCTGTTGCTCTCATCTGGGGTCTGCAACACGCGGGCTATACCTGACACAATGCGGTTGCTTAGCCCTATACCTGAGCAGAGCACTTTTCCCGTTTCCTGCAAGGTATATTCTGTGAAAAAAGCCTGGTTCTTATGCTGGCTCTGGACTGTTTCTGGACGAGCCTGCACAATAAATAGGTCGCCAGAGTTGCCGTCTTTGGCCCACTCAATGTCCATGGGCTGCTGGTAGTGTTCCTCGATGCGCTTGCCCCATTTCGCCAGCTGCACCACCTCTTCGTCTGCCAACACATATTGTTCCTGCTGTTCCGCGGGAGTGTCAAGATTGACGATAGCGTCTGTTGGACTTTGCAAATCATCTCCCGGCCTTTCGGCATACACCATGGTCTTTGCCTTGCTCCCAAGCTTGCGCGATATGATCGGCTGCCTTGCTTTGTCAATCATGGGCTTGAATACGACAAACTCGTCGGTATTCACAGCGCCCTGTACCACGTTCTCACCAAGGCCCCAGGAGCCCGAAATCACGACCACATTCTCAAATCCCGTATCCGGATCGAGCGTGAACATCACCCCGGAGCACGCTTTATCTGACCGCACCATGGTCTGTATACCTACCGAGAGTGCCACCTGCATGTGCTCAAACCCATTGTCTACCCGATACTTGATGGCCCGGTCCGTAAACAGTGAGGCATAACTGTGGTGACAGGCGTTGAAAAGATTCTGGAGTCCGCTCACATTCAGGTAGGTTTCGAGCTGACCGGCAAAGCTGGCAGTGGGCAGGTCTTCGGCAGTGGCACTGCTGCGCACGGCCAGCGAAATATGTTGGCCATACGCTGATTTCAAATAGGTATAGCCTTTCTCAATTTCTGCCCGTATCTCATCCGGCAAGGGCGTACTCAGAATCCGTTCCCTTGCCTGTTTGCCCACTTCGGATAGGTTATGAAAATCGTTGGTGTCCAGCCTGGCTAGTACTTCCGTTAATTGTGCTTTCAGATTATGCTGCTCCAGAAACTGCCAGTAGGCGGCCGAAGTAGTTGCGTAGCCATCGGGCACGCGTATACCTTCCGGGTTGAGCTGGTTATACATCTCTCCAAGCGAGGCGTTCTTCCCACCCACTTTGCTGATGTCTTTGTAACTGATGTCTTTGAAGTGCTTGATGAACGGTTCCATGGCTGGCTACATATAAGCTGAGGTATAACTGGTCGAAGTGAGTTCTCAAATTCACACCTAATCTCATAACGAAGGTCTATTTACTTGGTTTTGAATTATATACAAATCAATCTTATATAAATACCAGTCCCTTTACTAGCTGTCCGCCACCTGTTTTAAGCCATAACATCAGTTCAAGGTAAGCTAGCTTTTACGACAAATCTCAAGGGTTATAATATTTTTAAGTACTATTTAAACAATTCTTTGTCCGGTTTTAAAACACTCTCGTATAACACCCTAACATTCAAGCATATATTACAAGAATACGGGAGGTATTATGGGAACTGTCAGGCACTTACTCCAGAAAAAGGGAAATAGGGTTATCTCCATTTCCCCCGATAGCACTGTTTACAGCGCACTCGAAAAAATGGTGGCTCAAAACGTGGGCGCACTCATTGTGATGGATCATGACAAATTTGCCGGGATATTCACCGAGCGTGACTATGCCCGTAAAGTTATCCTTAAGGGTAAGGCTTCGCGCGATACTTTGGTGCGCGAAATCATGAGTGAGCACCCCGTTGTGGTGACAACCGACACGACCATAGACCAGTGCATGGCACTGATGACTGAAAAGTACATCCGCCATCTGCCTGTTATGGAGAATCAACAACTCGTAGGTTTGGTGTCTATTGGTGACATCGTGAAATGCATGATTGACGAGCAAAAATGCATTATTGAAGACCTCGAGCAGTATATAACCGGGCACCACGAGTAGTAGCCCGGATATCATCGATTTAGGAGAAACCATGCAGGAAACAGCCGAAACAACAACGTTACTGTGGCCCCTGGCAGTGTATGGCGCCATTGTGCTTAGCCTGGTGCTACTTATACTGGGCCTTTCATACGTGCTGGGCCAGCGGGGAAACGCACGCGCCACCGGTGAGCCCTACGAGGGCGGCATTGTGAGCGCAGGCGGTGCCCGCATCCGCTTCTCCTCTCAGTTCTATATGGTCGCCATGATGTTCGTAATCTTCGACGTAGAGACCATCTTTATTTTCTCATGGGCCATTGCTTTCCCCGAACTGGGCTGGTATGGCTATTTCGGCGTGCTTGTCTTTATTGCAATGTTGGTGGTGGTGCTGGTATACGAGTGGCGTAACGGTGCTCTGGACTTCGGTCCGGATGGCAAGAAAATACTGGCCGCTTACAAACGATTGCTGCAGAAGCCAAGTCTTAATTGAGGCTTTAGACAGAAAACTAGTAGACAATTGAAAGACTTAAGATTATTTGACGAGAGGTATAATACTGTCAGATAATACTTAGGTCTGAAAGGTATAACGAAACACCCTACGCTATGAAATGGTGGTTAAGCAAACCCGAGGCGCCGGCCAATGCCCTGACAGGCACCAGTTCTTATGAAGAGACTGTGCAGCAAAGCATTATGCTTACCACGCTGCAGGACCTGATTGGCTGGGGTCGCAAAAATTCCATGTGGCCTTTTCACTTTGGTCTCTCCTGCTGTTTTGTGGAAATGGCCACCAGCATGACGCCTAAATACGACTTGGCCCGTTTCGGAGCAGAAGTAATTCGGGGTACCCCCCGGGAGGCAGATGTGATGATTATCGCCGGCACAGTTTTCATCAAAATGGCCCCTATCATCAAACGTCTACACGAGCAAATGATGGAACCGAAATGGGTGATCTCGATGGGCTCATGCGCCAACTCCGGCGGCATGTACGACATCTACAGCGTAGTGCAGGGCGTGGACAAATTCCTGCCAGTAGATGTATACGTTCCCGGCTGCCCTCCCCGACCAGACGCCTTCATGGAAGGCCTGATGCTACTGGCCGACCGGGTAGGGAAAGAACGTCGCCCCTTAAGCTGGACCATCGGCGAACAAGGAGTTATCAGACCGGAAAAAATAGAAGTGAAAGCAGGCAAGAAAGAACGCTGGAGCCAGATGAATGAATTTAAGTCACCGGATGAGCTTTAGGGAGTTTGAGAGTTTAGGTTTGTAGAGACAGGTCACGACCTGTCCGAATCGTGTACAGGTATGATTTGTCAGAATCAGGATTTCTAGGATTGTAAGATTGGCAGGATTCTCGAGCACGATTAACATCCCCCTGCCCCCTTCGAAGCGGGAATTCTGCCATTGCTGATTGATAGGTATAGGCGCTGTAGTAAAGTCAAAGTTATAAACCCCTGGCAGGTATAGCAAGACTAACTTGCCCCTTAGGCTATGCAACATATCACCTCAGCCAAGTGCACTTTACGGCGCTCCACTGTTTGAGCGTTCAGCGAGTTTGGAGCGTCTTGACTTTTTTGCTTACTGGGGGTAGGGGCCCTCTTTCTTTTCATCAAGGAAAAAAGTGAGGCCCGCCCGGCCAGGGCAAGCAATGAAACAAGTTAGCAACTATAAGCGACAGCAGTTGCTACGCTAGCAAGGTATAGACACAAATATAAACTTAGCATAAAAAGAAAGAGAGTACATGAGTTAAGCATTCATCAAATTTTAATGGCCTCCTCCCATGAACAACAACAGCGGCATACTGGAGCAACTCAAGTCGCGGTACGGCGAAGACACGTTCAAGTCGCAGACCACCAAGGATGACATCCTCACCCTTTGGCTTCCTGTGGACCATGTGCCGGAAGTGCTGAAATTCCTGAAGCACGACCTGCCGCAACCCTTCCTCCTTCTCTTCGACCTGACGGCCATTGACGAACGCACCCGCAAACCCGAGAACGGCCATATACCTTACAGCTTCACGCTCATCTATCACCTCTTCTCTTTTGAGCGCAATACCTTCATCAGACTCAAAGCTGGCCTCCGCGAAGACTTCCCAAAAGCACCAAGCATCAGCGGACTCTGGCAAAACGCCAACTGGTACGAGCGCGAGGTATACGACATGTTCGGCATTCGCTTCGAAGGGCACCCGCACCTTTCCCGCATCCTGATGCCCCGTACCTGGGTCGGCCACCCGCTCCGCAAAGAGCATCCGGCCCGTGCTACGGAGATGGGACCGTTTCAGCTATATGACGATAAGATAGACCTCGAGCAATCTGCCCTACAGTTTAAACCCGAAGAATGGGGACTGGCGAAGCAGAGTGATGATACGGATTTCATGTTCCTTAACATCGGTCCGCAACACCCGGGCACACACGGCGTGCTGCGCATCATTCTGCAGCTCGACGGCGAAGACATTGTGGACGCTATACCTGACATTGGTTTCCACCACCGCGGAGCAGAGAAAATGGGTGAGCGCCAGTCGTGGCATACCTACATACCTTATACCGACCGCGTGGATTACCTCGGCGGTGTAATGAACAATCTCGCCTACCTGCAGGCTGTGGAGAAACTGGCAGGCATCGAAGTGCCGGAGCGGGTGAAGTATATCCGGGTGATGCTGTGCGAACTCTTCCGCATTGCCAGTCATCTCGTTTGGTACGGCACTTTCGCGCAGGACGTAGGCCAGTTATCGCCGGTGTTCTACATGTTCACCGACCGCGAAAAAATCTTCGACATCATCGAGGGGATCTGCGGCGGCCGCATGCATCCGAACTGGTTCCGCATTGGCGGTGTGGCGCAGGACCTGCCCAAAGGCTGGGAGCAACTCGTGCAAAGCTTTATCGACTACTTCCCGAAACGACTCAAAGAATATGATGGGATGGTGATGAAGAACAGTCTCTTCAAAGCCCGCACGGTAGGTATAGGCATCTTCACCAAAGAAGAAGCCATTGAATGGGGCGTGACTGGGCCGAACCTGCGCGCCTGTGGTTTTGATTGGGACTTCCGCAAAATGCGCCCTTACTCCGGTTACGAGCTCTTCGACTTTGAAGTACCTACTGCCAGCAACGGCGACTGTTACGACCGTGCCGTGGTACGGGTAGCGGAAATGCGGCAAAGTCTGCGCATCATCGAGCAATGCGTGAAGAACATGCCGGCCGGACCTTACAAGTCAGAGCACCCCATCACCACGCCGCCTGTCAAGCAAAACACCATGCACGATATCGAGACACTAATCACGCACTTTTTGGGTGTGACCTGGGGGCCGGTGATACCTCCGGGAGAAGCCATGAGCTGCATCGAAGCGACCAAAGGAGCCAACGGATACTACTTGACCAGTGACGGGAACACTTCCCCTTACCGGGTCCGCATCCGCACTCCCTCCTTCCCGCACATGCAAATGCTCCCCTACATCACGAGAGGCTATACTGTAGCAGATTTACTGTCGATACTGGGTGCGATGGATTATGTGCTGGCGGATATTGATAGGTAATTTTTGATTGAGTGAATGAGTGACTGAGAATTATAAAAATATATTGACTGCCCTCGCTCGCGTCCCGCGAGTGTGAGCTATCAGGCGGACTCCGGCCGCTTTAGTTTGTACCTAGGGCACAAGTGGCGAGACGCAACTGGATAACGCACACTCGCGGGACGCGAGCGAGGGCAAGAGAAGCTAAGACAACAATTAGCAATCAACCATTTAATCATGTAGCAATTTAAACCATACATCCACATGTTGACGGTAGAAGAAAAACACAAAATCGACCACGAAATAAGCCTGGTGCCTTCGCCAAAGAATGCGTGTATTGAAGCGCTGAAAATCGTGCAGCAAAACCATGGGTGGGTATCGGACGAGAGCCTGCAGGATGTGGCGAACTATGTGGGGATGTCGCCGGCGGAGCTCGACAGTGTAGCCACCTTCTACAACCTGATTTTCCGCAGACCAGTGGGACGGCATGTGATTCTGGTGTGTGACAGTATCAGTTGCTGGGTGATGGGCTACGAAGGTATACGCGACAGTCTCAGCGAAAAACTGAACATCAAATACGGCCAGACCACCGAAGACGGCCGCTTCACCTTGCTACCCAATTGCTGCCTCGGTACCTGCGACCGGGCCCCTGCCCTTATGATTGACAACGATTTGTACCGTGACCTGACGGTGGAACAACTGGACGAGATTCTGGAAAAGTATACCTAAAACCCAAGCGGGCATACCTATGGAGAAGCCCCTGACCCAACACATTGTCCCCGGACGCGCACCGCTCTCACTCAAACAATACGAGCAAGTGGGCGGCTATCAGTCGGTGCGTAAAATCCTGAAAGAAATGGCTCCTGCCGATGTGCAGAATTTAGTTAAAGCTTCCGACCTGCGGGGTCGCGGTGGAGCGGGCTTCAACACCGGCCTCAAATGGAGTTTCGTACCAATGGGTTCCGAAGCGGCCAAGCCCAAATACCTTGTGGCCAACGCCGACGAGATGGAACCCGGCACTTTCAAGGACCGTGTGTTGCTGGAAGGCAATCCGCACCAGCTAATAGAGGGGATGATTGTCGCAGCATACGCCATCGACGCCAGCATTTCCTACATCTTCATGCGCTGGGCCTATAAGGTAGCAGCTCGGGAAATTATGAAGGCCATCGACGAAGCCTACGAAGCGGGCTATCTGGGGGAGAATATTCTGGGTTCAGGATTCAGTCTGGACATGCACCTGCACACCGGCGTGGGCAGATATATGTGCGGCGAAGAAACGGCTTTGCTCAATGCGCTCGAAGGCAAGCGGGCCAACCCACGCGCCAAGCCGCCTTTTCCGCAGGTAAGTGGTCTGTTTGGCAAACCTACTATCGTGAACAATGTGGAGACACTTTGCTGTCTGCCGCACATCATCAACAACGGCGCTGAGTGGTTCAAAGGCCTGAGCAAAACCGGAGATGCGGGTACCAAACTATACGGCATCAGCGGCCGCGTGAAAACGCCCGGTTGCTGGGAGTTACCGATGGGCACCACCATACGCGAACTGATTGAAGAGCACGGAGGCGGCATGCAGGACGGCTACCTCTTCAAGGGACTTTTGCCAGGCGGCGCTTCCACAGATTTTCTAGTCGAAGAGCACCTCGATTTGCCCATGGATTATACCGCCATTCAGGCAGCAGGCAGTCGCATGGGTACGGGCACCATGATTATCCTCGATGACCAGACCTGCCCGGTGGGTTTCGTGCACAACCTGCAGCATTTCTTTGCCCAGGAATCCTGTGGCTTTTGCACGCCCTGCCGCGAAGGACTGCCGTGGGTGGAGAAAATCCTGCAGGCAATCGATAAAGGCGAAGGCAAACCCGAACACCTCCTCACACTCGACTTTCATACCAAATACCTCGGCCCCGGCAACACGTTTTGTGCACTTGCCCCCGGCGCTATGGAACCCCTGCAGAGCGCTCTGAAATACTTCAGAGAAGATTTTGAAAGACACATTCACGAACACCACTGTCCCTGGAGCAAAGCGAAAGTATGGCAACCATCTATATAGACGACAAACCCTACGAAGTACCCACTGGCAAGAACCTGTTGGAAGCCTGCCTCACCCTCGGCAAGGACCTCCCCTACTTTTGCTGGCACCCGGCCATGGGCTCCATCGGTGCTTGTCGGCAGTGCGCCGTGAAGGTCTACAAGGACGAAAACGACACCAAGGGTAAGCTCTTTATGTCGTGTATGGAACAGGTGCGTGACGGCATGCGCATCTCCATCGCCGACATGGAAGCCAAGGAATTCCGCGCGCATGTGATTGGCTGGTTGATGACCAACCACCCGCACGACTGCGCTGTGTGCGACGAAGGTGGCTCCTGTCATTTGCAGGACATGACGGTGATGACCGGCCACAACTACCGCGCCTTCCGCTTCGACAAGCGTACCTATATCAACCAGTACCTCGGCCCGTTCATCAACCACGAAATGAACCGCTGCATACAGTGCTACCGCTGTGTGCGCTACTATAAAGATTATGCCGGCGGCAAGGACCTCGACGTATTCGCCGCACACAACCACTTGTATTTTGGTCGCCACCAAGACGGCGTGCTGGAGAGTGAGTTCAGTGGTAACTTGGTGGAAGTCTGCCCGACCGGCGTGTTCACCGACAAAACCCTTAAACAGCACTATACCCGCAAATGGGACCTCACCATGGCGCCGTCCGTTTGCCACCATTGCAGTCTCGGTTGCAACATCACGGCAGGCGAACGCTACGGCAGCTTGCGCAACATCACAAACAGGTATAACGGGGAAGTGAACGGCTACTTCCTCTGCGACCGCGGCCGCTTTGGCTACGAGCACGTGAACCATGTGGGCCGCATCCGAAAGCCACTGGTACGGGCAAAACTACCTGAAGCGACTGATAAATTAACTGCACTACAAGCTGCGGCTGCCGCTTTCAGAACCGGCAGCGTGATAGGTATAGGTTCACCACGAGCCTCACTGGAGTCGAACTTCATGCTGAAAACGCTGGTGGGAGAAGACAATTTTTACCAGGGAATTTCCGACACGGAGCACGATTTAGTTTGTCTGGCACTGAAGATTCTGAATGAAGGCGCCGCCCGTACTCCATCGTTGCGGGAAGTGGAGCAAGCCGATGCGGTGTTTATTTTGGGTGAAGACTTGATCAACACCGCTCCCATGCTGGCGCTGGCCGTACGGCAATCGGTGCGCAAGCAACCGGCCCTTGAGCATATTTCCAAAGCGAACATACCGGTATGGCAGGATGCGGCCGTTCGGGAACTGATGCAGGACGAAATGGGACCGCTCTTCATCGCCACCATCCACGACACCAAACTCGACGAAATCGCCACCCATACCTACCACGATTCTCCTGACGCCATTGCGCGACTGGGTTTTGCTGTGGCCAACTTTATACATGCTGATTTCCCGGAAGTGAAAGGGTTAAATGAAGACGAAATTCAGCTGGCACGCCAGATTGCTGACTCATTGATGGCGGCGAAAAAACCACTTGTTATTTCCGGAACGCACTGTGGCAGCGAGCGGGTATTGATGGCCACAGCAAACATCACCAATGCGCTGGCGGCAAAAGAAAAAGAAGCGGGCATTGTGCTCACTTTGCCGGAATGCAACAGCATGGGTCTAGCGATGCTGGGCGGTCATAAACTGGAGTCGGCTTTCGAAGCGATTCTGAATAATTATGCTGATACGGTCATCATTTTGGAGAACGACCTTTACCGACGCGCCAACGCCGGTATGGTGACCAACTTCCTGAAGACTGCCAAGAACGTGCTAGTGCTCGACCACCTGCACAACGCCACCACCGAAGAAGCCGACATCCTACTGGCAGCCGGTACTTTTGCCGAAGCCGATGGGACGTTGATTAACAACGAAGGCCGTGCGCAGCGCTTCTTCCAGGTATACCCGACCAGTGAAGACCTGCAGGAAAGCTGGCGCTGGCTCGGAGAGCTAGGCACCTTGCTGGCCCACGACCGCATCAGTCACTGGCACGGCTTCGACGACATCCTACAGGCCATGGTGAAAGAAATGCCGGAGTTTAAAGGTATAGATGCTGTTGCGCCGGGCACCGACTTCCGCATTGCTGGTCAGAAAATACCGCGGGCACCGCACCGTTTCAGCGGTCGCACCGCCATGCTCGCCAACATCAACGTGAACGAACCCAAGCCGCCTGTGGACCCGGACGCCCCGCTTTCCTATACCATGGAAGGCTATCGCGGACAACCACCTTCCTCCATCATTCCGTTTTTCTGGGCACCGGGCTGGAACTCGTCGCAGGCAACCAACAAGTACCAGCAGGAAGTGGGCGGACACCTCAAAGGCGGCGACCCGGGCTTGCGACTCATCAAACCGGATACGAGCCATACCGCTCCCTATACCCAGACGGTGCCGCAGAAGTTCCAGCCGCTGGAAGGCCACCTGTACATGCTGCCGCTCCACCACATTTTCGGTTCCGAAGAGCTCAGCATGCACTCCCCGCCGATTGTGGAGCGGGCGCCGGAGCCTTATGTATTGCTCAACGAAGAAGACGCCATCCAGATGAAACTGCAGAAAGGCCAGAGCCTGAGCTTCACCATCGAAGGGCAGGTATACCAACTGCCTGTGAAAATAAGTCCGATTATCCGCAGCGGCACCGCAGGTATGCCCGCCGGATTGCCGGGTATACCTTATGCCGAATTGCCTGCCTGGGCTACACTTAACCGAGAACTCAAATGGAAACAGCAACCCCAAACTACTTACTGATTATCGGTGGCGTGTTGTTCGTCATGCTCAACGTGGCGGCACTGCTTATCTGGGTAGAGCGACGCGGTCTGGCTCTGTTCCAGGACAGGTATGGACCCAACCGAGCAGGTCCCTTCGGCTTGCTGATTGTGGCGGCCGACTCCATCAAGCTGTTTTTCAAACAGGACTGGATTCCGCCCTTTGCTGACAAACCGGTTTTCATACTGGCTCCGGCCATTGTGGTGGTCACCGTGCTGATGTCGTTCGTAGTCATTCCCTTCGCGCCAGGCATTGTAGTGGCTGACCTCAACATCGGTTTGCTGTTCTTTCTGGCGATGTCGTCGATGGGTGCATATAGCATTATACTCGGTGGTTGGGCCTCCAACAATAAGTACAGTTTACTGGGTGCCATGCGCGGCGCGGCGCAGATGATTTCCTACGAAGTGTTCATGGGCCTGTCGCTTATGGGCGTGGTGCTGATGGCGGGCTCTTTCAACCTCAGCACCATTGTGGAAGCGCAGCGGGGTATGTGGTTCGTGGTGCCGCAAATCATCGGCTTCGTCATCTTCTTCATCGCAGGTATAGCCGAAACGCACCGCCTGCCCTTCGACGTGCCCGAAGCGGAAAGTGAACTCGTAGCCGGTTTCCACTCCGAGTACTCGGGCATGAAATTCGGCATGTTCTTCATCGGCGAATACATGGGTATCACCCTGATTTCCTGCATGATGGTGGTTTTATTTTTCGGCGGCTGGCTCGGCCCGGATTTCCTGCCACCGATCGTCTGGTTCATCCTGAAAACAGCTTTCTTCCTGATGATCTTCATCCTTCTGCGTGCCTCCATGCCGAGACCACGCTACGACCAGTTGATGGAGTATGGCTGGAAGTATCTGCTGCCGCTGACCTTGCTGAATCTGGTGGTGACGGCGGGGGTGTTGTTGTGGCTGAATGATGGATTTAGGTGATTGAGTGAATGAGTGATTTAGCGATTGAGTGAATATAATTATGTCATTTCGAATGAAATGATAAATCTGGAATAGTTCGGTAATCACATTGATCCAGATTTCTAGCTAAGCTCGAAATGACAACTCGCAAAACTGCTCTAACTGCTGTTTCGGATGCGAAATCCGAAATAGTGAACGGTCAAAGAACAATTAAAGAAAAATCAATAAACGAAAGGAGCAATTATGTTTAGTTTATTGCGCAGTATGTGGCTCACGTTTCTGCATGCGTTTCACAAGCGGGAAACCATTCAGTATCCGGAGCAAAAGGCCATTCTCCCGACCCGCTGGCGGGGCCGCATTGTCTTGTCGCGGGACCCGGACGGGGGCGAACGCTGCGTGGCCTGCAATCTCTGCGCTGCTGCCTGCCCCGTAGACTGCATCGCGCTGCAGGCCACCGAAGACCCGACCGGCCGACGCTATCCCGAGTTCTTCCGCATCAACTTTTCGCGCTGCATTTTCTGCGGTTTCTGCGAAGACGCCTGCCCGACTTATGCCATTCAGCTCATACCTGATTTTGAGATGGGCGAATACAACCGCCAAAACCTCGTCTACGAGAAAAAGGACCTCCTCATCAACGGACAAGGCAAGTACCACGGCTACAACTACTACAAGGTAGCGGGACTGGCCATCGGCGGAAAAGGCAAGGGCGAAGCCGAGAACGAAGCGCCTCCTGTAGACATCAAAAGCTTACTCCCCTAGCCTATGGAACTCACATTTTATATAGCCGCAGCCGTCGCCGTGCTAGCCACCATTATGGTCATCACGCGCTTCAACATGATTCATGCCCTGCTATACCTGGTGGTCTCTTTTCTGGCAGTGGCCGTGGTGTTCCTGACGATGGGCGCACCTTTCATGGCAGCCCTTGAAGTGATTGTTTATGCCGGGGCGATTGTGGTGCTCATCATATTCGTCATCATGATGCTCAGCCTTACCCGCGAAGATGTGGAACAGGAAAAAGCATGGCTCCAGCCCAAACTCTGGATGGGTCCTGCTCTGCTTTCCTTTGTCTTGCTGGCTGAGTTGGTATACCTGTTGGTCATCGCTGAAATGCCTGCCGCTCCTGCCGCTGGCAGTTATGTTGATGCACGGGCTGTCGGGTTGGCGCTGTACGGCCCCTATGTGCTGGGTGTGCAGCTATCGGGTATTCTCCTGATGGCAGGTATAGTGGGAGCCTACCACTTAGGTCGGCAAAAGAAGAAAATCATCCACCGCTTCCTGCAGCAACAGGAACCGCAAAAAGAAAGGAGCGCTGTCCTATGACGACTATACCAATGGAAACAGGTTTGTTGCTGGCAGGCGTGCTGTTCATGCTCGGGCTGATTAGTGTGATGATTCGCCGCAACATCATTTTCATGCTCATTTCCGTGGAGATTATGCTCAATGCCGCCGGGCTGGCTTTTATCGTGGCAGGTAGTCACTGGGCACAGCCGGACGGACAAATCATGTTCATCTTCATTCTCACAATGGCCGCCGCTGAAGTGTCGGTTGGTCTGGCTCTGATACTGCAGATTCATCACCAGCTGAAGACGCTCAACAGCGACGCAGCTAATTTTATGAAAGGATAAAACGATGGGAGAATTACTCTGGTTAATCCCCACCCTGCCCTTTGCCGGCGCCCTTTTGCTGGTACTCTTTGGCAACCGCATTTCCCGTGCGCTGGTCTCGGTCATCGGGGTCGGGAGCGTCGGCATTTCAGCCGCTGTTACACTGGTGTTGGGTATAGAATACCTCAGTTCGCGACCGGCTTTTATCCGGCAGGAAGTATGGCAGTGGTTTGATGTGGCGGGTTTCAGTCCCTCCATTGCTTTCCACCTCGACGCCCTTTCGATGGTCTTTATTTTCGTCATCACTTTCGTCGGTTTCCTGATTCACATTTACTCCACCGAGTACATGGCCGAAGACAAGGACTATGCAAGATTTTTTGCCTGCATGAACCTCTTTGTAGGCTCCATGCTCATGCTCGTGATGGCCGATAATTTACTCTTGCTATACCTGGGTTGGGAAGGCGTGGGTCTCTGCTCCTACCTGCTCATTGGCTTCTGGTACAAGGAGCCCGCCAACGGTTACGCCGCCCGAAAAGCCTTCATCATCACCCGTGTCGGTGACACGGCCATGGCCATTGGTTTGTTCATGCTCTTCCAGCATTTCGGCACGTTGCACATCCAGAGCATTTCCACGGAAGCGGCGCAGGTATGGAGCGTAGGCAATGAAACGGCCATGATTATCGCCCTGCTTCTACTGGGCGGTGCGGTCGGCAAGTCAGGTCAATTGCCTTTGCAGACCTGGCTACCTGATGCGATGGCGGGTCCGACGCCGGTGAGTGCGCTCATACACGCGGCGACCATGGTGACGGCCGGGGTATACCTGATTGCCCGCATGCACGTGATTTTTGCGGTATCGCCGGTGGCCATGACGGCAGTGGCGGTGATTGGAGCTGTTACCTTGCTCATCGCGGGATTTGCAGCACTCACACAGTACGACATAAAGCGGGTACTGGCCTACTCCACTATCAGTCAGGTGGGCTATATGTTTCTGGCTTTGGGTGTGGGTGCCTGGTCATCGGGTGTGTTCCACTTCATGATTCACGGCTTCTTCAAAGCGCTGCTTTTCCTCTGTGCAGGAGCAATTATACTGGCGATGCACCACGAACAGGACATGCGGAAGATGGGTGGCCTGAGCAAGAAACTGCCCGTCGTCTTCTATACCTTCTTGATTGGCGCAGCCTCGCTCGCGGCCTTCCCGCTGGTGTCGGCGGGCTTCTACAGCAAAGACCAGATCCTGTGGTTGCAGCTGGCAGGTGAGAACGGCAACATCTGGCTATACCTGGCCGGTTTACTGGGTGCTTTCATCACCTCCATCTATACCTTCCGGATGGTCTTCCTCACCTTCTTTGGCGAAGAAAAAACCCATGTCGGACATAAACCAACTATGGCCATTACAGTGCCACTGATTATCCTGGGTATCCTTTCTTTTGCTGGTGGTTTCATTGAGCTGCCGCACAACTTCGGGCACGTTGTGCTCTTCTCCGACTTCCTGGCACCTATCCTGCCTGCTGTCACAATGGTACCGAATTTTAGCCAGTACGAGTGGATGCTGCAGTTACTAGCGGCGGCAGTTTCGCTGGGTGGCATTTTCATTGCCTACCTTTTCTATTACAAAAAACCAGAGCTGGTTGAAAGCATCCACCGCTCTGAATTTGCCATGGCGGTTCACCGTTTCTGGCAATCCGGCTGGGGCTTCGACCAACTCTACGATGCGCTTTTTGTGCGGCCTTATGTATACCTGTCCAAGGTGAATAAAAACGACTTCATTGACTCCATCTATACCTTCATTGCCAACGCGACACAGAACTTTCACGAGCTCTTCTCCCGCACCCAAACCGGCGTGATGCGCAATTATGTGGCAGGCATTGTCGTCGGCGCGATTATGATTCTAACCATAAGTCTACTGCTATGATATTGGTCTGGCTGATTGTGATACTGATGGCTGGCGGCGTGCTGGCCTGGATTTCCGGAAAGGTTAACCGTGCTCTGCCCCGCTGGATAGCGCTGGGCTCGGTACTGGCTGTTTTCGGGATGACACTATACCAGTGGCTGAGCAACCCTATACCTGTTCTGGACTCGGCCTGGCTGATTCAGTTCAACCAGCCCTGGATTCCGCAGTGGGGCATTAGTTTTCGTCTGGCGCTGGATGGTTTGAGTCTCCTCATGCTGCTGCTCACTTTTTTCCTCGGCTTGCTATCGGTGCTCATTTCGTGGCGCGAGATTCAGACTAAGGTCGCTTTCTTTCACTTCAATCTGCTGTGGGTGCTGGCAGGTATAACCGGTGTGTTCCTCACCATGGACCTCTTCCTGTTTTACTTTTTCTGGGAAGTCATGCTTATCCCGATGTATTTTCTCATTGGCATCTGGGGACACGAAAACCGACGTTATGCCGCCTTCAAATTCTTCCTCTTCACACAGGCTTCTGGCTTGCTTATGCTGCTGGCTATCCTCGGACTTTACTTCATTCATGGCAACCAGACCGGCGTTTATACCTTCAACTATTTTGAATTGCTGAACACCACGCTGGCACCCGAAGCGGCACGCCTGCTGATGTTCGGATTCCTCGCTGCTTTCCTGGTGAAGTTGCCCGTCGTGCCTTTCCATTCCTGGCTACCCGATGCGCACTCACAGGCGCCAACCGCGGGCAGCGTGATTCTGGCGGGTTTATTACTCAAAACTGGAGCATATGGTTTACTGCGTTTCGTGCTGCCACTATTCCCGACGGCCACTGTGGAGTTCGCTCCATGGGCCATGCTTCTCGGTGTAATCGGCATTATCTACGGCGCGATGCTGGCCTTCTCACAAACGGACCTCAAAAGATTAGTGGCTTATACCAGCGTGAGCCACATGGGTTTTGTGATACTGGGTGTGTTCGCCTTCAACGAGTGGGCACTGCAGGGCGTCGTCATGCAGATGATTACACATGGTCTGAGCACCGGTGCGCTTTTCATCATAGCGGGCTTCCTATACGAACGACTCCATACCCGCGATATCCAGAAAATGGGCGGCTTCTGGACCATGGCTCCCAAGATGGGCGTCATTGCCCTTGTCTTTGTCATGGCCTCCCTCGGTCTACCCGGACTCGGTAACTTCATCGCCGAATTCCTGACGCTGGTTGGCTCCTGGCAAGCAAACAACTGGCTGACGGTTTTTGCGACCATCGGGCTGGTGATGGCCACCATTTATTCGCTGCGCATCATGCAGAAAATCTTCTTTGAAGGGTATAAACTGGAGGTATCACTTCCAGACCTGAATGCCCGCGAAATGCTGATTGCTATACCTATGGTCGTGATGATTCTCTGGCTCGGACTATACCCGCAGCCCTTCCTCGAAACCGCCCATCCAAGTATACAGGAGCAACTTCAGACTTATACCAAACCTACTTCTAAGCCAGAAGAACTCCCTCTAAAACCAGAAAATATGGCGCATATAGAAGAGTCCAAAACCGAGGCAAGCCCAGCTAAACTGGAGGAAGCGAAGCCATTTCCAAATCTTCAAATTAAAACACCATGACACTGACTGATTTCCAACACCTCATGCCGCTGCTTATCCTCACCTTTTCGGTGCTGGTATCCATGCTGGTGATTGCCGTGGGCCGCAACCACAAAATCATGTACGTGATTACGGCAATCTCTTTCCTGGCAGCCTTCGCCTCGTTGTATGAACTGCGAGATGTGGCGCGTTATACCATCGAGCCGCTGCTGGTGGTAGACGGGTTTGGTATGTTTTACATCGGGATGATGCTGCTCACGGCGCTGCTCATCAGCATGCTTTCCTATGCTTATTTCGAGCAACGGGAAGAGCGCAAGGAAGAGTTTTACATCCTGTTGCTGCTGGCAACCATTGGGGCCTGTGTCCTCGTCATCAGCAAACATTTCGCTTCGCTTTTCCTGGGCCTGGAAATACTGAGTGTGTCGCTTTATGCGCTTATCGCTTATCTGCGCAAAAGGGAGCGGTCCGACGAGGCAGGTATAAAATACCTCATTCTGGCCGCATTTTCCTCGGCTTTCCTGCTCTTCGGGATGGCGCTGGTTTATGCCAGCACCGGCACCATGGAATTTGCAGGTATAGCCACGGCTATTGCCGGTTTTACAGAACTGCCTCTTTTGCTACTGACCGGCTTCGGGATGATGATTGTAGGTATAGGTTTTAAGCTGAGTGTCGTGCCCTTCCATATGTGGGCGCCGGATGTATATGAAGGTGCTCCCGCTCCGGTCACGGCCTTTATTGCCACCGTTTCCAAAGGCGGTGTGCTGGGTGTGCTGATTCGCTTTTTCATGGAAGTGGACGGATTCCGCTACCCAACGCTTATGCTGATTTTCACAATTGTAGCCATTGCCTCCATGCTGGCCGGTAATCTGCTGGCCCTGCTGCAGCGCAACGTCAAGCGCATCCTCGCCTACTCCTCTATCGCACACCTGGGTTACCTATTGGTGGCCTTTCTGGCCGGCAACCAGATGGGCGTGCAGGCAGTGACCTTTTACCTGGTGGCTTATTTTATTACTACAGTCGGTGCTTTCGGCGTGATCGCCATGCTCTCGGACACGGAACGCGATGCGGAGCAACTGGAAGACTACCGCGCCCTGTTTTGGCAGCGCCCGTGGACAGCGGCGGTGTTCACGGCTATGCTGCTTTCGCTGGCAGGTATACCGCTCACGGCGGGGTTCGTGGGCAAATTCTACATCCTGGCGGCGGGCGTGAACACGCAACTCTGGCTGCTGGTGATCATGCTGGCGCTGAATAGTGTTATCGGTCTGTTCTACTACATCCGCATTGTAGCCGTCATGTTCCAGCAACCCGAAGCGGATACGGCCATTCAACCGCGGGGCCGTTTGCGCCCTTCCATCTACCTGGCTAGTGTAGGTACCCTCACTGTACTGGCTTTGCTACTGGTTTATATTGGCGTATACCCATCCGGCTTATTACAGATCATTCAGGGATTAATTGCAACTGCTGTGCCCTAGCTATTCGTCCAAAAGCTATTAGTAAAAGCTCTTCAAATGAAGGGCTTTTTGCTTTAGTGTCATCGAGTCAAATGACCGTTATTGTCTCTCTCTTAGCAGAAAACCTTGCCTAGATTCATCATTGAGTTCAAGCATCTGTTTGAACAATTGCACCAAGAGTTAGAGCAGCTTAACACGCTCAATATAATTAAAATTAATATTATCTTATTTATAGAATCAATCGTATTCTAAAGGACAATTAAATCCTCTAGAATTACCACCAGCCCTACCCGCATAAGTTCACTAAGCGCTTAGGAGACAGCTATTTCATACCATGATGGCCAATAGAAAAAAGGGTTTCAAAATAGTGCCCTATCGTCCTGAGCATGAGCAGGCCCTCCTGGAAATCGAGCGCCTTTCACCGCAGGGCTTTATGGTGAAGCTCGAAACCGTGCGTTCGGAGTTTTTGAGCCGGGCTGCTCTGTTTGAAGACTATACAGCCTTTGTCGCGGTCGGGCCGGATGCCAAGGTGCTGGCAGGTGTCACCGCTGCGCAGGCTCCTATGCGCATCAACGGCGAACTGCACCAGGCTGGCTTCGGTTTCGACGTAGTGGTCGATCCGACTGTTCGGAACAGGGGAATTGGGCGTGAACTAGCTACTTGTCTGCGTAAACGTTTTTTTGAACCAAAGGGGCTAACACGACAGTTCACCAGCTTGCGGGCAGGCAACCTCACCATGCTGAACCTGATCTCCAAATCCTATCGCAGTACCTTCCTGTACGAATTTCTATACCTGACCTTTCCGACAGCACGCACCTTACGGGTCGAAAATGCGGCCATTGGGGAGCCTATTTTCAGTGTTTCGCTCCTCTCGGATAGTGATAAACTGAGCAACTACTGCGAAGTGACAGACGGTGGACTCGGCTTGTGGAACACGCACCAGGTATACCAGTTCAAAGTGAAGTCCGTGAACCCGGTGTTGAGTGGCGGGCTTTGGCTCGGAAACCGGTTTATACGAACAAATAAGTATGTGCCCTTGATCGGTTCGATGCTGAAAACGACAACCATCTACAATCTGACCCAAGAAAACATCCATACCTTGCCGGAGGTGTCGCTGCAACTCTACAAGCAGGGCATCAATTACATGCAGATTTGCTGTCAGCCCAGCGATGCGGTATACCATGCCCTGCAGAAAAGCGCCCTCAACGCTTTCAGCCACTACATTGTGGGCACAAAGGAACTCAATCCAGACGAGCCCCTTACGCTCGACGTCCGCTGTCTGTGACATTTCCCCTATCTTTATGGCAGAACCAACTGAGGCAAAACCTATGAGATACTTTCTGTTGACTTTGTTGGCTATGCTCTGCCTGTGCCAGACTGTCTGGGGCCAGCAACAGCCCGATAGCATCCGTGTGACCTTCCGGATACACGCTGCCACACTCCTGGATTCACAGCGTGTATACCTGAGCGGCAGCACGCCTGAGCTCGGTAACTGGCAGCCGGACAAAGTGGCGCTGGAATATGTGGGCGGGCAGGTATGGGAAAAGATACTATACCTGAAGGAACCATCGGTTGCCTACAAATTCACGCTGGGTTCATGGGAAACTGAGGCTACTGACGCGAATGGCGAACCCCTGCCGAACTTCAGTCTGCAGCTTGAAGGCGACACCCTCGTGCAGCACGAATTAAGGTATTGGCTGAAGAAGGAAGAGCGAAAAGTTACAGGTGGCATTACGGGTACAGTGCGTTATCATCGCAACCTCACCGCCGACAGTCTCAAACCACGCGATCTGATCGTATGGTTGCCTCCGGGCTACGAGAAAGGCAGCAAGCGCTATCCGGTACTCTACTTGCATGACGGCCAGAATGTGTTCGATCCTGCCACCAGCTCTTTCGGTGTGGATTGGCGCATCGACGAAATAGCCGACAGCATGATACGAAGCAAGCGAATGGAGCCGGTCATCATTGTAGGTATAAACAACACTCCGGACCGCATGGAGGAGTATGTGCCGGGCACCAAAGGAAGCGCTTACATGGATTTTGTGGTGAACACGGTTAAGCCGCTCCTCGACCAAAGTTACCGCACCAAACCAAGCGCAAAACACACCTTAACCGGCGGCTCTTCGGCTGGGGGTATCATAGCCTTTATGCTGGCTTGGGAATATCCGCAGGTTTTCAGTAAGGCTATCTGCATGTCGCCTGCTTTTAAGATTATGCACATCAATTATGTGAAAGACGTGCAGGCTTATACTGGTAAAAAGAGGAAGCTGAAATTTTACATTGACAACGGCGGTGTGGACCTTGAGGCACGCCTGCAGCCAGGTATAGATGAGATGCTCACAGCCCTGCAGGAAAAAGGTTATCGCGAAGGCAAGGACTATGTTTGGATACTGGACACAAATGCCCAGCACAACGAAGCAGCCTGGTCTAAGCGTATGCCGAGGGCGCTTACCTTTATGCTTGGTAAGTAAGGGGATATCTGTAAAAAGAAGCTCGCCACACAAATATTGCAAAACAGATATATTTATAATCCCGCAACACCCATCGGCTGATGCCCTACAGCCAAGCTTTATATGCCCTACGTGTTCTTCAAAGGTCACTTCGGGGTAAAATTAATTTCTGAAAGGCGTTTTTTAGACCTAAAAACCGCTGCAGCAGGTGGCATCCTATTGCATTTTTCCTTACCTTGAAACACAATTCGCCCACGGTTTTCAGGTTATAACAGATAGGTATAAGAAAGGAGCACGCTATGAAACAACAATTTATTAAGTATGGATGGGTGCTGGTCGCCCCCCTGTTGGTTTTACAATTCACCGGCGAGAACAGCCTGAAGCTGAACGCCACGCCTAACGAGCGCAGCGACCGTGCTTTTGAAACGAACAGGCAAATTTTCACGTCTCCTGCCCTGCCCGATGCCATTACCTTTGCGGGCGAACCCGTGCCCCTGCACGTGCCGGATGTAGCCGAGCGCCTCGACCGCGAATTGCTGGCCAATTCCTATCTGCATACCAGCACCCTGCTGGCCCTCAAGCGGATGCAGCGCTACGTACCTGAAATAAAACAACTGCTAAAGGAAAATGATATACCCGAAGACTTCGTATACCTTGCCCTTGCCGAGAGCTTGCTAAGCCACGTGACATCACCGGCGGGCGCCTCTGGTTTCTGGCAGCTGATGCCCGACACGGCCCGTGGCTATGGCATGATAGTGAACGGTGAAATAGATGAGCGCTATCACATTCAGAAGTCCACGCTGGCAGCCTGCCGCTACCTTAAAACCGCCAAAGCCAAGTTTGGAAACTGGACCAACGCCGCCGCCTCTTATAACCGCGGCATGGCAGGTATAGATCGCGCCATGAAACAGCAGGGCGTGACAGACTACTACGACCTATACCTGAACGACGAGACTTCCCGCTACATGTTCCGTATTCTGGCCTTGAAAGAGATCTTGGGAAATCCTCAGAAATACGGTTTCGACCTGGCAGTAGAGCATGGCTACAAGCCGCTGCCGAGCAAGCCACTTACTGTTTCAAATTCCATCAACGACCTGCCCGCCTTTGCTCTGGAGCAGGGTATCAACTACAAAACGCTGCGCCTCTATAACCCCTGGATCAGGGGCTATAAGCTGACGGTGCCGGAAGGAAAGGAGTATGTACTGCAACTGCCTATGTAAGTTTACTGATAGAAATAAATTGGTCCTTTTGAATAAATTTCAGCATCTCCGGGAAGTTTAACGACAGTTACTATACCTTCTAAACAAGAAAAGGGAGCGACGGAAACATCTGTCGCTCCCTTGCTGTATAACGGGGCATGAGCCGTGCATTTGTAAAAGAAGACGACACGGGCGAAGCGCCCATCATCCCGCCACGGGCTGCCCTTCCAGCGGGGGTGCCCAACTACGTTCGTCCGCAGGGGTTGGAGAAGCTCCGGGCCGAGTTGGAAGAACTGGAAGCCGAGCGCAGCCAGGCGGAAGCCAACCGCGAAAACGAGGCCGACCGGACCCGCCAACTCACCATCCTCAACGGTAAACTCAACGCCCTGAACGGTAGAATCGCCAGTGCCAGAATCATCGATCCGCAGGAACAATCCACTGACGAGGTCCGATTTGGCGCCACGGTCAAGCTGCGCACCATCAACGGTGGCAAGCCCGGCACAATCCGAAAATTTACGATTGTAGGGGTAGACGAAGCCGATGTGATGCAGGGTCTGATTGGCTTTGTAGCCCCTATCGCGCAAGCTGTAACCGGCGCAAAAGTCGGGCAGAGACTGCAGCTCAAGCTAGGCCGGGTGGAAGAGGAAGTGGAGGTAGTAGAAATCAGGTATAGTTGAGAATAAGAATAATAAAAAAATGTCACTTCGAACCTTAGTGAAAAACCTGAATGGGAAGTTCTATACCTCTCCAGATTTCTCACTGTGTTCGAAATGACATAATTACATCTAAGCTAATGCTCAAAGCTGTCTTAATGCTGATTCGGATTTATCAATCCGAATCTAATAGAGGGCCCCTACCCCCAACTTTTTCGGGTCTCCAGACCCGCGCGAAACGGAGTTGAATGATAAACGCTCTTTCGGACATCCTTGTCCACTTATACCTGCAAATGAAACCCACATACGGGGAAGGCAGTGTCGGGCTAATCTGCCTTCGGACTTAACTGACCGAAAAAACGTTAAAGCAATTCAGATTTCTCGTTTCACTCGAAATGACAAAGAAGAATCAATGCTGATGCCCCTGAACCGGCTTAGCTGCTTCTGCTGCATCACTTCCCGCACTCTGCCCTCTCCTGTACGTTTCCTCAGTTTCACCACAAGTCAGCATGGCCTCTCCGAAGTAAGGGTTGCGGATGTCCTTGATCTCACTCAACCAGAAAGCGCCTTTGTCGCCTAGTGCCATCGGGCACGATTGAATGTAGGCTACTTCGTGCTGCATACCGAATATTTTCACGGCCTCAATCACATGATCAGAAAGCGGCGAGAAGGCGGCCCGCTGCTTCTCAACGTCGCTGCTTTTCTGGATAGACTCGGTATTAGATTTCAGGCTTGGTAACAGTGCCATCCATTGATCGTGGAGTTTGCCGTCGAGTTTGGTCATATCCACTTCGCCCAGTTTCATCGCAAAGGTTCCCGCCGCCTGACGAGCCGCCGGTATATCCGATGCAACCAGCGCATTCTTTAAGGTATAGTACTGGTCAACGAGCTGGGTCAGCTGTTTCTGAAAAGCCTCTGGTGCCTTTGGTCCACCTGCTGGCGGTGGCGACATCATGCTGTAGTTGCCACGCAGTTGGGCCGCGCCGTCAACGGCAAATACGCCATTGGTCACCACTTCCTCTCCTGCCTGCAAACCAGACTCCACCACATACCTCTCGCCCATGCGTGGCCCTAGTACCACTTCGCGCATCTCAAAGGCCGGCATCTCCTGCCCTGTCACTTTCACATACACCACCGAACGCTTGCCAGTCCACAGCACGGCACTACTCGGCACCGACAGCGACTGTTCTTTGGCACCTGTTGAAGTCTTGATGCGCGCATCAGCAAACATACCCGGCTTCAGCTGGTTGCCCGGATTCTGCACCTCCGCCCGCACCTCAATGGCGCGTGTAGTAGCATCCAAAACCGGCGTGATGAAGGCTACCTTAGCCGTAAATTCTTTGCCCGGTATACCTGGCACCGTGAAAGTGATGTTGCCGCCCTGCTTTATCCAGGACAGATCAGCCTCGTAGGCATCGAGCACCACCCATACCGAAGACAAATTCGCTACTTCAAAAAGCGCCGAGCCTGTGCTCACGTAATCCCCGGTATTTACCAGGCGCTCCGTTACCACGCCAGCGGCATCTGAGTAGATATCGAAATTGGTGATGATGTCCGAAGCATTTTCAATGCGTTTGATCTGGGCATCAGTCAGCTTCCAGAGTTTGAGTTTGGCACGGGCCGCCTGGTATAGTTCCGGCATCAGATCTTTGGCGCGCACAGCCTCCTGCAGTTCTCGTTGGGCTGTGATCAACTCCGGAGAATAAAGCGAAGCCAGTCGCTCGCCTCGGCGCACTTCCTGCCCTGTGAAGTTCACATAAAGGCGCTCGATGCGACCCGGAAATTTGGCCGTGATAGAAGAAACCTGCTGTTCGTTCAAAGTTACTTTTCCTGAAAGTGTTAGCTCGTTTTCCGGATTCACCATCTCCAGTTTGGTGGTTTGGATGTTCGAAAGCGCGATCGCCTCCGGCGTCATCTCCAGGACATAGCGACTCGTCTTGCCGCCACTTGCTCCGTTGCTCACCGGTATCAGGTCCATGCCGCAGAGCGGGCACTTCCCAGGGCCGTCCTGCCTGATTTGCGGGTGCATGGAACAGGTATACTCGGTTGCTCCGGCTACTTTACCGGCATGTTCATGCCCCTGTTCCGAACCTCTTCCGCCAAATAGCAGCCAACCCAGCAGCAATCCGCCCAGGGCCACCAATAGATAGGTTCCGATTCTTTTATTTCTAGTTGTCATGTTTTAATTGCTAATGACTGTTGTTCTTCTAAAATATTGCTCGCTTCTAAGCTTGTGTGGTAGAGCCGAGACATAATCTCTCTTCTGACTAGTTCCTTTCAGGATGATTGAAGTGAACGGGTATACCTGCCTCTCTCAATTATCCCCCTGCATCATCCGGTTTATACCTGACACAGCGATGTGCTGGTCCGTGATGGCCTGTACCTGCTGTTGCCGGTAACTGAGCAGGGACTGGCGCTGGCGTATGATGTCGTCTATACCTGTGCCTGAAACGGAGTAGTTGGTCGTGAGCAGGCGGATGGTTTGTTCTGTCAGCGTGATCTGGTCTTTCAGCAGGTTGATGCGGCTCACGGCACTTTGGTACTGGTAGAGCAGATTCTCCAGCTCTGTAAAAAGCTCCCGCTCTGTTGCTTCCCTTTGATAAATTGCCGCCTGCTGTGAGAACTCCGCTTCCTTTTTGGCCGCATTGTATTTTTTACGGTAAATTGGCAGGGACACGCTCACCATCGGCATGATCATGTTTTCACCGCCCATCTGCATACCATCATCCGGGCGAGGTTGGAAAATCATGTAGTTCAGCCCCAACCCGAACATCGGCCGCCCCATCAGCTGCGCCATGCGCAATTGTGACTCCCGTGCCTTTTCATCCCACTCGTACATTTTGAGCATCGGGTGGTTCGAGCGTATAGAGTCTTCGATAAGGGACAAGGTAGCCGGCAGCGCCACAGGCAGCAGCGTATCGGCTGATAAAACGGTCATACTCGGTCGACGGCGCAGCAGCTGGTTAAACTGTACCTGCAACGGACGGCGGGCTTCGTGGTGAATGAGCATCTGGTTCTCTAGTTCCTTCAACTGCAGGCGAATCAGCATCACATCGACCATGGAAGAGCCTCCAGAGCTGCCCATACTCGACATGCTGCTACCTCCTGAGGGCATGCTACCAGAACCGCTTGCTGCACTGCCACCGGAGCCACCCATACCTTCCATACCTGAGCTACCACCACTGGAAGCACCAGCTGAACTGCTAGAACTTCCAGTTGTGCTGCGAGCTGGCGTGGCAGCGCCCGAAGTGCCGCCCGCCGGGGCCGATGTATACTTAGCCAGCGCCAGTCGTTCCAGTGCCTTCATAATCGCCACTTCCCGCTCCATCAGGACGGCTTCCTGGTCGTTGAGGTATAGCTGGTACCAAACAGTGCGCACGTCGTGGTACAGGTTTATTTTCGCCTCGATAAAAGAAGAAAATTTCATCTGTGCCATGTAGTTTGCCTCCTCCCTAGCCGCCTTATTAGAACCGAACCAAGGGAACATCTGCATCACGGACACACCGCCTACCTCGTTGCCCATGTAGCGCTCCATTGGCTGCAAAAAAATATTAAAAGTCGCTTCCGGGTCCGGTAGCGCCCCCACCTGCGGGGCTCGCTGCAGGGCCGCCTGGTACTCGGCGTAGCGGGCTTTCAGAGTAGGGCTGTTTTCGCCTGCTTCAACCAGGTACTCTTCCAGCGTCTGCGCCTGTGCCAGGGGTATTGCCCCCAGTAACAGTATTATATAGGCCAGTAACTTTTTCATACGGTTTCTTTTTTGATTTTGAGTTCTTCTCGCCAGCTGTACAGCACCGGCACGATCAGCAGCGTAATCAGGGCCACGAACATCCCCCCGAAGGAAGGGATCGCCATCGGAATCATGATGTCAGAGCCACGTCCGGAAGAGGTGAGCACCGGTAGTAGCGCCAGTAAGGTGGTGGCGGTGGTCATCAGGCAAGGAAGCACGCGGCGCTTTCCTGCCTCTAACACTGCCGCCCGCACTTCGTCCCGTGTTTGTGGGCTGTTACGCTCGAAGCTTTGTTTCAAGTACGTTCCCATCACTACACCATCGTCGGTGGCGATACCGAACAGCGCAATAAAGCCCACCCACACGGCCACACTCAGGTTAAAAGTACGCATCTGGAAGAGTTCCCGCATGTTGGTCTCGCCGAACGAGAAGTTCATGAACCAGTCCTGCCCGTAGAGCCACAGCATCAAAAAACCTCCGGCAAAAGCCATGGCAATAGCTGAGAAAACAAACAACGTGGTGCTCACTGATCGGAACTGGAAGTACAGAATCAGGAAGATGATCATCAAGCTGATTGGCACAATGAAAGCCAGCCGCTCCTCAGCCCGTATCTGATTTTCGTAGTTGCCCGAGAATTTGTAACTCACTCCTGCCGGCACCACCAGTTCGCCGGAAGTGATCTTCTGTTGCAGGTAGCGTTGCGCATCTTCCACCACCGCTCCTTCAGCAAATCCCTCCTGCTTGTCGAGCAGCACGTAGCCGGTCAGGAAGGAATCTTCAGAACGAATCATCATCGGCCCCGGACGGAACTCGACTTTAGCAATGGAGATCAGCGGAATCTGCCCTCCTTGCGGTGTGGCAATCATGATGCGGTTCACCGATTCAGGATCGTTGCGGTACTCGCGGGCGTAGCGTGCCCGGATGGAATAGCGCTCCCGCCCTTCCACCGTGGTTGTCAGCGCCATGCCGCCCATCGCCACTTCGATGTACTCCTGTACATCGGCCACGTTCAGTCCGTAGCGGCCTAGGGCGCGGCGGTCCAGGTCTATTTCCATGTAGGGCTTACCCAACGAGCGATCGGCAAAAACAGCCTCCGGTTTCACGGACGGCACCTCCTTGAGTAGCCGCTCCAGCTGCATACTGAAGTCCTCTATGGTCTTCAGGTCGGGTCCGTATACCTTTACGCCCATGGGCGCGCGCATACCGGTCTGCAACATCACCAGTCGGGTTTCGATCGGCTGCAGCTTCGGGGCGGAAGTCACGCCTGGCAATTCGGCAACGGCTACAATCTCGCTCCAGATATCTTCCGGCGTACGGATGTGGTCGCGCCACTGACGGAAATACTCGCCGCGCTCGTCTTCAATGAGTTTGCCATTTTCGTCACGCACAAAAATGCCTTCGTCGTCTACTTTAAAGCGAAGCTTATACCCATTGGCATCGGTGATGTATTCTGATTTATACTGTATGACGTTCTCGTACATCGACATCGGCGCAGGGTCGAGCGCGGTTTCGGCTCGGCCGGCCTTGCCCACCACCATCTCCACTTCAGGTATAGCCGAAATCAGCATGTCGAGTTGTTGCAGGTAGCGCTTGTTTGCCTCCACGCCGGTGTGCGGCATAGAGGTCGGCATCAGCAAGAAAGCCCCTTCGTCGAGGGAGGGCATAAACTCCTTGCCCATCCCCGGGAAGGTATGTACCATATTGCTCCACGGGGCGGTAGTGCGCACGTTTACTCCTACTTTATCGAAGCCATTCGCCACCCAGCCGAACACACCATTAAAACCCATCCAGATGTTCAGACCAAGCAGCATGATGAAAGCCGGAATCAGCAGGAAAGTACCTTTGTTGGCCAGACACCAGCCCAGCACGCGCGGGTATACCTTGATAAAGAACAGGAACAAGCCCAGCGACAAGCCAATAATTAAGAGAATGAAAAGGAAATTGACGAAGTAGCTTACCGAAACCCCCAGTGGCACCCACTCGGTGGCCAGCAGCCACGAAACGGCCAGCGCCATGATACCCACCATCACCTGGCTGTGGTATTTTCCGAAACGCTCCGGCTGGTAGATGTTGAGCAGGTTATTTGTTGCTACCAGAATGAGCGTTACACCAGCCAGCGGCAGAATGAACAAACCCGCTATACCTATACCTACCAGGGCCCAGTTCAGGATCTTACTCCAGGCGACGTTGCGCGACTTCAGACCGAAAACCACATGCGCAAAGGCAGGCATAAACACAAGCGTGAAGACAAGCGAGGCAACAAGCGCGAAGGTTTTGGTATAGGCCAGCGGACCAAACAGCTTGCCCTCCGCCGCCTCCAGCGTGAACACCGGCAGAAAAGAGACCACGGTGGTGGAAACGGCCGTTACGATAGCGGTGGCTACTTCTGTTGTGGCATCATAAACTGTTTTGAGTAGCGACTGACCCGGCGGCGCTTCCTTCATGTGCCGCAGGATATTCTCGTTGAGAATGATGCCCAGATCGACCATGGTCCCGATGGCGATGGCTATACCTGACAGGGCCACAATGTTGGCGTCCACATCAAAGTATTTCATCATAATGAAGGTCATCAGAACCGCCAGCGGCAGAAGCGCCGAAATCAGCAGGGAGGCCCGCAGGTTGTAAACCATCACAATGATCACGATAATGGTGATCAGGATCTGCAGAATAATGGCAGAGTTGAGTGTGCCGAGCGTTTCGTTGATCAGCTGTGTGCGGTCGTAGAAAGGCACTACGGTTACTTTGGAGGTTCGCCCATCGGACAGCTTCTTGGAAGGTAGACCCGCCGCGATTTCGTCCAGCTTCTCCTTCACGTTGTTGATAACGGCCAGCGGATTGTCGCCATACCGGGCGATGACCACACCACCCACTGCCTCAGCACCCCCCTTGTCGAGCACGCCCAGCATAGAGCGGTCAGCAGGACCTATGTTCACCCGACCAATATCGCGGATGCGGATCGGCACGTTGTTGGCCACCCGTACGGTCGCATCTTCAATGTCACTGATTTCCTTTACATAGCCCAGTCCGCGCACCAGGTACTCGATCTGGTTGATCTCCACCGTGCTGGCCCCTACTTCCTGGTTACTGTTTTTGAGGGCGTTCATCACCTCCATCATGGAGACATTATTGGCCTTCATCGCCACCGGGTCGAGGTCCACTTGGTATTCTTTGATATAGCCGCCTACGGAGGCCACTTCCGCTACGCCCTGCGATCCGGATAGTGCATACTTCACATAAAAATCCTGGATGCTGCGTAGTTCGTGCAGGTCCCAGCCCCCGGCCGGATTGCCATCCTCGTCGCGCCCCTCCAGGGTATACCAGTATACCTGCCCGAGTGCTGTGGCATCAGGTCCCAGCTTGGGTGTTATATCTGCAGGCAGCAGGTCGGCGGGTAAGGAGTTAAGTTTTTCGAGGATGCGCGAGCGGCTCCAGTAGTACTCTACCTCATCGTCAAAAATGACATAGATACTCGAGAAGCCGAACATGGACGTAGAGCGGATAGTCTTCACGCCGGGCATACCTAGCAGAGAGGTCGTCAAAGGATAGGTAATCTGGTCCTCCACGTCCTGCGGGGAGCGGCCCATCCACTCAGTGAAAATGATCTGCTGGTTTTCGCCTATGTCCGGTATGGCGTCTACCGGAACCGGGTCGCGGGGCAGGAAGCTCACGTTCCAGTTAAAGGGCGCCACGATAATGCCCCAGCCCACAATAAGGAGCAGCAGCAGGACGGTCACCAGCTTCTGTTCCAGAAAGAATTTTATAATGCTGCTTAACATGCTTTGTTCGATTGAATGCAAAAAGAAATGGTGATTTTCCTAAGGAAAAGCCAATAGCTATACCTGACCAGAAAGGCCGGGCATCATCGAAAAAGCAGGGTTATAGCAGGAAGGATTGCACAAGAACAGGGATGTCCTGCGCCAGGTAGGGCGGTGCGTAGTCCGGCACATGGGTAAAGGCCGGTTCGTAAAATTCGAAAAGTGCTGACCATACCGCCGTAAAAGCAGCGATAAAAGTCATATCCGGAACAGAGAGCTTAAAGGTCGGACTGAGTTGTTGCTCATCCTCTACTTCCAGCACCAAGGTATGGTCCTGGCAGCAATCGTCGTCCATGGCCGGCTTGTGGCAATCCGGCATGGCCTCGCGCTGTTTCTCCATGTCGCATTCGGCGCTGTGTGAAAAGAAAGCCATCGACATAACTTCACCTGCACACAAATGCTGCGTGATCGTCATCCCCAGCGAGGAGAAAACAACCAGCAAAGCCAGTGTCAGGGTCAGTATGGTGCGCGTCAGCTTCAAATTCTTGTGCGTCTGTTGTAACGAAGATATAGTTTCTTTTACAAAAGTAGGCAGTAAAAGCCGGAGGTGCTTACAGATTTCGTAATAAAACTTACAAATAACGACAGATGACCTCCAATTTGCGCCATAACGCTCCTTTGCCCGGACATGTTTCAATTCCGGCACAACTAAATATTCATGCAATGACGTATAGCACTATAGTAAGATAATGACAACAGGAATCAGATGGCAACTATAGAACAGGAAGAACAGGGACGAGTGCGAGAGAGCACAGCTGACCGTATAAACGAGCGGATAGACAGCTCCATCCGGCAGAGCATCGCCCGTTACAAAGGCCGGAGTCATGGCGAGATATCCGAGCGCATCCGTGAGCTCGACCAGGAATGGAGCATCGAACGCACGTTGGAGGTAAACGCCTCTACATTAGCCTTGTCCGGCACGCTGCTGGGCGCTTTTGTAAACAAACGCTGGTTCATTCTGCCGGGTATTGTGAGTACTTTTTTGCTGCAACACGGCCTGCAGGGCTGGTGCCCTCCCCTGCCCGTCCTGCGGTCGCTCGGCATCCGCAGTCGCCGGGAGATAGACGAAGAACGCTACGCCCTGAAGGCTTTGCGCGGTGATTTTGATGACATTTCCCCTAAAAGCTCTCCCACTGAAATTCTGGACACAGTGCGGAATACGTAGGTATATAATTTATAAAAATGACAATCATCATCTTCTGACAGATTAAAAACATGGATATTTGTTCTTTTCCATGTTATGCGTCAAAAATCTGTTTCTATACCTGTCGTTCTATGGCTCATCAGCGGTATTGTGCTGGTGTTGGCCATGGTCATCATCGGGGGCATTACGCGCCTGACCGGCTCCGGTCTTTCCATCACAGAGTGGAATTTAATTTCGGGTACGCTGCCTCCGCTTTCAGAAAACGAGTGGCTCGTCATGTTCGAGAAGTACAAGCAGTTTCCGGAGTACCAGAAACTGAACTTCGGCATGACGCTCGCGGGCTTCAAACAGATCTTTATGTGGGAGTACCTGCATCGCCTGCTCGGCCGGATCATTGGTATCGTCTTCATTGTGCCTTTTCTTTATTTCCTGCTCCGCAAAATGCTGGCGCCCTGGCTGGTAAAGCGACTTGTCTTCATCCTGCTGCTAGGTATGGCGCAGGGCCTGATGGGCTGGGTGATGGTGATGAGCGGACTCAGTGAGAATCCCCACGTGAGCCACTACAGACTAGCAGCACACCTTATGCTGGCATTGTCATTAGTGGGAGTCATCCTTTGGACAGTAGCCGACTTGGTTGCTCCTGTTGAGCAAAAATCTACAGCCAAGCGGCCTGCTTATACCTTGTCGTGGCTGGTGCTGGGGGCTATAATGGCACAGATTGTACTGGGCGCTTTTGTGGCCGGCCTTAAGTCGGGTTTCTCCTACAACACCTGGCCGCTGATGCAGGGAGAGTTACTCCCAGGTGTCCTGAATGGCGTTTCATTTTCCGAATTTTACGACAATGGCGTGGCCGTGCAGTTCATGCACCGTTGGTTTGCTTTTGTAGCACTTGCCGGCATTTTGCTGCTGTGGTACAGGGTGAAGCAACAGGTATGGAGAGGCCGCACGCAACAGTTCGCCAGCTTATTACTCCTTACAGGTATAGCGCAAGTACTATTGGGCATCTTCACCCTCGTACTGGTTGTGCCGATCAGCCTGGGCGTGCTGCACCAACTGGTAGCAGTTGTCCTGTTCTCCGTGGCCGTGCTGACCGTGCACCAGCTACGCCAGCCGGAGTTGGTGAAAGTGGGTTATGCAACTTCTACCTCTCATCAACGCGTTTAGCTTATAGTACCCATGAGCACTACCTACATGCACCAGCCCGCCTCTCAGCAAGCATCTTATCCTGAAAACGAAAGCACACGGATCTTTGATCTGATGTCCTTTGACTTAGACTACAGTGACTTAGAAAAAGAGTTTGAGGAGCTTACTACCCTGGCGGCACGCGTGGCCGGCACAGAGGTCTCCCTGCTCAACCTGATCGACCTGTACACGCAGTGGACGGTGGCCGGCCACGGATTCCCGATGGTGCAGACGCCCCGCGAAAATTCGGTTTGTCAGTACACGATCCTGGAACAGGACCATTTTGAGGTCAAGAACCTGCAGGAGGACGAGCGATTCAAAGACCTGGCCGGCATCAAAGACGGGCCGATGATGCGTTATTATTTTGGCGTACCGCTCCGCACCCCGGACGGTCACAATATTGGTTCACTCTGTGTCCTGGATAGTCACGAGATCACACTTTCTGCTGATAAAGTTGACCTGCTCAAGGCCCTGGCGAAAGAAATTGTAAAACGGCTGCTATTGCTGAAAGAGGTGCGCCTAGTGCGCAGCGAACTGACGGAAGCCAGAGCCGTGATCAAACGGGTGGCACACGATGTGCGCGGACCGATCGGTGGCATCATAGGTCTAGCGAAAAGGCTTATTCAGAAAGAGGGCAAGAGTAGTCCGGAAGAAGTGCTTAAGACTAGCCAGATGATTCACAAGAGCAGTTCTTCGCTGTTGGCACTGGCAGATGAAATCCTGCAGCCCAATCAGCAGCCTGCAGCGCAATCCGAGATCCAGGACGGGATCACACTGGGGAGCTTTAGAGAAGCGCTCGAACAACTGTTCCTACCGCAGGCCACCGAAAAAGCCATCAGCTTCGGGGTGCACATCAACGAAGATCTCAGCGACATTACCTTCAACAAAACCAGGCTGATGCAGATTGTCGTCAATCTAGTTTCGAACGCGCTTAAGTTCACCCCTCCCTTAGGCGAAGTTTCTGTCGATCTGGATCTTACCTTGTCGCAAAACAACCGGGTACTTAAGATCCAGGTGCAGGACACCGGTATAGGCCTTAGTCCGGAGCAGGTCGATGCCATGGAGAAAGGACAATCGCCGAGCACCTCGGGCACGCAGGGCGAACTTGGCTACGGCATGGGCTTACAATTGGTACGCCAGCTACTCAAGAGCCTGCACGGTACCATGCAGGTACAAAGTACGCCGGGGCGTGGGTCTTCTTTTGAACTCTTCATCCCGATCGGCACCGTCTCCCATGCGGGCTAAACGCTACCAGAACAAAGGTCCGCTGCTTCCTGCGCGGCCTGTGGTAAGTGGGCGCAAGGTATAGGCTAAGCCAATCTCGTTAGTAGAGCGGCTGATAGAGCGAGCCTCCTGGATGGGGCTTTCGTAGGCGTACGTGATGCGGAACTGGCGGTAGTGCAGACCAGCTCCCACATGAAAGGCCTGGTCGTTGCGATAGCCTCCGCCTGCCCACAGCAAGTCATTATACACCAGTTTCACCTGTCCTTCCACAGTGCCTTTTAGCTGCTCGTCGTACTGGTAGAGGCCATTGACGATCAACCCAAACGGCTCAGTCAAAGCAGCACGGAAGCCGGCCTGTGCGATGTGCTTCCGGGTATACACGTCTTTCATGAAACTGTCACCACTCTTCAAAAAATGGCCTTTGGTGATGTCCTGCATGGCGTAGCCCAGGTAGTAATTGGCGGAGGTCAGGGCAAAACCAAGGTTCAAATCAAACTTGCTCATGCTGTTCTGGTCGCCCAGCACATGCTGGTAGCGCGGGTCGCCTGTGTTGTCCACCACCAGGCTGTTGCCGTCGAGCCGGAAGTTGTTGAAGGTAAGCGAGGTGCCGAAACGCAGACTGAGCGACTGCGAAAGCCGAACACCGGTGCCATAGTTCAATCCAAGCTGCGTTTCCCTCGTCGGGCCGAAGCGCTCCTGCAAGGCGATCAGGCCGAACGCATGCCGGGCGCCCATGTAATTGCTGCGCGAATCCCGGTACTGGTAGTGGCTGGTTTTGTCTGTTTTCTTGTTCATATCCGCCAGATCCATCTCCCCTGAGAAAAAGAGCGTCTTGGGAGCATCCTCAAAACCCGTCCACTGGTTGCGGTAATAGGTCCGGAGCATAGAGCCTTCGCTGCCCGTGAGTGCCGGGTTGTAAAAATGCTGATACGCTGAAAAATTACTGATATACTTGCGGTTCTGCGCCTGCAGCCCCGAAACGGTCAAAAAGAATAGAGCTATAAAAATTAATCTGTTCATGTATGCTTACTTAAGTACTGTTAATACACCCTTCTGCACCAGGTTGATATCCTTCACCTCGATGATGTAGAAATAAGAACCTTCTTTTACCTGCCCGTCCTGGCCGCGGCCGTCCCAGCCTTGCTCCGGATTGGTAGTATGGAAGAGTCTTCTCCCCGCCCGGTCGAACACCTGGATGTTGATCTCGTCATAAAATTTAAGCTCCGGCACCGTCCAGGTATCGTTTACCCCATCCCCGTCCGGTGAAAAGGCATTGACCAGTTTGATCGGGTTGGCCGGCTGGTATACCTCCTTGCTGAGGGTGAAGGTCTGCTCAAAGCTGTTCTGGTAAGGATCAGTGGTGCGCACCCGGATATGGAAGTTGCGGATGCCTGACAGTCCGGTCGTGGACTTTAGGTATAGCTGGCCGTCTCTGAGCTCAAAAAAGTTGTTGTGTTCAGCACCCTGCCCGCTCACTAAGGTATAGGTATGGGTTTCATCATCGGGGTCGGTGGTGCTGAAAGTCAGCAAACTCTCATCCGGAGTCGCGTTGGGTTTGAACGAGTTCTGGCTGATCGCGATAGCGGTTGGTGGCTGGTTCGGCTCCACGGTCACGGTGATGGTGGCCATGCGGTTGTCCTGGTTGGTAGTGTTCGGCTGCAGCACCAGTTCCCCGCTCAAGGTATAAACGCCGGGTTTCAAACCGTTGTAGTCGCCTTGTTGCCACTTTACTTCCAGCTCTTCTTCCTCCCCATTGGTATAATTCACCTTCACCTGCGCAGGCAGCGGCAAATTTTCAAAGCTGGTTCGGAACGGCACTTTGATTGCCTCAAGGCTATTTACGGATGCGATGTTCTTGGTCATTTTCACCACCTGTGCCGTGGCATCCGCACCCCGGTTACCGGCGGCATCCACCTGGTAGAACGTGAGGGTGAGGGTGCCGTCATACAGACCGCTCAGGTCCAGGTTCTCCACGTTGAAGGAAGAAGCCGTCGTGCTGGATGTGCCGGCCACATCACTGCCACCTTTGTCACTGCTGATGGTATAGAAGTACGTGGCGGCCTGCTCTGCTCCCTTCACGGTGAACGGAACCTGCTTTTGGTTGCTGTGATCTACTTTTTCGGTGCCGAAAGCCACGGTATAGCCGGATGGGGCCGTGCCGTCGAATCGTATGCTTAACGCGTTCGAAACAGCATTGGGGTTGCCCGCTGCATCTTTTGCTATACCTGCCCCCAGCCGTACCGTCACTTCGCCATCTGCTGATGGTTTGATCAGAGCGCTATAAGCTTGATCGTCTGTTTTCTTAAACTCACTGGCTGCCCCATTTGATACGGTGATATCGGCCGCAACGAACCCTTCTACAGCTTCGCTGAAACGGAAGCTCACGGTGAAAGGCTTATTGGTCAGTTCCGGAGCGTCGGTGCTCAGCACCACTGTAGGTGCTGTAGCATCATACCGGCTTTTGAGGACATTCGAGGCGGTGTTGCCGTTTCCGGCCTGGTCTTCTACCTTGTCAGCGGCTAGTTGCAGGCTTACTTCCCCATCTTTTTCAGGCGTGAGCACGACAGTATAGGTCGTGTTGTCTTTTTTCTGCAGGTTGCTCAGTATGCCGTTAGTTACGCTAAAGGAGGTCAGGGCTATACCTGTTACGGGCTCGCTGAACGTGACCGTGACAGGTATAGCGGTATTCGACAGCTCACCCGCCGTGGTGGCCAGCGTGACGGTCGGTGGTGCCACGTCATAAAGGCGCTTCAGTTCGGCGGAGGATTCGTTGCCATTGCCGGCTTCGTCAGTTGCCTTGTTTTCCGCCAGACTCACCACTACCTCCCCGTCAGTAGCCGGGCTGATGGTGGCCGTATACACTGTAGCACTCTCGGCCTTAAGGTTTCCTGCCGCCCCATTTTGCACACTGATATCGGAAGCTGTAAAAACCGTTACTGCTTCATCAAAGGTAAACTTCACCGTAAACGGCGCTTTTACGAGCTGCGGGGCATCCGAGCTCAGCGTCACTTTCGGGCGCTTCAGGTCATAGGCGATCTCCAGTTTATTGGAGGCCGTGTTGCCGTTGCCCGCCAGGTCGGTCGCTTTGTCAGCGGCCAGACTTATGGCTACCATACCCTGCCCGTTAGCAGGTGGGGTGATGGTGGCGGTATAGGTGGATTTGTCTACTTCTTTCAGATCGCTCAATGTACCACCTGTCACAGTGATTTCAGCGGCAGCAAGGCCGTAGACCTCCTCCGTGAAGGTAAGCTGAATTGGGAAGGCTTTGGTTACCGGTGCTTTCGCCTCGGGCGAGATGGCAACATCCGGACGGGTCAGATCGATGGTGACGGTAAAGGTGCTGCTCACTTTGCTCACATTGTCCGCAATATCAGTTGCAATTGCAGTGAAACGGTACACGCCCGCTGGCAGAGCGGTGCCTTCGTAATTGAAAGTCCAGTCGCCACTGTTGTTGGCGTTAACTTTGCCCAGCACACCACGTTCGGCTTCACTCACAGTCACTTCTACTCCATTTTGCGCCTTACCAGCCAGACGAATAGTGTTATCGGAGGTCACGCGGTCGTTGTTAACAGGGCCGCGGTCTTCGGTAATTGTTGTAAAAACAGGCGGTGTGGGAGGTTCTGTGATGATGGTCCAGGTATAGGAAACTGGTGTGGCGTCTTTTCTGCCACCCGCGTCCACGGCCCGCACCGACAAGGTATAGCGCCCGTCGGCCAGGTTGGTCAGGGTATACGGGTTGCTGACAGCTTCATAAGCGCCTCCATTCAGGCTCACTTCAAAGTATACGGGACTTTTATTGCTGGCAAATTCAAACGTTGGAGACTTCTCTTTTGATATTTCGGTCGGTTTTTTCGTGATGGTGGTCTCCGGGTTGCTGGCGGTAATACTGGCTGGCTTCAGGAGCGGGTTCAGGACCTTAAACCACTGATTGGCCATTTTCTGATAGCCGGATGGTGCCGGGTGCAGGCTGTCGTCCATGTCTCCGCCATCGCCTGCTAATTTGTAGATGATGCCGGCCGCTTTTTCCATATCTACTATAATGAGCCGGTCGCTCTTCGTTTTGATGCGGTTCTCAGCCATAGCAGCCAGTTTCGCATTGAAACGCGAGGTATACTCCACCGCCGCCGGATCATTCTCTTGGGGAACGCGGTTTATGATGAGCCCCAGTACAACGGTTACCTCTTTGTTGGCCCTGGCTTCGTAGGCATCCACCTCGTCGAGTATAGCGGCCATTTCAGCAATGGCCTGCTCGTCGTCGGTGACCCCAAACTGCCCGCCGTTGGTGCCCAGGTGCAGTAACACGACATCCGGGTTGAACTTGTCCAGGTAAGTACCGGAGCCACGAGATACCAACACATTGTCCTGGTTGCGGTAGCTGCTGGTGCGCAGCAAACTCGCGATGTCGCCGGTGCGGGATCCCGGAAAACCTGCATGCTGGTCGTTCGCCAGTGTGGCACTACCCGAGCGCTCACTGCCCACGAACGTGAATTTGGCGTCGGCCCCCATCAGCAAATCGTAGAGCTGCTTGCGATAAGCGATGCGCTCAGCGTCTGTTCGGTTGTCACTGAATTTGGTACCGTGGGTGTTGGAGTCGCCGAGTGGCATGATATTAAAAATTTTGCTCTGTGCGTGCGTCGTGGCATTCACCGTACTGCTCAAGGGCGAGTCACCGGAGCTCGTCACCGCTTTTACGCGGTAGTGGTAACTTTCCCCGTAGCCTAGCCCGGTATCGCGGTAGGTATAGATTGTTTTGCCGCTTACGGCAGCAACGGTGGCATGCACCTGAAAGCCACTGTTTGCGAAAAGAGAACGCTCCACCACATACTGGGTGGCGCCTGTTACGGCATTCCACTGAAGGGTGATGGCACCTACCAGCGAGGGCTGCGCTTCTACCGCTGCAGGCGCTGCAGCGGCTAGTGTACTGCCAAAATCAACTTTATTTGCAACTACAAGAGAGAATGGAAAAGTAAGGAACAGCAGAAAAAGGCAAAAAAAACTATACCTTCTTTGCAGGTGAACTAAGTACTTATGATTCATACAAAATAGTGATGGCTGTTTAATGGAGCCTGCCAACGCGTGGTGGCAGTTCACACGGGTTAACGAAAAATGATTTTCAGGGTTCTATATTTTGTACAGAATATATAGTGCAGACGACCAGAGGGACATCACGATAGCAGCTTATTTCAACTAACACCTGGCCATCCGGATCAGTAATACACCATCCAGACGCCCACCTGTCTGCTATGGGTCAACTGACTTCTCAACCAGTTCCTGTTGGCCGGCAACTCCCTCTTAGAGACGAGGACAGCCTGGCCGCCAAGCATCTCCCGAAGTCTGGCAGAGTCCTGCCTGTCCTGTATCCGGAGCAGGTGGTTGCGCCACGCGTCGCCTGTTTCAAACTGTGTTTCGCGTTTAAGGCTGTGGTGTTGGTCGCTCACCGATACGATGTCCTTGTTTAGCGCAAAGGCCAGGGACGGTAGCAGACGGTCATAGACGATGATGGTTCTCCCCTGCAGATTCTCCTCCCTGATCAAATCGGCCACTGCTTTACTGGAGTTCATCTGCTCCGCATTGGCACCCAGGAGGTGCGTCGAAAAGGGTATCAGAAATACGGTGAAGGCCAGTACAGCAGCCACTACCTGTTGTATACCTTGCTGCATGTACCGCCACAGCAGGTATATCACCCCCAGCATCAGCACTGCAAACAGGACCAGGGGCAAGGGCACGGTGAAGCCCAGTGGCAGGAACCGTAGCAGTATAAGGCTAAGGACAACCAGGCCCAGGTATACGAAGGTGACCCGAGCGATAATCCGGAGGTCGCGCGCGGTCAGCTGGTATACTAACCAGGAAATCAGCAGGGCTATACCTGCCAGCATCGGCAGGACGTACAAAATCAGCTTGGAACTTGATAATGAGAAAAAAAGAAGCGGTATCAGCAGCCAGAGCACAAAAAGCCGCTTGTGTTCGGGCAAGAGTTTTCGAAGTGCAGGCAAATGCAATAGCAGTACGGCAGACCAGGGCAGGCTCAGTACAGGTATGAACGCCAGGTAAAACCACCAGGGTTCGGACCGGCCGAAGGTCTCCGGACTGGTATAGCGCTTGACAATGTGGTTGAGCAGGAAATAATCGACAAATTGCCTGTCCTGCCACATCAGGTATACGTACCAGGAGGCACTTAGCACCAAAAACAGCGAGAAGGCTAACAGATGATGCACAAGACTGAGATACCCGCTTGCACCCTTAACCCTATACCCTATAACGACGAGCACTGGAAATATCAGGCCCACCGGACCTTTGGTTAGAAAAGCCAAGGCCAGTGCCAGGTAAAACAGGTATAGCCAGGCAGGCTTTTTGCTGGGTTTATACCTCATCCAGGCCCAAATGGCCAGCAATTCGAAGGTAGCCAGAAATGAATCTGTCGTCAGGTTACGGGCAGCGATCAGAACGGCGGGCAGGGTCACGTAAATGATAAGAGCGGTTAGAGCCATTTTGCGTGACTGAAACAGCTCCTGTCCGATGAGGTATACCATCAGGGCCTGTCCCAGCAAAGAGAGCTGCAGAAAAAAACGCACCCCGAATTCATTTACTCCGAAAAGGCCCATACCTGCAGCAGAAATTGTATAGGTGATGGGGGGCTTATGAAAGTGGTGGATTCCAAGCAAGCGGGGATGCATCCAGTCACCGCTCAGCAGCATTTCACGGCTGATCTCGGCATAGCGGGCTTCGCTGGTTTCCACCAAACCCCAACCGCCCAGGTTATAGAGCAGGACCAGCAACAACACAAAAAGCAATGCTGCCACAAGGGTATGGTGGCGCAGACCAGCAATAGCTTGCTTCATATCCATTCAGGAAACAGTACGTTGGCTAGTAGATTGTTTTTGCAGCCCCAGGTATAGGTTACGGCTGTAGGCCACGACGCCTACCACCTGCCCCAGCAGCAGAACCGGATCCAGGCGCAGCACGGCATAGGTCACGATCATCAGACTGCCTATCAGGCTAATCACCCAGAAACCGTTCGGCAAGATAGACTCCTGGGCTAGTTCTGAGTAATACCACTGGTACACAAAACGAATCGTGAAGATAACCTGCCCCGCACCGCCCCAGGCTATAAGCAAACCCGACACCTTGCTGTGCTGCCAGATATACGCCAGACTATACGCGTCCCCGAAAACCAACCAGACCACTGCCCCTAGCGGGAACAGCACAGCCGGCCAACGCACCCAGGCAGGCAACTCACTCCAAACTCCTTTGAATTGCAGATTACGCAGGTATATCAGGTAAGAGATCACTTGGCCGCCGATGATAACCAGGTCCTGGCGGAACATACCGTATAGCATCAGCAGGAAAGATGCCAGCAGGCTGAACGTCCAGAACGATGTGGGTGACAGCACCCTGCCCGCTCGCTCCGACGTGATCCATTGCACCAGGATGCGGGCAGAGAACAGCGCCTGCGCCATCAGTCCCAGACTCAATATTCCGATCTCAGACCTGCTCATGCCGCACCGCCGCCTTGTTGATGAACTGCTCAGAGATGGTATACCGGATATAGCGTTTGCGCATCCAACGGAAGGCGAAGGTATCGTTCAGCGGACCCCACAGGCGGTTGAACAGATGGTATTTTGAAGTGCCCGCATAACGTTCAAAGTGCTGTACGGGGATTTGCTTTATTTTTCCGCCCTGCAGTTGTATGAGCGCCGGCAAAAAACGGTGCATACCGTCGAAAAAAGGTACGCGTCTGGCAAATGCAGCGTCCATGATCTTTAACGGACAACCCGTATCGACAATCCCATCGTTGATCATGCGCCGCCTGAAACCGTTAGCAATTCTGGAAGAAATTTTCTTAACAAACGTATCCTTGCGCTTCGTCCGGATGCCGCAAATCATCTGGTACTCCGACAGGTGCTCGAAAAACAGCAGAAAATCCATTGGCGACGTCTGCAGGTCGGAATCTATGTACCCAATATGAGTGCTTTGGCAATGGTCTATACCTGCTTTAATGGCCGTACTTAGGCCACTGTTACGGCTCAGCGAAATGTAGTTGTATAGATTTTTTCGCCCGCATATCTCCCGGATCATGGACAGGCTGTTGTCTGTCGACCCGTCGTTGATAAACAACACCTCCGCCGGAATGGGAGACTGTGGAAGAAAGGCGTCCAGGGCCTCACTTAGGCGCAAGAGGCATTCCGCTTCGTTAAAGACGGGTACAAGAATCGTGAGGGAAGTTTTTGCAGTCCCCTCATTGTAAAGTTCATTTACCATACCTTGTTCTATTTAAGTCAAGTGAATACCGACACCCCCATCAGGCTGCTTTTTCAACAGGGTGAGCCGTATAGTAGGCTTTAAACCAATCCAGAAACTTTCCTATACCTTCCTCCAGGCTGGTGCGGGGCCTATACCCGATGGCCGTCACCAGCGATTCCACATCGGCATAGGTCACGGGCACATCGCCGGGCTGCATGGGAAGCAGGTCAATGCGGGCCTTTTTATGCAAGCCCCGCTCCAGGAGCGCCACCATCTCGAGCAACTGCACAGGCTGGTTATTGCCAATATTGTACAGGCGATATGGTGCTTCGGGAGCACGCTTCTTCTTGGCAACCTTCGGAGCGCGAACCAGCAGTTTCGTCACGGCGGTCACCACATCGTCGATGTAGGTAAAATCACGCCACATGTTCCCCTGGTTGTAGAGCCGGATGGTACGCTCCTCGGCAATGCATTTGGCAAAGTGGAGGCAGGCCATATCCGGTCTGCCCCAGGGTCCATATACGGTAAAAAAACGCATGCCCGTGGTAGGTATACCGTACAAATGTGCATAGCTGTGCGCCATTACTTCGTTGGCCTTTTTGGTGGCGGCATAGAAAGAAATCGGCTGGTCTGTCCTGTGGCTTGTGGAAAAAGGGATCTCTACATGCTGGCCGTACACCGAACTGGAGGAGGCAAACAGGAAGTGCTTCACCGGATGTTTCCGGCAAGCTTCCAGCATGTTGGCAAATCCGACCAAATTACTCTCCACATAAGCCATCGGATTTTCCAGGCTGTACAGCACCCCGGCCTGCGCGGCCAGGTGCACCACTATGTCAAATTGTTGTTCCTGAAAGAGTTTCTCAAGGGCGCTTGCATCGGTTAAATCAAGCAAAATAAATTGTTGGGACGGATTGTCGGAACTTCGGATGCAGGTATTGTAATGGATCAAGGATCTGTCAAAGCCTTGTTGTTGGAGGCGATCGTATTTCAAGGCCGGATCATAGTAATTGTTGATGACATCAAGCCCTACCACTTCAAAATGTGCACCCCGCAAAGCCATCACGACATGGTGCCCGATGAAGCCTGCACTGCCTGTAACCAAGACCTTTTTATTCCTGCTCATGATTATGCGAGCTATAACTAATTCAATCCAACAATATTCTGGTAGAATCATTAAATACGTATTACAACAAAAATCAACAAAAGAATACAAAAATATATTTAACTATCCTTTTACTCGCCACCCGTGAACGTTACCTGCCAACTGAACAATTGACTCTGGTCCGGGCGTGCTAGTATTAGGCGTGTTGCTATAGTCTTTGATAATATCCCGGATGAAAAAACATAAATTGCTGCGGCATGGAAAACAGGAAAGTACATTTGGTGCTGGGAAGCGGCGGTGCGCGCGGATTGGCTCATATCGGCGTCATTGAAGTGCTGGAAGAGAAAGGCTTTGAAATAGCCAGCGTCGTCGGCTGCTCGATGGGAGCTGTTGTGGGCGGCTTGTATGCAGCGGGCTACAACCAGGCTTACAAAGAATGGATGCTTACCCTGACCAGAAGCTCGGTCTTCAACCTGCTCGACTTCACCTTCACCCGGCAAGGCTTCATCAAAGGCGAAAAGGTATTTAACCTGCTGCGCGAGGTAACAGGTCCGCAGGATATCGAGCATCTGAAAGTACCCTTCACGGCTGTGGCTACTGATATGCTCCGAAACCAGGAAGTAAATTATACTTCAGGTGATCTTTACAAGGCCCTTCGCGCATCCATTGCTATACCTGGCGTGTTCACACCGGTGCTTGAGAACGGGCAGTTCCTGGTCGACGGCGGTGTGCTTAATCCGCTCCCCCTTAACCTGGTGCGTAAAAAGCAAGGCGAACTGGTCGTGGCAGTCAATCTGAACGGTCCGGCTTCCGAAGACAAACCGATGCTGAAGGTGAACGAACGCCCTGAAGCTGTGTCAGCCCTTTGGAAATGGCTGCAGCTAACTGGGCAGGACACTGAGAACGCTTCCGGTGATTTTTCACCACTATCAGATTACTCTCTGAGAGAGCTTCTGTTGCTGGCCTACCAAATGACACAAGATCGCCTGACCAACTTAATGCTAGAGGTGCACCCACCTGATGTGCTGGTGGAAATACCAGTGAACTCCTGCTCCATTTTCGAATTTCACAAGGCCAAAAGCCAGATTGAATTGGGCCGCGAGATTTGCCACAGGGCTTTGGTATCACTTGAGAACTATTAAGTTGAAACTGAAGCCGATGTAAACGAACTATCACTGCTTATCGCTAACTTTAATTTATTGACGTCACGAATCGATAGCATGATATGTGGTTCTCCAAATCAAAAGAGGCTGTTCTGAAAGAACTGGCAGTAGATCCGGCTCAGGGACTCACTGAACAAGAAGTGAAAGTCCGTCTGGAAAAGTATGGCCCTAACAAGCTGACGGCAAAAAAGAAAAAGAGCATCTTGCAGCTATTCCTGGCCCAGCTTCAGGATTGGCTCATTTATGTGCTGTTTGCGGCAGTGGTGATCACCCTGTTCATGGGCGAATACATCGACGCCATCATCATCCTGGCTGTGATAATACTCAATGCGGTGTTGGGTGTGGTGCAGGAAGTGAAAGCGGGCAATGCCATCGAAGCGTTGCAAAAAATAGCCTCCCCCAAAGCCCTCGTGCGCCGTGAGGGAGTCGTGACAGAGGTTGACTCTGATACCGTAGTGCCGGGCGATGTACTGATACTGGATGCTGGCAGGTATATTGCCGCTGACCTCCGCCTGCTTGAATCGGCCAACCTGCAGATAGAGGAGTCGGCCCTGACCGGCGAGTCCGTTCCCTCCCCCAAAGATGCCACCGTTACCTTAAAAGCGCCCAATACCCCCCTCGGTGACCGCGATAATGCCGCATTCATGTCCACCTTGGTGACGGCGGGCAGAGGCGTGGGTGTGGTCGTGGGCACCGGCATGCAGACCGAAGTGGGCAAGATCGCCACCATCATCGACACCGAAGAAGATATTAAAACCCCGCTGGAGGTCCGGTTGAACAAACTCGGCAAATCGCTTGGCAAATTCGCGATTGGCATCTGTGTGCTGATCTTTGTGGTAGCCCTGCTGCAGGGCCGCGACCTGGCGGAGATGTTTCTTATTTCGGTTTCGCTGGCCGTAGCCTCTATACCGGAGGGACTGGCCGCCATCGTGGCCATTGTGCTTTCGATTGGCGTCACGAGCATGTCCAAACGCAACGCCATCATCAGGCGTTTGCCGGCGGTGGAGACACTGGGCTCCGTCAACATCATCTGTTCCGACAAAACGGGTACGCTCACCCAGAACAAGATGACGGTTCTCCGATACTTTAACTCCGAGGGGGAAGTGACAGTGGAGCGGGAAAAAGAGAATTCCCCTACTGAGGATGCCGCCCTGCTCGCCAAAGCCATGGTGCTCTGCTCCGACGCCACCTACGAGAATGGCGAAGGAACCGGCGACCCCACCGAAATCGCCCTGCTGATCCTGGGAGACGACCTAGGTATAGACCGCCAGGCACTGGACAGGCAGAGCAAACGCATCGACGAGTTTTCGTTCGATTCGGACCGGAAGCTGATGTCGACTCTGAACGAGGAAAACGGCAGGTATACGGTATACACCAAAGGCGCCATCGATAACCTCCTGCAACTGACCACGCGTGTACAAGAAAAAGGGCAAGTGCTCCCGCTCTCTGAGAAACACAAACAGCAGGTGGAGGAAGCGACCGCCCGCATGTCGGAGCAGGCCCTTCGTACGCTGGGGGTCGCCTACAAGCCCGTTGACACGGTGATTGGCGCCGATGAGATGGAGCAGGACCTGATCTTGCTGGGGCTTGTCGGGATGATGGACCCTCCGAGAACCGAGGTAAAAGACTCCGTGCGTAAAGCAAAAGAAGCGGGCATCAAGACCGTCATGATCACGGGCGACCACAAGATCACCGCCTTCGCCATTGCCCATGAACTAGGTATAGCCGACAACCTGGAACAGGCTATTACAGGTCAGGAGATAGAAAGGCTAAGCGAGCACGAATTCAGCGAAAAGGTCAATGGCTACCGCATTTTCGCACGGGTTTCGCCGGAACACAAAGTGAAGATTGTGCGTGCCCTCAAAGTGCAGGGCAATGTGGTGTCGATGACCGGAGATGGCGTGAACGATGCGCCCTCACTCAATGCCGCTGACATTGGGGTGGCCATGGGCATTACAGGGACCGACGTAGCCAAAAACGCTTCGGACATGATTCTGACCGATGATAATTTTGCCACCATTGTATCGGCCATTGAGCAGGGTAGAAACATCTACAACAACATCCGGAAAGCCGTCCTCTTTCTGCTGTCCTGTAACCTGGGTGAGGTAGTGGCCATGTTCATCACGCTGATGATAGGCTGGGAAGCGCCTCTGATCGCAACCCAGCTCCTCTGGATCAACCTGCTTACGGACTCTATGCCGGCCGTCGCACTAGGCATGGACCCCGGCGACCCGGATGTGATGCAGGAAAAACCCCGCAACCCCAACGAAAGCTTCTTTACCGGCATTGCGGGCTGGCGTGTGCTGGGGGGTGGCATTCTGATCGGTACGCTCACCATTTTTTCCTTCTGGTTCGGCTACTACGAGCACGGCTACACCCCTTTTGATGATGCTGTACCGGTCGCCACGCTGGAGAATGCTAGAACCCTGGCCTTTATGACGCTGGTGGCCTGCCAGCTCTTTTACGCTCTGGCCATGCGACATCATACAAAGTCTATCTTCCAGCTTGGCGTTTTCTCGAACAGGTACTTGATTGGTGCCATCGTGCTGGGGCTGGCACTACAATTAGTGGTGATAGCAGTCCCTTTTATGCGGAAGGCTTTCAACCTGACCATGCTCGATACGCCCGGATGGTTAATGGTCCTAACCTTAGGATTAGTACCGCTGCTGGTAAATGAACTGGGCAAAATATACCTGCGGGCGCGTAGGGAAAAATCAACAGCTTTGTAATTCAGGGTAGGACTCTTTCCTCCTTCACCTACTCCTGGTCCCCAGATCACTTTCTGGACGGCAGCGTGAAGTTGAGGTCCGTGCTGATGATGAAAGCCTTGAGACCGTCGCTGCGCCAATAGTTGGCACCCCGCAGTTCTATTCCTTTCAGCGAGGTTTTGTTCTTAGAGAAAGGCAGTCCGAATTTGGCTATACCTGACAGGGGCGAGTAGCGCAATCCTATACCTGCTTTGTGGCTGGTAAAGCCCGACAGATCATAATCGGAGGTATAGAACTCCTGGCTCAGGCTGTGCTCTTTGTAGGGTGCAAAGTAGTCGGCTGCCGTTTGGGTATGGAAGCGGTAAAAAGGGTAGAACGAGAAGAATGGCCCGAATTTGATGGGTGTCTCCAGCTCGATGGTGTTGGCCGTCACGCCCCAGTTGTCGCTGTAGAAGCGATAGAAGAAGCGCGAAGTCACATAGTCATTCACGTAGTAGTTCACCCGCAACCCCAGTGGGTATTTCAGGCGTTGGTCCGGCAGTTGCTCTACCTGCGCCGCTTCCTGCTCCCGGAAATACACCCTGTGAAAGGGCGTAGAGAGCAAACCGGACTGATAGACGATGTCGGCGCTTAAAGAAGCTTGCATTTTTTGGTTGATCACCTGCGACAAGGTAGCCGAAAGGTTATAGGATTGCCGCTTGTTGGTGCTCACCAAGCTTTTGCCATTGCGCAGTTCCTCCGGGTATATCAGCGTCCAGGTGTCGTAGTAGATCATGCCCATCAGGCTGAGTTCCCGGTTGCCGTCGCGCGACTCCTGCGCCCAGCCAGCCCCCACTGACAACGACTGGTAATCGTACTCGGTAGAACCTCCGATTATCAGACTTTTCGTGATCCTTGTCAGACTGTTGCGGCGGCTTATACCCAGGTTGAGGTGTGTGCGCAAATCGGATTTGGAGGCGGATGAAACGTTAAAATCTATATTGTCGGTAGAAGCCGAGGAGTAGAAGTCCATCCCGAAGTTCACATTCAGGTTGGTGACCGTGTCGAGCGGCACGTTCACGATAATGGTCGGCGTGACATCCGTCAACTGCTCGGTGCCAATGCCCCCGGTCACCGGCGAGTGGTTGCTGTCCTGGCTATAGTAGCTGCCGAGGATGTTCACCTCGGCTGGTTCCAGTTTACGCACCCGCCGCACAGGGGCAGTTGTGCTTGTGTTTTGCGCAAAGGCTGTTGTGGCCATGGTGCAGACCATCATCAGGCCGATGTACCTTAGTTGCATCCGCACCCCCCTCCTACTTTACCACCGTTTGCACCCGAGGCACCTTCGCGGTACGATTGGAAATTCGTTTCAAAGGCCTCCAGTTTACGTGCGCTCAGCTTCATCTCCTCCTCGTTCAGCAGGGTTTTCTGATAAGGTTTAACGACTTCGCAGCCGCCCAGCGAGCCGAGCAAAACAGCACCTAGGGCATACAATGCGACACATCTGATCAACTTCATTGGGCTTAGATTTTAGAGGTTTTGGCAGGTATAGCCGCTTTGGCTGAAGCCGGCTTGTTTTTGTAGTAATGCAGGTGCAACTGGTCAGAGGTTACCATTTCGTTCTCATCTGTCACCAGCAGGCACTCCACCCCTTTTAGCTGATTGACCAGGTATAGTCCCTCTTCTTTCCCCAGCACAAATACGGCTGTGGCCAGCGCATCAGCCAGCTCGGCATCAGGGCATATGATGGTGACGCTTTTCAGGCCGCTTACCGGATAACCGGTGCGTGGGTCTATGATGTGACCGTAGCGTTTGCCATTGATCTGGGCGTACTTTTCATAGCTTCCAGAAGTCACGACGGCAGTGTGGTCGGCAGTGAGCCAGGAGAAAACCTTTTCCTTGTCTGCAGGGTCGGCTATACCGATGTACCAAGGCTGGCCATCGGCCTGTTTGCCCCAGGTGATCAGGTCGCCGGCAGCATTCACCACGCCGCTTTGTATACCCATCCTGCGCATCAGGTCGCGTACCCGGTTGGCGGCATAGCCTTTGCCGATGGCACCAAATCCGATCTTCATCCCTTCTTCCTTCAGAAATACACTGTGCGTCTCCGGAATCAGCTGGATCTTTTGGTAACCGATGTGACGGATGGAATTCTCCACAGTTTCCGGTGACGGCATCTCCTTCATAGACCCATCAAACTTCCATACCTTGTCGGCGGCCGCCCAGCTAATGTCAAAGGCCCCGCCCGTTAGCTCGGAAATGCGAAGGCTGCGCCGGATGAGCTCGTAGAGTTCCTCATCCACTGGCACTGGCATACCGCCGGCACTCCGGTTAATGGCGCTGGTCTGGGAGGTTGGTTGCCACTCTGAAATGAGCGCCTCGATCCGCTGAATTTCCTGTATACCTGCTTCAATGGCCTTATTGGCCAGTTCTTCATCCTCCGACACGGCTACCAGTTCAAACCGGGTGCCCATCAGCAACAGTACTTTTTTCTGCGTTTTCAGCTCCCCGGCAGGAGCCTGCGCCTGTGCGGCGTTGCATACTAGCAACAACGCTACCAGCCAGAATTGCATGATTCTATCCATAAAAATACAGCGGTTAAGGTTAAGCAGGCGATCTACTTCTGGTGCAGGAGTTGCTCCAGGTGCGGAATATACTTGTCGGGTCCGCCAGGCTGGTAGCCCGTTTTGCCCAACACATTTCCTTTTTCATCTGTCAGGACAACGAGTGGGAACAGGCCCTCCTGGTTATATTTGTCTGCCAGTTGCTCATTGTATTTTTTCTGTTCTTCCGGCAGCTGGTTTTTCTTGAAACGGGGGAAGTCGAGCTCGAGCAGCACGAAGTGCTCTTTGGCATAATCCCGGAAGGCAGGCGTATCCCATACCTCCCTGCGCAGCAGGATGCAGGGCTTACACCAGTCGGAGCCGGCGAACACCATCAGAATGGGTTTGTGATCGGCTGCGGCCTGCCTGGCGGCTTCCTCGTAGCGGTGTTCCCATTTCAAATTGTCGGTAGTGGCCTGTGCATTGGCAGTGTAGCCAAGCGAGAGCAGCGCCCAGAGAAGGGCAAAAGAAAAAGCACGTTGCATATTCACCTTTTTAGTAGTTTGACATAATGAGCCATGCCTGCGGACAGGTATTGTGCAATCTCAAAAAATTAAGGTGTAAAGCTTAGTGCTTCATGATGAGGCTGTTCGTTGTCATTTAAACGCCGGGCACCCGCCGCACGTTGTACTGTTGCCAATTTATTTTTTCGCCAATTTATACCTGCGCTTCTCTCCTGCCTTTCTGCACAAGCAACCAGCCAACAGCCAACATTATAAGCGATATACCTAGAAAGCCGAAGTTCCAGGCAGCAGGGCTTTGACTGATTTCGCGCACATTGTGCAGCACCAGGATGTGGTGATCGATGATACCCTCCACGACATTGAACAGGCCGAAACCAAACAGCAGACTGCCGCCGAAAATGCGGTTCGACAGCACGACTTTGCGCTCTTTGGCAACCCGCCAGAGCAGGTAGATACCCAGTGCTGTAGTGAGCCAGGTGAAGGCGTGGAATATACCGTCCCAGAACATGTTGGTCTCTTTGTTGAGTAGCGTGTCCGGCGGCAGTTTGGCGGAGATCATCTGGTGCCACTGCAGGATCTGGTGCAACACAATGCCGTCCACAAACCCGCCCATTCCTATACCTATGAGTGTGGCCGCCGCAATCAGCGGACCAGTTCGGGCGGGCTTGACTTCTTCAATGGGTATTTGTCTTTTCATAGCATCTTATTTGAGTTTATGAAGTCGGTATACCACCAGCCCGATGAACAGGAAAGGCAGCAACATATAGAGTAATAGCTGCAGAAAGCTATCGTCGAAGATGGCCGCCTGCAGGGGGCGGTTGCAGGTGGTGCAGGCCGAAGCAGGCAAATGGATAAGCAAGACAAACAACATCAGCAACGTCATGCGAGGGAGTACACAAGCGGTTTTCATCATAGGCTATACCTGTAAAATCCTTTGGATCAGACTGACCCATATACCTGTTACAAAAGGGTTTAGTTGCTTTACACCACACTTTCATTCGGGTAAGCATCCGGCATCCTGTTTCCAAAATTGCCTGCTTATGTAACCAAAGTCACCGAACGTTACCGATAAAGCAATGACCTTTGTATAGTTAGTATACATAAACCATAAAACAACTAACAAAGAGACAGACAATGGAAAAGAAACTCAACATCATGGTGCCGATGGATTTCACACCGGTATCATTCAAAGCGCTACAATTCCTGAACTTATTGCTGGAGAAAACCCCGGCCGATCTCCATCTGGTACATGTCATTCAAGTGAACGCCGCCGAATGGGCTGGCTCAATGGAATCTTCTGAAAGTATAGACAAGTCGGAGATGAAAGCCCGGGAGGAACAGGCCAACCACCAATTCGACGAACTCAGGAAGCAGACCAGCATCGGTTTCACCAGCACCGTGGTTTACGGCGGCCTGACGACCAGCCTGACCAGGTATGCCGAGCAGCAGCGCATTGACCTGATCATCATGGGCACAGAGGGGTCAGACGGCTGGTTCGAGCGCCTTTCCGGTTCGGAGGCACAGCACGTGGTGCGCCATACGCATATACCTGTCATCACCATTCAGCAAGACGCCTCCATTACCCCTATCAAGAACATCCTGTGGGTGGCCGACTTCGCTGCCGAAAAACAACCTGAACAGTCCGTTAACACCATCAAGACTTTGCAGCAACTGTTTAACGCGCAACTGCACCTGCTCCAGATCATCGATAAAGAAGATGACCTTAAACTCGACACAACGATACAGAATATGCAGCGCTTTGCCACAAAGCTTAACCTGCAAAACTATGAGATTCACTTCAAGAGTGATGATAAGGTGCCGGCCGGCGTACGCAACTTTAACCGCGAAACAGACATGGACCTGGTACTGATCGGCACGCACGGGCGCAAAGGCTTCAGTCACATCTTCTACGGCAGCATCGCCGAGACGCTGGTCAACCACTGCATCCGCCCGCTCCTCACCTATCACTTAAAATAGTAACATTTTACTCGTGATAAGCGCTATGTAACTTATGTCACTGTGTGCGGCTCGTGTATACTCTAATTTTGCAACAGACTAAGAACGTTTCGTTCATTTTTGCTAAAACGTAAAACCAAAATTCATGAAAATAGAGCAGTTCGAAGACAAAGGCCTGGCACATTACGCTTATGCCATCCTAAGTGAAAAAACCGGCGAAGTCGTATTGGTAGACCCGGCCCGCAATCCACAGCCCTACTATGACTTCGCTGAAAAAAACAATGCGAAGATCGTTGGCGTGATTGAGACACACCCACATGCAGACTTTGTGAGTTCGCACCTCGAGATCCATGAAAAAACCGGGGCCACTATCTATACCCACAGCCTGGTGGGTGCCGACTATCCCCACAAAACCTTTGACGAGGGCGCTGTACTGGAGATGGGAGACATCAAACTGAAATCGCTGCACACGCCGGGTCACTCCCCGGATGGCATCAGCATTGTACTGGAGCATGAGGGCAAGGACATAGCCGTATTCACGGGAGATACCTTGTTCATCGGTGACGTAGGCCGTCCGGATTTGCGTGAGAGTGCTGGCAACGTAACGGCAAAACGCGAGGATCTGGCCCGGCAAATGTACCATAGCACACGCGAAAAGCTAATGAAGCTAAACGATGATGTGCTGGTATACCCGGCCCATGGTGCGGGTTCGCTTTGCGGCAAAGGGCTGAGTGAAGCCAATAGCAGCACGATCGGTGCTGAGAAAATAAGCAACTACGCCCTGCAGGACATGAGCGAAGAAGGTTTCGTGAAAGTGCTCACAGCAGACCAGCCATTTATACCAAAGTACTTCGGCTACGATGTGGGACTGAACAAACAAGGCGCTCCTGCCTACCAGCAAAGTCTGGACAAAGTGAAGCGGCTTGACAATAACTACAAGCCATCAGCGGGCACGGTGGTTGTGGATGCACGCAGCGAAAAGGTCTTCAAAAAAGGACACCTGAGAGGCGCGGTTAACATCCAAAACGGAGGCAAGTTCGAAACGTGGCTGGGTAGCATTGTAGGCCCTGACGAGCGCTTCTACCTGGTTGCCGAAACAGAAAATGAACTGGACGATCTGATCCGCAAGGCTTCTAAGATCGGATACGAACTGCTCATTGAGGGGGTATTTGTGCAAACCGAAGCCGCCGAAGAGAAGTCGCAGGTGATGGATGTGGCTGCGTTCAAAGAGAATCAGGGAGACTATACCATCGTAGATGTGCGCAATGCTTCTGAAGTGAAAGGCGGCAAGTTTTTTGCCAACTCCATTAACATTCCGTTGCCCGAACTGCGTGAGCGGGCCAAAGAAATTCCGACCGATAAGCCCGTGGTAGTACATTGTGCAGCAGGATACCGATCAGCTGCCGGTAGCAGCATTGTGGAGGCCGCTTTGCCTGACACCAAAGTGCTTGACCTGAGCGAAGCCGTCAACGACTTTAAATAAGCTTTAAATGAATTGATCTTGAACAGTGTGGGGACTTTTAGTTCCTGCACTGGTTTTTTGCTTATATGCGTATACATTCACACACCCTTGTCCCACAAAAGATCAGGGCCGTTTCATGCTATTCCTTTTGTCATCCTGTTAGGATCCTGGTAGAGGTCCCCTACGCCGCCAGTTGTTTTAGCTTAACCTCCGGGGGTAAAAGCCCTTTATCTCTGACAAATTTCTTAACATAATGAGAATAGGATTTGTGTTTGTTTTCGAGGAATAAAAGGCACTGCACTTGAGAGCAGGAATGTCTATCTTGCTTATTCGACTTCATTAAATTCATACCATATGGAAATAACGCAGAAAGAAAATATCCTGAAGAAATTCCCGCAGTTCGAACAGCCGCTCCTTGATGATATTTTGGCACATAGCACCATCCGGCAGGTGGAAGAAGGTGAAGAGGTTATGCGCACCGGGCAGTTTATCCGTTCCACGGTGCTGCTTCTGAGCGGGCTGCTTAAGGTATACCGCGAGGACGACGAAGGCAATGAATTTCTGATGTACTACCTCGAACCGGGGGATGCCTGCGCCATGTCCATGATGTGCACCGCCCGCGACGAGCAGAGCCAGATCATGGCCAAAGCCGTGACGGAAGCGGAAGTTATCCTGATCCCTTCACACCTTTCCGAGCAGTGGCTGGCCAAGTATAAGACCTGGCACAACTTCGTGATCGCTTCCTACCGCCAGCGCTTCGAAGAGCTGCTGCAAACCCTTGACAGCATCGCTTTCAAAGGCCTCGACGAGCGCTTGTTGTTCTACCTCAAGCGCCACGTAAAAGTGAGCGGAAAAGAGATTCGCCTTTCACACCAGCAGATCGCCCTCGAGCTCAACAGCTCCCGTGAAGTCATTTCCCGCCTCCTCAAAAAACTGGAACAGACCGGTGCCATTGCACTGCACAGAAATTACATCGAAGTACATGATCTGGAGGTGGTTTAGTTCTTAGGGTCAGGTCGAGACCTGTTCCTAAAATAAAACGCTTAACTCCTCCCTCTGTGATAATAGTCACTGCCAGTCCGTCCGGATCGCTATACCTTTGTAGCATGTTACAAAACAAAAGACTACATCAATGGAAATTCTAGGTTATCTGGCGGCCATGCTTATCGGTCTTTCGCTCGGGCTGATTGGTGGAGGCGGCTCTATTCTGACGGTGCCAGTACTGGTATACCTGATCGGCCTGAGCCCCGTTGTCTCCACCGCCTACTCGCTCTTTATTGTGGGGCTTACCAGCCTGGTGGGTTCTTACAAATTCTACAAAAATGGTCTTGTCAGCATGAAGACAGCTATCGTGTTTGGTATACCTTCTATCATAGCAGTATACCTGACGCGCCGCTACCTGGTGCCGGCCATACCGGAAGAATTATTCTCGGTAGGCGACTTTCTGGTGACCAAAGGCATTATGCTGATGCTGCTTTTCGCCGGCCTGATGGTGTTCGCCTCGATCAGTATGATCAGGAAAAAGAAGAATCCTGCTCCAACTGAACCAGTGGACATGGTAGACGAGAACATCGATACGGAAATTGATGTGGAAGGAAACGGCACAGTGCACCCGCAACCCAAATTCAACTACGGTGGCATTCTGGCCGAAGGGCTGGTAGTTGGTACGCTGACAGGATTAGTCGGTGCGGGCGGTGGCTTTTTGATTATACCTGCGCTCGTGCTTTTCAGTAAGCTCGACATGAAAATGGCGGTGGGCACTTCCCTGCTCATCATCGCAGCAAAGTCCCTTTTCGGCTTTATCGGTGACATTTTCAATTACGAGATCGACTGGATGTTCCTGGGTATTTTCTCGGCCATCTCCATTGCCGGTATCTTCATCGGTACCGCCCTTTCTACTAAAATACAAGCCGACAAACTCAAAACATTTTTCGGATGGTTCGTCCTGGTGATGGGTGTTTATATCATCGGGAAAGAGCTTTTCTTCTAAAAAAAACGCTTGCGTGACCAATGTCACTGTGTCGCGCTGATTATATGCTGATATTTGTATCGTCACCAGTTAAGCAGGTGACAGCATTAACCAAAAATTAAAAGACCTAAACTCCTATACCCATGAAAGTAGAACAGATCTATACCGGTTGCCTGGCACAAGGCGCTTACTACATCGAAAGCAATGGTGAAGTGGCCATTATTGACCCGCTACGTGAGATCAGCTCATACCTGGAAAAGGCTGAAAAGGCCAACGCCAGAATTAAATATGTATTGGAAACGCACTTCCATGCCGACTTTGTTTCGGGTCACGTGGACCTGGCCAAAGCCACTGGCGCCCAGATCGTTTTCGGACCGAATGCGCAGCCTACTTTTGAGGCGCACATTGCTGCCGATGGCGAAGAGCTAAAACTTGGTAACGTGACCATCAAGGTACTGCACACACCGGGTCATACCATGGAGTCGACTACCTACCTGCTGCTCGACGAAAACGGCAAGGAAACAGCGATCTTCTCTGGCGACACGCTCTTTATTGGCGACGTTGGCCGTCCTGACCTGGCAGTAAAATCTGACCTGACAGAAGAACAGCTGGCCGCACACCTGTACGACTCGCTGCGTAACAAGATCATGACTTTGCCGGATGACGTGATCGTATACCCTGCGCATGGCGCCGGTTCTGCCTGTGGCAAAAACATGAGTAAGGAAACCACCGACCTACTGGGCAATCAGAAAAAGGTGAACTACGCGCTGCGTGCCGACATGACGAAAGAAGAATTTGTAAAAGAGGTAACCGATGGTTTACTGCCTCCTCCCGGCTACTTCCCGATGAACGTGAAGATGAACAGGGAAGGCTACGCCAACATCGCCGACGTGCTCACCCAAGGCCAGCAGGCATGGTCGCCGGAGGCATTTGAAGCAGCCGTGAACGAAACAGGCGCCCTGGTGCTGGACACCCGCAAACCCGAGACTTTTGCTGCCGGATTTATCCCGAATGCCATCAACATCGGCATCGACGGCAACTTTGCTCCCTGGGTAGGCGCCCTGATTCCGGATGTACAGCAGCCGATCCTGTTCATTGCCGACGAAGGCCGTGAGGAAGAAGTGGTGACCCGACTGGCCCGTGTCGGCTACGACAATACACTTGGCTACCTGCAGGGCGGTTTTGAAGCCTGGCAGGTGGCTGGCAAGGAAGTGGATACCATCAGGTCGATCTCAGCAGCGACTTTTGCGGCTGATTATGCCAAAGACAACAGCATAAAAGTAGTAGATGTGCGCAAGCCCGGCGAGTACCAGGCCGAGCACGTGGAGACAGCCCAGCACGCCCCGCTCGATTACCTGAACGACCACCTGGCCGAGCTTCCGAAAGAGGAGGCTATGTACATCCACTGCGCCGGCGGTTACCGTTCCATGATCGCGGCCTCTATCCTGAAGGCGAGAGGCTTTGACAACGTCATTAACGTGGAAGGCGGCTTTAAAGCCATAGCCGATACAGACGTACCCAGAACAGCCTACGTTTGTCCGTCCACTCTGAAGTAAAATGGTTTAGTGTTTTGATAAGGAAAGCGGGGCCGGTCTGAAACTGGCCCCGCTTTTTTTAAATCCAGGTTGCGTGACCAAAGTCACTGAACCCCGCTCACTATACCTGTACCTTTGTATTGTTAATTTCAAATCACAAACAACAAGATCTAAAAAGCCATGTTCAATATCTTCAAATCCGCTCCTAAGAATTACGAAAATCTGGACGGAAAAGCATTCAAAACAAAATTCCAGAACGCGCCCAAAGCGGAGCTGCTGGATGTAAGAACAGCCGGTGAGTTTGCCTCTGGCACCATAAAGGGCGCCAGGAACCTGGACGTGACCTCAGGGCAATTTCAGAATGCGCTCGGCTCGCTTGACAAAGACAAAGCATACTTCGTGTTCTGCCGCAGCGGCAACCGCAGCGGTTCCGCCTGCGACCTGTTGAGCGCACAGGGCTTCAAGTGCTATAACCTCGCGGGAGGTATAGGCGCCTGGCCAAACAACTAACAAAAAAACGGAGCAGATAAGGAAGGGGCAAGCGACCTCGCTCCTTCCCTGCTCTTCTCTCCTAAACCCTAAACAGTAATTAAATTTTTAAAAAGAAATGTTAGAGCTTTTAAGACAACCATGGCCCTGGTATACCTCCGGTATCGTCATTGCTTTTATTATGGTGCTGCTGTTGTTTTTTGGGAAGTCGTTTGGTTTCTCTTCCAACCTGCGCACTATTTGTTCGGCCTGCGGGGCCGGCAAAACGGTTAAGTTTTTTGATTTTGACTGGCGTACCCAGATCTGGAACCTGCTGTTCCTGGTAGGCGCCATCATCGGTGGTTTCATCTCGGCAGAGTTTCTCTCGAACGGGGAAGCCGTTCAGATATCACAGGCCACGATTCAGGACCTGCAGCAGCTGGGTATTTCATCGCCGGACGGTATGCAGCCTGAGGAAATTTTCAGTCTGAGCGCAGCTTTCAGCCTCAAAGGATTTCTGATTCTGCTGCTGGGCGGCTTTGCCATCGGCTTTGGTGCTCGTTATGCAGGCGGCTGTACGTCAGGACACGCCATCAGTGGTATTTCCAACTTGCAGCTACCCTCCCTGATCGCCGTGATCGGCTTCTTCATCGGTGGCTTGATCACCACTTTTGTGTTGATGCCTCTAATTTTCTAAGTCGTCACTTATTTTAGCTATAAATCGTGAAAGGTATAAAATTTATAATAGCCGGCATTTTGTTCGGCATCGTGATGAGTAAGTCGGAGGCTATTTCGTGGTTCCGCATTCAGGAGATGTTCCGTTTCCAGGACTTCCACATGTATGGTATCATTGGTACGGCAGTGGTGCTGGGTACGCTGGCTACTTTCCTGATCAAGAAGTTTAAACTGCGTGATTACCAGGGCAACCCCATTGTGTTCACACCCAAGGAAAAATCGATTCCGCGTTACATCATCGGCGGTACCATTTTCGGTTTGGGTTGGGCACTTACAGGCGCCTGCCCGGGTCCGATGTTCGTGAACATAGGCTACAGCTATTGGGCAATCTTCATTGCAATAGCCGGAGCGCTGTCAGGCACATACCTGTACGGAGCCCTCAAAGACAGATTACCGCATTAAGTAAGAAATTGGCTAATTGTTGAGTATTTGCTGAAAGCCATCTGCCACAAGCGGTGGTTTTCAAGCATACCACAAAACTAGAGGATCATGTCGACAACTGATACAAAACTAGGCTTAAGAGAGAATGCGCAGCAGTTCTGGCTCCTGGTGCTGATCAACGGCTTTGTCGGCGCCATGGTCGGGCTGGAGCGTTCTGTGATTCCGGAATTTGCCGAAACGGTTTTCGGTATCAGCGGACACACGGCGCTCTTGTCATTTATCGTGGCATTTGGTTTGGCCAAGTCATTTGCCAACGTGATGATGGGCCGCCTCACACTGCGCTTCACCCGCAAGCAGCTACTCTTAATCGGCTGGCTCTTTGCCCTGCCGGTGCCCTGGCTCCTGCTTTATGCCAACAACTGGTGGTGGGTGATCTTTGCGAACCTGCTGCTAGGTATAAACCAGGGACTAGCCTGGTCTGCAACCGTGGTTATGAAGATAGACTTAGTAGGCGAAAAGAACCGCGGACTAGCGATGGGCATCAACGAATTTGCCGGTTACCTGGCTGTCGGTCTGGTGGCGTTCCTGGCCGGTTACATCGCTTCCAGAACAGGAGAAGTGACCTATGCCTTTATTCCAGGTATAGCTTTCTCCATCATAGGCCTACTCCTGACAAGGTTCTTCGTACGCGATACCCATGCCCACGTCAAAACGGAAACGGCACAGACCAGCATACCGCTCCTGCGTAGCGTCTGGAAAGACACGACCTGGCGGCATGCCAACCTGGGATCTGTCACGCTGAGTGGCTTTGTGAACAACATGAATGACGGCATCCTATGGGGTTTACTGCCCGTGTTATTGATGTCAAAAGGCTATACCTTGCAGCAGGTCGGTTTGCTGGCAGGCATCTACCCGGCGGTGTGGGGCATTGGGCAGTTGGTGACAGGCAAACTCGGTGATGTACTTTGCAAAAAACAACTGCTGAGCCTGGGAATGCTACTGCAAGGTATAGCCATTGGTGTGCTCTTCTTCAGTCAGGCCTATGCAGTCGTGATCGTGGCACTGGTACTTTTGGGGGCCGGCACAGCGTTGGTATACCCTAATTTTCTGTCGGTAGTAGCCGAAAACACGCACCCGGAGCAGCGGCCACAGAGCCTGGGCACCTTCCGTTTCTGGCGCGACTTCGGCTATGTGGCAGGCGCCGTGGTGGCCGGTGTTTTCAGCGATCTTTTTGGCGTGGAATTTGTACTGTTGGGCACAGCCATCCTGACCGTAGGCGCCGGTGTATTTTCCGAAATACGCATGTGCTGCACCAAAAAGCTCTTGTGGCATAGCCCGGAATGTGCGTCGAACTTGGCAATCCGGACTTAGTATTGTAAATTTACGTGATTACCGGCTGGCTATACCTGCTGCCTCCACTAAAACCATGAAGCAAACGCTGCTCCTTCTTTTAGGTACTCTGTTACTCCTTTTCACCCAGGCTACTACTCAAAAGCCGGTGAGTGGGCTTGACTGTGTTTTAAAGAGTGAATTGAATGCAGCAACCAACCATAAAAAACTGAAGCGTCCCTGCGCCAGAAAATGCCTGAGACACCAGACGCACTCGGAGCGAAACACTCCCGCCACCGTCCTGGTTGACTGCGGTCCACAACTCTACGCTGTGGTGGATGCTGCTCAGTCTGACTTACTCTTCCATCCAGCTACCGGGAAACAGTCCGCTGCGCCTTCTCAGCTCCGTTACCTCTCGCCGCATTTAGGCGCTGACCCCGATCCTCCCCGATTTTCTTAACCGAACGAATGCACCATGTTGACACAGCCACCAGTTGCCAGGTTTGCCCCTGTTGCTATACCTCCCGGGCTGTGCCTTGTTCGACTTGTCCAGACGATAGGGACCTCCTATCCTGCTGTGACTATTATTAAAAGAAAATAAGCGATCTTATGGAAAATACTGCTTTGCAAAAAATATCATTCCTGGTGCTCCGCATCATGGGCAGCCTGATCTTTATCATGGCTGGTTTCAATCATCTACTTCTAACCGCAGGCGCTGCCGCACGACTCGAAAAGGCTCCTTTTGCCCATTTAGCTAGCTGGATCGCTCCCGCCGAAACACTGATCATCTTGTCAGGTGTGGGCTTGCTGATTGGCGGCTCTATGCTGCTGGCCGGATTCAAAACGAGACTAGCTGCTGCTTTACTGCTGGGTATCCTGATTCCCATCACCCTAACTGTACAGGTTGGCGCCGAAGGCTCCGGACCCTTGTTCAAGAACATTGCCCTGATCGGGATGCTTATGTTTTTCATTGTGAATGGTGCCGTTCATTATGGTCTGGACCAGACATTTTTTCGAAACAAACAAATAAGTTCAACTCTTAAGAATAAATTATCCAGAAACTATGTTGCCGTGCTGGCAGTTGGTCTACTGATGTTCCTCGGCTCCTGCGCCACAGGTATGACGGCTGCCCATAACACTACTGCTCCCAAAGCTATTGCAGCTGAAACCGGTAAAAAATACGCTGTGCTGATTAGTCAGCCGAACCACCTGAAAGCCGCTGTGAACACCGCTGAAACCATTACAAAAGAAAGCCGCTACCAGCGGGAGAGCTTTGTGGTGATGGCATGCGGCAAGTCCGTGGAAGCATTTGTGAAGGGCAGTAGTATGGCACAGGAGTTAGAAAAAGGCAAAGCAGCTGGCATCACCTACCGCGTATGCGGCATGTCACTCAAGCAGTTTAACATCGACGCCAGCACGCTGATAGAAGGTGTAGAAGTAATTCCGAACGGTTTGACCTACATGTTTGACCTGCAGCAGCAAGGCTATAAAACAGTTGAGCTTTAAGCTTAAGCTAATTAAGAGTGAAGCTCAAAATTAACTCTATAAAATCGATTTAAACTGATTCGCACAAGACGGATCCTACTAAACATACTATCATGGACAAGAATAAATTCTCTATTAAAAATATACCTGGCTGGGCGATCACACTCGGTATCTTCGGCATTCTATACCTGACCGGTCTGCACACCGAGGCCATCGGGCAGGTACAGCGCATATTGCTGGCGACAGGTATAAAAAACGCGGATGTGCCCGCCATAGACGAAATTGCAACCACCTCCGCTGAAAACACAGCCGAAGTTACAACCGGAGCAAACATGGCCGGAGCCGGATTCAAAATGGTGGGACTTGATGGCAAAACCGTGGCCTTCGAAAGCCTGAAAGGGAAAGTTGTATTCCTTAACATCTGGGCTACCTGGTGTCCGCCCTGTATTGCCGAGATGCCGAACATCCACAGTTTGTACAAGAAAATGGACCCTAACAAAGTGGCGTTCGTGATGCTATCGGTGGATGAAGGCGGTATGGAGAAGGTGAAGAAGTTCATCGACAAGAAGAAATATACTTTCCCGGTATACATGCCGGCCAGCCAATTCCCACAGGAGTTTTACAGCAATGCTATACCTACCACGTTCATCATTTCGCCGGAGGGTAAGATCGTGGCCAAGCAGGAAGGTATGGCTGAGTACGACACCAAAGAAGTGCGCGAGTTCCTGGAGGGACTGGCAAAATAAGCTTATCAAAAATAGTCGGCTGAAACATAAAGCCGACTATTTTTTTATACTTACCTCAGCAAACTGTTTGGAACGATTTAGCTTTAAAAAATATTGACAGAAGCGCGGCATGGAAAAATATTGGCACATCTTCACGACCTCTTTTTCAGACTACGGCAACTACCTGTGGCGTGAACTGCTGCACCCGGACTGGGGCAACTATTTCTACTGGCTGCTGGGGCTCTCGCTGTTTTTCTGGCTGCTCGAGATCGTGGTGCCCTGGCGGAAAGGACAGCCGCTGATCCGGCAGGATTTCTGGCTCGACGGCTTCTACATGTTCTTCAATTTTTTCCTCTTCTCGCTGGTTGGTTTCAATGCCATCTCCAACATCGGCGTAGAGGCCTTCAACGATTTCCTGGCTCTGTTCGGCATTCAGAATTTAGTGGCTTTCGAGATACAGTCGTGGCCCGTATGGGCGCAACTGCTCACGCTCTTTGTACTGCGCGACTTTATTCAGTGGAACGTACACCGTCTCCTCCACCATTCTGATTTGCTATGGCGCTTCCACAAAGTGCACCACTCGGTGCAACAAATGGGCTTTGCGGCGCACCTGCGCTTCCATTGGGGCGAAACAGTTGTCTATCGCACCATCGAGTACATTCCGCTGGTCATGATCGGTTTCGGCATTCAGGATTTCTTTGTGGTGCACATCTTCGCGACAGCGATAGGCCACTTTAACCACTCCAACCTGCACATCCCGCTGGGTCCGCTCCGCTATTTAGTCAACAACCCGCAAATGCACATCTGGCACCACGCTAAGGTTCTGCCTCATCGCTACGGTGCCAATTACGGCATCAGCCTGAGTGTGTGGGATTACCTGTTCGGCACGGCCTATATGCCAGAAGATGGGCGCGATATCGAACTTGGTTTCGAAGAAGTGGAGGCTTATCCGAAGTCTTTTCTGGAGCAGCAGTTTTATCCTTTTAAGGAGCGTTCGGCTATACCTGAAGAAGAAGTAAAGCCTATGAAAGCAAAACAGTCTATACCTGCTGCAGAGGAAAGCACACTGGTTTAGAAATGGTAACGCTGCTTAGGTGATACCAGAGAAGTAGTTACTTATGGTGCAAGCGTCCACGCTCGTATATGCTATGGTGGGGCCTCAGCCCCAGGTATAGGTATAGGTATAGCTTTGCTCTGTAGCTAATGCTTTGCAGGTATAGCTTCCTAAGCTGTTTCATTGCTTGCCTTGGCCGGGCAGGCCCTACTTTTTCCCTTGATGAAAAGAAAGAGGGCCCCTACCCCCCACACAAAATCGTCGTTTCTGCACCGGGCTAATGTCATCTTCTATGTAGTTGACGTGCAAGTTAGCCTTCCTATATCTGCCAGTGTTCTGTGCTATATAACTTATATCTATGAAATGGAAGTGGCGGAAATTCCCCGCCTAGGGGTAGGGGCCCTCTATAAGGATAAGGATATGTTAGGGGTGGTTGGCCCCAGTATGTCATGAGAACTGCTGAAGCTAAAAAAGTCTATACCTGAGAATCAGAAATACCAAAAAGTCCCCTCCGAAGGGGCCAGGAAGATGACAATTATGCACGAGCATCCTGAAAATCCTGATCTAGACAAATAAATACGCGTAAACTATTCCGATAGGCCATAACCTGCCTCTGCAAACGACAACTATAGTTACCTGCTCCTGTCGCCTTTTACCGCCACGAGGTTACCAAGTAACGCAGCTACTTTTCAATTCCCAAACTCTTCAACTCTCAGTTTTCCGAATTATTCTTTTTTTCCTGTAACTTGAGCATAATACCTTAACGCTCCGCGCCATGCAACACCATGAGTTACAGTCACAAGACAAAATTCTTTTCTTCAAGAAAGAATATATTTCCGAGTTTGTGTATGGCGGCGTTGATGGGGCTATCACGACGTTTGCCGTAGTGGCCGGAGCGGAGGGCGCCAGCCTGGGTATATCGGTGGTAATCATCCTGGGGTTGGCAAACCTGATCGCGGACGGCTTCTCTATGTCCGTCGGCAACTACTTCTCTACGAAGGTCTCCCGCGATAATTTTGACCGGCACAAAGCCCGCGAGTACTGGGAGGTCGAGCACCTGAGCGCAACGGAGAAGGACGAAATTCGGGAGATTTACGAGGCCAAAGGTTTTAAAGGCGAGCTGTTGAACCAGGTAGTCGAGGTGATCACAGCGGACAAGCACGTGTGGGTGGATACCATGATGAAAGAGGAACTGGAGATGACCAAGGACGACAAGACACCCGTTAAAACTGCTTCGGTCACTTTTATCAGCTTTGTCATAGTCGGGGCCATTCCTTTGCTGGCCTACATCTTTGCCGGCCTGGATTCAGGTATAGCCGGCAAAGAACTCTTCCTTTACTCCAGCGTCCTCACCGGCATCGCCCTTACAATAGTAGGAGCCCTGAAAAGTATGGTAACAGAGCGCAACATACTGGCAGGTATAGCGGAGACGCTTCTGCTGGGTGGCCTGGCGGCTTCGCTGGCTTATTTTGTGGGCGACGTGCTGGAACAGGTGTTTCTGTAAGCCCCGCCCAGCCAGGTATGAAATGCTGCATTAACCGCTTGCGGCCTTGCCTGTAGCACTTTTATGCCACACTGTCCGGTTGAATTGCCAGGATCTGACAAAGCGCACAAATACGGTTTTTGAGCAGTCTGTAAATTTAATTCACAGATAACTCACTTACTTGCAATTTGTATTATATTTGCGATGGCTTATGGCCCAAAATCTGCCTAAATACCGCCTACTGAGGCATTTGATCATGTCGCTCGCTCTGCTTTGGGCTGTTCTGTTCCATAGCGCAGTAACCTATGCCCATGGTACAACACAGGTAGCGCAGAGCAGCACTGTCAGTATAACACAAGCTGACCCGGCAGGCAGAGACAACACCCTTACAGGCCTGCAATCCGGTAAGCTATACCTGGCCCAGGAAGGAACAACCTCCCTACTGACGCTCAGCCTGCAGCCTTCTGCACCGGATACAAAATCATTTCACATCAGGTTTTCCAGCCTCCAGGCGATCCCACCCTACTCGGCAAGGGCGCCGGGCGATAACTTTTTTTGCCAGTTTTATTATACCTCCAGTCAGCCGCAAGCTCCCTAGTATGTTGACATACATTTTTTACAGCTAGATCCTGCTCCAGCGCAGCTGTCTGCTCCGCCTGGCACCTACAGGTATTGCGTGGATTGTTGTAAACTCCGCTTCATCCTCACCCGCTCACTCATTTAGCCTCGAGCGTTTGCAGGGTGGCTTTGTAGCCCGCTCCCTTTAACAGCTAGCTACAAACCTCTGGCTGTACTTAAAGCGGGACCTTTAAATCTTATTACCTTACACAGAATTTACCTTATCTCAATATGAACAGCATCGGAATTTTCGCCTTTATAGGTGGCTTGGGGGGCTCTGAAGTGGTCCTTATTATTTTCGCTATCCTGCTACTTTTTGGCGCCAAACGCATACCCGAACTGGCGCGCGGTCTGGGCCGCGGTATACGCGAGTTTAAGGACGCTACTACCGAGATCAAAAGCGAGATCGACAAATCAGTGCAAAACACCGACGAGAAGAAATAGCAGCCAAGCCCGGCACACATAGCATAAATACCCGATGGATTTTATTTATTATTTAGTAGACTTTGTTCTCCACATTGACAGGCATCTGGTTGAACTTGTGCAGGAGTACGAGCAGTGGATTTATTTCATTTTGTTTGTGATCGTGTTCTGTGAGACGGGCTTAGTTGTTACCCCTTTCCTGCCTGGCGACTCACTGCTTTTTGCGCTCGGCGCGCTGGCTGCCATACCTGCATCGGGTCTTAATCTGGTGCTGCTGATGGTATTGCTGGTTGTGGCCGCCATCATGGGCGACTCGTTCAACTACTACGTAGGGAGCAAGATCGGAAGCCGCATCTACCTGCGCGACTTCTGGTTTATGCGCCGCTCCCACATCGACCAGACGCAGAAATTTTATGAAAAATATGGTGGACTCACCATCATCTATGCGCGTTTTGTGCCCATCGTCCGCACCTTCGCCCCTTTTGTGGCAGGTATAGCCAAGATGAAATACAAGCGCTTCTTCAGCTTCAACGTGATCGGAGCCCTGGTATGGGTGGTGTTCTTTATGATGATCGGCTACTTGTTTGGTAACCTGCCGGCCGTGAAACGCCATTTCTCCCTGCTTATTCTGGCCATCATCATCCTTTCCATTACCCCTCCTATCATCGCCGCCATCAAAGGCTGGCTGTCGAAGAGAAAAACTGCGCAAAGTTAATAAAAATCAAAGCTTTAGACGAATAAATTTATGAACAAGAAGGCCATACTGCCACTCTTTACCCTGATCTGCATCAGCATTGCCGCCCTACTGACGGTGTTGCAGCAGTATGAGGTTATTGCCCTGCCTACCCAGGTTCTCACCACCATCCGCTGGGCCGGCACCGGTGTGCTGATACTCTACGGAATCCAAAAACGCTCCCTCACCACCTGGATTCTGATCAGTATGGTAATCGGCGCTCAGATCGGCTACGATTTCCCAGATGTTGGACAGAGCCTGAACGTGCTCAGCAAAGTGTTTTTGAAACTGATCAAAACCATCATCGCGCCGCTCATTTTCGCCACGCTGGTAGTAGGTATAGCCGGTCATGCCAACCTCAAGCAGATTGGCAGCATGGGCTGGAAGGCGCTCCTCTATTTTGAGGTGGTGACTACGATTGCCCTCTTTATCGGCCTGGCTGCCATCAACATCAGCAAAGCCGGCGAAGGCATTGATATGACCGGCATTGCCGAGACCGAGGAGATTGTGGCGCCAGCCAAACAAACCTGGCAAGATATCATCCTGCATATTTTTCCTGAAAACATCGCCAAGTCAGTGGCAGAGGGTCAAGTACTGCAGATCGTGGTGTTCAGCGTGATCTTTGCCATTGGTCTGGCCATGGTGACGGAGAAAAAACGCAAGCCGATGATCGATTTCTGCGAAAGCCTCTCTGAGACCATGTTCAAGTTCACGAACATCATCATGTACTTCGCCCCGGTGGGTGTGGGTGCCGCTATTGCCTATACCGTGGGGCACATGGGCTTTGGTATTCTGGTGAACCTGTTCCAGTTGCTGGCTACACTCTACGTGGCGCTGCTGGCCTTCCTGTTGCTGGTGCTCCTGCCGATTGCGCTCATCGCCCGCATTCCTATCGTGCGTTTCCTGAAAGCCATTTCCGGCCCGGTTTCCATTGCCTTTGCCACTACCAGTTCGGAGGCGGCGCTGCCACGCGCCATGGAAGAAATGGAGAAGCTGGGTGTACCGCGCCGCATCGTAGCTTTTGTGATGCCAACAGGTTACAGCTTTAACCTGGATGGCACGACGCTATACCTGGCATTGGCGGCTGTGTTTGTGGCACAGGCCGCAGGCATCGACCTGAGCTGGGAACAGCAGTTGCTGATGGTGTTCACGCTCATGCTTACCTCCAAGGGCGTAGCCGGGGTACCGCGTGCATCACTCGTTATCCTACTGGGTACCGTTGCTTCGTTTAACCTGCCGGTGTGGCCGCTGTTTGCGATCCTGGGTATAGACGAGCTCATGGACATGGCCCGGACCTCCATTAACGTGACCGGTAACTGTCTGGCCACTGCCGTTGTGGCACGTTGGGAAGGCGAGTTTGATCCGCAGCCGGAAGTAGGCCTGGTAGAAACGACGAACCCGGAACTGCAGGTAGAACAAGAAGAAAAACCTGTTTCCGCTTAACCCACTTTGCTAAGCCATTTTTGTTGAAGCGAAGCAGTCCTATTAGTATAAAAACCGATCGGATCGCGTCGCTTCAACTTTTTTCGCACATTTGTATTTATAGTCCTACTTTTTTCTGTACAGGGTTCTGTTACCCTGCCGCTCTTTATGCTTGAAATCCTGATTTATACCTTCCTGCTCAGCATCTCCCCTTTTGGCGAGGCGCGAGCAGGCATTCCGTACGCCGTACTCAATGATATGCCCGTTTTCTGGGCGTTTGTGGTGGGCCTTGTCGGCAACCTGCTCATCTTCCCCCTGCTCGCCTGGCTGATCGAGTCGTTCAGCAAAAAACTCTGGCCAAATCGCGTGTACAAAAAAGGCGTGGTCAAGCTCGGGAGGAGGGCAAAAAAAGGCGTTGGATCCGAAATTCAGAAGTATGGCTTCTGGGGACTGATGGTCTTTGTAATGATTCCACTGCCCGGCACAGGTGCTTACATGGGCACCATTGCCGCCTACGTGCTTAAAATAGAACGTTACAAAGCCTTTATGGCCGTTAGCATCGGGGTCGTTATCTCATGCCTCATCATGGCCGCGGGTTCCTACCTGGGCAATATGGGTTTGAAAACTTTGCCTTAGAATTACGTTAGCTTGCATATCTTTGATTATTCTAAAAAATAAACCATCTGCATGCTAAACATACTCCTTCTCCTGGGTGGCTTCGTAGCCCTTATATTCGGGGCCGACAAATTGGTGGACGCCGCCTCTGCCCTCGCTAAAAAGCTGGGTGTTCCGAACATTGTAATTGGTCTGACCATCGTGGCCTTCGGCACCTCAGCGCCCGAGTTGGTAGTAAACGTGTTCGCGGCCATTAACAAGAACACAGACATGGTGCTGGGCAACGTCATCGGTAGTAACCTGTTCAACGGCCTGGCCATTCTGGGGGTCTGTTCCCTCATCTTCCCCCTCACCGTCAAGCGCAACACCACCTGGCTCGAGATACCGCTAAGCTTTCTTGCGGCCGTGGTCGTGCTCATTATATCCAGCGATATCTACTTCGATGGCGCTGCAAGCAATATCATCACCCGCTCCGACGGACTCATACTGCTGCTCTTTTTCGCCATTTTCCTGGTTTATAATGTAGTGATCGGACTGGGCGGAAATGCGGATGACGAGCAAACAGAAACAAAGGACTATACCTACCTCAAGTCAGTGCTCTTTATTGTGCTGGGTCTTGCAGGCCTGGTGATTGGCGGCAGGCTGATCGTGACGGGTGCCGTGAACATCGCGGCAGCCTTTGGTCTGTCTGAACGCATCATCGGCCTGACCATCGTCTCGATCGGCACCTCGCTCCCGGAACTGGCCACCTCGGTGGTGGCGGTGCGCAAACGCAACGTGGACATTGCCATCGGCAACGTGGTGGGATCCAACATCTTCAACATTTTCTTAATCCTGGGCGTGTCGACGGTAGTGGCGCCGGTGCCTGTTAACCCGGCTTCCTTCACCGATATTTTCATGAACATTGGCGCCTGTCTGCTGTTATTCATTTTTATATTCGTTGGCAAAGGGCGACAGCTGTCGCGTGGCGAAGGGATTGTATTCCTGCTGCTCTATGTGGCCTACCTCGCGCTGCTGATCAGCCAGGAGTAGAAGAACTTGAAATTGTCCTATATATAATCGTTAACTATTTGCTATATTTGTAATTCCTTTTACTTTAAAGTTTCATACTTTAAGCTGTAAACATATCATTCATTATGGCTTAAATTCCGTTTAAACTGTAATACCACCTTACCGCCTTTTAAGCATGAGTGAATTAACCGAGTTATTACAAAAGCTCGAAACCTGCGAATGCGATTTAATAGTTCTTACTTTTGTCGGTGAAGATCGGCTCTACTGTCGTTTTTTTAAAGACGGACTGTATAAAGACCGTATGTTCATCAGTGAGCAAAACATCATCACCGAATTACGTAACGTCTCCGGAGAAGGCGAAGAGATTGATGCCAGCGGGATCAGCAAGCTTCGAAAATTAGTATCATCCGCTCAGGCAGATGCCCCCGAATTACTGTAGTATTCACTCGTCGCACATACCAAATTCCAATGAAAGCCTGACGCTGCAAGTGTGAGGCTTTTTTGTTGCCAACAATTTCCAACCGCATCTTATGGTTATAAAACAGGAATTTGCGTTGGATGGCAGAAGTAGTGGCCAATAGCGTATGTACCGTGTGTACACTTCTTAAAACCAAAACCCGGCTTTGCATGCAACTGGCGCTCTCTGACATCAACTGGCTTCTGATCGGAGAAACGCTATACCTGGGCATCCTGATCCTGGTGTGCCTGCGCATCATTTACGACACCCGCTCCTCGATCAAAACGCTCGCCTACCTACTGCTGGTCATTTTCGTGCCCTTTGCCGGTATCCTGTTCTATTTCTCGTTTGGCATCAACTACCGCAAGCGCAGCCTGTACTCTAAAAAGCTACTGCAGAATGTGGAGCTCATGAACCAGATTGAGCGCAGGATCATCTCTACTTCTAAACAGAACTTCAGGGAAAGCAGCGCGGAGGTGCAGCACTACAAGCCCTTGGCCCGCCTGCTGCTCCAGGACAACCTCAGCCCCCTGACTGCAGGCAACAAAGTAAAGCTGCTGCTGAATGGGGAACAGAAGTTTGCCGAGGTGTTTGAAGCCATCGAAAATGCCCGGCACCACATTCACCTGGAGTACTACATCATCGGGAATGACCACATCGGCAACAAACTCAAAGCGCTGCTGATACAGAAGGCAAAAGAAGGCGTCATCGTGCGTTTGATCTATGATGACTTTGGCAGCCGTTCCATCCGCCGGACTTTCAGGAAGGAGCTGCAGGCTGCCGGTGTGGAGGTATACCCTTTTCACAAGGTACATTTCCTGTTGTTGGCCAACCGGCTCAATTACCGCAACCATCGCAAGATCATTGTGGTGGACAGCGTAACGGCCTTTGTCGGGGGCATAAACGTCAGCGACAGCTATATTAATTACCCTGATCAGAAAGAGAAGCCCTACTGGCGCGACACGCACCTGCGCATCGACGGGCCGGGCGTATTTTACCTGCAGTATATGTTCTTTACAGACTGGAATTTTTCGTCGCAACGGCACCTGGAGCCGGAGAAGGAATACTTTCTGCCACCTGACACCTTGCCGGGCAACACCGTGGTGCAGATCGCGTCGAGTGGCCCCGACTCCCCCAAGCCCACCATCATGTTCTCCATCCTGCAGGCCATTGCCCTGGCAAAAGAAGAGATCCTGCTCACCACGCCTTACTTTATACCTGGCGAAAGCATACTGGACGCCTTGTCGATTGCCGCCATGGGCGGCGTGACGGTGAAACTGCTGGTGCCGGAAAACTCTGATTCCTATATTGTAAATGCCGCCGCCCGCTCCTATTATGAAAGCCTGCTGGAGGTAGGCGTGCAGATCTTCCTCTACCAGAAAGGCTTCATCCATGCCAAAACCCTGGTCGTGGACCAAAACCTGTCGATGGTGGGCACCGCCAACATGGACTACCGCAGCTTTGACCTGAATTTTGAAGTGAACGCCGTGGTGTACGACACCGCTTTTGCCGGAGAGTTGCGCGACGCCTTCTTCCGGGACCTGGAACATGCCGTTAAAATAAACGCGGAGGAATGGAAGTCTCGCCCCATGTACCGGCAACTCATCGAGAAAGTATTCAAGCTCATCTCCCCGCTCCTGTGATCAAATAAAAAAACAGACGGGAAAGCCGCCCTGGTTTTCCCGTCTGTTCTGATGCTGGCACCACTAAGAGCCATACTGCAGAATTGGTTACTTTTTGGTTACCAACACATCAATGCGCCGGTTCTGGGCGCGGCCTTCCTCGGTGGTATTGTCTGCTATGGGGTGCTGTTCGCCATACCCTTCCGCCTCCAGCCGATTGGCTGCTATACCTTGCTGCTGGATGGCATTTTTCACAGCTTCGGCCCTGCTTTGAGAAAGCTTGAGGTTGGAGGCCGGTTGGCCAACGTTATCCGTATACCCGCCAATTTTGATGTTAACCTGCGGATACGCCTGCAGTATCTTGACGATGTTGTCAATCTGCTCCTGGGACTCAGGTTGAATGCGGGCGCTTCCGGTCTCAAAATGCAGCCGGTCGAAACTAAACCAACTGGTTTTGTCAGGCACCTTGTTTTCGTCCTCAATAAAGGCTACCAGTTTGCTTTCGATGCCATTCGGCGGGATATTGAGCACCACTCCTCCCGGAATCTCCCGTTCGGTCATCGCCACGTCGGTTTGCCTTGAATCCATTCTCTCCTCAGTGGTAGCCGGATTTTGCTCTGTGGTGGCTGGAGCCGTGGTGGTAGTTGGGTCCGTGGTCACATCCTCTGTATCGTCGTTGCAATTGCGGAGGCCGAAAATAAGCAACAGGAGTGCAGCAATCGCCAGCAGTGGCCAGAGCCAGTTTGTTTTTTTGCGAGGTTCAGGGGCAGCAGGATGCACTCTTTCGGTCGTTGCCGCGGCCGCTGGTCTTGGTGGTCTGTCCATATGTGGCGCGGCGGCAGCTGCGGCTCCACCTAAACTGCCTAAGCCCAGCGCACTGCCCAGTCCGGCAGGGAGGGCACTCATAATTCCTGCTTTCTGGCTGCTCAGGTAATTGCTCAGGCCACCTTCGTCCAGCTCATCATCGTGCACCTTTTTACCCAGGAAGCCTAACACCAACGGCGCTATGTAGCCGAGTATAGCGGAGACTGATGTGGATTTTATACCTGCAAAATTGCTGAGTGCATTTTCGACGCCGCCTATGTTATTGCCAAAGATCTGGGATAAGAAATTGTTGCCAACAGACGCCGTACTTCCCGGTGCTCCCGGAACGGTATTATTTAAACTGGACAACAAACCGCTGTCGCTACCCCGGATCATGTTATAAATAGAACTCATGGCGCCCGGCTCGGATGTGCGGTTAACCAATCCGGCCAGCACGGCGGGTACGATGCCGCCAAAGGCTTTAGCAGTGGCAGGCTCGCTCTCGCCTAACTCCCTGCTGGTTCTTGAGATGAGGTCCGGGGATATATAACCCCGCAGTGACTCGAGTAAATCTGCCATATAATGTTCGATTTAAGTTTAATAAAGTCAATTAAACATTATACAGATTTAATACAATTTTGTTGCTATATACGGCAATGCGTATTTCTTATAACTGATTCATATTCTGTTATTTAATCCTATACCTGCTGTTATTGCCGCAGTTGGCTGATAGGAGCGTATACTACTTGTACAAATTATAATCGTAAGCAAATGCGTGCGCTACATCGCCTTGTTGATCACTCAGGAATAGGCTACGCCGCAAAAAAACAAGGCCCTCTTCCGAATGCGGAGGAGGGCCTTTTATATACATGATCAAACTTATTTCACAGCGTAGGTATAGGTTACTTTCTGTATTGAACCTTCCTGAAATGTTCTTACACATGTTGAGGGGTAGCCACCATCGTTATAAGTAAACTCTGTTTGATAGCTTGGGCCTGTTATATTACCTGTGCCAGTCATTTTGTTAAAAACTAATTGCTCATAGCTTATAATGTTATGCTGCGTAATTATACCTTCTGACATCAGTTCTTCTGAGAAAAATTCAGACGAAATTTGATGTGGTAGTGCTGGGAGGTTTCTCTTTTTATCATCCGTCAACAACGTGTATTCGCTTGTTTTTTCATTCCCTACTTGAATCGCTATTTTAATCTGATTAGCGCCGGGATAAGAAAATACTCTGTGATTCGATAAATTGCCCTCACTTAAAGCTCCTGAGTAAAATTTAATTTCTGAAAGTCGGCCTTTATCATCGTAGTAGTGCATATAGGAGCCCATCATCGAACCTAGATAGGCTCTTGTTACTTTCACCAGTTGGTCTTTGTCATTATAGAAAAGAACCCATTCTGTACCTGACAAAGTGTTAATCTGCTCTGCTCTACCTTTGCTATCGTAAGCCAGTTTGGTATAAATCGTCTTTAACTCACCCTTCCAAAATGTAACTCCACTTATTCTTGTAAGCAGATTGTTATCATCATAGGTATAAGTCAGGTCGATTGTGCCCCCTCCTCCATTAGGAAAAATCACTTCTGAGTACTTGCGCTGTAGTAAATAAGTCTTATCCGGCTCTGGGTCTTTGTCATTAAATGAACAGCCTGAAGACAGGAACAGAATGGCTAATAGCGCATAGAGTAAATTTGCTTTCATGTAAGATTTGAATAAATGTTTGATGAGGATGTTTAAACAAATATAGCTAAAAATTTATATATTGCTTCTGACTATTCTCCTATACCCTGAATTCAAGCTGCTCATGCCCCATACCTCTACCCCTACCATTACCAACTTCATCACCCGCTGGAAGGCTTCCGGCGCTTCCGAGAGAGCCAATTACCAGCTGTTTTTGTCGGAGCTGTGCGAGTTGCTGGGCGTGGAGAAGCCGCAGCCGGCTACCGACAAGGTGCACGAGGCGACCTATACCTTTGAGCGGCCTGTGGTGTTTGACGACGGCGAGGGGAAGACAAGTACCAATTTCATCGACCTCTACAAAAAGGACTGCTTTGTGCTGGAGGCCAAGCAGGGCGCCGACAAGGCAGGTATAACAGAGGCCGAACAGCTGGGCGGCGAGCGTGTGAAAACCAAAACCGGCACCGCTACCCGCGACACCCGTACCTGGGAGCGCGAAATGAAAAAGGCCAAGGAACAGCCCTGCGCTACGCCCGCTCCCTGCCCACCACCGAAGGATGGCCGCCGTTCCTGGCCGTGGTGGACGTGGGTTATTGCATCGATCTGTACGCTGACTTCGCGCGGCAGGGCAAGACCTATGTGCCTTTCCCCGATCCGCAAAACTATAGAATTACGCTCGACGAGCTGCACCGTACCGAAGTGCGCGAGCGCTTGCGACTGCTCTTCACGGGGCCGCTGGAACTGGACCCGAGCCGCCGTGCAGCCCGTGTTACCCGCGAGCTGGCCGAGCGGCTGGCGAAGCTGGCGGCCTCGCTCGAACAGGCCGGCCATAGCCCAGAGCAGGTGGCGGGTTTCCTGATGCGCTGCCTCTTTACCATGTTTGCCGAGGATGTGAAGCTGCTGCCCGACAACTCCTTCACCAGACTGCTGCAGGACTACCGCCAGAACCTCGAACACTTCCAGGATGCGTTGCAGGCGCTGTGGGAGAAAATGGACACCGGCGGATTTGCCGCTATTCTGCACACCAAAATTCCGCGCTTTAACGGCTACCTGTTCAAAAACCCCGAGGCTCTGCCCATTACGGCGGCGCAGCTCGACCTGCTGGTGCTGGCCGCCGAAGCCGACTGGGCTGAGGTGGAGCCTGCCATTTTCGGTACCTTGCTGGAGCGGGCACTGCAGCCGCGCGAGCGCCACAAACTGGGTGCCCACTACACGCCCCGCGCCTATGTGGAGCGCCTCGTGATGCCGACCGTCATTGAGCCGCTGCGCGAAGAGTGGGAAGCGGCCCGCACGGCTTCGGCCATACTGGAAGACGCCGGCGACGAAATGGGAGCCCGCAAAGAGATCGACAATTTCCACCGCCGGCTGTGCTCGGTGCGTGTGCTGGACCCGGCCTGCGGAAGCGGTAACTTCCTGTACGTGACACTGGAGCACCTCAAAAGGCTGGAGGGCGAAGTACTGGAACACCTGGCCCATTTCCCCGGTCAGCTGGGACTCGACATGACGGGCGCCTATACCGTAACGCCGGCGCAGTTCCTCGGTCTGGAGGTGAACCCGCGCGCGGCGGCCATTGCCGATGTGGTGCTCTGGATCGGTTACCTGCAGTGGCATTTCCGGACGCAGGGCTCAGCTGCCCGACTGAGCGACCCGATCCTGCGCGAGTACGGAAACATCAAACAGCAGGACGCGGTGCTGAGCTATACCGACAAAGTACCCCGCCTCGACGCCAACGGACAGCCCGTTACCCGCTGGGACGGCCACAGCACCAAACTGCACCCGGTCACCGGACAGGAAGTGCCCGACGAAACCGCCCGCACCATCGTCTACGATTACCTCGACCCCAAACCCGCCTCCTGGCCCGAAGCCGATTTCATTGTCGGCAATCCGCCGTTTGTGGGCAACAAGCGTATGCGCGATGCTTTGGGTGATGAATATACCGTAGCACTTAGAAAGGTTTATAAAGGTAGAGTGCCTGACAGCGCAGATTTTGTGATGTACTGGTGGTATAAAGCTGCCGATTTGTTAGCAGAAGATGGTATAGAACGTTTCGGTTTTATAACGACCAACAGTATAACACAGTCTTTTAATCGCAGGTTACTTCAATCATTTACTGAATCCAATAATCCAATCTCAATAACTTATGCTATACCTGACCATCCTTAGGTAGATAGTAATGTTGGTGCAGCTGTTAGAATTGCTATGACAGTTGCTGAAAAGGGGAAAATATTAGGTAGACTTAACAATTGTTTAGTGGAGAAAGAAACTGGAGAATTAGGTAAAGAGGTAGTATTAGGAGAGAAAATAGGTATTATTCATACAGATTTGAAAGTTGGTGCAAACATTTCTAAAGTAGTAGCTTTGAAATCTAATGGAAATATTTGCTCACGTGGTGTGATACCCCACGGTCAGGGCTTTGTATTAACAGAAGAAGAGAAATCTAAAATAGTCTCTAACAGTAATTCATCAAGTATAGTAAAGCCATACAGAACAGGTAGAGACATCAATCAATCATCAAGGAATGTTTACGTTATTGATACTCACGGTTTCACTGAGCAAGAATTAAGAACCTTACATCCAGAAGTTTATCAATGGTTATTTGAAAGAGTAAAGCCTGAGAGAGACCAAAATAAAGATAAGTCTATTCGAACAAATTGGTGGTTATTTGCTCGACCTAGAACAGATCTTAGGCCTGCTATAGATGACATAGAGAGATACATTGTAACCGTATATGTAGCTAAATTTAGGGTCTTTCAATTTCTGGATGCATCTATAGTTCCTGATGATACAGTTGTTGCTATAGCTTTTTCTGACGCATATAACATAGGCGTTCTATCTAGCAGACTTCATATTACTTGGTCTTTAGCAACTGGTGGAAGCTTAGAAGACAGGCCGCTTTATAACAAAACTACCTGTTTCGAAACCTTCCCCTTCCCTACCCCAACCGAAGCGCAGAAAGAGCAGATCCGAGGTATAGCCGAGCAGCTGGACGCGCACCGCAAGCAGCGGCAGACGCAGCACCCTACGCTCACCATCACCGACATGTATAACGTGCTGGAGAAACTGCGGTCGGGTGAGGCGCTTTCAGCCAAAGAGCAGAAAACCCACGAGCAGGGGCTGGTGAGTATTTTGCTGCAGCTCCACAACGAGCTCGACGCCGCCGTGGCCGCCGCCTACGGCTGGCCCGCCGATTTACCGGAAGAGGAAATACTGGAACGACTGGTGGCCCTTAACAAAGAACGCGCCGCCGAAGAGGCACGCGGCCTTATCCGCTGGCTCCGCCCCGAGTACCAGAATCCGCAGGGCACGCAGCAGGGCGAGCTAGGTATAGAAAGCAAAAAAGCAGGCAAAACCGCCATAGCCACCGCCAAAGAAGTACTGGCCTGGCCGAAAACGCTGGCCGAGCAGGCGCAGGCCGTGCAACGGGCCCTGCAGCTGCACGAGCGCCCCGCCACCGCCGAAGACCTGGTGCGCCAGTTCAAGCCCGTGGCCAAACCCCAGCAGACGCAGCGCCTCCAGCAGATCGACAGCCTGCTGCAAACGCTTCATGGCCTGGGCCTGTTAAGAAAAACCGAGCAGGAGCAGTATGTGAAGTAAAGACCTCGCGGCGTCCGAAGGTCCCGCGAGCGTCTGGGCTATACCTGTGCTTGTTGTTATACCTGTAACTATACCTATACCTGTGCCGGGTCCAACCACCCCTACCCCTCCTTGTCTTTTTAGAGGGCCCCTACCCCCAGGAGGGGAGTTTTTCCTACTACTTTGGCGTTCTCGCGTTTAGTTAGTTACTTATTACTTCCTTCTTTAGCTTTCTTGCGTTTAAGTGTACTCCACAAGAAGCTGAATGTTATGGGTTTGCACAACAGGAAATATTTGAAAGAGAACAGGCTGATTCTGAGGAATAGTTTAACGCCGGCGGAGGCTGAACTTTGGAACCACTTGAAAGTTGGTCAACTGGAAGGTCGCAAATTCAGACGCCAACACAGATTAGGCAACTTCATACTTGACTTCTACTGCCCCTCTGAGCGACTCGCCATTGAGTTGGACGGTCAAGTGCACCAACATTCTGTTACCGAACAAGCTGATATGGACCGTGATTTAAAACTAAATGAATTAGGTATTAAAGTTCTTCGCTTCGAGAACAAAGAAGTTTTCCAACAGCTAGATGCCGTCCTACAAGAAATCAAAACCTGCTTCAGTAAGTAAAAAGCAATAAGTAAGCAAGCAAGTAAACGCTAGAACGCTGATGTAGTAAGAAAAACTCCCCTCCTGGGGGTAGGGGCCCTCTAAAAAGACAAGGAGGGGCAGGGGTGGTTGGACCCGGTACAGGTATAGGTAAAAGATCCGGTACAGATATAAGAAAGGTATAGGTATAGCTAACTCAAAATCACTTTACAGCCCCTACTTCACACCGCTATACCTAAAATAACAGCAACACACAATCCGGAATAAAGCAAAATACAAATGTATTTGTTTATATTACAAAACCTATTCTCCCGGATTTTCAAACCCGAGAGAGCAGGTATAGGCGAAGCGGAGAAAAGTGGTGGAACGCAGGTATAGCGCTCCTTTACTTGGACAGTTCTTCGATAATCCTACGCTTAACGCCGCGCTCTATTTCGCGCTCCACGTTAATGGTATCGGCCGCACCGATCTTGTTGGCCAGCGAGTCGATGCCGGTGTAGCGTTCCAGCTCCTTGTTGGCGGTATGGTGCAGCGAGTCAATGACCATCGAGGCACCGGATTCTACTACGTTGTAAAAGGTGTCTTCCAGGTTATTGTCTGAGGAGCAGGATACGGCGCTAAAAGCGAGGGCTAGATAAAGTAATTTCTTCATTAGGGTGAGATAATTTTCAGTGCTAAGATACCACGCTTAACTGCAGCTACCATACCAGCGCGCGTCGAGCGACCGCGACATTATACAGACAACGGCAGCAGCAACCTAAAAAGCAGGTATAGCCTGCCAGACGTACAGCAATTGTTATCCCGGGTTCGCCACCTGTCAGTTAAGCCTGAATAACGGCCTTTACCATGCGGATTATGAATCAGAAAGAGCGGGGAAGCTTTTAAGACAATAACAAAACTGAATTTCAAGATAAATCAATGCCGGTTAAACAGCCATATTGCAATTTTGAGCCTGGCCAGGATAGGATCAGGCGACTGACCTGCGAAGGTTGGTTGCTACAGGAAATGAAGGTTTTAAAAACCGAGAAATGGATAGGCGGGCATTTGAAACTGACTATTTTTAAGTGCTGTAAATGCTAGAACTACTGGAAGATAGGTGAAGTATTCGACTCTCACCATGGCTATTCCAAAGAAGCGATAAAACCAGGTGAAACGATGTGGTTGGATGAGGAGATTGTCAGTTTTTCACTTCATGAATTGCTTAAATAAACACGAACTAATCATACACTTAAACCGACGAATAACTTATGCAAACCAGAATCATGATGACCTTTAGCGCCGCTTTACTGGCCGTGCTAGGTATAGCCTTTACCTTTCTGCCCGAAGAGTTAGCGGTATACCTGGGCTCGGAGCCGGATCTGCTTGTTGTGCTGCTGCTGCAAGTGCTGGGAGCGCTATACCTGGGTTTTGCCATGCTCAACTGGATGGCCAAAGGCAGCCTGATCGGCGGCATCTACAACCGCCCGATCTGCATCGCCAACTTCACCCATTTTTTCATTGGCGCGATGGCCATGCTCAAGTTCCTGTTCCGCTACCCGGAGCAGCCCTTCATCCTCTGGATTTTCTGCGCCATCTATGCCGGCCTGGCCGCCTGGTTCGGCCTCACGCTTTACCGGCATCCGCTGCCAGAGAAAGAGGCAAAGGTGAAGGCCTGAGGAGAAAGCACCAAGCCCCAGGGGCTTTGTTGTTCCTTCTCCCTTTTCAGGTATACCTCAGCAGGCAACAGCTTTCTTTTGCCTCCTGATTCCAATGAATAAACCAGGTGCAGGCGCTGATATACCTGCTGTAAAGTGTATCTTGAGGCATTCGGAAACCTGTACTTTCACCTCAAACACTTAACCCATGGAGAACCTCTTCACCTCAACTACTACAGCAGCACTTACCCAGCGCATCAACAAGCTTGCACCTGACACAAAACAACTGTGGGGAAAAATGAACGCCGCCCAGATGCTCGCCCACTGCAACGTCATCTACGAGATGGCTTATGAAGACAAGCACCCTAAGCCCAACGCCTTCAAGCGGACCATCCTGCGACTGCTTTTGAAAAACACGGTAGTCAACGAAAAACCTTACAAGCAAAACAGCGCCACCGCGCCACAGCTCAAGATGAAGAGCGACAAAGACTTTGCAACCGAGAAAGAACGCCTCCTGCAGTACATACGCCAGACAGAAACCCTGGGAGCCGCGCATTTCGAAGGCCTTGACTCCCATTCCTTCGGCCCGCTCACCAGCCAGGAGTGGAACAACATGTTCTACAAACACCTCGACCACCACTTAAACCAATTTGGTGTGTAGGGTTAGTATTTGTTGTCAAGTGGATTTTCTGCTGCTGTTCTCCTACCTGTTTTCCTGATTGAAGCTTGGTTGAAGGGAGGCAGGTAGATGGCTATAACACACCCCCTGCCCCTCTCTTCAAAGAGGGCCCCTTCCCCCAGAGGGGAATTGCCACCTCTACTAATTAGTAGGTATAAGCGTTGTAGTTGATTACCCCATCCCGGCCTTCCCCTAAGAACAGGGGAAGGAGAGGTGCACGATTGACATCCCCCTGCCCCCTTCGAAGGGGGACTTTTCGGATTTTGCCCATATTCAGGTAAAGCTCTGTAGCATCTATTGCCATACCGGGTCCAACCACCCCTACCCCTCCTTGTCTAAGGAGGGGAGTCCGCCGCTACCCAATTTTTAGGTATAAGCGTCGTAGCACACACCACTGGCAGGTATAGCAAGGCTAACTTGCCAGTGGTGTGTGCTACGAAGGTATAGCCTCAGCCATGTGCACAAGCGACGATTTTGTGTTTGAGCGATCAGCGAGTTTAAAATCGTCTTGATTTTTTTGCCTACTTTTTTCATCAAGGAAAAAAGTAGGTGCCCGCCGCACAGGCGAAGCTATAACACAACACTGTTTGCTATACCTGAAACAGCCGTAGCTACACCTATAAAATTAACAAAAAGAAAAGGGGCCATTAGCCCCTTTTCTTTTACTGACACTAGCATGTACGCTTGCGCCAAAACCATACAATAAAATGATACTTTGAAGTCCCTGAACACCCTCCCCCGTTATGGGGAGGGCCAGGGTTGTATTGAAAACTCAAACTTATACCTTCACGGCCTGCGGAGTCTGCACGATCCTCTTCTGAATGATCGCATTCCATTTCTCAGCAAGCTGCAGCTCGCCTTTCAGCATCATGATGTCTTTCGTAACATAGAACGGCAGGTATACGCTGGTCGCTTTCGCCCCGTAAAAGGCGATGCGCAGCCCGACCGCGTCGATGATGCGGTTGCCGTTCACATCGCGGTGCGCATTTTCTACAACGCTTTGCTTGACAGAACCCAGGTCCAGGATTGTCTCCTGCGGATCGTTATCCTCTTTGTGCCAGAAATACAGGCGGTTATTGGCCTCGTCGAGACCGATGCCGTACTTCTCGTTCCAGAAATCATGCTCGCCCAGTTGCAGCCCCTGCCGGTTTGCGGCCTCTATAAAAGGCTGTTTTGCTATGTTTAACTTCGACTTTTGCCTGCGCTGTATGTAAATAGCAGGAACCACAAACAGGGCTAAAGTCACTATGACCATGAGGATGGTTGATGTATCCATTTTTCTTTTCTTTTTTATATAATGTAAAATGATAGGTACAGGTATGCCTGCCGGTGCATTAACCGCTTCATACCTGATGGTGTTGATCAGTGGGGCTTATGCTCTGCTGATCGCTAAAAAAGAAAAGAAACTACCAGAAGTAGTGGAACGGGAAAATGATGTCGCGGATGGTGAGGCCGGGACTAAAATACCGGGCCCGTTGCAGGTAGTGCACCGCCTTCAGCTGCAGCCTGAACTCCTGTGTCAAGATCAAGGCGGCCAGTCCCGGGAACGCCTGCTTGAGAGGTGCCGAAGGCCTTGGCTGCCCTAAGCGCAGTTGCTCTTCCGGCTGGAGGAGTCCCGACGTGCTTCCAAGTTTGCCTTTGTCAAAATGAGAGGGTTCGCCCTGCGTGGCCCATTCCTTTACCGATTGGGCCCGCATCTCCATCGCCGCCCTGGTCTGCATTCCGTAGAAAGCAAAAAAGAGCGAGAGCGCAAAGACTATATTTTTGACAGCGTAGTGCACGTTGCAATATACCGATATTAAACAAGGCCTGCCCCACCCCAGTCTCGATTAGTTTCAATTTTGAAGTCAAGCTGCGTGACGGCTGCACGTCACAGACCAGCGGCAGCGGCGGCAGTTCTTCAGTTATACCGGCTAATGGCAGCCCTGCCCCGTTCTTTGTCGAGGGCTCCTACCCGAAGGGAAACTTTCGCCGCTAGTGCTTTCCCACGTGTCACCCAGAAAGGATCTTGGTTGAAGGGAGGATAGGCAGTTATTATAACACACCCCTGCCCCTCTCAAGAGGGGAATTTGTGAAGCTGCTCCTTTAAAGGTACAAATGTTATAGCTGTTGCAGTTCTCTTTCTATACCGGTTCCAACCACCCCTGCCCCTCATTGTCTAAGGAGGGAGCCTGTAACTGCCATCTCAAGGTATAAGCTTTGTAGAAACTGACTCACAATGACACGCAACACTGGCAGGTATAGGAAGACTAACTTGCACTGAAACTACGAAGTTATAGCATTAGCCAGGTGCACCAATTGACGCTCCACTGTTTGAGCGTTCAGCGAGTGGGGGTAGGGCCCCTCGATTTGGAGCGTCTTGATCTTTTTGCCTACTGGGGGTAGGGGCCCTCGATTTTTTCATCAAGGAAAAAAGTAGGGCCCGCCCGGCCAGGGCAAAAGCCAGCTATGCATTTGCGCATCTGCTATACCTGCAACAGCCGCCGCTACAAAGCAAAGTAAGCTATTAATTCCAGCACGAGCTACAAGCTCGCACTAGCGAAGAAATCTGATACCGTATCTGATCAGTGATCGACTGTGGTCAATTACCTGACGCAACGTATTAGATACAGTCTCTCACTCACTCGGTTATCCACTCCCTCCGTGGCAACATTTAGCATCCGGCCTCCGGTATAAAAAATAAAGTTTGTCAGAAAGGCTACCACAAGTACGTACTAGATAAAACAGCACGCTATCTAATTGAAAATAAACCTACACTTACAAGCATCCATAAAATGTACACGTTAAAACCATTCAAACACTACTGGAACAGTCTCGGCCAGCGATACTGCACCATCCGCTACTTCAGATCGCGGAAAATGGTCCAGCTTATCTGGAAAGATACCGCAACCAGGGAGGGTATAAAGGATGTGGCAATAGGGCTCAGAAAAGTGATCCGTAAATACCCTTGTCGCTCTATACTAAACGATGTGCAGGAATTTCACCAGGGGCCGGCCGATTACCTGATGTGGTCTGACTGGGATATGGAAGGGCTGGTTGAAGAAGGCATCAGCTACATTGCCTACGTGCTGCCACCTGAGGAAGCGTTACTGGAACCAATAGAGGCCAGCAACCAGACACCTGAGGTAAGGTTTTTCTGGCACATGATGGATGCCCTAGAGTGGCTCAGCAAACAGAATCTTACTTAAATACTCCCTCTACACAGGGTAGGCGGGCACCTTTTTAACAATCATCTCTGCAACAGCGTATTAAGCAAAACACCACCCTGCGCACAAGTTTCAGGGGCAGGTGAACTGATAAAACTATGGAAAAAATAAAAACGCAAAATGGCTGAGATACACATCGAAAAAAAGGAAAAACCCGTGTGGCCCTGGATCCTGCTGGTCGTGATACTACTCCTGCTGGGCTGGGCTGTCTATGAACTGTTTCTGAAGGACGGACAAGTCCAGGCGCTTGCCGCTTTCAGCACGCTGTTGCCTGCGCCAAGCCCTGAACTGACGCCTGATTTGATACGCACTTAAACTGAACTTATGAACGACAACGAGTTAAGAAACGAAAGACTGGTGCCTCTGAGCGAGCTGAAAGACTACGAGGTCGCCAAAAACAACACCGACGTGACAGGCTGGCGCGTAGTAGGTGCCGACGGCGAAAAACTGGGCGACGTGAAAGACTTGGTGGTGGACATGGACGCTATGAAAGTACGCTACCTTTCCGTGCTTGGAGACCACCGCTTCTTCGACCGCGACCGTGATACCTACCTACTCATACCGATTGGCGCAGCTGCCCTCGACCGCAAAGGCAAGAACATCTTCGTGGCCTCTGTTGATGCGAAAAGCATTGCCACCTACCCGGCCTATCCGGGCGGACCAATTTCGCCTGATTATGAATATGCCGTGCGTGACAACTTCCGCCGCGCCCACCGTGACGCCTTCGACGACAAGAACGAGTACAAGTCTGAGTTTGACGATGCCCTGCAGCACGACACCACCACGACGCGCCGCATCAATCCGGACTTTTACAACGACGAGTCGTTTAACGAGGACCGTTTCTATGCCGTGCACGATGCTACTCCAGACCGTGATGCACAAGCCAGACGTGTAACTGACCGCAGCGAGAACAGAGACTACCGCAGCAAGCCAGTAGAAGATTCCATCACCACCATCGAGCGGCTGGAGAATCTGCGTGAGCGCGGCTCGATTACTGAGGAAGAATTCATTCTCCTCAAGAAAAGAGCGCTGGATTCTTAGGCCAGCCCTATCCGTATGCTATACCTGCAAAGCCGCACCTGCAAACCGTGCGGCTTTGTGGTTTACGGGCAGCTGCGAACAAATTAGTTACAATGGAGTAAAACGAATGATTAAACGCTTTATACCAACCACAAAAAATAAGATACTATGAAACTATCCCGACTCATCCTTCTGAGTGCCATCGGTTTGGCTACCATGGGCGCTTCCTGCAGCGAAGAAAGGGCAACCGAGCAGGAAGACAAAGACCCGCAGGAACCCGTAGCCACCACGCCGCAGGAAGACTGCCAGCCAATTGACAGGGGCACCGCCAACTCTCCGGAGCAGAAACCTACCTTCGAGGGCCAGACCCGCGCCTGTGAGATAAAATCTGAAACGGCTATTGACGTGCAGGTGCTCACCAAGAACCTTAAAAAGCCCTGGGCTGTGGAACCCTTGCCGGATGGCAACCTGCTGGTAACCGAAAAGGGCGGCCAGATGCGCCTAGTGTCGGCCACCGGACAGATTGGCACCCCGATAACAGGTATACCGAAAGTAGACGCCCGCGGTCAGGGCGGCTTGCTGGACGTGGCCCTCAGCCCCAAGTTCGACTCCGACCGGATGATCTACTGGAGCTACACCGAACCACGCCAGGGCGGCAACGCCACCAGCGTAGCCCGCGGGGTGCTTTCCGAAGACCGTACGCGTGTGGAGAACGTGCAGGTGATCTTCCAGGCACAACCCACTTACGATGGCACGATGCACTACGGCTCCCGACTGGCATTCGGACCGGATGGTATGCTGTACATCACCCTGGGCGAGCGATCTGATATAGAGATTCGTCCGCAGGCGCAGCAAATGAACAGCCACATGGGCAAGATCATCCGCATTGCGCCGGACGGTAAAGTGCCAAACGACAACCCGTTTGTAAAGAAAGAAAACAACCTGCCTGAGATCTGGACTGCCGGTCACCGCAACGTGCAGGCTGCCGCCTTTAACGGACAGGGCCAGCTCTGGATCGTGGAGATGGGCCCGCAGGGAGGTGACGAACTGAACCTGATCGAAAAAGGAAAGAACTATGGCTGGCCTACGGTCACTTTCGGGGAGGAATACTCCGGGGAGCCTGTCCCTGGCGCGGTTACCACCAAAGAGGGATTTGTAGATCCTGTCTATTACTGGGACCCGGTAATTGCCCCGTCAGGAGCGCAGTTTTACACAGGCAGTGCTTTTCCGGAGTGGAAGGGTAACCTGTTTGTGGGTGGCCTCCGCGCACAAGCGCTGGTGCGTCTTCGCATCGAGAACAACCGCGTGACGGGCGAAGAGCACTTGCTCAAAGACCGCGAGCAGCGGGTGCGTGACGTACGCCAGGGAGCAGACGGTGCGCTATACCTGGTAACCGACCAGGAGAACGGCGAGCTCTGGAAAATTACGCCGAAGCAGTAGACGCTACAAAAAATGCAGCAACAAAAAAGGACAGGTATACGCCTGTCCTTTTTATATTTAATACTGATCCGGATGCTTATCGCTGAGTGACCGGAAGCGTCACCCGCAGCATATCCCAGGTAATCTGAATGCTGCCTGCACCCTCCTCCCCTGAAATGATTTCATAGCGCAGTCTTTCCTGTTTGGTGGGCGCCAGTTCGGGCTTTACGGTAAATCGGAGCACATCCTCTGCTTCCTTGTAGTCGTCGGCCAGGTGCTGCTCCCAGTTTTTGTTGATGATGATCGTCCACTCCTGCTCACCCGGTATCGTAAACAGGGCATACTTCCCTGCCGGCAGTGCCTTTCCCCCTATCGTGATGTCCTTGTCAGTCATCAGGCTGGTGGCAGTATGCGCGCCCGTTACCCATACCTGGTCATAGGCCACCAATCCGCCCCATATCACGCGTCCACGCACGGCAGGCGAATGGTAGGCAATGGTCAGGTGGGCGTCCCCGATCATGCCGTGGGCTTCCGCCTTCAGGCTGCCTTTCAGTGTGTCCGCCTCTGCCTGCATCCCGATGATGCGGGAGCCCTCGCTGGCTTGCATATTATGCCCGGAATGGCTTTCTTGTGCTGCAGACGTCTCCTGCTCTTTTTCCTGTTCCGGCTGGTTACAATACGTCAGGGTGGCAGTGAGCGCAAGCCCTAAGGCTATTCGGGTAGATGCTTTTTTCATGGCTCTGAGTTGTTTTGAGTACTTATGTACGAGGACAAGCTACAAATTATTCCTGAAATTAAAACACTCCCATACCCGGCATCAATGAAGCACTAATGACGCTGTAGAAGCTTAAAGAAAGGGCAGGTTAAAACGAAAGCCTTGCAAGCGTAGTACAAAGCTATAGTCATGAACCTTAAACCTAAAAAACTATGCCTTATAACAATTATCCCACCCTATCCGGCGCCTTGAACGACCTCAAAAAAAGAGGGTATACCGAGGATTTTAACCTGAAGGAAAACTGCATTGTCTGCGCCTCCAAATCGCTGGAGTTGAAACCTGAAGAGTTTTACATTGATGAAGTACACCGCTTTGAGGGCATGAGCAATCCGGATGACAACTCGGTGATCTACGCCATCTCTTCTTCGAGTGGTGTGAAAGGCGTGCTGGTGGATGCCTACGGCCCCTACGCGCAGGCAATCACGCCTGAAATGGCGCAGAAGCTGAGAGCTTAAATCCTCCAAAATCATGGACCACGACCACCGGCACCATCCCGACAGCCAGAAGCAGCAGGCCAAAAAGCAACAGGACCAGCTAACCGAAAAGCCGAAGGAAACGGCGCTGCATGGACATGCACATGCCATACCCAAAGACACCAGCGGCCACCCGCCACATGACGGGCATGCCCACAGCGGACACGGTGAGCATGGCCACGACCATCACCGTATGATGATCGAGGACTTTAAAAAACGCTTCTGGATTTCGCTCGTGCTGTCTATACCTGTCATCATCCTGAGCCCGATGGTGCAGCATATCCTGAGCTTTACGCTGGATGTGCCTTACAGTATGTACATCGCCTTCATGCTCTCCTCCATCATCTATTTCTACGGTGGTTGGCCATTCCTGACGGGACTGGTCGAAGAGGTGAAAAAAGGTGCCCCAGGCATGATGACGCTGATCGGGGTGGCGATTACGGTGGCATATCTTTACAGTTCAGCCATTGTGTTTGGGCTGGGGGTATGGATTTCTTCTGGGAACTGGCTACGCTGATCGTGATCATGCTGCTCGGACACTGGATCGAGATGAAATCGGTGCTGGGCGCTTCCCGGGCATTGGAGCTGCTGGTGAGCATGATGCCGGCTGAAGCCATGCTGATCAGGGATGGGGAAACGGTGCGCGTGCGCATCGAGGAACTGCAGAAGGGCGACCTGATCCTGGTAAAGCCGGGCGAGAAGGTGCCTGCCGATGGCGTGGTGGAAGATGGGGAAAGTCACCTGAACGAGAGCATGCTCACCGGCGAGAGTAAACCTGTTAAAAAGACGATAGATGATAAAGTGATTGGCGGCTCCGTGAACGGCAACGGGGCCCTCCGGGTGCGGGTGGAGCATACCGGCAAGGAAAGCTACCTCAACAAGGTGATCAAGCTAGTGCAGGATGCCCAGAAAACGAAATCGGATACGCAGCGTCTGGCCGACCGCGCCGCCAAATGGCTAACCTATGTAGCGTTGACCGCGGGCTTTGGCACCTTTGCCATGTGGCTTATGCTAGGGCGCGACCTGGCTTTTGCGTTGGAGCGGATGGTCACGGTTATGGTCATTTCCTGTCCGCATGCGCTAGGCTTGGCCGTGCCACTGGTAGTGGCTATTTCCACAGCTGTGTCCGCCAACAACGGCCTGCTGATCCGCAACCGCACCGCTTTCGAAAACGCCCGCCTCATCACCACCGTCATCTTCGACAAGACCGGCACGCTCACCCAGGGCTCACATGAAATTGCCGCCGTCGTGACGTTTGATAAGTCTGTGGACGAGCGGGAAATGCTGCAGCTGGCCGCTGCAGTGGAACAGAACTCGGAACACTTCATCTCCCAGGGCATCCTCCGCAGAGTGAAAGAACAAGGTATAGCCGTACCTCCCTCCCAGTCTTTTAACTACCTGCCCGGCAAAGGACTGGAAGGGATGGTGGAGGGCCGGGATGTGAAGGTGGTGGGACCCAACTACCTCAAAGAGTTTAACATTCAGGTACCGGCCAGCGAGGCCGAAGAGGGTGTAGAGACGGTGGTGTATGTGCTGGTAGACGAACAGGCTGTCGGCTACATCACCATGCGCGACCAGATACGGGAGGAATCGGCAGAAGCTATACGCGTGCTAAAGGCGAACGGCATTAAGAACCTGCTGCTGACCGGCGACAACGAGCGGGTGGCCAAAAGCGTGAGCGACAAGCTACAGATGGACGGCTACCTGGCCAACGTGCTGCCCCACCAGAAACAGGAGAAGGTGAAGGAGCTTCAGGCCAAAGGCGAGTTTGTGGCCATGACGGGCGACGGCGTGAATGATGCCCCTGCCCTGGCGCAGGCCGATGTAGGTATAGCCGTGGGCTCCGGCACAGACGTAGCCGCCGAAACAGCCGACATCATCCTGGTCAACAGCAATCCGCAGGACATCGCCTCGCTCATTCTCTTCGGCAAGGCTACTTACCGTAAAATGATCCAGAACCTGATCTGGGCAACCGGTTACAACGTCATCGCACTGCCCCTGGCCGCTGGTGTACTGTATAAACAGGGCATCATGGTGTCGCCTGCCGTGGGTGCGGCGCTGATGAGCCTGAGTACTGTGATCGTGGCGATCAATGCGCAATTGCTGCGCCGGCAGATCAGGTAGCAGCAGAAATTAACGTGCCTCGTATAAACAAAGAAAATAGAACCATGAGAAACTCCTTGATCCTCCTCTCTTTTGTACTGCTCTGTGTGAGCGGCTGCCAGCAGCCTGACAATGTGCAGGAAATGCTGCGCGACGAGGCCGAACGCCAGCAGGTATACAGCACCATTCTGGAAGATGAGCAGATGCGCAACGAAATGATGGCGATGATGCGCGATCAGAACATGGGCGCAGGCATGATGCGCGGCGGCATGATGCAGGGCGGTACGATTGGCGACACGTCAGGAATGGTCAACCTGCACCGCCAGCAGGTGCAGCAGCACATGAAACAGATGATGACCCTGTGCGAATCGGACACGGTTGCCTGCAACGAAATGGCCCGTCTCATGCTGCAGCATCCAGGTATGATGAACAGTATGATGGCGCGCATGCAACAGCGTGGCATGATGGATAGCACCCACATGAACCGGATGCGCAGCGGGATGAAGCGCTAGCGCCTGTCTGCCATGCTAATATTTTTCAGAACCTCGTGTTGCCTTAGGAAGTAAAACAGGTACTTAGTGCGCCACCTCGCTTACTGTTTATGCAGATACTCTACGCGATCGCAGGTATTGCCCTCATCCTGTTTGTTTTGAAAGACCTGATCACGACCACCCTGTCCTTCCAGGGAGGCGGTCGTTTGACGAATTTTATTGCAGAAAACACCTGGCGTTTGTGTCTGAAACTGGCTGGGAAGGACGGCAAAAGGAAAATGATGGAGCGGATAGGCCACCTGCTGCTTATCCTCATCATTACGTCGTGGGTGGCAGGTATGTGGCTGGGTTCTTTTCTGCTGCTGCTCTCCGACTCGGCCTCGGTGCTGAACAGCACGACCGAAGCCATCACCACGGCCTCCGAGAAACTCTACTTTGCCGGCTATACCTTGTCCACCATGGGGAATGGCGACTACAAGCCGGGAAGCAGGCTGTGGGATATTGTAGCCAATCTACTGGCCTTTAGCGGACTTGCCTTCATTACCGTTTCCATCACCTACATCATGCCCGTTCTGTCGGCGGTTATCCTGCAGGTGAAACTCAGTGTGTTTCTCAACAGCCTGGGTAACTCGCCCCAGCAGATGCTGCTCAACAGTTGGAACGGGAAGAACTTCGACCGGCTGCTCAAGCACGACGCCGACCTGGCCGACATGATCACACAACACAGCCAGAACCACAAGGCCTACCCCATCATCCACTACTTTCACAGCATTGAACAACGGGAGTCCGTCATCCTCAACCTCACGATATTCGACGAAGCCATCAATTTTCTGAAGTTCGGAGTGCAGGATGAGGCCAGACCTTCTGATGCAGACTTACTTACCATCCGGGGGGCGCAGGATTTCTACCTGCATATACTGGAGCGGCATCATAAAAACGAAGAGCAGGCACCCTATACCTTCCCGGAGATGAATTGGGATGCCCTGATCGAAGCGGGCGTTCCGTTAAAAACAGAACTTTTAAGTGTCTTTCACTCCCCGGAGACCTTCAAACAACGGCGCGAGATCCTTACTTATCTTCTGTACCAGGATGGGTGGAGCTGGACAGACATCTACAGACCTGATCCGGTTTAGGTATAGCACCAAAAAAATCCGGCAATTTCTTTTGAATATTCATCAATAAATCGTAATTTTACGATCATAAAACAACTACATGGAACTTACTAAGACAGCGCAATTTACAGACGAAGATATCCTGATCGCCCGCTATGCCAAAGCATTGGGTCATCCGGCCCGCATTGCCATTCTGCGTGTGCTGCTGGAGCGCAAAGCCTGCATCTGCGGCGACATCGTGGATGAACTGCCACTGTCGCAGTCCACGGTATCGCAACATCTGAAAGAGCTGAAGGAAGTGGGCCTGATTCAGGGAGACATTGATGGCAAAAAGGTATGCTACTGCATCAACGAGCAGGTATGGAAACAGGCGCAGGAAACGTTGGGCGAGTTATTCAAACGCTATACCTCTTGCGACAACAATTGTTGCTAAAAAAAATTTACCTAAATTGATCGTAATTTACCGATATATAAAAACGATAGCAATATGAACAAGGCAGAAGAACTTAAAAAAATAGTGCGCGACAAGTACAGCGAAATCGCGCTACAAAGCAAAGAGCAGAACGAGACCTCTTGCTGCGGGGCCACCGGTTGCGGCACCGTAGACTACGCCATTTTTGCAGACAATTACACCGAGCTGGAAGGCTACAACCCGGATGCAGACCTCGGGCTTGGCTGCGGTGTGCCTACCGAGTTTGCCCAGATCAAAAAAGGCGATACGGTCGTTGACCTTGGCTCTGGCGCCGGCAACGACTGCTTTGTGGCCCGTGCCCTGGCCGGTGAGAGCGGCAAAGTGATTGGAGTAGATATGACTGAGGCAATGATCGCCAAAGCCCGCGAAAATGCCGAAAAGCTGAACTTCAACAACGTGGAATTCCGCCAAGGTGAGATCGAAGCGCTGCCGATAGCGGCCAACCGTGCCGATGTGGTGATCAGCAACTGCGTACTCAACCTGGTGCCGGACAAGCGACAGGCCTTTGCCGAGACTTTCCGCGTGCTAAAGCCGGGCGGTCACTTCAGCATTTCGGATGTGGTGCTGGTGGGCGAGTTGCCAGAAGGCATTGTGCAAGCCAGCGAGATGTACGCCGGCTGTGTATCAGGCGCCATTCAGAAAGAAGAATACCTGCAGATTATCCGTGAAGTGGGCTTTGAAAATATCACGGTGCAGAAAGAGAAAGCGATCCAGGTTCCGGACGAGATCCTACAGGACTACCTGGATGCGGAAGAAATAAAAGCTTTCCGGGAAAGCAACACCGGTATCTATAGCATCACGGTTTACGGCAGCAAGCCTATCGAAAACCTGGCCTGTACGCCGGGTGGAGGTTGCTGCTAAGCTAATTTGATCATATAAACAGACGGGAGTAGCCAAAACTTGAAGAAGGCTACTCCCGTTCTTGTTTTCCTATACCTGCTATCAGGGCGCAGCCGACAGCGTGGACACGATCAGGATGATCAGACCGAGTTGAATGCCGGCACCGATGCCCACTCCCGCCAGGGCCTTTCCTCTTTTCTTGCGGGCGGCCTGTTCTTTATACCCTTTCATGTAGTCTTGATCTTCCAGCAAACGGATATCGGAAACATGGTCAGGCTTTACTTTAGGAGGCGTGGCTCCAATAACGAGACTACCGGCCAACCCGAGCGGAAACATGACCATCGAACTGGCCGCCGAACCCCACATAGCGCCGTTGCCTTTGTAGTACTGCTTCGCATCTTCTTTGCCTAGCGCATACAGCTGGTCCGGCGTCATACCTTGTGCTATACCTGACAGACTATCTAGCTGCTCGAAAACCTCTTTTGTCCCATTCTCAAACTTCACCATAAACACCTCGGTTTTCGGCAGCCGCCGTGTTATACCTTGCAGAGAATCAGGGTGCTGGTAAAGGACTTCGTGCAGCGTTATTTCCAACACACGCGAAGGAATTTCTTCACCAGTCTTTTTTATGATTCTATCCTGCGCCAGCGCCAGGTGCTGCAGGCTGAAAATCAGCAGAAATAGTATCGCTCCTTTCATATCTGTTCAGTTTAAGGATTAGTATTTGCGTGAGTTAAAGCCGAAGAGCACACTGAAGCGCATGCCGTCTGAGGAGGGGGCGATGGCGACATTCACCGGAAAGTTGACGCCCTGGCTTTGAAAATTAGTGCCCGCTGCCAGTACCAGTCCGGCTCCACCCAGCGATACGTTCGGACCGATGCCAAACTCAAGTCCCTTCGCTCCTCTTATACCTACCAGCGCGCTCAGACTCGGCAGAAATTTTCCCTGTTCTAAGCCACCTATCAGCGGCACAAATTCGAACAGACCGGAAGTGCCGTTTTCGAGCGTGAAAACCCGTGTCTCAAACTGCCAGCCAAACTGGGTCATCAGAGCACTTACGTTTGTGTCGAAGTCATCTTTGATGTGGTCGCGGTAGTTCTGGCTCAACACCGTGAATCCCAATCGGGGGCCGCCCAGTTTCAGGCTTTGCTGATTGTTTGGTTTGGTATACACCGGTTGCTGCATAGCCGGACGCGACTCGTTCATAATAACCTTGGTGCCGTTCTCATACTTGATCATAAACACGTCTGCTTTTGCAATGGAAATGATGGGTCCCTCCAAGTTGTCGAAGCACTTATACCTGACTTCCTGCAGGTTGATCTCCAGTACCTTGACTTCCAGCTCGTCGCCGTTTCGTTTGATGAGCACGTCCTGCGCCTGGCCCGCAAAGCAGAAGAGACAGGCAATGATGGTGAGCAATAAATTTTTCATGGTCGATGTGTGTAATGTGTATGTTTATTTCTAGTTTTTGATAGATCAAACTTACAGCACACATACAGGTATAGAAAGCCACCAAAACGATATTAAGGACTTTTTAAAACTACTTTTACTTAGTATATATTACTAGTCTACAATCACTTATATTAGCATAATCAGACTTTGAATATTTAAAATAGACTCAGAAACTTAATGAAGGAGGTTGGCTATACCTACATCTGATTGAATTCAATTTTTTAAACGGTACGCCTTACTAAAAACACGATGGACGATCTCAAAATAACGCTGGAAACGCTTGGTGAGGAAGACCGTCGGGAGCTCGGCATTTTCATTCAGCGGCAGAAAAAGAAAAAGAGCCGTAAGGACCTGGCGCTTTACAAACTTTTACTACAAGAAAAGCACTACACACCAGAGCAACTGATCACCCGCCTATACCCTGAGGACCCCAATCCGGTGGCCTACTATGCGCTCCGCAAAAGGCTTACGCGCCACCTCACGGACTTCATCATGCTCAAGCGGATGGAGGAAGACAGTACCTCGGCCTCTACGATCATGGGTTTGCTCTCGCTCTCCCGTTACCTCTTCGACGCACAGGTAGAGCGACTGGCCTGGCACTACCTGCTCAAGGCCGAAAAGATGGCCACAGCCAACGAACAATATGATCTGCTCAACACGATCTACAACCTGCAGATCGAGAAAGCAGAAAGCGCGTTTGCCGGGGACCTGGACAAGATCATAGCCAGACGCAATCTGAACAAACTGGCTGCCGACGAAGTAGAGCGGGCAAACATTGCCAGTAGTATCATCAGCCAGCGCCTGCAGGCTGTCCGGCGCCAGGGCAGCGACCTGCACTTTGACCGGATCATACAAGAGGTCCTCAGCAGTTATAGCCTGACCGAGGCGGTGAGCAAACGACCGCAATTGCTATACAAGCTGATGTCCATCGCCCGGAGTGCTGTGCTGGCTCGCAAAGACTTTCTCACCTTTGAGCCTTTCATCATTAGCCAGTACCAGGAAACAGAGCAGAAATACGGCTTCATCAAGGCGCATCAGTATTACAAACTCAGCCTCCTCTACATGATCGCGCACGTGCTGTACCGGAACAAGAAATTTGTGGAGTCGATCCACTACCTGGCCCTCCTGCACAACAGCATGAGTGGCGACGGCAAAAGCCACTTCGCGACTTTTTATCCGCGCTACATTTTTTTGATGGTGGCCAACCTGGTCTTTCTGCGCAACAACGCGGAGGCCATTGGGTTGATGGAGAAGCTACTCTACAAAAGCAAGGTACACCTGAGTCAGCGTGACCAGTTAACTGCCCTGTTGGGCCTGAGCTTCAATTACTTTGCGCAGGGCGCTTTTGGCAAAGCGAACCGTGTGCTGCTGGGCATCAAGCGGTCAGACAAATGGCTGGAGCAAACCATGGGGCGCGAGTGGGTGCTGAAGAAGAAAATGGGAGAACTGATTCTGCAGTATGAACTCAGCAATGAAGACCTGGTGCTAAACAAGATCCGGGCGTTTGAGCGCACGTTCAAAGACCTGTTGCAACAACCAGCCTACTACAATGTGAAGCAGTACCTACAGCTAATCAAGCATATGGTGGACCAACCAGAGGCAGTTGCCAGTGAGGCCTTTTTTCAGCAGGTCGAGCAGAGCCTGGAATTTGAATCGTTTGAGAACACCGACATTCAGGCCATAAGTTTTTATGCCTGGCTCAAAGCCAAAATGCTCCGCCGCCCCTATTATGATGTGCTGCTTGAACTGGCGCAAAGCAGCCTGTAACCTAAGCAACTCTGCTTGCTCTAACACAAAAAGCTGCGGCTAGCGTATAAGCACGAAAAATCAGACGCCATGACATCAGAAAAATACACCGTCCCGGCCCAGACCCGTATCGGGCATGTGCACCTGAAAGTAGCCGACCTCGAAAGGGCCCTGGCTTTTTACCGCGATTTGCTGGGCTTTGAACTGATGATGATGTACGGACCGGATGCGGCCTTTATTTCGGCGGGTGGCTATCACCATCACATCGGGCTGAACACTTGGTACAGCAAAGGAGGCACGCCGCCTCCGGCACGCAGCACCGGTCTTTTTCATACCGCCATCCTCTACCCTACCCGCAAAGATTTGGCTGCTATCCTGAAGCGGATCCGGGAGACCGGCTACCGCCTCGACGGCGCATCCGACCATGGCGTTTCGGAAGCGCTATACCTGTCGGACCCCGATGGCAATGGCGTTGAGCTGTACTGGGATCGGCCGCAGGAGCACTGGCCACGCGACGAAGAAGGCAAGATCACCATGTATACCCAGCCACTTGATCTGCAAGATTTGCTCAGTGAATTAGAAAAATAAGCTTTCCTGACGAAGGATTCTATACCTTAAATACAAAGGACTTCCGATGCAGACGACGCAGCAGCGGTTCAAATAAATTAAGTATACCTTTGGCAACTAGTTCATTGTCGGGTAGTCCGGCCCAAAACCAAAAACCAACTCCATGCCCCACATCACCCTTATTTCTTCGAGTGTGCGCACCGGCCGCAAGAGTCATCGTGTAGCGCTATACCTGCAAAAGTACCTCGAACAACACCAACTGGCCACAACCGAAATTGTGGATCTGAAGGCCTATGACTTTCCGTTGTTTCATGAGCGCTACAGTCGGCTGGAGGAGCCCACGCCTGCCATGCAGGACTTCCGGGAAAAGATTGTGAAAGCAGATGGTGTCATCATTGTGACGCCAGAGTATAACGGCGGCTATCCGGCCAGTCTCAAAAACGTGGTGGACCTACTCTACGATGAGTGGCACCGCAAGCCTGTGGCCATTTCGACGGTTTCTGGAGGGGCCTTTGCTGGTACACAGGTCATCACGTCGCTGCAATTCTCGCTCTGGAAAATGCGCGCGTGGACCGTGCCCGCCATGTTTCCCGTGCCCAAAGTGCAAGACAATTACGACGAAGAAGGCAACGCCGCTGACAAAGAAGCCACTGACAAAAGAGCAGACCACTTCCTGCAGGAACTACTCTGGTGCGTGGAGGCTAAGAAGAAAATGGACGAATCAACTGACAAATCCTGATACCCGGCGCTATATACCTGGGCCAACCACTGTCATTCCGACCAGTGGGAGGACTCTGAGGTATACCCATCAGGGAAACAGGCTCCGCCTTTCGTCAGAATGACAGCAGAGACTCTGATTATTAACTAGAACCGCATAAGGACTCCACTGCTATACCTGTCGCTGAGCACAGATATAGGTATAACCCTACCCCTCCAACTCTACAAAATCGGCACTGCGCGGCAGCTCCATGAAATGCTGCGCCAGTTCCTCTGGCAGTGCCGCCAGCTTTCTTTTCAAAACATCAATCCAGGCACCTTCCACTTTGATGACGGCTGCCTTCACACCGTTGGCTTTGTAGAGTTCGTGCCGCAGCGCCCAGCGCGAGCCGTCTTTGCGCCCTGCAGTCAGTTCTGTCAGGATGGTGATCTCCTCGTTTATGCCAATCTCCCGCAGATAAGTAGTTTCTTCTTTAAACAAGATCGGGCCGATGTGCAGGCGCTGGAAAGTTTTGAGATCCAGTCCGAGTTCGTCAAGCGCTTCGATACGGGCCTGGGCCGCAAAATCAGCATAGGCAGAATGGCGCATGTGCATGTTCGCATCCAGGTGCGACCACATTACTTTTCCGGTGTAGGTATGGGGCATGTAAGTTTATTTTAATGGATCGGTGTGATAACGGTGGTAAGATGGCAAAGTTATACTTTATAGGTATAACACAGGGTGGTTTCTACTAACATCCTAGCGGGAAAGAGCTTCTGATGCTATATATTTAATCTTTAATACATACATTTACAGGAGCATAATCTATTCTATTCCAGCCTATGAGGACAATTTTACTTTCATTCTTATTGCTTTTCATTTTTCTTTCTGCTCCAGCACAACATCAGGAGTACAAGATTACTCAAACGATTGGTCAAACATTAAGTAATCCTTACGATCTGGCAATTGCTCCGGATGGTAATATCTATGTAGTGGACCATTTTAATGTAAAGGTATTCAATACGGCAGGTGTTCTGCTTAAAGAACATTTTTTAGATGGGAAGCTTGCTGGGTTTGGCATAACAGTGGATAGTCATGGAAATTTCTATGTCACAAGGGGAGACCACACGTTCTGCAAATATTCACAAGATGGTGAATTGCTCATGCGTATTGGAGGACTTGGAAGTGGCCCTGCAGAATTCAATTTCCCTAACGGAATAGAACTGGATGCAGCGGGTAACATTTACGTTGCTGATACGCGCAACCACCGCATCCAAAAGTTTAGTCCCCAAGGTAAGTTTATAAAGATTATCGGAAGTTTTGGCTACAAGTCTGGAACTTTTGACGAGCCAACACAGGTAAAAATCGATGCACAAGGCAAAATAAATGTAGCGGATACACATAGATTTCAGCGCTTTGATGCTGAAGGAAATTTTGAAATGTCTATTGAGGGTGAGGCTTTTATAGGTGGATTAGGTTTTGACAAAGTTGGCAACATCTACATAGTGAATGGAGTGTTTAGAACTATGAACAGGTATAGCCCTTCAGGCAAGTACATCGACAGTTTCTTTCAAGAAGGACCTGAGGAAGGCAGTATCTATGCCACAGAAACAAAGCTTAGATTCGATCGAGAAGGCTACCTCTATATCCTCGAGAGAGATATGACATCGCATGGCAACAGAATTCAGAAGTTTTCTCCTTCATTTGAATTCCTACACTCATTCGGCAATGTAGGACGCCATAGCCATAACGGATTAGAACTCTGGTGGCTTGCCACATTTGATAAAGCAGGAAACTTTTACACATTTACATCCGAAGAGATAAAGCTATACCGTAAAGATGGGACATTTGTGAGGCACATTGCAGTAAACTTACAGGCAGCTCAAATTAGGGATGCAGTAGTAAACAGCAAAAGAGAGCTTCTTATTCTCTCTACATCTGAAACAAGAAAATTGTCTCGCTTTTCCAGTACTGGAGAATACAAAGGAAGTTTAATGAAGGTACCATACCCTGACCAAGATATCTTTGCTCCTGACTTTATGAAACTTGATGCAGCTGATAATATTTACCTGTTTGGGAAAAAGACGAATGGAAATAGGGTGTGCTACAAATTTAGTCCTGAGGGGAATTTTATTAAACAAATCAATTTCAAACTAGAATATACCAAATACGAATCCTTGATTCCTACGGCATCTATAACGATAGATCCATTAGGTAATTTTTATGCAATTTATGATAAGGAAATTCTAAAATTCGACCCAAGCGGCAATATGCTCTTTGCCCTCGAAGTATTAGATTCAAAAAGTTATTATGGAAACACGATATCTTCGGATAACAAAGGATACCTATATGTTACTGATCGTCTAGGAATAAAAATATTTGATCCGTCGGGTAAATTGGTAAATAAAATAGAAGACAGGTATACAATAGCCAGTAATCCGCAAAACGCAGGTCTTTATGTAAGTTATGATGGGACAACGATTACACATATATACAGAGATGGAATGTATTTCAACACTATCCGAACGTATTCCACTCAAGAGCAGGCACCGATTGTAGGCTATATCACAGGTAATGTTTTTTTAGATGCCAACAGTAATTGTATACAGGATAACTATGAATCCAGTATACAGAATATTATTGTAGAGGCCCTTCCAGGACCTTACTATGCAAAATCTGACAAAGATGGTTTTTATCAACTTGAGGTCCCTCCAGGCTCCTATACTATCAAACAGGTATTACCTCAAATAGCTGGGAAACAGTTTGAGCAATTGTGTCCTAATAACATTGATTCGCTAGCAATAGACGCCTCTGACCTTCAAAAAATTAATTACACTATAAATTTCGCTAACCGCGTCAGCCTCTCCCCCCACCTTTCGGTGAGCGTCTCCTCGACGCGCCGCCGCCGCTGCTTCGAGAGCACGACGACCGTTCGTTATAGCAACTCCGGCTTCGCCAACGCCCCTGACGCCAAGGTATACCTGCAACTACCTTCTGAAGTGGGGTTGCTCTCTGTTGACAAACCGTATACCCGCCTTCCCGACGGCACCTACGAATTCTCCGTGGGCGATTTAGCCGCAAACCAGTCAGGCATTATCACCATCCAGGACATCGTGACCTGTGGCGACGAATCGGTGCGCGGCCTCACCGTCTGCACCCGCGCCTGGATCACGCCCTCTAACAACAAGCCTGCGGAGCCAACGCCGACCGTTTCTATCACCGGCCGCTGCCATGCTGAGATGGGCATGATCCGCTTCGTAGTGCGTAATACCGGCACTGCTGACATGGACCAGCACGAGTTGTTCCGCAAGTTTGCCAATGGGGAACTGGCCTCGCAGGAGCAGTTCCGCCTGGCCGCCGGCGACAGCCTCGTCCTTTGGGTGCCATCACTGGGCTATACCTGGCGCCTGGAGGCTGACCAGCCCGCCGGCAACGGCGACAACACAACGGCCAGCGTCACTATAGAGCCCTGCAACGGTACCGTGGCTGACACCACCGTCACTTCTGGCTTTGTCAACCTGCTGCCAGCAGATGACGAGGAGGCCGAGAAGTCGGAGGAATGCATGCTGATCACCGATTCCTATGACCCGAACGACAAGCTGGTGACACCAGTAGGCCGCACAGAAGAGCACTACACCCCGACCAACACTGCACTCAAGTACAAAATACGCTTCCAGAACACAGGTACCGACGTGGCCTACCGCATCGTGGTGGTCGACACCCTCTCCGAGCACCTGGATTTGAGCACACTGCAAATAGGTGCTACCTCTCACCCGGGCCGTATGGAGGTAAGTGGCAAGGGCCGTCCCGTCCTCACCTGGACTTTCGATAACATCATGCTGCCTGACTCCACCGCCGACGAGCCCGGTAGCCATGGCTACATCCAGTTCAGCATCAAGCCGAAGGCCGATCTGCCGGTGAAGACGCTGGTGGAAAACTTCGCTGACATCTTCTTCGATTTCAACTCCCCTATCCGCACCAATGTCACCCAAAACCGCATTTACGACATGCCGCCGGTGATCAACGAAACCGTGCGGGTGAATCTGGAGGATGTGCTGGCCACGCCAGGTATAGCGGGCTTTTCACCGGCCGCTGGCAAGCAGGGAGCCGAGATCATCATCACTGGGCAGCGCTTTGCATCTAAGCCAGTTGACAATAAGGTATACCTGAATGGTAAGCCAGCAACGGTTGTCAGCGCCTCCACCACAGAGCTGAAAGTGATCGTACCAACAGGCGCCTTCACAGACAAAATCAAAGTCATCACCCCTGACGGTGGTGTGACCTCCACGGATAAATTCCAGGTATACCAGCCACCGCTGCTGAGTTCCTTTAGTCCAATTGAAGGTATGGTGGGCCAGACCGTAACACTCACTGGCGAACACCTGCAGACCGAGCTGATCGAAAGCATCAGACTAGGCGACCTGACCTGCGAGATCCTAAGCCATACCGGCAGCACCCTAACAGTGCGCGTGCCTGCAGATGCCACGACAGGTATATTCCAGATCAGCACCAAGGGTGGCGAGGCCCTGAGCAGTTCAGCCTATACCGTGTGGTATGCCCCGGTTATCACGGGCCAGAGCAAGCAGACCGACATTGTGGGCGCGAGCATCACCATCACCGGCCAGCATTTTGCCACAGACAAATCACGCAACCAGGTATACTTCGGTAAAGCACAGGCTGAGGTGTTGGAGGCTGGTCCGCAGCAGCTCGTGGTGCGTGTGCCGGAGCAGGCCGAGACCGGTTTGATCTCCGTGGAAACACCCGGCGGAAAGGCCACTACTGCCACTAACTTCGAAGTCATTCCGGGTCCGAGATTCACTGCCATGCAACCAACCTCGGGAACAGTGGGTACTGTGGTCGAGATCACAGGTGAGCATTTCGGCATCATGGGCTTGCAGGACAAAATCGTTTTCAATGGGCAGGAAGCCCTGGTGCTCGAAAGCGCTGGCAACAGGTATAAAGTACGCGTGCCGCGGGGGACAAGCACCGGCAAAGTGACCATCACCGGTTTCGGTGGACAAGCTCAAAGTAACTCCAATTTTGTGATAGAGGAGCTGGCGCCAGCTGAGTCGATCACCGTCTACCCGAACCCTAACAACGGAACTTTCACGGTGAGTCTCCACCATGCCGATTTTGATGTACATCTGATCGAGGTATACGACGCCCCTGGCAAGCGACTGCACCAGACGCACATCACCAGGCCAAGACCGGAAGCCGTGGAGATCAGTTTGCCGGCTACTAAAGCTGGCCTATACTTCCTGCAAATTCAGACGGAACGAGGGATGATCACCAAAAAGCTGACGGTACTGTAAGAACCTAGTTCATGTAAGGTTACTGCAGTACCGTCAGCCTGGTTTACAAACTAAGCAGCTTCGCGCGTTTCGTCTTCTAACGATTGGATAGCGTCGTAGAGTGCCGGGCTGGCATCGCGCAGCTTTTCTATGACATTGGCCAGGTCAAAGAACTTTTCGGGGTCGACTGTGGAGCTGTTTGCAAAAGCTTTTAGAAGCGTGTGAAGGATTTGGGTATAATTCTCTTCAAATTCGTCTGGGTTCATAGGTAAAGTGGCTAAAAGTTTTCATTATCAAAAAGATACAAATTATACCTTAAAATAATTCGATTTTTAGCAAAAAAAAGCGCCGTGCATTTTTGCACGGCGCTTTTCTATTTCATTAGGTATAGCAACTAGAGCTTCTTCAATCCCTTCTGCTCCTGCTTGCTTCCCTCCTTTACGCTTACAGCCACACCTCCGCCCGGGGCTAGTTGCTGCTTCAGTACGCTCTTTGAGTTCACAAGCACCTTGCGGATCACGTATTTCTGTGGATTCTTGTTCCAACTGGCGTCTTTGGCATCGGCATAAATGGTGGCGATGTAGGTTTTGCCTTTTGGCAGGTAGTTGAAACGGATGTTGGCCGTACGGGTGTTCTCGTCGGTGATTCCGCCGATGTACCACTCGTTCTTGCCTTTGGCTTTACGGCCAATCGTCACGTAATCACCTGGCTCTGCTTCGAGCACCCAGGTATCATCCCAATCCACTGCTACGTCTTTGATGAACTGGAAAGCATCCGGGAAGCGGGTATAATTGTTCGGAATATCAGCGGCCATTTGCAGCGGGCTGTACATGGTCACGTAGTAGGCCAGTTGCTTCACCAACGTCGTGTTCACGCGCTGCTCACCACCATGGTAGTAGGACAGGTCCGTCTGGAAAATACCCGGCGTGTAGTCCATCGGTCCACCCATCAGGCGGGTGAAAGGCAGGATCGTGGCATGGTCCGGGGCGAGGCCGCCCATCGCTTCAAATTCAGTACCGCGGGCCGACTCCTGCGCCAGCCAGTTCGGGAAAGTACGGTGCAAGCCGGTCGGGCGAACCGCTTCGTGGCTGTTGATCATGATCTTATATTTGGCCGCTGTGCGCGCAACGTGGTTGTAGTGGTTCACCATCCACTGCCCGTCGTGGTGCTCGCCGCGCGGGATGATCTTACCCACATATCCGGTCTTGACAGAGTTGTAGCCATTGTCTTTCATGAACTGGAAAGCATCCTGCAGGCGGCGCTCGTAGTTCGTGGCGGAGGAAGACGTTTCGTGGTGCATCATCACGCGCACGCCCTTCGACTCCGCGTACTTCTGTACCTCCTTCACATCAAAGTCCGGGTAGGCTGTCACGAAATCGAATACCTCCTCTTTCCAGTTACCGAACCAGTCTTCCCAGCCAATGTTCCAGCCCTCGATCAGCACGGCGTCAAAGCCATGTTCGGAAGCAAAGTCAATGTGCTTTTTAGCGTTCTCGGTGGTGGCGCCGTGGCGTCCGTTTGGCGTCAGTTTCGTGAAGTCGTCGGTCAGTTTTACATTCGTCTCCTTGCCATAAGCCCAGGTGCTCTTGCCAGCCACAAAGTACTCCCACCAAATGCCGATGTACTTCACCGGCTTGATCCACGACACGTCTTCGTATTCGGTCGGCTCGTTCAGGTTCAGGATCAGCTTCGAGGCCAGGATATCGGTCGCCTTGTCGCTCACCACGATTGTTCTCCAGGGCGTATGCGTCTCCGTCTGCATATAGCCCTTGTTGCCCACGGCATCCGGCACCAGGTGCGAACTGAATTTAAAAGTCTTTGGATCCACGTTCAGCTGCATGGCAGGGTAGTTGAGCAAAGCCGCTTCGTGAATGTTGATGTACAGTCCGTCCGAGGATTTCATCATGGAAGGCGTCTGCACCGCCAGTGTTTTGATCGGGAACTGCGCATGCACATCGATGGTCGCCTTCTTCATCAGGCCCGGGATTTGAGAGATCTGCGAGGTGGTATAAGCATACTCGTTGGTGTCGTAGTCGCCCGGAATCCAGAAGATCTTGTGATCACCAGTCAGATTAAACTCGGTGTGCTCTTCTTTGATAATGAAGTACTTGAGCTCATCCTGCTGTGGAAATTCGTAGCGGAAGCCCAAGCCGTCGTTGAAGAGGCGGAAGCGGACCAGGATATGGCGGTCCTTATGCTCCTTTTGGTTAAGCGTCACTAGGAGCTCGTTGTAGTTGTTACGGATGGTTTTCTGTTCCCCCCATACCGGCTCCCAGGTATCGTTCACACTGTTTTGCTCGGTTTTGGCTACGGAGAAACCGTTCATCATCGAGGGTACGTCCTTCATCTCGAAGCCCATCCTGCTCTGCTTGATTACCGGCTTCTTTTTATAGGTGAGTTGGTAGGTGGGTACCCCGTTAGCGGCCAGCTCAAAGGTCATCGACAGATTTTTGTCCGGGGAGGTGATGGTCTGCGCCTGCACCAGCACGGTGATCAGGAACAGGAAAAGGAAAAGAGAAAACCGCTGCGCGATGCGGCCGGTCAGGTTAGCGTTTTGATGCATAGTTTATAGATGTGAATTGTGAAGGACCGCTGATTGTACTCTATCAATCCCCCACAGGTTTTAAATATCTGACTGCAAATTACATTAAAAATCGCTTTCCCCCGAACTGGCCCTTTATAGAGCTGGCAACGGAAGCCACATAGGATCTTATCCCATCTTTAAAAATCCTCTAGTAGTCACGAGATTACTCATAATGGTCAGGCAACGCTAATAGGTAGTTGGTCTATTATTCCCTAATATCTATTAATAAAATTAAATATAGGCAAATTCATATAGTAATAGAATTTTCAATATATTGCTGTTTCAGATTTTAAGATATAGAAAAACGCCAACCTAAATTGCAGTATATGCGACAACAAATTTTACAATTATTAAAAATTCCGCTTATTGCGTTGATAACTATTGGTATTCCAATGGCGACAGTTGCTCAAAACGCCGACCAGAAACTCAACTTAAGCATCTATGGATCAGCTCTTTCCTACAAAGGAGAGGTACAACACCAGTTCTGGCCGAATAACAAATTCAGTGAAGCTTACCTGGAGCCGCGTCTGAACTGGGGAGGTGGCATTGGCTTGAACAAATACCTGAGTGCTTCTTTCGATGCAGGCCTTCATCTCACTTATAATAAAGTAAAGGCTTCCAACCCAAATGAGTTTTTCGAAGCAGATCTGGGAAGCACTATGATTGGACTGCGCCTGAAGGCTTATGGCACGCTACTGAAAGAAGATGCATTTATCGGCCCATACCTTTCGCTCTATGGCGGCGGCGTCTATGCCAACAGTGCTGGTAATGCAGCTCCGGCGGCAGGTATGCCTGTAACGCCTTTTACTGAAAAGTTTGTGAGTTTGGCAGGCATGACCGGTGCCGGTATTCGTTTCAGATTCACAGACAATATTAATGCTTTTGTGGAATCAACCTGGATGGTGACGGATTCCGACAAGATTGACGGCCGCGACCAGGGCAATTGGGAACAATACCTGCGCCATAATGTTGGGTTGAGCTTCAACCTTGGAAAGGCGAAAGATACTGACGGTGACGGCATACCTGATCGAAAAGACAAATGCCCGGACACACCTGCTGGCGTTCAGGTTGACGAGTACGGCTGTCCTATTGACACAGATGGAGACAGTATACCTGATTACCAGGATCAATGCCCTACCGAGGCCGGTACAGCCGACTTGGGTGGTTGCCCGGATCGTGACGGGGATGGAGTAGCCGATAAAGATGACGCTTGTCCGGACGAAGCTGGAACTGCAGCTACAAACGGTTGCCCAGATAGCGACGGTGATGGCATTGCGGATAAAGATGACAAGTGCCCGGACACACCAACCGGAACTGAAGTAGACGCTAATGGTTGCCCTGTGAAAGTAGAACCTGTGGCGATAGACGAGCACACCAATAAGCTACTGCAGGAGAAAGTACGCTTTGCTTTTGGTTCGGCGGACCTAACCGATCAGTTCAAGCTATACCTTGATAGTGTGGCCGTAGCCCTGAACAAATATCCGGAGCACGAACTTTACATTAATGGCCACACCGACCATGTCGGCTCCGAACAGTTTAACCAGAAGCTGTCAGAGCAAAGAGCGCAAGCCGTTAAAGACTACCTAATTACCAAGGGCGTCGAGAACCCGGGCAGACTGATCACCCAGGGTTTCGGTGAAACAAGTCCGCTGATTAAGGTGAATGAACGCTTGTCGCTTCGCAGAACAGCTCAGGAACGTGCCAGGAATAGAAGGGTTGAATTTGAAACAGGTCAGCAAGTAAAGACTTCAGATCAGTAAATCATCCTCTACTCTAGATATAATATAAAAGGGAGCAGGCATTTAGCTTGCTCCCTTTCGTTTTTATAAAAAAGAACAAATGATTGGCCTTCTACCATCCAAAGTTTTCCTATATGCGCACGATGTATTCTTCGTTCGATAGATTATCTACATCTGTACGAAGCCAGATTTCAGCCATATATCCCAACTACCTACTCCTACCAGTCTGTAGCGATTTCCTCGGTATAAAATTAGCCCAACACAATTTTCCTATATCCTTTATTAATGTTGCTTTCAAACAGTTGTCTTTTATACTCTGGCACGCTCAGTTCACAGCTCACTGATTCCTTAATATTACAGCGATATTATAGAATTAAAAAAACAGTGGGCAGCTAACACTGCCCACTGTTTTTTTAATTCTTCTAATGTAAAGCTCTCGCTACATCACTTGTCGCTTAATTTCAATTACAGTTTCAGCGTTTCTATTACGTAAAATTAAAGCAGGTATTTGACTGAATACAAAAGCAGTTAGAACCATCAGAAATAATACCGTATGCGCACCCAAAATTTGAGAGGCAAGAGTTAGAACAATAAAATAGATATTAGCCGAATACAGTACCACAGCGGCTCTTCTGTGACTCATACCCAAATCCAGTAATTGGTGATGCAAGTGGTTCCTGTCAGCACTGAATGGTGATCGTTTATTTAGAATCCTTATGGTGAATACACGTAAAGTATCTACCAAAGGAATGATCAGGATAGCTAAGGCCACGAGAGGCTTAGAAACTGACACATCTGAAATTAACCCCAATGTGATGTCACTGTTCATAAATCGGGTACTCAGTACTGAAAGCATAAAACCTATTACTAAGGCCCCACCATCTCCCATGAAAATTTTTGCGGATGAGAAATTATATCGCAAAAAGGCTAAGAGGGAACCAGCAGTAGCAAAAGCAAAAGCAGCCGCATTATTGTGGTCATTTAACAGAAATAGCGTACCAAAGGCAAGTGAGGCAATTGTACCAATACCACCTGCCAAACCGTTAATCCCATCAATGAGATTTACTGCATTGATAATAACTATAAAAACAAACAGCGTAAATAGCACGCTAATTAAATATGGTAACTCGCTTATCCCTAGCAAGCCATGGAAGCCCATGATACGAATATCGCCGTACACAATCACTAATCCTGAAGCCACTAGCAAGCCAATTAGTTTCTTCATCGGGTCGATTGCTACAATATCATCTTTCAGACCAAGCAGAAAAATGATAACTAGTGACAGCATAATCCAACGCAAGAGACTGAAATTGAACTCTTCAGCCCAGAACAAAACAGAAAAGAATATACCTGCAAAAATAGCAACACCACCAAGTGCGGGGATTGTATTCTTGTGCAGCTTTCGCTCGTCGGGTTCGTCGAAAAGATTGCGGATAGAAGCTACTTTTATAACTGAAGGAACTGCAAAATAGGTGATGATAAATGCAGTTAGAAAGAACGTAAAAGTTTGTATCATAATTAGCACTAGCGAAAACTCGTCAAGATTTCATATATAACTATGCTTATTAAAAATGCTAAAATATGTAATATATGAATTTTGAGTGCAATTTATGTTATTATTTGTCTACATCAAACAGTGTAATCATTTATAATAGAATTCAAGCTCAAACTTGCTCAAAAGTTAACGTGCGTATTTTCTTAAGCCATTGTAGATATAGTGACTAGCATAATATGTAGACCTGAGTAAGTTAAATTTTTCTACATCCCTATATACTCTCCAATTATATTGTAAAGCCTTAAATTTATTTCTGGATACCGATCCTTTTCTAATACGATAAATAGCTAATGGTTCTTTAATACCATAAGCAAAGTCTATCTTTTTAAGAATTGAAAGCCATAATACGAAATCTTGGCGCTTTTTTAAATCAGGCATATAATGCTTTCCCACTTTACTAATATCGATAAATGCAGTGAGACAAGAAATTGAACAAGTTTTAAGAATGTCTGAATAGGAAACCTTATCTGGCACAATAAAATCAGATAACAAAGGGTTTAGTTCTTCATCTACTCTCTTATATGAGGCAAACGTAAATACACAGTTATTATTGGCCATAAATCTTAAAGAGACTTCAAGAAAAGTAGGCAACCATAAATCATCTCCATCTAAAAATGTCAAATATTGACCTTTAGCAAACTCTATACCTCTGTTTCTAGTTTTTGCTGGACCTAGATTATTTTCGTTATAGATGTACTTAATTCTTTTATCTGACTCAGCTGCTTTAAGAATAACCTTGTTTGTTTTATCAGTAGAGTGATCGTCTACAATTATCAATTCCCAATCTTCATATGTCTGAGTTTGTACAGATCTAATTGTTTCAGAAATGTACAATTCACAATTATAAGCAGCAGTAACTATTGAAATCATTATTATTAAATAAAAAAAGCTATTTGATTTACCAACCGATACACAAGTGATATATAAAAATATAAATTAATGGGAGAAGAGTACAAGAATTACCTCATAGATTGTTTTAATCAATATGAGAAATGAAGTCTCTAAGTTTACCATTCATAGCATGTAATTTTTGATCGAAAATCACTTCAAATTCTATATCATTTTTAAAGTATTTAACTAACTCGGCATCTATTGCTGATAAAACTTCAGGCATGTTCTGCTCTATCTTTAACTGTATATAACCCGGCTTATATTGTATAGCTTGATAATTAAGAAGAATATTCTTTTCTAACCCTAAATTTTTAAAGACATAATAAAATGTTAAACTAGGATAAGAATGCTCTTTACCTATGATAAGTTTTCCAACCCGGCCTTGAACATCGTCAATAATGAGATGCTGTCTTCCACAAATACATTTATCATTTTTAGGAGCTAATTTAACATAATCACCTAATTTGTAACGAATAATCGGAAATGAATTCGATAGTAGATTTGTAACAATTATTTCATCGTCTTCAACTTCTACAATTACATTTTGCATATTAATATGCATTCTACCTCCCTCGGGACATTCAAAAGCAATCAAACCTGTTTCTCCTGCCCCATATTCACTTATTATTTTTAATCCAAAGGCTTTTCTAACTTCGTCTTGATACTTATCATATATCTTTTCTGATGTTCCTTTAATAAACTTTAAACTATATTTCTGACTTAAACCTATTTCATTTACTACTTTAGCTACTCCATATATCATAGATGAATAACCATGTAGATAAGTTGCTTTCTCAAGTTTCGATGTAAACGCTTTTATCTCGTCTTCTTTATAAGAAAATATTCTAAATCTATTTTGAAGAAAATCTAAAATTCGAGTTTTGAAGATTTTACTTTTATCAACATTATAACCCCAGAAATAACCGTTTTTTTCCCATGGTTTAACATTATACCAACTATAATACCTAAACAAAGCAGCTCTATTTTTTGAGTCCCAAAGTTCATCCTTATAGAATTTTAAAGACTCCCCAGAAGTTCCTGAAGTCTCAACTTCATTAACCTTATTAAATGAGTAAGATGTTCTTATGTCAGCATTATGAAGAATTAATGTTTTCTTGTTAATTGTTGGTATTAACTTCAAATCTTCTAAGGCCTTTAGTTGGCTAGGTGTAAAATTTATTTCATCAAATAGTTTTTTATAAAATTTAGAGTACTTGTAAGAAAAAGCTAACAGTTCCTTACATTTTTGCAATTGAATTGCTTCAAGTTCCTCTAGGCTAAAATTATCTGTTTCCTTAAGCCAAGCAAGTGACTGCTTAATTGAGGGATTTCTAAAATTGACACCTAAATTATATACTATTTTGCTTATAATATTATTCATTATATTCAATAAAAATTACCGGCAGTTCATTTAGATTTACTTACTGCTTACAAACTCCTATTACTTATAAATTTAGATGCACAATCCATACATATCCAAAATTAAAATTAGATATTACTTGCCTACTGATTTTAAAACTATCTATATTGAAACCTTACAAGTAGAAAAAATAATAGTTTATACAATACTCATAGCATTATGAAATTTGTAAAACTAAAAAAAATAAAATTCTAAGTAAAACCAATACTAAGCTAGAAGAATTTAGTCTTACTTAAAAACGCTCTTTTTTAAGGCAAATTTGAAAATTTCATTATGAGAGTCGCATCTTACCATATTTAATAAAAGTGCTTTATGGGTCTTAGAAATAAAGCTTGGTAGAAGCTTGTACAATCTTGCTCCTCTTAAATATTTATAATTAGGAACTTCTAAATAAGTTAAATATTTTTTGTAATTAACTTCTAGATATTTCCTCCACTCATTAGTTAACCTCTCTTCATTCAAAATGACACTATTGATTTCAGAAATTTTATTAAAAAATATTTTCTTTTCCTCGCCCTCTAAGAAAACAACTTTAGCTTCTTTATCACACTGTGAATATGGATATATTTCAAAATTAGGCTCAAAGCCTGTTTCAAAAGTAAGCTTGAGGGCGTACCCATAGTTCCAAATATCATTTCTCTTTTTAGGGTGATCAAAAATAAAATTTCCCAAGCTGTACGAAATTAGACCACCATTATATTTTTCGTAGCCACTGAAACAGTGAGTATGATGAGCAACAACAACTGAAGCTCCAGAATCAATTAAAAATCTGTATCTTTTCTGAATCTCTGGACTGGGTAATTGATGATGTTCATGACCTCCATGAAAAACAACTACAACATGATCCACTGTTCCTTTAATTTCCCTTATAGAGTTATATGCATTTATTGCCTCATAAGCATAGAATCCAGGCGAATCTATTGTAGCTTCACCAAATTCATTTTCAGCAATATTAATAATAGCAATTTTTTGGCCTGCTTTATTTATAAAGAATGGAGTAGAAGCTTTGTTAGAATTTGCACCAGCTCCGATAAAAGGTATTCCTTCTAATTCACATAGTTTAATCGTATTATTAAGCCCTTCACAACCGTAATCCATAATATGGTTATTAGCCAAACACAAGAGATTGAATCCCATGCTTTTAATGAGATTAAGACTTGACGTTGGATTTTTTAAACTAGGCCCAGTTTTTAAAAGTGGGTAACCATCATCAACTAAAGGAGCTTCTAGGTTAGTAAGTTTATAATCAACATCACTAAATTGTGTGATGTCAGCTATCTCATTTCCTCGTCCCTCATCTAAAAGGCTCTTAGCACGATAACGTATACAAATATCACCTGTTATTAAAATATCTATAGCTTGGTTATTTCTCATAATTAAACTTCACAGTTTTTTTATATACTTAGCCGGCACACCAGCATACATAGAATGAGACTCCATGTACGCTTTATTTAAAACAGAACCTGCTGCTAATACAGATGCAGCAGGTAAAATAGCACCGGAAACAACTGAACAGTTACCAGCAATCCAAGCGCCTCTACCAATTATTATTTGCCCTCTTTTAGGAGGACCAAATCTGAAAGAATCATTTTTCATAGTATGATTTCCTGTTGATAGCAACGAACTGGGTCCTATTAAAACTTCATCGTTAATCTCAATATCTTGACCTATAACAATTGTATTAGGACCGATATAAACATTTTTACCAACAGATAATTTAGTCAAAGAATTAATCACAGTTGAAGAAGAAACTTGAAAGTTCTTACCGCAATCTTTCATCATTAAAGAGTATAAAAATCCCCTAAACCGCATAAATATAGGTATGTTAGGTAACATTATAGTAACCATTCTAACAAACCAAGAATAAAGAATTGAAATTTTAATTATCATTGAAAATGGTTTTTAAGAATTTTTCAATAGTATAATCTTTTACTTTATTAAATGCATTAAATCTAATAGCATTAAATAATTCCTGATCAGATATAAGGCTTTGAATCTTATCTGCGAAACTAACCTCATCATTATAGTTAGCATAAATAATTTCCTTATAATCTGAAAATGTAGAAGGCAAGGCACCAACTGGTGTACTTAATACATTTATTCCGTTTGCCATGGCTTCTAACACAACTCTTGGTGAACCTTCAGATAAACTTGCAAAACAAAAAATATCATGACTTCTAAAAATTTTATTCAACGAATCTCGATTGTCTACATGCCCAGCAAAGTTTACAAAGTCCGACAAACCTAGTTGTTTAGTAAGATTTATAAGGTCTGTCTCGAATTCCCCTTTACCTACAATTGTAAGAGTTGCAGTAGGATAGGTTGCATGAACTTTTTTCAAAGCTTTTACAATAGTTTCAACTCCCTTAGCTTTCCGCAAATATCCAACATATAAAAGTTTAGGAGATTCTTCTACAATTGCTTTATGTGCTTCGAAATAAAAGTCATGCTTATTTAGTGTCGAAGATATTAGTGCCGAAGCATCCACACCATATTTACTTAGCTTATTTTTTAAATGAAACCCATTTGTATAAACTCTTGCGCCCCTACATGCCCACATGTAAGCTAGGTGTTCCGGCATGAAAAATGAAACTAAGGCCTTTTTCTTAATTGCACTAAAATTAGGATTGTTGATTGCGGCATCAATAGGATCACCAACAAAGTGAATTATTCTTTTAGTACTCTTTAAATAAAGCTTGCTTAACCAACCAAAAGGCACAGGATAACGCAGATATACATAATCATAGCCCACAAGATTTCTGTAAGCTTGCATATATGCTCTTATTTTGGGTATTGCAGATATATAGCCACTTGAGTATGGTAAGGCATAAACATCGATATTCCCTAGTTCAGAAATTGGTAACATGCTATCATCTTCCAACCCGTCTTTTACAAGTACAGGTGCCAGAAGAGTTATTTTATCATAATACCGAACAATTTCATTAAGATAAATCCAATGAGTGTATGGAAGATAATAAATCTTATTAATGGACACAACAGTCCAAGCATGTAGTAAGAGTTTATTAGACGACACCTTTATTCAAATTAAATTTAAAAAGTCTATGCTTCTCATAATAAATAACCATAGCTAAAACTATTACAGTAATTGCATTAAAAAAACCATTTATAAAAAACAAATAAACAAGCAATGAAACCAAAGTATTTATACTTAATAAAAAATAATTTTCTTTAATACTATTTTTTATTAAATGATAAATACTATAACAGAAAAAAGAGATAAATAAAATGAAACCTAAAAATCCATTTTCAGCTAAAATTTGTAAATAAGTGTTATGAGTTGCTTTTGATTCTATACCAGCAAAATTATTAGTTCCTATACCTACCCACGGACTGTCTGCAAAATAATTTAGGCTTGCAAAAGCAAGATGATATCTTTCAGAAGATGAATTATTAGATTCAATATCGCCTTGATATAAACTTACCAATTCATCAACAAAACCATCTAGTTCTATTGCATCAGTATAAATTACAAAATATAAAAGGCCTAAAGCTAATAGAACAACTTTAGGAATTGTAGTAATTTTAATTTTATCTCTGTTAAATAGATAAAAAGTAATTCCCAAACCAGCTATTAAAGTGATTAATAGCCCCTTAGATTGCACATAAATTGCAGCAAATAAATGTATTAATAAACATGCCGTTAATAGCATTTTTTTATACCCAAAATCATTATGCTGTCTTAAGTACCAAAAAAGGCAAGGTATTATCAATGCAAGATAGAATGCTACTTGATTTTTACCTGATTCAGTAATTTGCTCAGAGTCTACCACGAAGAAAGGGGCATTATAGATATAGATAGATCTGAAAAGAAGTAATACTAAAATTATTGTAGAACTGATGGATAGGTATTTTAAAAAAAAATTTATACTATACTTAAACATTAAGAAAGAATAAAGTTTCAATGCAACTAATAATATTATTAATTTTAGTTCAAAAAAATAAGTAATTTCATTGCTTACAGCTCTTGTTAAATCAATAATAGCTAGGAGGATAAAAGCCCCATAAAGTAAATAGAATGACTTTTCAACCTTAAATATTCTATCTTTTAGTAGAAGCTTGATATTAAATAATCCAGCTAAAAATAAAAAAGCATGTGTCAAAGGGATTTCATTAAACCTAAAAACTCTAAGCATTAATAATGGAATAGTAATAATGCTTAACATCCAAAACAATCTACTCATCAATAATTGACTATACTTTTAAAACTTTTTTGTTTGTAAAAGATCTATATAGAGATTCTAAATTTAAAAACTTGAATAGACTATCTCTTACGAAGAAGCTTATTGTCAATCCACAAGCCCAAAATGATAGTGACGTGCTAATAGCCGCACCAATCAATCCAAACCTTTCTAATAATATATAATTAGAAATAACATTTGTAAATACTCCAACAGCTAAAGATAGATAGAGTGGTTTCCAATAGTTTTTAGATGCAAGATACCTACTGATCAATTTGTAATATACCATTCCTTGATTTCCAAACAATAATATAAGTATTGGAAAATAATTAACAGAATAGGTACTATCATATAGTATACTCAAAACTGTAGGGCCTAAAAGAAAGAAGAGCATAATACATGCTATGTTAATTATAAACACCACTTGTGCATAATAGTACATCTCATTAAGCGCAATTTCATCGTCTTTTTTACTATGAATTTTTAAAAACCTTGGATATAGCAAATTACCGACTGAATCTGGAACTACCCATACAATTTTTGAAATACTACTAGCTACAAAAAAGTACGCAACTATTTGAAAATCCAATAAAGCAGTAATGCAATACACAGTTGAAGCATATAATGTAAGAGACAAAACCTTATTAAGTATGCTTCTAATCCCATAAGAATAGTAACTCTTATCAAGAATTTTACTATCAGCTAGGTAAAAGGTATTATTTTTCAAATAAATTAAGACAATACATACACTTGCAATCAAGCTCATTAATGAATAAATAATTAATGCAGTTTGATAATTAACAATCTCTCCTTTAAAAAACAATAAGAGAAAAGCTATAAGAATAAATAAAGGTTTTATAATTGAAAGTATGTTATATACTTTAAAGTTCTGGTTGAATTGATAACTAGCTCTGACTAAACCTACTATAGCAATAAAGAAAATACTAATTGATAGAGTTATGTAATATAGTTTGTCTACCTGTAATATAGAAATTGCAATAAGGCTCAATACAAGCATTGTAAAATATACAATGATATTTTTTGTAATGTTCCTTTCTATTGATTCTCCCAATTTAGCATGGTAGAGTAAAGAAGAGTCAAGTCCAAGTATAAAGAAAACGCTTAAATAACCAATATCAGTTATCCATTTAGCTAATATTCCATATTCATGAGTAGTCAGAATGTGTGTAGCTAATGTTTGAAATACAAAAGTCAGCACAACAGCTATAAAACTGTAAGAAACCATTGCTGATAATTTCTTTATCATAATGTTCTGGGTTCGTTCTGTATATCCGTTTTTACAATTTTAGCTGGATTACCAGCAGCTATTGCATTTGCAGGTACATCTTTAGTTACAATTGCGCCAGAAGCAATAATAGAATTATCTCCAATAGTTACCCCTTTATTTATTCTAACGCCTTGACCTATCCAAACATTTTCTCCAATTATTATGGGTTTCGAAACTGAGAATTTCCATTTCCTATAAGGGGAATCCCAAGGTGAATTGTACATTTTTAAACGGTCCTCGGGATGTATGGGATGATTATTATTATCAAATATTTTGACCCCATCTGCAATTGCCGTTCCTTTTTTGATCAGAATATTTTTAACAGAGCCTATTATCGAATGATGACCAATTTTAACATTATCTTCGATAAAAATTTTACCTCCACTTTGTGTAATAAGGCTGCAGTAAATTCTACATTTTGAACCAATAACTATATCGTCTTTTCTACTACCATCTATTAGCTTTAAGCTAGTATGTTTAGAAAAATCAACGGAGTTATCAAACACTCCTAATTTTCTAAATTTAAATTTCAAATATTGAGAATATAACTTTCTTAATATATTATACATGACAATGTATTTTCCTTAATAGTAATTTATGAACATGATCTATATTTAAATATCATTATACCATTGATATGCTAAATAAAGACCATCTGGAACTGAATAGGCAGGTGTATAACCAAACAAAGCATGTGCTTTCGAAATATCGGCTAAACTATGCCTTACATCGCCTTTCCGTTCTTCCCTATATTCTGGGGTCAACTCAATTCCTGCGATCTCTGTGATTCTGTTCCACAATTGATTTAGCGTAGTGCGCTCACCGAAAGCTACATTTACTACCTCATGCTTGTCTATACCTTCAGAAAGCAGGGCTTTGATATTGGCTTGCACTGCATTCTCTACAAAGGTAAAGTCGCGACTGGTCTCCCCGTCCCCATTAATATAAGGCGTCTTGTTCTTAAGAGCGGCCTCAATAAAAAGTGGGATCACTGCCGCATAAGGTCCCTTCGGGTTCTGCTTCGGCCCGAACACGTTGAAGTAGCGAAGCCCGACGGTGTGGAAGTCGTAGGTCTTGGAGAAGACGCTCGCGTAAAGCTCATTCACGTACTTGGTCACGGCGTAGGGAGACAGCGGATTACCCATCTGATCCTCCACCTTCGGCAGGCCCGGATGATCGCCGTAGGTACTGGAGCTTGCTGCGTAAACCATGCGCCTTACATCTCTATCGCGCGCCGCAATCAGCATATTCAAGAAACCACTGATGTTCACGTCATTGCTGGTGATCGGGTCGTTGATGGAGCGGGGAACCGAGCCTAGCGCTGCCTGATGCGAGACATAATGCATTCCCTCTAAGGCTCTCTTGCAGGTCTCCGGATCGCGGATATCGCCCTCCAGCAGCTCAAAGGCTGGGTTGGACTTGAACTCCTCGATGTTGGCGTGGGAGCCGGTGGAGAAGTTGTCGAGCACGCGCACCTTCTTGGCTCCGTACTTGAGCAGGTACTCGACGATGTTGGAGCCGATGAAGCCCGCTCCGCCTGTGACGAGGAAGGTGCTCTGGCTTAAGTCTGCTGTGTGGTAAGGGGTATTATACATATTCCTTTTTCATAAAGAGTTTGAAGTACCGGGTCAAACCACCCCTGCCCCTCCTTAGCCAAGGAGGGGAGTTTTAATTACTATTACAGTCTTGCGTCGGAGAGCTCTTTGGGGAGCACGCCTTTTACGTCGTAGATCACGGCTTTCTCTTTGCAGAGTTTGCTTAGATCGAGGGTTTTGAACTCGTTATGGGAGACGGCCATGATGATGGCGTCGCAGTCGCTCACGCCGTTGAGCTCCCTCACCGAGTCCCAGCCGTACTCGTGCTTCACCTCCGCCGACTCTGCCCATGGGTCGTAGATGGTGATGTTGGTATCGTATTCCTTCAGTGTGTGTAGGATGTCGACCACCTTGGTGTTGCGCACGTCCGGGCAGTTCTCCTTGAAGGTCACACCCAGCACTAAGATATTTGCTCCTTTTACAGGAATGTCCTTCTTGACCATGAGCTTGATCACCTCGTGGGCCACGTACTCGCCCATGCCGTCATTGAGCCTACGCCCGGCGAGGATGATCTCGGGGTGGTAGCCCGCCTCCTGCGCTTTCTGGGCGAGGTAGTAGGGGTCCACGCCGATGCAGTGGCCGCCCACTAGCCCCGGCTTGAACTTGAGGAAGTTCCACTTGGTGCCGGCCGCCTCGAGCACCTCGTCCGTGTCGATGCCCAGCCGGTTGAAGATCTTGGCCAGCTCGTTGACGAAGGCGATGTTGATGTCGCGCTGCGCGTTCTCGATCACCTTGGCCGCCTCGGCCACCTTGATGGAGGCCGCTTTGTGCGTGCCCGCGGTGATGACCGCATTGTAAAGCTTATCTACTTTTTCTGCCGCCTCCGGTGTGGAGCCGGAGGTAATCTTGAGGATCTTGGCCACCGTGTGCTCCTTGTCGCCCGGGTTGATGCGCTCGGGCGAGTAGCCGGCGAAGAAGTCCTCGTTGAAGCGCAGGCCCGACATGCGCTCGAGCACCGGCACGCACTCCTCCTCGGTCACGCCCGGGTACACCGTCGACTCATAGATCACGATGTCGCCCTTTTTCAAGACTTTGCCCACCGTCTCGCTGGCCTTGTAGAGCGGGGTCAGGTCCGGACGGTTGTTCTTGTCCACCGGCGTGGGCACGGTTACGATGTAGTAGTTGCAGCCCTCGATGTCGGCAAGTCTGTGGGAGCAGTAGAGCCCCTTCTCAAGCGGTGCATTTACCAGCACTTCCTTGAGGTATTCGTCCTCCACCTCCAGCGTGCGGTCGTGCCCCTCGTTAAGCTCTCGCACCCGGGCCTCATTTATGTCAAAACCGACAGTGGCGTACTTTTTTGCAAACTCCACGGCCAGCGGCAGGCCCACATAGCCCAAGCCTATTATAGTAATTCTGGCGTTTTCTAAGCCAGTTGTATTTGATGTCATATTCAATGTGATTGATAGATAATAGAGATAAAGACGCCCCTATAATCCCCTCAAGGGGATAGTTTTTTTTTAACTTACTGGTTTGACCTCTGAAAAGGGGATTTAAAATGAGTGTTTAATGATGTATTGTGACTAAGCACCTACTCTCGCTTTTAGTTTTTTAGTCCAGGATTTTGGCTGTGGGCTTTCGCCATAGCCGTATCCATAAGCGTAACCGTAGCCATAGCCATTTTCTTTTTTGGCATCGTTTAACACGATCATAGGGTGGTTCAGCTTATTGGTTTTGTAGATATCATCAACAATTTCCACTTGACTTTTACGCGTATACCCATAACGAATAATATAAATACTCGAATCTACATGAGGCGCTAAGGTAAAGGCATCTGCTACTTGCCCTACAGGTGCTGTATCAATTAAGACATAATCAAATGCCTCCTTCAGTTCATCCAGCAAATGATTAACCTTTGCACTTAGCATCAATTCCGCTGGATTGGGAGGTATAGGTCCTGAACCTATAGCATACAAGCCTGATACTTCTTCTGACGGTGTTAGGATATCCTCAATCGATAGTTTGTCTGAAATAAGATAATTGGTGATACCTAGCTCGTTAGACAAACCCAAGTCCTGCATCAAACGCGGTTTGCGTAAGTCGAAATTTACCAGTACAACACGTTTACCTGTCAGCGCCAAACTAGCACCTAGGTTAATGCTAAAGAAGGTTTTCCCCTCCCCACTCATGCTTGATGTTACCAGTATGACTTTATTCTGCTTCCCTACAGTAGAGAACTGCAAATTTGTTCGGATCAGTCGGAAGAGTTCTGTCACCGTGCTACGGCTATTCTCCGTCACCACCAATTTTTCAGGAAAATCACTATGAGAAATTTCACCTAGAATCGGCGTTGTTGTACCTTGTTTTACTTCCTGCAGTGTCTCTACCTTATCATTAAAAAGGTCTCGCATATAGATAAAACCAAATGGCAAACCCAATCCCAGTAAAATTGCCAACAAATAAATTAACTGCTTTTTAGGTTTTACAGGAGAATCACTGGCCATGGCAGGGTCTAGCACGCGCGATATGGAGATGGCAGCGGCCAAGGAAACGGCAGACTCTTCCCGCTTCTGTAGTAAGTATAGATATAATCCTTGCTTTATCCCCTGCTGTCGCTGTATCTCCAACAACTCGCGCTCAATTGCTGGTACCTGCTGGATGCGATTCTCAAACTGAGCCATGCTGCCCTTCAAGTTATTGTGAGTGATAGTTAGGCCCCTTTTTATATTAGTAAGGTTCTCTAAAATATTCGCACGTAAGTTTGTTAATTGGTCTGTCACATTCAGTACCAAAATATTGGTTGGCTGAGTAGTGCGAAGCAAGCGTTCACGCTCTAATTGCAGTTCGTTGAACTTCGTGATCAATCCCATCAACGTAGGATCCTGAATACTCAGCGCACTGGGTACCAATTGGTATTGCTGTCCATTACCACTTAGGTATTTTTCAATAGAATTGAGAACATCAAGCTGTATTTCAAACTCTGCTAACTGCTTATTATAATCGCTGGCACGCTCTACATAGAGCTTGGCTTCGGAACTTACATCCGTCAGCTCATTCTGGCGCTTATAGTCCTCAACTTCTTTTTCAACGTCTGTTAGCTCCGCAGTCAAAAACTTTAAGCGCTCATCAATAAACTCAATCGTGTTGGAAGCAATAAGGTTTTTGTCTTCAACAGCCTCTTCGTTATAAAGCTCTATAAGTTTATTAACAATATCCTTCCCCTTTTCCTGTACAGGATCTGTTATACTGATCCAAAGTACACTGGCATTTTTATTAACTGGGCTGATAGTGAGCAACCGTTGGTAATGATTCGCTAGTTTTCGGATATCATGGAATTTCACAATAATATCTCCTGACTCTCGATCTGCGGCAGGATTCCCGGCTACCACGGTGAATGTCGCATACGGTCTTTTTATCTCTTGTCCTAACTGGTGAGTCGTCGCAATCGTTTCGCCTGCTTCGTTTTGTTCTTCCAGCACGATACTATTATCACCCTGCATCTGCAGCACAATAGACTTACCAAAGGCGGCAGAATCCAACTTACTTACAATAAGCTTTATTGGCAAAGCGTTTCCGTAAATTTCTCCACTACGGAAACGACCTTCACGGTAATAGCTTGTTTGCAGGGAAAGGTCCGTTAGTACCCGCTGCATCAGACTTACAGCATTAAGCACTTCTATCTCATTATCAACAATTTTACTGGATTGAAATACATCTAAATCTCCTAGAGCGGTACCTCCTAGCATGTCAGCTCCCTTTTTGTCATCCCGAATGAGGACCTTACTTTTAATAGTATACTCAGGCGTGGCATAGCGCAGGTACAAGAAAGCTAGTGTCAGTGCCATTACGATCCCCAAGGCAAACAAATACCAAAAGCGCACATACTTATAAAGTATAGCTTTCAAGTTGATCTCCTCGGCTTGGTTTTGTTGAAACGCAAACACAGGGCGCTGAAATTCAGGGGCTCCTTTTTCTGCCATGATAAAATACTATTAAAATAAGCGGGTTGCGATTACAATTAGAAGGGAGGTAACAGAAGCAATGATAGAAATAGTTCGGGTATTGGTGCTAGCCTGCACCTGTTTCATCTTATCAGGCTCCACATACACTACATCATTTTGCTGCAAGTAAAAATAAGGGGAGTTCAAGACGTCCTTGCTGTTCAAGTTAAGTCGCGTCATTTTACGTACGCCATCTTCTTCCCTGATCACCAACACATTTTCGCGCTTGCCAAAAGCAGTCATATCACCAGCCATACCTAGTGCTTCTAAAATGTTGATCTTCTGAGTAGGGATGGTGAACGTAGCGGGGCGGTTTACTTCGCCTACTACCGTAATTTTGTAGTTCAAAAAGCGGATATTGATAATCGGATCTTTGAGGTGTGGCTGTAGCTCTTTTGAGAACTTCTCTATTGCTTCATTACGAGTCAGGCCAGCCAAAGCTACTTTGCCCAAAACGGGGAAATTGATGAAACCATTTTCATCAACAAGATAGCCTTCACGGTAAAGGTTGTTGGTTGTACCAGAACTGATGCTGTAATTCGAAACTATACCTGTTGTAATATTTTCGCCTCGATTGAACAAAGCATTGGCTTCGGGGCTTGGACTGGTTACGCTGATACTCAGCAGATCGTCTGGCTGAATCTTGGCTATGTTGCTATTCTGTATCTTCTCAGTATACTCAGAAGATTCCTGTAGATCACTAAAATATGCCAGGTTACGCGGAGTGCAGGACACGAAGCAAAGAAGGGCAATGAGGTAAACAAATCTTATTTTCATTAGCATAAGGCAATTGTCTCAACATGAAGGCGCCAAACCAACGCAACCCTTAATAGACAAATACGTAATTCTTAAGTTGGCAAATTTGCGCAAAATATTTTGCTAAAAGAAGCTAGTATCTCAAAATACTTTTAGAATAGAACAGTTTATTCAAAATATAGCCTGAACCGCATAAAAAAGGGGAAACCCGTCGAATTCGACGGGTTTCCCCTTTTTTATGCGGTTCGCGGTGATCTAGCGCCCTCTGCGGAAGCTGTATTTACGGACAGTAGGCAGGCTGTATATGAAGTTAATACTTGCGCTTACGTAAGCATCCTTGTCACCGGTAAAACCGCCAGCGCGCTGCAAATTATCTAAATAGTCTGTAGTCGTATAGTTTAAGGTAAGCTCCGGAGCAATGCTGAAATTACTCGTATAATTAAAGCGAATACCACCACCTACAGGTATAAAGGCTGCAATCCCTGAATTATCTTCCATAGTGGAGGAGGAGGCGCTGTAATAGAGCATGCCTACACCTGCTTTCAAATAAGGCACAGCCAAACGAAGCAGACCAGAGCTGCCATGTCCACGAGACGGCAGGTAGCTGTGCACGAGGTTGAAAACCACTGTGCCACTTGCTTCGGCAACGTGCGAATTAAATGGCACCTGCATACCTGGGCGGTCAAGCAAATTGGTATTAAAGCTCACGTAATTCAGGTTGGTTCGAATCCCTACACGGGGTGCTACCTGATACATCGCCCCTATACCTAAGTTAGGTCCAACCCCATTTTGCCGTAACATGCCTCCCATCCCATCATCCCAACCACTGGTTCGGTTGTCGCTGTTCATCACTGTAATGCCACCACTTGCCATCAATGAAAACTTATCTGACTTTTTGTAAAAACGCTGTGAAATACGTTTAGCCCTTGAGTTGGAAACTCCATCACGCTGTGCAAGGACTTCTTCAGCAGTGCTAAAAAAAAGACAGGCTATGGCTCCGAAAGTGAATAATATACGGTTCATATAATCGAAACAGCAATTGTGCTACTGTTTAGTTTGAGTAGATAATGATGCAAGTATACATATAACAAATTAAATATATGATAAAAATTTAATTGCACTGAATTTTCGCATTTTAGTCCATAACTATATATAAATTGTTTAATATGACTGCGTAAAATTTGGCTTTATTAACGCCATACACCCTGGAGCCGTATACCTGTTTCGAACCTCTTACCTATTACCATGGAAATAATTCACGACGAAGATGACACCCGTTTTTATATCACGCTCGATGGCGGCGAGGCCGAGCTCACGTACTCTATTACCAATCAGGGACAAATGGACTTTGACCATACCTATGTGCCCGAGCAACACCGGGGCCAGGGAATAGCCGACAGACTAGTAAAAGAAGGGCTGGATCACGCCCGTGCATGCAAATGCCAGATTGTACCCTCCTGCCCAGTCGTGGAAGCCTACGTGAAGCGCCATAAAGAATACGACGACATTGTGAATTGGGACTAGCTTATACCTACCGCTCCTTTTTTTGCGGTCTGAGCAATAACCAGATGATCAGGCCAACCGGCCAGACCATGAGCAAAACCATCAGGGCCACCAACAAGGGAGGCTTGCCCCGTCGCTGGGCATCGTTGTAAGACTAGATCACACTCCAGGCAATAAATATCAGCATTACTATACCTGTGATGATGCTGATGAGGCCCAGACCTGCCAGGAAGGACGAGTAACTCTGCTCCATAGTTTTTTTATTAACTATTTATAACGCAGGCCTTGGAGTGTGGTTAAAAAATGGCGCGGACAACCAAGCTTGTTTCTATCAACTAGGGTAGTGGCTCAGGCCCATAAACGCTGCTCTTATCACAAAGCATTCGGGTTGTTAGCTATCCAGCGTCGGCCGCCTAGTATTCGAGCCTCTGCCTGCGCTCGCCTACAGGCTCTTTCGGATTTATCAATCCGAAAACATACGCTGTGGGATTATCTAATCCCCGTATTCCCAAAGGTGGTACACGCGGGTCTGAAGACCTTCAACAGTTATACTTCGGATTGGTAAATCCGAAGTAGCAAAGAGGCAATCACTTCTGGCAAGGGAATTCTAAACATTTCCTTCTATCAAAGAGAGTCGGTTACCCGCCTAAGCCATACCCTCCAAAGAGTTTCCCGTACATGAGACATTAATTCTATTGAGTACCGGTCTGAGGCCAATTCGCAAACCAAACACTATGAAAGACACGCAGCAAAAACACCTGTGGTGGCAGGAAGGAGTTATTTACCAGATCTATCCACGTTCATACCAGGACAGCAACGGCGACGGCGTGGGCGACCTACAGGGCATCATCCAACGGCTCGACCACATCAAGTCACTGGGCATCAAAGCTATCTGGATCTCCCCGATCTTCTCCTCTCCCATGGCCGATTTTGGCTACGATATTTCTGATTACTGTGGCATACACCCGCTGTTCGGCACCATGGATAATTTTGATGAACTCCTGGAGGCCGTGCACGGCCGGGATATGAGACTGATCCTGGACCTGGTGCCCAACCATACCTCTGATGAGCACCCATGGTTCAAAGAGTCCCGCTCTTCCAAGGACAATCCGAAGCGCGACTGGTATATCTGGAAAGACGCTAATGAAGACGGCTCCGAGCCAAACAACTGGCTCAGCGTGTTTGGCGGAAGCGCCTGGGAATGGGATGAGCACACCAGGCAGTACTATTACCACGCTTTCCTGAAAGAGCAGCCCGACCTGAACTGGCGCAACCCCGAGGTGCAGGAGGCCATGCTGGATGTGATGCGCTTCTGGCTCGACAAAGGCGTGGACGGTTTCAGGGTGGACGTGATGTGGCACATGATCAAAGACGACCAGCTGCGCGATAACCCGGTGAACCCTAATTACAAAGCGCACCAGGCAACCTATGAAAAACTGATCCCGGCTTACTCCACTGACCAGCCTGAGGTACACGATATCGTGCACAAGATGCGCAAAGTGCTCGACAGTTACGACGAGCGCATGATGATCGGTGAAATATACCTGCCCATTCACAAACTGATGACCTACTACGGAACTGACAAGAACGGAGCTCACCTGCCTTTTAACTTCCTGCTACTCTCCATCGACTGGGATGCTACGGAAATCTCGTCTAACATCAATCAATACGAAGGCGCTCTGCCTGATGGCGGCTGGCCGAACTGGGTACTGGGTAATCACGACCAACCCCGTATCACGAGCCGGGTAGGTAAGGCTCAAGCCCGTGTGGCGGCCATGCTATTGCTGACATTGCGCGGAACTCCTACCATCTACTATGGAGATGAGATCGGGATGCGGGACGTACCTATACCTCCGGACGAAATTCAGGATCCGCAAGGGCTCAATATGCCCGGCCTTGACCTGAGCCGCGACCCGCAGCGCACCCCCATGCAGTGGGACAAGAGCGAAAACGCCGGTTTCAGCAACAGCAAGCCCTGGCTGCGCCTGCCTGAAGACTACCGCCGCGTGAACGTGAAGTCGCAGCTGGAAGATGAATTCTCGATCTACGCTCTTTACAAGCGCCTGATCAAACTGCGCCAGGATGAGCCCGCCCTGAACATCGGGGACTACAGGCCAGTGGTAGCCAGCGGTCCGCTTTTGGCCTACCTGCGCTATACCTCGGATGAGCGTTTCCTGATTCTGCTCAACCTGAGCCACAAACCTTGCCATTTCTCACCGGAGCATTTCAATTTCGAAGGCACCATCGAGATCGACACATTGCCGGAGCGTGAGGGCGGAACAGTCAGCAAGCACGTCAGTCTGAGCGGCGATGAAGGGATGGTCATCCGGCTAAAACAATCCTAAACAAGGTATAGCGACCTTCCTAAACTAACAGCAGATAAGGCGGCAAAGCCATGAGTAAGGGTTAAGCCCGATAAAGCAAAGGCATCCGAGAAGTAGCGGATGCCTTTGCTGATTGTGTTGTTGTAAGCTGATGTGCAGGAGTTACAATCGAACAGCTAATTATTACGTTTGTGTTGAATCAAGTTTCTTCAGACATGCAGGCAGGTCCACTCCTTTACCCAGCACGCCATTGAAAATATCATCCAGCTGGCGTATTCTATCCGGCATGTTCAAAATAGTAAAATCAGTTGGCCTCAGTCCCGGCTTTACCTCTTCCCAACGCAGTGGAGCCGAAACCGGCGCGCCTGCCCTAGGCCGGACGCTGTAAGGGGCAGCCACCGTCTGTGCAATGGCATTCTGCAGAAAATCCAGGTATATTTTCCCTTTACGTGACTTCGGGTTACGCTCCAGACTGGTCAGGGTGGGCAGCTGCTCGTGCACCATCCGGGCCACCACATGTGCGAACTGTTTGGCTTGCTCAAAGGTATACCTGGCTCCCAGCGGCACGTAGATATGCATGCCTGTGGCTCCCGATGTTTTAACAAAGGAGGCGGCCCCGGCCTTGTCCAGCAACTCTTTAGTTACCAGGGCGGTTTCCACTACTTCATCGTAGGGGTTTTCATCCGGGTCGAGGTCAATGACAAGGTAATCCGGGTTCTCCAGGTGGGCCAGCCGCGAGTTCCAGGGATTTAGCTGAATACAGCCCAGGTTATTCATATAGGCCAGCGTCGCCTTGTTGTCGCACACCAGGTAATCGACATCTTTCCCAGTGGACTCTGCATGCAGTGCCACAGTACGCACCCAGTCGGGCGTATGGTCGATGTCTTTCTGGTAAAAGCCCGGCTTTTCGGCCCCATTCGGATGCCGTAACAGCGACTGTGGCCGGTCTTGCAGGTATGGCAGCAGCACGTCGGCTATACCTTGGTAATAGGCTATCAGATCTCCTTTTGTAATGCCCTCCGCTGGCCAGTAAAATTTATCTAGGTTGCTGAAAGAAACGGTCTGCCCCGCAATTTCCAACTCTTCCCTGCTATCGTCTTTGCTACTTTTCTCAGGTGAGGATTTAGGTATTCTCTTGGCTGAGGTGAATTTTTTTTCAGTAGCCTTTTTAGCCGGTTTGGCTGGTTTGGTCACAGTAATATTACCCAGATGTTCCTCACTGTCATAGTCTTCTGTCACCGCCTCATCATCTTTCTTCTTCACCAAAAGCCAGGCTCCTTTCTGCCGCCCTTTCATTTTGATGAGGCTGAACTCACCCCGCAGTTTTTCCCCTTCCAGCACAAATTTGATACTGCCCTCTTGCAGACCACGCAACAGATACTCCTCCTCTTTTTCAGGTTCATCGGTTTCGGCGGCATGGTAGGTGCCTTCGTCCCAGATGGCCACACGGCCGGCGCCGTAGTTTCCTTCCGGTATTGTACCCTCAAAGGTGCGGTAAGAAAATGGATGGTCCTCCACTTCCATAGCCAGGCGTTTATCGGCCGGGTTAAGCGAGGGTCCTTTGGGAACAGCCCAGCTTTTCAGGACGCCTTCCATTTCCAGTCTGAAGTCGTAATGCAGGGTGGAAGCTTCGTGTCGCTGCACTACGAAGCGCAGTTTTCCTTTATGTTGTTGCTCCTTCCCGGCGGGCTCCGTCGTCTCACCGAAGTTCCGCTTCTGGTTATATTTCTCGAGACTCATAGCTGATCAGGAAATTTGTATTGAAACCATAGTAGCACCTACTTCTCCGTCACTGTCATCCAGGCGCTGGTAGTGCACACAGGTATGGCCGCAATTGTCAGGCAGATCAAAGTCTAGCCTGCGGGCAGCGGTGTCATCGTGTATTTTCATCAACCCGTAGCCAGGCGACTCTTTCCAAATTGTTTTCATCGTTTTATGAATAAAGACAAACATAAGGGTGCGCTACTAGCCTAAAACGTAAAGGCGTGGCATTCGTTTATGGCAACAAAAACCGTATAATCAGGCTTTACCAAAAGTCAACTGACCACTTTGAAACGCTTATGATCAATGAGATAAGTTTAATCATAACACGCGACCTGGATAAACTATATAAAGAGATTCAGGCATTTGAGCAGGAGGAAAATCTTTGGAAAGTAAAAGGCCATGTAACTAATCCTGCCGGAAACCTCTGCCTGCACCTTGTTGGTAACCTTAATACCTATATTGGAGCTATACTGGGCCAGAGTGGCTATGTGCGGAACAGGGATGCAGAATTTAGCCTTCGGAACATACCCAAAAAAGAATTGCTGGAACAAATCACCAAAGTGAAGCATACCGTTGCCCGAACGCTGGCGCACCTCACTCCAGAGCAGCTGCAAGAATCCTACCCAGAGCAGGTGCTCGGCTACGAAATGACTGTCAGTTTTTTCCTGCTACACCTCTGCGGTCATTTAAACTATCATTTGGGCCAGATCAACTACCTGCGGCGCATGCTGGAATAAAGTTGAATCAGGGGTTTAAAATAATAGTGATTTTTTAGTTCTGTAAATTATGAACTAATGAAACCAAGTATTACCTTTGTAACGTTTAATCTGTATAAGAGAAAGCAAAAGACATGACATTGAACAACGAACAAAGGCAACTGATTGAAGAATTTGGCATTTATCAGGAGAACAACGGCTTTCAGCCGGCTGTGGCTCGTGTGATGGGCTTACTGCTTGTATCAAATAAGGCGGAACTTACTTTCGAAGAAATCAGTGAGGCATTGAATATAAGTAAAAGTGCCACCAGCAACGCGCTTAATATGCTGCTTAACACAGGTCACATCGAGTACACGACCTTTTCTGGCGACCGCAAGCGCTATTTCCGCATCAAGTCTTCTAACTGGCGCGAATTCTTTGTCAAGAAGATGGAGGACCTGAGCTATCTCAACGGATTGCTGAAACGTGTGCTGGAGGTAAGAAAGCGCGACAACCCGGTCTATGACGCCAAGTTAAACGATTTTATCAGCTTTCTGGATTATATGAAAGACAGAATGCCTTCCCTGATTGATGAGTGGGAAAAATCCCGCAAATAATTTTTTATGCTTTTAGTTCATTTTATCCTGAACTTACTAGTTACATCTAAACACAATAAACCAACAACGTGAAAATCAAATATTTAGTAATCGGATTGGCCATGCTTTTCGTGAAGCCGGTGGCGGCGCAGGAGAAGCCCGATGTACGGACGCTGAGTCTGCAGGAGGCCATCACGTATGCGCTAGAGCATAACGAGGACATGCAAAAGGCTTCGTATGACCAACTGAGCGCCAAATACATGGTGAAAGAGGCGAAGAGCAATGGCTTGCCGCAGGTTAATGCCTTTGGTAACTTTAATATGTATCCGGCCATCCCGGTACAGGTGATCCCGAACGTGTTTGAGGGCAAGCCAGACGAGATGATTCCGGTGCAGTTCGGTACCAAATACAATGCCTCAGCAGGTATACAGTTGTCGCAATTGCTGTTCAACCAGTCTTATTTTGTAGGACTTAAGGCAGCCAAAAGCAGCGAGGACCTCTACCGCCTGCGCAAAGTCATGACAGAAGAAGAAGTCATGTACAACGTGAGCTCTTCTTATTTCCAGATTTTGCAAACAAAAGAGCAGTTCGAGATCATCAACGCCAACCTGGCCCGACTGGACCAATTAGGCAAGATCCTGCAGTTGCAGTACGAAAACGACCTGGCCCGCAAGGTAGATGTGAACCGCATCAAAGTAAACAAAACCAACCTCGAGACGCAGCTACAGACGCTGACCAGTGCGCTTGACCAGCAGATGAATGTTCTGAAGTTCTTTATGGGTATGCCACTGGAAGAAGGTATAGCCCTGACAGACGCTGCCATTACGCTCGATACAGGTGCTGCGGCATTTAACAGCAGCAAAGACCTGGTGCAGGGTCAAACGCAACTGGAGTTACTCAACAAGCAGACCGAACTGACAGATTTGCAAATGCAGAACATCAAGTCCGGTTACTACCCTACCTTGTCTGCTACCGGTACGCTCCAGTACAATGCCATGCGCAAGGAGTTTAACTTCTTTGACTCTAGTCAGCCCTGGTTTAGCACTGGTATTGTCGGTTTGCAGCTCAACATCCCGATCTTCGATGGCTTGAAAAAGCATTCCCAGATCAAGCAGACCGAATATACGCTCAAGTCGCTGGAGGCGGATCGCCAGAAACTGACCAAGAACCTGGAAGTGGCGCTTGAGAACTCGATCAGCCAGCTGCAGAACAGCTCATCGTCCATAGCGGCGCAGGAGCAGAATGTGGCCCTGGCCCAGGAGGTATACGACACCACCAACGACCTGTACAAAGAAGGCATCTCTCCGCTGACTGACCTACTGGAAGCTGAAGTGAGTCTGCGCGAAGCCAAAACAAATCTGAACAACGAAATGCTGAAGTACCAGCTGGCCCAACTTGGCTACCTGAAAGCTACCGGCGACCTAAACACATTAATTAAATAAGCATCACAAAGAACAAAATGAAAAAGCTGATTTATATCGTAGTCGTAATCGTGATTTTGGGCGCTATAGGCTTTAAGCTGATGAGCAACAAAGAGCAAATGGCTGCCAACGCCGCCGTAGCCTCCATCAAGAGCGATGCTATACCTGTCACCATTACCGAAGTAGCTTCCGCCAAACTCGACAAGTCTTTTACAGCGCAAGGCAACTTTGCTCCGATCCAGAGTCTGACATTACTGTCTGAAACACAAGGCCAGATCAAAAGCGTGCTCAAGCGCAAAGGCGACAAAGTGAAGGCAGGCGAACTGCTGGTGCAGGTAGAAAGCAACACCATGGCTGCCGACCTGGCTACAGCCCAAACCAATGCCGAAAAAGCCAAGCGTGACCTCGAGCGATTCGAGAACTTGGCTGCAGGAGATGCCATCACTAAGCGTCAGCTGGAAGATGCCCGCCTGAATGCAAAAGCTACGGAAGGCCAATTGGTAGCTGCCCGTCAGCGCCTGACCAAGACACGCATTACCGCTCCTATCAGCGGCGAGATCAATGAGATTTATGTAGAAGTAGGCTCATACTTGAATGCAGGTACGAAGCTGTACGACATTGTGAACGTAGACAAGCTGAAACTGCAAGTAAAAGCCTCTGAAAGCGAAGTACTGCTGATCAACAAAGGCGACAAAGTAAAAGTGAAAGCCGATGCTGGTTCAGGCCAGGAGTACGAAGGTATAGTAACGGCCATCGCCGCCCAGGCTGACCCTACCCTGAAGTTTGATGTGGAAGTGGAAGTAAAAAATGCCGCTAATAACAACCTGCGTGCCGGTATGTATGGCACCGCTTTCTTCGACGTAGCCGACCAGCGTGACGCCATGCTGTTGCCACGTGAAGCAATCGTAGGTAGCATCCAGAACCCGATTGTGTATGTGGTGAAAGACGGCCAGGCCAGCCAGCGCCCGGTACGTGTAGGCGTGGTAACGCAGGATCAGGTAGAAATACTGGATGGTGTGAAGCCAGGCGAGCAGGTAGTTCGCAGCGGCCAGATCAACCTGCGTGAAGGCATCAAAGTGACAGTGCTGAAATAATGGAATATGGCGCGAGCGTCTTCGCTCGTGACTAACTATAGCGTGGCCTTTGGTCCAGTCGATAGTTACAGGCGGCCAGAGGCCACACAATACCAAACACGAGCGAAGACGCTCGCGCTATTAAAGCATTAAGAACATTAAGAAATGAACATAACCAAAATATCGATACAGCGCTCAACCCTGGTGGTGGTGGTCTTCACGGTCCTCACACTGTTGGGTGTTGCGAGCTACCAGTCGCTTAACTACGAGCTTCTTCCGAAGTTCAACCCGCCGGTACTCACCATCTCCACTATTTACCCGGGTGCCTCCCCTAACGAGGTAGAGAACTCGGTGACCAAGGAGATCGAGGAAGCCCTGTCGTCACTCGAGAACGTGAAGACCATGCGCGGCACCTCTCTTGAGAGTTTCTCTATTATAGTGGTAGAGCTAAACCAGGGCACTAACGTGGACCTGGCCCTGCAGGATGCGCAGCGAAAGATCAACACCATCCTGGCCAATCTGCCGGATGATGCCGAGTCGCCTACGCTCAACAAGTTTGACCTCGACGACCTTCCGATCATCAAGATGGGGGCCACGGCCAACATGTCGCCGACAGAGTTCTACGACCTGATCGACAAGAAGATCAAGCCGGAACTGTCGCGCATACCAGGTATGGCTGCCATCAAAATTCTGGGTGGCCAGGAGCGTGAGATCAAAGTGAACATCGACGCCAACAAACTGGAAGCCTACAACCTCTCCATCCTACAGGTGCAGCAGAAAATCCGTAACTCCAACCTCGACTTTCCTACCGGAAAGATCAAGCAGGAAAGCGGACAGACGCAGATCCGTCTGGCAGGAAAGTTTGCATCGCTGGACCAGTTGCGTGGCCTGATCATCCGCGAAGACCAGAACGGCATTGTGCGCCTGTCAGACGTGGCCGAGGTACAGGACACGCAGAAAGACATTGAAGTACTGACCCGCGTGAACAGCAGCCCGTCCGTGGGTATCACGATACAGAAGCAGTCGGATGCCAACGCCGTGGAGGTGAGCCGTCTGACGAAGGAAGCCCTGGCTGACCTGGAGAAGACGTACGCTAACGTTGGTTTGAACTTCAACATCGCCAACGACTCATCAGACTTCACCCTGGAGGCTGCCGACTCGGTACTCCACGACCTGATGATCGCGATCATCCTGGTGGCAGTTGTGATGTTGCTGTTCCTGCACTCGTTCCGAAATGCGGTGATCGTAATGGTTTCTATACCTGCCTCTTTGGTGGCGACCTTTATTTTCATGTACCTATTCGGCTACTCGCTCAACTTGATGTCGCTGCTGGCACTCTCGCTTGTGGTGGGTATCTTGGTGGATGATGCCATTGTGGTGATCGAGAACATTCACCGCCACATGGAAATGGGTAAAAAGCCGGCACAGGCTGCATACGACGGTATCCGCGAGATCATGGCGACGGTTACGTCCATCACCCTGGTAATCTCGGTGGTGTTTATACCTATTGCCCTTTCATCAGGACTGGTATCAGACATTCTGCGTCAGTTTGCTGTAGTGGTAGCCGTATCGACGATGATCTCATTGTTCGTAGCCTTTACCTTGATTCCGCTGTTGGCCAGCCGTTTCTCACGCCTGGAGCATATCTCGGACAAGAACATTTTCGGACGCTTTATTCTGGCATTCGAGCGCTTCCTGGACAACATCATCGATGGCTTTACAGCAGCCCTGAAGTGGGCGTTTAATCACAAGTTCATTACATTGGCGGTAACGATCCTGTTGCTTGTCGCTTCTTTTGCGCTGGTGCCACTCGGCTTTATCGGTTCGGACTTTATACCTGCCGGTGACCGTGGCGAAGTGAGCTTACAGCTGGAGCTGCCTAAGAACTCCACTGTGGAGCAAACCAACTTTGCCACACGCCAGGTAGAGCAGTACTTAGAGGGTTTCCCGGAAGTATCGAAAGTATTTACCACCGTAGGTACCACTTCATCGGCGCAGCAGGGCCAGAACACGGCTTACAAAGCGGAGGTATCCGTTACGCTTGTGGACGTGAAGGAGCGTATCTTCAGCACCGACCAGTTCAGCCGTCAGGCTAAGGCCGACATCGAGAGCAAACTTCCGAACGTGGAAGTGACGCCGGTTCCGGTAGGTCTGGTAGGTAACTCACAGGCCCCTATCCAGCTGATCATTTCAGGTTCTAACCTGGACAGCGTGATGGCTTTCTCGCAGCAGGTAATGCGTGTGGTAGAAGGTGTGGCAGGTACGGCCGACGTAGAAATGTCGGTAGAAGGAGGTAACCCGGAAATTGAGGTAGTGGTGGACCGTGACAAGATGGCCAACGTAGGCCTGTCGCTGGAGAACGTGGGTGCGAGCATGCAGCTGGCCTTCAGCGGTAACTCCGACGTGACTTTCCGTTCCGGTACCGAAGACTACGACATCAACATACGACTGGACGAGTTTGACCGCCGCAGCGTGACCGATATCGCCAACCTATCCTTTGTGAACAACACGGGGCAGTTGGTGCGCCTTGGTCAGTTTGCCGACATACGCCAGTCAACTGGTCCGTCCCAGCTCGAGCGCTATAACCGCGTGACGTCCATTAACGTGAACTCACAGGTAATCGGTCGTCCGACAGGTACAGTGGGTGCCGACATCCAGGCGCTGATGGAAGAAGTGGACATGCCGGCTGGTGTGAGCATCGAGTATGGTGGTAACCTGAAAAACCAGAGCGAAGGCTTCGGTACGCTGGGTGTTGCCTTGCTGGCCTCTATCATCTTCGTGTACCTGATCATGGTGGCCCTGTACGACTCGTACGTGTACCCGCTGGTGGTTCTGTTCTCTATACCGTTGGCGATCATTGGTGCCTTGCTGGCCCTGGCGCTGGCACAGCAGTCGCTGAGCATCTTCTCGATCCTGGGTATTATCATGATGATCGGTCTGGTAGCCAAGAACGCCATTATGGTAGTAGACTTTACCAACAAGCTCAAAGACGAGGGTGTGGAAGTGAAGGAAGCCCTAACCGAAGCAGTAAGAATCCGTTTCCGCCCGATCCTGATGACGACGCTGGCGATGGTGATCGGTATGCTGCCGATTGCGCTCGCGGGTGGCTCCGTGGCCGCGACTAAAAACGGCCTGGCCTGGGCACTGATCGGTGGTCTGAGTTCATCCATGTTCCTGACTCTGATCGTAGTGCCGATCATCTACTACGGCTTCGACCGCATCCTCGCTAAGTTTGGCTGGGACAAGAAAACGGTAATTGTGCTGGAAGAGAAATCGCTGGAAGAACTGGAGCACGAAACCAGAGAGCTCGAAGAAAAGAAAATGGCACACGAGTTTGCACACTAAGATCTTAATGTCACTCCCCTCTCCTCCTGTCAGTTAAAGTGACAGGAGGAGATCAGGGGAATACGAGGTTCCAAACTACCCTTTATGATGATGCATATGGCAGATCCCAGAACTACCCTCTACAAAGAGGTAATTAGCCTGGTTAGCAGGTTAAAAGCAATCGCCCCCCATAAACTTTCCGGCCCCAAAGGACTTTGGGAAAATGGAATGGATATAGTTGATGTAGTAGATATTATTTTGGCTGTAGAGAAAAAGTACAGCGTCGTTATTCCGGACGAAATTCCGGTATACTCAATTGACGATCTGGTGAACTACCTTCAGCTAAGCAAAGCAAGTTAGACAAGCAAATTCCCTAATTGACTCATTAAAAAAGGTGCAGGACTTTAACCTGCACCTTTTTTAATGGCGCAACAGTTGCGGGCAATGCCCGGGCACTGCATACACAAACAGTATGATTCCTCTTTATACCTGGTAACGGTCGTACTTTTGGTAGCGATCGTACTTCCGGTCGCTTCGCTCCTCTTTGCCATACATGTAGTACAACAGGTAGCCTACTGCATAAATCGCCAGTACCGTCAAGATGATAAATATCTCCATAACCCCATGCTTTTTTATCCGAGTTTCCTTATATACGAAAGTTAATAGGTTCTGACTAATTTTCAATTATTTACGAAAAAATCTTCAAAAAAAATTAATAATAGCTGCCTAGTTTAAGAATCTAAACTGATTTGTGGCTGATGGAGGTATAAACTTATAAAATTATTAGTAAATATATACCTTTTTTTATTTAAAAACCCAACCTTTATAAGTAAACAAAGTTATAATATAAATATTACACCTACTAATGTGCCACTATTTTACTTACCCACCCACCTGAACGACAGTTATACTTACACTAAACTGGAACTGAAACGCTATGCAGCCGAGAACACAAGGAAAGCTATACCTGACAAGTCCCGCCTTTTCGCAGGGGGAGCGGATACCGACCCGCTATACCTGTGACGGCGAGAACATCAGTCCGCCGCTTGAAATCAGAAACCTGCCTAAGTATACGGAGAGTGTGGTAGTGATTGTCGAAGACCCTGATGCGCCGCGGGGCATCTGGACGCACTGGCTGGTATGGAACATACCTCCCACCAACCTGATTGAAGAAGGCGATGTGCCCGGTATACAGGGCACCAACGATTTTGGAAGGCTCCACTACGGCGGCCCCTGCCCGCCACAGGGTTTGCACCATTACTACTTCAGGATTTACGCCCTCGACGTGATGCTCAACATCAAAGAAGGCACCGGCCGCCAGGCCCTGCTCCGCGTGCTGGGTCCGCACGTACTGGCGATGGGCGAACTGATGGGCGTGTACAGTCGCTACAACGTGATGATGGCCTAAGGAAAAAATCTACTGATTTTGTGAGAGGTCCGGGTGCCATTGCCTGTTGTGGTTAGCGTGTGTGTGCAGGTAAGCACCGGGCTGGTAAAACTTGTCGTAAAATTCCAGATCGAGGTGATGCGCCTGCAGATAAGTGCAGATGAAAACCGACGGCACGGTGCCTGGAAATTTGCCAAATGTATCATACACATACTGTGCCTGTAGCGCCACACATTCCCTGAACGCTTCATCGTGTACCTGCGCAGCTTGCCTCACTCCTGCCGAATCTTTCCACGGACCCGGAGTCGCCGGGTGATAGGGCCCCCCTTTGCCGAATTTACGATCACAAACTGCATCCACAGCAGCGCGCATATCAGCATAGTGTGGCGGACAGTGCGCTTCCATCACCCCGTCCAGCCCGGTTGGGTTTGGGTAGGGCCACCGGTCATCGGTGTCGTAACGGAAACCAAGTCCATCTACTCCCGCTACGCCACTTGCTCCCAACACACTGATTGGATCGATGCCATCATACAGCCAGCCGCCGAGCCCCATGGCCTGCAGCATCAGCGTCCCCGCGTAGCAGGAAGTCGACATCTCTACTGAAACCTCAGCCAGCGAAAGCTGTTCGACAAACGTGATCGGCCACGTGCTATCCGGATCGGCCAGCGCTTTGAAACGGTCTATACCTGGAATCTGCCGTTTGTTGATGTCGTCGTACAGTACGAGTCCGTTCTGAAGCATATAACAAAGGCCCAGCAGCATATGTTGCGCCAGATCTGCCACCGGAATGACGAGTAGTGTGCCGGGCTTGTTACTCACCCAGGTATTATGTGCTTCTACAAAGGGCACCTCAGATGGTAATTTCAAGCGGCCGTCCTGTAATTTGGTGATATGGCTACGCATTGCTTGCACCACATCATCGAGTTCCAGCGAACTATCCTTTTTGCGATCAGCGGAGGCAGGAGCATCGCGGTTGTTGACCACATACACACCAGTGTCATCTGTGAAAAAGGTCATGGAAGTATGAAAGCCCGCTGCAGATGGAAAAATACGTCCCCCGGCGGCGGCGGCGTAGTTCGAGAGGTAGGGAGCATAACGCTGAGCGCGGTAGATCATATTGTGCCAACCCGTATTGCCGGCGCAGGCAGTCACCACGAGAAGCTTCTCCAGTTCTGAGAGCGGCATGGGTTCATGCCTCGATCTGTAGGCAAATACCCCGTCCGGAATCTCTGCACCTCTGAAAAAGCGGCGCGACCTACGCCCCAACAAGGCCTCCACTAATCCAAAACTTAACATATCCTCAAACCCGGGGGGTATAGCTGAACCTGCCATAAAGAATGCAATAAAGTAAGCCTTATCTAGTGTACTCTAATTTTATTTAGTAGTTTGTCTATTAGTCAGTTACAACATAACCTTCACTAAATATTTCAACTTGCGCCCGCTAGGGATCTCAGCGTAAACCAAGGCAGTAATTTTATTCCACGGCAACCCTGGATTTTCGCAACAACTGCCATTAGTAAAAAATTCTATCCTTGTTAGCAATCCTGCGTAAAGTCAAAAAATAAATACCAGACTTATCGCATCAGCTAAACATATCGGACAGATCATTGCCAAAGTAATACTGTGGTTCCTCGCCATCGTAGTGGGGCTTTTATTGCTCATTATAATCGCGTTGCAAATCCCGAAAGTACAAAATTTTGCTGCGCAGAAAGGAGCCTCATACCTGGCCGGCATGCTCGACACTCGGGTGGAGATCGGGCGTTTTAAGACAGACTGGCGCAATGCCATTGTGCTGGAGAATGTGTACATGGAAGACCAGCAGCAGGACACGCTCTGGTATAGCCAACGCCTCGGGCTCGACCTCAAGGTATGGTCGCTGTTGAGCGGCAAAATCAACATCAGTAAAATAGACCTGCAGCAGGCCACCCTCAACCTGCACATACGCCCTGACTCCACGTCCAACTTCGACTTCCTGATGGACGCCTTCGCCACCGATACCACGGCAGCCCAGCCTGCCGACTCGACCGGTGCCATGCAGCTGGACCTGGGCCTGATCAACCTCGAGAACGTGTACGTCAACTTCAACGACGAAGCAGGCGGCAATCACATTCGGGCAAGGGTAGGACAGCTCACCACCACCATGGAAGAGCTGAACCTGGAAGAAGAGATCTACCGCCTGGATGAAATAGAGCTTCGCAACACAGGTATAAACTATGTGCAGACCAAACTACCTCCTGAAACAGAGCCTGAGCCTATAACTTTTGAATTTGACATGAGCAGCGTGGAAGTGGAAAACTTCGCCCTGAACTACGTCAGTATTCCGGCTGACCAGCGCATTGAACTGAAGCTGGGCAAATCGGAACTGGCCGTGGAAGACATCGACCTGCCCAATGCCCGCATCGACTTGCGTAGCTTCGACCTGCACGACTCCAAAGTGCTGTATGTGCAGAAGAAAATGGTGCCAACTGACTCGCTGGCTGTGAACCCGGCCGAGACGGTGCGCAATCTGGACGAATCAGTAGAAAAGACGCAGGGCCAGCCGGTGAAGTGGGTCCTGAACCTGGGTAAGCTGAACGTGAGCGGGCTGGAAGCAGGTATGGAGAATGCCGACGCGCCCCGACAGGCTCGCGGGATGGACTACAACCACCTACGCTTCACTAATATCGAAATGAACGCCGAAGATGTCAGGTATAGCCTGAACCAGATGGGCATGCAACTCAACCAGCTCAAGCTTGAGGAAAAGAGCGGCTTCCGGATTAACAATTTTCAATCTGATATTACGCTCGACTCTACGCACGCCAGACTGGCCAACCTTGATCTGCAGACAGGCAACAGTCGCATTGGCAAAGACCTGGCATTAAACTATACCTCCTGGGCCGACCTGACCGATAATCTGGATGCCGTTCAGTTGGACCTCGACATTGACAACAGTCGCATCAGCATGCAGGATGTGCTGCTTTTTGCGCCTGACCTCGCCGAGAATCCTTCGTTCCGCAAAATCGCCAAATCCACCATTCGACTCGACGGACGCGCGCAGGGTCCACTGGACAATATCAGTATACAGCAGTTGCAGGTGGCCGGTCTACAGGGTACAGCCGTGAACGTGAGTGGCAACGTGCGCAATGCAATGGACCCGGATCGCCTGGCCATGAACCTCAACATCAACCGCCTGGCCACCACCCGCACCGACATCCTGGCATTGGCCCCACCTGGCACGATTCCGCCTGAGATCAGGATTCCAAATAACCTGAGCATGACGGGCAGGTATAGCGGCACGCTGACCAACTTCGATCTGAACGCAGCGATCAAAAGTTCCTTTGGCAACCTGAATGCCGTCGTGGATATGGACGAGGGACCAACCGGAGCCGAGCCTTTCCGGGCGACCGTCAAAACCGCGGGCTTTGATCTGAAGCAGCTATTTACAGAAGACTATGGTGTAGGGCGTGTCGCTTTTGAGGCAACAGCCCGTGGTACCGGCTTAAGTCCCGAAACCATGCGCGCGGATGTGAAGGCCCACATCAAAGAGGCCAATTACAACAATTACGCCTATAACAATGTGGACGTGGACGCCCGCATCAATCGCAACCTGTACCAGGTAGCCGCCCGCGCCCGCGACGAGAACCTGAACTTCGACCTGAAAGGCGACTTTAATATGCGCAATGCCCAGCGGGGGGAGTACGTGTTTGACCTGGACCTGAAAGGCGTCGACCTGAAGGCACTCAATTTTTATAAAGAGGAGCTCGGCGTGCGGGGGCAGCTGCGGGGTCGCTTTGCCGGCAAGGATGCCAACGATATCAGCGGCACACTGGAGGGCGACAATGTACGCGTGCGTCTGCAAGGGGTCTCCTACCCCATCGACTCGCTGCAGCTGACCCTGAAGCAGAAAATGCCAGGTGCTGCCATCGAACTTAATTCCAGCATACTCAACGCCGACATGCGGTTTGCCAATGATCTGGGTGAGCTTCCTACCGCCCTGGCTAAACACTTCTCTGCGTACTTCGACTTGCAACCTGATCCGCCCTACCCGGCCAACGTCAACCTGGGCAGTTTTGAGGCTACGATGCTCGTTCGCCGTCCGGACATCATCGCCTCCTTTGTGCCTGATCTGGAAGAACTACAGGTAAATGGTCCGATCACGGCTTCCTACAACGGAGAGACGCAGGCATTTGCCATGGACGCGAACGTGAGCAAACTGACCTATACCGAATATAACATACAGGATATGACACTACAGGTACGCGGCAACCGCGAGCAGATGGGTTACAATCTGGGTGTCCGTGAGATCCGTTCCCCTTCCCTGTTGCTCAACAATGTGAGCCTGAACGGGGCAGCCCGCGACAATGATATGAGCGTGCGACTGGCCATGGCTGACGCAGACAGCGCGGAGCAGTTTGTAATTGGCGGTGTGCTCAATAGCTTGGGGCCGGGTTATCGTTTTGCCTTTAATCCAGAGCAGCTTGTCATCAATGGGGAGCCTTGGTCGGTACCGCAGGACAACTACCTGCAGTTCGATACCAACCTGCTTTATGCACAGAACATCCGACTGGAGCGAAACGGAAACTATATACTGCTCAACAGCACGGGCCCGGTTAAACCGAATGCACCGCTGCAGGTAGAGTTCGGCAACTTTGAGATCGGTCATATCATGACGTCGTTTCAGCAGCAGGACAGCGTGATGACGGGTGTATTGAACGGTACCGCCATGCTGACGGATCTGCTGGCCGGCAATCCGGCCTTTACCGCAGACCTTACCCTGACTGACTTCGCCTACACAGGTATACCGATCGGCGATATTGCCCTGAAAGCCAACACAGCGGGCCCTAATCGCTACAACCTGAACCTGGGGCTGACCGGCAATGGCAACGAAGTGCTGGTAAGTGGTACTTACGAACTGAAGCCTGAAACGAGCCTGCTCAACCTGGATGCTAACATTGCCAACCTGAACCTGGCCTCGTTCGGCGGTTTCACCCAAGGTATGGTAGACAGACTGGCCGGAAGCGCCAATGGCAAGCTGCGCATCACAGGCACACTGGCACAGCCCGCTATCCGGGGTGGTCTTGATTTTAACCAGGCGCAGTTTAACCTGACCATGCTCAACTCGCTCTATACCTTACAGAACGAGCGGCTGGAGTTCACGGAGAAAGGCATCAGCATGCGCGACTTCACCCTGACTGACACGCTGGGCAACACGCTCGACATCAACGGCAATATCCTGACGCAGAACTACACGGACTATACCTTCGACCTGCGCGCGCGTTCGGACCGCTTCCTGGCCATGAACTCCACCGCCAACGACAACGACCTGTTTTATGGAAATGTGCAGATGGCGATGAAAGCCAGTATAACGGGCAATATGATGGCGCCGAACATTGAAGTATTCGTGACGGTGCTCGATGGCTCCACATTCACCACCGTGATCCCGGCCGAAGGGGTGGCCGCCGCCGAGCGCGAAGGGGTGGTCGAATTTGTCACGCTCAACGACTCTCTCAACGCCATTCTCGCAAGAGTGGTGGAGGAAAACACGACCGCCGGTTTTATGGGTGCCAACGTCGATGCGCAGATCAACGTAACCGATGCCACCACCGTGACCATTGTGATAGATCCGACCACGGGGGATAACCTGGTCGTGCGCGGCAATGCGTCTCCCCTCTACATCGGCATCACGCCAAGCGGACAGATCAGCATGAGCGGTCGCTATGAGATTACGGAAGGTATGTACAGCATGGACTTTTATGACCTGGTGTCACGCAAACTCGAGATCGCGAAAGGCAGCTACATCAACTGGACCGGTGACCCGATGCAGGCCAACATGCAGATCTCAGCCATTTACCGAATTGATGCGGCTCCTATGGAACTGGTGTCTAATCAGTTGGACGTAGATGCCGGCCAGCTCAACCGTTATCGTACGCAGTTGCCTTTCGAGGTGTATGTTAATTTGAACGGAGAGTTGCTCAAACCAGAGATCGGATTTGACATTCAGCTGGAAGAGCAGCGGCGGGGGGCTTTGGATGGTACTGTGGAAGCCCGCCTGGGTGCCTTGCGCCAGAGTGATTCTGAACTCAATAAACAGGTTTTCTCACTTCTGGTATTGGGCCGTTTCATGGCAGAGGACCCGCTGTCGAGCTCTGGTGGTGGCGGACTGGGCTCTACTGCCCGCAATAGCTTAAGCCAGGTCATGACAGACCAACTCAATCAGTTGACGAACCGCTATGCCGGCGGACTCGGACTGGAACTGGGCGTAAGCTCTTATGAAGATTACTCCTCCGGTTCAGCCGAGGGACGCACCGACCTGAACGTGGCCTTGCGCCAGCAGTTTCTGAATGACCGCCTGACGGTACGTGTTGGTGCTGACGTTGGACTGGAAGGACAGAGTGAACAACAGCGCAACATGAGCGGTTTCGGCGGAGACGTGTCGGTGGAGTACTCGCTTACAAAAGACGGCAGGCTGCGAGTGCGAGCCTTCCAGCGCAACCAGTACGAGGGCTTCCTAGAGGGTGATGTGCGGGCCACCGGCGTGGGCCTGATCTTTGTGCGCGATTATGACAACTTCTCTGACCTTTTCCGAAGCCTGGAGAGCAGAGGGGCACGCAGAGAAGAACGTCGCCTGGAGGAGGCCATTAAGTTTAACCAGCGGGAGAAGCGAAAGGAAGAGCTGGAAGCTGAAGAGAAAGTAGAAGAAGTCGTAAAAGAAGAACAAGAATAAGTCCCCTATGACCACAGCCTTACGCTATACCTTGATTGCTTTATGTCTGGCACTGAGTTGGCTACTGCCCGGTTGCAGCAGCACGAAAACCGTACCGAAGGGTGATGCCCTGTTTGCCGGATTTGAGGTGAAGGTGAACGACGAGAAGGACAGCAGCAAGCGTGGCCCCGAATTGGAAACCGAACTGAGCAACACGGTTCGCCCGAAGCCCAACGCCTCGATCCTCGGTATGCGCCCCAAGCTCTGGATCCACAACGCATTTTACACAGAGAAAGACAAAGGCCTGAAACACTGGATACAGACTAAACTGGGCGAGCCACCTGTGCTGCTATCGGAAGTGGATACTGCCAGCATCAACGAAGTGATGCGCGCCCGCCTGCACAACCGGGGCTACTTTTACAATACCGTGCAGAGCGATACCACCATCAAAAAGAAAAAAGCTACCATTGCCTGGGAGGCTACAGTGCATGAGCCTTACCGCATACGGAATATGGCCTATACCCTCAGCGACTCGTTGCCCCTACATGCAGAGATCAGGCAGTTACAGGCCAACTCACTGATCAAGCCAGAAGAGCCCTACGACCTGGATAAAATGATCCTGGAAAGGACCCGGATAGACCAGGCACTCAAAAACCGAGGCTACTTCTTCTTTGCTCCCAATATGCTCATTTTCAGCGCTGATACCACGGTGGGTAACAAAGGCGTGGATGTAGTGCTACGACTCAAAAACGACATGCCGGCACCCGCCCTGCGCTCCTATAAGATTGACGACATCTTCATCAACGCAAACTTCGTTCTGAACGACAGCCTGTCCGTGAGCGATACGCTACGCTTTGAAGGTTACAACTACATTCCCAGCGAAAATTATGTGCGGGCAAAGCATATTGTGCCGGGCCTCTTTGTAGCGAAGGACAGTTTGTACAGCCGGCGCAACCACCTGCTGACGGTGAGCAGGCTGTCGGGTCTGAGTGCCTACAAGTTCGTGAACCTCCAGTACGAGCGCGATACCCTGAAAGAGGACCGGCTGGACGCCTTTATCTTCATGACGCCCGACATGAAAAAATCGCTCCGGGCGGAAGCACAGATGGTGAGTAAATCCAATAACCTGGCCGGGCCCGGTGTTTCCGTATCGTTCCGAAACCGAAATGCTTTCAAAGGATCAGAGATGCTCACCGTAAATTTTACAGGGCGGTTCGAGAACCAGGTCGGGGGCCAGCGGGTCGTCAGCAGCGGCGAGTCGCCCGATGAGAATCCGGTCGGGCTTAGCTCCTACGAGCTTGGGGTACAAACCAGCCTCACCTTCCCAAGGCTGGTAGCACCCTTTAACCTGCCCAACTTACGCTCTGCCTTTGTGCCCAATACGCGTATTACGCTGGGCTACAATTTCCTGAACCGGGTACAGTTCTTTCAGATGAACTCCTTTAACGCCTCCTATGGGTACAACTGGCGCCCAAAGCAAACGATCACACACGAATTCACCCCCATCAACCTGCAGTATGTGCGCCTTGGCAAACAGACAGACGAGTTTATGGATATTCTTGAGGAGAACCCATTTTTAAGAAGTAGTTTTGAGGAGCAATTTATCATCGGATCCATCTACCAGCATACCTTCAGTACGCTGAGTCTGGAGAATAAAACGCACCAGTTTTTCAATGCTACCACCCTCGATGTGTCGGGCAACCTGGTGAGTGCGGTGCAGTCGCTGCTGGGCAGTGACAAGCGCGACGATTCCTCTGAGCCGCCTATTCCACCGCGCACCATCTTCGGGCAGCCGTACTCGCAGTACACGCGCCTCGAAAACGACTTCCGCTACTACTTCAACTTTTCAAAAACAAGCCAGTTGGCGACGCGCCTGATCGCAGGGGTGGGCTACCCCTATGGCAACTCCCTGACCATGCCTTATGTGAAACAGTTTTCGATTGGAGGGCCGAACAGCATCAGGGCCTTTCGCGCGCGCAGCATCGGGCCGGGTAGCTACAACGTGCCGGACTCCCTCGCCTTCTCCTTTTTTGACCAGGTAGGTGATATTAAACTGGAGGCGAATGCAGAGTACCGTTTCCCGATATTCGGATTTTTCAGGGGAGCTGTCTTTGTGGATGCCGGTAACATCTGGCTGATCAACGAAACTTACAACAGCGATGGGCTGCTGGATAAACCTAAGTTCAAGGCAGGCAACCTGTTCAAAGAGCTGGCAGTAGGCACTGGATTTGGCCTGCGGGTAGACATTGAGTTCTTCGTGATCCGCTTCGACCTGGGTATACCTGTGCGCGTGCCTTACCTGCCCGAAGGCGACCGCTTCGTTCTCGACGACTTTAAATTCAGGTTCAAGCCTGAACCAGGCAAGCAAGGCATGGTGCTCAACATTGCCATCGGCTATCCTTTCTAAAGCAGGCATCAGGTATAGCAGGCAGGTATAGCAACAGTATAAAGCGGCTATACCTTATACCTCATACCTGCGCTACAATATCTCAAGCACTTTTTCAGGCGGGCGGCCGATGGCTGCTTTGTCGCCTTTGACAACAATCGGGCGCTCGATCAGGATGGGATTATCAGCCATGATCTGCAACCACTCTTCGTCGGTAAAGCTTTTAGCAGCAAAATTCTCCCTGTATACCTGCTCGCCTTTGCGCAGCACCTGTTCGGGTTGCAGGCCCAGTTTGTGGAGCACGGCTTTCAGTTGTTCAGCAGAGGGCGTATCTTTCAGGTATTCCACTACCTGCAGCTCCACTCCTTTTTCACGCAGCAACTCCAGTGTCTGGCGGCTTTTGCTGCATTTGTTATTGTGGTAGATCGTAACCATTTCTAAAATTTAATTTACTCAAAGATACGAAAAAGCCTCCGATAGGCTGAGGGTGTAACTTCATCGCCATTTCGCTAAAAAGCTTACCTTTGCAGAAGGATCGCCCGCCAGGGGTGCCTGATTTATAAAACAATTGTAATTAACACTTCGATTTCCTGATAAACCATTATGAAAAAGACAACATTATTTGCAGCGCTGGTAGGCATGTTTGCATTCGCTTCCTGTTCATCTGATAGCGGCCAGCACCAGGCAGACGCCACCGAGGAACACGACCACGAGCAACATGACGGCATGGAAAACGGTGACAACCTACCGACAGCCGGCACCGTGGTTGTAGAAACGCCTACCTTTGATTCGGTGGCAGAACCCATGAAAGCTAATTTATCGCAGCTGTTGGACGAGTACATCGCCCTGAAAGATGCCATGGTAGAGTCTGACCCCGAAACAGCAAAGGAGGCTGCCAATACCATACTTAACTCAGCGAACGCGATGCCGGTTGCCTCCCTGCAGGTACCGGAGCAGAAATCGTTTGCAGAAGAACAGGTTGAAAAAGTACGCCAATCTGCCGCAGCCATTGCCGCTACCAACGACCTGGGCGAGCAGCGCAACCAGTTGGAGGACCTGTCAGAAGCTGTGTTCTCACTGACCAAAGCATTTGGCGCCACAGATCAGAAAGTATACTACCAACACTGCCCGATGGCAAACAACAACCAGGGCGCCTACTGGGTGAGCACAAATTCCGAAATCCGTAACCCCTACTTTGGAAGCAGTATGCTCAAGTGTGGCAGCAACGAGGAAGTTATCAATTAATTGAGTGATTGAGTGAATTTAAAAATGGGTTATGGACTTAGCCCAAACCAATAATTAAAAAGAGCTGATCAAATATTTGATCAGCTCTTTTTAATTATTGGCTTTCTCATAATTTATCACAACTACACAATCTCTCATTCACAAACTCTAAATCAAAAACATTCAACCACTCAATCACTCATTCACCAACCCACTCAATCTATAAATAGCAATCTATCCAATCCAGTACGACATGTATGAGCAGGCCCAGGCCGATCAGCCGGGTTTTAGGGATGAGCGCCAGGATGGCATAAATTGGCACAATCCAGTATCGGTGTAATAGGTGAAACCCAATACTGCACCTGTCCTGGTCGATGATGGGAGTTACCAGCAAATGGTCAAAATCAATCAGCCAGCCTGCCAGCATCATAAGCGAAGCAAAACGGAGTTGATCTCTATAGAACAGCACCGCTACCAGTACGGGCACTGTCATATGCAGGATAATATGGATCGCAAAGGATAAAGTCATACAGCAGGTACTGCATCCGCTAGGTATAGGTTACCTGCTAACCAAACATAAAAAAGCCCTCCGCTTTCATTTAGCGGGGGGCTTTTTCTATAGCTATGGGAATTAACTATTTCAAAGTATCTAAGAGCATACGTGATTTAACCCGAAGCGCAAACCATTCATAGGTATTTCTAAGTCGCTCAAAGTGTAAGCCTTCCACAATACCGTTCACGCTCGCTTCTTGCAGCGCTGAAGCCAGCACGGTGTTTTCTATCGGGAAGTTATCATAAACAAGGCCTTCTCTTATAAAAGAACATTCAACATTCTTTTCCCGGTCTTTCAATACAAGGGTGTTGCTGTGTCGGAGTGCTTTCTGGATTCTCTCAAGCTCTTTCATAGTCGTGAATTTGTGCAAATGATTATAACTTATTGGCAAGGTTATTACATGAACTATTCACAAAAAGTTCAGGAATATTTCATGTTATTACTGATTTTTTTCAAAAAAATTTAAAATCAGGCAAAAGCCATTGCCTGACACTCTTAGAGCTAAATAATCGAATGTGGAGCGGTACTTAAGGCTATCTTGACAGGCTTTTTAAGGGGCACTTCGGAACAAGCCCTCACAGGGATCGTTGGAGGACGTGAGCCACTGTTGCGCAGCGCACGGATCGGCGAAGTAGGCAATCTGCACTTTATTGTTGGACATGCTGAGCAGGCTGTTGCTAACTTTCTCTACAACAACCTCTAGAAAGAGGTCGTCGGGCAGCACAAGCGCCAGTTTGCGAAGTTTGGTCAGCGGCAGGCTGTGACCGAGCAGTTCGATCGTCCAGGTCTGATCACTCATATTAGGTGTAGTTGTGCGACTGAAGTCTACCAGCCAGCCCATGGCATTACTCTTTCGTAGCCGCTTGCATACGTTTACCAGTGCCTGACGGTATTCAGTGCTGTTTACTACCCGCAACCACTGGCTCGAAAGTAGGCCTTGTTTTGGGTTATAGCTTATCTGGAAATAAGGCGATGGTTTCATGTCTTAATAACGGTATATTATTTATCGTTATAGTTATATAACGTACAAATACTTAGTCTGTTGTTATTATTATGTGAAATTTAAGATTTTAGACTACCAACTTACTGTATTCCAATGCAAAAGGAACTTAGATTGAAGATTTTGCCTTACAAAGCAACCGCCCACGTATTTTTTCAACACATTGACAGTGAAAGTGATAAGAATCATTTTATCTAATGATAGCACTTAGTAAATTTAACCTTCGTGCATAAAAATATACAGCAGAAAATAGCATTATCACAATTAAGAGGTGGAAGGGAATGAAAGATTTAAGACGTGCCCTGGTCGAGGAGACTGGTGCGAAGGTTAAAAAGCGAAGGGTCAGAAAATGTTTTTTCAAGGTGTACAGCTACCTCCTCTACCAGGATACAGCCAGTCTCTTTGAGACCTTGGATTACAGGAACTCCCTGGACCAGAAAGAGCGTCAGCATGAACACTATTTTATTTTTCGATACATGCTCCGGCTGATCAAAAGCAAGTATCCTAATCAATGTGAATGCATTTGTTCCTGCCTTACGAAGGGATAGCATGTCCTGAACTTTAAACGGACCAACTTCACAACCTCCTGTTTGCCTCCACTGGTAGACTGGAGGTTTTTTTGTGTCTCTGCTATAATTAATGAGAGGCGAAGCAACTAACCACTTCCTTTTACCATCTATCAGCAAAAGGGACATAGCAACGGGTACTTACCCGTTGCTATCACCAAATTCCTTCAAGATGAATTCTCGTTCGTCCGAATTATAGCGCAGTTAACGGATATTTTGGGGTGATTCATATAAAAAACTATACAGTACCTTGCATAACAAAGTACTATACAATAGTTTTGCATCAACCTATTACAATACACGCTAACAAAATATCACTATGAAAAAATTATTTTACATCATCGCGCTTACAATCCTTACTACCTTATCTCACAGTGTCTTAGCCAGACAGGAGGGCTGGCTGACAGGTAAAATACTGGACGAAAAAGGGCAGGATCTGGGATTTGTGAATGTCGCTGTGCTCTCTTCCTCCTCTGATGCAGTCGTGACTGGTACCATTGCAGAGATGGACGGTGCCTTCCGCATCAAAACGCCTGCTAAAGGTAGCTACAAGTTGAAGTTGAGCGGTTTGGGTTACCTGCCTATGGTAACGGAGACGTTTGAAGTGTCAGGACCTGACTTTAGTCGTGACTTTGGTAAACTACAGTTAAAACCTGATGTAAAAACACTGAAGGAAGTGACCATACAGACCATGCGCCCCACTATTACCAACGACGCTGAAAAGATGGTGGTGAGTGTGGAAGGCACCGGGCTGGCGCAAGGCAGCACGGCCTACGAAGTACTGGAGAAATCGCCGGGCGTGTGGATTGACCAGGATGGCAACATCACCCTGAACGGCAAGCCCGGTGTGCAGGTCATGATCAACGGCAAGCAGTCGTACCTCTCCGGCAAGCAGCTGCAGAACCTGCTGCAGGCTATGTCAGCTGAAAACCTGAAGGACCTGGAAATTATCACTAATCCATCTGCCCGCTACGATGCGGAGGGTGCATCCGGTATCATCAACATCAACCTGAAAAAGAACGAAGCGTTTGGCATGAACGGCAATGTGTACGTGGGCTATCAATACAACCGTCTGAACTCGTACAACGGTGGCTTCGACCTGAACCACAAGAGCGGTAAGTGGAACACCACAGCTGGCCTGGACTTCGCACGCCGCACCAACTTCCGTGACATGGAGATGGAACGAATTTTCAACGATCCGGCCGGACGCAGCTTTTTCGACCAGGTAGGTATAGAGGAGCGTGAGCGCGTCAGCCCTACCCTGCGCCTGGGTTCTGATTACGAGATCAACGAGCGCCATAGCGTAGGCTTTATGAGCAACCTGTTCTACAACTCCAACGAGGGCATTTTCAACACGGAGTCAGACCTGCGCCGCCCGGTGACAGCCGATAGTCGACAAATTTCCGCCACCAACGAACATAAGAGCACCTACCGCAACGGTACATTCAACCTGCACTACAACGGCAAACTCGACACAGCAGGCACCACCCTTTCGGCTGACGTGGACTATGCCCGCATCACAGACGAGACGGACTTTGTGTTCAAAAACAGACAGTATGTACTGGGCACCGATGAACTCGTAAGCCAGGAGCACCTCACCAGCTTTAACCCAACCGGTTACGACATCCTAGCTGGCAAAGTGGACTTCGGCAAGAAACTGGGCCAGGACGGCAAGCTGGAACTGGGCGCCAAGGCCAGCCATGTGGTGTCCGACAACGAGCTGCTTTTCTACGAAGTGACAGACGGCCGCGAGGTGCTGGACCCACGCCGTACCAGCCACTTTGTGTACACCGAGAATATTTTTGCCGGGTATGCCAACTACTCTACCAAACTAAGCGATACCTGGAAAGTAATGGCTGGTCTTCGTGCTGAACACACCTCTTCCGAGGGCAACTCTATCACGTTGAAGGACATCAAAAAGCGTAACTACCTGAATCTGTTCCCCAGCCTGTTCCTGCAGCAGAAAGTGAGCGACAACTACCAGGTAAGCTACAAGTATAGCCGCCGCATTAACCGTCCTTACTACGGCCAGCTGAATCCATTCATCTTCTACCTCGATCCCTATACCTGGTCGCAAGGCAACCCGAATCTCAAACCGCAGTACACCAACTCCTTTGAGATCACGCAGACCCTGAAGGAGCGCTATAACCTGATGGCCGGCTACTCCATCACCACAGACTTTATCGGCGAGATACCGACCTACAACAGCGAAGACAACACCACGGTGTTCGGCCAGCGTAACATCGAGAGCTACAAGAACCTGTATACCACGCTGGTTGCACCGGTGCAGCTTTCAGGCAAGTGGGAGATGAACAACACGGCCACTTTGGCCTACCAGCGCTATACTAAAGAGGTAAACGCGCAGGACGTTATCAATGACCAGGTGCTGTTTTACGTGCAGTCCAACCAGAATATCCAGCTGCCCAAGGACATCCGCCTGGAGCTGAACGCCGGCTTCCAGGGGCCCGCCGTGTACGGCCTGTACGAGATCAAAAGCCAGTGGTGGCTTGATGCCGGTCTGAAGCGCACTTTTATGGACGATCGCCTGACGCTGGCTCTTAACGCGACCGACATCTTTCAAACCCGCGTCCTGAAAGTGAAAACCATGCTGGAAGGTAACCTCAACGCCATCGACCAGTACCAGGGTACCCAGAGCATCCGCATCAACCTGCGCTACAATTTTGCCAAGGGTAAAGACTTCGAAGCGAAGAAACGCAACAATAGCCTGGAGGAGATCAACAGAACTGGAAATTAAATTAGATAAATAGTACTTGTTAGCCTACTCAGCCCCCGCACCACGAATTGCGGGGGCTGTTTCTTTTAAAAGTAGGTATAGCCGGCCTCCCCTATCCTGAAGCGGGCTTGGCACGTAGTATTACATTCAATAAAACGAAACACGATGCAAGACGAGAATATAGAACCTAAGAAACTACGGATAGCGGCCGTAGGCGACATACATGTGAGTGAGCAGGATACTGGCAAATGGGTTGACTTTTTCAGGCAGGTGTCGGAGGAGGCGGATGTGCTGCTGCTTTGCGGCGACCTGACCGACACGGGCCGTGAAAGCGAAGCCGAAGTATTGGCCGGAGAGCTCAGAGCCTGCTCTATACCTGTACTAGCCGTGCTGGGCAATCACGACTACGACCACGACCAGGTAAAGAAACTTCGTAAGGTGTTTGCCCAGACCAACCTGCAGCTGCTCGACGGCGACTTCACGGTGATCGAGCATGTAGGTTTTGCCGGCGTGAAAGGGTATGGCGGCGGTTTCGATAGGTATATGCTGGGTATGTTCGGCGAGCAACTCAACAAGGATTTCGTGCAGGAAGCCGTGACCGAGGCCCTGAAGCTGGATGCAGCCCTGTCACAGCTCGACAGCCAGCAAACCGACATGAAAAAGATCGTGCTGCTCCATTACGCGCCTATACAGGCTACCGTGGAGGGGGAACCGGAGGCCATTCACGCCTTCCTGGGTTGCTCGCGCCTTGAGGAGCCATTGAACCGTCGGAATGTGCTGGCCACCTTCCATGGGCACGCGCACGCAGGCACGCTCGAGGGCAAAACCAGCACAGGCGTGAAAGTATACAACGTATCGATGCCGGTGCTACAGAAGTCGGGGTACGAGAAGCCTTTCTTTCTGTACGAGGTATAGCGCTATACCTTACACCAAAGTCATTGCGAATGGAGTGCGAGCGATCCACTTTATTCCAATTGCTCAAGCCACTGTATTTCCAAAACAAAAGCCAGGTATAGAATAGTATAGACGTTTATACCTGGCTTTTGTTTTGGCCCTGAAAAACCGTATTTTTGCACCTCTTTATGCAGCACCTGTCTATCCATAGCACCCCTACTCCCCCTTGATGCGCGCTGGCTGCTGGCCACGTTTTCATAAAGGCCTTCCTATACCTGCCCATCCGGATCAGGTATAGACTTCGGGCATTCTCTGTTTTTTATAGCCTATACCTTGTCGCTTGCCTTTGCAGGTGCGATACGGTCGGCTGTATACAGTACCCCGAATAATAAAAACACCATACTTTATACTTACTTACAGTACATGCAATCCGATAATTCACCGCTTCAACCAAAAATCAAAGACAGTTTGTTCTCGCACGTCAAGACCGACCTGCCCGCCGGCCTCGTCGTTTTCCTGATCGCCCTGCCGCTCTGCCTGGGCATTTCGCTTGCCTCGGGCGCTCCCCTGTTCTCGGGCATCATCGCAGGTATAGTGGGCGGTATCGTGGTGGGTTTTCTGAGCGGCTCCAAAGTAAACGTAAGCGGGCCAGCGGCCTCTGTGGCACTGGTAATATACATGGCTATCGAATCGCTGGGCTCTTTCCAGATCGTGTTGAGTGCAGTGATCATCGCCGGCGTCTTCCAGATCATTCTGGGCTATCTGCGGGCCGGAACCATCGCCTATTTCTTTCCTTCTTCCATGATCAAGGGTATACTGGCATCCATCGGCCTTATCCTCATCATCAACCAGATTCCGCATGCTTTCGGATATTCAGGGAAGGAGCTGTTTGGCGGTATGGAAGGTGGTTTCAGCACCAACATTTTCCGTGAAATCGACGGCATGGTGGACTACATCAGCATCGGGGCGACCATCATTACTTTCCTCTCACTGCTCATCATCTTTGCCTGGGACCAACCCGCGCTAAAGCGCTATACCTTCTTTAAGTTCGTGCCGGCTGCCCTGATCGCTGTGCTGGCCAGCATTGGCATCAACCAACTTTTCATTGCCTACTTTCCGGAACTTGCCCTTAGCGGCGGACGCCTGGTGCAATTGCCGGCAGCCAGTAGCCTAGGGGAGTTCTTCTCGTTCTTCACTTTTCCGGATTTCTCTCAGATTACGAATCCAGAGCTCTGGACTGTGGCGCTGAGCATCGCCTTTATCGCCTCCCTCGAATCGCTGCTGAGCACAGAGGCCGGCGACAAACTGGACCCTTACAAGCGCAAGTCATCGACCAACCGCGAACTGAAGGCGCAGGGCATCAGCAACATCGTGTCTGGCCTGATCGGTGGCTTGCCGGTAACCGCCGTGATCGTGCGAACCTCAGCCAACGTGTCGTCTGGTGGCCGCACGCCGCTCTCCACGATCACGCACGGTTTGGTCATGTTGGTCTGCGTCATGACCATACCGCGTCTTCTCAACCTGATTCCACTGTCCTCGCTGTCGGCTGTGCTGTTTGTGGTGGGTTACAAACTGACCTCCATCTCGCTGTTCCGACGCATGTGGAAGGCCGGCAAGCGCCAGTTTGTGCCGTTCTTTGTGACCGTGGTAGCTGTGATGCTGACTGACCTGATCATGGGCATCATGATCGGTGGTGCCGTGTCGGTTTTTATGATTTTGCGCGACAACTACCGCACACCCTTCTTTCTGGACCGTGCAGAACGTGCTGAAGGTGAGCACATTGAACTGGTACTGGCAGAGGAGGTTACCTTCCTCAACAAGGCCAGCATTATGCTCACGCTGGACCACGTAGCCCCTAACTCCACTGTTGTAATCGATGCTTCCCGCTCTGTGCACATCGATGAGGACGTGCTCGAGATCATAGAGGAATTTAAGGCCACCGCCGCTTACAAAAACATCAAAATGGAAATGATCGGGCTCGACAAATTCCTGGCAAAACGCTGGCTCGTCTAGGTATAGCTAGTTCCTAGGTATAGCATTCTCAAAAGCCCAGCACTGCACCTGTTAGAAGGTATAGTGGCGGGCTCTTTTTAAAGTAGCTTAGCCTAAATACTTAGGTATAAAGTACTTGTTTTATACTTTTAAATTAATATATTTACATATTATAAAAACCATTTAACCTTCTCACTATAAAAGATCAGCGCTTATGGGCATGATGAAAGAATTTAAAGAGTTTGCCATGCGTGGCAACGTAATGGACCTCGCTATTGGTATCATCATTGGTGCGGCGTTCAGCGGCTTAGTTAATTCCGTCGTAAATGACTTGTTCATGCCACTAGTAGGTGCAGCATTAGGCGATATGGACTTCTCGAACCTGTATGTGCCGCTAGCCGATGCCGTGCCGCAAGGCTTGGCACTGGAGGAAGCACGTAAACTGGGTGCCGTTTTCGCCTGGGGTAACTTTGTGACGGTAATGCTTAATTTTCTGATTCTGTCCTTCATCATCTTCCTGATCGTGAAAGGGATGAACCGCATGATGCGCAAAAAAGCCGCTGCCCCTGCTGTGCCGCCAGCTCCGACCAAAGAAGAAGTGCTCCTCACCGAAATGCGCGACGCCCTGCGAACCATCGCCGCGAAATAGTATTTCCCCAGTTTATAAAAAAACCATGCTGTACGAGGGCGGACCTGCCTGGGTACAGCATGGTTTTTTGTTTTGGAAGTTGTGACCTCGCGGCGTGCGCAGCTCCCGCAAGTGTCTAAACCAAAGGCCGCGGATATACCTGGTTTTCAACCGCCGATCGGTTAGACTTTCGCGGGTCTGGAAGACGCCGCGAGGTTTGGGGCGGCTCCTAAACTTTCCTATACCTGTCTTTCGGATCTATGGCGGCAAGTTCCTGCAGGAGCTGGGCGATGTTGCGGGTGGTGGCTTCGAAAAAGGCTTTGCCTTTAGCGGGTGTGGCAGCCGTAGGGTTACCAATGCCGGTGTCGTCGCTTACCTGCGACCACAGGCGCTCTGACCAGGCCCAGCCTTCGCGTATACCTGTCAGCCTAGATTTGTGCTCTTTGCCCTCCCCTGCTTCGCTGAGCGGCAGTACCAGGTCGGGTCGCAGGTGCTGCATGATGCTGGTTTCCATCTCATCGGCATGGTCACCGGGTGTGTCGAAGAAGGCTTTGCGATCGGCAGCCAGAAACCAGTTGCAGGTGAGCAGAAACATCTCCGGGAACTTTAGGCCAAGTTCGCGCAGTATCGGTTTGAAATCGTTGCCGCCGTGACTGTTGAGTAGCAGCATTTTGCGGATGCCCTGCCGGTTGAGCACTTCTACGATGTCTCGCAGAATAGCCAGTTGCGTGCTGGGGTTCAGGTTAATGTCGAGGGTAATGTCGGCCTGGCCGGTGTTCACGCCAAAAGGGATGAGCGGAAGCACTGTTACTTTGGCTCCTGCTTCCCAGGCCAATCGGGCTGCTTCGGCTGCCACAGCCTCGGCTTCGTAGTTGTCAGTGCCGTAGGGCAGGTGGTAGTTGTGGGCTTCGGTGGCGCCCCAAGGCAGTATGGCTACCTCAACCTGCTGGTCTTTGATAGCTTTCCAGTTCGATTCGGCAAGTATGTAGGGACGCATGGGAGTTAAAGAATTTACGAGTTTGGGAGATATAATTTGGGAACTAGTAAAGTTGGGAAGTTTTAATATACGAAATAATTGAGTTAGTATGTAGTAAATGTCTATCTACATACCTTAGTTAGTTTCAAATTAGTCCTGGGCCTCTAACTCTCAAACACTTAAATTCCTCAACTTTCAATCAGCCAGGCGACGGCCTCGTCTAGATCGTCAAAGCTGCTATAAGTGATAGAACCTACCACCAGCGCGGCAGCATTAGAGGAAACTGCTTCCCTGTCGGCATCCCTGGTATTCAGCTTGGCAAACTTTTGCAGCCTTGTAGTGGCCAGCTGCAGCGCCAGTTGGTTAATGATCTTGGCATACTCCTCCATCGGCACTGTCACCTTCGACTGACGTGTGTCGGTAAGGATGCGCTTGATGTCGTAGCTGCGCACCGCCTCTATCACCTCGTCTATGATGTACGTAACCTCCGGCATGGTATAATCATGCATATTGGGCCATTCCACAAACAGGACATCGTAGGTGGGGTTATAATCTAGCTTCAGGAATTTGTTGGGAATGATCATCTTCAGTGATAAGGTGCCGTGTCTATTTAAGCGGAGTGCTAATGAAGCGCGTCCGGAAGGTCAGGCCAGTAGCCAGTTGCGTGCCTCGCCATAGAACTCGAACTCCATCAAACCATACTGGAGCTGGCTATAATCGAGGTACCTGAACATGTTCTCGGAACTGATGCGGGCTGAGATGTCTGTTGAACGGACACGAGCTATTTTTTCCAGGTTCTTCACCTGCTGAAGGAAAAGGGGCGCCCATTCTTCTTTCGTCCACTTCTGATCTGAAAGGCGCACCACCCTGGCCTGGCGTAGGTCATCGAGCCAGCGTTTTACATCGTATTTCTGGAGCGCCTCTATGTACTGTAGCATCGCCTCGCGGTACGCTGCGCTGGGGGCATAGGCCAGCCAGGTAACTTCGAGCAGTTTTTCAGCCTCATAGTAGGCAATGCTAATATAGTCTTTTTTGTATATTATCATTGCAATAAGGTCTATAGGAGTAGGTATAGGCACATCGAATAGCAGTATAATCGATTCGGGAATTATGCCCCGGACAAGCCTCAACCTAGCTGTTTCGACTAGGGTTTGCAAGAAAGGGCTTAGAGTTTTAAAATCAAAACCGAAAACTGCATTTAGTATATATTTGTGATATTACTCAATTTTTGCTTGGTGGGGCTACTACTGTTTTGTATATTAATGCGCTGCTTCATCCCCAAAATTCTTCAGGACAATTTCCAGATCATGATTCTTTTGCAAAACAGCATACTGCGACTGGAGTACGACCCTGCTACCGACATTCTGCAGGTGCGTTACCCCGATTTGCAGCGTTATCATATGTCAGAGATCAAACACAGTCTGCAGATTATGGTGCAGACGATCCGAAATTACGATGTGCGCAAGCTGCTGCTCGATGCCCGCACAACGTCCATAGAGATTGATGATGAGGAGAACCGGCGGCTTACCATGGAATTCACGGCTATGCTATCGGCCACTCGCTTGTCTAAAGTAGCCCGCCTGCAGCCTTTTGACCCGAAAAATGGGACGCGCGCCCAGCGCAACATTGAAGAGGCCCGCAAGACGGGTGCAATATCGTACGAGGTGGCAACCTTTGCGACTCCCGTTGCCGCCCTGGATTGGCTTAAGGTATAACACCGGAGCATAAAAAAAAGCGGCCCCGGTCGTTCACCCCCGGAGCCGCTTATACTTTCACAAAATGAGCTTTCGCTTAGCTTTCTATATATACGCTCACCTATATTAAAAAGTTGTTATCTTTTTAAATTTATTTTTTTGCGCATCTAGCAGTCTCCGGAGCTCGCGGTGTGCGAAAAGCTCAAAGTGCTTTAAATGACAGTCTTCTTCCATTTCAGCTTCAGCTGTACGAAAATCGCTATTGAGCTCTTAGGTCATAAAATAATAAGGGCAACTCTCTCTGCTGTTGCGTTAAAGGAGCTTCGCCCGAGAACAGCCCTCCTATTTCTTCTTCCGTTATACCTAGCTGTTTAATAAGATCGTTACGGGTTATCTTATAAGTTTTTTTACACTTCGCTATCCAATGGTGCTCTATCTACAGGAATTTGGGTTTATAAGAGTGTGTGGCATACTGTATTATATACCTGCCGCCAAATGGCTCGAACAGAACCCTTGCCTTTATGATAAGCTGTATCTGACTGAGCAACCAATTATTTTTGAACGTCGTTTGCTGTACCCGAACGCACAAGCTTTCATTTTCAGAATGAAGTATATCCACTCCTATACCTGTGCAGGCGAGCAGCTTGTAACAGGAGGTTCTGAGTTGGTCATGTGCAGCGTTATCGATAGGCAGCTTGTCGATGTTTTTCAAGTCAAAGTTTGATGTTACGTTCTGTTCAGCTGCATGCCCTACAGGTAGGTCGCGACCTATCCCTACAAAGGGTGCTATACCTTGGCGGCTTCGTGCATTTCGTATGCGTCTCGCGGCATGGCAAAAGTCAGGTCCACGAAAAACACTTCGTAGTAGGTCAGATTGTAGAAGCGGTATACCTGCAGCCTGACCTCCGTTACCATGGCCGCATTAAAGCACTCCATGTCGTTTCGGGCTGTTTTCTGTCGGATATAAGCTTTGTTCAGTGCTTGTCAGGGGCGATGGGTGTTGTGCTGCATGAGGTCGGTTTGTTTTCTACTACAAGGTATAGATTAATTGGAAATTAAGAATATAGAAAGATGAATAGGAAGGCGCCTTGTCAAATCATTGTTGAAACATGTTTTTATCCTGTTCATTATTCTCCTCCTTTCCCCGCATGCCAGTCACATTTTCTTACCCGGAACTGAAAGAAAATTTATCAGGGGTTTTCACTTCCCAGTAGCTTAAATCAAATTATATATAAAATACACATATTAAATATAAACATTTTTTGGCAGAAAGGTATAACTCATAATTAAACATCCCGTAATGGTATAATCTAATCACAATAACACCTCTTACACCAGCCAAACTGGCATATGGCATTGACCTGGTTTCATAACCACGGCACAATGAACCAACTGAAGCAAAACATTTTACTGACAGAAGCGCTGTCGGCACTCCCGGAGTCCGCTATGGCCGTTCGGTGAGCTACAGGGTCATTGCCCTTATTGATATAGAAGCATTTAGTAACACCTTAAAATCTATTATATACATCTAAACCTTTTACACATGCTTAACAAAACTTTTGCTGGCAAAAAGCTGATCTATCCAGCCCTTTTCGCCTTTATCGGCCTGGTTGGTTGTAATCCGGAAGAGGATATGAACCCCACATCGGAGTTAAATGCGGAATCTTCGCTTATGGCGCAGGGCGTTCACCCAGGCTCAAATGTGAAGCTGCGCAAAAACCACTATGTGGTGCTTTCTAGCAGTGAAACACTTCCTGCAGGTATAGCCTCCGAGCTGACAGCTGCCAATGGGGAGGTAACCAGCCTGATGGAGCAGGCCGGAGTAGCCACGGTGTATTCTGAAGACCCTCAGTTTGCTTCCAAAGCGGCCAGGATAAATGGTGTACGCTCAGTGGTGCGCGACCTGGAGGTGCAGTGGTACAACCCGGACGACATGAAAATTGTTGAACTGGCTGACGTGGGCACACCACCTGCCAGTGGCGACAACGACCGTTACTTTGATCTGCAGTGGGGGCATGCCGCCATTAAAGCTTCTCAAGCCTGGAATGCCGGCCACCGTGGCCAGGGTGTGCGGGTAGCCGTACTGGATAGCGGCTTCGACCTAGACCACGCAGACCTGGCCCCAAACATTGACATGGCAGCCAGCAAAAACTTTGTACCGGGCGAGAAGCTGGGCTATGCCCTGCCGGGCGTGGGTAGCCACGGCACACACACGGCCGGCACCATCGCCGCTGCCGATAATGGCATTGGCATTATTGGTGTTGCCCCTGAGGCGAAACTGATCCTGGTGAAGGTGCTACGTGACTCTGGTTCGGGTTCCTTCTCTTGGATGATCGATGGCATCATTCATGCCACGCAGCAGGGCGCAAACGTGATTAACATGAGCCTTGGAGCCGCCCTTCCGCGCAACGGTAAGTTCCTGAACGACAACGGCACACCAAATGATCCGACTGATGACTTTATCGAAAGTGATACCAAAGCCGTGCAGGAATTGTTGATTGCCATCAACCGCGCTACCAGCTATGCTACTAAGAACGGGGTAACCGTAATCGCTTCTGCCGGTAACGATTCCAACAACGGAAATGCAGATAAGTCGCTGGTTCACATACCTTCCTCCTCTACCGGTGTGATCTCCATCTCGGCTACCGCTCCTCGTGGCTGGGCGCTTGCCCCGTTCACTACTTTTATGGATGACTTCGCCTCTTACTCCAACTACGGCACTTCAGATGTACACTTCGCTGCACCAGGTGGTGATTATGTATACCCGGGTAGTGAGATAGCTACTATTGGTGGAATCACACAGTATGTTTATGTGTTCGACTACGTTTTCAGCACGGGTAGCAACCTGGACCCCACAAGAGCTTCCTACTACTGGTCTGTAGGCACGAGTATGGCAGGCCCGCACGCAGCGGGCGTGGCAGCACTCATCGTTGGCAAGAACGGCGGCAAGATGGATCCTGCCCATGTACTGGCCAAACTACGCGCCACTGCAGATGACTTAGGTAAACCCGGCCGCGACCCTTACTATGGCTACGGCCGCGTAAACGCCTTGCGTGCTGTAACAGAATAAGTTATACCTGCCTTCATAACAAAAGCCGGACTGTTTCACGACAGTCCGGCTTTTGCTTTTATATAACTGTGCAATTTATTAATCCCAAATCATTCTAATTATCCAATTTTATCCTCAGAACCACATCCAATAAAACAGTTATTTCAACACAAACTCCATTCACTCAATCAAGTTATAGGACTTAAGACAGCCATTTTTCAACATTTAGAATAATCTACTATATTTTAGCAAGCAATTGAACCCATATTGTCTAATTACAATTACATTCAGGAAGTTTTTTGTCAATACACCTCTATGAAGGTAAATTTTACGCAGCCTGAAGCGCTGGCCCTGACGCCAGATTTCTACACCTCTATTGTACGCCACGGGTCCGAGTTGATCACGGTCATCAACTGGGAGGGCAACTACGAGTATGTTTCAGACTCGGTAGGTCCCGGGTTGGGGTATGATCCTGCAGATTTGCTGGGTACTCATGTGCTCGAACTCATCCACCCGGATGATGTTCCTACAATCGGAGAGGAGCTTTCGAAGCACACATCCGGCCTAACGAAGCAAATAACCCTTGCACCCTTCCGCTTCAAGGCCAAAAACGGCGACTGGCGATGGCTGAGCTGCGTATCCACCAACATGCTGGATGACCCGCATGTGCGTGGCATTGTCACCAATTCGCGTGATATAACCTCTAAAATGGAGGCGCTGAAGCAGAAAAAAGAAAGCCGGGCTTACTATAAAGCCCTCTTCTTCAACAACCCCGATCTTGTATTTACGCTGAGCATAAGCGGTCAGGTGGAAGCCTGCAACGATGCTGTAGTAGACTTGACCGGCTATACCCGCGAAGATTTCCCCGGAAGTCACTTTGCTGATTTCGTGCTGCCGGAATACCATGCAGGAACATTTGAGGCCTTCCATCATGCCTTGACTGGCCAATCCTGCACGTTTGAGTCCTGCATCAGGCACCGCAATAGCCAAAAGCGCTACTTGTCGGTCACGCTGGTACCGGTAGTGCTGGAAGGACGGGTGCTCGCTGTACAGTGCATCGCCAAAGACATTACTAACGAAAAAGAAGCCAACCTGTTGGTAAAAGCCCAGTCACAGAAGCTGCACAACATCCTAGAGGCGATGGTGGAAGGCTTCTTTGCTCTGGACACCGCATGGCGCTATAGCTTTGGCAATACGGTTTTCGCCAATTTCCTGGGCCGTTCCCTCAACGAGTTGATGAACCGCCAGATCTGGGAAGAATACCCCTTCCTGGTAGACACCCAGTTTTATCAGAAATGTTTAGAGGTAGACAGGACCAGAAAGCCCGTCCAGTTTGACGAGCGTTTTGATAATCTGAAAGCTGTGCTGCGCTTTACGCTGAGTCCTTTTGAAGATGGCATTCTGGTATCGTTTGTAGATATTACGGAGCAGGTAAAAGCGCAGGAAGAACTCCGCAAGCTCTCGCTGGTGGCCAGCAAAACCACCAACGGCGTGATCATCACCAATAGCCAGCTCGAGATAGAATGGGTGAACGAGGCTTTCAGTAACGCAACCGGCTACAAATTGGAAGAAGTAGCCGGCAGGCGCCCGAGTGACATTCTGACCTCCAACGATACCGATCTGCGAGAACTCGCCTGGGTAAGAGAGCAGCTGGCACAGGGCGTACCTATCCGGAATGAAATACGCGGCTACAAGAAAAACGGCGAGATGGTCTGGGCTGATGTCACCATTTCACCTATCGCAAATGAGCAGGGCCAGATAGAAAAGCACGTCTACATCCACACCGATATTACTGATCGCAAGTTCGACCAGGAGCAGTTGCTCAAAACCACCGAACACCTATACCATCAGAACCAGGACCTGCAGCAGTTCAACTACATTGTGTCGCACAACCTGCGTGCGCCTGTCGCTAACCTGGTTGGCCTTTCTACCATACTCCAGAAGCTGGACACCAACAGCGGCCGCTTTATGCAGGGCCTGCAAAACCTGGAGACATCCGCCCGCCGGCTTGACGATGTGATCAGTGACCTGAACAAAATACTGGCCGTGCGTTCCGCTAACCTGCAGGCAGCCCACGAGATGGTTAGCCTGGTCGATGTAGCGGCGGAAGTGGTACTGAGCCTGCAGCACCTGCTAACCCCGATCAACGGACATATCGTGCTGAATCTGAAGCAGGAGGACTTGCTTTGGGCCAACCGCGCCTACGTCTACAGCATCCTCCATAACCTGATTTCGAACGCCATCAAGTATAAGTCTGCGCAGCGTGACTTACTTATTGAGTTAAATACCGTAAGGAAAGAAGACAGTCTGCAACTACGTGTAAAGGACAATGGCAGTGGCATGGATCTGGAGGCGGTAAAGCCGCATCTGTTCCAGCTCTACAAGCGCTTTCATGCAGGACCTGATGGCAAAGGCATCGGGCTATACCTGGTGAAAATGCAGATGAACGCCATTGGAGGAGAGATTGAGGTAGACAGTGAGCCGGAATTAGGTACAACCTTCATCTTACATTTTAAGCACGCAGCCTATGGTCAGCAAGGTTTACATAATTGATGATGATGACATCAGTATATACCTGACCTCTCTGGTGTTGGAGGAAGCGGGCTTTGCCAACGAAATCTGCACGTACAGCTCGGCAGACGACGCGTTGGCCGACTTGTCTTTAACAGGGCCTCCTCCCCTGCCGGACGTCATCCTGCTCGACCTGAACATGCCCGTTAAAAATGGCTGGGATTTTCTGGATGTCCTGCGTCCCTATGAAGAAGCGCTAAAGGGAAAGCTGGACGTCTTTATTCTGACCTCCTCCATTGCTGTCAGTGACAAGGAACAGTCCCTGGACTACCCGCTGGTGCGCGGATTCCTTCACAAACCGCTCGACGAAGCAAGCCTGGCCTATATAAATCGCGCCCGTAAAGGGCACCCTTAGGCAGCATACCTGGGCAACCTGATTGTGAAACGTGTGCCTTCATGCTCCCGGCTCTCAACACTGATGGTCCCTCCCTGCAGCCTCACCAATTCATACACGATCGCCAGTCCGAGTCCGCGCGACTTTTCACCGTTTAGCCCTTTTCTGGAGGCGTTGCTCCGCCGTTCAAATAGTTGGGGAAGCAGGTGCTCAGGTATACCAATGCCATTGTCGCTGTGCTCCACCACCGCCCAGTCCACATCCTGATAAGCCCGGATGGTGATCGTGCCTGTGGGAGGCGTGAACTTGATTGAATTGGAGATCAGGTTATTCAATATCTGGGAGAACTTTATCTGGTCGAGTTCCGCCATCAAAGGATCGTCTGGCAGCTGCAGTACAAACTGCTGCTGCACTAACCGGCCCTTCTGGTAAAAACCTACCACGCTTCTGATCTGCTCGCTTATGTCCATGCGGATCTTGTTCACGTATACCTCCGGCGATTGCAGGTGCTCTTCGCTGAGCAGGTCCTGGATCAGGTCGGTACACTGAACGCAGGCCGTTTCAATGATGTCGGTATAGTGCTCCAGTTCCTGCTTTTTGTCATCCTGTATATCCTGGCGGAGTAAGGATGCTACACTTTTTACGACTGCCAGTGGACCACGAAGGTCATGCGCCACCATTTCGAGTGCGCTGTTCTTCCGCTGCCCGAACTCAGTCAGGTAATTTACAAAGTCCCGCTGTTGGGTTACATTCTCTGCTATACCTGCCAGGGCTGCCACCCGCTGGTCACTGTCAAAAATCGGGTAGGCAATGTAGCGGATATAGCGTTTAAGTCCACTCTGTTCGATGCGTACCATCTCATCCACATGGTCTCCCTTCAGTAACCTCTGCCAGCAGCGCTCCACGGCGGGGCGGTCATCTTCTACTACGGAGTCAAGCAACTGCTGCGGGTGCTCCTGCAGCAGCGACTCCTCCATCTCCCAGATGTCATAAAAAGCTGGCGATAAATAGTCGAATCTATTTTGCGAGAGGTTAAACTGAAATAATATTTTAGGACTCTGCTGTCCTATCTGATCAATGACGTTTAAATGGTTCATGGTAAGGCGGTATCTACGCAGCTCTAAATACGGCGCATACCGAGGTAGGTTAACGAAGGCGCATACTTCTTGCAGCGTTGGCTCTGCTACATTACTTCACGTCAGGAGCTTGCCATACTACCGGTAAGTAAAAAGAAAAAGGCGCCTGTCAGAAAATAAAGACCAGCGAAGCCCGGTTATAAGCATACCCAACGCGTAGATCTGTGTTGGGCCGTTTGGCATAACGCAGACCCTCGTTATACACATAAATGGCCTGGTGTTCCCGTTTCATTTTGGCGCCGGCGAAAGGGATGCTGAAAGTCAGCAGGCTTGCCCCCGCCCCGGAGACCAGCCAGTTAGGTTGGTTACCAGTTAACTGCCTGCTTATCGGATAGCTGATCAGGAGACCACCTGCATAAGTGAGCGCCGTGGCTGGGAATGAATTGCGCTGGCCTTTCTGAAGCTCTTTTCGCGCTTCAGGATGTTGATCCAAAATGTGCAACAGTTGTTTTTTACTAATTTGACAGCCATGCTGGTAATAAGCAAATCCGAGGCCTTTTTTCTGTACAATAATTTCCCCGCTCGCCTGCGCGAAAGTGGAGTTAAGTACACTGCTCAAACCAAGCAGTAACAATAGTAAGGAAGTTTTCATAGACAAAAGGTGCGTATCGGGAACAAAATAGCATAATTGCAATTTATTTCAAAGTGCAATTTTTACATACGCATATTTTTGTATTTAAGTATAGGTTATTGAAGGTGTCTAAACATTGACAATCAACTAAATATACCTCACACAGTACGAAAAAAGCAGCAAACACGTGGCTTGCTGCTTCAATTTTAAATTACATGAACTAGTCTAATCAGGCATCCCAAATTTGCCAGCTGATACTTATACCTTTTTAGCTACCCAATTGCTCTTCTAACTCCTCGGCCTCCATCATCAGGTTTTCCCACTTCTGGTTGACAGCATCCAGTTCCTTCTGCACGTATTCAAATTTTTGGGAAGTTTCCTGCAACAGGCTTGGGTTGCTGTATACCTTCGGGTCAGCCAGCTCCGTTTCGTATTTGGCGAGTTCCTTTTCTAGTTGCTGCACCTGCTTTTCCAGCTCACTTATCTGTCGGTTTACCTGTTTTAGCTGGTTGTTCAGGGCATTGAACTCGCTGTTGTCACGCTTCGGCTTTGGTTCGTCTTTCTTAGCAACTGGTGCCGCAGCGGCCTCTCGTTTTGTTTCTTTCTCCCGCTTCTCCTGAAACGTCTCAAATTCGTGGTACGTGCCGGGGTATTCCTTCAGCTGATAGTCTTCGATGTACCAGATCTTGGTGGCCACATTCTCTACAAAGTAACGGTCGTGCGAAATGATGATAAAGGTACCTTCGTACTGCTCCAGCGCCTGTATCAAGATGTTGACCGACTGCATGTCCAGGTGGTTGGTCGGTTCGTCGAGCATCAGGAAGTTGGCCTCCGAGATCAGTGTTTTGGCCAGTGCCACGCGGCTCTTCTCCCCTCCCGACAGCACTTTGATCTTTTTAAACGCATCGTCGCCGGTGAACAGGAAAGAGCCCAACAGCGTGCGCAGTTCGACCTCCGTCTTACCGGAGCCGGCTTGCTGCAATTCCTGCAGTATTTCATTTTCTACGTTCAGGGCCTCGAGCTGGTGCTGCGCATAAAAGGACATGATCACGTTATGCCCCATTTCGCGCTTGCCCTGAATTGGCTCGGTGCCAGCAATGATGCGCAGTAATGTGGACTTGCCCTTACCGTTAGCACCGATGAGCGCAATCTTGTCGCCCCGCTCGATGTGCACGTTTGTGTCCCGGAAAATAAGCTTGCTGCCGAAGCTCTTGCTCATGTGCTCCAGGCGGAAGATGTGACGGCCCGGCTGTACATTAAAGCGGAAGCTGAAATTCACTTTTGCCGCCTCTCCTGCCACCTCCTCAATGCGCTCCATACGCTCAAGCTGCTTCATGCGGCTCTGCGCCTGCTTGGCTTTGGTCGCCTTGGCTTTAAAGCGCTCGATGAAGCGCTCCGTCTGCCGGATATGGGCCTGCTGGTTTTCGTAGGCCCCCTTTTGTATCTCGTTGCGGAGGGCTTTTTCTTCTACATAAAAGCTGTAGTTGCCCGGGTATAGGTTTAGCTTCGCGCCTGACACTTCCACTGTAATGTTGGTGGTCTTGTCCAGAAACTCCCTGTCGTGAGAAACGATCACCACGGCACCTTCAAAGCGGTCCAGATAGGATTCGAGCCACTTGATGGAGGGAAGGTCCAGGTGGTTGGTCGGTTCGTCGAGCAGCAGCAGCGAAGGCTTCTGCAAAAGGATCTTGGCCAGCATGACACGCATGCGCCAGCCACCGGAGAAAGAGGCCAGCGGTTGCTTCAGTTCTTCGGTCGTGAAGCCAAGGCCCTCCAGGATCGACTCGGCTTCGGCCTGCATGGTATAGCCACCGAGCGCCTCAAAGCGCTCCTGCAAAGCCGCCAGTTTATCGACCAGCTTGTCATGAAAGTTGTTTTCGAACTCTACCAGCACCTGGTCAATCTCCTTCTGCAGCATGATGGCCTCGTCAAAAGCCTGCATGGCCACCGACAGAATGCTCTCGTGCGTTTCGTAGCTGAGCAGGTCCTGGTTCAGGAAACCGATGGTCGTGTCCCGGCTCATTTGGATACTTCCGCCGTCAGGCTTATATTCACCCACAATAATGCGCAGCAGTGTAGACTTGCCGGTACCGTTCAGCCCGATCAGGGCAATCTTGTCTTTGGGTTTGATGTGCAGGTTGGCATCCTCGTACATCGGGCGGCTGCCAAAATGAAAGCTAAGGTTATTGATAGAAATCATAGATTCAGAAAGCTGAGCTGCAAAGGTACTTATTTTGGGAAACATCCCCAGCTTAAAGGGTCACAGACCAAAAGTCGCCCCATACGTAAAATGAGACGTTGCCCACCGCAAAAAGCCCTGTACAGGCAAACATTATCACATGTGCCTCGTTCTATAGCTTTATGCTTTTGAGAAATGTGTGTGCGAGACGTTGAGAACAGCAATAAAAAATAACCTTTTATGATCGCAGTTACATCCCTGCTCGACCCTTCCCATTCTGCACGTGTCACCGAACTGACTGAGTTACTCGACTCACAATTCGGACTCAATGAGGTGAAGATGACGCCATACCCGCACCTGACCCTGCTGACGGCCGAGATCCCGGATATGGAAGAGTTGCAGCAATACCTGCAGGAGACCAGCCGTGAGACCGAACCCTTTACAATTCGTACCACAGGCCTGGGTGTGTTTCCGGGTGAAAAGCCGGTCATCTACATACCTGTACTCCGCACCGCCCCACTCAACCAGTTACACGACCGCCTGCACCGCGATATATCGGAGATGAGTAGCGAAATGGGCGTTTACTATAACCCTAATATGTGGCTCCCTCACATTTCGCTGGCCCTCGGCGACACTTCACCTGAATTGCTGGGCCCGGTCCTTACTTTTCTTTTCAACTACAACTTCAACTGGGAGATCACGATCGACAACCTGACCATTCTGCAGAAATGCGGTGATTACTACCTAAAGGAAGACGAGTACAGCTTCGGTCGTAAGGAACTTAGTCTATGATATCCGGGCGTTAAGCAATAACGAATTTCCTTAAAATACTCCTAATCTAGCTTGCGCTATACCTGTGTTTTATCTAACTAAAGCACAGGTATAGCTGCCTTGGCTATTCTTAAAGTCTTATTTTAATTCCATTTTAATCTTGTTTAGTTTCACTTTTTCTTAACCACTTAAAATACTCGCCCGTATTGTTGGAGTGAATTCCGCACACGATTTCAAAAAGCTATACCTCACCTACATCCAAAACAAACTAAACCATGGACGAGAAAGACAAGGACAAGACAACGCCTACCCACATCGACGAAAACAGCAAAAACAAACAACTGGAACATTTCCGGTCAGACAGTGATGGTCAGTACATGACCACTGACCAAGGCCTTAGGGTTAACCACACCGACGACTCGCTAAAAGCCGGGCAGCGTGGACCAACGTTGATGGAAGACTTCCACTTCCGCGAAAAAATGACCCACCTAGACCACGAGTCTATACCTGAGCGCGTGGTGCATGCCCGTGGTTCGGGCGCCCATGGGTACTTCCAGCCTTACGATAGCTCACTAAAGGAATTTACCAAAGCCAGGTTCCTGACCGACCCAAACACCAAAACCCCCGTATTTGTGCGCTTCTCCACTGTAGCAGGCTCCCGGGGTTCTGCTGATTCCGTGCGCGACGCTCGCGGTTTTGCCACCAAGTTTTATACCGAAGAAGGCAACTATGACCTGGTGGCCAACAACATACCTGTATTTTTTATCCAGGATGGCATCAAATTCCCAGATCTGGTGCACGCCGTGAAGCCGGAGCCGGACAACGAAATGCCACAGGCCTCTGCTGCACACGACACTTTCTGGGACTTTATATCCCTGATGCCTGAGTCTACCCACATGATCATGTGGCTGCTGTCAGACAGGGCTATTCCGCGCAGTTTCCGTATGATGGACGGCTTCGGAGTGCACACTTTCCGCTTTATAAACGAGGCCGGCAAATCGACCTTTGTGAAACTCCACTGGCGCGCTATGCTGGGGGCGCATTCGCTGGTGTGGGACGAGGCGCAGAAACTGGCTGGCAAAGACCCTGACTGGCATCGACGCGACTTGTGGGAATCCATCGAGATGGGTGACTATCCGGAATATGAACTCTCCGTGCAATTGGTGCCGGAAGAGGATGAGTTTAAGTATGACTTCGACCTGCTGGATGCCACTAAGATCATTCCGGAAGAATTGGTACCGCTTCGTCCGGTCGGCAAGATGGTACTCAACCGCAACCCGGACAACTTCTTCGCTGAAACCGAGCAGGTGGCCTTCCATCCGGGCAACCTGGTACCCGGCATCGACGTGACCAACGACCCACTATTACAAGGCCGTCTCTTCTCTTACCTCGACACGCAGATCAACCGCTTTAGCAGTATCAACTTTACTGAAGTACCGATCAACAGACCGGTGGCTCCGGTACACAACCACCACGGGGCTGGCTTCATGAAGATGACCATCGGCAAGGGCAAGGCCAACTACTGGCCGAACTCGATTGGCAATGGCTGCCCGATGATGGCCCCGGAGAATATGGGCGGTTACGTGCACCACATGGAAAAGGTAGAAGGCCACAAGATCCGCGCCCGCAGCGAGAGTTTCAACGACCACTACAGCCAGGCCACCATGTTCTGGAACTCTCTGACGGAGGCGGAGAAAGATCATCTGGTATCAGCTGCCCACTTCGAACTGGGTAAAGTCGAACGGAAAGCCATTCGTGAAAGGCAGGTGGCCAATTTCTATCGAGTAGACCCGCAGCTTGCTGCTCTGGTGGCGGCAGGTATAGGCATCAAAATGCCGGTAGACCAGGATTCTGAGCCGACCGGAAATTTTGTGAAGGACGCCGCATCCCAGAAAATCAGCCAGGGCAAGTCTGTGGCAGAATCGCCGAGCATCAGCATGGATAAAGACAAGGTAGAGGGTTCTAAATCCCGCAGAGTCGCTATCCTGATAGAAGATGGCTTCGACTACAACGAGGTGATGCAGGTGAAGGAAGCTTTGGAGGCTGCCGGCGTCCATGCCAAAATCGTGTCGAAGGTACAGGGCCAGCGCATCTCCAGCAGCGGTCAGGAACTGGAGGTGGACATGAGCCACGTGACGACAGGGTCCATTATGTTTGACGCAGTCTACATTCCGGATGGAGAGAAGAGCGTGCGCAAGATGATGGGCCTGGGTGACGCCCTGCACTTTGTGGCCGAAGCCTTCAAACATTGCAAGCCGATCGCCACTTCCGGTTTCGGCATCAATATGTTCGAAAAAGCTTTTGTGGTGGGTGTCAACTTTGCTGACAAGGAGTCGGGCAAAGTAGTTTCCCACTCCGGTGTGATCACGGCCGGAGCAAACGCCGATGCTGGTGAGTTTGCCAATAAGTTTGTTGAGGCCATTAAAAAGCATCGCCACTGGAACCGTGAGAAATCCATGACGCCGGCATAGTAATTTAGATGTTTGTTATTGATTGTTTGTTTGGAGCAAGAGCCGCGAGTTTCGCGGCTTTTGCTTTTTATGGGGTGGTATGATTAGGGACTGTTAATGAACAAGGAGAAAGCAAAGACCTCGCGGTGTCTTCCAGACCGGTGAGTGTGTGAATCAGGATTTACAAGATCAGAGAGCCCCCTACCCCACGGATTGACAGGATTCTCACAGATGCCGGGTCCAACCAGCCCAACCCCTCCTTTTCTAAGGCGGGGAATGTGTAATTGCCATATTCAGGGTATATGCACTGTAGTTTCAGCTATCCGTGCACGATTGTCATCCCCCTGCCCCCTTCGAAGGGGGACTTCTGCTACTGCCCGATTTTCAGGTATAAGCGCTGTAGCACAGACCAATGGCAGGTATAGCAAGACCATCTTGCACAGTAGCTACAAAGCAAATCACCTTGCCCGGTGCACAAAACGACAATACACTGTTTAAACGGTCAGCGAGTGGGGGTAGGGGCCCTCGATTTGTATTGTCTTAACTTTTTTGCTTACTGGGGGTAGGGGCCCTCGATTTTTGTGTCAAGACAAAAAGGAAGGCCCGCCAGGGCAAGCTACACAGCAAAGCAGGTTGCCATACCTGCAACAGCAGTTGCTACAAAGCAGCTATACCTGCAACAAGCTATTACTACAACACCAGGAATAGGCATCCCCGCTTCTCAAAATCCCTTATATTTACAGACACCCTCAACACAAACTATGTCCAAACACAGCTATACCTTTAAAGTCGCCTCCCTGGCTTTGTCTCTGGCAATACTGAGTGGCTGCAGCAAAGGCCCTGCCACCAGCACTTATACCTTGCCAGTCGAGACCGGCGTTTCGCGCGAACTGGCGGAGCACCGCAATCTGACCATGAGCAACGTGCAGTATGACATCAAACTTCGGATCCCCGCTGTCAAAGACGCACCTATACCTGCTACTGAGACCATCTCTTTTAACCTGCTCAGCAAAGAGCAGGCCCTGCATATCGATTTTAAAGAACAACAGGACCACCTGCATGCCATTCAGGTAAATGGAAAACAGATACCGACCGTGTTCCAAAACGAGCACATCGTCATCGATCCGCGCTACCTAAAAGAAGGCCAGAACCAGGTGCAGCTCGAGTTCACGGCCGGCAACCTCTCGCTCAACCGCAACGAGGATTACCTCTATACCTTGCTCGTTCCAGACCGCGCACGCACCGTTTTCCCTTGCTTCGATCAGCCGGACCTGAAGGCTGTCTTTAAACTCACGCTCACGTTGCCGCAAAACTGGAAAGCTCTGGCCAATGCTCCGTTGCAGGACTCGGTGATGACGGGCGCAACCAAGACCTATACCTACCTACCTTCCGACACCATTCCGACCTACCTTTTCTCTTTTGTAGCCGGTGATTTCAGGAAAGTGAGTAACAGCGATCGGGGCCGCACCATGCATTTCTACCACCGCGAAACCGATCAGGATAAGCTTAAAAGTATAGACCCGGTCTTCAGCATACACCGCGATGCGCTGGCCTTTATGGAGGATTATACCCAAATCCCCTACCCTTTCCAGAAGTTCGATTTTGTGGCTATACCTGACTTCCAGTACGGCGGCATGGAGCACGTGGGGGCGATCGACTATAAAGCCTCTACCCTGTTCCTGGACGAGGGCGCGACAAAGGACCAGCTGGTGGCACGCTCCAACCTGATCGCGCACGAGACGGCGCACATGTGGTTCGGTGACCTCGTGACGATGCGCTGGTTCAACGACGTGTGGATGAAAGAGGTGTTTGCCAATTTCATGGCGGACAAGATTTCGAAAACAACGGTGAAGGATAGCAATTACGATCTCAAGTTTCTGATCGACCACTTCCCGGCTGCCTACAGCGTGGACCGCACGGCAGGAGCTAACCCAATCCGTCAGGACCTGGCTAACCTGCAGGATGCCGGCTCGCTTTACGGGAACATCATCTACCACAAGGCTCCCATTATGATGCGACAGCTGGAACGGCTAATGGGCGAAAAAGCTTTTCAGGAGGGTCTGCAGGTATACCTGAAAACATATGCCAACAGCAATGCCACCTGGCCGCAACTCATCGAGATACTGGATGCACGCACGCCCGCGGATCTGCAAGCGTGGAATAAGGTATGGGTGAACGAACCGGGCCGTCCGGTTTTCGACAGTAAGCTGGATGTAGAAGATGGGAAAATCAGCGTTTTTTCCATTTCACAAAAGGGCGAAGATGGGTCAGACCGCTTGTGGCCTCAGCTTTTTGAAGTAGCGCTGGTTTATGATGACCGTGTAGAAGAATATACTGTGAACATGAATCAGCCATCAGTTGAGTTTCAAGAGGTAATTGGAAAAGAGTGGCCGCTTTATGTTCTGTTTAACTCCTCCGGTCAGGGCTACGGGACCTTCCCCATTGATGCCCGAGGCATAAGCTACCTACCTAAACTGCAGAACCCTGTGATGCGCGCCTCGAGCTACATCAACCTGTATGAAAACATGCTCAACGGAGTAGATATTAAACCTGACATGATGCATTATATTACCCTCCTGCAATCACCTAACGAACAGGAAGAGCTGAACCTGAAGCTATTGACAGGCTACCTGAGTGAAACGTTCTGGAAATTCACCAGTCCGGAGCAAAGAGCTAAATTAGCTCCGGCCTTCGAAAAAAATCTGTGGGAAGCGATGGAAAAACAAAAGTCTGGCAACAACAAAAAGCTCTTTTTCAAAGCCTATCAAAACATTGCCCTGACAAAAGAAGCGCTGGACCGGCTGCATCAGGTATGGCAAAGCCAGAAAGCTCCAACAGGCGTTACGCTCACCGAAGACGACTATACCTCTCTGGCCCTCTCGCTGGCCGTGCGCGACTATACCAATTCGGAGGGTATACTTCAAAAGCAACTGGGTCGCATCAAGAACCCGGACCGCCAGAAGCGCCTGCAGTTTCTGATGCCGGCTCTATCGAGTGACGAACAGGTGCGGGATGGCTTTTTTGCCTCGCTCAAAGACCGCAGCAACCGCGACAAGGAGGCCTGGGTAGGCACCGCACTCTCATACCTGCACCATCCGTTGCGTGCCGAATCCTCGGAGAAGTACTTGCGCGAGAGTCTGGAACTAGTGGAGGAAATTCAGCTGACCGGAGACATCTTTTTCCCGACCAACTGGCTGCAGTCCACCTTTGGGTATTACCAGACACCAACAGCTGCTCAAACCATCCGCACCTTCCTGGCCGAGCACCCAAACTACAACCCAAAGCTGAAAGGTAAAATTCTGCAGGCCGCAGACCCTGTGTACAGAGCAGAGAAACTGGTGAAGTAAAATAAGCCAGCGATGTACATACGCAAAAAGCGCAGCCAGTTCTAAACAGGCTGCGCTTTTAACGTATAGCAACGTTCGCTCTATTTTATTTTATAGCCCAACAGGACGGTCACTGTATTATTGACAGTTTTCACTCCCTCAGTAGCAGAGAAGCCATTTCCAGTTTCAAGCCTTATTTCCGTCTGCACGTTCTTCCATTCTCCCCCTATACCCAACAGCAGCGCCTGCTCATGCTTCCGTATGCTACTTGCCATCGGATTCCCTTCTTTGTTGTTTCCTGTTGAACTGGATGGAGTATAAACCAGCTGCCTGCTTTTATCATTTAAGATAAAACTGTTGCTGATGCCAAGGTTAATATACGGCTGTATGCCTTTGTCCAGGAGCCGGTAGCGGCCTAATACGTTGATAGCCATCTGGGACATCTCGAAAGTGGTGGTATATTCCGTGTACACCTGTTCCGTATGTGTGTTCACATGTTGGAAGGTTCCCTCCGTCCGATATGCTTTGTAGAGCAGCTCCCCTATCAGGGCATATTTGCCACGGCTTCTGGGTAAAGTAGCCACAAAGGAGGAGCCGAAGGTATAGCCCATACCTGTGAAATCCGTTTCACTGAGTGCCTTGTTCGGATGGCCATGGATGTTCAGGGAGGTATAGGAAACGCTTCCCAAGGCATAAACATTGAACTTTATCTTTTCTTCAGCGGCCACATAGTCTCCCTCATTGCCACTTGCGCACATATTGTAATCCTGCACCAGACTTTTCAGAGCCGACGGCTTGAAGGCCACCTTGCTTATTTTGTTGATCAAATCCTGGCAGTCCGTCATCCTGGCGGTCAGCATTCCCCTGTAAACCGGCAGTTTCACCAAGCCTGATTTGCCGCCCGCACGCTTTATGATGGATCGGTACACCAGTTCAACGGGAGCCTCACCTTCTTTCTGTATGTAGATGCGCTCCTGGGCATCCGGTTCATTCAACGTATACAAACTCATCCTGCCCTTGACTAGGGCACGCAGAAACACAGTGTCCCGCACAATACTGGATTGGCTGTCGTAAATGTAGTTACTGCCTACCTTCGTCACGGACTTTTCCTTGTCCACTACATGCACCTCATACCTGTCACCTGAAGCTAGCACGAAACTTTTGATTTCTCCCACGCCCAGTCTCTGTGTGTTGGAGCTGACCAGGTCCTGCTTCACTTCAATAAAGGTGGGACTCCTCTTCCAGTTCTGGTCATTTATGTGTACCTGCACGGTGCCTCCCTGGTGCGTCACGTACTGGCCCGCCACAAACTTCTTCTGCCCGAAGGCAAGCGTACAGGTGAGAAGTAAGATAAGTGTCAAGGTCGTTTTCATGAATGGGTTGTTATGAATATATAACAGGATTAATATACTAGTAAATCCTGTTATAAGATTCAGCCTCAGTATTTTCATGCCCGTACCGGATCAGGATTCACCCTAACTGTTTGTCACTATACCTGCTCCGGGAGCACATTCATACACGCATCCACACTGCTGCCAACTACCCAGTACGGGTACCGGAATACCTTCTTTTAGAATACAGCCTCCCTATACCTTTTACAGGTCGGCACTAAACTACTTCTATATTTAATATCCGATCCTAGGCGTCAGCCAAACAAAAAGCCCGCTGCATCAACAGCGGGCTTCTCTATTATCCAAAACTTCTCTTGCCAGGAAATTCCCTGGTCTCAAAAGTTACATATCCAGCACAATCGCGAATACGAGCGGCGCAACGATGGTGGCGTCTGACTCGATCATATACTTTGGTGTGTCTTTGCCGAGCTTGCCCCAGGTAATCTTCTCGTTTGGCACAGCGCCTGAGTAAGAGCCATAGCTGGTCGTAGAGTCGGAGATCTGAGCAAAATAGCCCCAAAGCGGAACACCTGTACGCTGCAGGTCCTGGTGCAGCATCGGCACCACGCAGATTGGGAAGTCACCGGCTATACCACCGCCAACCTGGAAGAAACCTATTGTGGACTCCTCTTTCGCATTCTGGGTATACCAGTCGGCCAGGAACATCATGTACTGTATACCTGTGCGCATCGTGTGCACATTCTTGATGTCGCCGCTGATCACGTGGCCGGCGTAGATGTTACCCAAAGTTGAGTCTTCCCAGCCCGGGCAGATGATCGGAAGATTCTTTTTAGCAGCTTCCAGCATCCAGCTGTTTTTCGGGTCGATCTGGTAGTACTGCTCCAGGTCACCTGACAACAGAATCTGATAGAAGAACTCGTGCGGGAAATAAGATTTACCTTCCTGGTCAGCTTTTTCCCAGAACTTCAGCACCGTATGCTCGATACGGCGCATCGCTTCCTCTTCAGGTATACAGGTATCGGTTACGCGGTTCATGTGGCGGCTCAACAGGTCCTCTTCATCGGCAGCTGACAGCTCGCGGTAATGCGGTACGCGCTCGTAAAAATCGTGGGCTACCAGGTTGAAGATATCCTCCTCGAGGTTGGCTCCGGTACAAGAGATCGCGTGCACTTTGTCCTGGCGAATCATCTCAGCCAGGATGATGCCCAGCTCGGCTGTAGACATGGCGCCTGCCAGCGTGATCATCATTTTGCCCCCGTTGTTGAGGTGCGTCTTATATCCTTCGGCAGCGTCGATGAGCGAAGCGGCGTTGAAGTGCTTGTAGTGCTTCTTTAAAAAATTAGATACTTCCATTTCCTTGTGTTTATGCTGTTTACTGATTCGTGTTTATACTCCTGCAACTCTCTATGAGTTAAAAAAATATGTACTCCGGCAAAGATAAGCTTTAAAATGACATCCCTGCCCCTCCTACTTCGACACCAGCTTTAGCCCGATAATGGAGCCAATGAGCAGGAGGATGAAGAACAGTCGCCAGAAATCGGCCGGCTCCTTGTAGAGGATCATACCGACGATGACGGTGCCCACCGCGCCTATACCTGTCCAGACAGCGTAGGCGGTGCCCATGGGAATGGTTTGGATGGCTTTGTTAAGTAGGAAAAAGCTGAGGGAGATGCAGATGAAGAAGCCGACTAACCACTTCAGCACACTAAAGTTGTTCGATAGCTTGAGGCAGGTGGTAAACCCGATCTCAAACATGCCCGCAATGATTAAGTACAACCAGCCCATTTCTCATTTTTTGACAAAGGTCGGGACTCAGCGGCAGAAGAAATTTAACAAATGTTAAAAAATCAACGGACTTCTGCCCGGATACGGCTGAGGGTAACCTGCGTAACGCCCAGGTATGAGGCAATCTGGTTGAGCGGCACGCGCTGGATCAGGCCGGGGTTCTGCTGGAGCAGGGCCTTGTAGCGCTCGGTGGCAGACTGGAACTGAAAAACCATGAACCGCTCTTCTGTTTTGATAAGTTCGTACTCGGCAAGCTTGCGGCCCCAGTTCGCCAGTTCGATGTTGGTCAGGTATAGTTCCTGCAGGCGGGCAAGGTCTATGGCGTGTACCACCGCGTTTTCGAGCAGTTCTACGGTTTCGTAGCCGGGTTTGTTGGCCACATAGCTGTAATAGGAAAAAACAAGATCACTTTCGGCACCAAACCAAAAGGTCACTTCCTGATCGCTGCGGTAGCAGAAGGCGCGCGCGATGCCCCGTTCAATAAAGAACACCTTGTTGCTCACCTCCCCCTCCCGGAAAAGGATATGGCCTTTGGGCAACTCCTGCCGCTGCATGAGCGCCGTGAGCTGTCCAAAGGTTTTATCAGAAATGGGGTATAATTGCCGAATGGCCTGTTCGATGGTCTGCACCATGTGCGCTATACCTGAGGTTACTTGGCCGGTTTCTCGATGATGAGGTTATGGTTGGTGTAGATGCAGATATCGGCGGCGATATTAAGACTTTCGCGTACCATTTCTTCTGCCGTCAGGTGCGGCGCGTGTTTCTTCAAAGCTAATGCCGCCGCGTGGGCAAACATACTGCCCGAGCCGATGGCGGCGATCTGGTTGTCTGGCTCCAGCACATCGCCGGTTCCGGAAATAATGAGCAGTTCCTCTTTGTTTGCCACCACCATCATGGCCTCGAGCTTGCGCAGGTACTGGTCTTTGCGCCAGTCTTTGGCCAGTTCAATAGCGGCACGCTTCATGTTGCTCTGGTAGGTGTTCAGCTTCTCTTCGAAGCGCTCCAGCAGGGTGAAGGCATCGGCCGTGGAGCCGGCAAAGCCCGTCACGATCTTGCCGTCGAGCAGCTTGCGAATCTTTTTGACGTTGCTCTTGGCGATGTGCTTGTCCATGGTGGCCTGTCCGTCGGCACCCACGCATACTTCTCCGTTGTGGTATATACCTACTACTGTAGTCGATCTTATTTTTGCCATTGCTGTGTTTTGGTTTATGTGAAGGTATACGGTTATACCTTAAAATGCTTGTGCTATAGCCAGTGCATCTGCAAACAAAAAGCCAAAGGTATAGCAGCCGACAAATTGTCGGTTTGCTGCAACTTTAGCAAGCCATACATTTGTAGAAGAAACCGTACCTTGCAGAACAGGAGCATTTGTGTCAGGTATAGGCATGGCCGGTCGCTCTGTTAATCCATATCGTATGCTGACATTTTTCAGGTTATGGAAGCTTGCCTTCAGCCGGCAGAACACACAACGGGCAAGTCGTATGAGCACCTTCCTGACGCTCCTGCGCATTTACGCTCAGGCCAAGTTCAGCAAAAAAACTGATGGCCCCATTCAACTGCAACTGGAAGGCTTTACGGTATCTGGGTATAGCTACGCGACTCTGACAGAACTCTACACCGATATTTTCATCAAACAGGTATACCGTTTCGAGAGCACATCGACTCAACCATTTATTGTAGACTGTGGTGCAAACATAGGTATGGCGGTGCTGTATTTTAAGCAGTTATATCCCGATAGCGAGGTATGGGCTTATGAAGCAAATCCTGATGCCTTTGCCCTGCTGCAGCAAAATGTAGCCGCTAATAAACTGAAGGGTGTGCGTTTGTTTAACTACGTGTTATCGGATACCGACGGTGAAGTAGACTTTTACATACCTGCCGCCACTGCCGGATTAAATGGCTCCCTGAATCCATCTATTGCCAAGGGTACAAAGCAGCGCCTGCCGGCCTACAGACTATCGGGATTGTTGCCTGAAAACAGGGTCGTCGATTTTGTGAAAGTGGATATCGAAGGCGCAGAATTTAAACTTTTAAGCGACTTGAGCGAATCGGGCCGCTTGAACGATATACAGCAGCTCGTGGTGGAACTGCATGCGAGCAGTGAGGAAATGCAGCAGAAATACAACAGGATGCTCCACATTTTTGGTACAGCGTATAAGCATGAACCCGCAAGCGACCAGTATACCCTGAATTTTCCGCATGTCGTAAAATTTACCAGAAAAGCCCTGTCTTATAGTGCACACAAATAGACCCCTGGTGGCAAAGTTTGCTGTAGAGCTGAAAATGCGATAATTTTACATAAAAATCTGACGATATGAGCAAAGCAAACTGGGTAACAGTTAAAGAATACGAAGACATTACCTACAAGAAATGCAATGGCGTGGCCCGCATCGCCTTTAACCGGCCAAACGTGCGCAACGCCTTCCGCCCGAAAACTGTGGGCGAACTGTTCGAGGCTTTCCTGGATGCCCGTGAAGACACTTCCATTGGCGTGGTGCTGTTCTCAGCTGAAGGACCTTCTACCAAGGACGGGGTTTACTCCTTCTGCAGCGGCGGCGACCAGAATGCACGCGGTCACCAGGGCTACGTGGACGATGCCGGCATGCCGCGCCTGAACATCCTGGAGGTGCAGCGCCTGATCCGTTTTATGCCGAAAGTGGTGATTGCGGTGGTGCCGGGTTGGGCCGTTGGTGGCGGACACTCGCTGCACGTGGTATGCGACCTCACGCTGGCCAGCAAAGAGCACGCGATCTTCAAGCAAACGGATGCCGACGTAACCAGCTTCGACGGTGGTTATGGTTCGGCTTACCTGGCCAAAATGGTAGGGCAGAAACGCGCCCGTGAGATCTTCTTCCTGGGCCGCAACTACTCTGCGCAGGATGCTTACGACATGGGCATGGTGAACGCCGTGATTCCGCACGAAGAATTGGAAGATACGGCTTACCAGTGGGCGCAGGAAATTCTCGCCAAGTCCCCTACTTCGATCAAGATGCTTAAGTTTGCCTTCAACCTCACCGACGACGGCATGGTAGGTCAGCAGGTGTTCGCCGGCGAAGCCACCCGCCTCGCTTACATGACCGACGAAGCCAAAGAAGGTCGCAACGCATTCCTGGAGAAGCGCAAGCCGGACTTCTCGGATATTAAGTGGATTCCGTAAGGTATAGCCATAAGGTATAGAAATATGAAAGCCGCTCTGTTGAAGAGCGGCTTTTTTTTGTTGTTTGCCGGAGAGCGGTTGCGGATAAATACAATTTATAGCCTTATTGATCAAACACTTACTAAGTTTGAGCCTCTTTAAAAACTAACTACTTTAAAATCAAGCATATTAAGTGTGTATAAACGGATATACCCGATTATACACACTTAACCGAACTCTTATACGCTACAATTACTCAATATATTACGCTTCCTATACCTTCATACATATTAGAAATGCACAATTCTTTTCATTGGTAGAGCACGCTAAGTAAAGCGTAGATCAAAATATAGTCCGAAATCCCCTCAATAGCTCTGACAGGAAATATTTCATCTAAAAAATGATGTGATTTCAGAAAGAGTTTCTATATTGAATAAATAAGATATAATAGCTCAAGAAGGCTTATAAGCCAGTTTCTGGCAGACCAGGACGATTTTGATTAGAAGCTAGCAACACCGCACATAGTGCAGATAAACGTCATAGTAACGTTTATACAGTAGTTAGGTGTAAAATGAAGTATAGAATCAACTTCAAATGAAAATTAATTGCCTCATCATTTTATTTGTCTTGATGGCACTTAGCTCCTGTGAAAAAAGGGAGTTCATATACTATGAGTACGATGGTACTGTAATTACGCGAGTTAATAGAGACGCTGAAAGCTACTTTTACTATGGCAGGTATAACGAGAACAGTAGCGCTCTCCCTGATGAGTATATCAGAGCAGAGTATGCAGGCTTTGATGGAATTATGAACGCATATTTAGTATTCGAAAAGGGAAGAAAAGTAAGATTTGTGGAGATGTATGACTACTTTGAACAAATTGGGAATAGCCCTGGTTTATACCTGTTCGAATACAAAGAAAATGCTGATTTTATCAAATGGCATGACAGTATAGCAGGGGATTATGACAACAGTGTGTTCATCTATAATGTAACTGATACTGAAAGGCTGGTGAATCAAAGAAACAATAGCAAAGTAGCTGTAGAATATCCCAAGCAGGCAAAGCGCTGACACAGTATTAAAAACTTCTACACCTAACAAGGGTAGCTGTTGCACAACTCAGCAGTAACTTCTGATTCCTATTCCTTTTCCTGGCAATCTTCCTTGCCAGTCCGCAAAAATCAACAAAAAAAGTAGCTGCTGCTCCAGTCTAGGCAGTGCCATGACGGCCACCTGGCTTCCTTTTGGGGTGTAGCGCAGCAGTTTCTGCAGGTTGTAGGCTGCGGCCGCCACCAGCATGTTCTTGTGGGCCAGCTCCAGTCCCCGGGTGTTGACCCGGCGCATGGCCAGAAAGTCGAGCAGCGTGCCCAGCACCGGCTCGACAGTGGCCTGCCGGAGCCGCTTCATGCGCCGGCCCCAGCGGCTCTGGACGCGGGCGATGGCCCGCTCGTACTCGTCGCGGAAGGAGGTGATGCTGACTTTCTTCTCGTGCTGCTTGCCGAGGCAGCTCTCCTTGCGGGGGCAGCCCTTGCAGTCTCGGCGCGTGGTCAGGTAGAGCCTGGAGCGGACGTTGTTGCGTTTGGCGTTGACGATTTCCTTGCGGAAGGTGGCCCGCTTGCCCTCGGGGCACAGCCAGTAGTCGTCTTCTTTGTGATAGGTGAAGCCCTCGGGCCCGCCCACATAGGTGCCGTGGGGCGGGATGAAGGCCCTAATGCCCGCTCGCTCCAGCATCGCGTAGTTCTCCCCCGAGCAGTAGCCCGTGTCGGCCAGCAGGGCCGTACAGCCAAAGCCCAGCTGGTGCATCCTCTTGTTGAGGTGCCTGACGATGCCGGGCAGGCAGATGCTGTCTTTGCGGTCGGCGTGATCCGCTTGCGCGTGCGTGATCACGTGGCGGTGCGTGTCGACCGAAAGCTGCAGCAGGTAGCAGAGCTTGCGGGCCTTGCCCGGTTTGACAGCGATGCGGGCGTCCGGATCCACCGGAGAGTAGTGCGTCTTGTTGGAGGTGTACTTGGCGCCCTTGTTGTGGGCGCCGGGGTAGAGGTCCTGCCCGGCCTGCCACTTGCGGTTGCGGGCCCGTATCTCAAGTAGCTCCTCTCGGCTGGCCGTGACGGTTCGCTGTCCTGGCGGGGCCTTGTCTTGCCGGGCAGGACGGTCAGCGCTGCTGAAGACCCGGACCTGCCGGAGGCGGGCCTCCAGCTGCTCCTGGGGCACCTTCAGCTCCAGAGAGCCCATCGAGGCGTTGGCTTTGACCAAAGCCGAATCGATGACCTGGGTATGGCCTGCCACCATACCGGCGTCTGCGCACAGCGAAAGCACGCGGGTGAAGACTTCCTCGAAGAGGCTGTTTGGCAAGAGCTGGCGGGTGCGCGAGAGGGTCGAGTGCCAGGGCAGCGGCTCGTCCAGTTGGTAGTCCAGGAAGTAGAGCAGGTCCAGCCGCAGGCTGCAGTGCTCGATCAGCTTGCGGTCCGAGGAGATGTTCTCCAGGTGCGCCACCAGGCAGAGCTTGAAGAAGACGACCGGGTCGATTGACTGCTGGCCGCAGCGGCCGTAATAGGGAGCCGTCAGCTCGTAGAGAAACTCAAGGTCCAGCCTGTCCTTGAGCCGCCGGTAGAAGTTGTGCTCCGGCACGTGCGCCGAGAGCGAGAAGCGCAGCTCCCGCTCGTCCTCGAAAGTTTTCCTGCCCTGCATCCTGCCACTTGTTTGGTACTATCTCTTTTTACGATTATATTCAACCAGTTGTGCAACAAGCACAAGGTTCAGCCCTCAGGCTTGGCTACGCCTCGCCCATCGGCTGTACGAGTAACGTTAGGCTTTATAGAAATCATAAAATGTTCTGGGAAGAAAAAATTGACATATTCAAGAAGCAGCACTCATCCTCTGATTTCAGAGTGCCTTTCTCTGACTGGCCTGAAATACTCAAGAACATTGAAAACAGATTTGTGCTAAAGGAAAAAGATAGTTATTCCTTTCGTAATTGGGCTGACAGAATAAAAAACAAAGAGCTAGTTATAGAAGCATCTCTTAGCGAAGTGCAGGAGCTTATAGAAAAGCTTAACAAAAGTCAGAACTATTGGATTGTTCTTCCATTGGGGCAGGAGCCAACTACAAAGCTTATGGTTTATGACTCTAAGCCTTCCGTTATATTAGAAATAGCTAGCAAGTCCAGGTCAGACTTCTTTATAGTAGAGAAGAAGTACAGTTGGTTTACCTACTTTAACTGCGACAGGGAAACAAACATGCTTAATATTTATAAGTCGGGTAGCAATGTAATACCTTTTGAAGAAGTAAAAACCACATAGCCTAACCCAAGCTAAGTCACACCAAGGCGTGTTTTAGCCCAACCGTTACCAATCATAGTAACCTATAGAACTTTGTCTTGTAATTTCGCGTTTATGTAATAACTTTGTAATTACATAAGATAAGAGTGCTATGGAAGTATCAATCATTCAAATAGGGAATTCCAAGGGATTACGGCTTACTAAGTCCATTCTGGATAGGTATAACATAAAGGATAAAGTTGAGCTAATACTGGAAAAGGGTCAGATCATTTTAAAGCCAGTTGAGCATCCAAGGAAAGACTGGGATAAGGCCTTCAGGAAAATGCATGAGAACGGTGATGACCAGCTTTTACTGAATGATGTGTTGGGAGATGAAAGCTTTGACGAATGGAAATAAGCCAGTATGAGATAGTCTTGGTGAATCTGGATCCTACTGTAGGAAGTGAAATACAGAAAACAAGGCCATGTGTAGTGTTATCCCCCGATGAGATTAATCATAACCTAAGAACAGTGGTTATCGCACCGATGACCACCAAGAGCCGTAGCTATCCTACTCGTGTGAAAGTGAAGCACAACAATCAAGTCGGGTGGGTAATAATTGACCAAATAAGGACTATTGACAAAGTCCGCATTGTTAAAGTGTTAGGAAGCCTGAACCTCTCAGAAATAGCTTCCTGTAAAAGTGTAATAAAAGAAACCTTCGTGGACTAATAAAAACGACGATAGGTAACCCGGTGTATCCGTAATCCCTCGCTAAGCTGCTGATTTCGGCTGCATAAACCCGTTAAACAATAAATATCCCACCCACACGCTTCCCTCCCCAAATGGTAAAAACACTGTTACTATTTCTAGGATTAAGCTATGCGCTTGTTCCTGCGGCAGGGCAGCCAAACGATGGTATAGGGTATAGCAACGCCTATTTCGGTATCGAAATACATTTCCCGAAAAAAGTAGGCTACACAGCGTATACCTCCAGGAGCCTGAAACTCGACACTTCGCAACCGCTACACCCCCTTAGCTACCTGCCTCCCGATTCCACTATTCAACTGATCACGGCAAAGCACTTTTCGCTGACTATGCTCAAAAAAGAGCTCCGTTTGCACGACACTACATACCTACCAACAGCAGATTTCGGGCATCAGACCTACGAAGCGGCCCGGAAAAACACAACCTTAGGCAAATACTCCAATGGCACCTTCACCGACTTTAAGGGAAATAAGGCATTTAGCTTTGATGTCGAGAAAAGGCTTATCACGTACGGACTGGAGGTAGACGTAAATACTGGGGAGCCCTTTATGACGAAGAAGGGAATGGAGCAACTTACGACCAATACCGGGCTCGGAAGCGGAACCCACCAGGTGATCTACTTCTCGCATCAGGGCCGGTTTTTCAGAATCCTGTACCGCAAAAACAGCAAGGTTGCCCAGCAAATTTTACAGAACCTGACACTTATGTAGTAACGTCCCACCTGATATAAAACAGCAACCCATGCACCCGCAAGTAACCGACTACATCAACACATCCGAAAAGCACAAGGAGACCCTCGAAGCCCTGCGCCAGCTCCTGCACGACACGGTGCCCGGCGTAACCGAAGAATTTAAGTGGAGTCGCCCTGTTTTCCGCACCGAAAAGGATTTCGCCTACTTCAAAACGGCCAAAGCCTACGTCACGCTCGGCTTCTTTCAGTTCGAAAAACTTAACGACCCAAACGGTTTGCTGGAAGGAACCGGAAAAGACATGCGGCACATCAAGATCAAAAACGTGCAGGAGATTGACCGGGAGCTTCTACGCGACTGGTTTGAAGCGGCAGCGGTATAGCCAAACATGCCGGTTGCCGTATACCTGCCTATGAAAACCGAGAAAGAGAAAATGCTGGCGGGAGAACTGTACGACCCACTGGACAAGCAATTGAGTGACGAGCGCCTGCTGACGCGCCTGCTTCTGAAAGAACTCAACGACAGCCGCGAAGACCAGGTAGAAGAGCGCAAACGGATCCTGAAAGCCCTGATTCCGAACGCGGGCGAAGGCCTCTGGCTACAGCCTCCCTTTTACTGTGATTATGGCTATAATATGATAGTGGGCGAAAGGGTGTTCTTCAACTTCAACTGTGTGGTGCTCGATGTGATGGAAGTGCGTATTGGCAGCCGTACGCTATTTGGCCCCAACGTGCAGGTATACACCGCCACCCATCCGATGGATCACCGTGTACGTGCCTCCGGGGTGGAGAACGCCAAACCCATCAGCATCGGTGAAGACGTCTGGATAGGCGGCAGCGCCGTGATCTGCCCTGGCGTCAGCATCGGCGACCGCAGCGTGATCGGAGCAGGCAGTGTGGTCACCAAGGACATTCCGTCTGATGTTTTTGCCGCAGGCAATCCCTGCCAGGTGATCCGCCATTTGGATAAGTAGCGCTGCAGTTGCTATCTTTAGCTTCTGTTACCCCAATGCGTATGGAAGCTTATCAGGACATATTTCAGCTGCAAAAGCACCCTGGCAGCGCGTTTGCACGGCCTTCCGCTTCTGAGTTTTACAATATTCTGCTGCTGGAGGGTAGCGGTACTCTCAGCGTGGACTTCACCGACTACACTTTCGACGGGAAAATAGCACTCTTCACCTCTCCTTACCAGCACCTGTGTGTCACTTCCGGCGCGGACTTTGAAGTTGACCAACTGATCTTCCATGGGGATTTCTACTGCATTGAGTACCACAAGAACGAAGTGGCCTGCAACGGACTGCTGTTCAACAACATCTACAAGCAGCCGTTTATCACGTTACAAGATGAAGAAATCCGCCTGATCTTTGATAAGCTCCGGTCTGAGCTCAGCCAAAATGAACCGCACTCGGAGCCGATCCTGCGGAGTTATCTGCAGCTGATCTTAGCCATCGCGAGCAGAATCAAAAAGCGGGAGCAGCAGCTGGAGGCAAAGAGTACCCTCCACCCCATAGAGCAGTTCCGGGAGCTGGTAGAGCAGCATTTCCTAACGCAGCGCAACACGCCATTTTACGCAGAGCAGATGGCCCTCTCCCACAGTGCTTTCGCCCGGAAGGTTAAAAAGCACTTTGGCAAGTCACCCTCTCAGCTGATACAGGACCGGGTGGTCCTGGAAGCTAAAAAACAACTTCATCTCACGCACAAGAGCATCAAAGAGGCGTCGGCAGCGCTAAATTTTGAGGACGAGCATTATTTCAGCCGCTATTTCAAGAAGCACACCGGCATCTCCCCTACCCATTTCAGAGAAAAAGTCGGCATCTCGGTAGTGGCGGATTTGTCCATGAGATAGCCCGATCCGTCCATTTTCATCCCCTTCTAAAGGCTTTAGTTTTGTATCGTCACTAATACTATACTGAACTAATGAACGACAACGTACAGCAACTACTCCACTCTTTAGCTAATTCACAGCGCTATTTTGTACATTTTACAAGAATCTCCATTTTCATTGTCATGGCCTGGATCGGCGGACTGAAGCCCTTTCAGTACGAAGCAGACGGCATTGTGCCCTTCGTAGCCAACAGCCCGCTGATGGGCTTTTTCTATACTAAGGATGCGCCTGAGTACCAGCAATACAAAAACAAGGAGGGCGAGGTAGTCCCCAAAAATATTGCCTGGCATCAGGAAAACGGCACCTATATTTTCTCCTATGCCCTTGGGGCGGTCATCATCGCCATCGGCCTGCTGACCCTGCTCGGTATCTACAACGCCAAGATCGGGCTGCTGGGTGGTTTGCTCACGGTCGGTATGTCAGTCGTAACGCTCTCTTTCCTCATCACCACGCCCGAGGTATACGTACTTGACTTGGGCGGCCCCGATCATGGCTTCCCATACCTGTCCGGTGCAGGCCGACTGGTGCTCAAGGACATCATCATGATGGCAGCCGGCCTGGTAGTGGCATCTGATGCAGCAAGCAGAATCCTGAAAGAAAGCCAAGAAGCTCAGGGCGTGCCTATACCTACACAGCAGCATGCAGGCGTATAGCTTGTGAAGTCACTCGGGTTAACCATACCTGCCAAAAGCAAAGGGCCTCTCCGTTTCCGGAGAGGCCCTTTGCACTTTATACAAATTTATACTTTCAAAAGTCCTTTATATAAAAGTCTTCTGTCTATACCTATACCAGTATTCTCACCGGGTTTTCGAGCAGGTTCTTGAAGGTCTGCAGGAAGGCAGAACCAACGGCGCCGTCTACTACGCGGTGGTCGCATGACAGGGTAACCTTCATCACGTTGCCGATTTTGATCTGACCGTCGCGCACCACAGGCGTCTGCTTGATGGCACCTACTGCCAGGATGCAGGCATCCGGCGAGTTGATGATGGCAGTAAACTCTTCGATGCCGAACATGCCCAGGTTAGAGATGGTGAAGGTGTTGCCCTCCCAGTCAGATGGCTGCAGCTTCTTGTTCTTCGCCTTGCCGCCCAGGTCTTTGACCTCAGCTGCGATGGCTGACAGCGACTTGTAGTCGGCATTGCGAATCACAGGCACCAGCAGGCCTTCTTCTACCGCTACGGCCACACCAATGTTGATGTGCTTGTTGTAACGGATCTTGTCGCCCAACCATGATGAGTTCACAGCAGAGTGCTGACGAAGCGCTGCAGCGGCCGCCTTGATCACCAGGTCGTTGAAAGATACCTTCACCGGAGACACTTCGTTAATGGATACACGTGCTTCCATCGCCTTGTCCATGTCGATTTCCATGGTCAGGTAGAAGTGCGGTGCAGAGAACTTGCTTTCGGCCAGACGACGCGCGATCACTTTGCGCATCTGCGACACGTTTACTTCTTCGTAGGCATCAGCTGGTGCGCCAGGTATAGCCTGAGCAGTTGGGGCAGCAGCAGGAGCTTTGGCAGTTTCTTTTTGTGGTGCAGCAGACGGCGTGAAATTCTCCACGTCGCGCAGTACAATGCGACCACCCTCTCCTGATCCTTTGATCTGGTTCAGCTTAATGCCCTTGTCTTTCGCTACTTTTTTGGCAAGCGGAGACGCCTTGATGCGGCCGTTTCCTTCAGCAGCAATTTGCTCTGTTTCGCCAGCCGGCACTTCTGTTTCCTGTACTTTATCTTCTGTTGTTGCCTCGGTACGGGCTTCTATGTTCTCGTCAGACTGCGCGTTCTCTTCGCGTGAGCGTCCTTCTTTACCACCCTCAGCATCGAGCAGGGCTTTGTAGTCAGCGTCTTTGTCACCGATGATGGCGATGATCGCATCAATGGCCACAGAATCTCCTGCGTTTACGCCGGTGTAAAGCAGCGTACCGTCTTCGTACGACTCTAGTTCCATGGTCGCCTTGTCGGTTTCTACTTCGGCCAGCACATCGCCTGAGCTCACTTTGTCGCCCACTTTCTTGAGCCACGATACCAGTACACCTTCTGTCATGGTGTCGCTCATCTTCGGCATGCGGATAACAGAGGCTTTGATATTGGACGTGTCCACGGAAGTCTTGGCAGCAGGAGCGTCAGCTTTGGCCGGAGCCGCTTCTTTCTTCTCTTCCTGCTTAGGAGCTTCCTCTTTCTCTGCTTTCGGGGCCTCTTTGGCAGCAGGCTTCGCGCTTCCGCCAGCCTCACCCAGCAGGCCGGAGATGTCCTCGCCTTCCTTGCCAATGATCGCTATTACAGCATCAATAGGTACAGAATCGCCTTTTTTCGGACCAATGTGCAACAGAGTGCCATCTTCGTATGATTCCAGTTCCATGGTCGCCTTATCGGTTTCCACTTCAGCCAGCACATCGCCTGAGCTAACCTTGTCACCTACTTTCTTAAGCCAAGATGCAATCACCCCCTCCGTCATCGTGTCGCTCATCTTAGGCATTCGTATCACTTCAGCCATAATTTATCGTCTTGTTTGTTCGCCTGTTTCGTCTAATCAATAAAGCCCAAAATTAGACCTAAAAATATTTTATTCAAACTATACCTCTTAAATTGTTGCAACAGGCAATTTATACCTGCACATCCTGCAAATGAGCTATGTCACAGTACTTCTTCACACTGAACATACTACCCGTATAATCGAGCTGATAAAGGCACAGATTCTGGTGCTCAAACTGGTCCATGCAGCGCAACGGATAGCGCAGCAATTGGCTCAATAAAATGCGCATCGCGCGGCCGTGCATACAAATCAATACGGTTTCCTCTTCCGGACGGCTCAAAATCAAATCAACCACAGGCTTCTGCCGGGCGGCCACCAACTCGGGGCTCTCCCCTCCTTCTATGCACAGGCTGGTCTCACCTTCGGTCCAGGACTGCAGCATGCGATGATAGTAGGCGTCCTCTTCCGGTGTGATGCGCGTCCCTTCGCGTGTTCCCCAGTTGATCTCGTTCAGACCGGCATGGCGTTCATGCAGTATACCCTTGTCGATGAAGCCCTGCACCGACTGTATGCTGCGCTGCAACACAGAGGTATAAACTTTGTCGAAGGGAATATGCTGGTACTTTTCGAAAAAAGCGGCCGCCTGTCTGCGACCCAGATCGTTGAGCGACGCATCCACACCGCTGCCCTGCACAATACCCTGCAGGTTGAAATCGGTTTGTCCGTGGCGGATCAGGTATATTTTCTTAATACTCAAAATTGTTCTAATTTTGCCTCTTTACCAATACTAGAATGCGAAGTTAGCAATCAAAGCCTATACAACATGGAGTCTAAGTTAGAAAAGCTGCGGGAGTGGAGTAAAAATACGATGGTGGAGCACCTTGGCATTGAAATCCTCTCTTTCAAGGAAGGTGTTTTAACCGCAAAGATGCCCGTTGACTGGCGTACACACCAACCGATGGGCCTGCTGCACGGTGGCGCTTCCGTGGCCCTGGCTGAAACGCTGGGCAGCATTGGCGCTGCGCTTTCGGTAGACCTAAGCCAGAAGGCCTGCGTGGGACTGGAAATAAACGCCAACCACATCCGCAGCGTGCGCGAAGGCTGGGTGTACGGCGAGGCCAAAGCTCTGCACCAGGGCCGCAGCACGCAGGTATGGGAAATCAAAATCACTTCCGAGGCGGGCGATCTGGTATGCCTCAGCCGCATGACAGTGGCCATCATCGATAAGAAATAAGGTATGGAGCAGTCAGCTGGAGGAGAAAATGTAAAAAACTATACCCTGGAACAGGTACTGTCGGCAGCTTTACGTCAGCAGCAGGCCATTGCCGTCTGGCGACTGCCTCTGCAAACCGAAGTGCAGGCCTGCATCTCTTTTGCGCCGCAATCTACCCCGGCTATACCTGAGTTGGAGCCCAGTCCGGCTGGCTTTCTCTTCTGCCCTTTTGAAACGGAAGGAACGCGCGATCACATTTTCCTGAAAGCAGATATCACCTACAGTGCCCTTACGAAGCAGCTCCACACCTCCTCTGATGCCACCGCTGCACAAGTAAGCCTGTTTATACAAGCACTGGCTCAGACTGAAAACGGGAAGCCTAATGCCTGGCCTATACCTGCCAACCCTGCCCGCCACTCCGACCGGAACGAAGAAAACTTCAAGGCGGCTGCGAGTCTCGCTGTGGATGCCATCCGGGCGGAGTCGATGGAAAAAGTGGTGCTTTCCAGAACCACTACTGTGCCTTTGCCCGATGCCTTCAGCCTGCACAAAGCCTTTGAGAAAATGCTTGCGGCATACCCCAATACCTTCGTATCGCTGGTGGCTATACCTGGAGTGGGCACCTGGCTGGGCGCTACCCCGGAGATACTGGTGAGTGTGGACCAGGATAAGATATTCAAAACCGTGGCTCTGGCCGGCACGCAACCCTTTTGCGAAGACGGCTCCACGGCCAACGCCATCTGGCGGGAGAAGGAGATAGAAGAGCAGGGTATGGTAGAACGTTATGTACTGAGCTGTTTCAAAAAACTGCGTTTGCGCGAGTACACCGAAGTGGGTCCGCGCACCGTAATAGCCGGCAACCTGATGCACCTGCGCACCGATTTTAAGGTGGACCTGAAGGAAGTGGACTTCCCTACGCTCGGCACCGACATGCTGCGCTTGCTGCACCCAACTTCAGCTGTGTGCGGACTACCAAAAGAACCAGCCTTGCGCTTTATACTGAATCACGAAGGCTACGACCGCAGCTACTACAGCGGTTTTCTGGGTCCCGTAAACAGCGGAGCCGGCTCGCACCTTTATGTGAACTTGCGCTGCATGCAGCTATTAAAGCACGAAGCCGTACTATACGCGGGAGCCGGCGTCACCGGCGAGTCCTCCCCCGAAAAGGAATGGCAGGAAACGCAGCATAAACTTCAAACGATGGGAAAAATCCTAGCGGATTTTTAAATTAGCGAATGGGTGATGGAGTGGATGAGTGAGTTTTAAATTAGCGAATGAGTGATGAAGTGAATGAGTGGTTTTTAATACTTTTGAGTAAGTGTTAAAATTGACGATTGAGTATAATCAAAGGCTTCATTCTATAACTCCCCAAATTCACTCTATTCAAGCGTAATCATCATTTCAACAATTTAACAATCAACCAAATCACTCACTCACAAACTCACTAATTCAAAAATGATCCAAGCGCCTGTTGTCAATATAGCTGAGATATGTGCCCGCAAGGGGGTGGAAAACGTGGTATTGTCGCCGGGCTCGCGCTGTGCGCCTTTGACGATAGCCTTTGCCCGACACCCGAAGCTGACGGTGCGCACGGTGAGCGATGAGCGTGCCGCGGCCTTTATCGCCCTCGGTATGACACAGACAACAGGCAAGGTAACGGTGCTGATCTGTACTTCCGGCACGGCTGCACTCAACTATGCGCCCGCTGTGGCGGAGGCTTATTTTGCGCAAGTACCCTTGCTGGTACTCACCGCCGACCGTCCGCCGGAGTGGATCGACCAACTTGATGGGCAGACCATTCGGCAGCAGCAGGTATACGGCAGACACATCAAACGCAGCTTCGACTTCCCGGTAGCGCTCGAGCACCCCGATGCGGTGTGGCATACGGAACGCATGGTGTCGGAGGCACTGAATGAAGCCGTGACATACCCGGCCGGACCGGTGCATATCAACGTGCCGCTGCGCGAGCCCTTCTATCCTGCCGATGGAGAAAACCTGTCCTATGATGCACAGGTGAAAGTGATCGAAGAAGACCACAATCCATGCGAACTCAGCCAGATGCAGGCTTTGAAATTAGAGCAGGAAATGCTCTACTACAAACGTGTCCTGGTTGTGGCCGGACAGGGAAAACATGATCCAAGGCTTTTGCACACCCTCCAGGCGTTCATGGGTTCGACGGGCGCTGTGGCGGTGGGCGACATTATCAGCAACTTGCAGCAAATGCCTGGTGTGGTGCGGCATCAGGATGCTATTCTGGCCTGCCCCAATCCGGAGAAGATGCAGTCCCTGCAGCCGGATCTGCTGATTACTTTCGGCAAGTCGGTCATCTCTAAAAGTCTGAAGCTATACCTGCGAAAATATAAGCCAAAGGCGCACTGGTACATACAACCAGCCGGGCAGGTGGCTGATACGTTTCAGTCACTCACCCGCATCATCCGTTGCACACCCGCCAGCTTTTTCCGCAGCATGTCCGGTAGCACCCGCGTAGACCCTGGCTATATCGAATCGTGGGCAGGTATAGAAGGCAGTGCGGGAAAGTTCCTGAAAGCGTATACCTCCAGCTCGCCTTACAGCGAGTTAGTTGCCATCAGCCGCGTACTTGCCAGCCTGCCGCAGCAGAGCAATCTGCACCTGGCCAACAGCATGGCTGTGCGCTACGCCAACATCCTGGCCCTACAATCGGAACAGGACGTGCAGGTATACGCCAACCGCGGCACGAGTGGCATCGACGGCAGCACCAGCACCACCGTTGGCTGCGCCCTCTGCAGCGAGCGCATCACCACCCTGCTGACCGGCGACATGGCCTTCTTCTACGATCGCAACGGACTCTGGCACAATTACCTGCCAGCCAATTTGCGCATCGTGATCATCAACAACCACGCAGGAGGCATTTTTCGATTGATAGACGGCCCGAAGCGGCAGCCGGAGTTGGAGGAGTACTTTGAGACTCGCCAGCAACTTGACGCGCGCAACACCGCCAGCGATTTTGGGATGGCCTACACCGCCTGCTCTTCGCTCGAAGAACTGGAACAAGCCCTGCCCATCTTTTTTGCCTCCGACGCAGGAGCAGGTATACTCGAGATCTTCACCGACAGCAAAGCAAATGCTGTGGAGTTTGCCGCTTATAAGCAAGCTTTGTTGAAGGCTTTGTAAGGTATAGGGAGGTATAGTTAGAGTCTTTTAATAGAGGCCCTTGCCAAGGGATTTGCAGGATTAACATGAATTTGGTGCACGATTATACCCACCCCTGCCCCACCCGAGAGAAGAATTTCTGCAGCTTCCATTTTATAGTTCTAGGCGTTGTAGGAAAATTACCCCATCCCAACCTTCCCCTAAGAAAAGAGGAAGGAGTTTTCGTGCACGATAAACATCCCCCAGCCCCGTTCGAAGGGGACTTTGAGCTACTGCCAGTGTCAGGCATAAAACCTTGTATCTGCTTGCTGTACTCCATTGGCTGTACCGGGTCCAACCACCCCTGCCCCTCCTTGTCTAAGGAGGGGAGCCTGCTGATACTACAGTACAGGTATAAGTTTCGTAGTTATTGTATCAGACCACTGGCAGGTATAGAAAGACTAACTTGCACGCCAGCTACAAAGCAGATAGTTGTGCCCGGTGCACCCTTTGACGCTCCAAACTCGCTGAACGCTCGAACAGTGGAGCGTTCAGCGAGTTTGGAGCGTCTTGATTTTTTTGCCTACTTTTTTCATCAAGGAAAAAAGTAGGGCCCGCCCGGCCAGGGCAAGCTATAAAACAACACTGTTTGCTATACCTGCAAATGGCACGAGCTACAATGCAAACGCTTAGACGAAAAACTCCCCCCTCGATATATCCATTATTAAATCATCCATTTAACAGCACAATTCGTTTAAACAATTGTACACCAATTTGTTAAACCTAAAACTTTACAGCCATGAACTTAACGCAAGACATGCACCGGATTGAGCATTGGGCTGATACACACCATCCGGTTTGGGTAGACTTTCTGCGCATGGCGCTGGGTATCTTTTTATTCGTGAAAGGCGTCATGTTTATTCAGGATACAGAAGCACTGCAAAGCATCATGAGCCACAGCCAGTTTCAGTGGGTGTCGTTGGGATTGGCCCATTATGTGGCTTTCGTGCACTTGGTAGGCGGCCTGCTTATTGCCATGGGCCTGGTAACGCGCATCGCCATCCTCTTTCAGATACCCATCCTGCTGGGCGCCGTCTTCTTTATCAACCCGCAGCGGGGCTTTTACTCTGAGAACACCGAGCTCTGGTCATCTGTCATTGTCCTGATCCTGCTGATCGTCTTCTTGATCCTGGGCTCCGGCCGCCTTTCTGTGGACAACCTGATCAGCCGACCAGAGAGGGACATACTTTATTAGTCTTGAGGGGTTGATTCTGAGCTATACCTGCCAATTAGGGACGCCTGCATCGGTTGCTTTCTCTAGCCAAAGAGAAGGGAAAGAGAGGTACACCCGCCCGACATCAATTAATCCATAAGCTCCCGTTATACCTAATGCACAGGAAAGTGGTAGCATTTCTTTCACTCAAATTTGTGTTAGTACAGAACAGGTCGCTTTGCGGAGCGCTTACCTAAATTTATACACTCCCTTATTTAGGTCTTAATACCCGATTCTCGTAATTTTGAGCAAAATTCACGATGGCTATACCTGCGAATAAAACGTACGGATAGTCGGACGGCACGCTAAAGCGTAAGGTATAAAAAGCATTGACGAGTTGCAGGCTATACCTGCCAGACTCCGGAAAGAAAAATGAACACGTGGCAAGGCAGTATGGATGCTGCTCATGCTTCAACTACTGAGACACCCCATGACGCAAAGGTTCCTGACCCTAAATGGAAATAAGTTTTTCTACGACGAAATAGCGGCCTATTCTTTCCGCAACAGCGTACCGCTTAATGGCTACGAAGCGAAAACCCTCGAATTCTGCCGCGACTGGCTCAATGGCGTACAGGAGTTTCCTATCCATACCTCCGGCTCTACCGGCACGCCAAAACAGATCACGCTCGCCCGCAAGCAGATGGAACTCAGCGCCCGGCGCACCATCAAGTTACTGGGTCTGAAGGCAGATGAGCACATGCTGGTATGCCTCAACACTGAGTACATTGCTGGCATGATGATGATCGTACGCGGGCTGCTGGCAGATATGCAGATGACGATTGTGGAGCCCGTCGGAAATCCACTCACCCTTACCCCCGCTGACGTAATATATCACTTCTCTTCTTTTGTGCCGATGCAGTTGCAGACCATTCTGCATGAGCACGGCGATGCGTTGGAGCGCCTGGATAACATGAAAGCGATACTGGTTGGGGGTGCTCCGGTCAGTTTTTCGTTGCAGCGCGAATTGCAGCAACTGCGAGTGCCGTTGTACCATACCTATGGCATGACGGAAACAGCTTCGCACATTGCCCTGCGCCTGCTCAACGGCCCTAATGCTGCCGACTATTACGAAACCATTGAGGGCGTAACCATCGGCCAGGATAACCGGGGCTGCCTTACAATTACAGGAGACCTCACCGCAAACGAAATGCTGGTGACCAATGACATTGTCGAGATCCTCACCCCAACCCGCTTCCGCTGGATTGGCCGCGCGGACAATACCATCAACACTGGTGGTGTAAAAGTGCAAACGGAAGTAGTGGAAGTAGCCGTTTCAGAAGCACTTGCCGAGTTGGAGCAGGCGCCACGCTTCTTTGTGGCCTCCCAGCCCGACGAACTGCTGGGTGAAAAAGTAATTCTGGTACTGGAAGGCAAACCACTGCCTGAAGAAGCTGAGCAGCAGGTAATGGATAAAATGCGCAACCTTCTGCACAAGTTCGAAATGCCGAAAGAGGTGTACTATAGTCCCACTTTCTCTGAGACAGCCACCGGCAAAGTATCCCGCCTACGCACCATGCAGAAGCTGGGGCTGGAAACTGACTAGAACAGGTAGGACGCTATCGCGTAGTAGGGTAAAACAAAACTCCTTACTATGCGACCATTCTCATTCCTTAGTCTGATCTTACTGACCGCACTTTCCCTTCAGGGCTGCAGTGGCGGACTCTTTTCCTCCAAAGGCCCGGTAACGTTAACCGAAGTCTGGGCCACAGACAACACCCTGCGCTCCCCTGAATCTGTGGTCTTTGACCGGGAGCGCAATGTGCTCTACGTCTCTAACATCAACGAATCCAGCAAAGACCGCAAAGATGGTGACGGCTTTATCTCCCGACTTAGTCCCAATGGCGATGTAGAGCAGCTGTACTGGGTTTCAGGATTGAACGACCCTAAGGGACTGGCACTGCACAACAACATTCTCTATGTAGCGGACATGGACGAGATCGTCGCCATCGCCACCCAGACTGGTGCTGTGCTGGCCCGCCACAAAGCTGACAAAGCCCAGATGCTCAATGACGTGACAGTGGACGATGCCGGCAATGTATATGTGTCAGATTCACAGCGTGGTGCCATTTATCTGTTCCGAAATGGCCGCGTGAGTCACTGGCTCGACACCAAACGTGAGCGCCCGAACGGGTTGCTGTATGACAATAACCGCCTGATCGTGGCGTCCTTCAACACAGGCAAAGTCCGCTTCCTGGATACGGAACAAAAAGAATTCACGGACTGGACCGATAAGATTCCGTCGGCAGATGGGATAGCCCGCGTCAGTGCGGATGGCTATGTGGTGTCGAATTGGAACGGTGAACTCTACTACGTCGACACGAATGGCCGCAACTGGAAAATACAGGATACAAAGAACAAGAAAATTAACGCTGCGGATGTTTACTACTCCGAAGAGCAGGGCCTGCTTTATGTTCCCACCTTTTTCGACAACCGCGTGATCGCTTACCGGGTAACATTCTAAAAAAATTGCACTGTTTTTAAAGAAATTTTCTAATACAGGAAAAATCTGGCTTAAATTATGTATAGGTCCGGTATACCTAAAGTGCTGGAGATAAAATATGAAGATGAAACAAACGTACTTACTGGCTGGTGCAGTGCTACTGGCCGGTTTCAGCGCCATGGCGCAGGGAACCTCAACCCAACTCCCACCCGTGGAGCAGGACCAACTCAAGGTAGCTAAAAAGGACACTATCACCCGCATGGAAACGTTGTCGGGTATATTTCTGAACCCTACCAAGAAAGGCACTTTTGTGCTGGACTTCAACCAGGTGCTAACTGAAAACGCACGATTGGAAGTGAAAAACAAGGCGGGTAGACTTGTCTATAAGAAGCCTGTCAGCGTAGCTAAAAAAGAAACCGCCTGGCGCTTTGATCTGGGCAAGTTGCGGCCGGACACCTATCAGGTAGAAGTGATCACACCTGACACGACTTACTGGACTAAGTTCAAGGTCGGTCGTTAGTATTTTACAGTAAACACAAGCGCCCCGCTGCAGATTCTGTGGCGGGGCGCTTGTGTTTACTGCATAAGATGAAAGGAGCCTATACCTGAATCCATTGCTGCACCACATGGTAGAGTAGCGAGGCCGCGAGTTTGGCGGTGCGATTATCGAGGTCGAGCGTCGGGTTAAGTTCTACCACATCCAGGGTGAGCAGTTTGCCGCTGCTGATGATCTCCTGTAGCAGGATCAGGGCAATTTCCGGATGTATACCCAGGGCAGCCGGGGCGCTCACGCCGGGAGCATAGGCCGCTGCAAATACATCCAGGTCAATGCTCACATACAGCACATCCACCAGCGCCATAAATTGCTGTAGTTTCTCGCGCAGCACTTCATAATTGTATACCTGCATGGCGGGTGCGAACACGTAATCAGCGCCATGCTCCCTGGCTGTGTTGAAGAGTTTTTGCGTGTTGCCATATTGCTGTATACCCAGGCATAAGTAATTGAACTCCTGGTTGCTGTTTATCAAATCGTCGGCCATTTGCAGAAAGGGCGTGCCGGAACTTGACTGTTTCTCGTAGCTCCGCAGATCGAAGTGAGCATCGAAGTTGATAATGCCAAGTTGCTTGTCTGCAGGCAGCGCCTGTTTTATCCCCAGGAAGTGTCCGTAAGCTGTTTCGTGCCCTCCTCCAAGGATGATCGTTTTATAGGTGTTTGTCAGCAGCGCGTGTACCTTTTTGCCGAGTTGATTCTGGGCCTCTTCCAGGTTCTGGTTGGTGCAGTATACATCCCCGGCGTCTAGCAAAGCAGTGCCTTCCTCCAGGTGCCAGGCAAACGAAGCCATGGCCTGCCGCAGCGCTGGTGGTCCCTGCACCGCTCCTTCCCTCCCCTGATTCCGCCGTACTCCCTCATCGCAGCAGAAACCCAGAAAAGCAATCGCCTGTTCAGCTTCGGCCGGTTCAGTCGCTTCACTCAAATTGAGCAACTGTATACCTTGGTGCCAACGCTTTCCTTCCTCGCCATCAGTAGCGTCTACTCTGCCTTTCCAGGTGCCAGGTGCTGTAGGTTTGTACATGTATTTATTGGTTGAATTGTTGATGGTTAAATTGTTGTTTGGGAATGATTGTTATCCCCCTGTCCCCTTCGAAGGCTGGTCCGTTTCATTCTCTTTTTTGTCATCCTGTAAGGATCTTGGTAGCATGTAGTATAGGCTTAACCTCCCTTCAACCAAGTTTCTTTACAGAATGACAATAAGTCTTAAGAGCATGCTTTTAGAATGAAACGGCCCTGCCTAATGAGTGGCAGGGGTGCGTTATAACTTAAAGCTATACCTCCCGATGGGTTCTAATGCCCATTTAGGCAGCAACAGATGCTATAACTCTATACCTCGCTTCCATACCTTAGTCGGCTTTAGTTTGCCTTGTTGGTACAGGATTTCCTTGTAGTTGTCAGTTGGGAAGGCGATCAGGTCCGCCAACTGCCCTTTCTCAATTGTGCCCCGATCAGACAAATTCAGCGCTTTTGCGGCGCGAACGGTTATACCTGCAAGCGTTTCGGCGCTGGTGAGTTTTTCGGCTGCGCCCAGCAGTGCGGCCTGCATCAAAAGATCACCCATTGGCGCAGAACCCGGATTCCAGTCGGTAGCAATGGCAAGGCACAGACCGCCGTCGAGCATTTTGCGGGCCGGCGCGTAGTGCATACCCAGCCCCAATGACGCACCCGGCAATACCGTGGCCACCACACCGGCCTCCCGCATCAAAGCGATTTCTGCGTCACCACTGGCCTCCAGATGGTCAGCGCTGACAGCCCCGGCTTCGGCCGCAATACGGCTGCCACCTGTGCTGAATTGGTCGGCGTGCACCGTTATCTCGAAGCCCATTTCTCTGGCCGCATGTAGGTACTCCAGCGAATCTTCTTCATTAAAAGCTGTGTCTTCGATGAAAATATCCACCCGGTTAGCAAGCCCTTGTTCTTTAATCTGCGGCAAAAGCTGCGTTACAACTTCCTGCAGGTATAGCCGCGAGTCGGTGTGCTCCGGGGGACGCATGTGGGCAGCCAGACAAGTAGGTATAAGCTCCAGCACATGGTGATTGTTGACGAGTTGAATCGCCTCGAGCATTTTCAATTCCTCCTCAGTGGTCAGGCCGTAGCCGCTTTTTACCTCGCAGGTGGTCACTCCTTCTGCCACATGACGGTCGCAGCGCTTCCTGAGCAGTTCCACCAACTCTACCAGACTGGCTTCGCGGGTTTTACGGACGCTATCCAATATACCGCCCCCACTGCGGGCAATCTCCAGGTATGATTTACCGGCGACGCGCATGGCATAGTCGTTGGCGCGGGAGCCGGCAAAGCAGATGTGTGTATGCGCATCGATCAGGCCGGGCAGGAGCACCATAGGCTCAGCAACTTTCTGCAAGGTATAGCCTTCTTCCTGCGCAATTTTCAACAGTTGATCATACCTCCCGACCAGCACGATATGACCATCATTGACCAGTACGCCGGCGTTATCGAGCACCTCCAATTCTTCATCCACAATCGGGCCCGCCTGCGGCAAGCTAGCCATTGTAACGACCTGCTTGAAGGGACCGATTAAGGTATGGTTGTTATCCTGTTTCATAGTTTTATTATGCGTGTGTTGGGCTATGAGCCTTTTTTGATGTGTTAGGTAAAGTAATGCTACCTTTAACTTCCTTAAAAAGTGGAACAATCAATCTTATAGCTCAGCGTAGTTACATCTTCTAAAGTTGTGCGATAAGAAAATTCTTTTTGGTGCAAAGTCCCAGAAGAGTTATCACCTGTGTAATACCAGAAAATAATTTTGATATCAGTATTGGGCTTAGACCTTAAAGTGTATGTTTTGGTAATGTTTTCTTCATAGATATTGACTATGTTAAGAAATGCACTGTTACTGGCATCAATTTCATTTCTTATCATCAAGGGTGGACTATCGTTATTTAAAACTGTCACATTCAAGTTTAATTCTACAGGCTTCCAGGCATTTATGTCTACTGTATTGGTCTTGCCTGACACAATTTCTATTTGCTCTGAATATTCAGGGTAATAGGGTGCTCCGTAGTATTGCTCTGACAGCGTGTATCTTTCGCCTTCGTTTAACTTATAATTGAACGTAATTGAATACTCCCCATTTCTATCAGTATAAGCTGTGGCTACTTCTTCAGAATTCAAACCACACATAAAATTCTCGCAGCTTCTCCAGTTTTTAACTAATACGATTTTGTAGCCTTCAATATTTACACCTCTAATGTCATCCGAAACACGTCCCTTTAACACCGTTTGAGGACCGATATCTTCTTTTGTGCAAGCTACAATGGCTGAAAGCAAAACCAAGCTGACAACTATTTTTAAGACATGTCTCATAAGGGTATTAGTTGTTATTGCTCAATGTCGCTATCTTCCTAATTTTTAATTAAGCGTTCTGCCCATCTACCATATACATATTACTGACATTGTAATTCAAACTATTTGGTATAGTAGCTAAAAATTTGCCCTCACCTGTTACGAGGCGAGGGCAAATTTAAGCTTACAAGTTCAAGCCAAATTTCTCGGCATTAGCCTGCGCGGTTTCGTAACCGGCGTCGGCGTGGCGGAAGATGCCCATCGCCGGGTCGTTGTGCAGTACACGGTTTAGGCAACGATCGGCGCGTTCGGTACCGTCTGCCAGAATCACCATACCCGCGTGCTGCGAGTAGCCTATACCTACGCCACCACCGTGGTGAAACGATACCCAGGTAGCACCGCCCGCCGTGTTGGACATGAGGTTGAGTAGCGGCCAGTCAGATACGGCATCCGAGCCGTCCAGCATACCTTCGGTTTCGCGGTAAGGTGACGCTACCGAGCCGCAATCGAGGTGGTCGCGACCGATCACGATCGGGGCTTTTACTTTGCCATCGCGCACGAGTTGATTGAACATCAGACCGGCTTTTTCACGCTCGCCCATACCCAGCCAGCAAATGCGGCACGGTAATCCTTGGAACGCAACTTTTTCTTCGGCTTCGTCCAGCCATTTGATCATGTGCGTATTCTCCGGGAAAAGCTCCTTCAGTGCTTCGTCCGTCACGCGGATATCCTCCGGATCGCCGGAAAGAGCCGCCCAGCGGAAAGGTCCTTTGCCTTCGCAGAAGAGCGGACGCATGTATTCCGGCACAAAGCCCGGTATATTAAAGGCATTCGGCTCGCCGCCCTGCTGCGCAAACTCGCGCAGGTTGTTGCCATAGTCGAAAGTACGGCTGCCGCGCTGCTGCAACTCCAGCATAAAGCCCACGTGGCGGGCCATGCTCTTGAGGGAGCGGGCTTTGTACTCCTGCGGATCACTTTCGCGCAGCGCCAATGCTTCCTGCAGGGTCATTCCATTTGGCACATAGCCGTTGATCGGGTCGTGTGCGGAAGTCTGGTCAGTCAGAATCTCCGGGGTGATATTGTCTTGAATCAGCTTCTGCAGCACATCGCCTATGTCACCTACCAGACCAATCGAGATCGCCTCTCCTTTATCCTTGGCTTCCAGTGCCCAGCGTTTCGCCTCCTCGTAGTCGTAGGTCATTTTATCGATGTAGCGGGTTTCGAGGCGTTTTTTGATGCGCTCCGGATCGATGTCAACGCCCAGGAAAGTGGCGCCCGCAATTGTAGCAGCCAGGGGCTGTGCGCCGCCCATGCCACCCAATCCGCCTGTTACGAGCAGTTTGTGGCGTAGGTCATCGTTGAAGTGGATTCTGCCGCAGGCCGCAAACGTTTCGTAAGTACCCTGCAGAATGCCCTGCGTACCGATGTAAATCCAGCTACCGGCCGTCATCTGGCCGTACATCATCAGGCCACGGGCACGGAGTTCGTTGAAATGCTCCCACGTCGCCCAATGCGGCACCAGGTTTGAGTTGGCGATGAGCACACGCGGCGCCTCGGCATGCGTGCGCACCTTGCCCACCGGCTTACCCGATTGCACGAGCAAACTCTCGTCTTCCTCCAGATTCAACAGCACTTCAATAATCTTCTGCGCATCTTTTACAGTGCGCGCTGCCTGCCCGATACCACCGTAAACAACAAGACGGGAAGGATCTTCGGCTACTTCGTCGGTAAGGTTGTTGAGGAACATGCGCAGGGCCGCCTCACACTGCCAGTTTTTGGCGTTCAGTTCGGGGCCGGTTGGTGGAATATAAGTCGGATGGTTGGCGTATTTCTGGATAAATTCGCTCACAGACAGGCCAGATCGCTTCACAGTTTCGGTTGCAGTTACGTTATTCATAGGGGCTTCGGTCAATTATTTCTGTTCAATATTCTTAAAAATAAAGGACAAAGGATAGAGAAATCATGCTTAATTTCATCCTCGTACACATTATTACATCATTGTCTGAACAACAGTGCTTATGTTTCACATCCCTCTTGCTTCCCTCCGCGCCCAGTTCGGCGATATCGACATCTACCTGTTCGACCAGTTGCTGAAAGGCCGCATTCAGAAAGGTATGCAATTACTCGACGCTGGTTGCGGAGCCGGTCGAAATATAGCTTACCTGATGCAAGCCGGTGTGCAGGTATACGGAGCTGATATTTCAGCAGAAGCCATCGAAAAAGTGAGGAAACTGGCAACAGAAATGGCCCCAACGCTACCAAGCAAAAATTTTGTAGTCGCTGATCTGGATGAGCTGCCATTTGCCGATGAAAAATTTGACGTTGTACTCTGCAGCGCGGTGTTGCATTTTGCCCGAAGCGAGGAACATTTCAAAGGGATCGTGCAGGAACTCTGGCGTACCATCAAACCGGGCGGTATGCTTTTCGCCCGCTTCAGCACCACCATCGGACTGGAAGGAAAACTGCAACAGATGGAGGGTCGTTTTTACCGGATGGCACACGGTCCGGTCTGGTTTCTGGCGGATGAAAATTTGGTGATTGCGATGGAGAGGGAATTAGGCGCCGAGCGACTGGAGCCGTTGAAGACGGTGCTGGTAGAACAGGATCGGGCAATGACAACTTGGGTGGTGCGGAAAGCCGTCTGAATCAGGATTCAAGAGGGTCCCTACCCCCACGGATTAAAGAATTGACAGGATTCTCGTGCTCGATTGATATCCCCCTGCCCCCTTTGAAGGGGGACTTCCCGCCATTCCCGATTTATATGTATAAGCCTTGTTGTTTATGTCACAATTCACTCGCAGGTATAGCAATACATACTTGCCCTGAAGCAACTGAGCAGACAATGGTGCCAAGTGCACCAGCGACGATTTTGTGTTTGAGCGGTCAGCGAGTTTAGAATCGTCTTGATTTTTTTGCTTACTGGGGGTAGGGGCCCTCTTTCTTTTCATCAAGGAAAAAAGTAAGGCCCGCCCGGCCAGGGCAAGCTATAAAACAACATAGGTTCGTATACCTGCGAAAGCATTAGCCACAAAGCAAGCTATACCTATACCTGTCACGAGCGTAGACGCTCGCGCCATAGAGGCTATACCATTAGCAAAAAGAGGAAGGAGCACCCCGCTCCTTCCTCTTTACAACAAGTCAATAATTTACTTACCTCCCATCACTCAACAATCCCATCGACTTCACCAGATTGACAAACTCAATCCGATACCCCTCTTCATCCTTACCACGGGCATTCTTCGCCAGTTCCAGCACCATCGGGTACGAGGCATTACCTTTGTGCTCGGAATCGCGGAGCAGCATTCCACAGGCAGCTACTGCGGCTGAGAAACGGAGATTATCGGAGGTTTGCTCAACAGGTATAGCCTGACTAGTTACCGTGGTGGTCATCAACCTGCTGGTCTCGCCGTCAGGTTCTTTGTAGCGAAGCTTCATCGTGAGCATTTCGTCGGTTCGTTTGGCTTTCGGGTCGAGGCTTGTTTTCTGATACTTGAGTGGATCGACATTACCTGCCAATGATTCGGATGAAGACCCTGCTGGTACGATTTCATAAAGTGCGGTGACAGTATGGCCTGAACCCATATCGCCGGCGTCTTTCTTATCGTCGTTGAATTCTTCATTGGCCAGTGCACGGTTTTCGTAGCCGATCAGGCGGTAGGCTTTAACTTTGGCGGGGTTAAATTCGAGTTGCAGTTTTACGTCTTTGGCGATGGTGAAGAGCGTGCCGCCGAACTCGTTCACAAACACTTTCTGCGCTTCCCGGATGTTATCGATGTAAGCGTAGTTACCGTTGCCTTTGTTGGCCAGTTGCTCCATGCGGGAGTCTTTATAATTGCCAGTTCCGAAACCCAATACGGTCAGGAACACACCTGTCTCACGCTTCTTCTCGATTAGGCGCTGTAGTTCGCTGTCGCTGCTCACGCCCACGTTAAAGTCACCGTCAGATGCCAAAATCACGCGATTGTTGCCTCCTTTTACAAAGCTCTCTTCAGCGACTTTATAAGCCAGATTGATGCCTGCGCCACCGGCTGTCGAACCGCCTGCTTCGAGCTTATCTAATGCTTCTATTATCTTCTTCTTTTCTTTTCCGGAGGTGGAGGGCAGCACCAATCCTGCCGCCCCCGCATACACCACCATCGACACCATGTCCTGCGGACGAAGCTCGTCCACCAGCAGTTTCAGGCCGGCTTTCACGAGCTGCAGTTTATCCGGCGAGAACATCGAACCGGACACGTCGATTAGGAAAACCAGGTTGGATGCCGGCAGTTGATCCGTGGCGACACGCTTGCCTTGCAAACCGATGTGCAATAGCTGGTTGTTTTTGTTCCAGGGGCTGGCCGACAGCTCGGTTGTTATAGAGAAGGGAGCATCACCAGTAGGCTGCGGGTAGTCGTAGTTGAAGTAGTTGACCATTTCCTCGATGCGCACCGCATCGGCAGGTGGGCGCTGCCCTTGATTCAGGAAGCGGCGCACATTGCTGTAAGAAGCATTGTCTACATCGATGGAAAAAGTGGAAAGCGGGTTTTTCTGCGCATCCAGGAAGGCATTCTCTTTGATGAAAGCATAGTTCTCGGTGTTGTGCACGATCGGAGCGGCATCGTGCAGAGGTACGTGTGCTGGTGCATAGGTCATATTTTCTGCAGCATCTCTCCTTGAAAAAACGCCTGCTACCTTTCCTGCCAGCGCCCGGGGTATGCTTTGTTCGGTCACAACCACTTCATGCAGTGTATGGGTATCCAACTGTAATTTTATATCCACTACATTCCGCTTGCCCACCTTTGCTTCCTGGGTCATGTAACCGATATAGCGAAATACCAGCGTGGCATCATCACCAGGTATAGCCAGGCTGTACTTGCCGTGCTTGTCGGTAGCGGCACCCTTAGATGTGCCTTTAATGGTAATGCTCACGCCGGGCAGCGGATTGCCGCCACTCAAGTCGGTTACAGTGCCGGTGATGGTGCGATTTTGAGCGGTTGCAGTCAGCCCGAACAGCATAAGGGCGAAGAGCAGGAAGAGGTTCTTTTTCATGGCTATTATGTTTTGGTTTCCGACATGATGCCACCTCCACAGGCTTTCCATAAAATTTTCAGAATATTTTTCTTTTCTTTAGAAAACAATTCCGGCACATGCTCCCTTTTTTCATCAAGCTCTTCACCAACGCCAAGCCGCCTCCCGACGATCAGGAGCTGGTGCGGCTGTATAAGGAGACGGGCGATCTGGAGCATCTGGGAGAATTGTTTCAGCGCCATTCCAAACTCGTATACCTGGTCTGCCAGAAATACCTGCAGGACCCCGAGGAAAGTAAAGACGCCACCATGCAGCTGTTCGAGCATGTTTCGAAAGCGCTGCTACAGCACGAGGTCAGCAACTTTAAAAGCTGGCTGCACGTGACCACCCGAAACTACTGCCTGATGCAACTTAGGGCAAGCAAGCACAAAAGCACGGTGCCGCTCTCCGATAATACGTCACCTTTTATGGAAACTGCAGAACCACTGCATCCTACTCACGCGGAAGAATCTGAGCAACTGGAACAGGCTTTGCATGCGGCCTTAAAGGAGCTGCCACCTCAGCAGCGGGAGTGTGTGGAGCTGTTTTATTTGCAGCAGAAGAGTTATAAAGAGATCAGCGCCCTCACGGGATGCGACCTGAATAAAGTGAAAAGCTACATCCAGAACGGAAAGCGAAACCTGAAAATCATCATGGAGAAAAACCATGCAGCCAGATAAGCGACATATACTTTGGGACAGGGGCGACCACCCTTCCGTGGAACTGCTGGAGCAGTACCAGGCAGGCACTTTGCCCGATGCCCTGCACCACCAGCTGGAGCGCCACTTGCTGGACTGCGACCTGTGCTCGGATGTGCTGGAAGGACTGTCTGTGTCAGATGCTGCCCAGACAGAAAGCCAGGTAGAAGACATCAACTCCCATATTGAAGTTAAAAGTCGCCGCCAGAGTCGTATGCCGGTGCCGCTATACCTGACCGATTGGCGCGTTGCCGCTGCCGTGGCCATGGTGCTGCTCTCCACGGTGGTGGTTTTCTATTATAACTACCAGCAGGTACGCGAGCAGCAAGGTATAGCCGTACAGCAGGAGAAGGCGATTCAGGAAGCGATGGACTTTAGCGAAGAGCAGGCTCCGGCTATACCTGAAACCGTGGCAGATGCCAAGCCCGATACGGTGCGCCCGCGCCACATAGCAGCCATTTCCAAGCCGGCTCCACTTCGTACGCCGCGGGCTCGCACGAGCAGTCAGGCTGTTCGGGAAGAAGCACTTTTAGCTGATGACATTGAAGAAGTTGAAGTTGAAATAATTGTGGCTGATCTGACAGAGTCTATACCTGAGCGAGTTGTAACTGCTCAGTCTCAAAAGCTGGCCGAAGTGACAGTGCCGCCACCTGCGCTGCGAAACACAATGACGCCGGAAAGTACCGCTGTTGCCAAAGCGCTAATAGGACGGATAGCTGGTGTGCAGGTGCAGCGAAATGAACAAATCGGCCAGAACCAGGTACAGGGGCAGGTGGTCGATCAGGATGGTACGCCGCTGCCCGGCGTGTCGGTTGTGGTGAAGGGCACTACCCAGGGAGTAGCTACCGATGCACAGGGCAATTTTGTATTGACCTTACCAGATGAAAAAGCAACCCTTGCTTTCCGGTATATCGGCTACCAAACCAGAGAAAAAGGTGTAGATGTCAACTCAGGACCCATCACCATGGATCTGCAGGTGGACAACCGAGCCTTGAGCGAGGTGGTCGTAACACGCCAACCTACTAATCCAACTCCTGTTGTGTCGGCCAGACCTGCTGCGGGCCATAAAGCTTACCGTCAGTACTTGGCAGAAAACCTGCGCTATTCCTCCAACATGATGAGAGGCCGTGTCGTGGTGCGGGCAATGGTTACGACAAGCGGTTCACTCGAAAATCTGGAAGTAGTCCGGAGCCTTTGCAAGCCCTGCGACGATGAGGCTATGCGGTTGGTAGCACAGGGACCAAAATGGCAAGCAGCCACGCAGGATGGCCAGAAAATCAATCAAGAGGTGAGAATTGTCGTACGCTTCAGACCAGAAAAATAAAACCGGATGGAGGACTTTGTAAAAACAGAATGGAAAGCGCTGTGCCGCAGGTATAGCTCAGATGATGAGCTGATCGGGCAACTGTGGTATGAACTGGAAAAGGCTTATACTGCAAAGGACAGGCACTATCATAACCTCGACCACATCGCCTACATGCTGGAACTGACAGACAGGTATAAAGTTGATAGTCAGCAGTTCGACTTGTTACTTTTTGCCATTTTCTACCACGACATCGTGTACAAGGCGACCCGTTCTGACAATGAAGCTCAGAGTGCCCTGGTCGCAGAAGCGCGCCTGCATCGGCTCGGTATACCTGAAGCCGATCTGATAAAAGTGAAAGAAATGATCATCGCCACCAAGACGCACCTGACACAAGAGAATAATCTCATCAACCTGCTACTTGACTTAGACCTCGCTATTTTGGGAGCAGACGAAGCGCGTTATGACAGGTATAGCCAAGGCGTGCGGAAAGAGTACAGCATTTATCCTGACCTGATTTACAAACCCGGCAGACGCAAGGTGCTGCAACACTTCCTTTCTCAAAAACAGATCTATAAAACACCCGCTTTTCAGGCGGCATTGGAGGATAAGGCAAAAGCGAATCTTCAGCGGGAGTTAGAACAATAAAGCATTAAAAAAGGCCCCATCTATTAATAGATGGGGCCTTTTTTAATGGTGCGAACTTCCTCGTTTGTGACTTGCTATAATAAAGCCTGTGGCCCGGTTCCGAAATAAGTAACGGCTAAAGGCCTCACTATAATAGACACGAGCGAGGACGCTCGCGCCATAAACTAATTGTAATTTACAAACTCGCCATATCGATCACAAAACGGTACTTCACATCGCTGCGAAGCATACGTTCGTAGGCTTCGTTGATGTCTTCCATTTTGATTAGCTCGATGTCGGACATGATGTTGTGCTCGGCGCAGAAGTCCAGCATTTCCTGTGTTTCAGGTATACCACCGATCATGGAACCAACCAGTCGCTTGCGACGGGCAATCAGACTGAAACCAGCTACGGTAGAAGGCTCTGGCGGCGCTCCCAGCAGGATTATGGTACCGTCTCGTTTGAGCATGGACAGGTATAGGTTGTAGTCGTGCGGCGCTGATACAGTATCGATGATAAAATCGAAAGAATTGCGCAATTGCTTGAGCGTAGCTTCGTCTTTTGTAACGGCAAAATTGTGCGCTCCCAGGTCCATTGCGTCCTGCTTTTTATTAGGAGAAGTACTCAGCACCGTCACATCAGCGCCTTTGGCAGCGGCAATTTTCACTGCCATGTGGCCCAGTCCGCCGAGGCCCACGATACCCACGCGGTGTCCTTTCCCGATCTTCCACTCCATGATGGGCGAATAGGTCGTAATGCCGGCGCAAAGCAAAGGTGCGGTGCGGGCCAGATCCAGATTCTCCGGCACTTTCAAGGTATAGTTCTCGTCCACCACAATCTGACTGGAGTAGCCACCGTAGGTAATGGTTTTGCCGTCGCGCTCCAGGCTGTTGTAGGTGCCCACGTTCTGCACTTCGCAGTACTGCTCCAAACCCTCTTTGCAGCTGTCGCAGGTACGGCAGGAGTCCACAAAACAGCCCACCCCAGCCAGGTCGCCTTCTTTGAACTTCTTTACAGAGGCTCCCACTTTTGTCACCACGCCCACAATTTCGTGGCCAGGTACGAGGGGATACATGGCGCCGCCCCACTCGTCGCGCACCTGGTGCAGGTCGGAGTGGCACACGCCACAGTATTTGATATCGATCAGCACGTCATGCTCCCCTACTTCACGCCGCTCCAGGCTGAAGGGCCTGAGCGGACTGGTAGGATCGAATGCGGCATATGCTTTTGCTGAAATCATAGTTTATTTTAGTTTTGAGTTATGCGTTTTGAATTGAAAGATCTGCATGGCTATTATCCGAGCGCGATCAGGTATAGGTATAACATGTGAAGCTTTGGTGAACATTACTAAGGTAGCAGCGACTCAATCCAATCGTTTCGCAGACAGACCTGAATACACACTATACCTTACAAACGACTCAGGAAAAAGTTTGCAGGTACGCCTTTGGCATCAGGTCTAAGGGCAAATACACCGCCGCTTAACGGGTATTGGTGAAGTTGTTCATTGTCCAGGCCGTCGCGGGCGGTGGTGATGTAGAGAGTGTCGAGCCGCTCACCGCCGAAGGCACAGGAGGTGGTATGCGGGGCAGGTACTGTCACTTTCAGGAGCATTTCGCCGGTTTCCGGATCCCAGCAGCCTACGCCACCGCCTCCATAGAGCGCGATCCACAGCCGCCCTTTTTCATCGATGGTCATCCCATCGGGTTTTCCTTCGTGCTCAGGTATAGCAATCGCATCCCGCTCCTTCCGGATGGTTCCTGCCTCATGGTCGTAAGTATACCGCTGGACCTTGCGGGTGGGTGTGTCAATCAAGTACATGTGTTGCTTGTCTGCCGTCCAAACGAGGCCATTCGAAACGCTCAGGTTTTCCAGCACCTGGGTCATCTGCCCGTCATGCTCCATCAGGTAGAGCGCAGCGGCTCCTTCCCGTGAATCGAGCGCCATGGTGCCTACCCAAAATCTGCCGGCCGGGTCACATTTCCCGTCATTGAACCGGATATCATCTCGCTCAAGGGGATTGGCTACAAATGAAAGCTCGCCTGTTTCGGTATTGATGAAATGCACGCCATTCTGCAGGGCCACCAAAGCCCCGCCATTGACCACCGGCACTACTGTACCGACCCGCTCTCCAACCGGCCAGGCCTTGTTTTCGTCGGTAGTGGGGTCAAACAGATGCAGCTCACGGCCTTCTATATCCACCCAGTAAAGGCGTTTCTCAGACGGATGCCAGATGGCCCCTTCCCCCAGCGTCGCCTTCGCGTCGAGCACCAGTTCTGCTTCCAATTCACTGTAATTTTTGGCTCTGCTCATGGCGTGTTGGCTTGATTAGGTATAGGTATAAAAAAAGCTGTCCCTATACCTTCTCAGGTACCGGGACAGCTTCATACAGTCAGGTTATTTGCGGAGTGAAAGGATGTAGCGCGACATCTCCTTGGCATCGCCTTCGCTCAGGTTCGGATGCGGAGGCATCGGGATTTGTCCCCAAACACCGGCACCACCCTTAATGATCTTGCCAGCCAGGTAACTTAAGTTTTTATCGTTAGCCTCATACTTCTGCGCCACTTCTTCATACGAAGGGCCTACTACTTTCTGGTCTACTTTGTGGCAAGCCAGGCAGTCAGATCCGGCAATCAGTTTTTCGCCTTTCGCAAAGTCTCCGGCAAGTGCCTCTTTTGGCTGCTCTGCTGTTGCGGTGGTTTCCGGTCCGGTCGGTGTGCCGGCCGGAGTTGTCTGCACGTCCTGCGTGGCGCCTCCAGCAGGTGGCGTCGTGGCCGGTCGCGGCGGTTGCGGACGTGAGGCTACGGCTGTAGTGTCGGGCTGGTAATCACTGTCGTAGTAGCGTTCATACTCTGACTTCTGTTCGTTGCCACAGGCTGACAGAAGCGCGAAGGCTGAGATGGCCATCAGAATCTTTTTCATAGGGATAATTATTTGTTTGTACTGGTTTTACTCAAAGAGCACTTAGAGAATATGTACTGACCTGAGCTCTTAAAGTTTTATGTTTCAGATCAGGTTATCGTTTAATGCAATTTACACTATATTTTCGGTATCCTATGCTCTAAATGTGTAACTTAAGCCTGCTTACACGACATCACCCTATACCTGACTCTATGACATTGACTTGCAAAAATCTGATTCTCCTCCTGCTCCTCCCGCTTTTGGCTTTGGGCAGCACTACAGCGCAAACCCTGCCCAGCATTGCCTCCAAAACCGCGGGGATGAAAAAATTCAATGGCTTTTTCCCTTTTTACTGGGATGAGCAAAGCGGTAAGGTATGGCTCGAGATTGACAAGCTCGACTATGATTTTCTGTATGTGAACTCACTGCCGGGCGGGCTAGGCTCCAACGACATAGGCCTCGACCGCGGGCAATTGGGAGGCGAGCGCATTGTGTCCTTCAAAAAAGTTGGTCCTAAAGTGCTGCTCGTGCAGCCGAACCTGCGCTATAGAGCCATCACCGACAATCAAAACGAAGCACGCGCCGTGGAAGAATCTTTTGCGCAATCGGTTTTATGGGGTTTTAAGGCGGAGGCAGCAGATGGAAAACGTGTGCTGGTAGACGCAACTGACTTTCTGTTGCAAGATGCCCACGATGTCATCGGTAGCATCAAGCGAGCGGGCCAGGGCACCTACCGCCTCGACGCCAGCCGCTCGGCGCTATACCTGCCACGCATCAAAAACTTCCCCAAAAACACCGAGTTCGAGTCTACTCTGACTTTCACAAGCGACAATGGTGGCTTTATTGTGCGCAGCGTAGCTCCCAACCCGCAGGCCGTCACCCTGCGCCAGCATCATTCTTTCATCGAACTGCCCGACAACAATTATACTCCACGTGAGGCCGATCCGCGAGCCGGCTACTTTGGCATCTCCTACTTCGACTATGCCACGCCGGTAAACGAAAACATTGAAAAGCGTTACATTGCCCGCCATCGTCTGCAGAAAAAGAACCCTTCGGCCAAGGTATCGGAAGCGGTGAAGCCGATCGTGTATTATGTAGACAATGGGGCGCCGGAGCAGATCCGCTCTGCCCTGCTGGATGGAGCCCGCTGGTGGAACCAGGCTTTTGAGGCGGCCGGGTATAAGGATGCCTTCCGGGTGGAGGTGTTGCCTGACACAGCAGACCCGATGGACGTGCGCTACAACATGATTCAGTGGGTGCACCGCAGCACCCGCGGTTGGTCGTACGGCGCTTCTGTTATAGACCCGCGCACCGGTGAGATCATCAAAGGACACGTGTCGCTGGGCTCTTTGCGCGTACGTCAGGATTACCTGATCGCGGAGGGCTTGCTGGCGCCTTATGAAGATGGAAAACCGGAGAACAAAGCTATGATGGAGATGGCACTGGCACGCATCAGGCAGTTATCGGCACACGAACTGGGCCATACGCTGGGCATCATGCACAACTACGACGCTAACAACAATGCCTCCGTGATGGACTACCCGCACCCGCAGGTGCAGCTGGACAGAGCCGGCAAGATCAACATTAGCAATGCCTATGGCATCAACATCGGTGAGTGGGACAAGCTGGCCGTCATTTATGGTTATCAGCACTTCCCGAAAGGAACTGACGAGAAGAAAGCACTGGATGAACTGCTGGCACAGGGCCGCGCGCAGGGATTGACTTTTATTTCGGACACGGATGCCCGCGCTCCCGGTGGCGCTCACCCCACCGCCCACCTTTGGGACAACGGCACGAATGCAAGCGATGAACTGATGCGTGTGCTCGATGTACGCCGCAAAGCCCTTCAGAATTTCTCTGAAAAGAACATAAAAACCAATGCGCCGATGAGTATGCTAGAGGATGTACTGGTACCAATCTATAACTTCCACCGTTACCAGACCGAGGCGGCAGCCAAGCTGATCGGCGGCATGCGCTATACCTACGCCCTGCGTGGCGATAAGCAATTAGTAACCGAAGTGCTCGATAAAAGAGAGCAGCAGAAAGCCCTCGATGCCATGCTTCATACAATTTCACCGGAAGTGCTCACCCTACCCGAAAACATTATTGCGCTGATACCGCCGCGTGCGCCGGGTCTGGGCAACAACCGGGAGCTATTCACGAAAAGAACGGGCCTCACCTTCGATCCCTTGGCAGCCGCACAGGCCTCTGCTGAGTTCTCGCTTTCCTTTTTGCTGCACCCGCAGCGTGCCACGCGGTTGGTAGAGTTTGGCGCCCGTTATAATACCCTCAGTCTGCAGGATGTCACCAGCCAACTTATAGAGAACACCTGGAAAAGCAGGCGCCAGAACGGACTGGCCGCACAGGTGCAACTGCAAACCGAGCAGGTGGTGCTTACCCACCTGATGGCCCTGGCACAGGACGAGAACGCCTCTTACCAGGCACGCGCCATTGCCACAAGTGCACTTGCCGACATCAAGCAGCATGCTACCAGTCAGGCCAAGCGCACACGCGATACCGGCTACAAAGCACATCTGGATTTCGCGCTGGCACGCATGGATAAACCGGAGGAAGTGAAGCCGGCTAAAGTACTCAGTCTGCCTCCTGGTGCTCCGATCGGCAGTGGAGAGTATATTGGATGTGAGTAAATCCTAAAGTTTAGGTATAGGCAAACCGCCCTTTCGCTTTGGGGGGGCGGGTTTGTTTTTATTGTATATTCAAACTGTAGCGAGACTATTGACTTTTGTACCTCTACCTATCCATCTTTTTTGCTCGCTTTTTAAAATTTTTGAAAGGCCTTATAAACTGCATACGCCTGGCTCTCAGGTTTTGCCTTTTAATACAAGCCGATAATGGCTCTTCCAACTTCAACTCAACTTCCTTATAAAGCCCTGGTTACAAACCTATTATACTAACTAACAGCAACTTATTATGCGTTTCAACCTTAAGAGCGGATAATGGCAAAAGTCCAACAGATCGAGCAACGGAAGTAATTGTACATTCCGAATTTTCCACATACTTCATTCTAGTTCGAGCTATACCTACAGTCAATAATCTGAAAGTCAGATTATAATTATTCCTTTACATTTTGTATCTTTGTAAAACAGGCATTCTGACATATAGAGATATGAATATTCAGAAGGGCACTTTGTTAGTATAGTTCAGGCCAGCCGGCTTCTTTTGTAAGGCATCCTTTTCAACGCCTCTTTTTTTATACTTCCTGCCCCCTTTCTGTTTTCAGCCCTGAAGGTGTTGACCTCGCGCAGAAAACCGGAATTGTGATTTTTTCGATCACAAAAACAACAATCTTTGAAACATATCTCGAGGCAGAATATTGCATTTTGCATTCACCATTTTAAAGTATACATGAAGTTAAGAGTAGGAATCATCGGAGCCGGTCCAAGCGGCTTAGCGCAGCTACGCGCGTTTAAATCAGCAGAAATGAAAGGCGAGACCATACCTGAAATCGTTTGCTTTGAGAAGCAGGCGGACTGGGGTGGTCTCTGGAACTATACCTGGCGCACCGGAGTGGGCAAGTATGGCGAGCCGATCCACGGCAGCATGTACCGCTACCTCTGGTCCAACGGGCCGAAAGAGTGCCTCGAATTTGCCGATTATACCTTCGATGAGCACTTTGGCAGGCCTATCTCTTCTTACCCGCCCCGACCGGTGCTCTTTGACTACATCCAGGGCCGCGTAGACAAGTGCAACGTGCGCGACTACATCCGCTTCAACACCACCGCCCGCTGGGTGGAGTATAAGGAAGACACGCAGCAGTTTTCGGTGGTGCTCGAGGACCTGGCCCATAACAAGACCTATACCGAGGAGTTTGATTATCTGATCGTTGCCTCCGGCCATTTCTCCACCCCAAACATGCCCTATTTCGAAGGCATTGAGGAATTTCCCGGCCTGATCATGCACGCGCACGACTTCCGTGGTGCAGATATTTTCAAGGATAAGGATGTGTTGCTCATCGGTAGCAGCTACTCGGCTGAGGACATTGGGGTACAGAGCTTTAAGCATGGTGCGAACTCGGTAACCCTGAGCTACCGCAGCAACCCCATCGGTATGGACTGGCCCGAAGGTATGAAGGAAGTACCACTTCTCACCCATTTTGAGGGTGATATAGCCCACTTCAGCGACGGCACACAGGAGCGCTACGATGCCGTGGTGATGTGCACCGGCTACCAGCATAAATTCCCCTACCTGCCAGACGAACTGCGCCTGAAAACAAAAAACTGCCTCTACCCGGACAAAATCTACAAAGGCGTATTTTTCAACGAGCTGCCGCAGCTCATCTACCTGGGCATGCAGGACCAGTACTATACCTTCAATATGTTTGATGTGCAGGCCTGGTATGCGCGCGACGTGATCCAGGGCAAGATTCAGCTGCCAGAAAAGGAGGAAAGACAGAAAGATATCAACCTGTGGCTGAACAAAGCCGCGGCGAACTGCAACCACGATGATGAGATTGACTTCCAGACGGAGTACGTGCGCGAACTGATGAACATGACCGACTATCCGGAGATTGACCTGGACAAAGTGGCCTCCCTTTTCAAGCAATGGCTCCTGGACAAGGAAGAGGACATTCTTCGCTACCGCGATAAGACCTACACTTCGGTGATGACGGGCACGGAGGCTGCCAGACACCATACCCGCTGGCTCGACGAAATGGACGACAGCTTCGAGCGATACATGCAGGAAGTTCCGGTGATGGAGCAAGTATAGCTTGAGGTATACCGCATGCTGAAACAAAGAAGGGAAGGCTACAGGCCTTCCCTTCTTTTTTAAACAAGTGCTTTTTACATCTGGCGTGGTCAAACTTCGTTCTCTCCTAACCAATCTACCGACTCCATTGCCTCAATGTAGGGCTCTAAAACTGCCATTGCGTTTGAGGATTTCTTAAAGGTAGTCACCACTTCGGCCTCCGTGCCCGTCCATACCTCCACAAAAGTGTGTTCCAAAATGTAAAGCAGGATTGTATACCCGTTTACCTGGCGTCGCGCTATGAGCGTGCCTTCTCTTTTAAGGGCTTCGCGCTGGCTCCGGTAAGGGAGCCTTTCGAACATGGAATATTCCAGCATAATGGGTGGTTGCTTCGGGTAATTGCATATATAAGCCTGAGCGGGCTAAAATGGTTTCAAACCTGAACTCCGCAGGTATAGGTGTTGGCCTCTGAAGAAAATTAAGCACCACATTATCAATAAGTTCATCTTCTAAATAAAATATGCGCCGAGTAAATCACTTGGAGCTTTTAGCGGATGATCGTATAAGTCTATTTATATACAGGTTTTGAGATCCGATCCGGGGCAAAATATGCAGCCTACGGTTTGCACTCAATATTAAGAAATATAATGATTCCTTAATTTTTAATGCTGCATGGAGACAAGCCCTACCAGCTTTCATTCAATAAGAGAAGGTTGCACCTACCGGCTTTTCCTTCATAAGTGCGCCGAAAACGCTCATTCCGACTTCATCAAATAAGCACACCTATTCCTATCAGAGCACACAGAGACTGGAAAGTTGGGGCATCGGTCGAAGGCTGCGTATTCGTTATAAACCTAAACGCCAAGGTGATAATTAGCACTGAAATTATTGCTGTTGACACTAAACACAAGATAAATGTAGGATTTTGCCGGATTGGATATTTACTTGCAGTACAGTTAAATATATCCTCCCACCGATCATAAAATATAGTGAAAGCAGGAACAATCTCGTTTAAAGAAACATTTTTTATTGGCTTGATGCTATTCGCTATTTTCTTCGGCGCTGGCAACCTTATTTTTCCATTGTCACTGGGCCAGGCAGCTGGCACTGAACTTATACCTGCCATTATCGGATTTTTGATGACCGGTGTAGGGCTTCCCTTGTTGGGCGTCATTGCCATCGGCATGTCCAAAAACGAAGACGTACAGTCTATTTCCTCGAAGGTACATCCGCTTTTTGGACTTATTTTCCCGGTTGTGATCTACCTCACCATAGGCCCCCTTTTTGCAGTTCCCCGAACCGGTACAGTGTCGTACGAGATCGGCATCGCCCCATTCCTGTCTGAGGGTCTGAGAACTTCTTCCTGGGGCATGGTGCTCTATTCTATCATTTTCTTTGCGGTAACCTACCTACTGGCATTGAACCCTGGCAAAGTTGTAGACACGATCGGTAAAATTCTCACACCGGTCCTACTCATTATCCTGGCCCTTCTGCTGGCCATAAACATTATCTCCCCGCTAGGTGAGATTGAGGCTCCGTTAGCGTCCTACGAAGCAGCTCCCTTCTTCAAAGGCTTTCAGGAAGGCTACCTGACCATGGATACCATCGGATCCTTCATATTTGGCCTGATCGTAATCAACGCTATCCGCTCCAAGGGTATCGATAGTACGAGGCAAATTGCGAAAGTATGTACCACTGCGGGCTTGATTGCGGCAGTCGGTTTGGCTCTGGTGTATGTGGGTCTGGCCTACTCAGGTGCCACGAGCGTGCAGGCACTCGGCCATCTTGAAAATGGAGGGCTCATCATCAGCCGGATATCTGATCTGCAGTTCGGGGTATCCGGAAGCATGATCCTAAGTATTGCCATAATCTTTGCCTGTCTTACTACCAGCATCGGACTTGTAGTGGCCTGTGCCAGCTTTTTCCATAAGTTGCGCCCTTCTATATCCTACAGAAACTATGTGCTGATTCTTACCCTGGTGAGTGCCCTCATATCGAATGTAGGCCTGACGCAGATCATCTCCTTCTCTATACCTGTGCTGGTGGCCATTTATCCGATCGTAATCGTCCTGATCATACTGACTTTATTCGGCTCAGTACTCCGCAACAGACACGCCGTCTATACCTGGTCGGTACTGCTGACGAGTGTTGTGAGCATCGTAGAAGGTTTGAGCGCTGCAGGATTTGAGTTGGGCATCAGTGATGTATTCCTCCGGTACCTGCCCTTCTACAGTCTTGGTATGGGCTGGGTTATCCCGGCTTTGGTTGGTGGTATGATCGGCTTTGTTGTTTCCATGAGACAGGCTCCCTACGCCCTCGAAAACGAATAGTCTGCCTGTACTGGGCGGCTGGAAATCTTTTGGTTGATCCAAAGAAGTAGGTAAACCTATATTTTCCCGTAATTTTGCTTCTTCTTAAAGGATTGGCGTAAATAAGTGTGCTGATAAAAAGTTCACAGACGCCTCGAACAACATGGAACCAAAAAGACTGAATAAATTCATCAGCGACTCGGGCTTTTGCTCCCGTCGCGATGCAGACGAACTCATAGAACAGGGCCGTGTGACGGTGAACGGGAAAATTCCGACCGACTCCGGCATGAAAGTAACGCCGAAAGACAAGGTACGCATCGACGACGAGATGCTGCGTGTGAAACAGGAGAAGCCCGTATACCTGATCTTCAACAAACCGGCCAACATGTCGGCCACCTCCGATATGGCCGTGCGCGACAATGTGGTGCGTGCCATCAACTTCCCTGCTACGCTGGAACCAACCGCCATGCTGGAACGTGAGGCGGAGGGCATCATTTTCCTGAGCAACGACGGTGACTTTGTGCGCGGCGTGAAGCGCGCCGACAACAAGTTTGAAAAAGAGTATATCGTAACCGTGGACAAAATGATCACGGCTGATTTTCTGCAGAAGATGAGCGGTGGCGGCGCTCCTATACCTGGTGAAGAGCGGGTAAACAATTCCGTATCGAAAGAAACCCAAACACGATTCCGCATTATATTAAAGCCGGGCACCGACCACTACCTGAAGCGCATGTGCGAAAGCCTGGGATATAAGGTAGTACATTTGCAGCGCGTACGTTTCGGTGAGTTTTCACTGGCCAAGTTGCCTTCGGGCCACTGGCGTGTGCTCACACCGCAGGAAGTAAACAGCCTGACCAGCCTCGTGCCCGGTGCTAAGGGAACGAGCAGCCGGAAAACATCGGAAAGCACCTACGACCGACCTGTCCGTGGCGAGCGGTCCGGTACGAGAAGTGGCAGTGGCTCTTCAAAAGGCGGTGCCTCAGGTGCGCCCTCCAGAAGTGGCGCGGACAAAGGTCCTGCCAGAGGCAGCAGACCCGGAGCATCGGCTAAAGGAAGTGAAGGAGCGAAAAGACCCGGCACCAGCAGAGCCAGTAGCGATACCAGAAGGACAAGCACTGCCAGAGACGGCGCCGGCAGCCCGGGCAGGAACCCGAGCTCACGAGGCGGTAGCTTTAAAGCGGCACCTAAATCAGCGCCTGGCAGAAGTGCGGCTCCGAAAAGCGGCGGCAAGCGAGGAGATGCACCCAAAGGTGGTCCGAAGCGAGGCAGATAAGACCAATTGCTCAAAATTTAGCTGATACTATACCTGAAAAGCTCTCTTTCCTGACCGGGAAGAGAGCTTTTTATTGAAGTGTTTTGCTAATGTGAATTTGGTGCACGTTTGGATAAGACACGACCTGTCCCTACAACCGCAGCGTTAAATTATTCAACTATCTAACTCCTACCCTTCCCAGGTTCCCATTTTACCCAGTTGGTAATCGCGGAAGGCCTCCCGAATCTCCTCTTCGGTGTTCATTACAAATGGCCCGTGCGATACGACGGGCTCATTGTAGGGATGGGCATGGCCGAAGAGAATGTAGGCGTCCTCGGTCGCTTCGACTTTCACTTCCTTTCCTTCGTTGGCAAATTCCACCAAGGTGAGTTTTTCAGCCGTCTCGCCGTTTACCTTGACAGCTCCCCGCACCACGTAGAAGAAGATGTTGCGCTCTGAAGGTATGTTGTAAATGAATTCACCGCCTTTCTGCAGCTCAATGCTCACCATATGAATGTCGCTCAGATTCTGGATAGGTGCCTGCACTTCTCCCCAACTGCCGGAAATCACATTGACCCGTACCTTCCCATTATCGAGCTCTACCACCGGAATCTTATCTTTTTGGAGGCCAATGTACTTAGGGGCTGCCATTTTGTGTTGAGCAGGCAGGTTGAACCACAGTTGCAGAATCTCCAAAGGCCCGCCCTCCTGCTTGAATTTATCAGACGAAATTTCCGCATGGATCAAACCGCTGCCGGCCGTCATCCATTGCACGCCACCCGCCTCGATAACATCCTTTCCGCCGCCTGTGTCCTGGTGCATAATGTCGCCATCCAGAATAAAAGTCAGTGTTTCGAAGCCACGGTGCGGGTGCGGACCAAAAGGCAGTCCCCTGTTGCCCGGCTTGTATACCTGAGGACCGTGGTGGTTAAGAAAAAGGAACGGGTCGATGTACTCTACTTCGTGCGTAGGTATAGCGCGGTAGGTTACCAGGTCCCCCATGGGCGCATGCACTGCTTTATGTAATTTCTTTATCTTTCGCATAAGGCTAATTCTAGTTCACTTGCAAATTAATGTATATACATCAATTACCCAAAATCTCCTCCTTTGTTTCAAATTAGGAGACTGCTAAACATACCGTAAGAACTAAAGTCAACGACAGGTATACGCTTTAGACACTGTACTTAACATAAAAATCCCACCGTTTCAAATCGGATTGGGTGGGATTTTCACGCTACACTGATAGTCAGGTATACGGAAATCTGGGAGCTTAAGCCGCCTTCTCTTTTTTGAGCATTTTAAGCAAAGCTTCTGCAGCTGGCTCCGAAGAAGCCGGATTTTGCCCTGTGATCAGCAATCCGTCAGTCACCACGTATGGCTGCCAGTCATCAGCCTTAGAGTAGATGCCGCCCAGTTCCTGATAGCGGTCCTCCACCAGAAATGGCACCACTTCGGTCAATTGCACAGCCTCCTCCTCAGTGTTGGTAAAGCCAGCCACTTTTTTGCCCTTTACCAGGGGTTCGCCATCCGGGCCTTTGGCCTGCATCAGGGCAGCCGGTCCGTGACAAACCGCTGCTACTGGCTTTTGCTGCTTTGCAAAGTCTTCGATCAGGCGGATGGAATCTCTGTCGTTGGAAAGGTCCCAGAGCGGTCCGTGGCCGCCCGGAAAGAAAATGGCATCATAATCGTCAGCGCGCACTTCGCTCAGTTTCTTGGTACGGGAAAGTTTGTGCTGCAGGTCGTCGTCCTCGTAAAAGCGCCTGGTCGCCTCGGTTTGGGCATCTTTCTCGGTGCTTTTCGGGTCGATCGGTGGCTGACCTCCTTTCGGAGAGGCAAGCTCCACTTTCACCCCAGCGTCAGCCAGGGTATAGTAAGGGGCGGCAAACTCCTCTACCCAGAAACCGGTTTTCTTGCCGGTATCGCCTAATTGGTCGTGTGATGTCAATACAAATAATACTTTCATAGTTCTTGCTGTTTACATGATGCTTGAGTCATTCTCTTTAACCAGATTTAGTTGGACAATGTTTTAGCTAAACAGTTGTGAGGATAGGTAACGGTCTCCCCGATCACAGATGATGCATACCACCACGCCTTTATCGAGCTCAGAGACCAGTCGGATGGCCGCTGCTACAGCCCCGCCGCTGCTCATACCGGCAAACACCCCCTCTTCCCGGGCCAGCCGGCGGCTCATGGCGGTAGCCTCCTGCTGCGACACGTCCAGTATGCCGTCAACCCGCTCCCGTTCGAAAATTTTGGGCAGGTATGCTTCCGGCCAGCGCCGTATGCCGGGAATCTGAGAACCTTCCGTGGGCTGGGTGCCGATGATCTGCACAGCTGGATTTTGCTCTTTCAGGTAGCGCGACACCCCCATAATGGTACCGGTTGTCCCCATGGCCGACACAAAATGTGTGACGGCTCCTTCGGTGTCGCACCAGATCTCGGGGCCTGTGCTGCGGTAATGGGCGGCGTAGTTGTCCGGGTTGCCGAACTGGTTGAGCACCAGGTAACCTCCTTTCGCCTCTTTCTCCCGCACATAGTCGATGGCCGCCTCCATAGAGCCCTCAGCTGGAGTTAAGGTTACTTTCGCCCCGTAAGCCTCCATGGTTTTTACACGTTCGGGTGTCGCGCTGGCAGGCATCACCAGTTCTATTTCAACCCCGAACAGCTGTGCGATCATGGCCAGTGCTATACCAGTGTTGCCGCTGGTGGCCTCGATCAGACGAGTACCTTTGGTGAGTTCGCCCCTGTCCAGCGCCCCTTTGATCATGCCATAAGCGGCGCGGTCCTTCACGCTACCGCCGGGGTTATTGCCCTCCAGTTTGGCCAGTAGTTTTACCTTCGGGTTTGGTGAGATGTGTTGCAATTCCACCAAAGGCGTGTTGCCGATAAAATCCAGCAGCGTGTGTGTCGTCATATTTGTCTTTTTTGCATCTGTATACCTAGTACGTGTTCAACCTTAGAATTGGAACCATCGTGTCGTGAAGCAGGCATAAAACCCGGTAAAAGATCTGCACAGGTATAGGACATATCATTCTTAAATCACAATAAACTCCTAAACTCTCAAACTCTTCAACTCCTAAACTATTATCTTTGTACCCATCCTAATGCATACACCTATCCGCAAGATCATCCACATCGACATGGACGCTTTTTTTGCCTCAGTAGAGCAGCGCGACAACCCGGAACTGCGCGGTAAACCCGTGGCGGTGGGTGGTTCGCGAGCACGGGGTGTGGTGGCTGCTGCCAGTTACGAGGCCCGCCGGTATGGCGTGCACTCTGCCCTCGCCTCCAAGATCGCGGCGCAGCGTTGTCCGCAATTGATTTTTGTGAAGCCCCGTTTTGAGGTATACAGCGCCGTGTCACGGCAGATCCGTGAAATCTTTTACTCCTATACCGATCTGGTGGAGCCCCTCTCGCTGGACGAAGCCTACCTCGACGTGACCGAAAACAAGATCGGTATGCCTTCCGCCACCATTATCGCGAACGAGATCCGGGCCAAAATTCAGGAAGAAACCGGCCTGACCGCCTCTGCTGGGGTTTCTTACAATAAGTTTCTGGCCAAGATCGCCTCGGACATGAACAAGCCCAACGGCTTCACCCTGATTACGCCGGACAAAGCCGAGGACGTAGTGGCTGCGCTGGCTATCGAGAAATTCTATGGCATCGGGAAAGTAACAGCGGCCAAATTGCAGAGTATGGGCATCCTCACCGGCGCCGACCTGCGTGAACGAAGCGAAGAAGAACTGGTGCGACACTTCGGTAAAACGGGGCGCTACTACTACCGCATCGCCCGCGCACAGGACGACCGGGAGGTGCAGCCGCACCGCATCCGCAAGTCCATCGGCTCTGAGCGCACCTTTGAGGTGGACCTGACCGAAGAGGAAGTGATGCTGCCAGAGTTGGAAAGGCTGGCCAAGGAAGTAGCGCATGACATGGATCGATTGCAAACCACGGCCAAAACCATCACGGTCAAGATCAAATACTTCGACTTCAACCAGACTACCCGCAGCAAGACTTTTCTGGGCGAGATCAAATCGGCTGACGCCATCTTTACTATCGCCCGTGACTTGCTGCGTACGCCCCAGTTGCCGGCATACCCGGTGCGGCTGTTAGGTATAACGGCCTCCTCCCTCCTCTACCAGCACGACAAAATGGAAGGCTACCAGCTGACGCTGGAGTTTTAGTTTGCCTTATTTCTTGCTTGCGAACTTTTTGGCCGGTTCCCATCGGCCTCCGGAGAAATTTTCAGTAATTCCAAATAATAAGCCCTGGCTTTCTCCTTGTCTTTGGCTCTTTCAGCGGAAATAGCCGCACCGTAGAGACTGTTATACCGTTTGGGCGATACCTTCAGGCTTGCTTCATAAGCTACCATGGCTTCTGCTGGTTTTTTGTTCAGCAAAAGCATATCCCCGAGCAATTCTCTGGCAGGCAGTACGGCTCCCGGTGTTACCGGATGTTTGTCCAGGGCATCTTCCTTGTCAGCTGCTTCCCGCATCATAGCCAGCGCTTTGTTCTTATCCCCACGTTGATACTCCAGCCATGCGCTCACTGTCATTTGCTGGGCTTCGGCCTGTGCTGCCCAATAGGTGTCGCCTGCCCCGCTCAACTGCGTCCGCAATTTGCCTAGTGCTGCAATCGCCTCTTCCGCCACCGCTGCGTTACCGGAACGGGCGCCTCCTATACCTCTGGCAAAGTGCGTAATGGCTTCGGCGGCAGGATATTTGTCCCAGGCAAAGCTTTCGGGCGATCGAACAGGCAAGGCAGCGGCTTCCGCCCATTTGCCCCTTTCCAGCGCCTGGCGGGCAGGTATAGCGGCAAGCGCATAGGCCGTCGCGAAGGTTGGGGTATAGCCAGGGACAGCCTTCATTTTGTCTACCACCTCCTGTGCTTTCTTGTCACGCCCCTGTTGCAGGTAGCCATACGCCATATAATCCAGGGCATGTGGGTAATGCGTAGACATCGCCTCTTTAGGCGACTGCCGGAGCGCGGCATCGGCTGAGCGGATGTTCCAGTCCACGGCGTCCGTCCACTGACCCAAACGGACAAAGATATGGCTCGGCATGTGCAGGGCATGTGGCACATCCGGGGCTATACGCTCATATTCCCGCGACACTTTAACGGCTTTGTTGGCCAACAAGGGGTTGTCATAGGCATGGATAATGTAATGGAATAATCCCGGATGGTCTGGGTTTTTGGTGTGCAGTTGCTCCAGAAGTGCTCCGGCTTCTTTCTGTTTAGCAAAAGTCTTATCTGTCTTCGGGGCCGTACCCAGCTGACCTAAGGCATAAAAAGCGGCCGCCTCCACTTCATCCGGGTACGCTTCATGCACTTCCTTATACCCCTGTTCAAAGGCTTTCAGTTGGTCTGCATAACTGGTTTTCTCCCAGTTATCATAAAAAAGAGATACTGCCTTGATGTACGCTTTCTCTTTATCTGTCAACTGCTGTTGCAGCTGTGCTTTCTCCACGGCTGCTTTTCCTTTCGCCAGGTTTTCATCGGTAGGGCGCTCGCCCCACAGCGGGTGGATGTAACTCATAGCAACGCCCCATTGCGCCATGCCGCAATCCGGGGCGACTTTTGCAGCAGAGGCAAATTCCTGTTCTGCCTCCTCATACATCATGTGGTGCATGAGCGCCAGGCCATTGTCAAAACGCTTTTGCGCCTGCTCGCTACAAGAGGTTTTCAAATTCACGGTGCCGTGCTTGGTGGCATGTCCCTGTGCGGTTGCTTTATGGCTAGGTATAGCAAAGACAATGCACCACACGATGGCTATAACAAGTGATGTTCGCATGCTGTTAGTGTGTAATTTTGGAAAGAATGAGTGTCAGAAGCAAGGACGATACACGTCGAAATTAAGCTGTGTAATGCTTAATAGGAAGGGTTCGGGCAAGGTATACGTAAGGTATAGCCTATCTTAATTTCTTACTCGTTTTGCTGTAATATGTTCATGTATTATAGCATTGTTCTGATGAAAATAGGGAAATCAAGTTATACCCGCATACCTAATTAAACCATTCTGCAGTAGCTTAGTCTTTTATGCTATACCTGTAAACAGGTATATTGCGAAATACTAATCCAAAACTTACCTAATCTTTCACCCCATTATGAGCAAAAATGTACGCTATGCCCGGCTGGCTACACTGCTTCTGGCTGGTGCGCTTATAGCACCTCCTACCTTCGCCCAAAGCAAGGAAAAAAAGAAGAAGAAAAAAGCCAAGCAGGAAGCCACCACAACACAGGCTGCCCCGGCAGTTAAAAAAGACGACAACGGAGTAAAACCTTATGCCAGTGTCATCACCCCCAACGCTGTGACGGACGAAGGACTTTTCAAGGTGCACCGCATCGACGAGAAGTACTTCTACGAAATTCCGGATACGCTCCTGAACCGCGACATGCTGATGGTGAGCCGTATCGCGAAAACAGCTACCAACCTCGGCTACGGTGGTGAGGAGCTCAACCGCCAGATGCTGCGTTGGGAGAAGAAAGGCAATCGCATTTTGCTGCGCCTGATCTCTTACCAGAACGTGGCCAGCGACACGCTGGAAATCTTCCACTCGGTACAGAACTCCAACCTGGCTCCTGTTATCCAGGCCTTCGATGTAAAAGCCTTCAACAACGGTGCTTCTGTTGTAGAGGTGACCGATTTCTTCTCGAAAGACGTGCAGGCCCTTGGTCTGAACAAGCGCCAGCGTGATTCTTATAAAGTGAAGCGACTGGATGACAAACGCTCTTTTGTAGAGGGCATCAAGAGCTTCCCCCTCAACATCGAGGCGCGCTCGTTAATGACCTACGAAGCGACTGATCCACCAGCAAACTCCAATGCCGGTACCATTACCGTAGAGTTGAACCACTCTATGCTCCTGCTACCGAAAGTGCCAATGCCAGCCCGTCGCTTTGACGAGCGCGTGGGTTACTTTACGCTTTCGCAGACGGACTATGGCACCGATGAACAGCGTGCAGCCAAGCGCCGCTACATTGTACGCTGGAGACTGGAGCCAAAAGATAAAGACGCTTATGCCCGCGGCGAACTGGTAGAGCCGATCAAGCCAATTGTTTACTACATCGACCCGGCTACGCCAATGAAGTGGCGCCCATACCTGAAGCAGGGCGTAGAGGACTGGAACAAAGCGTTTGAAGCTGCCGGTTTTAAAAATGCAATTATCGCCAAAGATGCGCCTACCCCGGAAGAAGATCCGGAGTTTAGCACTGAAGATGCGCGTTACTCGGTAATCCGTTACTTCTCTTCTGAAACACAGAACGCTTACGGACCAAACGTGCACGACCCGCGCTCCGGCGAGATTCTGGAAAGCCACATCGGCTGGTACCACAACGTGATGAACCTGCTCCGCAACTGGTACTTTGTACAGACAGCTGCCGTAAACCCGGATGCCCGTAGCATCAAGTTTAAAGATGAAGTGATGGGTGAGCTGATCCGTTTTGTATCTGCGCACGAAGTAGGCCATACCCTGGGTCTGCCGCACAACATGGGCTCCAGTGCTGCCTTCCCAGTAGAAAAACTGCGTGATGCCAAGTTTACCAAAGAAATGGGTACCGCCCCTTCCATCATGGACTATGCCCGTTTCAACTACGTGGCACAGCCAGAGGACAAAGGCGTGGCTCTGATGCCTGGTATAGGCGTGTATGACAAGCATTCCGTTAAATGGGGATACACTTACTTCCCGGAGATGAACGGTTATGACAACGTAGCCAAACTGTCGCAGTGGATACTGGAAAAGGGAGACGATCCGATGTACCGCTTCGGCCGTCAGCAAGGCAACACCGTGGACCCTTCTTCGCAGACTGAAGACCTGGGTGATGACGCCATGCTGGCCAGTCACTACGGCATCCTGAACCTGAAGCGCATCATGCCAAACCTGATGGAGTGGACGAAGGAGGAAAACAAGAACTACGACGACCTGCAGGAGATGTACAGCCAGGTGCTGGGCCAGTGGAACCGCTACATGGGCCACGTAACGGCTAACATTGGCGGGGTGTACGAAAATTACAAGACTTACGACCAGAAAGGCGACGTATATGCAGCCGTACCGAAAGAGAAGCAGCAGCGCGCCATGAAGTTCCTCAACGAGCAGGGCCTCGCTACACCAACCTGGATGCTAGATCAGAACATCCTGCGTAAGATCGAGTCAGTTGGTGCAGTGGAGCGAATTCGTACGGCGCAGGTGAATATCCTGAACAACGTACTGGAGCCGGGCCGTATGCAGCGTTTGCTGGAATCGCAGGCGGCACTGGGCAACAAAACCTATACCTTGCCGGAGATGATGGCAGACCTGCGCAATGGCGTGTGGTCAGAGATCGGAAGCGGCAAGAACGTAGACATGTACCGCCGCAACCTGCAGCGCGGCTACCTGGATCGCATGGAGTTCCTGATGAAAGAAGAGCAACCATCTGTTCCGGCCAGCGCGCGCGCTTTTGCAGGAGTTACGACGGTGAAGGTTTCCCAATCAGACATCCGTCCGATGGTGCGTGGCGAACTGACCACTCTGCGCAACCAGATCAAGGCCACTTTGCCAAAGACGAAGGATAGCATGACGAAGTACCATTTGCAGGACGCACTGGCACGGATCGACAACATCCTGAACCCAAAAAGTTGATTTTCCTGTTTTATGATAGAGAAAGCCCCGGCCAGATTGGCTGGGGCTTTTTATTTGTCCTTTCTGTTGAATATTAACTAAGATATCCTATGCAAAAAACAGAACAATGGGGTACCGTACCGTAAAATCAAATATATCTTGTACCTTTGTAGCCCATAAAGTTTAACCTAACTTATGGCTGCTAAATATATTTTTGTTACAGGGGGCGTTACCTCCTCACTTGGTAAAGGTATCATCTCCGCTTCACTTGCTAAGTTGCTGCAGGCAAGGGGCTTCTCTGTAACAATCCAGAAATTCGACCCCTATATCAACATCGACCCGGGCACGCTCAACCCCTACGAGCATGGCGAATGCTTCGTGACGGAAGACGGCGCCGAAACCGACCTCGACCTGGGACACTACGAGCGTTTCCTGAATGTGCCTACCTCACAGGCGAATAATGTGACTACCGGCCGCATTTATTACCATGTGATCACACAGGAGCGTGAAGGTGCCTACCTGGGCAAAACGGTGCAGGTTATCCCCCACATCACTGACGAGATCAAGCGACGCATGCTGCTTTTGGGCGAATCAGGCGAATTTGACATCGTGATCACGGAAATAGGTGGTTGTGTGGGCGATATCGAATCCCTGCCGTTCATTGAAGCCGTGCGTCAGCTGCGCTGGGAACTGGGTGTACACGAAACCTGTGTGATCCACCTCACCCTGGTGCCATACCTGAAAGCAGCCGGTGAGTTGAAAACCAAACCTACACAGCACTCCGTGCGCGACCTGTCAGAGGCTGGCGTGCAACCCGATATCCTGGTTTGCCGCTCGGAGTACCATATCCCTGTCGACCTGCGCAAAAAAATTGCGCTGTTCTGTAACGTTAATCAAAACTCCGTGATCGAGTCAATTGACGCGGAAACGATATACGATGTGCCGCTACTGATGCGCAAAGAAAAGCTCGACGAGCGTGTGATTGCCAAACTGAAACTGCCGCAGCGCGGTGAGCCGGAACTCGAAAGATGGAAAGAGTTTTTGGGACGCCTCAAAAATCCGACAGCAGAAGTTAAAATTGGCCTGGTAGGCAAGTATGTAGAGCTGCCGGACGCTTATAAGTCGATTGTAGAGTCGTTTGTGCATGCTGGTGCGGCCAACGAGTGCAAAGTGAACATCAAGTGGTTCCAGTCTGAGAACATCACGGACGAGAATGTGGCCAGCCTGCTGCAAGGTATGGACGGGGTGCTGGTAGCCCCTGGCTTTGGCGAACGCGGCTTTAAAGGCAAACTGGAGGCCATCCGCTTTGTGCGGGAGGCAGGTATACCGTTCCTGGGCATCTGCCTGGGCATGCAGTGCGCCGCCGTAGAATTTGCCCGCAACGTGTTGGGCCTGCAGGGAGCCGCTTCCACCGAAATGGAGCCGGAAACTCCATTCCCGGTGATCGACATGATGGAGGACCAGAAAAACATTACCCAAATGGGTGGCACCATGCGACTGGGCGCCTATACCTGTGAACTAAAGAAGGGCTCAAAAGCATTTTCAATATACGGTAAAGCTAAAATCTCAGAGCGCCACCGTCACCGTTACGAGTTCAACAACAAGTACTTAGCGGATTATGAGAAGGCTGGCATGATGGCGACCGGTATAAACCCGGAAACAGGTTTGGTAGAGATAATTGAATTACAAAATCACCCTTGGTTTGTGGCAGCACAATACCATCCGGAATTAAAGAGCACTGTGGTTAATCCGCACCCACTTTTTGTTAAGTTTGTGAAAGCGGCCATGAATTACACTAAATCGAAGTAAGCATTAACCTAAACACATTATTTATTTTCATTAGATGGATAGAAATCAAGCTATTGGCTTTGGATTGATTGCCGTGCTCCTGCTGGCTTACTCCTTCTTCTTCGCGGGTACGAACGAAGAAGCCAACACTCCGGCATTTGACCAGACAGCCAAGGTAGAGCAGGTGCAGGTGGGGCCTGCTGTTGTCGAGGACGACTCGCTGGCGCAGGTGCGCCGTGCAGCCGCCCTGGGAACTTTCAGCGCAGCCGGAACCGGCGAAGCCAGCACCACCACACTCGAAAACCAGAACATAACTGTTTCTTTTAACAGCAAAGGCGGCCAGGTAGAGGAAGTGGTTCTGAAGAATTACAAAGATTACAGAGGCAATACGCTGGTACTTTTTGACAAGGAAAGCAGCAAGACCGATGTGCAGTTCACCACCAATGACGGCAAGAACATCCGCCTGTCTGACCTGTTTTTTTCGCCATCGGAAGTGCAGACGGTTAACGTGGGCGATGTGCCTGCCAAAACCATCACCTATCGCGCCGACCTGGGCAATGGCCAGACCATCGACCAAATCTATACCTTGTTAGACAATAGCTTTGAGGTAGGCTACAAACTGGATTTCAAAGGCCTCAACAACCAGATCAGCGGTGAGAACGTGACCCTGACCTGGAACGACCAGTTGAAGCAGTTGGAAAAAGACATGCCTCAGAACAGGGCCAAGTCTACTATCAATTATTACACAGCTGACGAGAGCTTCGATCACCTGTCTATTTCGGAAGGCACTGAGACGGAAACCATTTCGGAGCCGATGAAGTGGGTAGCCAATAAGCAAAACTTCTTTACCGCGGGCATTATCGCCACCAACACCTTTGCTGGCGCTAAACTGGAGTCCGTGACCGATCCGGCTGATTCTTTGGTAGTAAAAGCGCTGAACTCCCAGATTCTGATCCCGACGGCTGACCTGCTGAGCGGCAAAGGCGAGTTTACCTTCTACTTCGGCCCCAACGATTACAAGATCCTGAAGCACATGGGCAACGAGTTCAACAGGAACTTGGACTTGGGTTGGGGTATCTTCTCATATGTGAACAAGTGGATCATTATCCCGGCATTCGACTTCCTGGAGAACTACATCGGTAACTACGGTATCATCATCATCCTGCTGGTGCTCTACATTAAGCTGATCCTGCTGCCGCTTACCTACAAGTCGCACATGTCGATGGCGAAGATGAAGGTGCTGAAGCCGGAGATTGACGCCATAAAAGAGCGCAACGACGGCGACATGCAGAAGACACAGATGGAAACCATGAAGTTGTACGGCGAGATGGGCGTAAACCCGCTCAGCGGCTGTATACCGATGGTGCTGCAGATCCCGATCCTGTTTGCGATGTTCAACTTCTTCCCGAACTCGATCGAGTTGCGTCAGGAGGCTTTCCTGTGGGCCGATGACCTGTCGACGTATGACGTGTTCGTGAACCTGCCATTTACCATTCCGTTCTATGGCGACCACGTGAGTATGTTCACGCTGCTGATGACGGCTTCCACGATTCTCTATACCTGGTCGAACAACCAGATGAATGTGTCGATGCAGGGCCCGATGAAGTACTACATGTACATGATGCCGATCATCTTCATGTTCGTGCTTAACTCCTTCCCGGCAGGGCTTTCTTTCTACTACTTTGTGTCGAACATGGTGACCTTTGGTCAAATGGCTTTGATGCGTAAGTTTGTGGACGAGGACAAGATCAGAGCAAAACTGGAAGAGAACCGCGACAAGCGCAAAGACAAGAAGAAAACGGGAGGCCCGTCGTTTACCGAGCGTATGCAGGAAGCCATGCGTGCCGCCTCTGAAAAAGAGCAGGAGCGCCGCAACAACCCGAAACTGAAGAAATAAGCACCTCTGTGCTATACCTGACAAAAAAGCCCCGAAACAGTTCGGGGCTTTTTTGTTTGACCATATTTGCCGTATTGCGTATAGGCCTATACCTATATTGATACCATGCGAAAGAACCCACTACCCCACCTCCTGCTGCCCCTCTCCTTTGTGGCGATTTTGGGAGCAGGCTGTCAGCAGCAGACAGAGGAAGAAAAGACCATTGCCAGCACGCACCCGAAACTGGAGGAGCGCCTGCAACGTGACTCCCTGCGAGGGGCAGACACCCTAGAACAAAATCCGGAAATATACGAGCGCTACCGCCTGCGGATGGATGCCTACCAGAGCGACGAGGCATTTCGGGTGCAGGAGGCGTATCGGGGGCGCCTGGCTCCTTTGGATGAAGCCAGCCTTACAGACGCCCGCCAGTTCCGCGAAGCCCTGCAGGAGGGCCTGAAACAAGGTGTAAACTTTGCCGGCAGGTATACGGTGGTCACGATGGAATGTGGCCCCACTTGCCAGGAACATTATGTGGTAGACCGCCAGGACGGTAAAGTGCTCGACAAGTTACAGAGTAGCACGGGTGCGCAGTTTAGTCCGGATAGTCGGATCTTTATCGTCAATCCACCGGATTCGTCCCACAATTACGTAGAGTGCCCCTACTGCGAACCAGCAGCTTATGTGCTAGAGGCGGGTAAATTCCGTAAACTACCCCAGGGGCAATAACCGAATTTACTGCTATGCACACACTGCTATACCTGCTGAAACTGGGGCTTGGCCTGGGACTGATATTGGCGACTGGCTGCAGTGCTGCTCAGAACAGTAATATGCAATCAACGGACACCCCTTTGCTGCACTTCCAGAAAACGCCCTGCCTCGGCACCTGCCCCTCCTACGAGGCAACCATTCTGGAGAATGGCAGCATCCGCTACACGGGGTATAGCGATGTTCCGGTCATCGACACCGTTGTTTTTACACTCTCGAAACAACAACTGGAAGAGCTCCGCCAGAAGATAGCGGAATTAAATTATACCTCGCTTAAAGATACTTACCTTACCAATTGGAGCGACATGCCTTCCACGATCACAACTTTTTACAAGGCGGGCAAGGAGATTAAGCGGGTGAAGCAGGAAGAAGGAGGACCGAAACTCCTGCTGGACTTCCAGGAGAAAGTCCATACCCTGATTATGGGCTTAGCTGATGCAGAAGCAAAGAGAAAGCTTCCCATCCGATAATTGCTGAGAAATAAAAACATCTCCCACCATCCCATTTTTTTCTCATCCCCCTGTTCTTGCAGCCATCAAGTCCCGAATGGTTGCCTGATACCGCGGCAGCCCCATTTTTACCCGCTGTATCTTAATAACACTAGATTTAAATATAGGACAAACTCGTGTTGTTGTTTTGAGAAATCAATAACCAAACCCTATAAAGGCCGTAAAAAAATACAGCATCAAGACAAAGAGCCCTATTTGAAAATTAATATTTATTTATGCTATATATTTAAATTTTCAAATAATTGACTACGATAAGTTTTAATTCAAAATAAGCTATATAAGTATGAAATAGCTCTCTTCGAGATTCTGAATTTAACAAAATGATAGCACAACATTTTGTTGGGACACTTGGCTTGCTCTTCAGGCACAAGGCTCAGTAGTAGCTTAGATCTTAAATCGAAACAAGGAAAATAGATTTTCCAGCAGATGATCATATTGGGGTTGTGAAGTATCCCGGCTTTTCAAAGCAAATTACTTCAATGTACAATTTAACACACAGAACTATGGAACGACAAACCGTGATTGGTATTTTCAAAGAAGGTATAGACGCACAGGCTGCGGTGCAGAAGTTAGAAAGCACGCACCATATAGGCCGTGATAAAGTAGATATAGCAAACCCTGCCTCCGCTTCAGCGAAGCATGTGGGCGGTAGTACAACAAATAGAGACAATGACGGCGTAAGTGGTTTCTTCGGATCATTATTTGGCCAAAACGATGACGCCAACAAACATACACAGGCAGCCCGCAAAGGTTGGGTAGTTACGGTACATGCCGATTCACGCCAGGAAGCGGAGCGAGCAGCCGAAGTACTGGATTCTTGTGGTGCCGTGGACGTGGACGAGCATACGAGTCCGCAAGCGGGTTTGAACAGACCGCCACAGGGCACATCACACACCGAACCGACCGGGGATTTAAATCAGACGATTCCGATTATGGAAGAGCGCCTGAATGTGGGAAAACGCGAAGTAGAGCGTGGTGGCGTGCACATGAGAAGCCGCATCGTAGAGCGCCCGGTAGAAGAGCACCTGCGTTTGCGGGAGGAGCACCTTGACATTGAACGCAACAAAGTGAACCGACCAGCTACCGACCGTGACTTCCAGAATTTCAAGGAAGGAGAGATCAATATCACAGAACGCGCTGAGGTACCTGTTGTGAACAAGGAGGCCCGTGTAGTAGAAGAGGTGAAGATCAGCAAGCACACAGAAGAGCGGGACGAAACCGTAAGAGGTACCGTACGCAAAACCGATGTGGAAATAGATAAACAAGATCGGGATAGAGATCAGAACCTTCGCACCCCGGGTAACAAACCCGGTAGCCCTCGGAATATTTAGGGATAAGTTTTGTAGTTAAGGCAAGAGGCAGTCATCATGTGGCTGCCTCTTGTTTTTTTATAGAAGTGACGTTGGCTATTAACAAGCAGAAAGTCAGGAACTATACCTTGCCACGCCCGTAGTAAATTGATGAAACTAGGTCCCATACACTATGAACAAGAAAACAGACAAACTTAAATCGGAATTTGACGAGAAACTGCGCCAAGACCAGTCCACCCCCCTGGAAGGACGTGACATACAAAATGGGGATACACCGGAGGATCGGGAAAAACTGGATGTCGACATTGAATACAACAAGACCATACCAGTAATAGAAGAGCAGGTGCGGGTGGATAAAGAAGTAAGAGAAACAGGCAGCGTACATATTGCCAAGGAAGTGTACAGCGAAAATGTGGATCTGGACCTGCCCATCATACACGAAGAAGCGGAAATTGAGCGCGTTGAAATAAACCAGTATGTGGATGTGGCTCCTCCACCGGTGCGTTACGAAGGCGATAAAATGATTATACCTGTGCTTAAGGAAGTGCTAGTCGTAGAGAAGCGTCTGCTTGTGGTGGAAGAAATTCATGTGACCAAAAGACGTACCGAAGAGCATAATACCGAGCACGTAGAGCTGCTGCGGGAAGAAATACGCGTCGAGCGGAAGAGAAGCAGCCCGGAAGGACCGGAACGCTCCTCTCATTAATCGGAGCGGATTAAAATATATAGTTCCACGGAACGTTATGGATGAATCGAACCCAAGAAGCGAGCGGGTCCGGCAGCTTACCAGGCAGTCGGACCCGCTTGCGTTTATATCGCTTAAAATGCGCCTATTCCCTGACCAAGCCCTTTTCCGGCAGCCCGGCTTGGAATGTGGATAACACCCAAAATCGTGGATAAAAATATATACTTCCGTGCGTGGAACATCATACGTTCTGTACAAAAAACAGTATCTTTGTAAAAGTTCTATACCCGGAATGGGCTAACAGATTAAAAATTGCAAACGATGGAAATAACGTATTACGGACAGTCCTGCTTTCTTTTCAAGATCGGTGAGCACCGCATTCTATTCGACCCGTTCATCTCTCCGAACGAATTAGCCAAGGACATTGACGTAGACAGCATCAAGGCGGATTACATCCTGCTTTCGCACGGTCACCAGGACCACGTGCATGATGCAGAGCGCATTGCTAAAAACAACGATGCTACCATTGTAGCCAATTTTGAGATCGTGAGCTGGTATGAGGAGAAAGGTATAGAAAAGACCCACCCGATGAACACAGGCGGCAAGGTGACCCTGCCGTTTGGCACCGTGAAAATGGTGAACGCCGTGCACTCCAGCTCTTTGCCGGATGGCACTTATGCAGGTATAGCAGGTGGATTTGTGGTGGAAACAGAAAATCAGACATTTTATTTTGCCGGCGATACGGCCCTTACCTACGATATGAAGCTGATCCCGGAACAGTTTGACTTGGATTTTGCTTTACTGCCAATCGGCGATAACTTCACCATGGATATTCATGATGCCCTGGTGGCGGCTGACTTTGTGCAAGTAGACAAGGTGATCGGCATGCACTACGACACCTTCCCTTACATTCAGATAGACCACCAGGAAGTGAAGGAAGTGGCGCAGATGGCCGGCAAGGAACTAATATTGATGGAGATAGGTCAGACTATAAACCTATAATTTTTAGATGGGAAAAATAATAGCGGTTGCAAACCAAAAAGGTGGCGTAGGCAAGACCACCACAGCCATAAACCTGGCTGCGAGCCTGGCAGCCCTCGAATATAAGACATTGCTGGTTGACGCAGACCCACAGGCTAACGCCACATCGGGACTCGGCTTCGACCCTGCCAGTATTACCACCAGCATTTACGAATGCATGGTGGAGGATGTAACGATTCAGGACATTATTCTGAACTCACCGAACATCGAGTTTCTGGACCTGATCCCGTCGCACATCGACCTGGTGGGCGCTGAGGTGGAGATGATCAACGTGCCCAACCGGGAGGAGAAAATGCGCGAGGCGCTGGCTCCGCTCAAGGAGGTATACGACTTCATCATCATCGACTGCTCACCTTCGCTGGGCCTGATCACGGTGAACTCCTTGACGGCTGCGGACTCGGTGATCATACCGGTGCAGTGCGAGTATTTTGCCTTGGAAGGTTTGGGTAAACTCCTGAATACTATTAAGATAATTCAGTCGCGCCTGAACACGGAGTTGGCCATAGAAGGCATTTTGCTGACGATGTATGACGTGCGCCTTCGCCTGAGCAACCAGGTAGTGGAAGAAGTGCAAACGCATTTCCAGCAGATGGTATTCGACACCATTATACCTAGAAACGTGAAGTTGAGTGAGTCGCCCAGCTTTGGTATACCTGCCCTGTTGCACGATGCAGAAAGCAAGGGGGCGATGAGCTACCTGAACCTCGCCCGTGAGATAGCAGAGAAGAACAGCGTTGCGCTGGCGAAATAACCTTACGATTACATGTCAGACAACAAGAAACAAGCAGCAGTACGCAAAGGCGGTCTCGGCCGGGGCCTTGGCTCTCTTCTGGAGGGTAACAAATACACCGGCAAAACTGCCGAATCTACCACCATTAACGAAGTCAATACCATCGCAGATATAGCCATTGACCAGATACAGACGAACCCCTTCCAGCCCCGTACACATTTTGACCAGACGGCACTGGAAGAATTGGCTGAGTCTATCCGCATACAGGGTATCATCCAGCCCATCACCGTTCGTCAGCTTGACCAGAGCACGTACCAGCTGATATCGGGTGAACGCCGTTACCAGGCCGCCAAAATGGCTGGTTTGACCGAGATTCCAGCTTACATCCGCAAGGCCGACGACCAGCAGATGCTGGAGATGGCCCTCATCGAGAATATTCAGCGTGAAAACCTGAACGCGATCGAGATTGCCCTCTCCTACCAGCGTCTTCTGACCGAGTGCAGTTTGAAGCAGGAAGAATTGGGCGACCGCGTAGGTAAGAAACGTACAACTGTGACCAACTACCTGCGCCTGCTCAAGTTGCCGCCGGATATCCAGATCGCACTGCGCGACAACGTGATCAGCATGGGCCATGCCAGAGCCCTGATCAACATCGATACCATCGACAAGCAGCTGGAGATCTTCCGCAAAGTAGTGGCGGAAGAGCTGTCGGTACGCAAGGTGGAGGAACTGGTACGAAACGTTCAGAATGCTAGTAAAAAACCCGATCCGCAACAAAAACTGGTCTTCAACAAGTATGATGATGAGTTGAAGGGCGTGGAGAAAAAGCTTTCTTCGCAATTTGGCACCAAAATACTAGTGAAGGCCAACAACGATGGCAAAGGAGAGATCAAGATCCCGTTTGTATCGGTAGAGGAGTTGAACCGTATTCTGGAGATTCTGAACTACTAAGAGAATAGCATGAGGTTAGCGCCAGGTATAGCTTTATTGGTGGGATTGCTCTTTTCGCAGCTGCTGCCGTCGCAGGCCAGGGCGCAGGTGGTCACATCCGGCCCGGACTCTGTGTTGGTCATAACCTCCGAAGCGGATACCGCGCAGCAGAAGCAGTTTTTCCTGAGTGGTTTCAAAAACCTGGGCCGGCCGGGCCGTGCAGCGCTTTTCTCTGCCATCATACCAGGCGCAGGCCAGGTATACAACGGTGCCTGGTGGAAAGTGCCCATCATTTACGCTACGGGCGGGGTGCTCGGCTACTTTATCATCGATAACAACAACAAGTACCAGGACTTCCGGACGGCTCTGAACATACGGACAGGGCGCAGCGACCAATTCGTTCAGGTATATGACGCGTATTATTTTGACAGAATATACGGTGCCGATGTGCCCGTCGGAACTAAGAACCTGCGTTCGAGCCGCGACTTTTACCGCCGTAACCGCGACCTGACCATTATTATATCGGTGCTGGCCTACGGCATGCAGATAGCAGAAGCGTATGTGCACGGCCACCTACGCGAATTTGACGTGAGTGACAATCTGAGCTTGCGTGTACAGCCCGATGTATTCCGCACGCCAGCCTCCAACGGCGTTACGCCCGGCCTTACCCTTACTTTATACACGCGAACTAAATGAGAATCCTGTTGATAGGCTATGGCAAGATGGGGAAAACCATTGAGCAGATGGCCCTTGCCAAAGGCCACCAGATAGCCGGCACCATCGACCATACCAACACTGAAACGCTGCAGCAATACAGCTCGGGAAATACCGATGTTGCCATTGAATTCACCCACCCGGAAGCTGCTTTCGGCAATATCGCTTACTGTCTGAAACAAGGTATACCTGTGGTTTCGGGCTCTACTGGCTGGCTCGACAGGTATAGCGAAGCTGTATCTTTGTGCCAGGAAAACAAAGGCGCTTTCTTCTATGCATCTAATTATAGCGTGGGCGTTAATTTGTTTTTCCATTTTAACGAATATATTGCCAGTAAAATGCAGGCCTATAAGGAATACCAGGTGTCAATCCGTGAGATTCACCACCTCCAGAAGGTCGATAAACCGAGCGGCACAGGTATTACTACCGCCGAAGGTATACTGGCCAACTACCCTGCCCTGCAAGGCTGGGCGGCTGACGATGATTCAGATAAGTCGAAGCTTAACATTATTTCGGAGCGTGAGCCGGATGTGGTAGGTACCCACATTGTGACTTATGCATCAGAAGTAGACAAAATAGAACTGGGCCACATTGCCCATAGCCGTGCCGGTTTTGCCGAAGGTGCCCTGATGGCAGCCAAATGGCTCAAAGACCGCCAGGGAGTTTACGGCATGAAAGACATGCTCAACCTGTAGAAACAAAACACTTTATAAATGAAAGTAAAGTTTTGGGAGAAGAAGCCCGTTAGTAAGGAGCCTAAAAAGAAAAAGAGCTTTGCACGTGAGTGGGGTGATGCCATCCTGTTTGCCGTTATAGCGGCCAGTTTAATTCGCTGGGCTACTTTCGAGGCCTACACCATCCCGACACCTTCTATGGAGAAAACCCTGTTGGTAGGGGACTTCCTGTTTGTAAGCAAGCTGCACTACGGTCCGCGCACTCCGATCACGCCGCTGCAGGTGCCGCTCACGCACCAGACCATCTGGGGCACCAACATCCCCTCCTACTCTGACGCCATTCAGCTGAAGTCATACCGACTGCCTGGTTTCTCTGAAGTGAAGCGCAACGATGTGGTCGTGTTCAACTACCCACCGGAGGAGCATCATCCGGATGACCTGCGCACTAACTACATTAAGCGCTGCATCGGTATTGCCGGCGACTCCATTGAATTGCGCAACATGCAGGTATACATCAACGGCCAAGCTGCTGAGAATCCGGAGAAGATACAGTATAAGTACTTCCTCTCTACGGAGCAGCGCCTGGCAGAGAAGTTTTTCCTAGAGCGTGATATCACGGACGTGATCCAGTGGCAGGGTGGTTATATTGTAGATACATCTCCTGAGAAAGCAAAGGCCCTCGCCCAGCTCGATTTCATTAAAGACGCTACGCTCCTGATGGATGAGTCGGGTAAAGGTGATGCCGAGGTTTTCCCGCATGTACCGAGCAAGTACGAATGGAACAAAGACAACTTTGGCCCGCTGTACATCCCGAAAGAAGGCGCCACGGTAGCCATTACGCCTGAAACACTGCCTTTCTACGAAAAGGTGATCGTGGGTTACGAACGCAACGAAAACGCCGAGGTGCGCGACGGTAAGCTATACCTTAACGGTGCCGAAGCCACGAGCTATACTTTCAAGCAGGACTACTACTTTATGATGGGCGATAACCGCCACAATTCCCTCGACTCCCGCTACTGGGGCTTTGTACCCGCCGACCACATTGTAGGCAAGGCCGTTATGATCTGGATGTCCACCGACCCATACGGCGGCTTCCTTGACAAGATCAGATGGAGCCGACTGTTTAAGACGATTGAGTAAGGTATAGGTATACGAAATGAAACCGCCAGTTCTGAGAAGAGCTGGCGGTTTTTGTTTTTAGGGTTGATGATTTTTATATCTTGAATACTGTATATTTGGTATGGGGGTTTATTCAATAGTAAAGGTATACCTCCCTAGTACCCCGTTACACACGATCACTTTCAGAACGAAGAATTAGATGAGAAAAATGAAGAGCTGGTTGATTACTGCAATCCTTATTTTATCGATTCATTGTGCACACTCCCAGAAAAGTGATTACATCATGACTGATACTTTAGTAAGTGTTGGAATTAAATTGAAAGCAGGAACGCCCAAAGAGAATGCGCAATTTGTACGAATGAAAAAGGGAGATAGTGAAATAAGTTATTCTGCTGAAGAATTGATAGAATATGGGTTCAAAAATGGCACAGTATATTTATCTAAGAATATTTCGGTTTCCGGACTGAATAAAAGGGTCTTTCTAGAACGACTTGAACATGGAAAAATTACGCTCTACTACTTTATCGGAGAAGGCATTAAAACATATTTTCTGGAAAAGGATAGTACTGTTTTTGTTGAAATATCTAAGGAAGATTTTCGAAAGCATCTACTAGAACATACAAGTGACTATAGATGGAAAGGTAAGCAGGTGCGACTGGTCAAATACAATAGGAAATCGCTTTCCCAACTTATTTCGATGTATAACAACGGTCATAATCGTCCATTGCCTTATCCACGATTTGGTGTAATTGTAGGGTACGGCAGAACGTCATTGAATGTACCTGCAGGTATGTCGAAAGAACACCTCAATGAAATTTCTTTCGTTCCTGGTGCGTCGGCCTTATTTGGAGTTTTTGCCGATCTCCCTATAGAACGAAGTTACTTTTCTTTAAATACTGGAGTTAATATTACAAAAAACGGCTTTTCAGTTAATTCAGCTTCTCCTCAATCTGAGGTAGATGTTGTCATTAACACGACTTCCTTAAATGTACCGGTATTGTTGCGTTATACGCTGCCACCTTTGGCCTGGAGACCATTTATTAATGCCGGAGGCTCTTATTTATATCACTTGACAAATAAGAGCAGTGTATACAGATCTTCTATTGATCAAAAAGTAATTACAATCAACAAGGTTGATCAGCAGCCACTAATCTCTACAAGTATGGTCGGCTATTCTCTGGGAATAGGATTGCAACGCAATTTAGATTATAGAAAAATTGCTGCGGGAGAGCTTAGGTTTAATCAATTTCCTGGAAATGACATTACATTTCAAAAAACACAATTAGAAATTATAGCTAGCTTTTCCTTTTGATAATGAAAACTCCAGTAAGCGGGCTTACTATATTATTCCTTGGACTCATTTTTCTGGTAAGATGCCAGGATGCAGAGATCGCACCAAAGGAATACCCGATTGTTTTAATGGAAGAAGTAAGCGCTTCTGAGTCTGGTGCAAAGTTCTCCGCTAATGTAAAAAGCCTAGGTAACGAAAAGGCTTTATCTCATGGTTTTGTATGGGGAAGTCATCCAAACCTAAGTATAGATGTTGATGATTTTAAAAATATTTCTACAGAATTAGTAACTGGGAAATTTGCGCTGGAAATTAACTCCGGCTTAGTGAAGGGTCAAACTTATTATGTTCGGCCATTCATCCGAACTGAAAGCATGCTTGTCTACGGTTCAGAGTTGTCCTTTACGAGCGAGGGAAGTAAACCACCTGAAGTTCATGATTTCCATCCTAAGTTCGGTTCAACAGGTACAAGCGTTGAAATTACTGGAATAAATTTTGGATTCTCAGCTAAAAGCAACACTGTATTATTTGGTCGACATGTTGCAAAAGTTGATTCGGCTACAGCTACAAAAATATATGTCAAAGTACCTAAAGTTACGGAACCCGAAAAAGTAGACATCACAGTTATAACTGCTGGTATGCCTGCAAATTCTAAGGATAAATTTGATCTATATTTCCCTTGGTTGAAGCTAAATTTTACACATGACATAAATCCTGCTTCGACAACATTCACCATTGGTGATAATGCCTATATTCTTAATCCAAACTCATCAACTGGGTTGAAGTTTAACTCAACAAATAAAACCTGGCAAACATTATATTTACCACACAGTACAGGCCGATATCCCAAAGCATTTACCATTTCTAACAAAGGCTATGTCTTACTAGAAAATGGTTTTTATGAATACAATCCGAACAGCGAGGTTTGGATTCAGAAGGCAGATTTTCCGGATAAAATTGAGCGTGATGACTACGCCTTCACCTTCAGTTTTGATCAAATGGGATTTATAGGGTCATGCTACAGAAATCAAAAATTATGGTCATACCTTCCGAATAGTGATACATGGATTCGAAAAGCAGATTTCCCGGAAGATTTTACCAAAACAACTAGCCCAGTATGGGGAAATTTTTCGTTTGCAATTGAGAACTCAGGTTATCTGGGAATCAGTCAAACGGCATTTGCATTTAATACTTTCTGGAAGTACGATGCTCTCTCAGATTCATGGGAAAGAAAAAAGCCACTCCCGTCTGATGCATATAATTCTTATGCATGTATGGTAATTGATGGTGCTGCTTATGTGGGACTTGGAAGTAATTTTGAATGGGGAGATGGTTATGTTTCTAATAAAATTTGGAAATATGATCAACTCAATGATAGTTGGATACAATTTCAAAATTGTCCTACAAGCATGGCTGTTAATACAAGTTTTGGAATAAACGGCAAAGGGTATTTGTTATCCGGCTTCACTAAATATTCTAGTTCATTAAGAGAAATTTGGGAATTCAATCCTATCAAAAACTAAAAAAAGAATAGAGCAATAATTACTTACTGTCGACATGCAGCCCATTACGATCAGTCAAAAGAGATTTACTTTTAAGCGCGCTCTATTAATCAGTCGATTATAACTCTATCAACCTCCCAATTTTTAAATTACGGGCTTAACTGTTCAATCAGCAATTACAACACAAAAGATGAAGACAACACCTGAGCACAATGAACGCATGGCCAAGATGACTTTTGCGTCGGTTTATCCGCATTACATCACAAAAGTTGAGAAGAAAGGCAGAACAAAAGAGGAGCTGCATCAGGCGATAAAGTGGCTGACAGGCTTTGATGATAATAAACTACAGAAACTGATCGACGAAAAAGCGACGTTTGAAACATTCTTTACGAGGGCAGAATTGAATCCAAATGCTCACCTCATAACGGGAGTGATCTGTGGTTACCGTATCGAAGAAATTGAAAACACGCTGACAAAACAAGTCAGGTATTTAGACAAGTTGGTGGACGAGTTGGCAAAAGGTAAAAAAATGGATAAAATTCTGAGAACCGCTTAAAAACTCACTGATTAAACCCGATAAAACCGTGAAAATAAACCTAATCTCCCGCATCCTACACCTGCTTCTCCCCTTGCTCACTCTAGCTTGCACCCAAAAAATGACAACAACCGCCACTAAACCCCAAACCGGACAGCAAGTGATCGAGGCTATGTACCGACACTGGGAAAACAAGTGGTATCCGAACTTTGCTTTCGATCAGCGGGCTATTTTCTATAAAGATGATCAGGTGAGCCGTGAAGAGATCTGGCAGGAAATTTACAGCTATCCCGCCAACCTGCACATCCGCTTTGATGGCTTTGAGACGGGCAACGGCGTGATCTACAACCAGGACACGGTTTATACCTTTAAGCAAGGCAAGATGGTGAACAAGCAATACTCCATCCACCCGCTCGTATTGTTGAGCTTCGATGTGTATTTCTACGATCCTGCCACTACCATCAGCAAGGCGCAGGAATTGAACTTCGACCTAAGCCAGTTTACGGAAGCTACCTGGCAGGGCCGCGATACTTATGTGGTAGGCACAACCGACCCGAATGATCAAAGCCGTAGTCAGTTTTGGGTAGACAAAGAACACCTTTATGTGGTGCGTATTTTAACGAACAGCAATGGTGTAGCACGCGATGTGGAGATGAACAAGTACCAGGAAATCGAGGGCAATATGGTGGCGACGGAGATTGTGTTCAAAAACAACGGCCAGTTGTTTCTGCGGGAGGAGTACTTCAATATCTCCTTCCCCGAAAAAGTAAATCCTAGCTGGTTTGAACCTGATCAGTTCTCGACTGCGAACTGGAAGTAAGGTATACGCCACGAGCGTCATCGCTCGTGACCAGGTATAGAGGGGCCTGTAGCCCCTTTTACTTTATGTTTGGCTTTATTGTCATTTCGAGCAAAGTGAGAAATCTGAATCACATGTAGCATTCTACAATTATCCAGATCTCTCCTACCGTCGAGATGACAAAATGTGGTTTAATACCTTAAACGAACTAAGTATAAACAGCTTTTACCAGTCAATCGGTTCTTTGCCCTGCGCTTTCAGGTACTCGTTGGCTTTGCTGAAGTGATGCGTGCCGAAGAAACCCCGGTCGGCGGCGAAGGGTGATGGGTGGGCTGCTTTGAGTACCAGGTGCTTGCTATCGTCAATAAAAGCGCCTTTTTTCTGTGCATATGCTCCCCACAGCATGAACACGATACCGGTTTTCAGGTCATTCACTTTGCGGACCACGGCATCGGTAAACTCTTCCCAACCCTTTTTCTGGTGCGAACCTGCATCGCCGGCACGCACTGTCAGGGTAGCGTTGAGTAATAGAACACCTTGCTCCGCCCAGCGTTCGAGATTTCCGGTAGTGGGCAGGTCTTTACCAAGGTCGTTTTTGATCTCCTTGAAAACGTTGACCAGCGAGGGAGGTATACGTACGCCGTCCTTCACCGAAAAAGCCAATCCGTTTGCCTGATTAGGTCCATGATAGGGGTCTTGTCCTAAAATAACTACTTTTACCTGATCAAAGGGGCAGTGTTCAAAAGCATTAAAGATCTGGTTACCGGGCGGGTAAACTTTTTGTGAGGTGTACTCGTCTTTAACAAATGACACAAGGTTTTTGAAATAAGGCTTTTCAAACTCATCTTGCAGAATTTTCTGCCAGCTTTCTTCTATCTTTACATTCATGCTAGTCTGTAGGGGTATGGGGTTTGCCTGGTAACAGGTAACGGGCCCCAGAAGGCTATACCTGAAACAGATTCTAATTATACAAAAAACTCTGTAACATGGATACAAAAACTACAGAAGGAGTAAAAGTAACGGTCACGACCAACTACCTGCCCGATTACTCCAGTCCGGTACAGCAGCACTTCGTATTTGCTTATAAGATCAGTATAGAGAATAACAGTGAGTTCACGGTGAAGCTTTTGCGCCGCCACTGGTACATACACGACGCCACCGGCACGATGCGTGAAGTGGAAGGAGAAGGTGTGGTTGGCCAGCAGCCCGTGCTGGAGCCCGGCGAGTCGCATGAATATGTGTCAGGCTGCAACCTGAAGACAGGTATGGGCAAAATGCGCGGAACTTACCTGATGGAGCGCATGGTCGACGGCAAAAAATTTCATGTGACTATTCCTGAGTTTTCGCTCATTGTTCCTTATAAGCTGAACTGATGGTTGTATTGCTGAACTGTTAGATTGTTGTTTTCGCTATACCTATTTAATCGTTGATCTCGCTATACCTGAATTAATTGCTAATTGTTTAATTGTTGAATCCTCTATACCTGAATTAATTGTTTCATTGATAATTCGGCTATACCTGTAAATTTGTAGTTTCTCACAATCTGTGGTTCTCACTGAAGGATTGCTTACATAGTGAAACTACAATTCAACCATCAACAATTTAACAATTCAAAAATTGCTCCCCTTCCACCTTGCGGCAAATTACCTGCTCTACCGCCTCAGGGCTTTTAAGCTGCACGGCGTTCACTCCCCTTTCGTTTTTGATCTTTACCAAAACGTGATTCTGCACGAAGGTGATTACTATTCTTATGCCCTAATTGAGGAATTACGTGGTGCACTGCTTCTGGAAGATCGCGCTATACCTGTCACAGATTTTGGAGCGGGCCCTAAGGCCGGACTGAAGAAAAACCGCACGATCAGCTACATTGCCCGCACTTCGGCGAAACCTGCTAAATATGCGCAGCTCCTTTTCAGGCTGGTAGCACATTTTCAACCTACCACTATTTTTGACCTGGGTACTTCCCTTGGCATTACTACCTCATACCTGGCGATGGGGAACAGAGAGGCGAATGTCTATACCTTTGAGGGCTGTCCGTCCATCGCTTCGGAAGCGAAAACGAACTTTGATAAGTTGGGTTTGCAGCACGTGCAGCAGGTGATTGGAAACCTGGATGATACACTACCACAGCAACTGCAGCAAGTGGAGCAGCTGGACTTTGCCTTTTTTGACGGAAACCACCGCTACGAACCCACCATGCGCTATTTCGAAGATTGCCTCAGCAAGCACCATGAGCATACCGTGTTTGTAGTGGATGATCTATACTGGTCAGCTGAAATGAAGCAGGCCTGGCAGGAAATCAAAAAGCACCCGCAGGTATGCCAAACCATCGACTTGTTCTACATCGGGCTGGTTTTCTTCCGTAAAACGCAGCCGAAAGAGCATTTTACGCTACTCTATTAATCGTTCTCCTTCACCACCTGCGCCTGCCAGCCGCCGTACACGCCCTTAAACTCCTCAGCTAATTGCCAAAGCCTTAAGGTAGTTGTGTGAATTTCTTCTTCGGTAACAGCCTGCACTTTTGCTATCACGACGCTGAACGGAACTTCAGTCTCATTTTGGTTCTCACCCTCCTGCACCAAGGTATAGCCCGCACCTTCTACCGCGTTTTTGAAGGCCGCACGATCCCTTTCCGTCGCGAAACTTATGAAGTGCGATACAGGGCGGGGAATGTAGTGTTCATCTCCCTGCTCCTCCATCATGCGCAAAATGCGGCTGTTCTTGATGGTTTGCATATCAGCGGGCTCCGGAAACAGGAAGTCCAGGTATAGGCCCCAATCCGGGTCATGGAGGGTGTTGGAAGCGAAGGTATAGGCCGGAAACTGCTGCATGATGTTGGTGGCGATCACCTCCGGCAAAGCTTCCTGTCCGCTGTAGAAATAAAAGCTGCGTTTGCCATCGTGCAGCAGTTTGCCCACAAAAGCGGCCTGCAACGAGTTCTGAAACTCCTCCACCAGCGCTTCTTCTATCGCCTCCAGCTGCTTCCACTCGGCTTCATCTTCCGGAAAGCCGTCTTCGTCAGGTTGCTGCAACGCGACAACCAGTTCAAAAGCACGGTCTTTATCAGGTATAGGAGCCAGGTTTTCGAAAGCCAGATCGATGCTCACACAGGCCGGACGCTCGTTAATATCACAGAAATAAACTTCCCACTCGGGAGTATGGGCAGGTATGGTCATAGGTATAATCTAAAGAAGCAAGAAGAGCATCAACCACAGTCAATGCTCTCCTCTTATACGTTTATCAGCTTTTTAGCGAATAGCCTGGCGGATGCGTACCAGTTTGGTGAGCAGATCTTCGAGTTGGTCCAGCGGCAGCATGTTGGCACCGTCTGACTTGGCAACAGATGGCTGCGGATGCGTTTCGATGAACAGACCGTCAGCCCCAACAGCAATGGCGGCTTTGGCAATGGTTTCGATCAGGGCAGGTTTTCCGCCTGTCACACCGGAGCTTTGGTTCGGCTGCTGCAGCGAATGGGTCACGTCCATCACTACTGGCACGCCATTCGTCTGCATTTCGGGCAGGTTACGGAAGTCCACGACCATATCAGAATAGCCAAAACTGTTGCCACGGTCAGTCAGGATCACTTTGTCATTGCCTGACTCGCGTACCTTGTCCACCGCAAAGCGCATGGCCTCACCGGAGAGGAACTGTCCTTTTTTGATGTTCACCACCTTGCCTGTTTTGGCAGCTGCTACGAGCAAATCGGTCTGGCGACACAGGAAAGCCGGGATCTGTAACACATCCACATACTCAGCCGCCATGGCTGCCTCGGTGCTTTCATGAATGTCGGTAACGGTAGGGATGTCAAAGGTCTGGCTTACTTTCTGGAGGATGCGCAGCGCTTTCTCGTCGCCTATACCTGTAAAAGAATCTAGCCGGGAGCGGTTGGCTTTGCGGTAAGAGCCCTTAAAGATCAGCGGAATCTCCAGTTTATCTGTGATCGTAACAAGACGCTCGGCGATCTGCAGGGCCATTTCTTCGCCTTCAATAGCGCAAGGTCCAGCCATCAGGAAGAAGTTGCCGGAGCCAGTATGTTTTAATTTTGGTATTTCGAACATGGTTAATTGCTTGGTTTATACCTTTCGGTCTGCAAATTTAGTCAGATGCGGGGGAATAAAGAAATGAGTGAATTGGTGATTGTGTGAATGAGTGAATCCTGATTCTGACAAATTATACCAGTGCACGATTCGGACAGGTCGTGACCTGTCCCTACAGGTTAATCTCTCGAACCCCTCAACTCTACAAACAGCTCCCTCCCCTGCCGCGGCGGAATGGAGTTGTAGGCAGTTTCGAAATGCAGGAACTCGAAGTAGGGCTCAAAATAGGTACGGTACTCTTCGCGGCTGCCGCCGAAAGGTGGGCCTGCGTGCTCAAACGTCGTATCGAAGAGCAGTCCAACTAATTTTCCTCCTGGCACAAGCAGATCAGCACACTTTCGTGCATAATCGGCTCGGAGCTTCGGGTCGATCGCGCAAAAGAAGGTTTGCTCGACGATCAGGTCGAATTTGCCTTCGAGTTTAAAAAAGTCCTGCAGAAGCAACTGATCTTTAGGGAAGTCCGGCACCCGTTCGGAAAAACGTTGCAGGGGCGCCTCGGCAACATCGGCTACATAGGTATGCACAAAGCCTTTCCGGAATAAATACTCTGCTTCGTAGGCATTGCCGCAGCCCGGAACCAGTATGTGTTGGCCAGTGTTAGGCATCTGATCAAAATATTCGCGGAGTGGCGGCGTTATAGCCCCAACATCCCAACCCGTCTGGCCCAGTTGGTAGCGGTTTTGCCAGTAGTCGGCATTAAATTCTTGTTTCATGTTGTATGATAATAGCACAAAAGTCTTAAATTTGAAACTCGCATACGCACCATTCCAGACATTAAAAGCTTAACTTATGAGTACGCTGGAAAAAAAAGACACCCAAAACGAACATCAGCCCATGAACCCTTCTGAAAAACGAAGCAACCGCAAACTTTTGATTAGTGGCCTCCTTGTCATCCTGATCAGTATCAATGGCATCCTGCTTTACATGAATTATCAGAAAAAAGAAAAAAACGAGGAGCAGGCCGAGGTGATCCGTGTGAAAGATAAAGAACTGGAGAACCAGATAAAAGTTTACGAAGCCCTGAAGGCCGATTTCGAGCGCCAAAGCCAGGAACTTCAGGCGATGGGACTTGAAAATGACTCACTGGAAGCTCAGATCGCCTCTATTTCGTCTGACCTGACTCAACTGCGCGGCTTCCGCAAAAGCAGCTACAGTTTAGCTGACCAGCGCCGTTTCCGCGACCGTGCAACGGCCTTTGAGCAGCAACTGAAGCAGAAAGACCAGGAGATTGCTACGCTCAAACAGGACAACGAAGTGCTCTTCACGGAAAACACATCGCTCAAAACAACGCAAAACCGCCTGAGCGACAGCCTGACCACTATGAAGTCGACCAACGATAATCTGGTGGAAAAAGTAAAAGTAGCTTCCAGACTCGAAGCACAGCGTATGAATGTGCAGGTGGTAAACAAGCGCGGCAAAGAGCTGGATGACAAAGACAACGAGTTCAGAATCAGAAACGTGGAGAAGATTCGTGTGGCCTTTAACCTGGGCAAAAACGATGTGGCACCACGCGAACCGAAGACAATCTACATGCGTCTGATCGAACCGGACGGAGCAGCCTTGTATAACCTGTCTACTGGTTCAGGTTCCTTCGATATCGATGGACAAGACATGTACTACACTGCCAAGCGCGACATCGTGTTTGATAACACGCAACAGCAGGTGAGCTTTGTGTACAGCAAAAACGCCGAGTACAAAAAAGGCCAGCATACCATTGAACTTTACGCTGACGGTTACCTGATCGGAACAACCAGCTTCGTACTGAAATAACATTTAAGCCCTTAAGTCTGAAAGCCCCGGTCTGTTTGGCCGGGGCTTTTTTTGTGCCCAAGCCTCAGATAGGTATAGCCATAAAAAAAACCCTATCCTGAGGAAAGGGTTTTAGTCCATCGTTCACATGAAATTCTCTAACGCAGGCGTTAGAATTTAATCAACAAGAAAATCTTTATTCCACCAGCATACTGCTGCGGTGTTGTATTACTTTAAAGCTCTCCACCATCTTCACCGATTCGTGCACATCTTCAGTGAAGATCGCTACAAAGGAGTCCGGTTCGGCATTTTCCAGCGCATAGGCGATTGCCCGCATTTCCTCCGGTATCACCTTCACCTGCTTGTGCGGCGCCACATCCTCTATACCTTGCAGCATTGGCAAAGTAATCTCCTCGGCTGTCTTTCCGCGCAGGTCGTTGTCGAGACGAATGATGATCTCGTCAAAGATCTCCCCTGCCACCTGGCCTAACTCGTAGAAATCCTGCGTTCTGCGGTCACCAACACCGGCTATTATGCCAACCTTGCGCGACACGTCCAGGTCTTCCATAAAGCCGCCTATGGCCTTCAGACCACCCACGTTGTGCGCGTAGTCCACCAGCACCTCGAAGTTCGGGAACTGGAACAGGTTCATGCGACCTGGCGTTTTATCCGGTGAAGGGATAAAAGTGCGCAGGGCACGCTTAATATCTTCTATGTCAAAGTGCGATACGTAGCCGGCCAACGCGGCGGCCAGTATGTTCTCTATATTAAATTTCGCTTTTCCTCCGAAGGTCAGCGGCACATCCCCCACCCGATCAATCCTGATCTTGTAACTGTTTTTGAAGATCGAGATGTAACCGTTTTCAAAAACCGCCGCCAATCCGCCTTTCGCAATGTGCTTGAGTATGCGCGGGTTGTTCTCGTCCATACTGAAGAAAGCCACCTTGCACTTCAGGTCCTCCGCCATGGCGTATACCAGGTCATCATCTGCGTTCAGGATGGCGTATCCGTCCTTGCTCACGCTTTTCGGGATTACCGACTTCACATTAGCCAGGTCCTCCAGGGTATGGATGTCGCGCAGACCCAGGTGATCGGAGCTTACATTGGTCACGATGCCGATGTCGCACTGATCGAAGCCCAGCCCTGAGCGCAACAAGCCGCCACGGGCACACTCCAGCACTGCAAAATTTACAGTCGGGTCCTTGAGCACAAACTGAGCACTGTAAGCCCCGGTGGTGTCGCCTTTCTCGAGCAGTTTGTCCTGTATGTAGATGCCCTCGGTAGTCGTATACCCTACCTGGTAGCCCTTGCTCTTGACCATGTGCGCGATCAGGCGCGTTGTGGTTGTCTTCCCGTTGGTGCCTGTTACCGCCACAATCGGGATACGGGCCGGTTTGGTATGCGGAAAAAGCATGTCAATGACCGGTTCAGCCACATTGCGTGGCAACCCGTATGTTGGCGAAATGTGCATCCTGAAACCAGGCGCTGCATTCACCTCCAGTACCGCACCACCTGCTTCGTTCAGCGGGATGGCAATGTCAGTTGTCATCACGTCGATGCCGCAGATATCCAGCCCCACCAGACCGGCAATTCGCTCGGCCATCAAGATGTTGTAAGGATCTACTAAGTCAGTAACGTCAGTTGCAGTGCCTCCAGTACTTATGTTCGCCGTACTTTTCAGGTATAGCACCTCACCTTCGGGCAGAACCGATTGAATAGTAAGCTCTTTGGCCTTTAAAATATTTTTGGTTTGCTGATCAATTTTAATGCGGGTCAGCGCCTTTTCGTGCCCCACACCCCTTCTCGGATCTTTGTTCTCACGATCCACCAGCTGCTTTATTGTGGAAACACCGTCGCCGGTGACCATGGCCGGGGTGCGCTTGGCAGCCGCCACAAACTTCTTGTTGATGACCAGCAAGCGGAAGTCGAAACCCTGAATGTAGCGCTCGACGATCACACCCTCTGAGAATTGCTGTGCTGAAGCCAGTCCTTTGAGCGCATCTTTCCAGTTGGTAATGTTGATGGTGGCTCCTTTGCCGTGGTTGCCGTCGAGCGGTTTAAGCACCAGCGGGTAGCCCAGCCGGTCAACCGCTTGCTTCAGTTCCTCCTGATCATACACAGTAGTGCCTTTGGGAACAGGTATACCGGCTTCGTCGAGCAGTTCCTTGGTGGCGTTCTTATCGCCAGCTATCTCCACGGCAAAGCAGGCAGTGCCACAGGTCATGGTAGCTTGAATACGCTTCTGGTTGACGCCATAGCCAAGTTGTATGAGCGAGTGCCGGTTGAGGCGGATGTAAGGTATACCGCGACTCTGCGCTTCTGATACTATAGAGTAAGTGCTCGGTCCGAAGTACTCATCTTCCCTGATCTGATGCAGCCGATCAATGTCTTCGTCGAGTTTATACCTCTCGCCTTTGATCAGGGCTTCGGTGATGCGGAGTGCAGCACGAGCAGCATACTCTCCGGCGCGCTCCTCCTGGTATGAGAAGATGATGAAGTGCGTACCCTGTTCGTGCGCCATGTAACATCGCCCGTAGCCGCTCTCCATACCTGCCAATGTTTGCAGTTCCAGGGCGATGTGTTGCAGCACGTGGCCAAAGGTAGTCCCTTCCTCCACGGACTTAAAGAAGCCGCCAGCCACACCTTCGGAGGCGCGATGATTGTACATCTCGGGAAACATTCGCTGTAATCGAACAGCGAAGCCGGGTACTTCGTGGGTAAGGGTATCAGCCAGTTCTTCCAGGTCCAGCTTCAGTACGATAATTTTGGGATGTTTAACAGACCAGTAATTTGGTCCGCGCATGATGCGCAAGTCTGTAATCTTCATGGGAATGGGTAAGCAGCTTGTTTTGCCTGTCAGATATGTTGTAGGTATTGAGATACACGGCAACCGTGAAATTGCCTGCTTGCAATACGTTATACTTTGACAAAGGATATAGCCCGTTTAGAAAAAACAGCACAACCGAATTGAAGTTATTGGGTGATAATTACTTAGGTATAGAAAGGCCTCATAGATGGATTGGGTGAAGAGATTGAGACTTGTGGCAGGTATAGTTTTGTAATGGGATTACCTCCCCTGCCCCTCTTTTTGTAAAGGGTCCAATCCCCAAAACAGCAGGGGGATTTTCAGCTACTGCTACCAATTCTTCAGGTATAGGTTTTGTAGGAAATTAACCCCACCCCAACCTTCCCCTTTTATCGAGGGCCCCTACCCCCAAAACAGGGGAAGGATTGTGCTCGATTAACATCCCCCTGCCCCCTTCAAAGGGGGACTTCCCGCCATTCCCGATTTATATGTATAAGCCTTGTTGTTTATGTCACAATTCACTCGCAGGTATAGCAATACATACTTGCCCTGAAGCAACTGAGCAGACAATGGTGCCAAGTGCACCAGCGACGATTTTGTGTTTGAGCGGTCAGCGAGTTTAAAATCGTCTTGATTTTTTTGCTTACTGGGGGTAGGGGCCCTCTTTCTTTTCATCAAGGAAAAAAGTAAGGCCTGCCCGGCCAGGGCAAGCTATAAAACAACATCGGTTCCTATACCTGCATAAGCAAGCTATACCTATACCTGGGCCAGAGGCCCCACTAAACCTGTCACGAGCGTAGACGCTCGCGCCATAGCTTATGACGCTAAGTAAAGTGGAATTTGAACTGAAAGGAAAAAAAATCGCCCGGTCAGGAATACCGACCGGGCGAAGAAGAGGTAACGAGCGGATTCGAACCGCTGTAGCAGCTTTTGCAGAGCTGAGCCTAGCCACTCGGCCACGTTACCCTGATTGGAGTGCAAATATAAGCAGAGATGTATGCTTATCAAACAATCAGGCTATATTTTTTAAGCGCCATCAGGTATAGCGCTAAGTATAAGCCCCTTATTTTTTAAATAGAATGCGCAAAATTATTTAGGAAGCGGAGCTCCTACAGGTACAGCGCAGTCATGACCAGGCTGGCCGTGAGGCGGGTTGGTGCCGGCGGCAACAGAACCAGATACCTGCGGCTGGAAAGCAGGCTGTGGTGCCGTCAGTCTGGGCTGTGCTGGCAGGTTTAGCGGTGCGCCCACTTCGATGTCGCAGCGGTGGCCCGGCTGACCGTGCTCCGGATTCAGGGCTACGTTGCCTGCTGGTGCAGCTGTAGCAGCGTTACTGCTTGTTGGTACAGTGGTTGACTGGCTGGCAGCTGTGCTGGTTGTCTTATTGTCTTCTGAGCAAGCGCTAAAACCAATCAGGGCAGCAGCCAGCAGTACATTAACGGTAGTTTTCATGCAATGAATTAAAAATTGTGCAGCCTTCTGCCCCTGCCATCCTTTTGGCAGACCATGGCGCTTTTGTTACAACCGACAAGCTACCAAAAAGGTGCCGCAAAACCAAAACCCATCCGACATACGGTCAATTCCGCCTGCTTAAAAACTCTTGGCGCCTGCCATAACTTTATCGCTTCTTTCCCGGTATATTCTGAAAAACCGCTATGCACATCCGGCATAGTCCGAAACAGACACGGCCAGGCAGCCGTACCCAGGCTTGTTTGGGCTGTTACCCTTAACAATAACACTCTATAAATTCTGGCCGTATCAGCCAGTTAGCGGTGCGGAAGGAACCAGGCTACGGCCCTATACCTTCAGAGCCCGTAACGATTACCTTTATGAACAGACTTCTATTCCTTGACGCATTAAGGGGCATTGCCGCACTCTCAGTGGCCCTCTTCCACTATACTTCCGTTTATCGCAGCCTGTACGGCCACCGCTTCTCTCCTTCCTTCGACTTCGACTATGGCTTGTTCGGGGTAGAGCTTTTCTTTATGATCTCCGGCTTTGTGATCTTCTTCAGTTTCGACAGAATCAAGAGCGGCAGCGAATTTCTCTTTAACCGTGGCATCCGTTTATACCCAACGTATTGGTTCAGCATGATCACGACCTTTGTGGTGGTGCAGACCTTCGGACTGCCCGGCTTCGAGACCAACTTTACAGACATGCTCGTGAACCTGACCATGTTCCAGAAGCTGGCCCAGGTGCCGGATGTGGACGGGGTATACTGGTCGCTCTTCTCGGAGTGGATGTTTTATCTGATGATGCTCGGTTTGTTCATGACCAACAACCTGAAGCGCATTTTGTGGGTTGGGCCGGTTTGGGTGCTACTGAGTCTGGTGCACAAGTATGCGTTCAGCTTTGGTCCGGTTGGTGCGCTGCTCAACCTCTATCACGGTGTCTTCTTTTATGCGGGCATCCTCTTCTACCTGCTCATGAAGCAACCTGAAAAGAAAAAAAATATCCTCGGACATCTGCTGTTCAGCATCGCTGCCATTGTAGCGCTATACCTGCCAGAGGGACTGCCACATACCCTGGTGGTAATCTCTTTCTTCGCTGTCTTCTACTTGGGGCTGCAGGGCAAAATGGATTTTCTGGTGAACAAGGTACTGCTCTTTTTAGGGAGCATTTCCTACGCGCTATACCTGATTCACCAGTTTATTGGTTACGTGATCATCAACGAAACCCGTCACTTATTTGGCGACAGCCTGCTGGTGATTGTGCCGCCGCTAGCCATTTCGCTCACTGCAGCCTGGCTGATCACAACCTATATTGAAAAACCGGCTGTGAGCCATCTCAAGACTTGGTATAAGCAGCGGTCTGGCCATGCTCTGCCACAGGAGAAGAAAACACCTGTCAGTGGTTTTGCCAAGCCGGAGACTGTCCCAACCAAATAGGTATAGCAGGGCTCAAACTATAACTTAACCTGGGTATAAGCAGCGGCCAGCTCCGCTCCCAGTCGGGCATTGTGTTTGATCAGGGCAATATTGGCTTCGAGACTTTCGCCGTGGCTGTGCTCTGCGATATACTTTAAGAGAAAAGGAGTAACGGCTTTTCCTTTGATGTGCTGCTGCGCGGCGGCATGCAGGGCCTGGGTGATGTACCATTCCATTTCCGGAGCCGGCACCTCGAACTTTTCAGGTATAGGATTGGCAATTAGCACAGCTCCGTTCAGTCCCAGCTCCCATTTAATACGTAACAGATCTGCTATTTCACGGGGAGAATTCAGTCGCAAGGGAGAGGCAAATCCACTTTGGCGGGAGTAAAAGCTAGGGAAGGCATCCTGCCCATACGTAACAACCGGTATACCTTGTGTTTCGAGGTACTCCAGCGTCAGCCCAATATCCAGAATCGACTTGACTCCTGCCGACACCACCGCGACGGAAGTGTGCGCCATTTCGGTCAGATCCGCCGAGATGTCCATCGTCGTCTCAGCGCCCCGGTGCACGCCTCCGGTTCCGCCCGTTACAAATACCCGTATACCTGCCATGGCAGCAATGCGCATGGTCGTTGCCACCGTCGTAGCGCCATCCAGTCGCTGACTAATGACATAGGGCATATCTACCAAACTCACTTTCCAGACATCTGTTGCCTGCCCCAGGTGCTCGATCTGCTGCTGCGTAAGGCCCACACAGCACTTGCCGTTCAGGATGGCGATGGTGGCAGGTATAGCGCCCGCTTCCCGCACCACTGCCTCTACCTCTAAAGCCGTCTGCACGTTCTGCGGAAAAGGCATGCCATGTGCGATAATCGTCGACTCCAGCGCTACAACGGGCTTACCATCGGTCAGGGCCTGCTGCACTTCGGGAAGAATTTCCAGGTATGGGTTCATGGAGTTATTCTGATTTTTGAGGGATTCTTTAATTTGGATATAGAACTCAACTAGAGCTTTTCATCTTATACCTGATTAAATAATTAACGCGCTGGCGAATACGCCAGGTATACCTATCTAACAGTTTGTTATTCAGCCCTTATGCTCGTAAATCAGCTGCACCACCCCGGATCTAAACTTGTTCACCTCTATCAGGTTGAGATTTATCCTTTGCTTCAGTTCTTGAAACAGCGGCTTGCCTGCTCCTAACACGGTTGGGTGTACGGAAATGCGGTAAATGTCAATCAGCCCATGGTGGATAAAAGTTGTGATGAGTTTTGATCCCCCATACAACCAAATGTCTTTACCGTCCCGCTGTTTCATCTCAGCCACCTTTTCAGGTATAGCGGAGGAAATAAAAGTGGCCTTCCTATCCTGCCGCTCCTGGCTGGAGAAAACAATCTTCTCCTTAGCGTGTACAGCCGACCAGATAGTCTTTTCAGTTTCGTTTGCGCTAGGTTCTGGCTCGAAGTTACCCCACATTTCATAACTTACCCGTCCATAGAGTATGGTGTCTATACCTGAAAGGAAGCCCTTAAAGTCCATGTCATCATCTAGGATACACCAATCCACTTCCCCATTCGGCCCTTCAATGAATCCGTCGAGGGTTACGGCCAGGTCTAAGATTACTTTTCGCATAGTTTGGAGAGATTCCTATTTTCCTATATCTATTCCTTAATCCACTCTATGGCGCGTGCTACAGCCTCTTTATCAGGTAATATTTCATCCGGGAGTACTTCTTTACCATACGTTTTAAGGTTTCTATCAGCAAATAGAGCTCTGGCTAAATTTAAACGTGCACCATTGTTAAGGCGGTACGACCTTAACTCAGTAGATGCGCCGCAGCTTGGGCTTCCAAAACTACGGGCGTTTGGCCTGCCTATAAACGATATAAATACTATTTCTCCTGAACTGGCAACCTCACCATCAACCAGTAATGCTACTTTAGGATAAGGGTTAAGGTTAGTCCTTATTAGTCTATATGCCTCTTTTTGTACCATGCGTCCTCCGTTTTCTTTGCTAGTCGAGCAAACGGAGAGTCGGCCGATATCGTCATACTGCCAGCACTTCCACACATCATCAGTATCTACAAAATAACCTGCAATTCCATTTCCCAAGATAGGGCCAACCCCTAATAGCATAGGTGCCATATTACCACCTCTATTACCTCTTAAATCGACTATCCAACCCTTTACCTCGCGTTCATCAGCAATTTGAATGGAATCATGCATAGCTTTGACATAAGCGTTTAATGCTCTCGGATCAGTTCCAGCCATGCTATTTATTTTAATGTACCCAATTGCCTCATCCCTAGGCACAGGATTAGGAAAAGCTTCATTGCAACCTCTATCTGGATTATGCACAGTCTCTCCGATTGGGCTTACGTACATACTGTGAAATTCCTGCAGAAGTGTTAAGGCCAGCTCAATCGCTGGATAGGTTTCCTCTATTGTTTTAGCGTTAGCTGCCTTTGCCTTCACTTTTTTTTCGAGATCCTCCCAATCGATCTGGTGTCGGTATACAGCTTCTCTTTTCGCTATATTAATGATTTCCTCTATATGAAGTTGAGGAAGGTCCTTCCGTATCTGTAAGTCATCGTCCTTTTTACAAGCAAGGAGACCAATCATGAAGAGAATTGCGAGAGCTTGCTTGAGGCGCATAGCTTGGAGTTTCTTTAAAGCATAAATCAATTTCTATATAAATATATATTATTATAGATAATAAAAAAAGGCCCCGGATTGCTCCGGGGCCTTTTTTTATAGGACAAGCTTAGTACTAAGCGTTGTTCTCTTCTTCAGCAGACGCTTCGTCATCAGAACCTTTTGCCTTTTTAGCAGCAGCAGCTTCCAATTTCTTCACGCCAGCTTCTTTCTCGTTGTCCAGCATCTTCTCTTTCAGAGCAGAAAGGGCATCTAGGTCCCCAAGAGTAGACTTGTTCTCTACTTCTTTCTGAACTTTTGGAGCCTTCTCCTTCTTCTCACCAGCAGCTGCAGGTGCAGCTTTCTTAGTGGCCTTCGCGATACGCGCGTTGTCAGCCTCAGAGTAAGTGGCAGTGTGCGAAAGGATGATCTTACGGTCATCCTTAGAGAATTCAGTTACGCGGAAGTCAAGCGTTTCGCCTGCCTCTACCTGAGAACCGTCTTCTTTAGCAAGACCTTTCGGGAATGAGAAACCTTCGATGCCATATGGCAGCTCCAGTGTAGCGCCTCTGTCTGACTTCTCAAGAACTGTAGCTTTGTGTACAGAACCGATGTTGAATACAGACTCGAACGTATCCCAAGGGTTCTCCTCCAACTGCTTGTGACCAAGGGCCAGTCTTCTGTTAGCTACATCCAGCTCCAGAACAACTACGTCCAGGTTTTCACCAACTTTCACGAACTCAGATGGGTGCTTGATCTTCTTGGTCCAAGACAGGTCAGATACGTGTACCAGACCGTCAACACCTTCTTCCAGCTCCAGGAACAGACCGAAGTTAGTCAGGTTACGAACTACGCCAGTGTGCTTCGTGCCAACTGCATACTTCGTGATAACGTCTTCTTTTGTCCAAGGATCTTCAGTAAGCTGCTTAATGCCCAGAGACATTTTGCGCTCTTCGCGGTCAAGCGTCAACACAACTGCCTCAACTTCGTCGTTCTGCTTGATGAAGTCTTGTGGGTTGCGCAGGTGCTGTGACCAGCTCATTTCAGAAACGTGGATCAGGCCTTCAACACCTGGCATAAGCTCCAGGAAAGCGCCGTAATCAGCCACGTTAACAATTCTACCCTTCACGCGTGAGCCAACTTCAATTTCAGCTGGCAATGCGTCCCATGGGTGAGGAGTAAGCTGCTTCATGCCAAGAGAAATACGCTTCTTGTCATCATCGAAGTCAAGCACTACCACGTTCACCTTCTGGTCAAGGTTCAATACTTCTTCTGGGTGATTAATACGTCCCCAAGAGATATCTGTGATGTGAAGCAGACCGTCTACGCCACCAAGGTCGATGAACACACCGAAGTTTGTCATGTTCTTGATAACGCCTTCCAGCACCTGACCTTTTTCAAGGTTGTTCAGGATGGCTGCACGCTGCTGCTCCAGGTCTTTCTCGATAAGTACTTTGTGAGATACAACCACGTTGTCGAAAGCGGCGTTGATTTTCACAACTTTCACTTCCATTTTCTTACCAACGAACACGTCGAAGTCACGGATCGGCTTCACGTCGATCTGAGAACCTGGCAAGAAGGCTTCAACACCGTAGAGGTCCATGATCAGACCACCTTTGGTTCTTCTCTTCACTACACCTTCCAGAACGTTGTCGTTCTCAAGCGCGTCATAGATCTTAGCCCAAGCGCTAACGATCTTCGCTTTCTTGCGGGAAAGGATCAACTGGCCGTTGGGGTCTTCCTGGTCTTCGATGAACACCTCAACCTCGTCGCCCACTTTCAGCTCAGGCAGGTCTCTGAATTCAGATACCGGCACCAGGCCGTCAGACTTGAAACCGATGTTCAGGATCACGTCACGCTCAGTGATGCCTACCACGATTCCTTTAACAACCTCCTGCTCCTGAACAGTAGTCAGGGTGTCGTCATACATTTTTTCCATTTCAGCGCGCTCGTCTTTGCTGTAGCCGCCACCGAAACCTTGGGTCTCAAATTTGTCCCAATCGAAATTGTCTGGAGAATTACTCATAATGTTTTACTGCTCTGGAGAAGCCACCGGCTTAGAGCAATAGGCCGGTTTGGTTTGGTTTTACATTTCCCCAAACGTGTTGTTGGGGCCATTCACTCGAATGAAGGGGCAAAAGTAAGAAATACTTAGAAAACAAGCTAATATTTATAGGATAAGTTCCAACAGGAAGTCTTGTGATTAAGTTACTGTAGTAGAGGGGATTGCCACGGGGATGTATTGCTTTTGAAACGCGTGAGTCGCAGAGGCTTCATTCTAAAGGTATAGTCTATACCTTTTCCTGGCCGGCGGGGCTTGGGGTAGCGAGAGCGTCTTTGTTCGCGTTTGCTATAGCGGTGCCTCTCGCCTAGGTATAGGTATAGCATTCCTTGCTTAGTAGTGACAGCTTGTTTCAGGTATATCAAACAGTATTGTTTTATAGCTTGCCTTGGCCAGGCGGGCCTCACTTTTTTCTCCCGAATCAAGTTCGGGATCTTCGACTTGATGAAAAAAGTAAGTGGAACATCCCGAAAGCTTTTGGGGCAAAAAAATCAAGACGCTCCAAACTCGCTGAACGCTCGAACAGTGGAGCGCCGAAAAGTGCACCGGGCTAAGGCTTTCTGTTTCATAGCTTCCGGGGCAAGTTAGTCTTGCTATACCTGCCAGTGGTCTGTAATAGGTGCCACGAAGCTTATACCTATAAAGTAGTAGTGGTCGAAAAGTCCCCCTTCGAAGGGGGCAGGGGGATGTCAATCGTGCACCTCTCCTTCCCCTGTTCTTAGGGGAAGGCCGGGATGGAGTAATCAACTACGACGCCTATACCTATGAAACGGCAACTTCAGATTCCCTACCTTAGCAAAGGAGGGATTAGGGGTGATTGGACCCGGTTCTGCAAAGAAACTGCCGGAGCTACTATACCTGTAAACTGACCTCTGCAGGGATTTCCCTCCAGTGGTAGGGACCCTATTTAAAGGTAAGGCCAAGGAGAAGACAATCTCCAACCGGTATACACAACCACTACTTCAGCCCGTAGTCCCCTCTAGGCATAATACCCTCTGGCAAAAAAGAGCCTAAAGATATATGGTCTCGCACGGCAGTAACCACTCCTCAAACAGCCATATCTGACACCTAATCTATAGCTGAAATTTCTGCAACCCTCCCTGAAAAGCAGGTCTCAAACCAACCGCAAGAGCAGCGAAGTGGCTTTCATGCCCCAGACACTAAAAGTCAAAAACCAAGTCACATCTTCACTATAAGTCAACTACCAGTAACAACTGAATACCAACACACTAAAAACACATGGCTAAATATATTAGCAATCATATATTCCTACTTTTTAGCTACTTTGAGGTAGGTTTGCCAGTCCTCATTCGAGTCGTTCAAGTGCTGTTGCAGGAAGGTATAGAGGGATGGACGAGAGGGGGTGCGGTGCAGTTTCAGGCCGGCTTCTTCAGGGGTGCGATCACCTTTGCGGGAGTTACACCTGGAGCAAGCCGTCACGATGTTGTGCCAGCTGGTCTCCCCTCCCCTGGAACGGGGCAGCAGGTGGTCCAGGGTCAGGTTGCGGTTGGTGCCGCAGTACTGACAGAGGAAGTTATCGCGCCGCAGCACATTGTGCCTGCTGAGCGCTATACCATAGTAAGGCACCTTCACATAGCGTTGCAGCCGGATGACGGAGGGAACAGGATAAGAAGTGCTGACAGTGCGCAGAACAGCGCCGTTGGCTTTGGAGATGAGCTCCGCTTTCTCGAGATACACGAGCAAAAAGGCCCTGGTCACCGTGCAGACGGCGATCGCGCTGAAGTCCTGGTTTAATATCAGCACTTTGTCTCTCATGGCCTTGCTTTGAACTTATGCTATAGCTTCTACGAGAATTAACTAACTCGTTATAGCCTATGTTCAAAGAAAAACGCTGAAAATCAGAAAAAAATACGCTTGATGATACGGAGCTTATGGGAATAACGCTTGCGCTCGGCATTGTAGATGCCATTGTGGTCGAGGGTGTCGATACGCACCTCGCCGTGAGCGTGCATGATCTGCTGCCCTTCCAGCATGAGGCCTACGTGGGTAATACGGCCCTCTTCGTTGGCAAAATAGGCCAGATCGCCTGGCTGGGTCTGGGTAGCAAAGTGCACCTCATCCCCCACTGCCACCTGCTGACTGGCATCGCGGGGCAATTGGTAGCCGCAAAGGCCGTATACCTGCTGCGTAAATCCCGAACAATCGATCCCGAACATGGACTTGCCACCCCACAGATAAGGCGCTTTCAGGAAGCCCAGGGCCAGTTTTGCGAGCTGGGCCGTCGTAACCGGTACAGCAGGGTTTGTGGCACGGCCACTGTACTGGAAGCTTTGGCCGTCGATGCGCAGGCTCATACCATCGAAAAATGGCAAATAAGCGCCTATACCTACCGGTATCCGCATATCGGCATTGCTCACCACCTGCACAATGTCGAGTGCCCGCGGGTGCTGCGCCGCCTTCCACTCTTGGTAATAGCCCGTCGACACAGGAACGTACTGCTTGTAGTCGATCCAGCCAGTGTAATCGTCCGAAGCTAACCTTACTTGCACCCAGTTGCCCTGCTTGCTGAGCACCTCCAAGCACTCCCCAAAGAGCACCTGCGTTACCATTTCCGCTTTATCAGAAGCCTCAGCGCGCATCGGCACCAGACTGAGCATGCATATTCCGTAGTCCATTCTTTTGATTTTTTGAATGAGTGATGGAGTGAATGAGTGATTAAGTGAATATATAAATAAGAAGGGTATTGGTATAGGGATAGATCGCGACCTGTCCGAATCGTGCACAAGTATTCATGCACAAACAACCATTAACCATTTAACCAATCACTAAATCACTCATCCACTCAATCGCTAAATCCTTAATACCCGCTTCTGTCCAGCTCGCGTTTGATATCTTTTGCTTTGATGTCTTCCCTCTTGTCGTGCAACTTCTTACCGCGTGCCAGTGCAACCTCTACTTTAGCAAAACCGCGTTCGCTTATAAACATCCGTGTAGGTATAATCGTTACTCCTTGCTCCTGCACCCCCTTCTCCAGCTTTCGGAGTTCACTCTTGTTCACCAGGAGTTTTCTTGTGCGCATAGGCTCATGGTTGTAGTGCGTGCCTTCGGTGTAGGTAGAAATGTGCACGTTGTGCAGGTATAGCTCGCCGTTGTGCAGCACGCAATAGCCGTCCTGCAGGTTCACCTGCCCCTCACGGATCGATTTGATCTCCGTGCCTTTGAGCATGATGCCTGCCGTATACTTGTCCAGGAACTGAAACTCAAAAGAGGCCCTGCGGTTCTGGATATTGACGTGCTTCTTGATTCTTTCTTTATCTTTTGCTTTCGTCATGCTATTTTGTTGGAGCCAGCACGCTGGCCAGTTTTTCTTTCTTTAAAATCTTCTGCCCGGTCTCCCCGTCAGCCACCAGCCTATCCCCCACCCGGGCCTCAAAGCTACAAATTACATTATTACCTTCCTGCGATTTCAGCTGAGCAATTATTTCAATAGTATCACCCTCAAATGCTGGACTTTTATGATTGATAGTCAGAAAGGTACCTATACCTTCTTCATCTTTTTCTTTCATCTCCAGCACAAACAACCTGCCAGCCCATTCAGCCGCCTGCGCCAACGAAAAGGTAGAGCAAACCGCATGCACCAACCCATCATCAAAACGGGCAAAGTCCGCCGCCGTTACCGTTTTGTGGTATACCTTGGTGTCGCCGATTTGGAAGGGGTGGTTCATTTTGGATTGAGTGATTTTGTGAATGAGTGATTAAGCGAGTTAGTGAATGAGTGATTTAATGAATTGTTGATGGATGTCCATGTATGATTACCTGTACACAATTCGGACATGTCGCGACCTGTCCCTATAGCTATATCCTGAAAATCACTCATTCGCTCCACCACTCAATCACTAAATAAACTAAAGTTTCATCCGCGGTTCCGGGCTCACGTACTGGTCAGCGAAGTCACCTTTAAGGTATTGGTAATGAGCTGTTATAGCTATCATACCTGCATTATCGGTACAATACTGAAAAGCCGGAATGTATACCTTCCAATCGTACTTTTTGGCGTAGTCCTGCAAGGTCTGCCGCAGGCCTGAATTAGCAGAAACCCCACCGGCAATAGCCACTTCCTTTATACCTAAGTCCTTGGTTGCCTGCACCACTTTCTTCAGCAGGGTCTTGATCAGGGTATACTGCACGCTGGCGCAGATATCAGCTAGATTCTCCTGTACGAAGTTCGGGTTATCTTTCGTTTTATCTTTCAGGAAGTAGAGCACCGAAGTCTTGATACCGCTGAACGAAAAGTCGTAGCCAGGCATGTTGCCTACCGGAAATGGAAAAGCCTTCGGATTGCCCTGTGCCGCCGTTTTGTCGAGCATCGGTCCGCCTGGGTATGGGAGCCCTAGCATTTTGGCCGTCTTGTCGAAGGCCTCTCCTACGGCATCATCCGTGGTTTGTCCGATGATCTCCATGTCTAGGTGGTCTTTTACAAGTACGATCTGGGTATGGCCGCCACTCACGGTCAGGCACAGGAATGGGAAGTTGGGTTTTGGATCGTCGATGAAGTGTGCCAGGATATGCGCCTGCATGTGGTTCACGTCGATAAGCGGGATATTGAGGCCCAGCGCAAATGACTTGGCAAAAGAGCTGCCAACCAGCAAAGCGCCGAGCAAGCCCGGACCGCGGGTAAAAGCCACTGCATTTAAGTCAGATTTGTTTACATTTGCTACACTCAGAGCCTGCGCCACTACCGGAATGATGTTTTGTTGGTGCGCTCTCGAAGCAAGCTCTGGCACAACGCCGCCATATTTTTCATGAACGGCCTGAGTAGCAATAACATTCGACAAAACCTTGCCGCCACGTATAACCGCAGCAGACGTTTCGTCGCACGAAGATTCAATCGCTAATATTGTAGGTTCGGTCATCTTTTGGAAAAAGAACAGTCCATAAATCTCTTCAAAGTTATAGGAAAAGCTATTCTAAAAATAGTTTTGGCGGTAATCCTGTTGCTTTTGGTGGCATTTGCGGTAGTTTTTGTGGCCATTCGCTACCCGGGCGTGCAAACCAGGGTTGCCCAGAAGGCGGCCGAGTATATCTCCCGCACCATCGATCATGAGGTCACCATCGGGCGGGTAGATATTGAGTTTTTCAGCAATGTGATCCTGGAGCAGGTGAAGGTGCTCGACTACCGGGGTAAGGAACTGTTTTACGTAGGTCGTGCCGAAGCAGACGTCAGCCTGTTTTCCATTTTCCAGCCAAATACCCTCGGCATCTCTACCCTGGAACTACAAGAGCCGCGGGCTAACCTGGCAATGTATGAGGGCACCGACTCCCTTAACCTGTCCACCTTCCTGAAATCGCTTGGCGACCTGATCACCAAAGATACCACTAAAGCCTCGCAGCCTTTTGAGTTTTCAATTGATGAACTGGTTATTAAGAATGGTGCCTTTACCTACGATGATTTTAACCGCCCCCGCACCGACTACGGCATTGATTACTTTCACCTGGCCATCGACAGCATTTCGGCACGCTTCACGGAGTTTGAGCCCGGTGATACGCTGAAGGTAAGGGTTTCGGATCTGACCGCTCGCGAACGTCCGTCAGGTATACGCCTGCACAACCTCGATGTGCTGATGACCTACGCCTCCACTTATTGGGAATGGGACGAACTCGACCTGCGGGTGAACGACAGCAATGTGCAGGAGTACATCCGCTTCGACTACAGGCGCTTCGGCAACTTCTCCTACTTCATGGACAGCGTAACCGTGACTGGTCGCATCAAGGACTCTCACCTTTACTCCCGCGATATCGCCTTGTTTGCTCCCCCTCTCCGGAACTACGATGAGAATGCCTACATCGCCTCTGCCGAAGTCGAAGGCCGCGTGGCGGAGTTCATGGCGTCGAACCTGGATATAAAGTATGGACAGAACACGCACATTGTAGGCACCATGAACGTGGACGGGCTACCCAACTGGGGGGAAACTTTTGCCAACATACGTCTGCAGCCCTCGACTCTGAATGCGGAAGATATTAAACAGTTTCTGCCTGCCGATGCCTATACCATCGCCTCCCGGCTGGGTACCGTGAAAATTGACGGGCGCTTCCTGGGTTTTTACAACGACTTCGTGGCCAACGGCAGTTTTGTTACGGCCCTGGGCAATGTGCAGTCGGATATCAACATGAAGATCAACCGGGCTACCAATACCTCATCTTACCGTGGTCGCCTCAAAACACAGAACTTCCACATAGGTCGCCTGATTGGTGAGGCCGATGCCATTAAAACGATCACCATGGATGGCCGCGTGGTCGGTTCCGGCTTTACGATGAAGGATGCCCGCCTGCAGATCAATGCCGACATTGCCCAACTCCATGTGCTGGATTACAATTACCGCAATATCCGCACCGATGGCACCTTCAGTCATCAGCGTTACGAAGGCCGCTTTGCCATTAATGATCCGAACCTGGCCTTTACGGCCAACGGAGAGGTGAACCTGGCAAACAACAACCAGGCTTTTAACCTGAGAGCTGACCTAAACAAAGCCGACCTGAAAGCCCTCCGCATTACGGATAAGTCTGTTATCGTGCAGGCGAATGCCGATCTCAACTTCCAGGGCCTCCGACTGGACGACTTCCAGGGCACCGCCTTTTTCGATAGTGCTTCCGTTACCTACGAAGGCCAACGCATCGCGCTTGACACGATCCGGGTGCAGTCGTACATTGGCGAAGGTATACGCAGCCTGACCCTGCGCTCTACTCCCCTGGCTTTACGCGTGAGCGGCGACTTCAACTATTCAGCCCTGATTGACGACCTAAAACAACTGGTACAGGAATACAAACTGAATTTTGAGAGTAATGATGCCGCCACGGCAGCTTATTACAGACGGAAGCGCCCGGATACCCAGCCCGAGTACAGTCTTGACTATGACCTATACCTGAGGCGGGTCAATCCGCTGCTCCAGTTATTTGTGCCGGAGCTCACCATTTCCGACTTCTCTAAAATGGAAGGCACCTTCCGGCATGGCAACACGGTCATCCTGACTTCCTATGCGCGAGTGGACACGATATTATATGACGACGTCACGCTCTACCAAAATGACATAGAACTTAGCACTTCCAAGCTGCAGAATAGTCCGGATGTACTGGCCAGTGCCCAGTTCACTTCTGACAAGCAGTTGCTGCCCTCTGTTGGGGAAACAGAACGGTTGCTGCTGGAAGCCATCTGGAGCGAGCGCACCATCGGGTTTTATACTAACCTTCTTCAGCCAGCCTACAATAACCAGGCGACCGTGGTGGGCGATGTGAATTTCCTGCAGGACCGCCTGCAAGTTGTATTTGGCAGGTCGAACATCACGCTCCGTGAAACCCCCTGGGCCTTCCAGCCCGGCAGTATGATTTACATCAGCGAAAACGGAAAGCGGCTGGATTTCGAGGAGTTGATTCTTTCTAACGAGAACCAGATCATACGGGTAGACGGGGCTGTCGGGCGTGACCCGGGCAGTACGCTGGTAGCCAGCATCAAGAACTTCGACCTGCGCAACTTCAATCCGCTAATGCCCGAGCAGATCCGGGGCACGCTTAATGCCGAGCTCACAGCCCAAGATATTTATAACAATGCCATCCTGAATGCAGGTATGCGTGTAGACTCTTTTTACCTGGACGATGTGCTGATCGGTGACATACAGGGCAAAGGAGATTGGATCAACGCCCAGCAGCAAATGGTGGTGGATGTAGACATAGACCGTAATAATAAGAAGGTGCTGACACTTACCGGCAACTACTATCCCCGCGCCGAAGAAGAACAGTTGGATATGTTAGCCGTGCTGGACGAGACCCAGCTCAAGATTGTGGAGCCGATCCTCAAACCGATCATGTCAGAGATGGAAGGCACCATGGAAGGGCGCATCCGGGTACTTGGCAGGCTGTCAGCGCCGGTGCTGACCGGTTCGGTAATGGTGACCGGCGGGCAGTTCCGCTTCGATTACCTCGGCACCACCTACCGCTTCTCCGACCGCGTATACTTTGGGGCCAACAGCATCAGCTTCCGCAATGCGCAGCTGCGTGACCTCTACGGTAACGTGGGCTACGTGACCGGCGGCATCGCCCACGATGGTTTCCAGAACATGGTGCTCGACCTGAACGCCCGCTTCCGGAACCTGATGATCCTGAACACGACTTACGAGCAGAACGAACTCTATTACGGCACCGCCTTCGGTACAGGTACCGCTACTGTACTGGGTCCAGTAGACAACCTCAAAATAGACGTGAATGCCCGGAGCAATGCCAACACGCGCATTGTAGTGCCGCTTGACAACCAGACTGACCTGGCCCGAAAAGATTTCATCCGATTCGTGAACCGCAACATAAGCGACTCAACCGGTGTAGCCGTGGCTGTAGAAGAACAAAAGGTAGATTTGTCAGGCATCAACATGAACTTTGACCTCGACGTGACCGACGACGCTTATTTTGAGATCATCATCGACCGGCAAACTGGGGATGTGATCCGGGGTTCAGGCAGCGGGCAGATTCAAATGACCATTGATACCCGGGGTGAGTTTAACATGTTTGGCAACTTCGTGATCGCCAACGGCGCCTATAACCTCAACCTGCTGGAGGGCGTGGTGTCACGCGAATTCCAGGTAACACCGGGCGGTACGCTCTCCTGGAACGGCGACCCGCTCGACGGGGTCATGGACATCCGGGCCACCTACGTTCAAAACACCCGAATAGATAACCTGATGCAGAATGGCTCTCAAGCAGCCAACATACAGGGTAGCTATCCGGTAACAGCCATCGTTGACCTGAAAGGCCCCATTTTGATGCCGGACATACGACTGAACCTTGATTTCGAAAACCTGCCTGCCAATGCAAGATTGGCCCTTGAGCCGATCCTGCTAGGTATAAGGAACGATGAAAATGAACTGAACAGGCAGGTATTCAGCCTGCTGGTGCTCCGCAGGCTGGCTCCGCCCGGCACTTTCTTCGGTGAGAACCCAGGGGCTGCGGCAGTGGGTGGCAGCTTGGGCAGTTTACTCACCGGCCAGCTGAGCGGTTTCCTCAACTCTATCGACAGCAACCTGGAGATAGACATCGGTTTGGGTGACATCAGCCAGGCTGACCTCACGGCCCTGCAGCTAAGGCTAAGCTATTCTTTCTTCCAGGGACGTTTGCGTGTCAGCAGCCAGACAGGTTTGGGGTCTAATACGACACCACAAGCCGGGCAGGCAGGTGGCACCTACCGCAACGCCTATCAGGGTAGTTGGTCTGTCGAGTACTATATTACAAAGAGCGGCGAGTTGCGCGGGCGTCTGGAGTACAACACTTTGCCGACCAACTATGGGCGTATTACCAACACACAGCGACTCAGTTTGCTGCACACCAAGCACTTCGATAATCTGCGGGAGCTCTTTGGCCGGGACCGGGAAAGGCGCCGCGAACGCCGTCAGGAGCAGCAGAAAGTCCCTATCATCCTTGACTCTGACCCACGCATGAATCTGTAAAGCCCGGAACACCAGCCGGGCTTTTTGCATTAGCTGGTCAGAAGCTCCTCATATTTAAATAATATTTCTATTTTTGCACGGAAGCGTATCGTATGGCAACAACTACAACCAGGACAGTTAAGAAGAAGAAGCTCGGAAATTACCCGCATGCCATGGTGGTGTTCTCCATCTCCCTGGCCTTGTTTGTGATCGGCCTGTTCGGCACGCTGCTGATTCATGCCGGCAAGCTGTCGGATATCGTGAAGGAAAGCATCGAGATGCAGGTATACCTGGATCGCAACCTAACGCAGGTACAGCTCGACCGTTTGCAGAAAACCCTGGCCGCGAAAGAATATGTCGCTTACAAGGGCGATACGGCCCAGGTACGGTTCCTCTCAAAAGAAGAGGGCGCCAAGGCCTTCTTGGAAGAAACAGGTGAGGATTTTACCGCATTTCTGGGAGACAACCCGCTACGTGACACTTATGTGCTCCGGATCAACGCCGAGAGTTCCAGCTCAGCCCAGCTCAAAGGTATAAAAAACGACATTGAAGGGATTGAGGGTGTGTACGAGGTGCAGTATGTCGAAAGTTTGATCGAATCAATCAACAGTAACATCCAGAAGATCAGCATCCTGCTGCTTGGTTTTGCAGGTATACTGGTGCTGGTGGTGATCATCCTGATCAACAATACCATCAAACTGGCGTTATACTCGCAGCGTTTCCTGATCCGGAGTATGCAATTGGTGGGCGCCACCTCATTCTTTATACAGCGTCCTTTCCTTAACCGCGCAGCTTTTCAGGGCATCATCAGTGGTATAATTGCCTCTGTCCTGTTATTTGCACTGATGCAGTACGCCTACCGCGAGATAACGGAGCTGAGCCTGCTCAAAGACGAAGAGCAACTGTACATGCTCATGATCGCACTGATTGTGCTGGGTGCCGTGATCGGCTTCCTGAGTTCTTACCGCGCTGTACGTAAATACCTGCGGCTTTCACTAGACGAACTATATTAATATGGAAAATAAGAGCAAGCTTGCCTTTGGCAAAAAAAACTACATTCTGATGCTGGTTGGCATTGTTGTGCTGGCCGTTGGTTTTATTATCATGACGCTCGATAAGGAACAGTACGGACTAGGCTTTCTGGGAATTACGCTGGGCCCCATTGTAGTAATGGCCGGCTTTGTGATCGAGCTGTTTGCGATCATGGTAAAAGATAGAACACACGAAAACACAGAAGATTAGTTAGATGAGTGAATGGCAGGCTATTATTTTAGCCATAGTTGAAGGACTTACCGAATTTTTACCTGTATCCTCTACAGGGCACATGATCATCGCTTCGGCCCTGATGGGCATCAACGAGCTACCGATCACCAAAATATTTGCCGTGAACATACAGTTCGGAGCTATCCTGTCGGTGGTGGTGCTGTATTGGAAGCGCTTTATCAACAGTTTTGCGTTTTACCAGAAGCTGCTCCTAGCATTTATACCTGCGGCTGTCATCGGCTTTCTGCTCAACGATGTGATCGACGCCATGCTGGGAAGCGTGCTCATCACGGCCGTCATGCTAGTAGCGGGCGGTGTGGTGTTGCTCTTCGTGGACAAGTGGTTTGCCCATGCCCAGGAAAACAATATCACTTACAAGAATGCCTTAGTCATTGGCTTCTTCCAATGCATCGCCATGATTCCGGGGGTGTCTCGTTCGGCGGCTTCTATTATCGGTGGCCTGACGCAGGGCGTTAACCGCAAAGCAGCCGCTGAGTTCTCCTTTTTTCTGGCAGTGCCCACCATGCTGGCAGCAGCTGGCTATAAGCTGGTCAAAGACCTGCTGAAGCTGGAAATATCAGACATCGTCACCTTCGACCTCGTAAAAATCAGGAACAGCTTCGACGTGATCACTGGCGATGACCTTAGGCTGTTACTTATTGGCAATGTGGTCGCCTTTATTGTAGCCATGATCGCGATCAGGTTCTTCATCAACTTTCTGACCAAGTATGGTTTCAAGATGTTTGGCTACTACCGTATAGCACTGGGTATAGCGTTGCTGGCGCTGCTGGCCATGGGTGTTGACTTAAGAGTATAACATGAATTACAACTTCGAAACGGGCGAGATCCTGTTACTTGATAAACCGCTTACCTGGACCTCGTTTGACGTGGTAAAGAAAGTGCGCAACACCCTCCGCGTAAAAAAGATCGGCCACGCCGGCACCCTCGACCCTCTGGCTTCGGGCCTGCTGATCCTGTGCACCGGTAAATTCACGAAGCGCATTGACGAGATACAGGCGCAGGAGAAAGAGTATACCGGCACTATCACGCTCGGCCAGACAACGCCTTCCTACGACCTGGAAACGCCGGTAAGCGAAAGCAAAGACATCAGCCACCTTACCCCAGCCGATATACAGGCAGCTTCCGATAGCTTTGTAGGCACCATTGAGCAGATCCCTCCTATTTACTCGGCCGTGATGATAGACGGCAAGCGCGCCTACGACCTGGCCCGCAAAGGCAAGGAGGCTGAAATGAAACCGCGCACCGTTACGATTAAAGCATTTGAGATCACGAATATAGAAGGTGCAGTTATCTCCTTTAAAGTGATCTGCAGCAAAGGCACCTACATCCGTAGCCTGGCGCATGACCTGGGACAGAAGCTGGGTGTAGGCGCACACCTCTCGGCGCTCGTGCGTACCCGTATCGGGGAGTATAAGCTGGAAGATGCCCTTACCATAGAAGACATACAGCAGATCAGAAGAGCCCAACTCGAAGCGAATGGAAGTAATTCGTGATATAGCTGATTTTCCTAAACTGAGTTTCCCGGTGGTGACCAGCGGCACTTTTGATGGTGTGCATGTGGGCCATCAGAAAATCCTGCAGCGGGTGAAGGAACGCGCCCGCCAGACCGACGGTCAGAGTGTGGTCATCACCTACTGGCCGCATCCGCGCCTGGTGCTCTTCCCAGATGACAACGACCTCAGGTTACTTTCCACCATTGAGGAGCGCGTGGAGCAGTTACGTAGCTTCGGCATCGATTACCTGCTGATCATCCCGTTCACCAAAGCATTTTCCCGCCTGAGCTCCCGCACTTTTATAGAAGACGTGCTGGTGAAGGCGATCCATACCAAAGTCCTCGTTATCGGCTACGATCACCGTTTCGGCAAGAACCGCGAGGGCAGCTTTGAGCACCTGAAAGCCCGTTCCGCGCAATATGGTTTTGAGGTGGAAGAGATTCCGCGTCAGGATGTGGACGACATTGGCGTGAGCTCCACCAAAATCCGCAAGGCAATCGAATCAGGTGACATACCGACTGCCAACCGCTACCTGGGCCATACCTATACCCTAACCTCTACTGTGGAGGAAGGCAATAAGCTTGGCCGCACCATCGGTTTCCCGACCGCCAACCTCGCCCTACCTACGCCGCACAAGCTTATACCTGCCCATGGTGTGTATGCCGTTTGGGTCAGGCACGAAGACCAGCGCCTGCCTGGCATGATGAACATTGGCGTTCGTCCGACTGTGGACGGTTCACACCTTACCCTGGAAGTGCACCTAATCAATTTTGAGGGTAATCTTTATGGCCAAACCCTAACTGTTGAGTTCGTAAAAATGCTGCGCCAGGAACAGAAGTTCGACGGTCTGGATGCTCTGAAGGCACAGTTGGCGAAAGACAAGGAAGCTAGTCTGCGCACGTTAGTCTCTTAGGGTATTTCACCTTATATAAATCCTATTTCACCTAAAAAACGGAAAGCCATACGTTGTATATGGCTTTTTTTCTATCTATATTACCTTTTCTATAGAATCAATCGTTTAACAGCTGCCTATGCAGGTATAGCTATACCTTGCAGGGCGTAAGCACATTATAAACTATGATAAATAAAACTGTAAAGAACGTACAGGAAGCCCTGCAGGGTGTACAGGATGGCATGACCTTCATGCTGGGAGGCTTTGGCTTGTGCGGCATCCCCGAGAACGCCATACACGAACTGTTACGCCTGGGCGTGAAAGACATAACCTGTATCTCAAATAACGCTGGAGTGGACGACTATGGTATTGGGCTGCTTTTGCAAAAGCGACAGGTCAAAAAGATGATTGCCAGTTACGTGGGCGAGAATGCCGAGTTTGAGCGTCAGTTATTGAGTGGTGAACTGGAAGTTGATTTGATTCCACAAGGTACGCTGGCAGAGCGCATCCGTGCCGGTGGTGCCGGTATACCTGCTTTCTTTACCCCTGCCGGCTACGGCACCGAAGTGGGCGAAGGCAAAGAGAGCCGTGAGTTCAATGGCAAGATGTATTTGATGGAGCAATGGCTAAAGGCTGACTTCTCGTTTGTGAAGGCCTGGAGAGGCGACACGGCCGGCAACCTGATCTACAAAGGCACAGCCCGTAACTTCAACCCGATGATGGCTACAGCCGGCAAAATTACGGTGGCGGAAGTAGAAGAACTGGTACCCGCTGGCGAGCTGGACCCGAACATGATCCACACCCCCGGTATCTTCGTGCAGCGCATTTTCCAGGGCGAGAAGTACGAGAAGCGTATTGAACAGCGCACAGTTAGAACTGCTTAAATCACAGCAACATGGGACTTGATAAAAATCAAATAGCGAAACGAATCGCAAAAGAAGTAAAGAACGGGATGTACGTTAACCTGGGCATTGGTATACCTACGCTGGTGGCCAACTACATTCCGGAGGGCGTGGAAGTGGTGTTGCAGTCAGAGAACGGGCTGCTGGGCATGGGCCCCTTCCCTACCGAAGACAAAGTGGACGCCGACCTGATCAACGCTGGCAAGCAGACCATCACAACGCTTCCTGGCTCCTCCATCTTCAGCTCTGCCGAGAGTTTTGGCATGATCCGGGGGGAGCACGTGGACCTGACTATCCTGGGCGCCATGGAGGTGTCAGAACAGGGCGATATAGCCAACTGGAAGATACCGGGCAAGATGGTGAAAGGTATGGGCGGCGCCATGGACCTGGTGGCCTCTGCTAAAAACATCATTGTAGCGATGCAGCATACCGCCCGCGACGGCTCGTCAAAACTCCTGAAGGAATGCACACTGCCGATCACGGGCGTAAAGTGCATCAAGAAAATTGTAACTGACCTGGCCGTGCTCGAAGTAACCGAAGATGGCTTCAAACTGCTGGAGCGCGCGCCTGGTGTGACAGTAGAAGAAATTCAAAAGGCAACCGAAGGACGCTTGATCGTAGAAGGAGACATTCCAGAAGTGCAGCTCTAAGAAAGCTATACCTCTCATATTAAAAAGCGCAGTGTCAAAGCTGCGCTTTTTCTTTTTAAATTTGCCTCAGGTCGGTAAATCCCGATTTCAATTAAAATATCATATCAAAACGATACTTGCTTCACGTATACCTGAAGCAAGCAACCCCAATCCTGAAACATGAGTGAAAAAATAGAAGCGAACTCTGAGCACCGGCTATTATTGCGCCAGCTGGAGCTCAAAGATTACAAAGAAGTAAAAGAGATCATGGATCTGGTGTACTCGAACATCGATGGCGCTTGGACCCGCAAAGAGTTTTCCAACCTCCTCAAAAAATTCCCAGAAGGGCAGATCTGTATAGAAGACAAAGGCAAGGTTGTGGCCGTGGCGCTCAGCCTGATTGTAGACTACAGCGTGTATGGCGATAAGCATACCTACGACCAGATCATTGACAAAGGCACTTTCAAGTCGCATGACCCTGAGGGCGAGACCCTGTACGGCATCGACGTGTTCGTGCACCCGGATTATCGCAACATGCGCCTGGGCCGCCGCCTCTACGACGCACGTAAGGAAATCTGCGAAAATCTGAACCTGCGAGGCATCATAGCCGGTGGCCGTATACCTGGCTACAAGGACTACGCCGACAAACTGACGCCGGCCAAGTATATCGAGATGGTGCGAAATAAGGAGCTCTCAGACCCGGTACTGTCCTTTCAGCTCAGCAACGATTTCCACGTACGCAAGATCCTTAAAGGCTACCTGCCGGACGACACCGAGTCGCGCGCCTATGCCACCCTGTTAGAGTGGATCAACGTGTATTATGAAGAAAAGGAAAAGCTCCTGGGCGGTAAGAAGACCATCGTCCGCATAGGTATTGTGCAGTGGCAGATGCGGGCCGTCAAAGACATTGACGACTTTATGCAACAGGTGGAGTTCTTTGTGGACACCGTCAGCTCCTACAAGTCCGACATGGTGGTTTTCCCTGAGTTCTTCAACGCGCCGCTGATGGCCCTGACCAACGAGGAGTCACCATCAGAAGCCATCCGGAGTATGGCTGAGTACACGGATGAGATCCGGGAGCGCATGATCCACATGGCCCTCTCCTACAACATCAACATCATAGCGGGCAGCATGCCGGAGTACTACGACAACAAGCTCTACAACGTGAGCTACCTCTGTCGCCGTGATGGCACCTACGACAAGCAGTACAAGCTACACGTCACACCAGACGAGTCGCATTACTGGGGTATGCGCGGTGGTCACAAGCTCAAGATATTCGACACGGACATCGGCAAGATTGGCATCCTGATCTGCTACGACGTGGAGTTCCCGGAACTGGCCCGCATGCTCTCTGACATGGACATGAAGATCCTGTTTGTGCCTTTCTGGACGGACACCAAGAACGCCTACCTCCGGGTTCGACTCTGCGCCCAAGCCCGCGCCATCGAGAATGAGTGCTATGTGGCTATTACAGGTAGCGTAGGCAACCTACCCAAAGTGGAGAATATGGACATCCAGTACTCGCAATCAGCTGTTTTCTCACCTTCCGACTTTGCCTTCCCGCACGACGCCGTGGTAGCCGAAGCTACTCCGAACACCGAGATGACCCTGATCGCCGACCTAGACCTGGACCTGCTCAAGGACCTGAATACAGCCGGTAGTGTAAGAAACTTGAAAGACCGCCGTAAGGATCTTTATAATCTGAGCTGGGTTTTAAGGCAGGAAGAGTAATAGTATACTGTTAAAGCAGAATTCCCGCTTCTCCTAAAGAAGCGGGAATTCTGCTTTAAAACAATAAGTTAGTTAGCATTAAGCAGTTGCCTGCTTTTTGGCTTCCCGATTCAGTGCCACTATACAACCAATTACAAATGCAATCAAGGCTCCGATAGCAATGTAGCTAAGCAGATTTGGTCCTGTAGGACGTAATCTCGGTACAAATCCTGTTACAATTTCGACATTGTCGAGCTTTTCCAAATCGGCCTCCAATTTTACCTGCTCTTTGTACATCGTAATACTCTCTCGGTATAAATTGGTCGGGTCGATTGGCTGTCCATACACAAATCCATTCACCGGGCCTCTAGGCTCACTGACATTCGTTTTCATGCTGTCGATAGAAGATATTTCACCCTTCAGTTTAGACACCATATTCTCTACCTGGCGCTGCTTTATTCTCTTCTGCCTAGCAAAATACCGGTTGTTCTCCAGGTAATTGGTGAAAGCAGGCTCCATGGTTTCAAAAAGAGTCCTGTCGTATAAGGACAGTTCAATTCGGAAAGGAGAACCGGTCAGTACGCTATCCTCCTGAATCCTATCCTGGTCCAGATTTGAGAAACTCATCTTTTTGATTTGGCGGGCAGCCTCAGTGTTAATGTCCAGCCTCTCAGCTACTGCTTCGTAGTTCTCTTCTGCTACCATCAAAGACAACTTATTTAGCTGATCTTCAATAAATTCGTTTCGGATGTTAGCCAGCATCAGCGTCATGGAAGAGGTATAGTAAGCTTTGGTGATTAGAGTCAATCCGTACCCGATTCCGCTTCCTAACAATATGAAAATCAGAAGTAATCCTATATTATTTTTCGCAGCCCTAGCAGTAAACGCAATGCCTCTGGAGACTTTATTGAAAAATCTTCTTATTAAATCAAATAAAACAATCAGATCTACCTCATCGTTTGCCTTGGGCATTTGCTCACGCTCTTTGAATTGTTGCATACCATCAAAATTTGCCAAATATACCGCTAAAATTTCAGATGCAATATTTACCATATTAAAAGGTAAATATTTTTAATAGCTTTGCATTTATTACAATTAGAAGTGTGACATCACGACTTCAGAAACATTAATGGGACTAATCTAAATTGCTATTTGTGCCTCAGGAGCTTACTTAAAAACAGCTGTCTTCGAAGATTAGTAGATTCCGCGCTGTACTGAACAACAAGCATTAGTAGACATCTGATTTACTCTAACTTGACATATTGAAAACATAATTTTGCTAAGGCCCATACAACATTACTCTTATGTTAGATGATGTAAATAGGCCGAGGTGCCTGATGACTACCATTGTACATAAATTTTTAAGACTGGGCTCCAGCAAAATAGCTACGAACATCCTCTGGCTACTTTTTGATAAGGGACTAAGAATAGGTTCTGGACTTATTATCGGAATTTGGATAGCAAGGCATTTGGGGCCCGACCAATTTGGTAAACTGAATTATGGGCAAGCTTTTATCGCCATATTCTCCGCTTTTGTAAGCCTCGGCCTTGACACTACGCTGGTAAGAGAGATTGTCAGAGGAGAATATGAGAAAAGCAAGCTCCTTGGTACCGGCTTTTTACTTAGACTTTTTGGTGCAGTCATCGCGCTTATCATCGTTATTGCTGCAGCGTTCGGATTAGAATATGCTCAAGACCAGCAATCTTTTGGGATAATACTGATTCTTGGATTTGGCCTGATTTTTCAATCCGTGGATGTGGTAGACCTGTATTTGCAGGCCCATCTGAGATCAAAAATTTCGGTAATACTCAAGAACACAGCGCTACTTCTATCTTCATTATTTAAAGTATACCTCCTTCTTAATGATTATCCGGTAAGCTATTTTGCGCTGGCCATTTTATTAGATATGGGACTAGCCGCCATGTTTTTACTAGGCTACTCTTATAAAAGTTTAGCAGTCAGGTTAAGCTCATGGCAGTGGGATGCTACTATTGCTAAATCGCTAATGCAGTCGAGTTGGCCTCTCATTATTTCAGCTTTAACCGTAATAGCCTACATGAGGGTTGACCAGCTCATGATAAAGAATATGTTAGGCTCTGCTTCTGTCGGTAATTACTCAGCAGCTGTCCGTATCACTGAGCTTTTCTCTATTTTGCCGGTAGTCATTACCAATTCTGTTTTTCCCTCCTTAGTAAGTGCATACAAAGACACATTGCTGTATCACAAAAAGTTAGTGAAGCTCTACAGCATTTTGATTTACAGTAGTATTATCCTGGCAATCGTGACGACTTTTCTCAGCCCTTTGATAATTTCTTTGTTATATGGGCAGCAGTACCAGGAGGCAACACCGGTTCTGACTATCCATGTCTGGTCTACTATCTTTATTTTCCTGGGCGTGGCAAGTAGTCAGCAACTGGTGATAGAGGGTCAGACGAAAGTAACGCTTTATAGAACCGTGCTCGGCCTTACATCAAACATCATTTTGAATGTAATTCTAATACCAGGTTATGGCATTAATGGAGCAGCCATAGCTACATTGATCTCTTATGCAATTTCTTCTTTTTTAAGTAATTTTATTTTCAGAAGCACACAATCCATAAACTTACTATACCTTAAAGGTATACTTCCTCCCAGGGAAATAAACAATATTTAATATGTATCAGAGAGTTAAGCGTTACATAAACAAAGTCATTGATTTAAGATATGGAAGAGTATCTTATTCTCAGGAAGGGGAAGATCTGTTGCTTGACAGGATATTTGAGTATGCTCCCACTGGCTTTTTTGTTGATGTGGGCGCTCATCATCCCAAACGGTTCTCTAACACATACATATTCTATAAAAAAGGCTGGCGGGGTATTAACATAGATGCAATGCCTGATAGCATGAAGCTCTTTCGTGAAACCCGTCCTCATGACATCAATTTAGAGCTCGGCATCTCTAAAACAAAGCAAACATTAACATACTACATGTTTGATGAGCCTGCTCTTAATGGCTTCGACAAAAAACTCTCTGAGGAACGGGACAATAAGACCAGCTATAAGATTATAGACAAAAAAGATGTACAGACTCTCCCGCTTGGCGAGTTGCTTGACACTTACATTCCCCCGGGAGTGGAAATATCATTTATGTCCATAGACGTTGAGGGCTTAGACCTTGAGGTGCTGGAATCAAACGATTGGGTGAAATACAGACCTGCTGTTGTTCTGATTGAAATTCTCCATTCAACGATGGAGGATATCTTTGAATCGCCTGTCCATATGTTCCTCACCGAAAAGAATTATGGGATCTACTGTAAGACACCTAATACCTTGTTGTATAAAAACAAGCAGCTGGACAGGAGAGAAAACACGAAATAGAGATTAACATTTGCATATTATTCTTAGCGCTAAAAGACGCTTCTTAACATAAATACACAGGCTATTTTGCGCTACTCATTTTAAGATGGAAAGTACCCAAAACCCTATTGTTGGCAATTCACTGCATACCGCAGTTCTGTTCATTGTCTTTAACCGACTCGAAACCACCCGGAAAGTCTTTGAATCTATACGTCAGTCAAGACCGCCCAGGCTATACCTGGCTTCGGATGGCCCCAGAGAAAATGTAGCTGGCGAACTTGAGAAGGTGCAGGCAGTAAGAACATTTATTACAGACAATGTTGATTGGGACTGTGAGGTAAAAACCCTATTCCGACTCACAAACCTTGGATGTGGAAGAGCCGTAAGTGGCGCAATTTCCTGGTTTTTTGAACACGAAGAATGCGGCATTATCCTGGAAGATGATTGTTTACCAAGCCAGAGCTTCTTTAGGTATGCAGAGGAAGCTTTGATTAAATACAAAGACCACGAAAACATATATGGTATAACCGGGGATTACCGGGCTCCTGTAAGTCAGGCTATTGCCGACAAAGCATCTTTGGTCAGTTTTCCTTTGATCTGGGGATGGGCAACCTGGAGGCGTGTCTGGGAAAAGTACGATAGACAGATGAAAAACTGGACGGGCAATATTGATGATGTCCCTGCGCTGCGAGATGCACCTGAAGATACTAGAAGATACTTTCAGCGATCCTTTCATAAAACAGCCATTGGAGAAATAAACACATGGGATTACCAACTTTCTTTTCAGATGTTGATGAATAATGCCAAATTCATTTCTCCTAACACCAATATGGTGTCCAATATAGGTTTTGGGGAAGACTCAACTCACTTAGTAGCCGTTGATCCAACACATAGTGCTATACCTGCCCATGAAGTAGAAGTTGACTTGAGTGAATTTGTTGACAATGGGTATGACCAGTGGCTTTATACTCATGCTTTTAACCGCAAGTCTGCCACAACGCGGGCTTTCAACAAATTGCGCAGGCTTGTATTGGGGATGTAGCGGATGAGGGTAGTGCATGTAAATACATCTGAAACGCAAGGGGGTGCCGCACGTGCTGCATCCAGAATTCACAAGGCCCTATTGCAAACAGGAATAGACAGCCATATGCTCGTGCAGTCAAAAGAAACTGATGACTGCACTGTAATGGGGCCTGGTACGTCTATGCAAAAGGCGGCAGCTATTATTAGACCTTTTTTGGACAAGTTGCCAAAGCTCTTCTATAAAAACGGTCCAAAAGCCCACTTTTCGGCTGCCTGGGTTCCTATGAGCGGCATAGCTAACAGAATTAATGCGCTGAAGCCTGATATTGTGCATCTGCATTGGATAGGCGAGGGCATGATGAGCATCGAAGAAATCGCACGGATCAAGTCTCCTATAATCTGGACGTTGCATGACAGCTGGGCATTTACAGGTGGTTGTCACGTAAGGCTTAGCTGCGAAAGGTATTTGGATGGCTGCGGTAGCTGCCCTGTTCTAGGTTCTAGGCGGCAACGCGACTTAAGCAGTATCGTTTTTAACCGCAAGAAAAGAACCTATTCCAAAATTAAGAACTTTTCCATCACCGCACCTAGTAAATGGCTGGCAGAATCTGCTGCAGCAAGTAAGTTACTCGGCGAAAGAAAAGTGGTTCCTATACCTATACCTCTCGACACCCGCTCCTTCTCGCCTGTTGCTAAGTCGGTAGCAAGAAACATATTAAACCTACCGGAAAAGAAACAGTTCATACTATTCGGCGCAAAAAACGCATTGGGCGACCAGAATAAGGGCTTCACCCTTTTATTAGATAGCCTGAACAGAATTCAAACTGAAGATGTAGAGCTATTGATCATCGGTAGCAACAAGCCAGCTATACCTTTCGAAACAGGTATAGAAACTCACTACTTGGGTACGATACACGACAACATCGCATTACAAATAATATACAGCGCGGCCGATGTTACGGTTGTCCCGAGTTATCAGGAGGCTTTTGGTCAAGCTGCAACCGAATCCATGAGCTGCGGTACCCCTGTTGTCGCGTTCGGAACTACGGGGCTTCTCGATATTGTTGATCATAAAGCCAATGGGTATCTTGCTGAGCCATACAGCACCGCTGATTTGGCAAAAGGAATTGACTGGGTGCTTTCAAATAAAAACAATGAGACCACCGGCCGTGCTGCACGAGAGAAAGCGGTGAGCGCTTTTGATGTAAGTGTAGTAATCCAGGCTTATTTAGAACAGTATAAAAAAGCTTTAGGCATTGGTTCATAATAGGTTACGAAACTTGCTTATATATTTACCAAAGGAGTTTATTGGCAATTCTAACGTACCTTTCATTTACAATCTTTAGTTTTGTAGCTGTTCAAGCTTATTTACCACACCCTTTCCATGAAAGTAGTCCATGTAGTTGAGTGTTTTGCAGCCGGCACGGCACACTTTATTAACCTGCTGACACAGTACACTTCCTGCGAGCATGTTGTCATTCATGGAGAGCGGGTGGATGAAACCAGCGCTGAGGCAGTTAAAGCTAAATTCCCGAAAGGAGTCAGTTTCATACACTGGAAAAATGCCCAGCGGGAAATCAGGCCTGGTCAGGACCTCAAAGCTTTGACGGAACTGATTCAAATTTTGAAAGGCATTGAAGGAGCTGATGTTGTTCACCTACATTCTTCCAAGGCTGGTTTTATAGGCAGGGCAGCCTGCTTCCTGTTAGGTAAAAAGCAGGTGATCTATACCCCGAATGGCGCTCCCTTTGCCCGTGCCGATGTTTCTCCCAAAAAGAAATCACTCTACATCCTCCTGGAGAAAGTTGCCAACAAGCTTTCTGGCCAAGTGGTATGCTGCTCATCCTCAGAGGCGCACAGTTATGAAGAGATCGGCATCAAAACGTCTTTTATCAACAACGGTACTGCTCTACCAGACTGGTCTACCCCAGTTCAGCCAACTGAACCGGGAAAGCCCTTCACGATCGTAACCTGCGGCCGGATCACTGAGCAGAAAAATCCTTTACTGTTTAACCGTATAGCCATGGCTTTTGCCAACCAGCAGGATGTAAAATTTGTATGGATAGGCGAAGGAGAGAAAGTACAACGAGAAATTCTGAGTGCCGATAATATTGATATTACGGGTTGGCTGTCAAAACAAGAAGTAGAGAGCACCGTTAGATCAGGTGACCTATACCTGTCCACTTCTTTATGGGAAGGCTTGCCTTTTTCAGTTCTGGAAGCTCTTAGTTTAGGAAAATGTCTACTTCTGTCAGACTGCGTGGGAAACAGAGATCTGGTAAAGGATGGTTATAACGGGTTCAGTTTTCTGACAGCAGAAGAGGCCATCAGCAAAATACAGTGGCTTATGCAAAACAGGGAGAACCTTCGCCAAATGGAACAAAACTCCCGGGAATGGAGTGAAAAAGAATATGACATACGTATTGTTTCCCAGGAGTACCAGCGCCTGTACGCCCAAATTGCAGGTAAAGACCACATGATTAAGGTGATGTAGAGCCTTAGCCTTATCTGTTTACAAAGTTTACTATACCATGGCCCACACGTTGTCAGGAGGATACCGCCTAAATAAATCTGAAACGAGATCGCAAACGGGTGTTCTAGTGTCGGTGATCACCATTGTCTACAATGGTGAGAAGTACTTAGAGCAAACCATCCAAAGCGTTCTTTCACAGAGCTACAAAAACATAGAATATATTATAGTAGATGGTGGGTCTACGGACGGTACACTCGATATCATCAGGAAATACGACAGTCAACTGGCTTATTGGAAAAGCGAGCCTGACAAAGGTATAAGCGATGCCTTTAATAAAGGAATTACCCTCGCCACGGGAGACTTGGTGGGTATACTGAATGCCGACGACTGGTATGAGCCGGAGGCCATCTCCAATATGGTCGCCCACTATGAGCCGGAAAGTGTGTTGCACGGCAACAAGCAGTATTGGAACCAGGACGGCAGCAAAGCGCACCAGGCAAGGCCCAATCTGGACATCCTGCCCCTGGAAATGAGCCTGAACCATCCCACTGTATTCGTCAGCAAGACCCTCTACGACAGGTATGGCGTCTTTGACCTCAACTATAAACTGGCAATGGACTACCACCTGTTACTACGCCTTTACAATGCTGGGACGAAGTTCATTTACGTGGATCTTATTATCACCAATATGAGGCTAGGCGGCGTATCGGCGAATATAGAAGGATGTTATCGCGAGGTCCTTAGAGCAAAGAACGAGGTATTTGGCAACAGGATCACTCATCAGATTTACTACTACTGGACCATGATGCGGTACAAGATCTCGCAGGCTTTAACTGACACGCCCTTGTCTTTTATAAACCATTTCTACCGGACCCGTATCTCCCCTATAAAGAAGCAATATTAGTTTTTGGGAACATTATTTTCCTAATTTTACATTTTGTCAGCTACTTTGCAGCACATTGCGCTGATCCTATTAACTAAGATGCGACTCACGGTAAACAGCTTCGGTTTATATCTATTTCTGTTCTTTCTGTTTCTCAACCTGCAGAACCTGGGTTTGACGGGCTGGATACTGGTTGAGGGCACAGCAATCAAGCTTTACCACTATTTTGCGCTCTTATTTATACCTTTCCTTTTTTACAAGCCAAAGAGCGAGCTGCTCAAAATTCCATCCTATGTATTTGAGTATTTTGCAGGTATAACGTTAATTTCCCTGCTGCTTTTTCTGGTATACCCGTTCAACAGGCTTCTGGTAAATCACCTGTTCGCCTTGTACGCTTTTGTTATTGGTTACTACATTGCAGGGACCATTACTCAAGAGCAAGTCTTTAAAGTCCTCCAGCAGGCGGCTTTGCTTGTTTTCATCATCATTGTTGGCAAACTTTTCTTCCATATCCCGGAGATTAAGCGCTTTATGAAAGCCCCGGACGGTCACCCAGACATTTATACCCTCTATGGAGGGGGCACAAACCTGGAAGCAACCTGGATGGGGCTGAACACGGCCCTTTTCATTAACCGGAAAAGGCTCTTCTACCTGGTGCTAATTGTCACACTGGCAGTTAGCATGATTTATGCCTCCAGAGTTGGCGTTGTGATTGCTATTCTGGTAGCCGGTTTCAAATTTATATCTGCCACAACCTCCAAACAGGAGCGACGCGCTATTGTTATGCTGGGTTTAATGGCAGTGCTGGCTTTCATTTTTTTCATTGATTTGGATAACCTGGCCGAGAAGGTATACGCTCTGCAGCGGTTCACAGAGTTCGGCAGCAGTACCGACAAGGGTATGGGTGGCCGATTTGCGATGTGGCAATATTATGGTTCAGCGCTCTGGGATAGCAAATTTATGGGCTATGGTGCCGGCAATGGCATTTACGCCTTAGAGTCGATATCAGGAATTGACTATGAGGAAGACAACCTGCATAACCTGTACATGCAGCTCCTGATCGAGTTTGGCATTATTGGCTTGCTTTTATACCTTATCGTGGTGTATAATATCAGCATCAAGGCTCTCAAGTCCCGGTTAAGTAATCCCTTGGCCATTATCATTCTGGTTTATTTTATTGCATCTCTTATTCAGTTCAGAGGCACTGATGCGTTGATCTGGTTGTATATCGGCCTGTTTTTAAAGATTGAAACAAACAAAATTAAGTTGGCTGCCAATGAGCAATGATATCGTTGTCCTGATTCCGCATTATAACAATCCGGCAGGATTGGAAAGCTCGTTGAACTCAATAGTCTTTCCTACGCCTATCCAAATCTTGGTAGTGGATGATGGCAGCCATACCAAGCCGGATGAAGATCGGCTCCAACAATTGTACCGGAATAGGCTGAGGATTACGTTCCTTTATAACAAGGTAAACGAAGGGATAGAAAGGACGCTTAACAATGGGCTGAAGTATATACAGGAGAAGATGCCATATCAGTACATTGCCCGGCTTGACTGTGGCGACACCTGTGCTCCCGACCGGTTTATAAAACAAAAGCAGTACCTGGACGCGCATCCTGAGGTATACCTGATCGGCTCATGGGTCGAGTTTGTAGACGGAGAGGGGAAGAAAGTCTATACCTACAAGGCCCCTTCCGAGCATAAGGACATTGTTAAAAACATGTACCTGAAGTGCAGTTTTATACACCCATCTGTGATGTTCCGTGCAGCAGCTCTGAACGAAATAGGCCCATACCCTATCAACTACAAAGCCGCCGAGGATTACGCGTTCTTTTTCAGGTTTATACAACGGTATAAAACATATATCATACAAGAAGTGCTGACGTACTGTGAAATCAATCCGGGCGGTATTTCACACACGAAGCGAAACATTCAGCTTAAAAGTAAAATAAGAATATTATTAGATAACAGAACGCCTTCTTTATACTTTGTTGCTGGCCTGCTCAGAAATCTGACCTTACGTGCCCTACCCTACAGCTTTGTATCCAAAGCTAAGGTCATACTCCTTAAATGAAAGCACTCATCCAGACATCTAAAAAGGAAAAACTCATTCAAAGAGGCTATTTCTTCAGCTTGCTTTTGATAGCGGTGTCGCTCTTTTCTCCAAAGCAGGCCCCTACTAACATATCCATCATACTGTTTGCGCTGGTGTGGCTCCTGGAGGGAAATTGCAAGGCGAAGTATCAAAAATTAGTTGCAAATCGGGTAGCCGTTTCATTTATAGCACTGTTCGCACTATACCTGGTCGGCGTTCTTTACACAGAGGATTTTGGAGTCGGTATCAAGAGTTTGGAAACCAGATCCTCATTGTTAGTTTTCCCTTTGCTGATTGGCTCAGCCACCATCAGACAGGACTACTTGCATAAGTCCCTGCTCACATTCGCTTATACCTGTGCAGTACTTAGCCTTGTGGCACTTGTGTACCAAACCTTTGTCGTGCTGGAGAAGAATGACTTTAATTATTTTTTCAGCGACGGGCTGGTGTCCATTATGGGAAAACAGGCTGCATACTATGCGATTTATGTTGCTTTTTCGATCCTGATACTCGTCCATAACCTTTGGGAGCAGTTTTCAGGTATAGGATGGAGGAGGAAGATTTTGTCGGTGGTGGTCATACTATTTTTGCTGTTCTTTCTTTTCCTTTTAGCCTCCCGAACTTCCCTTGGCATCCTGCTTCTCATTCTATTCGCGAGTCTGGTCGGTGTTGGTGTCAGGTATGGTAGGCTTAAATATACGCTAGCAATGGTCGCAGCCTTACTGGCATTTATAGTTGGACTTTCTATAGTGTTTCCCCAGACGGTGTCACGTTTCAAGAGCCTGCGCAACATAAGCTATGATTTCTCCAATACAGCCGATATTTATCACTTTTCAGGAGAAGACAGTGAGGCCAAATGGAACGGGTTAAACCTACGGCTAGCCAAATGGGTATGTGCTGTTGATGTGATCAGGCAAAACCCGTTTGGCGTGGGCACAGGTGATGTGAAAGACGAATTAGTAGAAGCCTACCGAAACAGGAACTTCACTTATGCTGCAGAGAACCGTTTCGATCCCCATAATCAATTTCTGGACACCGCTGTTGCAATTGGCATACCTGGTTTAGCAGTATTGTTGTGCTGCTACCTGCTTCCCCTCTTTATCGCTCTCAAAAATAGGAGTTGGCTGTTAGGATGCTTTGTTATATTAATCATAGCTTGTTCGATCACGGAATCAGTTTTATCTAGTGCGCAGGGTGTTATATTCTTTTGCTTTTTCTTGTTCATTTTGCTGAAAGCCACTGCATTCAATAGGTCGACTAATGGGACAGTTTATAATGTCCCGCGTTAGATTGACTTAAAGGCTCTAGAGTTGCTGAATAACTGTCACATTAAATTATACGAGTGCTACTCCTGTTTCTAATTTGCTACAGGTAAATGCAGTAAAACTACTTATTTACGGACATAAGTAATAAGCACACAAAACATACATGGAGTATAAATTATTCTTTTGATATATTTGTAGCGATCTTTTTATGTCCGGCTTATATAATAAATACATCAGACCGCTGCATGCGGTCGGCGACGCGGTTTCTATCGCGCTATCTTTTGCTCTCGCCTATCAGGTAACAGGAGAGCAAACTGCTACACTGACATTTTCAGGCTACATACAGCTTTTGCTGTATGCACTATTTGCCTGGTATACGTGCTCTCTTCTGCTAGGAACTTTCAAAATTTATCGTGCAGTGTCTATAAATAGACTCCTGCTGAATGCTCTACAGGTTATATTGCTGTATGTCCTTCTGTTTCAGACTATCATACAATTATTTGACCTCCAGGGCTTAACTCGCCAGTTTCTATTCATCCACTATGGTTTTTTGGCTTGCTTTGTAGCCTTCTACCGTTTTGTAGTGCTTATCCTGCTGCGGCATTTCCGAAGAAAAGGCTATAACAAACGGTTTGTAGTGATTGTGGGGATGGGAGAAGCCGGCAAAGAGCTTCGTCGCTTTTTTGAGGTTCACCCGGAGTATGGCTACCATTTTATGGGTTTCTTTGATGACAAGGCCGTAGGTGAGCCGGACGTGCTCGGCTCAATAGCTGATATTGCGGGTTATCTGGAGGAAAATCATATCGACGAGATTTACTGCTCCCCTTTTGAGCTTCCTCGTAATCAGATCATCCGATTAATGAACGATGCCGACGACCGCCTTATCCGTATGAAGTTCTTGCCAGAGCCGGGCACTTTTCATCATACCCGCATGAAGCTAGACTTTCACGACATGCTTCCTGTGCTGGTGTTCCGCTCCATCCCGCTCGATGATACGTTCAATAAGGTCATTAAGCGCGCCTTTGACATACTTTTTTCCTCCGTAGTGATTATCCTGGTTCTCTCCTGGTTGATTCCACTACTGGCACTGCTCATCAAGATTGACTCACGAGGACCAATTTTCTTTGGGCAGGAGCGCTCTGGTATCAACTATAAAACATTTCGCTGCTGGAAGCTCCGCTCCATGTATGTCAACAATGAGGCGAACTCGCTGCTGGCCCGGCGTGGCGACTCCCGAATTACGCGTGTAGGGGCATTCCTACGCAAAACCAGCCTAGATGAACTTCCCCAGTTCTTCAATGTGTTCATGGGACAGATGTCGATCGTTGGCCCACGCCCCCACATGCTCAAGGTGAATGAAGAGTACGCCATGGTGGCTGAGAAGTACATGGTGCGCCATTTCATCAAACCAGGTATAACGGGCTTGTCTCAGGTGCGCGGTTATCGGGGCGATACCAGCTCAAACTACCAGATCCGCGGCCGCGTGAAACTCGACATCTTTTATCTTGAGAACTGGTCTTTCTTCCTGGATCTAAAAATTGTCTTCTATACTGTGTATAATATGGTGCGCGGGGAAGACAACGCATTTTAAAAATCAGCCCGTGCATTTGCTCCTGTTTTAGTAACTTCGCCTTCAAAGTTGAAAACATGAGCAAGGAAAAACCTTCTATACCTAAAGGAACACGCGACTTTGGCCCCGCCGTGGTGGTCAAGCGCAACTATATATTTGGCGTCATCAAGCGCACTTTCGAGAAATTCGGCTACCTGCCACTTGAGACTCCCGCCATGGAGCAACTCTCCGTGCTCACAGGCAAGTACGGCGACGAAGGCGACCAATTGATCTTCAAGATCCTGAACTCAGGTGATTTCCTGTCCAAAACCACTGCCGCTGACATAGAGCAGGGCTCTAAGCACATCACCCGCAAGATCTCCGAAAAAGCACTCCGCTACGACCTGACGGTACCTTTCGCCCGCTTTGTGGTGATGAACCGCAACGAGATCAGCTTCCCTTTCAAGCGTTACCAGATTCAGCCGGTTTGGCGTGCCGACCGTCCGCAGCGGGGCCGTTACCGCGAATTTTACCAGTGCGACGCTGATGTGGTAGGTACCAATTCACTTCTATGCGAGGCGGAGATTGTGCAGATGATTGACGAAGTGTTGGGTAGCTTAGGTATGACAGATTTCACGATCAAGATCAACCACCGGGGTATACTGGCAGGTATAGCTGAAGCCATTGGTGAGAAAGGCCGTGAGGGCGATATTTGTGTGGCCATCGATAAGCTCGACAAAATCGGGGCAGAAGGTGTTCGCAAAGAGATGCTGGAACGAGGTATAGCCGAGGACGCTGTGAACAAGTTGGAGCCGCTTTATGATCTGAAAGGCTCAAACAAAGAACTACTAGACCAATTACAAACCCTACTTGGAAACACCGAAGAAGGCCAGCGTGGATTGAAAGACCTACAGGAGGTATGGGAGTACTTGGACAATCTGGGCAGCGATGCCATCTCAACACAGAACCCGTCTGGTCAGCCACGCCTGCAGCTGGACGTTACACTGGCCCGTGGCCTCTCCTACTACACCGGTTGCATCTTCGAGGTGAAGGTGAACAATGCCAACATGGGCAGCATCAGCGGCGGTGGTCGTTACGATAACCTGACGGGCATGTTCGGCATGCCGGGCGTATCGGGTGTGGGTTTCTCGTTTGGCGTGGACCGCATTTACGATGTACTCGAAGAACTGCAGCTTTTCCCGGCCAGCAGCGAGGTTGGTACGAAGGTGCTGATTGTGCAATTCGATAAAGAATCGGAGCGCTACGCCCTGCCGCTGCTTCAGAAACTGCGCAACGCTGGTATAGCTTCGGAGTTATACCCGGAAACTGCTAAGCTGAAGAAGCAAATGAGCTATGCTGACCAGAAAAATATCCCGTTTGTGCTGCTGATCGGTTCCGAAGAGATGGCATCCGGCAAACTGAAGCTGCGCGACATGCAGACCGGTGAACAGGACGAACTTTACATCGACGACATCATTGCCCAGCTGAAATCTGAAGCAAACTAAACAACAACATGAGCGACATCCACCATATCTCCAGCCAGCACCTAAGCCTGGAGCGCATCGAGGAAATCATCAGCCGCAGGTATAGCCTGGCCCTGCCGCAGGAGGCGGAGGAGCGCATTCTGCACTGCTACAACTACCTGCACCGCAAAATTGCCAGCACCGATAAGAGCATCTACGGCATTAATACCGGTTTCGGATCGCTTTACAAAAAGCAGATCTCGCACGATAACCTCGAACAGCTGCAGCGCAATCTGGTAATGTCGCATGCCTGCGGGATGGGCGACGAAGTGCCGGCCGAAGTGGTGAAACTGATGCTCCTGCTCAAAATACAGTCGCTGGCCTATGGCAACAGTGGGGTGCAACTGCAGACAGTGAAGCGCCTGATCGATTTTTATAACCGCGACATTTATCCGATCGTGTACCAGCAGGGTTCGCTTGGGGCAAGTGGCGACCTGGCTCCGCTGGCGCACCTTTGCCTGCCGCTGATCGGCTTGGGAGAGGTATATTACCAGGGTTACCGACTGGAGAGCCGCCATGTGCTCGAGATGTTCAGTTGGGAACCGGTCGCTTTGCAGGCCAAAGAGGGCCTTGCTTTGTTGAACGGCACCCAGTTTATGAGTGCCTATGGAGTGCATTGTCTTCTGCAGGGTCGCCGTTTGTCCCGCACAGCTGATGTGGTGGGCGCCTTGTCGCTGGACGCTTTTGATGGACGCATCGAGCCGTTTAACCACCTGATCCACCAGGCGCGTCCGCACCTGGGGCAACTGGAGACGGCCGCCACGTTCAGACACCTGCTGCAGGGAAGCGAACTGATCAGCCAGTTTAAGCAACACGTGCAGGACCCCTACTCTTTCCGCTGCATTCCGCAGGTACATGGCGCTTCCAAAGACGCCATCAGCTATGCTGAAGGAGTGATTCTGACCGAAATCAATTCCGTGACCGACAACCCGAACATCTTCCCGGACGAGGACGAGATCATTTCAGGCGGTAATTTCCACGGGCAGCCCTTGGCACTGGCGCTGGATTTTATGGCGATCGCTCTGGCAGAGTTGGGCAGTATATCAGAGCGTCGCACGTACCAACTGATTTCCGGCAGCCGCGGTTTGCCGGACTTCCTGGTGGCAGAACCTGGCCTGAACTCCGGCTTTATGATCACGCAGTATACGGCCGCATCTATCGTAAGTCAGACCAAACAGCTTTGCACCCCGGCTTCCATCGACACCATCCCATCGTCTAACGGACAGGAAGACCACGTGAGTATGGGCTCCAATGCGGCAACGAAGCTGTTTAAGGTGGTGCAGAATGTAGAGCGCGTGCTGGCCATTGAACTGATGAACGCTGCGCAGGCGATGGAATTCAGACGTCCGCTACGTACCGCCCCTCAGTTGGAACAACTAGTGGCCGATTTCCGGGAGCAGATTCCTTTTGTAAGTACCGACCGCGTGATGCATCCGGACATGGAGCGCAGCGTGGACTTTATCAGAACCTGTCGTTTGCCTGTAGCTCAGGCTTAAACTATAAGTTACACCACTAAAAATCCGCAATAGTCTTTAGGGCTGTTGCGGATTTCTATTTTATACCTGCAAGAATTGATTCTCACTTTTACATTTAATAGCTCCTTAATTTACCTATACCTGCATGTTGAACTTGTAGGTGGAGCCTTTTATCCCTGCCTATACCTAGACGTATCATTTCATCACTTTCAAAGAAACTTTGCTGAACTATACTTCCACCGGAGGTTAAACCTATGTTCTTGCAGAGAGTCCTACTTTACCAAAATCATTACAGAATGAAAAAAAAGTAACCCGAGTCCCCCGCTCCTATACCTGAAATTTAGGCAGAAGCTTTTCTCCTATTTCTTGCTTGCCTATATTCGTAGCATACCCTATACCTATCATTTGAGACTGCTGCTGTTCATATCACTTCTGCTGGCTGCTATACCTGTCCTGGGGCAGGAAGGCTGTTTTCGGGCAATACAGAACGGGCAGGAAGTGAAAGTGATTTGTGCAGGTATACCTGTTTTTTTTGAGGACTGCAACGCAAATGAGAACGCTCAGTACACGACTTTCTATGACCCCGGTCCCGCGGCATTTGACCCTCAAAATTTTGAGCAGAGCGAATTAGTGAATCGTGGTGCTGATGGCCGTTTTCAGTTTACCTACACAGAGCCAGGCAAATACATCATCACGCAGATTATTAACCGGGGAGGTGGAAACAGCACCACCATAGAGCCCATGGAGTTTGAAGTGGTAGCAACTCATGCTCCCAGTTTTACGGTGCAGCCCTGCGCCAGCAGATCGGTTCAGGTAACGATTTCCGACATCGGCTACGACCTGTACGATATTGATTATGGTGATAATACACTGGTGAAAGACGTAAAAGCCGGGGATCAGCCGCGCTATACCTACCCAGGTACCGAGCCATCCTATACCATCACGTTGCGCGGCAAGTACACTGGCAGCTCCTGCGAGACAAGCAGTTCAAACACGCTTACACTCCTGCCGACTCCTCCCACACCAGTTATCGCACAGCTGGAAGTTCTGCGGGAGGCAGCAGACGGTGAAATCCTGTTTACGTTCGTAAATCTGCAGCCAGTTTACCGGTATGTGCTGGAACGACGCGCAACAGCAAACGGCAATTTCGAAGCCATCCACACAACCTCACCCCTTACGCAAACCAGTTTGGCTGATTACAGAATCGGCAACGTAGATACCCGGCAACCCATACAGTTCCGGATCCGCCCTGCTGATAATTGCGGTAAACAATTGCCGATATTTTCAGCACCTGTCAGCAGCCTCGTATTGGGTGTGCAGGCAGGCAATGAACTGGCAAACCTCCGTTGGTCAAGTATAGCAGGAGCTGTGCAAGGGTACCAGGTATACCGCGACGGCAATCAGACTGCGGAGTTGAACAGCAGCACGACCACATACACTGACCCTAACCTGAGCTGCGGACAAAACTACTGCTACCAAATCAATAGTATCCTGAATAATGGGCAGAGTCGCTCGATCTCTGCTTCCCGCTGTCTGCAGGCCACTTCTACTACCACCCCACCCGCCGGCTACCTCTACAGCACCTATGATGAGAACAACCGGATACAGCTTAAACTGACTATTCCGGATGGTCAGACAGCCCAACAGGTTCGCTACCAGCGCAGCATTGACGGAGTGCCGTTTACTGATCTGGTAACCAGCGAGCAGACGGTATTTACAGACCCATTGCAGCCTTTGAGTCCGGTGTGTTACCACGCCGGCTATACCAATCCCTGCGAGCGCAGCTCGACTCTCAGCAACACCACCTGCCCCGTATACCTGATCGCACTGCCCCAGGAGAATAACCCGAACATCACGTTGGGCTGGATGGGCTACGTGGGTTTTCCGGATGGGGTGGGCGGCTATACCCTGGAGCTGTTGGACGCCGACAACCGCGTTGTCCGCAGCATACCTGTTTCAGGAAACACCTACCTGGAGCGTAGCCCGAGCGAGGAACTGCAGGAGCTGCGTTACCGCATCCGGGTAACTTCCGGCAATGGCAGCGCCAGCTCTTTTTCCAACACAGTAATCATTCGGCAGCCTGTGCAGGTACACATCCCCAACGCTTTTACGCCTAACGGCGACGGGCTTAATGATGTGCTCGAAGTAAAAGGACGCTTCATTAAATCCTTCAGCATCAAGGTATACAGCAACATGGGGCAGGTCGTATTTTCCTCTGACGATCGAAACACCAATTGGGACGGCACCTACCAGGGCAAGCCAATGCCAGCCGGGGCCTATGCCTACGAGGTGAATATTGTGAGTAACTCCGGGGAGCCAAAGCAACGCATCGGAACCATTACTTTACTGCGCTAATCAGTAATCAGCCTATGACCAGAAAAGAAATCATCGAAGACTACATCAGGGCTTATAACAGCTTCGATGTGCAGGGTATGCTGCAGTACCTGCACGAGGAGGTAGAGTTTAAAAACATTTCCAATGGCGAAGTCAACCTATCGCTGCAAGGTATAGAGGCCTTTCGGAAACAGGCCGAGCAAGCTTCAAAGCTGTTCAAGGAGCGGGAGCAAGTGGTGCTTCACTATCAGGAGCAGGAGAACGCGGCAGCAGTCACGATTGCTTACAGGGCGGTACTGGCAACGGACATTTCCAAAGAATTGAAAGCAGGCGATACTCTCACGCTCAAGGGGAAGACGATCTTCGGCTTTCAGCAGGACAAGATCATTTCCATTGAAGACTACAGCTAGAGCTCATAAAAAGGGCAATTGGCACCTTTACATTGCTGTGCTAATCAAACAGGCGGGCAGGGTGCTTTTGAATACCTTCTCACCAATAAATATTAGTCATTTTTCTACCTGAGCCGCTATACCTTGAACGCTGGTCTTGCCCCAGGTAATCGACCAGCTTTGAGTTGAATATTTGCCATACCTGGCAGGTATAACTTCAGCATGATTCTCCTCAGGTACAAGACTATCGGCAGGACCTTCTCTTCCCTTTATTTCCCGATTAAAAGATATGCTTGTATATTTGTATACCCCCGGCGGCCGGGGGACGTTTATACCTGAACAGTACACCAAAAAGAAGATAGACTATGTTTGATATGATGGGCATGATGGGCAAGATGAAAGAAGTCCAAGCCAAAATGAAAGAAGCGCAGGACAACCTGCAGCACATTACCGTAACCGCTGAATCAGGCGCCGGCCTTGTGAAGGCGACCGTAAACGGGCAGCGCAAGCTCCTCAAAATTGAGATCGACGACTCCATTCTGAACACCAATGACCGCGACATGGTGAACGACCTGGTGGTAGCCGCCGTGAACAATGCCATGCTAACGGCGGGCGAGCGCGCACAGGAAGAAATGAAGAAGAGCACCGAAGGCCTTTTACCTAACATCCCCGGTTTAGATTTAGGAAACTTTGGCCTCTAATCCCAGCCTCACGGCTATTGTCATACTTAACTGGAACGGACTCCGCTATCTGCAGGAGTTCCTGCCATCGGTTGTGGAAAACAGTCCGGGCTGTGAGGTCATCGTGGCCGACAATGCCTCTACCGATGGCTCCATCCCTTTTTTACAGGAGCATTTTCCGCAGGTGCGCATTATTCAAAACGACGACAACTACGGTTTCTGCGAAGGTTATAACATTGCCTTGCGCCAGGTGGCAGCGAAGTATTATGTGCTGCTTAACTCGGATGTAGGTGTGCCACCGGGCTGGACGGAACCGATCATCCAGTTGATGGAGTCAGACGAGAACATCGCCGTTTGCCAACCCAAGATCGTTTCGCAGCAGCACCCTGACTTTTTCGAGTATGCGGGTGCGGGCGGAGGTATGCTGGACGCGCTCGGGTACCCTTATTGTCGTGGACGTATGTTTGAGACATTGGAAGAAGACAAAGGGCAGTATAATGATATAGTCGAGGTGTTCTGGGCAACAGGCGCTTGCATGTTTGTGCGGGCCAACGTGTTTCACGGACTCGGTGGGCTCGAGCCTGCTTTTTTCGCGCACATGGAGGAGATCGATTTCTGCTGGCGCGCCAAGAACGTGGGCTATAAGGTGATGTACAATGGGCACAGCCAGGTATACCATGTGGGAGGCGGCACACTGCACAAGTCAAATCCGCGCAAAACCTACCTGAACTTCCGGAATGGAATGGCGCTGCTGTATAAAAACCTGCCAGCCGGTGAGTTGTTTTCAACCCTTGTTATACGCATACTGCTGGATTGGCTAGCGGCCCTGCGTATGCTGGTAGCAGGCCAGGCATCTGACGCCAAGGCGGTGCTCAATGCGCACACCGATCTGCTGCGTAACAGCAAGTATTGGCGCAAGCGCAGAAAAGAACAGCAGCTGAAAGGTACTTTTCCGGCTATGTCAGGCGTTTACAGAGGAAGTATTGTGTGGCAGTACTTTGTGCGCCAACAGCGCACGGTGCAGGAGCTATAGGTCCCAGACAGTGCTGCGTTCGCGGCGCAGGTGCTTGCTTACGTTCATCCAAAAGGCCATTATAAAGTACAGGATGATGGGTGAGCCCAGTGTGAAAAATGAAATGTAGATGAAGGACAGGCGAATGCTGCTAGAGGCTATTCCAAGCTTCTCTCCCAACATGGCGCAGACACCAAAAGCCTGAGATTCGATAAAGTATTGTAGCCTTTTCACTTTCGTTTGATTTAAATTTAAAAGTAGGAAATTAATAGATTTTCGTCAAAAATTATCGACAAAAATCATGGTACAGCAGCTAAATAACGCCTGTACCAGCTATATCTTACGTTGGTTACCCAAATCTGATATGAAACACAACAAAAAAAAAGTTGCTTTGTTCCTGCCACTGGCTGTGGCGATGCTATCAGTCAACACAGGCTGCACCCTGCAGCGCATGGTAAAACAAGCCGAAAAACAGGAAATTGAAGTGACGCCTAATCCCCTTGTAGCCAACGGCGAAGAGGTGGTATTTGAGCTGAAGGCCACCCTTCCGGAGAAGATGCTCAGGAAGAACGAGGACTACCGTTACAAGATCGATGTGGTATACGAAGCCGCCGGTCAGCAGCGCGAACACCTTGGCGCACTCAACTTCGATGTAGGCAACTACCTCTATGAAAACCGCCGCCCAACCATTACACAGGAGTTCGCTTTCCCCTATGCGCCGCATAAAAACAAGGGTAAACTGCTGGTACAAGGCACCGCCATCGACAAGCGCAAACGCGACCGGGTAGCCTATACCCCGGAAGAACAGGTGGCCACAGGTCTGAACACCACCGCCTTGCTGATGGTGCGCAGCAACGATTATACCTATGTGCCCGACAACTACAAAACCGTTGCTGAGGGCCCGGCCAGCATCCTGTTTTATTTCGACGAGAACCAGTTCACCACCAAAAGCTACCTGGGTGAGAACCTGCCGGTGCTGGACCAGTACGCCATGGACACGGTCAAGCGGCAGACCATCAGAGTGATCGGCAGCCAGGCGCCAAACGAGAAAGGCACCGAACTGGCCCGGAAACGCGCCAAAGCCCTGGCCGACTACTACCGCAGCAAGGCAAGTCTGCTCGACTACTCCGGCAAAAAAATTGAGATCAGTTCGGAGACAGAACCGACCAACTGGGAAACCCTGCTAGAGCGCGTAAACAAATCGGCTCTGCCGAAGGCACAGAAGCAGGAAGTCTCCACGATCTTACAGGGCACGGGGACGGATAAGCAGAAAGCTGACGCCCTGCAGCAGAGTGCGGCCCTTGACTACATACGCAAATACATCTATCCAACGATGCGTTTAGCCCGCGTGGAGGTGGACTATAACCGCGCCCGCAAACCCGACTACGAGCTATACCTACTGGCCCGCCGGATTGCCGACGACAGCATCAGTGCGCAAGTGCTCACGGCCGAGGAACTGCAATATGCCGCTACGTTGACGCCCCTGCTTGCCGAGCGCCGCAAGCTGTACGAAGCTGCCGTAAAGACCACTGACAAATGGCCCGCTTACTACAACCTGGGCGTGGTATATACCGAGATGGCCCGCAAGGAATATCGCGCCAAGGCGAAAGAAGCACTTCTCGACAAAGCCATTCACAACCTGAACTTTGCCGGCTTCCGCAACCCGACTGCCGAGGTAAACTATGCATTGGCGAGTGCGTACCACCTGCGTGGCGAGCGAGAGAAAGCCCTGCAGATATATGACTATGCCATCAAACTGGGCGGAGAACAAGAACTCCTGCACCGCATCTTTACCGACAAGGCAGCTTTGGAAATGGAAATGGGCCTATATGACGAAGCCATTCACAGCCTGACCTACTCCGGCGACGACTACCAAACCAACATGAACCTGGGCCTGAGCTACCTGCTCAAGGAAAACTACGAAGGGGCCCGCCAGTATTATGAAAAGGCCCTGGAATTGAAGGAGGAGGATCCGCTGGCGCATTACTCACTAGCCGTGTTGGGTGCCCGCATGCAAAACGAGGGCATGGTGCGCATTCACCTGCGCCGGGCCATCCAGCGCGACAGCAGCTACATGGAGCGCGCCTTCGACGACCCGGAATTTGCCGCCTACCACGGGAAACAGGCCTTCCGGGAAGCGATGATACGATAAGTTGACGCTTATACATTGCAAATTGAAAGAGTTATCTTAATTTTACCAGCTGAACAGAGATTTTAACATTACTATGCGAAGTATACAGTTTAGAGAAGCCCTTCGTGAAGCCATGTCTGAGGAGATGCGCCGCGACAAGAGCGTTTTCCTGATGGGTGAAGAAGTAGCCGAATACAATGGCGCCTACAAAGTGAGCCAGGGCATGCTGGACGAATTTGGTCCGGAGCGTGTAATTGACACTCCTATTGCCGAGCTTGGCTTTGCCGGTATTGGCGTAGGTGCCTCCATGAATGGCCTGCGCCCGATCATTGAGTTCATGACCTTCAACTTCTCGTTGGTGGCCATTGACCAGGTAATTAACTCTGCCGCCAAAATGATGTCCATGTCAGGTGGTCAGTACTCCTGCCCCATCGTGTTCCGCGGACCAACTGGCAGCGCCGGTATGCTGTCTTCGCAACACTCCCAGAACTTCGAAAACTGGTATGCCAACACACCTGGTCTTAAAGTAGTGGTTCCGTCAAACCCATACGATGCCAAAGGTCTGATGAAGTCGGCCATCCGCGACAACGACCCGGTTATTTTCATGGAATCGGAGCAGATGTACGGCGACAAAGGCGAGGTGCCTGAAGAAGAATACCTGATCCCGATCGGTGTGGCTGACATCAAGCGCGAAGGTACGGACGTGACCATCGTGTCGTTTGGCAAAATGATGAAAGTGGCCCTGGCTGCCGCTGAAGAACTGGCCAAAGACGGCATCAATGCGGAAGTGATCGACCTGCGCACCGTGCGTCCGATTGATTACAAAACACTGATTGAGTCTGTAAAGAAAACCAACCGCATGGTGGTGGTAGAAGAAGCATGGCCACTGGCCTCTATTTCTGCTGAGTTGGCTTACCACATCCAGAGCAACGCGTTTGACTACATGGATGCTCCAGTGAAGCGTGTAACCTGCCGTGATGTGCCGCTGCCGTATGCTCCTACTTTGATTGAAGCATCGTTGCCAAACGTAGCGCGTACGATCGAAGCTGTAAAGCAAGTAACTTATCAGAAAGCGTAAGCTAAACTGAAATTCATAAAGAAAACGGCCCCTGGTTCTTGGAACCAGGGGCCGTTTTGATTTAAAATCCGGCACAATCAGATGGCGGGACCTGCACGCCTCCGGCTTGTTCGTATACTAGCTTTGCACCGAGGTGGCCAGTATACGCCAGAAATCCGCTTCCTGCCAGCATGAGCAGTACCACTACTACCGACAGCAGCCTACTATACCGCTTCACCCAATCCGACATACTACTCAAATCGAGCACTGTGGCTCCTGTAAACAGGTAGGCCAGGTTGTAACTAGCCAGCTCGTGGCTCTTCAGCACGGTAGGGTCGCACAGTTTCCGGGACACAATACCATCGGCCAGGTCGCCGGTGTAGATGCTGAACCAGGCACCTACTGTACCCGCATAGAGTAGGTAAGCGCCCATGCGGTGCCAAAAGGCAGCTGGCTGCGGCTTCAGAAACACGGCAAGCAGCTTCGCCAGGGTAGCGAAGAGCAACAGCGCTACCGGGAAATGCACCGTAAGTGGATGCCAGGCCTCAGTACGCCAGCTCAGCAGCTCCTCCATAGGTCTAGTCCAAAATGCGCACGGCCACGGGGTCCAGGCGCTGGCCCACTTTCTCTACCTGCACTTCTACCCTGCTGCCTTCCTTCAGCTGGTCAAAAGCCACGGTTTCTCCATTGCGGGTGAGCGTAGTAGCATCAGTGAAGTAGAGTTCCAGGGTCTTGTTGTCATCAGTCTGCACATAGATCTCTGTTTTCTCAGGCACCGCTTTCTTTACACTGCCCTGGTATGTGCCCGACTCCACCACATCGGTGCCGCCGCTATCGCAGCTATACATAAACAGGGAAAGGATGGCAAACATAGCCAGCCAGGATTTCAGGTTTTTCATAAGGTATAGGATTTAGGTTAATAATCACGGTTTCTGTTCACACATAGCATAGACTACATCTGCAGGCAATGCAACACATTTTATACGCTATATATTTTATTTGTATACCTCCTCCTAAGAATTCGGCTGCTCAACAAGTAAAACAATATGTATGTTGCCGGATTATACCTTGCCTTTGGCTGGCGTGATGATGACATTTGACATAAGACTTTCTTGATTGGATTAATAACCAACAGGGTTTATTGTCGCAGGTATTAGAACAAGGTATGGCTCCTCAGTTTAGACCCGAATCACGCTTCACTTCCACTTTGCCAGTATCCTGGTCCTGCTCTATTTCCTGCTTCTCTACCTTTACAGCTGTGTCAGAGGCCCTGACGCCGCGGTCGTGTGCCTCTGAGTATACCTGTGTGAACTCGGCGCCCAGCAGAAAGATGATAGAGGTATAGTACACCCATACCAGTATGAGCACCAGCGAACCGGCAGCCCCGTAGGTATCGGCGAGCGGGTCGTGCTGGAAATAGATATTAAGTACGAATTTGCCCAAGGTGAACAGAATGGCTGTGACAACGGCCCCCACCCATACATTGGCCCACCGAATGCGGGCATCGGGCAGCACTTTGAAGATAGCAGCGAAAATAACCGAAGCGATGGCGATGGATACCAGCATGTTGCCAATAGTTACCAGGTATACGGCTATACCTGAGAGCTCCTGGCGCAGGTAATCGTACACAAGTCCGAGCACTACGTCTATTGACAGCGAAACGAGCAGTAGAAAGCCAAAACTTACCACCAGGGCCAGCGACAGCAGGCGCCCGATTACGAGTTTCATGAAGCCTTTTTCTACCTTGGCTTTCACCTTCCAGATGGCGTTGAGCGAATCCTGCAGCGCCACAAACACCGTCGTGGCACTAAACGCCATCACGAGCACCCCAATCACTGTACCGATCGTACTGGCCTCCGATTGGCTGGCATTTTCGATGATGCTTTGCACCTGGGCAGCACTGTTGCGCCCCACAATACCACCGACCTGCTTTACCACCTCACCCCGCACAGCCTCCTGCCCGAAAGCAGCGCCTGCGATGCGAATGGTAATGATGAGCACGGCCGGCAAGGAGAAAATGGTGTAGAACCCGATGATGGCCGCATAGTCGAGCGGGTTGTCATCGATAAACTTTTTGAAGGTCTGTTTGGTGAGTTCCCAGGTTGTCGTAAGCCTTTTCCGCATGAGGTTTGCCTTTTTGCTATACCCTACAGGCATACGGCAAAGCAGCTGCTAAAGGTATAACCTCCTGCATAAATCGGGCTTAGGCTTTTGGCAGCGACAGACGGGCCAGGTAGTTGCCGTATTCTCCTTCATACAGCTGCTCACAGTTATAGCCATGCGTTGTAGCATAGTCTTCCAGTATAGCTGGATCAATGAAGAGCCATTTGAACTCGCCTGTCTGGTGTGTTTTGAAGCGCATGTTATAGATGACCTCTCCATAATAACCTGCATTCAGGTCAAGCAGAACAGAGCCATCTTCTTCTTCGAACATGTATAGAATATCCGAGGACTCGAGCAGGATCTGCCCTCCAGGGTTAAGAAGCGTTTTGGCATGCTCCAGAAAGCGCTCCAGCCCTTCCAGGTCACCGGCTATACCTATGCCGTTCATGAGCAGCAGCAGCGTGTCGAAGCGCTGACCACTCAGTTTAAGGATATCCTCTTGCAGCACCTGTTTTATACCTTGTTCCCGCATGGCCTGCACTGCACCGGCCGAAAGATCTAGGGCCGTTACATCCGCTCCGCGCTCCTGCAGGGCCAGGCTATGGCAGCCGGCGCCGGCGCCTACGTCCAACACACTTCCCCGGCACTGCTCCAGCGCCAGCAGTTCCAACTCCGGCATTTCTTCGGGTGTCCGGAACAGGTAGGCCACTTCTATCTCATCATCCTCTGTCAGGTTGCTCTCCACCACAATCTTTGCCTTTCGGTTACCGGCCATAAAGTCCTGTATAGCAGCCCCTACAGGGTCATTAGTCATCTCCATTCTGTTTGTATATTTTCTGCAAAGAAAAGAATTATCCTCCTTTGTTGCACTAAATTTGAACTTATCCAATTATATATTTTACTCCATATTAAATCACCGACCTTATTATCAACTATTTAGGTATAAAAAATAAGCACCACCCGTTGCACTAATCAGAAATTTATGTAGATTGGCAATCAATAATCGACCTAAACCTACGTTTACCTATGAGCACAACCACCTATAGCCACCTTCAATTGATGAATCCATTGCTTGAAAGCCGATACCTGAAACTGGAAGAGTCGCGTAACCAGCTGATCGGGGAGTTGGAGGGGTTAGATGAAGATCTTCTTAACCGGCCCGCCTATGCTGGCAAGTGGTCCATCAACCAAACGGTGGCGCACCTGATTCAGGTGGAGCAACTAACCAACAGCTACATACAACGCAAAGTGCAGGAAGAACAACTGGAGTCTGCCTCGCTGGCGCACAGCCTCCGGTCGCTGTTGCTTCGTGTTGCGCTGCATTCGGGCATGAAGTTTAAGGCACCTGCTGCAGTCGCGAAAGTACCCGCTTATGCCAGCTTAAACTCGCTGCGCATACAGTGGGACGCGGCCCGTTACCAACTGGAAGATACACTGACCGAGCTACCCCAGCAACAGCTGGACAAGTGTGTTTTCAGGCACCCTTACGCAGGTATGCTCAACATCTGCCAAACACTTGATTTCCTGCAGGATCACTTCAGTCACCATGCACGGCAGATAACCCGTCTGCGTCGGCAGTGGCTCCAGTAGCGGGCCCTAAAAGTCTCCTAACTCCATTTTCCTGATCACCAATCCGTTTCCTCCTGCGCGCAAGCCCATGATGTGACCTTCTCCGTCCAACTGCAGCATCACCTCGATCTGGCTTGGGGACGGATGGCGCATCAGGTAGCCCTGGTGTATCAAAAAATTTGCTTTGCTTTGCTGAAGATGATCGTGCAGGTAACAGGCAAGCGGACCCGCAGCCATGCCGGTGGCTGACTCTTCGGGTATGCCGTAACTCGGGGCAAACATGCGGGCGCTTGCATCGGCCAAAGCTGTAGTTGTCGTGAAGGCGTAGAAGCCTACCAGACCCGCTTTGTCTGATACAGCGCGGATAAGCTCCTGGTCAGGTTGCAGATTGTACAGGGTGCGCTCGTCAGGCACAGGCACCAATAGAAAAGGAACACCCGTGCTGGCAATGACAGGTACTGAAGGAAAGCTAAAACCTTCCGGAAGCCCAAGCACTGCAGCAATCAGTTGCAGATTAATACCAGCCGCTTCGATTGGTGTGTACTGCGGTGGCAATTGCGCCTGGTATACCTTACCCGATTCGAAGCTGATCTGGCGGGTGCCTTCTATGGATTCTTTCACGGCGCTTCCGTTTAGCAGCAGTCCCTTTTGCCACAGCAGGCTAAAGGCTGCTACCGTTGCATGCCCGCAGTGCGGAATCTGCTTCAGAGGTGTGTAAAACTCCACTTTCACATCCCCTACTTCTGAATCTGATACAAAAGCTGTTTCGGAAAGCCCCAGCATGGCGGCTATTTTCTGGCGCCTTTCACGTGGAAGTCTGTCTGCAAAAAGCACCACGCCGGCCGTGTTGCCTCCGTTTGGTTGCTCTGTAAAGGCTTTGACAAGGTATAGCTCGGGTGTTAAGGTCTGCGTGTCGGACATAGGGTGTGTGCGGTTAAAAAAGTATTTTACTACTTAGCCGTTTCGCTTTCTTTCAGCGCGGCAAACTCTATCTGGATGGTTTTAATGCGGACTTCGGTCTCGTCGGGCAGTTCGTCGAAGGCCTCTTTGCGCTGGTTCAACTCTTCGAGCACGGCAGCAGCCATCTCCCAGTCCTGTTGCTCCCAGTTTTTGTTTCTTGCCCGCACGTTGCTCATAAAGTTCTGGTAGGCCTGCTCAATATTAGCTGCAGTTAATGCAGTGCCGTTAGCGTACTGCCCCAGCAGATCGCGTTCCCATTTCGTTATCTCAGCCTCACGGTTTGCCAGGCTGTCCCGCTCTTTTTCCCGGGCCTTGAAATCTGCTTTGATCTGCTCATAGTCAGTTCGCAGCTTTTCTGAAAAACCCTCTTGCTTACGATCCAGCTCTTCAGTTCGCTGCTTGAAGTCTTCTTTCGTTTTTTTCCAATCCTCTTCCGTCCGTTCTTCCAGTTTGCTGGTCTGAGCATTTACCCAGGACCGGAATTCGTTTACGTCCCCCTCTATCTCGTGCTCGCGCGTGGCCGTGCACCCGCTCACAAACAGGAGAAAAAAGAGTACTAGAGCGCCACCCCTGAAGCGCGGCATTGCCAGTTTAAAAAATCGTGACAAGCGCAATCGAAAATCTGAAGCCATACAACTATTAATCATTTGTTATCAAGTATTTCCGTTTTCCGAAGTTTGAACAAGAAAATATACCTACGTATTTACTGTATTCAAAACTAATACTATAATTGGTTCGTAATTAATTCTGAAAGGTTGTTAGAATCCAATTATAAACTATCTAATCATATTACCGGATAGTACATAAAAGTAAATTATCGGCTGCTCTCCTCTCAGGGCGCAGCAACAGCTAGAATAGCTTGCACTACGAGTATGCGTTAAAAGGCACAAGTGTAGTGTAAGCTATTGCTATTATATATACTTACCTGGTCAGGATTTGGATAAGCTTCTGGCTAAGATTTCCTACATTTTCCCATTCACAATTTGCCCCTTGTCATGATGGAATCCTTAACCGATCACTTCCGGTATAACGTATGGTGCAACGTGAAGCGTATCCTATGACAGAAGAACAAAAAGACTTTATGCGGGAGGCCATCAGGCTATCCGTTGAGAAAATGGAAGCTGGTTTTGGCGGACCTTTCGGTGCGGTGATCGTGCGAGATGGCGAGATCATAGCCCGCGGGTATAACAACGTGCTGGCCACCAACGACCCCACTGCCCATGCCGAGGTTGACGCCATCCGCAAAGCCTGTCAGGCACTGGGCACTTTCCAACTGACGGACTGCGAGCTCTATACGAGTTGCGAACCCTGCCCCATGTGCCTGGGTGCCATTTACTGGGCCCGTCCCCGCAGGGTATACTACGCTAACTCCAAAGACGATGCCGCAAAGGCTGGCTTCGACGACCAGTTCATATACAATGAAATTGACAAAGACGCACCCGACCGCTCTATCCCGATGGAGCAACTGCTGCGGGAGGAAGCACAGGAAGCTTTTAAAAGATGGGCGAAGAAAGAAGACAAGCAGGTATACTGAGTCTGTTTCAGGTATAGCCTGGAGATTATGCAGGTATAGAACTGCGCGGGATTCAGCTTTGGTGATGAACCTGTAGAGGTATAGCTGAAAGCACATACTGCCATAAATGAAAAAGGCTGAGCGTATACCTGCTCAGCCTTTCTGCTTATACCTTGAGATCGTTTAGCGACGTCCGCCCATCATTTTGGCAAGGTTGGCCATACCGCCTTTGGTGCCGGCCATCTTGTTCATGGAGCGCATCATCTTGCGCATGTCGTTGAACTGCTTCATCAGGTTGTTCACCTGGGTGATGTCGGTACCGGAGCCTTTCGCGATACGGGCACGGCGGCTGCCGCTGATCATATCCGGGTTCTCGCGCTCCTGCGGGGTCATCGACTTGATGATCGCTTCGATCGGCTTGAAAGCACCTTCGTCAATCTCGACATCCTTCAATGCTTTGCCAACGCCAGGTATCATACCTACCAGGTCTTTGATATCACCCATCTTCTTGATCTGCTCGAGCTGCGTCAGGAAGTCGTCGAAGTTGAACTGGTTTTTTCGGATTTTCTTGTTGATGCGCTTCGCTTCGTCCTCGTCGAATGCCTGCTGCGCGCGCTCCACTAGGGAGATCACGTCACCCATGCCGAGGATACGCTGGGCCATACGATCCGGGTAGAACAGGTCAAGCGCTTCCATCTTCTCACCAGTCGAGATGAACTTGATCGGCTTCTCAACCACCGCACGAATCGAAAGAGCCGCACCACCGCGTGAGTCACCGTCGAGCTTGGTCAGCACCACGCCATCGAAGTTGATGCGCTCGTTGAAGGTTTTGGCTGTGTTCACCGCATCCTGACCGGTCATGGAGTCTACCACGAACAGGGTTTCGGTTGGTTTAACGGCCGCCTTGATTTCGGCTATTTCTTTCATCATCGCCTCGTCCACGGCCAAACGACCGGCGGTGTCAATGATGACTACCTTCTTGTTAGTCTTTTTAGCGTGCGCAACGGCGTTGAGGGCAATCTGAACCGGGTTTTTGTTCTCCAGTTCGGTATAGGCCTCTACGCCTACCTGCTCGGCCAGCACCTGCAGCTGGTTGATCGCAGCCGGACGGTACACGTCGCAGGCAGCTACCATTACGCCACGGCCTTGCTTTTTGAGGTAGTTGGCCAGTTTGCCCGTAAAAGTGGTTTTACCAGAACCCTGCAGACCCGCGATCAGGATGATGGCCGGCTCGCCTTTCAGGTTGATGTCCTGCTTCTTGCCACCCATCAGCTCAGTCAGTTCTTCGTAGACGATCTTCACCATCAACTGGCCCGGCGACACGGAGATCAGTACATCGCGGCCCATGGCCTCGTCTTTAATCTTGTCGGTTACCGTTTTGGCTACTTTATAGTTTACGTCGGCGTCTACCAGGGCACGGCGTACCTCTTTGATGGTGGCGGCTACGTTGATCTCGGTGATGCTTCCCTGGCCTTTGAGGGTTTTAAAGGCGCGGTCTAGTTTGTTACTTAAATTATCAAACATCTCTCTAATTCTGGATTTACCTACAAAACTAAGGAATATCAGGAATAGTTGCTATAGTAATGATGAATGACAAATGATTAATGCAGAATAGACGTGTGAAACAATAAGCCAGGTCATCGAGTAGGTTATGGAGTCCCGCTGCTTACTTCCTGCGCTATACCTGAGGCTGAAATAGAGGAGCAGCTGTGCGCAAATTTTAAATATGCATTTGCTATCTTTGGGAAAGAAGTTATTTTGCCGATCGCTTTGGAAAAAACAGACCAGATCAATTTACTATACATCTCCTACTACTGGCCTCCTTCGGGCGGGCCGGGCGTGCAGCGTGGATTGAAGTTCTGCAAATACCTGCCACACGCTGGCGTGCAGCCCAGCGTGCTCACCGTTGACGAGAAACAGGCTTCTTATCCGGTGCTCGACCATACCTTTGCGAGCGAAGTGCCAGAGGGTACAGCCGTATACCGCACCACCACTTCCGAGCCCTTTGAGTATTACAAGAAACTCTCCGGCAAGAAAGAAATACCCTACAGCGGCTTTGCCAACGAAGAAGCGAAGACCGGCTTTCTGGACAAAGTATTCAAGTTTGTGCGCGGCAACCTGTTTATACCGGACGCCCGCGTAGGCTGGAACAAGCATGCCCTCAAAAAAGCTGACGAATTGCTAAAGGGTGGCCAATATCAGGCGATCCTGACGACCAGTCCGCCGCACTCCACCCAACTGATCGGCCTGAAGTTGAAAGAAAGGTATAAAATGCCCTGGATCGTCGACCTCCGCGACCCCTGGACGAACATACATTATTACGACCAGCTTTACCACACCCCGATTGCCAAACGCATCGACCGGAATTACGAATTGCAGGTGCTGGAGCGGGCCGATGCTGTTATTGTGACAAGTGAAGATACCAAGCGCCTTTTCCTCAACAAACCAGCTAAGATTGATCCCGATAAGATTCACGTGATTCCGAACGGGTATGACGAGGATGATTTCATCTACCCTTCTACCCCACCGCAGGACGAGTTTCTGATTACGTACACAGGCACGATCACCGAGAATTATAACATCGATGTGTTTCTGAAAGTAATTTCACAACTGCGATCAGTGAACAGCGACATCCGGTATAAACTGCGCTTTGTAGGAAAGGCATCGGAGGGTGTGAAGCAGCGCATCAGCAAGGCGGGTCTGGAAGGTATAACAGAATTTGTGGCGCACGTGCCACACAACGAGGCCATCAAGTACCTGATGGAAAGTACGATGCTGCTCATGGCCATAGCCGATGTGCCCGCTGTGTATTCTAACGTGCCGGGCAAGTTGTTTGAGTACCTGGCTTCGAACAAACCGATCATCTGCCTTGGCCCCGTGCACTCCGACACCGACCGTATCATTGACGAGTGCGGCGCCGGCCGATTATTCCACTATACCGCTCACGAGCTCATGCTCGACCATATGATGCTGATGAGCAAAGCCTGGTCCATCAACCCGAACCTTGACCTGCCCTACCTCAACCACGCCCAGTTTTCAAGGCGTGAACTGACGGCGAAGCTGGCCAAGGTGGTGAAACGGTTGGTGGTGAAGGCTAAGGTATAGTCAACTTACCAGTCTACCGTAACGGGTCTGAATTCATCTACTATATAGGAAATTAATATTTCTCTGTTATCAATAACCTTGACGACGTGGCGGGTTGTTCTTAAATTAAGAAAAATGGAGTCAGCAGCTGTGGGCATACCAAAAGCTGATTGTGAGAGGTTTGCAAGCCTTTCTTTCGTTATAGTGAAAGATGTTTCGCCCGGTTTAACTAAATAGCCGATTTGTCGAGTCCGATTAATAGTGGGCGATGGAAGGACTTTACCAATGCCTGCTTTAGGGACAATTAACAGACCGACTATAATGCTGTCTTTTACAGAATTTCTTTCGAATTGAAAGTTAATTTCTTCATCAAATGAAATACGCTTGGGCGCTGCGTGCCATTTAGCAGCTTCTGGAACATCAGTCATCTGTACCCTGTACCCCTTACTCTTATCACTATTTAAGTACTCCCATTTTAAATTTCTCACCTCGTGCTGGTTCCCGTATAAGTTCCAGGATGTAGAGGGTTTGGAGGAGTCACAGATACTATTAATATAGGTCTCGGTGCACATGGGCTGCCCGTTTATTTTGCTGCTTTGAAGCGGGACATGGGGACCATTTGTATCCTTCCCTAGATACGAGGCCATGAAGTACCCTTTATCAATCGTAAATTGAGAAGGTGGGCCAGATGTAAAGAAATGATTTTCTATGTATCTGAAAATCCCATCCACATCATCGTATTTGCTAGGTTTGACAGGTACATCAGTGGTGTTGGCATCTATTACAACATAATCTACTTCTTCCGCGATAGGTATAGCTGTATCGTCTTTGTCGGAATTGCAGCTATAGAACATGAACGTTAAGCCAGCCAGGATTAGGGAAGATCTGTAAAGTTTTGTCATGATTTAAGTTTTGTTAAAGGTGGGACGTTAAATACAAGGTATTGTTAATATTCTATACAAGCAATTATTATTCCAATAGTTGTATATTATGTGTACTCGTGATAGTAAAAACTAATTTACTATCCCATACTCATCTGATGCACAACAGCAGCTTATGCTTGATTAGAATTCTTTGTGCAGCCCGATTGGCTTTGCTATACCTTCGTTCGGTTATAAATGCCTACAACAAATTAAGCTCCTATTAGAAGAAGAGGCCGTTTATATATCCAGCTATAGTAAATTAGCAACATTTCACGTGCTTTTATGGAAGGCGATTTGTAACTTAAATGTCTAAACACGGATTCTATCTCACATCAGGTATAATCCGCTTCAGAATTTAAGTAAAATTTCATGAACAGCACCCCCTCCTATAGCCATGGCGTGAGCACCACGCCGCTGCGCGGCGAAACCATCGGACAGAGCCTGCGCAACACAGTAGAAAAGTTTGGCGACCGCGAAGCTCTCGTCATGGTCACGCAAAATTACCGCGCTACTTACAGGGAGCTGTGGGAGCAGGTAACGCAAGTAGCCAAAAGTCTGGTGGCGTATGGTATACAAAGGGGCGACCGGGTGGGTATCTGGGCGCCTAACCGGGTGGAATGGGTGCTAGTGCAATTTGCTACAGCCCGGGTGGGTGCGGTGCTTGTTAACATCAATCCGGCCTACAAAACCAACGATTTGAAGTATGCTCTGAAGCAGAGCCAGATCAGTTTGCTCATTGCATCGCATTATTTCCGTCAGACCGACTATGTGGAAATGCTTAATCACATTCGTCCTGATTGTGAATATCCGACCCGCACCGTGATCATGGAGCGCGACTGGGAACGCTTTATTGCAGCCGGTCAGGCAGTGACTGATCAGGAATTGGCGGAGCGGGAAGCGACTCTGCAGTTCGACGACCCCATCAACATACAGTATACCTCGGGCACTACCGGCTTGCCCAAAGGCGCCACACTCTCTCACCACAATATCCTCAACAATGGCTTTTTTATCGGAGAAACGCTGAAGTATACCGAGCACGACCGGGTGTGTATACCTGTGCCATTTTACCATTGCTTCGGGATGGTGATCGGGAATATGGCCTGCATCACGCACGGTTCCTGCATGATCATCCCGGCCGAGACCTTTGATCCTGAACAGGTGATGCAGACTGTGCAAGCAGAAAAATGCACTTCACTTTATGGCGTGCCGACCATGTTTATTGCCGAGCTGGAGCATCCGAACTTTTCTCAATACGACTTCTCGACGCTGCGCACCGGCGTGATGGCGGGCTCCAACTGCCCCATCGAAACCATGAAACAGGTACAGTCGCGGATGAACATGCGGGAAGTAACTGTATGCTACGGCATGACCGAAACCTCACCGGTCTCTACGCAGAGCCAGCTAGACGACCCGCTGGAAAAACGTGTATCGACTGTTGGCAAGGTACACCCGCACCTGGAGGTAAAGATTGTAGATCCGGAGACTGGTCTGATCGTGCCGCGCGGCCAGAAAGGTGAGTTCTGTACCCGTGGTTATTCGGTGATGCTGGGTTATTGGGATATGTCGGAGGCGACGGCGCGGGTACTGCAAAATGGCTGGATGCACACCGGCGACCTGGCAGTAATGGACGAGGAAGGCTACGTACAGATGGTGGGCCGCATCAAAGACCTGATCATACGGGGAGGCGAAAACATTGCCCCGCGCGAGATAGAAGAGTTTCTGCTTACCCACGAAGCGATCTCTGATGTGCACATAATTGGTGTACCGGATCACAAATATGGTGAAGAGGTGATGGCCTGGGTGAAACTCCGCCAGGGCTTCTATGCCACTTCCGAAGATATTACGGGTTACTGCAAAGGTCAGATCGCAACTTTCAAAATACCAAAGTACTGGAAGTTCGTAGAGGATTTCCCGATGACTGTAACAGGTAAGATCCGGAAAATGGAGATGCGGGATATCTCAACCCGGGAATTAGGGCTGGTGGAAGAAGCTTGAATAATTAGTCCTAAAGCTTATTGACTTTTTAACTTCTCGCGTTTCTGTTGCTCCCAGAAAGCTGTAGCAAATAGCAACAGGAAAGAGAGTTTATAGATCCTGTACCACCAGATGTTCGTCTCCCAGAATAATACCCTGAACACTTCTTGTGTGGTATTGAAGGAGGTGATTAAATCTACTAACATGGCAGCAGCAAATACCAGGTATAGGATCTTCAGAAATTTCATGTTTTGTTATTTTTAGGTTTGTTTATAGAGCCTGAGAAATTCAATATACTATTTTTCGGCTTTAAGTTCTATACCTTGCTTGATCAAATGCAAGGTATAGTTCAAAACCGTATCTTCTCCTTTCAGGAAATCCTCCACGGTGGACTCTAACACATAAGCCGGAGGTATCGATTTTCCTTCCATCGGGAAGCCGCCGGTGGTTGTATGCTGCCGGTTTTACTCGATTTTTAGTTTTTTCAACATCTTAATGAATTCTTTTAGATGACTCTCCAGACCGTTGTAAGTCATTTTCTTTACCTCACTAACTTTCAAAGTAGTTGCAATTCCATCTCCGTCATACTCAAACCTTACATGCCTGAATGATTGCTGAATGGAATCAATATCTTTGTCGTCCCACTTATCCAAATGGTCATAGTTTGTATTTGCTATTACCCGAAGTCTCCCGTTTTCAACTTCACAAATCATGTTGTAATTGTCGAACTGTCCCACAAGGCTTAGTTTGGACATGAACCATTTGCTTTCCTTTTCAGTCAAGCTTGCTTTGAATCCATTTTTAAATAGCTCACTCATCGGAATGCTATTAAAGAATTTTTCAGTCCTCCGATATTCAATGCAGCCCTGTGTTGTCTCTAACATTATTGAGATTGTGGGCAGGATGAATAAAGTCGTGATAAGTCCAAAAATAAAGTCTGAACTGTTATAGCAATTTACACTATCACAGTTGTAATAGGCCCATATGCAGAACGCAATCGTAAGGATTACTGCTGTCCAAACGAATGTCCTGATTAACTTGGCTTTATTGAGTAAGGTATAATTTATCATTAAATGTCTGAATTGCCCCTGGCCGGTTGCACAGCATATTTGACCATAAGTTGGTGTAGCTACCTTATGATTGTGCTTGATAAAAGATATTACCTGATGATGTAACCGACCTTTACACCCATTGATACATGCGGTCGGTAAAAGATGCCTTCTTTTCGGTCAATGGGCGGAAACCAAACATCTGATTCTGCAAAATATTCGTCCTCTGCTAGCCCAGAAGGTTGGTGCTCTATAGAAAGTCGCCTCAGCCCTAAACCAAAGAAATGGTCGAGTACAAAATTGTTGATTTTAATCTCTATTCCATATTTTAAACTTGTAACCTAGACTATCCTGTTTATATCTGAATAGTCATACCTGTAAGAGGTATTATTTCTCATAAGATAATCATTCTCTTTTACATACTTCTGCGGGAAATACATACCTTCCATGGATAGGTATGATGAAGTAACCGATGCGTTTTTCCCAACAAAGTATTTTAACTCCGCTTTCGTTTTAGAGTACCTATAATTTTTCCTTTCGCTTTCACCGTCCGTTACGAGATTCCGAAAGATCTGAATTTTGAACCCATGGTCTAAAGACAATGCCAATCGCTGATGCAAGTTCTTCTGGACACCAATTTGGAGAACGCCTGTTATCGGGTCAAAAAAATTAAAGGGAGCAATGTGAAAGCGTATTTTATCTTCTGCGCCCTGACTAAAAGCACTGCTGCTAACCGATAGTAAAAAGAGTAGGACAAATGGCAGTGCTTTATCTTTCATTGCTTAGAATTTTTTACTAAATCCCAGCTCAACGGAAGTCTATCCTTTAGCTAATCTGCACCATATTTGGGTGCTATTCATTCCTGAATATTCATCGTTAAGCTTCAATTTAACTAAGTATACCTAAACTCCTATACCTTTCAACCAAGCCTCCACCTCTAGCACTGGCACTGTATAGTTCTCCATCTTATCTCCTGTTGTACCAATCACCGCGCTATACCTGAACCCAAGTGCTTTGCAGAGTAAAAAGTAGTGGGTCTTGATTAGGTTGGCTGGGTGAAACTCGAGCACCTGGCATTGTTCCGAAAAAAGCAGGTTGGTCAGGCCGGCGCCGTGGGGTGCTACGACTGCCTCGGCTTCATAAAAGAGCTGTACCTGCTGCTGGTAGGTCAACTCCTCTGCCCGCACCACTTCAAAACCATACCTGTCGAGCAAAGGCAGCAGTTCCTGCTCATTCAGCACACGACGGGTTTTGGCTTTTGCGCGACTGATGTACACGCGTCTTTTGCGGTTGCTTTGCTGTACTCCATATCCCTGCCATACCTTATGTCGCAGCCAGTCAGCAATCTCGCGGGGCAGATAGCCACTTTGCGCATTGGCCACAAACGAAGGGAGCACGAACTCCTCTACCCCCCATTTTTCGTGTTTGTCTATGTAGACCACCTCAGCTTGCGGGTAGTCTTTCAGCACAAAAGCCAGCGTGTCGAGCTGGTAAGCAGCCATATCGCGGCGCATGATCACCCTGATCGGTTCCTTTGTATGTTCGAGCACAAGGTATAGCCGTGGCAGACAGTCAAAAAACCAGTGGTAATTGTTGTTGTCAGCCCAAGGCAGAAAAAGCACGGAGCTATAGCGACCTTTCTTTTGCTTTGGCAGCAGCAGCGACACTTCCTTAAATGCATCCGATTTGGCCAGGCGGCTTACCTCCCCCACCGATTCCACCACAACTTTCCCATCCAGCACCACTGCACCAGAGTTGCCGATCACCTCTACATCCTGCAGCCGTATCAAATACTGTTCTTTCTGCCGATAGCCCAGGCTATAGTCGATGGCATAGTTAAAGCTGCGAGCTGAGTCCTCCAGAAAAGCTTTCTCCTCTTCATCAAAATCGAGCACATAGCTGGGAGTAAGCACCTGTTTGCCCGGATGATGCAACACCGAGGTATAGCGGGAGTAATAGCCTAGCGTATGAAGCAACCCGAAAAAAGCTTTTTTCAACATGAAACAGTGGAGTTTGGGAATTCAGGAGTTAATAATCGTAGGAAAAGGTCGCGACCTGTCCGAATCATGCACCGGCAATCATAGGGTGCTTATGTCCGAATCATGCATAAACAACAATTAACAACCAGCAATCAACAATTAATCTCCCAATATATAAACAGCAAATAACAATATCCCCAGGCAACAACCAACCTGCGACTATAAATTAAACATCCACCCATTTAACAATTACAGATCAACAATTAAATATTTAACTTGCACCTTGGCGTGGGTTACACATCCTGAGCCCTGGTATAAAGTAAAAAGTAAGCATGGCATTAGACCTAAATAATAAAGCTATACTCGTAACGGGCGGCACAGGCTCGTTCGGCAAAAAGTTCGTGGAGATGGTATACGCTCGCTTTCCGGACGTGAAACGTGTAGTCATTTACTCCCGCGACGAGCTGAAGCAGTTCGAAATGTCGCAGGTATTTCCCCACAGCAAATATAATTCTGTTCGCTACTTCATTGGCGATGTGCGCGACGGCGATCGTTTCAAACGGGCTTGCGAAGGCATTGATATTATCGTACACGCCGCTGCCATGAAGCAAGTGCCGGCTGCTGAGTACAACCCAATGGAGTGCATCAAGACAAACGTGCTGGGTGCCGAAAACATCATCAATGCTGCTCTTGACACCGGCGTGAAGCATGTCGTGGCGCTTTCTACCGACAAAGCCGCTGCTCCGATCAACTTATATGGTGCTACTAAACTCTGCTCTGATAAACTGTTTGTAGCCGCCAACAACATGAAAGGCAAGCGCGACATAAAGTTTTCAGTGGTGCGTTACGGCAACGTGATCGGTTCCCGTGGTTCAGTGGTACCTTTCTTTTTGAAAAAACGTGAAGAAGGTGTGCTGCCGATCACTCACCCGGAGATGACCCGTTTCAATATCTCACTGGAAGAAGGCGTAGAACTGGTTTTCCATGCGCTGGAGCACCATTGGGGCGGTGAAATCTTTGTGCCGAAAATTCCTTCTTATGTGATCACCGACCTGGCCGAGGCGATTGGTCCGAACTGCAAGCAGGAAGTGGTAGGTATACGTCCGGGCGAGAAACTGCACGAAGAAATGATCACCGAAACCGACTCGCTGAGTACGGTGGAGCTCGATAAATACTATGTGATCGTGCCTTCTACCCCACTCTGGACCGTCGAGGATTTCATGAAAGCGCACAATGGCAAGATGGTGGAGTTAGGTTTCAAGTACAACTCCGGCACCAACAGCGAATGGCTCAGTGTAGAGCAGCTCCGCGACCAGATCCGTCAGCACGTGGACCCCAATTTTAGTGTATAAAATAGTGAATGCGTGAATTGTTAGATTCAGGCTGTCATTACGAAAGAATTGAGGGATCCGAATTATGGCAGAGCTTCTACCCTATTTCAGATTTCTCCCAAGGGTTGAAATGACACAAGAATCCTGAAGTTGACGGCCTTAGATCACTCCTATTCCTCTGAAACCAATTTAACGCTTCAGCCTTTTCTTCTATGAACAACGAAAAGCAAATGCGCCCTATACCTTACGGTCGCCAGCACATTACCGAGGCCGACGTGCAGGCGGTGGTGGAGACGCTGCAATCGGATTTCCTGACGCAGGGACCGAAGGTGGCGGAGTTTGAACAGGCTTTTGCCCGCTATGTGGGCGCCAAGTACGCTGTAGCGGTAAGCAACGGCACGGCCGCGCTACACCTCTGCGCCATGGCACTGGGCGTGAACGAGTCCTCCCGCGTGATTACCACACCCATCACTTTCGTGGCCTCTGCCAACTGCGTGCGCTACTGCGGCGGCATAGTCGAGTTTGCTGACATCGACCCGAATACTGCCCTGATCGACATCGCCAAGATACGGCAAATGGTGGAGAGCAAGCCCCGCGGCTACTACTCGGGCATTATACCTGTGGATTTCGCCGGCAACCCGGTAAACCTGGAGGAGCTGCGTGAGTTGGCCGACGAGTACGGGCTTTGGATCATTGAGGACGCGGCCCACTCCCCCGGCGGTTTTTTCATTGATAGCAAAGGCGAAAAGCAGTTCTGCGGCAACGGTAAGTTTGCCGAGCTGGCCATCTTCTCCTTCCACCCTGTCAAGCACATCGCCACAAGCGAGGGCGGCATGGTGACCACCAACGACGAAGAACTTTACAAAAAGCTCCTGCTCTACCGCACCCACGGCATCACACGCGACCCGGAATTGCTGGAGGAGAACCACGGCGGCTGGTACATGGAGATGCAGGAACTGGGCTACAATTATAGAATTCCCGATATGCTCTGCGCCCTGGGCCTCTCCCAGCTGAGTCGCGCTGACGAAGGCATGGCACGCCGAAGAGAGATCGCCAAGGTATACGACGAGGCTTTCGTAGGTTTTGAAGGTATAGCGGTGCTGGGCACCAATCCGGCAGCGTTGACGGCAAATGGGGAGACAGGCCACGCTTACCACCTGTACGTAATCCAGGTACATAACCGCAAAGGACTCTACGACTTCCTGCGGGAGCACCAGATCTTTGCGCAGGTGCATTACATTCCGGCTCATACCATGCCTTATTACCGCAATCTGGGCTACAAGAAAGGTGACTTCCCGCTAGCCGAGCGCTATTACGATGCCTGCCTGAGTCTGCCTATGTACCCGAGCCTGACGGACGAAGAGCAGCAATACGTGATTGAGAAGGTGAAGGAGTTTTGCAAAAAATAAGATTGACGAGTCAGGCACATACACAAAGGCTGATCCTGGGCACCGCGCAATTTGGGCTTCCCTACGGTATCAGTAATCAGCGGGGGCAGGTGCCGGAGACGGAGGTGGCAGCCATTCTGGCCGAAGCGCACAGCGCAGGTATAGACACCCTTGACACGGCAGCGGCCTACGGCAGCAGTGAGCAATGCCTGGGCAACGTGCTCAGCACCTCCCCTGCTAACTTCCGCATCATCTCCAAATACCCGCCCAACCAACCGGATAAAAGCATCGCTCAGGCATGTCTCGAATCGCTGGAGCAATTGCGTGTGGAGAAGTTGCACGGCTACTTGCTGCACAGTTACGCCAGCTATAGCGATAAGCCATCTGCACTCGACGAGCTGCAGCAACTCAAGGCAACGGGCTTGGCAGAGAAGGTGGGAGTATCACTCTATCATCCGTCAGAGGCCGAGACACTGCTAAAGCAGGAGGCGAAGATCGACATCCTGCAGTTTCCCTACAGCATCTTCGACAGGCGCTTTGAGGAGCTGCTGCCAGAGCTAAGAAACCGGGGGATTGAAACGCATGTGCGCTCTGTATACCTGCAGGGTTTGTTTTTCATGCAGCCGACCGAACTGCCGCTATACCTGCAGGAGGCTGCACCCAAACTGGAGCGGTTACAGCAGCTGGCTAACGCCTATCAAGTCCCAATCGGGGCGGTTTGTCTGGCTTTTGCGCTGGCAAATCCCTATATTTCACAGGTGGTGATTGGTGTGGAGAGCCTGCAGACCCTGCAGGAGAACATCCGCTATAGTAGCACAACGCTGCCCGAAGCACTTTACACTGCGCTTTTAGAATTTAAAGAAGAAAACGAAAATATACTCTTACCCTACAAGTGGCCCGCACGATGAGCAGCAACCTGACTGATATGTTTTCTCTGACGGGCAAGGTGGCCCTCGTGACGGGTGGCTATGGCCATCTGGGTACCGCCATCAGCCTGGGACTGGCAGAAGCCGGGGCCACCGTTTATGTACTGGGCCGGAGCGAGGAAAAATTCAGGGAAGCTTTTGACCAGCATGCCGGGTTGAAGATTGCCTTCGCCTACTGCGATATTTCAGACACAGCCACTGTTGCAGCTGCTCTTGCGCAGGTGCAGCAGGCAGAAGGCCGGATCAACGTGCTGGTGAACAACGCCTTTTATTCCAAAGGACAGCAGCCCGAGCATGTCACGGATGAAGAATGGGCTTACGGCATCGACGGCAACCTCAACAGTGTGTACCGCTGCATCCGGGAAGTGATCCCATACCTGAAACAGAACGGTGGCCGGATCATCAACGTGTCTTCCATGTACGGCATGGTTTCTCCGGATTTCAGCATTTACGATGAGAGCCCGGCTTTCCTGAATCCGCCCCACTACGGAGCCGCCAAAGCCGGTGTGCTGCAACTCACGCGCTACTTCGCATGCTACCTGGGCAAGCACAACATCACCGTCAATGCCGTTACGCCGGGGCCATTCCCAAGTGAGCAGGTACAGCAGAATGAAGGATTTATAGAACAACTCCAGCGCAAGAACCCACTGGGGAGAATCGGGCAGCCGGATGATCTGAAGGGCGCCTTCGTATACCTGGCCTCAGACGCCTCATCCTTTATGACGGGTCAGAACATGGTGCTGGACGGAGGTTGGACAGCATGGTAAAAGTTGGCGCCATCATACAGGTACGCCTGGGCTCGGAACGATTGCCGGGCAAGGCCCTGCTGCCGCTGCCTTTCAGCGGAAAAACCAGTCTGCTGGAGCATGTGGTAACGAATGCCCATAACGCGACAGCCTTGCAGCAAACGATCGTCGCCACCACCACCCGAAGCGCTGACGATGCCATTGAAGCTTTCTGCGAGGCGAAGGCTATACCTTGCCTGCGCGGCGCTGCAGATGATGTGCTGGGACGCTTCCTGCAGACCGCCCATACCTATGAACTGGATTTGATCGTACGCCTGACGGGGGATAATCCTTTTGTGATGCCTGAAACGATCGACCAGGCAGTGGCGCAGCTAATTGCAACAGTTTCAGACTATATCATCACCACAGGCCTGCCGCTCGGTACCAACGTGGAAGTTTTCACGCGACATGCCTTGGAAATAGCCGATGCACTGGCTACCGAAGCTGCCGACCGGGAGCATGTGACGCCCTATATCAGAAGGGATGCCAGTTTCATGAGGCAAGCATTGCCTTATACCTCTCCCATCGAACAGCTGCGCCTGACCGTAGACTATCCTACGGACTACGCATTGGCTTCTATGATCATGGAGCGGCTCTGGAAACCAGGTCAGCAGGTATCGCATGAGCAGATTGAAAGTCTGCTGCAGGAGCACCCCTGGCTGCAGGAAATAAATGCGGGCAATTCGCAACGGCAGATTTTCAACTCCGAAAAAGAGGAACTGGCAGCTGCCAGAAAATTGCTGCAGGCCGGAGGATTTACCAGAGCGCTCTCAAAACTACAATAGCATGAACAGGAAAACACGCATCATTTTCAGAGCAGACGGGAACAGCCGCATCGGACTGGGGCACGTCACGCGCTCGCTGGCGCTGGTGCACATGCTGCGCCGGGACTTTGAATGCGTGTTTGCCATTCAGTCGCCTGACCAGGCACTGCAGGAGCGTATTCGGGAAGTCTGCGACGGCATCATTGTGCTTCCGCCTGCTGAGCCAGATGCTGATCGTTTTGTGCACGAACTCGATGCCTATGTTTCAGAAGAAGAGATCGTGGTGCTGGATGGCTATACCTTTGGCACCGCTTATCAGCAAAACATAAAAACCCGTGGTGCGGCACTTGTCTGCATCGACGATATTCATGCCTATACCTTCGTATCCGATGCGGTGATCAACCAAGCAGGTGGAGTATCTTCAGAATTATATAAAACTGCTCCCTATACCCGACTGCTGCTAGGTCCGCATTATGCGCTGCTTCGCCCTGCTTTCCTGAGAGCTGCCAAAGCTACCCGGACTGTACCTGAGGGCGAGCTGTGTGTGCTGGTTTGCATGGGTGGTGCCGATCCGGATAATCATACCTTGCAGGCACTGGAAACGCTGCAGGCTATACCTGCTGTGAAACAGATAGAAGTGGTTGTAGGTAGCGCCTATACCCATTTGCACGAACTGAAGCAGCACCTGAAAGACCAGCCCCAAGCCAAACTGCACCGCGACCTTTCCGCTGAAAGTCTGCGCCGCCTGATGGCCAGATGCCGGGCTGCCGTTACCTCCGCCAGTGGTATTTCTTATGAATATGCCGCCGTGGGAGGCTTGCTGTTTGTGAAGCAAACTGCCGATAACCAGGCAGGTATGCACGAATTTCTGACAACGACAGGTATAGCCCAAGACTACAGTAACCTCTCGAAAGCACTGCATCAAGGTATAAACGAAGAGGTATTTGAAACACAACTTACCACACAGCGACAGTACTTCGACGGCAAGAGCCCGGAGCGGTTGCTGGCGCTTTTCAGAGGCTTAAGCCTGGCCATTAACCTGAAACTTCGGGAGGCTATACCTGCAGACCTGCACCTGCTATTTGACTGGGCCAATGACCCGGAGGTACGTCGGCACTCATTCAACTCTGAGCCCATTCCGCTGGAAAATCATACCCGCTGGTTTCAGGCTAAACTTGACAACCCCGACGCCATCCTTTATCTTGCTGAAATAGACGGAAAACCAGCTGCTCATATCCGCTTCGATATCAACGGCAGCACAGCCACGATCAGCTACCTGATTGCGGCAGACTTCCGCGGCAACGGACTAGGACACACCGTGTTACTCAAAGGTATACAGCAGCTCTTGCAGGACAGGCCTGATGTGCAGCTCGTAGAAGGACTGGTGCAGCAGGATCACAAAGCGTCTGTGCGGTCATTTGAGAAGGCCGGTTTTGCTTACGGAAATGCCAATCCGGCACATCCAACAGCTTTCCGATTTGTGTGGCAGCCAATCTCCAGGGTATAGTTTAGAAACAGAAACCATGATCAACGATATAACTATTGCCGGTCGTCCGATTGGCCCAGGCCATAAGCCCTTTATCATCGCGGAGATGTCGGGCAACCACAATCAGTCGCTGGAGCGGGCACTCGCCATCGTGGACGCGGCCGCCGATGCGGGTGCCGACGCCATCAAGCTGCAGACCTACACCGCCGACACCATGACCTTGCCGGGTGCCCTTACCATCGAAGACGAGGGTTCCTTGTGGAAAGGCCGTGAGCTATACGACCTCTACAAAGAAGCTTATACCCCCTGGGAGTGGCACCAGCCTATTTTTGAACGGGCACGGGAGCGCGGCATCATCGCCTTCTCCTCTCCTTTCGACGAGTCTGCAGTTGATTTTCTGGAAAGCCTGGATGCGCCAGCCTACAAGATCGCCTCGTTTGAGAACACGGATCACCCGCTGCTGCGCAAAGTGGCGGCTACGGGCAAGCCCGTGATCATGAGTACCGGCGCTGCTACCGTGCAGGAAGTGGCCGAAGCTGTGCAGGTGCTTCAGGAAGAAGGCTGCCTTGAGCTGATCCTGCTCAAGTGTACCTCCACCTACCCGGCCACGCCTGAGAATACCAACCTGCGCACCATCCCCCACCTGAGTGCATTATATGACCTGCAGGTTGGCCTCTCAGACCATACCATGGGTGTGGGCGCTTCGGTAGCTGCTGTGGCACTGGGAGCGACCGTCATCGAAAAGCACTTTACGCTCAGCCGTGCCGACGGCGGCGTGGATTCTGCTTTCTCGCTGGAGCCTGCGGAATTGCAGTCGCTGGTGGTGGAATCGGAAAGAGCCTGGCTGGCGATGGGTCATGTGCAGTACGGCGTGCAGCGGGCCGAGGAGAAAAGTCGCCTTTTCAAGCGCTCTGTCTATGCTTCTAAAGACATTCAGGCAGGTGAAACCTTCACCAAAGACAATATCCGCGTGATCAGACCGGGCCTGGGACTGCCACCAAAGCACTACGAAGATCTGCTGGGCAAGAACGCAGCGCAGGACATCAAAGCAGGTACGCCGCTTAGCTGGGACATGGTATAACACATGAAAGACTGGTATACCCTGTACAGCAACATTCTATACCTGCACTTTTCCGAAGGTTTCTATAATCTTCCGGAAAGCGCCAAAAATGCAGCCTCCCCCAGTAATTTCTTGAAACGACTGCTGCGCATGGCTGGCTATACCCTGGTGCGGCTCTTTGGTAACCTGTTCCGGTCAGCGGAGCAGCCGGAGCGATTGCAGGGCAAGGTATGGCTCTACGTAGTGAGTCAGAATAACTACGATAGCCTGCACTTTTTAGAAGAGGCTATACCCGACGCCGTGATGGTAGCAGGACAGAGCAAAGCCATTGGCAGGTATAACCAGGTGGTAGCCCGAATTTCACTGCGCAAAAAGCTGCTGTACTACTACAAGTTTCTGCCGCTATTCTTTCAGTTTCTCTCACATCGCAAACATAGCACGCTCCGTTTTGTGGACCTCCTTTACGATGCCGTTGGCTTCTATGAGGTATACCTGCAGAAGCTCAAGAAAAACCGTCCGCAGGCCATCGTGTTTGCCAACGACCATAACGCCGACGCACGGGCTATGCTCCTGGCAGCAAAGGGCTTGGGTATACCTACCGTATATGTGCAGCACTCGAGTGTGAGCAATTTATTCCCGCCGCTGGCTTTTGACTTAAATCTACTGGAGGGGCAGGACTCGCTGGACAAGTACCGGCAATGTGGGCCGGTGCATCGGCGGGTCGAATTCATAGGCATGCCAAAGGTCGACAAGTTTATACAGCACCGTAACAAGAACCAGCAGGTGCAAACACTAGGTATAGCCTGCAACCTGATGGACCGGGTGGAGGAAGTAGAGCAACTGATTCGCCACATCAGCCGTGATTTTCCGCAGCTCCGCATCCTGCTACGCCCCCACCCCCGCGACAAACGCAGCTATACCTTCGCCACCGGCATCAATCCAAACATCAGCCTTTCCAACGCAAGGCAGCAGTCAGTTTTTGAATATCTGCGGGAGCTGGATATGCTGATCAGCGGCAACTCAGGTATACACCTGGAGGCCGTGCTGCTGAATGTTTGGTCCGTTTACTTCAACTTCAACCCCAAAGAGGAACTGCACGACTACTACGGCTACGTGGCGAACGGGCTAGTGGAAGAGGCGATTTCTTACGCAGCACTCAAACCCATGCTGGAGCAAGGTATACAGCAAAAGCCAGACGTATACCTGCGGGCCAGGTACTACAATGCGACGGTGGGAACCGAGTATGACGGCAGAAGCGGAGAAAAGGCAAGTGCGCTTATCAATAATATGCTGAATGAGGACAGGAGCTATCGCTTTCATACTGACAACTCTGCCTGAATCGTCTACCTTTGTGGCCTGAATTAGAAACATGAGCAAACATCTCCAGCGCGAGGGAATTTGGAACACCGTGATCTCATATGCCGGCATTGCGATCGGTTATGTGAACACCATTCTGCTTTTTCCAAACTATCTGGAGGAGGAAGAAGTAGGTCTGACACGCCTGCTGATCCAGATTTCGGTGATGTTTGCGCAGTTCTCGGCGCTCGGTTTTGTGAACATGAGTGTACGCTACTTCCCCTATTTCCGGGACAAAAGCAAAGAGCACCATGGCTTCCTGTTTCTGATGCTCGCTATACCTGTGCTGGGCTTCGGCGCGATTTCAGGGCTCTTCCTGCTGTTCAGGCCGGTCGTGATCGACTACTATATCGAGAACTCCCCTCTCCTGCTCGATTACTATTACTTTGTGATCCCGCTGGCCTTTTTCACGCTGCTCTTTAACCTGCTCACAGCCTACCTGCGCTCGCTGTTTAAGACCATTATCTCGTCTTTTGCCCAGGACTTTCTGCTACGCATCCTCACCACGCTGCTCATCGGGCTCTATGCATTTGGTTGGATTGAGTTCAGGCAATTCGTATTACTTTACATTGTCATCAATGCGGTAATCACGCTCTCACTCGTAGTGTATGCAGTCTGGCTGAAGCAATTGTTTCTGCGTCCGCGTCTGGCAGCGCTCAGCATCGTTCCCTTGCGCGAGATGCTCTATTATGGATTTTTCACCTTTTTAGGCAATATTTCCATCACCATCATCACCACTGTCGACCAGATTATGATCAGCTCTTACAGTCTGGGCGACAATGGGGTTTATACCACCGCTTTCTTTATTACCAGCGCCATCATGGTGCCTGCTCGTTCTATTTTTAAGATCGCTTTCCCGCAGGTGGCTGAGTACTGGAAAGACCAGGATATGACAGGTATGGAGCGGCTCTACAAGCAGATCACGCTGATCAACCTGATCGTCGGTTTGCTGCTGTTCATCGGCATCTGGGCCAATATCGACAATCTCTTTTCTTTTATGCCGGAGACCTACCGGGCGGGTAAGTATGTAGTGCTCTTCCTGTCCATGGCACGCATCATCGACCTGGCCACAGGTATAAACGGCATTATCCTGGCCACCTCTGAGAAGTATCGCTGGGATTTGCTTTTCAATGTGGTGCTGGCGGGCCTTACGATCTGGACGAATTATGTTTTCATTCCACTGTATGGCATCAACGGGGCGGCTCTGGCTTCCATGATCTCCTATGTGACGATCAACCTGCTGCGCCTGTTCTTTGTGCAGTGGCTCTACAAAATGCAGCCTTTTGCCTGGAATTCACTGGGTGTGACAGCCATTGCGGCCGTAGCGCTGGGAGCCTCATACCTGGTGCCATACCTTGGCAACCTATACCTGGACATTCTGGTGCGGTCACTGCTGATCACCACCATTTACATGGGCCTGATGCTAGGCCTCAAGGTATACCCGGCTATGAACGAATGGCTCCTGAATTTCGTCCGCAGACAAACGTAATAGTTTCTTGACAAAGGAATTCTTTGACAAGGGACAAAGGATTTTTTAGGGTATGGCTGGATGATGATAGAAACGTGCGTAACTATCTCTATACTTCTACTAATATGGGACCTGAAACTGCCTGCTAACAAGTTCAATTAGAGATGAGCTTTGCTGATCGTTTTTCCCGAAGCTCATTGCCAAATCACCTTTCAAAATTCCTTTGTCACAAGGTCTTTTGTCAAACAGTCAATAAACCTAGTAGCCTGTGGTCAGATTGAAGGTCTCTACCTTGGAATCGAGTACTTTTCCGTTTTCACACTTAAGAACGCGGTGCGGGTAGCGGTTGATAATCTCGTAGTTGTGCGTAGCCATCAGGACGGCCGTGCCACTGTTGTTGATCTCGTTGAAGAGCTGCATGATGCCGTCTGCCACGATCGGGTCGAGGTTACCGGTTGGTTCGTCAGCCAGTAAAATAACTGGCTCATTGAGAAGCGCGCGGGCCACCACAATGCGTTGCTGCTCACCACCGGACAATTGGTGCGGCAGTTTATTGGCAGCGGCATCCAGTCCAACGCGCATCAACACTTCCGTAATGCGCTGCTTACGCTTCGACTTGTCTTTCCAGCCTGTGGCTTTCAGTACAAAGGCCAGATTTTCAGCTATTGTGCGGTCAAAAAGCAGCTGAAAGTCCTGAAATACGATGCCGATTTTACGCCGCAGAAAAGGCACTTGTTTACGTGGGAGCTTACTCAGTTTAAAATCAGCGATGTTGCCTACGCCCGTCTGAAGCGGCAGATCGCCGTAAAGGGTTTTGAGCAATGAACTTTTCCCGCTGCCAGTGCGCCCCACCAGGTATACAAACTCGCCTTTGTCAATGTCAAAATTGACACTGCTCAACACGGTGTTCACGTCCTGATAAATAGCCACGTCGCGCAGCGACACCACAGGGGTAGAGGAAGAAAAGCTCATAAGAAAATTAAATGTCTAGTTGCTGCAGTTTACCAAATTCGAGGGATTCAATCAGCGCAGCCAGCGCCTCCTCTTTTCCATCCAAACCATAGCGGTCGAGGTTCTTAAGCGGACGGTCTGCCCTAAAATAAGCAATCAGCACGAAGTTATCGTCGCGCAGCTGAATGTAATCCGGAATTTTGGCCTTGCCCTTTACTTTGATGATGTACATCTTGTATAAATGAAGCGTGACTAATGATTTAAACTATAGGATATAGAATGGATAATGATTAATGAAGTATAATGTTTTAGGCCTATACCTTTTTCATTACACCTCATTAACCATTACTCATTAGTCATTCAATATTACTTGTTGCCTTTGGCGTGGTCAGCCAGGAATTTCTGCAAACCAATATCAGTCAGCGGGTGGTTCAGAAGACCTGTGATCACAGAAAGCGGGCAGGTTACCACATCGGCACCCAGCTCAGCGCACTGCACCAGGTGCATTACGTGACGTACCGAAGCAGCCAGTACTTGCGTCTGGTAGCCGTAGTTGCCATAAATGTGTACGATCTGCTCGATCAGCTGCAAACCATCTGTTGACACGTCATCCAGACGACCAACGAAAGGAGACACATAAGTAGCACCCGCCTTAGCCGCCAAGATAGCCTGACCAGCAGAGAATACCAGAGTACAGTTTGTTTTGATGCCACGCTCGCTGAAGTGACGGATCGCCTTCACACCTTCGCGCGTCATTGGCACTTTCACCACGATGTTCGGGTGCAGTTCGGCCAGCAGTTCGCCTTCGCGTACCATGCCGTCGAAGTCGGTAGCAATTACTTCGGCGCTGATGTCGCCATCCACGATCTCGCAAATCTGCTTGTAGTGCGCCATCACATTGTCGTGTCCGAAGATGCCTTCTTTGGCCATCAGCGATGGGTTGGTGGTAACACCGTCGAGCACACCGAGGTCGTGCGCTTCCTGAATTTCCTGCAGGTTTGCAGTATCAACAAAGAATTTCATAATGCTGAGGATGTAGATTTTCCTACAAATCTAACGCAATATGCCCTAAGTCAAAAGACATTGTATAAAAGATGCAGGACAATTAAGGTATAAGACCTCTGCGGCGGGTTAACCTACTGTCTGGCAGAGTTTAGGTATAGGAAAGAGGGCATTAGGACTTAAAACAAAAAGACCGGCAGGGAGCCGGTCAGAAAAGTATGGGCAAAAAAAAGTGGCAAACCAACATCGCGCCGCATCAACCATCTACCCTTGCTGCCTTCCGGCCCTGGGGGAGTTCGACGGGAGCTGGCCGTGCCGATTTGCCGTTACAAAAGTACGGAAATTATCTTGAAGCGCAAATTTATTCTTGAGAATCATCTATCAGGATTACCAGTAGGAGCCGATCATGCTATTACTCAGCCGGTTTAAATTTTTGATCGCCTATACCTATACCTATACCTATACCTAGTCAATGCACCTTTCACTCTCTTTTCCTGTGAGTCACCTCCCCCGCCCCTCCTAAAAACAGGAGGGGAGCCTTTAATTGCCAGTTTACAGGTATAGTAGCTTCAGCAGTTCTCTTGCAGAACCGTGTCCAACCACCCCTGCCCCTCCTTGTCCAAGGAGGGGAGCTTCCGCTACCTGCTAACTCAAAGGTTTAAGTTTCATTGTTTCTGTAGCAGACCACTGGCAGGTATAGTAAGAGTTACTTGCATGTCTTCTACAAAGCAGAAAGCAGTGCCAAGTGCACCAACGACGATTTTTTGTTTGAGCGGTCAGCGAGTTCAAAATCGTCTTGACTTTTTTGCTTACTTTTTTCATCAAGGAAAAAAGTGAGTGCCCGCCGCACAGGCGAAAAAGTGCCCCGCTGGCTAAGCGAAACTACGAAGCAAGGCAAGGTGCTATACCTGGGCCGGAGGCCCCACTATACCAGTCACGAGCGTGGACGCTCGCGCCATACCCTGCGCCTCATTTCAACACAAAACCAATCTTCGACACTCCTCACAAAACATATCTCCCCTATTTTTGGCAAAAAAGCCTAATACACCTTACCTTTGCGCATGCCAGAAAAAATACTGATTCTCGACTTCGGCTCCCAATACACCCAGTTGATCGCAAGACGGGTGCGCGAGCTAAATGTATATTGTGAGATTTACCCTTACAATAATGTTCCGGAACTCACCGAAGATGTTAAAGGCGTTATCCTGTCGGGTAGCCCCTGCTCGGTACGTGACCACGAACACCCTACCATCGATCTGAGCCAGTTTATGGGCAAACTGCCCCTGCTTGGAGTGTGCTACGGCGCACAACTGATCGCTTTCGAGCAACAGGGCGAAGTTACCCCATCCACCATCCGCGAATACGGCCGTGCCAGACTTACAGAACTGCACACCGCCAACCGCCTCATGAAAGAACTCACTCCGGGTTCAGTCGTGTGGATGTCGCATGGTGATACCATCAAAGAAATTCCAGATAATTTTGAAGTAATAGCCAGTACAGAAACTGTACGCGTGGCCGCCTATAAACTGCGTGACCAGGAAACATACGGTATTCAGTTCCACCCGGAAGTAACCCACTCTGACGAAGGCAAAACTTTGCTCCGCAACTTTGTGGTGCATATCTGCGGTTGCCAGCAGGACTGGACCTCTGAGCAGTTTGTAGACTCCACTGTAGCAGATCTAAAGCAGCAACTGGGCAATGATAAAGTAGTACTTGGCCTGTCAGGTGGTGTGGATTCGAGTGTGGCCGCTATGCTGATTCACGAGGCGATCGGCAAGAACCTGTACTGTATTTTTGTAGACAACGGCTTGTTGCGCAAAGACGAATTTGAGTCGGTATTGGACTCTTATAAGCACATGGGTCTGAATGTGAAAGGCGTGGATGCTAAGGACAGATTTTATACGGCACTGGCCGGCATCTCTGATCCGGAAGGCAAGCGCAAAGCCATTGGCCGCGTGTTCATCGAGGTATTTGATGACGAGGCGCACAAGATTGAGGACGTGAAATGGCTGGCACAGGGCACGATCTACCCGGATGTAATCGAATCGATGAGCGTGAAAGGTCCTTCGGCTACTATTAAATCGCACCACAACGTAGGCGGTCTGCCTGACTTCATGAAACTGAAAGTGGTGGAGCCACTCAAGGCGCTCTTTAAAGACGAGGTGCGTTTGGTAGGCAAAACCCTGAAGATCGACGATAATATTCTGGGCCGCCATCCTTTCCCTGGTCCGGGCCTTGCTATCCGTATACTAGGCGATCTCACGCCAGAAAAAGTAAACGTGTTGCAGCAGGTGGATCATATCTTCATCAGCAACCTGAAAAAGTCGGGCTTGTATGACGAGGTATGGCAGGCTGGCGCTATCCTGACACCGGTGCAATCGGTAGGTGTGATGGGCGACGAACGTACCTACGAGAATGTAGTAGCGCTACGAGCTGTGACATCTATAGACGGGATGACAGCAGACTGGTGCCGTTTACCGTATGAGTTCCTGGCCGATGTTTCCAACGAGATCATCAACAAAGTAAAAGGTGTGAATCGCGTTGTGTACGACATCAGCTCAAAACCACCGGCAACCATCGAGTGGGAGTAAATTAATGGAGTGATTTGGTGATTGAGTGAGTTCGTGAATGGTTAAATTTTTAAATGGCTGAATTGTTGATTAAACATTAATGAAACGGCTATTGAGAAGCGTATAGGTTCGGCCTTTTATTTAATCGAATCAATCACACACCAAATCAAAAATCACTCATTCACTAACTCACTCATTCACTAAATCAAAGTAAAACATGAAAGGAAGCTTATTGAAGCATGCAGCGGGTGTGCTGCTTTTGGCTGTGCTTGCACTGCCGGCACAGGCTCAGCAGGATTATAGCACGACCTATAGCAATGGCAAGGTTCTGATAGATCAGGAGCATTACGACAAGGCTATGGCCGAGCTTTTGCCTGTCACGCAGGCCGGATCTAAGAATCAGTACGCTCCCGAAGCTTCCTACCTCTATGCCGTAGCGGCACTCAAAGCAAATAAACTGCCGGAAGCCCGTCGCATGTTGCAGCAGCTTCAGGGTCAGCATCCGAACTGGCCCAACCAGCCCGAAGCAAGCTACCTGCTCGGCAATGTACTTTTTGAGCAAGGTGAATACGAACAGGCGCTGGCCGAGTTGAACAGCATACGGTCTGCGAAGCTGCAAGCCGATGCCGAAAAGTTGAAGCGTCACTACCTGATGCGGATCACCGACCGCGGCGCTTTTGAGCAGTTAATGCAGCGCTATCCCGACGACAAAGCCGTGGCCCAGACTTATGCTGACAAGCTGATAGCAGGCTGGTACCGTCCTGAGGATAAATCCACTTTGGAGAGCATTGTATCGAAGCACCGCCTGGATCGCAACCGGTACCTGAGCGCCAATGCTATGCGCAAGCTGGCATATAATGTTGCCGCCCTGATGCCATTTCAGCTGGACCAGGACCTGGGACAGGCAGCACGTAAAAACCAGTTCGCCACTGATCTCTATGCCGGTATGAAGATAGCCCAGGATTCGCTCAAGCGCCAGGGTATCAACATTAACCTCTATGCTTACGATGCTGGTACAGACACAACAGCCGTAAAGCGCCTTCTGGAAACTCCGGAGCTGAAAGGTATGGATCTGGTTATTGGCCCCGTTTACAGGTCATCGGCCAAAATTGCCGGTCGTTTTGCTGCCCAGAACAATGTGAATGTGGTCAATCCGCTTTCGCAGGATCTGGAAGTAGCTGGTGAGAATCCGAACATTTTCTTGTTTGAGTCTTCTGTAGCAACGCAGGCGCAACAGGCTGCCACTTACGCTTTTAATACCTTTGAGCCAAAAACGGCTGTTATCCTGTACGAGGACAACAAAGATGACATCGCTTTTAGCCAGCACTACCGCGAGCAATTCCTGAAGCTAGGAGGCAAAATTGCAACTTATAAAAAAATAAACTCCGCACAGAGCGCTGCCACCGCCGCTGTTTTCAAAGATCTGAAACTGGAAGGTATAGGCCATCTGGCTGTCTTCTCGGACAAGATGACGGCCGCTGCCAACACGGTCAGCACCCTGCAGTCGAGAGCTGCCACACTCCCACTTGTTACTTTTGAAAACTGGTTGGGTATAGGGCAACTGACACTGCGCCAGTTGGATGACCTGGAAATCTATTTTGTAAACCCGAAATACATTGACCAAATGAGTCCGGCGGTGCGTCACTTCCGCAAAAGGTATGCAGCCAGGTATAACATGCCGCCCTCCCCGTATGCTTACGCTGGCTTTGAGATGATGTATTACTTCGGAACATTACTTCAAAACTACGGAACGCGCTTCAACCTGGCTTTGGGGTCAGAGGGAATAAAGCCGGGTGTTTTCTACCAAGGTATAGGGTATACTAATCGTGCAGCCCTCAACGAAGTGCGCCGCGACAACCAGTACATTCCGATCACCAAGCTGGAGAACCTGCAGCTTACTGTCGTTAATCCGATTTTTTAAGGCTTTCGGCAGCACAAATTAAGGTATAGCAGCCTGATCAAATTATTTCTTTCACTATCTAAGAACTCAGCATTATGAAAATAGCACCAATCAGCGAAGAACTTTTCCAGCGTGCACAGCACTCCATACCGGGAGGAGTAAACTCTCCTGTTCGTGCCTTCAGGGCCGTGGGTGGCAATCCGCGCTTTATGGTTTCGGCCAAAGGGCCTTACATGTATGACGAGGACGGCAACCGTTACATGGAGCTCATCAACTCCTGGGGGCCTATGATCTTGGGTCATGCTGCTGAAATAGTGCAGGAAGCTGTGCAGCAGGCTATACCTCAATCGCTATCTTTTGGGGCCCCTACCCGCAAAGAAATCGAGATTGCGGAGTTGATCGTGGACATGGTACCGTCGATTGAGAAGGTGCGCATGGTAAACTCCGGTACAGAAGCTACTATGTCGGCGGTGCGTGTGGCCCGAGGCTATACCGGTCGTAATAAAATGATCAAGTTCGAGGGTTGCTACCACGGCCACGGGGATTCTTTCCTGATTGCTGCAGGTAGCGGCGCCATCACCCTTGGCGTGCCGGACAGTCCGGGCGTTACGCAAGGCGTTGCTGCCGATACGCTCACCGCTCCTTTCAACGATCTGGAGGCAGTTAAGACCTTAGTGGAAGCCAACAAAAATCAGGTAGCGGCCATTATCCTGGAGCCAGTAGCCGGCAACATGGGCCTGGTGCTGCCAGCACCGGGTTTCCTGCAAGGTCTGCGCGACCTTTGCACCAAAGAAGGCATTGTGCTGATATTTGATGAAGTGATGACAGGTTTCCGTCTGGCACCGGGTGGCGCGCAGCAGTTGTTCGGTGTTACGCCGGATATGACCACACTCGGTAAGATCATCGGAGGCGGTATGCCAGTGGGTGCTTATGGCGGTAAGAAAGAGATCATGAACTTTGTAGCGCCAGCCGGACCAGTATACCAGGCAGGTACGCTATCGGGCAACCCGATTGCGATGTCGGCAGGTATGGCCATGCTCCAGTACCTGCAGGCTCATCCGGAGGTATACACGAACCTGGAGCAGACTACAAACAAAATGGTAAACGGGATGAAGCAGAACATGCAGGAACTTGGTAAGAACTTCACCATTAACCACGTGGGCTCTATGTTCAGCATTTTCTTCACAGAGCAACCTGTCACGGACTTCGAAAGCGCCAAAGCCTCTGATACTGCCATGTTTGGTCGTTACTTCAACGGCATGCTGCAGCGCGGCATATACCTGGCACCTTCGCAGTATGAGTCACTCTTCGTGTCTACAGCTATAACAGACGAACTGGTAGAAGAGTATATCAAAGTCAACCGCGAAGCACTACAGGAAGCTTTACAGCAATAAGCTATACCTTAATAATAAGACAAAAGAAGACGGCAGTTCAGAAATGGGCTACCGTCTTTTTTCTTGCTATACCTATCATACCTACAAACAAGGTATAGCTTCACCCCTAGACTCAAGCAACAATTTAACAATACAGCAATTCAGTAATCCAACAATCAACCATTTTGCTTACTTTTACGGTCATAACATTGCACCCTCATGATTCTTACAGATAAGCAGATTTTAGCAGAGATCGAGAAAGGCACTATTCTGATTGAGCCATTCAAACGCTCCGGCCTTGGCACAAACTCCTACGACGTACACCTGGGCCGCTACCTGGCCACTTACCGCGATGAAGTGCTGGACGCCCGTCTACATAACCAGATCGATGTGTTTGAGATTCCGGAGGAGGGATTTGTGCTGCAGCCCAATACGCTATACCTGGGTGTAACGCTGGAGTATACCGAAACACACGCGCACGTGCCTTTCCTGGAAGGCAAGTCTAGTGTAGGTCGTTTAGGTATAGACATCCATGCCACCGCTGGCAAAGGTGATGTAGGCTTCTGCAATACCTGGACACTGGAGATCTCCGTAACTCAGCAGGTGCGCGTATACCATGGCATGCCGATTGGACAGCTGATTTACTTTGAAGTTAAAGGAGGCATCGAGAACTACTACAACAGCAAGGCAAACGCCAAATACAACAACCGCACGACTAAACCCGTTGAATCCATGATGTGGCGGAACGAATGGTAAAATCCAAAATAAAATCAAAAAAAGAGGTCAAATGGTTAGCTATTTGACCTCTTTGGCATTATTTCTGTACTATACAGCTTGTATTCTACACTGAGGGATTAGGCAAAAAAAATTTTAAATACCGGAATCATTTACAAACAACCCGCGTTTTAAAACTACGCTGCCTCAGAAAAAGAATCTGGAAAAGCATTGAAAACACCAAACACACTAAAGATTATGAAAAAGCTACTGGTAACAACATTGATGGTATTCGGAACTGTATTCGGCGCATTTGCTACAGGCAATAATATAACTGTTGTTGCTGAGAAGCGTGCCAATCACCTTTCTGAGCAGATGATTCGTGAACTTCGTCTGAATAACTACCAGGCAAATAAGGTTAGAGAGATCAACATGGATGTAGCTGCCCAAATCACTGAGATTGAGCAGAAGCACGAGGGCAACGAGCAGTTAATTGCAGAGCAGTGCAAAAAAGTGCTGGCCGTACGTGATCTGGAGTTCGAAGATATCCTGAGCACCGTGCAGTACAACGATTACTTTGGTGACCGCAAAATGTACTCTAAAGTTGACAGCGAGTTCGTTTCAAGCCTGGACAAGCAAGGTTCTGAAAACATGGCTACTAACGAGAAAGCCGATAAGAACGCGATTGCTTCTAACGTTAACTAGACCGATCCAAACTTTTCAAAAGCATAAAAGCCACCTCTTAGGGTGGCTTTCTTTATTTATAGACTAGTTATTTTCCTTTTTGCGCTCCGTTTCCACATGGTTCATCAGGTCCTCGCAAAGGGCACGCATCTTGTCGGCCATTACCTTGTCGCTGGTAGCAGTGGCGATACTCTGTGCCATGGCACCGATCGTATCGATGTAGAAATACTTCATTTCGTCGATCGGCATGTCTTTTGTCCAAAGGTCAATTTTCATCGTACCTGCTTCGTCGCGATCCCACAGGGAAATATTGATAGCCTTGGCAAAATGGATCTTTTCCCCTGCGTCAGTGGCTCTCCAGCTAATAGCCTCCGGTACACGCTGCTCGTCAAGCGCAATGCTAAAGTATATCTCAGATTTCTTCATTTTCTTTTCTTTTTAAACTTTGTGCTATATATATCTCGTACTATGCTTGAATATTAAAACCAAGTACAAAGTTACGCGATGCGCTACGGAATAAAAACCTTCTTCATTCTTTTTAGCCTGACCATCCTCTCAGGATGCGCCAGCTTAACCTCATCTATCAAAAAACCGAAACTCTATACTGTTGCTTTTTATAATACAGAGAAGCTATACGATACTCAAAATGACCCCAAAACCGATGATGACGGCTTCACACCGGATGGGGTTATGCAGTGGGATCAGGACAGGTATAAGACCAAAATACGCCATATTGCACAAGTGATTGAAACTATTGGAGGTAAGGGCGGCCCCGACATCATCGGACTTTCTGAGGTGGAAAACCGCCAGGTGCTGGATGACCTTGTGAAGTCTTCCCCACTTCGCAAGCGCCGCTACAACATCATCCATTTCGACTCGCCTGACCCGGAGGGACTTGATGTGGCCATGCTTTACAACCCAAGGGTATTTAAGCCTACTTCGCAGACCAACCTGCCCATCAGGTTTTCAGAGAGGGGATTCGCTTCGCGTGGCATCCTGCAGGTGAGAGGCACCCTGTCTGGAGAGCCTGTTACGCTATATGTGAACCACTGGCCGGAAGACCGCGGCAGCTCTGCTCTGGGAGCAGCCCGCAGGCGTGATGCGGCGGCTGAACTCCGACGCCAATTGGACTTGCAGCAGAAAGCAGATAAAAACGCCAAAATCATCGTGCTGGGGGACTTTGCAGACGAACCTAATGCTGTGAGTGTAGAGAAGGTATTAAGGGCTACTGGGCGCCCTAATCCGGCTTATCAAAACGAGTTGTTTAACACGTTCTATCTGTGGTTTGTACAGGGGAACGGCAGTTACCACACCCGCAACGACAACAAGATGCGCGACCAGATCATGGTCACTAAGCCAATGATGAATACGCAAACCGGCTTGCATTATGTACACGGCTCGGCCCAGATCCATGACCCTGAGTTTGCAAAATTCACGTTTGGCAGGTATAAGGATACGCCTCGCCAGACCTGGTCCCATACCTTATACCTGGGTGGCTATAGCGATCACTTCCCGGTGTATATCAAACTGCAGCAAGCAAAATAGTGCTTAGGCGATAAGTCAGCATAAAAGTATTACCCCCTAAAAACAGGAAAGGCGAACCAAAACGGTCCGCCTTTCTGCATTAGGAGAAATTATCTTCTTATACGTAATTGTTCAGCATTACAGGCATCACCAGCATCAGAACATTTTCATTATCTTCATTTGCAAGCGGCATGAGCAGTCCGGCACGGTTCGGTGTAGACAGTTCAAAGGAGATTTCATCCGCGTCGATGTTGTTGAGCATTTCGATCAAAAACTTCGCGTTGAAGCCGATTTCCATGTCCTCACCGTCATACTGGCAAGTCAGGCGCTCGTTTGCCTCGTTAGAGAAGTCCAGGTCTTCGGCAGACACCTGCAGCTCAGAACCTGACAGTTTCAGACGAATCTGGTGCGTGGTTTTATTGGAGTAGATGGAGATACGACGTACAGAGCTCAGCAAAGCGGCACGGTCAATCACCAGTTTGTTCGGGTTTTGTACCGGAATAACGTTCTCGTAGTCTGGGTAGCGCTCGTCTATCAGTCGGCAGATCATCCGGATGTTATCGAAGCTAAAGAAAGCGTTTGACTGATTGAACTCCATACGCACAGCAGTGGCCTCAGAAGGCAGCGTAGACTTCAACAGCGTGAAAGCTTTGCGTGGAATGATCAGAGAAGCTTCTTGGGCCGTAGCAATGTCCGTACGACGGAAACGCAGCAGGCGGTGACCATCTGTTGCGACAAAAGTCACGTTATCAGTGCGCAGCTGCACATAGATACCCGTCATGGCTGGACGAAGCTCGTCGTTGCTTACTGCAAAAATAGTCTTGTTGATGGCACGACCCAGCACGTTAGACGGAATCTCGATGGCGCTGCCACCCTTCACCACAGGTATACGCGGGAAGTCGGTTGCATTTTCGCCGGAGAGCTTGTAACGTCCGTTTGCCGAGCTGATCTCAATGGTATAGGTCTCTTCGTCGATCGTGAAAGTTACCGGCTGGTCTGGCAGGTTCTTCAGCGTCTCGATTAGAATTTTGGCAGGGGCAGCAATGCGGCCGCTTTCCTTCGCCTCTACCTGCAGTTCGGTGATCATGGAAGTCTCCAGGTCACTGGCTGTGATGGTGAGAGTGCTGTCGTTGATTTCGAACAGGAAATTTTCGAGGATAGGAACCACCGGGTTGTTGGTCACTACGCCGTTTATGCTGGCTAACTGCTTCAAAAGAGCAGAAGAAGAGACGATAAATTTCATTATGTATAGCTATAATGTTATTTGGACAAAGTTAAAAAATTTTCGCATTTATACTACCTGAAACGGGCCGGCATTTCACAATTTCTTTACATACAGGGCAAAAAAATTAGAAGCGCTCGTAGCGTCGCTTGCGCAGGTAGTAACGCACCACCCCAAACAGGCCCAGCAGCACAATCGGGGCTACCAGGTTGAGTAGTTGCCAGTAGGTGCGCTCCTCCTTCACCCGCACCCTGTCCAACGGACGTAGCTGGATTTCTTTGCTGCGTACATTGATCAAACCTTCTGAATCCAGCAGGTAGTGAATCGTGTTCATGGCAAGCTCGCGATTGGCAAATGTCACGTTGTTATACCTGTCAAAGCCCAGTTCATAAGCCTGTCCGGTACGTGGATTTACCTCATTGCGCACCAGGTCACCATCCGAGAAAACTGCTATTTTGGTCGGTACTCCTGTCTCTTTCACTTGCGGGTTCGCGGCTCCCTCCGGTGCTCTTCTGTTACGGAAGAGCGAAGTAAAAGCACCTTCCAGCAGATAACCTACTGGCTGCGGGCCGGCCTGGTACTGCTCCGGCTTCACCTCCATACGGGCTTCTTCGAGTGTGAGCGGCACAGGCGGCTGCAAAACACGAGAGTAAACCGAGGTATAGACCAGCGGAGTTTTGCGTATCCCATCAGACCGCACCGTATCCATCGTTCCGATGAATTTGGAGTATACTGCATCAATGTTACGCGTAATCGGGTGTTTGCTGAAAGTGTTGAGCAAGGGGTAAAAGCGCCAGTTGATCATCTCCGTCTGTGGCCGCTCACCCATATACCCCGTCACGATAGGAATAAAACCAGAGTTCAGGTCCATGATCATGGTCGGGTTTAGGCGCACGCCGTAGCGGAAAAGCAGATCATCCAGGTTCAGGTTGTAAGGCATCGCAAACATGCCGCCTGCTCCTATGCTGTCCATGTTTGCGTTGAGGGCATCCACGAAGAAAACGGCCTTGCCCCCGTTCATGATAAACTGGTCGATCTTATACTTGTCGGCTTCGGTGAAAGCTTCGGTTGGCTTGGCAATGATGATCAAATCCAGCCCCTCCAGAGAAGGTATATCGCGCAATTCGCCGCGGGCTACCCGGTAAAACTCCTGCAAAGAGCCGAGCAGGTCCGTCACATTCTGCGTTTCCAGTTGCCCCTGTCCGCTGATATAGCCGATAGTTTTGTTGCCCTGGAAAGCCATTTTGCGGATCGCCGTGGCCAGTTCATACTCCACTCCTTCTACCGATTGGTTCAGCCGCTCGTCAGGGGAAGCAGCCAGGTTACCTTTCAGCAGCATCACGCCGGTTTCCTTGCCTTTGTACATAATACGTGCACCCGGAAACACGAGACGCTCCACTTGCTTTCCGCCTTCACTGGCTCGCAGGTTCGTTGGCTGGATACCTGAAGCTGCCAGTTTCTGGAAAAATTCTGTCCGCTGCTGCTCGTCTGTTATCTCATTCGGATCGATGAATTCGTAGCGCACGTTACCACCCGAGTAGATGCGGAATTCGTCCAGTGTCTCCCGCACCGACTGCTGCAGTCGCTTGAAGCCTGCAGGGAATTCGCCTTCCAGGTATACCTCTACAAACACCGGTTCAGGAAGCTCCGACAACATCTGCTTGGTAACAGGCGAAATGGTATAGCGCTTGTCCTCGGTCAGGTCGAGGCGGAAGAAAAAGTTGGCTGCCAGTACGTTGAGTAGTATAATGGCCGCCAGTGCGATAAGAAAGCGGGTCAGGTCGCGGCTGCGCTTGCTTTTAGGTATCGTTGCCTGCTCTGTTACCATTTTCTGCTGCTTAGGACAAGTTTGGTGGAAAGAATCATAATCGCGATCACACTCAGAAAATACAGCACGTCACGCGAGTCGATCAACCCTTTGCTGATGGCCGAATAATGATATTCTATACCTAACTGGCTGATGAAGTAGCCGTTTCCGCCCCATACAGGTATAGAAGCGATCAGCTCGAAGCCAGCGTAAAAGATATAGCACAGGAAAATGGCGATCAGGAACGAGATGATCTGGTTATCGGAAACGGAAGAGGCAAAAACCCCGATGGCTGCAAACACGCCCGCCAGAAATACCAGCCCCAGGTATGAGCCTACTACAGCAGCAGAGTCCACGTTACCCTGCGGATTGCCGAGTTCGTACACGGTATAGTAGTAGAACAGGGTAGGTATAAGGGCGAAGAGTGCCAGCAGGAGCGCGGCAAAGTATTTGCCCAGGATTAGTTGCAGATCTGAGATCGGCTTGGTGAGCAGTAGTTCGATGGTGCCCTCACGTTTCTCTTCGGCAAAGGTGCGCATGGTGATGGCTGGAATCAGGAACAGAAACAGCCAGGGGGCCATGTTAAACAGCGTCTGCATGTCGGCAAAGCCGTAGTCGAGCACGTTGCTCTCGGGGAAGACCCACATGAACATGCCGATGGCCACCAAAAACACCGTAATCACGATATAGGCGATCAGGGTATTCAGGAAGCCGTTAAATTCTTTCTTAAGTATAGCGAGCATGGATGATACCTACTTCGTCAGTTGTTGGAATATCTTTTCGAGTGAGTTTTCTTCGTGGCGCAGGCCTACCAATGGCCAGTGACGCTCGGCAGCCACCCGAAAAATGGTAGCGCGGATATCAGTATCCTTGCGGGACACTACCCGGTAGGTTGCGCCCTCTGTAAGCGTAGCCGTCAGTACACCCGGCACCTGCTCCAGGACTTCGATAGGTATAGGCTGCTCAAACTCCACCAGAGTTGTCTTCTCGTTGCGGGCACCGGCCTGCAGACTGGCCACATCGCTGTCGGCTACCAGTTTGCCGCGGTTGATGATCACGACGCGGTCGCAGATGGCGGTTACCTCCTGCATGATGTGGGTCGAGAAGATCACGGTTTTGTCCTGCCCTATGCGTTTGATCAGCGCCCGAATCTCCACGATCTGGTTGGGGTCGAGGCCGGTGGTGGGCTCATCGAGAATCAGTACTTGCGGGTCGTGCACCAGCGCCTGCGCCAGTCCCACCCGCTGCCGGTAACCTTTGGAAAGCGCTCCGATCTTCTTGCCCTGCTCCAGCGTGAGTCCGCATAGTTCTACCATTTCCTGCACCCGTTCCTTTGCCTGGCGCCCTTTCAGGCCATAAACAGAAGCCACAAATTGCAGGTACTCGTGCACATACATGTCCAGGTATAGCGGGTTGTGTTCCGGCAGGTAGCCTACGCTGCGACGCACAGCAATGGAGTCCTGCACGACATCGTAGCCATTCACGAGCACCGTGCCGGTGGTAGGCGGCAGGTAGCAGGTCGCAATCTTCATGGTAGTGGACTTGCCGGCACCATTCGGCCCCAGGAAGCCCAGAATCTGACCTTGCCCAACGGAGAAGGAAATATCGTCGACGGCCCGCTGCGACCCGAATATTTTGGTAAGGTTCTTTACTTCAACTGACATCTGCTACGAATGAACAATGACGAATGAATAACGGATAGTTATCAGTCATTCGTCATTGTTAATTATTCATTAAATAAAGGCTTGCAAAGCTACAAAAGCTGTTCCAAATATCTGCTATACCTGCTTTCTCCCCTTCGGCATCAACGGACGCACCTCAATGTCGACGTGGTGGTAATTGACTTGAGATTCCAGGCAATGCAGAATGGTGGAGGCGATGTCCTCGGGGCGCATCATATTATCGTTCACGGTCACGCTATCGATGTTGTCGAAAAAGTTGGTTTGCACCGACCCTGGGTAGATGCAGGTGACTTTCACGCCATAATCGCGCACCTCTTTGTAGAGTGAGTGCGAGATGCCACGGACTGCATGCTTGGTGGCGCAGTAAGCCGACATTTGCTCTATACCTGTGGTGCCCGCAATGGACGAGATATTGATGATGTGCCCCTCTCCCATTTCCTTCATACCCGGCACCACAAGTCGGGTGCAGTAGAACAGGCCGTGCACGTTGGTGTCGAACATCAGGTGCCACTCATCCAGATCCTGGTCTTCGAGCATGGCGGAGCGGCCCAGCCCTGCATTGTTGACCAGCACACTCACCTGACCACCAAAATACTCAACAGTTTGCTTATAGGCCATCTGCACTGAGTCGGCACTGCGCACGTCGCATTCTACAAACTCAAAATTCTCGTGCTGCACTTCCGGCGCTGTTCTTCCCCAGCCCGCCACTTTCGCGCCCTCTTCCAGCAGTGCGTTAACAGTTGCCAACCCTATACCTCTGCTTACGCCGGTTACCACGGCTATCTTATTTTCCAGTTTCATTTAGTTTGTGCTAAAAAGTAATAATATGCTCAAGTTTTGTGCACGCGTATACCTACGTACCAGACTTTACAACCTATAGAGCAACCCGAGGCGCATCGCCCGTATGTATACCTTGCTATTGCCACCATCCATATTTGCCTGGTAGTTGGTAAGGCCATGTGCATAGCTAAGTGATAGTCCTACATGCTTTCCCCAAGCTGTCATACCCAAACGTGGGCGCAGATCAATGCCGGGCTTACTGCGCTCCCGGTTAGTCTCGTATTTCGATCCGTCATACAGTGTTACCTCGCCTTTCTCCTGCAGCTTTTGGTTAAAACCAATATCTGTTCCCAGTGTCAGGTCCAGGTAGAGGTTGTTCGCCCTGAGACGCTTACCCATATAAGGCTGCAGGTTTAAAAAGTTAGCCTTAAGCACCGTTTTACCTTCTCCGCTATAGGCATTTACTGAGGAGGGTTCTGCACGGAAGACACTTAGTATTTCTACATTACTGCGTAACTGCTCAGCTGTTACCTGCGCTCCAATTATGAAGGATTTTTCGGTAATAAGCTGGGTCTGCACGCCTACTCCATAGGTCAGGCTATACCTGCTGCCGTAGGGGGTGTTGGTATAGTGCCCCTCATGGCCAGTATCACTTAGCATAATGGCAGAGACCTTAGCGGCAGATTCTCCTCCAAATCTGGATAAGCCAGAATTTAGCTGAGCACTGTATTCCATTTTCTGGCCATAAACGTGCGAGGCGCTACAAAGCCCAAGTACTAACAGGTATAACTTTCTCATACAGTTATAATTTTGTTTCTAACAAAATGCCAACTTGCTATACCTTCCCAACTCTTAAAGTCCTAAAACTTTAAATATCCCCCAGTTGCGGACGGATCAGGATCTCCTCCACCACACTGTTTGGCGACATGGTATAGGCACCGTAAATGGCCATGGCCACATCGTCGGCCCGCATGAAGCGCTCCGGCGGCAGGTCCACGCCTTCCCAGCTGGCAGTCAGAGTAGCGCCTGGCAGAATAGCTGTTACGCGTACGCCATGCTCCTTCATTTCCTCACGCAGCACTTTCGTCATACCCAGCAAAGCATACTTGGAAATACAGTAAGAACCTCCATTGGTATAAGGCGTGATGCTGGCCGTGGAGCACATGTTGAAGATATGCCCGCTCCGGCGCTTTTTCATGTCCAGCACAAAGGCTTTGGTGATGTAGTAGGCACTATAAAGATTGGTGTTGATCATCATCGGGAGCGCCGCATCGTCCTCTTCGTGCACCTTGCCAGGTATGAACAGGCCGCTGTTGTTGACAATCACCTCTATCCTCACTTTGAGGCCTTTCACATAAGCAATGAAGTTTTTCAGCGAGCCCATATCGCTTAGGTCGGCTTCCTGGTAAAAAACCTTGGAGAAGGTATAGCGCTCCTCAATTTCCAGTTTCAGCTTTTTCAGGTCTTTCTCGTTTCGGGAACACGTGATGATGTGGAAACCTGCTTTCGCGAATTGCTCGATCACGGCCCGGCCGATGCCCTTTGTGCCACCTGTCACCAAAATATACTGCTGCATGTGCTCTATATAGATATAAGATAATACGTTTTAGAAATTTAACCGTAATATAGGCATTTAAACAGTATTTTTGTTTAGAAACACGTTTAATACCTTGTTTAACACGTATCGCCTGTATGCTACAATCCTTTGGGAAATACCTGCTGTTCATGCAAAGCCTCTTCACCCGAAAAGAATCCGCTAAGATTCTGTTCGGTCGCACTTTAGACGAGGCTATTCTGATCGGCATCAACTCTATCTTAATCGTTGCCATTGTTTCCACCTTCATTGGCGCAGTTACCTGCGTGCAGGTAGCCTATAACTTAGATAATGCTTTCATTCCCCGCTCTACCATCGGTTTTATGGTGCGCGAAATGACCATTCTGGAACTGGCCCCTACCATCACCTCTATCGTGCTGGCGGGCAAAGTGGGCTCCAGTATTGCGGGCGGACTGGGTACAATGCAGATTACCGAGCAGGTGGATGCGCTGGAAGTAATGGGCATCAACTCGGCCTCATACCTGGTGCTGCCGAAGGTGGTGGCCGCCATCCTGGTTTTTCCGATGCTGGTGATCCTGGCCATGTTCTTATCGATTCTGGGTGGCTACCTGGCCGGAACGCTTTCCGGTGAGCTGACGCCACAGGAGTACATCACAGGTATACGCGACCAGTTCATACCTTACAACATTACATTTGCCCTGATCAAATCGGTAGTGTTTGCATTTCTGATCTCCACTATCTCATCTTTCCGCGGGTACAATACCTCCGGCGGAGCACTGGAGGTGGGGGCAGCCAGTACCGCAGCCGTGACCAATAGCGTGATCGCCATCCTGATCGGTGACTTCGTGCTCGCTTACATACTGCTCTAGGCAGTCGGCTGAGAAAGCCCCTTTACCCTATTTTGAATTCTTATGATTGAAATACACAACATACATAAAGCTTTTGGCGACAAGAAAGTGCTGGATGGCGTAAGCGGCGTCTTCGAGACCGGCAAAACCAACCTGTTGCTTGGCGCCAGCGGTACCGGCAAGAGTGTGCTGCTTAAGTGCATCGTCGGTCTCATCAAGCCCGATCTGGGCAGCGTAACCTTCGACGGCACATACTTCACTAACAACAAGCTCGATATCCGACAAGAGATCCGCCGCAAGATCGGAATGCTCTTCCAGGGCTCAGCCCTCTTTGACTCCATGACGGTTGAAGAAAATGTGGGGTTTCCGCTCAGAATGCTCACTGAGATGAGCAAAGAGGAACGGAGGGAACGCGTGGACTTCTGTTTGAGACGCGTTGGGTTGGAGGGTGCCAACAAAAAAATGCCTTCGGAGATCAGTGGTGGTATGAAGAAGCGCGTAGGTATAGCCCGCGCCATCGCCCCAAACTGCACCTACCTGTTTTGCGACGAACCTAACTCCGGCCTTGACCCGCAAACCGCCCTTAAGATTGACGAGCTGATCAAAGAGATTACAGAAGAGTACAACATTACCACCATCATCGTGACGCACGACATGAACTCGGTGATTGAGATCGGTGACAAGATCATGTTCCTATATGAAGGCAAAAAGCTTTGGGAAGGCACACGCGACGAGATCATGGATACCGACATCAAGGAACTCAATGACTTTATCTTCGCCAACCGCCTGATGCGCGACGCCAAAAAGGTGGAAGAAGAAGAGCGCGAGGAAGAACGCGAAGAAGAGGAACGCAGGCACGAGGCGGAGAACCATACCCCTGCCCCATCTCAAGAAACTGTGCAAACGCAGAATGAGCCGCAACTTAAGAATCCGGAGGGTCCTGCCGCTACGACCCAGACTGACAACCATCAGGTATAGGTATAAGCGAAGGTATGGCTATACCTGTAAAATATAAAAAAGGCTCCCGCTATACCTGAGCGAGAGCCTTTTTTGTGGGTACTCGAGTAAGCCTAAAGGCTGTACAACATACCTGCCACCGTAGCAGACATCATACAGGCCACAGACGCTCCTAACAGTGATAGAAGTCCCAATCTGGAAATATTGGCCTGTTGGTTTGGTGCCATGCCGCCTATACCTCCCACCTGAATGGCGATGGAGCTGAAGTTAGAGAAACCACACAGCGCATAGGTGGCCATCACTATAGACTTGGTAGAAAGGGTGCCCGCCTCTTTCATGTTGGCAAGGTCCAAATAGGCCACAAACTCGTTTACAGCCGTCTTCTGCCCCAACAGACTCCCCACTTGCAGGGTGTCTTCCCACGCAACGCCCATAATGAAGGCGAAAATCCGGAAAATTTGCCCGAGTATGTATTGGAACGAGAACCCGCTGAAGCTTCCGTTTGTGCTGGCCACAACAAAGTCATTTAACCCTGTCACGCCTCCCAGCTTAAGCAGTACATAGTTGAGCAAGGCTATAACCGCGATAAAGGCAAGCAGCATACCACCCACGTTGGCAGCCAGTCGAAGACCATCGGCAGCGCCCTTAGAAACGGCATCAATGATGTTTACGCCCAGTTGTTCTTCATTTACTTCAAGGCGCGTATTTATCTGCTCCTTATCGGTTTCAGGAACAAGCATTTTGGACATTACGATAGCAGCCGGGGCATTCATGATGGAGGCCGTGAGCAGGTGAGCGGCGAATATGGCTTGTTGCGCAGGGTCGTCGCCGCCCAGAAAGGACACATAAGCCGCCAGTACACCACCAGCCAGCGTCGCCATACCTCCTGTCATCAGGCACATCAGCTCAGAGCGCGTCATACGACTGATGAACGGGCGCACCAATAGCGGTGCTTCCGTCTGCCCCATAAAAATATTGCCGGCAGCAGAGAGGCTCTCCGCCCCAGACAGTCGCATGCCCTTTGACATGATCCAGGCAATACCAAATACAATCTTTTGAAGCACGCCCAGATAATAGAGTCCCGAGGATACCGCTGAGAAGAAAATAATGGTCGGCAAAACGTTGAAGGCGAAGATGAAGCCCAGACCAGCGTTCTGAGAAGGGTCAGCCAGGTTACCGAACAGGAACCTGGCGCCATCGTTTGAAAAACTTAAAAGCTTGACGAAGGCCTTGCTTACAAAAGCAAACGCATCTGCTACCAGTGGCACCTGTGTCACCAGCACTCCGAAAAGGATTTGCAGGAACACACCGTAGGCTACAAGCTTCCAGTCAATTGATTTTCTACTTCTGGAAAACAAAAAGCCGATGGATAACAGGACCAGTAGTCCTATCCCACCTCGAAAAATATCAAACATACAGGCTGAAAAAATTTGGCCAAAAGTAAGGCGAATATCTTTTAAAACAAAAAGTCCCACCCCGATTAGGAGCAGGACTTTTAAAGTATAGCGTATGTTATGCTAGTTTCGCTTGTTCAACTCGTCGCGGATTTTGGCGGCACGCTCGTAGTCCTCTTTTTCAAGAGCCTCGTTTAGCATTTTGTTCAAGTCATCCACTGAGGTCTGGTTGAGCGGCTCCTTCGTACTTGAAGACGCTGAAGAAGTGCTTTTCACAGCCATTTCTTCGTTCTCGTCCTCCTCCTCTTCCAGGTCACTCAGAATAATGCCAGCTTCCGACAGCACACTTTCCACGGTATAGATAGGCACCCCAAAACGCAGGCCGATGGCAATGGCATCGGACGGGCGCGCATCCAGTTCAAATTCCTTCTCGCCGTCGGTGCACATGATCTTGGAATAGAACACGCCTTCCTTCAGGTCAGAGATCAGGATCTCAGTGATGTTCACGCTCATCTGCTCGGCAAAGGTCTTGAACAGATCATGCGTGAGCGGACGGTTTGGGTTTATTTTTTCTATCTGTATGGCAATGGACTGCGCCTCGAACATACCGATGATGATCGGCAGCCTGCGGTTTCCATCACGCTCGCCCAGTACCAGTGCAAACGATCCCGTCTGCGATTGGCTGGAGGAGAGCCCGAGTATCTCTAGCTGTATTTTTTTCACAATTAAGCTCTTCTTAAGTCTATTTGTCTAAAGCTTTAGCAGCTTCTATCAATTTAGGAAGCACTTCAAGCGCATCGCCAACTATGCCATAATCAGCGGCTTTGAAGAACGGCGCTTCCGGATCCTTATTAATAACGACAATCACTTTAGAAGAGTTAACCCCTGCCAGGTGCTGAATGGCACCAGAGATGCCAGCTGCGATGTACAGGTTAGGGCTTACGGTGATACCCGTCTGGCCTACGTGCTCATGGTGAGGGCGCCAGCCGATGTCAGACACAGGCTTGGAACAGGCGGTTGCCGCGCCCAGTTCTTTGGCAAGTTCCTCGATCAGGTGCCAGTTCTCAGGTCCCTTCATACCGCGGCCACCAGACACCACGATCTCGGCCTCCTGCAGCAGCACGCCACCAGAAGTATCCTGCATCACGGTCTCCTTCGGAGCAGCTGCAAACTCAGCGTCAGTCAAGTCAGCGGAAAGCTTCTCTACCGTAGCCGTGTTGCCAGCGTTGCTGGTAATGTCGGTGCTGTTTTTCTTTACGGCGATGATCTTCACATCGGAGGTCAGGTTCACGTCAGCAAAGGCTTTGCCGGAAAACACACCGCGTGTCACGATGAAGTTGCCACCGTCCATCTTCGGCAACTCGGTTACGTTGGTAGCCAGTGAACCGTTCAGGCGCACGGCCAGTTTGGAACCTACCGCAGCACCGATGTTAGAGTTGGAGAATACCAATACTTTGGCGTTTTCCTGCTGAGCCGCTTTGGCGATCACTTTCACATAAGCGTCAGCCACGAACTGCTTCAGACGGTCATCGGCATCGTACAATACTTTACTGATGCCCTGCTCTCCCAATCGGGCCAGTGCGTCTTCGTTTACGTCGCCGATGGCTACGGCTGTTGCGGAGGTGCCCATGGCCTGCGCCACCTGGCCGCCATAGGTCGCTGCCTCCAGGGAGGATTTTTTGATCTCTCCGTTCAGACCTTCTACAAATACTAATACAGACATATTACAGTACTTTAGCTTCGTTTCTCAATAGTTTAATCACTTCGCCGGCGTTTTCTGCGTCAATCATTTTCACGCCGCTCTTTTTCTCAGGCTTGCTGTAGTTCACGTACTCCGACTTGGCCTCAGCGCCTGCGGGCTCCACCACTTTCAATGGCTTGGTACGGGCCGTCATGATACCGCGCATGTTCGGGATGCGGGGCTCGCACATCGGTTGCTGGGCGCTGGCTACGAATGGCAGCTTCACTTCCACCACTTCCTTGCCACCCTCGATCTCGCGCTCCAGGCGGGCTGTGCTGTCGTCTACCATATCCAGTTTAAAGGCTGGCGTTACCGATGGTATACCCATCATTTCACCTACCATGTTGTGAACCTGGAAGCCGTTGTAGTCGATGGACTCCTTGCCCATCAGTATCATATCGTAACCGCCTTCTTTGGCGATGGCAGTGATCTGCTGCGCCACGAAGTAAGCGTCTTTCGGGTGTGCGTTCACGCGGATCGCGTCGTCGGCGCCAATGGCCAGTGCCTTGCGGATGTTCGGCTCAGCGTCGGCTTCGCCCACGTTCAGCACGGTTACACTACCGCCTTTGGCCTCTTTCAGCTCAATGGCGCGGGTTAGTGCGTATTCATCCCAAGGGTTGATGACGAACTGCACCCCGTTTTTGTCGAACTCTTTGTTATCTCCAGTAAAGTTGATTTTGGATGTGGTATCCGGAACGTTACTGATGCAAACTAATATTTTCATGATTAGAAATGTTAGCTTATTTAAAATTAGATTTGTGCGAAGTTAGTTAAAATATAGCCAAATAGAAATGTCTCAAAATAGATTAGAACAGCTCTTCAAATTCTACGAAGAGGATCCAAACGATCCATTTACGATCTATGCGATAGCGACAGAATTGCGTGGATCCGATCCGCAAAAAGCGATGGAGTTTTACGAGAAACTTCTGTCTGAGCACGAGCGCTACGTAGGCACTTACTACCATGCGGCCAGCTTATACGCCGAATTTGGGCAGTCTGAAAAAGCCGAGCAGACCTACAAAAAAGGGATGCTGATCAGCCGTCAGGAAGGCAACATGCACGCATTTGCCGAGTTGCAACAGGCTTATAACAAGTTTGCAGGCCTTGACTACGAAGACGAATAGCACCTTTTGCGCTATGAATCAAAAATAGTATGCATGCAGCATATCTGCAAGTATAAAACCGTCTTTTCCGCGAAATGTTTTTCTTTTGACTCTTGTAGCGTACTTGATATAGCTCCCGAAGGTTTACGATAGTAAAAAGAAAAGCCACCACCTTTGCAGGTTTGGTGGCTTTTCTTTTTTATACCTTCAAATGACTACGATAAACTCACAACCAGATCGTCGGTGTTCACCAGCGAGCCCTCCGCCAGGTGTAGGTCGGCGATTTTGGTGGCCTCTGAAGCAGTGATGGTCGTTTCCATCTTCATGGCCTCAATCACGAACAGCGGCGTGTTTTTCTTCACTTCCTGGTCTTTCTCCACCAGTATCTTCGAGAGCAGCCCCTGTAACGGTGCCCCGATGTGCTTCGGATTGCCTTTGTCTACTTTCTGGTGCTGCACCCGCTCTACTTTTACCGACTTATCACGAACTTCTATGTTTCGCGTCTGGCCGTTGAGCTTGAAGAACACGGTGCGCATGCCGTCCTCGTCTACGTGGCCCAGCGACTGGTACTTGATCACGATGGACTTGCCGCGGGCTATGTCGATGATGGCCTCCTCGCCTTGCTGCATGCCATAGAAGAACAGGCGCGTCGGGATTTTGGAAACGTTGCCGTACTGCTCTAAGTGCTTGTGGAAGTCCTCGTATACCTTGGGGTAGAGCTGGTGCGAGAGGAAATCGGTGTACTTCGTGTTTTCGCCGAACTTCTCCTGGAATTTCTTAAACTCCCCTTCCAGGTCTATCGGCTCCATGTGCTCGTTTGGTCGGTTATCGTAAGGCTGCTCGTCTTTGAGCACGATGGACTGCAGCTTTTTCGGAAAGCCGCCCACCGGTTGGCCCAGATCACCGCGGAACAGCGACTGCACCGACTCCGGGAAAGATATCTGGTCGCCACGCTCCAGCACATCTACTGTCGTTAATCCATTGGACACCAGGTATAGCGCCATGTCGCCTACTACTTTGGAGCTTGGGGTTACCTTCACCAGGTCGCCGAACAGCTGGTTTACATCGGCAAAAGTATCTTTGATCAACTCCCACTTATCACCCAGACCGAGTGCATTGGCCTGCGGACGAAGGTTGGAGTACTGACCGCCCGGAATTTCGTGGTGGTATACCTCCGCTGTGCCTGCCTTCAGACCGGACTCAAATGGATAGTAGTATTCGCGCACCGTCTCCCAGTAGTTGGAGTGGCGGTTAAGGCTCTTCTGGTCAAACTCGCGGTGCCGCTCCTGGAAACGCATGGCCTCTACCATACTGTTAAAGTTCGGCTGCGAGGTTAGCCCAGACATCGAACCCAAGGCCACGTCCACCACGTCTACCCCTGCCTCGATGGCTTTGAGGTAGGTGGCCGACTGTACACCGGAGGTGTCGTGCGTGTGCAGGTGGATCGGCAACTTCACGGTATCGCGGAGCGCCTCGACCAGCACCTGCGCGGCGTAAGGTTTGAGCAGGCCGGCCATATCTTTGATCGCCAGAATGTGCGCCCCGGCATCTTCGAGTTGTTTGCCCAGTTGCAGATAATATTCTAAGGTATACTTGGTCTTGCTTGGGTTAAGGATGTCGCCGGTATAGCAGATAGCGCCTTCGGCCAGACCACCCGTGCGTTTGCGTACAAAGTTGATGCAGGGCTCCATGCTCTTCATCCAGTTCAGCGAGTCGAAGATTCGGAAAATGTCCACCCCCGTCTCCCACGACTTCTCCACAAAAGACTCGATCAGGTTATCCGGATAGGCCTTATACCCTACCCCGTTAGAACCACGTATGAGCATCTGCAGCAAAATATTAGGTATAGCTTCGCGTAGTTCGGCCAGTCGGCGCCACGGGTCTTCGTGCAGGAAGCGCAGACATACGTCGAACGTGGCGCCACCCCATACCTCCATGCTGAAGGTCTGCGGATGGTCTTTGGCGTACGCTTCCGCTATTTTGAGCATGTCAAAAGAGCGCATGCGCGTCGCCAGCAGCGATTGATGCGCATCGCGGAAGGTAGTATCAGTATAGTGAATCTGCTTATCGTTGCGCAGCCACTTCGAGAACTCCTCGGGACCAAGCTGTGTAAGCAGGTCCTTGGTGCCCGGTTCATACGGTTTGTTCTGGTTGAAGCCTGTGAAATCGGGTTTAGTGAGCACCTTGTTCGGGTCCGGTTTCTTCACATCCGGGTTGCCGTTCACGATCACATCGGCCAGGAAAGAAAGTAACTTGGTTGCCCGGTCTTTGCTCTTCTTAAAGACAAACAGCTCCGGGTGATTCTTCACAAAATCTACCGTGGCATCGCCGGAGATAAAAGTTGGGTGGGTGATGATGTTTTGCAGGAACTGGATGTTCTGCTTCACGCCCCGGATACGAAACTCGTCCAAGGTGCGAGACATCTTCATGGCAGCGTGTCGCAAGGTCGGAGCCTGTGCCGATACCTTCACCAACAGCGAGTCGAAGAAAGGACTGATCTTGGCGCCCTGGTACACGCTGCCCTGGTCGAGACGAATGCCGAAACCACCGGCGCTGCGGTAAGCAATGATGGTACCGTAGTCCGGTTTGAAGTCGTTCTCCGGGTCTTCAGTAGTGATGCGGCACTGGATGGCCACCCCATTCGCCCGCACGGTATGCTGCGGACCGAGCGATACTTCCTCGTGGTCCAAGGTATAGCCATCAGCCACAAAGATCTGCGTTTTGATCAGGTCGATGCCTGTGATCATCTCCGTCACCGTGTGCTCCACCTGAATGCGTGGGTTTACCTCAATGAAGTAAATGTTATTGTTGTGCGGCTCCACCAGAAACTCTACCGTGCCCACGTTGTTGTAATTCACAGCCTTGCAGATGCGGATGGAGTAGTCGTAGAGCTGTTGGCGTGTCTCTTCGTTCAGGCTGATGGCCGGTGCCACCTCCACCACCTTTTGGAAACGGCGCTGCACAGAGCAGTCGCGCTCAAACAGGTGCGTGATGTTGCCATAGTTGTCGGCTACGATCTGCACCTCAATGTGCTTCGGATTTTCGACGTACTTCTCCAGGAAGAGCGTATCGTCACCAAAAGCTTTCAGTGCCTCGTTCTTGGCTTCGAAAAAGCCCTTCTCCAGCTGCTCATCATCCCGGATCACGCGCATGCCGCGCCCGCCACCACCTGCGGCAGCCTTGAGCATCAGCGGATAGCCAATGCGGTGCGCTTCTTCCCGTGCTGTTTCATAGGTGTTCAGGTCGAGGTCGCTGCTCTGGATGATGGGCACTTCGCAGCTTACCGCCACTTTTTTGGCCGATACTTTATCCCCTAAAGACCCCATTACCTCCGGCCGCGGACCAATGAAGATGATACCGTTCTCGGCGCACCTGCGGGAGAAATGCTGGTTCTCGGACAGGAAACCGTAGCCCGGGTGGATGGCGTCTACGCCGTTGTCTTTAGCGATCTTGATGATGCCGTCGATGTCGAGGTAGGGCTGCAGCGGCTGGTTGTCTTTGCCGATCTGGTAGGCCTCGTCGGCTTTGTAGCGGTGCAGGGAGTAGCGGTCTTCGTAGGTATAGATGGCCACCGTCTGGATATTGAGCTCCGTACAAGCCCTGAGCACACGAATGGCAATTTCGCCGCGGTTAGCGACAAGTACTTTTTTGATTTTCATATAAGGTGAGATGTAAGGTATAGCTGCACTATATTTTTATGGATAAAGGGCGAAAAGGGGAAAACCAATGCGCCATAGGTATAAGCAACACTATAATATAAGGTATAGACAAGGACAGACGGGAAATGGAGTAGTCTGCCGTTCTGAAAACATCCCTTAATACAGGCTTTTTCCAGATAAGGTTATATTGTAAATTCGATGGGTAAACACCCTTCGCTATACCTGATGAGCTGTAATCTTTGCAATATATTGTAAATCACGGATATATATAAAAATTAGCATATTATCTCCCCACAAATCAGGTGTAGCTAAAAAATAGCGCCACTTCCTAAGCAGCTACGCTACCAAACTGAAAAACAAACTGACCTTTATATTCTCAACAAAAAACTGCTTACGCTTTATAATTTGATGTCTGCAATTTGATGTCTGCGGTAGCTCGGCTCGTAAAACTGAAGCAAGAAAGTGCTCAGGTGTTCCGGCTCACATTTAACCAGTATACCTGCTGGGGTACTCCAGCATGACGACGGTGTGGCGTTACGTTTAAAGCCGGATTAAAGCAAGATGATAACCACACTAAACTTCAAAGCCAGGGTCAGGCAGCAGGTGTTTTGTGCAAGCTATGTGTATCTTTGGCCTGATGTACCGCTACCTGCTTATCTTCTGGCTTTATGTGCTGCTCCTGCTCCAACCCTTGCAGGGTATAGCCGCCGCATCTGACTCTACGGCCACTGCCGTGAACAAAGAAAGGCTGCTGGTCCTTGGCACCGGCTTTGCGGTGGGTTATACCGCCATGTTGGTATCCCTGAACAAAGCGTGGTACAAAGATCAGGAGCGAACGAACTTCCACTTCTTCAACGATAACCGGCAATGGAAGCAAATGGACAAGGCCGGTCACTTCTGGGGAGCCTTCCATGAGAGTCGCGCAGGTATAGACTTGTTGCGCTGGGCAGGCGTACCTGATAAAAAAGCCATTCTATTCGGCGGTCTGACAGGCATCATTCTGCAAACACCCATCGAGCTATTTGACGGATTTCAGGCGAACTATGGCTCCTCGGTTGGTGACGCGATTGCCAACACGGTTGGCTCGGCTGCGGTGGTGGCACAGGAACTGGCCTGGCGGGAGGTTCGCATCATGCCTAAATTCTCCTTCCAGACCACCCGCTATGCTGCAGAACGACCAAATGTATTGGGCCATACCTTAGCTGAGCAAGCGCTCAAGGACTACAACGGGCAGACCTATTGGCTCTCTGTGAATGTGGGAGATTTTCTGAAGGAGGAAAGCAAATACCCCAAGTGGCTAAGTATAGCTGTAGGCTACGGCGCGGAGGGTATGGTATACAACGACCCTGAGCTGAATAAGGCCCGCGGGTTTAATGCACGTCGGCAGTTTTACCTTAGTCCCGATCTCAACCTGATGCACTTCAAAGGTCGCAGCAAAGTCCTCAACACCACGCTATACGTACTCAGCATCATCAAAATCCCGGCTCCGGCGCTAGAGTACAACCGCACAGACGGCCTGCGTTTCCATCCGGTATACTTCTAAATCAGGTCGTTTTTTCCGCCGCACAAATCGTATCTTTGTATAAATTCAATTTGTAATTACAATCAAAGGTATAGCAAGCAACGGCTATACCTTCGTGCTAAACACATAAGACTATGAACGTAGGAGATCGCGTGCGCCTGATGTCAGGCCGGGAAGAAGGCATCATTACCCGTATAATGGACAATAACATTGTAGAAGTCGCTATCGACAACGACTTCACTATACCTGTTTCTCGTCGTGAGATCGTACTGATCGCGCCGGAGGAGGCTAAGGCTTTCCGAAATACAGAGCCGGAGGCCTATGCAAAACCAGCTGCCCGCAAAGAACCACCAGCACCAGTGCTCGCCGAGAAAGGCATTTACCTGGCCATGGTACATCAGTCTGAGGAATTGCTGGCCGCCACGGTTGTGAACAACACCGACTACGATGTGCTATTTACCTCTGGCGAAGAGCGCAACAACCAATACCGCGGATTGCAAAACGACAAGCTGGCTCCTAAAGCCAGCCGCGTTGTAACTCATTACCACATGAAGGACTTTGAGAAATGGCCGACACTGATCGTGCAGTTTTTGCAGCACCGCAACGGAGCGCCGAGCCTGTTTGAGCCGGTGACCAAGAAGGTACAGTTCCGCGCCAACTCTTTTTACAAGAGCAAGAAAACCGCCCCGGTCCTCAACAAGGAAGCCTATGTTTTCCAACTCGACACCAAACCTGTTGCCGTAGACCCTGACAAGATAAAAGAGCAGCTATCTGAAAAGCCAGCCGCGCAGGAGAATATCAAAGTACAGGCTCCCGAGCACGAGGTAGACCTTCACATAGAGAAGCTGGTAGAGGACCACACCGGTATGAGCAACAGTGCCATGCTGAAGCTACAACTGGAACGCTTCCAGGACGCACTGGACCGCGCCATGGCTGCTAACATGCACGAGATCATCTTTATACACGGCTCTGGCAACGGCGTGCTCCGCAAAGAGATTCAGAAAATCCTGAGCCGCACCCCGGGCATCCGCTTCTTCGAAGACGCTAAGAAAGAGAGGTTTGGGTATGGCGCGACGTTGGTGAGACTTAGATAATTGAGTGAATGAGTGCTTTAGTGAGTTAGTGAATTAGTGAATTGTTAAATTGTTGATGGTTAAATTGTTGATGGTTAAATTGTTGTTTGTTCTTTTCACCTCCTGCAAAAGTCTTGGCTTAATGAGGTGTTAACTAGGAATCATACAGCTTCTCGCAGATTGGAACCAATCCACCGTTCCAACAATTTAACAATTAAGCAATCTAACAATTTAGTTATACCTTTGCAGGTATAGAAAGCTTAACAGCAAGCCGTCTTATCGCTGCTCCCGCAAGGGAGGAGAGGAAAGTCCGGGCAACACAGAGCATCCTACTTCCTAACGGGAAGGGGCCTTCCGGGAGACGGGAAGGTTACAGCCAGTGCCACAGAAAATAACCGCCAGTCTTGTGCTGGTAAGGGTGAAAAGGTGCGGTAAGAGCGCACCAGCGGCTGGGCGACCAGTCCGGCTGGGTAAACCTTAGGAGTTGAAAGACCAAATAGGCTGACAGCGCCTCGCTTCGGCGGGGCTAAGGGTTGCTCGTCCGATGTCAGTGGGTAGGTCGATGGAGCCTGCGCGCGAGTGCAGGCCTAGATAAATGATAAGACGTCGGGCTTTGGCCTGATGACAGAACCCGGCTTACAGGCTTGCTGTTAAACTTTTCTTTCTCACTTCACTTAGATTAATTTTTAATCACTTTTCTCCTTTCCTACTAGCGCTGCAACTGCTATTTAGTATATTATCAGGTATTGTTGTATAGCTTCGCCTGTGAGGCGGGCCCTCACTTTTTGTCTTGACACAAAAAGTATGCAAAAAAGTCAAGACTCCCCAATCTCGCTGAACGCTCAGACAGCGGAGCGCCGAAAGGTGCACTGGGCTGATGCTATACCTATGTCGCTTCGGTGCAAGTAACTCTTGCTATACCTGCCAGTGATCCGTGACAGAAACTACAGCGCTTATACCTGAGACTGGCAATGGCAGAAGGTCCCCCTTTGAAGGGGGCAGGGGGATGTCAATCGTGCACATGAAACTGCAGTTACGACGCCTATACCCAAGAATTGGCAGCAACAGATTCCCCGCCTTAGACAAGGAGGGGTTAGGGGTGGTTGGACCCGGTATAGGAGAGCATGATCTGTAATAGAAACAACGAAGCTATACCTGTAAAGTAACAACAGAAAATTTTCCTCTGGGGGTAGGCAGCCTCGACAATGGGAGGGGCAGGCTAATCGTGCACGAGAATCCTGTCGATCCTTTAATCCCCAAAATCCTGATTCTGACAAGCTCTTCTTCGTATCTTTGTACCTCCAAACGACACGATCATGACTGAGTTAAAACTATACGATCCGTTCCCCAACATGCAGTTCAGCGACAAGCACTGCTTTCTGTGTGGGGCACATACCGAACCCGATAACCGAACACCTGTTTTTGCGACGTGGCTGCAGGACAGGTATAAGCTGCGCGACAAGGAACTGCTTCTGCTCGATAAGAGCATCACAACCTACGGTGAGCTTACTATCCCCTGCTGTGATCATTGCCATACTCAGCACGTCATCCCGCTGGAAGAGGAAATTGCTACGGCCAGTGAGCAAGGTATAGCCGGACTGCAGGCGCTGGATTCCAAAAAGCTTTTCCAGTGGATCGGCAAAATGTATTATGGCACGCTGATCACCGAGCTGATCAAAGAAGCCGACCCGCTGATCATGCCGCAGAACCCGGTGAGCGAAAACCCGAAAATGCTGGGCAAGTTCCGCGAATTCTTCAAGGTGCTGCAGTCGATGCGCGTGTCCATGGAGTTCTCTGATTTCCTGCCCTGCTCCCTGTTTATGCTGGAGGTGAGCCCTGCCGAGGACGAATTGCCCTTTGAGTATCAAGATGAACTGACCACGATGGCCTTCAGTATAAAACTAGGTCCGGTTGTGCTCGTGTGTACGCTCCTCGACAATGGCATTATTGGCAAAGCCCTCGGCAAACTTTATCGCCTCACGCAGGGACAGCAACTGCACCCGATCCAAGTAGCGGAGTTTAAAGCGCGGGTGTTCTATGCAGCCTATATTTTTAATGTGATACCCGAGTACTTTGAGCGGCCGCTCAAGCCGGGAGACACGCACATCACACTCGACACTATTATAGACGATGTGACAAACGAGGTTTTTAATCCCTGGGAGATGACGGCTTATGCGCACATGCTGGAGGAAATGCTTAAACCCTGGGATATCCGAGAGAAAGAGATTCTGGCAGACCCGAGCAAGCCAATCAGTTTTCTGCTGGATGATGAGAACAACTTCAAACCGATGGAGCGCTATCAAAAGTTAGGTTTATCATTTTAGTTATACCAAACACCAAATAAGAAGGGCTCCCTGGCTAATGCCGGGGAGCCCTTTTTGATGCTGTATACCTGTACAGCCTATTGCTCAATCACAAAGCTCACGCTCACATTAGATGTCACAATCACTTCGCCGCCAGCAATGGATGGTCCTCCGCCTTGTGCCATTTCCATGTCCATCGACATTTTTGCATAACCGTTCCGTGGCGAGCCGTTGGAGGTATGCTCACTAATAGAGTATACTTTACCGACTTTAGCTCCTAACTCCGCTGTCAAGGCATTGGCTTTTTGCTTGGCATCGGCCACGGCTTTTTTGCGGGCCTCGGCACGGTGCTTCTCAAGGTCTGAAACTCTGAAGTAGACGTTATCAATTCGGTTCACGCCATTGTCATACAAACCGGACAGCAGTTCGTCGAACTTGTTGATCTTTTTGATCACGATCGTCATGGTTTTCTGAGCCAGATAAAACTCAGGCTGCGCTTTTCCAAATTCTGTACCAGCGTAAATAGGCTGCAGGTTTACGAAAGAGGTCTGGATATCTTTGGCGTCCACGCCCTGCTTCCGCAAATACGCGATAATGGCGGCCGCTTGCTTATCGGTTTGCTTTCGGGCCTGATCCAGGGTCTTCTCGCGAGTTTCCACTCCCAGGGTAATCACGACTTCATTTGGCTCAAGCTTCACCTCCCCTATTCCGTTCACACTAATAAGCGGAGGCAAGATCTGCTGCTGGGCCACTGCCGGAAACACAGATACCAGCAAAAACATCAGGGCGACAAAGGATACTTTTTTCATAATTTTAATTAAAAGGTTAGAAACGTGGTAGTAAATATAGCATCATGCTATATAGCCTCCAATTACAAAGGCCGTACCAGAAATGAGTTGGCACAAAAAAACCCTTCACAAGCGGGTGAAGGGTTTCTGTTTAGTTGTAAACGGCTATTAAGCTTCGAAGTCGAAATCCTGGTCAGCCACGTACTTGGCAACCAGCACAGCACCGAGTGTTACAGCACCTGCTGTCAGGATAAGCTGTGTCGTGCTCATACGGCGGGCGCCCTGTAGCACCAGCTTCCCTACATCGTGCAGCAGTTCAGGCAGTTTGTCGTGCTTACCCTGAAACACGTGCATCGCCGACTCTACCGTTTTAGACATGTCGTGTGGCTGCATGAGTCTGAGAGCGCTTTGTTCCTTCTTGCCCTGGCTTTGTTTGTTTTTGTCGGCATCCTGGTTGCTCTTGTTATCGTTTTCCATAGTTATTTTCGGTTTCGTTTAGGTATTACGTTTAAGTGGTTTTCTTATACGGCATTATCTGCGTCAGGATATGGCCTAACCCTCAGCACGGCCTCCGTACTTAGTAATCATCTCGTTCATGCGCTGCATCAGACTGTCGGAGTTTATCATCATGCTTGCCGGGAAACCCACCGAAAGGTCACTGATTTCGAGCGACTTCGCGTCAGGATCGTAATTGAAATTGGCATTAACGCCCTTCTCGTCTATGCGGCCACTGTTGCCCTGCAAATTCATGCCATAGGTCTGCAGTTTGCTTTTCAGTTCGTTGTATGCTTCTGGCGTTACGCCAGTATAGAATGCTCTTTTTGACATAGGATTAAATTTTAACGGATGAAGGTATAACGGCACAAGATAAGACGAAGTTTACAAAAACGATTAGGTTAGGCATTCGCTTCAGCCTCCCGAAAGCGCCTCTCAGGTATAGGCGAAGCGGTGTGGTCCATTTTTTAAAAATAATTTTGCTTCCTAAAAATCGGCTTGTATATTTGCACCCGCAATACAGTAGCACGGTCCGTTCGTCTAGGGGTTAGGACTCCAGATTTTCATTCTGGCAACAGGGGTTCGATTCCCCTACGGACTACACTTTAAAGCTTAAAAAACCCGCTTATTTCATCAAATAAGCGGGTTTTTTGTTTCTAGAGTAACAGGAAAGTAACAAAAAAGATTTTCAGCGCTGTTACTCATCGTCATTACTATTCAATCTCTTCTCACTTGCTTTGTATTTGAACAAGCTAGTCTCCCTCCTATCTCATCAATAAGTGAGGTTAAAACAGCTGTAAAGAGAACCAAATAACTGCAGGTACAGAACAAGAATTAATTCCCTCCTATTTAGGGAGGTCTTTCGTCTTCACCTATAACTTTCGCAATTATTCCTTTTCGAAGATTTTCTTCCGGTGGTTGAGTCCCCACCCCTTCAAAGCATTGATGATCGGTGTTAAAGTATCGGCATACGGTTCCGGTTTATACAGGATCTTCACCGGGTAATCGTCTTTTACCACCCGCTTTATCAGTTGGTGTTGCTCGAGGTCCTTTAATTCCTTGGCCAGTACCTTCGGGGTAATACCGGGAATACTTTCCTGTATATCGGTGAACCGCTCATTGCCCGTCATCACAGAAATGATAATGGGTAGCTTCCATTTCCCATTAATCACTTCAATTGCATCCCGCACCGGCTTTACAGTGTCCAGGCAGGACAGGTATCCCATTTTATTAGCCATAACTCCTCCATTTTAAACTACTTCACTTTCCTTTGGGAAAGCACTATACAAAGGAAAGTAATAAGTCGTAATTTTGCAACACCTACAGAGATTGGAATTTACAAGGCGGGATATGGTAGTTGCAGGTCCTCAAGAACGATTGGCAGTTGCTATAATGAATCCGGATGCAGATGGAGATTCTCGCTCTGGTCGGGTGTTATACATGGAATTAAAAAATTAGGATCATGGCTTATAATGAATCAATAAATAACAACGCTAAGGCAGGTAAACAGATGCTCATCGGTTTACACCTTGGAAATGGATACGGCTCTCAGCCGGGAGCCTGGCGTATGCCGGGAGTTGACCCCAAAAGTTATACAAGTTTCGATGCGCGTGTTAAACAGGCTCAAGCAGCGGAGCGTGGTAAGTTTCAATTTATATTTTTGCCGGATGGCCCTGGCTCTATCCTGACTGATCTGGAAACCGAGTCGCCAAGTTTTAATCTTGATGTGATGCTCACCCTTGCAGCTGTCGCACGCGAAACCAAGCGCATTGGGTTAGTGGCTACAGGTTCTACCACATTTAACGAGCCTTTCAACCTTGCCAGGCAGTTCAAGGCGCTCGATGTCATGAGCCACGGTCGTGCAGGTTGGAACGCGGTTACATCAAGCGGTGATGCCGTCGCAGCAAACTACGGAAGAAGTATTCCGTCCAGCGAGGAACGCTATGGGCGGGCGCACGAGGTCATCCAGCTCATCCAAGCACTTTGGGGCAGTTGGGGGAAAGATGCCTGGGTGCATAACCAGGAGAGCGGGCAGTTTGCGAAGAGAGATCAGATCGTTCCCGTCAATTTTAAAGGCAAGTTCGTGGGCTCACGCGGGCCGCTATACATTCCCCCATCGGAACAAGGCCAACCCATTATCTTCCATGCTGGAGGCAGCCCCAATGCGCATGAGTTGGCGGGTCGCTTCGCCAATGCGGTCATTGGAGCGGCATTTACCATGGAAGATGCACGTGCTCAACGTAATGCATTCCGGGAAGCTGCAGAGCGTTACGGTCGTAACCCCGACGAGCTCAAGTATATTCCTGGCCTTATGACTACCATCGCCAAGGACAGACGCACAGCACTGGATCGCAGGATCAAACTCACAGGAAGCCTCATCCCTCAACGGGTAGCGTATCTTCAACAAATGCTCGGCATACGTCTTGACCTTAGCCGCATTGATGAACCGCTCTCAAAAGAGCAACTGGACGCAGCGCGCCCATCGCCATATGACCCTCGTTCCCCCCATGCCCTGAAGATTGCAAAAGAAGGGTGGAGCCTGCGTGATATAATCGCCCATGGGGTGATTGATTATCATCCTGTGATCGTAGGACCGGGTATAGAGGCCGCCGATCATATGCAAGCGTGGTTTGAAGCAGGTGCCGCCGATGGATTCTGGATTTCTCCCGACATTAACGAAGATGGTATCGATTCTTTTGTGGACGAAGTGGTTCCAATTCTACAGAAACGTGGGCTCTTCCATCAAGATTATGAAGGCAAGACTTTACGCGATCATCTTGGTGCTTCGGATCAGTATGGTGTTGACCTTCGTGTTTTGACATGGAGCAAAGACAACATAGAGAAATAAGCCATAATTCATCATCATTAAAAATTAATCATTAAATATAATCAACATGAACATAGGAGTAATTGGCGCCGGCGTGATCGGCAAGACCCTGGCAAGAAAGTTTAGCGCAGCCGGACACAACGTGACACTAGCAGATGCCAGAGGTGTGGCAAGCATTCAGGCCATTGCTGACTGGGCAAACGTAAGAGCTATAGAGGTAGAAGATGTTGCAACGGATGTGGATGTGTTGGTCGTATCCATTCCGTTTGGCAATATCCCTGACCTGGTAAAAACACTGGAAGGCAAAATAGCCGATCATGTCGTGATCGTGGAGACGACCAACTTCTGGCCCAATCGGGATGCTACAGTGGAGGCCGTGGAAAACGGCATGGTGAACAGTGTATGGGTGCAGCAGCAGTTCGGTAGGCCGGTTGTAAAAGCATTCAGTAATATTGGCGCTTACAGCCTGGCGGTAGAAGGAAGACCCAAAGGAAGTAAAGACAGGATTGCGCTGGCCGTGTCGGGTGACGAGCAAAGAGCAAAAGAAGTGGTGATGGGCCTGGTGGATGATGCCGGTTTCGACGCCTTAGATGCCGGACTATTAGAAGATTCTTGGCGTCAACAGGCGTGCTCCCCTGCCTATTGCACAGACCTCACTCTGCCTGAGCTTATAAAGGCCCGGGCAGCAGCCCAGAGAGAAACACTCAGAGAAAAGCAGGACCTGTTGTTTAGTAAAATGCAGGACATTGGCGAAGACTACTTTAAAATCATTTTGTCAGGAGATTACCCGGAAGGATTCGTAGATCATGCAGTAGACATTGTTAGGGAGATCAACAATATGCCTCCAAGAAAGCATACTACGTTAAATTAATCTTGAAACTGTTTAAAAGATATACGATATGAAAATAGGAATAATCGGCACAGGTGCCATCGGAAGTACGATAGCCAGTAACCTCTCTGCTGCAGGGCATCAGGTAAAGGTTACAAACACCCGGGATATGGCCACACTTAAAGAAATAGCTACTAGTTTAGGTGCAGAAGCGGCTACCATTAATGATGTGGTAAAAGACGTAGATGTAGTCATTTTCTCTATCCCTTTCAAGGCTTACAAGGATCTTCCGGAGAATATATTGCAGGATGTACCAAAAGAGGTTATTATTATGGACACTTCCAACTATTACCCATTCCGTGATGGCGAGCTTGCTGGCTTAGAAGGTAAGACAGAAAGTGAGTACATTTCTGAAATCCTGGGAAAACCTGTTATCAAAGTGTTCAACAATATTTTGGAATACACCTTGAAGCACAAAGGCAAAGTTTCCGGTGAGGAAGGTAGAATAGCTATATCGGTCGCTGGCGATACCGAGGCACATAAAAAAGTAGCCGCTCAGCTGGTTGACGCGCTGGGGTTTGATACCGTGGATGCAGGCAGTTTAGTCGAATCCTGGAGACAGGAACCGGGAACTCCTGCTTATTGTACTGAACTAAATGCAGTAGAACTTAAGCAAGCGCTTGCTGCAGCCGAAAAAGGGAAAGGTCCTGCAGCCAGGGATGCTGTAATGCTGAAATTTCAGAGTTTAACGACGTTTCCTTCTCATGAAGAAATGGTTGCTATCAATCGTTCGGTTGCCGCTGGAAACCTGCAGTAGATTTATTTGTTTTTGTACAAGTCTGAAGAGCTACTATCAGCATCTTTGTGTTGCTCTAAAGTGCTGATAATAGCTATTTCAGTAAGCATACCGAACTCCTACTGAACCTGGAGGCCACGTGGAAAGCCCCAAGAGTAGACATAATTTATCAACTAGCTGGTTAGTAAATAGCTATGCCCGGTTAAGAGGAACTAATAAGAACTAAGATAGCATTGAATACGATGGATCATAAAGAAATAGCCTATTCCATTTTAGAACTTGCCATTGTTTCGCAGGGGGAGACCATGCAGCAGACCCTGCATAATTCCTTGGCATTGGCTAAAGAAGCGGAAGCGCATAACTATAAGCGCATCTGGTTTGCCGAGCATCATAACTCAGATAATATTGGCAGTAGCGCCACATCACTGCTCATGGGTTACGTGGCTGAAAACACAACAACCATCAGGGTGGGTTCAGGCGGTGTGATGCTTCCTAATCATTCGCCTTTAATTATAGCCGAACAGTTTGGGACGTTAGCGCACTTATATCCGGGTCGTATTGATTTGGGTCTTGGAAGGGCTCCTGGTACAGACCAGGCAACTGCCCGTGCTATCCGGTCGGACTTTATGGAGGCTGCCCATTCTTTCCCCCGTGAAATAGAAAAAATCCAGCAGTATTTTTCCGTAGAAAATAAAACGGCCAACGTAAGGGCGCCTATTGCAGAAGGTACAGATGTTCCGCTGTATGTATTGGGCTCGACTACCGATAGTTCACATATAGCAGCTGAAAAGGGATTGCCTTATGCTTTCGCCAGTCATTTTGCATCCACGCATTTACACAATGCCCTGCGAATCTATGAACAGGAGTTTAAGCCTTCCGGGTTTTTAGAAAAGCCCTATACCATCGCCGGGATGAATGTTCTGGTTGCCGATACTGATGAGGAGGCCGAAAAGCTATTCACGTCACTTATTCGAATGTTTGTGGGGGTGTTAACCGGGTCCCGAGACCCATTACAGCCACCAACTGAAATGACTGAAGAGTTGAAAGGAGTATTGCAGCATCCAACATTACAGCAAATGCTCCGGTATTCTTTTGTAGGTAGCAAGCAAACAGTAAAAACGCAAATTCAGGAATTTCTGGATGAAACGGGAGTGGATGAATTGATAACTGTATCCACCATGTACGATATAAATGACCGCCTGAAATCTACCAGACTCTTTGCAGAAATTATGACGGAGCTAAATGAAAACAGGTAAGAAGCGGAAAACATTATCTATTAACCTTTTAGAAAAGAATGGGCTGTTGTATTACTGAGTTAAAGCTTTAATCAAAACAATTACCACTGCCCCTATTATCCCCCCAGAAAATCACTTAAGGAGGTAAGATTGTTGTTGATAATGTTCGATAATTCAATCCTATGGACTATAAAAAGCCGGTTCATGTATACCTGAACCGGCTTTTTTATGCTCTCCGGTTATTCTTAATCTGCTTCACTACTCTTCCATCTGCTGATCACCAGCGCTTAAATTTGCTCAACAAAATCTAGAAAGACTTTTTTATGCAGTTCAAGATCCAAATTAGGAGATAGTGAGACACGGGCAATATAATCTTTGTCGTCTTCTTTCGTAGTTCCTTGTGTGGATGTGGCGGGTATCGTCCAGTAACATCCTTTCAACTGCCCATAGCTCACACAGTATTTACTTTCGTGAGGAATTTTTTCGATCATTAAATTGATCAATTTTAAATTTAACGCCCTTTTGTAAGATTCCCTTTCTTCATCCGTCTCCCCTTTTGTAGGAAGATCCAGTGAAAATACGGATGGCGTAAATCCTTCTTTAGCCAGCTCATCTGAAACAAAATTGATTTTTGCCGCTGGTAAAACCTCTTTGATATAATTTACATACGCTCGTGTGTTCTTATAAGCATCAGCTATCCGTTGATTCATGGAAGGCAGTTGCTCTGCCAGTATCTCCATCTGAAGATCTGTCGCCTCGTTGTCGCAAAGGATTAAGTGCTGTTCTATTTTTTCCATCAAAGCTTCTGCCTTTGTGTTTGCTACACAGTAGCCGGCAGTAACTTTTCCGCCACTCGGAAATTTCGATCCGCTAGCGTATGAAATGGTCCTGATTGTGGAGAGGATGCTGTCCTCACTTGCGAATTGTACATTCGGGCAAAATGTCTGATCCAGGATAAAAACCGGATCAATAGCAACTTCACCGGTTGCGGTTTTACGCTCTTTACCTAAAACATCTCTTAATTTAGCAAGATCAGGAACTTCGACCCTTGGGTTTGTTGGAATTTCAGCGATGATGTAAGGGACAGCATCCAGGCTGGCAATTTTATCAAGCACAGTATCGATGCTTTGAACCATGTCATTCTCACCATCAACAAGTAAGTCCACTATTTCGACATTATCCAAACAAGCAGCTACCCGTCTGGCCTGGTCGTTTGTTCCACCATAGCAATTGGGAGGAACAATAAATTTGATCGCCTTCCCTTTATGATTTTCCAGGGCCTCGTGCACCAGCCCCATCATGATCGCATACTGCATAGACAGCCCGGATGAAGCAACCAACGCCTTTGATTTGGTTCCGGTGATCTTTCTAATTGAAGCTAAGACACGCGCTTTGTTGATCTCGACGTCACGCTGCTCATGATCGGAAGATGGTTTCCCTACCAGTTGCTGCAAGGCAGAAAGACAATCGGCCGGGGTCATGGCAATGGTCTCTCTTCTGCGCACATGCTGAATTTCGGAGATATAGCCATCGTTTTGTTCACCATTTACCAATAAGATACTTCCAAATCGAGAATGAACCTGAATGAAAAAGTTAATATTCGGGTTACGATCAACATTACTAATTTCATCTTCTTGTGAAACGAAAATAGTACTGCCGTTAAATTCAGAGACCTCTTCTACTTTCTCAACATGCTTTACGTCAAATTTATACCCGTAAACACGCTTTAGCACTTCAGCATCGAAAGCGTCCGGTAACCCACCGGTATAAACGATTTGGGTGTGCTTATGATCCAGCAGGTTTTTTCTCAGAACAGCTAAGATTGGAGCCGTCTTCGATGAAAAACTGATTACATTTTCTGGCTTTAAATTATTCAGCTTAGCAATAGTCCATTCCAGTACCGAAGATAGTGGATGGCCTAACCGAATGTAATCGAAAGCTGTGGGCAATGCGTTGAGAGCTGATGTTTCAGAATTACCGTCTTTAAATAAGCTTTCAAACTGCTCTAAGAATTGGGTTTTGGCTAATTGTTCATTATAAATATCCAAGCGATGGGTCGTTAACTTCAACCAGTCAGCTGGCCTGTTTTCTATGACATCTTGTATATAATTAAGCACTTTATTTCCTTCCATAATTTTCCTCTTGAGATAAGCTTATAATATACAAAGTAGAAGAAAATATAACTTCCTGCCTAGTTTTAATATGGCGAATAGGTTACTAAGCCAACAAACTATTTATTCAGGCGCTCTCTACATAAAGGGGAGCATTCGCATGATTCTCAAAAGGAAGGGACAAGTTTAGTCTTCGGTTGAGGGTAGCTGATCAATTTTATTATCATGTTTAGAGGCATCGCGTTTAGCCTTTTTTGCCGCGACTTTAAGAGACTCCTGATGTTTTTTCCTCTCCAGGAATTCTTTCTGGCGCTGCTTTTTCTGTTGGTCTCTTGCTCTGGTACTCATAAGCTAATTTTATTTTACAGTATCTAATTTTTAACCCTGCTGAGTCTTAATTCCTATTTTATTCTTTTGTATACGCTTAAGCGAAATTAAATTATTTTCTGAATTATACCTTAGCAGTGCCACTCCGCATTTTGTGATCTTCTTCAGAGCGCAAAACTAGAAGCAAAAAAGCAGACTCAGAAGAAAGACAACTACCAGTTACTGAAAATTTCAGTTGTCACCAGGTTTCTTATACCTGATGCAATCATATCAAAGCTGATGGTGCCCAAATACAGGACACTATGCCAGTAGCTAAACCAATTATATTGATGGCAGCATGTACTTTGGTGTGTTACATGTTACGCCGGAAGTTGAGCAAGTAGCTTTCTAGCTAAGTTCAGAAAATATAAATAACAATAGTGTTGCACGAACAGGGTAATATGATCCGGGAGACAGGACGAAAGGTATGAGTATTCTACACTTTATACTAATTGTTTAAAGTAGCTCTGTCGCATGCTTTCTTGCGTTCAGGTTCTCGGTTACAACCTGGCCATCAAACAGATTAATTATGCGGTGCGCATATTCTGCATCGGAAGGCGAGTGTGTCACCATCACAACGGTGGTACCTTGTTCATTTAATTCGGAAAGCAGCGCCATTACTTCACGGCCATGCACCGAATCCAAATTACCTGTTGGTTCATCGGCAAGTATAAGGCTTGGATTGGACACCGTGGCGCGTGCAATAGCTACCCGTTGCTGTTGACCACCGGATAACTGTTGGGGGAAGTGTGAGCGGCGGTGCGCTATACCCATGCGTTCCATGGCTTCTGTTACACGTCGCTCTGTTTCAGATTTGGAGACTCCCAGGTATACCAAAGGTAGGCCAATATTTTCTTCCACAGTCAGCTCGTCAATCAGGTTAAAGCTTTGGAAAACGAAGCCCAGGTGCTGCTTTCTGATTTTAGCTCTTTGGCGCTCACTTGCTTCACCAATTTCCTGACCAGAGAACCGTAAGCTACCGGATGTGGGGTTATCCAATAGACCAATTATATTTAACAAGGTGGATTTGCCACAACCCGATGGTCCCATAATAGCAACGAACTCCCCTTTTACAATTCGCAAATTAACACCGGCCAGAGCAGTAGTTTCCACTGTGTCCGTAACATACTTCTTCTGAAGATTCTCAGTCTCAATGATTAGTTCTTCGTTACTCATGTTGGTGGGTTATTAAATGTTATTAATTCTTTTTTCGGGCCGAATGCCATGGTACAAGTCCTGAAGGTTAGAATTGATCTTCCATCTTTCAGCCAGACTTATACCTGCAACATCCCCTTTCTTATCACTTCAATTCAAGCCTGTCTATGTCGCCGTAACTTTCATAAGAGGACAGCACTACTTTTTCGCCGGGTTGCAAGCCATCTATTACCTCGTAGTACTGCGGGTTCTGTCGTCCAAGCTTGATGGGACGCTTCACAGCAAAATCTCCGGAATCATCTACAACAAATATCCAATTACCGCCCGTGCTTTGATAGAACCCCCCGCGCGGTATTAAGACTGCCTTGGCTCCATCGTTCAGGTTAAGTTTTAGCTGTAATGTCTGCCCACGGCGTATACCTTGAGGGGCACCATTCAGAAATTCCATATCCACTCTGAAAGTATTGTTCTGCACTTCAGGAAACAGCTTCGCCACTTTCACCTGATGTGATGTACCATTAAAATCGAAGGTGCCTGTGAGGCCGGGGAAAATGCGAGAAATATAATGCTGGTCGACGCTGGCATTTACTTTATACCCATTCAGGTCATCTATCTGGCCGATGTTCTCTCCCGGCGATTTGGACTCCCCTACTTCTGCTCTTAAGGTGGAAAGCTGACCGGCAATAGGTGCAATCACATATAGATTATTGAGGGTGCCTCTGGCCATGTTAATGTTTGCCGTCATTCTCCTGATGGACTCATCCAGCTGGCGCAGACGCTCTCTCATCAGTTGCGTGTCCTGTTTCACGGAGCGGTCTGCCAGCGCGCGGCGCTTGTTCTGGTACTCATACAGGTCTTTAGATGCTTCGTACTCTTCCTGCGAAATTACTTTCTCAGCAATCAGGAGCTTATTCCTGTTGAACGTCCTTTCTGCCAGGGCTAAGTTGTATTCAATTTCGGCTAGTTCGTTCTGCTTCCGGATCAGATCCTGCTTCATAGAGATTTCAGAATTCTGGCGCTCGTTCATCAGGTCGTAGAGCTGTGTTTCACGCGTCATGAAATCTATTTGCAAGGTAGTGTTGGAAAGTTTTAGAATAGTATCACCTTTCTCTACCATGCGACCGTCATCTGTATAAATCTTCTCCACGCGGCCGCCTTCCGTTATGTCAAGGAAAAAAGACTTGAGTGGCTCTACTGTTCCGTCAATGGCTATGAAATCCTGAAACAACCCACTTTGTGCCATTCCAATGGTAACACGGCTGGTATCTACATTTAATTTTGAGGTATGATCTGCGAAAAGCAGGTTGTAAAGCACAGTTATCAACACAAGCGAAACACCAGCTATTAAAGCAATTTTTTTAGGGGTGAATTTCTTTTTCTCTAAAACGCGGTCCATGGTAAACGGCTTGGTTAATCGTGTTGGTTCTGCTCTGCCAATTAATATGCCACAACAAATAAGTATCTTATTATCAATTGATTGACAACAATAATAGTAAACACTGGTAGGTATAGTGTGCGTTACCGTACAGTAGAGTGTCTGCTACCGTACAACTCTAAAATCAATACAGAAGGTTAGCCTATACCTAATCTACCCTCAAGTTCTTTACCGGATCAGAGGTTGCCGCTTTGATAGCCTGCATACTGATGGTCACAAATGCCAGTAATGCTGCTACGATTCCGGCTACCAGGAATATCCAGACAGGTATATCAATGCGGTAGGCAAAATCCTGTAGCCAATTCTGCATCGCATACCAGGCAATCGGAAAAGCAATGAGAGCGGCCACAACTACCAGCTTCAGAAAATCTTTGGATAGCAAAACAACGATGGACGACGTTTCAGCGCCTAGTACCTTCCGGATGCCTATTTCTTTCTTTCGACGCTCTGCAGCATATGCAGCCAAACCAAACAGACCCAGGCAGGCGACGAAAATGGCGATGGCTGTAAAAATGGTCAGCAGTGACTTCAGCTTATCTTCTGCTTTATACATTTTCTCAAAGTTATCATCCATAAAAATGTATTCCATGGGGTAATCGGGCGAGAATTTATCCCAGACACTCTGGACATGCTCGATAGAACCTGCCACATTTTCAGTATCCATTTTTACGGCTACTTTCACGTAAGCTCCAGGGTATATTTGCAGTACCGTTGGGTCTACTTTATCATACAAACTCTTAAAATGGAAGTCTTTTACAACACCGATTACTTTTCCCTCCCTTAAAGAATCTTGATTATCCCAGGTTGGCCACAGCAATGTTTGCCCCAAAGCTTTTTCCGGCGTTTCGAAGCCTAGTTCTCGTACGGCCGTTTCGTTTATCATAAAAGCCTGATCAGCATCTGTTTTAAAGTCCTTTGAGAAAGGCCTGCCGGCAACCAGTTTTATATCCAGAGTGTTGATATAGTTGAAATCGACCATCAACAGCGTCGTAGCATGCCGGACCTGCTCTCCGTTTCGAGGCACAATCACGCCATCACCTGCCGTCGCATCACCCGGGAAACCGTAGCCCATCGAAACGTCCTTTATACCTGCCCCTTTCAGTAACTCGCTTTTAAACGTTTCATGATTGGTAAACATATTATCTCCCCGCATCTGGAAAAACATGATCTGCTCCCTGTTAAAACCCAGGTCCTTGTTGTGCAGGTAACCTACCTGCTTATAGACGATACTGGCACTTATGATGAGAAAAATAGACAAGGCAAACTGTACCACAATTAACCCATGGCGCAACCACTGGATTCTTCCTACTTTACTGTCAACCACAACGGCGCTTTTTAAAACTGTTACAGGTTTAAAACCAGACAAAATCATTGCAGGATAAAGCCCGGCCAGAATACCAACCACTAGTGTCAGGCCAATCAACAGTAAAAGCAGAGATGGGTTTGTGAATACGTTGAACTCCATTTCCTTACCCGTGAAGGCATTTAGCGAAGGCAGAAGCAAGGAAGTAAGTGCAGCAGAACAGATGACACTGATAAGGGTCAGCAGAACTGTTTCGCTGAGGAACTGTAACATTAGCTGGCCCCGGCTGGCACCAATGGCTTTTCGTACACCCACTTCTTTGGCCCGCTGCAAAGACTTGGCCGTGGCCAGGTTCACAAAATTAAAACAGGCAATAAGTAAGATAAAGATGGCGATGACACTCAATGCCTTCACATAAGTGATGTTGCCCTTGATCGCCTGATCAAACTTAAAGCCTGCAGAATACAGGTATACCTCGTTCAGGGGTTGTAAGAACGGCAGGTATTTATGTGGCTGGTTCGTATCCTCATCAATTTGCTTTGCTACTATACCTCTGAATTTTGATTGCGCCAACTGTGGGTCAGCTCCCTTTTTCAACTTTACATAGGTATAAAACTGCTGCCATCCCCAGGATTTCATTCGCTCGGCGGGTAACTCCGCTGCTGCCATCGGAAGCACAAAGTTGACAGGTAAGTGGAATCTTTCCGTGGTACTAAAAACGCCCCTTACTATAAAGGGCTCTTTGTCTATGGACACTTTCTTACCGATAGGGTCCATGTCTCCGAACAACCGCTCGGAAAACGCATCAGAAATAACGATGGAGGAGGGATCTGCCAGGGCTTTTTCGGGAGAACCATACTTGAAGGGAAGCTGAAATACCTCGAAGAACTCCGGATCGGTAAAGAAACGTCCTTTTTCATAAATACTCTTCTCTCCCACCTCTACCAGGTTGTTTGCATCAAACTGCAGCATCAGTATGCGTACAACTTTCTCAACTTCCGGTATGCTTTCCTCCAAAGTGGTTCCGAACATGGGTGGTACAACCGCCAAAACAGAACCTGCTTCCTGGGCTGAGATATCATTGTACACACGGTATACCTGATCCCCTTCCGGAAGAAATTTATCGTATTGCAGTTCATCGTGTACAAACAAACCGATCAGCAGACAAGCAGTTAAACCTAAAGCCAATCCGGCAATGTTAATAATGGTAAAGCCCTTGTGGCGAAACAGGTTCCTGTAAGCAGTTTTGAAATAGTTTCTGAACATACGTTGATGGCTTAGCAGTTCTTGGGTTCGTTTATAATTTTCGTAGCGCCGGACTCAGGCAAACTGACATTATCAGAAGCAATGCCAAAACCACATATACCTCATAATCAACACATTAATTAAAATTACAGAACAGTACCGTGCAGAATCGTGCGCCAAGTGTGCGATAACGTACATGTCGCAGAGAGTTAAATGCTGATACTGCTTCTAAATCAGCGTATTGTATAAATGGCATAATTGTAGTTTATTCCGTTACTATATACTTTTCCATTGCTATACCTTGCGCTTATGCAATTAAAGAAAGCTTCTATTCTGGTGGTTGATGACGACACGGATGTATTAACCGCTGTCCGGTTGCTGCTAAGGCCGGAGGTAAGGGAGATTGTCACTGAAAAAAACCCCGAGCATATCCCATCCATCCTTAAGGAAAAGTCATTCGACCTTATCCTGCTGGACATGAACTTTGTCAGTTCCATCAATACCGGAAACGAGGGGTTATTCTGGCTAAAAAAGATAAAGGAGCTGACACCTGACACAGCAGTCATCATGATCACGGCTTACGGCGACATCGACCTGGCCATACGCTCGCTGAAGGAAGGCGCCTTTGACTTTGTAGTTAAACCATGGGTCAATGAAAAACTGATCGGTACCATTCAGGCGGCCATTTCCGCTAAAGCTAACGGCACCAAAGCAGCTGGTTTTGTGCCTTCTTCTACAGTACCCGGCTTTGATTTGCTCGGCGAATCAGAAGTCATGCAGGCGATCTTTACCAAAATAAGTAAGGTGGCTCCGACGGATGCCAACATTTTAATACTGGGCGAGAACGGGACAGGCAAAGAACTGGTGGCTAAAGCCATTCACCAGCATTCGCTTCGTGCCGATAAGCCTTTTGTAAAAGTTGATGTAGGGGCGCTGACGGAATCACTTTTTGAATCGGAGCTGTTCGGACACAAAAAAGGCGCTTTTACAGATGCGAAAGAAGATCGGGCCGGCAGGTTTGAAACTGCAAAAGGCGGAACAATCTTTTTGGATGAAATAGGCAATATATCCCTGCACCAACAGTCTAAACTGCTCAGTGTGTTGCAGAACAGGCAGGTGATCCGGGTGGGCACCAATGAACCAATCGACATAGATGTTCGCCTGCTTTGCGCAACCAATATGCCGCTGGCTGATCTGGCAAACAACGCGCATTTCCGGAAAGACCTTATCTATCGCATCAACACCGTGGAAATAACGATTCCGCCACTGCGCAAACGCGGGAGCGACATCATTTTGCTGGCAAAGCATTTTATGAAAGTGTACGCCGGGAAATACATGAAACCAACGCTTGAACTGTCTAAACCAGCACAGGAAAAGCTGCTGCGTTACCATTACCCAGGCAACGTGCGGGAACTTCAGTATGCTATTGAACGGGCCGTGATCATGGCTGACAGCGCATTGTTATCTGCAGAAGACATTCTTTTCTCACCAATCGAGGCCGCCCCTCTTATGGAAGACACTGTAGCCGAAACAAATCTGGAAGAACTGGAAAAAACTACGATCAACCGCGTGTTGGAGCGGCATGGTGGCAACATGACAAAAGCTGCTAAAGAATTGGGTATAACGCGCACCGCTCTCTATCGCCGACTGAATAAGTATGAGCTTTAACAGTTACGAATCAAAGCTTTCCCTGCGGGTAGCACTCTTAGTGATTACCCTGAGTTTACCGGCTTTATTGCTTCTAAAGCAGTGGACAGAGGCGCTTGTATTTATACTTCCTGTTATCATTTTCCAGGTATACGAGCTGATTCAGTTTCACAAACGGGCACAAGCAGAATTTCAGCAATTCATTCAATCCATCCATTACCGAGATTTCTCTATTTTTTTCGATGAGAACCATGCCTCTTCAGACCTGAAGATACTCAGGCATGGGTTCAATGAAATCAGTTCTACTTTCAAATCAATCAGCCTCGAAAAACAAACGCAGTATCAGAACCTGCAGAAAATAACCGAGCTAATAGATACCGGCATTATGACGTATGCGCTTGGTAGTGGTGAAATTTTGCTGATGAACGAATCCCTTAAAAATCTGCTTCACGTGCCTCACATGAAATCAGTACATGCGCTCGAGAAAAGGGATTTGGGCTTATACCTGGAAGTGCAGCAATTGCAACCCGGACAAACCAAAATAGCCACCGCCCATACAGCTCAGCGAGACAAAAGAACAATAAAAGTGCTCCTTTCCGCCGCTACCTTCCAGAATGAAGGGATACAGTATAAACTGGTAGCTTTTCAGAATATAAATGAAGCCCTGGACGAAACAGAATCACAGGCGTGGCAAAAGCTTCTGAACGTGATGACGCATGAAATCATGAATTCAGTGGCACCAATATCTTCACTGGCTGATACCCTGAAAAACCGGTTGCAGCATTCTATTGCCACCGGCATCAACCAGGATGACGTGGAAGACCTTGAAATAGGTATAAGCACGATTAAACGCAGAAGTGAAGGCCTCCTGAGATTCGCTGAAACGTACAGAAACCTGAATAAAATAACCACGCTGAATTTAGATAAGGTATATGTTCGGGAGCTGTTTTCGAACCTTTCCCGACTAATGCAACCCACGCTCGCTCAAAAAAACATCAGCCTGGAAATCAATTTAAAAGATCAGGATTTAGCCCTTCAGGCAGACCCTAACCTGCTGGACCAGGCGCTTATAAATTTGGTTGTAAACGCTATCGATGCCGTGAAAGACAGTATAGACCCTATGATCACTTTATCAGCTTTGAAGGCTTCGAATGGAAAGGTTGTGATAAGGGTATCCGATAATGGAAAAGGCATGTCAGAGGAAGTTCAGGAGAAAATTTTTATTCCTTTCTTCAGTACCCGAAAACAAGGTAGCGGCATCGGCCTAAGTTTGTGCAAGCAGATCGTCATGCTACATAACGGCACCATTCAGGTACAGTCTGAAGAAGGAGAAGGCACCGTATTTATACTTCGTTTTGGATAAGTTAAGCCCGCAGACACACCCAGAGTAACTGCCACATAGGTATGCGCCACGCAGTGGGTGTTAAACGAGTTGGAGCTGATTTGGAACAACATAAAGAGCAGATTAAAGCTCCCCTTGGTAACCTAACCCCACCAGGGTATGAAAGGCAATATTCGGTACCTGTGCAGAACCTCCTCCCAATAAAGAGAACTGCGCCCAGGCTGCTGTCAGTTTTGCTTCCGGCCGGATAAACCAATGCTCCGTAATTTTCAGTTTAGGGCTAAAGGCGGCTTGAAAACATACACCTGAAATATGATAACCACCCCCTAATAAGCTGTTCACCGGATTGATCGGCTTCCCTCTTACGTTCCCTTCCGGGTGGCCCACCACTATACCTAAGCCAAGCTTAAAAAGAGAAGGGTTATACCTATATGGCAGGTCTCTGCTTACCATGGCCATGTTATACCCGTGCGAAACCTCAAAGTGTTCTATTTCGGGTGGAGGATTTTGAAGGTATAGTTTATGGTGAATTAACTCCAGTGACCATTGCTGAAAGCCCAACCGGTATGCATAATATGGAGAACCTTTCCATGGTCTAGTACGGTAGCGGGCCTTAAAAGCAATGTCATTCTCACCAGGTTGTTTTATTTTTAATTGAATGGGTAAATTCCAGTCTGTGCCGGCAAACACTTCACCTGAAAGTACTTGAGCACCGCATTCAGATATAGGTACCATGTAAAGCAGAAGTGACAGACAGAACAAGTAACTGAAAACCTCCCTCCTTCTCATCAGCAAATAAAGTAAAGTGCAGCACTACATTTCTAACGAAGTGTGGTCACTACAGTTACTTAGCGCATCATTCTGAAATAGCTGGGAGCGTATGACGGATCGGAAGAATTAACTGTTTCACTATTGTCCTGGCGATTTTTCCATTGTCAACCTCGATGAGCGGTCTTTTGGAAGCCGAGACAGCTGATCAACACCATCTACTTCCAGGCTTTTCCTAATTTATTTCACACCTTCTGGTACAGAAGGGGTAGAAGTGACTGAATTAAAAGGAAGGGTTGATGAGGGATAAATACTGTTGGTAGACCCGATAGCTGACTTACCAAATTCTAGCGATATACGAGCCCTCCGTCAATGAGAGGCGCCTGTCCGACCAATCTGCTTTTGGGAAATTTTTTAAAAGGAAAAGTGGAGTTTTGCCCAGGCAGTTCAGGAAAGAAATGGAGATTTTTTAAATTCCTAAGCACGATGTGGTCTTTGTTGCTACCTGCCTGTGCAGTCAGATTCTTAATTTGTAAACCTACTGATAACCAGCTAAACTGACAAACCCTCAAAAATAAACTCCATCGTATAGAAGTGGTATTCGGGCTGGGTTATACCGGCTACATAAGGCAGGTTATGCTCCTGGGTATACTTGGCTTTGTAGGCATCGTCGATTAGCAGGTTCAGATCGGTGTATTTCGTCTGCTCTCCTCGTACGTTCAGCAAGCTTTGGCCATACTGGATCTGCCCCACACCCTCTTCTATAAAAGCTGTAAACCAGCTTTTATTACTCTTGGACCAGCTACGAGCGAAAACTCTTCCCGCCACTTCGACCATCCAGATATTGAGAAAAGTTTCGCGCGTTACCCCACCCTTTATACCTACGAGGGTAGAAAGGCACAGATAGTCGATAAAATCAGTTGGAAATTGCTTTTGCTTCATTAGAGGTTTACATACTACTACCGGGCGCTTGCCACCTGCCCTTGCCTTTTCTCGTTTTTAGGGCGGGCCGGATACATGAAGTTTCGCACGTCTTTCATGTAGTTCAGGCTACCGTTGGTCAGGTTGCTGAGCACAATGATGGAACTGTGGTCGTTGGGGTTACGCAGGAAGTAGGTGTTGAAGCCATGCCACAGACCACCGTGGTACACGACCGTATCGCCGCTTTCCAACTGCTTGATCCGCCAGCCGTAGCCGTAGGATTCATCCCTTTTATTCACTTTGCCGGTCGGCGAGAAGGCCTCTTCAAGCGTTTCGCGCTTCACCAGCTTTTGGGTATAGAGCGCCTGGTCCCACTTGTACAGGTCCTCCACAGTCGAGTACATGCCTTTATCACCCAGCACGGTATCCTGGTAGTCGGGCTGGCGTTTGCGCCGACCGCCGATGTGGCCAGAAGCCACCTTACCAGTTTGGGCAACCAGTTCATGGTTAAAGGTATAAGTGCTGTTCATTTTGAGCGGTTCAAAAATATGCTCGCGCATAAATTCAGCAAAAGGCTGTCCCGAGGCTTTCTCCACGACGGAGGCCAGCAGCGCGTACCCCGTGTTACTGTAACTGAAGGTGCGGTCAGGCCGGTAGTAGATCCTGGGTTTATGCACAGCCATCATGCTCAGCACATCGTCGTTGCTCAGATCCACCTTGCGGTCGGGCCATAGTTCATCACTAAAATAGGTATAGTTAGGCAGACCGGAACGGTGTGTGAGCAGTTGCCTGATGGTAATGCCACGGTAAGGGAAGTCGGAGATGTATACCTGCAGACTGTCGTCGTAGCTCAGTTTGCCCTGCTCCTTCAGCATCATAATGGCTACGGCCGTGAACTGCTTCGAAACGGAGGCGAGTTGAAATACGGTCTGGGTGCTCAAGGTGTCCTTGGTCTTGAAATCAGCATAGCCAAAAGCGCCGCGATAAATGATCTGGTCATATTTGGTCACAAGCACAGTACCGTTGAAGCCCTTTCTTTTGTGCAACTGTGTAAAAAGGGAATCTACCTGCTTGCCAAGTGTGGTGGCGACTGTAGGCGTAAAGGTTTCGGGCGCCTCTACGTGCAGTTCACAGTCCTCCTCAACGATAAGCTCTTCATTTTGAGAGCAAGCACTGAAAGACAAAAAAAAAGCGCACGCCACTGCGCCCCGGATTAAAAGCGACTGAATGTTACTAAATGCCATACCTGAAATATACCAACAAGGGAAATGAGCTTTAAATATAAAAGAAGAGATCGGTTTTCCCTGCAACCTTGCCTAAAGAAATTTGTATTTACCCGGCAACAGGCCCATAACATAATCTATAGGCAGAAGTATAAATAACTATACCTGTTGCTAAAATTAAAGAAGACCATGCTGATGCCGGTTTACATACTGCTTTCCTTTCTGCTGTCAACAACTCCAGTGCAGGAAGACGCTTACAAAGCGCAGCGTGAACAAATGGTGGAGCAACAGATCAAGCGACGGGGCGTTAGCGACAAAGCAGTATTAAACGCTATGCGCTCCGTCCAGCGGCATCTCTTTGTCCCTCCCTCCATCGCTAACGAAGCCTATACTGACAGCGCTTTGCCCATTGGGTATAAACAAACGATTTCACAGCCTTACATGGTGGCCTACATGACCCAGGTGATTGAGCCCACACCCGATATGAAAGTGCTGGAGATCGGGACCGGATCGGGCTACCAGGCTGCCGTGCTAGCTGAGATCGTGAAGCAGGTATACACCATCGAGATCATTCCGGAACATGGAAAAATGGCCGCAGCACGACTTAAGCAACTGGGCTATGATAACGTGGAAGTAAAAATCGGCGACGGCTACGCGGGGTGGAAGGAGCATGCACCTTTCGATGCGATCGTGGTAACGGCTGGCGCCGAGTCTGTCCCCCCTCCGCTGTTTGAGCAGCTAAAGGAGGGCGGCCGTATGGTGATCCCTGTCGGGCCGGTATACATGAACCAAACACTCAAACTGATCGAAAAAAAACGCGGCGAAGCCGTCACTCGAAACTTAATGCCCGTGGTGTTTGTGCCTTTCACCAGGGAAAAACAGAAATAGCGTATACTTATCCGAAAAATAAACGGCCCCCCCATAGGGAGCTGCCAAATCTTAAAAAATCATACCTATACCTGCAAAATTGCGTAAGCGCTATATAGCAACTCAAAAGCATAGCTCTATACCTATGTCAATTGCGTTTTCTATTCAAAATCATTTCATACATCAAAGCTTACACATGCAGAAAATTCTACTTTCCTTCCTGATCATTTTACTCACTGTGTCTTCAGCAACGGCACAGGTCGAGCCCGACACCACTTGGCGTCGCAGCTTTGCGGGTGGTATAAACCTCAACCAGGCTGCTTTTAGCGACAACTGGAAAGCGGGCGGCATCAGCTCCATCGCCTTTAACGCCAACGTGGATGCTCACGCGGATTACAAACTGGGCAAAACTTCCTGGGACAATGCCGTGCAGCTACAGTATGGCATGCTCAAAAATAAGGGAGAAGAACAGCGCAAGAGCATCGACCGTATCTTTCTCGATTCCAAGTATGGCTACGCGATCTCCTCTGACTGGAATACTTTTGTGTCGGCAAACTTTCTGTCGCAGTTTACCAAAGGCTATGAGTACGATGTGGATGCTGACGGTACCGACCGCTTGATCTCCAACTTCCTGTCACCGGGTTTTCTGACCTTTGCATTAGGAGCTGAGTATAAACCAAACCCTTACTTCTCGCTCCGCCTAAGCCCTTTTGCGCCCCGCTTCACGTTTCTGGCAGATGATAATGTGGCAGCGAATGAGCGCTACGGCGTACCGGAAGGCAAGAGCGTGCGTACGGAATGGCTCGCCGCCATGGTGCAGGCAAGCTACAACCGCGACATCTTCACGAACGTCAACCTGAGGCTGAACTACATGTCCTATATCAATTACAAGGAGCTGTCTGGTAAGCGCATCGATCACATGTTCAACTCCGTGTTGACAGCCAAGGTAAACCGCTACATCAACGTCAACCTGATGGCGAACTTCATTTATGACTACGATCAGGACAGTGCTGTGCAGTATAATCAGTCGCTGGGTCTGGGCATCCTCTATACCATGCAGGGCTTTACTGTAAACTAATCCACCAGTCCAATAAACAGTGAGAGCACCCTGTTATTTCCGGGGTGCTCTCACTTATTTAAAAAGTATAGATAATCAAATTTGCTGTTTGTCCCTGGGTTGACAGGTTTATGAATGCACCTTTTTAGGTATTTCACTGCAGGGGCCTTCGTAGCGCACGAAGATGTGAATGTAGAGCGATCGCGACCATCTGAAAATAACAGGCAACAGGCCGACCACCACAGCAGCTACCACCCCGATCATCATGGCCATCGTGATTTCCTTTACAAACAGGGACAGGATAAGGAGCGATACAACGAAGATGGCCACATTAAAACCGAAGCTCACATACATGGCGCCATAATAAAAACCGGGCTCTGGTTCAAACTCCTGTCCGCAGCAGGGGCAGTTCTCGTGCATGTCGGCAAATTTGGTGGTATAGAGGCCACCCTTGAACATTTTGCCCTCACGGCAGCGTGGGCATCGGTTAAAGAATATGCTGTATAAAGCGGATTTTTTCTGGCTCATGCTGGTTCCTTGTCTGATGTAACAACCTTCTGCCCAAAGGTACGAAATTTAGAAGGAAAGCGCACCAGCGAGCCGGATTTCCGACTTTAGAACTCCACAATAAACCCAAGAGTAGGCACCAGGTTACCATCGTCGTTTTTGAGGATGACAGGTATAGCATTGCCTCCATCCAGTCGCAGTGGATTGCCGTCGGTAGTAGCAAAGCCGGTGTTCTCCTCATTGCGCTGGAAGGTATAGCGGTCATATCCGGGGGTATTGCTGCCCAGCACATTGGCTATATCCAGAAACAGGTCCAGAGTGATGCGGTTGAAATTCCACTTCTTGTCGATGCGTACATCCAGCTGGCTGAATGGCCGCAAACGATCGGTGTTGAGGCGGGTATAGTCGAGTATACCTACGCCCAGGGAGGCATAGTTGCGCTGCGAAGCCTCCAGATCGAAAGGTGTGGCAGGTGCGCCACCGGCGTAGCGGTATTTGGCACCAAACTCCCAATTGCGTGGCAGTTTCTTGCCCAGCAAACCAGAGGCAAGATGGCGGTAGTCCCAGGCGCTGGACACATAACGGCCGTCGGTACCGGCAAACTCACTGACCACATAGGTATAGGAAAGCACACCGAATACCGTTCCTGTCAGCTTTTTCTGCACATAAAACTCAGCTCCGTAGGCCCTGCCCTTTCCGGTAGTGCTTACCGCTTCGTTGCCAATAGAGCCAAAGTCTCCTCCCTGGTTGGCCAGCGAAATGCCGTCGCGCAAAGAAACCGGATAGTTGTTATAGTCTTTGTAAAAACCCTCTACGGTAAAGCGCAGATCTTCGCGTGTCAGAAACTCAGTTCCAAGCACATAGTGGATCGATTGAATGTAATCAGCAGAACGGTTGAGGAAGTCATTGTTTTCCTGATAACCCAGCACAGTATAGGTAGGCAGTTTGTAATAAGTGCCCCACGAGCCGTTGATGGTCCATTTATCGGTGAGCAGGTATGAGGCTGACAGGCGCGGCGAAAGTGTTTTCAAGGGGTTGCGCCCCTCGTCGGTAAAGGAGTTCATGTCGGTGCGCAGGCCAAACGACAGACCAAGACGGTTGTTCAGTACCGAGCGCGACACCTGCCCAAAAGCGCCATAACGGAAAAAATCGAGATTGGTATCGTAGTTAATCGTAACAGCGGGCTCCACCAGATTGCCATTCTCATCACGCACCTCGTTGCGGATCAAACTGAAGATGTCGTTGGTGAACTGCACATACTGCCCTGACACTCCGTAGGCATACTTGAAGCCGTTCTGGTACTTGTTTACATCCAGCCGCAGTTTGTTCTCGGTTTCACGTGAATTTGATTGGAGGGTAGGTTGCGGAGTGCCTCCCTCCTTTGCCGCCTCCGTTTTCTCCAGATCAATATTAAAAGCATTTCGGCTCAGGGCTAGGTTTACGTAGCCATCATTCACGAGTCGCTTCATCGCGACGCCGGTTGTGTAATTCCATTGGTTGTTGGAAGGTATAGAGCGCAGGATGTACTCGCTTTCAGGCGTGCTTTTGCGCGGCACCCCAAAGGCAAACTCGTCAATCGCTCCCACCCCGATAAAGGAAAGTGAAGTTTTGTTGTCGATCTTATGGTCTACTTTGTACTGGAAATCCCAGTAATTAGGCCGGATGGGTAAGTCAAGCAACTTAAACAGAAACTGCAGATAGCTGCGGCGGGCCGACACTAAATAAGTGGTCTTAGGGGAAATCGGTCCTTCCAGCGTGGCCGCGAACTCCGAACCGCTCAGGCGCACGTTGCCCGAAAAACGCTCTGGGTTGCCATAGCGCTGTCTGAACTCAAACACCGAGGCCAGCGCATTATCGTAACGGGCGTCGAAGGCGGAAGAACTCACTTTCAGATCCTCGATAAACGACACGTTCAGTATACCTGTCGCGCCGCCAGCACTGCCTTGCGTGGTGAAGTGGTTGATGAGTGGGATTTCGATACCGTCCAGGTAATATACATTTTCGCTCGGTGCGCCGCCCCGTATGATCAGGTCGTTGCGACTGCCACCGCCTGTGCCGCTGGTGGCCACACCCGGCAACACCTGCACCACTTTCGAGATGTCGAAATTACCACCCGGGTTGCTGCGGATCTCCTCTGTGCTCAGGCTCTGCACCGACAGCGGCGTCACGATATCGGCGATGGCTGCGCTCTGCCGGCGCCGCGCTACCACTTGCACCTCCCCCAACTGACTCGATGCCGGTACCAGTTCAAAGTTGATGATCTGGGCATTGCCCGAGGTTACGTTCACATTGAATTTACTCAGCTGCTGATAGCCAATATAAGAGCTCTGCAAGGTATAGCTTCCCAACGGAATGTTATCGATCCGGTAGGCGCCATTCTCATTGGTAACAGTGCCCAATTGTGCACCCACTACCTGCACCGAAACCCCGATCAGGGCCTCATTGGTATTGGCATCGCGCACAATACCTGTTATCACTCCCGATTGTGCAAAGCTGAGTGTAGGTATAAAAAGTAAGAAGAATAAAAATAAACGCATGGCTGATTAAACTACATGATATCGCAGGTATTACACACTTGCACCTGAAATGTTTTGAAAACACTATATATTTTTAGTGACTAGATTCTCAAGGCTTTACACCCCAATACAAGCCATTGATGTCTAAACACTTAGCGTTTATTCTTGCCCTCGAAAAATCACAGTTCGGTCACAAATTCCCGTAGCCTGTCTGCATTGAGCACGGCATTGCCCAGGATAGTGTTATTAAAGAAAACCCATACTTCCCTGCCGTCTTCCAGCCAGTCTTTCACCATGTAGGCGTAGCGTTCCAACTTCTCGTCGGAGTAGGACGAGGCATACATTTTCTCATCGCCATGCAGCCGCAGGTATACCAGATCGGTAGTCGTGACTTCGGTGCCCGGAAATCGCTTCCCGGCATTGGCGATGACGGTGGTGATGTTGAACTCGCGCATCAGCTCAAAAGACTCCTCTGTAAACCAAGACACATGCCGGGCCTCCAGCGCAAAGGTCTGATTCGGGTATAGCTCTCGCAAAGTACGGTAAAAATCGCCCGCTATACCTTTGTCGAAGCGGAAACTGCCCGCGATCTGCACCAGCACCGGCCCCAGCTGCTCGCCAATCAGCAAGTAGCGCGACATGAACTTTTGCAGCGGCTCCTCTATATCCTGAAACTTGCGCCTGTGCGTGATCTCCTGGTTGAGTTTGGGAGCAAACTTAAAATGCGGTGGCGTCTGGGCAAGCCACTTCTCAATGGTTTTGGCCATGGTGAAGTGGTAGAAGCTGCTGTTGATCTCTGTGCAGTTAAAGCGGGTGGCGTAATGGCTCAGAAAGTCCGCCGACTTCAATTCGGGTGGGTAGAGCACTTCCCGCCAGCGGTAGCTCCAGCCCGAAGTGCCGATGTATAGCTTACTTAAATCTGTCATGCAGCCACCTTATGCACCCAGCGGGAAGTTAAACACAAAGGCCGTTCCGTCTGGCGTAATGCCATCCAGCCGCACCATGCCGCTTCGGGAGGCTGCCAGCGATTTGCTGATGTCAGCCAGGCTACTGACAGGGCGGCCATTCACGCGCGCGATCACAGTACCCTCCGGTATACCTGCCGAATCGAAGAAGCCGCCGGGCTCCACCTTTGTGACGTATACGCCTTCGCTCAGGCGGTACTGCTGCTTCATGCGGTCCGTGAGCGGGGCGAAACTGGCTCCCAGCCTGGCTTCCAGTCCTTTGGCACCGCTTTCGGTCACTGTATCTTCTTCCTCACCCTGTAAGGTAACGGTGGCTTTGCGCTGCTTGCCATCCCGCAGCAGGTTCAGTTCCACTTTGTCGCCGGGGTAGTAGCGGGCAATGCGCTCGGAGAGCTCTGCCGAAGTGTTCACGTCGATGCCGTCTATACCTTGAATAATGTCACCTTCCTTCAGACCGGCCTTTTCGGCACCACTGCCGGGCTGCACGCCCATCACGTACACGCCGCTTACCTTACCCGGGTCGATGCCGCGTGAACGCAACAGCTGGTCTTCCACAGCCGGCACCGGGAAGCTCACACCCAGAAAACCGCGACGCACCCGTCCGAATTTGCGGATATCGCCCACCACTTTCTGCATCAGATTGACAGGTATAGCAAAGCCATAGCCGGCGTAGCTGCCCGTTTGGGAGGCAATGGCCGTATTAATGCCCACCAGTTGGCCGGAAGTGTTCACCAGCGCGCCACCCGAGTTGCCCGGGTTGATGGCTGCATCCGTCTGGATAAAAGACTCAATGGCGGTGTTGGCCGCCTGCGCCGGATCGACATAGCCACCCTGGCTTGGTCGGTTCAGGATGCCGATGCTCCTGCCCTTGGCGCTGACAATACCGGCAGTTACCGTAGAGTTGAGCGTAAGCGGATAGCCCACCGCCAGCACCCACTCTCCTACCTGCACCTTGTCGGAATCGCCCAGCGGCACCACCGGCAGGTCCTCTCCCTCCACTTTCAGCAGGGCCAGGTCCGTGCTGGGGTCTGTACCGATCAGCTTCGCCTGGAAAGAACGCCGGTCGGGCAGCACCGCTATGATACCGGATGCCCCTTCTATCACGTGGTTGTTGGTAGCGATGTAGCCGTCTTTGGAGATCAGCACCCCCGAGCCCGAGCCCCGTACCGGCGTACCCTGTTGGGGCATCCCTAACATCTCGTATATCGGGTTACGGCTGGTTTGCCCAGCTTCGTATTCGGTTTTGATGTGCACCACAGCAGGCGTCACGCTGGCTGCGGCCTGCACAAAGTCCGGGTTGCCTGCCGAAGAGGCCGCCGGTAGGGCGGTTGCATTAGGATTGTTGTTGAAGTTTGCATTTTGCGCAGCATCGCCCTCGAAGAATTTATACCCCACAATAGCGAGGACGGCGGACAGGATGGCAATTAGAAAGGTGCCGACAGCTTTTCCCATATAATTTGATGTTTTACCACTTGCTTTACCGATTATCATACGACCGGGTTGGCTGAAAGGCAGGTTAGAGTTCATAATGTTTTGTTTAATAGCTACATGAAGGATGGCCCGGGCTATACCTGAAACGAATCCGGCACCCGCACTCTTTACTATGTACTCTTTAAAAAAGCGCATGGTTTACAACTTAAATCCTGTTGCTGTCCGTAAACAGTGGGTCGGAGGCTTTTAAGCTTATACCTACCTATACCTAGCTGTAAAACTATGCCTGACCTGAACGAAGACTTCCCCGCAGCAGAAGCGGCTTTGGCCAGTACCGAGGCCCCAGCCCTGACCGAAGAAAAATCGAAAGCAGAACCCCGCCCCGCCCTCAGCATGTTCGACGCCATCGCCGTGATTGTGGGCATTGTGGTCGGGGCAGGTATTTTCAGGACACCTTCGCTGGTAGCAGCCAATGTCGAGAACGGCACTATGTTCCTGACCACCTGGTTGCTGGGTGGACTTGTTTCACTGATCGGGGCACTCTGCTACGCAGAGCTGACGACCACCTTTCCGCATGCCGGCGGCGATTACCATTTCCTGACGAGGGCTTTCGGGAAGCGATTGGCTTTTTTGTTTGCCTGGGCACGTATGAGCATCATCCAGACCGGTTCTATTGCGCTGCTTTCCTTTATCATCGGCGATTACATGGCTCAGATCTACAGCATCGGGGAATATTCATCGGTACTCTATGCCGCGCTGGTCATTGTTTTACTCACGGCCATCAACATTGCAGGTGTCACATTTGGGGCGGGTGTGCAGCGTTTTCTGATCATACTGGAGGTACTGGGCATCCTGATTGTGCTGGTAGCGGCCTTCCTGTTCACACCCGATGAAGCGGTAGCAGCGGGCAATGCAGCCACAGGCAACGGCACTTCCATGGGGCTGGCCATGGTTTTTGTGCTGCTCACCTTTGGTGGTTGGAACGAGGCGGCGTACATATCGGCTGAGCTCAAAACCGGCCGCCGGGGCATGGCCACCGCCCTGATTGCCAGCATCGCCATCATCACTCTGATCTACCTGCTCATTAACCTGGCCTACCTGCATGTGCTGGGCCTGGAAGGGATGGCAGCCTCCGATGCCATAGCAGCCGACCTCGCGCAGGTGACCATCGGCGACGCAGGTATGGTACTGATCGGCGTTATTGTGGTGCTTGCCGCCCTGACTTCGGTTAACGCTACCATCCTGACCGGGGCCCGCACCAATTACGCGCTGGGTCGCGACTTCCCGGTTTTCAGTTACCTGGGCCAATGGAACACCAAAGCCTCCTCACCGGTGAATGCCTATGCCGTGCAGGGGCTTGTGTCGCTGGCGCTGGTCGGGCTAGCCCTTTTCACCCGCAATGGTTTTGAGACGATGGTGGAGTACACGGCGCCGGTTTTCTGGTTCTTTTTGCTGCTGGTAGGTATAGCGCTGTTTGTGTTGCGCCGCAAGGAACCAGATCGCCCGAGACCCTTTAAAGTGCCGCTATACCCCATCACCCCGCTCATATTCTGCCTCACGAGCGCCTATCTGTTCTACTCCAGTTTGATGTACACAGGTATGGGAGCTCTGGTAGGTATAGGTGTGCTGGTGGTGGGTGTGCTGGTGCTGTTGGCTATACCTCGTATCGGGAAACAAAAAAAACCGGTTACCTGAAGATGAATTCACTTAAATGAATCCTACTAAAATCTACATAAAATGCCACAATCAAGAACTACTGCGATCGGCTGCACGTAAATACAGCCTATGCGCTTCGAACCAATCAAAACCGCTCACCTTATACCTGATATTTTTCTTAATGAATCACTAACTTAATGAAAACAAGATGAGAGCAATCAGACATTCGCTTTGCACGCTCGTGCTGACACTTTTCGCTACGGCGGCATTCGCTCAGACCACGGCCACGGCTCCTAAACTGGATGTGCCTTACGTGCCTACTCCACAGAAGGTGGTGGACGCTATGCTGAAACTGGCGAAGGTGTCGAAGGATGATGTGGTATATGACCTGGGCTGCGGTGACGGCCGTATCGTGATCACGGCTGCGAAGGAGCATGGTGCCACCGGTACAGGATTCGACATAAACCCGGAGCGCATCACAGAAGCCAATGAAAATGCGCGTGAGGCCGGCGTCACAAACAAAGTGAAGTTTGTAGAGCAGGACTTGTTTAAAGTAGATTACAAGCCGGCCTCCGTCGTGACGCTATACCTGCTGCCAAACGTGAACATGAAGCTTCGACCGGTGCTGCTCGAGCAGCTGAAGCCAGGCACCCGCATCGTGTCCCATGCTTTCGACATGGGCGATTGGGAGCCGGAGGAAACGCAGGTTATCGACGGTTCTACCATCTACCTGTGGACTGTGCCTGCAAATAAAAAGATGGGCAAAGGCCAGTAATCGCGGCTATACCTTACCCGGAAACCCCGTGCATTTCGTGTGTGCGGGGTTTTCTTTTGCCTGCTAAAGGGCGCTCTGAAATAGGAACTGCCTATCTGAATTTATAATTAAATTCCTATATTTACAGCCGACACTAAACACTTTCTCCGAAATGTATACAGGAATACAGCATTTGCACTCTTTTATGACCTATCTAGTACTGCTAGGTCTGATCATCAGCATTATCTTCGCCTTTATGGGCATGTCTGGCAACAAGACGTTCACAGATAAGGATAGAAAAAGAGGCCTGTTGGGTCTTATACCAGCACACCTGCAGTGGGTGATCGGCGTGATCCTATACTTTGTATCGCCCCTGGGAATTAGTAATGCGACAGAGGGTTTCATGAAGGACTCTACTTCCAGACTGTACATTTTGGAGCACCCCTTGACCATGATCATCGCCGTGGTGCTGATCACGGTGGGTTATGCCCGCTCCAAGCGCCTGCAGAATGACAAAAAGCGTTTCAGCAGCATCGCTATTTTCTATACCATTGCCCTGATCCTAATCCTGGCTCGCATTCCTTGGAATGCATGGCCAACTAACTAAGTTATCAACAGGTATAGCCCCATAGGGCAGCGCCTCCCCTTTCAGGTATAGCCCTGGAGCGGGAGGCGCTTTTTTTAGAGAGCATTCAAATTTTCTTTATGAATACGATACCATCAAACAAGAACCTGCCAGCCACTCTACAGCTGCTGGGCCAACAGCTTTATAACAGTCACAACAGGTATAAGGAACCCGCCCTGAAGCACAGGCGCTTCCGGCACCGCGATATTATACCTTTGATCGAACAGTTGCAGGAAAAGTCTCTGTTCGAGGTGCAGGTGGCCGGCCATTCGGTGCAGAACCGATCGATCTACCTCATCAAGGCGGGCACTGGCAAAACCCGGGTCCTGCTTTGGTCGCAGATGCACGGCGACGAACCTACCGCCACCATGGCCTTGTTCGACCTGCTGCACTTTTTCAGCCAGACGGACGAACTGGACCAGGTACGTAAGCACCTACTCGAGCACCTGACCCTTTACATCGTGCCGATGCTCAACCCGGATGGGGCCGAGCTGTATAACCGTCGCAACGCCTTAGGTATAGACATGAACCGCGATGCTCTTCGGCTGCAAAGTCCGGAATCGGTGCTGCTGAAACAGCTGCGCGACCAGTTGGAGCCAGCTTTCGGTTTTAACCTGCACGACCAAAGCCGCTACTATACCGCCGGCTATACGCCGCAACCGGCCACGATTTCTTTTCTGGCCCCGGCCTACGACTACGACCGTAACATCAACTCTATACGCGAAAGAGCCATGCGCACCATCGCCGGTATGGACCACGTACTGCAGCAGTTTATACCTGGGCAGGTGGCCAAGTTCAATGACGAGCATGAGCCCCGGGCCTTTGGCGACAATATCCAGAAATGGGGTACCAGCGTGATTCTGGTGGAATCGGGTGGCCAGCACGGTGACCCGGAAAAGCAGCAAATCCGACAGCTCAATTTTACGGCCATCTTATCGGGGCTATACCTGATCGCGGAGGATGCCTACAAAGCATTCGGGTTAGAAGGCTACAACCGTATACCTGAAAACCAGCGCCATCTTTACGACTTGGTGCTGCGGCACGTCCGCAATACCGAAAACGGCCGCGATACTTTGCTCGATATCGGCATTAACCGACTGGAAGTGGACGCCCCCAATCACCTCGGCTTTTACCACAGCAATGCGGTAGAGGAAATTGGCGACATGAGTGTGTTCCATGGCTACGAAGAACTGGACGCCACGGGCCTCACGCTGGTGCCCGGCCAGGTATACGAACAGCCCATCGAAAGCCTGGACGAGCTGACCGTAGAGTTTGCGGCTAATCTGCTCCGGCAGGGCTACACCACCATCCGGGTGCGCCACCTGCCCGGCGTGCTCCCCGACCCTACTTCGCTCCCGCTCAATGTAACAGGTATAGCCAGCTTCGTGAATCACCAGCTGATGCTCGACGAACCGGCTAACTTTATCCTGAAAGACGGCCATGGCGAGGCAAGGTATGCCATCCTGAACGGTTTTGTCTACAATCTGCAAGGCGAGCGGCCAGTGCTGTATCATGGTCTGGTGCACTAAGTCTGCCTTCGGATAAATTTGTCAATTAAACTCTGCCCGGTTTTCGAATCAGTTTGTATCTTACAGACTGATTCCAGACCAACCTTCACTTCATGGTATTAAATTATCTTTGGGCGGGCTTCTTCCTGATCGCCTTCGCCATTGCTTTGTTCCAGCTCATCGTGTTCCGCGATGTGGAGATTTTCCAGAAACTTGTCACCAGTACCTTCGACAACGCCAAGCTTGGCTTCGAGATTTCGCTCGGCCTGACCGGCGTGATGACGCTTTGGCTGGGGTTGATGAAAGTAGGTGAACGGGGCGGCATCATCGCCATTTTCGCCAGACTGGTAGGGCCGTTTTTTAATCGCCTTTTCCCCGAGATCCCGAAAAATCACCCCGTGTTCGGCTCTATCCTGATGAACTTCTCGGCCAACATGCTGGGCCTCGACAATGCCGCCACACCGCTAGGTTTGAAGGCCATGAAAGAGATGCAGGAGCTCAACCCGATTAAAGACAGGGCTTCCAACCCACAAATCATGTTCCTGGTACTCAACACATCCGGTCTCACGATTATACCGATCAGCATCATGGTGTTCCGGGCGCAACTGGGCGCCGCTGATCCTTCCGATATCTTTATACCTATCCTACTGGCCACCTTTTTCTCCACCACGGTAGGCCTAATCGCGGTGGCCATCTATCAGCGCATCAACTTATTCAATCCTGTTATCCTGGCCTACATCGGTACGCTGTTGCTGCTAATTATGGGGCTAATTTATTACTTCAGCACGATCTCTCAGGAGCAAGTGAGTGTGATATCGCAGGTAGCGAGTAATGTGATTCTGTTCTCGATCATAATTTCGTTTGTGGGGCTGGCGCTTTTCCGGAAGGTGAACGTGTACGAGGCTTTTATTGAGGGTGCTAAAGAGGGCTTTTCAGTTGCGATCACTATTATACCTTATCTGGTAGCGATCCTTGTGGCGATTGGCGTGTTCCGTACATCGGGCGCCCTGGATATGATCGTGGACAGTATAGGTTATCTGATTGCCCTGACGGGAGTGAATACTGATTTTGTACCTGCCCTGCCTGTTGCTTTCATGAAACCGTTGAGCGGAAGCGGTGCCCGTGGTTTGATGGTGGAAGCCATGACCACCTACGGCGCCGACTCATTTGTGGGGCGCATGGCTTCCGTGTTCCAGGGCTCAACCGAAACGACTTTTTACATTCTGGCTGTATACTTTGGTTCCGTTGGCATCAAACGCAGCCGCTATGCCCTCACATGCGGCCTGATCGCCGACTTAGCTGGCATACTTGCGGCCATCTTTATCGCTTACCTTTTCTTCCATTAGAACTCGGCTATACCTATAAAAAAAGCGGCTGATCCCACAGGACCAGCCGCTTTTTTGTTTACTATGTTTTTCTCGTTTTAATTTCGGGCCATAACCGGGTGTCCTTCCAGCTGTGCGTAGCTTAACTTCCAGTTGCCGTCTTCTACTTTTTTCCAGAGCAGCATAAAGTTGCCCTCGCCAAGTCCGCGGGGCTCACCAGGGCTAGCTGGCAGTACGTCTACCGAAAATGTTCCGGCTTCGTAGGCAATCTGCGTATCCGTACCCGAACTTACCGGGTAGGTTTTCAGGTCGGCAATGGTGCCCATGGTTTCGCGCACCCACTTATCCGACACTTCAGATTTGCCCCGGTAGATAACCTCGCCCTGCAGAAACTGCACATCTTCGGCCATCATTGAGATCACTTTATCAGAGTCCCGTGCGTTCCAGGCACTAATAAACTCCTGGTTCAGTTCTCGCACATCCACTGACTCGCCTCCCTCCGACTTCGCACAGGAAGCCAGAAAGAACAAGGCAAAAAAGGTGTAAAGTATGTTTTTCATGATTTCTAATATTTAGGTGAGTGAACCTCGACGCCATACGTGAAAACCGCGTCGGAGGGTTTATACCTTCTCCCGGCACCTGGCCGGGAGAAGGTAAAGGGTAAATGTGTTACCAACTCTTTCTGCGAACCTCAGAAGTAGAGTAAGGCTTACTGCGGTCACCATAGTCCAGGTTAGGCAGGAAGTTGGCATAAACTACCTGAGGAGTTGGCCCCTCTTCGGAAGCATACATCATCGCCAATGAGTTGGCTGCTGCTGTCTCAGCCGGAGTGGCTGCTACCAAACTTGACTGCGGAACAGGAGTTCTGTTAGCCGGAGCCGGAGTGCTCTTGGCAACCGTTGCTCTGTTAACCGCTGCCCGTTCTGCAGCTGCTACACGCTGGGCTGCGGCCGCTCTCTCGGCAGCCGCCATGCGGGCCTCTTCCGCCTCGCGCTTCTGCTTGTTGTCGATAACCTTGCCTACACCGTAACCTACGGCGCCACCAGCTACACCACCTACTACACCACCCACTACGCGGTTACGCTTATGTATAATGGCACCTGCGGCGGCACCTGTACCGGCACCGATCACTGCACCTTTCGCCTGAGGGCTCCAGCCAGTTCTTTTTTCCTGCGCCTCAGCCGATCCGCCAAAAGCTACTGATGCCATCAGTGCCAGGCTCATGATATAGCTTATCTTTTTCATAACTCTTTCTGTTTTGTTAGAAACATTAAACTCTGTTGACAGGGTATTTACAAGTTGCGTGCCAGTACAATAAAATCTCGAGCTCTTGCTTAGTAAAACACCTCTAATTTGGAAGGATACCATACGCATAAAACACACATAACATATTGATATATAGGTCAATAAACCTTATTCATCTTTTGTTAATAAATTTTATAGGACGTGAAAAAATATTTTATCCTGTGAACTTTGCGTGGGCATTGGGTGCAACCACAATCAAGAAATCATTGCTTTTTAATGCTAATAAATTATCTTTCAGGATGGAAAAGATGTACCGTTGCACCGCCCTTTTTGCCAGGTTCGTTATTGCTTTATTTGTATTCGCCTCCTGTCAGCAGGTTGCTACTGAGCAAACAAGATACGAGCTGCTGATAAGCAATGCTATGGTAGTGGACGGTACTGGTAAGGCTGCTTTTGCTGCGCATGTCCTGATCAACGGCGACTCCATTGCACTGATTGATATCGATACTACCAACACCTATACTGCAAACCGCACCATCAATGCCTCCGGCCTATACCTGACACCCGGTTTTATTGACACCCACGCCCACGGCGATCCGCTCGAGACTCCTGATTTCTCTAACTTCTTGTCGATGGGGGTTACTACGATTTGCCTGGGACAGGACGGTTTTAGCCCGGAACGTGAAGACCTGAAAGAGTGGATGCAGGAAGTGGACAGCATGGAGCTCGGAGTAAACGTAGCCATGTTCGCCGGTCACAACACGCTCCGTATGCTGTCAGGTATAGCCTACGATTCCATCCCCTCGGCGCAAGGTATGGCTAAAATGGAACAACTCCTCACCGATGCGCTCGATGCCGGCTGTTTCGGCCTGACGACTGGTCTGGAGTATAATCCGGGTTACTATGCCCAGCACGATGAGTTAAACAGGCTGGCTGAGATTGTAGGAAAAAAAGGAGGCATCAGCATGAGTCACATGCGCAATGAAGACGACGCTTACGTCGAAGCATCGATCAGAGAACTTCTGGAGCAGGGCAAGTACTGTCCGGTGCATGTTTCACATATTAAAGTAGTGTATGGCAAAGGCGAAGCGCGTGCTAACCGCATAATGCAGTTGCTGGATTCTGCAAGACAAAAAGGCATCCAGGTAACCGCTGATTTTTACCCCTATACCGCCAGCTATACCGGCATTGCCATTCTTTTCCCGGACTGGGCCAAAAAGCCTTATGACTACCAGGAAGCGCTGAAGACCCGCCGTCAGGAACTGGCCACCTTCCTGCGTAACAAGATCATACTGCGCAATGGCCCGGAAGCGACACTGATTGGTTCCGGTCCTTACAAAGGTAAAACTCTCAAGCAGATAGCGGAAGAATTAAACAAACCTTTCGAGTTAGCTTTGATGGAGGATATTGGTCCCTACGGAGCCGATGGTGCTTACTTTATCATGGACGAATCCCTGCAGGAAACATTTTTAAAGGATAAGCATGTGATGATTTGCTCAGACGGCAGCCCTTCGATGCGCCACCCCAGAAGCTTCGGAACCTTTGCCAGAGTACTGGAGACTTATGTGGTACAGAAGCAACTGCTCTCATTTGAAGAAGCTATCCATAAAATGACGGGTTTGTCTGCCGCAACAATTGGTTTGCATGACCGCGGCTTGGTGAAGCAAGGGTATAAAGCCGATCTGCTACTGTTTAAGCCAGAAGAAGTGCGGGAGAATGCCACTTATGAGAATCCGCATCAGGAGGCTACTGGGTTTAGGTGTGTGTTGGTGAATGGGGTTGTGGAGCGGGAGGGCGGAAAAGCAGCTTCATCAGGTATGGGACGTTTGTTATTAAAGTAGTTACTAGTAAGACGCGAGGTTACCGACAAAACACAGTATATATTCCTCGCTTGGTTGTAGTTTATATGGAAAGAAAGTAGCTTATACGGATGCCTACTTAAATAGTACTTTTACACTTGGCACTAACATTTCAAATCTGAGTTCATTCATAGCTTCAAGCTACAGCCAACTAACACACGTCATTTTTTCTAATAACTCATGGATACTCCTATGTAAGGCTTGAAATTCCATTAAAGAATTTCACTAAAATTAAGCAATTAAAATAGCTTTTTCTTAATACTACTCGTAATACATTTTATATTAATTATAATTAAAACAATTAAAATTAATATAATAAGACATTCTATTACACTAGTAATATATTGCTTACTCCTGGATAGTTACCCCTAAAATAAGGTGGTTAACCCTTAAAAACATTTTTTTCACCAAATCTAACAAGTAAGCAACTCAGTGAAATCGTTTTCGTATTGTAATTGAACACTATTTAATTTAACTATTTTAATTAAAACTAAAAACCTAACGCAATTTTATTACATGAGTATATAAATACCACTCTTTTCCCACAAACCCTTATGAAGCTCTATAAAGTAAAAGCATTAGTTTTTATCTTGGTATGCTGTATTTTTTTACCTTCCTGTGCCCGAACCAACCACGCAGTATATTTCGATAACGTTTCCACATCTGAAATTATAAGTAAAGCAGAGAGCCTGGAGCCGATCCTACAACCTCATGACTTACTCAGTATCACGGTGAGCAGCCTCAATCCTACTGCAACAGAAATATTCAATGCCTCTTCTGAGAATAACTTTAGAGCTTCTAGCGCAACCAATACGATAGCACAATCGCCAGGCTACCTGGTAGACCCGGAGGGATATATTCAGTTCCCATTCTTGGGTAGAGTTAAAGCCGCTGGATTAACCAAGAAGGAGTTTCAAGAAGGTATTAGAAGAGAAATAGACACCCGGAAACTACTGAAGGACCCTATTGTAGATGTTAGGTACCTGAACTATAAGGTTTCGGTGTTGGGAGAGGTGTCTCGTCCTTCGGTGCTTACGGTTCCAAACGAAAAACTGACACTTTTAGAGGCACTTGGGCTAGCCGGTGACCTTACTATATTCGCGAGCCGTCATAATGTGCTGTTGATCAGAGAAGAAGCAGGTGTTAAAAAACTAGTGAGGCTTGACCTCACGACAGATGAAATCTTCAAATCTCCCTACTATTATCTCCGTTCAAACGACATTGTCTATGTAGAGCCCAACAGGGCCAAAATAGCCAGCGCGAGTGCTACCAGGCAGTGGCTTCCGCTTATACTGAGTTCGCTGACTTTTGTAGTAGTGAGTATAGATCGCTTAACGAGGTAATTTGCAATTCTAGTTTATGGAGAATAAAAGGTCTAATACAGAAGATAATCTGGGCGCTGCCCTCGTTTTTAAGTTCCTGCCTTTCTGGCCTCTTTTTGTGATACTCTTTGCTATATGCTCCTTAGGAGCGTGGGCATACCTGCGCTACTACGCCGTGCCTGCTTATGCAATTTCTGCATCTATTATTGTAAAAGATGAAAAGAAGGGCGTGAATGACTCCAAAATGACAGAGTCGATTGATGCATTTAATACCAATAAGACTGTAGAAAACGAGATTAACGTTCTAAGCTCTCATGCCCTGATGCACGAGATCGTTATGGATCTTAAACTCTATGCCTCTGTATATGAAGAAGGTAAATTCAAATCTACATCTGCCTACAACACATCACCTATAAGCATTACACTCAAATCTCCCTATGAGGTGGCCGAACAGCCTGCCGTGTACTTCTCCTTTGACTACGACAAGCAGTTGGTGAACATCGAAAATGCAGACTATCCACTGAACAAGTGGGTTAAAACACCATACGGTGAAATGCTTTTCTCTAAAAATGAGAATAAAAATGACATCGCAAGCTCACCATTGTACTTTTCGATTACAAGCCCCAAAAAAGAAGTAAGCAAACTGCTAAGCACTGTAATTATCGAAACGCCCGGCAAAATGTCGAGTGTGATAACCCTCTATATCGAGGACGAGGTGCCGGAAAGAGGGGAAGACATTCTGAACTCCCTGATTCACGCCTACCAGAAGTCCATTACGATTGACCGCAACAAGCTCGCGTCACAAACCCTGGAATTTGTCGAAAACAGAATACGACTGATAGAAGGTGAACTGGAAGAACTTGAAAACAGCATTGTAAAGTATAGATCATCCAAAGGAGCGATTGACCTGACTGAACAAGGCAGGCTGTTTCTACAAAGTGTGGGCGAGAACGACAAAAGGATTTCCGAGATCAATATCCAGTTAGCAGTACTCGACAAGATCGAAAAATACGTGATCTCCAAAGAAGGCATATCCGGTGTAGTACCGTCTACGCTTGGCGTGAACGACCCTGTGCTGTCACAGCTGCTTCAAAAGCTGCACTTAGCAGAGACACAATACCTGCAATTAAGCAGAACCACTGCCGAAAACAACCCGATGTTGATCACGGTAAGGGAGGAAATAGCCAACCTGAGGCCAGGTATACTGGAAAACCTGCGCAACCAACGGGATAACTTAGTTACAAGCAGGTCAAAACTGGTTTCTACTAACAACGGTTATAATTCCATCCTGCAGACAATACCAGACCAAGAAAGAGAACTGCTTGAAATCAGTCGTCAGCAGCTTATTAAGAATAACGCCTACAGTTTTTTGCTACAGAAGCGGGAAGAAACAGTGCTCTCTTCTGCTCCTACATCTGAGGACATCCGAATAGTGGACCTTGCCCAATCATCCAGAGGCCCCATCAGTCCAAGGCCGCTGCTAGCTTATCTGTCAGCTTTCGTTTTGTCACTGATCATCGGCATCGCGATTGTATCCCGCAGAGAGATTCTCAATAGCAAACTTTTATTCAGATCAGAGATTGAGGCCTACACTAATGTACCGATTGTAGCTGAACTATCCAGCGTGAAGCAGCAGAAAAATGGGATGTTCGTAGAGCCTTCTGAAGCAGCTGATATAGAGCAGTTTAGACAGCTACGGGTTACAATGGGGCTTTACGGGCGAACTTTTACCAAGAAAAAAATAATGGTCACATCCAGCATACCAGGCGAGGGAAAAAGCTTTGTTAGTACAAACCTGGCTTCTAGTCTTGCCTCTTCCGGCAAGAGGGTAGCGCTACTGGACTTTGACTTAAGAAATCCTACAACTTCAGCTCTTTTTGATACCTACAAGCACCCAGGCATTATAGAATACCTGATCGGTAACCTAAAACCTAATGACATAATCAAAAGCACCACGATTGACAACCTAAGTATCGTGCCTGCAGGTATAGACATTGGCGATCATACAGAGCATTTGTTGAACGGAAAACTAGAAATTTTCTTCTCTTACCTGGAGGAGGCCTTCGATTATGTAATAATCGATACCCCTCCTGTTGATCTGGTTTCAGACGCTTACTTACTCTCACAATACTGCGATATCACGCTGCTTGTTATGCGACATGCTTATACCCCAAAAAGCCTGGTACAGCGACTAGCCCAAAACAACAAGTTGAGCACGATGCACAATGTGGCCATTGTGTTTAACGGGGTGAAGGCCAGGGGCTTTGTTAAGGGCCAATATGGCTATGGCTATGGTTACGGTTACGAAAGCAGATACAGTGACAAGGTATACCGGACACGAACTATAAGCACAAAGGCCTGACGCCGTATCTGGTAATTAACCATCGTTTGGTCTCCAGATGTTGGTAATAAGAAAAGCATATACTTACAGGGGCACTTCTCTTGCATATTACATTACGGCTTAAAAATTCCCCGGTACCACAAATGGGACTGAGGTGGGCGAAGCCATATCCTAATTCAAAATTTTACCTAAAACGAGGATGTGATGGAAGAAAGATGGTACGCAGTTTATACAAAGCCACGTTGGGAAAAAAAGGTATCAGAATCCCTGAATTTGAAAAAAATCCAGAGCTACTGTCCTCTGAAAAAGGTCATTCGTCAGTGGAGCGATAGAAAGAAATTGCTATACGAACCTCTGTTCACGTCTTATGTATTTGTGCATGTTTCCGATAAAAATATCCGGGAAGTGAAAGAGGTAGATGGGGTAATTAACCTGGTGCACTGGCTTGGAAAACCAGCTGTGATAAAGGATGAAGAAATAGAAGCCATCAGAACTTTCCTTAACGAGCACAGCAATGTGCAACTGGAAAAGGTAGAGGTAGCCATCAATGATGCTGTAAAAGTAGCCAGAGGTTTCCTGCAGGATAGAGAGGGTACAGTGGTCGCAATCAAGAACAACACAGTACGGGTTGCCCTGCCATCTCTTGGGTATGTCATGTACGCAGATCTCGAAAAATCCAGTATCACCAAATTACCCTCTTAGCACGGTTTTTATCTCGCATATCTGTCAGACAAACAATGAACTCAAGTATAAAAACCTTATTCCATACACTGCACGAAGAGAGCATCAGCTATTTTCTGCTTACAGATTTTGAGTCTGAGTTTCAGTCTGGGGATATCGATCTATTCGTCGCTCCTGAGTGTAAAATTGAATTTGAGAATAAGTTACGCTCATTAGGATGGTTCAAAAGAAAAGAGCCAAGTTACCATACCAACCATCACTTTTACTATACTCCACAATCCGACCTATACCTGGATGTGAAGTACAGCTTAGCCTTTGCAGAAGGCACTGAACTATGCTATACCTACTCTGGCACTAATCAAGCACTGCCAGCGGCTGTTCTTAACACGAAAGGAGTGTTCAGACCAAGCGGTATTGATGCGATCCTGCTTTATGCAGCACACCTGGCTTATAAGGAAAGGGGCAAACTAGAGGTGAAGCACCAATTATACCTGAACCAGTATATCAGCTTATACCATGCCGAAGTGCCAGAGCAACACAGCGAAACATTAGCAGGCATACTTAAATGGCTCAGTCATGAGTTTCCCGGAAACATAGAACAGCTCAAAGCATTATTGCAACCCTATTTTATTCACCAGCACTCCAGAATGATAAGGGACAGCAAATTCAGAAGGTTTGGCTATGGCATGAAAGTGCTTTTTTTAGGAACTGATGGTGCGGGCAAATCTACTTTGATAGAGGAAGTGGAGCAAAAGTTAAACCTCAAGACAAACAAGCTATACCTCGGTATGGGAGAAAATGGTTGGACCTCGCCTTGGGTAAAATCACTTTATAACCAACGACTCCGTCCAAAAGTACTCGACAAGGCATTCAGTTTTCTGAAGTCATTTATCGTGCTGCCGGCCGAACTCTTGCTACGCCAAGTGCCAGTTAAACTAAGGTCCAGGTATAGCATTGTTCTAATTGATAGACTTCCTGGAGCCTACCTCATGGACAAAGCCTATGGCAAGAGCTTACTTTACCGATCAATCCTGCCTACACCTGACCTTGTGTTTTTTTTATATGCATCCCCGGAGGTACTTGTTAAGAGAAAGCCTGAGGAGAACACCTTGGAAAGAAGCCAGGTCGATATAGACAAATTCAGGCAAGTGGCTGATCTGGTTTCTGCAGGGCAATACATTGGCATTGATACCTCCAGCATCTCAATAAGCGAAGCAACCGATGCTATAATTTCTGAAATCTATAAAAGTCGCAAGGTATACGACAATCTGTTAACAGCGCATTTCAATTAGACTATGGCAATTGCTGGCATGAGGCGTAAGGTATTATCAGGTTTGAAGTGGAACACGATTAGTGTAGTTGCCACCAAGAGCACTGACTTTTTGGTTATGCTTATTCTGGCCAGGCTGCTAGTTCCGGAAGCGTATGGTATTGTAGGGATGGCAATGCTGGTGGTTGGCATATTGGAAGTGGTTTCAGATATGGGCCTTTACAATGCTCTTATTCAGAAAAAAGAGGACGAACTAACAGAAATTCGCTATTCGAGTGCGTTGTGGTTCCTGCTCATCGTTTCGCTTATATTGGTGCTCTGCTTCTTCCTTTTTATATCACAAGCGGGAGCCGACTTCTACGAAGAGCCACGCTTGGTGCCTATCCTAAATGCATTGAGCATCTACCTGTTCTTCAATATCTCTTCGATCATACCCCGGGTTATACTTACCCGAAAACTGAACTTTAAATCCCTGGTAACGATCACTTTCCTGGGTACGGCTATCAGTTCAGTGGCTGCAGTTATCATGGCTTTGTCGGGTTTCGGGGTTTGGAGTCTGGTTACAAAATATATAGCTGGATCAGGCGTAATCCTGGTTTCGTACTGGGTGAAGGTAGGCTGGACACCTAAGTTGGTATTTAGCAAAGATGTATTGATAGAAATGGCTGGGTATAGTATCTACACGCAGTTAAACAATATCCTGCATTTTCTCCGCAAGAATCTGGACTACCTGATCATTGGTAAATTGGTTAGCTCCCATTTGCTTGGTATCTATACCTTGGCATTTATGTTGAGCTTAACACTGAAGTCTCAACTCTACTCCATATTTAACAAGGTTTTTTTCCCTGTTTATAGCAAACTGCAGGACGACCCGGAAAAGATCAAAATGTACTACCTGCAGACTATGCGGATGACGGCAATTATTACGTTCCCGATATCAGTCTTATTTATTGGCCTGGCTGAAGAGATTATCCTGTTTTTCTTTGGCGCTAAATGGCTAGAAGCAGCGGCACCGCTACGAATTTTATCCGTAGCTGCCATGATCTTTGCCATTTCCGGAACGCCTGCCGAGGTCCTCAAAGGAATTGGAAAGCCTTCAGTGAGTTTTTACCTGAACACGATCAACACTTTTGTGATCGCCTTCCCGCTTATCTATTTCGGACAGAAATACTTTGGGATAGAGGGTGTGGCATATGCGGTGTGCATACATTATACTACCTCCCGCATAGCCTTTCACTACTTTATGAAGAAGTACATACACATTACCGACAGGGAAGTATTGCATGCGCTCAAAGATCCTACTCTGGCTGCGATCGTTATGCTGGCTATCATCTACCTGATCACGCTGGTAGGTATGGCTGTACTGCTGGAACTTCTGGTAGCAGGTATCATAGGCGGGCTAGTTTATTTACTATTCTTTTTAAACGATTTAAAACAAGGCATTAGGCTAATCAAGAAGTACTAATCCATAATATGTCCTAATCTCCTTTGGCATGGCGAAGAAATACATAAGAAGTGTTTACAATAAAATTAGATATGGTGCAAACGCTCCCATGTATGCTGAGTTGATCTTTGTTGACCCGATGCAGGTTGACCAATATTCATTTGCCTGGAAGCATAGAGACTCTGGACGTGTGATTGGGGGAGACTGGGACCAGCAGGAGAATCTGACGGCAATTGACTCACGCTTTAAGTTTAATGCGTGCATTGAACGGTGGAAATTGAATAAGACATGGGAAGAAACGGGCATCTATGAGTTCATGCTCAACTTAATCCTGCACCGGAACAGGCCAGTAGACAAGTGCAATTCCCTTGAAGACATAATAGCCAGATACGAGCAGTTGGATGATCTACTTGAAAAGGTTAAAGAAACAGGCAGGCTAAACACGCAGCGAGAGCTAAACCCAAGCTGCTACAATGAAGAAGGAGGAATCTTCATCCATATAGGAAGAAAAAACCAGACAATATTTGGCGGTGGGGGTATACATCGGCTTGCCATCGCTAAAGTGCTGCAGTTAAGCAGTATACCAGCCCAACTGGGTGTAGTACATTCAGAAGCACTCCCTACCTGGACAGTGTACAAGCAAGTACCTGCAACACCCTTAACACTTAATAGATGACAAATTTTAACAAACAGAACGAGGAAGTAAAAGACTCGTTGGATTGGGAATTCTACTCATTATCGTACATCCAGCGAACCTGCAGGAACTGGTACGAATTCATGACGAGTTTTCCTGAATTAAACCTTCGCCGTATGCCATTCACATTAAATTCTATATCACGGATTTTAAGATGTTACTCTTATATTTTTCACTGGAGAGATACTACTTATAAGCTTTTTACCCCTTTGGGGGGAGCCATCAAGAGCGTCGAGCTAATTGGTAACCAAAGAGCTCAACAAACAAGTTTCTGGTCCGACAAGGTCATACAGGTAAGATCCTACCCGCTTAGTCTTGCCATGATAAAAGGTATACCTGTTCCTGAGTATAAACTGAAGCAAGTAGAGCAATTTGTAGCTAATAAGTTGGAGGGTGCATTGAAATACCAGCAGCAACAAGCGCATATCACCTACAACTACAGGGAATTGCAAAAGTTAGAGCGGCATGGCCTCGACCTACGCCTGGCCGAAGAGTGCCATGAACTGTTGCGCTCTTTGAAGCTGCCTATTACCAGCGCACATGGTGACCTGCATATCGAAAACATGATACTGGTTGATCAGGAGATCAGGATTATTGACTGGTCCATGTACAACCCCAACGGTAGCTTTGTAACGGATTACATTCATTTTTACAATTTTGCGGAGGCTGTTAGGAACAATGAAAGCTGGACTGTCTCTATACAGAAGGATCAGGACTTTCTCCGATTTCTAGCTCAGCGTGTCGATACAGAACCAGTGCTCCTCAAAGCAATTTATACCCTTAATAGAATAGCCGCAGAAGCAAGCCAGTTTACCAACACAAGCTTACTGCCGGTTAATCAGATAGACAAATACAATTCTGTATTAAATCACATTGTCACTTCTATCAAGCAGAATGTTTAGTATCATCATACCTCTCTATAACAAAGAAGCTAGTGTTGCCGAAACGCTGCAAACTGTGCTTGCCCAGACTTTTACTGCCTATGAAGTCATTGTAGTGGATGATGGGTCAACGGATCAGAGCCTGCACATTGTTCAATCATTTACCGATAGCAGGATCAAGGTATACAGCAAAGAAAACGGAGGTGTATCACATGCCCGTAATTATGGCATAGAAAGAGCAACTTATGATTACATCGCCTTTTTAGATGCAGATGACGCCTGGGACAGCAATTATCTGGAGGAGATGAGCAAAATGATTGAGCGCTATCCGAAATGCGGCATGTATAACTGCGCTTACAGAGCTGTAAAAGGGGATAGAATCATGATTGAAAGTCCCAACATTCCTGATGGGATTGTCCGTGATTACTTCAGAACTACTCTGACACTGGATAATATGATTTCCTGGACTTCTGCCACGATTATCAAAAAAGAGGTTATCGCTGTCACAGGTATGTTTCCTGTCGGGATGGTCAGCGGTGAAGATTCATTTATGTGGTGTAAAGTAGCCATGCACTACCCTGTGGCCTATACGCATAAGATAATGGCAACTTATAATATGATGATGAGTGGTGCCTACAATAGAATCGCAAAGCCTGATTCCTGTAAAGAGTCTTGGTCTGACCTCTACCATGACAACGACATTTACTTAAACAGGTTCATCGCATACAAGGCTGTAGAAAACGGCTTGCGCCATGCCTGGGCCGGACAAAAGATCAAGAGTAAGACAATCGAACGCCAGTTGAATTTTGCCAGAAGGCTTAATGACAGTTACTTTAATCAACGGTTTGTCAGGTTATTCTGTTTAAACAGAACCCCTCAGTTTGCTGTAAGAGTTTTACTTCTATACAAGAAACTAGTCACAATCCGATTTTTCAGCCCCCGCTATTTTTCTATTTGATTATGATACTGATTGCGCTGGGAATATTGCTGATACTAGTCTTTTTGATAAATCAAAAGCTATTTCCCATTGGGCTGGTGGTGTTTTTTCTGCTGTTTGATATGTTTGATGGCTTCTACAAAGACGATCAGATTTTTGCCGCCATCCGCTATATAATTCCGCTTTCACTCATTCTTGTATACCTGTTTGCAAATGGGGGACTTCGTAAATCTGACAGTATCTTTCTGGTACTCATCGTTTACCTTGGTTTATTGATGTTTTATATTCCGGGAGATATCATTCTCTCTGCCAAAACGACATTGGCTATTCTTACAGCCCTACTCATGATCCCAATTGGGCGTAAGATTGCTGAGAACAGAAACTTTCTGCAGGAGTTCGAAAAGTATAACCGTTACCTGCTTATCCTAATCCCGCTTTACATTATTTATGCAAATATATTCAATATCGGTCGGTCCTATACCGAGTCTTTTACCACGGGCTTTTTAGCTACCTCACGTATGTACATTGCTCCTATCCTTATCTTCCTTGGGGTGCATTACATATTCACCAATAAAAACAGGGGAGCCATGATCAAGATCTTTGATATAGGTCTGATACTGTTCAATATTGCGCTTCTGATCGTGATCACCCGGCGGACTTCCCTTGGAATGATTATAGGAGCACTCTTTGTCTACATGCTCCTGAACAGGCAGTTGATCTTCAAAATGGTGATTCTTGTGTTCTGTCTGGTCGCCGCACTCATTTTCAGTTACCCGCTTTACGAAGCTAGACTCGCAGCGCAATTAGAAAGGCGTGAAAGGATACAGGATCTAGAAACCTACGAAGAAGAAGGCAGATATCTGGAGACTCTTTTCATCATAGACTACCATGAAAAAAAGCAGGATCCGTTAGAGCTTTTATTTGGTGTAAAACTATGGGATACGTTTAGCTTTGGAATTAGGTACTTCGGGAGAGATCGTCCTATACATAGCGATATCAACATGATCTTCTACAGCACGGGCTTTTTTGGGCTCCTGCTATTCACGCTGTTCTTTGTACATTACTTCCTTCTCGGGAATGGCAGGATCACACCTGAAAATCGGAAAGCATACTATCCCCTATTGGCCATGTTTGTCATGGTACTCATACCAGGACGTTTTATTGGCACCTTTACCTATGCTCCACTTTTAATGCTGCTCCTCTCAGCAGTAAAATATTACCGGCCAGCGGAGGAAGCGATGGAATCCGAAGAAGAAGCAGTGCATCAGGAAAAACTTCTTGAGCTGAATGCCTAAATACTTTACAAGTAGATTCCCAAACACCTGATATACCTTTTACTTAACCCAGTGCTGGGCAGATACCACAATATCCTTCCTTACAACTTTACAACTTTATGAAAGTACTTTTTGTGTGCAGCGGCAATTCTAAAAGCTTTGACATCGCGCCATTTATAAAGGCCCAAGGTGAGTCATTGCAAAAAGCAGGTATAGATGTAGCGTACTTTCCGATCAAAGGCAAAGGCCTGCGCGGCTACCTGAAGGCTGGCGGACGGTTGCGCCTACACTTACAGTCTCATAACTATGATCTCATACATGCCCACTTCTCCCTTTCCGGATGGACTGCCATAATAGGTGCAGGTAGCACGCCAGTTATACTCTCACTCATGGGAGATGACGCACAGGGGGACTATGTTGGCGTAAACAAAATCAGGTTTAGCAGCAGGTTCTTCATCCTTTCCTCCGTTCTGATACAGCCTTTTGTCAAAGCTATTATTTCCAAGTCGCCTAACCTGGGAAAGTATGTATACCAGAAACACAAGTCTTACATCGTACCGAATGGCATAGACATTACCACCTTTACACCAAACCCAGCCGGCTATCATGAAGAGCTGGGTCTGGACCCTTCAAAAAAATTGGTTTTGTTTCTGGGAAGCCAGGAAAGAGTCGGGAAAAACTACCCTTTGGCTCAGCAGGCAGTAGCACATCTCAATCTGCCGGATGTGCAGCTTATCAATCCCTACCCTATTCCACATGAAGCTATACCTAAATACCTGAATTCGGCAGACGTGCTGGTAGTCCCTTCATTCATGGAGGGATCTCCCAATGTGATCAAAGAGGCAATGGCCTGCAACTGTCCCATCGTAGCCACTAATGTGGGCGACATTAAGTGGGTAATGGGTAACACTGAGGGTTGTTACCTGGCCACCTTCGAAGTGGAAGACTTCGCAGAAAAAATCCGCCTTGCATTGGATTTTGCCCAAACTAAAAAAAGAACTGCTGGTTGGCAACGAATAGAGCAACTGGGGCTCGACGCCGACACTATCGCCCATAAGGTGATCAGTATCTATAGAAAACATGTACCGATACCTAATGCGGCAGTTTATGAAACAGTTGCTCCAATTACCGAAGATGCAAGCGCTAGCACTGTATCGCCCACCCAGTCCTTTTAAATAAATCTTTCCTGCTATGAAGATACTTATCGACATCAACCACCCTGCACATGTGCATTACTTCAGAAATTTTTCGAAGATAATGGAAGCAAAAGGCCACACAGTTCTCTTCGTTTCGCGGGACAAAGAGATGGCGCAGAGACTGTTGAACCTGTACCAGATATCATACATTAGTAGAGGAAAAGGCAAGAATGGCAAGATAGGTAAATTCTTATACCTGCTGTATGCCGATTACAAACTGTTGCAGATTGCGTCATCCTTCAAGCCAGACCTTTTTCTAAATTTCCTTCATCCATATCCTTCTCAAGTGGCCGCTTTGCTGGGCAAGCCGTCGCTTGTATTCAGCGACACAGAGCATGCCGTTATGCACCATAAACTGACTGTTCCTTTTGCCACCAAAGTGTTCACCCCTGCCTGCTATCGTACCAACTTAGGTGAGAAACAGGTGCGATTCAAAGGGTATATGGAACTGGCCTACCTCCACCCTGCCTACTACAGACCAAACCCGGAAATACTGAAGCTGCTACGGGTAAAGGAAGGAGAAAAGTATGTGATTGTGCGCTTCGTTTCCTGGGCAGCCGCCCATGACTTTGACCACACGGGCATGTCGCTCGCCAATAAGCGAAAAGCGGTGCATGCACTGTCGAAACTGGCGCGGGTATTCATTACTTCCGAAAGCCAACTCCCCGAAGATTTGGAACAGCACCGCATCTCCATCCCGTTTGACAAGATGCACGATGCTATCTATTACAGCAGTCTTTTATTCGGAGAGAGTGCTACTATGGCTTCAGAGGCAGCGGTTTTGGGCACTCCCTCGATATTTATGGACAACGATGGCAGAGGCTATACAGACGATGAAGAAAGCAGGTATGGTATCGTCTTCAACTTCAGCGAAAGTGAAAAAGACCAGCAAAGCGCAATAGAGAGGGCGATCTGCATTTTAGAAGACGAAGGCAGTCAAATAGAATTTAAAAAGGTACGCGACCGGATAGTATCTGAATGTATTGATACGACCGAGTTTATGGTGGGTCAGGTACTCCAGTATAATCCGGATCAAGAGCCTGTCCGAGCAGAAAATTTAGCCAAAGTGTCCCTAATAGATAATTAACTGATTGATCCACCCTAACCCTTGACTAGCGAGATCATGATTGAGGAAGTTGCCTACGAAAATTTACAGATTGGACATAGTGAAAAGAAATTAGAGCTATTGTCCGGTGAAAGAGTGATGCAGCTACTGGAGGAATGCTCATTTTTGGCTGAATGGGATTCACTTTATCATTCCTGCCATTGGGCTACTGTATTTCAAAGTCCTGAATTTGTCATTACTTGGTACAGCCTTTACCGTCACGCCTACCAACCTATTCTGATACAAGAGAAGACAAAGGGGGAACTAACTGGCCTGCTTACATTAGCCTTACCTCTCCGAAAATCAAATAGCAGGATGTTCATTGTTGGCGCAGGACATCATGAGGCCGATTACCAAACCTGGCTGGCCACTGACAGTAATGGCAATTCATTTATAGGTAACGCCTTGGAGGTCTTGATGCGTAAATATCCATCCACAGATTTGATGCTGCGCCACCTACCACCAGGTACCCCCACAGAGTGGGTTAAGAGTAGACCACGCTGGCAACGCTCCTGCATCCTTTACCCTTTAACTCGTCCGATTGTAGTGATGTCTGACTTTTCGGTCTCCCGGAGAGACAGGAAAAGGGTAAGCCGTTTACAGCAGATCGGCGAGTTTACAAAACTAACTGATGGAGTCGCCTTTAGTGACAATCTAGATGAGTTGGCCGTTTTATATGACTTTCGTCAAGGGGCAATGTTTAACAAAAACCCTTTCCGAAATGACCCGGTCAACAAAGATTTCCTGATTGCTTTGTTCAGGCGCAAACTGCTCCATGTTACGGTACTGAAGGCCGGAAATGAAACAGTTGCCTCCGTAGCTGCTTTGATAAGCAAGAACAAGGCAAATTTAGGTGGAATCAATTTTCATTCACCGCTTTTTGCCAGTTACTCCCCAGGCTACGTGCACTTCCTGATGCTTTCGCAACAATTCGTTAATGAAGGTATCAGTTCCTTTGACCTGACACCCGGCGGAGATCCTTACAAGGACCGACTAGCCACACAACATGATCAGGTACACATCCTGGTTGCTACTAATTCCAAACTCTATTTCCTAAAACGGCAACTCAGAAAGCTATTATTCCAGCGCATGACCGAGATGGGAGTTAGAACCATGTCAGTTGAACTCAGCCTGAAAAGAAAGCTATACTTTGTAAAGGAGCGCGGCCTTACCTACGAGATAGCCCGGAGTGTGAGAAAGTTATGGGCCAATGACCAGGAGAGAGTATATCAAACTACTCTAGATCTGAAGAAATTAAGCAGCAGTATTTCTGTCAACAAGAATAGTCTCAGCAATCTACTTGATTATCAGATGCAGAGGAGTGGGCGCACCCGCTGGGAATTTCTGGAGAACGCCATGCGAAGATTAGAGCAGGGAGCGCAAGTTTATACTATCGCTGAACAGGGCACTTTGGTGTTTTGCGTATGGCAAAGCATGCCTGTCGCCGAATCATCTGAAGCCTCAAAAACAGCAGACGACCTATCACTCTATCTGCAAGATCTTTATGTGCACCCTTCAGCAGTTGCTAAGCTTAAGCAATTTCTAGCAGCTGTCGCCTCAGATATTGATTCTACTCTCTCAAGTGTGCAATTATACTTGACTATGCCTGTTCAGGACAAATCGCTTCTTAAGGCTGTGAAGCATTCCGGTTTCCGGGTTATGACAGACCAACCCCTCTAGCGATTATGCTCACTCCTCACCCTTGTTTGAGCCAATGCAGCTCAACTTGTTACACGATTTATAACACAACAAGCTGATGGAAAATGTATTTAGTGCAGTCGATATGCCTCCCCTCATTGGGCAGCCAAATCAAGTTGACTTACTAGTAGGGGATCAGGTATACAGACTGTTGGACGATCCCGCATTTAAGGAAGCCTGGCACACCTTATATACCAGTTGTGCATGGGCTACGGCTTTCCAAAGTTGGGAGTTTATTGCAACGTGGTATCTCGTGTTCAAAAAAGATTACACTCCAGTACTACTCAAGTGCGAGCAAGATGGCAGGTTGACTGGATTACTGGCTATGGCGATTCCTGCCTCAGACAGAGTCAATGCAGAAAGCAAACAGGGCAGTGTAAGATTTGTGGGAGCTGGCGAGTACGAGGCAGAGTACCAGTGCTGGATTGCGGAGCCTGAGACCAGCGACTACTTTATCACATCCGCGCTCACGAAACTCTTGCAGCACTACCCGAAAGCAAGAATTATGTTCCGGTTCCTCCCTCCGCATATACCGCTGGCATGGCTCGACCATGATCACAAATGGAGAAAGCTTTGCGTGAAACAGGCCTTTAAGCGACCCTTACTTGAAATAAAAAGCCCCTTAGCTGAGAAAGCCTTCCGTATCACTAATCAGTATAAGACCAAACTCAATCGTTTAAAGAAAATAGGAACTGTCAGGTTTGAGAGAGTGACTGAACAGCAGGTGTTTGAGTCTGTTTTACCGGAGATTACTCTACAATTTGACTTTAGGCAAGGAGGCCTTTTCAATAAAAACCAATTCAGAGATAAACCACTGAAAGGCGAATTCATGAAGGAGTTGTTTAGACATAAGCTCCTCCATGTCACGTTGCTGAAAGTTGATGAAGATATCATTGGCTCTATGGTAGCAGTAGCGGATCGTGGTTGGGTATACCTGCAGGGCATTAACACCCACTCCCCATTTTATGCCAAACATTCTCCCGGCATCCTGCATTTCCTCAACTTAGGACAGCTCCTGGCCCATGAAGGAGTCGATGTATTTGACCTCACACCTGGTGGAGACACATACAAAGAACGTTTGGCTACAAGTCATGATCAGGTATACGGGCTGCTTATATCAAGCCACAAGGGCTTCCGTCTTAAAAGGAGGATCAAAAAAGAACTGCAGGACTACCTGGTCAGAACCGGCAGACGCCCCATGACTGTAGAGCTTCAGATCAAAAAACAAGTATACCTGTTAAAGAACCGTCTCAATTCCGCCAAAAAAACAGGCTATACAAATGCAATCAGACAGCTTTTAAGAAGTGATAAGGGTCGTGCGCTTGATCATTTGTACACTAAGAACTTAGGTGAAGGACCTCCTCTTTCAGCACTGCACATAAAAAAGAACAGCTTAAACGATATGCTGGATTTTGAAAAAGACGCAGAGCTGACCCGTTGGGAATTTCTGGAGAATACAATGCGGCTTTTTGAATTGGGGCATCACGCTTATACCTGGGTAGAAGGAGGTCGTCTGATGGCCTGTGCCTGGTTTAGTTATACTGATTTTACAAGCTCTGAACAGTTAGCCCAAACTAATATACCTGCTTTAATGCACTTTTACTGCCATCCTGAGGCTAGTGAACGGTTTGAGCAGTTCCTGGAACATGTTACAGCATTGATAGACCAGGAGACTCATGAACCTAAGTTATATGCTGTGCATAAGCCAAATAGTGAATTACTCATCAGATCAGGTTTTAAATCAGTTTGAAAGCCTGACCCTTCTTTAAAGAAAGCGCTAAGCTCCAGTTAAAAATTTAACCCTAATCATTTTTGTATGAAAGGCACTTATACCGACAAAGAAAGTAATATTCTATACCCTGGAGTAGAAGATAAGATCGAGTTAAGCGTGGGAGAAGGGGTCCTAAAACTACTTTCTGATGAAAAATTTCAAACTGAGTGGGATACTCTTTATCAATCATGCTATTGGGCTACTGTGTTTCAAGCCGCTACTTACACCAATACATGGTACAAGCTGTATAAAAAAAATTACATTCCCATCTTAATCACAGCTTACAAAGGGAATAAGCTGACAGCTATACTGAATCTCTGTATGAGCCTTCAGAAACTTGAAATAACTGGAACCGGCGCATCTGACGCTTATTATCACACTTGGTTGGCTGAGGAGTATAATAAAGAATCGTTTATTAAGGCGGCGCTTCATAAGGTACGCGAACATTTTCCAGGATATAACATCAACCTGTTCCAGCTTCCACAGCATACACCTCTCCAATGGCTTGAAACCGATAAAGAGTGGAAAGATTTCGCTGTTCTGAAATCATATGATCGTCCACTGATTGACCTAACTCATCCCGAACTGCCAAAACTATACACCAAAAAGCAGTTTAAGGAAAACCGTAACCGCCTTAAACGTCTAGGTGAGGTCACTTTTGAACACATCACCTGCATAGATCGATTGTCTGACATGTTTGATGAGATGATGGACCAGTTTGATTTTAGGAAAGGCGCCACACTCAACATACTGCCATTCAGATCTGACCCTTACAAAAAAGAATTTTTAATGGAGCTCTTCAAAATGAAAATGCTCCATGTAGCCGTACTGAAGCTGAATGACAAAGTCGTAGCTTCTCTCATAGCTACCATCGGTAAAGACAAATGGGTTCATGGGGTTGGCATTAATACTCATGCCCCTACTTTCGCCGCCTACTCTCCCGGATTTACAAGCTTCATATTGCTGGCTCAGCAGTTGGCAGACGGGGGGCACAAAATGCTTGATTTATCTACGGGAGATCAGACATATAAACAGAGAATAGCCAATTCTGAGGACCGAGTATATGGACTCATGATCTATTGCAAGTCTAAGTCCATTTTAAAAGTCCCAAACTCAACTAAAAGGCTCGTAATTGAGAAAATGTCAAAAGTTGGCATTGATTATAAAATGTTAAGGGTCAAGCTCAAGAAAAACAAAAAGCTACTAACAGCAAAATGGCATCTCTTTAAACAGCAAGGATTCAATACGTGGATAAAAGAAGCAGTGAGGATTTCAATTGCTAGAAAGAAAGAAAAAATATATAAAATAAACACTAATAAAGCTAAAATACTTTCAAAAGATACGTATGTAAATATAAGCCGGAACAGTATAAAAGATTTACTCAACTTTAATGCAGGTCATGGTTTAAAAACCCGATGGGAATTTTTGGCAGAAGCCATGTGCAGACTAGAACTCGGTGAACAGGTATTTACCTACACTGAAAATAATACTTTGAAAGCTTGTATTTGGTTAAGCAGCAATACTAAAAAGGAAAATCCATACGCTGCGAACCTTGAATATCCAAAAGTTGGTGCGGTGCTGCATGGTCTCTATTTCCAGTCTGATTACAAAGTAAAACTGCCGATGTTTCTGGAAACGGTCAGTGCAGAAATTGAAAGTAACCGGCCGGGTGAGCCGCTATACCTGGTCACTAGCCCAACAGAAGCTGCATTGTGTGGCATTAAGACCAGAAAAGCTCAACAGGAAGCTTATAACAGAAAATTTGCCACGGCACAGTCTTTATAAAAAGTTAACTAACGCCAGTTCGCCTATGAATACACTGCTACAGAAAGCTACTAACCAGCAAGTAGATGTTGTTGAAATCCTGATTGGAAAAGAAGCGTTGGCATTGCTTACCGAGCCTGATTTCCAGTTGCAGTGGGACACACTCTATACCTCCTGCCCTTGGTCAACTGTCTTTCAAAGCAGAGCTTTTGTGAGTACCTGGTACCAGTCTTACATCACAACTTACCTACCTGTTCTGGCACTAGCATATAATGGCGAAAAGCTCAGCGGACTTTTAACACTAGCGCGTGACAATATCGGCCATCTTGTAGGAGCCGGGGCAAACCAAGCAGAGTATCAGGTATGGCTTGCCAGTGAACAAGATAGCACAGTTTTTATAAAGCAGGCTTTGACTGATCTGTTCGATAAATTTCCACAATCAGAGATAAGCATCAAATTCGCGCCGGCAAACACGCCCTTGCAATGGCTCAAAACAGACCCATATTGGCAAAAAAAATGCTTTTGGCGATCAGTTAAGCAACCTCTGCTCAGTTTAAATAAAGAGAATCTTTCACAAGAACTGAGGAAGAAAAACAGAAGGGAGAAACTGAATCGTTTGAAACGACAGGGCGAGTTAGCTTTCGTCAGAATTACCGATGAGCAGGAATTTTATTCAGTCCTGGATGAACTCGCCATTCAGAGTGATTTCAGAAAAGGAGCAATGTACAACAAGCGCGCATTTCAGGAGGACTGCTTTCGAAAAGAGTTTCTGAAAGAGCTCTTTAAAAATGGGTTGCTGCATGTCACGCTCCTGAAAGTTGACGACAACGTCATAGCTTCCAATGCTAGTGTGACTGGTAAAAACTGGGTGCATCTGCAGGGCATTAATACCCACTCACCGATGCAAGCAAAGCACTCTCCCGGTATTCTCCACTTTTTGATGCTTGGTGTGATGCTGGCAGAAGAAGGGATAAGTGTCTTTGACCTGACGCCGGGCAGCGATTCATACAAGGAGAATCTTGCTACAGACTTTACACATGCGACTGAGTTGACCTTTGGCAATAAAGCTAACATTCGCAACAAGAAGCAAAAGTATAACTTAACTGAGTACCTTAAAAACACGCTACCGAGGCTAGGTATGGCACCGCATCAACTCAAGCAGATGAGCCATCAGGCAGCTGTTGTGAAAGAAAAAGTCAAGCTAATCAAAAGAAGGAATCTTCCCCAGCTATTCAAAAAGTATATCGGTGGCTTAGGTAAAACTGGTGAGACTCGGGCATTCGTCGTGCAGCCTGTCAAGGGTCAGGATCAGGATCAGCTTATAGCAGTCAAAAAAAATGAATTGAGGGACTTGCTATGCTATACCCCTACTGCCACCCTTATTTCAAAGTGGGAATTTCTGATGGATGCGATGCGCAGGCTTGAATCCGGTCAGCACGTGTACACGTGGCAGGAGAACGGAGATTTGTTAGGTTATGCCTGGTTAAGTGACCCTAGGTCCTCCAAACCAGCTTCGCTATCCAAACTGGAAATACCTGAGCGGGGAGCTATCCTACATAGTTTTTATTGTTCTTTATCAAATAAGGCACAAATAGAAGTCTTTACCCGGGCTGTCGTGGCTAACCTTGATACAACAGAATTCTGGCCCATTTATGCCATCGCAAATGCGGCTGATAAAGTTGTATGTAGGGGTTTAGAGTCATTGTACCCATCCTTAACTGCTTCAAACAATATATAGAATAGAGTTTCCAACAATAAACCCTTAAAATGACATGTGTGGAATAGCTGGTATTATCAATTTTAATCAGGAAACGCCCAAAGAGTCTGCTTTGCGGGATATGATGCAGCACATGAAACATCGAGGCCCTGACGATGATGGGATATTTATAGAAGATGAGGTAGGCTTTGGTTTTGTCCGGCTGAGTATAATTGATCTTTCGCTTGACGGCCATCAACCGATGGTTTCTGCCGATGGACGCTACGTACTGGAATTCAACGGGGAAATCTTCAACTATGTGGAATTGCGTGAAAAACTGCAGCGGCTGGGAGTAGAGTTTAAAACGAAAACAGACACAGAGGTTTTACTAAACGCTTACATTCATTGGGGCGAAGATTGCATGAACCACTTCAATGGTATGTGGGCTTTCGCGATCTATGACCGCTTGACCAAAACGATTTTCGCTTCCAGGGACAGGTATGGCATCAAGCCTTTCTATTATATACACACAACAGACTACTTTGCCTTTTGCTCCGAGATCCCACCCCTACTTGGCCTGCTCAATAGGAAGCCAGAACCAAACTACCAGAGTATATTCGACTACTTGGCCTTTAACAGGACAGACCAGTCTGAGGCTACCTTTTTTGATGAGGTTAAAAAACTGCAGCACGGCATGAAGCTTACCGTGCGTGGCAAAAACGTTAAAATCAGCCGCTGGTACGATCTGAGAGAAAGGGTAGCGAAAGCAGAAAAATTCAAGAGCCCGGAAGAATACAAAGGTCTGTTCACTTCAGCAGTTGGGTTGCGACTCAGAAGCGATGTGCCTGTTGGGGTCTGTCTGAGCGGTGGTCTCGACTCTTCCAGTATCACCTCTGTCTTACTCAACGGCTATCACAAAAAGGATTTAAACACATTCTCAGCCGTCTATCAAAATGGCCAAACGGGTGATGAGAAGCAGTTTATTGATGAGTACAGACCGCTGCTCAAGCATATGCATTATACCTATCCCAATGCAGAAACGCTGGAAAAAGATCTGATGCAGTTCATAAAGACTCATGCGGAGCCTATTCCCTCCACCTCACCCTATGCCCAGTACAAGGTAATGGAACTGGCTAAGGATAACGTAGTGGTTACTCTGGATGGACAGGGAGCCGACGAAGAGTTAGCCGGCTATCATTACTTTTTCGGCTTTTACTTTAAAGATTTGCTTCGATCAGGCCGGATTGGAAGGCTGGTCAGCGAGATGTATTACTACCTAAAAAATCACCGTAGCCTCTATGGATTTAAATCGTTCGCCTACTTCCTTTTACCCGAGGGTATGCGAACAAAAATCAGGGTTGGCGAGAAAGGGTATCTGCAGAATGCTTTTATTGAAAGATATAGTCAATCAAACGGTATAGCCGGTAACCTGTATGGCTCCAACTCGCTGAAAGATGCCCTATTGGACCATTTCGAAAATAAGTTGGAGCACTTGCTTAAATGGGAGGACCTGAACTCTATGCATTTTTCCCTCGAGGCAAGAGTTCCTTTTCTGGACTATCGTCTGGTTGAAAAGACGCTGGCCAGTTCAGATAACTGGGCTATACGCCATGGAATCACCAAATTTATACTCAGAGAGGCAATGAAGGGTATGCTCCCCGAAAAGATCAGGTTGCGGCAGGATAAGATCGGCTTTGGCACACCACAGGACGAATGGTTCAGAGAACCTGCGTGGCAGAAGATTGTGGAAGGAGTCCTAAACAGCAACTCTTTCAGAGAGCGCAACCTGATTAACCCAGAGGTCGCCATGCGAAAGTATAAAGAGCACCTCTCAGGTAAAACTAATATTGCAAAAGAAATCTGGAAATGGGTACACCTCGAGTTATGGTTCAGGACATTTATAGATCAGCATCAGCAGGATCAAATGCCTCAACCAGAAGCCGTACTAAACCAACATACTACCCCATTGCCTGCTTAGCAGTAGGTATAACTCTATACCCTTTACTTTGGCTATGGCTATCAATCAATTAAAAGCAGGCGCTTTGCTGTCGTATGCCTCTATCGGTATAAACAATCTGGTAGGCTTGCTTTTTACACCTTTCATGTTGCGGATGCTGGGTAAGTCTGAGTTTGGTCTTTACTCCCTGGTAGCCTCTGTGGTTGCCTACCTTACCGTTCTGGATCTGGGATTGGGAAATGCAGTAGTTCGCTATACCGCAAAATACAGAGCGCAGAACAAGCAACAAGAACAGTATGCTTTGTTTGGTATGTTTCTGGCCTTGTACTGCGGCATCAGTGTGCTCGTCATAATAGCTGGCACCTTACTATACTACAACGTTGAGGTCCTGTTTGGCAACGCCCTATCATCCGCAGAGTTGGATAAAGCGCGCATCATGGTGGTACTGTTGATCTTCAACCTTGCTGCAACGTTTCCGCTCAGTATTTTTGGTTCGATCATAGTAGCTTATGAAAACTATGTGTTCCAAAAGATGGTCAATATTGTGCGGGCATTAATCTCGCCCTGCCTAATGATTCCACTGCTCCTGATGGGTTACAAAGCCATTGGTATTGTTATAGTCATCACACTGTTAAACATTATCAGTCTGCTCATAAATGGTTGGTACTGTTTTACAAAACTGAAAATTAAACTGTATTTCGAAAAGATGGAGTGGAATATGTTAAAAGGAATTTCAACTTACTCTTTCTTTATATTTCTAGGCGTAGTAGTTGACAAGATTTATTGGAGCACTGGCCAGCTTGTGCTTGGTGTTGTAGCAGGTACAGCTGTAGTGGCCATTTATGCCATTGCCGTGCAACTGCAGATGTACTATATGAGTCTTTCTACGGCCATTTCTGGTGTATTCTTACCTAAAGTAACGGCCATGGTCGCACGCAACACGCCTGATAAAGAAGTGTCCGAACTCTTTATCCGTACAGGCAGATTACAGTTTATCGTGATGGCATTTGTGCTGAGTGTGTTCATTCTTTTCGGAAAAACTTTTATTGTGCTTTGGGCCGGCGCTGACTACGCCGATGCCTATCTGATTGCTGTACTGTTGATGATCCCACTTACCGTGCCTTTGATCCAAACCTTAGGCATTTCCATTCTACAGGCGAGGAATCAGCATAAATTTCGGTCCTTGGTTTACATTTTGGTGGCTACGTCAAGCCTGGCCATCAGCATTCCACTAGCAAAGTTATATGGTGGGCTAGGCTGTGCTATTGGGACTTCTGTGTCCCTGATTGTGGGGAATATAATCGTCATGAATATCTACTACTATAAGCGGGTGCTTATCGATATTCCGCGCTTCTGGAAAGAAATAGGCTCTATGGCGCTTCCAGTCACGGCTGTAGTTCTAGTTGGAATTATTCTTAATATGATCAACAATGAATATACCTTTTTATCTCTGTCCATCAAGGTTCTTATATTCAGTATCATGTATGTGAATGCAACCTGGTGGATAGGGCTTAACAATTATGAGAGAGAACTCATCTTGGTACCTGTCAGAAAGGTGCTCTCAAAGGCAATACTTTACTATAATGGCTTACAATAATAATAAGCTCCAGCCTACGAGCTGTTGTTAACTAATATTAAGATAGTTCTCTAATATGACAATAGTCTTTACGCTCCATGGGATTTAAAACATATTAATAACTCTATAAATGAAAGAGAATGCAATTAACACTGTCTTGGCTAATGAGTTGTGTGTAGGCTGTGGCATGTGTACTTATATGCACGAGGATGTGATAGAGATGAAGTGGAATGAAAATGGTTTTCTGGTTCCTCATTTAAAAGAAAACGCTTCTCTTTCAAAATATGATTTAGCGCTATGTCCTTTCAATCCAAAGCCTGTTAGCGAAGTTAGAACAGAAGATGAAATAGCATCCCTCTTCCTGCAGGATGCTCCTAATTATCATCGAAATATTGGGAGGTATAACAAAATTTACGCAGGCTACTCTGCTGATTTTAGAAGCAGGTCTTCCTCTGGAGGTATAGCAACTCTTGTTTTCGCTTCACTATTAGAAAGCGGAGAGATTAATCACATAATCTCTGTCAGAGAATCCTCAACTAATTTCTATGAATATGCTATCAGTAGCACCAAGGAGGAATTATTGCAGGCATCTAAAACCAAATATTATCCCGTTACTTTAGCAACAGTGCTACCTAAAATAATTGATCTGCCTGGTGTAGTAGCTATTTCCGGTGTCGCGTGCTTTATTAAAGCTATTAGACTTGCTCAATACCACCACCCCGAGCTCAGGCAAAAAATAAAATTCTTAGTTGGTATCATTTGTGGCGGGTTAAAAAGTTCTTTTTTCACGGACTACCTCGCCTCAAAATCAGGAATAGAAGATGGCAATTTCAAAAGCCCTGCCTATAGAATCAAAGATCTTTCTTCTACAGCCTATGACTATTCATTCGGCTGTATAGAAGCCCATACATGCATAGAGAAACAGATAAAAATGAAGAACGTCGGAGACATGTGGGGGACCGGCTTATTTAAAGCTAAAGCTTGCGATTTTTGTGATGATGTTACCACGGAACTGGCCGACATCTCCTTAGGTGACGCCTGGATACATCCTTATGCTAAGGACGGTGCCGGCACAAGTGTCATTGTAACACGATCAGCAGCTGCCGATAAGCTTATACAGACAACTTTAGCGCAAGGGAAATTGAACATACACCTGATGCCACTTGAGGAGTTTCTTAAGTCGCAAAGTGGAAGTTTCAACCACAGACAAAAGGCGCAACCATTCAGAATAAAAAAAGCTACAGACCAAGGAGACATTATTCCTCCTAAAAGATTTGTTGCTGAAGACATCTCATACCCGAGCAAGCTTGTTCAAACAATTAGGTTAAAGGTACGGGCAAACAGCCTGTTATTCTGGTCGCAATACCCTGGTGCAGCAAGTTTTGATTCAAGAATGAGGAAAGACCTGCTGACCTTGAAGGTAGTTACCAAATTAAATCAGAAGATACGCAAATACTTAGACTGAAAGAGGTGGAAGTTAAACAATACAGAAAAGTAGGTATCCTAACCCAACCCTTGCATAATAATTATGGGGGGCTGCTTCAGGCGTATGCACTGCAGAAAACCATAAAGAGCTTTGGCCATGATGCCTGGATAATAAACAGGAAATATAACAGGAGAGGCCTGCTCAAAGAGTTAAAATCTTATGCAGAGGTCTTCATACAGGGTCATATACTCAATAATAAGGACTTTGTCATTCAATATCCAACACGAAAGGAAAAACTAAAGATTGGTAAACACACTGCATACTTCACAGATAAATATATAAGTCCAATTACGTCATTAATAGACTCAGATGATAGCATGTATATGCTTCAGAAGGAAGATTTCGATGCATATGTGGTGGGAAGCGACCAGGTATGGCGACCGAAATACTCACCCAATATCACGAATTTTTTCTTAGACTTCCTTGATGATAAAAAGAAGATAAAGAGAATTGCCTATGCGGCATCATTTGGTGTTTCGGACTGGGAATTTACTAGACAGGAAACAGAAAAGTGTTCTACTTTAATCAAGAAGTTCGACACCGTTTCAGTAAGGGAAACCACCGGGGTTGCGTTGTGCTATGAAAACTTAGGAGTCGAAGCAATACGCGTGCTGGACCCTACTTTGCTTCTGGAGCCCCAAGATTATTCTATGTTGATACAGCAGGAGAATGAGCCGAAAATAGAAGGAACATTAATGACCTATGTACTTGATAGAGATGCAGAGAAAGACTGCTTTATCCACAATGTTGCTAATGAGCTTAACCTAACTCTTTTGAGTGAGATGCAAATCAAGCCATTTACCATAGAGAACAGAAAGGAGATACAGAACTGTATTTTTCCTCCAATCACGAAATGGCTAAGGGGGATTCGCGATGCAGAGTTTGTGATTACTGATTCCTTCCACGGCTGCGCTTTATCTATTTTGTTCAATAAGCCCTTTTTGGCGATTGGTAACGAACGAAGAGGAATAACACGATTTGAGTCGCTCCTACAATTATTTGGTCTAGAAGAAAGACTTATCACAGATATCACCAATATAAAAAGGAAACTTATTTTGGAGACAATCGACTGGCGCAAAGTGAATGATATTCTGGCGTATGAAAGAGCGAAATCAATTAAGTTCTTGCAAGATGAGCTAAAGCTGGACTCCAGTACAATACACCAGCCGATAGAAACTATCCAATAAATAGTCACTGCTGTATTTTCAGGTTAAATTTCTCCGGCGCGCAAAATAAAGATGCTAGTGTACACTAGCATCTTTATTTTAGAATCAACTATACCTTTTTTAGAGGTTGATTACTCAGGAGGTCAACAATTTTGTACTCTCTCTTCTCCTGTATACCGGAGTCTCCATCGAGGTATTCTCGTCCTTAGCTAATTCCGGTAATCTAAATTTCAGCATCAGAGGTTTCCAGACACCTGTCATACGGCAGATGTTCTCTGCCAGCGATGCCCCTTCCAACAGCCCAAACCGTGGCAAACAGTAAGTGTTCCTTAAATCAGCTCTACTTGTCTGACGGGGCTCACTCGAGAATGCTAGCTTATACCCAAGTTCACTCAGTGCGCGCATCTCACGTTCCCCAAAATCTCCATTAGGATACGCAAAGTATTTTATCTCTTTACCTGTCCAGGCCTCTAACTTTTGTTTCGAAACATGCAGTTCGTTGTATAGTTGTTCTGTTCTACAATTAACTAAGATCGGATGTGTATGTGTGTGTCCCCCTAAAGTAACATACTTCGATTCAGAGATCTGTCTAATCTGATTGATCGTCATCGCCTGTCTATCCACCTTAGTCCGACGTTTTATTTCATTGATAAGAGCGGCACGCTTGTCATTCATGATCAGTTTTAAAGAAGACTTAGGAGGTATAGAGATGTTGAGGTCCTTAGCCTTCTCAAGGTACGCCCACCAGTAGGCACCTTCTTCCACGGCCTCTGTAGATACAAAGATGGTAATCGGCACCTGGTATTTTTCTGCCACAGCTACCAAATTTGATTCATTCCCTTTCCAACCATCATCTGCCGTCATGAGTACCGCCCCTTTTGGCATTGCAAGGTCTTCGGTTATGATATTATGTAAATCCTCTGGACTCAGAAACGTAAATCCATTACTTTTTAACCATTTGATACAAGCTTCGAACTCTTTTTTGGAAGGATCATGAAAGTACATCGATAAAATGTGATCTCCTCTCATCGCCCGTTTTTTAGCCCTGTTTACAAATCCGCACATTATCAGCAGGTTTGCCAACAGCCAAGTGAATACGTTTCTGGCACTTAGTTCCATAGAAATTACCGTAATGCTGTTAGTAGATAGATTAATTGCAAAAAGTATTCCGCTCCTTACAATGAGCAGAGAGCCATGGCTAATACCGAGAATTAGCCCTTATTCTTTCGTTCTATAAATTGATATCTTGTCATTCTAATTCCTCGAAAGGCTGCATCGTTTCAAATGAAGCCAACTCATTCCCTACTCTGATATTATCAAAATAAATAACTCTTGTATCTGATGCAGTTCTATTATTATTCCATTTCGCTTTGTAGACGCCAACTTTCCAATAGGGCATTTTTTTATCTTCGAAATGATTAGGCCCTTTATAAGTCACACACTTCTGGCCATTATGCCATACCTCTATCAATGCGTCCGCACCCGCAGAGTGAATGATATGAAAGACAAACTCATGCCAGACATCCTTTGTTAGAGGAGCCACATCCATAACCTTCCACTTATCCGATTGGGTGCTGTGACGCACCCGGAGGTAAATAATGTCGTCTACTGTACGTAACGAAATGGGGGGACTCCCTTCCTGGTGCCATTGGCTAATCAGTTCATTGGAAGAATCCGGAGTGTAGCCACTCTCAGGGAAAAGCACGGCAAAACTGTACCAAATTTCTTTCTGTGTTACCCTATCTAATACAAACAACTCAGACCGTTTTCCCCGATGGACCATCGGGTCTGATGCGCGCAGTTCAAATCGAGCAGCCTTGTTTTTTTTGTTTACCGGATCAGTGACGACATGGAAGCCGTGTTCTGAGTCAGTCTGCAGGTTTACAGTTGTAGAGAGAGGCTCGATGCCCTCAAATGTTTCTTCAAAAAGCAGATAATCTTCTAGAGGCCGCTCCTCCAGCGTTTGCCAAAATGCGTTCCTTGAATTGGCACTTATCCGGTCCACTTGGTATCGCAAATCTGTAATGCTCATGTAGTCTGGCTGCAGCGAAAATGAAGGGTATAAGTTTCCAAACCATAGGACGCCCCACCCAAACAGACCAACAATACCCATTACCACAACCCCATAGCCCCTCATCATGTATTCTTTTCGCCTCACTAATTCAACCTTAGTGCTGAATGTTATTCAGTAAGCACTTTTATGTGTCTTTCTACTGAAAATGGTTCTATAGATTATTTTGATATCAAGTCCGAAAGACCACTTTTCCATATACCAAAGATCATGCATTGTTCTTTGCTTGCGTTGTTCATCAGTTTCAGTTGGACCTCGCCAGCCATTTACCTGAGCCCAGCCTGTGATACCAGGTTTGAAGTAGTGTCGGATCATATACTTATCAACGCTTTCCTGCAACTTCTGGTTTAGGAAGCCTCTGTGAGGTCGCGGCCCGACTACACTCATATCACCTAGCAATACATTCATAAACTGAGGCAATTCATCGAGGCTATACTTTCTGAGAACACTTCCTAACTTGGTTATTCTGGGGTCGTTTACTTGAGTAGACATTGTTCCGCCAGTTGCAGCATCATTTTCACGCATACTTCTGAACTTGAACACTTTAAATGGTTTTCCACCTTTTCCAATTCTGATAGGACAGTAAAACACAGGACCAGGTGATTCAAGCTTGATCATAATAGCCAGCACCACAAACAAAGGGAAGAGTGCCAGAAGCGCAGAGGCTGAGAAAATCTTATCGAAGCTGTTTTTCAGAAAGAAGGCATAGTCTTCATCCAATGGGAGTTGCCTCACGTTAATAGCATCCAGTTCACCATACCTGGTCATCTTGTAGCTATCTCCGAACAGTCCCCTATAATCAGGAATATACTTTACACGCACGCCATGATAATCTGCAGCTGCGATTATACTCTTCACTTTCTTGGAAACTTTGACAGGTATAGCAATGACGATCTCATCTACAGAATTAGTTTTAAGGTATTCGTTTATAGTATCCAAATCACCCACTACCCTATCTTGGGGCACCACACATTCCTCCTTTTTACAATCGATAAAACCTTTCAGTTTAGAGTGGGATCCATTGTGGCGTTGGAGGTGTTTCTCGACATTACCGGCCATATCTCCAACACCTGCTACCAGCGTGTATTTAGTTCCGCTATTACTATTGCGCAAATGTTCAATCGTATTTACTACAAGCAGGTTTACAGGTATACCTATAATGGGAATACCAAGGACAATAGCTGCCACTATGTTTTTAGTCTCTCCTGATAGTGGAAAGAAGGTATAAAGGGCGACCACAATACCAATCAGCAGGATATAAGTTTTAATGTAGTTTACCACTCGCAAGTTAACCTTACTATACAGATCAGAGTCCTGCAACCTAATCCAGTAACTAATCAAGGTCCACGCGAACACAGTAACAACTAACACTATCCATGCGGTTTGCTGATACTCTTTATCATTAATAAAATAGAAAGCGATGCAAGATATAAGAACGATAGTAAGCATATCCCCTCCGAGGTAGAGCATGGGAAGTCTTTGTTTCGATTTAATCATAATCTTTAAAATCAAATGAGCAACATACACGCAGGATGATTTCTCCACAGGAATTCGGATAAACTTTATAAGCGATGCGTATTTTGAAGCGGGTATACCTTAACTACTATGGCAAGTAATTATTTTTACCAGCCGCACTATTAGCCGACATCACCGATCTTTAATTATTATGTAGACTTACTATGTCGTTTTCTTTCGTTGTGCGATAAAAAGCGTGAATAGGGGTGCTTTGTGGGTGTGTAAGTGTAGTTTTTTTCCATAGGTCCAGTAGTGTAAAAGTTCAAATACCATTAAGCCTCAAAAAATCAATTGATAAACTTATTCGGTGCTTTAATTATATATAAGTAATTACAGAAAAAATGTTACACTGCAAATAATTTAAATTTTCGACCCTTATTTTAAATTATATATTTATTATACTTAATTGAACAAAAAGCGGCGTTAACTTTTCTGTTTTATTAGGGAATAGACATTATTTAAGTGTCAATGGAATTTGTCTCTTGAAAAGAGACAGTTTATTTTTCAAATCAATGTCACTTCGACGAGTTAATAGCATGATGACTAAAGCCTTTAGCTTAGCTATCTAAATTTTGAGTTGCTCTTAGTATATTACCAGATCAAAAATTTACTTGCTAACACAGCACACAGCCTATAACATTAGCATAATGAGTCTTCGGCTGTACTCAAAATTTGCTTAGAACAGGTCATAAAAAAAGAGCAGCTGACCATTGGGCCAGCTGCTCTTCATTAGTGGTGCCTGCAAGAGGCAGTATGTAATCTACTAGCTCTTAATAGTGAAAGTATACGTTACCGGGGTGCCCGCCGTGCCAGAGCCATTGCTGCCAGAGTAAGGCGTGGCGGTCAGGGTATAGCTGCCCGTTGGCATGGTCGCGTTACCAAAATAGTAGTTGCCTCTTCCGTCGTCACCGAACAGGGCATGCGGTGCGGCGTTGTCGGTGTAGGTGCGGCTCATGGCGCCTTTTAACTCGAACTTCACGCTGCCTACGCCGGCGTTCAGGTCTGCGCGGAAGTTAAACTTAGTAGTACCCAAAGCGCTAAAGCTCAATGTAGCACCACTTGTCAGCTTCAATACGTCTTTCTCTGTACCTGCATTAACCAACGTTATACCACCTACCTGAGAAGAGCTTGTAGTAGGTGTTGTAGTTGTAGTCGGTGAAGTAGTTGTAGTCGGTAATGTAGTCGTAGTTGGCTGCGACACTACTGTGTTGCTGCCAGAAGACGACATTTCATTAAAAGAGGCCCGCTCGTTGCCCACGCGGATGTTGTCGAAGTAGAGCACGCGCTTGCTTGTCGAAG